>NZ_CP154608.1:0-2421308 GCF_039555325.1 Sphingomicrobium sp. XHP0239
GAGTTCGCCGACGGCACGATCTCGATCGCGACCGGCAGCGATACGCTCGCGACGCTCGTCATCGACGGAGTGGACGTTACCAACGGCGGGATTGTGACCGGCGAAAGCGGCACGCTGACCGTCACCGGAAATCCCACCGACGGCTACACCTATACCTATGAATTGACCGAGGCGACCGACGACGTCGACAATGTCGCGGAAACCGACACGTTCACCGTGGTCGCGACCGACAGCGACGGCAGCACCGACGAAGCGCCGCTGGTCATCACCATCGTGGACGACGTACCGACCGCGCGCGACGACGAACGCAACGCGGAAAATGCCGACGATCCCGTCAAGGTGAACGTCATCGGGAACGACACCGCGGGTGCCGACGGCGTCGATCTGGCGACCGGCGTCAGCCTCGTGGCGGACAGCATTGTCGGGAACGGGACCGTCACCTACGACGGCGCCGGCTCCTTCACCTACACCCCCGGGACCAACGACGAGGGCCAGGTCAGCTTCGAATATCGCATCGTCGACGGCGACGGCGACGTCAGCATCGCCGAGGTTCGCATCAATCTGGGCGAAGACAGCGAACCCGTCATCGTGTCGAAGGACAATGCGACGGTCGACGAGGACGGGCTGCCGGGAGCCAATGTCGATGGCGACCCGCTGCAGTCGGATCCGCGCGAGGTCGACGGCTCGGAAAGCCGTGTCTCGGAGGGCCAGATCGTCGTCGACTACAGCGCCGATGTGCCGACCGATCTCACCGATGCGTTCCGCTTCATCAATGCCGACGATCTCGATGGGCAGCTGACCTCGGACGGAAACGAAATCGACTTCACGGTCGACGGCAATGGCGACCTGGTCGGTACGGCCGACGGCAACGAAGTGATCCGTATCGAGATCACCGGCGCGAGCGTCGATGCCGCCGGCGTCGCGACCTACGACTATCGCGTGACGCTGTCGGGCCCGGTCGACCATCCCGATGTCGACAACGAGGAAAACGATCTCGTCGACGCGAATGGCGATCTGCGGCTTCAGATCCAGTTCGACGTGACCGACAGCGACGGCACCGACACGACCGAAGGCAGCTTCTTCGTCAACGTGCTCGACGATGTGCCCACCGCGGGCGACGCGACCGTCGCCCAGCCCGAGGAAGATGGACCGGTCAGCATCGACCTGGCAACGGTCATCACGGCCGGTGCGGATGGGGTTAGCTTCGACACCGTGACCTACGAGGTGGTGTCGGGGGATCCTGCCAACCTCAGCTATGAGAATGGCGTCTTCACCTACACCCCGACCGCCGGCGAGGAAGCGGACGTGGTCTTCACCTACACGGTAACCGACGGCGACGGCGACGAAGCGACCGGCACCATCACCTTCGATCTGCAGGACGACGGTTCGCCCGAAATCGGCACGATCCCCACCGTTCAGGTGGACGAGGACGGACTGCCGGGTGCCAATATCGACGGCGCGCCGCAGGATCCCAGCGAAACCACGGGAAGCGGGAGCGCCAGCGGCGGGTCGAGCTTCCAGGTCGACTTCGGCAACGACGTACCGGACACGCCCGACGGCGCGGTGCGCTTCGTCGAAGCGAACGTCGGCGACTATGACGGTGTCTTCACCCAGGACGGACAGGATATCGAATTCGCCCTCAACGCCGACGGAGAACTCGTCGGTCGCGTCAACGGCGTGGGCGATCCCGTCATCACCCTTTCGATCGCCTATGTCAGCATCTCGAACGGCGTCGCCACCTATCAGCTGAACGTGTTGCTCGAAGGGCCGATCGACCAGCCGCTCGATGACCGCGAAGACGTGTCGACGACGCTCAACGTTTCGATCGAGGCGGTGGATAGCGACGGCAGCGTGTCGGTGCCCCAGACGGTCGGCGTGCAGGTCCTCGACGACGTCCAGACCCTGACCGTCACAGAAAGCGATGGAACCGGCGCCGGTCAGGTGGCGACCACCACCGACGTCGGCACCCCCGGCGCGTCCAACAGCGACCAGATCGCGATCGACGCCCTCGTCGATTATACGATCGTCGACAGCATCGACGGTCGCGCCGGCGAGACCGCGGACTATGCGCTCGTTCTCCTGTCGGGCGCCGCATCCAGCGGGCTGACCTCGCAGGGGGCAGCGGTCAACCTGTTCGTCGGTGGCGACGGCGTGGTCTACGCCTCGACGGCGAACGATCTTGCCGGTGCGATGGCCGATCCGGTCTTCACGGTCGCGATCTCGGGCGGCGACGTGGTGCTGACGCAATTCGCGCCGATCGATCACGCTGCGGGCTCGGACCTGCTGACCCTTGCCGACGATCTTATCGGCCTGTCCTACGACATCACCGTCGTCGACGGCGACGGCGACGTGGCGGACGAAAGCGGAACCATCGACCTGGGCGGCAATCTTGCGTTTGCCGACGATGCACCGCTCGGCATCGACGACGACAACAGCGTGGGCGAGAATGCGGCCGAGGTCGAAGGCAATGTGCTGACCAACGACGTGGGCGGCGCGGATGGCGGCCTCTCGGTCGTGGGCGCGGTTGCGGGCGACAGCGATGGCGGCAGCGTCACCGTGCCCGCCACGCCGCCGACCGGAGAATTGGAGGTCGATGGCCAGTACGGCACGCTCTTCATCCGCCCCGACGGCAGCTATCGCTACGTCCCCGACGACGGCCTCGATCTGAACGAGGGCCAGACGCTCGACGACGTGTTCACCTATACGCTCGTCGATCGCGACGGCGACGCCGACGAGGCGGTGCTGTCGATCACCATTACCAACGAGAATGCGCCCCCGACCGGCGACGCGCAGACCGCGATCGTATCGGAAGAAGGGCTGAGCGCGTTCGACCCCAATCCGGACGGGTCGCCCGGCAATGACGACACCAACAGCGCGACGGCCAGCGGCACGTTTGCCTTCGCCGACGGCGACGGCAATGCTCTGACCTATGGCTTCGGCACGCCGCCGTCCGGCTACAGCGCCGCCGACGGAACCGCGCTCGTGTGGCAGCCGGTCAGCGAAAGCAACGGTGTCCTGACACTGACCGCGACCGCTGGCATGAATGGCGATCCCTATTTGACCATCACGCTCGACGCCGACACCGGCGCCTTCAGCGTGACGCTCGAAGGGCCGCTCCAGCACCCCGATGGCACCATCGAGGACGAGTTCGACATCGTCGTTCCCGTGACCGTGGACGATGGCACCGCCACCGTGAACACGACCCTCACCATCGAGGTCGAGGACGACAGTCCCGAACTGTCCTTCGCCGCGACGCCCAACGATGACAATTCATTGAAGGTGGTGTCGAGCGACGCGACGCTTGGCGACGTCGATGTTTCGAGCGGAAGCTTTCTCGGGGAGTTCGGAACGCTCACCAAAAGCTATGGCGCCGACGGGCAGGGGCCCGCGGACGTCGCGAGCTATTCGCTGAGCGTGACCAACAGCGACAGCGGTCTGACCTCGGGTGGCAACCCGATCACCCTGGAAGTGAACGGTGACGGGGACGTCGTCGGCTCTGCCAACGGAACGCCCGTCTTTACCGTTTCGGTGGACGACAATGGCGTTGTCAGTGTTACCCAGACCGGCCCGATCGATCATGCGAACGGCAGCGATTCCATCGCGCTTCCGGATGGCAAGATCGCGCTCGATGTCGATGTCACCATCGAGGATGCCGACGGCGACGAGGCGAGCGCGAGCGACACGCTCGATCTGGGCGGCAACATCGTCTTCACCGACGACGCGCCGACCGTCACGCCGGGGAACGCCGACGGTGCGCTGGTGCTCGACGAGACCAACCTCATCGGATCCTCGATCAGCGTGTCGACCAATTATGCCGACAATTTCGGCCCGACCCCGTTCGATTACGGCAACGACGGTCCGGCGACGGCCGGGGCGGTCAGCTATTCGCTCGACCTCACGGCGAGCGGAACCGACCCGGTGGCTTCCGGCCTCTTCGCTCTGAATCCGAACTCGACCGGCATGGGCGAGCCGATCTATCTCGTCGAGGAAGGCGGCGTCGTCTACGGCACCACCGATCCCGACGCGCGTACCGCCGGCAACACCTATTTCCAGATCGCGGTGAATGCCACGACCGGGGAACTCACCTTCACTCAGACGAAGAACGTCTGGCACCCCAACACGGGCAGCGACAATGAAGCGGTGAGCTTCAGCCTGTCGGGCGGGAGCCTCGAGATCGTCCAGACGCTGACCGATTTCGATGGCGACAGCAGCAGTGCGGGCATCGATATCGGGAGCGCCTTCACGATCCTCGACGATGGTCCCGACCTCAGCGGATCGCCCGACTACACCACCTCGAACAACCCTTCTACCGCCGATTTCACGGGCTCGATCGGGATCGACGTGTCGACCGACGAGGGACAGACGTTCCAGATCAATGTCGATCTCAACGGGCTGACGTCGAACGGTTCGACGCTTACCCGGCAGGAAGGCACGGCGGACAACGTCTTCATCGCCGAGCGGGGTGACGGCACCGACGTCTTCACCATCACGGTGAATGCGAACGGGACCTACACGTTCGATATGCAACAGCCGCTCGATGGCAATGTTGTAGATGTCCCTATTGGCGGGAACACCGCCTTCGGTTCGGGACCCAACAGTGCGCAGATCCTGACGCCAGCTTCGCAGCCTTCCAACGACATAGCTGTCGTCGTTGGTTTCAATACGTCGAACTTCGACCGAACCGTTTTTAAAGCGGGCGGCTCGATCAGCAGTTCGCTTACCCCGGGCGAGGTCAACGGTTCGACCAATGGCTGGGGCGTTGATAACCAGAACTTCAACACCAATCAGTTCATGCTGTGGGATTTCGGCTCGGGCCCGCTGACCAACATTGACGGAGCGGGTGGATATACGCCTCCGTCTGGGGCCACGCTTCCGGATGCGAGCTACGCTGTATTCGAGTTCATCGGTATGCAGGGAACCACGATCGACTACGTCATCAACTTCACTGACGGTACCTTCACGAGCGGCACCTTCTCGCCCACATCCAGAAACTTCACGTTCCGTGCCCAGGGAACGGAGGACCAGCTTATTGCTGATGTCCAACTGTTCGGGGTGAATGCGGGGGGTGGCGGAAAGGTCGACCTCGTTTCCGTGGGAATCTACGAGGAGACGGTCGATGTGGAGATCCCGGTAACCATCGAAGTGACCGACGGTGACGGGGACAGCGAAACCGACTCGTTCATCATCAACGTAGAGGGCTCGGCGACGTCCCCGACCACCAATGGCGGCACCGCCGAAGCGCCCGCAGGGCACCAGGTGGCAGCCAACGACGATTTCCTGATCGCCGAGATGGAAACCGCCAACATGCTGGGCATGGTGTCGGCGATGGCGATCGGGGTTGGCCTGGCGGCCAGCCACCAGGCTTCATTCGATATGATGCCCGGCGGCACCGCCGAGGGGATCGTCATGGGCGACTTCGCCGCGATGAAGGGCCTCGATTTCGTTGCCCTGGCGCCCGATGCGCCGCTCGCTGCCGAAGCCTCGCTGCTCGTCGGCAGTGCCGGCGGCGGGAGCGATCCGATCGCCTCGACGCAGATGACCGACAAGGTCGCGGTCGACACGGACCTCGCCGCCGAGACGGCGCCGATGGCCGAGCCGACTGCGCCGATGGCCGATGCCGCTCCGGAGGCCGTGATGGCCGCGCCCGATTTCGGCGCCGACATCATGATGCCGGGTGCCGACGCGCTCGCCATGATGGCGGCCGCCCAAAAGGGCTCGGTCGATCTGAAGGCGATCGGCGCGGATGCGCTGGTCGGCGACGGATCGGGTGATGCGGTCGAGGCGGTTCTCGAGAGCGTCGGCGGGACCGACGCGATCGAGGCGATCGCGATGATCCAGCCCGCAAACGACGCCGTACCCATCTGGGACAGCGGCGCCATGGGTGGTTTCACCGCCGAGTTTTCCGCGAATATGGGGGCCGAAGCGATGATGCTCGCCCCCGATGCCGGCTCGCCGATGATCAACGGCTGACCGACAGAAGGCCGGGCGGTCCATCGTGGACCGGATCGCCCGGCCCATCACAATGACCAGAAGGGGCAAGTCATGAAGAAACAGGTGATGGGATTGATGGCAGCGACGGCTTCCATCGTCACGATGGGATCGGCGGCGACCGCAATGCCGCTGCAGGATGCGGTGCGCATGGCGCTCGAGACCAATCCGGAAATCCGCCAGGCGGTCTTCAACCGCGAGGCGACCTATTACGAACGCGAGCAGGCCGAAGGGCTTTATCTTCCGCGCATATCGGTCGAGGCATCGGCAGGCGTGCGCGAACTGCGAAACCCGACCCGCCGCGCGCTCGGTATCGCCAACGACACGCTCACCCCGCTCGAAGTCGGCGCGATCGTCGACCAGCTGCTCTGGGACGGCGGAGCACGGGAAGCGGAAATCCGCTACCAGGCCGCCCGTACCGATGCGGCATCGGCCAGGGTCGAGGAGCGGTCGGAATATGTCGCGCTCAATATCAGCCGCGCCTACATCGACTATATCCTGCAGCAGCGCCTCGTCGCCATTGCCCAGGACAATGCCGGTTTTCACACCGCACTGGCGAGCGATCTCCAGACCGGGGTCGACCAGGGCTCGATCTCGATCGCCGATCTCCAGCAGGCCCAGGAACGACAGGAAGCCGCGCAGGCGCGGGTCGTCGAGGCGCAGGAAGAGCTCGAGCTGGCCGCCTACACGTTCGAACGGCTGGTCGGCGCGCCGATCGGCGACGTCACCATGCCGCCCGATCTTGCCCGCTCGCTTCCGGGCTCGTTGACGCTGGCGGTCGACATGGCCCGCGCCGAGAACCCGCGGGTCGAGGAGGCCGAGGCGGATCTGGTCGCGGCGCGCAACCTTGTTGACAAGGCGCGGGGCGAAACCCGCCCCTCGATCAACCTCGAAGGCCGCGCCCGCTACGGCGAGGACATCGATGGCTTTGCGGGCGAAACCGAGGATTACCAGGCCCGCATCGTGGGACGTTGGACGCTCTTCAACGGCGGCGCGAACATCAACAACATCCGCGAACATCAGGCCCGCGCCAACGAAGCGCACGCCCGGCTGTTCGAAACCCAGCGCCAGGCGCAGGAAGATGCGCAGCAGGCGTGGTCGCGGCTTCGCAATCAGGGGCAGCTGGTGAACGAATTGCGCGCGCAGGCGAGCATTTCGGATGACCTGCTCGCCTCCTATCGCGAACAGTTCAACGTCGGCCGCCGCTCGCTGCTCGACGTGCTGGACGCGCAGAACACCCGCGCCAACGTGCAGGCCCAATACGAAACCGCGCAGCTGGCGCAGATGTATGCCCAGTATCGCGTGCTCGCATCGGTCAACCGACTGGTCGAGGCCATGGGGCTGCCGATGGCGCGCGCCACCTACGAAATGGAAGAACGAGGGATCGCTGCGCGTCCGCTCGACCCCGAAGATCGCGTCGAAACCAGCGTGCCCTATCCGTTGATGGGTCCGCCGGTGCCGCGCAATTGAGCATGACGAGGACAGGATATGAGCTTTTCTAGCTGGCTCGACAGCGACGCCTCGCGCGCGCTCGATCCTGTCCTCGACAGCCTGTCGTTCCTTGCCCGCCGCAACGAGCGCCCGTCTTCGCCTACGCAATTGCGGGGCGGGTTGGCGCTCGACGAGGCGGGTCTCCTTCCGTTTCACCAGATCGAACCCGCGCTCGATCAGGTCGGAATGCGCGGCGAGACGGTCGAGAAGCGCCTGTCGCGCCTGACCGATCGCGATCTTCCCGCGATCCTCGAACTCGACCATGGCCGCGCTGCGGTGCTGCTCGAGCAATCGGGGAGCCAGGTCCTCGTCTATGCGCCCGGTATTGAGGAAGCATTGTGGATCGATCGCGCCGAACTGGCGAACGCCTACGTGGGGCGTGCGGTGCGGGTCGAAGCCGATCCCACCGCCGAGCGCGCCAACGAGCGGCCCTTCGATCGTGCCACCAAACGCCACTGGTTCTGGTCCGAGATCTGGCGGGCACGGGGCCAGTTTCGCCCCGTGATCGTGGCGGCGATCGTGATCAACCTGCTCGCGCTCGCGGTGCCGCTCTTCACGATGAACGTCTACGATCGCATCATCCCGAACGAGGCGGTCAGTTCGCTATGGGTGCTGGCGGCGGGCGTCGCCATCGCGCTGGGCTTCGACTATCTCCTGCGTCTTGCGCGCTCGCGGCTGGTCGACGAGATCGGACGCAAGCTCGATGCGCGCTTCTCGCAGCGCATCTTCGAGAAGGTCATGAACCTTCCCCTCGCCGCGCGGCAGGGCTCGACCGGCGCGATCGCGCGCCGCGTGTCCGAATATGAGAATGTCCGCGACTTCTTCGCGTCGACCAGCGTCGTCCTGCTCGTCGATATCTCGTTCATGGTTATCTTCCTGGGATTCATCGCCTTCCTCGCGGGATGGCTGGTGTTCGTCCCCATCGGGATCATCACCGCCATGTTGTTGGTGGGGTGGTCGCTGCAGAAGGCCATGGGGTCGACCGCGCTCGACGCGCAGGCCGATTCCAGCCTGCAACATTCCATCCTCGTCGAATCGGTCGGCGGAGCGGAAACGCTCAAGGCCGCCGGCGCGGAGGGCCAGATGCTCGGTCGCTGGCAGCGGTTCGCGGGCATGTCCGCGAACACGCAGGAGCGGATGCGCCGGCTGACGGCGGTCGCTGTCAATCTTGCCGCGATTGCGCAGCAGACGATGAGCGTCGGGCTGATCATCGGTGGCTTCTACCTGTTCCATGCCGGCGACATCACGATGGGGGCCATCATCGCCATCGTCATGATCGCGGGCCGCGCGATGGCGCCAGTCGGGCAGTTCGCACTGCTGATGACCCGGGCCAAGCAGGCTGGAGCGACGCTCGACAGTCTTCAGACCATGATGCAGTTGCCGGACGAACGAAGCGCGGGCGCGCGGTCGATGGCGCCGGAGATCCGCGAGGGCGTGGTCTTCTTGGAAAACGTCGATTTCCGCTATCCCAACGCCACCGGGGACAGCCTTTCGCAGGTCTCGCTGTCCATTCGCCCTGGCGAGCGGGTCGGGATCATCGGACGGGTAGCGTCGGGCAAATCGACGCTCGGCCGCGTCATCTGCGGCCTCTACGCGCCGACCGACGGCGCCATGCTCGTCGACGGTCTCGACTGCCGCCAGTATCATCCGCACCAGCTCCGCGAGGCCTTCCGCTACGTGGGGCAGGATGCCGAACTGTTCTCGGGCACGGTCCGCGACAATCTTCTTCTGAGCGGCGCGCGGGCGAGCGACGAGGATCTGGTCGACGCAGTCCGCCGCGCCGGCGCGGACATCTTCCTCGCGCAGGGTGCCGCCGGCTTCGATCTCGACATCGGGGAGCGCGGCGCGCGACTGTCGGGTGGACAACGATCGCTGCTGGTTCTGGCGCGCGCGCTCGTCCGCCCGTCGAAGCTGCTGTTTCTGGACGAACCCACCGGCTCCATGGATACGCAGACCGAACGCTATTTCATCGACAAGCTGGATGCCGCCATCGCCAAGGATCAGGCGCTGGTCGTTTCGACCCACCGCCACCAGATGCTGCGCATCGTCGAGCGGCTGGTCGTGATCGACAAGGGACGCGTGGTCGCCGACGGTCCGCGCGACGAGGTGCTGGCGCAACTGGGTGCCGCCGCCAAGAGCGAAGGAGCCGCCGCGTGAAGAGCGATACTGGCCTCTCGCTTGAACGGATCGGTGCGGCGCTGGTCGCCCTGCTGCTGGTGGGCGCTCTTGCCTGGCCGCGGCCGACCCCCGCCGAACCTGCGAACCTGAAGCAAACCGTTTCCGCCCCCGAAGCCGACGTCATCGATGCCGCCACCGGGGAAGCGGTCGCCGCCGTCGCCGCGCTCGGAGAGGGTGCCGAACTCATTAACGCCGACTTGCCCTTCGCCGCCGGTCCCAATCCCGCCGCGCGCGGCTTTACGGGCTTGAAGGCGGGAAGCGACGCCTTCGCCCGCGCGCAACTCTGCCTCACCCAGGCGATCTACTACGAAGCCGGGTTCGAACCGATCGAGGGCCGCCGCGCGGTTGCGCAGGTGGTGCTCAACCGCGTGCGCCATCCCGCCTTTCCTTCCTCGGTCTGCGCGGTGGTCTACGAGGGCGCCAAGAAACCCGTCTGCCAATTCAGCTTCACTTGCGACGGATCGCTCGACCGCCGCCCCGCGACGGCGGCATGGGCCCGCGCCCGCCAGATTGCTGCCGACGCCCTCAACGGCAAGGTCGAGCCGAGCGTCGGCATGTCGACGCACTATCATGCCGACTATGTCGCGCCGCGCTGGGCCCCGATGCTCGCCAAGACGCACAAGGTCGGGGCGCATATCTTCTATCGCTGGCCGGGCGGATGGGGCCGTCCCGCCGCGTTCGACGATCCGTATCGCGGCGAACCGAACAGCATCGCCTCGCTGCAGCGCACTGCTCCGCCCGTGGTTTTCGACGCGATCGAGGAACTGGCCGAGGCGGTCGCCCCGGCACCCTTTCCGACCCGGGAAGAGGACCCGACCATCCGCCGCGCCGCCAACGATGTCGGCGGGCTCGTCGACATGACCAAGGAATGGCGCCCGAGCCTTCCCGATCCCACCGATATGCCAAGCGCCGCCGAGCGCGTGGCGAAGCAGCAGCATGGCGTGACGACACACGTCGTCGCCGTCGTCACGCTGCATGACGGAGTTCGCTGATGAACGCCTTTTCCTTCATCGCCCCCGACGACACGAAGGCACGTCGCCCCGCGAGCGCGGCGCGGACGATCATTCTGCTCGTCACCGGCGCTTTCGCGGCCTTCCTGATCTGGGCGGGACTGATCGCCGAGGTCGACGAGGTGACGCGCGGGCCGGGTCAGGTCATTCCCTCATCGAAGGTGCAGTTGATCCAGTCGAGCGAACCGGCGGTGGTCGAGGAACTGATGGTCCGGTCCGGCGAACGGGTCGCGGCGGGACAGTTGCTCGCGCGGCTCGACGATACGCAAAGCGCCTCCGAACTCGGCGAAATCGCCGCCGAGACCCGCAGCCTCCAGCAGCGCGAGGCGCGTCTTCGCGCCGAGGGAACGGGGGGCAGCCTCAATTGCGTCGGCGGCGATTGCGGCGTCGAGGGTGCGGTCATCGCGGCGCGGCGCTCGGCGCTCAGCAGTCGGGTCTCCGCCCTCAATGCCCAGGCCCGCCAGGCGCAGGCCGACGCGCAGGAAGCGGTCGCGACCATCAACAGCCTTTCGTCCTCGCTGCGCCTCGCCCGCGAGAATGTCGGACGGCTCGAACCGCTCGCCGCCCGCAACATCGTACCCCAGACCGACCTTTCCGACGCCCGCCGCGAAGTGATCGACCTCGAAGGTCGGATCAACGCCGCGCGCGAACAGCAGCGCCGAGCACAGGCCGCCGTTTCCGAAGCCAATGCCCAGGCCGCCGAAGCGCGCGCCGATTTCCAGCAACAGGCGCTCGACGAACGAAGCCAGGTCGCGGGACAGTTGGCGGTCAATCGCGAGCGGAGCCGGGGGGCGGAGGGACGGGTCGCACGGACCGAGCTGCGTTCGCCCGTCGACGGAGTCGTCAACAATCTGGCCGTGACCACCATCGGCGGCTTCGTGAACGCTGGCGAGAGCGTGATGGAAGTCGTTCCGGTCGGCGACAAGCTTCTCGTCGAGACGCGGGTCCGCCCTTCCGATATCGCCTTCGTTGCGGTCGGCGACGATGCGCTCGTCACCGTGACCGCATACGATTTCTCGACCTACGGGGGCCTCAAGGGCAAGGTGGTCGAGGTCAGTGCCGACAGCATCTATGACGAAGTCGAACGCGAAGCCTATTTCAACGTCATCGTCGAGACCGAACGCGCCTATCTGACCGCCGGATCGACGCGCCTTCCGATCACCCCGGGGATGATGACCGACACGCAGATCATCACCGGTCGCAAGAGTGTCCTCGCCTACCTGCTGAAACCGCTGAACAAGGCGCGCTCGGAAGCGCTGCGCGAACGCTAGAGACTGGCGACGCGCAGGTCGGGGGTCAGCCGGGTCGGCGCGAAGAGAGGCGCTACCCGGGGCTTCGTATAGCCGTGGGTCCAGGCCCGATTTCCGGAAAAAGTGAAGACGGGCCGGTAGTCGCGCACCGCATCGCTGTCGAGCAGTCGGTCGGTGCCGTTGTCGAGGACGAGAAAGCGGTCCTCGTGGCGCACGACCAGAACGGCATGATCGGCACGGCGGGCCAGATCCTTCAGAATCACGAAATGCAGATCGGCCGCATCGAACCCGGCGGCGCGGAGCAATTGCAGCTTGGCGATCGCATAATCCTCGCAGTCGCCGGTGCCGCGGCGAAGCGTCTCGGCGGCCGCACTCCAGTGATCGGGGCTGCCGTGCGCGTGATCGTCGCTGACGAAGGCGACCTTGGAATTCACGAAGGCGTTCGCGGCGAGGATGGCGTCATACCGGTCGAGACGACGAAGCGAGCGCGCGACCTTGTCGGCTTCGCCGAGCGCTGTCGCCTCGAGACTTTCACGAACGCGTGCGTCGAACGGCGTGCTGGCGAGCGAAAGCGCAATGCTCCCGAAGATATCGGGCCGTGCGGCATGCGCCAAGCGAGGGGACGCGCTTGCGGTGATCGGAACGCGCATCGCGACGGGAGTGATCGAGCCGGCGCGCTGACCGCCCTGACGTGCGAGGACCGCATCGAGCGCGGATGAAGCGGCACGGTTCACGCTCGGCAGCGCGCTGGTCGCGAGCGCGGCGGGCGGCGCGTCGCGGTACTGCTCGTTCGGCATGGCATCCGCGCTCGCGGGGGCGAGCAGGACAGCGGCGGCAAGGGCGAACGGCTTCCACATCGCCCCGCTTGTCGCAAACGGAGGCGAACATCCTCCTACGCAACACGGTTAACGGGGCGGAAAGATTCGACCTAGTCGCCGAGGCCGGCGATGAAATCCTCGACGATGCGATTGAAGGCGGTGCTGCGTTCCGCGTTGGGCAGATGGCCGGCCTGCGCAATGTCGGCCCGGCGCGCTCCCGGGATCGCCGCTTCCAGCGCGTCGGACAGGGCGGGGGGCGTCACCACGTCCGCGCTTCCGCACAGGACGAGCGTGGGACAGTCGATCGCCGCGACCCTTTCCGACAGATCGGCCAGCCATACCGCGCGGGCGCCGAGGCGGTAGGCGTCGGGATCGATCCGCGTCATGGTGGCGATGACCTCGTCGCGCAGTCCCTCGGGCGGTTCGTCGCCGAGCAGCCGGTCGACCCGGCTGTTGGCGAGTCCCTCCATCCCCATCTCGTCGAGCGCGGCCAGCGAACCGTCGTGGATCGTGCGTCCGTCGGGATGCACCGCGAACGTGTCGGCCAGCACGAGGCTCGCGACACGATTGGGGTGGTCGAGCGCCATCAGCATCGCGACGATCCCGCCGAGCGACAGGCCGCACACATGCGCTCGCCCGATCTGCAGCGCGTCGAGCAGCGCGATCATCGCTTCGGCATAGTCGGTGCGCGTCGCGTCCGGCACCGGATCGCTCGCCCCGTAGCCCGGATAATCGGCGGCGATCGCGCCGCGCGTCGCACCGAAGCGGTCGAGCTGCGGGCGCCACACGGTCCGGTCGGACCCGACGCCGTGCAGGAACAGGAAAGGCAGGCCGTCGCCGTCGCGACCCAGGCCCCGCGTCGAGACCCCGATCCGTCCCCGCTTTGTCTCGATTACCCCCATGCGACCTGACTTTATCCCCGCTGCAGCCGCTTGCAAGCTAGGCTTTTGGGGCTAGCGTGGCGGCAATGACCCGCATGACGATCAATGGCGAGCCGCTGGCGTTCGACCTCGACCCCGAGACGCCGCTGCTGCACGCGCTTCGCGATGCGGCGAACCTGACGGGCCCCAAGCATGGGTGCGACGATGGGAGCTGTCATGCCTGTACCGTTCTGGTGGATGGACAGGCGGTGCGCAGCTGCTCCCTGTCGATCGCCCGCGCGGAGGGGGCGCAGATCGTCACGGTGGAGGGCCTGCCCCCCGATCATCCCTTGTTCGCCGCCTGGATCGCGGTGCAGCCGACCATGTGCGGCTTTTGCGATCCGGGGTTCCTGTGCGCCCTCGCGGGGCTGCTCCAGGTCAACGTGGCGCCGAGCGATGCCGAACTGGCCGCCATCCCCAATCGCTGCCCGTGCGGCGCGGGTCCCCGGATCGCCGAGGCCGCCCGCGTCGCCGCCGGCGCGATCCGCAGCACCTCGAATGATGTTGAACCCGAAACGACCAACGGGTTCAGCCTAGGGTCAGATGGAATCGGCGATACGGAAGGCGTAGTAACGAGTAGTCCATAAGGAGAGCGCCCATGCGCACTGCATTGACCTTCGTGCTCGCGATGGCGCTTGCCGCGCCGGCAGCGGTCGAAGCCGAAACCACCGAACGATCCAGCGACCGCGCCGAAAGGGCGCAGGGCGCCGAACAGCCCGCACCGCGCCAGGCACGCGGCGAACGACGCGGCAACCGCGGCGAGGCCCGCAGCGACCGCGGCTCCACGCGCAGCGGCGTCGTGCGCCAGAGCCAGCGCGTCGAAACCGCCAGCCAGCCCGACCGCTCCGAGCGTCGCGCCGCGCGGCAGGATCGTCGCAGCGAACGCCGCGATGACAACCGCAACCAGCGCGCCGAGCGTCGCCAGGACCGCGCCCAGCAGGCGCAGCGCGTCGAACGCCGCATCGATGCGCGCGACCAGCGACTGACCGCGCAGCAGGCCGACCGGATCCGCGTCGAACGCGCCCGTGCCGCCGAGCAGCGTACTGATCGTCGCCTCGATCGCGCCCGCGCCGCCGAGCGCCAGGCCGATCGCCGTGGCGAAGGTAGCCGTGCCGACCGGATCACCGATCGCCGTCTCGAACAGGCGCGTCAGGCCGAACGTCGCGGGGATCGCCGCCTCGATCGGGCCCGCGACCAGCGCCGCGACGGCCGTGTCGAACGGGCGCGCCGCGTCTACAACGACGGCCGGACGGTCTATCGCGACCAGCGCGACAGCCGTTATCGCGACCATCGCGGCGAATATCGCCGCTGGAACCGCGACAACTGGCGCAACGACCGCCGCTACAACTGGCGCCACTATCGCGACCGCAACCGTTCGCTGTTCCGCATCGGCTTCTACTACGACCCGTTCGGGTGGAACTACAGCCGCTACGGGATCGGCAGTCGATTGCACTCGGGCTTCTATTCGAACCGCTACTGGATCAACGATCCGTGGCAGTATCGTCTGCCCGAAGTCTGGGGACCGTACCGCTGGGTCCGCTATTACGACGACGCGATGCTCGTCGATATCTACACGGGCGAAGTGGTGGACATCATCTACGACTTCTTCTGGTAAGCAAGCGCGGGGACGCAAAAGCGTCACGGGGCGTCGATCGAAAGGTCGGCGCCCCTTTCTTTTGGGAACGGCGAACGGGGCTCATCCTTTGGTAAGGCAAAGGAGAAGCAACATGGCTGACGTCAATTCCAACCCCAACCAGAAACATACCGGCGGGCCCTCGGTCCAGTCGACCGGCGAGGTCGCGCAGACCAACCAGCCCGACAGCCAGAAGGGCGCGGGCGCCAATGCGGTCGGCGCCAAGGACTATGTCGAGAAGAAGGGCGCGCCCGACGTGGCGCAGTCGGGCGGCAAGCAGCCGACCGATCCCGTCCAGTCGAAGAAGCCGATGGGCTCCGACGAAGAGGAATAGTCCTGTTTCCGACGCAATCGTCGGGAGAGGAAGCATCGAAGGGCTCGCCGGAAACGGCGGGCCCTTTCCTGTTCAACCCTGCGCCAGCGCGTCCGCGAGCAGCGCGCGGGTTTCCGCCACGCCGTAGAGCGCGATGAAACTGCCCATGCGGGGCCCCTGTTCGCTGCCGAGCAACGTCTCGTAGAGCGCGCGAAACCAGTCGCGCAGGCTGGCGAAATCGTGCCGTTTGCCGACCTCGAACACGATATTCTGATACTCCTCCGCCGTGGCGTCGGCATCCGCCTGCTCGAGTTCCGCACCGAGGTCGCGTAGCGCCGCGATCTCGACGCCTTCGGGCGCGCGGCGCTCAAGGCGCGGGACCACGAACTTCTGCGCATAATTGACCGCCAGCCCGATCATCTCGTCCAACCGGGGATTGGCCTCGGGCGACGTGTCGGGCGCGTACCGCTGGACGAACTTCCACGCCAGCGCCTTGTCCTGCACGCCCGGCAGGCTGACGAGGTTCAGGAGCAGGCCGTAGGTGATGGGCGGCACGTCCACGGGCACGTCGCCGAAATGCACATGGTGCACGGGATTGCCAAGCTTCTTGTCGAGCGGCTGGTCGGAATAGTTGCCGACGAACTGCCAATATTCGTCGACCGCGCGCGGGACGAGACCGAGGTGCAGGTTCTTGGCCTTCCTGGGCTCTCGATAGATGTAGAAGGACAGGCTCTCGCGCGTGCCGTAGGTCAGCCATTCCTCGATCGACAGACCGTTGCCCTTCGACTTGGAGATCTTCTCGCCGTTGGCGTCGAGAAACATCTCGTAGATCATGCCTTCGGGCTTCTTTCCGCCCAGCACCTTGGCGATCCGTCCCGACTGCACGCCGCTGTCGGTCAGGTCCTTGCCGTACATCTCGTAATCGACGCCCAGCGCGACCCAACGCATCGCCCAATCGACCTTCCACTGGCACTTGGACTGGCCGCCGAGCGCCGACTGTTCGACACGGCTGCCGTCTTCGTCGGTGAAGGCGATCGTTCCCGCGTCCGCGTCCACGATTTCGACCGGAACCTGCAGCACGCGGCCCGTGGTGGGACTGACCGGCAGGATCGGGGAATAGGTGGCGCGTCGTTCCTCGCGCAGCGTCGGCAGCATGATGTCGAGGATCGCCTGGTTGTTCCGCAGGACGCCGCGCAGCGCCTCGTCGAACCCCCCGCCTTCATACCGGTCGGCTGCCGACACGAATTCATAGTCAAATCCGAAGCGGTCGAGAAAGTCGCGCAGCATCGCATTGTTGTGGGCCGCGAAGCTTTCGTGATCGCTGCCGAACGGATCGGGGATGCGGCTCAATGGCTTGCCCAGATGGTCGGCGAGCCGGTCGCCGTTGGGCACATTGTCGGGCACCTTGCGCAGCCCGTCCATGTCGTCGGAAAAGGCGATCAGCCGCGTGCGCCCGTCCTCGGCGGCGTAGCCCATCAGCTCCTCGTACGCGCGCCGCACCATCGTCGTGCGCAGCACTTCGTTGAACGTGCCGATGTGCGGCAGCCCCGAGGGGCCGTAGCCCGTTTCGAACACCACCGGCCCGTCCTTGCCGTCGGGAAAGCGTTTCGCCAGCCGCTTGGCCTCTTCGTAGGGCCAGGCTTTTGAATTGCGAGCGGCGGCGGAGAGTTCGGCGGGATCGATCATTCGCTGGCGCTAGAGCGAAAGCCGGGCGGCTTCAACTGCGGAGCGAAGCGTTGCCCTTTCGTTCCTGCCGCGCCATCGTCGCCTCCGTGACCGACCGCCTGCCCTTTCCCGCGCTGCACGCCACCCATGCCGGCATGTGGATCGCCGATGGCGAGGGCAGGGTGCGCAGCGTCGGTCGGGGCGAGGCGCTGCAGCGGGCCGCCGCGACCCCGCACCTGCTTCTGAACGCCCCGATGGTGGGCGAGCGATTGGGCAGCGCGGATCTATCGGGCCTCGACCTGCTCGAGCTGTTCGCCTTCGTCCATCCGGCGCGCTTCGTGGTCCCGACGGTGACGGGATTGCAACGGCATTGCGGGCTCGAGGCGAGCGACGACCCCGAACAGGCCGCCGCCGATCTCGGGCGGATCGGGGCCGCGCTGCTGGCGGCGATGGAGGCGCCCGACTGGGCCGAGCGCGAGGGCGCGTGGACGGTCGCGCGTGCCTTGGGTCGGCACGGATGGAGCTGGTGGCAACTGGTCGGCGCACGTCTCAAGACACCGGGCGAGATGGAACGCAGCCTGTTCTCGCGTCTGCCCGAATGGGACGAGGAGGCACGTCCCGACCCGCCGCGCACCGTGCGCGTCGACGAGGTCGAGAGCCTTACCCGGCTGTCCAACCTGCTCGGTCCCGACGCCGAGGGCCGCGAGGGCCAGCGCGCGATGGCGGCGCAGATCGCGCCCGTTTTCGACCCCCGCCCGCGCGAAGGGCAGCCCAACATGCTGCTCGCCAATGCGGGAACGGGGATCGGCAAGACGCTCGCCTATCTCGCCCCCGCCAGCGTGTGGGCGGAAAAATCCGGCGGAACCGTCTGGGTGTCGACCTACACCAAGGCGCTGCAACGCCAGTTGGACGCGGAAGGGCCGCGGATCGAACCCAACGATGAGCGCCGTAAGGAACGCATCGTGGTGCGCAAGGGGCGCGAGAATTACCTGTGCCTCCTCAACCTCGAGGATGCCATGCAGGGCGGATTCCAGGGACGCGCGGCGGTGCTGGCGCAGCTGGTTGCGCGCTGGGCTGCCTATTCGAAGGACGGGGACATGGTCGGGGGCGATCTGCCCGGCTGGCTCCCCAGCCTGTTCCGCCGTGCGGGCGCCACCGCGCTGACCGACCGGCGCGGCGAATGCGTCTACGCCGGATGCGCCCACTATCGCCAATGCTTCATCGAGCGTGCCGAGCGGGCGGGACGGCATGCCGACCTCGTCATCGCCAACCATGCGCTCGTCCTCGTCAACGCGGCCCGTCAGCGACCCGATTCGCCGACGCGGATCGTGTTCGACGAGGGGCATCACCTGTTCGATGCCGCCGACAGCACCTTCTCCGCCGCGCTGACGGGGCGCGAGGCGATCGAGCTTCGGCGCTGGATCGTGGGTCCGGAGGGCAAGCATCGCGGGCGGCGGCGCGGACTGTCGGCGCGGCTGATGGATCTTGCCAGCTATGACGAGGAAGGCGCGCAGGCGATCGACCAGATCGTCGAGGCGGCGCAGGCGCTGAACAGCGAAGGATGGCCCCAGCGCGTGGCCGAGCGTGACCCGTGGGGACCGTTCGAGAAGCTGTTCGTGGCGGTGCGCGATACGACCTATGCGCGGGCCAAGGCGCAGGACGCGGGTTATGGCCTCGAAACCGCGCTCGTCGATCCCGACGGCGCGCTGGTGGAGGCGGCGAGCGGTGCGTTGGAGGCACTGGAGGCGCTGGCCAAGCCGATGGCAGCCTTGTCGCGGCGGCTGGAAGCGGTGCTGGAAGCCGCGCCCGACTGGCTCGATGCGCCTGCGCGCGCGCGGGTCGAGGGGGCGATCCATTCGCTGGGCTGGCGGCGCGAGGAGGTGGCCGGCTGGATCGCGATGCTGGCGCGGATCGGCGGGCCGGCCGATCCCGACTTCGTCGACTGGCTGGCGGTCGCGCGGGTCGAGGGGCGCGAATATGACGTGGGACTCCATCGCCACTGGCTCGATCCGACCCGCCCGCTGGCGAAGGCGGTGATCGAGCCTGCGCACGGCGTGCTCGTCACCTCCGCGACGCTCAAGAGCGGGGAGGGCGAATGGGACGAGGCGCGCGCCCGCACCGGTGCCGACCATCTCGAAACGCCCGTCCGCACGTTCGAGGCGAAAAGCCCGTTCGACTATGCCGCGAAGACGCAGGTGCTGGTCGTGACCGATGTCGGCCGTGACAATGTCGCTGCGCTGGCGGGCGCCTATGCGCGGCTGATCGAGGCCGCAGGCGGTGGGACGCTGGGCCTTTTTACCGCGATCAAGCGCCTGCGCGCGGTCCATGCGCGCATCGCCGACCGGCTGGCGCGCGCGGGCCTCCCGCTGTTCGCGCAGCATGTCGACCCGATCGACACAGGCACCCTCGTCGACATGTTCCGCGACGATCCGCGCGCCAGTCTGCTCGGCACCGACGCGCTGCGCGACGGGGTCGATGTGCCCGGCGATTCGCTGCGCCTCGTCGTCATGGAACGGGTGCCCTGGCCGCGGCCCACCGTCCTGCACGCAGCGCGGCGGCTCGCGAACGGCGGAAGCGCCTATGACGATCGGGTCGTCCGCGCCAAGCTGGCGCAGGCCTACGGGCGGCTGGTGCGGCGGCAGGGCGACGGCGGAACGTTCGTGCTGCTTTCCGCCGCCAGCCCCTCGCGCCTGATGACTGCCTTTCCCGAAGGCGTTTCGGTCGATCGCGTTCCGCTCGACGAGGCGATTGCGCGGATTGAAGACTTGCGTGCGGTGCGCCACCCTGTGCGCGAAGGAGCCGATGCCGATGCCTGATCTCTTGCTGCTGCGTCATGCCAAGTCGGACTGGAAGGACAGCTCGCACGCCGACATGGACCGCCCGCTCAACCCGCGTGGGCAGAAAGCGGCCCGCGCGATGGGGCGCTTCCTCGCCACGCGTCCGCCCGTCGATATGCTGTGGGCCAGCCCGGCGGCGCGGGTGCAGGAGACGGTCCGCGGTATCCGCAAGGTCACCGACGTCCTCCCCGACCAGCAGATCGTGCAGGCGCTGTACGGCGCGAGCGTACGGACGCTGTTGGACCTGTTGCACCAGGCGCGCGGACAGCGATTGCTGATGGTCGGGCACAATCCCGGGATGCATGAGCTTGCCATGCGATTGAGCGACGGGCGGGCGAGCGAGGCGCGCGAACGGATGCTCGCCAAATATCCCACGGGATCGCTGGCCGAACTGCGATTCGACGGCGAATGGGCGGACCTTCGCGAAGGCGGTGCGGAGCTGACGGGCTTCACCCGCCCGCGCGACCTCTAGGCTTCGAGCGCGGCGGCGATTCGATTACGGAGCGCCCTCAGCGCCGCGACATCGACGGCGGGGGCGGGCGCGTCGGCATGGTCGACCGGCGCGGTCGGGGCATGGTTCGCTGCGTCGGGTTCGTCGGAGAGGGTGCGCAACGCCTTCTGCGCGCCCTTGAGCGTATAGCCTTCGCGGTTGACCAGGCGGTCGATCGCGCGCGCCGTTTCGACGTCGGCGGGGCGGTAATAGCGGCGATTGCCCGCGCGTTTCAGCGGTGTCAGCTGCGGGAATTTCGTTTCCCAGTAGCGCAGAATATGCTGCGCCACGCCGATTTCCTCGGACAATTCTCCGATGGTGCGGAAGGCGCCTGAATCCTTCGACGTGGCCCTGGCCACCGCGTCGCGCCTAGCCGGCGATCCGGTCGCGCATGATCTGGCTGGCGCGGAAGGTCATCACGCGGCGCGGCGCGATCGGCACTTCGACGCCGGTCTTGGGGTTGCGGCCGATCCGCTCGCCCTTGTCGCGCAGGATGAAGCTGCCGAAGCCCGAAATCTTCACATTGTCGCCGTTCGACAGCGATTCGCACATGTGCGCGAGCACCCGCTCGACCAGCGAGGCCGACTCCGCGCGGCTGAGGCCGAGCTTGAGGTGGACGACATCGGCGAGATCCGCGCGCGTCATCGTGTTCGGTTCGGTGGTTGCGTTCCCGCTCGCGCGGGCGATGCCTGCATCTGCCATGGTCGTTCCTAAGCCCCCCGTGAAAAACTGTCGTCGAGGCGACTCTAGGCCTGCCTCGGGTCGGTCGTCAACGGGTTGATCTAGCGTCTTTTTTGACGTTCTGACAAGAGGGCGCGTCAATAGCGCAGCGCGGCCGCACCCCAGGTGAATCCCCCGCCCATCGCCTCGAGCAGAACCAGGTCGCCGCGCTGGATGCGCCCGTCGCGCACCGCCAGGTCGAGCGCCAGCGGCACCGAGGCCGCGGACGTATTGGCATGGCGGTCGACGGTGACGACCATCCTCTCGGCGGGCAGATCCAGCTTGCGCGCGGTCGCCTCGAGGATGCGGGCGTTGGCCTGGTGGGGGACGATCCAGTCGACGTCGCTTGGTTCAAGGCCCGCCGCGTCGAGCGTTTCGCGCAAAACCGCCGCAAGATTGACGACCGCGTGGCGGAAGACCTCGCGCCCCCGCATGCGCAAATGCCCGACCGTCTGCGTCGTCGAAGGGCCGCCGTCGACATAGAGCATGTCGTGATGTTCGCCCGCCGCATGGAGCCGCGCGGCGATGATGCCGCGGTCGGTATCGTCCTGCGCCTCCAGCACGATCGCCCCCGCGCCGTCGCCGAACAGAACGCATGTCCCGCGGTCTTCCCAGTCGAGAATGCGGCTGAAGGTTTCCGCGCCGATTACCAGCGCCCGTCGGCCCTGTCCGGCCTTGAGCATCGAATCGGCGACCGTGACCGCGTAGAGAAAGCCGGTGCAGACCGCCGCCACGTCGAACGCGATGCAGTCGGCGATGCCGAGGTTGGCCGCCACCCGTGTGGCGCTGGCCGGAAAGGTCTCGTCCGGGGTCGCGGTGGCAAGAACGATGAGATCGATGTCGTCCGCCCCGATCCCCGCAGCCTCGAGCGCGCGGCGCGAGGCGTCGGTGGCGAGGGTCGACGTCGTCTCGCCTTCGCCCGCGATATAGCGTTGGCGGATGCCGGTGCGCTCGACGATCCATTCGTCGGTCGTGTCGACCGTTTCGGACAATTCCGCGTTGGTCACGCACCGTTCGGGAAGCGCGCTGCCGGTGCCGAGGACGACCGAGCGAACGGTCACGCCGGGGTTCCGTTCGGCGTCGCGCCGTTCATGTCGTCGAGCGTGCGCGCGCGAAACGTGTCGAGGTCGGTGCGGATCTTCTGGGTGATGTCGTTGCGGACCATCGATCCCGCCACGCGAATGGCGTTGGCGACGCCCTTCGCGCTCGCGCTGCCGTGCGATTTCACGACGATTCCGTTGAGACCCAGGAAGACCGCGCCGTTGTGATTGTTGGGATCGAGATGGACCTTCAGGAGCTGCATCGCGGGCTTGGAGATGAGGAACCCCATCTTGCTGCGAAGGCTCGACTGGAACGCGCCGCGCAGAAGGTCGGTGACGAACCGCGCGGTTCCCTCGGCGGTCTTGAGCGCGATGTTGCCCGAAAACCCGTCGGTCACGACCACGTCGATCTCGCCGCGCGAAATCTTGTCGCCCTCGGTGAAGCCCGCAAAATGGAAAGGCAGATAGTCCGCTTCGTTGAGCAGCGCGGCCGCTTCCTTCAATTCCTCGGTGCCCTTCAGCGCCTCGGTCCCGATGTTGAGCAGTTTTACGCACGGACGCTCGTTGCCCATCACGGTGCGCGAATAGGCCGCGCCCATCACCGCGAACTGGACGAGGTTCTGCGCGTCGCACTCGGTGTTGGCACCGAGGTCGAGCATAACGAGGTCCTCGTCCTTCAGCGTGGGAAGCAGCGCCGACAAGGCGGGGCGGTCGATCCCCTCCATCGTGCGCAGCGCCAGCTTGGCGATCGCCATCAGCGCGCCGGTATTGCCGCCCGACACCGCGGCGTCGGCGTTGCCGGATTTCACCGCGCTCACGGCCTCGCCCATGCTGGTGCCCTTGGACTGGCGGATCGCCTGGCTGGGCTTGGCGCTACCCTCGATCACCTTGTCGCAGCCGCAGATCGTCGTCGCGGCGGACAGGTTGGGATATCGCTCCAGCTCGGCCGAAAGCTGCGCCTCGTCGCCATAGAGAGCGAAGCGCAGATCAGGGTCGCGGCGGCGCGCGATCGCCGCGCCTTCGACCATCACCGGCGGACCCACGTCGCCGCCCATGGCGTCGATCGCGATCCGGGGGGTTTTGGCCATAAAAAAACGCGGACCTAGGTCGGCTTAGTCTTCGGGGGCGATGATTTCACGGCCGTTGTAGTGGCCGCAGGCGTCGCACATGTTGTGGGGACGCTTGAGTTCGCCGCAGTTCGGGCATTCCTGAAACGCGCTGGGGCTCAACGCGTGATGGCTGCGACGCATGCCCTTCTTCGAGGGCGAGGTTTTTCTTTTCGGGACGGCCATGACGGCACCTTATCCTGTTGGTTTGGCACAAAAAATAAAGCGACCATCCACGCGCCGGTGCAAGGGCAGGCGCCGGGACGGCCGCTAGGCTGCGCGTGCTATAGCGAAATATTCGCTCGATGCAAGCCGGAGGGTCAGCCCCTCCCGAGCGCCGCGTCGCCCACGTGGGGATTGGTCGCCCGCTCCGCGCCGAACGTGCTCATCGGTCCGTGGCCGGGCACGAAATGGACATCGTTGCCCAGCGGCCAGAGCTTGGTCGTGATCGCGTCGATCAGGTCCTGATGGTTGCCGCGAGGAAAATCCGTGCGCCCAATCGACCCCTTGAACAGGACGTCGCCGACGATCGCCAGCTTCGACGCCTCGTTGAAGAAGACGACGTGACCGGGGGTGTGGCCGGGGCAATGATGAACGCTGAAAACGAGGTCGCCGACCGTCACCCTATCCCCGTCGTTCAGCCAGCGATCGCTCTCGAACGGCTTACCGGGAACGCCGTAGCGTGCACCGTCCTCCTCCAATCGCTCGATCCAGAACCGGTCGGCCTCGTGCGGCCCCTCGATGGGCACGCCGAGTTCCTCGGCCAGCACGCTCGCCTGTCCGCAATGGTCGATATGCCCGTGCGTCAGGATGATCTTCTCCAGCTCGACGCCGGTCTGCTCGACCGCGGCCTTCAGCTTGTGCAGGTCGCCGCCGGGATCGGACAGCGCCGCCTTGTTGGTCCTGGTGCACCACAACAGGGTGCAGTTCTGCTGCAGCGGCGTGACCGGAATGATCGCGGCCTTCAGCGGCGGGGTGATCGGATCAGTCATCGCGATCGCTCGTCGCAAGGCTGGGCGGCGTGTCGCTCATGCCGGCGGCCACCTGCTCCGCGCGCCGCATCACGCGCAGCACGTTGCCCCCCGCAAGTTTCGCGAGATTTTCGTCGGACCAGCCACGGCGCACCAGTTCGGCGAACAGGTCGGGATAATCGTCGACGCTGTCCAGTCCCTCGACCGTCTGGCTGATCCCGTCGAAGTCGCCGCCGATGCCGACATGGTCGTGTCCGGCGACGCGCGCGACATGGTCGATATGATCGGCGGCGTCCGAAATCGTCGCGATCGGCGCGGGATTGGCAGCGTCATAAGCTTCCATCGCCGCCGCGAGCGCGTCGGGGTTGCCGGTGTTGAGCGCGGACAGCCGCGCCTCTTCCGCATCGCGTGCCGCGTCCGCCTGCCACACCGCGTCGGACAGGAAGCTCGGGACGAAGGTGATCATCACCACCCCGCCATTGTCGGGCATCCGGGTCAGCACGCTGTCGGGAACGTTGCGCGGATGGCTGCCTACCGCACGCGCGGACGAATGCGAGAAGATCACCGGGGCGGCGGTCACGTCGAGCACGTCGTGCATCGCCTCCTCGCTGACGTGGGACAGGTCGACGAGCATCCCGATGCGGTTCATCTCGCCGATCACCTCGCGCCCGAAGTCGCTGAGGCCGCCGTGTTGGGGCGCGTCGGTGGCGCTGTCGGCCCAGCCGGTGGTGCGACTGTGGGTCAGCGTCATGTAGGCCACGCCCAGTCGCTTGAACTGTCGCAGCGCGGCGAGGTTGCCGTTGCCGATCTGGTGACCGCCCTCGACCCCCGCCATCGATCCGATCCGCCCGGCGCGGAACGCCTGTTCGACCGCGTTGGCGGTCGTCGCCCAGGCCAGCTGGTCGGGATAGGCCTCGATCATCCGGTCGACGATGTCGATCTGTTCGATGGTGGTACGGATCGCCTCGTCGCCGGTGATTCCGGCATTGATATAGACCGACCACATCTGCGCCCCGACCTGCCCCTCGCGCATGCGGGCGAGATCGGTCATCAGCGGCTGGGTATCCGCCTCCAGCCCCTCGACCGAGAAATCGCGCTGCCCGCGAACCTGGATCGGCAGGTCGTTGTGTCCGTCGATCAGCGGAGTCCGGGACAGCACCCGTTCGACCCGTTCGGCGACATCGTCGCGGTCCTGGGCGAGCGCGGGGGACGCGGCGGCCAGGACGGCCAGCAGCGCGGTGGAAGCAAGGAACGGGCGCATCAACATCTCCATCGAACAATCGTGCGCATGAAAAGCAGATGGCGAGGGTCGCGGCAAGGAATCGCGAGGGCGGGACGATGCACGATCGCTTGTGCGCTGCCGCGTCCGCGTCCAGAGGCTGGTGCCGTCATGCGGATCCTGTTCGACGATGCACGGCCCGGGGGCGATGCGAAGATGCGGCTGTTCGATGCGCCGCGCGGCATCGTGCGCGCCGACCGACTGGACGAGGTCGTGCCCGCGCTCGACCGGCTGCGGGCCGCCACGCGCGCCGGTCATCACGTCGCGGGCTATCTCGCCTACGAAGCGGGCTTCGCGCTCGACCCCGCGCTCGCAGACCTTGACCGCACCGACGGGACGCCGCTCCTCCTGTTCGGGATCTACGATGCGGTCCGGCGCGTGCCGAGTGCCGACCTGCTAGCGGAAGCGGGGCAGGCGGTGTGCACGCCGCCCCGTCCCGTCATTACGCGGGGCGACTATGAAGCCGCGGCGCGCGAGGTGGGGCGGGCGCTTGCTGCCGGCGATTATTATCAGACCAATCTCACCTTCCCCTGCCTGCTGCGCCACGGAGGCGATCCGCTGTCGCTCTACGCCCGGCTGGCGGGGCGGGGCGGCGGCGCCTGGGGGGGCGTCGTCGACCATGACGAGGGCGCACTCGTGTCGCTCTCGCCCGAGCAGTTCTTCACGCTTCGCGGCAACGAGCTGACCGCCCGCCCGATGAAGGGCACCGCGCCGCGCCGCGGCGACCCCGCGGCCGATGCCGCCGAGGCCGAGGCGCTGCTGACCGACGAAAAGCAACGTGCCGAAAATCTCATGATCGTCGATCTGATGCGCAACGATCTGGCGCGCGTCGCGGAAACGGGCAGCGTCGCGGTGCCCGACCTGTTCGCGCTCGAAACCTATCCGACCGTCCACCAGATGACGAGCCGCATCACCGCCCGGCTGCGCGAGGGCCTCGACGCCATCGACGTGCTGCGGACGATCTTTCCCTGCGGTTCGGTCACGGGCGCCCCCAAGATCGCCGCGATGCGCGCCCTCCACGACCTCGAACCGCATCCGCGCGGCGCCTATACGGGATCGATGGGATGGATCGCGCCCGACGGCGATGCGGCATTCAACGTGCTCATCCGTACGATCCAGATCGTGTCCGGCAGGCCACAGGCGCGGCTGGGGTTGGGATCGGGGCTTGTGGTCGACTCGGTGCCCCGCGATGAGTGGGCCGAGTGCTTACTCAAGGGGAGCTTTGTGGACCACGCCGCCAACGACTTCGACCTCATCGAAACGATGGCCTACGACCCGATGGAGGGGATCGCCGACCTCGAGCGGCATCTGGCGCGCATGCGCGATACGGCGGAGGAACTGGGGTTCGCCTTCGACCGTCACGATGCGCGCAACGAATTGCAGGCCGCGACCTTCGGTCACCGCGAGAAAGCCATGGTCCGGCTGCTCGCCAGCCCCAGCGGCGCGATCGCGATCGAGGTGAAGCCGATCGCGCCGTCGCCCGACGAGCCCGTCACGGTGCAGGTCAAGCCGCTGCCTGTCGGTGCCGACGATCTGCGGCTCCGGCACAAGACCACCGCCCGTGCCTTCTACGACGCGGCGCGCGACCCCGACGTGGCTTACGAAACGCTGTTCGTGGACGGCGACGGCTTCCTGACCGAGGGCAGCTTCACCAACCTGTTCGTCGAGAAGGACGGCATCCTCGTCACTCCGCCCCTCGCGCGCGGCCTGCTTCCCGGCGTCCTTCGCGCCCGGTTGATCGAGGAGGATCGCGCCATCGAGGGCGACCTCACCGTCGAGGACCTGTCGGGGCGTTTCTGTATCGGCAATTCGGCGCGCGGCCTGATGCGCGCCCGGCTGGTCGAGGGCTAGGCCGCCAGCGGGAAGCGCAGGACCCGGTCCGACACCGCGACCAGCGCGGCGGCGTTGCCGCCCATCGCGCGCAGGATCTCCGGGTGATTGGCGTCGAGCCCGCCCGTGAACGCGCCATAGGCGGGCAGGATCATCTTCCCCTCGCTCGCCACGAAACAGCGGCGCGATACCCGCCGCCCGCGCGCCTTCAACCGCAGCTTGGGGTGGAAATGACCCGACAGTTCGGGCCGCGTCTCGGCGGCCTCGGCCTCGTGGCGCAGCACCAGCCCGTCGACCACCATCTCGATCGCGATCCGCCCGCCGCAATGATCGATCATCGCCGCATCGTGATTGCCCGTGATCCAGACCCAGTCGACCTGTCCGGTCAGCCGCGTCAGATGCTCGCGCGCCGCCGCCGGAAGCCGGTCGCACCCGAAACTGTCGTGGAAACTGTCGCCCAGGCACCAGACCGCCCGCGCGCCCGTCGCGGCGATGTCCTCGTCTACCCACTGGATCGTCGCCTGGCTGTCGTAGGGCGGCAGCATCTGTCCGAAGCGCGCGAACCAGCTGCCCTTTTCCAGATGCAGGTCGGCGACGAGCAGGGCCTCCTGTTCATGCCAGTAGAGCGCCCCCGAAGGCAGCACCGAAAAGTTTCGGCCAGAGAACGAAAGGGGAACCATGACCCCCTCATAGTCAGCCCGCGCGATTCACGCCAAGTGATTTGTCACATGATCGCGCAACGCCCGCGCATCGTGCAGCGCATTGTGCGGCACCGCGCTGTTCGCGGCGGTCGAAAATCCCGACAGGTTCATCAGCTTGAGCGTGAGCGGCGGGAGGGTCACCATCTCCCCCGGGCCGATGATGGGCAGCATCGCGACATGGGCCAGATCCTCGGGCCAGTCGGCGACGATCTCCGGTGCCGCGTCGTGGCCGAGATAATGCGCCAGCGCCCGCGCCGCCGCCTCGCGCCCCATCGGCGCGTCCTTCAGCGCCTCGGGAACGGTGAACAGATAGGGGACCACGTGCCGCTGTACCCATTCGCTCGAGGCCTCGGCGGGCGCGATGACGGCGTAGAATTCCTCGCCGCCGTCCTCGGGCACCAGCGCGACCGACAGCAGTCGCCCGCCGAACCCGTCATATTCGGTATCGCAGAAATAGCGCATCGGATGCCTTCCTAGTCGAGCCGCATCGCCTCGTCGATCAGCGCCTGCTCCGCCTCGATCAGCAGCGCCTCGTCGGCCGCGCCGCCGGGCGCCTGTTCGCGGCCGATGACGACCATCAACGGCACCGCCATCGGGGTGACGCGGCTGGCCTGCACATGGACCATCGTGTCGCTCGCCCGCTCGACGAGGCGAACCAGCCGCCCCAGTTCGGTCATCCGCGCCCGCGCATCGTCCCACGCCGCGCGCATCAGCAGATGATCGGGCTCGTATTTCTTGAGCACGTCGTAGATGAGGTCGGTCGAGAAGCTGACCTGCTTGCCAGTCTTGCGCTGTCCCGGATGCTGCCGCTCGACCAGCCCGCCGATCACCGCCACCTCGCGGAACGCGCGCTTGAGCAGATGCGATTCCTCGACCCATTCGCGAAACTCGTCCTCGAGGATGTCGGCGGAGAACAAGGCCTGCGGATCGGTCACCGGTTCGAGGCTCGATACCGCGATGGCATAATCGTTGGCGACCCAATTGAGCGGCTTCATCCCCGCCCGGTCCATCCGCGCGGTCAGCAGCATGCCGAGGCTCTGGTGCGCGTTCCATCCGTCGAAGCTGTAGGCGACCATGAAATGCCGCCCTTCGTGCGGAAAGGTCTCGACCAGCAGTTCGTGCGGTTCGGGCAGCACCGACCGGCGCGACTGGACGTCGAGCCACTCGTTCACGTCGTCGGGGAAACGCGACCATTGCGACCGGTCGGCCAGGAAGCCGCGCACCCGCCGCGCAAGATGCGTCGACATGCTCATCCGCTGGCCGCCGTAGCTGACGATCCGCCCCTTCTTGGTCGAAGCGCGCACGACGATGTCGGTTTCCTTGAAGCTCTCGACCTCCACGCTGATACCCGAGAAATAGAAGGCGTCGCCGGGCTTGAGCGTCGCGCCGAACGTCTCCTCGACCCGCCCGATCTTGCGTCCGTTGCGGAAGCGGACGTCCATCATGACATTGTCGACGATGACGCCCGCATTGAGCCGGTGCTTCTGCGCCACGACGGGCTTGGTGATGCGCCATTGACCGGGCGCGTCCTCGGTCAACCGCTGATACTTGTCGTAGGCCTTGAGCGCATAGCCGCCGGTCGAATTGAGGTGCAGGATGCGCTCCCACACCTCTTCCGTCAGCCCCGAATAGGGCGCCGCCGAGCGAACCTCGTCGAGCAGTTCGGCGCTGTCGAACGGGCCCGCGCAGGCGATGCCCATCACGTGCTGCGCCAGCACGTCGAGCGTCCCGGGGCGGAAATCCTCGGGGTCCAGTTCGCCGTCGTCGATCGCGTCGAGACAGGCGCGCGCTTCCAGATATTCGAAGCGGTTGCCGGGCACGATCATGCCCTTCGACGGCTCGTTCAGTCGGTGGTTGGCGCGACCGACGCGCTGGAGCAGCCGGCTCGACCCCTTGGGCGCGCCCATCTGCGCGACCAGATCGACGTTGCCCCAGTCGAGGCCCATGTCGAGGCTTGCCGTCGCCACCAGCCCGCGCAGCCGCCCCTCGGCCATCGCCAGTTCGACCCTGCGCCGCGCTTCCTTGGACAGGCTGCCGTGGTGGACGCCGATGGGCAGCTGGTTGTCGTTGGCGCTCCACAGGTCCTGGAAGATCAGTTCGCACAGGCTGCGGGTATTGCAGAAGATGATGCTCGCGCCGTGCTGTTCGATCAGGCCCAGCACCTGGCTGGCGGCGTAGCGGCCCGAATGGCCCGACCACGGCACCCGTTCCTCGGGGATCAGGATCGACAGGTCCGCGGGCGCTCCCGGTTCTCCTTCCACCAGCCGCACCGTCTCGATGTCGCCATAGGGCGCAAGCCACGCGCGGTAGGCGTCGGGATCGGCGATCGTCGCGCTGAGGCCCACTCGGCGCACGCCCGGCGACAGTTTCGTCAACCGAGCCATCGCGAGGCTGAGGAGGTCGCCGCGCTTCTCCTTCGCGAAGGCGTGGACCTCGTCGACGATGATCGTCTTCAGATTGCCGAACATCCGGTCGGCGTCGGGATAGGACAGCAAAAGCGAGAGGCTTTCGGGCGTCGTCAGCAGCATCTGGGGCGGCTTGGTGCGCTGGCGCACCTTGCGGTTGGACGGCGTGTCGCCGGAGCGGGTCTCGACACGGATCGGCAGCCCCATCTCCTCGATCGGGGTCAGCAGGTTGCGCTGCACATCGACCGCCAGCGCCTTTAGCGGGGAGACGTAGAGAGTATGCAGTCCCTCGCTCGGCCGCTCGATCAGGTCGACGATGCTGGGCAGGAATCCCGCGAGCGTCTTGCCCGCGCCGGTCGCGGCGACGAGCAGGGCATGCTCGCCGGTGTAGGACGCGTCCAACATGCCGGACTGGTGCGTCCGCAGCCGCCAGCCACGTGCCGCGAACCAATCCGTTACAGTGTCGGGAAGCTTGGCGCTCAGGTGTCGTCGTCGCGGCGTTCGGCCGCGCGATGTTCTTCTTTGTAGATATCGTGCGTCGCCGCTTCGGTATGCGCGATGTCGCTCTTGCTGTCCTTCGCCTTGTTGCGGCTGATGGCATAGAGGAAAGCGATCAGAAGTAGGGCGGCGCCGATGATGGCGATGTAGCCAAGACCGTCGGGCATGGAGAAATCCTTTCGTTGCGCGCCGGAACGAACCGGCGGTTCACTGGCTATAACGGCATGAGCACGCGTTTGGGTTCCTGGATCGAGCCATTCCCCGAAGGGATCTACGTACGCCCTGCCGACGCGTGGGTCGATCCCATGCAGCCCAAAGACAAGGCGCTGGTCACCCACGGTCATGCCGATCATGCCCGCGGGGGCCATGGCGCGGTGTGGGCGACGCCAGAAACGCTGGCGATCATGGGCGTCCGCTACGGCGAACAGACGGAAAAGCCGGTGCAGTATGGCGAAACCCAGCGCGTGGGCGAGGTCGACGTCAGCTTCGTCCCCGCGGGCCACGTCCTCGGCAGCGCGCAGATCATCCTCGACTACAAGGGCGAGCGGGTGGTGGTGTCGGGCGACTACAAGCGCCGCAGCGATCCGACCTGCGAGCAGTTCGTCGTCACGCCGTGCGACGTCTTCATCACCGAGGCGACCTTCGGCCTTCCCGTCTTCAAGCATCCCGATACCGGGGCGGAGATCGACCGATTGCTGCAGCGCCTTCACGACGAACCCGGGCGGTGCGTTCTCGTCGGCGCCTACGCACTCGGCAAGGCGCAGCGGGTGGTCAAGGAACTCCGCAACCGGGGGCATTCGGACCCGATCTACTATCACGGCGCGATGGAGCGGCTGTGCAACCTGTACGAGGAACTGGGTGTCGATCTCGGCGAACTGCGCCCCGCCACCGGCGCCCCCAAGGACGAACTGCGCGACCGCATCATCATCTGCCCGCCGGGACAGCTCAACGACCGCTGGGCGCGGCGGCTGCCCGATCCGGTCACGGCGATGGCGTCGGGGTGGATGCGCGTGCGCCAGCGCGCGCGGCAGCGCAACGTGGAGCTGCCGCTCATCATCTCCGACCATGCCGACTGGGACGAATTGACGACCACCATCCGCGAGGTCGCGCCGCGCGAGGTATGGATCACCCATGGGCGCGAGGATGCGCTCAAGCATTGGTGCGAAACCCGCCAGATCAAGGCGCGCGAGTTGCGTCTGCTCGGGCGCGAAGAGGAGGACGATTGATGCGGACGATTTTTCTGTGCGGCCTGTTGCTGCTGCCCGCCGCGTGCGGCGGCGACGTCGAACCCGAGACGGCGGAGACCGAGGCGGCGGCACGGGAAGAGGCCGCCACGGACGGCGTCGCTGCCGTCGATCCGCGCGCCGACCGCGATGTCGAGGTCGACGAGGAGGGTGCGATGGTCCGCGCGTCCGCGCCGGAAAACAGCGTCTATACGAACCTTGCCGACTGCACGCTCGTCCGGAATGTCGAGGAAGGCGGCGGGTTCGAGCGCAGTTGCGAGGGACCCGGCGGCTGGCAGCTAACCTATACCCAGTTCGACTTGCGCGAGAATCTGACGCTCATCGGGGAGGACGGGTCGGAACACGAGCTGGGGCTGTCCGAGACGATCGCGCGCGGCGCCTTCAACGAGATCCGCGACACGATCGAATGGCGATCGAGCGACGAGACGTCCGACGTTCGCGCGATGATCGTGCGGATGAACGTCGCGCGGCCCGACCCGATGGAAGCCGACCGCAGCGTGCTCGCCGTGGTTCGCCTCGACGGTCCGGTCTGCCTGATCGGTACGGTTCCGCCCGGACCGGGGCAGAATGTCGCTGCACGCAGCCTCGTCGATCGCGAAAATCTTCCCGACTGTATCGGCGAGCGGGAACGCGGCGCCTGATTCGTTCGCTCCGCTGACAAGGTAGCAAAAGGAGACGAAGATGAAGGTCCATGGATATGGCGCGCTGGAAGCGGGCGCAAAGATGGTTCCCGTCCAGTTCGAGCGCGAGGAACTGCGCGCCGGCGAAGTGGCGATCGAGATCACCCATTGCGGGGTGTGCCATTCGGATCTTCACCAGGTGAACAACGACTGGAAGAACAGCCTCTACCCCTGCGTCCCCGGTCACGAGATCGTCGGCAAGGTGACGGCGGTCGGCGAAGGCGTATCCAAACACAAGGAAGGCGATGCGGTCGGGGTCGGCTGCATGGTCAATTCCTGCCAGCAGTGCGCGGCGTGCAAGGAAGGCGAAGAGCAATATTGCACCGGGCCCAAGGGTTTCACGGCGACCTATAACGGCCCCGCCAACCCCGACGGTACCAACAGCTATGGCGGCTATTCGAACGGCATCATCGTGCGCGAGGAATTCGTGGTGAAGATTCCCGATGGCCTCAAGCCCGAGGAGGCCGCGCCGATCCTGTGTGCGGGCATCACCACCTATCAGCCGATGAAGCATTGGGGCGTCTCGATGGGCGACCGCGTCGGGATCGCCGGCATCGGCGGACTGGGTCATCTGGCGATCGAGACGGCCAAGGCGCTGGGCGCGCATGTCGTCGCGCTGACGACCAGCCCCGAGAAGAAGGACGAGATCCTGAACGACCTCGGCGCAGACGAGGTCATCGTGATGAGCGATAAAAAGGCGATGAAGGAGGCGGCGATGAGCCTCGACTTCCTTCTGTCGACCATTCCGTACAAGCATGACATCAATCCCTATGTCGGACTGATGAAGAAGAATTCGACGATCTGTATCGTCGGCAACCTGATCGGCTTCGACAACATCAATACCGCTGGGATGGTGTTCAATCGCATCCAGCTGGCAGGCAGCCTGATCGGCGGGATCCCCGACACGCAGGAGATCCTCGATTTCTATGCCGAACACGGGATCAAGCCGGACGTCACGCTGATCTCGCCCGAGGATATCAACGCGGCGTTCGACCGGATGAAGAACGAGAATGTCCGCTTTCGTCACGTCATCGACATGAGCCTGTTGAAGGCGAACGACGGCGACGAGCAGATCAAGGCGCCGGTGCGCGGCGAGGTCACCGGGCGCGACTAGCCGCTAGCTGCGCGCGACGCCCAACTTCCCGAGTTCGGAGTCGATCTGGGCGACCAGGCGGTCGAGGGCCTCTTGGTCCTCGGCCTCGGCGCGGGCGGCGAGGACGTCCTGCGTGTTCGAGGCGCGGATCAGCCACCAGCCGTCGTCGGTCGTCACGCGCGCGCCGTCGGTTTCGTCGACGTCCGCGCCCGATGCGCGAAGATTGGCAAGCAACTGCTCGACCACGGCGAACTTATCCTTGTCGCCCACCGCGAAACGCATTTCGGGGGTCGCCACGCTTTGCGGCATCGCGTCCATCAGCTCGGTGAGGCTGCGCCCCGACGCGTCGATGGCTTCGATCAGCCTGACGGCGGCGTACAGGGCATCGTCGAACCCGTACCAGCGGTGCTTGAAAAAGATATGGCCGCTCATCTCGCCCGCCAGCGGAGCGCCGGTTTCCTTCATCTTCGACTTGATGAGGCTGTGCCCCGTCTTCCACATCAGCGGCGCGCCATCCAATTGGGCGATCCGCTCGAAGAAGGTCTTCGACGCCTTCACGTCGGCGATGATCGTCGCGCCCGGATGTTCGGCCAGAACGGGCTTGGCGAGCAGCATGAGGATCTGGTCGCCCCAGATGACGCGGCCCTTGCCGTCGATCGCGCCGATGCGGTCGCCGTCGCCGTCGAACGCGATCCCGAAGTCGAGATTCTCGCGCGCGACGAGATCCTTGAGGTCTGCGAGGTTCTTCTCGACCGTCGGGTCGGGATGGTGGTTCGGGAAGGCGCCGTCGACGTCGGTGTAGAGCGTGTGATGTTCGCCCGGAAGCGTCTCGACCAGCTTGTCGAGCGCGGGGCCGGCCGCGCCATTTCCCGCGTCCCAGCCGATGCGGAAGGCACCGCCGCGAAAATCCTCGGTCAGTCGGGCGACATAATCGTCGAGAATGTCGATCGACTTGAGGCTGCCCGACCCTTCGGACCAGTTCCCCGCCGCCGCGATCCGGCCCAGTTCCTGCACCTTCTCGCCGTGCACGCTATCGCCGCCGAGGAGCATCTTGAAGCCGTTATAGTCGGCCGGATTGTGGCTGCCGGTGACCTGGATGCCGCCGTCGACCTGTCTCGTCGCGACCGCATAATAGAGCATGGGGGAAGGGCCCATGCCGACGTCGAGCACGTCCATCCCGCCCGCGCGAAGACCCTCGATCAGCGCGGATTGCATAGCGGGCGAATGATCGCGCCCGTCGCGCGCGACCGCGAGCCGGGACAGGCCGCGATCGTCGGCCATCGTCGCGAAAGCGCGGCCGAGCGCGCGGGCATCGTCTTCGTGCAGCGTCTCGCCGACGACACCGCGAATGTCGTACTGGCGCAGGATCGAGGGATCGAAGTCGTGGGCCATGCAGCTAGCTCGCTTTCGCCTGTTCGTGGGGATCGGTGAGGCCGAGCCCCGAGACCATTTCGCGCAATTCCTGCCGCGCCGTGACATGCCCGATGCCGACGCCCGTCAGGTGCGGGAAATCGAGCAGGGTGAGCCCTTTGGGGAAAAGCTCGCGGAAGATGACGCGTTCGGCGAGACCGGGGATGACGCGAAAGCCGACGCGCGGCGCGAGCTGGCCCAAGGCATGGCCCATCCGCTCCTTGTTGTGGCTTTCGACATGCTGGAGCCGGTTGCGCAGCACGACCCAATCGACGCTGCGTCCCAGCTCCTTCGCGCGGCGCTGGCGCGATTGCCAGATGAGATCGGCGTAGAAGCTGGGCTTGGTCACGTGAAAGGTCTCCGCATCGACCTGGCCGATCAAGTCGAGATCCACGAAGCTGTCATTGATCGGTGTTACAAGCGTGTCGGCGAACAGGATGGCGGTGCGCGCCATGTCGTCGTCGCGGCCCGGCGTGTCGACGACCACGAAGTCTGCGCCCGTCGAGACGCGCGACAAGGCCGCGTCGAACGCCTCGTCGGTGCGGTCTTCCAGCACTTCGTAGGTGACCATCGGCAGGTCGGCGTCCATTCGCGCGGCGGTGGCATCGCGGTTTTCCAGATAGCGGGTCATGGTCCGCTGACGCTGGTCGAGATCCAGCGCGCCGACCCTGTATCCGCTCGCCGCCAGCGCGATCGCGGTATGGACGGCGGTGGTCGACTTGCCCGTGCCGCCCTTTTCGTTGGCGAAAATGATGAAATGCGGCTGGCCCATGGCCGTCCTGCCCCCTAGAAGAATGTCGATTTTCTGAAGCCTTATCGGAGGGGCAGGGCCGGTGCAAATCATTCGGGACAAACGCGAATTGAACGCGGCGCTCGCACCGGCGCGCGACCGGGGGCGCGTGGCGCTCGTGCCCACGATGGGGGCGTTGCACGACGGGCATCTCGCGCTCGTCCGTGCCGCCGCCGAGCAGGCGGAAACGGTCATCGCCAGCATCTTCGTCAATCCGCTGCAGTTCAACGACAAGGGCGACCTCGACCGCTATCCGCGCGACGAGGAGGCGGATGCGGAGAAACTGGACCGTGCGGGATGCGATCTCGTCTGGCTGCCCACTCCCGACGCACTCTATCCGCCGGGATTCGCGACCAGCGTCCACGTGGCGGGGCTGACCGATCGGTGGGAGGGCGACCATCGTCCCGGCCATTTCGACGGGGTCGCGACGGTCGTGACCAAGCTGTTCACCAATGTCCGTCCCGATGTCGCGATCTTCGGCGAAAAGGATTTCCAGCAGCTGGCGATCATCCGCCGGTTGAACGCCGACCTCGATCTCGGGGTCGAGATCGTGGGACTGCCGACGGTACGCGCGGAGGACGGGATGGCATTGTCGTCGCGCAACGCGCTGCTTTCGCAAGACGCGCGGCGGAAGGCGGCGTCGCTGAACGCGGCGCTCCGCGATGCGGCGGCGGGGATTGCGTCGGGCCGAGCGGTGGACGCCGCGTTGGCCGACGCGCGGGCGCGGCTGGAGGCGGCGGGCTTCGGCACGGTCGACTATGTTGCCTATGTGGATGCCGCGACGCTGGAACCGCTCGATGGCTTTCGATCGCCGGGCCGTCTGCTTGCTGCCGCGACCATCGATGGCGTGCGGCTGATCGACAATATCGCGGTCGGGATCGACGACCACGCGTGATTGTTGCCCGAAAGCCTCGCTTTTTCGAGAGGTCATCGTCGCGTTAACCATTTGTCAAATCGACAGGCCGATCACTGGAGCCACGGACCGGGAAGGGAAGCCCGGCGAGCAACAGGGAGACGGATCAATGGCTATTACGCAGGCAAGTGCCGACCGCATGATCGAAAGCCGCATCGCCGATGCGATGCACGGCAATGTGGACGCACTGTTCGACCTCGGTGTCGCATATTCGACCGGGCGCGGCGGGTGCGCGGTCGATCTCATCGAAGCGCACAAGTGGTTCAACATCGGCGCACTGAACGGCGATGCGCGTTCGCAGCAGTGCCGCGCGGAGATCTCGATCGAGATGACGGCGCGCGAAATCGCCGAAGCGCAGAAGAGCGCACGGGCCTTTCTCGCGATGGGCGGCGCGGGGGCGGCCAACCGCTACGCCGCATAGAAAAAAGGCCCCGCCCATCGGGCGAGGCCTTTGGAAATTCTGGCAGGTGCTGCGGTCTAGCGAACGACCACCGTCACGCTGCGACGGTTCTGCGCCCAAGCGCTTTCGTCTGAGCCGAGGGCGACGGGACGTTCCTTGCCCCAGCTGACCGTGGTCAGGCGATTGTTCGGCACGCCCATCGACACCAGATATTCGCGCGCCGCGTTGGCGCGGCGTTCGCCCAGCGCGAGGTTGTATTCGCGGGTCCCGCGCTCGTCGGCATGGCCTTCGATCGAGGCGTTGACGTTGGGGTTCGCGATCATCCAGCGCGCCTGCGCCTCGAGCGTGGCGCGCGCGTCGCCTTCCAGATTGTACTGGTCGGTCATGAAGTAGATCGTGTCCGATCCGGCGGCGGCGATCAGGTCGGCCTGCGCGCCCGGAAGTTCGACAAGGTCAAGATCGTCGTCGGCGACGACGTTCGATGCGGTCGTGTCCTCGACCATCTCGTCGGAGGCGGTCGCGATGTCGTCGTCGCGCGATCCGCAGGCGGCGAGGGTGGCGCAGGCCACGGTCACGAGCAGAAGCTTTTTCATGGGGTACACTCCTTCTTAGTCCTGCAGCGGCGACCAGCTGGGGTCCGAACCGCCCAAGGGGGTTGGCATGATACGTGCTCTACCGCCGTTCACCGGCACGGCATAGAGCGTTGCGTCTCCCGACCCGCGGTCGGTGCGATGGAACATGACGAACTGGCCGTTCGGCGCCCAGCTGGCACCCTCGTCCTGCCAGGCGCTGGTCAGCAGCCGCTCGCCGCCGCCCGTGGGGGCCATGACGCCGATGCGGAACTGGCCGCCGCCGATCTTGGTGAATGCGATCCGATTGCCCTGCGGGCTCCATGCGGGCGAGGCATATTGGCCGCCGCCGAAGCTGATCCGCTGCTGGTTCGAACCGTCGGCGTTCATCGTGTAAAGCTGCTGCGAGCCCGAACGGTCGCTTTCGAAGACGATCTGGCGCCCATCGGGGGAGAAGCTGGGCGACGTATCGACGCCCGGCATCGTGGTGAGCCGCTGCGGCGTTCCGCCGTTGGCGCCGACGACATAGATGTCGGTGTTGCCGCCTTCGGCCATCGAGAAGACGATCCGGCTGCCGTCGGGCGAGAAGTTGGGGGCGAAGGTGAAAGCCGTGCCGGGCACCAGCAGGCGCGACTGGCCCGTATTGAGATCGAGCACGTAGCTGCGCGGGCGACGGCCCTTGTAGCTCATGTAGACGAGCTGGCGACCGGTGGGGCTGAAGCGCGGGGTGAGAACGGTTTCCAGACCTTCGGTGAGGTAGCGATGGTTCTCGCCGTCCGAATCCATGATCGCGATGCGCTTCACGCGATTGGCCTTGCTGCCGGTTTCGGCGACGTAGACGACGCGGGTGTCGAGAAAGGCTTCCTCGCCCGACAGGCGCGAATAGATGGCGTCGGCGCACTTGGTCGCCGCGCGCCGCCAGTCGGAGGTCGACACGGCGAACCCGCGCCGCACGAGCTCGCGCCCCGAGGCGGTGTCGTAGAGATAGCAGGCGACCGTCAGCCGACCGTCGCTGGTATATTCGGTATAGCCCGTCACCAGCGCGCTCGCGCCCGAGCGGCGCCAGTCGGTCCAGGCGGGTGACGTCACTTCCTCGTTGCGTAGCCGGCGGATGCCGACCGGCCCGATCGGGGTGATGACCCCAGTGCGACGCAACTGGTCGGAAATGACGAGCGAGACGTTGTTGGACACCGTGTCGATGTTACCGAGCGCGCCGTTGGCGGGTCCGCGCGCGGCGAGTTGCGGCACGGCGACGGGCTGCGCCGCCTGTTGTCCGCCCTCGACATAGACTTCGACGGGGCCCGTGTCCTGCGCGAAGGCGGGAAGGGGCAGAACGAAGGCGATGAGCGCCATCCAACGTTTCGGCAATCGCATCGAGAGGTCTCCTTATCCGGGAAGCTTGTAGCGAGCGGTGATGGCTTTCCATCCCCCGCTCGGCGTGTCGTAGAGGTCGGCGGGTAGGCCGTCGTAGGGCGCGCAACCCTGGTAGGCCGCCACCGCAAGATCCTTCACCCGTTCTTCGTACCGGGCGTTGTCGCCGCTGGCGCCGCGGGTCGAGACCACGCGGGGCGCCCGCGAAAGACGGCCCGAGCGATCGAGCCGAAGATCGAGCGTGACTTCGATCTGATTGGCGCCGGGGCCCGGATCGATCTGGCGGTTGGCGCAGGGCTGGACCTGGCGCTGGATGATCGAAGCAACGCTGGCTGCGGCGCTCGCACTGAACGTCGGGGCGGCAGCGACAGGGCTGGGGGCATTGCCGCGGCGGCTGTTGCCGTCGGGAACGCCTTCGAGAATGTTTTCGAGGCCGGGGCTGCGCCGCGCGGGACGCGAGGGACGCGACGGGGCGGGGCGCGGCGTGGGGGTGGACGCGGACGGTGTGCTCGCGCGCGGGCGCGGCGTCGGCGAGGGGGTCGGGGACGGCGTCGGACGAGGCGCGGGGGCCGGTTCGATGCGCGGCGGCTCGGGCATCGGTTCGGGCGGCAGCGGGACATTGTCGACCGGATCGGTGGTCATCGAGCGCGCCGCTTCCTGCGCGATCGGGGTGGGAGCGCTGCTGGTCAGCCCGACGTCCTCCACGAACTCGACGAACACCGGCGCGCTCTCGGTAATCACGTCGGGCTTGGCGAGCGACAGGCTCAACGCCGCGACGAGCGCGACGTGAAGGCCGAGAGCCGCGGCATTGCCGCCCCATTCGGCTGCGTCCAGCCTCACGAATTGCCCTCGCCGACCGATACCAGCGCGACGCGGTTGAGGCCCGCGGCGTTCAGTTCGCCCATCACCCGCATGACGCGGCCATAGTCGAGGCTGCGATCGGCCCGCAGATAGACGCGCCGGCCTTCCTCGGGCGCGGGTTCGGCGGCAATCTCGGCCAGACGCGTTGCCAGATCAGTGTCCGCCACCGTGACGTCGTCGATCGAGATCACGCCATCGCCGTCGATCGACAGCTGAACCGGCTCCGATTCCTGATCGAGGGTCTCGGCGCGGCTTTCGGGCAGGTCGACCGCGACGCCCGCGACGAGCAGCGGCGCGGTGACCATGAAGATGATCAGCAGCACCAGCATGACGTCGACCAGCGGGGTGACGTTGATCTCAGCCATCGGCGCACGGCGCCCGGCACCGCGGCGACCCCGGCGGGGGGAAGAGGCGACGCCCATTGCCATGTCAGTGACGCTCCAGCTGGCGGCTCAACGTAGCCTGGAAGCGATCCGAAAAGCGCACCAGCTCGTTCTCGAAGGTGTCGAGACGATGGGTGAGGCGGTTGTACGCGATCACGGCGGGAATGGCCGCGAACAGACCGATGGCCGTGGCGAACAGCGCCTCGGCAATCCCGGGAGCGACGACCGCGAGGCTGGTATTGTTGGCGCCCGCGATGGCGGTGAAGCTGCGCATGATGCCCCACACGGTCCCGAACAGCCCGACGAACGGCGCCACCGAGCCGACGGTGGCAAGGATGTTCAGCCGATCCGACAGCTTTTCCAGCTCGCCCGCCATCGCATCCTCGGTTGCGACCGCGATGCGGTCGCGGACGGCGGCGCGGTCGGTCGATCCGGCGCGAGTCGAACGGTGGAATTCGTCGGTCCCGGCGCGCAGGATCCGCGCGGCCACCGTCTTGTCGTTGCGATGGCTTTCGAGGAAATCGTCGATGTCCTTCGTCTTCCAGAAGGCATCGGCGGTCTTGCGCGAGGCCTTTCGCGCGTTGGACAGCCGCGCCGAGTGGGTAAAGATGATCCCCCACGTCCAGATGCTGGCGACCAGTAGGCCCAGCATCACCGCCTTCACGACCAGATCGGCCTGCAGGAACAGGGTCAGCGGGCTCATCAGATTTTCGGTGGGGGCGACGCTGGCAAGCATCAGGCCGGAAATGATCAAACTTCTTGTCCTTCTTCGACGGCCCGGAATTTCTCGACCCAGTCGGACGGCTGCCGTCGCGGCCGTCCCTCGGGAGTCAGGAACGCGGCGGTGACCGTGGCGTGGGCCAGGAGTTCACGGTCGCGGCTGACCTGTTGATGAATGACGCAGCTCGCGGCGCGGACCTGCTGCACCCGGCTTTCCACGATCAGCGCGTCGTCGAGCTTTGCGGGACGCTTCCACGCCATGTCCATGGCGGTCACCGCATAGGCGCCCAGCCCCTCGTCGTGCGCGGCGCGCTGGTCGATGCCGACGGCACGAAGCATGTCCGACCGCGCCCGCTCGAAATAGCGCAGATAATTGGCATGATAGACGATCCCGGTCAGATCGGTGTCCTCGAAATAGACGCGCACCGGAAAACGGTGCGTCGTGCCCTCGAAGGCGCCGCTGGCGGGGACAAGTGTCATCGTGGCCTCTTAACGCGGGGCGATTCGCCGCGAAAGCGCAACTTGGCCGCCATCGTCGAGCCGACTCACAGGTGCGACGAACGGCAGATTTGCGCGGACCGTCATGTAACCTGAAGGTTACGCTTGACTCGTGTAACCCACGGGTTACTAGTAACGCCAAGGTTACACGAACGGAGCGTCCCGATGGGCTACAAGAATTCTTCCTACGATCCCAACTACCAGATGAATGCGGAGGATTTGCGGCGGCATCGCCGGCTCAATCTCGCGCTCGTCCCGGTCTTCCTCGTTTTCTCGATGCAGATGCTCGACGACGATCCCTCGATCTTCGTCCAGATCGCGTGGGTGAGCTACATCGTCCTCGAGCTCGGCATTCTCATGGGCTTCGGATATCGCCTGTGGGCCAAGGAAGAGCGGGCGATCCTGGAAGACGAACTGTCGCGGCATCACCAGGCGATCGCCTACAAATGGGGATTTCTGGCGGCCGTCGTGATGGGGATCATCGTCGTTCTCATCGCGCCCTACGGCAATCTCGACACGCGGGAGGCCGGGATGGTGGTCGTCCTCGCCGCGGTCGTCGCCGCCTGCATGCGCTTCGCGCTGCTCGAACGCGACGACGCGCCGGAGGTAGAGTGAGCATGGCCTATCGCAAGGACAATTACGATCCGAACTATCCCATGGGCGGCGAGGACATGCGCAAGCACCGCCAGCTGATCCTCATGCTGGTCCCGATCTTCCTGGTCATGAACATGATGTCGATCTTTCGCGATGACGAGCGCGACGTTGCCCAATGGGCGATCGAGATCATCACCGCGATCTACATCCTGCTCGTCTCGGGCGTGCTGACGGGCTGGTGGTATTCGATCTGGGCAGGGGACGCCAAGCCGGTGCTCGAGGACGAACTGACCGCCGTCAACCGGGCTTCCTCGCTGAAGTGGGGCTTCACCGCGACGGTCCTGGCCGCGCTGGCGCTGTTCCTGCTCGATCCCCTCGTTCAGGTGTTCGATGTCCGCAGCGCGACGATGCTCATTCTCTTCATCGCCCTGACCGTCACGACGGCGCGCTTCGTCTGGCTCGATCGTGACGAGGAGCTGGCGGAGGAATGACCGACGCGCTGGGCAACCATATCAAGCACTATCGCACCGAGGCCGGGTGGACGCAGGCGGATCTCGCACAAGCGTGCAACGTCAGCCGCAAGACCATCAACACGGTCGAGAACGGCGTGTTCGTGCCCTCGACCGTGCTGGCGCTGAAGATCGCGGCCGTGTTCGGACGGCCGGTGGAGGAAATCTTCTGGCTGGAGGAGTGAGGGTCAGCGACCGTGCGCGTCGTCGAGGCGATCGACCATCGCGATGAGGTCGTCCTGCGCGATCTGCATGTCCATCAGATGCTTGCCCCAGCCGGGGAGGAAGAAGCCGCCCATGCCCACTTCGCCGGCGATGCGATCGGTGCGCGTGTCCCCTTCTTCGCGGACGAGCCGGACCTGGAGATAGCCGCGCTGTCCGTCCTGGACGCAGCGCGCCTGAACGAGGTCGTCGCTCACGGCGAACGGGCTCGGCGGCGGGCCCTCGGCGGACCAGCGGATCGGGCCGCCCTTCACCGGATAGCTCGATTGCGCGAAATAGAAGCCGTCCATCGTCGCCCACGACGTCCGGTTGATTCCGAGCGCCTGCGGCAGATTGCAGACCGGCTGGCGTCCCGGCTGCTGGGCATAGCCGAAGATGGCCGCCGGACCCGGCGCGGTGCCGGCCCCGTAGGTTGACCAGCTGATCACGCAGTTGATGTCGGTCGCGGTGGCGCAGGCGGGCGTCTGCCGGAAGCTGCCGCCGACACGCTCGCCCTGCGGCACGGTGATGTTCCACCCGGCCAGGACCGCCCGCAGCATGCGGCGATGCGCGGGGCTGCCCTCGATCTCCTCGGCGATCAGCCGCTCCAGGTGGATCGACCCCTGGCTGTGGCCGACGAGGACGAAGGGACGTCCGTCGCTGCGGTTTTCGATATAGTCGCGAAAGGCGGCGCGCACGTCGCCATAGGCCAGATCGGCGTAGCGGGTGATGTCCGCGCCCGTCGCGGCCAGCGCGATGCTCGACGTGGTCATCTGGCGATAGAGCGGCGCGAACGGGCGGCAGGCGCTCGAGAAGCGCGCGAACTGGACCTGCCCGAACAGCAATTCCTCGGACCGTCCGGCATCGAGGTCGCTGTTCATGCCGCTGTCGCCCGACACGGTGGGATAGACGTAGAAACAGTCGATGCCCGCATCGGGATCGGGGCGGCTGGTGACGCGCGCGCCCCATCCGCTGGGCTCGAGCCGCGTGGCGCTGACGGGGCGCGAACAGATGTCGTCCCCGCCGGGAAGACATAACCAGTTGCGGTCCGCGGTATAGTCGGTCGTGGCAGGAGCGGGCTGGGCGCCGGCGAGGGCCGCGGCGGCGAGAATCAAACTCATCGTCATTCTTCTCCGTCGAACAAATCGGTCTGCGTATGGCGTGGCGGGGTCAGGCCGAGATGCGTCCAGCCCCGCCCGTTCAGTTGGCGTCCTCTTGCCGTGCGGGCGATGAGGCCAAGCTGAATGAGGTAGGGTTCGATCACGTCCTCGATCGTGTCTCGCGGTTCGGATAGCCCCGCGGCCAGCGTTTCCACGCCGACGGGCCCGCCGCCATACAGGTCCGCGATCATCGTGAGATAGCGCCGGTCCATCGCGTCGAGGCCGAGCGCGTCGATTTCCAGCCGGGTGAGCGCACGGTCGGCGCACGCCTTGTCGATACTCGTCGCGCCCTCGGCCTGCGCGAAGTCGCGCACGCGGCGGAGGAGACGTCCCGCCACGCGCGGGGTGCCGCGAGAGCGCTTGGCGATCTCATGCGCCCCGTCGGCGGCGAGCGGCGCGTCGAGCAGGCGGGCGGCGCGGCTCACGACCTGTTCCAATTCCTCGACCTCGTAGAAGTTGAGCCGGACGGGAATACCGAACCGGTCGCGCAACGGGGTGGCCAGCAGTCCCTGTCGCGTGGTCGCGCCGACGAGGGTGAAGGGCGGCAGGTCGATGCGGACCGAGCGCGCCGACGGCCCTTCGCCCACCATGATGTCGAGCGCGCGGTCCTCCATCGCGGGATAGAGAATTTCCTCCACCGCCGGATTGAGCCGATGGATCTCGTCGATGAAGAGGACGTCGCCTTCCTCGAGATTGGTCAGCAGCGCGGCAAGATCGCCCGACTTGGCGATGACCGGGCCGGAGGTGGCACGGAAACCGACCCCCAGCTCGCGCGCGACGATGCCCGCCAGCGTCGTCTTGCCGAGGCCCGGCGGCCCGAAGAAGAGCACATGGTCGAGCGCGTCGCCGCGCGCCTTCGCCGCCTCGATGAAGATGCGAAGGTTTTCTCGCGCGCCCTTCTGCCCGACGAATTCGGACAGCGATTTGGGGCGCAGCGCGGCGTCCGCATCCTCGGGGTTACGCTCGGGGCTGGTCAGGCGGTCGGGGTCGGTGGCCATCGTCCGGTCAGTCTTGCCGTTCGTCCCGAGCGAAGTCGAGGGCGAATGCCCTACGAACCCGACGCATCGGAACGGCGGACCGGACGCAGCAGGTGTCGCAGCGCGGCTCCGACACCGAGCGCTACCACCGCCGCCCACTGCATCGCCGGAACGAACAGCAGCGCGAACGGCGCTTCGGGGGTCGCGCGGGGTCCGACGACCTCGATCTCGTAGAACAACGCGCAGACGGTTATCGTCGCGACGATAACCATGGTGCCGACTTTCGATCGACCGACGATCCAGAACGCGGCGGCGGGCGCCGCAATGGCGAACAGCCAGATGAGGCTCGCGATCAGGAAAGTCGTTAGCCGATCGGGCTGGCCGACCCGTAGCATGACCGACGCCAGATGCAGGCCCGCGACGGCAAGCGCCGTAAGCTGCGCGTTTCGGACGGTCATTTCGCGGCTTTTTTGAGCGCGACCCGCACCAGTGCATCGAGGCTCGCGTCCGCGCCGAGTTCCTCCTGAGCCGCCGCGACGGCCCTCGACGCTTCGGCGGGCTTGAAGCCGAGGTTCGCCATCGCACTCAGCGCGTCCTTCGCCGCGCTGCCGGCCGGTATCGCGCCCGGGCCCGCGGCGGGGACGCCGGCGAAATCGCCATACTTGCCCGCCAGCTCGTTGCAGATGCGCGCCGCCAGCTTGGGGCCGACGCCGTTCGCGCGCGCCACCATCGCCTTGTCGCCGTGCGCGATCGCCGCGCCCAGTTCTTCGGGGCCAAGCACGCTAAGGATCGCCAATGCCACCCGCCCACCCACGCCTTGCACGCCGGTAAGCGCGGTGAAGCCCGCCTTCTCCGCCGCGCTGACGAAGCCGAACAGCGTCATCGAATCCTCGCGCACCTGCATCTCGGTCAGCAGCAACACGTCGCTCCCCACGCCGCCGACGGCGTCGAGCGTCCGCGCGGAAACGTGCACCAGATAGCCGACGCCCATGACGTCGAGCACCAGGGTGTCGGTGCCGATTTCGGCGAGGGTCCCGGACAGTCGTGCGATCATGGACCGACGCTAGCGGCCGAAACGCCAAAAAGGAATCGTCATTGCGAGAAGCGCGACGACGCGCCAATCTGTCGATCGATCCCGCGACGTCGAAAGGACCCGCATGCGCCACCTCCTGACCGTTATCGCAACGCTGGCGCTGGCCGCCTGTGCGACCATGCCCGCCGCTCCCGATGCCCGCCTGCTCGTCACCGGCAACAAGGCGGAAAATACGGTCAGCTTCATCGATCTCGACAGCGGCGCCGAACGCGCGCGGCTCGCTACCGGGGCGATGCCGCACGAGATCGCGGTCTCGCCCGACGGTCGGACCGTTGCCGTCGTGCATTACGGCGGATCCGCCGTCGAACTGTTCGACACGGACAGTCTGGCGAGCATCCGCACCATCGACCTCGGCACCAACGAAGGACCGCACGGCATCCAGTGGACCCGCGACAACCGGCTGGTCATCACCACCGAACGCAGCGGTACGCTAACGCTCGTCGACCTGGACGATGGCGACCGCGTCTCCTCGATCGCGACGGGGGCGGAGGTCAGCCACATGGTCGTCCTGTCGCCCGACGAGCGCACGGCCTATGTTGCCAACATGGGATCGGGCAGCGTCAGCGTGATCGACCTTATCGCCGGGGCGAAGGTGGCCGACATTCCCGCGGGCGATACGCCCGAGGGGCTCGCGCTGTCGCCCGACGGGCGTACCTTGTGGGTGGCCGACCGGGACAACGCCACCCTGGTCGCCTTCGAAACGGGGACGAACCGCGAAATCGGGCGCTACGATGTCGGCGCCTTTCCCATCCGCGTCGCGGTCAGCCCCGATGGTCGCCGCACGGTCACGTCCAACTATGCCGACGGATCGCTGTCGGTCCTGGGGACCGAGGGCGGCGATCGGACGATCCCCGTGTCGGGAACCCAAGACGCGGCGCAGGTCACGATCCTGTTCGCGGCGGACAGCCGCCATCTCTATGTCGCGGAAACCGGGCGGGCACAGGTCGCGCTGATCGACCTCGACACGGGCGCGGTGGTGCGGCGCTATTCGGCGGGCGAAGGGGCCGACGGGCTGGCGCTGGCGGGGCGCTGAAGCGCGTTCCATTCGCGCAGATTGTCGACGAAGAAACCGTCCGCACCCGTGTCGATCAACGCGCGCCAGAGCGGCGCGTAATTCCCGATGTCGCCCGATTTCTCGTTGGAGCGCAGTGGTTCGGGAAGGAAGGCGTTCTCTGCGCGCAAGGTCCATGCGTGGACCTGCAATCCCGCCTCGTGCGCGTCTGCGACCAGCGTCGTCGGGACGAGCGCATCGTCCACCAGCAGGCGGATGCTCACCCCGATCCCGGTCGCGAAACGGGCGATCGCGCGAAGCCGCTCGGGGGCGGCGAGTTCGGCATAGGTCACGCCCGGCGCATCGGCGGGTCCGCCCTCCGCCGCGAACAGGAGGATCAGCGGCGTCTCGACCCTCTCCGACAGGCGCTGCAAGGGCAGCATCTCGAAGCATTGGACGAACAGCGGCGCGTCCGCTCCGTCGAGCCCGAGGCGCTGCAATTCCGCCGCCATCATCGCCGTCACGTCGAACCCGCGCCCCGCCAGATAGGTCGGGTGCTTGAGTTCGGGATAGACGCCGATCGTCCGTCCCGTCGCCTCGCTTTCGCGCCGTGCCAGCGCGACGATCTCGGCGAAGGTGGGAATGCGGTAGCGTCCGTCGTGGCGCGTATTGGCCGGCCGTACGAGCGGCAGCCGCTCCTTGGCTCGGAGCGTGCGGATCTCGGCGAGCGTGAAATCCTCCGCGAACCAACCGGTGACGCGGCGTCCGTCGATGCTGCGGGTCGCCATGCGGTCGGCATATTCGGGATGATCGCCGACGTCGGTGGTGCCCGATAGCTCGGCTTCGTGCCGCGCGATGAGGTGACCGTCGCTCGTCGCCACTAGGTCGGGTTCGATATAGTCGACCCCCAGCTCGATCGCGCGGCGGTAGGCTTCCAGCGTATGTTCGGGCCGCTCCGCGCTTGCCCCGCGATGCGCGATCAGGAGCGGCGGGTCGGAAGAAGGGGCGGGGGAAGCGGTCATCAGCGCGGCGGCGATCCAGCTCAGCATCCGGCCACGATGACGCGCGCGTGTGTCACCGTCGAGACAACGCCGGCAAATGGTGCGCGTGACAGATCGCCACCGCCAGCGCGTCCGCCGCATCGGGTCCCGCCAGTTTCACCCCGGGCAGCAGCACTCTGACCATGTCCTGCACCTGGCGTTTCTCGGCATTGCCGACCCCAACGACCGCCTTCTTGACGAGGCGCGGCGCATATTCGCCGACCGGTATCCCGCGGCTCGCCGCCACGCACAGGAGCGCGCCGCGCGCCTGTGCCAGCTTGAGCGTCGACTGCGGGTTCTTGTTGACGAAAATCTCTTCGGCGGCCGCGCCATCGGGGGCGTGATCCGCGATCAACGCCTCCAATTGTGCTGCAAGGTGCGACAGCCGCGCGGGCAACGGCTCCTTCGCGTCGGACTTTATTTGCCCGTTCGCGAGATGGCGCAGCCGGTTGCCTTCGGCCTCGATCAGTCCCCAGCCGGTCGTGCCGAGACCGGGGTCGAGGCCAAGGATTTTCACTCCGCCTGCCCGAGCCGCTCCAGTTCGGCGTCGGAGAAGGTGTAGTTGCCCCACACCGTCTGGACGTCGTCATCCTCTTCGAGCGCATCGATCAGCTTGACGAGGACGTCGGCATCCTTGCCCTCGACTTCCTGCTCGATCTGCGGACGCCATGCGAGCTTCGCCGTTTCGGGTTCGCCGAGCGACTTTTCCAGCGCGGAGGAGACCTCATGCAGCTGGTCGGCCTCGGTCCAGATGGTGTGCGTTTCCTCGTCCGACTGGATGTCGTCCGCGCCGGCTTCCATCGCCGCCTCGAGCACCTTTTCCTCCGACAGTTCGTCGGCCTTGTATTCGATAAGGCCCAAACGGTCGAAGCTGTGCGCGACCGCGCCGGACGAGCCGAGGTTACCGCCATTCTTCGAAAAGATCGTGCGCACGCTGGTGGCGGTGCGGTTGCGATTGTCGGAGAGCGCCTCGACGATCAGCGCGACGCCGTTGGGGCCGTAGCCCTCGTAGCGAATTTCCTCGTAATCGTCGCCTTCGTTGGCGGTCGCCTTGTCGATCGCCTTCTTGATATTGTCCTTGGGCATCGACTGCTTGAGCGCGGTGTTGACCGCGAGGCGCAGACGCGGGTTCATGTCCGGGTCGGGCAGACCCATCTTGGCCGCGACGGTGATCTCGCGCGACAGCTTGCTGAACAGCGCCGAACGCTTCTTGTCCTGCGCGCCCTTGCGATGCTTGATGTTGGCGAATTTACTATGGCCGGCCATGGGGGTCCTCAAACGAATGAAACGGGTCGAGACCCCCTATAGCGGGCGGGACGCGGATTTCCAGCCGAGGCTCTATCCCAGCTTCACTGCGGTCCCGCTGGCGGTGACCATCAGCATCGAGCCTTCCTTGCCCAGCACCTCGTAGTCGAGGTCGATGCCGACGATCGCGTCCGCTCCCAGTTCGGCGGCGTCGCCCTGCAATTCCGCCAGCGCCTGGCGCCGTGCCTCGTCGAGCGCCTTCTCGTAGCTGCCCGAGCGCCCGCCGACGATGTCGCGGATGCCAGCGAAAAGATCCTTGAAGATGTTCGCGCCGACGATGACCTCGCCGTGGACGATGCCCAGATAGGCGCTGATCGTGCGGCCTTCGATGGTCGGGGTGGTGGTCTGGATCATGGCGCGGGCCTCCCTGTGCGGTTCGCTAGCTCAACCCGACAGCGGCGCGATAGGTTTCGAGCAGCGCGTCCTGTTCCTGAAGGTCGTGCGCCTCCATCTTCCGCAACCGCACGATCGCCCGCATGATCTTGGTGTCGTAGCCGTTCGCCTTGGCTTCCTTGTAGACGTCCGAAATGTCGTCCGCGATCGCCTTCTTCTCTTCCTCCAGACGCTCGATGCGCTCGATGAACAGTTTGAGTTGGTCGGCTGCGATGGCGCCATCGGCCATAACGAATCTCCTGGTTGGATTGGAATTGGCGCGTGGGTAGCCAAGCGGCAGTAGCCTTGCCAAGCGGCTTGGTTTAAGCCGCGGAAGATTCTCGGGGAGGCACTCTTTCGTAATGAGCGACATGATGAAACCGCGCGGCCGCAAGGTGAAGATTCTCGCGACGCTGGGCCCTGCGTCGAACACGCCCGAGGTGATCGAGGCGCTGATGCGCGCGGGGGCCGATGCGTTCCGCATCAACATGAGTCACGGCAAGCAGTCCGACAAGATCGCGCTGGTGGAGCATATCCGTGGGCTGGAGGATAAACTCGGCCGCCCGACGACGTTGGTGTTCGACCTCCAGGGGCCCAAGCTGCGCGTCGGGACGTTCGACGGTGGGTCGGCGGAGCTTTCCGAAGGCGCGACCTTCACGCTCGACCGCGACGAGGCGCCCGGCGACGCCACCCGCGCCAATCTTCCCCATCCCGAACTGTTCGAGGCGATCACCGAAGGCTCGACGCTATTGGTCGATGACGGCAAGATCCGGCTGAAGGCGACGTCGGTGACCGAGACGGCCATCGCTACGGAGGTGATGGTCGGCGGGACCATTCGCGACCGCAAGGGCGTCAACGTGCCCGACGTGCTGATCCCCATTCCCGCGTTGACCGAAAAGGATCGCAGCGATCTCCAGTTCGCGCTGAAGCAGGGGGCGGACTGGATCGCCCTGTCCTTCGTCCAGCGCCCCGAGGATCTTGTCGAGGCGCGCGAGCTCGTCGGGGATCATCCGGCCGCGATCATGGCCAAGATCGAGAAGCCGCAGGCTGTCGACCGTCTGGACGAGATCCTGCGCGAGGCCGATGCCGTGATGGTGGCGCGCGGCGATTTGGGCGTCGAACTCCCCCCCGAACTGGTGCCGCCGGTCCAGAACCGGATTGTCGCGATGGCGCGCCAGCACGGCAAGCCGGTGGTCGTCGCCACGCAGATGTTAGAGAGCATGATCTCCTCGCCCACCCCGACCCGCGCCGAGGTGAACGACGTCGCCGACGCGATCTACGACGGCGCCGATGCGGTCATGCTGTCGGCCGAAAGCGCGGCGGGCGATTATCCCGTGGAAGCGGTGACGATGATGGATCGAATCGGCCGCGCGATCGAGGCCGACGAACGCTATGGCGACCGCATCCATTTCACCGAGACGCTTCCCGACGCGACCACCGCCGACGCGCTCGCTGAAAGTGCCCGCGGCATCGCGCGGACGATCGATGCCAAGGCGATGGCCTGCTACACCTCGTCGGGCTCGACCGCGCGCCGGATCGCGCGCGAACGTCCCTCGGTCCCCATCCTCGTGATGACCGCGAGCCTCCAGGTCGCGCGCCGGCTGGGGTTGTTGTGGGGCACCCATGCGGTGCGCACGCGCGACGTCGACAGTTTCGAGGAAATGGTCGGCAAGGCGAAGCGGATGGCGCTGCGCAACGGGATCGCGGAGGGCGGCGATCGGCTGGTCCTGACGGCGGGCGTCCCGTTCGGCGTATCCGGCAGCACCAACGTCGTCCACGTCGTCAAGCTGTCGGGCGACGAGCTCGACACCTACCAGCAGCATCTGGAGCTGTAGGCCGCACGCCCTCGCCATCGGCGGGGAATTGACCTGTCCGCCCGACCCATGCCACCGCTCGCCCTCGAACAGGAGAGCATGATGGGCACGACGATCGAAGAACTCGAATCCCGCCGCGACCAGGCGCGCATGGGGGGCGGCCGCAAGCGTATCGACGCGCAGCACGCCAAGGGCCGCCTGACCGCGCGCGAGCGGCTGTCGGTGCTGCTCGACGAAGGCAGCTTCGAGGAAGTCGACATGTTCGTCGAACATAACGCCACCGATTTCGGCATGGACCAGGTGCATTATCCGGGCGACGGCGTCGTCACGGGGTCGGGCACCATCAACGGCCGCCTGACCTATGTCTTCGCGCAGGATTTCACCGTGCTGGGCGGGTCGCTGTCCGAACGCCACGCGGAGAAAATCTGCAAAATCATGGACGCCGCGATGAAGGTCGGCGCGCCGGTCATCGGATTGAACGATTCGGGCGGCGCACGCATCCAGGAAGGTGTCGCATCGCTCGGCGGCTATGCCGAAGTGTTCCAGCGCAACGTCCTCGCCAGCGGCGTCGTGCCGCAGCTCTCGCTCATCATGGGCCCGTGCGCGGGCGGGGCGGTCTATTCCCCCGCGATGACCGACTTCATCTTCATGGTCGAGGACACGAGCTACATGTTCGTGACCGGCCCCGAAGTCGTGAAGACCGTCACCAACGAGGAAGTGACGCAGGAAGAGCTGGGCGGTGCGATCACCCACACGCAGAAATCGGGCGTCGCCGACGCGGCGTTCGAGAACGATATCGACACCTTGCTCGCGACCCGGGATTTCTTCTCCTACCTCCCCGCCTCCAACCGCGACGACGTGCCGGAAGTGCCGACCGACGATCCGTGGGACCGCGAGGAGCCGCTGCTCGACCAGATCATCCCCGCCAACGCCAACCAGCCCTACGACATGCACGAGGTGATCAAGAAGGTCGCCGACGAAGGGCGCTTCTTCGAATTGCAGCCCAAGCATGCGGGCAACATCCTGATCGGCTTCATCCGCGTCGAGGGGCGGACGGTCGGTGTGGTCGCGAACCAGCCGATGGTGCTGGCGGGCGTGCTGGACATCAATTCATCGAAGAAGGCGGCGCGGTTCGTGCGCTTCTGCGACGCGTTCGAGATTCCGATCCTCACCTTCGTGGACGTGCCGGGCTTTCTTCCGGGCGTGGGGCAGGAGCATAACGGCATCATCAAGCATGGGGCCAAGCTGCTGTTCGCCTATGCCGAGGCGACCGTTCCCAAGATCACCGTCATCACGCGCAAGGCCTATGGCGGCGCCTACGACGTGATGGCGTCGAAGCACCTGCGCGGCGACGTCAACTACGCCTGGCCGAGCGCCGAGATCGCGGTGATGGGCGCCAAGGGTGCGGTCGAGATCATCTTCCGCAAGGACCGCGACGACCCCGAGAAAATCGCGGAAAAGACGAAGGAATATGAAGACCGCTTCGCGAACCCCTTCGTGGCCGCGAGCAAGGGCTTCATCGACGACGTGATCATGCCGCATTCCACGCGGCGGCGCGTCGCGGTGAGCTTACGCAAGCTCCGCGACAAGGCGCTGGAGAACCCGTGGAAAAAGCACGATAATATTCCGTTGTGAGCACCTTTTCCCTTATCAGCGCGATCGCGCTCCCGTTTCTCACAGCTGCCATAGGCTACCTGCTCGGAGTGCGACGCGATGCCACCAAACTCAACAAAGAGAAGCGGACGGAAGCTTATCTCGATTTTCTGAAAAAGAACTCCTTGTTCAGCCGAGAGATTGTGGGACAGGTAATCGCAAAAATGCTGAAGGGAGAAGATCTTCTGCTCGAAGAGAAGAGGCTTCTCGAGAGCATGGATTCGGAATTCTCAGATCTTCATGGTCGATTGTTGATCTATGGCTCGCCTGGATTCCTCAAAAAGCTCGTCGACTTCTATGACGGGTATCCCGGTGGTTGGCAGACCCCCGGTGGAGAAGATGCCTATGCTGCTTTAGTAGCGGAGATGCGAAAAGACAGCGTTTCCGAGGCTTACAAAGGTTACGATGAACACGTAAAGTCGCTGCACCTTTCCGGGATTGAGAAACGCAGAGATAGGCTGAGAAGCCTCGGAGAGAACAGAAGATCATGAAACTAGGCCGCCTAAACCACGTCGGGATCGCGACGCCTTCGATCGCCGACAGCATGGCGCATTACGAGAGCGTCCTGGGCGCGACCGTCACCGTCGAGCCGTTCGACCTGCCCGCGCAGGGGGTGAAGGTCTGCTTCGTCGATACGCCCAACAGCCAGCTCGAACTGATCGAGCCGCTGGGCGACAATTCGCCGCTCAACGGTTTTCTCGAGAAGAACCCGCTGGGTGGGCAGCATCATGTGTGCTTCGAAGTGCCCGACATCGAGGCGGCGCGCGCGCATTTCGAGGGGATCGGCAAGCGAATCCTCGGCCCCACCCGCACCGGCGCGCACGGCACGCCGATCTTCTTCCTCCACCCCAAGGACATGCAGGGCGTGCTGACCGAGATCATGGAAAGCCCGAAGCAGGCCCACTGATGTTCGGATCGGGTCGCCCGGAGGAGATCTTCGTCGGCATCGTCGCGGGCGTGCTCGCGCTCGTGCTGGCGGTGCGGATTCGCAATGCGCTGATCGAAGGCGTCATCCCGCTCTACCGCATCCGCAAGACCCGCGAAGAGATGGGCGAGGCGCGGTTTCTCGCGCTGGTCGCGATCAACGGCGTGGGGATGCTGCTCCTCGGCTGGATCGCCATCGATCTGATCTGGTTGCAGCGGGGCTGATTGCGGTTCGCGGCCATTGTCCGCTAGGAGCCTCGCCATGACCAATCGTGACGAATGGGCCGAGAAGGCCGCGAAGGAATCGAAGGGCCGCGACCTCGCGGTCGAAACGCCCGAGGGGATCACGCTGAAGACAGTCTACGGGCCCGACGACGCGCCCGATGCCGATCCCGGTTTCCCCGGCGTCGCGCCTTACACCCGCGGACCCTATGCGACCATGTATGCGGGCCGTCCGTGGACGATCCGCCAGTATGCGGGCTTTTCGACCGCCGAGGAATCGAACGCTTTCTATCGCCGCAACCTGAAGGCGGGACAGAAGGGGCTGTCGGTCGCCTTCGACCTCGCCACCCACCGCGGCTACGACAGCGATCACGAGCGCGTCGTCGGCGACGTCGGCAAGGCGGGGGTCGCGATCGATACGGTCGAGGATATGAAGCTGTTGTTCGACGGCATTCCGCTCGACGAGATGTCGGTCAGCATGACGATGAACGGCGCGGTGCTGCCGATCATGGCCTTCTACATCGTCGCGGGCGAGGAGCAGGGGGTCGAGCACAAGCAGCTTTCGGGGACCATCCAGAACGACATCCTCAAGGAGTTCATGGTCCGTAACACCTACATCTACCCGCCCGCGCCCAGCATGCGGATCGTCAGCGACATCATCGCCTATACGTCGGAAGAGATGCCGCGCTTCAACAGCATCTCGATCTCGGGCTATCACATGCACGAAGCGGGCGCGACGGCGGTGCAGGAGCTGGCCTACACGCTGGCCGACGGGGTCGAATATGCGCGCACCGCGATGGAAACCGGGCTCGACCTCGACACGTTCGCGCCGCGGCTCTCCTTCTTCTTCGGCATCGGCATGAATTTCTTCATGGAGATCGCGAAGCTGCGCGCGGCGCGCACGCTCTGGGCCGAGCTGATGGACGGCCTCGGCGCGAAGAACGAGAAGTCGAAGCTGCTGCGGACGCACTGTCAGACGTCGGGCGTCAGCCTGACCGAGCAGGATCCCTACAACAATATCGTCCGCACCACGATCGAGGCGATGGCGGCGACGCTGGGCGGCACGCAGTCGCTGCACACCAACAGCTTCGACGAGGCCATCGCGCTGCCGACCGATTTCTCGGCCCGCATCGCGCGCAACACCCAGCTCATCCTCGCCGAGGAAAGTGGCATCACCGCGGTCGCGGACCCGCTGGGCGGATCGTACTATATCGAAGCACTGACCGCCGAACTGGTCGACAAGGCCAAGGCGCTGATCGACGAGGTCGAGGAAGCGGGCGGGATGACCAAGGCGGTGGCCGAGGGCCTGCCGAAGCGGCGCATCGAGGAAGCGGCGGCCGAGCGCGCGGCCATGGTCGACACGGGCGAAGCGGTGATCGTGGGCGTCAACCGCTACCAGCTCGACGAAGAACCCGAGATCGACATCCTCGACATCGACAATGCCAAGGTGCGTCGCAGCCAGATCGAACGGATCAACCAGGTTCGCTCGAAGCGCGACGATGCGACGGTGAACAAGGCGCTCGAAGCACTCGAGGACGGCGCGCGGGGCGATGGCAACCTGCTGCGCCTGTCGGTCGAGGCGGCGCGGGCGCGCGCGACGCTGGGCGAGATCAGCGAGGCGCTCGAGAATGTCTTCGGGCGCTACGACACCAGCCCGACGCCGGTCAGCGGCATCTACGGCCGGCGCACGGACGCCGCGTGGCAGGCAGCGGTCGAGGGGACCGACGCGGTGACGTCGCGCCTCGGTCGCAAGCCCAAGATGTTCGTCGCCAAGATGGGACAGGACGGGCACGACCGCGGCGCCAATCTCGTCAGTTCCGCGTTCGGCGATCTGGGCTTCGACATCGTCGCGGGCTCGTTGTTCCAGACACCGCGCGAAGCCGCGCAGACGGCGATCGACGAGAATGTCGACGTGGTCGGCGCCTCCAGTCTTGCCGCGGGACACAAGAGCCTCATCCCCGAACTGATCGCGCATCTGAAGGAGATGGGTCGCGGCGACATCAAGGTCATCGCGGGCGGGGTCATCCCGCAGCAGGACTATGCCTTCCTGCGCGACAAGGGCGTGCAGGCGATCTTCGGCCCCGGCACCAACCTCGCCGACGCGGCGGCGCAGGTGTTGAGCCTGCTCGGCCACAACATGCCGCCAACAAATGAAAACACACCCAAATGATTTTTCGGGTATTGTTCTTCACTGTCACACTGACAGCCGCCGCTGAAGGATCTTCCGCATGTAAGGTTTACGCGACGGAAGAAAGCCGAGAAGGAGCCGACTTGGCGGCGAAGGCACGTGCTATGGAAACGGCTTTTGCGATTGTCGAAGGGAAAAAAATTTCAGCCGCCCCCGGATGCGTTGAGGGGCAATGCGGGGATCGCATTCTCGTTCATAAAATGCGCAAAGGACCATATCTCGAGACGTATCAACTGTCTGACGATAAGATCTTTATCAGTTGCCAAGTGAGCTGGAGCGAGCTCGACGAATTTGGTGTTTTCTACCTCGAACAAGATGCTGAATCCGAAGGTACTTACCTTACGGTCAGATTCGAGAAGAACGGGGAATAAGCATGTTCACAAAAATCCTGATCGCCAATCGCGGCGAAATCGCCTGCCGCGTGATGCGGACCGCGAAGCGGATGGGGATCGCGACGGTCGCGGTCTATTCGGACGCGGACGCGCACGCCCCGCACGTCGCCATGGCGGACGAGGCGGTGAACATCGGTCCCGCGGCGGCGGCGGAAAGCTATCTCGTCGCCGACAAGATCATCCAGGCCTGCAAGGACACGGGCGCCGAGGCGGTGCATCCGGGTTACGGCTTCCTGTCGGAACGCGAAAGCTTCGCCGACGCGCTCGACGAGGCGGGCATCGCCTTCATCGGACCCCCGGGCCCTGCGATCGCCGCGATGGGCGACAAGATCCAGTCGAAGAAGCTCGCCAAGGAAGCCGGCGTCAACGTCGTTCCCGGCTATCTGGGCGAGATCGCCGACACCGAGGAGGCCGTGAAGATCGCGGGCGACATCGGCTATCCCGTCATGATGAAGGCCTCGGCCGGGGGTGGCGGTAAGGGTATGCGTCTGGCCTACAGCGAACAGGACGTGCGCGACGGATTCGAGGCGACCAAGCGCGAAGGCCTCGCCAGCTTCGGGGACGACCGCGTCTTCATCGAGAAGTTCATCGAGGATCCGCGCCACATCGAGATCCAGCTGATCGGGGACAAGCACGGCAACATCGTCTATCTGGGCGAACGCGAATGCTCGATCCAGCGGCGCCACCAGAAGGTGATCGAGGAAGCGCCGTCGCCGTTCGTCGACGAAAAGATGCGCAATGCGATGGGCGAACAGGCCGTCGCGCTCGCACGGGCGGTGGATTACCACAGCGCGGGGACGGTCGAACTGATCGTCTCGGGCGCCGATACGACGGGGACTGGCTTCTACTTCCTCGAGATGAACACCCGGCTCCAGGTCGAGCATCCGGTGACGGAGGAGATCACCGGCATCGACCTCGTCGAACAGATGATCCGCGTCGCCTATGGCGAGAAGCTGCCCTTCACCCAGGACGACATCACCTATGACGGCTGGGCGATCGAGGCGCGTGTCTATGCCGAGGATCCCTATCGCGGATTCCTGCCCTCGACCGGGCGACTGACCACCTATTCGCCCCCCGCCGAGGAGCGCGAAGGCGCCGCGGTGGTGCGCATCGACGACGGCGTGCGCGAAGGCGGCGAGGTGAGCATGTTCTACGATCCGATGATCGCCAAGCTGATCACCCACGGCGAGACGCGCGAACAGGCGATCGACCTTGCCGTGGACGCGCTCGACGCGTTTGAGCTTGAAGGGCTCGCCGACAATATCGACTTCCTCTCCGCGCTGCTCCAGCACGAGCGGTTCCGGTCCGGCAATCTCACCACCAAGTTCATCGAGGAAGAATATCCCGAGGGCTTCGTCGGTGCGCCGGCGGACAAGACGCTACGCCGCGATCTGGTCGCCATCGCCGCGATCGTCGCGATGACGCACGAAACGCGGCTCAATCTCATCGACGGCCAGTTGGGCGATCCCGTCCTTCCGGCCAGCCGCCAGGTCGTGATGCTCGACGACACCAGCCACGACGTGACGATCGACCCGCAGGACGCCCTCACGCTGGTTTCGGTAGAGGATGCCGAACCGATCGAGGTAATCGCCGATTATACGCCCGGCCAGTCGCTGCTGATCGCCGACTGCGACGACCGTCGGCGGATCGTGCGGGTCGCCGCCAACGGACGCGGATTTCACCTCACCACGCGCGGCGCACGTCATCACGCGCGCATGCTGGCGCCGCACGTCGCGGCGCTGATGAAGCACATGCCCGAAAAGGTCGCGCCCGATCTGTCGCGGTTCCTGATGGCGCCGATGCCGGGGCTGCTGACCAAGCTGCACGTCAAGGACGGGGACGCGGTCGAGGCGGGCCAGCCGATCGCGGTGGTCGAGGCGATGAAGATGGAGAATATCCTGCGCGCCGAAAAGTCGGCCACGGTAAAGGCCACGCCCGTCGAGGAGGGCGCCAGCCTTCAGGTCGACGAAGTCATCGTCGAATTCGAATAGGCGCTATTCGTCGGTCGCGACCGGCCGGCCGTAGTCGTCGGGCGTGAAATTGCCGCGGGTCGGTTGCGATCCGGGCTTCATCAGCAGGCACCACCCGTAATAGGCGTCCGGGTCGGCATTCTTCGTTTCGTAGGACACCGTCCGCGCGATTTCACGGCGACATTCCCCCGCATCGAGGTTCGCGCGCGCCACTGGCCCGGCCGTCGGTCTGACCCCGTCGGCGTAGGCGAGCGGCAAGGAATTCCCCGTTCTTCCAGGTAACAGGTAGAGTGTCCGGAAGGCGTCGAGCCAGCTGATCAGCGCCATCGTCCGATGTTCCTCCGATCCCGACCGGTCGACGAACGCCCATTTCAGTCCCGCCGGCGTGTCGGCTTCAAGCGTATCCAGGATCTTCGACAGCCATTCGTCCTGATCGTTGCCGACGCCTTCGTCGCCCAGCGTGACGTAGAGCCGGCGATCCGACGGACCGTGATCCGCCAACTTGGCGGCATAGGTGTCCGCATAGGCGCCCTGGTCCCACCACGTGCTGGGTGTCAGCGCGATATAGTCGTCGAACATCTCGGGAGCTTCGGCGAAGGTGTCGAGCACGAACAGTCCGCCGAGCGACACCGAGGTCAGGATCTTGCGGTCGGTGCGGTAGCGCGACAGGGCCCACGGCATGACCTCTTCGGCAAGATAGCGGCGGAAGGTCGCCGCGCCGCCGCCGGAAATTCGGCCCGCGAAAGCTTCGTTCAATTCGTCCGGCATAGTGGTGGGCGGGGTCAGTTGCCGGTATCGGTCCTCGGTCTGCACGCCGATCAGGATGAACGGCTCGAAACTGGTCGAGAATTCGGCCTCTGCCGCAATGCCTGCCAGCAGTTCGAAATCCTGGTCCGGCCCCCCGTCGACCGAAAAGACCACGGGATAGGTCCGATCGGGTTCGTCGGCGTAACCGCGCGGCAACCGCACGGTGAGGATCTGCTCGCCACCATATACCGCCGAGTCCAGTCGATGGATGGAGCCGACGACGATGGGTTCGCCATCGGGGTCGGCGAGATTGGCATGCAGGGGCTTGTCCGCATCCTGCGCGAACGCGACCGTCGGGGTGGCGAAGAGCAGGGAAATCAAAGCGATGCGCAGCAGGTCCATCGGGGTCTTCCTTGGCGATTTCGGCAGAGGCTAGCGGGCCGGCGCCGGCGCGTCACGGCGTATTCGCTCGGCTTTCCCAGGCGGGAAATTGCGGCGACATGGAAGAGGGCCACTTGGTCCAGAATTTCCGTAAATGCGGTCTGATGTCCTCAAAGGTTTACGCGCCGGGCCTTCGCCCCTAGCTTCCGCGCGCATGGAAACCGGAACGCTTTTCTCGCTCGCCTTCTACTTCATCGCCATGATCGGAATCGGGCTGTGGGCCTGGAAACGGTCGACCGATACCAGCGAGGGCTATCTGCTCGCGGGGCGGAACCTGCCGCCCGCCGTGGCCGCATTGTCGGCTGGGGCAAGCGACATGTCGGGATGGTTGCTGCTCGGGCTCCCCGGGGCGCTCTATGCCGCGGGGCTGGTCGAGGCATGGATCGGGATCGGCCTGTTCCTCGGCGCGCTCGCCAACTGGATCATCGTCGCTCCGCGGCTCCGGAAGCAGACCGAGGAGCGCGGCAACGCGCTGACCATCCCCGAATATCTCGCCAATCGCTTTCCCGACAAGGCGATCCCGCTGCGTGTCGTCAGCGCGATCATCATCGTGCTGTTCTTCGCGGTCTATACCGCCGCCGGTCTGGTGGGCGGGGGCAAGCTGTTCGAGACGGCGTTCGCCGACGTCCTGCCGGGGATCGGATTGAGCGATTACATGACCGGCATCTGGATCACCGCGCTGGTGGTGCTCGCTTATACGATGGTCGGCGGCTTTCTGGCGGTCAGCCTCACCGATTTCGTGCAGGGCCTCATCATGGTCATCGCCCTCATCGTCATGCCGCTGGTCGTCCTGTTCGGCCCCGGCGGCGAGGCGGGCGGAAGCCTCGCCGACGTACCGGTCGATGGTTTTCTCGACATGACCAACGGGCTGACCCTCATCGGGTTCGTCAGCCTGATGAGCTGGGGGCTCGGCTATTTCGGACAGCCGCACATCATCGTTCGCTTCATGGCGGTGAAGAGTGTCGAGGCGGTTCGTCCGGCGCGCGCGATCGGCATGACGTGGATGGGGGTAGCGTTGCTGGGTTCGATCGGCATCGGCATCGCCGGGCGCGCGTTCGTGGAGCGCAACGGGCTGACGGTGGAAGACCCGGAGACGATCTTCATCGTGCTCGCCAATCTTCTGTTCCACCCGCTGGTGACGGGCTTCCTGCTCGCCGCGCTGCTCGCTGCGATCATGTCGACCATTAGTTCGCAGCTTCTGGTCGCCAGCTCCTCGCTGACCGAGGATTTCTACAAGCTGTTCCTGCGCAAGAATGCGTCCGAACGCGAAAGCGTCAACGTCGGGCGGATCTGCGTTGCCTTGGTCGCGCTGGTCGCGATCTGGATCGGGTCGGATCCCGACAGTCAGGTGCTCGGCCTCGTCGCCAATGCATGGGCCGGATTCGGCGCCGCGTTCGGGCCGCTGATCATCCTGTCGCTGACGTGGGACCGGATGACGGGGGCGGGCGCACTGGCGGGGCTCGTCACGGGCGCGGCGGTCGTCATCGGCTGGATCGCGTTCGATATCGGACTGATCTACGAGATCGTGCCGGGGTTCATTGCGGCGTGGGTGGCGATCTGGGCGGTCAGCAAGTCGACCACCGGCGCACCGCGTGTCACCACCGAAAGGAAAGCAATATGAAATCCCGCGCCGCTGTCGCCTTCGAGGCGAAAAAGCCGCTCGAAATCGTCGAGGTCGACGTCGAAGGCCCCAAGGCGGGCGAGGTGCTGGTCGAGATCATGGCGACCGGGATCTGCCACACCGACGCCTACACGCTCGACGGGCTCGACAGCGAAGGGCTGTTCCCGAGTGTCCTGGGCCACGAAGGGTGCGGCGTGGTTCGCGAGGTCGGCGAGGGCGTGACCTCGGTGAAGCCCGACGATCACGTCATTCCGCTCTACACGCCCGAATGCCGACAGTGCAAAATGTGCCTGTCGGGCAAGACCAATCTCTGCAGCGCGATCCGCGAGACGCAGGGCAAGGGCTTGATGCCGGACGGGACCAGCCGGTTCAGCTACAAGGGCGAGATGCTGCACCATTACATGGGCTGCTCGACCTTCTCGAACTTCACTGTCCTGCCGGAAATCGCGGTCGCGAAAATCCGGCAGGACGCGCCGTTCGATACCAGCTGCTATATCGGATGCGGCGTGACGACCGGCGTGGGCGCGGTGGTGAATACCGCCGACGTAAGGCCGGGCGACAATGTCGTCGTGTTCGGGCTGGGCGGCATCGGACTGAACGTCATCCAGGGCGCGAAGATGGCAGGGGCCGACCGGATCGTCGGCGTCGACATCAACGGCGACAAGGAAGAATGGGGCCGCAAGTTCGGCATGACCGACTTCGTCGACGCGACCGACGGCGGTGTCGTAGAGAAGATCGTCGCGATGCTCGACGGCGGGGCAGACTATAGTTTCGATTGCACCGGCAACACCGAGGTCATGCGCCAGGCGCTGGAATGCTGTCACAAGGGCTGGGGAACCAGCATCGTCATCGGCGTCGCCGAAGCGGGCAAGACGATCGAAACACGGCCATTCCAGCTCGTCACCGGACGAAACTGGCGCGGGACCGCGTTCGGCGGCGCGAAGGGTCGGACCGATGTGCCCAAGATCGTCGACTGGTACATGGATGGCAAGATCGCGATCGATCCGATGATCACGCACCGACTGACACTGGACGAGATCAACAGGGGGTTCGATCTGATGCACGAAGGCAAGTCGATCCGTTCCGTGGTCGTCTACTAGGAGAAACGAAACGATGTTCAGCCATATCATGCTTGGCGCCGACGACCTCGACGCTTCGCGCGCCTTTTACGACGCCACGATCGCGGCGATCGGCGGCAAGCCCGGGCGCACCGACGACAAGGGCCGCACCAGCTGGATGCACAACGGCTCGGTCTTCATGATCTCCAAGCCGATCGACGGCGAGCCGGCGAGTTGCGGCAATGGCTCGACGATCGGGTTCGGGTGCGCGAGCGAGGACATGGTCGATGCATGGCACGAAGCCGGCGTCGCGGCGGGCGGTACCGCGATCGAGGATCCGCCCGGCATTCGCGGCAATGCGTTCGGGAAGCTCTATCTCGCTTATTTGCGCGACCCCGCCGGCAACAAGGTCTGCGGCCTGTATCGCGTGCCCGCCGAATGAGCCTGAAACGAGAGGATTGCTGGAAGAGCCATGGCGGCTGGCAGGGCATCTATACGCATGACAGCGATGCGACGGGCACGCCGATGCGTTTCTCGCTGTTCCTCCCGCCCGTTCCGGAAGGCACGCGGGTCCCCATCCTGTGGTACCTGTCGGGACTGACCTGCACCCACGCCAACGTCACCGAAAAGGGCGAGTATCGCGCGGCGTGTGCAAAGGCGGGCATCGCCTTCATCGCGCCCGACACCAGCCCGCGCGGCGACGAGGTTCCCGACGATGATGCGTACGATTTCGGATCGGGCGCGGGCTTCTATGTCGATGCGACCGAGCAGCCTTTCGCGGAAAACTATCGCATGTGGTCCTACGTTACCGAAGAGCTTCCAGCGCTCGTCGCAGACAAGTTCCCGATCGACGCGAAGCGGCAGTCGATCACCGGCCATTCGATGGGCGGGCACGGCGCGCTGATCGCGGGACTGCGCCACCCCGGACGCTATCGCAGCGTCTCGGCGCTGGCACCGATCGCCAATCCGATGGCCGTGCCGTGGGGAAAGAAGGCGCTGTCGGGCTATCTGGGCGACGACCGCGACGCATGGCGCGCCTACGATGCCTGTGCGTTGATCGAGGACGGGGCGCGGCGCAGCGAGATGCTCGTCGACGTCGGCACGGACGACAATTTCCTCCACGAACAACTGAAGCCCGAGGCGCTCGAGGCGGCCTGCGGCGGCGCGGGGATCGAGCTTCACCTTCGTCGCCGGCCGGGCTACGATCACAGCTACTATTTCATCTCCACCTTCCTCGGCGAGCATGTGCGCTGGCACGCGGAACGGCTGACGGGCGACTAGAGGGCGACATCATGCAGACCATCCTCCTCCATGTTCAAGCCGACGATCGGGTCGACGGCCGTGTCGAGGATGCGCTCGCCATCGCGCGTTCGTGCGGCGCTTTCCTCGACGTCGTCCACATCACCCCCGACGACGTCGCGGCGGTGTACGAGAGTTTCGGCGGGATCGATCCTGATCGGGCCGGCCAGCGAAACTTCGAGGAGGCCGAGGACGCGCTGGAAGCGCGTATCCGCAACGAACTGTCCAACGAGGACGTCCAGTGGGACTATACCCGCGTGCGTGGGTCGACGGGGCACGCGCTGGCCAGCCGGGCGGCGCTGTCCGACCTCGTCGTGACCGGGCGGTTGTCGCACCGCTCGCAGTCGGACCGCCTCGCCCTGCGGATCATCGGCGATCTGCTCGTCAACACCCGGGCCCCGGTTCTCATCCGCGGCGACGAGGCCCAGCGCTTCGATCCGTCGGCTCCCGCCGTCATCGCTTGGGACGGCAGCTTCGAGGTCGCCAACGTCGTCGCGATGGGGCTCAACCTGTTGCGCGCTTCGGACGCGGTGCACGTCGTCCGGGTCACCGAAGGCGGCGAGGAAGTCGAGCCCGGCCTGTATCCGCTCACCCGTGTCCTGAGCTACCTGTCGCGGCACGGGATCAAGGCCGAATATTCGCGCATCGCCGAAGTCGACGGCAAGGTGGTTCCGGCGCTGCTGGGGTTCGCGGAGGAAAAGGGTGCGACCATGCTCGCTACGGGTGCCTACACCCATTCGCGCATCGGCCAGCGTTTCTTCGGCGGCGTGACCCGTTCGCTGCTGAAATCCTGTCCCATCGCGCTGTTGATGGCGCATTAGACACCCGATACCATCGTGAGCGTCGCCGAGCTCGCCGTCGCTTTCTTCATCACCGCTTTCTTCTATTCCAGCGTTGGGTTCGGTGGGGGATCGACCTACAATGCGCTGCTGGTGCTCGCGGGCCTACCGCTACGCCAGGTCCCGGTCATCGCGCTTTTGTGCAACATTCTTGTGGTCTCGATGGGGAGTCGCCAATTCGCCGCGGCGGGCGCCTTCGAATGGCGGCGCTTCTGGCCGCTGGCGTTGCTGTCGATCCCCGCCGCATGGCTCGGCGGTTATGTATCCCTTCCCGGATGGCTGTTCGTCGGTCTGCTGTCGGGCGCCCTGTTCATCGCTGGCGTCGCCATGCTGTATCGGCCCCTCGAAACCGTCACTGATCGACGGCGCGGCGAAGGGCGCGCGGCCGATCTCGCGAGTGGTGCGGGGCTGGGTTTCATGGCTGGTCTTACCGGGATCGGGGGCGGCATCTTCCTGTCCCCGCTTCTTCACCTGCGCCGCTGGGGAGGGGCTCGACTGATCGCGGGGACGTGCGCGGCATTCATCCTCGTCAATTCGCTGAGCGGTCTGGCGGGACAGGTCGCCAAGGGCCTTCCCTTCTCGTCGTCGGCCGAACTGCTCGGCTACTGGCCGCTGGGGCTCGCCGTATTGGCGGGGGGATGGATCGGTAGCCGGACGGGAGCGACCCGGCTAAAGGATTCGCACCTCAGGGCGATTTCTGCCATCCTCATCCTCTACGTTGCGGTGCGCTTGGGCGCCCGCGTCCCCGCCGAATGGGCAAGACCATGACACTAACCGACAGCTTCCAACGCCGGATCAGCTATCTTCGGCTGTCGCTGACCGACCGCTGCGATTTCCGCTGCACCTATTGCCTGCCCGAACATGCACGCTTCGCCGAACGCCACCGTCTGCTCAGCATCGAGGAACTCGACCGCGTGGGAAGCGCCTTCATCCGCATGGGCGTGCGCAAGCTGCGGCTGACGGGCGGGGAGCCGTTGGTGCGAAAGGGCGCGATGGATCTTGTTTCGGCGCTTGGTCGCCACCTCGCCACCGGGGCGCTCGATGAACTGACGCTCACGACCAACGGCAGTCAGCTGTCCCGTCATGCCGAAGACCTCGCACGAGCGGGCGTGAAGCGGGTCAACGTGTCGCTCGATCATCTGGACCCGGATCGCTTCGCGGCGATCACGCGGCGCGGCAACCTCGCGCCGGTGTTGGACGGCATTGCCGCGGCGCAGGACGCGGGCATTGCGGTGAAGATCAACACCGTCGTCATGCGCCGGGACAACCTCGACGTCATTCCCGACATGGTCGGCTGGGCGCACGACAAAGGCATGGCCATCACGCTCATCGAAGTCATGCCCGTCGGCGCGATCGGTGCCGATCGGGACGCGCAGCATGTTCCCATGCCCGAAGTCCGTGCCGCGATCGAGGCGCGCTGGCCGCTTGCCGACGTGGCGATGAGAACGGGCGGCCCCGCGCGCTATGCGCGCACGGCGAACGGCGGGCTCGTCGGGTTCATCACGCCGCTGTCGGCTCGGTTTTGCGACGGGTGCAATCGCGTTCGCGTCGGAGCCGACGGTACGTTGCACGCCTGTCTCGGGCGCGACACGGCCGTCGATCTCAAACCCGCGGTGCGCGAGCATGACGACGATCGCGCGCTGGAAGCGGCCATTGCCGACCTCGTCGCGATCAAGCCGCACGGGCATGATTTCGAGATTCGTGGACGCGCCGCGGCGGTCCGCCGTCCGATGGCCGCGACGGGGGGCTAGGATGGACGTCCTCTTCTTCGGCCGGCTCTCGGGCCTTGCCGCCGCCGGCCCGAGCGATGCGATCGACAGCGACACGTTCCGGGCCCGGCTGGCCGAACGGCATCCCGAACTTGCCGATCATTCGGTCCGCATGGTCGTGAACAAGGAAATGCTGTCCGAACCCTGCACCCTCGAGCCCGGCGACGAGATCGCCTTCCTTCCTCCGATGAGCGGCGGATGAGCGACCTCACCCCCGTTCGGATCGCGATCCTGACGATCAGCGACACGCGCGACGAGGCGAGCGACACGTCGGGCGCCTTTCTTGCCCGTGCGGTGGAGGAGGCCGGACATCGCCTGGTGGAAAAGCGGATCGTTTCCGACGACATCCAGTCCATTCGCGACACGGTGGGCGAATGGGTCGAGTCGGGAGAAGTCGATGCCGTCATCTCCACGGGCGGGACCGGTCTGACCGGACGCGACGTGACGCCCGAAGCCTTGCGCCCGATGTTCGACAAGGAAATCGACGGCTTCGCCTCCGTCTGGCATGCGGTCAGCTTCGAGAGCATCGGTTTGTCGACGCTTCAGTCGCGGGCCTGCGCGGGGATCGTGGGGTCGACCTACGTCTTTTGCTTGCCGGGATCGGGCGGAGCGGTGCGCGATGGCTGGACCAAGGTGCTGGCGCCGCAACTCGACAGTCGCACGCGACCCTGCAATTTCGTCGAAATCCTCCCGCGTCTTTCCGAACGATAGCGATGGCCGATCGCCTCTCCCATCTTTCGCCCGATGGTCGCGCGGCAATGGTCGACGTCGCCGACAAGCCCGAAACGCGTCGTGAGGCGACCGCCAGCGCCGTAGTGCGGATGCTTCCCGAGACGTTCGAGAAGGTGCGCGAGGGACAATCGAAGAAGGGCGATCTTTTCCGCACCGCCGAACTGGCCGGGATCATGGGGGCAAAGCGAACCGCCGATCTCGTTCCGTTATGCCACCCCCTCCCGCTGTCGAGCGTCGAGGTGAGGGTGCGACCCGATCCCCACGACCTTTGCCTGCGGGTCGAGGCGACCGCGCGCACGGTCGGGCGAACGGGGGTGGAGATGGAAGCGATGACCGCGGCCAGCGTCGCCGCCCTGACGCTCTACGACATGATCAAGGCGGTCGATCGCTCGGCGCAGGTCGACGCGCTCCGGCTCGAGGCGAAGAGCGGCGGAAAATCGGGCGAATGGAAACGCTGATACCCTACGAAGAGGCGCTGGCCCGGTGGCTCGATGCGCTCGCGCCGCTCGCTGCGGAAACCGTTTCGCTGGCGCAGGCTGGCGGGCGGGTTCTGGCGACCGATCTGGTCGCGTCGCACGATCAGCCCCCCGAACCGCGGTCGATCATGGACGGGATTGCGGTCGCTGGCGGCGAGCCGTCACCGGGGACGCAGTTCGCCTTGGTCGGCAGCTCCTATGCCGGCGCCCCGTACGACCGTCCCCTGGGCGCGGGAGAGGCGGTCCGCATCGCGACCGGAGCAGTGGTTCCCGATGGAGCGGAACGGGTTCTGCCCCAGGAATGGCTCGATTTTCGAGACGATGTCGTCGCGATCGAACGATGCGAAACGGCGGCACCGTTCATCCGCCCCGCCGCAACCGATTTCGCCCATGGAGAGACGTTGCTGACCGCGGGAACGAGGCTCCACCCTGCCGCTCTGGCGCTGGTCGCAGCGGCCAATGCGGGCAGTGTCGCCGTTCATCGTCGGCCGCGTATCGGCGTGGCGACATCGGGCGACGAGCTGATCGAGCCGGGCAGTCCGATGGAACGGGGCCGTACGATCGACAGCGGATCGACCCTCGTCTCCGGGCTGGCGAGCGATGCGGGGGCATCCGTGGCTCGATTGGCGAACCTGCCCGACACGCACCAGGCGGTTCGCGAGGCGCTGGAGCGGGTCCGCCCCGATCTCGACATCCTCGTGGTGATCGGCGGCGCGTCAGTCGGTGATCGCGATCATCTGCGCCCGGTCGTCCGCGAACTGGGCGGAACGATGCTGTTCGAACGCATTGCCATGCGGCCGGGAAAGCCAACGTGGGCCGCGCGATTGCCCGATGGTCTCCTCCTGCTTGGTCTACCGGGCAATCCGGGCTCTGCTTTCGTCGCTGCTCTGCTGTTCCTGCTTCCCGCGATCCGCATGATGAGCGGAGAAGGTTGCGACGCGTCCTCCGATCGTCCCGCGCGCTTCGTCGGCGACGATCCGATCCGCAACGGTCCGCGGGAAGCCTTTTTGCCTGCAGTCGCCGCGATTGCGGGGGAAGGCCTCGCCGTCCATCCCGCCGGTCCGCCCGATAGCGGTCTTCAACGCGCGCTGGCCTGCGCCAACTGCCTGTTGCGCTTGCCGCCCGATACGATTGTGGAGCAGGGCGGCTCTTGTTCGATTATCCTCTTCGGATCGACCGATCGGTTGTGATCGCTGTAGCTCGTTCGAGAACGATGAAAATCCAGGGCGGCCTGATCGGAAACTAGCGGGGCGGATCCGGTTCTTCCGGTTCGACTGGCTCTTCGGGCGGGGGCACTCGCTCCTGCTCGATGCTTTCGTCCAGCTCTTCGGCGCGTTCGAAAATCTCGTTCTTCGTATCGTCGAACCGCTCGTCGAAGGTCGGTTCCTGCCGACACCCGGCCAGCGCGACCATCAGAAGAACTGCCCGCCAGCGCATCAGTAATTCTTCTTGTACCGCACTTCGACATTGGTGGCCCCCGATCCGCCGGCTTGGCTCAGGAGCGAAAGGGCGGGGGTCAGCGCCACTTCGAGCTGGGTCGCGGTAAAGCCGCGCGCGTCGGTGATGAACTCGATGTAGATGTCGTCGGTGATATATTGTCCGGCGGCGAGCGCGGTTCCGCGGCCGGTGGTCTCGTCACCGCCGAGAATTCGAAGCCGGTCGATGCCCGTCGCCGAGCGCAGCTTGCCGAGGGGGTTGAGCCCGCCACCCGATCCGCGCAGCGAGTTGAGCGATGCGGCGAGCTGCACCGACTGGATCGCCGAGAGGTTGCCGACCGAACTGCCGAACAGGATGCGCGACAGGATTTCGTCCTGCGGCAGCCCCGGGGTACTGGCGAAGCTGATCTGCGGATTGGTCGCGCGGCCCGATACGTTGACGTTGACCGTGACGTCCTCGATCTCCTCGCTCGCGACCAGGGTGATGGTCGGGTCGATGGTGCGACCGCCGGTGAAGCCGACGCGTCCTTCGGCCAGTTCGAACGAGCGACCGGCGAAGCCGAGCGTGCCGCGAACGAGTTCGACCTGTCCCGAAACGCTCGGATTGGCGCTCGTCCCCGACAGATTGAGATCGGCGCTCCATTCGGATTCCAGTCCCATCCCCGACACGTAGAGGCGTTCCGGCGCCGAAAGGTCGATGTCGAGGCGGACCTGCTCGAGCAGGCCGGGCTGCGGCTCGACCGGTTCGTCGCCCGTGATGCGAACGGGCCCGCGCGGCGGTTTGAACCGGACGCCCGTCAGTTCGGGAACTTGCGCGGCGCCCTGCCGCACGATCTGGTAGCGCGTTTCGGGTAACACGATATTGCCCGAAAGGACGGCGAACTGACCGGCCGCCTTGGTCAGGCGGACCTGTCCCGTCGCGCTTGCCGACAAGGCGTCGCTGCGGGCAAGGCGCGCGTCGTCGAGTGTGGCGCGCACGTCCATCGGGTAGCCGCTGTCCGCAGCCAGGCTGACGAACCCCTGCGCTTCGACCGTTCCGTCGCCCGCCACTGCGCTCAGCCGCTCGATCTCGAGCCGGTCGCCCGAGAAGCGACCGACGACCGTCATGTCCGAAAGGCGCGTTCCGTAAGTCTGGTTCTCGTAGGTCAGCCGATTGGCGCGGATGATCCCGGCAAGCTGCGGCTGCGCAACGCGTCCCGAGAAGTCGGCCGCCACCCCGATGGGCCCGGACAGGCGCTGGTCTGCCGTTCCTGCAAACGAAAACAGGGTGTCGGCGGGCCCGTTGTAACGAATGCCGCCCGACAGCGGTGCCTCGAGCATGCGCGTGGTCCAGCTTCCCGAACCGGGCGGCAGCGGTCGCAGCGAGGCGACCATGCGGCCGATGACGCTGCCGCGCCGCCGGACGACCGCGCGGGCCTCGCCCCCGTCGGCCAGGAGCTTGCCGACGAAATTGATATTGACGGGCTGGCTGGTCGAGACGGCGGTGGTGCGCTGGAAATTACGGATCGTCAGGCGGGCATCGGCACGGGGGAAGGCCGACGGGCTGGCCTGGGCGAAGTCGAGACTGCCAGTGGCCGAGCCGTTGACGCCGAGGCCGGGCGAGAAGGCATTGAGGATCGCCATGTCGAGACTGTCGAGGCGGCTCTGGATCTTGATACCGTCGCCGTAATTCCCCGCGAGCCGTACGTTTCCGCGTCCGAAATCGATGCGGGTGGGAAGAAGTTCATACTCGCCGCCGCGCGGGATGATGCGCGCTGGACTGGTGGTGCGGAAGTCGATGCCGCGGACCCGGCCCTTGACCGCCGCGCGCCACAGATCGGGCTGCAGGTCGGCGTTGGCGGCGATCCGGAACGGGACACCGCTCGTTCCTTCTGCCAGCAGCCGTGCATCGCCGCGTCCGCCGCGATAATCGATCTCGACGCGCGCCGCATTGATGAAGGTCTCGCCATAGCGCGTGTTCTGGAACTGGGCGTCCGCGACGACATAGGGCTGGTCGTACAGGATCACCCGCGCATCGACGACGGCCGACCCGATCGAGAGCGCGGCCGGCCCTGGAAGGATGGTGTTGCGCGCCCGTGCGTTGACGATCGCCTCCTGATACGCGCCGTTGGCGCTCAGTCGCACGACGCCTCCGAAGCCCAGTCCGCGAGCGTCCAGCCGACCGGCGAAGGGTCCTGCCGCGGTCTGGCGCAGAGATCCGGCGAAATCGACCCCCGCGAGGTTGGCGTTATTGATGTCGAGCGTCAGTTGGGGCCCGGTGCCGAGAACGACGTCGGCGGTCAGCGCGCCATAATCGGTATCGCCGTCCGCCACGAGACGATAGCCATTGCCTGCCCCCGTGACCCGCGCAGTAAGGTTCGCCAGTCCGATGCCCAGCCCGGGACGTTCGGCGGTCACCGTTGCCCGCGGGTCGCTGATCGTTCCGGCCAGCCGCACGCCGACCGCGCCGTAGGCATCGGTGAAGCCGTCGGCATTGAAGACGATCTGACCATTGGGATTGTAGGAACCGCTTCCGTTGGTGATCCGCGCGGCAGGGGCCGTGAGCGTGAGATTGGAAAAGCGGACGATCCCGTCGGGGCCGTAGCGAACGTCGGTTGCTGCCACCGCATTGCCGCCGAGGAAGTCGCGCGCGCTTTCGTTGAACAACTGCGAGGATCGAGCGCGCACCCGCCCTGCCAGCGCGAATCCGCCGCCGCTCGCGCTTTCGAGATCGACGTCGGTATCGATGTCGAAGATCCCGACGCTTTCGACCCGATAATCGTCGATCCGACCGTCGATGGCGGCGGTGTAGAGACCTGTCGACATGTCGGCGAGCAGGATGAGGCGGCTGTCGATGCGGTCGGAGCGAAGCCGCAGATTGTCCGACAGGATGCGCGGACCGTCGATGGCAATATCGCCGTCGAGACGCACGTCGGCCAGCCGCCCGCCGGCGACGGTATCGAGCCCGCTGATCCGCGCGATGCGTGCCGAAACGGGGATCAGGATCTGGTCGGAATCGACGGTCGCGTCCCCGACCGCCGCAAACTGTTGCAGCGAAATATCGTTGATGCCGAGTTCGGCGGCCTCGATCTCGTAGTTGACGCGTGGCGTGGCGAAGGCGCCGTCGAGGCGCAGTCGTGCGAGGATGCCGCGCCCGCGCAGGTTCTCGGCCAGCACGGTGGGTTTCAGCAGGACCGCATCGACAGCGAGATCATCGAAGGCGCTCTCTCCAAGATCGACAAGGCCATCGAGATCGATGCGGACCGCGTCGCTCCCGATCGTTCCGGTGAGGTCGGCGCGTCGCTCGTCGAGCGCGGCCGTCAGATCGATGCTCGTCACTTCGCCGAGGAAGGCCGCAGTCTGTCCTTCGAACAGTCGCGCAGGACGTGCGGTACCCTCCAGCCCAAAGGTGCCGTCGCGCGCGGTGATGCCGAGACGGGCGAATTCGCTGCCCGCCAGATTGGCGGCGAACCGCCCGTCCCAGCGCTCCCAATCGCCCTCACCGCGCAGCTGCACCCGTACCGGATCGGTGAGCCCGGCAAGAGCGGCGAAGACGCCATCGCTGGGGGCGTCGAGATCGAGGTCGATGGCGAGGCGATTATCCTCGGGCACCGCGTCGATCATCAGCGCCAGGCGATCGCCGCCCGCCGCACCGTTTCCGCCGATGGTCTCGATATCGAGGTCGGCGACCGCGCGGCGATCCGCGATGTCGACCGTTCCGGCCATCGACAGGACCCGTCGCTCGCCCGTGACGGGTTCTTCCGCGACGAAGCGATCGATCTGCAGACGGCCGATGTCGATATCGAGATCGGGGAGAATCGGGCCTTCGCGTGTCGTCGGATTGAACTCGGGCAGCCGTCGCAAGGTAACGAGTTCGCTCGTCAATGCGCGGATATCGACGTGATTGTTGATGAACCTGAACGGTCGCCAGTCGAGCGCGATCTCGGGCGAGGTCAGGAACACGCCCTCGGGGTCGCTGACCGCGAGGTCGCGGATGATCATGTCGCCATAGATCGAGCCGTCGATCTCGCCGATGTCGATTTCCATGCCGGTCTCGAATTCGAGACCCGCGATCTGGCGGGTAATGAAGCGATGTCCGGACGAGGTGTCGAGCCACCAGTAGGCAGCCCCCACGAGCACCGCGAGAGCAACGAGCGCGATGGCCACGCCCTTCAGCACGCGCCGGGGCCAGGGATTGCGGCGCCGGGCGGGTGCCTCGTCGACGGTCGCTTCCTCGCTCATCAGAACGCCTGCCCGATCGACACGTAGACGTTGATGAGGCTTTCGCCGTCGCGCCGTCCGATCGGGGTCGCGACGTCGAACCGCAGTGGGCCGAAGTTGGTGTAATAACGGCCGCCCACGCCCACTCCGTAGCGGATATCCTCGAAGGTGGGGAATTCGTCCTCGTAGACCTGACCCGCATCGACGAAACCGACGATGCCGAAGTTGCCGAAGCGATAGCGCGCTTCCAGCGCGCCCTCGATGACGCTGCGCCCGCCGATCGGGCGGATGAGGAAGGGATCGCTTTCGTCCTCGGGATCCTCGGGGTCGAAGCGGGGGTTGGGCTCCAATACCTTGGGTCCGAGCTGCTGGTAGCCATAGCCGCGCACCGAGCCGCCGCCGCCGGCGTAGAGTCGCCGCGACGGGGCCAGTTCGAACCGCTCGATTCCCTGGATCGTCCCGACCCGCGCACGCGCCGCCAGGATCAGCGCATCGCCCGCGGGGAAATAGCCCGACGCATCGACGATGCCGCGGACATAGGGGATGAAGTCGGTTTCGAGTGCCGCCTCGGGCTCGATCAGCGCCGTGACACGGAAACCTTCGGTGGGGTTGAGCAGGTCGTCGCTGAGGTCGAACCCGACCTGCCCCGTCAATCCGCCGATGAAGAACGTGTCATTGACCCGCTCCCCGAGTTCCACGTCGAAATCCTGTTCGTTGGTGGCGAGCAGTTGTGCGCCATAGGCGTAGGTGAGCGTCTTCTGCCAGATCGGCGTCGAGACGTAGGTGACGAGACCCGACAGGCGACCCGTGTAGGCTTCGAACGCCTCGTAATCCGAATGGAGCGCTTCGAGCGTGAATTGCAGGCTGCGGTCGCGTTGCCCCCAGTTGGAGCGGCGGAACGTGACCCCCGCGCCCTGCTCGCGCGTGCCCAGAACGCCGTTGGCGATCAGCGCGCCTTCCGGCGGGAAGAGGTTGCGGTGCGTCCAGCTTCCCGCAATGCGCACGCCCTCGCCGGTGGAGAAGCCCGCGCTTCCCGCGATGGTGCGCGGCGGGCCGGCGTCCTGATCGACGAGGATGGTGGCATATTGCGTCCCGTCGGGCGCAAGCTCGCCGCTCTGTTCGGGAACGACCGACACGGTGTTGAACAGGCCCGTCGCGACCAGTGCCTGGCGCAGATCGTCGACTTCGCGGCTGTCGTACAGTTCCCCACGCTCGAACCGGGCCAGCGTCTCGATATGGTCGGCCCCGAACGCCAGATTGCCCGTGGTGCGGATGCCGCCGAAGCTCGATCGCGGACCGGTGGTCACCGGAAGCGTGTAGACGCCGTCGCCCGTTTCCTGATCGAGCAGGATGTCGCGCTGGCCGACTTCGGCGAAGGGATAGCCCTGTTCGGGCAGCGCGATCGCGACTTGCGCTTCGGCTCCCTGCACGCGCGTCGCGACGATCGGTTCGCCCGGCTGGATCGCGAGATTGTCGGCGATGAGATCCGCGGGTTCGGTGGGGTCGGCATCGATGATGACGTCGGCGAAGGTGTAGCGGGGTCCCGGCACCACGGTGATGACCGCGGTGATCGGCTGTCCGTTGGCGGTCTCGGACCGGTCGATGCGCGTTTCGGCAGTCGCTCCGTACCAGCCTTCCGCAGCGAGGATGCGCTGGATGAGCAGGCTATCCTCGGTCAGCCGCGCCGACACCTGCGCGAGATTGTCGGCCTCGCCATCGCCGTCGTAGAGCGCCGACAGGGCCTCGAACTGGTCGATGACGGCGATCTCGGTCTGGCCGTCTGCTTCCTCGAGACCGTCGACCCGCACGGCATAGTCGATCTCGACCACTTCCGTGTCGCTCGCTTCCTCGGCGAATTCGACCGGTTCCACCTCGAACGTCTCGAGCGGGGGGAGGGGGGCGGCCAGTTCGGGATCGGTGATGGGCGCGTCGCCGATCTCCTCGACCACGTCGCCGTCCGCCAGCGCGGGGTCGCCCAGCGGCGCCTCTTGCCCTTCGGTCGGCTCGGCGTCCGCCTGCTCTGCGGCCAATCGCCTCTCGAACTCCTCGATACTCTCGAGCGGCATGTCGAGTGCCGGGTCGTCGTCCGCCAGCTCGGGGACTTCGTCGGCGAATTCCTCGTCGGAGATGATGGGATCTTCGGTAACGGGCAGGTTCGCGTCGGGAGGCGGCGGCGGGATCGTGTCGTCGATGTCGCCGACATTTTCTTCGGATGGCGGCGGCGCCTCTTGCGCGAGGGCCGGTTGAGCGAGGAGCAGCGCGAGGACAAAGAGGCTCGCCTGCCCGCAGCGGGCACCATTTCGCCGACAAGCGGTTGAAGAACGGAAGGACAGGGGAAGAAACATTGACGGACGATCGACCTCGAAACGCTCGCTCGACCGCGGATCGTCCCGGCACGGCCCGCCAAGACGAGCTCGATGTCGAACCCCACCCCCGGTCGCAAACCTTGCCCACAAACGCGCCCGGCGCAACCGCTAATTCACCGCTCGAGCTTCCCCGGCGGGCGTGGATTCAGGTCATCAAGCGCATTTTCACGATGTGGGGTTTTCACAACCTTTCGCTTCTGGGAGCAGGGGTCGCCTTCTTCACCTTCCTCTCGATCACCCCGCTCCTGGCCTCGACGGTCATGATCTATGGCCTCGTCGGAGACGTTTCGTTGGTGCAGGACCAGATGCAGACACTCTCGCTGTTCCTGCCCGCCGAAGTCGCCGCCCTGGTCGAGGATCAGCTGATCGCGATCGTCTCCACCAATTCGGGCGTCGGCGGACTGGCGCTCGCCGTGGCGCTGCTCTTCGCCGTCTATGGGGCGATGCGCGCAGCGAACGGCATGGTCGGCGCGCTCAACGTGATCAACGAGGAGCATGAGACCCGCGGCATCGTCGGCCGCACCTTGCGCGTCGCGCTTCTGACGTTGGCGGTGATCTTCGTCGCGTTGACCGGGATCGTCAGCGCCGGCTCGTTCGCTTGGCTCGAATATCAGACACAGGCGGCGCTCGGCCCGTCGGTGGAAGGCGCTGCGCGGGTCGCCACCTGGATCACGGCAATGTCCCTCGGCACCGCGGGGTTCGCGATCATCATGCGCTACGGTCCCGACCGGCGGCTGGCCAAGTGGCGCTGGGTACTGCCGGGTGCCATCCTCGCGACGTTTCTGTGGGTGATCATCACCTTCGGCTTCTCGCTCTACGTCGGCTACATCAGCGACTATAGCGCGACCTACGGGTCGCTGTCGGCGATCATCGTCTTTCTGATGTGGCTGTTCCTCTCGGCCTATGGCGTGCTGGCGGGGGCGCTGCTGAATGCGGAGATCGAACGACAGACGAGTGTCGATACTACTACGGGCGACGATCTCCCGATCGGGGAACGGGGCGCGGTGCTCGCCGATCTGACCGAGGGCAATTTGACGATCGAACAATGGCTCAAGAAGTCCGAGCAGCGCGCCATCGGTCGACAGATGAAGCAATGGCGCCCCTTCAAGGGTCGCGACGCGGAGTGATGGGTCGAAGACGAGCCGCGCAAACGCCACGCGCCCGAACGAGCCCTCATCGATCAAGAATGGTGAAGCCTGACGCTCGAACAGGTCGGGATCACCACCTTTTTCGTCGGCGCACGGAGTGGCTGTTCAGGAATGCACCGTTCGGCGATTTTTTCAGCGAAGCAGGCCCGCGGCCTGGAGCGCCTGCTCGATCGTGCGTTTGATGTCGTTCGGTACGGGGCCGGTTTTTCGACTGTCGGTCTCAGGCAAAGGGGCAGTACGATCGGGCGATACCGCTTCGTCTGTTGCAATTTTCCAGAACTGAAGAATATGCGTCGTCGAGGAAATGCCCGCTTCGAGCATGTGCGGCCCTGCCATCTCTCCCGAACCGGAATGACGGGTGCTCAAGGGTGTGCCGTGACCCAGTCCCGCAATCTGATATTCCTCGATGACATCACGACCGTGCGCGTCCTGCCAGACATGATGGACATGCCCGTTCACCATATCGGATCGCTGCGGATCGCCGGGTGCGGCATGAAGCGCGCGCCATTGGTCGACGATCGCACGGGCGTTGCTGCGGTCTACCGTTGCATCCTGCGTGCCGTGCCACACCGAAAGCGTCGGCCACGGGCCTTCGTGCTGGGACGCCGATCGTACGATCTGGCCCAGTTTGCCGGCATCAGGCACGTCCTGACCGCGCATCCGCTCGAGGGCTTGCGGCACGTTGTTCGCCGTGGCGTAGGGAAGGCCGGCGATGACCGCGCCACCCGCGAACGTGTCGGGATAGGCGGCCAGCATCACGGCTGCCATCGCACCGCCGGCCGACAATCCGGTCACGAATATCTGCTTTTCATCGACATCGAAGCGGTTCGTGACCGATTGGATCATTTCCGCAATCGACGCCGCTTCTCCCCGCCCGCGGCGTGCATCGCGCGGCGAGAACCAGTTGAAGCATAAATTGGGGTTGTTGGCGCGCTGCTGCTCGGGGAACAGCAGAATGAACCCGTGATCGTCGGCAGCCTTCGTCCATGCCGCGCCGCGGTCATAGGCTGCAGCAGTCTGCGTACAACCGTGCAAAACGACGACGAGAGCGGCATTGGGCTTTATCGAAGCCGGAACGTAGAACCAGCCTTCCAAATCGCCCGGATTGGGGCCGAAATCGACAAGCCGGGCCAAGGCGCGGGGTTCGCCCCGCACGTCTGGCCGAGACACGGAGCGGAGGCGATGATGCAGTTTGGCAAGCGTATTCATCGACAATACTCCCAGAAAACGGTGAGCGCGCGATATGGGGACTTATGCTGCGCTGCACAATGGCCTTGCTGCATCGCAGCATGGCGAGGTGGTAATTTCAGCTTCGGCTAAGGAGAGGCCTTTGTGGGAGTACAGCACTGGACTGGAGCAGGTATTCACGAAAAGGCGTTCGTAAAATTCGACGTGATTGTTATCCATCTAGATGTGCGGAGCTTCGACTTACCCTAAGACCTGGCATGCCGTTGAATGAGGGGCGCCCCGCCCCGGACCAACAGTTGTGGGCGATGAGGCGAAGAATTCCTACCACAATTCAGTTATTTAAGACTAAGGTCATTTGATTCGAGAATCGCTAGATGTCTCGATTGCCGAGTGCTCACGCAGTTCGATCGAACGGACAGCGCCGAGCCGAAAAGACCTCAATTCTGCAAAGATGGTGTTTCGATTGACCCAACTGTCCGCCCCTTTCCGCACGCCCAACGTCGACTACGGAAGCGACATCTCGGATCTGAAGGATCTGGGCAGACGATTGTCCGGATATGCCAAGCCCCGGGTGATGCGTAGCGTCGTCGAACTCGCCACGACGCTCGGCCTCTTGATACTGGCGTGGACCGCCATGTTGATCGGCGTGAAGGCAGGCTGGCCGATCGTGCTCATTCTCGCAGCGCCCGCCGGCGGCCTGTTATTGCGTCTCTTCGTCATCCAACACGATTGTGGCCATGGCGCCTTCCTGCCCAGTCGGAAGGCAAACGATCGTGTGGGCGCTTGCCTGGGGGTCCTGACCTTCACTCCCTACAGGGTATGGAAGACGTCTCACGCCTGCCACCATGCGACATCGGGCAACCTTGGGCGACGGGGCACCGGCGACATCGATACCCTCACCGTCGCGGAATATCAGGCGCTGTCACGTAGCCGTCGATTTGCGTACCGACTCTATCGGCATCCCGCCGTCATGTTCGGCATCGGCCCCGCCTATCTGTTCCTGCTACGTCACCGACTGCCCGTCGGGCAGATGAAGGCGGGATGGCGACCGTGGACGAGTGCCATGGGCACCAACGCGGCGACCGTCGGCCTGTTCGGATCATTGTCGCTGGTTTGGGGGATCGGCACCGTCGCACTGGTCCTCCTCCCCGTCGTTCTCTTCGCCGCGACGCTCGGGGTCTGGATGTTTTTCGTCCAGCACCAGTTTGAGGAAACATCCTGGTCGAACGAGGAGGAGTGGACCTTTCACGCTGCCGCCATTCACGGCAGCAGCTTCTACGCACTGCCACGTGCGCTGCACTGGTTCAGCGGCAACATCGGCTATCACCACATCCATCACCTGGTGAGCCGCATCCCGTTCTATCGGCTACCGGACGCCATGAAGGACAACGAGGCGCTCAGCGGGATCGGTCGGGTGACCCTGGGCGAGAGCTTTCGCAACGTTCGCCTCGCTCTGTGGGACGAAGACCGCCGTTGCATGATCTCGTTCCGGGCCGCTCGCAAGCTGCTCGGGTGACGCAATCGGCATCCGTTCGACGACCGTCGGTGTCTCGGGGAGAAATGTTGGCGATTGGCGACGGGCGAAGGGTCTTAACCTCTCGAAGTCGCGGCTGAACGCTGCGCCCATCGAAGCCAGCAATTTCGGAAAGATCCGGAACACCGAGGCATGGTGAAGATGGTGACCCCTACGGGACTCGAACCCGTGTTTTCGCCGTGAAAGGGCGACGTCCTAGACCGCTAGACGAAGGGGCCACATGCGTGGTGTGCGGCGCGGACTAAGAGAATGAGGGCGCTTCGTCAAGCGGGTCGTGACGCTTTTTCAGGCGGGGGCCGCATCCTCGACGTGAAGCTCCGCCGCATCGCCGCCGGTCCAGTCGTCGCGCTTCATCACACCTGCGAGCCAGAAGCGCTGGTCGGGCCGTGCGGCGAGCAGCGCCTGGCCCATGTCGGTATCGGCGGCACGAAAGGCGATCGCCTTGAAGCTGCGCTGGTCATCGCCCAGTGCCACGAAGCGGACATGCCCATTGCCGACGACGCCGGGCCGCAGCAGGCGCGCGGGGCCGACAGCGATGCGCGGCGCCGGCCAACCCGCGCCGAAGGGGCCCGCCTGTTCGATCCGGTCGCACAGGCTGCCCGCGACCCCGCCGGGGGTCAGCATGGCGTCGATCACCAGCGCACGTCCGGCGCGGGCGGCCTCGACGTCCTTCTCGAGGCGGTCGGACAGATAGTGCGCCAGTTTGGTAATGGCCGGCTGTAAGACAGTGACCCCCGCGGCCATCGCGTGCCCGCCCCCGGCTACGACGAGCCCTTCGGCCTTGGCGGCGAGAATCGCGGAGCCGAGATCGACGCCGGAGATGGACCGTCCCGATCCCTTTCCTACACCGTCTTCGTCCTCGCCGATCACGAAGGCGGGGCGGCCGTAGCGTTCCTTGAGGCGGCTGGCGACGATGCCGACCACGCCGGGATGCCAGCCCGCACCCGATACGCAGATGACGGCACGGTCGGCCTGCGCCTCGGCAGCCTCCATCGCGGCTTCGGTCACGGCAGCCTCGATCGCGCGGCGTTCCTCGTTGTAGCGGTCGAGACGCTCGGCGATCTGGGCGGCTTCGTCAGGGTCGTCGGTGGTCAGCAGGCGCACGCCGAGATCGGCCTCTCCGACCCGACCGCCCGCGTTGATGCGCGGGCCGAGCGCGAAGCCGAGATCGCGCGACACGACTGCCTTCTTGAGACCCGCGACACGTGCAAGTGCGGTCAGACCGATGTTCTGCTGACGCGCCATGATCTTCAGGCCCTGCGTCACGAAGGCGCGGTTGAGCGTACGCAACCGTGCGACGTCGGCGACCGTGCCGAGCGCGACGAGATCGAGCAGCGGCAGCAGATCGGGTTCGGGCGTGCCGTTCACGAATTTTCCGCGGCGGCGCAGTTCGCGGAGCAGCGCGACGCCGAGAAGAAAGGCCATGCCGACGGCGGCGAGATGACCGTGGGCGGCGCCTTCCTCGCTTTCATCGAGGCGATTGGGATTGATGATCGCGAACGCCTGCGGCAGCCGGGTGTCGCACTGGTGATGGTCGCAGACGATGACGTCGAGACCCGCATCGGCGGCCTCGTCCAGTGCCTCGAACGCCTGCGCGCCGCAATCGACCGTGACGCACAGGTCGGCGCCCTGATCCTTGAGGCCTCGCAGCGCCGCGCCGGAGGGCCCGTAGCCTTCCATGAGGCGATCGGGAATGTAGAGAAGCGGGTCGCTGCCGAGCTGGCGCAGCAGTCGGGCAAGAAGCGCGGCGGAGGTCGCGCCGTCGACGTCGTAGTCGCCGAACAGCGCGATCCGCTCGCCCGCCTCGAGCGCGTCGGCGATGCGCACCGCCGCCTTGTCCATATCCTGGAAAACGGAAGGGTCGGGGAGGAAATCGCGCAGCCGCGGAGCACGCTGGCGGGGAAGGTCGTTTTCCTCCACCCCGCGCGCCAGCAACAGCTGGTCCGTGAGGTCGCGGGTGAGGTCGTCACCGCCCTTGTAGCGCCATTGCCATGGCTGTCCCGACAGGCTGGACCGGATATCGAGGGTCATCGCACCGGCTCCAGCAACGCCTCGCGCAGCGCCATTGCCTCGTCCGGGGTCACCGCGTCGATCCCGTGCGCGGAGAAGCCGCCGCCCCCCGCCACCCCGATGCGCACGTCGGCGATACCGAAGACCCGGTCGATGAAGTTGCGCTTCACGTCGATGCTCTGGATCCTGCCGAGCGGCAGCACAACGAGCCGCTGCCGCCACCATCCCGAACGCATCACGAAACGGTCGCCGTCGAGCGTGTGGCGGCGGTGGCGATAGTCGAGCCAGCGCGACAGCGCCGATAGCAGATAGATGGCAAGGAAGACTGACCCGAAGATCGGGAGGAACTGCGCTACAGCGTTTTCCAGGTCCCAGTCGCCCGACCACATGATGCCGGCGACGGCCGCCGCGGTCCCGAATGCGATGAGGATGACGATCGGAAGCGACACGAGCAGGGAGCTGGTGACGAACGCCGGTCGGGGGCGATCCCAACCGCGGGTGTCGGTCGACAGGGCGCGCCATTCCATTTCCTCGACGATGCCCTCGATCTCGCTTCTGGTGCCGAGCGGCGCGAGGGTATGATCGCCCGCGTTGCCGGTGTCGCTGCCCAGGCTCTGCACCTTGAATTCGAAATAGCCGCTGCGCCGCCGGACCGGACCGGTGTCGAGGATCGCGGCCTGCACGCGCTTCAGCGGGATGACGACGTCGGTCAGCGTGAAGAGGCCGCGCTGACGCCGGAACCCCGTCTCGGTCCGTCGCAGCGTGAAATTCCATTCACGCGGGATGACCCGGACGAAAGCGGTGAGGAAACCGGCAAGCATCAGGCTAGCGATACCGAACAGGATGGTGAGGGCGCGGTTGGCGAGCACCAGTTCCTGCAAGGGGCCCGACCGGGCGACGATGCCGGCCCAGAAATCGGGATCGAAGAGATCGAGACCGAGCGCGTCGCCGTAGGTCTGGGCGAGACCGAAAAGCGCGCCGACGATGGCAAGCGAGAAGCTGAACAGGCAGAGGGTAAGGATGCGACGCGGGCTCATCGCGAAGATGACGGGGCGCTCTTCCTCTTTCGCGATGGCGGTCTCGGCAGCGTCGCCGACGGTAACGCGGCGCCCTTCGCCCGCACGGTGGGCGCGGATGCGGTCGCGCAGCTCGTTGGCGCGCGCCAGCGTGATCGAATCGAGGCTGCCGTCGTCACCGGCGTTGGCGCCCGCCGAGGCCCCCGTCTCGAATTTGACGCGCGCGAGGCCGACGAGGCGGTGCAGCAGCCCCTGTTCGATGTTGACGTCCTGGATGCGGTCGAAAGGGATCGAGCGTTCGTTGCGGCTGACAATCCCGCTGGCCATGTCGATCTCGTCGGCTTCGACGCGATAGGAGAAGGACAGGTAACGCGCCCCGATTCCGAGCAGGCTGACGACGAAGACGCCCCCGACGAGGAAGAGCGCCCAGTACCAGTTGCCCTGGCTGACGAAATAGACGCTGCCCAGCAGCGCCGCCCACGCGCCGCGTACCGCCGCGCCGAGGCCGGTGAACAGCGTCAGGGGATGGAGCCGTTCGCGCGCGTCCGCTGGCTCGTCCGCCAGCGTCGCGGGCGGGTCGTCGATCGTCTGTACTCCCGCTTCGCTCACTGCCAGTCCGTCTTGATCTCGGCGCGGATGGTGTCGCGCAGCGGCAGCGCGTCCTCGGGGTCGAGGCCGGGGAGGGAGACCACGCTATTGTGGGTGCCGGCCGTGTGGACGATCAGGCTGGCGGTCCCGAACAGCTTGTCGATCGGGCCGCGCGCGACGTCGATATGCTGGACGCGCACGAAGGGCACGATCGTGTCGGTATGCCACAGCCAGCCCTTGGTGATGCGCAGCTGCCGGTCGCCCAATCGATAGCCGAGGCGGCGCCAGATCCGGTGCGGTGCGAAACCGACGACGAGGATCATCAGGAACAGGACGACGCCGGTGAGGAGGCCGCGGAAGGGCTGGCCCTCGAACGCGAAATTGTCGAGCACGAGCGCGCCGACGAGGAAGGGCAGCCAGACGAGGAGGAAGATGGTGCGGAGCACCGAGCGGTACGCGGGCTCGACCGGTTGCAGCCCCGGCGGCAGGAGCGCGCGGTCGGGATCGATCGCGTCGGGTAGCGGGCTGTCGGGGGCGGCGGCGATACTGTCGGTCATGGGCAAGACCGTATCGCGCGGCGCCCCGCGATCAAAGCGCTATTCGACGAGTTTCAGGCGACGCCCTTGCGATGTTCGGTGCGCACCGTACGCACGGTGCCCGAGGAGGCGCGCATGACGATGGTCTCGGTCTCGATGCTGCCCGACTTGCGGCGCTTGACCCCGCCCAGCAGCGATCCGTCGGTGACCCCGGTCGCCGCGAAGATGCAGTCGCCCGATGCCATGTCCTTGAGCTTGTAGATGCGGTCGAGATCCTCGATGCCCCAGCGTCGTGCGCGGGCTTTCTCGTCCTCGTTGCGGAAGACGAGGCGGCCCTGCATCTGTCCGCCCACGCACCGCAGGGCGGCGGCGGCGAGAACGCCTTCGGGCGCGCCGCCGGTGCCCATGTAGATGTCGATGCCGGTGGTCTCGTCGGTGGTGGCGATGACGCCAGCGACGTCACCGTCGGGGATCAGCTTCACCCCGCAGCCGAGACGGCGCAGTTCGGCGATGATCTCGCGGTGACGGGGGCGGTCGAGAACGCAGGCGATGATGTCCTCGGGGCCGCAGCCCTTCGCTTCCGCCAGGCGGCGGATGTTGGTCTCGACATCGTCCTCGAGCCGGATGGTCTTCTTGGGATAGCCCGGCCCGATGGCGATCTTTTCCATGTAGGTATCGGGGGCGTTCAACAGGTTGCCCTGTTCCGCAATCGCCAGCACGGCGAGCGCGTTGGGACCTGCCTTGGCGGTGATGGTCGTGCCTTCGAGCGGATCCAGTGCGATGTCGATCTCGGGTGCGCCTTCTTCGGCCTTGCCGACCTTTTCACCGATGTAGAGCATCGGGGCCTCGTCGCGCTCGCCCTCGCCGATGACGACGGTGCCTTGCATGGGAAGGTTGTTGAGCGCAGCGCGCATGGCTTCGACCGCGGCGGCGTCGGCGGCCTTTTCATCGCCCCGCCCGATCAGCCGCGCGGCGGCGATGGCGGCGGCCTCGGTGACTCGCACCATCTCGAGGACGAGGACGCGGTCGAGAACCGATGAAGCCTTGGGCATACTCACTCTCCTGTTGGTCCAGCCGCTTTGACAAGGCGGCCGGGGAAAGTCGAGGCTAGTCGCGTTCGTCCATCATCACCTGATGTTCGAGCAGGTCGGAGGAAACGTGGATCCAGCGGCTGGCGACGCGGGTCTCGACGAGGAACAGGGCGAAGCCCGCGGCGATCGACAGCATCGCGAGTGCGAACAGTCCGGCGATGATGTCGTACCAGAGGATGTTTGCGACAGCGGCGACGAACAGCAGGATAACAACGAGGCAGATGAGGACGGCGGCGAGCACGACCAGCCCGATTGCACCGTTCACGAGGCCGATGCGGCGATTGATGGCGCGCAGTTCCTCGCGGATCGAATCGTGCTGGTGCCCGGTCGCCTCGACGAGGATCTGGCCGCGCGAACGGGCCCGATCCACGACGCGGGCGAGCCGCCCCGAGAGGACATTGAGGAAGCCGCCCGCGGCGACCAGCAGGAACACGGGCGCGATCGCCAGCTCGATGGTCTGGCCGAGTGCATTGACGTCGCCGGGATGGATCATGCGGGGTGCCATAGGTCAGGCACGCGCCGCGGCCTAGCCCTCGACGATCACCTCGTCGCCCCGGGTCGTCAGCGCGAACAGCTTGGCGGCGAATTCGTTGGGAAGGCGGATGCAGCCGTGGCTGGCGGGGGCGCCGGGGTTGTGACCGCCGTGAAGACCGATGCCGAAGCGGTCCATGCGCTGGAAATAGGGCATGGGGGCGTTGTCATATTTGCGGCTCCTATAGTCCTTGTGCTTCGACAGGATCGGCCAGAAGCCCAGTTGCGTTTCCTTGCCTGCCTTGCCGGTCGACACCGACGCCGCGCCGACGAGCGTGTCGCCCTTCCAGGCGTAGGTCATCTGGGTCTTGAGATCGACGATCACCTTGACCGCGCCCTCTTCGGGGATGGTGTCGGCCCAGACGAACTCGTTGGCGGGGATCGTGTCGGTGCCGAAGGTTTCGGCCATCGCCGCGTGGCTGCGCGGTCCGTGGCCGTGGCTCCAGCGATACCCTTCGGGCATGACGAAGCCGACGGGTTTCTGGTCCTCGATCACCGGCACGGCGGCGGTGATGGTGTCGGGGGTGGAAGCGCAGGCGGCGAGCGCGAGCAGCGGGACGAGGGCGAGAAGAATACGCATGGAAAAGACCCTGTTGGATGATCGGCGTGCAGGATAGCGCGCGGCGGGTCGGGGCAGGAGTGGCGGTTCCGGCACTCTGGCGCTGCGGACCGGCGGTTCGCCGTTAACCCTTTAACCCGTTGCGGCTAAAGATTTTCCTGACTGGGGGCGTGATAGCTCGGCAGCCCCAGTCCGCGCGCGACCGCCGCACCGCGCAGCGCGAAGCCGAGCAGCGCCGCGATACCGCCGGCCATGACGACCGGAAGGCCTAGGAGGATCATCACCACGAAGCTGCCCGAGGAGAGCGCGGCGGCGGTGACGTACAGTTCGGGGCGCATCAGGATGGAAGGTTCGCCCGCCAGCACGTCGCGGATGATGCCGCCGACACAGGCGGTCATCACGCCCATCACGACCGCCGGCAGCGGGGCGATATCGTAGCGCAGCGCCTTGGACGCGCCATAGACGCTGTAGGCCGCCAGCCCGATGGCATCGAACCAAAGGAGCGGCTTTTCGGTGCGTTGCAAGCCCTTGATGAACCAGACCGCCAGCGCGGCGGCGACGATGACGAACAGGGTCTCGTTGTGCTGGACCCAGAAAACGGGCGCGCCGATCAGAAGATCGCGGAGCGTTCCGCCGCCGACCCCGGTGACGAGCGCGAAGAAGAAGAAGGTGACGAGCGTCTGCCCTTTCTTGGCGGCGAGCAGCGCGCCCGATACCGCGAACACGCCGATGCCGACGAAGTCGAGCGCGACGAGCGGACCGGAGGGGATGAGCGTTTCTTCCATCGCAAGGCGCCCATAACGGAGCCAAGCGACGACGCAATCCATTTAGTCTATGCACAAGATGTGGAGGAGAGGCCCGTGAGCGACGAACCGAAAACTGCCGGACCCGAGGACTGGGCCAGCATGATGGCGACCACGCAGAAGATGTGGATGGACGCGTGGGCCGACAGTTTCGCGACCAGCGCGGAGAAACCGGGGCTGGGGTTCGAGCCGCCGCCCGGCGATCCGATGGGCGCCGACCCGATGGCGGTGATGAACGCGGGCGCACAGGCCTGGTCGCAGGGCCTCGAGGCGTGGGGCAAGATGATGGCCGACATGCAGGCGGCGGGGCAGAAGCCCGATCGCCGCTTTGCCGCCGAGGAATGGTCGGGCCATCCCCTGTTCGCTGCGATGAAGCAGAATTATCTCGCCTGGAGCGAGAGGATGACGGGCACGGTCGAGGCGCTGGGCGGGCTGGACGAGGATGCGCGCAAGCGTCTGATGTTCGCCACACAGGAATTCGTTGACGCGATGAGCCCGGCCAATTTCGCGCTGACCAATCCCGAAGTGCTGGCGCGCGCCGCCGAGACGCAGGGCGACAGCCTGGCGCAGGGGATGAGCAATTTCCTCGCCGATCTGGCGAGCGGGCAGGTGACGCAAAGCCCCGAAGGCGCGTTCGAGCTGGGCCGCGACCTCGCGACGACGCCGGGCAAGGTGATCTTCGAGACCGAGCTGTACCAGCTGATCCAATATGCCCCGGCGACCGACAAGGTGCTCGAGACCCCGCTGGTGATCTTTCCGCCGTGGATCAACCGTTTCTACATCCTCGACCTGACGCCCGAGAAGAGTTTCGTGAAATGGGCGGTCGAAAAGGGGGTCAGCCTGTTCATGGTCAGCTGGAAATCGGCGGACGAGAGCATTGCGCACATCCAGATGGACGATTACGTCGCCGCGCAGGAGCAGGCGATCGACACGGTTCGCGACCTTCTCGACGTCGAGAAGGTGCATACGATCGGCTATTGCGTGGCGGGGACGGTCCTGTCGATGACGCTGGCGCAACTGGCGGCGCGGGGCGAGGCGGACAAGGTCGCCAGCGCGACGCTATTCACCGCGCAGGTCGATTTCGCGGATGCGGGCGATCTCACGATGTTCGTGTCGGACGAAACGCTGGCGACGCTGGGGCAGCTGTCGGCCGAGACCGGCGTGACCGACGGGCGGGTGCTGGCGGCGACGTTCAACCTATTGCGCGGGCGCGACCTCGTCTGGAACTACGTCGTCAATAATTACCTGATGGGCAAGGAGCCGCGGCCCTTCGACCTGTTGCACTGGAACAGCGACGTGACCAACCTGCCCGCGGCATGGCATCGCGACTATCTTGCGCGGCTGTATCGCGACAATCTGCTGGTGCAGCCGGGCGCGATTGCGATCGGCGGGCATCCCATCGACCTCACCACGATCGAGACGCCGATGTACGTGCAGGCGGGCGAGCAGGATCATATCGCGCCGGCCGCCAGCGTGTGGAAGATCCGCGATCATGTGAAGGGGGCGGTGAAGTTCCTGCTGGCCGGATCGGGGCATATCGCGGGGGTGGTCAACCCGCCGAGCGCGCAGAAATATCATTATTCGGTGATGGGCGATGGCGAAGAGGCATCGAGCCTCGACGACTTCCGGAAGGGCGCGACGCGGCACGAGGGCAGCTGGTGGCCCGACTGGATCGAATGGCTGAAGGGCATCGACGACGCCGAGGTCGAGGCTACCGGCGCACGGGTACCGGGCGAAGGCAAGCTCGACCCGATCGAGGATGCGCCGGGGCGCTACGTCAAGACGCGCTAGATCCCGCCGAGCAGCAAGAGGCGCGCCAGCATCAGGACGAGGATGACGGCGTTGAAGTTGCGCCCGCTCGTCTTGGACGACATGGCCCCGAGCACGATCCCGATCACCGGGATGATCATCCAGAAGACATTCGTCCAGCCCAGCGCGGGGATCTGGCCGATGATCAGGAACGGGATGGCGAGGATCCCGACGATGTAGGAGGCGATGTTCAGCATGATCCCGACATAGGGTCAGCCGGACTGTTCTACAAGGGTAACACGCTTCTCCCGCCGCGATTCGCGGATCAGCGAGATGGTGTAGAGGATGACCGCGCTCCAGATGGCGGCGAAAGCCATCATCCGGTTGGGAGTGAACGCCTCGTCGAACAGGAGGACGCCCAGGAAGAACTGCACCGTGGGGGCGGAGAATTGCAGGATGCCGATGGTCGAATAGGGCAGCCGCCGCGCGCCTTCGGTGAAGAGGAGCAGGGGTACGCAGGTCACGGCACCCGACGCGAGGATCAGCCAGAAGTGATAGGGCTCGGGACCCCACAGCGGATCGCCCATGTCGCGAAAGGCGAGGAGCCAGAGCGCGAACAGCGGGGCGAGCAGCAGCGTCTCGAGGAACAGGCCGGGGGCGGCGCCGACGTCGACTGTCTTGCGGAGCAGTCCGTAGACGCCGAACGACAGCGCCAGCGACAGGGTGATCCAGAGGTCCTGGAGCGCGCCGAACGCCAGCACCGCGACCCCCACACCCGCCACCGCCAGCGCCGCCCAGCGGAAGGGACCGAGGGCTTCCTTCAAAATGAAGCGCCCGAGGAGAATGTTGAGGAGCGGGTTGAGGTAGTAGCCGAGGCTGGTCGCCAGCACGCGGTTCGAGTTGACGCCATAGACGTAGACGACCCAGTTGATCGCGATCAGCACCGCGCTGGCCAGCAACGTCCACAGCACGCGGCGATTGAGCAGCGCGACGCGGACCTCGTCCCACTTCCTGAGGACGAACAGGAAGATCGCCAGCGTCGGAACGCCGAGCACGACCCGCCAGGACACGATGTCCATCGAGTCCATCGGGATCATCGCCTTGAAGAACAGCGGGATGACGCCCCACAGGGCAAAGGCGCTCAGGGCATAGACATAGCCGCTGCGCGATCGGGATTGGGGCGTGGCCATCGCTTCGCGGCGCTGCTGTCCCGAAGGGGGAAAGTCAATCGACTTGCGCAACCGTCGGCCCGCCGCAACGTTGCCTGTTCGATGCGCCCGTCCCTTGCCGCCACCGTGACGACCCTCGCCGCCCTGACGAGCGGGTGTGCCGCCCTGACCGCGGACGAGGGGTTGGTGCCGGTGGCGCCGAGTGCCTCGATCGAACCCGAACTGGACCCCGATGCGAACTGGCGCGGCTATGCGGCGCCCGCCGATGCCGACCGGATCGAAATGCTGGGTGCGGCATGGACCGAAGGGCTGGCGGCGGCGCGCGAGGCCGATTTCGTGACCGCGATCGAGGAGCAGGGCGCCCTGCTCGACCCCGAGGCGGGCCTCGAGCGGCCCGACCCGACGCCCGGAAGCTATCAATGCCGGCTGGTGAAGCTGGGCGCGGCGTCGCCGGGCGACCCCGCCTTCATCGCCTACCAGCCCTTCTTCTGCTACGTCGAGATCGAGGCCGACCGGTTCACGATTGTCAAGCAGACCGGGAGCCAGCGCCCCGCCGGGCGGCTCTACGATGCGGGAAACCGGTACATCTTCCTCGGCAGTCTGGCGCTCGGCAGCGAACGCGAGCCCATGTCCTATGGCGAGGATCCGACCCGCGATATGGCCGGCGTGTGGGAACGGGTGGGACCGTTCCGGTGGCGGCTGTCGATCCCCTATCCCCGCAACGGCGGTATCCTCGACGTGTTCGAACTGGTGCCGACCGGCGAACAGCCCGACGCGGGCTGATGGCGCTGGACGATCCCGACGAGGTGCGCGCGCATCTGGTCGGTGCGGCCAAGGCAGGCGCGGCGCTGACCTATTCCGAATTGCTGGAGCATCTGGGGTACCGGTTCAGCCGGCCCAGGATGCGCGCGTTATGCGTGACGCTGGCCGATGTCGATGCACAGGCACGGGCGCGGGGCGAACCCGACCTGGCGGTGCTGGTCGTGCGCCAATCGGACGGATTGCCGGGGCAGGGATGGTGGATCGGGCTGGATAGCGGCGACTATGGAGGTCGCTGGGAAGGCGCGGAGGCGGCAGCCTATATCCGTGCGCGACAGCAAAAGGCTTTCGACTATTGGGGCGCAAGGCGCTAGGGCGGCGCGGATGAGCGACGACGTGAGAAATTACACCGTCGAGGAAGAGGATGACGGCATCCGCCTCGACCGCTGGTTCAAGCGCCACCAGCCCGAGACCAGTTTCGGCACCATCGCCAAATGGGCGCGGACGGGACAGCTCAGGCTGGATGGCGGACGGACCAACCCGGGCGATCGGATCGCCACGGGCATGCAGATCCGCGTGCCCCCCGACACCGAACCGCGCGAACGGCCGCAAAAGGCCAAGGTCGACCTGACCGACGACGAACTGGACGCGGTGCAGAGCATGGTCATCGCCAAGACGCCCGACGCCTACGTTCTCAACAAGCCGCCGGGGCTCGCGACGCAGGGCGGGACCAAGACCAACAAGCATCTCGACCGGCTGCTGCACGGGCTGGACGAGGACGACAAGGGCAAGCCCAAGCTGGTCCACCGGCTCGACAAGGATACGTCGGGCGTGATCCTTGTCGCACGCGGGCCGCGGGCGGCGGCCCATTTCTCCAAGGCCTTTTCGGGGCGGACGGCCAAGAAGGTCTATTGGGCGATCGTGACCGGTTTCCCCGAGGTCACCGACGGGATCATCGACCTGCCGCTCTCGAAGCAGCCGGGGTCGGGCGGCGAAAAGATGCATGTCGACATGGAAGAGGGCCAGACGGCGCGCACCAAGATCCGCGTCATCGACCGCGCGGGCAGCCGTGCCTCCTTCGTCGAGCTGCAGCCGCTGACGGGTCGAACGCATCAGTTGCGCGCGCACATGGCGGCGGTCGGCCATCCGATTGTCGGGGACGCCAAATATGGCGGCGCCGACGCGATGCTGACGGGCGGGGTCAGCCGCAAGCTGCACCTTCACGCGCGGCGGCTGCGGATCAGTGCGCCGGGCGGCAAGACCATCGATCGGCAGGCCGACCTGCCGACGCATTTCGCCGAAAGCCTTGCCAATCTAGGGTTCGAGGCGCGGGACGGCGACAATCTGCCGCTGACGACGCCCGATCCGGGACAGAGCCTCGAGGCGAAAATCCGTCGCAAGAAGAATATCCAGAAGGATCTGAAGAAGGAGCGTAAGGTCAAGCGATCGAGCCGCGGCGCCCGCGGGCGCGGCAACCCCGCGCGCAAGCCACCGCGCAAGGGTCGCCGTAAGTGAGCGCGCAGCCAAAGCCGCTGGCGATCTTCGATTGCGACGGCACGCTGGTTGATAGCGGCGCGACCATCCACCGCGCGCTCGACGCCTCGCTGCGCCACCACGGGCTGGAATGTCCGCCGCGCGAGGAAGCGCAGCGGGTCATCGGCCTGTCGTTGGTAGAGGCGATGAAGGCGCTCGTCCCCGATGCGGACCATGACGCGCTGGCGGAGACCTATAAGGAGGCGTTCGTCGACTTGCGCGAACGGGGCGAGGCGGTGGAAAGTCCCTATGACGGCATTCCCGACCTGCTGACGGCGTTCGCCAATGCGGGTTGGACGCTGGCGGTGGCGACGGGCAAGTCGGAAAAGGGGCTGCGGCATGTCCTCGACCTCAACGGATGGAGCGACCGGTTCGCCTGTCTGCATACGGCGGACGGCCACCCGTCGAAGCCCAACCCCTCGATGATCTTTTCCGCCATGAACGAATGTTATGCCGATCCGAAGGACACGGTGATGATCGGCGACACGTCCCACGACATGCGGATGGCGCGCAACGCGCGCGTCGGCGCGATCGGAGTGGCGTGGGGGTATCATCCGGTCGCCGAACTGGAGGAGGGCGGCGCCCACGCGATCGCCGGCAAGGCCGAGGACGTGCTGACGCTGGCGCAGGCGTGGCGCGCGGGAGCATGGTGGGGCGGGGCATGACACCCGAGGAAGACGAGGCGCTCTGGAAGGAGCGGTTCCAGGCCTTCGCGGCGGTACGGATGTGGGGATTGCTGCTGACGCTTTCGGGGCTGTTGCTGGCGCTGCGCAATCCGTTCTTCGACGAGGTGCCCGCGCTCGGCGCGCCGATGGCGGTGGTCGGCGGGCTGCTCGTGCTGCTCGGCCCCAAGATGCTGCGGCGGCGATGGGATCGCGAGGACGAGGGCGCGTGAAGCGTTTCTGGACGGAGGCGAAGGTCGTCGCGGGCGACGGGGCGTGGGGGATCGAGCTCGACGGACGTACGCTGAAGACGCCCGCCCGCGCTGATCTCCGGTTGCCGTCGGAGGCGCTGGCGCAGGCAATCGCGGCAGAATGGAACGCGGCGCCGCAGACCGACATCGATCCGCGCGAAATGCCGCTGACAGGGCTTGCCAACGCCGCGATCGACCGGATCGCGGCCCAGCACGATGCCTTCGCCGCCGATCTGGCGGGGTTCGCGACCAACGAGCTGCTTTGCTATCGCGCGATCCACCCCGACCCGCTCGTCGAGCGCGAGCGGGCGGCGTGGGACCCGCTCCTCGACTGGGCGCGCGAGCGGTACGACGTTTCCTTCGAGATCACGCAGGGCGTATCGCCTGTCGACCAGCCGCCGGCGACCCTCGAACGGCTGGCGGCGGCGGTGGCGGCGGAGGATGCGTTCGCACTGGCGGGGCTGTCGCACCTGGTGCGCGGGGGAGGTTCGCTGATCGCAGCGCTCGCGGTTCGCCACGAGGCGTTTTCGGTCGAGACGGCGTGGGAGGCGGTGGAAATCGACCGCCTGTACCAGATCGAACAATGGGGTGCGGACGAAGAGGCCGAAAAAGCCGCAGCGGCACGGCGCGAGGATTTTCTTGCCGGCGCGCGGTTCCTGACGCTGCTGTCGGGGTCGTCGACCTAGTTCGGCCGTTCGACCATCGCGCGGACCAGCGTCGGCAATTCGGGGTGGCGGATCTTGCGCAACCGTTCGGCCGCGACGATCGAGCGGACCTGTTCGAGGCAGGTGTCCACGTCTTCGTTGATGAGGACGTAGTCGTAGCTGTCCCAGTGGCCGATCTCGCCCGCGGCGCGCTTCATGCGACCCTCGATCACCTCCTCGCTGTCGGTCGCACGGGCGCGCAGGCGACGTTCGAGCTCGTCCATCGAGGGGGGCAGGATGAAGATGGGGACCAGCTCGTTCCCGAATGCGTATTCGAGGCTCTGCGTCCCCTGCCAGTCGATGTCGAACAGGATGTCGCGACCCTTGCGGAGCGCTTCCTTGATCGGTTCCTTGGGGCTGCCGTAGCGGTGATCGAAGACGTAGGCCCATTCGGCGAACTCGCCCGCATCGACCATCCGGTCGAATTCCGCATCCGACACGAAATGATAGTGAACGCCGTCCTTTTCCCCCGGGCGGGGCGCGCGGGTCGTGGCGCTCACCGACATCGAAATCGTGGGGTCGCGCTGCATCAGGGCGCGGCTTATCGTGGTCTTTCCCGCCCCCGACGGGCTCGACAGCACGATGAGCAATCCGCGGCGATCATTGGAGAGGCGTTCCATCGTCCGGGGATGGCGAGCGGGGGCGCGTGCGTCAAGCCGTGGCCACGCCGCGCCGCATCGTTGTGCAGCGCAGCATAGACCTTGACATTTTGTGCGCTGCACCATAGAATGGGCACAAGATCGAAACACGCCTATAGCAGACCAAAGACAGGTACCCCCATGACCGACCAGAAGAACACGAACAAGACCACCGCGCAGATGACCAAGAAGATCGTCGAGAAGAACGCCGAGGCGCTCACCGAGACGACCGAGAAAGTCGCCGAGGCGCAGACCGAAGCCGTCCAGAAGACTGCCGATGCCGCGAAGGCGAACGTCGCCAAGACCGCGAAGCGGGCCAAGCGCACCACCGCCAAGGCTGCCAAGGCTCAGAAGAAGACGATCGACGGGGCCGCGAAGGCCGCCGCGACCATGAACAAGAAGACGAAGGAAAACACGATGACCAATTTTGACATGAACAGCTGGTTCGGCGGCTATGACGTTCCGAACGCCCAGAAGGTCGAAGAGATGATGACCAACGCCGGCAAGCAGGGTGAGGAATTCATCGCCAAGTCTCGCGTCGCGACCGAGCAGCTCGCCGAGATGACGAAGGCGAACGTCGAAGCGATGATCGAATCGACCCGTATCGCCGCCACCGGTGCCAAGGACCTCGGCACCGAGCTGATTGAGGAAAGCCGCAGCCAGTTCGAGAGTGCCTCGGACAACATGCGTCTTCTCGCCGAAGCGAAGACCCCGCAGGACTTCATGGCGATCCAGGCCGACCTCTATAAGTCGAGCTTCGACCGCATGATCTCCGAGAGCAGCAAGATGACCGAACGTATGGTCAAGCTGGCGGGCGACGCGATGCAGCCGGTTTCGAACCGCGCCAGCGTCAATGCCGAAAAGGTCAAGAGCCTGATGGCGTAACGCCGTCCGGTACGACCCACGGATCAAGAGGGCCGCCTTCCCGAACCGGGAGGGCGGCCCTTTTTCGTATCCGCGCTTTTTTCACGCTCTGGCGCATTGCGGACCTTCGTCCGGTTGCGGAGCGCCCGAACCATCCCATATCTAGGCCGATGATGTTCCAAGACCCGAATCAGTTCACGATGGCGGGCCCCGCCGATACCGACGATCACGATTCCGATACCGGCATCGCCGTCCAGACGCGTCCCAAGACCAAGAAGCCCAGCAACTACAAGGTGCTGATGCTCAACGACGACTACACGCCGATGGAGTTCGTCGTGCTGGTGCTGCAGCGCTATTTCAACATGGGGATCGAGGATGCGACCCGCGTGATGCTGCAGGTGCACCAGCAGGGCGTCGCGGTATGCGGGGTATTCCCGTACGAGGTCGCGGAGACGAAAGTCAGCCAGGTGATGGATTTCGCGCGCGAGAACCAGCACCCGCTGCAATGCACGCTCGAGAAGGCCTAGACCCTTGCGCTGACCGGTGGGCGCGTTAAGCCCTCCACCTCATGGACACGATCTGGATCGAAGGCGGCAAGAAGCTCGAGGGGAAGATTCCCATTTCGGGCGCCAAGAATGCCGCGCTCACGCTAATTCCCTGCGCGCTTCTCACCGAGGAGCCGCTGACGCTGACCAATCTGCCGCGACTGGCGGACGTCGACAGTTTCGCGCACCTCATGAACCATCTGGGCGTATCGACCAGCGTCGCGGGGCAGAAGCCCGGCACGTTCGGGCGGGCGATGACGCTGACCGCCGACAATATCGTGTCGACCGAGGCGCCCTACGATCTCGTCCGCAAGATGCGCGCTTCGGTCCTCGTTTTGGGACCCATGCTGGCGCGGATGGGCGAGGCGACCGTTTCGCTGCCCGGCGGCTGCGCGATCGGCGATCGGCCCATCGACCTGCATCTGCAGGCGATCGAGGCGATGGGCGCGGAGATCGAGATCGAGGCCGGCTACGTGCGCGCAACCGCGCCGAACAAGGGCCGACTGCCCGGCGGTGAATTCAGTTTCCCGATCGTGTCGGTCGGCGCGACCGAGAATGCGGTCATGGCGGCGGTGCTGTGCGATGGACAGGTCCAGCTGTTCAACGTCGCGCGCGAGCCCGAGATCGTCGACCTGTGCGAATGCCTGGTCGCGATGGGCGCGCAGATCGAGGGGATCGGCTCCTCGCATCTCATCATCACCGGGGTCGAGAAGCTCCACGGCTGCACCTACGAGGTCATGCCCGACCGGATCGAGGCGGGCAGCTATGCCTGTGCCGCGGGGCTGACCGGCGGATCGATCGAGCTGACGAGCGCGCGGCCGCGCGACATGCTGGCCACCACCAATGCGTTGGCGGCGGCGGGGCTGCTGACCGAATTCACCGACGAGGGGATCAAGGTCTCCTCGACGGGCAAGCTGCGCCCGCTGGCCATCTCGACCGCGCCCTATCCGGGCTTCGCGACCGACATGCAGGCGCAGTTCATGGCGATGATGACGCTGGCGGACGGCGACAGCTATCTCGAGGAGACGATCTTCGAGAACCGCTACATGCACGTGCCCGAGCTGCGCCGCATGGGTGCCGAGATCGAGACGCGCGGCCGCAGCGCGATCGTGCGCGGGGTCGATCAGTTGACGGGGGCCAAGGTGATGGCGACCGATCTTCGTGCCTCGATGAGCCTCGTGCTCGCGGGATTGGCGGCGGAGGGCGAAACCGAGGTGCTGCGCGTCTATCACCTCGACCGGGGCTACGAACGTCTCGAGGAGAAGCTGGCGGCGGTCGGCGCGACGATCGAGCGACGCTCCGAATAAGGGTTCAGATCCCGAACTTGCCGAGTGCGTGCAGGCTGGCACCCACGAGTCCGCCCACCAGCGTGCCGTTGATGCGGATGTACTGGAGATCGCGTCCCACCGCGCCTTCGAGGCGGTCGGTGACCGTGGAGGCGTCCCACGAGCGGATCGTGTCGCTGACGAGGGTGACGATATTGTCGCCGTAGCTGGCCGCCATGCCGACGACGGTGCGGCGGGTGAAGCGGTTGATCGCGGTCTTGAGCGCCGGATCTTCCTCGAGGCTGGTGCCCATCGAGCGCAGGACTTCGCCCAACTGTCCCGCCATCGCGGTGTCGGGGTCGTGCGCGGTATCGATGATGCCGCGGCGAAAGCGTTGCCACAGATCGTCGAGCCACAGCGTGAAAGTGCCGTTGTCGAGGGCACGGACCTTCCACGCTTCGACCTTGGCCTGCAGCACGGGATCGCTTTGCAGGTCGTTGGCGAAGTCGGCGAGCCGTTCCTCGATCTTGATGCGCACGGGATGCGCGGGGTCGTTCGCCATGTCGCGGAACAGTTTGCGCAGCCCCTCGACGAGTTGGTCGGCGATCTTCTCGTCGACGGTCGCCATGCGCAGGATCCAGCTGGTGCGCTGATGAACCATCTGGCGGATCATGTGCTCGCTGTCCTCGAGCGCGTCGGCCAGATAGTGCACCGCGCGTTCGATGATCGGCAGGTGGCGATCCTCGTTGATCGCGACGGCCATCGCGCGGCCGATTACCGGCGCCACTTCCATCCGCTTGAGCCGCGAGGAGATGGCGGACTTGGCGATGCCGCCCAGCCGTTCGTCGTCGAGACTGGCGAAGGCGTCGGCAATCAACCGACTGGCCCCGCTGCGCATCCGACTTTCCGCGCCGGAGGGGCGCGCAAGAAAGCGGCCCGCCGCGCCTGCGACGTCGACCCTCTCCATGCGCCGTGCGATTACCTGCGGGGTGAGGAAGTTCTGGCGGATGAAGCGCGACAGCGCATCGCCGATCCGCTCCTTGTTGCGCGGGATGATGGCGGTGTGGGGGATGGGCAGTCCCAACGGGTGGCGAAACAGCGCGGTGACCGCGAACCAGTCGGCCAGCGCTCCGACCATCGCGGCCTCGGCGAAGGCTTCGACCCATTCGAGCCACGGATAGGCCGGTTCCAGCTGGCGCGAGGCGAAATAGGAAATCGCCATCAGCACGAGCAGGCCGGTGGCGAGCCGCTTCATGCCGCTGGCGCCCGGCTGGTCGGGGTCGAAACGCGAAAGGGGGGCGGGGCCGGCCATCGTCCCCGCCTAACGCACTATCGCGGCAAAAGTCACTCCGCAGGCAGCGCGCGCGGTTCGTCCCCCTGCTGGCGGATACGGCCCTGCTCGTTCTCGTTGACGAGACCGGCGAAGCGCGCCCCCAGCTTGCGTTCCAGATCCAGCGCGAGACTGAAATAGGCGGGCACGAGAAGGAGCGTCAGCAGAGTGGAGAAGAGCAACCCGCCGATAACGGCATAGCCCATCGGTTCGCGCCAGCTGCCGTCGCCGTGCAGCGACAGCGCGATCGGGATCATCCCCGCCACCATCGCCACCGTGGTCATGACGATGGGCTGGGCGCGCTTGTGACCCGCTTCCTCGATCGCCTTTTCCTTGTCCATGCCGCGGTCCATCATGTCGATCGCGAAATCGACCAGCAGGATCGAGTTCTTCGCCACGATTCCGAACAGCAGAAGCACGCCGATGAAAACGGGAAGCGAGATCGGCTTGCCCGCGAGATGCAGCGCGATCGCCGCGCCGAGCGGTGCCAGCAATAGCGAGCCCATGTTGACGAAGGGCGACAGGAAGCGGCGATAGAGCAGCACGAGCACCGCGAACATCAGCAGCACGCCGGAGCCGAGGGCGATGAAGAAGTTGTTGAGCAGTTCGGCCTGCCATTTCTCCTCGCCCAGTTCGAGACGGCGGACGCCACGCGGCAGTTCCTGCAGCGTCGGCAGTTCGTTGATCGCCGCGCGGGCGTCACCGATTTCCGTTTCGGGCGCGATGTCGGTCCCCACCGCAATGCGGCGCAACTGATCGGTGCGCTGGATGGTGGTCGGACCGGAGCCGAAGCCGATTTCCGCGACCGAACGCAGCGGCACCGAGCCGCCGTTCGACGTCGGCACCGGCAGGTTGAGAAGCGTATCGATATTCTCGCGCTCTTCTTCCGACAGGGCGACGCGGATCGGGACCTGACGGTCGGACAGGCTGAAACGGGCACTGTTCTGTTCGATCTCGCCCAGCGTCGCGATGCGGATCGTCTGGCTCAGCGAGGTCGTGGTGACCCCGAGGTCGGCGGCAAGGTCGAAGCGCGGGATGATGTTGATCTCGGGACGGATATCGTCGCCGGTCACGCGCGGACCGACCAGCATGTCCAGTCCGCTCATTTCCTCGGCGATCTGGTAGGCTGTTTCCTCGAGCAGCACGGGGTCGGACGAGCCGAGATAGACGGTGATGGCCTGACCGCCGCCGCCGGGGCCGCCGCCGCCCTGCGTCTGGAAATTTATGCGCGCATCGGGGATCTGCGTCAGCGAGGGCGCGATCTCGCGTTCATATTCATAGGAAGGTTCGGGCCGGTCCTCCTTCCACAAGACGTTGACGTTGCCATTGCCGGTGAAGATCCGCTGGAAGACGGTGTCGACCTGCGGATGCTCCTGCACCGTGGCGGCGACCTGTTCGACGATCGCGGCGGTCTGTTCGATGGTCGCGCCGGGGGGCAGGCTGATGTTCACGGTCGAGGAATCCTGATCCTCCTGCGGGGAGAATTGGAACGACAGGCTGGTGAACAGGAAGAAGGTCGCGATCAGCGTGAGCACGCCGCCCGCCACCGCCGCGAGGCGATGGTCGCGGAAGCGCGCCCCGACGCGATAGAGACGATACTTGCCGCGTGCGCCCCAGCCGTTGCCGCTGGCGAACACGCCGACGATCGCGGCGAGGAGCATGGAGAGAATGCTGAGCGCCAGCGCCATGACGAGGAACGTCAGCCCGTAGAAAAGCGCGAACTCGAACAGCGAGGGAATCCCGTCGAAGCTCTTGGGTTCGCCCATCGTGCCGTCTTCCTGCGGACGGGCGATGAAATAGGGAAGCAGCGTGACGACGAACGCGGCGATCGCGGCGAGGATCAGCGGGACCTGACGGTAGACGCGCTTCATCGGCGGTTCGTCGAGTGCCTCCAGCTTCTCCTTCGACTTGCGATGCGACAGGGTCCAGCGCAGCACCGAGAGATACTTGCGCATCAGCCAGCCGTCTTCCTTGTGCTCATGCCCCTCGTCGCGGAGGAAGTAGGCGGCCATGAGCGGGGTGATCATGCGCGCCACGAACAGGCTGACCAGCACCGCAAGGACGACGGTGAAGCCGAAGTTCTGGAAGAATTGTCCCGAGATACCGGGCATCAGCGCGACCGGCAGGAACACGGCGACGATAGTGGTGGTGGTGGCGAGCACGGCCAGCGCGATCTCGTCGGCGGCATCGATACTCGCCTGATAGGCGGATTTGCCCATTCGCATGTGTCTGACGATATTCTCGATCTCCACGATCGCATCGTCGACCAATACCCCCGCGACCAGCGCGAGCGCGAGCAGGCTGAGGAAATTGAGGTTGATGGACATGAGGTCCATGAAGAAGAAGGCCGGGATGGCCGACAGCGGGATCGCGACCGCGGCGATGATCGTGGCACGGAAATCGCGCAGGAACAGGAAGACGACCAGCACCGCCAGCGCGGCGCCTTCGATCAGTGCCTGGATCGAGCTGTTATACTGGACCATCGTATAGTCGACGCTGTTCGAGATCTCGATGAAGTCGATGCGCGGATCGTCGGTCTCGATCTGAGTCAGGACGTCCCAGCCGTTGTTGTAGGCATTGACGTCGGACTGGCCCTTGGCGCGGGCGAAGTTGAAGACGACGACTTCCTCGCCGTTCATCCGCGCGTAGCTGGTCTGCTCGCTGGAGGAATCGCGCACTTCGGCAATGTCGCGAAGGCGCACGGTCGTGCCGCGCCCGGTGGCGATCTGGGTCTGCGCGAGGTCGGCGGCGCTGGAGGCGTTCCCGAGGACGCGCACGGTCTGCCGCGTGCCCGCCAATTCGGTCTGTCCCCCGGCGGCGTTGATGTTGAGCTGGCGAAGCTGGTTGTTGACCGCCGCGGCGGTCAGGCCCTGCGCCTGCAGCGCTTCGGGACGGAGCGTCACGCTGATCTCGCGGTTGACGCCGCCGAAGCGGCTGACCTCGGCCACGCCTTCGGCGCCGAGCAGTTGGCGCGACACTTCGTTGTCGATGTACCAGGACAGCTCCTCGAGCGTCATGTCGGTGGTGCGCGCGGCGATGAAGCTCAGCGAATCGCCCGAAATGTCGACGCGGCTGACCTGCGGTTCGAGGATGCCGGCGGGAAGATCGCCGCGGATCTGGCCGATGGCGTTGCGGACGTCGTTGACGGCGCGGTCTGTCTCGGTGCCGATCTCGAACTGGACGAAGGTGTTGGAATAGCCCTGGTTGATCGAGCTGTTGATTTCATCGACGCCCTCGATCGAGCGGATCGCGGCCTCGACGCGCTGCGTGACCTGGTTTTCCAGTTCCTCGGGCGCGGCGCCCGGCTGGGAAATGCCGATGGTCGCGGCGGGAAAGTCGATGTCGGGCTGGTTGGTGATTTCCATTTCCGCAAACGACACCGCGCCCGCCAGCAGCAGGATCGCGAAGAGGACGATCGGCGGGACGGGATTGCGTACCGACCAGGCGGAAATATTGCGGAAGTTCATTCGGCCGCTCCGGTCCGCGCGCTCTCGCGGATCGGGGAAACCTCGCGCCCGATGGTGACGAAACTGCCCGCGCGGCTGATGATCCGCTCGTTCCCGCTGATACCGCTGGCGATGGTGACACCGCGATCGTCGACATTGCCGATGCGCACGTCGCGCCGCTCGACGATATTGTCGTCGTTGACGATCATCACGTAATTGCCCTGCGCGTCGGCGAGAACCGCCGATTGGGGCAGCAACGGCGCGGTGGTGGCGCCGGCGCCGATGCGCGCCTCGGCGAACCCGCCGGGACGGATCGCGCCGTCGTAGGGGATCGCGATGCGCACTTCGCCCTGGCGGCTCTGCGGATCGATGGTCGGTTCGACCTGCCACACGCGGCCCTCGAACTCGTTGTCGGTGCCGGTCGGCCTCACGACCGCGGGCATGCCGACGTTGATCGCGCCGAGATCGTCCTGGCTGACCTGTGCGCGCATTTCCATCTCGCCGCCCCGTGCCATGCGGAAGGCGTTGGTGCCGCCGCCCACGACCTGGCCGACCTCGATGTTGCGTTCGAGGATGAGGCCCGAATTGGGCGCGCGAATGTCGAGAAGGCCGATCGAGGCCTGCGTCTGGCGAAGCTGGGCGCGGGCGACTTCGACCCGGGCGACCGCGCTGTCGTAGGTCGCCTGCCTCTGGTCGACGTCGGCCTGGCTGACGAAACCGCGGTCGACGAGCTGGCGCGCGCGTTCCAGATTGTTGCGGGCGAGTTCGGCGTCGGCCTGCGCGGCGTCGATGCTGGCGCGCTGTTGTGCGGCCTGCTGGACCTGAACGTCGCGTTCGATCGAGGCGAGAAGCTGGCCAGCCTGGACGAAATCGCCCTGCTCGACGAGGACGCGGGTGACACGGCCGCCCTGTCCCGACACGCCGATCGACTGGTCGCGCCGCGCCGCAAGCGTGCCGGCGGCGACGATGGTCTGGCCGATTTCGCTGGTGCCCGGCACGATGACCGACACCGTCGGAGCGCCGCCCGCGCCCTGCGCCTCCGCGGCGGCGGGGCCGCTGGGGCCGCTTTCGCCTTCCTCGCGCATCAGGGCAAAGGCCGCGAAGAGCGCCACGATGATGACGCCGATCCCGACGAGGAGCGCGATCCGGCGCCGCTTGCGTGCCCGGGCGGCGTCTTCGGTCAGCAGCGGAGTTTCGCGGTTCATCCTGTCCATTTCTTTCCCATTCCCCCGGGACCATAGCCCCAGCCTCGCGCCGCCGTATCATATCAGTAGCACAGTTGCCCATGCGAAAACGCGCTCCGGCCCTTCCCGGCCAGTGCTTTTCGACGAATGGGCGCGCTTGCGCTGACGACGGGCGGCTCTATCCTCCGCTCCGAAGGGAACCGCGGGCGATACCGGGCGTATCGGTCGATGAGCCCATCAATAGGGAGAATGAATATGCTCGCAGATTATGGCGTCTTGGTGTGGATTCTGATTGGACTGGTCGCGGGCGGGATCGCCAAGCTCATCATGCCGGGCAAGGATCCCGGCGGTTGTATCGTCACCATCCTGCTCGGCATCGCCGGCGCGCTTCTGGCAGGTTTCCTCGGCCAGGCTGTCGGCTGGTACGAACCGGGCGAGGGCGCAGGCTTCTTTGCCGCGATCGTCGGCGCGCTCATCCTGCTCGTCATCTACCGGCTGGTGGCCAAGCGCCGCTAGGCCGCCCGGACCCTTATTCAGTGACCCGAAAGCCGGTCCGTGCCGAAAGGTCCGGGCCGGTTTTTCGTTGTGGAGAAAAAGACATGACCAATCGCACGATCCTCGCGCTGGCGCTGGGCGCCGCCTGCCCTGCCGTCCTCGCCGTGCCCGCCGCCGCGCAGGTGGCCAGCCCCGTGACGGTGCAACCCGTCACCATCGACATCAACGCGACCGGAACGGTCGACGCGGTCCCCGATCTCGCCATCGTCAACGCGGGCGTGGAGGTGCGCGCCCCGACTGCCGCCGCCGCGCTGCGCGAGGCGAGCGACCGGATCGAGGCGATCCTCGGCGCGCTCGAGGCGGCAGGGGTGGAGGATCGCGACATCCAGACGTCGCGCGTAAGCCTCAACCCGCAGTTCGATTATTCGGAGCGCAGCGAGCCGCGGCTGACCGGCTATGCCGCCAGCAACACTGTCAACGTCCGGTTTCGGGACATCGAGCGAGCGGGGACGATCGTCGATGCGCTCGTCCAAGCCGGCGCCAACCAAGTGAACGGTCCCAGCTTCACCTTCGCCGACCCCGATCCGCTGACCGAACGGGCACGGATGGAGGCGCTTCGCATGGGCGAGGAACGGGCCCGCGCCTATGCCGCGGCGCTCGGCAAGCGCGACGTGCGGCTGGTCTACGTGTCCGAGGGCGTCAACGGGATGGCGCCTCCGCCGGTCCCGATGGCGATGGCCGAACAATCGATCACGGTGACGGGCGCGCGCAAGGTGCCGCTGCGACCGGGCGAACAGGAGATCGGTGTCGGCCTGTCGATGCGCTACGAACTGCGCTGATCGATCATAAAAAAGGGGCCGGGCGACGCGATGTCGCCCGGCCCCTGCTATTTTGGTGAGACGCTGGCGTCTAGCGGACGGAACCGCGACGCACCAGGTTCACGATGGCAAGCAGGATGATCGCGCCGAGAAGCGAGATCAGCAGGCTCGAGATCGAGAAGTCGCCACTGGTGATGCTACCGCCACCCAGTAGCGGAGCAAGCAGCAGGCCACCCAGCACCGCGCCGACGATGCCGACCACGATATTGAGAAGAATGCCCTGCTGGGCATCGGTGCGCATGACGATGCTGGCAAGCCAGCCCAGAATACCGCCAACGATGATGATGAGAATCCACGTCAACATTTGATGTTCTCCCTGATTGTCCGCCGTCTGTCGCGGCGGTTCTGTCCAATTAAAGAGGGAAGTGGGCGGATTGTTCCGGATGCGACACTGTTGTGCCCGGACGACAGGCAAAAGAACGGCCCCGTCCGGGAGCAGACGGGGCCGTTCGCCAGCATGTGTCGGGGTGTCTTTTCGCAAGAAAAGACGTTGGGAAGGGACCCGAGACCGGCCGGTGAAGGAAATCTCTTGTCGACGCCCCGCTAGAGGCGCTGCTGGCGCTCGTACTGGTCGCGATAATGCTTGAGCCGCGTGACCCGGAGCCCGGGCATCCCCGAACGGTCGACCGCACGCTGCCAGCTGGTGAACTCCTCGAGGCTGAGGGCATAGCGCTCGCAGGCTTCGTCGACGGTCAGCAGTCCACCGTTCACCGCGGCCACCACTTCGGCCTTGCGCCGGACGACCCAGCGAGTCGTCGAGGGCGGCGGGAGCGAGTCGAGCGTCAGCGGTTCGCCGAGCGGGCCGATCACTTGCGCAGGCTTGATGTTCTGGTTCTCGAGCATTTACATCCTCAACTCATCGCTTCGTTACGGCTTCACCGTTTAATTCGCGGGCTTGAACAAATGGTCACGCTCGCTGGTTAACGGGCCGCTCAACTATCGTTACGCCGCGTTAACCGTGTCGACGGGGCGAACGTCCCGTCGAGGCCTTCTTCGATTTCTTCCCCTGCGAGGAAGCGAATCAGCAGATCATCGCGCGGACGATCGGCGAACCGGTCGGCGTGCTCCGCCGCCATCCGGCCGATGGGCAACGGCTTGCCCTCGAATTGCTTTTCGTGTTTCGCCACCCGCGTCCCTCATTTTTCGCTCATGGTTCAAGGGACCTATGCGAACAGGGTGAATTTCCGGTAAAGATCGCCGCCATGCTTCCCGCCTTCGACCTTCCCTGCGCCCCGGGCGACGCGCGCATCGTCGTCGCCATGTCGGGCGGCGTGGATTCCAGCGTGGTCGCTCACCTGGCGCACGAAACCGGCGCCGAGGTGATCGGCGTGACGCTCCAGCTTTACGATCATGGCGAGGCGGCGGCGCGTTCGGGGAGCTGCTGCGCGGGGCAGGACATCTACGATGCGAAGACGGTCTGCGACACGCTGGGCATCGCGCATTACGTGCTCGATTACGAATCGCGCTTTCGCGAGGGGGTGATCGACCAGTTCGCCGATCAATATGCGATGGGGCGCACGCCGATCCCGTGCAGCCAGTGCAACCAGGGCGTGAAGTTCGTCGACCTGCTCGCCTTCGCGCGCGAACTGGGGGCGACCTGCCTTGCGACCGGTCATTACGTTCGCCGCCGGACTGGCGACGACGGCAAGCCGCAGATGTGGAAGGGCCGGGATCCGCGTCGGGACCAGAGCTATTTCCTCTACGGAACCACGCTGGACCAGCTCGATTTCCTTCGCTTCCCGCTCGGCGACCTGCCGAAGGACGAGGTGCGTTCGCTGGCGGCGAAGGCGGGGCTGGAGGTTGCCGACAAGCCCGACAGCCAGGACATCTGTTTCGTCCCCGACGGGGATTATGCGTCGCTGGTCAAGAAGCTGCGCCCCGAAACCGCGGCGCCCGGTGCGATCGTCGATCTCGACGGCAACCGCCTCGGCGAACATCCCGGCGTCGTCCATTATACCATCGGCCAGCGGCGCGGGCTCGATATCGGCGGCCAGCCCGAACCGCTCTACGTCGTGCGCATCGATCCCGACGCGCGCGAGGTGGTCGTGGGACCGAAGGCCGCACTGGCGATCGCATCGGTGGGCATCGAGGATGTGAACTGGATCGGCGAGGACCAGCGCACGGTGGAAGCGAAGGTCCGCAGCCTCGCCCCGCCCGTCTCCGCCATGCGGGTCGAGGACGGCGTGCGATTCGACGCGCCCCAGTATGGGGTCGCGCCGGGCCAGTCGGCGGTCTTCTACGACGGCGATCGGTTGTTGGGCGGCGGCACGATCGTCTCGACGCAGGCGGCGGTTCGCGAAGCGGCCTAGAGCCGGAACTCACCCTCGATCACGGTCACGCAGCGCCCGCCGAGCGCGACCCGGTCGTCCCGGACCTCGACGTCGAGCATGCCGCCGCGATCGCTGGCCTGCAGCGCGCTGAACCTGGTCCGTCCCAGCTGGTTGGCCCACCACGGCGCGATCGCCGCATGGGCGGCGCCGGTCACCGGGTCCTCGTCGATACCGTAGGCAACCGCGAACACGCGGCTGGCGATGTCGGTCGCCTCGCCCGGGGCGGTGACGACCACCAGCGCATCGTGGGACCGCAGCGCGGGATAGTCGGGCGCGCAGGCGCGAACGGCGGCCTCGTCGTCGACCAGCACCAATAGCGCATCCTCCGCCGCGCCGGTGGTCCGCATCAGCGCGCGCGGCATGACGCCGAGCGCCTCGATCAGCGCATCGTCCTCGACCGGTTCGAGGCCGGTCGAGGCGGGCAGATCGACGACCAGCCGGCCTTCCTCGCGTTCGACCGTCAGCAGGCCGGCGCGGGTGGCGAAGCGGACGCGATCGCCGGACCCGATCAGCACGTGGCCGCTGGCGAGGGTGGCGTGACCGCACAGGTCGACTTCGGATCCGGGCGTGAACCAGCGAAGGTCCCAGTCGGCCTCGCCGTCCGAACGCTTCAGGAAGGCGGTCTCCGACAGGTTGTTCTCGACCGCGATGGCCTGCAGCAGATCGTCGGGAAGCCAGTCCTCGAGCACCATGACCGCCGCCGGATTACCCGTCAGCGACTTGCCGTCGAGGACGAAGGCATCGACCTGGGTGAAAGGAATCTTCATTCGGGCGTGGTGTCCTGTCCGGGTTCGTCCAGTCCCTTGGGATCGGGGTGGATGAGCACTTCGGTGCCGGGGAACTCCCGATGGATCCGCGCCTCAATCTCGTCCATCACGTCATGCGCTTCCGAAACCGTCATTCGGGGATCGAGCCAGATGTGAAACTGCGCGAAATCCTGTCCGCCCGAGGTGCGGGTCTTCAGTTCGTGGATGCCGTGCATGTCGGGATGCGCCTTGACCATCTCGAGGAACCGCTCGCGTTTGTCGGGAGCCCATTCGCGGTCCATCAGCTGGTCGATCGCATGGCTGCCCCCGCGCCATGCGCCCCACAGCAGCCATGCCGCGATGGCGACGCCGAAAATGGGGTCGGCGAGCGGAAAGTTGCCGACCTGGTCGAGCAGCAGCGCGGCGATCACCGCGAGATTGAGCAGCAGGTCAGACTGGTAATGGACATGGTCGGTCTGGATCGCGACCGAATTGGTGCGCGCGATGACGAACCGCTGATAGGCCAGCAGGGCGAGGGTCACCGCGATGGCGACCGCGCTCACCCCGACGCCGAGTTCCAGTTCTTGCGTCCGCTCGCCCGATCCGAACCGATCGATCCCGCGCCATGCGATGCCGATCGCGCTGACCGAGATGAGGATGATCTGGAACAGCGCCGCGATCCCCTCGGCCTTGCCGTGACCGAAGCGATGCTCTTCGTCGGCGGGCATGGCGGCGTAGCGGACCCCGAAGAAGGTCACGAGGCTGGCGATGAGATCGAGGGCGTTGTCGGCAAGGCTGCCGAGCATCGCGACGCTGCCCGTCTCCCACGTCGCCCACAGCTTGATCCCGACGAGGAACAGCGCGACCGAGACCGAGAAGATCGCCGCCCGCGTGGTCAGCTGCGCGCGCTCGCCCTGATGGTCATGGTCGTGATGATGAACGCCGCTCATGGGTACAACAGTCCTTCGGTCCAGTCCTTGCCCTCGCGCACGAACAGAAGGCGATGGTGCATGCGGGTCTGCGTGCCTTCCCAGAATTCGATCCGGTCGGGAACGAGTCGATAGCCACCCCAATAGTCGGGCCGCGGCAGGTCGCCGGACGGATATTGCCGCTCGAGCGCGTCGATGCGGTCGAGAAAGGTCTCGCGATCGGGCAGCGGCCGGCTCTGGTCGCTGGCGACCGCGGCGAGCTGCTTGTCGCGGTCGCGGCTACGGAAATAGTCGTCGGCGGTGGCGGCCTCGACATGGTCGATGCGGCCTTCGATGCGCACCTGCTTGTAGATCGATTTCCAGTGGAAGGTGGCGGCGGCGCGCGGATTGGCGGTCAGTTCCTCGCCCTTGCGACTTTCCTTGTTCGTATAGAAGACGAAGCCCTCGGGGCCGTGGTCCTTCAGCAGCACGATGCGGACCGACGGGCGACCGTCGGGTGTCGCGGTACCCAGCGCCATCGCGTTGGGATCGCTCGGCTCGGCACGCTTGGCCTCGTCGTACCATTCGTCGAACAGGGGGAACGGATCCATGCGATCCGCGTAGGGGGCAGGAAGGAGCGAGGCAAGGCTGGCCTTCCGTCCCGCATTGCGCCAGAGGTGTGTCATGGACCTATATCAGCAACTGGGCCTGAAGCGCGGCGCGTCGGAAGCCGAGATCAAGACGGCCTACCGCAGCCTCGCCAAGCAGCTCCACCCCGATCGCAACAAGGACAATCCCAAGGCGGCCGAGCGGTTCGGCAAGGTGACGCAGGCGTACGACATTCTGTCCGACAAGAACAAGCGCGCCCAGTACGACCGGGGCGAGATCGACGAGGACGGCAACCAGAAATCGCCTTTCGGCGCAGGCTTCGGCGGCGGCGGGGGCGGCAGCCCGTTCGGTGGTCGCAGCGGACGCTCGCAGGGCTATCCGGGCGCCGGCGCGGGGCAGCAGGGGTTCGAGGAAGCCGATCTATCGGACCTGTTCGAGGGATTGTTCCGCGGCCAGCAGCAACAGCAGCAACAACAGCGCCAGTCGCGCGGCCCGTTCGGGCGCCGGGCCGAACCCCCGCGCAAGGGCGCCGACACCAATTATCGACTGACGGTACCGTTCGTCGACGCGGCGACGCTCGAGACGCAGCGGGTCAAGCTGTCCGACGGATCGACGCTCGACATGAAGCTGCCCGCTGGGGTCGAGGACGGGACCAAGGTGCGGCTCGCCGGGAAGGGCGATGCCGGCCCGGCGGGTCGCGGCGATGCGATCGTCACGGTCAAGATTTCGGGGCACAAGCATTTCCGCCGCGACGGCAACGACATCCGCCTCGACCTGCCGATCAGCCTCAAGGAGGCGGTCGAAGGGGGCAAGGTGAAGGTGCCGACCGTCGACGGAGCGGTCACCATGACCATCCCGGGCGGAACCAGTGGCGGCACCGTGATGCGGTTGAAGGGCAAGGGCTTTTCCAAGCGGACGGGTGGTCGCGGCGACCAGCTCGTCACGCTGGAAATCGCGATCCCGAAGGATGATCCCGCGCTGGCGCAGTTCGTCGCCGGATGGTCGCATCCCGGGAACGTGCGCGAAGGAATAAGCGGCTGAGTTCGCGCTCGCCCCATTCCCCCGAGGCGCGACGGCGGCGCCTCGCTGCGCTGCGGGCGAAATTCGGCAAGGACGCGATCCGCCGATTGCGCGACAGCGACCGCCCGTGGGAAGTCACCAAGCGAGTCGCGATCGGCGTCTATTCGGACGGGTTCATCCATGCCGGCAACCTCGCCTACATCTCGATGCTGGCGATCTTTCCCTTCATCATCCTCGCCACCGCGATCGCGACCCTGATCGGCGAGGGCGGGGCGAGCGACAGCGCCATCCTCACCATCCTGTCGCGGCTGCCGCCCAACGTGGCCGAGGCGCTGGCCGAGCCCCTGTTCGAAGTGTCGGAGCGTCGGCCGGGACCGCTGTTGTGGTTCGGGGCGCTGATCGGCCTGTGGACGACGGGCAGCTTCATCGAGACGATCCGCGACGTGCTGCGCCGTGCCTATGGGGTTCGGATGGTGGCACCTTTCTGGGAATATCGACTGGCGTCGATCGGACTGATCGTGGGATCGGTGTTCCTCCTCATCGTCGCTTTCGCGACCAGTCTGACGCTGTCGAGCATCCAGCAACTGATCACGCAGTTCCTGCCCGTGACCGAGGAGGGGGCGGGCGTGGTCGCGCTGTTGCGGATCATTCCCGCCATCACGCTGTACGTCACCGTCTACATCATCATCTGGACGCTGACCCCGACCCGCTATCGCCGCGAGAATTGCCGATTGTGGCCGGGGGCGCTGGCGATCACCCTGTGGTGGCTGATCACCGTCGCGATCCTTCCGGTGGCGGTGCAGTCGTTCGGCGGCTACGGGCGCACCTACGGCAGCCTGGCCGGCGCGATGGTCGCGCTCATCTTCTTCTACATCGTCGGGCTGGGCGTCGTGATCGGCGCCGAACTGAACGCCGCGCTGGCCGACGCGGGGGACAAGGCGCTAGAAGGCGAAGAATATGATGGCCCGCACGCCGCCGAGCTCGACTATGAGGAGCGCGGCGAGGACGAGGCGGACAAAGAGGAGGAAGAACGGGCATGATCATGAAGGGCAAACGCGGGCTCATCATGGGGTTGGCGAACAACAAGTCGCTGGCCTGGGGCATTTCGAAGAAACTGGCGGACGAAGGTGCCGAACTGGCGTTCAGCTATCAGGGCGAGGCTCTGGAAAAGCGGGTGCGTCCGCTCGCCGAGGAACTGGGCAGCGATTTCCTGATCGAGTGCGACGTCGCCGACATGGACAATCTCGACGCCGCCTTCGCGACACTGAAGGAGCGGTGGGACAGCCTCGACTTTGTCGTCCACGCGATCGGCTTTTCGGACAAGAACGAGCTTCGCGGAAAGTATGTCGACACCAGCCTCGACAACTTCCTGATGACCATGAACATCTCCGCCTACAGCTTCGTGGCGGTGGCCAAGCGGGCGCGCGAGATGATGAGCGAAGGCGGGTCGATCCTCACGCTGACCTATTACGGCGCTGAGAAGGTCATCCCCCACTACAACGTCATGGGGGTCGCGAAGGCGGCGCTGGAGACCAGCACGCAATATCTAGCGGCCGATCTGGGGCCCGAGGGAATTCGCGTCAACGCGATCAGCGCGGGGCCCATCAAGACGCTGGCGGCCAGCGGGATCGGCGATTTCCGCTACATCCTCAAATGGAACGAATATAATTCGCCGCTCCGCCGCAACGTGACGATCGAGGACGTCGGCGGGTCGGCGCTCTATCTGCTCAGCGATCTGGCCAGCGGCGTGACGGGCGAGGTGCTGCACGTCGACGCGGGCTATCATGTGGTCGGGATGAAGGCGGAGGACGCGCCCGACATCACCACCGCCGGATGATCGCGCGGCGCGTCTCGATCACCGGAAAGGTGCAGGGCGTGTTCTTCCGCAAGACCACGCAGGAGGAAGCGCGGGCGCTCGGCGTCATCGGCTGGGTGCGGAACTGCGACGACGGGAGCGTGGAGGCGCATCTGGAGGGCGAGCAGGATGCGGTCGATGCACTGATCGACCGGCTGCGGTCCGGGCCGCCCAATGCGAAGGTCGACGCACTCGATGCGCGCGCGGTCGAGCCCGAAGGCCATGACGGGTTCGCGGTCCGTCACTGACTGCTGGCGCGGATGGGCGCGGCGGTTCAAGGCCGATGCGCTGCTCGTATGGCTGGCGGCGCGCGATCCCGCGGTCCCGAAAGGAGCCAAGCTGCTCGCGTTTCTGACCGCGGCCTATGCGTTCAGCCCGGTCGACCTGATCCCCGATTTCATCCCCGTGCTCGGGCTGCTCGATGACCTCGTCATCGTGCCGCTGGGGGTGTGGCTGACACTGCGACGGATACCTGAAGGGCAGGTGTCGCGTCTGCGCCGCGAGGCGGCGGCGCTGGCGGAAAAGCCGGTCAGCTGGATCGGACTGGCGGCGGTGGTCGCCTGTTGGATTCTGATCGCCCTGTGGGTGTGGCGCGTGCTGGTCTAGGCGGGCTTGCGGCCGATCAGCGTGCCCTTTTCGCCGCCTTTCCAGAGATGGAAGTCCATGTCGGGAAATTCGCGGCGCCAGCGGCGTGCCACCATCCGTTCGCCGGGACGGCTGGCATCGTCGAGCAGCACCGTCGCGCCGGGCGCGAGGTGGCGGAACAGCCGCGCCGCCCCTCCGCGCGTCATCGGGTGGATGGTCCACGGCGGCCCGTCGATGATCATCAGGTCGATGCCGTCTTCCAGCGGACCGGTATCGTAGAAGAGGCCGGGCCAGTCATCGTCGATAGGCTGGAGCGCGGCGTGACGAATGTCGGCGGTCAGACCGTGCTCGGATAGCCAGCGCGACGTCTGTTCGACGAAATCGGCGTGCTGATCGAAGCTCGTGTGCGGCGGGCAGTCGGCCTTCTGGAGCGCTCGCGCGATGACGAGGCTGGAGGCGCCGCAGCCGAATTCGACGACCCGCTGGGGTCGAAGTTCGGCGATCAGATCGCAGACGAGATGGAGGAGGCCGGTATCGGCCTTCCACGAACCGAGGTTCGGCAGCGCATCGTCGGGCAGATCGAGGCGCCGCAGCAGCCGCGCCTTTTCGGCCTTTGACCCGCCGCGCAGGCTCTTGATCAGGAACGGCGCGGTAGCAGGGGCGAACAGGGCCCAAGTGAGCTTGTCGCGGAGCCCGACATGGGCGTCGGCCTCGTGATCCTTGGGCATGAAGCCCGTCTGCTCGCGGCTGGTCACTGGCTGAAGGGGTCCGAGACGAGGATCGTGTCGTCGCGCTCGGGGCTGGTCGATAGCAGCGTGACCGGACAGCGGACCAGCTCCTCGATCCGGCGGACATATTTGATCGCGGCGGCGGGCATGTCGGCCCAGCTGCGCGCGCCCGCGCTGGTTTCGGACCAGCCGGGCATTTCCTCGTAGACCGGTTCGATCCGCGACTGGAGCCCCGCGTTGGCGGGCAGATAGTCGTACTCCTCGCCGTCGATGCGGTAGCCGGTGCAGATCTTGACGGTGTCGAGGCCGTCGAGAACGTCGATCTTCGTCAAGGCGATGCCGTTGATGCCGGTGACCGCGACCGATTTTCGGACCAGCACCGCGTCGAACCAGCCGCAGCGGCGCTGGCGGCTGGTGACCGTGCCGAATTCATGGCCGCGTTCGCCGAGACGCTGGCCGATCTCGTCGTGCAGTTCGGTCGGGAAGGGGCCGGAGCCGACGCGGGTGGTATAGGCCTTGGTGATCCCCAGCACGGTGCCAGCGGCGCTCGGCCCCATGCCGCTGCCCGCGCCCACGGTGCCGGACACGGTGTTGGACGAGGTGACGAAGGGATAGGTGCCGTGATCGACGTCGAGGTGCGTGCCCTGCGCGCCTTCGAACAGGATGCGCTTGCCCGCGCGGCGTGCCTCGTCGAGGTCGCGCCAGACCGGGCGCGCGAAGGGCGCGACGAAGTCCGCGATGCCGCGCAAGTCCGTCATCAGCTTGTCGCGGTCGATCGGGTTCTGCCCGAAGCCCGCGCGCAGATGGTCGTGGTGGGCGCAGAGCCGTTCGAAGATGGGCGCGATCTCGTCGAGGTTGGCGAGGTCGCACACGCGAATCGCGCGGCGGCCGACCTTGTCTTCGTAGGCGGGGCCGATGCCGCGCCGGGTGGTGCCGATCTTGCCCTTTTCCAACGCATCCTCGCGCAGCGCGTCGAGATCGCGGTGGATGGGGAGAATGAGCGGCGTGTTCTCGGCGATCCAGAGCTTGTCGGGCGTGATGTCGAGACCCTGTCCGCGCACCTTCTCGATCTCGTCGCGCAGCGCCCAGGGATCGAGGACGACGCCGTTGCCGATCACGCTGGGTGTGCCGCGGACGATGCCCGAGGGAAGGAGCGACAATTTGTAGGTGGTGCCGCCGACGACCAGCGTGTGGCCGGCATTGTGCCCGCCCTGGAAACGGACGACCAGATCGGCGCGTGCCGCCAGCCAGTCGACGATCTTGCCCTTGCCCTCATCGCCCCACTGGGCGCCGATGACGGTAACGTTGACCATTGTAGTGGGAATCCTGCCCTGGACGGTTCGCCCGCTGGCTAGGGCATCGGCGCGCCAGCGTCCAGTCCGTGTGGAACCTGCGCGGCGCCGTACACGCTTGAGGAAGGAGACAAAGGAGCGCCCGAAAAATGACCGACCAGCCGATGCTGACCCTCAACGACGATCGCCAGATGCCGCAACTGGGATTTGGAACCTACAAGATCGATACGCGCGATGCGGTCGAGGCCGTGCAGAGCGCGGTCGACGTCGGCTACCGGCTGATCGACACCGCCGCCATCTACGGCAACGAGGAGGGCGTGGGCGAGGCGCTGGCCAAGCATCCCGACATCTGGCTGACCACGAAGGTGTGGAACGAGGACCAGGGCTACGAGGAAGCCAAGACCGCGTTCGGCCACAGCCTCAATCGGTTGGGCCGAGAGGACGTCGACCTGCTGCTGATCCACTGGCCGTGCCCCGACAAGGGCAAGTTCGTCGACACGTGGAAGGCGCTGATCGAATTGCGCGAAGAAGGACGGGCCAAGTCGATCGGCGTTTCCAACTTCCGTGAGGAGGATCTGCGGCTCCTGATCGAGGAGACGGGGTTCGCACCGGCGGTCAACCAGATCGAGCTGCATCCCGATTTCCAGCAGTCGGCGCTTTACAGGGTGCACGAGGAGCTCGGCATCGTGACGCAATGCTGGTCACCGCTGGGGCAGGGCGACGCGATGAAGTCGGCGGTGGTCCAGCGGCTCGCCAAGACGCACGACGTGTCGCCCGCGGCGATCGTGCTTCGCTGGCATCTCCAGTGGGGCCTGTCGGCGATCCCCAAGGCATCGAGCCGCGAGCATATCGAGGCGAACTATGCGGCGACGCACATCCGGCTGAGCGACGAGGAAATGGCCCAGATCGACGCGCTCGACGATCCGGACGGTCGAATCGGGCCCGATCCGAACGAATTCTGCTAGTCGAACCGCCCCTAGTCGAACCGAAGCGCGACGACCTGGCGCACGTCGGGTAGCGAGCGCAGCGCGTCGAGAAGGCCGCGCGAGGGCGGGCTGTCGATCGCGATCAGTGCCAGCGCCTCGCCCCCGATATCGCGGCGACCGAGCGCGAAGGTCGCGATGTTGACGCCCGCATCGCCGAGCGTCGAGCCCAGCGCGCCGATGAAGCCCGGGGCGTCGGCGTTGACGATGTAAAGCATCGGGCCGTTGATCTCGGCCTCGATCGGAACGCCGAACATTTCCACGAGACGGGGATTGTCGCTGCCGAACAGGGTACCCGCGACCGATCGCTTAATGCCGTCGCGGAGCGTCGCCTTGACCCGCACGAGCGTGTGATAGTCGCCTTCGTGGCGGTGACGCACCTCGCTGACGTCGAGGCCGCGATCCTTGGCCAGCACGGGGGCGTTGACCATGTTCACGCTGCTGGAATAGCTGCCCATCAGCCCCGCCAGCACTGCGCCCGAAATGGGGGTGATGTTGAGTTCGGCGGCCGCGCCCTCGACCCCGACCGAGATGGCGGCGACATCCTCGCCCAGCACCTGTCCGACGAGGCGGCCGAGATTGGTCGCGAGCCCCATGTAGGGTCGGACGCGCGGCGCTTCCTCCGCGCTGATCGAGGGGGAATTGATGGCGTTGGTGACTGCGCCGGTGAGGAGATAGTCACTCATCTGTTCGGCGACCTGGATGGCAACGTTGACCTGCGCCTCGGTGGTCGATGCGCCAAGATGGGGGGTGGAGACGAAGCCCGGGGTGCCGAACAGCGGGCTGTCGGTGGCGGGTTCCGTTTCGAACACGTCCAAGGCCGCGCCCGCGACCTGGCCGCTGTCGAGCATGTCCTTGAGCGCGGCCTCATCGATGAGGCCGCCGCGCGCGCAGTTGACGATGCGGACGCCCTTCTTGGTCTTTTCCAAGGACTCGCGCGAAAGGATGCCGCGGGTCTCGTCGGTCAGCGGCGTGTGGAGAGTGATGAAGTCGGCGCGCTTGAGAAGATCGTCGAGCGTCACCTTTTCGATGCCGAGATCGACCGCGCGTTCCTCTGTCAGGAAGGGGTCGTACGCGACGACCTTCATGCGGAGGCCCTGTGCGCGGCTGGCGACGATCGAGCCGATGTTGCCCGCGCCGATCAGGCCCAGCGTCTTGCCGGTAAGTTCGACGCCCATGAAGCGCGACTTTTCCCACTTGCCCGCCTGAGTCGAGGCGTCGGCGGCGGGGAGTTGGCGGGCAAGCGCGAACATCAGCGCGATCGCATGTTCGGCGGTCGTGATCGAATTGCCGAAGGGCGTGTTCATCACGACAACGCCCTTTTGGGTGGCGGCGGGAATGTCGATGTTGTCGACGCCGATGCCCGCCCGGCCGATCACCTTGAGGTTGTCGGCAGCCTCGAGAATGGCGGCGTTCGGCCTGGTCGCGGAGCGGACGGCGAGGCCGTCATACTGGCCGATGATGGATTGGAGGTCGTCGGGCGAGAGGCCGGTTTTCTCGTCCACGTCGATCCCCCGTTCGCGGAAGATCTCGGCGGCACGCGGATCCATCTTGTCGGCGATCAGAACCTTCATTGCGTTTCACTCCATGCCCAGTCGAGCCACGGCCCGAGAGCCTCGATGTCGGCGGTGTCGACGGTCGCGCCGCACCAGATCCGGAAGCCCGGAGGCGCGTCGCGATAGGCGCCGAAGTCATAGGCGACGCCCTCGTCCTCGATCATCCGGACCATCGCCTTGATCCGGTCGGGATCGGCGTCGGCGGTGAGGCAGACGCCCGTCACGCTGCGCAACGCGGGATCGGGGCAGAGGTGATCGAGCCAGTCGCGCGCATCGACCAGTCGGTCGACCGCGGCGGCATTGGCTTCGCTGCGCGCGATCATGCCGTCGAGGCCGCCGACCGACCGGGCCCAGTCGAGGCTGTGGATCGCATCCTCGACGCACAGCATCGAGGGGGTGTTGATCGTCGCGCCGGTAAAGATGCCCTCGTCGAGCTTGCCGTCGCTCTTGGTCAGCCGGAACAGCTTGGGCAGCGGGCGGTCGGGGACGTGGGTTTCGAGGCGTTCGACCGCTCGGGGCCCGAGGATGAGGACGCCATGCGCCGCCTCGCCGCCGAGCACCTTCTGCCACGAGAAGGTGGCGACATCGACCTTGTCCCACGGGATCCGCATCGCGAACACCGCGCTGGTCGAATCGGCGAAGGTCAGGCCGGCGCGATCGGCGGGGATCCAGTCGCCGTCCGGCACGCGCACGCCCGAGGTGGTGCCGTTCCAGGTGAAGAGCACGTCATGGTCGAAGTCGACCGCGCCCAGGTCGGGAAGTTCGCCATAGTCGGCGGTGACGAGATTGCCTTCGACGTCGAGCTGGTCGGCGACGTCCTTGACCCAGTCCTTGCCGAAGCTCTCCCAACCCATCGCGGTGACGGGACGGGGGCCGAGCATGGTCCACATCGCCATTTCGAACGCGCCCGTGTCGGAGCCGGGAACGATTCCGATTCGGTGGCTGTCGGGAAGGTCGAGCAGTTCGCGCATGAGCGCGATGCAGTGCGCCAGACGCGCCTTGTTGTGCGCGCCGCGATGCGACCGGCCGAGGCCGTCGAGGTTCAGCTTGTCGGGGCTCCATCCCGGCGGCTTGGCGCACGGTCCGGACGAGAAATAGGGGCGCACGGGGCGCTCGGTCGGCTTCGTCATCATATGCTCTCCTCCCAGAGAGGTGCGCCGCGTTGGGGCGGCGTGGCCCGTGTTTTGTCTAGCGCGCGGGCGGAGGACGGGAAAGGCGCGATCGAGGCCGTAGTGAAGGATTCACTAAAGATCGGCTGCAGACCCTTAAAGCGCCTCGAATTAGTTAACATGGGATAAGAGTTGCCTCAACTCATCCCAGCGTTTTCACATCTCGTCCGGGTTTCGGGAACATCGGCTTGAGTTTCTTAAGGTTTAGCCGACACGTCTGGCTTACGAATTTCGGGCGGCATCCGTGTCGCTCGTGGGGAATAGGCGGTGGGGACCGCCTTTTTGGGATGGATCGGCTCGATCAAGACGGGCCGGACGGAATATTCGGGAGCGGGTGGACAATGGCAGCAACGAACAAGCGCACGGGTATCTTTCGCGACAGGGAAATCTTCCTTCGTGACGGCGAACGGGTGACCCGGGTGAAGGTTTCGATTTTCGCGCAGGTTTTCGCCTTCGCGATGCTGTTCGGCCTGACCGGCTGGTCGGGCTTCGCCACCGCGCAGCTCATCAACGAGCGTGAAGCGAGCCTCAGCCTCGAGCAGGAAATCGCCTGGCACGAGCAGATCGAGGAGCGTCAGCGCGTTCTCGCCACGCTCGCCAATCGTCTGCTCGACGAGCAGTATGCCGCGCAGGTCAAGGAACTCGAGCATCTCGGCGTCGCCGACCGCCTCGAGACGGCCACCGGCCAGGGCGGTCCGTTCGAAAGCGCCAGCGAGGGCGATGAAACCTTCGCCAAGCTGTTCAAGAGCTGGAAGCGGCTCGACAATCTCGCCGACGGCGCCATCGCGGTTCCTTCGGCCAAGCCCGTCGAGGCGGCGCGCCTGACCTCGAGCTACGGTACGCGTAACGACCCCTTCAAGAATCGCCGTGCGCGCCACGCCGGTATCGACCTTGCCGGACCCATCGGGACGCCGATCCAGGCGACCGCCGACGGTGTCGTGAAGCGGGCCGGCTGGAATTCGGGCGGCTACGGCAACCTCGTCGAGGTCGATCACGGCAACGGTATCATCACCCGCTACGCCCACCTGTCGCAGGTCGGTGTCCGTGCGGGCCAGCGCGTCACCCGCGGCGAACAGATCGGCAAGATGGGTTCGACGGGTCGTTCGACCGGCAGCCACCTACACTACGAAGTGCGGATCGACGGCCGCTCGGTGAACCCGATCCCCTTCATGGAATCGACCGATTATCTCCTCGCGCTGCGCGACGCCGATGCGGCGGACGCGATGCACGGCCTCGGGGGTGCCAACGACTGATTGCGCCGTAGACCCTAAAAGGCTCCACGACGGGCGGGTTGCTAGCGCGGCCCGCCCTTCTTACATGCCGATCATGAGCAAACCCGTCCTGACCCCCGCCGCCGCGACCCGCGTTCGCGCGATCGCCGACAAGCAGGAACGTCCCGCGATGCTGCGGCTGTCGGTCGAGGGCGGAGGGTGCGCCGGTTTCACCTATCGATTCGAACTGGGCGAGCCAGAGGAGGGCGACATCCGTACCGAGACCGACGGCGTCGCGCTGCTCGTCGATCCGACCAGTTTCGACTTCCTCGACGGTTCGTCGGTGGATTTCGTGGAAAATCTGGGCGGCGCGAGCTTCCAGGTGACCAACCCCAATGCCCAGTCGGGCTGCGGCTGCGGCACCAGCTTCTCGATCTGAGGCGCCAATAGATGCCGAGCATCGTAACCTTCAACATCAACGGCATCCGCGCGCGGTTGGCGCGGCTGACCGAATATCTGGCGAAGGAAAAGCCCGACATCGTCTGCCTTCAGGAACTGAAGAGCATGGACGACAGCATTCCCAAGAAGGAATTCGAGGAGGCGGGCTATCCGGGCATCTGGCACGGGCAGAAGAGTTTCAACGGGGTCGCGATCCTGGCGCGGGGCGAGGAGCCCGAACTGATTCGCACGGGGCTTCCCGACGACCCCAATCCCGACCAGTCCCGCTACATCGAGGCGGACGTGATGGGCATGCGGGTCGCCAGCATCTACCTGCCCAACGGCAATCCGGTGGGGACGGATAAATTCACCTACAAGCTGGAATGGCTCGAGCAATTGCGGTTGCACGCCGCCGACCTCCTGGCGCGCGAGCGGCCGACGGTGCTGGCGGGCGATTACAACGTCATTCCCGAGGATCGCGACACATGGTCGCGCTCGGCGATGGCGAACGACGCCCTGTTCCAGCCGGAGAGCCAGCAGGCGCTGCGGCGGATCGTGGCGCAGGGGTGGACCGATGCGCTGCGCAGCTTTCATCCCGACGAGGCGAAACTCTATACCTTCTGGGATTATCAGCGCGGCGCGTGGCAGCGCGATGCGGGCTTTCGCATCGACCACCTGCTCTGTTCGCCCGCGGCGGCGGACCGGCTGACGGGGGCGGGCGTCCACAAATGGGCGCGCGGCGAGGAAAAGGCCTCCGACCACGCGCCCGTATGGGCCAATTTCGCGTGACGCCGACTAGCCGTTGACGATCGTCCCGCCGTTGGGGTGGAGGACCTGTCCGCTGATGTAGCTGGAATCCTCGCAAGCAAGGAACAGGTAGCTCGGCGCGACCTCGTTGGGCTGGCCGGGGCGGCCCATCGGCGTGTCCTCGCCGAAGCTGTCCATCTTTTCCGGCAACATTCCGCCCGAGGGGTTGAGCGGGGTCCAGATCGGGCCGGGCGCGACCGCGTTCACGCGGATGCCGTCCTCGACGAGGTTTGCGCTCAACGACCGCGTGAAGGCCGTGATCGCGCCCTTGGTCGCCGAATAGTCGAGCAGGACCGGTTGGCCCTTGTACATGGTGATCGAGGTCGTGTTGATGATCGAAGCGCCCTTTTTAAGATGCGGGCGCGCGGCCTGCGTCAGGAAGAACATCGAGAAGATGTTGGACTGGAAGGTGCGGCGAAGCTGCTGTTCGCTGATGTCGGTGATCGCCTTGTCGGGATGCTGTTCGCCGGCATTGTTGACGAGCACGTCGAGGCGGCCGAATTTCTCGATCACGCGGTCGACGACCTTCTGGCAGGCATTGCTGTCGCCAAGATCGGTGGCGATCCCGAAGGCGCGCGCGCCTTCGTCCTCGCACAATTTCACGGTCTTTTCGGCGTCCTCGTCCTCGTTGAGGTAGACGAGCGCGATGTCGGCGCCTTCGCGCGCGAACAGGATGGCGACCGCGCGTCCGATGCCGCTGTCCGCGCCGGTGACGAGCGCGACCTTGCCCTTCAGCCGATCGGAGCCTGCGTAACGGGGCATGTACTCGGGGGTCGGATCGAGTTCGGCCTCGGAGCCCGGAAGGTCGGCCTCGTGGAGGCGTCTCTCGGTCGGGTCGGCGGGGATGGTTTCGATGGTGCTCATGGGAAATTCTCCTTTGTTCGTCGAACATTCGTGGCGTCGGCTGGTGCCTTGTGCTGCGACCAATCGGGGCAACATTGCGTCGCTCGCCGCGTTGAGGGGGCGAGGGCGGCCAGAATTCGAGGGAGATGATCATGTTCGCAAGGATCGCCGCCGCCTGGATGACGGGCCTGTGCGTGTTCGCCGCCGCGCCTGCCGCCGCGCAGGATCCCGATGACGAGATCATCATCGAGAAGCGCATCGAGGTCGACGGCCAGAAGGCCCGCGAACAGGCGCGGGACATCACCGCGCGCACGAACAGCTACAGCGAGCCGATGGCGCGGTTCCAGGGCGAGATCTGTCCCGGCGTGTGGGGATTGCTGGAAGACAATGCGCAGGCCGTGATCGACCGCATCTTCGCCAATGCCGAGGCCGCCGACGTGCCGGTCAACCGCGAACCCAATTGCAAGGCGAACGTCTGGGCCATCGTCGTCAACGATCCCGCCGCGACCTATGCCGAGTTGCTGGAGGACAACAGTCCGCTCGTCCGTACGCTCAGCAAGGCGGAGCGCAATGCGGTCAGGGAGCAGCAGGGTCCGGTGCGCGCGTGGAACATCGTCAGCACGCGCGACGAGGACGGCAATGCCGTCCTGACGGGCTTCGAGCTGGCGGCCGAATGGCAATCGGCGATCACCAACGGCACGCCGCCGCCCAGCGTCCCGACAAGCCGCATGTCGCGGCTGCACATTCCCGTGCGCGTCGACCTGGAACTGTCGGTGGTGCTGGTGGCGCGCTCCTCGCTCGGCGACATCGACAGCTATGCGCTGGCCGATTACGTCACCATGCGGGCACTGGCGCGGACGCAGGAACCCGACGAGCTGACCGATTTCGACACGGTCCTGTCGCTGTTCGCGGAAGGCCGACGCGCGGACCGGATGACCACCTTCGACCGCGCCTATCTGCGCAGCCTCTATCTATCGAGCGCGCACCGACCGAGCCGGATCGCGATGGCGAGCCTGACCAAGCTGATGGAAGAAGAGCTGAACGCGGGCGCGCCGCCTGAGCCGCGCTAGAGATCCCGTCCGTAGATTCGGTAGGTATGGTTGATGCCCGCGCCGGGCAGTTCGGCGATCGACATCATGCCGGCATTGTCTTCCAGTACCCAGCCGAACTCGCCCTGGTGGATGCCGTACTTCTCGACGCAGACGAGCCGCGTATATTCGATCAGCATGAAGGCCAGCTGGCTGGCGAGGCGGCCGCGCTGATGCGACTTGCGCACCCCCATGAGCGGCACACGCACGCGGCTGGCCCTCGCAGGATCGCGTAGGCGCCAGAGCAGCTTCGCCCAGCCAAAGGGAAACAGGCTGCCGCCGAGGTCGCGCAGATGTTCGTTGATGTCGGGAATGGTGATCATGAAGGCGACGGGTTCGCCGTCATATTCGGCGATCTTGACCAGATCCTCGACGATGATCGGTTTGAGTTTCTTGCCCGCATATTCGATCTCGGCGTCGGTCAATGGCACGAACCCCCAATTGTCCGACCAGGCGTCGTTGAGGATGTCGAGGATGATCGCGGCTTCCTCGTCGAACTTGGACCGGTCCACGTCGCGGATGACGATCCGGTCGGATTTGGCGCCCGCCTTGATCAGCCGATCGACGACGGGAATCATGTCAATGCGGATGTCGAGCGCGAAGGTATGGAGATCGCGGACCTTCTCGTAGCCCGCGCTCTCGACCCAGTGGCGATAGTCGGGGCGATGATGGCCCATCATCACCATCGGGGCTTCGTCGAACCCGTCGACCAGCAGGCCGGGTTCGTCCCAGATCGAAATGCTGAAGGGGCCGAGCGCCCGTTTCATGCCGCGATCGCACAGCCATTGGCGGGCGCGGTCGAGAAGCGCGTGGGCCGTTTCCTCGTCCTCGGCCTCGAACAGGCCCCAATGACCCTCGCCGGGGTAGCGATCGGTCCAGAGCGTGTCGATCTGCGCGCTGATCCGACCGACCACCCGCCCGTCGCGTCGAGCGAGGAAGAGCGCCAGCTGTCCGTGCGCGAACCAGGGGTTCCGGCCCGGGTCCAGCAGGGCGCGCGTTTCGGAGCGAAGCGGCGGCACCCAGACGGGATCGTCGGCGTAGAGACGGTAGGGCAGATCGACGAAGGCTCGGCGATCGGCCCGGGAGGTGACGGGGGTGATGGTCAACGCGGCCATGTGCCTGCGCTAGCGCGGGGCGGGCCCCGTGTCATCCTGGCTTCATGTTGCACCTGCCAGACCGGTCCCCATATCGGGTCTGCGCCGCCTTGTTCGTGCCGTATTTGCGGCATAGTTCGGCGCCCGACCCTAGGAAATCTGTGGATGAATCTGGAACGACACGCCTTTTCGCCCGACCATGCGGGTATCGACGACAATGTCGCGCCGCCGCGCCCCACGCGCGGACGGGTGGACGACGACGTGTCGATGCTGAAGGCGGCGGCGAGCCTGACGCGCGATCTGAACCGGCCCGATGCCAAGGTGTTTTGGGGCGATCTGATCGCCTCGGTGGTGATCGGCTACGGCGCGCTCATCGGAGCGATGGGGACGACGGCGTTGGCCTGGAAGCTGGCGCTGGGCGTGGTGGCGATCCTCGCCATCTATCGCGCGGGCAGCTTCATCCACGAGATCGCGCACATCAAGAAGGGCGATCTTCCTCATTTCCGCACCGTCTGGAACCTGCTCGTCGGGATTCCGCTGTTCGCGCCCAGTTTCATGTACGAGGGCGTGCACAACCAGCATCATGCAAAGACCAAGTTCGGGACGATCGACGATCCCGAATATCTCCCGCTCGCCTCGATGAAGCCGTGGAGCCTGCCGCTGTTCATGATCTACGGCACCTTCGCGCCGTTCCTCCTGCTGTTCCGGTTCGCCGTGCTGGCGCCGTTGAGCTTCTTCTCGAAGCGGCTGCGCAAGGAAGTGGTCGAGAAATATTCGGGGCTGCAGGTCAATCCCGATTTCCGCCGCGCGTGGCCCGAGGGCGATGCGGCGCGGCGCTTCACGCTGCAGGAAGTGGGCGGGACGATGTGGGCCTGGACGCTGCTGGCGCTGGTCGTGACCGGTACCTTGCCGCTGCATGCCTTCGCGACCTTCATGGCGGTGGCGTGCGGGATGATGGGGATCAACCAGTTGCGCACGCTGGTCGCGCATTTCTGGGAAAATGACGATCGCCAGCCGATGAGCGTGACCCAGCAGTATCTCGACAGCGTGAACGTGCCGCCGCCCGCGCTGCTGCCCGCGTTGTGGGCGCCGGTGGGCCTGCGCTATCATGCGCTGCATCACCTGTTGCCGGGCGTGCCCTATCACAACCTCGGCAAGGCGCACCGGCTGCTGGTGCGCGAGCTGGAGGCCGATTCGTCCTATCACAAGACGAGCCGGTCGGGGCTGTGGGTGCTGATCGCCAACCTGACGCGCCAGTCGTTCGCACGCCGCTAGGGCGCGCGATCTACTCCTCGGACCGGATCAGGATCGTCTCGCCCAGCGCGGCGAACAGCGCGACGGGCCCCCATGCGGCGAGCAAGGGCGGATAGACACCCGCATTGCCGAGCGCGAGCGCGAGATTGTCGGTCACGAAATACGCGAACCCCAACGCCATTCCGATCACCGCGCGCAGCAAGAGCTGGCCCGAGCGCGCCAGACCGAACGCCGCGACCGCCGCCAGGAGAGGCATGAGGACGGTCGAGAGCGGTCCGGTGATCTTGTGCCACCAGCCGGCCTCCGCGAAGGTCGTCGGCAGTTCGGCGGCCTCCAGATCTTCGATGGTGCCCTTGAGCGTGAAGATGTCGATCGCCTCGGGGTCGACCTTGGCGAGACGGAACTGTTGCGGCTCCAGTCCCTCGAGGCCGCGGCCTTCGTCGGCTTCGGTCACGAGCGCCATCTGCGCGTCGTAGCGGGAGATGCCCTCGAACGCCCAGGCGTTGCCCGCGGGGCGCGCGCGGTCGATCTCCACGATCCGTTCGATCCTCCCGTTCTCGCGCTGATAGAGGGTGAGGTCGGTGAGGCGGAAGTCGGCGTCGTCGCCGGCGGCGCGGCGGGCGTGAAGCAACGTCTCGTCCTGGCTCAACCAGATGTCGGCATATTCGCCGGTTTCGGGTTCGACGGGTTCGTAGTCGGCATCCTTCCAGACATTGACGATCCGCGCGGCATCGACGGTGACGGTCTCGTTGAACACGAACAGGCCCGCCGCCACCACGCTCGCGGCGAGGATCATGGGGGCGAGGATCTGGTGCGCGGACAGGCCCGCCGCCTTCATCGAGACGACCTCGCTGTTCTGGTTGAGGCTGGCGAAGGCGATGAGGCAGCCCAGCAGCACCGAGAAGGGCAGGAAGCGGGTCACCAGCATCGGAAGGCGCAGGCCCGCGTAGCGCCACAGGTCGGCCTCGGTATTGCCCTCGACCCCGAGAATCTTGCTCGATTCGCCGAGAAGGTCGAGCATCAAGAGCACCATGATGAGCGCGAGCAGGACCGCCAGGCTGCGCGTCACGAACAGCTTGATCATGTAGAGCGCGATCGCGCGGCTGGGGAGAAAATCGAAGTTCATGCGGTTCGCGTATCGGCGAGGGCGCGGCGCTGGCGGGCGCGGGCGCGCGGATCGGGAAGGAGCTTGCGGACGGTCTTGCCGAGCTTGGCGAATACCGCCTCGAGCGCGCCGATCGGCTGTCCCCCGGGACGGTGGGCGATGACGTGATACATCCAGCCGATGAGGACGACGAGCAGGAAGAAGGGGACGTAGAGCGCCAGTTCGGGATTGAGCCGCCCCTGCGCGCCCGCGCCTTCTGCCCACTGATTGATCTTGTGATAGGTCACCACCATCACGATCGCGATGAAGATGCCCAGCGAGGACGACGAGCGCTTGGGCGGCACCGCCAGCGCCACGGCGAGCAACGGCAGCATCAGCATCATCAGGACTTCGACCAATCGAAAATGCAGGTTGGCGCGGGCGGCCAGCTGGCGTTCGGGATCGACGCCCGGTTGCAGATAGGCGACGCGGGCGAGTTCGGGGAGATAGAGTTCCTTGATCTCCTCCAGCCCGCGCGAACGGAAGGCGCCGACCTCCGGCAGGCTGACGGGCAGGTCGTAGGTCTCGAACGAGAGAGTCCGCGGGGTGGCGAAATTGCTGTCGTCCTGAATCAGGCGTCCGTCGCGCAGGCGGAAGATGATCGTGTCGGGATCGTCGGTGGCAAGGAATTCGCCCGCGCTGGCGGTGGCGGCGACGTCCATCTCGTCGTTCTGGACCGCGACGAAGATGCCCTGCAGCTGCATTCCGTCGTCCTCCGACCGGTCGATGCGCAAGGTGATGTCGCCCAGCCGGTTGAATTCGCCGACCTTGATCGACGCGCCGAGCGTGCCCGAGCGCAGGTCGAAGCGCAGCCCCTCGTAATTGTAGCGGGCATAGGGCTCGACGAACCCGACGATGAAGAGATTGAGCGCGAGCATCGCGATGGCGTAGATGTAGGGGACGCGGAGCATCCGCCCATAACCGACCCCGATGCCGCGAAAGGCGTCGAGTTCGCTCGACAGGGCCAGTTTGCGAAAGGCGAGCAGCACGCCGAGGAGCAATCCGATGGGGATGCCGAGCGCGAAATATTCGGGCAGCGAGTTGGCGAGCAGTTCGAACACCACGCTGACGGGGCCGCCAGCGTCGATGACGAAATCGAACAGGCGCAGGATCTTGTCGAGCACCAGCAGCATCGCGGCCAGCATCAGCGTGCCGAGCAGGGGCACGAAGATGGTCTTGGCGAGATAGCGGTCGATCAGCGCCACGGGGGCTCCCATTCCAGTATGCGACCACGAAATCGCCGCGTTCACCCGGCAGCGGGTGGTCCGGACACGGGGCGGCGGCCGCGCGTTGCCTGTGCCTTCCGACGGGAGCGAGTGTCAATCATGTGGAAAGACCGGGTGTCCGGCGCAAGGGGCGCGCGGACGCGGTCAGGCGGTTCCGGTGGCGCGGGTGTCGTCGGAGCCCGTCGCGCGGCGCAGCGTCTCGGTCACGGCCGCGGACAGTGCGCCGACGGTGAAGGGCTTGCGCAGCAGTTCGTAGCCGCGAAGTTCGTCATTGTCGCCTTCGCCGACGTAGCCGGTGACGAAGAGGACGGCGATGTCGGCCTGTCGCCGCTTGAGTTCGGTCACCATCTGCGGACCGGTCATTTCGGGCATGATGACATCCGAGATGACGAGGTCGAAGCGGTCCGGTTCGAACAGCGCCAGCGCCTCCGCGCCGCTTGCGCAAGCGACGGGATCGTAGCCGAGGTCCTCGAGCGCGCCCATGGTGGCGGTACGGACCCGCTGATCGTCCTCGACCACCAGGATGCGCGCGTTGACGCAGACGGGATCGGCATCGTCGGTGGCGGTCTGCGCGGCGGCGGGGTGAAGATGCACGTTGTCGGCGACGCCTTCGGCGCGGGGCAGGTAGATGGCGACGGTGGTACCTTCGCCCACGACGCTGTCGATGCCGATGTCGCCGCCCGACTGGTGCGCGAAGCCGAAGATCTGGCTGAGGCCGAGGCCCGTTCCCTTGCCGACCTCCTTTGTGGTGAAGAAGGGTTCGAACGCGCGTTCGCGCACCTCGTCGGTCATGCCGGACCCCGTATCGACGACGGCGATACGGATATACTCACCCGCGCGGAGCGACCCGACCTGGTCGGTGCCGAGGCGGACGTTTTCCGAGCGGATGATGAGATCGCCTTCGCCCTGCATCGCGTCGCGCGCGTTTAGGGCGAGGTTGAGGAGCGCGTTTTCGAGTTGGTGCGGATCGACGAAGACCGGCCAGACACCCGGGGCGACGTCGTAGCGGATGGTGATCTGCTCGCCCAGCGACCGGTCGAGGAGATCGCGCATGGCGTCGATCATCGCCGCCGGATCGACGGCTTCGGGAAGTAGCGGCTCGGAACGGGCGAAGGAGAGGAGTCGGCGGGTGAGCGCGGCGGCGCGATTGGCGCCGTCCATGGCGTTCGACAAATGGTTGAGGACTTCCGAGCGTGGCCCGTCGATGCGGCGACGGGCGAGATCGAGCCCGCCGACGACCACCGCGAGCATGTTGTTGAAATCGTGCGCGATGCCGCCGGTCAGCTGGCCCACGGCCTCCATCTTCTGCACCTGGCGTAGCTGCGCTTCGGCGGTGGCGCGTTCTTCGGCTTCGGCGCGCAGCGCCTCGTTGGCGGAGCGCAGTTCGGCGGTGCGTTCGGCGACCGCCTCTTCCAGCACGCTGGCGCGTTCGGTCTCGCTCTCCGCCTGTTTGCGCGTGAGGGCATATTGGCGGAACACCTCGAACGCGAAGCCACCGAGGATGACCGCCATCGATCCCGCGAGAATGCCGAGAACGATGAGATAGTTGTTGAGCGAATTGGCGCGCGCCGAGAACGTCCGCGTTTGGTCGATCGAATTGACGAGCGTGTCGCGTTCGGCGGCCGCGATGTCCTGCATCTGGCGGCGAAGCAGCGGGCCGGTGTCGGACCGTCCGGCGGCGTAGAAAAGGTTGATGCCCCCTTCGCGTTCCTGCGCGGCGGCGGCGCGGGCGGCGGCGCTCAATTCCGCGTCGCGAGCACGGAACAGGTCGATGAGGACGGCGACGCGCTGCGCCTGTTCGGGATTGTCGAGGGTTAGCCGATAGAGCTGATTGAGTTGCTGGCGGGCAAGTCGCCAATTGTCCTGGTAGAGATTGCCGCTTTCATTCTCCTCGTCGAGGACGAAGCGGCCGAGCGCGGCCTCGGAGCGCGAGATGCTGGCGTCGATGGTGCGGGTCAGCAGCGTGACGTCGTAGGCGCTGCGCTCGCGCTGCATCGCCTCGTCGCGCATTTCGGACGAGGTCGCGACCAGCCAGATGGTGACGACCAGCGCAATCATGGCGACCGCGGCGATGGCGGCCACCCCTACGCGACGCCAATCGGCCGCGCCCTTATGTTCCCCGTCAGACATAGACGATTGATTCATAGGCCGAACGGGTGAATTGGCCAAGTCTAGATCGCTCCGACTGCCTTGCCGGCGCGTTCGAACATCCCGAGAATCTCTCCAACCTGCTCGTCGGTATGGAGCGCGCAGAGCGAACAGCGCAGCAGCGTCATGCCCGCAGGCGTGGCGGGCGGGCGGGCAAGATTGACATAGAGACCCTCGTGAAGGAGCGCCTCCCACATCTTCGCGCCGCGTTCGAGGTCGGGCATGATGACGCTGATGATCGCCGATTGGGGTTCGTCGGTGCCGAGCTGGAAGCCGAGGTCCTTGAGGCCGCGATGAAGGCGGCGCGAATTCTTCCACAGATGCGCGCGCTTGTCCGATGCGGACATGATCTTGCGGATCGAGGTGGCGGCGGTGGCCATGACACTGGGCGGCAGCGAGGCGGTGAACACGTAGCCCCGGCTGACCAGTCGCATGATTTCGAACTTGGGATGGTTGGAGACACAATAGCCCCCCACCGTGCCGACCGATTTGGAAAAGGTGCCGATGATGAAGTCGACGTCGTCGAACACGCCCTGTTCCTCGGCGACGCCGCGGCCATTTTCGCCGATGAAGCCCATCGAATGCGCTTCGTCGACGAGCACCATCGCGCCATGTTCCTTGCATAGGGGCACCATCTCGGCGAGCGGCGCGGCGTCGCCGAGCATTGAATAGACGCCTTCGAGAATGACCAGCTTGCCCGCTTCGGGCGGGAGCCGCTTGAGGCGCTTCTCGAGCGCCTCGACGCTGTTGTGGCGGAAGGGGACGATCTGCGCGTCGCCCATCGCGCAGCCATCGAAGATGGACGCATGGCTGTCCATGTCGAGGATGATGTAATCCTCCTTCCCCGCGATCGTGCTGATAATCCCGGTATTGGCGAGATAACCGGTCGAGAAGACCATCGCATGATCGGTTCCGAAGAACTCCATCAGCGCGGCTTCGCAGTCCTTGTGGGGGGCGTAGGTGCCGTTGAGGACGCGGCTGCCGGTCGTGCCGGAGCCGAAGTCGTCCAGTGCCTTCTTGCCCGCCGCGATCACGTCGGTATCGAAGGTCATGCCCATGTAATTGTAGGTGCCGAGCAGGATCGTCTCGCGCCCGTTGCACATGGCGACGGTGGGGGAGACGACCTCCTCCATTACCAGGCTGAAGGGATCGGTGACCCCGGTCGAAAGAAGTGCCTCGCGCTGGTCGATCAGCGGCTGGAACTTGTCGAACAGGTCGCCGCGATGATCGTCGGGGGTCGGCGCTGCGGAGACCGGGAGATCGCTGCCCGTGCCGCTCATTCGGAGACCATCTTCGTGACGGCGTCGACGAGCTGGCCGACCTTCTCGATCTCGGCCTGCTGGTTCATGGTGATGAGGATGTCGAATTCGTCCTCCACCTCGGCGACGAAGTCGAGAACGGTGAGGCTGTCCCATTCGAGGTCCTGCGCGAAGCGGGTTTCCTCGGTCACCTCGACGCCCTTCTTGTTGAAGTCGTCGATGAGCTTGAAGACGCGGGTCTTCACGTCGTTACGGTCGGTCATGGCGGTTTTTCCTAAGGTTCGGCGCGGCCAATGGCAATGGAATGGGGCGGAAAGAGGGCCGGAAAGGCGCTACAGCCAGCCCGCCTCGCGGTACCAGGCAGCGGTGTCGGCGAGCCCCTTCTCGGTCGCGACCTGCGGCTGCCACAGGTCGGGTTCGGGCCGTTTCAATGGGTTCACGGCCCAGTCGGGATGACAGAAATAGGCGGCGCGGTCGGGGGTGAGCTTGGCCTTGTCTCCGCGCAGCATCCGGTCGATCCGGGCGCCCGCCTCGACGATCGGCTTGGGCATCGAGAGGGTGACGTTGCCGCGCCCCACGGCGCGGCCGAGGACCTTGGCGAACGCGACATGGGTCCACGCATCGGCGGTGCCGTCGTCGGGTTCGAGGACGAGGCCGCTGCGCCCCGCACCGTCGGCGAGGGCGATCAGGAGCCGCGCCAGATCGTCGGCGTGGATCAGCGACAGCTTGCCCCGCGGCGGCAGCATGACGATTCCGCGCCGCGCCATCTTGAACAGCTCCAGCGTTTCGCGGTCGCCGGGGCCGTAGACGGCGGGCGGGCGGACGATGACATGGTCGAGCCCGGCGGTCTTCACGGCGGTTTCGCTACGCGCCTTCGACGCTCCGTAGAGCGAGAGCGAGGGTTCGCGGGCGGCGAGGCTGGAGACATGGACGAAGCGGGAGACGCCGGCGTCCTTCGCGGCGGCAAGCACGTTCTTCGTGCCCTCGACATTGCCGCGCTCGAAGCCCTCGGCATCGGGGGCGTTGATGACGCCCGCAATGTGGATGACGGCATCGGCACCGTCGCAGAGGTGGGCCAGCGCGGCGGGATCGTGAAGGTCGCCTTCGACCCAGGTCACGCCGTCCCGCGGTTCCTGCGGACGGCGGGTCAGGCAGGCGAGGGGGCGGTGTTTCTTGGCCGCGAGCGCGAGCAGGCGACCGCCCACGAAGCCGGTCGCACCGGTGACGGCGAGGGTCACTCCGCCATCCTCACAGCGGAGACCAGTCCGGCTCCTCCGGCTCGTCGCCGTAGCCGCTGTCGTCGCTGGTTCCGGCCGCTTTCTTTTCCGGAAGCAGTTCGGCGATGCAGTCGAGCAGCGTGCCCATGCCGGTGCCGGTCATGGCGCTGACCTCGAGCACATCGGTGACGCCGACGCCGGCCAATTCATCGCGCGCGATGGCGAGCACGTCCTCGTCGACCGTATCGACGCGGCTGAGGCAGACGATCTCGGCTTTGTCCTCCAGCTCCTCGCCATAGGCCTCGAGCTCGTCGCGGACGGTGCGATAGGCCTTCGCCGGATCGCCGCCATCGGCATCGACGAGGTGGACGAGCAGCTTGGTGCGTTCGACATGGCCGAGGAACCGGTCGCCGATCCCCGCTCCTTCCGCTGCGCCTTCGATCAGTCCGGGGATGTCGGCCATCACGAAATCCCGGCCCTTGTGATGAACCATGCCGAGCTTCGGATGGATGGTCGTGAAGGGATAGGCGCCGGTCTTGGCCTTGGCGTTGGACACGGCGTTGACCAGCGTGGACTTGCCCGCATTGGGAAGGCCGACGAGGCCGACGTCGGCCAGCAGTTTCAGGCGCAGCCAGACCCATGCTTCCTCGCCCGGCATCCCCGGCTGGTGCTGGCGCGGGGCACGATTGGTCGAGGTCTTGTAGGACAGGTTGCCGCGGCCACCGATGCCGCCGTGCAGCAGGCGCACTTCCTGCCCTTCCTTCTCGAGGTCGGCGATCAGGCTGCGCTCCTCGTCGTCCGCGAGGATCTGGGTCCCGACGGGGACGTCGATGATCAGATTCTTGCCGCCAGCACCGGTCTGGTTGCGGCCCGCGCCGCCTTTGCCGCGCGGGGCCTTGAAATGCTGCGTGTAGCGAAAGTCGATCAGCGTGTTCAGCGCGGGAACGGCGCGGAAGACGATGTCGCCGCCCTTGCCGCCGTTGCCGCCGTCGGGGCCGCCGAATTCGATATGCGCCTCGCGGCGGAAGCTGACGGCACCGGGTCCGCCGGCGCCGCTCGCGATGAAGATTTTCGCCTGGTCGAGAAAATGGGCCATCGGTCTAGAGCCTTTCGCGGAGGACGGCGAGGATCTGCCGGACGGCAATCTCGTGTGCGGCACTGGGGGGCAGGTCGCAGGCGCGCGCGACCTCGTCGCCGACGAGCGCGTCGCCGATCGCGAACAGGACGAGGCCGAGGGTGGCGCGGTCGAGCGGGCGTTTTTCGCCCGGCCGGCTGATCTGGTCGATCACGCTGGCGATGGCGCGTTCGACGGGTTCGAGCGCCTCGCGGCGGCGCGACAGGACGACCCAGGCGATGAGTTCGCCGAATTTCTGTTCGCGGAATTCGGCGAACATATTCTCGACGACCGAACGCAGCTTGACCTGCCCCGCCTGGTAGCGGCCGATCGAGCCGGCGATGCTGGTCGCGACTTCGCGCGCGATCTCGTCGGCCAGGGCGGCGTGGAGTTCATCGACCGATCCGAAATGGTGGAGCAAGGCGGCGTGGGTACGGCCCATCCGGCCCGCCACCGCCTTCAGGGTCACCGCCGCCGCGCCTTCGGAGCGCAGCAGTTCGCGCGCCGCGTCGACCGCGACGACCCGGCTTTCCTCGGGCGTCATGCGTTTACGGATGGGTAAGGTTGTTGACATAAATGTCAGTAATGTCCATCTTATGGTTGAAGACAGTCCCTAGGAGCATTTTCGTGACGACCGCAACCGTTACCCCCGCCGACCTGACCATCACGCCGCGCGACCGCCAGTTCGGCAAGGACGAGGCGACGGCCCGCTGGTGGCATTCCGGCGACCCGTTCGCGACCGCGATGTACAATGCGCTGTCCGCGACCTTTCCCGAAGGCGAGGCCTTTTTCGTGCGCTCGGTCCGCAAGTTCGCCGAGGGTACGCCCGACCGGCTGGCGGCCGACATCAAGGCGTTCACGACGCAGGAGGCGATTCACAGCCGCGAACATGACGCGTTCAACAAGCGCGCTCACGAGGCGGGCTACGACATGGAGCCGCTGTACGCGCGGGTACACGAGCGGATCGAGATCCTGAACGACAAGCCCGAGATCGCCAGCCTCGCGGCGACGATGGTGCTGGAACATTATACCGCGATCCTCGCGCACGAACTGCTTGCCGATCCCCGCCACCTCGAGGGGGCGGACGAGGCGACGCGCGAATTGTGGAAATGGCATGCCGCCGAGGAGATCGAGCATAAGGGCGTGGCCTACGACACGTGGCTGCACGCGACGCGTGGCTGGAGCCGGTGGAAGCGGTGGAGCGTGAAGGCCAAGGTCATGCTGTTCGTGACCAGCCATTTCTTCCCCGACCGGTTCCGCGGGGCGCTCTACCTGCTCGAGCAGGACGGAATTACCGGCTGGAAGGCCAAATGGGGCCTGTTCCGCTACGGGTTCGTCGCGCCGGGCATGTTCCGCAAGATCCTGGGCGCGTGGGCGGCCTTCTTCCTGCCGCGCTTTCACCCGTGGAACGACGACGATCGCGAACTGATCGCCGCCTACGAGGAAAGCGGCGCGCACAAATTCGAGCGCAACGGACGCAAGGTGCGGCGCGCGGTCGCGGCCTGAGAACCCTTTTTCGCGGCGGCGATCGCTACGCCGCCGCGACCTGGTCCCGATCCTGGGCCGTCAGGTCGAGCGCGTACATCACCACTTCGACTTCCTCGTCACGGCCGCAACTCGTGCGCATGACGGTGTCGCCGGTGGGCACGAAGCCGAGCTTCCGCAGCACCCGGCCGCTGGCCGGATTGTCGATGAAGTGGCCGGCTTCGATGCGGCGGTGGCCGAGCGTGCGCATGATCTCCAGCCCCGCGCGGCCCGCTTCGGTGGCGTAGCCCTTGCCCCAGTGCGAGCGGGCGATCCAATAGCCCATGTCGATCGAGCCGTCGGCCATCCGGTCGAACCCGAGGATGCCGACGATCCGCGCATCGGCGCGGGTGGTGACGAGCATCACGGGAAGCGAAGCCGCGGCCATGCGGGCGAGATGCTCGCGGGCGTCGTCGATGCCGTAGGGCCAGGGTGCGCTGGCGAGATTGCGGACGATCCCCTTGTCGGCGATCGCGGCGGCAACCGCTTCGGCATCTTCGGCCCAGCCGGGGCGCAACAGCAAATTCTCCGTCACCGCGAACATCGTCTCGTCTCCCTCGCGCGGGCCCCTATCGGGGGCTCGTGACACGTCCGGGAGAAGGCGAGGACGCTTTCGTGACGATCCCAAAAAGAAAAGGGACCGCGGACGGTCCCTTCTCCCTTTTGTCTTGTTGTCCGGACCGTCCTTGTTTGGACCGGTCCTTTATCGACGAGGTCCTGTTATTCGGCTGCTTCGCCCATCGCTTCGACGTGGACGTATTTGCGGCCAAGTTTCCCGTCACGAAACGTGACTTGGCCGTCAATAAGCGCAAAAATCGTGTGGTCGCGGCCGAGGCCGACGTTCGTGCCCGGGTACCATTTGGTGCCGCGCTGGCGCACGATGATGTTGCCCGCGACGACGCGTTCGCCGCCAAACTTCTTGACGCCGAGATACTTCGGATTGGAATCGCGGCCGTTACGCGACGAGCCGCCTGCCTTCTTATGTGCCATTACTTCTTCTCGGTCTTCTTGGCCGCGGGCTTCTTCGCAGGAGCCTTCTTCGCGGCGGGTTTCTTCGATTCTGCCGCCTTCTTAGCAGGTGCAGCATCCTTTGTCGATTTCTTCGGGTCGTCGGCCTTCGCCGCCTTCTTGGCGGGCGCCTTCTTCGCGGCCGGCTTGTCGTCGGTCTTCGCGTCGGCCGCCTTCTTGGGCGCGGCCTTCTTCTTCTCGCCGCCGATCGACACGATCTCGAGGATCGTGTGCTGCTGGCGATGGCCGCGCTTGCGGCGATAGTTGTGGCGGCGACGCTTCTTGAAGACGGTCACCTTCTCGCCCTTGGCCTGCGCGATGACCTTGGCGCCGACGGTCAGGCCGTCGGTCGACTTGAGGTCCGAGCCTTCGCCCGCGAGCAGGACATCGTCGAGGGTAATCTCGTCACCGGCTTCGCCGTCGATCTTCTCGACCACGATCTTGTCTCCGGCGGCAACCCGATATTGTTTGCCGCCCGTGCGCACGACTGCGAACATTGGCTTTTCTCTTCAATAATTAGCGTTTTCCCGCGCCGTGACGCGTTCGGTCTGAAACATCCGGCGCGAGGGGATGGGGCCACCTATGGAATGGGCGGCGCGAAGTCAACCGATTGTCACCGAAAAAGCGGCGCAAAGCGCCTCTAGTGCCGCCGTTCGGGGCGCAGGTGGTAATGGCCGGGTTCGAAGCCGGAAAAGATTGCGGGGATCGCCGGATGCTCGACCGGCTCGTCCGCACCGTCGGCGACGAGGTTCTGCTGGCTGACGTAGGCGATGTAGCTCGTCTCGTCATTCTCGGCGAGCAGATGGTAGAAGGGCTGGTTCTTGTGCGGACGCAGGCCCTCGGGAATGGCATCGTACCATTCGTCGGTATTGTCGAATTCGGGGTCGACGTCGAAGATCACCCCTCGAAAATCGAGCAGGCGGTGGCGAACGACATCGCCGATGCCGAAGGCGGCGACGGGAATCATACTGGTCATGCCCTCAATGTAAGGGGTCGGGACGGGGCGGCAAGGGTTCAGGCGGGGAACAGGAGCCGCGCCTCGAGCCCCGGAAGGCCGTCGCCGCGGTCGGCGAGGACGAGCGTGCCGCCGTGACGGCGCACGATGGCCTCGACGATGGCCAGCCCCAGCCCGTGGCCGCCGGTTTCGCGATTGCGCGAGCTTTCCGCCCGTTCGAACGGTCGCTTGAGCCGCGCGCGCTCGGCAGCCGGGATACCGGGGCCGTCGTCGCGGACGAGAAGCGCGACCCGGTCCTGCGGATCCCGTTCGAGGACGAGGTCGACATGATTGGCGTGGCGAAGCGCATTGTCGATGAGGTTGCGCACCGCGCGGCGGACCGCGGCCTCGTCGCCGGGGAAGGGATGATCGCGATCCGCGTGGAGCGCGACCGAACGGCCTGCCTCGCGATAGCGGCTCGTCACGCTGCGCAGCAGGGAAAGTGGGGCGACCGTGCTGCCCGGCGCGATCGCACGGTCGGAGCGGGCGAGTTCGAGAATCGATTCGAGCTGGCCGTGGAGCCGCTCGACCTGGTCGACGAGGGCGGTCCGGCGCTCGGCGTCCTCGACCCCCTCGGCCTCGAGGCGGAGCGCAGTGAGCGGGGTGCGCAGGTCGTGACCAATCGCGCCGAGCATGACGTCCTTCTCATCGAGCATGGCGAGGATGCGCGCCTGCATGTCGTTGACCGACCGGATCAGCGCCGCGACATCGCGCGGCCCGTCGGGTTCGACGGGGACGAATGCGCTGCCGCGCTGACCGTCGAAGCTTTCCGCACTGGCGGTCAGCCGACCCATCGCCAATCCGACCCGCCGCAGCAGGAAGAGGGTGGGCACGAGAATCAACAGCCCGATCAGCAGATGCAGAACGATCAGCCGCCCGAGCACCGGGGCGATGGCGTCGGGGCCGGGGGCGGCGAGGCTGATCCAGCGGCCATCGTCGAGCGGGACTGCCAGCAGCATCCGCGGCGGACCCGGATCGGTGCGCAGGCGCGAGGGGCGGGGCGGAAGGCGTACGACCCGCGCACCGCTGCCATCCACACCCGCGTCGGAAAGCGCGGTCCGAAACGCCCGCTGGGCATCGTCCAGCCTGATTGCGTCGGGGGCGATGGGACTGGTTTCGGAGACGTCGAGGAAGCGGCGCTGGCCGCGTCGCCCGTCGGGCCCGCCGCCGCGCCGGAACCGGCGACGTTCGAAGCGCGGGCGGTCGCCATCGGTAAAGCGTTCGGCCATCCGCGAGCGCCGCTCCAGCCGCTCCGGATCGGCGATTAGCAGTGCGATCCGTTCGGCGGCGGGACGCACGGCGCGCTCGGTCATCTGGTCGCGGCGATTGTCGAGCGCGATGGCGACGCTGACCCCTTGCGCGACCAGAAGGGCGATCACTACGATCAGGGTGACTTGCGTAGCGAGCGACAGCCGTTTCACGCGCCCTCCACCGGGACCGCGAGACTGTAGCCGACGCCGTGGACGGTGCGCACGATCTCGCTGCCGCGTTCGCCCAGTTTCTTGCGGAGCCGCAGGACGGCATTGTCGATCGCGCGGTCGAAGGGGTCGGCTTCGCGACCCCTGGTGAGGTCGAGCAGCTGGTCGCGCGACAGCGGGCGCCCGGCCCGCTCGATGAGCGTGAGGAGCAAGCGATAGTCGCCGCTGGTGAGGTCGACCGGCTCGTCCTTGCGGAAGAGCTGCTGGCGGGCGGTGTCGAGCGTGAAATCCTCGAAGCGGTAGAGAGTGCCGGCTTCGGGTGCGACTTCCTTCGCTTCGCTTCGCCGCAGGATGGCTCTCAGCCGTGCGGTCAGCTCGCGCGGATTGAAGGGTTTGGTGAGATAGTCGTCGGCGCCCATTTCGAGCCCCACGATCCGGTCGACGTCCTCCGCGCGCGCGGAGAGGAAGAGGATGGGCAGATCGCCGCCTTCGCGGATCGAGCGGGCGAGGCTCAGCCCGTCTTCGCCTGGCAGCATGATGTCGAGCACCGCGGCGTGGAAGGCGTAGGCGTCGAGCGCCGTTCGGGCGGCGGCGGCATCGGCGCAGGGGGTGACCCGGAACCCCTCGCGCTCGAGATAGCGCGCCAGTGGCGTGCGGATCGCGGGCTCGTCCTCGACGAGCAGAAGGTGGGGGCGGTTCGCCATCGGTGGGTCGGGAATGGCAAGCGGGGGCCGGTGTGACCAGCCCCCGCGCGCGTTGCCTGTGGCGGGTTCTCTAGCGGTTGGCGCGGCGGTTCTGGCGATTGGCGCGCATCTGTTCGCGTGCCGCCTGCCGTTCGGCCTGCGTCAGCGTGCCGTCGTTATCGGTGTCGATGCGCTGGAAGCGTTCGACTTGGGGCGCCTGGAATTCGGCCAGCGTGATGGAGCCGTTGCCGTTCGCGTCGAGCCGGTCGAAACCGCCGCCGCGGCCCATGCGCATGCCGCGCATTCCGCGCTGACCGCGCCGTTCGGCCCGGTCGCCGCGACGTTCGCCGCGCATCTGCTGTCGCTGGTCGCGGGCGGCTTCCAGTTCGGCTTGTGTCAGCGCGCCGTCGTTATTGGTGTCCATCCGGGCGAAGCGGGCATCGCGACGCGCTTCGCGCTGGGCCTCCATCTCGGCCTTCGACACTTGGCCGTCGCCATTGCGATCCAGCCTCTGGAAGCGTTCGGCGCTGCGTTGCTGCATCTGTTCGAGCGTCACGTCGCCCTGCGGAGCGCGGTTGTTGGGCTGGGCCGCGGCGGCGGCGGGAATGGCGAGCGCCGTGGCGGCGAGCATCAACGTCATCTTCTTCATGCGAACATCGTCCTTGTTGGTGTCTGTCGATGATGCGGTTCTACGGTCCCTGTGTCGCAGCCATATCCTAGCGCGCGGCGCGTTTGTCGCAAAATGTCGCACCGAGCAGCGACACCCTCAGGCGGGAACGGGCTCGCCAGCATAGTCGAAATGGCCGCCGCTGTCGGCGGGGGCGAGGTTCGCCAGCACGTCGAGAAGGGCGTTGGCGCTATGTTCGGGCGTGAAGAGCTTGTCGTCGGCGACATTGCCTTGGAACGGCTGCGACAGGGACGTGTCGACGGTTCCGGGATGGAGCGCGGCGACGATGCCCTTTTCGTGGGTGCGGGCGAGTTCGATGGAGAGCGTGCGGATGCACTGGTTGAGCGCCGCCTTGCTCATCCGGTAGCTGTACCAGCCGCCGAGCCGGTTGTCCGAGATCGACCCGACGCGCGCGGACAGGGCCGCGAAATGGAAACGTTCGCTCCGCGGCAGGAGTGGCACGAAGTGGCGCGCGACGAGCGCAGGGCCGATGGCGTTGATCGCCATGACGCGGGCCATGACGTCGGCATCGAGCATCCGGTAGCTCTTTTCCGGTCCGAAGTCGTCGGCGTGAAGGATCCCGCTGGCGACGATGACGGCGTCGTAGGGCGCGTCTCCGGCGAGCGCCTCGGCGGCGGCGGCGATCGTGGAGGGGCGAAGGAAATCGATCGAAGGATCGCTGTCGCGGCCGAGGCGGCGGGCGGTCCCGCCCCGCGCCTCGATGGCGTCGGCCAGGGCGCCGCCGATGCCGCCGCCCGCCCCGATGACGATCGCTTGGGAAAAGTCGCTCATGCCGGAAGCAATGGATGAGCGAGCCCGCAGGTCCACGCGGACCCGCGGCCATAAAGGCTTTGCAAAGCGGCCGACCCGTTGCTAGGGGCGCGCTTCATCCCGCGGCGCCCCGTGCGCCGAGACCTGCGGAGAGGTGCCGGAGTGGTCGAACGGGGCGGTCTCGAAAACCGTTGTGCGGGCAACCGTACCGTGGGTTCGAATCCCACCCTCTCCGCCATTTGCTTTGAGCGATAGGCTCTAGCAGGTGACTTCTTCCACAAAGGCCGATCGCAAAGAGGGATCGGCGGCAGGTTATTCGCCCGTTCCGGCGACCCTTGCGGCCCAGCGTCTCATCCGGACAGCCGCATCGAGCGCCTGGATGCGGCCACGCTCCACCTCACTCGGTTTCAGGCCGTAGGCGGCTTTGAATGCGCTCGAGAAATGGCTGAAATTCCAGAAGCCGACTTCAAGCGCGATGTCAGAAATTCGTCTCGCCGGGTGCGACATGAGAAGTCGATGCGCCTCTTCCAGTCGGCGGCGGCGGACGAAGGACGCGAGCCCGCCGGCCCCTGCGAACGCGCGGTAGAGCAGGCGATGACGTGCTGATCGGCAATGGTGGTGCGGACGTCATCCGCGGCGGCGCGGGCGACGACCTGATCGCCATTTCCGATCTGATGTTCGCGGCCATCGACGGTGGCACCGGCGATGACACGCTGCGGTTCGACGGTGCGGGCATGGTACTCGACCTCACCTCGATCCCGCCCGCCGCAATTCAGTCGATCGAGCGGATCGACCTTTCCGGCACCGGGCCCAACGGCCTCATCATCGACGCGCAGGCTCTGTTCGATCTTACGGAGGAGCGTGCCTCCGGCGAGGCGATATTGATCGTCGACGGAGACGCCGGGGATAACGTGACCGCGCTGGGCTTCACTGCGAACGGTACGCAGACGGTCGATGGCATCACCTACGATGTCTATGAAATGGGCGGCGCTACCTTGCTCGTGGCGCAGGGCGTATCGGTCGCGATTTCGTCCGACAGTGGTGCGGGTCAGGCTATAGGCCCGCTCGACGCGGGTGAGGCTCCGTTCGTTCACGACGCAGTGGTCGACCTGATGATTTATCCCGACAGCGGCTGGCTCATCTAGTTGAGTCGTTTCGAACCCTTGCGTCGCCGCCAGATCGACCGCGCTTTGTCATGGTCCTGGCAGAATAAAAATTATCTTCGGGTACTCGACCTATACAGAGCTTGCTTTCAGCCAAAATCGATCGGGCGGACAAAAGGAAACACGCACGGCGGGCCCAGCCGAACAGGGTGAGAAGCAAATTTCGGCATAGCATTGCCAGCCGTGCTGCTATCCTATTCCGGGCGTTTGTTGATCTATGCTAAGGATCACGCTACCGTTCGGGAGGCTGCGAGATGAGGATCGCGAAAAGGTACCTTGTTGAGTATTCACTCCTTGCTGGCGTGTCGATCGTCAGCGTTCTTGGTTTCTGGGATTTCTATTTCGGGAGAGAAGCGAATCCGCAGCCCTACCATCACTTGCATGTGATCACCGTGTTTCTGTGGCTGCTGCTGCTTCTGGTTCAACTCAATTCCATCTCGAACGGAGGGATCGCGAAGCACCGCAGGAACGGACTGTTTGTCCTGTTCATGGCCCCCTTTCTGATCGCGACCGTTGCATCGCTTTCGGTCCTCTCCGCGCGGCGTGCGGCTGCTTCGGGCACGGCGGATCCCCTGCTCGTCCAAAATGTCATGGTATCGCTTCAACTTGGCTTGCTCGTCGTTCTTGCCTTCTTGTTCAAGAAACGGAGGGCAGTTCACGGTTCCCTGCTGTTCAGCACGCTCATTCTGTTTGGCGGCATCGCCGTCTTTTTTGCTCTTTTGAGCTTCGTTCCGATGTTCAGGATCGACGGGCCGGAAACCTTTTACCGGTTTGGAACTGCGGCAATCACGGGCCTCGTCATCTGCGTCGCAGTCTCGTTGTCGCTGTTCGTCTCGGCTCCCAAGACCCGCTGGCCCTATCTCCTGGCTGCCGGGTTTTTCCTTTTCAACGTCGCGATCAATGGCGCTCTGAGCGGCTTGCGCCTGGACTCTCTCGCAACCGACATGGTTGGCTCGCTCGACCCCCTTTGGACCTTCGCCGGAGCCTTTGTGGTCCAGTTCACGCTTCTAGCTCTGCTCGTTTCACCGATCACCCGGCCATCCACGATCCGCCAAAGCCGTCGCTGAACGACGGATTTCCATTGAGGTCGAAAGTGGGTGCCCAGTTCAAAGCGCGCCGAGTGGCCGCTTCCACACCTGTCGAGTCTGCAAGATGTTCGAACCGGACCGTCCGCAAACGACCGATCTTTGCCCACCGTCTACATCGGGTAATGGTTGATCTCAGTGTCACCCCATTTCTTGCCCATCGCACCGGCGCAAACTGAAGCAAGTGCGACTTCATCTGACAGCGCCGCCATTGCAAAAGGCTGTCCGCATTGGGCGGCCCTTTTGCATTTGGGGGCTGTGGCCCAAAGGCATCAGCCGTTGCCAAATCGGAGGATTGGCGGAAACGCTTGGGAAATCCACGCTTTATCCGTTATGGTTACGAAATTCTTCCGCCGTGCGCACGCGCGGCCGGATCCATGCGAAGGGGGTTTCTTCATGCGTACATCCACATCACGACTTCTTGCCGGCGCGGCGACGGCCTGTGCCATCGGCGCCTTGGCGACCCCGGCGGCCGCCCAGCAGGTCGGAACGATCGACGGCACCAACTATCCGAGCGCCGTCCAGTCGCTCAACACCTACGCGCCGCATTGGCAGAGCCTGATCTCGGACCTGGCCGATTGCGACAATCTGGGACTGAACGAGGATCCGGCCGGATGCACCGGAAACGTGCGGATCCTGGCAGGCGGCGACTACCGCTGGAGCGACGTCGACGGCGATCCGCTGGCCGCGGGCTATGACGGCGAGACTCTCAACGTCATGGGCGGCCTGGCGATCGACGCGGGCTCGAGCGTGCAGATCGGACTTCTCGGCGGGTACATCGAGAACGAATTGAACTTCACCGACTTCGCGATCCAGCGGATGGACGGCTGGCAGGTCGGTGCCTTCATCGATACGCAGGCCCCGGTCGGCCTGTATGGTCGCGCGATGGGCGCGATCGCGTTCCTCGACGGGTTCGGTTCCCGCGTGGCCCCGGTCGCCGGTGGGTTCAACGCGAATTACGATCTCGAACATTATCTGCTCGGCGCCGAAGTCGGCTATCGCCTGCCGCTCAGCGACGCCTTGCTGCTGACGCCCTATCTGGCGGGCGGATACAGCAACGTCGACCAGGACGAGGTGGACGACACCGACTTCCTGCTTCCCGAAGTCAGCGAGGACCGGTTCCACGCGACGGGCGGGGGCAAGCTGAACTTCGATCTGGGCGCGTTCGCGGCCGAGCTGAAGGCCGGCTATCGCTGGCAGTCGGGCGACGATTTCGTCGTTCTCGACGGCCGCAATTGCAGCTTCGACGTCTGCCCCACCAACCTGTTCTCGGTCGATTATGGCGGTGACGCCGTGGTAGCGGGTGCGGGCCTCGGCGCGCAGATCGGACGGCTGGCCGCGATGGCGAGCTACGAAGGCGAGTTCGGCGACGGACGCGATCATCATGCCGCCCGGCTGACGCTGAAGCTGCCGCTGGGGCTGACCCCGCCGCCGCCTCCGCCGCCGCCGCCGGCACCGCCGCCTCCGCCGCCGTGCCCCGACGTGGTGACCTGCCCCGACGGCACGATCATCAATGCGTGCGACACCTGTCCGCCGCCGCCGCCGCCTCCGCCGCCGCCGCCGCCGGCACCGGAACCCGAACGCGGCTAGAAACGGACGGGCGCGCTTCCCCACCGGAAGCGCGCCCGTTTTTCGCGCAAAGAGCGAACATTAAGGAACCCGTCAGCGCCCCTGTGGTGTTGATGAGGCCATGTATCGCCCGCAACAAAGTCCGACCGAACGCTATGGGACCGTCGCTCTCGTCGTCGCGCTTCATGCGGGGCTGGCGGCGTTCATCCTGGCAAACGGCGGCGTCGCGGTGGTGACGGGCGAGGAGGAGCCGCTCGAGACGTTCGACGTGACCTTGCCGCCCCCGCTCGAGGAGCCGGAGCCCGACCCCCCCGAGCCGCCGGTGGTCGAGGAGGTCGTCGATCCCGAAGAGGCGCTGCCCGAGGAAGAGGGCGAGGCGGCCCCCGAACAGGTCGAGAGCCAGGCGACGCCGGTGGTGCGTCCCGATATCACCCCGCCCATTCCCGTCCCCCCGTCGATCACCAGTGCGACCGAGGCGGGCACCGGCAGCGACGCGACGCAGGGCGCGGGCGAGGTCGACGAGGGCGGCACCGGCGCGGGCGGGCAGGGCAGCGGCACCGGCGCGGGCGGATCGGGCGACGGCACCGGCGGGGGAGGGACCGGCACTGGGTCGCGGCCCAGCGTCATTCCGGGCACCACGCTGACGCAGGGCGACTATCCGCGCTCGATGCGGGATCGCTGGCCGCGCGGTGGTTCGGTCCTGGTCGCGGTGCGCGTCCAGGTCGATGGCCGGGCAACGGACTGCAAGGTCAATCGCGGGTTCGGAGATCCCGAGATCGATGCCGCGACCTGTCGCCTGGTCGAACAAAGGGTGCGGTTCGAGCCGGCGCGCGATGCGCAGGGCCGGCCTTATGTCGACTGGTACGGCTACATGCAGCGCTGGGTCGGGCGCTAGTTCCTCGTCAGGCCGCTGCGACGCCCTGCGTTTCCGCCTCGTCGATCCGCAGCATCGACAGCGCCGCCAGCGCCATCACGCCCGCGGCGAACAGCATCGTCCAGATCGGCTCGGTCGGGAAGAAGGCCTTGAGGACGCTTCCCATCAGGGTCGCGACGATCAGCTGCGGCACGACGATGAAAACGTTGAAGAGGCCCATGTAGATGCCGAGCTTTCGCTGCGGCAGGCTGGACGCGAGGATCGCATAGGGCATGGCGAGGATCGAGGCCCAGGCGATGCCGACCAGGATTTCCGACAGATAGAGCATGTTGCGGTCGGCGAAGATCAGGAAGCTCAGGTAGCCCGCCGCCCCGCACAGCAGGCCGACCATGTGGGTCTTCACCTTGCCGATCGCCTTGGCGAGCGCGGGCAGCAGCGCGAGCGCAGCGATGGCGGCGACGCCATTGTAGACCGCGAACAGGTTGCCGACGAAATTGCCCGCTTCCTGGAAGGCTGCGGACGCACTGTCGGACGTGCCGTAGAATTTCTGCGCCACGACCGGTGTCGTATAGATCCACATGATGAACAGCGCCGACCAGCTGAAGAATTGCGCGAGCGCGAGTTTCTTCATGAGGCTGGGCATGCCGGAAAAGTCGCCGACGATCTGGCTGAGCATGTTGGCCTTCTCGCCGCGCCGTGCGAGCGCGATGGCGGCGAGCGACGCGAGTCCGTAGGCGACCAGCAGCCCGGCGAGCAGGTAGACTTCCTTTTCCAGATCGAAGGCGGCGACAATCAGGACGAGCAGCGCGCCCGCGCCGATCCACCCCAACGCGCCCGCGCGGTTCTTGGCAGCCAGCGCGCGGATCGAGCCGCCGGTGGCGACATCGTGCGCTTCGCCATTGAAGCGAGCCATCTGTTCGGGGTCGTATTCGTTAGTCGAAAGGACGGTCCACAGAACGGCGAGAAACAGGGCCGCGCCCCCGAACCAGAAGCTGTAGCGGACGGTGTCGGGAATGCTTCCCGCCGCCGCGACGTTGCTGACCCCCAATTCGGTCATCAGCGTGGGGAAGAGCGAGCCGACCACGGCGCCGACCCCGATGAAGGCGGTCTGCACGGCATAGCCTGCCGTGTGCTGGTCGCGGTTCAGCATGTCCCCGACGAAGGCGCGGAACGGCTCCATCGAGATGTTGAGGCTGGCGTCCAGCACCCACAGCAACACGGCAGCCGCGAGCAGGACGGGGGCCAGCGGCATCAGGAACAGCGAGAGACCCGCGAGGATCGCGCCGGCGAGGAAATAGGGACGCCGCCGCCCGAGCCGTCCGAGCCAGGTCCGGTCCGACATGTAGCCGATGATCGGCTGCACCAGCAGGCCGGTGAGCGGCGCGGCGACCCATAGCGCCGGAAGATCGTCGAGCGAGGAGCCCAATGTCTGGAAGATACGGCTCATGTTCGCGTTCTGGAGCGCGAACCCGATCTGGATGCCGAAGAAGCCGAAGCTGATATTGACGAGGCCGCGCCAGTCCTGGCGGGGTTTCTCGGCAAGGACCTGATGCTCGTTCATAACGCGTCTCTCCCCTGACGTGGGCGGAGACTGGCAGCGTGAAAGGCGCATGACAATCGCATGCGCGCTGCATACGAATGCATGGATTCCTCAGGCGCTGTCGCGGACAACCAGTTCGACGGGCAGGACGACGCTTTCGGGGGCGCGATCTTCCAGCTTGGTGAGCAGGGTGTCGATCAGCATTTCGGCGGCGCGGCGCGTGTCCTGGTTGACCGACGTCAGGCCGGTATGATGCGCGGCGTTGCTGTCGTCGAAACCGATCAGCGCGACATCGTTAGGAACCGCTCGGCCGCGGTCGGTCAGTTCCTGGCGCGCGCCGATGGCGATCAGGTCGGATGCGGCGAAGATGCCGTCGACGTCGAGGTCGTCGTGCATCAGTGCGGCGAGAGCGGCGCGGCCCGATTCCTCGGTCGGAATGGCGTCGTAGTGACCGACGGGTTCGAGCCCCGCTTCGCCGAGCGCGTCCTTCAGCCCCTCGTAGCGTTCGAGAAATTCGGGCGCGCCCGCGTCGGCGGTGCCGAGGAAGGCGATGCGCCTGCAACCCCGTTTGACGAGGTGCCGGCCCGCCTGTCGACCGCCATCGCGATTGTCCGAGCCGACCGTGGTGCCGACCTGTCCCTCGACGGTCGCGCCCCAGCGAACGAAATGCGTGCCCTGTTCGATCAATTGTTCAAGCCGCGGGCGGGCCTGCAGATAGTTGCCGTACCCCAGAAGGATGATGCCGTCGGCCTTGCGGCTGTCCTCATAGTCGGTGTGCCAGTCGGCGGAGAGCTGCTGGAAGCTGATGAGCAGGTCGTAGTCGGCGCTGGCGGCGGCGCGGGTCAGCGCGCCGAGCATCGAGAGATAGAAGGGGTTGATGCCGCTCTCGTCCCGGGTGGGGTCCTCGAAGAAGAGGAGCGCGATGGTGCGCGACGCGCCCGAGCGAAGGTTGGAGGCGTTGCGGTCGACCTTGTAATTGAGCTTCTCGGCAGCGGCCACGACGCGCCGACGGGTTTCCTCCGACACCGCCTTGTTGCCCGACAGCGCGCGGCTCACGGTCGGCTGCGAGACACCCGCCGCGGCGGCGATATCGAAACTGGTCGGTCTGCGGCTTGCCATCCGATCTTCCAGCCCCCGAGCGGCGTTGCATCGAGGTCACAGCGGAGACCTCGGTGAAATGTTAACGGCGCTGCATACGTATGTATAGCGACATTGAGGGAACGGTGGCGCACCAATGTCACCGTTCCGTCATCGTGCCCCACGCGCACGGCGACGGCCGGGTGAGGATATTAGGGGAGCTTCCATGAGGAAATCGGACTTTTTCGCGCGTCTGTCGCTGACGAGCAGCGCGTTCGCACTGGCCATCGCGGCCAATCCGGCGCTGGCGCAGGACACGACGCCGCCAGAAGACAATATCACCGAGGAAGCCAATCCCAATCCGACCGTCGAGGAAGAGGATGTCGACGATCCCGAGATCGTCGTTACCGGCTTCCGCGAATCGCTGGCCAACGCGGTTGCGACCAAGCGCCGCCAGGAACTGATCGTCGAAAGCGTCAGCGCCGAAGACATCGGCCGCCTGCCGGATGCATCGATCGGCGAAAGCATTGCGCGTCTTCCGGGTATTACGTCGCAGCGGCTGAACGGTCGTTCGAACGTCATCTCGATCCGCGGTGTGGGTCCCGATTTCTCGCAGACCACGCTGAACGGGCGCGAACAGACGTCCACCGGCGACACGCGAGCGGTCGAGTTCGATCAGTATCCGTCCGAAATCGTCAATCAGGTCGTCGTCTACAAGTCGCCGAGCGCGAACCTGATCGGCCAGGGCCTGATCGGCACCATCGACATCCGGACCATCCGTCCGCTCGATTATGGCGAACAGGTGCTGGCGATCGGCGGCCGTGCGTCGCTGACCGATCTCGGCGCGCTGAACGCCGGATCGACCAACAAGGGCTATCGCGTCAACGGGACCTTCGTTGACCAGTTCGCCGACGACACGATGGGCATCGCGATCGCCGCGGCCTATGTCGACGAACCCTATCAGAACCAGGAATTCAACGCCTGGGGCTATGCCGGCGACGGCAGCGATGCGAGCCCGCGAGTCATCGGCGGCTCGAAGAGCTTCGTCACCTCGACGCAGCTTAAGCGTCTCGGCCTCATGGGCACGTTCCAGGCGGAGCTGACGCCCGAGTGGATGTTCACGCTCGACAGCTTCTATTCCAACTTCGACGACGACCAGCTGAAGCGCGGCATCGAATTGCCGCTGGGCTTCAGCGGAGCGCCGACCTCGATCGGGACGGTATCGGGCGGGTTCGTGGAAAGCGGTACCTTCTCGAACGTGCGCGGCGTCATCCGCAACGACATCTTCGCGCGGCAGGCCGACCTCTACAGCTTCGGCGGCAACCTCGCCTACGACCCCGACAATGGCTGGAACCTCTTCGTCGACCTGTCCTACTCGCGGACCGACCGTAACGAACTGTCGATCGAAAGCTATTCGGGCACGGGCTTCGGCAGCGGCAACGGCGCGGCCGACACGATCGGCTTCCAGTCCGGGCCGACGGGCACCTTCTTCACGCCCACGCTCGACTATTCCGATCCCTCGCTCATCCGCCTGACCGACCCGCAAGGGTGGGGCGGCGGCGTCATTCCGCAGGCCGGCTACTACAACAACCGTATCCTCGATGACGAACTGCGCCAGGCGCGGATCGAGATCGAGCGCGAGCTGAACGGCGGCTTTATCAGCGCGGTGCGCGTGGGCGGCAACATCACCGACCGCGACAAGTCGCTGACTCCGGACGAATCGATCCTGCGCCTGCGCGGCGGGGCGACCGAGCTCGCCATTCCGCAGCAGTTCATCACCGGATCCACCGACCTCACCTATCTGGGGCTGGGGCCGATCCTGTCCTACGATCCGCGCGACCTGATCGAGGCCAATATCCTGATCCTGGAGCCGAACATCGTCCAGGACGTGCTGCAGAAGGCCTATTCGGTCAGCGAGACGGTTTCTACGCTCTACGCCATGGCCGATATCGATGCGGTCGTCGGGTTCGGCGAACTGACCGGCAACATCGGCGTCCAGGCGATCAACGCCGACCAGTCATCGAGCGGGCTGGCCTTTCCTAACGGCGTTCCGACGCCGGTCGAGGCCGGCGACAATTACTGGGACTATCTGCCCAGCCTCAACCTTTCGCTGCGCATGCCGAGCGACACGGTACTGCGCTTCGCGGCGCGGCGCGAGCTGCAGCGTCCGCGTCTCGACGACATGCGGGTGGCCATCGGCTACGGCATCGACGTCAGCGTTCCGACCCCGATCATTCGCGGCGGCGGGGGCAACCCGCGTCTGCGGCCGTTCGAGGCCAACTCGGTCGATTTCAACGTCGAGCAGTATTTCGGCGGCGGCGACGGCTATGTCGCGCTCCAGCTGTTCTACAAGGACATCACCGAATATATCGCCGGCACGCGCGTCGACTTCGACTATACGGGCTTCCCGCTGCCGGCCAACGCCGTGACGCCGCCCAGCCTGATCGGCACGCTCGACACCAATGCCAACGTCGACGGCGGCGAGATCAAGGGCGTCGAAGTGGGGGCGACCCTGCCGTTCGACGTGCTGACACCAATGCTGTCCGGTTTCGGGATCACGGGCGGTGTCGGCTATACCGAGACCAAGATCCAGGACGGCGACAATGTCGGGTCGATCCCGGGCTATTCGGAATGGGTCGCCAACGGCACGGTGTTCTACGAGAATTCCGGCTTTAACGCTCGTGCGAGCGCGCGTCACCGGTCGAGCTTCCTCGGCGATTTCACCGGCTTCGGCGGGTCGCCGACGCGGCGCCTTGCCTTCACCGAGACGATCATCGACGCGCAGGTCGGGTACGACTTCCCCGAAGGTTCGAGCCTCGATGGTCTGTCGATCTACCTCCAGGGTCAGAACCTGACCGACGAACGGTTCGCGTCGAAGGCCGTCGCCGACGATCCGCGCACTGTGCTGGACTATCAGATCTACGGTCGTCGATTCCTCGGTGGGTTCACCTACCGCTTCCGCTAGGATCGTGAGGGCCCGGCGCGCTGTTGCGCCGGGCCCGCCACGACGGGCAGGAGACGGTACGTGGAGCCTCAACCCCAACGGGTAGTGATCGCCGGCGGCGGCAGCGCCGGTTGGATGGCGGCCGCGGCCATCGCGCGAACGATGGGCCGGGCGGTGCGCCTCACCCTTGTCGAATCGGAGGCCATCGGCACCGTCGGCGTGGGCGAAGCGACGATTCCGCAGATCCATCATTTCAATCGGCTGCTCGATCTTCGCGAAGGAGAGTTTCTCGCCGCGACGAAGGGCACGCTGAAACTCGGCATCGAATTCGACGGCTGGCATCGGCCGGGCGCAAGCTACATGCATGCGTTCGGCACGGTCGGGCGCGGCTTCGGGATCGCGCCGTTCCGCCACGCCTTCGCGTGGGCGCGGGCAAGGGGGATGGAGGCACCGTTCGGAGCATTCTGCTTCAACGAGGTCGCGGCGCGGGCCGGACGCTATCATCCGGATGCGGCAACGAGCACGATCCCGCCGCTGGTCCATGCCTATCATTTCGACGCGGGGCTCTATGCATCGCTGCTGCGGACCAAGGCCGAGGACATGGGCGTGGAGCGCGTCGAGGGGCGGATCGACGAGGTCGCGGTTCGGGACGGTCGCGTCACGTCGCTACGATTGCAGGACGGAAGCGAGGTCGCGGGCGATCTCTTCATCGATTGCTCGGGCTTCCGATCGCTGCTGATCGGCGAGGCATTGGGGGTCGGGTTCGACGATTGGAGCGAATGGCTGCCGTGCGACCGCGCGGTGGCGGTGCCGTCGGCGGGCGGGGAGTTGCGACCCTACACACAGGCAATCGCGCGGCAGGCGGGATGGCAGTGGCGCATCCCGCTTCAGCATCGCACGGGCAACGGGCATGTGTTTTCGAGCCGTCACATGAGCGAGGACGAGGCGACCGCCACCCTTCTCGACAATCTGGAAGGCGAAGCGCTGGCGGAACCGCGGGTGATCAGATTCACGACCGGACGGCGTGCCGAACCGTGGCGCGGCAATGTCGTTGCACTGGGGCTGGCCGCCGGATTCATGGAGCCGCTGGAATCGACCAGCATCCACCTTGTCCAGTCGGGGATCGAGCGGCTGTTGCAGCTATTTCCCGACGGCAGCGAGGATGCGGCGCGGCGATCGCGATTCAACGACCAGTCGACACGCGAATGGGAAGCGATTCGCGACTTCCTGATCGCCCATTATCATCTGAACGCGCGCGAGGGGCAGGCTTTCTGGGACGAACGTCGTGAGGCGGGCGCACCGGAAAGCCTGACGACCCGGCTCGCCGCGTTCCGCGAAGCGGGGATCGTCGTGCGCGATGCGGACGAACTGTTCACTGACGAGGGTTGGCAGCAGCTGTTGATCGGGCAGGGGGTGACGGCCGAACGCTGGCACCCCGCCATCGACGCGATGGATGGGGACGAACTGATAGCGTTCCTCGACACGCTGGCCCGCGCCTACGAAGCGCGCGCGAAGACATTGCCGCGCCACGAAGATTATCTCGATCATGTCATGAAGGAGGCCGCCTGATGGTCCTGTCGCTCCTCGCCGCGAGCATCGCCGCCGCGCAACCCGCGCCCGCCGCCACGGCGCCCGCCGACTATCTCCAGCGCCGGCCCGAGGACGAGATCATCTATTTCGTGTTGCCAGACCGGTTCGACAACGGCGATCCGTCGAACGATCGGGGCGGGATCGCGGGCGGGCGGCTCGATCACGGATACGACCCGACGGCGCGCGGCTTTTACCACGGCGGCGACCTTGCCGGGCTGACGCAGCGGCTCGACTATCTCCAGGGAATGGGGATCACCGCGATCTGGTTCGCGCCGATCTTCAAGAACAAGCCCGTGCAAGGGCCGAGCGGCGACGAGAGCAGCGGCTATCACGGCTATTGGGTGACCGACTTCACGCGGATCGACCCGCACTTCGGGACCAACGCGGAGTTCGAGGCCTTCGTCGATGCGGCGCACGGGCGCGGCATGAAGATCTACATGGACATCATCACCAACCACACCGCGGACGTCATCAAGCACCGCGAGGACGATTACGGCTATCGTTCCAAGGCCGATTATCCCTATTCGACCCGCGGCGGCGTCGACGGCGAGCGGATCAACATCGGGTTCGAGGGCGACAACGTCCGCACGGTCGAGAATTTCGCGAAACTGACCGATCCGCGCTTCGCCTATGACGTCTACGTCCCCGAGGGCGAGCGGAACGTGAAGGTGCCCGCCTGGCTCAACGACCCGATCTATTACCACAACCGGGGCGACACGAATTTCTACGGCGAGGACAGCCTGTACGGGGATTTCGTGGGGCTCGACGACCTGTTCACCGAGAACCCGCGCGTGGTCGGCGGGATGATCGACATCTTCGGTTCGTGGATCGACCGCTTCGCCATCGACGGTTTCCGCATCGACACCGCGCGGCACGTGAACCCCGAATTCTGGCAGACCTTCGTCCCGGCGATGGAGGCGCGTTCGGAAGCGGCGGGCATTCCCTATTTCCACATGTTCGGCGAGGTGTATCGCGACACGCCCGACAACGGCTACATCGCGCAATATACGGTTCGCGACGGCTTTCCCGCGGTTCTCGACTTCGCGTTCCAGGCGGCGGTGCGCGAGGTCTTGGGCCGCGGGGCGGGCACCGACGTGCTCGCCGGCCTGTTCGCGGGCGACGTCCTCTATCGGGGCGGCGCGGAGGCAGCCAAGGCGCTGCCGACCTTCCTCGGCAATCACGACATGGGGCGGTTCTCGGGACTGCTGAAGGCCGACATGCCGGAAATCGATCAGGACGAACTGCTGGCCCGCGTCGCACTGGGTCATGCGATGCTGATGACGCTGCGCGGCAGCCCGACCATCTATTATGGCGACGAGCAGGGATTCGTGTCCGATGGCAACGACCAGCTGGCGCGCGAGAACATGTTCGAAAGTCGGGTGTCCGAATATAACGACAACGATCTCATCGGCACCGACGCGACAACGGCGGGCGACAATTTCGACCCGGACCACCCGCTCTATCGACAGGTCGCGGCACTGGCGGCGATCCGGACGGGGAGCGCGGCGTTGCGGCGGGGCGACCAGGTGACCCGTCATTACCAGGCCGAACCGGGCCTGTTCGCCGTGTCGCGGTTCGATCCCGAAACGGGGGCCGAGACGCTGCTGATGTTCAACACCTCGACCGAGGCGATCGAGGGTCAGGTCGAGATCGACATGACCAGCGAGCGGTTCGTGGCCCGGTCGGGGGAATGCGCGACCATGCCCAGCGCACCCGGTAGCCTGTCCTATACGATGGCGCCGCTGTCGTGGGCGATCTGCGAGGCGCAATGAACGCGCGCGATTCCCGATTGGCGACCGGCGCCGTCGACACCGCTCCGTGGTGGAAGGGCGCGGTGATCTATCAGATCTATCCGCGCAGCTTTCGCGACAGCAACGGCGACGGCATCGGCGATCTGGCCGGGATCACCGAACGGCTGGACCATGTCGCGGAGCTCAGGTGCAACGGGGTGTGGATCAGCCCCTTCTTCACCTCGCCGATGGCGGACTTCGGCTACGACGTCGCCGACTATTGCGGGGTCGATCCGATCTTCGGCGATCTGGCCGACTTCGACGCGCTGGTGGCAAAGGCGCACGCGCTCGGGCTGAAGGTGCTGATCGATCAGGTGTACAGCCATTCGAGCGACGCGCATCCCTGGTTCGAGGAAAGTCGCCAGTCGCGCGATAATGCGAAAGCCGACTGGTACGTCTGGGCCGATCCGAAGCCCGACGGGTCGCCGCCGAACAATTGGCAGAGCGTCTTCGGCGGAGCCAGCTGGACGTGGGACGCGCGGCGCGGGCAATATTATCTGCACAATTTCCTCAAGGAGCAGCCCGACCTCAACGTTCACAATGCAGAGGTCCAGGACGCACTGCTGGGAGTCGCGGAATTCTGGCTGGAGCGCGGGGTCGACGGATTTCGACTGGATGCGCTGAACTTCGCGATGCACGACCGCGCGCTGACCGACAATCCGCCGGTGGAAAACCCCGTCGACCCGACCCGCAGTTTCGATTTCCAGCATCATTACCACAACCAATCCCAGCCCGAACTGATCGGGTTTCTGGAACGGATCCGGAATCTCGTCGATCGCTACGACGGCATCTACACGATGGCCGAAGTCGGCGGCGAGCAGGCTGGTCGCGAGATGAAGGAATTCACCGCGGGCGATGATCGGCTCCACAGCGCCTACGGCTTCGACTATCTCTACGCCAAGGAACTGACCCCCGACGTGGTGCGCGAGGCAATCCGCAGCTGGCCGGGCGGGGCGGAGGAAGGTTGGCCCAGCTGGGCCTTTTCCAATCATGACGCGCCGCGCTTCGCCAGCCGCTGGTGGGACGGCGATGCGCGCGAGCCGATGACGAAAGTGGCGCTCCTTCTGCTGATGAGTCTGCGCGGCAACGCGATCCTTTATCAGGGCGAGGAACTGGGGCTTCCGCAGGCCGAGGTGCCGTTCGAGCATCTGCAGGACCCCGAGGCGATCGCCAACTGGCCGCTGACGCTTGGGCGCGACGGGGCGCGAACGCCGATGGTGTGGGACGACAGCGAGGACGCCGGTTTCGGGAGTCAGGAGAGCTGGCTGCCCGTCAGTCCCGACCAGCGCGTGCTTCACGCCTCCGGCCAGCGCGGCGATCCCGGCAGCGTCCTCAACTGGACACGGCAGACGATCGCGCTCCGGGAGGCACAGCCAGCGCTCCGCCAGGGAACGATCGCATTGCTCGCCGAGGAGGGCGAACTGCTGGCGTTCGAGCGCGCGGTCGACGGCCAGCGGCTCCATTGCCTGTTCAACCTTTCAGACCGGGCCATCCCGCGCGGCCGCTTTACCGGCGGGCGTCCCCTGATCCAGATCGGCGGTGTCGAGCCCGACACGATGCCGCCCCATTCCGCCATCGTCCTGGAGATATGACCATGTTGCTTCGCCTCTCCGCCGCCGTCTCCATGATCGCGCTCGCGCACCCGGCTCATGCGCAAGAGGTCGTCACGTCGCCCGACGGGCGGATCGAAGTGACGGTGAACGTCAACGGCGAGGGGCGGCCTTTCTATACGATCGAACGCGACGGGACGTTGCTGCTGAACGAAAGCCGGCTCGGCTTCCTGATGGCGGACCAGGACAAGCTGGAACGGCGCCTGGCGATCGCGGATGCGAATGTCGAAGAGCGCGAGAGCCGCTGGGAGCAGCCGTGGGGCGAGCGGCGGTTCGTCGAGGATCGCCATCGCGAGCTGACCGTGACCTTCGTCGAGGACAGCGACGAGGCGCGGCAGTTCGGTGTCACGTTTCGCGTCTTCGACGACGGCATCGGCTTTCGCTACACCTTCGACCATCCCTCGCTGGGCGACACGATCCGCATCGCGGACGAGTTGACCGAATTCAACGTCGCGCAGAACGGCACCGCATGGTGGATCCCGGCGGGCGAATGGAACCGCTACGAATATCTCTACGAACAGACGCCGATCCGCGAGGTCAGCTTGGTCCATACGCCCTTCACGATGCGGCTCGACGACGGGACGCACCTGTCGATCCACGAAGCCGCATTGACCGATTTCGCGGGCATGTGGGTGAAGCGCACGACGGGCACCAATCTGCGCGCGACGCTGGCGCCGACGGGCAGCACCGCGGCGCGGGTGGAACGGGCCAACGGTTTCTCGACGCCGTGGCGGACGATCCAGATCTCGCCCGATGCGCCCGGGCTGGCGAACAGCGACCTCATCCTCAATCTCAACGAGCCCAACCGGATCGCCGATATTTCCGACTGGTTCACGCCCCACAAATATGTGGGTATCTGGTGGAGCCTGCATCTCGACGAGGAAACGTGGGGGTCGGGCGAACGGCACGGGGCGACGACCGCCAACGCAAAGCGCTATATCGATTTCGCCGCCGAAAACGGTTTCGACGGGGTGCTGGTCGAAGGGTGGAACATCGGCTGGGACGGCAACTGGTTCTTCAACGGGTCCGAGTTCAGCTTCACCGAGAATTATCCCGACTACGACTTTGCCGAAGTCGCGCGCTACGCCGCCGAAAAAGGCGTTCCGATCGTCGGACATCACGAAACGTCCGGAGACATCGGCAATTACGAGGCTCAGCTCGAGGAGGGCTTCGACCTCATGGCGGCGCGGGGGGTGAAGGCGATCAAGACGGGCTACGTCACCGATGCGTGCAACCTGCGCTTCGAACATGCCGACGGGCGCGAAACGCGCGAATGCACCGAAAGCCAGATCACGCAGCGCCACCACCTGCGCGTCATCCAGGAAGCGGCCGAACGGCGGATCGTCATCAACCCGCACGAACCGGTGAAGGATACGGGGCTTCGGCGCACCTACCCGAATTGGGTAAGCCGGGAGGGCGCGCGGGGGATGGAATTCAATGCCTGGGGGGTACCCGACAACGGACCCGATCACGTCCCCGACATGGTCTTCACGCGGATGCTGTCGGGACCGATGGACTATACGCCGGGCATCCTTAGCCTCGAAGGGCGGGGGCAGCCCCTGTCGATGACGCAGGCGCGGGCGCTGGCCGAATATGTGCTGATCTATTCGCCCATTCAGATGGTCGCCGACCTGCCCGAGCATTATGCCGAGCATCCGGAAGCCTTCCGGTTCATTCGCGACGTGGCGGTCGACTGGGAGACGAGCCGCGTCCTGATGGGCGAGGTCGGCGATTATGTCGTGACGGCGCGCAAGGACCGCAACAGCGGGGACTGGTATCTGGCGGGCGGGACGGACGAGGATCCGCGCACGGTCTCGGTGCCGCTGACGTTCCTGGAGGCGGGCAGCTATACTGCGCAAATCTATCGCGACGGCCCCGCCGCCAGCCTCGACGGCGATGCGCGCTTTGACATCGTGATCGAGGAGCGCAGTGTCCGCGCTGCCGACACGCTCGATCTCGCGATGGCCGAGGGCGGGGGCTTCGCGATCCGCTTCGTTCCGCAATAAAATCGGGGCGATGCATCCTCGTTCGATCACGATCCTCGGCGGCGGGACGGCAGGCTGGATGGCGGCCTGCCTGTTCCAGCATCATTGGCCCGACTGCCGCATCGGACTGATCGAATCGAGCAGGATCGGCATCGTCGGCGTCGGCGAAGGGTCGACGCCGCAGTTGAAGGCATTCTTCAAGCGTATCGGAGTGGACGAGGCCGAATGGATGCCCGACGCCCACGCGACCTACAAGGTGGGGATCGCGTTCGAAGGTTGGGACGACGATCGGGACGCGTACTATTTCCATCCGTTTCCCAGCGATCTCGACCTGCATACGCGGCGCGACCTGTATCTTGCCGCCCACCTTCGCCGCACCGGGCGCGACGTGCCCGCGCATCCCGACCGCTTTCTGCTGCCGGGGCGGCTCGCAGCGTCTCGGCGAGGGCCGGGGCACGCAGACGACTGGCCGTTCGAGGTCAGCTATGGCTATCATTTCGATGCGCACGAGGTGGGACAGGTGCTCAAGCGCGTCGCGACGGTGCGCGGTGTCGAGTGGATCGATACGGAGATCGCCTCGGTCGACGTGATGGGCGGTGATGTCGCGGCGCTGGTCGGCACGGACGGCACGCGGCACGAAGCCGACTTCTTCGTCGATGCATCGGGTTTTCGTGCGATGATCGTCGAGGACGCGCTGAAGGGCGATCACCGGTCCTACGCCGACCGACTGTTCAACGATGCGGCGGTCGTCATGCCGACGCCGGTGGCGGGCGAGGGTCCCGAATGCGCGACGCGCGCGGTGGCGATGGAGGCCGGGTGGCGCTGGTCGATCCCGCTGACGCACCGGACGGGCAACGGCTATGTCTATTCGACCCGCTACGCGTCCCCCGAAGCGGCCGAGGCCGAGCTTCGCGACGCCCTCGCTGTTGGCGACGAAGTCGAGGCGCGGCATCTGAAATTCCGGACCGGGCGGCTGGCGGAAAGCTGGCGCGGCAATGCACTGGCGATCGGGCTGGCACAGGGATTCCTCGAACCATTGGAGGCAACCGCGCTGCATCTCGTCATCGCGAGCCTCGAAGGCTTCGTGGCGGTGGTGGAGCGCGACGGTCTCGGTGAGGACGCACGCCGCACCTTCAACGAGGATATCGCCGCGCGCTACGACGGCATCCGCGACTATATCCACGCCCACTATCGCTGTCAGAAGCGGCGGGACACGGCCTATTGGCGCGACTGTGCGGCGACGGACGATCTTTCGGACGATCTGAAAGCGGTGATGACCGCTTGGTTCACCGGGCAGGACGTGACCGCCGAGATCTCCGCGCGCGGGATGGATCGCTATTACAATGCGGTCAGCTGGCACTGCCTGCTCGCTGGCTATGGCAATTTCCCCGACGATGGGCGACTGAGGGAACCGGGTGTGAACGATCCCACGATCGACATGGATCGCATCGAGCGGTTCCTGGATGCCTGCGAGACACATTACCGCCCGCACAACGACATGCTGGCGGCGCTGGAAAAGGGGGCCCGATGAGCTCGTCGACACTGTTGCTGTTCGGAGCCACGGGCGATCTGTCGCGGCGGATGCTGCTGCCCTCGCTCTACGGCCTGTTCGCCGACCAGCTTCTCCCCGACGACGTGCAGATCATCGGGACGGCACGCAGCGAACTGAGCGACGAGGAATTTCGCGAGACGGCCATCAAGGCGCTGCGCGAACGGTTGCCGAGGGATTTCTTCAACGAGATCGTGGCGCGCAAGTTCGTGACGTTGCTGTCCTATGTCGCGGTCGATGCGACCACACCGGAAGGCTATGACGAGCTTGCCCGGCGGATCCCGATCGACAAGGGCGTGTCGATCTTCCTGTCGACCGCGCCGAGCCTCTTCACCACCGTGATCGAGAACCTCGAGCGCGTCGGACTGGCGGGGACGACGGTTCGGCTGGCGCTCGAAAAACCGATCGGCGACGACCTGGAAAGCAGCAAGGCGATCAACGATGCGGTGGCCGCCGCCTTTCCCGAAGAGCGGACGTTCCGGATCGACCATTATCTCGGCAAGGAGACGGTCCAGAACCTGCTCGCACTGCGCTTCGCCAACTCGCTGCTCGAGCCGGTGTGGAACGCCAGTCATATCGACCATGTCCAGATTACCGTCGCGGAGACGGTCGGGCTGGAGGGGCGCGCGGAATATTACGATACCAGCGGGGCGAGCCGCGACATGTTGCAGAACCACATGCTGCAGATGCTGGCCCTGGTCGCGATGGAGCCACCCGCCGATTACGATCCCGACGCGGTGCGCGCGGAGAAGGTCAAGGTGCTGCGCGCGCTGCGTCCGATCACGCCCGACACCGTCGAACGCGACGTCGTGCTCGGCCAGTATGACGATTACGCGGGCGAACTGGGACAGGAAAGCGACACCGAGACCTTCATCGCGCTGAAGGCGCATGTCGACAATTGGCGCTGGTCGGGCGTGCCCTTCACGCTGCGGCACGGCAAGCGGATGAAGCGCCGGAAAACCGAAATCTATATCCAGTTCAAATGCGTACCCCATTCGATCTTCTCGGGGTTGGGGGCCAAGACCGATCCCAACGAACTCATCATCTCGATTCAGCCCGAGGAGAATATCCGGCTGAAGCTGATGACCAAGACGCCGGGTCTGGATCGCGGGGGAATGAGCCTTCGCGAGGTGCCGCTCGACGTCACGATGGAAGAGGCGTTCAGCGACTATCGCCGCCGCATCGCCTACGAACGGCTGCTGCTCGATCTGATCGAGGGGGATCCGACGCTGTTCGTGCGGCGCGACGAGGTGGAGGCGCAATGGGTCTTCATCGACCGGCTGCGCGCCAGCTGGCAGGAGGCGGGCATGACCCCGGACCCCTATGAATCGGACGGATGGGGCCCTAAGTCGTCGGCGACCTTGATGAGCGCCGATGGGAGAGCCTGGAATGATTGACGCCGAATGGTGGGAATATGACGATCGCGACGAGATGGCGGCTGCCGTCGCGGGCGATATCGGATTCATCATCGAAAGCGCCATCGAAGCGCGGGGCGAGAGCCTGGTCGCCTTTCCGGGCGGATCGACGCCGCTGCCGATCTACGAGAAACTGGCCGAGAAACAGCTGCCGTGGAAACGCGTGACGATCATACCGGGGGACGATCGGCTGGTTCCCGTCGACAGCGACCTGTCAAACATTCGCGCCATCGCGCAGGCGATGATCTCGACCGGCGCGCGTATCTATCCGATCGCGGCCGAGAACGACGATTATGTCATGGCGGGCCATGCCGCCGACGCGCGGCTGAAGAGCCTGAAATGGCCGCCCGACGTCGTCTGGCTGGGCATGGGCACCGACGGACATACGGCCTCGCTCTTCCCCGGTCCCGATCTCGACGCGGCGATGGACGCGCCCAAGGCGAAACTGGCGATGGGCGTAAAACCCGATCCGATGCCCGAGGACGCACCCGTCGAGCGGGTCACGCTGACCCGCGCGGCGATTCTCCAGGCGCGGGCGATCACCGTCAGCATCACGGGGCAGGAAAAGCGCGACATTCTCGAGGCCGGGCTGGAGGACGGGCAATCGTCCAAGCTGCCGATCGTGCGCGTCCTGGCCGAAAGCGAATTCCCGATCGACATTCACTGGGCACCCTAAAAGGATCCGATGGCGACACTCGACCCCCGCATCGCCGCGGTCACCGACCGCATCATCGAAAAGTCCAAGAAAGGCCGCGCGGCCTATCTGAAGCTGATGGACGAGGAGGGCGAGCGGGGCATCGACCGGTCACGCCTGTCGTGCGGCAACTTCGCGCACGGCTTTGCGGCCAGCGGCGACGACAAGAAGGCGATTCGCACCTTTGCGGGGCCGAACATCGGCATCGTCACCGCCTACAACGACATGCTGTCGGCGCACGCGCCTTACTACCGCTATCCCGAACAGATGAAGGTGTGGGCGCGCGAGGCGGGTGCCACCGCGCAGGTCGCGGGCGGCGTGCCTGCCATGTGCGACGGCGTGACGCAGGGACAGCCGGGCATGGACCTGTCGCTGTTCAGCCGCGACAATATCGCGATGGCGACCGCGGTCGCGCTGTCCCACGGGATGTTCGAGGGCCTGGCGCTGCTCGGCATCTGCGACAAGATCGTGCCGGGGCTGCTGATCGGGGCGCTGCGCTTCGGGCATTTGCCCGCGCTGCTGGTGCCCGCGGGGCCGATGCCCTCGGGCCTCGCCAACAAGGAGAAGCAGCGCGTTCGCCAGCTCTATGCTGAGGGCAAGGCGACCAAGGAAGAACTGCTTGCCGCCGAAAGCGCCAGCTATCACGGGCAGGGCACCTGCACCTTCTACGGAACCGCCAATTCCAACCAGATGATGATGGAGATGATGGGGCTGCACATCCCCGGCGCGGCGTTCGCCAACCCGGGCACCAAGCTGCGACAGGAACTGACGCGCGCGGCGGTGCACCGCGTCGCCGATCTCGCCACGAAGAGGGCGCGGCTCTGCGACACGGTCGACGAACGCGCCATCGTCAATGCGGCGGTGGGGTTGATGGCAACGGGCGGATCAACCAACCACATGATCCATCTGCCCGCCATCGCGCGTGCCGCCGGGATCACGTTCGACTGGCAGGATCTGGCCGAGATCAGCCACGCCGTTCCGCTGATCGCGCGGGTCTATCCCAACGGATCGGGCGACACGAACGACTTTCACGCGGCGGGGGGGATGGCGTTCGTGACGTATACGCTGCGCGAGGCGGGGCTGCTGCACGACCACCGGTCGGCGGGAAGCGACGATTTCGCCGCCTATGCCACCAATCCGGTCGAGGACGACAGCGGTCTGCGCTGGGAAGCGGTCCGCGAAAGCTCGAACGACACGATGCTGAAGCCGGTGTCCGATCCGTTCCAGCCGGATGGGGGGATGCGGCTTCTGGCGGGTAACCTGGGCCGTGCTTGCTTCAAGACCAGCGCGGTCGATCGGGAACGCTGGACCATCGAGGCGCCGTGCCGGATCTTCTCCGACCAGAAGGCGGTGGTGGACGCGTTCGAGGCGGGCGAGCTCGACCGAGATACGGTCGTCGTCGTGCGTTTCCAGGGTCCGCGCGCCAACGGAATGCCCGAGCTCCACAAGCTGACCCCGCCGCTGGGCGTGCTGCAGGATCGCGGGCATCGGATTGCGCTGGTGACCGACGGGCGGATGAGCGGCGCGTCGGGCAAGGTGCCCGCCGCGATCCACTGTTCGCCCGAAGCGCTGGGCGGCGGGCCGCTCGCCTTTCTTCGCGACGGCGACGTCGTGAAGGTCTGCGCCGAAACCGGCGAACTCTCGTCGAAAGCCGACCTAAGCGCACGCGAGGCGGCAGAGGCACCGCCCCCGCCGGTGGGGACGGGACGCGAACTGTTCGCGCTCTTCCGTCTTCATGCGGACGAGGCGGAGAAGGGCGGGTCGGCGATGTTGGCGGCGATGGAGCAGGCACTATGAGGATCGCGGTCGCCGACGTCGGGGGCACCCACGCCCGCTTCGCTATCGCCGAAATGGACGGTGCGCAGGTGCTGAGCCTGTCCGACCCGATCACGCTCGGGACATCGGATCACGCCAGCTTCCAGACCGCGTGGCGCGACTTTTGCGAGCAGAACCCGGGCCCCGAACCCGACGCGTTGTCGGTGGCGTTCGCCGGGCCGGTCGAAGGCGAAGTGCTGAAGCTCACCAACAATCCGTGGGTGATCCGCCCCGCGCTCGCGACCGAGAAACTCGGCGTCGCGAAATTCACCATCGTCAACGATTTCGCCGCCATCGCCCATGCGGTCGGGGCGCTTCCCGACGACGACTTCCTGCACATCACGGGGCCCGACGGGCCGTTTCCCAAGCATGGCGTCACCAGTGTCGTCGGGCCCGGCACGGGGTTGGGCGTGGCGCAACTGCTGCGCACGCCCGAGGGGAACATGCACGTCATCGCGACCGAGGGCGGGCATATCGACTTCGCGCCGCTCGACAGTCTGGAGGACCGAATCCTGCAACGGTTGCGCAAGCGGTACGTGCGCGTTTCGATCGAGCGGGTGGCGTGCGGATCGGGGTTGGTGAACATTTACGAGGCGCTGGGCGCGATGGAGGGCAAAGCCGTTCGCGAGATGGACGACATCGAATTGTGGACCGCCGCGCTGGAGGGCAGCGATCCGCTGGCGGCGGCGGCGCTCGACCGTTTCTTCCTGACGCTCGGGGCGGCGTCGGGCGATCTGGCGCTGGCGCACGGATCCAACGCGGTCGTGCTGGCCGGGGGCCTCGGCTATCGCATTCGCGATCGGTTCGAACGGTCGGGGTTCGCGGGACGCTTCGTCGCCAAGGGTCGGTTCGAGCGGCGGATGCAGAACATTCCGGTGAAGCTGGTCACCCATTCGCAACCGGGCCTCTACGGCGCGGCGGTCGCTTTTGCGAAAGAACATTCCCTAAAGGATATGGGCGCATGAACATCCACGACATCATGACGATGGCGCCGGTCATCCCGGTGTTGGTCCTCGACGACGACGGACCCGATCCGGTGGCGCTGGCCGAAACATTGGTCGCGGCGGGGTTGCCGGTGATCGAAGTGACGCTGCGCACCGACAATGCGCTCGATGCGATGGAGAAGATGGCCGGCGTCGACGGAGCGATCGTTGGCGCGGGCACCGTGCTGGGACCGGCACAGCTACTCGAAGCCTGCGACTATGGCGCGCAGTTCATCGTGTCGCCGGGAATGACCGAAACGCTGGTGCGCACCGCGAACGACAAGCGCGTTCCGATCCTGCCCGGCGTCGCGACAGCGGGCGAGATCATGCGGGGGATGGAAATGGGCCTGTCGCACTTCAAGTTCTTTCCCGCGGAAGCCAACGGCGGACTGCCCGCGCTGAAGGCGATCGGCGCACCGCTCGCCGCTGCGAAGTTCTGCCCGACGGGCGGGGTCAGGGCGGACACGGCGGCCGACTGGCTGGCGCATGACGCGGTGCTGTGCGTCGGGGGAAGCTGGATCCTGCCGTCGGGCGAGAAAGATCTGGACAAGGTCGCGGAACGGGCGCGCGCCGCCGCCGCGCTGAAGGAGTAGAGCGGATGGGGAAATTGATGGCGGCCGGCGCCCTGCTGGCGATGATCGCGGCCCCGGTCGCCGCGAACGCGCAAACGATCGATCCCTGGGCGGGTCGGACCCATGTCGACTGGTCCCGCGATGCGGTGATCTATCAGATCAATACGCGGCAGTTCACGGCGGAAGGGACGTTCGCAGCCGCCGAGGCGGAATTGCCGCGGCTGGCGGAAATGGGCGTCGACATCCTTTGGCTCATGCCGATCCATCCCATCGGGACGGTCGAGCGCAAGGGATCGCTCGGCAGCCCTTATTCGGTGCTGGACTACAAGGGCGTGAACCCCGAGTTCGGCGATCTCGACGACTTCAAGAACTTCGTCGATGCCGCGCACGCACAGGGGATGAAAGTCATTCTCGACTGGGTCGCCAACCATACGGCGTGGGACCACCCGTGGGTCGAGGAACACCCTGAATGGTATCAGCGCACCGACGACGGGGGGCTCATCAGCCCGTTCGGTTGGACCGATATCGTGGTGCTGGATTATACCCAGCAGGGCGTTCACGACGCGATGATCGACGCTTTGTCCTATTGGGTCCGCGAGGCGGACGTGGACGGGTATCGTGCCGATGTGGCGGGGTTCCTTCCCAAGCCGTTCTGGACCCGCGCGAGTGCCGAGCTGGACGCGATCAAGCCCGTCTGGATGCTGGCCGAGTATGAGGATCGCGACCTGCACGAGCAGTTCGACGCGACCTATTTCTGGGAGTGGGAAAAGCATCTTCAGAAACTGGGCCGCGGCGAGGAGACGGCGGACACGATCTGGGGCCTGTACGAGGACCAGGGGGTCGAATGGCCGAGCGGTGCGCAGCGGATGATCTTCACTTCGACCCACGACGAGAATGCCTGGGCCGGACCGGCCCGCGAGCGGTTGGGACCGGCGTTGGAGAATGCCATCGCGCTGACGTTTCTCGCGAAGGGCATTCCGCTCATCTACAACGGGCAGGAAGCGGGGCTGAACAAACGGCTGGAATTCTTCGAGAGGGATCCGATCGTGTGGCAGGACCATCCGCACGACACGCTGTTCCGCGACCTGATCGCTCTGCGAACGCAATATACGTCGCTGCACAACGCGCCGTGGGGCGCGCCCATGACCCGGGTCGGCAATTCGGACGAGGAGCGGGTGTTCAGCTTCGTTCGCGCGAACGAGGCGGATGCCGTCATGGTGCTGCAGAACTATTCGGCCGAGGCTGTGACCGTCACCCTGTCCGACTTTGCCGAGGCGGGGACGTGGATCGAACATTACGACGATACGCCCGAAGCGCTGCGGCCCGCGCCGGTATCCATGGGAGAAGGGAAAGAGCTGGGGCTTTCGCCCTGGTCGACGCGAATTTTCTCCCGGCTCGACCGCTAGGCGGCGATCGGCACTAGTGGAGCGGCTGACCGGGCTTTTCGCGCCAGAAGAGCAGCGAACAGACGACGCTGAGCGCGACGAAGAAGATCGGATACCATAGCCCGGCGTAGATATCGCCGGTCGCGGCGACGATCGCGAAGGCGGTGACGGGCAGGAAGCCGCCGACCCAACCGGTGCCGATGTGATACGGCAGGCTCATCGCGGTATAGCGTGTTCGGGTGGGAAACATCTCGACCAGCGCGGCGGCCTGGGGTCCATAGAGGGCGGTCGCGGCGACGGTGAAGACGATCAGCCAGAAATAGAGCGTCGCATGGTCGATCTCTTGCGGATCGGCGGCGGCGGGATAGCCTGCGTCGAACAACGCCGCGTCGAGTTCGTTGCGGCTGATCGTGCCGTCGGCATCCGGATAGAGCGTCGTATCGCCGACGCAGACGGTCGTCGTGCCGTCCATGCTGTCGTACCGTTCGTAGCTTACGCCGCTCTCGATGATCGCTCGGCTCGCGAGGTCGCAGTCGGTGGTATAATCGGCGGTGCCGATCAGATCGAACTGGAAGGAGCAACCGGACAGCTGCGTATCGAGGATCACGGGCGATTGCTCAAGCGCGGTGGCCATACGCGGGTTCACGGCCTGAGTGATTGCCTGAAAGCCCGGGTAGAAGGCGAGAAGGCCGAGGATCATGCCGCCGACCATGACGGGCTTTCGACCGAGGCGGTCCGACAGCCAGCCGAAAAAGACGTAAAGCGGCGCGGAGACGAGGGTGACGGTGAGGATGATCCAGTTCACCTCTGCCCCCGGCACGCCGAGGTTTCGTTCGAGGAACACCTGGACGTAGAAGAAGGCGCAATACCAGAGCGCGCCCTGCGCCGCCATGAAGGCGAAGAAGGCGGTAAGCACCTTCTTGAGGCTTTCCTTCTCGGCGAACGCTTCGCGGAGCGGGGTCTTGGTGACCTGGTTCTCGGCCTGAAGCTTCTGGAAGGCGGGGCTCTCGGAGAGCTTGAGCCGCATCCAGACGCTGATGAGCAAGAGGAGCACGCTGACGAGGAAGGGGATGCGCCAGCCCCACTCGAGAAAGGCTTCTTCGCCCACGGTCGTGCGCGTAAAATAGATGACGAGCAGCGCGGCGACGAGGCCGAAGGCGGCGGAGGACTGGATCCATCCGGTGGCCGCACCGCGTTTGTCGTCGTCGGCATGTTCGGCGACGTAGATGGCCGCGCCGCCATATTCGCCGCCCAACGCCGTTCCCTGGCAGATGCGCAGGATGATGAGCAGGATCGGCGCGACGATGCCCGCCTGCGCATAGGTGGGCAGCACGCCGATCGCGAAGGTCGCGCCGCCCATCAGGCTGACGGTGGTGAGAAACGTCGCCTTGCGCCCCACCCGGTCGCCCATGGCGCCAAAGATGATCGCGCCCAACGGACGGAAGGCGAAACCCGCGGCGAACAGGCCGAGCGCCGCGATGACCCCCGCGGTCTCACCGAGGCCCGCGAAGAAGACCTGCCCGATGGTGCTGGCGAGCGCGCCGAAGATGAAGAAATCGTACCATTCGAACGCAGTGCCCGCTGAGGATGCGATCACGACGCGTTTCATCGACCATGGCCGGTGCTTCGGCCTGGCTTCGGCGATTGCGGTGTCACTCATGAATCCCCCCCGGGCCCCTCTTCAGGTCTCACTGCTTGACGATTGTCTCGTCCAATCGTGCGACATTCAAGCCCCATTTGTAGGCGTCGAGGCGGTTGCGGACGGTGGTGCCGTCGGGCTCCAGCGCGAGGGTCTGCTCGATGCGCTCGCCTTCGGTCTCGTAACGGATCGTCATGCGGTTGCCGTCGGTATACGCCTCGACCTCGCCGACCGCATCGGTAAGGCTGCCGCCGTAGCGACCATCGCCCTCGTCGGTCATGATCCATGTCCGGGTGCGCGCGGGCTTGTCGCCTTCGCTGATCCGCTGGACGAGTTCGAGGCTGCCGTCGGGGCGCAGCGTTCCCTCGCTTTCGACGTCGATCCGGTGGGTCTTGCCCGTGACCAGCACCAGCGTGCCGCTACCCTCGGTCTGGCCCTCGAAAAAGGCGATCGGGTCGAGCCGGGGCGTCTCCGCTTCCTCTGGAAGGTCCACCGCCGGCAGACAGGCGGCCAGCGCAAAGGCCAGCGGAATGGCGGCGAGGCGCATCAGCGCCGGGCGCGGGTGAGGAGGGTCTCGGCCTGCGTGAGGTGCGGGCGGTCGACCATCTTGCCGCCGACGTCGAGAACGCCCGCATCGGGCTGCGCCGCGAAGGCATCGACGATGGCTTTCGCGCGCGCGACCTCGACATCGGAGGGCGTGAAGGCGGCGTTGATGATGTCGACCTGGTCAGGGTGGATCGCGAGCTTGCCGGTGAAGCCCTCGGATGCGGCGGCGCGGGCTTCTTCCTTCAACGCATCGAGGTTGCGGAAATCCGTATGGACCCCGTCGACCGGCTGCGCGCCCGCCGCGACCGCGCCGGCGAGGCATAGCGAGCGGGCAAGTCGGAACGTGAAACCGAGATTGCCGTCCGCATCATACTTGCTGCGCGCGCCGAGCGCGGCGGACAGGTCTTCCGCGCCCCAGCTCATCGCCTTCAGCGGCGCCTGGCTTGCGGCATAGGTGCCGAGGTTGAAGAGGCTGGCGGGAGTCTCGGTGACGATCGCGTGGATCGGGATGTTGCCGGTCGAATGGGCAAGATGTTCCAGATCGTCGGCGCTTTCGGCCTTCGGAAGGACCAGACCTTCGAACGCGGCCTTGCCGAACAGCTTGATGTCCTCGCGATGTTCGGGCGCGAACAGGGGATTGATGCGTACCCACCAGCGCGGTCCGTCCTTCCGGTCGCCGAGCGATTTGAGGACGTCGCGGGCGTAGGCCTTGTTCGACGGCGCGACGCTGTCCTCGAGATCGAAGATGATCGCGTCGGCCGTGCCGAGCAGCGCCTTCTCTACCTTCTTTGGACTGTCGGCGGGGACGAACAGCCAGCTGCGCGGCGGGGGGAGGCTGTGCTCGCTCATGCCGATTTCTTGAGCAGCGCGGAGCGGGAGAAACTGAGCACCAGTTCGTCCGACTGGTTGTAGGCCCGGTGTTCCCAGGTGACGATGCCGGCGTTGGGGCGCGAGTTGCTTTCGCGCAGCGCCGTCACTTCGCTTTCGATCCGCAGCGTGTCGCCGACGAACACGGGCCTGGGAAACTTGAGCGCGTCGTATCCGAGGTTCGCGACGAGCGTGCCGAGGGTCGTTTCCGCGACCGAAATGCCGACGGCGAGCGAGAAGGTGAAACAGCTGTTGACCAGCGGTCGGCCGAATTCGGTCTGGCCGGCGACCTCGTGATCGAGATGCAGCGGCTGCGGATTGTGGGTGAGCGTGGTGATGAGGAGATTGTCGGTCTCGGTCACCGTGCGGGTGATCGGATGGCGGACAGTGTCGCCGACCTGCCACTCATCGAAGAAACGTCCGGACATGGCGCCGTGGGTAGGCGCTAGGCAGCCTTGTCGCAAGCCGCCTCGCGCGATCGGCGCGCGGCCTCGAGCGCGGCGGGCAGTAGCTTCATCTTCAGATCGTGCATCCCGATGCCATCGACGGTTTCGCAGCGGTTCTCCGAACGAACGACATTGGCGATGTGGCCGAGCATCTGCATCACGATGTCGATCGTCTGCAGGCTGGTGCAATGGTTGGTGATGACGTCGATGTCCGCCGACAGCGCATCGCCCATCACGTCGAGAAGCTTGCGCGCTTCCTCGATCTCGGCGGCGAGCGAATGGTCGAGCTTGTCGGGGATTCGGGTCATCACTTGTCCGCGATTAAGCGGAAAGGGTTAAGAGGTCGTGAGGAGCAGTTCGGCGACGCTCTCGGTGATCGCGGCCTGGTCGAGGCGATAGCGAGCGTAGAGATCGGCGAGGCTGCCGGTCTGGCCGAACTGTTCGACACCGAGCGGCGCGACGCGGTGACCCGCGACCCCGCCGAGCCAGCTCAACGATGCGGGCGCAGCGTCGCACAGCGTGACGAGCCCCGCTCGGCGCGAGAGCGGCTCGAGCAGGCGGGCGATGTGGCTGGGTTCGTGGCGACCCTGCCAGCGCGCCTTCTGCGCCGCGGTCCATCCACGGTGGAGCAGGTCGGGCGAGGTGACCACCAGAAGGCCGAGGCCCGGCAGCTCGTCCTTCAGCTCGTCGTGGGCAGCGATCGCTTCGGGGAGGAGGGCGCCCATCGCGACGATCGCGGCGTCGGCGTTCGGCTGGGGCGTGTGGAGCCAGTAGCCTCCGTCGAGCGCCCCCTGTTTCCACCCGTCGTCCTCGCGCGCGACCTGCTGGATCGGGCGGGTCGATAGGCGCAGATAGGTGCTTTCGCCATCCTCGGCGTCGATGAGGCGGAAGGCATGCTCCATCATCGCGGCCAGTTCATCGGCGAAGGCGGGTTCGTAGTGGCGAAGCCCCGGCTGACCCATCGCGATCAGTGGCGGGTTGATCGACTGGTGCGCGCCACCTTCCGAGCCAAGCGTGAGGCCCGACGGCGTGGCGACGAGGAGAAAGCGCGCATCCTGGTAGCAACCGTAATTGAGCGCATCGAGACCCCGCGCGATGAAGGGGTCGTAGAGCGTCCCGATGGGGAAGAGCCGGTGATCGTACTGGTCGCCCGCAAGACCCGCGGCGGCGAGCATCAGGAACAGATTGGATTCGGCGATGCCGAGTTCGATATGCTGGCCTGCCTGCGTCGCGGCCCATTTCTGTGCACTGGGAATTCTGGCGTTGGCGAAGACGTCTTCCATGTCGCGGCGCTTGAACAGGCCGCGCTGGTTCACCCAGCCGCCGAGGTTGGTCGAGACCGTCACGTCGGGGGACGTCGTGAGGACGCGGTCGGCGAGGTCGCTGCCCCCCTTCGACAGATCCATGAGAATCCGGCCGAAGGCAGCTTGCGTCGCCTGTTCCTTGCCCTCGGGCGCTGGGATGGCGGGGATGGTGACGGTGCCGAAGGTGCGCGGCTTCTTCTCGCGCTGGATGCGGGCATTCTCGATCAGCGCCTCGACCTTGGGCGACAGGTTGTCGGAAAGCCCGGCGAGGCGGTCCCATTCTGCCCCCTCTTCGATGCCGAGTTGTTCGCGCCATTCGGCGATCTGCGTCGGGTTCATCAGGCCCGCGTGATTGTCCTTGTGGCCCGCGAAGGGCAGGCCATAGCCCTTGATCGTCCAGGCGATGAAGAAGGTCGGGATATCGTCCTTCGAAGCGTCCGCGAACGCTTCGGTCAGCGTTTCGAGGCAGTGGCCGCCAAGGTCGTGCATCAGGTCTAAGAGGCGCTCGTCGTCGTAGGCGTCGAGGAAGGTTTCGGCCTTTTTCCCGAGGTCGGCGGCGATCCGCTCGCGCCATTTTTCGCCGCCCTGATAGTGGAGGACGGAGAGATCGGCGTTGGGGAGCGTATCGAGCCAGTCGCGGATGGCCTTGCCGCCCTCGGCGTCCAGCGCCGCCTCGAGCTTCTTGCCGTAGCGAAGCTCCACCACCCGCCAGCCGCAGGCGGAGAAAATCTCGTCGAACCTCTCGAACATCCGGTCGGCACTGGTCGCGTCGAGGCTCTGCCGGTTGTAGTCGACGATCCACCACAGGTTGCGCACGTCATGCTTGGCGCCCTCGATGATGGCCTCGTAGATATTGCCTTCGTCGAGTTCGGCATCGCCGATCAACGCGACGAAACGACCGCGATCGTCGGGCGCGACCCGATCGCGCGCAGTCAGATAATCCTGGATCAGCGAGGAGAAGAGCGTGATGGCGACGCCGAGGCCCACGCTGCCGGTCGAGAAATCGACGGGGATCGCGTCCTTGGTGCGGCTGGGGTAGCTCTGCGCGCCGCCGAGGCCGCGGAAATTCTCGAGATTTTCACGGCTCTGCGAGCCCATCAGATAGTGGATCGCGTGCAGGATCGGCCCGGCGTGCGGCTTGACCGCGACGCGGTCGTTGGGGCCGAGCGCGTCGAAATAGAGCGCGGTCATGATTGCGCTGATCGAGACGGAAGACGCCTGATGCCCGCCGACCTTCACCCCGTCGGCCTTGGGACGGACGTGGTTGGCGTGGTGGATCGTCCAGCTGGCGAGCCAGCGCAGGCGCTCGTCGAGCGCGGAAAGGGCGGCGATGTCGGGCGTGGTCATGCGTTTGGCCTAGGGACTTAAAGCGCGCCCGCCAACTGCCAGGCGACGTAGGCGACATAGGCGAGGACGAAGATCGCACCCTCGCGTCGGCTGATCGTCCAACCCGTGCGCAGGAATAGCATCAGCAGCGCGGTAATGCCGGTAAGGACGAAGATGTCGAAGGCGGCGATTTCGGCTGGGGCGGGAAGCGGGACGATCGCGGCGGTGATGCCGAGGATACCGAAGATGTTGTAAATGCCCGAACCGACGATGTTGCCCAAGGCAACGTCGGGCTCCTTCTTGAGCGCGGCGGCGACGCAGGCGACCAGTTCGGGCAGGCTGGTGCCGACCGCGACGATGGTGAGCCCGATCACTGCCTCGGAAATGCCGAACCCGCGCGCGAGCGTGACCGAGCCTTCGATCAGCCATTGTGCGCCGAAAACGACCCCCACGATGCCGCCCGCGGTCATGGCGATGAGCGCGAACAGCGCGCGCTTGGTATCGGGCTTCTGCGCCTGGTTGCGCTCGTGCCGCTCCGCCTCGGTATCGTGGCGGTCCTTGTCGGTGATGTAGGCGGCGATGACGTAAGTCACCAGCATCATGACAAGCAGGATGCCCGACAGGCGGTCGAATCCGCCGAGCAGCACCCCCGCCAACACGCCCAGGGTGGCCATGCTGAGCGCGAAGCCGTCGCGGTAGAAGGCGGGCGGGGCGATGGGGAGCGGAATGATCGTCGCGCTGACGCCGAGGATCAGGAGGATGTTGGCGATATTCGAGCCGATGACGTTCCCGACCGCGATGGCGGGAGAGCCGGTGGTGGCGGCCTGAAGGCTCGTTACCAGTTCGGGCGCCGACGTGCCGAAGCCGACGATTACCAGACCCGCGAGCAACGGAGACACGCCCATTCGACGCGCCAGTCCGACGGTGCCGCGGACGAGAAATTCGCCCCCGAGGGCGAGGGCGACGAGGCCGGCGAGGATGAGCAGCGTGATGGTCATGGCCCGCCTTTAGCCAACCGCAAATGTCATTGCGCCCCTAAACTTCGTCCTCGCGCGCGTCGTAGCGGGACTGGGCCGCGCGAATGCAGTCGATATGTTCGATCGCCCAGTCGCCCAGTGCCTTGACGGGTGCGGTGAGCGAGCGACCGAGATCGGTCAGCGCATAATCGACGCGCGGCGGGATCGAGGCGGTGACGGTGCGGTCGACCAGTCCGTCGCGTTCGAGGCCGCGTAGACTGCGCGTCAGCATACGCTGCGAAATGCCGTCGATCTCGCGCTTCAGTTCGGAAAAGCGCCGGTCGCCGGTCGCAAGCACCATCACGATTAGCATCGACCATTTGTCGCCGACGCGATTGAGCACGGGCGCCACATTCTTGCACCCGGCAAGATGAAGATGTTCGAGCGGCTGGTCGACCTCGTTCGAAGCGATCGCGGTATCAGCCATGTGCCTTACCTCCAGAAAAGTGCCGTCTTGAAGCGGGAACAGATGGGTACGATGTGCGTCTAGGTATCAAACGGTAACCAAGAAAGCGACCCCTTATGAAGATCCTCCATATCGATAGCAGCACGACCGGTGCAGACAGCGTCACGCGCGAACTGACCGCGCACGCGATGCGCCAGCTCAACGAGGCGTATCCGGACGCCGAGGTAATTCGTCTCGATCTCGACGCCGACACGATCCCGCATCTTGAGGACGGGCGCCCCGAACCCAACCGCTATGTCGAACAGGTCAAGGACATCGACCTGTTCGTGATCGGAGCGCCGACCTACAATTTCACGGTGCCGACGCAGCTCAAGTCCTGGTTCGACCGTATCGCGATGGCGGGCGAGACGTTCCGCTACACTGAGGACGGACCCCAGGGTCTCCTGTCCGACAAGCGCGCCATCGTCGCGATCGCGTCGGGCGGCAATTACGACGACGGGCACGCGTTCGAGCACAACAAGAGCTATGTGAAGGCGTTCCTCAACTTCCTCGGCATCGAACCCGAGATCGTGGAAGCGCGCGGGCTGGCCATCAGCGAGGACGCGAAGGCCGAGGCGATCGCGGAGGCGAAGCAGGCGATCGACCAGCTGGTGGGCAAGAAAGAGCTCGAGCCGGCCTAGGGCCGCCTCTGCGCGACTCTAGGCACTCAGGAGCCGGATCGGGTTCTCGATGAAGGTTCGCAGATGCTGGAGGAAGCTTGCCGCGTCCCATCCGTCGACGACGCGATGGTCGCATGACAGCGAGAGGTTCATCTTCTTCTTCGCGACCAGTTCATCGCCCTCGATGACGGGCAGTTCCTGCATCTTGTTGACCGCGATGATCGCGACCTGCGGAGGCGTGATGACCGGCGTCGAAGTGATGCCGCCCATCGGGCCGAGCGAGCTAAGCGAGATGGTCGCACCCTGAAGGTCGTCGCGGGCGATCTTGCCCGAACGCGCTTCCTCGGCGAGACGATTGATGTCGGCAGCCAGCTGCCAGACGGTCTTGCCGTGCGCGTCCTTGATGACGGGAACCATCAGGCCCGCATCGGTCTGCGCGGCCATGCCAAGATGCATCTTGCCGTGTCGCGTGACGACGTTCGCATCGTCGTCGTAGGTCGCGTTGAGCATCGGGAAGTCGGGCAGCGCGCGAGCCATGGCGACGATCAGGAACGGAAGGACGGTAAGCTTGGGCTTGTCGCCGCGATCCTGGTTCATCATCGCGCGCGTTTCCTCAAGCGCGGTGACGTCGAATTCATCGACCAGCGTGAAATGCGGGATGCGGCGCTTGGCGGCCTGCATGTTCTCCGCAATCTTGCGGCGCATGCCGACGACCTTGATCTGTTCGTCGGCGCGGGGCGCGGTGGCGCCGTGCGAGACGCTGCCGCCGTTGTAGAGAAGATAGGCGTCGAGATCGCCGTGGCGGATGCGGTCGGAGGTCGTCTTGACCTGCGTGAGGTCGATGCCGAGATCGGTGGCGCGCTTGCGGACCGTGGGGCTGGCTAGGACCTTCGCCTGCGGCTCGCCTTCGGGTTCGTCCCGCGGTTGCGGCACGGGAGGCTCGGCATCCTCGTCGGTGTCGAGACCGGGGAGGGCCTCCTCCTGCTCCTTGTTGAGAGGTTCGGCGCCGTCCGCGATGGGCTCTTCCTCCGATGCGTCCTCGACATCGGGGGAGGCATCGGCGGAGGGGGCGTCTTCCTGAGCCGGGGCGTCGCCCTCGGTCTCGATCTCGACCAGCACCGAACCGATCGCGATCTGGTCGCCGACCTCGCCGGCAAGCTTCACCACCTTGCCCGCGACGGGGCTTTCCATCTCGACGGTGGCCTTGTCGGTCATCATGTCGGCGAGATGGGCGTCTTCCTCGATCACGTCGCCGACCGCGACGTGCCATTCGACGATCTCGGCCTCGGCGATGCCTTCGCCGATGTCGGGGAGCTTGAAGTTGAAGGTCGCCATCAGTCCGCCATCACTTTCTGTAGTGCGTTCTTGATCCGGGCAGGCCCGGGGAAATAGGTCCATTCGTAGCTGTGCGGGTAGGGCGTATCCCAGCCCGTCACGCGCTCGACCGGCGCTTCGAGGTGATAGAAGCAGCGTTCGGTCACCAGCGCGGACAGTTCGGCGCCGAAGCCCGAGGTCCGCGGCGCCTCATGGACGATGAGGCAGCGACCGGTTTTCTTCACGGAAGCCTCGATCGTTTCGATGTCGAGGGGGACGAGCGTGCGCAGGTCGATGATCTCGGCATCGACATCGGCTTCTTCCATCGCGGCGAGCGCGACATGGACCATCGTGCCGTAGGCAAGCACGGTCAGCGCGGCGCCTTCGCGGGCGATACGGGCTTTGCCGATCTCGACGGTGTAATGCCCCTCCGGCACCTCGGCGCGCGGATGCTTGCTCCACGGCGCGACCGGCTTGTCGTGGTGGCCCGAGAAGGGGCCGTTGTAAATGCGCTTGGGCTCGAAGAAGACGACCGGATCGGGGTCCTCGATCGCCGCGAGCAGCAGGCCCTTGGCGTCGTAGGGGTCGGACGGAATGACCGTCTTGATGCCGGCGATGTGGGTGAAGAGGCTTTCGGGCGACTGCGAGTGCGTCTGGCCGCCATAGATGCCGCCGCCGTAGGGCGAGCGGATGACCATCGGCATCGGCCATTCGCCGGCGGTGCGATAGCGCATCTTGGCGACTTCGCTGACGATCTGGTCGTAGCCGGGGTAGATATAGTCGGCGAACTGGATCTCGATGCAGGGCTTGAGGCCGTAGGCGGCCATGCCGACCGCGGTGGCGACGATGCCGTTCTCGCTGATCGGCGCGTCGAACGCGCGCTGCTTACCGAATTCTTCCTGCAGGCCCGCGGTGACACGGAACACGCCGCCGAAATAGCCCGCATCCTCGCCGAAGACGACGACGTCATCGTCGGCGCGCATCGCGACCTTGTGCGCATCGTTGAGCGCCTGGATCATGTTCATGACCGGCATCTACTTGCCCTCCTTCAGCGCGGCGTCGCGCTGTTCGGCGATATGCCAGGGCATCTCGGCATACACGTCCTCGAACATCGTTTCGCGTCCCTCGTCGCCCTGATCCGACAGGACGCCGCGTTTCTCGGCGGCCTTCTGCGCGGCGCGGACGGTGGCGGAGAGCTCCTCCTCCATCGCGCCATGACGCTCGTCGTCCCATTCGCCGAGGCCGATCAGGTGCGCCTTCAACCGCTCGATGGGATCGCCCAGCGGCCAGTTCTCGCTCTCTTCCTTCGGACGATAGCCCGTGGGGTCATCGGACGTGCTGTGTCCCTCGGCGCGATAGGTGAAATATTCGATGAAGGTCGGACCGTGGTTCGATCGTGCCCGTTCGGCGGCCCAGCGGGTGGCGGCGTAGACCGCGAGCGCATCGTTGCCGTCGACGCGCAGGCTGGCGATACCATATCCGATTGCGCGGCTGGCGAAGGTCGCCTGTTCGGCGCCCGCGATGCCGGAGAAGCTCGAGATCGCCCACTGGTTGTTGACGCAGGCGAGGATGACGGGCGCCTGGTATACCGACGCGAAGGTCATCGCGGCGTGAAAGTCGCCTTCCGCCGTCGCGCCGTCGCCGATCCAGCCCATCGCGATGCGGCTGTCGCCCTTGATCGCGCTCGCCATCGCCCAGCCGACGGCCTGCGGAAACTGCGTCGCGAGGTTGCCGGAAATGGAGAAGAAGCCCTTTTCCTTGTCCGAATACATGATCGGCAGCTGGCGGCCCTTCATGTGATCGCCGCTGTTCGAATAGATTTGGCACATCATCTTTTCGAGCGGATAGCCGCGCGAGACCAGCAGGCCCTGCTGGCGATAGGTCGGGAAATGGATGTCCTCCATGTCCATCGCGGCGGCGGCGGAGGTCGCGATCGCCTCCTCGCCCGTGCACTTCATGTAGAAGCTGGTCTTTCCCTGCCGCTGAGCGCGGTACATGCGATCGTCGAAGATGCGGACCGTGACCATGTCCTTGAGGATCTTGCGCAACACTTCGGGGTCGAGCTTGGGGTCCCACGGCCCGACCGCCTGGTGATCGTCGTCGAGAACGCGGACCAGTTGGGTCGCGAGCGGGATCGTGTCCTTGTCGTCGCAGGCCGTGTCGGGGCGCGGCGCGCTGCCCGCGGCGGGCACCTCGAGGTGCGAATAATCGGGCGTGTCGCCGGGCCGATAGGGCGGCTCGGGAACGTGCAGTTTCAGCGCCGGGCGGTTGGCGCGCTCTTCTCGTGCCATGAATGTCCTCTCCTGCCGCCAACGCCGGAAAAGCGGGCGGCGATCCTTTGCCCGTCCCCCTAAACGCCAAACGCCCCGGCCTCAAGAGAGGGCGGGGCGCGTGGCTCGGCCGACCGCAGTGTGCTTCGGACGTTTGGGCGTCGGTGTGCCTCAATGCTCTCCGTGCGTGTGCGTATCGGTCGCCGCTGTCGCGGTGTAGGCCGCGCCCGCCTCCTGCTGGAACCAGAAGGGATCGACGCCACCTTCCCCGCCCGCGACGATGCGCAGGTTGCTGTCGTAGAGCTTGCCGTCCTGCATCACCATGTTGACGGTCGCGGTATTGCGGATGTTCTCGAGCGGATTGGCGTCGAGAACGACGAGGTCGGCGAGCTTGCCCGGTTCGATCGAACCGAGATCCTGCGAGAGCCCCATCGTGAGCGCCGGATACATGGTCGCAGTGCGCAGCGCGTCATGATTGCTCATGCCGCCCAGCGCGTAGCTCCACATCTCCCAGTGCGCGCCGAGGCCCTCGCGCTGTCCGTGGGCGCCGATGTTGGTGTAGACGCCCCGTTCCTCGAGCTTCTTCGCCTGCGCGGCGACCAGTTCGAGGTTGTTCTCGCTTTCGGGGAAGAAGACCCCGCGTCGCGCAGAGGCGTCGAGCGAACCGCGCGGTACCCATTTGTTGAGAATGGGATCGGCCCAGACGTTCGTCGTCTGATACCACCACAATTCGCCCCAAGGGCCGCCGTAGGCGACGTTGAGGGTCGGGGTGTAGGCGGTCTTGGGACTGTCCTTCGATCCCCACATCTGCAGCACGTCGTCATAGATAATCTGCACGGGCAGCGCATGTTCGATGGTGGTATGGCCGTCGGCGACCATCGTCATGTTGTGCATGAACAGGCTGCCGCCTTCGGGCATCACGTCCATCTCGAGCCGACGGGCGGCTTCGAGAACCATCTGGCGCTGGTCGCGGCGAGGCTGGTTGTAGCTCTTCACGCTCCATGCGCCCATCGCCTTCAGCCGGCGCAGGTGCGAGAGCGCGTCGTCGACCGTATCGATCTTGGCGGTAAACGGGGTAGTGGCGCCGTAGAGGATCGTGCCGGTCGAATAGATGCGCGGCGCAACGATCCGTCCGGCGCGCTGATATTCGCCCGCCGCGAAGACGGTGTAGCTGTTGTTCGAGGGATCCCAGACCGTCGTGACCCCGTGCGCCAGGCTGGCGGCGTGGGCCCAGTTCTGCTGCGGGATGGTGAGGCCAGCGCCCATCGGTCCGTGCCAGTGCGCATCGAAAATGCCGGGGATGATGGTCTTGCCGGTGACATCGATGACCTCGGTTCCCTGCGCCCAGCTCATCGCGGCCAGCGGGCCGACGGCGGCGATGCGGCCGTTGTCGACCATGACCGCGCCGTTTTCGATGACCTCGTCGCCGTTCATCGTGATGATCCGCGCGCCCGACAGGACATAGGTCTCGTCGGACAGATCGGTCTGTGCGGTGATGGCGAGATCGGCGACGCGAATGCCCTCGACCGTTTCCTGATCTCCCTCGGGCGCTTCGAGATCGGCGATCGCGGCGATGTCGCGGCGATAGAGCGTCGGACCTTCGGACCAGTAGAGCGTGTCGCCGTCGGCGGACCAGTGCACCCAGTCGCCGACGTCCTTGGTGACCTGCGCCTGCGGCAGGGCGCCGCCGCCCGGGGAGACGTCGAGCGTGCGGCCGGTCTTGGCGAAGGGAAGGACGTAGGTCTGGAACCGTTCGGTCCAGGCGACGAATGCGTCGTCGGGCGCGATGCGATAGTCGCCCGCATTGTCGCTCGACAGGTGATCCTGCCGCTCGCGGCTGTCGAGAAGGATCGACTGGAGGATGAACTTGTCGTCGCGGCCGGTGAGATAATAGAGCCGGTTGGGATCGGCACCGAACTGCGGGTCGGTCCCGCCTTCGCTGACCAGCATCGGCTCGCCGCCCGATAGGGGGACGCGATAGATGCCGGGTTCGGTCGAATAGAGCGGGCTGGTGATATAGCCGCCGCCCGTCTTGCGATAGACGAGATGCTCGCCGTCGGGAGAGAAGGTCGGTTCGACGAAATGGCCGGTTCCGATGTTGAGCGTGCGGGCGCGGCTGCCGTCGGCGCGGGCGACACGAATCCGCGCGAGATCGTCGTCGTCCCATTCCACCCACGCGAGCTGGCGTCCGTCGCGCGAGAAGGTCGGATAGCTCTGCATCGTGTCGGTGTCGGGGGTCAGTGCGCGGGTGCTGCCCGAACGCAGGTCGCGCAGGTGAAGCTTTCCGAGCGCCTCGAACACCACGCTGTCGCCCGACGGGTTCACCGTCGTGAAGCGGAGCGCCTTGGTCTCGAAGGTCGGCTGGCCGATGCGCTTCTGGTTGCGGACCGCATCGGCGACCCAGCGCTGGCCCTGAACGCGGAACGGGATTTCGCGCACGTCGTGGCTGGCGACGTTGACGCGCTGGATCCCGCCCTTGCCCCAGAAGACGATGTCCTCGCTGTCGGGGGTCCAGGCCATGTGCGGATAGACGCCGTGCACCGCCCAGGTTTCCTGCATGTCGCGGTCGAGCTGGTCGGTGACGGGAGTGATGCGGCCGCTCTCGAGGTCCATCACCATCAGCGTCGACTGGTAGCGGATACGGCGGACGAAGGCGAGTTTGCTGCCGTCGGGCGAAGGCGTCGGGCGGATCGCGCCGCCGGGGCCGGAGACGATCGTGTCGATGTCGCCCGTTTCGCGGTCGAGCCGACGGATCACATAGATCTGGCCGTTGACGTCCTTGGAATATTCGAACGTGTCCCCGGGCGTCGCATCGTCCGAATAGTACATGTAGCGTCCGTCGGGGCTGAAAGCGGGTTCGCCGGTATCCTTCTGATCGGTGCGCTTCTGCGTCATCTGGACGCCGTCGCCGGTGCCGGATGCGGCATAGAGCCACATCTCGCCCGCGCCGAGGCTGCGGGCCGAGGTGAAGTGTTTTCGACCCACGACATAGTCGCCGTCGGGCGTCCATTCGGGCTGGGTCAGGAGGCGGAAACTTTCGTCCGACACCTGCCGGGGGCTCGTGCCGTCGCGGTTCATCACCCACAGATTGTCGCCGCCACCGCGGTCGGACGTGAAGGCGATCTCGCTCCCGTCCGGGGAGAAGACGGGTTGCATGTCCCACTGGTGACCGGTCGCGATCGGCACCGCGTCGCCGCCTTCGATGGGCAGCAGATAGAGATCGCCCAGCAGATCGAACACGATCTCGCTGCCGTTGGGGCTGACGTCGAGGCTCATCCACGTGCCTTCGGTGACGTCGAGGTTCACCATGTCGCCGCTTCCGCGCATCTGCGCGACGTCCCAGCTGTCGTTCTCGGGTGCTTCGGCGGCAGGTTCGCCCGTCGGCATGTCCTCCATCAGCGGTTCGACCGGCGGACCCTGTTCGGGCGTAGGCTCGTCACTGTCCTGCGCGAGGGCGGGGGTGGCGATGAAGGCGGACCCGATCAGAAGGGCGAGGCGGATGGACATGATGGTAAGCTCCCGGTTTTCTCGGGCAGCGTTATGGGCGAGGCCGCGCCCGCTTGGCAATCGGCACAATTGACGGCGGCGGCAGGGTGGCGCTAGCGCAGGGCCATGAGCGAAAACGACACCCCCAAGAAGACCGAGCTGCCCGACCGGCTCTCGATGGATCCCAAGAGCGCGCACTTCAACGGCGAGCTGCTGCAACGCGGCGTGGGCATCAAGTTCAACGGCCAGGAAAAGGTCGGGGTCGAGGAATATTGCCTGTCCGAAGGCTGGATCCGCATCGCCGCGGGCAAGAGCCGGGACCGTTTCGGCAATCCGATGACGGTCAAGCTGAAAGGCAAGGTCGAACCCTATCTCGAGGACGAACAGGAAAAAGGCGACCCGTCCGAGGACTGATCGCCTTTTTGTTTTGTCGAAGGTCTGACGCCTACGGCGTCGCGGTCTGGGCCGGCGGTGTCGCTACCGGCGCCGCGCCATCGGGATAGGCGACATCGCGGGCCTTGGCCCTACGGCGCCAGTCGAGCGCCTTCTTGGCGACCCAGCCGGCAGTCAGTGCAGCGCCGAGCGGCCCGAGCCCGCGCTTGGCGATGAAAGGCAGTGCGGCCACGGCGGCAGCGCCCGCGGCGCCCCCGCCCATCTTCTCGGCAACTTTCTTGCCTGCGATCGCGGTGATGATGTTCCTGATCATAGCTTTGACTCCTGATTTTTCGTTTCGCCTCTTCAACGCATCATCGCCACCAAAGCTCCTCGCTCCCCCACGGCTCGACTTGGCGTCGCACCCCAAATCTGTGTGGGAAATCCCACCAATGCCAGGGTGTGGTTCGTGCTTGCCTTTGTTTTTATTGACATTTTTCAACTGGCACACCTCCTGCATATTGTTTGGCAGGCAGTTCATGACGGGCTGCCCGAACAAAAAAGGGAAGTGGGAAAGAATCATGGAAAAAGGTGCCATTCAACGTCGGATCGTCGCGCTCGCTGCGGCATTCCTGATGAGCAGCATCGCGGTCGGATCGGCGGTCATGCCCGCGGGCGACCTCAACGCGATGCCGATCGGTCAGGCGGTCTATGCCTAATCTGACCCCCATCGAAGCCAAGCCGAAAAAGCGGGTCCGCACCCTCGAACCGATGGTTAGCGGACCCGTCACGGCCAGTCCCGTACGCAAGACCGGCGCGCTGTTGAGCGGACCGATCTTCACCCGGGCGCGCGACATCATTGCGGCCAACGTCAACGAACTGCTCGACCGCAGCGAAGACCCGGCCAAGATGATCCGCATGATGATCCTCGAGATGGAAGACGTGCTGGGCGAAACCCGCGCGACGGCCGCCCGAGCGATCGCGGATCTGAAGGAAATGCGCGCCACGCAGGAGCGCCTGGATTCGATGGCCGCCGACTGGACCGCCCGCGCCGAACTGGCGCTGGAAAAGGGTCGCGAGGACCTGGCACGGCAGGCGTTGATGGAACGCGGGCGGATCGCCGACATGCTGGACGGCATGACGAGCGAGATGAACGACATCGAGACGGTCCTGAAGGGCTACGAACAGGATATTCAGCGGCTGCAGGCCAAGCTCGCCGAGGCGCGCACGCGGCAGGCCGCGATCGCCGGGCGCATCGAGCGCGCCATGCACCAGGTCAGAGCGCGCGAGACCCTCTACGGTGGCCGCACGCGCGAAGCGTTCGCTCGCTTCGAGGAACTGGAACGCGCCGCCGACCTTGCCGAGGGCCGGGCCGAAGCGGCGGGGCTGGCGAGCCGGACGCTGGAAGAGGAAATTGCCGAGCTGAAGGCCGCCGAACGGGTCGACCTGGCGCTCGAGGAACTGAAGAAGAAGCGCACGGGCGCCGAGGAAGGGAAACAGGGATGAGCAAGGTCAAGCAGGTATTCAACGACGACAAGCGCATGCTGCTGGGCGGCGCGAGCGAAACCGCCAAGCGGCTCGGCATCGACGTGCTGTTCGTGCGCATCGCGCTGGCCTTCATGTTTCTCGTGGTGGAGTGGGAGCCGACCGTGGTCGCCTATCTCATTGTGTCGGCAGCCTTCTATTTCGCCGCGCGCAAGGAAATTCCGTCGCTCGACCGCACCGAACGCCGGTTGCGCTCACGATCCAAGAGCGGGTCGGTCCACGACATGCGCACCAAGCTCGATACCAACGACCGGCGGATGATGGCGATCGACCAGCATCTTTCGAGCGCGGAAAGCGACAAGCTGGCGCGGGAGATCGAGGAACTTCGCGCCAAGGTCGACGCCAAGAAGGGTGTGTCCAGAGATCCGGCCGCGACCGCCGACGATGCGGCCGGGAGCAAGGGAGACGAAAAATGACCGATCCGACGACCATTCTCGCCATCGGCACGTCGGTGCTGGCGGTGACTGCGCTGATCGCCGTCGCCGGCCTGCGGGCCTTCGGCGAATGGCTGAGCCTGCGCCGGTTCGAACTCGACCGGCAGATCGACGAGCAATTCGCCCCGACGGGCAACCTCATCGAGATTGCCGACCTTCGAGAGCGGGTGCGCAAGTTGGAAGCCATCGCGGCAGGGATCGATCCTTAAGCGGCGCATCGATCCCCGTTCCCGGCGGAAGGCCTTGGCGGAAACGCCGGGGCCTTCTTGCATTCGAGGCGTGCGACCAACCGTTGGTCGATCACCATCTTGCAATGATATACTATCACCACCATAAGCCCGCCCCATGACGATTCATCTTCTCGCGACCAGCGCGCTCGCCCTCGCCCAATCCGTATCCACCCAGCCGCCCCCCGGCGACCCGTTGCCCCCGCAGCGCGAGGTCGACGTCGACGTGCGCCCCGACCCCGACGCCCCAAGCGAACCCGATCTCGATGCGCGCGAGCGGATCGTCATCACCGGCCACGTGATCGAAGGACTCGATCTGCTCGCGGGTGCGACGGTGGTCGAGGGCGAGGAACTGGTCCGCAACGTCGAGACTCAGATCGGCGACACGCTGGCGCGCCAGCCGGGTGTATCCGCGACCAGCTTCGCGCCCGGTTCTTCCCGTCCGGTCCTTCGCGGCTTCTCTGGCACGCGTGTTCGCGTCCTCAACGACGGCATCGGGTCGATCGACGTGTCCAACACCAGCGTCGATCATGCCGTGACCATCGATCCCCTCACGGTCGAGCGGGTCGAGGTGCTTCGCGGTCCCGCCGTCCTGATCTTCGGCGGTCAGGCGATCGGCGGCGCCGTCAATGTCATCGACCGTCGCATTCCGCGCACGGTCGGCGCGGAGGATTTCCATCTCGATGCGCTCGCGCAGGTCCGTTCGGCCGACGAAGGAGTGGCTCTGGGCGCGGCGGTCGACGTCAATCTGACCGACCGGATCGTCCTGCATGCCGACGCCAGCTGGAACCGTGCCCAAGAGGTCGACACCGGCAACCGCATCCTGTCGCGCGAACTGCGGCGTGAACTGGAAGGGGAAATCGCGGAAGAACGCGAACTCGGCGATCTCGAGGAAGTCGAGGAGCTGACCGAATTCGTGGGGCTGGAGGGCGAACTGCCCAACAGCCAGTCCGAACAGGTCTCGGCAGCGCTCGGCGCGGGCTACCTCGGAGATCGGCTCGAGATCGGGGCCTCCTACACCCTGTTCGACACCGACTACGGCATTCCCGCACGGCCCGGTGCCGGCCATGCGCACGGCGAGGAAGAGGAAGGCGAAGGCGGCGAGGGCGAGGAAGAGGAAGGTCCCGTGACCATCGACCTTCGCCAGCATCGCTTCGACACCCGCATCCAATATGCGCTCGACGGGTTTTTTCAGGACGTCACGCTGCGCGCCGCTTATGCCGACTATACGCACACCGAATTCGAAGGCGACGAGGTGGGGACCGTCTTCAACTCCAACGGCTTCGAAGGGCGGTTGCAGTTGAAACAGGCAGACCGCGATGGTTGGCACGGCGCTCTCGGCGCACAGTTCTACACCCGCGATTTCGAGGCGATCGGCCCCGAGGCCTTTCTGCCGCCCAACACCAGCACCAGCCTCGGCCTGTTCGCGGTCGAAGAATATCAGCCGAACTCTCTGGGCATCGAAGGCGCGCTCCGCGTCGATTTCACCGATCACGAAACCGACCTGCTCGGACTGCAGCGCGATTTCACCACGGTGAGCGGCGCGGCCGGTGTAAACTACGAGCTGACGCCCGACCTCGTCGTCGGAGCGAATGCGAGTTACACCGAACGTGCGCCCAGCCCCGAGGAACTGTTCTCGGACGGTCCGCATCTGGCCACGCAGGCGTACGAGCGCGGCGACCCCGATCTGACCACCGAAAGCAGCATCGGCGGCGAACTGTTCGCCCGCTACGAAGGCCGGAATTGGGCCCTCGCGGCGACGCTGTTCGCCAACGGGTTCGACGACTTCATCTATGCACAGGACACCGGAGCGGAAGAGGACGAACTCCCGCTGTTCGTCTATCGACAGCAGGGCGCGGATTTCGTCGGGTTCGAGATCGAGGGGTCGGCGTTCCTGTATCGCGATGGCGACTTCACCTTGTCGAGCGACCTCGTCGCGGACGGCGTTCGCGCGACGCTCGACGACGGCTCGCCGGTACCGCGCATCCCCCCACTGCGGGTGCTGACGGGCCTCGAGGCCGAGCAGGGCGACGTCGCGGTCCGGGCCGAGATCGAATATGTGACCGAGCAGGATCGGGTAGCCGCCTTCGAAACCCGAACGTCGGGCTTCGCGATGGTGAATACCTCGATCCGCTGGCGTCCGTGGGGCGAGGACAACGAAACGCTGTTCCTCCTGCAGGCAAACAACCTGTTCGATGTCGAGGCGCGGCGCCATGCCAGCTTCACCAAGGATTTCGCCCCGCTCGCGGGTCGCGACGTCCGGGCGACGGCACGGTTTAGTTTCTAGGGAGGGCGCGGTGCCGGCTGCAGGAGTCGAACCCGCGACCTTCGGTTTACAAAACCGCTGCTCTACCAGCTGAGCTAAGCCGGCTCCGCGACGGCGCTCCTCATAGCTAGATCACGCCGAAGGTCCAGCCTTCGGTTCGCGCGATGTCGGGCGTGAGAGCGGGCGGAGCGAAGGCCTGCGGTTCGGTGTGCAGGACGTGGCGCATGCCCGCGGCCGTGACGAGCGCATCGCTTTCGTGGTCGCTGGGATCGCGATCGAGTGCGACGCGCGGGCTCCCGAGCGCGGCGAGCGCCGCGTCGAGATCGGCAAGCGTTCGAAGCTTGCGACCGGAAAGTCCCGCACGGCGGATATAGAGGCGTCCGTAGATTTCGACGATCGCGCTGCGCCCCGGCTCGATCGGATCGAAGGGCCAGATCGGAACGCGCCCGGCTAGCCGGTGAAGAAGCCGCATGCCCGCGAAGCTGGCCTTGGCCACCTGCGCCGCGCCGATGGCGTCGAAGACGGTCGCCGCCTTGCCGCCCCCAGCGGCATTCAGCACCTGCTCGCATTGGCGGAAGTGCATGTAGTCGGCCTTGGTCCCGTCGGCCTTTCCGAAATAGAAATGCCGGCGATGCCGCTGTTCGAGGAAGCTCGCCGCGCCGAGATCCTCGTCCGCGCTGACCGCCTCGACATAGGCCCAGAAGGCCTTGGCCTCGCTCGGCACGTTTTCGCCTGGAAGATAGGCGCCGCGTTCGACGAGAGGCGGGGCGAAGCTGAAGTCGAAACCGACGAGCGTCGGCTCGCGCTGCAGTTGATCGGCCAGCCAGTCGAGGATTTCGGTCCGCGACCAGACATGGTCTGGACGGACGAGAGCGGGGGCATCGTCGCCGCGCGCCTGCGCGACGGCGATGCCCTTGTGCCGCTTTCCCTTCGCCCCCGACCAGTCGATCGCGATGGTCGAGGCGAACCGCTGTCCCGTCATTCCGGTCGCGGCGGTCCCGTTCTAGACCAGCGGGGTCTGACCGCCGTCGTCATCCTCGGGCGTTGCCTTGCGGATGCGGCGGGGGGCGGGGCTGCGCGGAGTGCCCACGTCCTGCTCCGCCTGCCACTTCTCGAGCTGACGCGCCGCTGCATCGCGACCGCCGAGACCGAAGGCCAGCGCCGTCGCGACCGCCGCCGAACCGAGGATCAGGCCGAAGGCGAGGATCACGATTTCGTTGGCGAGGCCCATGAACGTGAGGCCGATGGCCGTGAACAAGGCGATGACGGCATAGCGCACGATGGTCTGTGCGTAGCTTCCCTCGCCCGCGCCTTCGCCGACCAGCCGCGCCAGCAGCCGCGCGAGGAAGAAGCCCGCGAGGATGATGAGCGTGCCGAAGATGACCTTGCCGCCAAGCTCGGTGATCTGCAGCAGAAGGATCGCGATGCGATCTCCGCCGATCGCCCGCATCGCCTCGATCGCCGCGAACAGCATGACGGTGACGAATGCGACCGATCCAAGAATCCGGCTTGGCTGGACGTTTTCGTCGACCACGCCGATCGAACGGATGGCATTGTCGAAGCCGAGGCCGGGGAAGACCGTCTCGATCAGCGACTTGACCCAGCGCGCGATGACGTAGGCCACCGCCAGCCAGAGCAAGGCCACGATCACCATCGGGATCGCGGACAGCACCGTCTGGAGCATGTTGGTGAGCGGTTCCGACAGCGCACGCAGTTCGAGCACGTCGAGCGCCGCGATCGCGACCGGAATGATGATCAGCGCGAAGACGATCATGCCGACGGCGCGGGCGATTCCGTGCCGCGTGCCGGTCGGGCCGTCCTCGACCACTTCGCCATCGCTGGCCACCGCGACGCGGTCGTTGCTGACCGGCATCCCGGCCTTGCGTGCCCAGCCTTCGATGTCGATCGCACGCATCGCGGCCTCGACCAGATGCTTCGCGACCCGCGCCAGGATCAGACCGATCACGAAGATCACCAGCGCGCCGATGAGATGCGGCAGGAAGGTGAAGACCTCGTTGGTCAGCCGGGTGACCGGTTCGAGCACTTCATCGAGCCCGAGCGGCTGGAGCGCCGCCACGAGACCGACGAGCCATACCAGCCAATAGCCGATCCGCCCCAGTTCCTTGCCGATCGAACTGCCGTCGAGATCGGGGTCCTTCTGGAGCGCGGGGACTTTCTTGACGGCCTTGGCAATGCCCCATTCGACCGCCTTGGCGATGAAATGGGTGGCGATGAGAATGAGGAGCGCGAACAGAAGCCGAGGCCCCCATTCCAACAATTGCTCCTGCCAGTAGGCCGGTACGTCGTCGCGATACATGCTTGGTCCCCTGCTATGTTGCGTGAACGCACCCTAAGCCGCGGAAGAAACTTGCGAAAGGGGGCGCAGGAAATCAGGAATTCATTGATGAACTCTTCGGTTGTTGTTTTTTTGCAACTATGCTACAAGGGCGTAACGATCGACACAGGAGCAACATGCAGTACGGATCAGGAACCATCGGTCGCGCCTTCGAACTAGCGAAGGACAGCGACAGTCTCGACGACATCAGGAAGCAGCTGAAGGACGAGGGGCATTTCAATGTCGATGCCCATTTCTCGGGCCGTCAGATCAAGGCGGACCTGCGGCGCGTGATGGAAGCGCGGGCCTAGAAGCCGCTCCTTATTTCGAACTGGCGCGTACGAGCCGCTCGAGGGCGGCTGGCGCAGCGCCGTCCGTACAGCGAAGATAGCTCATCCCGTCCATATCGAACCGCTCGGGTCCCGGGATGGCAATTTCGAACTGCGCCGTGGTCCGCGACCCGTCGTACGTGTTCTCGCAACTGTTCTCGACCCGATAGTCGATCGGGCCGACCTTGGTCGTAGATGACCGGCACGCGCGGGTCGCCGACCCCGATAGTCCCTTCCCATTCCAAATTCTGAAACCCGCATTGGGCGGGTTGTCGCAGGCAATGCCATCCTGGACATAGACGCCCGGCCGAAGCGGTAGCGGTTCGCGCCGATCGGGCTCTTCGAACTCCATCTCGGCACGGCTCGTCTCAGTACGTGGTGGCGCCTGATTGGCTGACGCCGGATCGTCGCTCTCTCCACAGGCGGACAGGGTGAGAATGATGGCAGCGGCGGCCACACGGTCGATCATTGCGAGCATTCCTTGAACAGACGTGTGGCGCCTAGTCGCGGGTGGTGGGACCGCAGCGGACATAGTCTCTCGATTGTTCGGAAAGACCATCGCGTATGCGGAACCGCTCCTCTCCCAGATCGCGCAGATAGAGGGTCCGAAGGACATCACCGTCGGCGTAAGTGTCGCGCAGCGTCACCGCGGCCGCAGGTCCGTCGACGTCCACATCTGTGACGGGTCCGCCGTTTTCGAAGAAACGGACGTCGTTCGCGAAGACCCGTACGTTCTGGAAAGCGGGTTGGTAGGTGTAATCCTCCTCGCACGCCCTTCGATCGAGCGCGAACAGTCCCTGGAACCGATCCGGGACGAACGGAGCGGAAACGGGCGTGTTGTCGGGCGCTTGCGCGGCGGTGGTGTCGGGAGGTGGCGCTGCCGTGCAGGCAGCAACGCATGTCGCGCACAGCGCCGCGAAGATCATCTTTTCGGTCATCGAAAGACGAACATCGTAGCGGAACCGCATGTTCCGCTTTGTCGCCGCGCGGAAGCGCCTATCGGGCGGGCGGTTCTCCACCGGTGCGCGCGCGTTCGCGCCGCGCATCCCAGAAGGCCATTCGCTCGGCGATTTTCGCTTCCAGTCCCCGATGCACCGGGGCGTAGAAGCGCTGGGGCTCCATTTCCTCGGGCCAGTAATCGTCGCCCGAGAAACCGTCCTCGGCATCATGGTCGTAGGTATAGCCCTTGCCGTAACCGATGTCCTTCATGAGCTTCGTCGGGGCGTTGAGGATATTTTGCGGCGGCATCAGGCTGCCCGTTTCCTTCGCGCTCCGGAAGGCGGCTTTCTGTGCCTTGTAGGCGGCGTTCGATTTGGGCGCGGTCGCGAGATAGAGGCACGCCTGTACGAGCGCGAGTTCGCCCTCCGGCGAGCCGAGAAAATCGTAAGCGTCCTTGGCCGCGAGGCATTGGGTCAGCGCATTGGGGTCGGCGAGCCCGATGTCTTCCGACGCCATGCGGACCATACGACGACACAGGTAGAGCGGGTCTTCGCCCGCCACCAGCATGCGCGCCAGATAGTAGAGCGCGGCGTTGGGATCGGATCCCCGCACGGCCTTGTGAAGCGCGCTGATGAGATTGTAATGCCCCTCGCGATCCTTGTCGTAGACCGCGACGCGGCGCTGCAGCAGGTCGGCGAGCGCGCGGGGGTCGAGCGCCTCGGCAAGGTCGAGGTCGAACAGCGTTTCGGCCTGATTCAAGAGAAATCGCCCGTCGCCGTCCGCCGACGCCACGAGCGCGGCGCGGGCGTCGTCGGTCAGGGGCAGTTTCGTCTCGACGAGACCCTCGGCCTTTTCGAGCAGCTTACTCAAGGCCGGCTCGTCGAGCCGGTGGAGGATGAGCACCTGCGCGCGGCTCAGCAGCGCGGCGTTGAGTTCGAAGCTCGGATTCTCGGTCGTCGCGCCGACGAGGGTCACGGTGCCGTCCTCGACGACGGGAAGGAAACCGTCCTGCTGGGCACGGTTGAAGCGGTGGATCTCGTCCACGAACAATAGCGTGCGCTGTCCCGCGCCCGCCATCTTTCTGGCTTCGGCAAAGGCTTTCTTGAGGTCGGCGACGCCCGAGAAAACCGCCGACAGCATGGTGAAACGCAGGCCCACCGCGTCGGCGAGAAGCCGCGCGATGCTGGTCTTGCCGGTGCCGGGCGGGCCCCACAGGATCATGCTGGACAGCTTGCCCGCCGCGACCATCCGGCCGATCGCGCCGTCCGGGCCCGTCAGATGCTCCTGCCCCACCACGTCAGCCAGCGTCGCGGGTCGCAGGCGATCGGCGAGGGGGGCATTCTCCGCCGGGGTGTCGGGCGCGGACGCGTCGGGTTCGCCTCCGAAGAGGTCAGCCATTGGCGGCGATCACCTGACGATAGGTTTGCAGCACGACGTCGTTGATCGAATCCCAGTCCATCGTCCTGGCCTTGGCCAGCCCCGCTACCCCGTGTGCTTCACGCATCGCGGGGTCCTTCTGATAGACGGCGAGATGATCGGCGAGCCCCACGATGTCGCCCGGAGGAGCGACGAGGCCGGTGGTGCCCGGATCGACGAGGCTGTTGGTGCCGGTCGCGCTGATCGCGACCACGGGCAACGCGCAGGCCATCGCCTCGAGCGTGACGTTGCCGAAAGTCTCGGTGATCGAGGGGTTGAGGAAGATATCGGCGCTGGCGAGCGCGCGAGCGAGATCGGGGCCTTCCTGATGTCCCACGAACACCGTGTCGTCAGGCAGATGTTCGGCGAACCAGTCGCGCGCGGGGCCGTCGCCGATCACGAGGACTCGGTGCGGAACTCCCTTCTTCGCCAAGGCGGCAATGGTTTCGGAAAAGACGTCGAGGCCTTTCTCCATGACGATCCGGCCGAGAAAGGCGATCGCCATTTCATCGTCGCCGATGCCGAGGTCGCGGCGCCACTGCATGTCGCGGCGCCCGGGGTGGAACTGGTCGCGGTCCACGCCCCGCGCCCAGATCGTGATCGCATCGTTCATCCGCTGCTCGCGCAGGACGTGCGCGGTCGAGGGGGCAGGAACGAGCAGCGCGTCGCACTTACGGTACAGGCGACGGAGCCACGCGCGCATCCACGGCTCGAGGAACTCCATGTGATAATATTGGAGATAGGTCTCGAAGCGGGTGTGGACGCTGGCGATCGCCGGGATGTGGTTTTCCTTGGCCCACGAAACGGCGCGGGTCGCGACGATGTCGGGCGAGGAGATATGGACGATGTCCGGATCGAACTTCTCGAGATCCTCGCGCACTTTCTTGGAAAGGCGGAAGGCGAAATGATATTCGCCGCGTCCTGGGATGGGGAAGCTGGGCACGCTGACGAGATCGCCCGTCGGCTCGAACGCGGGTTCGTCCACGGTGGGCGAATATACCCGCAACTTCACGCCCTGACGGAGCAGATAGTCCGCAAGCCGATTCAACGCCTGGTTGGCGCCGTCGCGGACGTAATTGTAATTGCCCGAGAAGAGGGCGACGCGGATTTCCGAGGATTCCATGAGGCGCGGTTCTAGCGAAGCGCGAACGCCGCGCCAAGCGGCGGCGAAGGGCCCTTCACGCGGGCCATTCCTGTCGCCATTGTAGGGAGATGAGCGACGACGACGATGCCACCGACGGCCGGGACAAGGATCAGCGACTGAGCATGGTCGACGAGGCGCTGGTCGCCTCTTCGATCGCCAACACCAACGGGCTGCTGGTGATCCTCGCGCGCCTGGTGGCGAGGGGCGTGTTCGGGGAAGAGGATCTGCAGGCCTTTTCCGACAGCTACTCCAAGCCGCTCGACCACGAGGGGATGCGTGAGAACGAGCTCATCACCCAGATGCAGGACCAGATGGAGCAGACGCTGGCGCAGCTGATGACCTACCTGTCGAACCAGCAGGACGACGAGAGCTAGTCGAGACGCGGCCTCGTCCAGAGGTTCTTGCGGTTGATCGGCTCGGGACGCCGGGTCGTGTCGCGGAGTGCGGCACCGACGAGCCGGATTTTCTCGCGCTTCGGGACGGAGAGCCGCTGGTCGAACGCGTCTTCGTCGGCGGCGTCGGCCTTTTCCGCGATGCGGCCATAGATTCGTGCGGCAGCGAGGACCGCCCAGCGGCTGCGGAACGGCAGACGGGCGGCGCCGACCCGCGCGCTCATCCCGTACAGCCGCGCCATGGCGGCGAGACGGCGGCGCATGGCGACGACGATGGCGGGGGTTTCGGGCGCGGCGGGGTCGATGCGATCGACGCCCGCTTCGGCGAGCCAGTCGGTCGGCAGATAATTGCGCCCGACCGCGGCGTCGTCCACGATGTCACGGGCGATGTTGGCGAGTTGGAAGGCGAGGCCGAGATCGCTGGCGCGGTCCAGCGTGTCGGTGTCGTCGGCCGCAACGCCCATCACTTGCGCCATCATCACCCCGACCGCCCCCGCCACTTGGTAGCAGTAAGAGAGCAGGTCCGCCTCGGCCCGTGGCTGCCATCCGTCGGCATCGCGCGCGAAGCCGGCGAGATGATGGTCGGTCAGCGCGGGATGGATGGCGCATTCCGCGGCGACGAGCCCCAGGGCGTCGAAAGGGACGAGGCCGGTCCGCTCGCCCGCCAGCGCCTCGGCCGTCCGGGCGCGCACGAACGAAAGCCGCTCGCGCGGGTTCTCGGGGGTTTCGGCGCCACGGCCCAGAACCTGCCCGTCGGTGATGTCGTCGCACGCGCGGCACCAGCTATAGAGCAGCCAGGAACGTTCGCGCGTCCGCTCGTCGAACAGCTGGCTGGCGACCCGAAAACTCTTCGAGCCGGCGGCGATCATGTCGCCCGCTTTCGCGACGAGGGCGGCGCGGTCGGTCAGCGTCCGTGCCCTATGCCGGCTCGAGCATGAGGCGCGCTGTCGCTTCGGCCGAACCGACGACACCCGGAATACCGGCACCCGGATGCGTGCCCGCGCCGACGAAATAGAGATTGTCGATCACGTCGTCGCGGTTGTGGGTGCGGAACCAGGCGGACTGGGTCAGCACGGGTTCGAGGCTGAACGCGCTGCCGAGATGGGCGAACAGGTCGGTCGAAAAATCCTTGGGCGTATAATGGAATTGCGTCCGGATCCGGTCGCGGATGTCGGGGATCAGCCGTTCGGCCAGCGTATCGAGCACGACATCGGCATAACGCGCCCCGAATTCGTCCCAGTCGACATCGGCCTTGCCCATGTGGGGGACGGGAGCCAACGCGTAGAATGTGCTGCAGCCTTCGGGCGCCATCGAGGGATCGGTCTGCGTCGGGTGATGCAGATAGAGCGCCGGGTCCTGTGCGAAATTTCCGTGTTTGTAGATGTCCTCGAGCAGCCCTTTGTAGCGGGGGCCGAACAGAATCATGTGGTGCGGGATGTCGAAAGTGCCCTCGAGCCCGAAATGCAGCACGAACAGCGAGGGGCTGAACCGCTTCTTTGCCATGCTCTTGTGCTGCTTGCGGCCGCGCTTGTGGTCGAGCAGGCCGTAGCTCGCGACGACGTCGCCGTTGGTGGCGACCGCCTCGGCCGTGCCGGACCAGCCAGAGGCGGTCTCGACGCCCGTCACCCGGTCGCCCGAAGTCGTGATCCTGGTCACCGGATCGTCGAGGCGCAGCGTGCCCCCGATCCGTTCGAACAGCGCGACCATCCCCGCGATGAGCCTGTTGGTCCCGCCCTTCGCGAACCATACACCGCCGTCGCGCTCCAGCTTGTGGATGAGCGCGTAGATCGACGAGCAGGTCATCGGATTGCCGCCCACCAGCAGCGTGTGGAAGGACAGCGCCTGACGCAGCTTCTCGTTCTCGATATAACTGGAGACGATCGAATAGACGCTCCGCCAGGCCTGGTATTTCGCCAGAGCGGGAGCGGCTTTCAGCATGTCGCCGATGCTCAAAAAGGCCTTGGTGCCGAGCTTCTCGTAGCCTTCGTGGAAGACGCCCGCCGAATAGTCGAGGAAGCGCCGATAGCCCTCCACGTCGGCGGGATTGAGCTCGTTGATCTGCGCGAACAGGCGCTGGTCGTCGTTGGTATAGTCGAAGCGCGTGCCGTCGGGCCAGTCGAGCGCGTAGAAAGGATCGACCGGCACCAGATCGACATCGTCCTCGATCCGGTTGCCCGACAGGTTCCAGAGCGCTTTCAGGCAATCGGGATCGGTGATGACGGTAGGGCCGGCATCGAAGACGTGGCCGTCCCTGACCCAGTGGTAGGCGCGGCCGCCGGGCTTGTCGCGCGCCTCGACGATGGTCGTTTCGACCCCCGCCGACTGGAGGCGAATGGCGAGCGCGAGGCCGCCGAACCCCGAACCGATGACGATGGCGTTCCTTGGGGCATTCTTGGGACGGGGCAGGACTATTACTCCATGAGGGCGCGGACCGCCCGCAGGATGGGGACGGGCGGCTTGCCGGCGAGGATGCGGACCTTGTCGGCAAGCGTGGACTTGCCCGCATAGAAGCGTTCGATCAACCCGTCGGGAAGACCGTAGAAGCGCTGGAAGATCTTGTACCGATCCGCGGGGTCGGCGGCGCGGAACAGCATCTTGCCGAGCAGGCGGTAGAAACGACCGTCCCGCCATTCGCGCTCGCCCTGCGATCGGGTCGCGGCGGCAAGGGTGCGGCCATCCATCGGCATGGCGTCGGCCAGCCAGAAGGCGAAGCGGACCGCGTCGGGGAGCGAATAGCTGGTGAGTGGATGAAAGAAGCCGCCCGCCACCCCGGCGCGCGCGACGACGTCTTCGGCAGGCCAGAATTCATCGAACTCCCCCCCGATCACGACGGGAAGGACGCCCTTTTCCTCGTGCAGAACGCGGTGATTTTCCCACCCCTGGCTCGCCACAAAGGCGCCGATCCGTTGCGACAGCAGGCGGCGGTCGAGCGCCGCGCCTTCCTGATAATAGGTGTCTTCGACGAAGATGCGTTCTTCATCGAAGGGAAGCAGATAGACGAAGCGATAGCCGTCGGACTGGTCGACGGTAGCATCCATGATGATCGGCTGGGCCAGCCCGTGGCCGCCCTTCACCTCGATCATCTGACCGACGAACTTCTGCCAGCCGCAGTCGAGCCCCTCGGGCGCCTCGGAAATCCCGCGCGCGTCGAGCACGGCGCGGGCGGGCAGGTCGGTGCCGTCGGCGAAGGTGATGCCGTCGGGGCGCAAGGCCACCACGTCGGCGTGGACGATGTTCTCGCCCAGCCTGTCGCGCAGATGCGCGTGGAACCGGTCCGAGGTGATCGACTGGTAGCGCGCATCGAGCTGGCGACGGCGTCGTGGAAAGCGCACCGCATTGCTCTCCCACCGTTGGACGATCAGCGGCGCGAGAAGCGGATGATGGTCGGGCGCGATGTCGCTGTCGAAGAAGGACCAGACGTGGTTGCCGCCAAGGCTGTCCTGACGCTCGATCAGCCGCAGTTCGAGATCGGGCTTGCGGTCGGCCAGCGCGAGTGCGGCCAGCCCTCCCGCCAGCCCGCCGCCGACGATGACAAGATCGGGTTTGCTGCTCACTCAAGCCTTATCGGGTCAGGCGCGTTCGCTCGCAAGCTCCGCGTTCGGTTCGTCGTCGTCGAGCGCAGGCTGGGGCCGCTCGTGCGTGGCGGCATCGACGACGCTTCCCGCGCTGAATCCGTGAACGATCGTCGATACCAGGATCGTGAAGCCGACCGTGGCCCACAGCGCGCCTTCGTTCACGAGATCGAGCTGACCGCCCGCATAGGCCAGATAGTAGATCGATCCCAGTCCGCGTACCCCGTAGAAGGCGACGACGGCACGCTGGCGCACCGACAGGCGAGTGCCGATCAGCGCGAGCATGCCCGTGGCAGGCCGGATCACGAAGATGAGCGCCAGCGCCAGAACGGCGTACGTCCAGTCGAGGTAGGGAAGAAGCGCGGGCAGTGCACCGCCGAGCAGCACGAGGAGGATCGCGGTGATCGAATGCTCGAGCGCCTCGGAAAATCCGTGCAGCCGGGCGTGATATTCGTGATCCGCTTCCTCGCGTCGCAGGGTGAGGCCCATCACGAAGGCGGCGATGAAGCCGTATCCCTCGACCAGTTCGGTGGCCCCGTAGGTGACCAGCACGCCGGCCAGCGCGATGACCCCCGAACTGCTCTTGGCGAGTGGATTCTTGCGCGGAATGGCGAACAGGATCTTGGCAAGCAGCCAACCCGCGGCCAGCCCGGCAACCGTTCCGATGACGATCTTGTAGACGACGTAGAGGCCCAGCCATTCGCCCACCCAGCCCCCGCTGCCGTTCGCGGCGACGAGGAGGATGCCGAGATAGACGAACGGGAAAGCTAGGCCGTCGTTAAGCCCTGCCTCGGTCGTCAGGGCGAAGCGGACGGGATGTTCGCCTCCTTCGAGCGGGGGGCCGACCTGGACGTCGGCGGCGAGCACGGGATCGGTGGGCGCAAGCACCGCGGCGAGCAGGATCGCTCCCGCAAGGGTCATGCCGATCGCCAGTCCGCCCAGCGTGATCGCAAGGATGCACAGCGGCATCGCGATGGCGAGCAGGCGCGCGGCGGGCGACCATTTTCGCGGATTTTCCACCCGGTCGAGACGCATTCCGGTCCCGAACAAGGCGATGATGACCGCCAGTTCGGAGGCCTTCTCCCAGATGGCGGGCCGGTCGATCGGGCTGAAGGCTTCCGGAACCCCCGGCAGCAGCCCGAACGACAGCAGTCCGCCGGTGATGAGCAGCCCCGAAGCAGCCGGCTCGCGGCCCGAGAAGAATCGCGGGATCCAGTAGGACAGGACGATCGCAGCTCCGCAGCCCGCGAGCATGATATGATAACCGTCGATGCCGAAGAATGGTTCGTCCATCAGGTCCTAACAAACGGGAACGTCCGCAGTTGCCCCCGCTGGACCGCGCGCCGGGCGCAGGTGTACAGCGGGGGCATGTCCATGGTCGTCGCCCTATGCCGCTCCCGTCCGTCTGCGTGGTCGCCTCGTCTCGAGCGGACGGCCCGTCAATGAGGGCCCGTCTGGTATCGTTGGTCGTGCCCTTGCTGACATGCGCGGCGTGCGAGGACGACGCGGGCCGAGAGGCGCCGCCCGCGCCGCCGCCCGCGGTGGCTCCCGATCCCCAGGCGGCCCGCGACCTGGTGACCGCCTATCTGTCCGCCGATCCCGCCGGGGGGCGCGACTATTGGTGCGATCCGGCAGGGGCCGACGCGATCGCGCCGCGTCTCGCCGATCTCGCGCCCTATCGGCCCAACGTCAGCGAAGCGTTGCCGGACGGGGCGGGTTCCGCGAGCGTCTCGCTGCAATTGCTTCGAGCCGACGGGGAAGAATTGACGGCGCTATCGGATGGATCGGCCACGGTCCGGACCCCGGCGGGCGGGTCGCCCGATACGCCCTGCATCCATTCCGTTGCTTTGCAGCCACCACCCCTGCCCATTGCGCTGTGAAGACACGGCTTCTTCATTGTATCGCAAGCACTTGGGTGGCATGAGCGCGCAAATGGGGTGGGCCATTTTTCTTTCCGCCGTCGCCATGACGGCCATTGTCGCGGTGCGCTATCTCGCGACCAGCGGACTGTTCGCGGCCTGGACCGCGCGGCGCTTTCCCGGTCGGCTCGCCGGACAGGGCGCACAGGTGCGGCGCGAGATCGGCTGGTCGCTCGCCAGCGCGGCGATCTACGGCATTCCCGCGGGCGTCATCGCCTGGGGATGGGACACGCACGGCTGGACCCGCATCTACACCGACGTCGCCGCCATGCCGCTCTGGTATGTGCCGCTCAGCATCTTCGCCTACCTATTCGCGCACGATACCTGGTTCTACTGGACCCACCGCGCAATGCACTGGCCACCGCTGTTCAAGCGCGCCCACGCCGTCCATCATGCCAGCCGCCCTCCGACCGCCTGGGCGGCGATGAGCTTTCACCCCTGGGAAGCGCTGACGGGGGCGATCGTCATTCCGTTGCTCGTCTTCCTCGTTCCCATCCACATCTACGCCCTCGGCTTCGTGTTGTTCGTGATGACCTTCATGGGCGTCACCAACCACATGGGCTGGGAGATTTTTCCAAAATGGTGGGTTCACGGGCGGTTAGGCAAACATATGATTACTGCCAGCCATCACGAACTCCATCATCAGAAGTATCGGTGCAATTATGGTCTCTACTTTCGTTTCTGGGACCGCGTGTGCGGAACCGACCGTGGCCTCGGCAGCTTTGCGGTCCCGCGTGAAGATCGCGCTGCTCGCCTTGCCGCTCGTCGCCGCCGCGCCGCCGCAGAACGCCCCGTCGCGCTCGACCACTGAGACCGCGCCCGCGACGCTGCGGCTGCACCTCTTTAACGTCCGCAACGACGAGGGCGACATCCACATCTGCATGACCCAGCGGGTCGAGGCCTTCATGGATTGCGAGGACGATCCCCACGCCGTGACGCGGCGGGTGAAGGCCACGCGCGATGAAGGGATCGTCGATCTGAAGGGACTGCGGCCCGGCCAGTGGACCGTGCTCGTCCTCCACGACGAGAATGGCGATGGAAAGATGCGCACGTCGATGGGCATCCCGCGCGAGGGGTTCGGCTTTTCGCGCAACCCCGCGATCCGGATGGGTCCGCCGCGCGCGGACGAAGTGCGCTTCACGCTGCCCCCGGGCCCGAGCGTGCAGCAGGTGAAGATGAAATATATCCTCTAGCCGTTCCGGAACCGCATTCCTAAGATCGCGGCCATGGCAGGACAGCAAGCTGGAGACATCGCCGAGGGCGTCGCGGAAGGCGCGGTCGACACGACCATCCGTCTGGGGCAGAGCCTGGAGGAAATCGCGCTGGTCGTGGGCACCTACCGCGTCAGCGTTCTCGACGTGCTCACGATCCTCGTCACCGCGCTGATCCTCTTCATCGGCGCCAAGCTCCTGCTGTGGTTCCTCAAGCGCGTCATCCGCCGCGCCCGGCGTCTCGATCCGGCGCAGAGCCTCCTGATGGAAAAACTCGCCAGCATCGCGGTGCTGGCGCTGGCCTTCTTCATCGGCATCGATCTCGTCGGCTTCGATCTGTCGACGCTCGCGGTGTTCTCGGGCGCGGTCGGCCTTGCGGTAGGCTTTGGCTTGCAGAAGACGTTCGGCAACCTGATCGCCGGCATCATCCTCCTGATGGACCGGTCGGTGAAGCCCGGCGACGTGATCGTGGTCGGCGAGAGTTTCGGCGCGATCAGCAAGATCGGCACCCGCGCCGTTAGCGTCATCACGCGCGACGGCAAGGAGCATCTGATCCCGAACGAACTGCTGATGACCGAGCCGGTGGAGAACTGGTCCTATTCCAGCCGCAACGTGCGCGTGCAGATCCCCGTGGGGGTGAGCTATGCGAGCGACATGCGGCAGGTCGAGGACATCCTGATCGAATGCACCTTGGCCTGCGACCGGGTGCTGCGCGATCCCAAGCCGGGCATCTGGATGACCGAATATGGCGACAACAGCGTCAATTTCGAGATCCAGGCGTGGATCATGGATCCCGAGGAAGGGGTCGGCAACGTGCGCAGCGCCGTGCTCAAGAACGTCTGGTGGCGGTTCAAGGAAGAAGGGATCGAAATTCCCTTCCCGCAGCGCGACGTCTATCTGAAAACCGTCCCCGAAGGCTTCGGGAAGGGCTGAACGCCGCCGTCGTTGGCGGCGCTGCCGACGCGGGCGCGTCGGTCGAGCCAGTCGCCGACGATTGCCGCGATCCGCTCGCCCGTCTTGCCGTTGCCATAGGGGCGCGCACGACGACGCATCCGCGCCCGCATCCAGCGGCGGCGAAAGAAATTCTCGACCTCGGTGACGATGGTGTCGGCGTCGGTGCCGATCAGTTTCAGCTGGCCGGTCCGGATCCCCTCGGGGCGCTCTGTCGTGGCGCGAAGGATGAACAGCGGAGTGCCCAGATAGGGCGCTTCCTCCTGCATTCCTCCCGAATCGGACAGGATGAGATCGGTATCGCGCATCGCGACCAGCATGTCGCGATAGGACAGCGGTTCGTCCAGCGTGACGCCCGGACGATCGGCGAGGCACGCGCGCCACCGCGCCTGCACCGCAGGGTTGGGATGCATGATCACGCGTACCAGCGCCAGTTCGCGGCGTGCCAACCGGTCGATCGCGCCCATGATCCGGTCGAGCGGCGCACCCCAATGTTCGCGCCGGTGGCAGGTGACGAGAATGCGACGCTTGTTGTCGTTGGGCGGCGGCGGGTCGAGCGTTTCCATCGTGCGCATCACCGCATCGACGCCGCTGTTGCCGGTCACGTGGATGTCTCCGCGCAGCCGTTCCTCGCGAAGCCGGTCGCGGGCCAGCGCGGTAGGCGCGAACAGGAGGTCGGAAGCGCGGTCGATCGCGATACGGAAATCCTCTTCCGGCCAGGGATTGCGACGATCGAAACTGCGAAGGCCCGCTTCGACATGCGCGAGTGGCAACGCGCCGAGGGTCGCCGCGCGGGCGCCGCCATAGGCGCTGGCGGTGTCGCCCTGAACGATCACGAGCGCGGGCGGCGGTTCGACCCGCTGGCGCAGCGCGGTCGCGACCCGCCCGACGTAGGCGAAGGGATCGCAATCGACCTCGATATCGAGGTTGACCAGCGGCACGTCGGGAAAGGGCGCACGCTGCCAGTCAGGCAGCGGGTGCTGCCCGGTATGGAGAATGCGAAGATCGCGGCCGGTGGCGTGAAGCGCGCAGGCGACGGGGGCGAGCTTGATGGCCTCGGGGCGGGTGCCCAGAACCATGTCGATCCGTTGCTGTGACAGTCATCCCCCTAGCTTCGGCATCGCCAGTATGGCGCACCGGACGGGGAATTCAACTCACTTGAAATTGTCGGCGTAGGCCTGGAGTTTGAGGCGGTGCGGCGGCGCCTTCACCACATGATAGGTCACACCGCGCTCGTCGCAGTAACGCTTAGCATCTTCCAACGTCGGGAAGGTCAGCCGGATCTGCGTGTTCGTATCCCCGGACCCGGGCCAGCCGGTGAGGGGGTCGGGCGTCATCCGCTCCTCCCGCTCGAACATCAGCAGCCAGCGCCCGGCCTGGGCCTTGCCCGACTGGGTGGTCTTGCGGACTTCCTCGATGATGCGCGCGGTGGTCATGGATCGCGATGTGACGCGATGGACGGCGACGGTCAAGATTTTTGGGCGCGCTTGGTCTTGAGGCTCGGCGTCGCGGCGGCGGGATCGTCGGGCCAATGATGCTTGGGATAGCGGCCGCGCATTTCCTTGGCGACGTCGTTCCAGCTGCCCTTCCAGAAGCCGGGCAGATTGCGCGTCGTCTGGATCGGGCGGCCTGCGGGACTGGTCAGGCTGAGGACCAGCGGCGTGTCGCCGACCGTCGGGTGCCGTGTCAGGCCGTAGAGCGCCTGAACCCGGACCGTCACGGTCGGCCCCGCCTCGGCATCGTAATCGATGTCGTGACCGGTCCCGGCAGGGGTGGAAAAACGGCGTGGAGCGAGCCGATCGATCGACTGCATCGCGGGATAGCCGAGCAACGTCTCGAGCGCCTGCCGGAGATGAGCGGGATCGAGCCGGTCGAGGCGGGTGACCTCTCCGAGCAGGGGGCCGAGCCAGTCCTCGCGCCGTTCGATCAGCGCGGCGTCGGACAGATCGGGGATCGACCCGTCGGCGCGGCGCGCATAGGCCGCACGGGTTCGCAGTAGGTCGGCAGCCCTGTCGAACGGTAGCGGGTCGAGGCCGTGTTTCGCGACGCCGTCGAGCAGTGCCTGTGCCAATTTGCCCGGATCGACCGCGCTGTCGCGACCCGACGACAGGGCGATCCTCCCGAGCCGACTTCCCGACTTGGGAAGCGCCCTCCCGGTGGCGGGGTCGTAGCCGACATCCGCAAACGCCTCGATGCGCTCGGCGAACAACGTCTCGATCTCCGCTTCCTCGATCCGCGCGGCCGACAGGATCCGCGCGCCCGCCGCGGCGCCCGCCACTTCGCCAACCGCCAGCCAGTCGGCGCTCGACAGCGGGCTGGCGGGATCGAGGGTGAATCCCCGCCCCCCGACCGATTCCCAGCGGGTGCCGTCCGCGCCACGCCGCCGCGCGAGCCGGTCCGGGCAGGCGAGGGCGATGGCGGCGGCGATATGGGTGGCGGCGAGCCGTTCGGGGCAATCGATCCGCCGAAGCCATCCGCTCGCCAGCCCGAGCGCAGCCTTCGTTCGCGGCGAGCGATCGGACAGCGCGCGCCTCGCCCGCGCCTCGAGGTCTTCTCCCCGCCCGCCGAGCCCCCGCTCGCCCAGCAGTATCGCGGCCAGCGCGGCGCTTCCCGCCATGCCGCGCACGGCAGCGGCGAGCAGCATGTGCGCCAGCCGAGGTTCGAGCGGCAGCGCCGCGATCGCACGACCGTGACCGGTCAACTGTCCACTCTCGAGCGCCCCCAGGTCTTCGAGCAGGCCTCTTGCCGCCGTGAGGGCCGCCGCGGGCGGGGGCGTCGCCAGCGGGAGCGCCGCGGGATCGCGCTCGCCCCACGTGAGGCTGGAGAGCAGCAGCGGCGCAAGGTCGGCGTCGAGGATTTCGGGCGGATCGTGCGGCGCCAATGCCGTATTCGCCGCCTCTTCCCACAGCCGGATCGCGGTGCCCGGACCCTGGCGTCCCGCGCGTCCCGCCCGCTGGGTGATCGCCGCGCGGCTGGCGCGTTCGGTGACGAGGCGGGTGAGACCAGCGCCCAGATCGAAGCGCGGCCGGCGCGCCAGCCCGCTGTCCACCACCGTTCGCACATCGTCGACCGTCACGCTGGTCTCCGCGATCGCACTTGCGAGGACGACCTTGCGTCGACCGGCGGGCGGCGGCGCGAGCGCGGCCCTTTGCGCGGCGGGATCGACCTGGCCGTGAAGCCGGTGGAGAATGGTGTCGGCCGGCAGCGCGCCGAGGGCATCGGCGGTGCGTTCGATCTCGCGTACGCCGGGAAGAAAGGCGAGGATCGATCCGCTTTCGGACGCGAGCGCCGCGCGGATGGCGACCGCGACCTGCGGCTCGATCGGGCGGGTCGGATCGCGGCCGATATGGCGAAGTTCCAGCGGGTGACTGCGCCCCTCGCTCTCGATCACGGGCGCATCGGGCAACAACGGTCGGAAGGCCTCCACGTCGAGCGTTGCGGACATCAGCAAAAGCCGCAGATCCTCGCGCAGCGCCGCACGGCTTTCCAGCGCGAGGGCAAGCGCGAGGTCGTTATCGAGGCTGCGTTCGTGGATTTCGTCGAACAGGACGGCGCCGACCCCCGGAAGATCGGGCTGCGCCTGGATCCGCGCGAGGAAGACGCCGTGAGTCATCACCGTGATGCGGCTGCCGGGGCGGCTGTCGAGCCGCGTGGCATAGCCGATCGTCCGACCCGCCGGCTCTCCCGCCGCGCGCGCCATATAGTCGCCCGCCGCGCGCGCCGCGAGCCGTCGGGGGACCAGCAGCAGGATTTCGCCCTCGCACCAGTCGTCGTCGAGAAGCGCGGGCGCCACGCGGGTGGTCTTGCCCGCCCCGGGCGGCGCGATCAGGAGCGCGCAGCCCTGCTCCGCGAGCGCGGTGCGGACATCGGAAAGGACGGCGTCGATCGGAAGCATCGCGTCGCGGCTATGCCATGCGCGGGCGAGAGTGGCGAGGGCGAGGCGAACGGCTTGGCGCCCACCCGCACACGTAGATAGCGGCGTTCAGCGCAGCAGGCGGCGGCGCACTTCTTCCATGCTCAGCTTGTTGGCTTCCGCTTCGGGGTCCGCCGCGGTGAGAACGGCGGCCAGCCCGCGCAGCAATTGTTGCGAGCTTTCGAGACGGGTCAGCGCGCGAGGATGTCGCATCACCACGATGGGGTCTTCGGCGAAGGTATCGAGAACGCGACCAAACTGCCGCTCGAGCAGCTGAAGCTCTTCCGCGATGCGCTCGTGAATGGGCAGGTTGCTCGGCAGGGCGAGATCGTTGGCGCGACGGCCGGGCGATTCGCCACGCCGATCGCCGAGCCGGCGATCGTCTTCCGAGGCCTCGATGATCTCGCGCATCGCGGTATGGGGAAGCCAGCGCGGCAGCTGGATGGTCTCGCGGAAATGAAGGCCTCGCTGCCGTCCTTCGCAGCGGATGATGCGCGCCTCGACCCGCAAGTCGCCGCGAAGCAGCGTGACCAGTCCCAATTCGGGCAGGTCGTTGCCCTCGATCAAGGCGCCGCTCTCGGACAGATTGCGCACCACGACATCGCGTGTGACGTCGCCCGCGCGCTCCAGCTTGGCCTTCAGAAAGGTCCCGGAGCGTTCGGCTATTCGGGTGCGATCCATCGGTACCACGGCCATCATCATGCAAGGCGCGATAGCCGCCGTCACCTCACCGGGAGGTTGTTATTTGGTCCGTTTCGGACCGAATCGGATCAGTAGGCGCGTGCCACCGCGAATTCGGCGGCCTCGATCATGGCACGATGCGCGGCGCTGTCGGGAAAGGCGGACAGCGCGTCGATGGCGCGGCGCGCATAACCGCGCGCGCTCTCGAGCGTGTCGTCGAGCGCGTTTGTGTCTCGCATCAGGCGCACGGCGTGTGCGAGGTCCGCGTCGCTCGACCGGTCGCCCTGCATCGCGGCCTTCCAGAAGGCGCGGTCCGCCTCGTCCCCGCGTGCGTGAGCAAGGATCACGGGCAGCGTCATCTTGCCGTCCCGAAAGTCGTCGCCCAACCCCTTGCCCATCGTTTCCTCGTCGGAGGAATAGTCGATCGCGTCGTCGACGAGCTGGAAGGCGATCCCGAGGTTGCGGCCATAGCTTTCGAGCGCGCTTTCGGCCTTTTCGCCCGCTTCGGCCACGACAGGGCTGACCTGGCAGGCGGCGGAGAAGAGCGCGGCGGTCTTGGCACCGATGATCCGCAGATACTCCTCCTCGCCAGTGGCGATCTGGCGCTGCGCGGTCAGTTGGTCGACCTCGCCCTCCGCGATCACAGCGCTGGCGTTGCTGAGGATCTTGAGCACCTTGAGACTGCCGTCCTCGACCATCAGTTCGAATGCGCGGCTGAACAGGAAATCGCCGACCAGCACGCTCGCAGGGTTCCCGTAGACGAGGTTGGCGGCGGTCTTGCCCCGGCGCATCGCGCTGCCGTCGACGACATCGTCGTGAAGCAACGTGGCGGTATGGATGAACTCGACCGCGGCGGCGAGCTTGTGATGCCGCGTGCCGGGATAGTCGAGCAGTCGCGCGGCCGCGAGCGTGAGAAGCGGGCGCAGCCGCTTGCCGCCACCCGCGATGAGGTGCCCCGCAAGCTCGGGGATCAGCGCGACCTTCGATTGCATGCGATGGAGGATGATCGCGTTGACCGCGTTCATGTCGTCCGCAACGAGCGACAACAGCGGGGCGAGCGACGGCGCGGCGTCGCCGCGAAGGGAAGTGACCGAGGACATGGGCGGCGTTCCTAGCGTGATGCGTCCGCTAGCGGAAGCGCGGGGATCGAGCGTTCGGTTAGGGATGGCATCAGCTCCGGCGGGATCGGCAAGTCGAACAACCAGAAATACATTCCGAGGCGCGCGGAGGCCTTGCGGCCGGGCGGTAGGCTGCTCCAGCCGTGCTCCATTCCTGCGATTTCCCAATAAGCGAAATGGCGATTTCCTGCCTCGCGAAGCCCATCGACGAGGCGTCGTGCGCTCGCTACCGGTACGCTATCGAAATCCTGCTCCCCATGAACGATCAGTAGTGGAACGCGGTTATCCGCGAGCGGCGCGATCAGCCGCGAATGGAGGCGGCTGTCCCATGTGGCCGGGCTTTCGCCATTCCACCGACCGACGCGACTGAGATGGTCGGCGATTCGCGTGAAGTCGGCGCGCAGGTCGGCCAGGCAGGCAGGCCGGTCGCTAGTCGTTTCTTCGGGACAGACCCAAAAATCTTCGAAGTGCTCGGCCATCGTGAAACCGCCGCCCATTGCTCCCAGAACCGCGCGTGTCGTCGTCGGACGGTAGGAGAGCAGTTGTGCGCCGATATCGCCGCCGTCCGACCACCCCCATAGATAGAGATCGCCATTCCACCAGTCGGCTTGCGCCCCAAGATGCTGCAGAACGCGCAGGTGATCGGCCACTCGGTTGGCAATAGTGTAATGCCGATGGAATTCGTCGCTGCAGGTCAACGCATCGAAAAAGTCGGCAGTTGGATCGACGCCCGGCTTCTCGATCTGCAATCGGGCGTAGCGGAACGGCGCGTCGGGACCGGGTCGGTAGAAGCTGCGTCCTCTTTCGCGCAACTGCCCGACACACCCCGAACCGTCGATCATCAGCAGGATCGGAACGTTGGATCCGTCGGCTGGCCAGTCGAGGTAGAATTGGATGTTTCTCTGATCGATCCCGACGATCCGATGGGTCTCCTCGTAGATCCAGCGATCTTCAGATTGGGCTGCAGCCGGCAACGCAAGCAGGGCCGCGATCGACAGAAGCAGGAGGCGCATCATGGGCCCGGCGATGCCGAAGGCGCGGCGGGGAGCGAGAGGCGGGCGAGGAGGCCGCCCAGGTCCTCGCTCTCCGACAGCGCGACGTCGCCGCCGTAGATTTGCGCCACGTCGCGCACGATGGCGAGGCCGAGCCCGGTGCCGGGCTTGCCGGTGGTGTCGAGGCGGGCGCCGCGCGCGAAGATGGCGTCGCGTTCGGCTTCGGGGATGCCCGGTCCATCGTCCTCGATCATGATGTCGACCATCGGCGCCGAATGCTCGACGGTGACGAACACCCGGCCGCCCCCATATTTGGCGGCATTCTCGATGAGGTTGCCGAGCATTTCATCGAGATCCTGCCGCTCGACGCGCGCGGCGACCTCGCGATCGCCCGTTACGTCGACGGTGACGCCGTCGTAGAGCCGGGTGACGGCGCGTTCGATGGTGACGACGCTTTTGGCGACGTTCGAGCGGGCCTGCGCACTGGCGCGGCGCCCGATCGCGCGGGCGCGGGCGAGATGGTGATCGACCTGGCGACGCATGACGCTCGCCTCGCGGCAGACGAGCTGGTCCAGCTCGCTGTCGCCCGCGGTCGCGGCGTTGGTGATGACGGTCAGCGGGGTCTTCAGCGCGTGCGCGAGATTGCCGGCGTGGCGGCGCGCTTCCTCGGCCTGCGCCTCGCTGTGCGCGAGCAGTTCGTTGATCTCGTCGACGAGCGGATGGATCTCGCGCGGGAAATCCTCGTCGACCCGCTGGCGTGCACCGGTGCGGATCGCCACCACCTCGTCGCGCACGCGGCGCAGCGGCCACAGGCCATAGACTGTCTGCAACGCCGCCATGATGATCAGCCCGAGCGCCAGGACCGCGAACGACCAGCCGAGCGTCGAGCGAAGCTGCGCGATCTGCGCGTCCAGTTCCTCGCGGCTTTCGGCGACCTGGAAGCGCAGCCGGGCGTCGCTTCCGGGCAGGATGATGTCGCGTTCGGCGATGCGGAGGGGTTCGTCCTCGAATTCGTAACTGTTGCGATAATGGACGTCGAGATCGTCGTGGCGAACCGACGGGTCGAGCCGACGGTCCCACAGGGAAGGCGAAGGCAGGGGCTGATAGCCCTCTCCGCTGATCTGGTAGTAGAGCCCGCTGTAGAGCTCGACCACGCGCTGGTCGGTGATTTCGCGGGTCAGCGCGATTTCGTCGAAACTGTTGATCTCCGCCGCGGTGATGAGCGCATTCAGCTTGCGCTCCAGATCGCGGTCGAAATTGTCGATGACGGTATCGGTCAGCACCCGGTCGAGCGCGAACCCGCCCAACGACAGCAGCACGACGATCCACAGCGCCGCGATCACGATCATGCGGCGGGTCAGCGACTGGCGATGCTGACCTTCCCGCGCCGGTTCGACCCCGGAAAGATCGGGGGACGCGTCGCCCGCCGAAGCGGGAGGCGGATCAACCCTCGACACGTTCCTCGGGATCTTCGAGACTGTAGCCCAGCCCGCGGATCGTCGTAATCGTCTCGGCGCCCAGCTTCTTGCGGATACGCGTGACGAACACTTCGATCGTGTTCGAATCGCGGTCGAAATCCTGGTCGTAGATATGTTCGATCAGTTCGGTGCGGCTGACGACCTTGCCCTTGTGGTGCATCAGGTAGGAGAGGAGCTTGTATTCCTGCGCGGTCAGCTTGACCGGTTCGCCTTCCTTGGTGACCTTCCCCGAACGGGTGTCGAGGCGGATGTCGCCCGCTTCCAGCACGCTCGAGGCATGGCCCGCCGAACGACGGATGAGCGCGCGCAGACGGGCAATCAGTTCCTCGGACTGGAACGGCTTGGCGAGATAGTCGTCGGCACCCGCGTCGAGGCCGGCGACCTTGTCGGACCAGCTGTCGCGCGCGGTAAGGACGAGGACCGGCATGTCGCGATCCGCCTTGCGCCATTTGTTGAGGATGGTCAGTCCGTCCATTTCCGGAAGGCCCAGATCCAAGACGACCGCATCGTAGCTCTCGGTCTCGCCGAGGAAATGACCGTCCACCCCGTCGGTCGACAGATCGACCGCATAGCCCGCGCCTTCCAGCGTGGACCGAAGTTGCTGGCCCAGATTGGGTTCGTCCTCGACGATCAGAATGCGCATGATTTTCCCCGATGTTCCGCGTGTCATTGCAGGCTCAACACGTCATGGCAGGAAGGGTTGCGCGGCGCCAGTCGGCTCGTTGCGCCGTCTAGCGGCCCGACGTCCCGACGACGCGGCCCGAACGGGGATCGACGTCGATCCAGACGAGGCGCCCCTCGCGCACGAACTTCAATCGGTAGAGAGCGCCGTTGCTCTCCGCACCGAGATACTCGTAACCGCGCATGCGCGGCACCACCTGTCGTTCGACGGAGCGGAGCGACATGCGCTGGCCGCGGCGATTCTGTTCGAACGCGCGATCCTGGTCGTCGCGGAAGCTGTTGACCTGCGGCGGACGCGCACGGTCGCGCTCGGCGGCCGGTGGCGTTTCGGGCGCGATCGAGGGGAAAGCGGTTGCGGGCGCAATCGCGAGCATGGCCGCAATCGCGGCGATAGGGGCAAGGTATGGACGCATGGACACGATCTCTTTCTTGCGACCCTTCTAGGAAGAAAGCATTGAATAACCCATGAATATCGGTTTCGCGCGGCGTTCAGGAAGAATGGGTGACGAAAGCGGTCCGAAACGCTACGCGCTGTGACATTATGGCACCACCGATCCTCAGCCTCGAAGACGTCCGCCTGCACCATGGCGACGGCATCCTGTTCCAGGACCTCACCCTGCACGTCGGTCCGCGCGACCGACTGGCGCTGATCGGTCGCAACGGCGCGGGCAAGACGACCCTGTTCCGCGCCATCATGGGCGATCTGGAACTGGACGGCGGCAGCCGCACAGTCATGCCGGGCGTCAACATCGTCTGGCTGGAACAGGATCCCGACATGAGCGGTCATGCCAGCCTGCTCGACTGGGCGATCAGCGGCGATCGCGCGCCCGCCCAGCACAAGATCGAGGCGATCGCCGACCAGATGGGCATCGACCTCACGCGCGAGGCGCGCACCGCCAGCGGCGGCGAACGACGCCGCGCCGCCCTTTCGCGCGCGCTGGCGAGCGAGCCCGACCTGTTGCTCCTCGACGAGCCGACCAACCACCTCGATCTTGGCGCGATCGAATGGCTCGAAAGCTGGCTCGCGCGCTACAACGGCGCGTTCGTCGCGATCAGCCACGATCGCGCCTTCCTCAAACGTCTCACGACGAGTTGCATCTGGCTCGACCGCCGGACGTTGCGGCGGGCGGAGATCGGCTATGGCGGGTTCGACAAATGGACCGAGGAAGTGCTGGAGGAAGACCGTCGGCGGCTCGAGAAGCTCGACGAGAAACTGCGCCAGGAGACCGAATGGCTGCACCGCGGCGTGACCGCGCGCCGCAAGCGCAACCAGGGACGGCTTCGCCACCTGTTCGAACTGCGCGCCCAAAGCGCGGCGATGATCGGCATGCAGGGCACGGCCAATCTCGCGCTCGCCAAGGACGAGGTGAAATCCAAGGTCGTGATCGAGGCGAAGGGCGTGACCAAGTCCTTCGACGACCGTCCGATCATCGACGATTTCACGCTAACCATCCAGCGCGGCGACCGGATCGGAATCGTCGGAGCGAACGGCGCGGGCAAGACGACCTTGCTGAAACTGCTGACCGGCGAACTGGACCCCAACGAGGGGAAGATCAGCCAGTCGAAGACGCTGTCCGGGATCATCGTCGACCAGCAGCGCAAGTTGCTCGATCCTGCCAAGAAGGTGCGCGACATCCTCGCCGAGGGCGGCGACTGGATCGAGGTCCGCGGACACAAACGGCACATCAAGGGCTATCTGAAGGAATTCCTGTTCGATCCCGAACTGTCCGAGGCGCTGATCGGCACCTTGTCGGGGGGCGAGCGGCACCGGCTGTTACTGGCCCGCGAATTCGCGCGCGAATCGAACCTGCTCGTGCTCGACGAACCGACCAACGATCTCGATATGGAGACGCTCGATCTCCTGCAGGAGGTTATCTCCGACTATGAGGGGACGGTCCTGCTGGTCAGCCACGACCGCGACTTTCTCGACCGGACGGTGACGATCACGTTGGGCCTCGACGGATCGGGCAAGGTCGACGTGGTCGCGGGCGGCTACGAGGACTGGGCCAAGCGGCGCACCCGTCGCGGCCCGGCCAAGGCGAAGGCGAAACCCGAGGCGGCAAAGGACGAGGCGCCCTCCACCGCGCCGACGAAGCTCTCCTACAAGGACCAGCGCGACTTCGACCGGCTCCCGGCCGAAATCGAACGGATCGAGCGCGAGATCGAGAAGGCGGAGGCCGCGATGGCCGACCCCGACCTGTTCACGAAGGATCCCGATCGCTTCGCCAAACTGAACGCGCTGCTCGAACAGCGGCGCGACGAAAAGGAAGCGGCCGAAGAACGCTGGCTCGAGGTCGCCGAGATGGCGGAGGAACTGGGGTAGGGCCGCAACCGTCACCGCCCGCGATTGTTACAGTTACATGACCAGTCTTTTTACCCCCGACACGTTGCCGTGGGCCGACGTTCTCGTTCGCATGGCGGCGGCGACCATCCTCCCGCTGCTCATCGGTCTGGAACGGTTCGTTCGCGACAAGCCTATCGACTTTCGCCCGTTCGTCATCATTTCGGTGGGGGCTTGCGGGTTGCTGATCGCCTCGATGGAATTGCTCCAGACGGCTTCCGACCCGAATTCGCAGATCGACCCGACCCGGGTGATCGAAGGCGTCATCACCGGCATCGGGTTCCTCGGCGCGGGCGCGATGTTCCGCCAAGGCAATTTTGTTCAAGGCGCCGGCTCGGCTTCGGCCATCTGGGCGGCGGGTGCGATCGGACTCACCTGCGGCCTTGGCGATCTGTGGCTCGCCGGTCTGATGACGCTGATCGTGCTCGTTCTGCTGATCGTCAGCGGCCCCGTCACCGAAAAATGGGACGCCGGGCATGCCGAAGACCCGAATGAGGATGACGCTGAAAAAGCCTAGGCGCTCAGCTTGTAGGCCTTCATCAGATCGTAGAGCGTCGGACGGCTGATCCCCAGCAGCTTGGCCGCGCCCGAGATGTTGTTCTCGGTTCGCGTCAGGGCCTGGTGGATCGCCCGGCGGTCGGCGATCTCGCGCGCGGCGCGCAGGTTGATGGGGCTGGCATCGCCCACATCCGCCCCCGCCTGAAGGTCGAGGTCGCCCGCACCCACCAGCTTGCCGTCCGCCATGATGACCGCGCGCTTGATGCGGTTTTCCAGCTCGCGGACGTTCCCCGGCCACGGATGCGCATCGATCGCCTCGACGGCGTCGGGCGCGAGGCCCGACAGGTTACGGCCCAGTTCCTTGGCGTAGCGATGGACGAAATGGCGGGCGAGCAGGACCGCGTCGCCGGTTCGCTGGGCAAGCGGCGGGATAGGCACGACGATTTCGGCGAGGCGATAATAGAGATCTTCGCGGAACGAGCCGTCGGCGGTCATGGCGTCGAGATCCCGGTGGGTCGCGCAGACGATCCGCGTATCGACGGCGATGGGCCGGCGCCCGCCGATCCGCTCGATGATCCGCTCCTGGAGGAAACGGAGCAGCTTCACCTGGAGCGGAAGCGGGATGTCCCCCACCTCGTCGAGGAACAGGGTGCCGCCCTCGGCCTGCTCGATCTTGCCCTCCGTCGTCTTGACCGCCCCGGTGAAGGCGCCGCGCTCGTAGCCGAACAGCTCGGCCTCGAGCAGGTTTTCGGGGATCGCCGCGCAATTGAGGGCGACGAAGGCGCCCTTCCCGCGCGGGCTCTGGTCGTGGACCGCACGGGCGAGCAGTTCCTTGCCGGTCCCGCTCGCGCCCAGCAACATCACCGACACATCGGCGCTGGCGACGCGCTCGATCGTGTGCGCGACCTTGAGCATTTCGGGGCTTGCCGAAACGATCGAGCCCAGCACCGTCCGGCTCTCCCCCGCCTCGCTCTCGAGCCGGCGGTTTTCCTCCTCCAGCGCGTGCAACTGATAGGCGCGCTTCACGATATGGCCGAGTTCGTCGATATCGACGGGCTTGCGATAGAAATCGTAGGCACCGAGCGCGATCGCCTTCAACGCGCTTTCATGCGCATGGTGGCCCGAGGCGACGATCACCTTCGTGTCGGGCTTGAGGCTCTGGATATCGCCGAGCGTCGCGAAGCCCTCGGTCGTGCCGTCCGGGTCGGGCGGCAGGCCGAGGTCGAGCGTGACGACGGCCGGTTCGTGCAGCCGAAGCAGCTCGATCGCCTGCGCGCGGCTGGTCGCGGCGACCACCTCGTAATCCTCGTACGCCCATTTCAGCTGGCGCTGCAGGCCTTCGTCGTCCTCGACGACGAGCAGGATGGGACGAGTGGACTTGGTCATGCGGATTTCCTGACGGGGAGGGGCTCGGCAGCGGCGAGCGTGATGGTGAAGCGGGTGCCCTTGCCGGGCTGGCTGTCGACGTCGAGCCGACCGCCCATCGCGAGAACGAGCCCACGCGCCTCGAAGGCGCCGATGCCGAACCCGCCTTCCTTGGTCGATGCGAAGGGTTCGAACAGGCGCGCGCGCAGGAACTCGGCGTCCATGCCGCCGCCCTGGTCGATGATGTGGACGCGGACTTCGCGGGCATCGCCCTCGACCCGGACGGTGACGGGCGCCTGCGCGGGACTTGCATCGATGGCGTTCTGGACCAGATGGCCGATCGCCTGCTCGAGCCCCTGCGCCTCGCCGATCGCCCAGCGGTCGGGGTTGCCGAGCATCCGGATGTCGTGGGCGCCGCGCCGTGCGGCGATGGCGAACGACGTGATCTCTCCGACCGATACCGGCTCGGCGCGGTTGCCGCGCGTCGCCGATCCCGGCGCGAGACGGGCGAGCAGATCGTTCATCTTTTCCACCGAGCCCTTCAGCGTCGCGACCATGTCGGCGCGGAATTCGGGATTGTCGGCATGACGTTCGGCGTTGCGCGAAAGGAGCGACAGCTGGCTCACCAGATTCTTGATGTCGTGCATGATGAACGCGAACCGGCGATTGAACTCCTCGAACCGTTGCGCCTTGGCGAGCGCATCCTGGACGAGCTTTTCGGCAAGCGCGTTGGCGGCCTGCTGGCCGGCAGTGCGCAACAGGTCGAAATCCTCCCAGTCGAGCGCGCGATGCGGATGGGGCGCGCCCAGGACGACCAACCCGACCAATCGCCGGTCGTTGAACAGCGGCACGCCCACCCATGCCGACGGCACCGCGGCCAGCCATTCGGGAAGCCCGTCCTCGCCCTTGCCGTCGAGGTCGAGAATATGACCCTGCTCCTCGATCCTGGTCCAGAAGGCCGCTTCCGCTTCCTCGTCTATTCGATGGGGCGGGTCGATGCGTCCGCCCTGCCACCCCTGCTGCGCCGAGACGCGCAACCGGTCCTCCTCGTCGCGGACCAGCAGTACCCCACCGGGGGCCTCGACCATTTCGGTGAAGGCGCGCACGATCCGCGTGGCCAGGGACGATCGCTCGGTATCGAAACCGCCCAGCGTCTCCGTGAAGCGCAGCCATTCGGTGCGATAGTCGTAGCGATGCTCGAAGAAATGCTTGGCGATCTTCACGCGGATCCATGCCCGTGCGCGGCGGTTGGACAACAGCGCCATCGCCGCCACGGTAAGAAAGGCGAGCAGGATGAGCGCGATCCCGTCCATCCAGCCCCCCGCGGCCGGCCGAACGGCGTTGGCAAGCACCGCCATGACCGTGAAATAGGCACAGATCGAGAGGACCGACAGCGACTGGAAGGTGGCGGCACGCGAGAGACGGAAACGCCATCCGTCCTCCGACCGGCTGCCGATCGCGAACAGCGGCGCAGCCAGCGCGGCGGCGATGCCGCGGGCGTCCGCCGTCGCCTCGCCCGCCGTGTCCGACCAATAGGCGATCGTGTAGAGATTGAGATCGTAGAACCACAGGCCCGACAGACCGAGCATGGCGTAGCGGATCGTCGACCGGCTTCCCGGCGCGGCCTGGCCGTAGAAATTGTGGACGAGGATCAGTCCGCCCGCCGCCGCCAGCATGCCGAGCAACTGGCGGACGTCGACGATCAGCGGAAAACTGGTTTCATTGTCGGGAATGCCCGGCGCAAAGGCGAGCGTGATCGACGTCATGATCGTCAGACCTAGAACCGCTGCGACCGCGCCGTAGACGAGGCTCAGTCCGCCCTTCTGCTCGCGCCCGTCGGCCTGCACCGCGAGACCGTGCAGCAAGCCGATCCAGACGAGATTGCGCGCGGTTTCGGCGAGGTCGGTCAGCAGCGCGCCGGGATAGAGCGCCTCGAACCAGGCCCACAGTCCGGTTAGGGCGAAGGCCGCCACCAGCGTGCGTTGCCCCGCCGAACGGGGCGCCCGCACCACCTGCCATACGGTCAGCAGCCCGAACAGCGCCGCGGCGGCAAGATGGCTGACAAGCCGAAGTTCGACGTCCATTCTGCCTCCCCGGTGTCAAATCGTCCGACGGTTCGGCACGGGTGTCGGATAAATTTACAAACAAGTGGTGAACGGGAGAGCGAAAATGCAACGACGCACGATGGGGACGAGCGGCATGACGGTCGCGCCGCTCGCGCTCGGCGGCAACGTGTTCGGCTGGACCGCCGACGAAGCAACGAGCTTCGACCTCATTGACCGGTTCGTGGACGCGGGCGGGAACATGATCGACACCGCCGACAGCTATTCGGCCTGGGTACCGGGTCACGAGGGCGGGGAGAGCGAGCGCGTGATCGGCGGATGGCTCCGTCGTTCGGGTCGCCGCGAAGATGTGCTGATCGCCAGCAAGGTGGGTTTCATGGAAGGTCTCGCGCCCGACGTGGTCGCCCGCGCCTGCGATGCCTCGCTCGACCGGCTGGGGACCGATCGCATCGATCTCTACTACATGCACAAGGACGATACCGACGTCCCGCTCGCCGACAGCCTCGGAGCCTTCGACGCGCTGGTGAAGGCGGGCAAGGTCCGCGGCATCGGCCTGTCCAACTTCACCGCCGAACGGATCGACGAGGCGATGCGCGTCGCCGAGGAGAACGGGCTGACGAAACCCGTCGCGCTCCAGCCGTGGTACAATCTCGTCGAACGCGAGCGGTACGAGGGCGATCTGCGCGACGCCGCGGACCGGCACGGGCTTGGCGTCTTCACCTATTATTCGATCGCCAACGGTTTTCTCGCCGGCAAGTATCGCTCGAAGGACGATCTCGACAAGTCGCCGCGGGGCCTTCGGAATATCGGCTATCTGGAGGGCAGGGGGCCTGCCGTGCTGGCGGCGCTCGACGAGGTCGCGGCACAGACCGGCGCCCGGCCGGCGACGGTGGCGCTGGCTTGGCTCGCGGCCCAGCCGACCGTGACCGCACCCATCGCCAGCGCCACCGGCGAAACGCAGCTATCCGAACTGCTCGCCAGCCTCACGCTCGAACTGAGCGAGGAGCAGCGCGCTCGGCTCGACGCCGCCAGCGCCTGGCCGCAACGGGCTACTCGGCGTTGAACCGGTCGATGGCGAGCGCGGTCAAGGCCTCGGTCGCGGTCGAGATCACGGCTTCTGCATCGGGCGCCCAGAAGGGGCTGTGGAGACTGGGCAGTTTGGAGGCATCGCCGCCCGCGGCCTGCCACTTGTCCATCGGCTGCCCGCCGACCCAGAAGATGAGGCTGTCGATGCTCTCGTCGGCGAGACGATAGCGCGAGAAATCCTCGCCCCCCATCACCGGCGGGGTCTCTTGAACCCGCTCGTCGCCGAAGCGCGACTGGAACATCGCCAGCGCATGGTTCGCCAGTTCGGGCGTGTTGTAGGTCGATGGCGTATATTCGTCCTCGCGGATGGTCACGATGGGCATCCGGTCCTCGGGCACGCCCGCGGCCATCGCCTCGGCCATCGCGATGCGCTCGATTGCGGCCAGCAGTTGGGCGCGCGTTTCGGGCGAATAGCTCCGCACCGTCAGCAGCAGTTCGGCCTCGTCCGAGATGATGTTGTGCTTGGCGCCCGCATGGAAGCTGCCGACGGTCACGACGGCGGCTTCCTGCGGATCGATCTCGCGCGCGACGATGGTCTGCAGCGTGGTGACGATCCGGCTGGCGATGACGATGGGATCGCGGGTGGTGTGCGGATAGGCGCCGTGCCCGCCGATCCCGCGCACCGTGATGTCGACACTGTCCACGTTGGCGAGGGCGTAGCCCGGCGAAATCCCGATCATCCCCGCGGGCCCTGCGGCGGCGTCGTGAAAGGCGATCGCCGTGTCGGGCTTGGGAAAGCGCTCGTACAGCCCGTCCTCGAGCATCATGCGCGCGCCTTCGCCGGTTTCCTCGGCCGGCTGCAGGATCATGACCAGCGTGCCCGACCATTCGTCGCGTCGTTCGACCATCTGCATGGCCGCGCCGACCCAGCTGGCCATGTGCGTATCGTGCCCGCAGGCATGCATCACGCCGGTCTCGACCCCCGACTGCGGCGCCGTCGCGCGCACCGTGCTGGCAAAGGGAAGCCCCGTATCCTCGACCACCGGCAGCCCGTCCATGTCGGCGCGCAGCATGACCGTCGGACCCTCGCCATTCTCCAGCACGGCGACCACGCCCGTACCGCCGACCTGCTCGGTCACGGTGAAACCCAGTTCGCGCGCGATCGCGGAAAGATAGGCAGCGGTCTCGCGCTCCTCGCCCGACAGTTCGGGATTGGCGTGCAGCCAGCGGTAATGCTCGATCAGCGTCGGCATGTCCTCGGCGACCGAGGCCCGCAGATTGTCCTGCGCCTGTGCCGGAGCGGCGAAGGCGGTGGCGGCAAGGGCAAGCAGGGCAAGGCGCATGGTTCTACTCCTGGACGAGGTGGATGATGTCGAGCTGGGATTCGTACCGCGGTTCGGGGATGAGCAGGCGATATTCGTTCTCGCCGATCCGCTGGAAGGCGCCGATGACGTCGCGTTCGGGGTCGGCCCCGTACCGCATCGCCCGGTCTTCATCGCCCAGCACCAGCGTGCCGAGGAACACCGCGCGATAGGCGTCGTCGGGAAAAAGCAGTCCGACCTGCCGCTGCGAACCGGTCACCTTGGCGAAACCGTGGACGGCACCCTCCGGTCGGATACGGCACTGGAAGAAGGGATAATCGACATAGGCGAGCGTGCCGTTGCGGCTGCCCAGCTTGATCGTGCGACACCGAAAGGTCCCGTCGGGCAACGACCCGAGCTGGAGCGCGGCATCGGGGTCCGCGATCGCGCCGAGCGTCTCGATCTGGTCGCCATAACCCGCCGCGACCGCCTCCGCCCGCGCGTCGAGGAAGGTCGCGCGCATCCCGCGCAGCCGGTCGGCATCCGCCTGCATCGCGGCGGCGCGCCAGCCCGTCTGCGCCGTCCGGTCGGCAAGAGGCGTCCCGGGTACTTCGGCGCATCCCGCCAACGCGGCGAGGCCGATGAATGAAGAAGCGATGCAAAAACGCGTCATCGTATCCGTCTGTCCTACTGGGCGGTCCAGCCGCCATCCATGCTGATGTTGGCCCCCGTGACCGATCCCGCCTGTTCGCCGCTGAGAAACAGCGCCAGCGCGGCGACCTCTTCGGGGGTCACGAACTTTTTGGTCGGCTGCGCCTTCAGCAGCACGTCGTTCATCACCTGCTCGCGGCTCATGTTGCGCGAGGCCATCGTGTCGGGGATCTGCGCCTCGACGAGCGGCGTCCAGACATAGCCGGGCGAGATGCAGTTGACCGTGATATTCTCCTCGGCGACCTCCAGCGCGACGGTCTTGGAAAAACCCGCCACCCCATGCTTGGCCGCGACGTAGGCGCTCTTGTTGGGGCTCGCGACCAGACTGTGCGCGCTCGCGGTATTGATGATCCGGCCAAATCCCTTCTGACGCATCATCGGAACGATCGCGCGGGTCGTGTGGAACACCGCCGTCAGGTTGAGCGCGATGATCGCGTCCCATTTCTCGGGCGGGAAGTCCGCGATCGGCGAGACGTGCTGGATCCCCGCATTGTTGACGAGGATGTGCGGGCTGCCGATCTCGTCGACGCAATGCTCGATCATCCCGTCGATCGCATCGGCGTCCATCAGGTCGGCATCCGAATAGATCGCCCCCGCGCCCGAACGGTTGGCGAGATCGGAACGTAGCGCCTCGATCTCGTCCGCATCACCGAACCCGTTGATCATCACCGCCGCCCCCGCGTCGGCAAAGGCGATGGCGATGGCCTTTCCGATGCCCGAGGTCGAGCCGGTGATCAAAGCGCGCTTGCCCGTTACATCCATCAACCAATCTCCTTTGGATGACAGGAATGAAGCCGTGTACGGCAACATGCAACCGTCTCGCGGTCGCGACCGTTTGAGAGGTGCAACGAACAGGGGACCCAAGCCAATGCGCCTAGAAGACCGCGACAGCGACAATTTCATCGACCGCACCGGACAGCGCGGTCGCGGCGGCGGCCTCGGCGGCGGTGCCATGTCCAGCGGCATCTTCATGCTGCTGGCGCGCTTCGTCTTCAACAAGTTCGGCCTCGTCGGCATCTTGATCCTCGGCCTCGGCTATTGCGCGCTGTCGGGCGGCCTCGGCGGAATCATGGGCGACGGCGGCTCGCCGCAGGGCGCCTCGTCGAGCGGCGAAAGCACGCTCACGTCGGAAGAGCGCGACCTTCTGGTCAACACGCTCGAAAGCACGGACGAAATCTGGGGGCAGCTGTTCGCGCAGGCGGGAAGCCAATATCGCGAACCCGAACTCGTCGCCTACGAAGGCGGCACGCAGACCGCCTGCGGCTACGGACAGGCGGTGATGGGACCCTTCTACTGCCCGGGCGACAGCCGCATCTATATCGATCCCGATTTCTTCACCGAACTGTCGCGCCGTTTCGATGCGCCCGGCGATTTTGCCGCGCGCTACGTCATCGCGCACGAAGTCGGCCACCATATCCAGAACCTCGAGGGCACGCTCCAGAACGTCCAGCGCCAGCAGCAGCGCGCGGGACGCAGCGAGGGTAACCAGCTCCAGGTCGGCGTCGAACTGCAGGCCGACTGTTATGCGGGTGTCTGGGCGGCGCAGACCGGCGCGATGGAGCCTGGCGACCTCGAGGAAGGGCTGCGCGCCGCCGAAGCGATCGGCGACGATGCGCTACAGCGGCAGGCGGGCCAGGCGGTCCAGCCCGAAAGCTTCACCCACGGCACCAGCGCGCAGCGGATGGAGGCGCTCCGTCGCGGCCTGTCCAACGGCAATCCCGCCGATTGCGACTACGCGGGTTAGGAGCCGCGCGCTCTCGCCAGCGTGTCGGCCAATCGCTCGGCCTGAACGCGGATGTCGGGGACGGCGGTCGATTCCCAGAAGGTACCGCGTGTCGGAGGACCGAGTGCCCACAGCCCTTGCTGGCCGACGACCGCAAGGTTCTTCGTGACCGCGATCCCGATCCCCAGATCATCGATGGGAGCGATGCCGTCGATCACGAGCTGACGGACAAGCGGGTTATCGAGGTGGCAGATGGAGGCATTGGGTCCGGTCGCGTTGATGACGGCATCGACGCGAAGAATGTCCCCCGACCCGGTAGCGCCTCTCGGTGCGACAACGATCTCCACGCCCTCGTCGGTCAGGCTCGCGGACCGAACACGCCCCGCACGAACGTCCAGCCGTCCGTCGTGGCGCATCCGTTCGATGCGCTCGGCGACCTGCGGGGCGAGGCGGTGACGATGGACATTCCACCACGGCAGGGCATGCCGCAGGAATCGGCGCCGATCGGCCGGCGCGAAGCTCGACCAGAGCGCAGCGCTATGGGGTCGAAGCGAGTCCACCGCGGCACGCCATCCACACGCCTCGGCTCGGGCGCGCAACCAGCGCATTGTTTCCGTAACAGACCGGGTGGGAATGTCGGCGAACTCGACGGGCGATGGGGTGACGGCACCATGGCCGAGCGGAAGCTGTCCGCGACGCGACAGCGCGGTCATCGTGCCCCGCTTGCCACTGACGTCGTAGAGCAGCGCGGCATCGACCATCGTCAGTCCGCTTCCGAGAACCAGCAGGTTGGAAAGCTGACGGTCGCGCAGCGCGGCGCGTGCCGCCTCGGACCATGGATTGGCGATGAATCGGTCCCCCAGACCCTTGGCCCATAAGGGAGTATCGGGCGGCTCGTTGCCGGTTGCGAGAACGACGTCTTGCGCGTCGAGCGTGCTGCCGTCCGAAACATGCACCGTCCACCCGCCCCCGCGGCGCTCGAGCCGATGGGTACGCCGATGGATTGATCGGACGAGCCCGGTTTCGACGGCGGCACGATGAAGCGATGAAAGATAGGTGCCATAATCACGCCGGATCGCAAAGCGACCGGGATCGCCACCGGCGGCGAAGTCATCCGGCTCGTCGGGCCATGCCGACATTCCGCGCGCCGGGACATTCAGCAGCAACGCAGGCTCGGCCATCGAGTAAGCGGTGCCCGGTCCATGCTCCGGCCGCGGATCGACGAGGATGCTGGAAATGTCCCGCCTCGCCAGCTGCGCGGCGACCATCGTTCCCGAAAATCCGGCGCCGATGATGACGATGGGAAACGACATAGAGGACATGCGAACGACCGATCGTCACAAGGGGCGCCCGCGAACGGGACGCGACTTCATCGACAACTGCGAAAGGGCTTGAAGGCTCCCGCGCCCTGATCGCTACACTGACGCGGACGGTCCGGAAAGACGTTCGGGAGGCCCCGATTGGGACAGCAGACGGCGCTCCTGATAGGCGAAACGCGCGGCCTTCGACACGTCGCGCTGGAACGAGGCGTTGACCGCTCCGCCGACGAGCGCACCGACGATCGGCACCGCCATCCCGGCCCGTCGGCCTGCGGACGCGAAGGCGAGGGCACGCGATACGCGTTCGATGACCTGGTCGAGAAGCGGCGAGATGTCGTGGTTCTCCATCGGCACGAGCCCGCCGGTGGGATCGAGCGATGCGTCGATCTGGGCGATGATTTCCTCGCGACGATCGCCGCCGCCGGTCGCGGCCAGTTCCAGCACGCGCAGCCGCAGCATCCGTTCTTCGGGGCCATCGCCTTCATACCCGTACGCACGGCCCGTCTGCCGGATATTGGCCAGCGCAACGCCGATGGTGGTCGGAATGTCGGCGCTCATCGTGAGGATGCCGCCGAAACCCGCCGCGGCGCCCGTCGAACCGTTGAGCGCCTGGGCCCGCCGCTGGATCTTGCCCGACAGTTCGCGTGCCTCGTCGAGGCCGCGGGGCGCGTCGGCTGGGTCGATCGAGGGCAGGCGGGCGACCGCCTTGTCGAGCCCCGACAGGACCTTCTCGACAAGCCCATTCGGGACCATCGACGCCGCGAACTTGCCCAGCGGATGGGCCAGCCGCTCGATCCCCCGTCCCACGAAGGAGGGCGAGGAGCGGCGGAATTTGCGTTGTTCGGCGACGATGTCCATGGTGGCTGACCCTTTTTACTTTCGGTACCGATCCAATGGCCGGCCGGGGTGCAGCGTTCCGGGAATCCCCGGCGATCTAGAGCTTTACCAGCATCTTGCCCGTATTCGCCCCTTCGAACAGGCCGAGGAAGGCGTCGAACGTCTTTTCCAGGCCCTCGTGGACGGTCTCGCGCGTCTCGACCTTCCCAGATTGTATCATCGGCACCATCTGCTGATAGAATTCGGGCATCCGGTTCTGGTAATCGGTGAAGATGAAGCCTTCCAACCGCAGCCGTTTCCCGATCGCCAGTGCGAGATATTTGAAGGGGTAGGGGTCCTCGTGGTTCACCGCGTCGATCGCGCCGCATAGCGCGAAGCGCGCGTTCTGGTTGGCAAGCGCCAGCGCGGCGTCGAGGTGATCGCGGCCGACATTGTCGAAATAGACATCGATCCCCTTCTTCCCGATCTCCTTCAGCGCGCCGTGAACGCCCTTCAGGATCGGCGCGGCCTTGTAGTCGACGCACTTGTCCGCGCCGAGGCTTTCCACCCACGCGCATTTGTCCGCGCCGCCCGCCGAACCGATGACGGTCATGCCCTTGGCCTTGGCGATCTGTACCACGGTCGACCCCACCGCGCCCGCGGCGGCGGAGACGAAGACGGTGTCGCCTTCCTTGGCCTGCGCGACGTCCATCAGCCCGAACCAGGCGGTGCCGCCGGTCAGTCCCAGCGTCGAGAGAAAGTGGAACGGGTCCACGCCCAGATCCGGAATCTTGTGCGCTGTCTTGCCCGGCACGACCGCTTCGTCGCGCCAGCCGCCGAAATGCATGACCTTGTCGCCTTCCGCGAAACCATCGGCCTTGCTGGCAACGACCGTGCCGACCGCGCCGCCGTCCATCGGGGCGTCGAGTGCGAACTTCTCGAAATAGCCTTCCTGGTCGTCCATCCGAACGCGCATGTAGGGATCGACCGACAGCCAGTCGTTGCGGACATGGATCATGCCGTCGGAAAGCTCGGGCAAAGCGATCTCGCGCAGTTCGACATCGTCATGGGTGGGCTTGCCCTTGGGGCGCTGCGTGAGGTGCCATGCCTTAGCCATCGTCGTCTCTCCATCGGTTTCTCGTTGCCACCGACCTAAGAGGCGGTGGGAATAAAGGAAAGGCCCGACCGATGGGCCGGGCCTTCCTGTCGTCCGGGTGTGGAGACCCGGGCGATCAATGCGTCTTGCGACCTAGTAGTTGTCGGCAAGGCTGCGGTTGGTCATCCGCTCGCTCTGCGCATCGTCGCTATAGCTGCGGTCGGTGGACAGATTGTCCGAACGACTGCGGCGACGGGCTTCCGACTGGTCGATGTTGAGCATCACCTGATCGTTTTCGACCCGGTCGAACTCACGACACGAAAAGACGTTCAGCGAGTCCGTCTCGCCTTCACCCTTCACGATCATGCGATCGCCACGGATGCTCTGGATCGTTCCGATGGTCTCGCCATCCGAACCGACCACGGTCGTTCCTTCGTTCAGTTCGCTCATCTGGCTGCGCTTCGAATTGCGCGTCTCGCGCCAGGACGAAAATTCGTCGTCGAACCGTTCCTGGTTCTCGCGGCGCCATTCGCGATAATCGTTGTCGAGCGCGTCGATCTGGCGGGTCCGCCATTCGTGATAGTCGCGGTCACCGGTGAACTCGCCTTCGGTCTGCGGACGCGAAAAGCGGTTCTGCGTGTAGCCACGGTCGTAATCGTACGTGTCGGTACGATCGAAGTCGCGCCCCTGCTGACGGCCCTGCTGCTGGCGGCGGCCATAGCCACGGCCTTCGGCACGCGAGCCATACTGGTCATTGTCGTCGGAAAAGCGGCTGCTGCCGTATCCCGCCGAATTCTGCGACATGTCGCGGTCGCGGCCGGTGTAGGGGCGACGATAGCCTTCGTTCGAGTTGCGCATCCGTTCGAAGTCGAAATGCTGATTGCGATATCCATCGCCCGAATGGCCATAGCGCTCGTCCATGTTGCGGCGGGCTTCGGCACGTTCGTCGCCGAACCAGCTACGCACTTCGTCGCCGGCACGGTCGAAGAAGTCGCGGTCGTCGCGATCGTAATTCTCGCGCGAACTGCGCGGTTCGCGATCGTAGCGTTCGCGGCTTCTCGAGCTCATTCTTTCGTGGCGGTCGTTGCGGTCATATCCCATGAAAAGTCTCCCTTTTCTCGTACTTCTTGCGGGTCGGTCGATTACCTAACCCTTTACGATTCAACGGAAGATGCGGCCCGCCGTTCCGGCCTCGGAAGGTCGATCGGACGGGGCGTGGGATTGCGTCGCCAAGTTGTTGCAATGGGGACAGCGGAAGGCTAAAGAGCCGCTTCCGCCGATGGTGCACGGGGCTGTAGCTCAGTTGGGAGAGCGCTGCAATCGCACTGCAGAGGTCGGGGGTTCGAATCCCCCTAGCTCCACCACCCTCGGCTATTATTTTCCCACAGCTTAGCTGGTCGAGAGCTCAACGGACTTTTGCAGTTCCGGGCTCCTGGTATCGCACTGGTATCGCAATCTTCGGACCGGAGTGATTGGGCGCCAAGCATTCTGACAGTTGCTGGGCCGGTTGCCGACAGTCCGCTTCTGGAGACTAGGCGGCGAGAAGCCGACGTTCCCCTAGCGACCAGTTGCAGACACGCGTTGCGATCCCCTAATTGACCCCATGTCTGCAGATTGTTGTTCCGCCAAGTCGACCGAGCTGGAGAAGCTGGCCCGCCAGGCCGAGCAGCGTCGAGTGCTGGTGGCCGTGCTGGCCATTAACGTGTTCATGTTCGTCGTCGAGTTCAGTGCGGGCGTAATCGCCGGTTCTACGGCGCTCATGGCCGATGCAGCCGACATGCTCGGCGACGCGGTGGTTTATGCTGCCAGCCTCTACGCCCTTGCCCGGTCCGACCGGTGGAAGGCCGGAGCAGCGATGCTCAAAGGGGTCGTCATTTTCGGGCTCGGAGTTGGAATTTCGTTCAACGTGGCGGCCAAGATCAGCAGCGGGGTCGCTCCGTCTTCTACCCTGATGCTGATTTTCGGTGGGCTCGCGCTCGTCGCCAACCTGGTTTGCCTTCGTCTGTTGACGCGCTTTCGTCATCAGGACGTGAATATGGCGAGCACTTTCGAATGCTCTCGCAACGACGTAGTTAACAATTGCGGGGTGCTACTCGCGGCTGGGCTCGTCTGGTGGCTGGTCTCGCCCTGGCCCGACATCATCATCGGCAGTCTCATGGCGGTGATCTTTCTGCGCTCGGCTTTCCGCGTTATTCGCGAGGCAGCGCCGCAAATGCGCGCGACTTGAGTCGCTTTCTACCCCGTTCCGGTCGTTCGATACAGCACCACGTTTGCACCGAGAGGCTCGACGGTTCGTGGGCCGGTTACTGGCTGCCCGCTTGCGTCTGGAATGCGGTGAAAAAAGACGAGCCAACTAGCCCAGTCGGGCGATCGTCAGCATGCGCACGAGATCGGAGAGGGTCTTTGCTTGCATCTTCATCATCGCATTGGCGCGGTAAACTTCGACTGTCCGCGGGCTGATGTCGAGATCGAAGGCGATCACCTTGTTAGCTTTCCCGTCCACAAGGCCATCGACCACCTCGCGCTCCCTTGCGGAGAGCAAACCGAGACGGTCGAGCACTTCGCGGCGTTCGTTCTGTATCTGCTCGTCGCCAGTGCTGTCGGTCAGCGCCTTGCGGATGGCCGCAAGTATCGCCTCGTCGTCGAATGGCTTCTCGATAAAATCCGCAGCGCCCGCCTTCATTGCCTGGATCGCTAACGGCACGTCGGCGTGACCGGTGATGATGATCACGGGCACCCTATCGTCGCGCTCCTTCAGTTTGTCGGCCAGTTCGACACCGTTCGTTCCGGGCATACGCACGTCGGTCACCACGCAGGCGCCGGAAAGTGGAGGCGAAGATTTCAGAAAAGCATCGGCCGACACGAACGAGCGGACACGGATTTCGGCAACGTCGAGAAGAAACTCTAGCGAGTGCCGCGCGCTCTCGTCGTCATCGATGATGTAGACGATCGGATCACTGGCACCACTACTCGCCATCGTATAGTTCCTCACTCGCGACACGCTGCACCGTAAAGCCGAACTCCGCCCCGCCGCCGGGAATTGGCAGGGCCCAGATACGCCCTCCATGCGCCTCGACGATCGTGCGCGAGATCGACAGCCCGACGCCCATACCCGTGCGCTTGGTGGAGATGAAGGGCTGAAATAGCCGGTCCGCGACTTCGGGATCGATACCGGGACCGGTGTCGGTCACCGATACCTGCGCCAGATCGTCGACTGCCGGTTCGATCACGATCGTCAGATCGCGCTGCGAACAATCTGATTCGGCCATCGCATCAATCGCGTTTCGCACAAGGTTTAGCACGACCTGTTGGATCTGCACCTTGTCGACCAGCACCAGATCGATTGCGGGACTGAAGTTATATTGCACTCGGATGCCATGCTCCTTGGCACCGACGAGCGCGAGGGCGCTGGCTTCCTCGACGAGTTTAGGCAGACTTTCGATTGTGCGTTCGGTTTCGCCGCGGGCTACGAAGTCCCGCAGCCGACGAATGATGTCGCCTGCCCTGAGCGCTTCCGCAGCAGCCCGGTCGACGGCTTCCGCCACGCGCTCGTGCTGCACCTCTTCTCGCATGAGCAGCATCCGGCTGCCCTTGAGGTAGTTGGCGATTGCCGAGAGCGGCTGGTTGATCTCGTGCGCCAGCGCAGACGCCATTTCGCCCAAGGCGGTAAGCCGCGAGACGTGCACTAGCTCGCTTTGCAGTTCCTGCAACCTTGCCTCGGCCTGCTGGCGCTCGGTCAGGTCGCGGATGAACCCGGTGAAAAAGCGCTGCCCTTCCGCCTGCATCTCGCCCACGGCAAGCTCGAGCGGGAAGGTCGAACCGTCCTTGCGCTCGCCGACGACAACGCGGCCCTTGCCGATGATCCTCCTCTCGCCGGTGCGGTAGTAGCGCTCCAGATAGCCGTCATGTGCGCTGCGATAAGGATCGGGCATCAGCACATTGACGTTCTGACCGGCCACCTCTGCCGCCTGCCATCCGAACATCCGTTCGGCTGCGGGACTGAAATCGCGGATCAAGCCAGCTTCGTCTATGACGATCATCGCATCTGGCACGGTGTCGAGGATCGATTGCAGGTGAGCTTCACGCCTTGCGAGAGCGACGGCCGCGGTTTCGGTTTCGATTCGCGCGCGCTGGAACCATTCGCCGCCGATGGCCACGGCGATGCCGATGAGCACGAATGCCGCGGCGGCAATTAGGCTTCCGTTCTCGATCGGTCCACTCAGCGCGTCGCACCACAGACCGGCGGCAGCGCCGACCACGGCCGCGAGACCACCTGCGCGAAACCCGGAAAGCGCGCTGGCGACAACCACGCCGGGAACGAAGAAAATGAAGGTGGCGCGCTGACCGAGTTCGTCGGCGGCGAGCAAGCGGACCGCGACGCCAGCCGCTATAGCCAGCAGCGCCAGCAACAGAGCGGTGGAAAACGACAGGCGCGGCAAGAAGCGGCTGACAAAACTGGTGCGCCCCACCTCCGGTAAGGCCCTTAGGGTGCTTGGCTTAGGGTGATCATCCAAATTTCGCGGTTCCGTGGATCGGCATAGAAGGAGGTCATCAGCGGCGCTCCAACAACATCTGCCGCAAGCGGAGAAACTTCAATGACTTCACCTTTCATCGATCTCGGTGTTCACCACAACCCCCGCGGAATGTCGGACCGGATCGCGTTCGGCTTCACCAAGGCGCTGCGCTGGTGCGCTGACACTTTCTTCGCCGAGCGTTACGGCCACCGCGCCGTCGTGTTGGAAACGGTTGCCGCCGTGCCGGGCATGGTCGGGGCAACGATCAACCATCTCGCCTGCCTGCGCCGCATGTGCGACGACAGGGGCTGGATCAAGACGCTCATGGACGAAGCCGAAAACGAGCGCATGCACCTCATGACATTCATCGAGGTCTCGCAGCCCACATGGTTCGAGCGAGCGGTGATCATCGGGGTGCAATGGGTATTCTACCTCTTCTTCTTCGCGCTCTACCTGGTGAGCTCGAAGACCGCGCACCGAGTCGTGGGCTACTTCGAGGAAGAGGCCGTCATCAGCTACACGCATTACCTCGCCGAGATCGACGAAGGTCGCAGCCCGAACGTGCCTGCTCCGGAGATCGCCAAGCGCTACTGGGGGCTTCCTGAGGATGCCACGCTGCGCGACGTGGTGTTGGTGGTGCGCGCCGACGAGGCACATCACCGCGACGTCAACCACGGCTTCGCCAATGAGCTTGCGGGTCTGCCGGTCGGCGAGGTCGCCGAGTGCCCCCCTCATGTGGCTCTTGAACCCAACTGGAAGAACGCGGCCTGATCGAGGCTGCCCGGGGAGGGGGACGGAACATGGTCGATCGAGCCAAGATCCTGTTGTTGGTCGAAGATATCTCCGTCCTCTCCGCGCTTCGTTTCTCCCTCTCAATCGAAGGGTTCGAGATCGCCGAATGGATTGGAATGATCGACAATCCTTCCATGGTGGCCGCTCTGGTCATCGACGAACGCTACGGTGGCGACGCTCTTGCCGCGCTCGATGGGTTGAAGAAAAAGGGCTGCTGCGCGCCGGCGATAATCCTGGCCACCAATCCTACTGCCCAGCTACGAGCCCGTGTCGCCGCCGCAAATGCCGAGTTGATCGAGAAGCCGCTTCTGGGCGACGAGCTGAGCAGTGCGATCCGCGCCATCTTAGAAACGCGAAAGGCGGCCTGAGGTGACCACCAACCTTCCCGACGGCCTCGAGCCATACAAGCGCACCGCAACGTTCACCGAAGACACCGTGCCGGCAGGTCTGCTGACCGAGCATTCCACCAAGGACGGCGTCTGGGGTCTCATCCAAGTGGAGGAAGGCGCCTTACGTTATGTCGTGACCGATCCGCGCCGCGCGCCGGCCGAATCGCTGCTCACGCCCGAAGATGAATTCGGCATAATCGAACCGACAATCCTTCACCGTGTTGAGTCGGTCGGAACGGTGCGGTTTCACGTCCAGTTTCTGCGCTTCGCAAGCGTAAAGCCTCCGGCTTCCACACCCGATGGGAGGGGCTCATGACCAGCGTCCCTATCCGTTCGCATGCGGCCGATCCCGACACCCGCTCCTTCGCGCAGCAAAAGCGAGCTGAGAAGCGCGCAGCGGCAGAGGAAATCGGAATCGACGCGGCGTTCATCGATCACCTGGTCGAAGCATTCTACGACAAGATACGCGAGGATGACCTTCTCGGCCCGATCTTTGCCGAACGCATCGCCGACTGGCCGCCGCATCTTGCCAGAATGAAGGCGTTCTGGCGTTCGGTGCTCCACAACAGCGGCGAGTTTTCGGGCAATCCGATGCTCAAACATCTCGCCATTCCCGGCCTCGAGCTCCGGCATTTCTCGCGCTGGCTCGACCTCTTCTACGAAACGCTGCGGGAAGCCGAGGGGTACCCCGCCGCGACCGATCTCGTCGGCGCGCGCGCGAGAATGATAGCCGACAGTTTGCTGACTGGCATTGAAATGCGCCGAAACGGACTGGCCGGGGGGCGCGCAGGAAAGGACCTACCCTATGTCTGATGCCGTTCTCCGCACCCAGGCCGTGCCGCTACGAGAATACCGCGATGCGCTGTCCGACGTTATGGCGCCCATTGCCGGGCTCGAGGCCAACGACAACAGTACGCTTACGCCGCCGCAGCAGCCTGAAACACGAATGTTCGAGCTGCCGGCAAGCGTCTGGAGAGCGATGATTGCCTGCTATGCCACCTTTCTTATTGCCTTGCTTGGCGCGACCGGCGGGGCTCATGCAGCGTTCGCGATCGCCATATCGACGATCTACGTCGCCATGTTCTTCGGAACCGCTCGCGTGATGTTGCGGCACGCCCCGCCGCAACCGGGAAGTCCGCTGAAACATCGAGGCGCCATTTTGCAGACCGCTTCCGGCTGCTTGGCTCGCGGCGAGGTATATGGTCAGGTGTTGATCGTTCCAGCGACTATTGCCGTATTCGGCATCGGAATCTGTTTGATCAGTGCGATATTGATGTAGGTCCAGCAGTAACGTCAGTTGTCCGGAGGAAAGAAAATGATCTGTCCTTATTGCAGCGAACTCGGCGCTCCAGGCCCACTGGATGTGCGTAGTTGTGCGCCGCGCCTGGGCACAAGGAGCAACCCAAGGTTGGGTCTGCTCTCTCGTTTTTCGCAATGGCTTTCGACTTTGCAGATAAAGTCGCGATAGCTGGCGCACGTAGCTGAGAAGCCTTCACGTGATTTCATCGGAAAGTGCCACGCGCATTGCAGTCATCGGATCGAGCCAGAAACGAAGGGCAGATTTAGGAGCCGAGGAATGGTCAATGAAATGACCACGATAAGGGCGCTTAGCTGTCAACCGCTGCATTCTAAACGAACGACAGCTTTTGGGTCTCGACGAAGGCGTGTCGAACGGCCGATATGGGGCGCGAAGCGGACATGAGCTCAGAAGGCATCGGAGGGAGGGTGCCGATGAACGCTCGTGAAAGCATCGACTTCCCGCCAAAACTCTTCGACGCCCTGAATGAATTCTCGTAGATAGTCTGGTCGAAGGTGATCATACTTCCCGCCGGTTCCCGTGCTGGTGGCATGTCCTGCGGCGGTGTCGATTTGAGCCTTCGGAACTCCGCGAGCGGACAAATAGGTATGCAACGAGTGCCGCAGGGTATTGGGGGTCCCGACGCCCTTCCATGCCAACCGGCCCTCGGTCTCGCCAAATTTAGTGCGGGCCGGAAGGATTTTTTGACGCCCTGAAGCGTCGAGCAATGGTCGCCGCAGCCCTCTATCTGGATAATGTTCGCCAGCGGCGACGAGGCAAGCATCGAAAGCTCTACCGATGTCTTTGATCGGAGCGCGAACCTGCCTTTTGCCATTTTGATCGGCTGCTGACCGATATTGAATGACGTGACCTGCGCGTCCGGCAAGCCAAGGTGCCAGCGTCGGAGCAACCGGAACGATGGGGCGCATCTTTTGGGTCTGAATCCGATCAGGGTGATTGAAATGGATAAGACCGTTTCTGATCTGATCAGCACTATCGAGTTCCAAAATGGCCTGCGACCGGCCATGAGACGACATCGCAATCATCACGTAGGTGGCAACGTGCATTCGGTCGGGGATCGATACGGCCGCCTCTAGGATTGCTGCTATTTGTTCGGGGCCGTAGACCAACGCCCGCGCCACGCTTCGTCCTTTCACATCTTTGATGCGAGGAGCCGATGCGAGGATGTTCTCCTCGAGCGCCCAGTTAATGGGTCCCCGGATCGCAGCCAGGTCGCGCGAGATCGTGGGCGCTGAGGCACCTTCCTCCTGACGAAATGCGACAAAATCGCGGATGAAGGAAGAACGCACCGTCGCTACGGTGAATGGATCCGGCATTCGTCCAGCCTTGCGCGCCGCCTCGTAGAAGCGCTCAAGGGCCAGCACGGAATAAGCATAGCGCGTTGGATCCGCGAGATGGGCTACGTGATGGGTTAACCACTGCCGGGTGATATCCTCAACGAGAACTTCGCTGGGTTTCGCTTCGAACACTTCCGATTGTTCGGTCGCCGTAAAGTGTTCTGCTAGGGCAATCTGGGCTTCTTCTGGCGGATGATCCGCATCGCCGCCGCCGATGCCGAGACTTTTTCGGCGAGTGGTTCGTCCGTCGAGCCAACAGATGCACCAGTCGTCGCGGTCTTTTCGAAACCAAAGCCAGTATCGCCCAAGCTGAAGCCGTCCGCCTTTGGCGCCTTTGCGTTTTGCCATTTTCTTCTCATTTCATCCTGTTTCAATTCACACAGGACCATGAAAATTGGAGAGGTCAGGAGTGCCTGCGCGTGCTCGTGCTCGAGATGCGCCCGGGACTCGTTTCTAGCGGCGCGTTCGAGCCGCTTCAGGATTTCTCCGAAGACGCCCTCGCCTTCTTGCAACGCTTCGTACTTCACACTGCGCGAGCCCCATCGATGAGACGCGCGGTCACCGGCTTTCCGACGACGACGACGGCATAGCTTCGCGGTCTTTTTCTGAGTCGGACTTATGCTTTTCCGGAAGCAGCAGCTTCGACAGCTCACTGTGCAGCGATTTTAGAAGCGCTTTTCGGGCCACCAGATTCTCAGGTTCAAAAGAAATTTCTTTGATATTGACGAGAGTTGCCCCGCAGCGCTTCCGTTGGATCGAAGCGTGCTTTTCGATACCGCTGAATGATACATAGCGGGTTTGCCGAGTTTGACGTTCGGAGGGGCTCAGGCAGAGCGCGTCGAGCAAACCCGCGGGACTGAATAGAACGCCGTCTGCCGCCAAAGTGTGGGCTATCTGCTCGGCTTTGCGAACCTTTTCTTCGCTATCATGATGTCTGAAAAAGTCGGTTGCGAAATGAACGCTTACAGCCTCGGGATCTCGCAGTGCCTGCAAGACGCCCTTGGGTAGGTCGAGAAGCCGCAGCGTTCGCGACACGGTCGAGGCTGGCAACCGGATGACTTCTGCGAAATCTTTCTGGCGGCCTTCATGGAAACGATCGATCGCATATGCCCAGGTTCGCGCCTTTTGGATCGGCCTGAGGTCGCGCCGGTTGGCGTTCTCCTTGTCGGCAATCTGCCAGGCTGTCTCGTCGGACACATCGCAGACCATCGCCTTCAACTGCCGGCCGGGTTCCGTTTCTTTGATCGCTAGGATCGCTCCGAGGCGCCTTCTGCCTGCGATGACCTCGTAGCCGCCCTCAATAGGTCTGACGAGAACACTTGAGATCTGACCATTCGTGCGAATATCCTCAACTAAGGACGACTCCCTTTTCGCATCGAACGTAGCTTCTGCTCTTCCATTACCGGGAAATATCCGACACTGCGTCGGATCGATTTTGATAGGTGCCGCTGAAGGGCTGTGCTTAACGTCCTGTTCCATTTCTTAATCTCCTAACCATCGGCTTTGACGATGATTGAGAGAATAAGATGGAGTGCCGCTTTGGAGTCTTCAGTCCACTCGCCGTCGCGCTCTCTAAGCAGTCAACCGGCGGGCTCGTGGTTGCACGATACTGCCATCGAGCCGGGCCCACAGGCTCGATTCGAAAAGCCAATCTAGATACTCGACCTGTGGATCTTTGGGGTGAGCCAATCGATACCTATTAATGGGTGCCACATCCGCGACCTTACTCGAGCTAAAACCGAGATGAGAGGCCACCATCTCCTCGGGCGACGCTTGCGCTCCAAATTTTACAGCCATTTCGGGATCCAGCCGATCACAGTCTTGAGGACTTAGCAGGGGGTCCTGGGGCGTCAATTTGTCTTCAACTTCGTATATATGCGGATTCAACCTTTGATCGCGAATATAAAGAGCCCTATAAATTCCCGCAATGTCATCTCTGATCCTCCGTAATTCGACATCAGAGAAGTACTGATGATCGAGACTATCCGGACCGTAATTTGTTAGGATGCGTTCATCTTTAGGGATTTTGTTCATTGCCGAAAGCACTCTATGGCTTAGGTATAGCAGACCGGTTTGTGTTGTTAGATTGAATCGAATTGTCGATACACTAGCATTGGCTTCTAAGATTCCCTTACAGTTGTCGCGAGCATGGATATCGTGCTTTCTTTTTTCACCACCGGTTTTATTTTTGTCCCGACTATCATTGTCGCGACTTATGCGTGCCATGTCGTGATGCCTGACACGGTCTTCTAAAATTTTTTGCAGATCGGCGTCCATTCTTTGGACCCGTCGTTTCAGTTCGTTCATGAATCTTAGAAGTTTACGTCGCTCCGATTTTGAAAGCGGGCTGTCAGGGTCTGTTTTCATGAATTCAGCGTGGCGCCGCGCGATATCCTCCAATCCATTTTCCTCGATGAAGTCTAATAGCTTTGCGTCGAGATCGGCGCCGTCTTCTCCGCGCTTAAAACTTTGCTCAAGTTGTTCCGCTTTTTTGATAAGTTCTTGAAGCATATTTCTGAATGAGGCGACGGTGACATTTTCGGGGTCAAACATTCCCCCCTTCTCATAGGCGTTCCACTCGGCATGAAATAATCTAGTAGTCATAATCTGCATATCTAATAGACACCAATAGACGTGCATCTTACGAATTGTCTTTTGCAGTTTATTCGAACAGCACTTCGTCTTTTCTACTAGGTTTGGTATCTCATGAAGGTTTCCTTCTATAAGTTTCTTCACAATCACGCTCTCGTCAGGATTTTTTAGATGCTCGTTGAGTTGACGGCCGACAACCTCCGGTGAGAGACCGCTGAGTTCCCCGTTGACGCTCTTAGTGTTCTTTAATGCCTTTAGGATGAGGGAAATAGTCGCAGCGTTACGACGGGAGTCGATCATCCATCGCAAGTGATCCCTCATCTCGAGCTCCGAGTTCGACAGTGACGTTACGATGTCATCGAAATCGAACAGCACTCGGTGAGTGTCCAACAAACCCGAGCGGCAGTGGTACAGATCACGCAACTCCGGGCATTCTGGGAGTTCGCCATTCGTAATTTTCCCAATCCGCAATAGCGCTCGCCCCAGCGCCCGGGGGTCGTTTGTGGCTCCAACGAAATCTGGGCTGAAGCGCGCGAGGTCCCAGCTCTTGGCCAGAATTTTCCCTATATTTCTGCACTTCGGATCGATGCCGACGATAGACTCCAGGATACGACGGGGGAGGGTCATTTGAGTACTTTCACTAGAAAGGCTTTTGAACATATGGGGAACGGGGTAAAGAGTTCGTTAAGCTCAACCCGACCCCTCAAGATTTCGAAGGTGGCCCTCGAAAATGTGCAGCGATTTTGTCAGTTTTCGGTGTTGAGTTTGGACATTCTTAAGCTCGTCCAGTAACTTTTGAGGCGATGACGAGCCACCTTCTTGCTCCGCTTTCAACGACAATAGTCGCGCCTCAAGCGATCCTATCTCCGTAGTAAGCTTCTCTACATTCGAGCGTATGGATTCGATTTTTCTGTCGTGGGTCTCCGTTGCTTCGTTGAAGTGCTCGGTCAGTCCCTGAATTGATTTTTCCATATTTTTTTTTCCTTTATCGAGGTTCGTAGGTACGGTGGTTGATAACGAGGCCCTCACTCGGTCCACGGGGGCAGTTCTTTGGGGATGCGCCAGAAGTCGGGGTTCGCTACATGGACCGCGATCCAATCGTGTGCCGCACCGCGCGACGAGAAGGCCGGAGCTTTAATTTCGAGACGTAGTTCGATGGCTTTGATCCGATATTCCTGAAATTCGGTGATCGAATCTTTCCGCCAGCTTCTGCTTGGGTTCTTGGCCTGGCGCTTGTTGAACTCGCGAGTGCGCTGTTCGTCTGCTGCCTTGGAGAACTCCATGCTGATGCGAGCGCCCTCTTTCTCGCACCACTCAAGGCGACGGGGGCACGAGAAGATATAGCGCAGTATCGTGCCGCGATCCGTCGCCTCGGTTTCAGACGCAGCCTGAGCTACGAAGGTGGCATATAGGGTTCCATGAGCCTCCAAGCCGAGGATCGCCTCGTCGCTAATATCGAGATATCCGAGCTTTTCAGCGACCGCCCCTTTCCCGAAAAGCTTCTGCGATCGGGACGTATTTCGTCGACGGGCGGCGCGCTGATCTCGAAGATGTCTTTCGAAGTCTCGGGCGTCGATCGCCCGCTGCCCTGCAGTCGCGCGGGCAACCTGGGCCCGCGCGGTGAGGTTTCGCAGGTGAGTCCCGAGAATTGACCGATAAGGAGGTTTGTTTTCAAGTTCGCTCATCCCGCCATCCTAGAGAATAACGAGGAGGAGTATTCTTCACTCCGGTCCCATCAATTCCAGAGAGGCGGGATCAAATTCGGCTAGCCTCGGCCCTGATTTTGAGACTCTTTCCAAAGCCTGAAAAGGTCATCTGCCGAGATCTCCTCCGACTCGGGCAAGAGCGGGAATATTCTCGATGGCCATTCCGACTGATCGGCCTCCGGTTCGGGAAGTGCCGCCGAAATCTCCCGGCAATACGCTTCGCCCTCCTTCGATCGCCTCAATGCTTCCCAGTCAGCGAGCAAAGGCTCTTCGGACGCGCTCAGCGCGTATGATCCATCGCCGCGGTGCAAGGCGCTGAATTCCATGTTAGTGATCGCACTGCGAACGCGCCTAAGGACTGGAATGATAGATTCGTCCTTTATTGGGTGATTTGCGGCGGCGCGCGCCTCTGCCGTCTGAAGCGAGCGGATCGCTTGAATGATCGCCTCCCCAGCCTCAATTTCTTGTTTTTGTCTTTTCAATGCCGTGACACAGGCGTCTTCGAACTCATGGATTTCGTTCTCAAGCCGATGGAGGGCTTCAGACATCCCCTTTCGAACGGGGATCAGCAGCTCTGAACAAATCTGCCAGCATCGTTCGAGCTTATCACCGGCATTGAGCAGTCGAGTTGCCGCCTGCCGTAGTCGACCGCTCTCAAAAAAGGCTTTCCGCGCTTCTCGACTCTCCGTCTCGGCCTTGGCGACAGCACGTTCCTGGCGAGTGCGTTCCGCGCCTTTCTTTGTATTGCCCGGACTGACCTCGCCTCGCTCAGCCCGCGAAAGATATGTCCAGCGCGCCCTATGACCGCCCGCCGCGAGTGCTCGGTTCAGGGTTCGAGCGACGAATTTCCGTTGAAGTTTGAGGCCAGCAGGCGTGTTCAGCCACGTGCTCTTCGAAGCTGAGAATTCCCATTGATATGCCGTGATTCGCTTCATCGGTCTAAGACTTAGGACCAGATGAGCGTGGTAATTTCGCTGATCACCGTCTTGGTCAGGGTGATGGAGGGCCGCGTAATATGGGAGTCCCATACGGCGAAGAGGCTGCACTAGTTCGGCGAGCACCTGCACACGTTCGGTAGGACTATTTTCGTGAGAAAGGGCGACAATGACGTGGATATAGACGCCCGCACCTTTACGGGCGAGCCGCTCGATCTCTTCGATTTTCTGTGAACAGTGGACGGCTTCGCCCATATCGTCACCCATATTGGTGACCACGTTGCCTTCAACATTTTCGAGCGCAGCCTCTCTGCCGATGTAGCGAATTTTTCGCCCCATCTCACCTGACTTCCATGGCGTGGTTCTCGAACTCGTCCGCTTGGTTCCAGAGCGAGCGTAATTTCGCCCTCGACCAGAACTCAGCCCTCTGCCGATCCACTCGAAATATAAGTCTCGATTGGTCGGACCACGCGCCACCTGCTTCGCTTCGAATTGTTTGAATAGCTGTGTTGGTGGTGATCGCCGGAATAGACGTCGTTCCTCTCGCCTTATGGATGCGCCCAAACGGGCGTGCTCACGCGCTCGTTCGAGATCTTCAAGTTGCCGTTTTCGGCGCATGAACGCTGTTTTGGTTCGGTCCTCATGCTCTTGTTTTCGCCCGTTGGACTTCTCGGTCCCACGGGAACTGGCTTGCTGAGCCTGGGCTGCTCGATCCGCTTTTTCTTTGCGTGAAATTTTACAGCGGTCGCGATGAGATTCTCGCAACACAGCAGCTGCTCGCATTCTGTCTGCGAGCGGGACGATCTCGATATTTTGCTTTTCCATTGGGGTCTCCCTGACCCCGTTTTTTAAATGAGAATATTAGTCCCTTTCCTTCAGTCCACTGAAAGCCCGTATATCTGACCAGAGCATTTTTCGGTGCGTTTTCGTGTCGATTGCAAATTTGCAATCGACAAGCAGAGCATCGCGTTATCTTAGGCCGTGTTGACAAAAGACTTCAGCCATAGGCGAGTGGCGGCGAGGTTGAGGAAACTCTCGAAGGATAGGATGGTCTTGTCGTAGCGGGTGGCGATTCGGCGCTGTTGCTTGAGCTTTCCGAACATGCGCTCGACGCGATTGCGGTCCCGGTAGCGGCGATAGTCGGGATGGTCGGGCACCTTGCGGTTTGAGCGGGGCGGGATGATGGGCAGGATGCCCCGGATCAGCAGGCTTTCCCGGAAGCGATCACCGTCATAGCCTTTGTCTGCCAGCAGCGCCTTGGGCGCGGCGACGGGGATCTCCATCAGCGGCTCGGCAGCGGTGTAATCGGAAGCCTCCCCGCCGGTCAGGATGAAGCCGAGAGGCAGTCCTTGATTGTCGCAGCGGGCGTGGATTTTGCTCGTAAAGCCGCCGCGTGATCGACCAAGAGCGTTCGCACAAGCCCCCCTTTTCCGCCCGCTGCCGAGACATGGCCGCGAACGCTGGTGCTGTCGATCATGTGCTGCCAATCGTCGGTTAGACCCAGATCGACCAGTGTTTGCAGCAGCGCATCCCAGACACCCTGTTCGGCCCAGCGCCGGAACCGGACATAGACCGAGTTCCACTTGCCGTATCGCTCGTGCATGTCGCGCCAGGGGCAGCCGACTCGCAGCACGTGGAGCATGCCATTGAGGAAGCGCCGGTTATCGCCAGCAGGACGCGCCCAGCGACCACGCTCAGGCGGTAGCAGCGGCCCGATCAACTCCCATTCCGCATCCGACAAGTCCCCACGACCCATGACTGCTCCTCAAAAAGCAGTCTTGAATCAGAACTCGGGGCAAATGGGAATCCCTTTGTCAACACAGCCTAAATTTTAGAGGGGGGAGAAAGCGTGTCTTGCAATGTGAATTGACAAGACGTTGACGCGCCTCCCCCCAACTTCCTTCTCTCTGTTGAGCTTTAGACTACGGACGAGGGTGCAGGTTCAGACCGAAGGTGGTTTTGACCTTTTGCTCCACGACGAGATCGCGACGTTTCGACCCTCGTCGCTAGCGACGATCCGATCGACTGTCATCCAACCAAAACGAGACAGCCGTCCAGCTAGGATGAGCGCGTGAACATGACCCGGCGCATCGCTCCCGACCAGGTAAGGGGCATGCAGGATCAAGATGATGGGCACCCTCATGCCGACGACATAATGATCGCGAAGCCATGCGCGGCATTCTTCGTACGGCCCGTGAAGGTTGGGTGCGTTGGGAAACCTTATGGTCACTTGCGCGAAGCCAGTAGGTTCGCCTTCGGGTAGCCATTCCTCATAGCGCCGGACGAGGCGATCGACGTCGGCATATTCTTCCGGTGCGTCCGTGGGTAGAAGAATTTCGACGCGGGCGGCCGTGTCGGAAGAGGCTTCGGCCGCTGCGGGCCGCCGCTTCTTCAGGATCTGCGGCACGATCGAGGCTCGCGGCCCTCGGCCCGGTTCCCAATAGAACCTCGCGAAGCCGAACGTGTCGTCCAGTTCATCCGCGTGGAAGAACCCTTTTAGCGGGCGCTCGACATCCGCGGCAGCAATTTTCGGGCGCTGTACCTTCTTCACGACCTTCTTGGTCGCGACAGCCTTCCGCGGGGGTTTAGCCTTGCGCGCGACCATTACAGCCACCCCGTCGAGGCGACCGACAGCAGCTCGCTGCCCCACTGAATGCCACGATACCGCTCGACCTCGTCGTCGAACGGCGGTTCATTGACCAGTTCCATGCCCTTACGATCAAGACGCACATGCGGGCCATCGCCGACCGACGGAATGAGATAGGCGTCGCCGGAGGGTTGAGGGCGCCATAGGAAATACCCGCACAGCATTCGCGACATGCCGGCAATCTTGACATCGAAGGTCGCGAGATGAGGTCGCGGTTGGTCCGTGCTGCGGACAATGATCGCGTCGCGCGACACGGCGTCGGCCACATGGCCGACTTCGCGTAGCAATAGAGGTCGGCGGCAGCCGGTTCCCGCGATGATGATCCCCGCTTCCGGTGCGAGGAAGCAGTTCTCCAACCACGGGTGATGAGCCTCGGGCTCCTGATCGAGATATCCGTCGATCACGATCGCTGTCGCCAACATCAGTCGCTTGACGAGCTCGCGCGGCTCGGGAATCGGATCAACGAAATCCGGGCGGAATTCTTCGGTATATTGCATTTGAAATGCCTTCTTTTGCTTCATTGAAGCCCTCGAAGGCCGAGCAGTGATGCTCGAGGGCGACTTTCATCCTTTCGGCTCAGCCGCCTTCATGAGTTCCCTCAGTTTTTTCAGGCCAGCAGGGGGATCGGTGACGGATCGTTCCTGCCTCCTTCCAATGGTGAGCGATGCCATCTCACGTGGCGTAGAAATTAGGATTAGATCGTGAGCCACCGGAAAGTTGTCAGTCTTTTGCGTGTGGCGATTGGCATGCGTCCAGTTGAACTCAAATTGGGGCTACGCTCTCGGGAGGCCTAGCGTTGGCAAGTGAGGCATCTCGGGCGAAAACTCCTAAGAACTGCTCGAAGCGAATGTCAGATTCGCGCCCCATTGCGGTCGTTCGCACATCCAAGCATCTGGTCGTGAGCTGCCTGACCGGTGCGACCACGACGCCAAGCGAGCCGCTTCGGCCCCCTTCGCCTTCCCGTGCGCGACCGTTTCTCTTCTGGCCATGCCGGCCAGAGGAGAAGTCAGATGGGAATGTCAGAATTCGATTCGCGCGCGCGTTCGATGCGCCCTTGGAACGCAGGCACACAGGTTGGCCCAAAGCGGCCGCTGACGCAGAAGCAGATCTGGGCGATCCGTTTTCACCTCGATAGGGAGCAACGCTTTCGTGACAGGGCGCTGTTTGATCTCGCGATCGACAGCAAGCTACGAGGCTGCGATCTCGTCGAGCTGAAGATCGGCGACCTGGTAGCAGGCGCGGAGATCCGACACCGAGCCACGATCATCCAACGGAAAACGAAGCGACCGGTGCAGTTCGAAATCGCTCAGGACGCTCGAGCGAGCCTGCTGGCCTGGCTCGAGCTTCGTGGAGGCAGCGTCGAGGACTTCGCCTTCCCCAGTCGGGTCGATCACGATCGGCATCTGAGTACGCGGCAATACGCTAGGCTCGTCGATGAATGGGTCACCGCGGTCGGGCTCCGAAGAAAGGATTATGGCACCCACTCGCTGCGTCGAACGAAAGCATCGATCATCTACAAAGCGACAGGCAATCTCAGGGCCATTCAAATCCTGCTCGGCCATTCCAAGATCGAGAACACCGTGCGCTACCTCGGCGTCGACATCGAAGACGCGCTCACGTTGTCTGAGAAAATCGAGATCTGAGAGCTGCGCCAGTCTCCGCGAGAGGCTGGCGCACCAACCAAGCGGCCGGTTTCATTTGATTTTGAGCGCTTCAGCGGCGACCGATTAGGGGTGGAAAGCGGACGGAAAGAACTATGGCGTGTTGATAGCTCTTGAGGCATTAGCGCCGCCATGAAGCATGACAATAAGATCGCTCCCGTCGCCGCTGTAACGAGCTTCGGCGGGCTGTTTGCAGCAGCCGCGTGCTGCGTCCTACCGCTTGCACTTGCCAGCGTCGGCGTCGGGGCTGGCGCGCTGGCTTCGCTTAGCCCGCTCCATGTTCCTCTTAGTGCCATCGCGCTGGCTGCCGTTTTGGCTGGCTGGTATTTCTACGCCAAGAAGTCTCGGGCGTGTGCCACCGATACCAGCTGCGAGCGGCCCTCGCGGGCGACAGCGCCACTCCTCGCTGTCGCCACGGTGCTAGTTGGTCTGTCCGGTATTTGGCCTTTCATTGAAGCTCCGTTGATGAGAGTATTCGCGCAGTGATCGAACTGAAATCCACGCTCACTTGCCCAAATTGCGGTGGGACGACTTCCGAGGAAATGCCGACGAACGCGTGCTGGTTTTTCTACGACTGCGTGCATTGCGCCGCAAAACTGCGCCCCTTGGCTGGCGACTGCTGCGTCTTCTGTTCCTATGGGGACGTTCCATGCCCACCGATCCAAGAGGCGCGCGCTAACGGCACTTCTGCACGTTGCTGCTGAAGAACTTGGTCGTCTAGTTCTGGATGAGACGCACAAGCGAACCGTCAAGATCGACCATATACGCAATGGTCTTTCCACTGGCTTCCTCGCTTGCCGGATGAAGTCGAGGCCAACCCCAGCACTGCTCCGGCAAGCCCGCGCTCTTACATAGGTCGTAAAAGGCAGGCATGTCGTCCAAGCGAAGGCAGCAACTAAAATTGCCTGTGGCAGGGTCCAGCTCAGCGTGAGGAAAAAATTCCACGGTAAGATCGCCGCGCTTTAGAATCATCCACCCTTGGTCGCGCCAGCCTTCTTCAAAGCCTAATCGCTCATAAAACTGGGCGGTTGCCTCGAAGTCACGACTTGGCAAATTTGGGGTGGCATGGTCCAAAAGGCATTCCTTCACGCCAAAGTTATCACTGGCGGGTTGATGTCCGCAATGGGTCGATTGCTGCCTGGCAGGTTCGGGGTGGGAGGCGATCATGCATTGGCACGAAGCAATTGATGGCGGCGGCGATGAAGTCGCTCAGGCTCCATCCGAAATCGCCTTTCACCAATTGAACGCTGAGAGGGACAAGCATGATTCCCCCAGCTGCCGGCCAAGCCGCGATGCGCCACGCTTGCTGCACCAGCTACTATTTTCAGCGCCACCCTGTCGCATCGCCCATCTCCTACCTTGTTGGGGGGAGAACATACCGCTGCCGTCCATGAGAAGCATGAGGGAGTTGTGAGGATCTCGTGAAAAGCGGGTTGTGTAGGCACAATCGGTGGAGCTCCGCGTTCATCGCCGCTTAGCGTGACTAGAAAGGTGTGATGCGATGACCCAGACTTTCCGCGACGCAGCCGCGGTGGCCACACTGCTAATGCTGGCGGCATGCAGCGGCGCTGACGAGGTAATCCAGACTCCGGATGGTTCGGGCGAGGCGGCCGTCCAAGACTCCTCGGCCGATCCCTCCGCCACGCCTTCGTCTGCTGCCCTGGACCCGTCTGCCCCCGCGTGGGACATGCAATCGAGCGGTGAAGGGGTGGCGCTGGTGTTTCCCGGCTCGGGCGAAGCGGCGGTGCGGATGTTTTGCCCCTCGCGGCAGGACCGCATCCTCGTCAACGTCCCCGCCTTCCGTCCTATCGGCAGCGAGGAGCGATTGAGCTTCGGTAGCGGCGGCAACGCCCACGCGCTCGTCGCCGATACCCGTGGGGATCGCCAGCGCGGCGGGGTCAGCGGCACCGGAGCGGTGCCGGGCAACCTCGACGCGCTGATCGATGGGCCAGTCTCGGTTACCTACGGCGCACAAAGCAGCGGCCCTCATCCCGCGCCGCCGCGAACCATCACCCGTGCCTTCGCCGCCGCCTGCCACGCGAGCCCCCCCACGGCAACCACGACGAGCTCCGCGACCGGCAAAGTGAGCGCCTGCCTGATCCAGGACGGCAAGCGCCTCGCCGTCACCCCTTTGCGCGCGATCGGCACCGAGCCCTTCTGGGGCGCGAAGATCGAAGGCCGCTGCGTCACCTATTTGCATCCCGAAGACCAATCGGGCACGCGGGTCTGGACCACCTACACCCCCGACAGCGGAGGGGGCGGCACGTGGTCGGGCGCGCTCGACAACCAGAAATTCGAACTGCGAACCCGTCCGCAAAATGGCTGCTCGGACGGGATGTCCGACAAGCGCTATCCCCTTGCGGTCGAACTGCTGGTGGGGGGTGAACAGCGCACGGGTTGCGCGGAGGCGCGATGAGTCTGCTCGACCAAACCCGGGGATACCGGGGGTTGCCGGTTTAGCCTTGGGGAAAAGTCCGCTTTCATGTCGTCGTTACCGAAAGCGGACAGTCCTCTCTCGGCCTAAGAGCCGCCATTCACTTTCCCGAGGCGAGACGTCCGGGCCTCGAAACAGAAATTTCCCAGCAATTTGAGTGCCCATTTTTGTCATCTATGGGGCACCATTTTCAAGATTGACCGAAATTCGCCATTTTTTGGTCACCCCAATCAAGACAGCTGAGAACTTCTAAGCATAGAGGCCGCTTTCATGTCAGCTTAGCGCCCTAATGTCGGCCATTCCATTGCTTCTCTGGGTGATCCATAAGCAGAGGGTCATCAAGGTCTCACATGACGCTTTGGCGCCCCAGGCTATCGATGATCTGACACTCGCCGATCTTGTCCGCCTGGCAGGACCGTAACATCTGTCCCAGCTCGTCACGCAGCGCGGAGAGATCGGCGATCTTGCGCTCGACCTCGGCCAGTTGTTGCTGGACCAGCAGGTCAACATCCAGGCACGGCTTTTCGTCGTGCTCGGACAGGGCGAGCAGTTCGCGAATCTGTGCCATGCTGAACCCGAGCTCGCGCGCCCGGCGCACGAAGGTGAGTGTCGCCAAATGGTCGGTGGAGTAGTCGCGATAATTGCTGTCCGTCCGGTCGGCTGCTGGCAGGATGCCTTCGCGCTCGTAGTAGCGGATCGTCTCCGGCTTCGTGCCGGTGGCCCTTGCCAGTTCGCCTATACGCATCGCTTGACCTTGTAGTTGCGACAAGGCGCATATGCTCCTGCGACTCGAACGTTGCAAGGAGAGCGGCATGAGCAAGTCCTGCTGCCAGACACCCGAACCCGATGACATTGCGCACAACAATCCACGCTGGCGCCGGATACTCTGGATCGCGCTTATCGCGAACGCAGCGATGTTCGTAGTGGAGATTGTCGCTGGGGTCGCAGCGGACTCGCGTGCACTTCAAGCTGACGCGCTCGACTTCTTCAGCGACGCGGCCAACTATGCGATCAGCCTTGGAGTTGCGGGCCTCGCGCTCTCGTGGCGCGCTAAGGTCGCGCTGATGAAGGCCGACCATGCTCGCTTTCGGCGTGTGGGTGATCGGCTATGCAATCTACGGTTTTGTCGCTGAATCGAACCCAGAGCCCCAGACCATGGGCGTGATCGGCACGCTGGCGCTGGTGGTCAACGTATTCGTCGCGCTGTTGCTGTTCCGTTACCGCGAAGGCGATTCCAACATGCGATCCGTCTGGATCTGCTCGCGCAATGACGCGATCGGCAACATTGCGGTCCTGGGCGCGGCGTTAGGGGTGTTCGGCACAGGACAGGCTTGGCCCGATTTACTTGTAGCGGCGATCATGGCGGGGCTGGCGATCTGGGGCAGCGCCGAAGTCTTCGGCCAGGCACGCCGGGAGCTGTCCCATGGATAGCAATACCATTCCCAGCAGGGATGCATTTCTCACAGAAGAATACAGACGCGCAGCGAAAGCTTCGGAAGAGCAGAATTTCGACGAAGCCCGGCACCATCTCGAACGGGCCCACGTAGTTGCTCAGGACCGCTTGGAACCGCACTGCGTCTCGCATTGGCGTATGCTGGAGCTTGCGTGGAGAACGCGTGATTGGCGCGAAGTTCACGGTCAGATATTCCGACTTTCCCTTGCCCCCATAGGCAACATCACCGGCAGACTTCAAATAGGAAACAGTGGTCGTTCGAATGTAAGCGCATTCGCTCGGATGGAAATAGAACCGGAGATCAGTCGTATGCTGGGTCAATCGCCAGCTCAAGATGTTCGTGGCTCGAAGTAGATCGATGGTTTTGTTATAAAATCACATTCCGTCTCGCGAGATAGTTCTTTCGCAGCCACGCCGCCAATGCTACCGGACACACTATGACCCGGCTTTTCGCCCACTCCCTCTTGCTTCAGCTGATCACGCTGTGCACTGCATTCGGTGTCCTGTTGGCTCCGGTGGCGGAAGCGTCCGAATGCGCGGGAGAGCCTCCGGTAGCATCCCAACTCGAGCAGCACGACGAGCCCGGCGATGATGACCGTGGTCCGGAGAAGCACGGCGCCTGTGCGCATGGCCATTGCCATCATGCTTCGCAGGCTGTCGGGCGGTCGTCTGACGCCTTTGTCTTGGGCTCGGTCATGAGTGCCCTGCGCGCTGGCGATCAGCCCTCTTTTGCGTCCAATCTGACCGAACTGGCAACGCCCCCTCCTCGCGGCTGACGTTCGCCGCGCGTCGGACCTGTTTTCCGACGCTAACTGAACGTCACCAGAGGAATACCCATCAATGTTCGCCATATCGTGGCGAGCAGCCCCCGTCTGGGGGCTGATACTCGCCCTGTCCCCGGGGCCTGCCAGCGCGCAGGACCCGCGTGTCGTCACGCTCGACGACGCCCTCGAACTCAGCGGGGTCGCCGCTGAGGCCGACACCGCCATCACCAACCCCCGCCTCGTGGGGCCCCGCGCTGAAACCGACGCGGCGGTCGCGCTTATCGATCAGGCTCGTCTGAGCCCGAACCCCGAAATCTCGTTCGACGTCGAGAACGTCGCCGGCAGCGGCGCATTCTCGGGTCTCCAGTCTACCGAATATACGCTCTCCGTCGGCCAGCGTCTCGAACTCGGCGGCAAGCGATCCGCGCGGATCGGTGCGGCCGAAGCCCAGGCCGAACTGGCATCTCTCAGGGCCGACCTTACCACGGTCGAACTGGGACAGCTGGTGCGCGAGCGATATCTCGCAGCTGCTGCAGCTGCTGCGCGGGTCGAACTTGCCGAAGATGTCGTGGCGCGCAACGAGGAACTGGCTCGCATTGCTGGTGTCCTGGTCGAGGTCGGCCGAGAGCCGCCTCTGCGCGCATTGAGGGCGGATGCGGCTCTTGCCGAAGCGCGCGCGCATCTGGTCGAGGCAGAGGCGGAGAGCCTGTCGGCTCGAACAGCGCTCGCGGCTCTATGGGCCGGCGGTGAAGCGCCGCTCGTTCCGGCGGAATTTCCGGATCTCCCTCCGCCCGCTTCGCTTATGTCCGAGGCGCAGGAAAACCTCACCTACAGGGTCGCGCGAGCCGAGAGCAAGGTTGCGGCAGCGGAGATCGAGCGACAGCGGAGCCTGCGGATTCCCGATCCGACGGTCTCTGCGGGCGTGCGGCGCTTCGGGGAAAGCGGCGACAATGCCTTCCTAGTCGGCGTATCGATCCCCCTTCCTTTTCGCGACCGGAACCAGGGCAACATCGCCGCTGCCGAGGCTCGGTTGCGGGCAGCGAATGCCCGTGAAGCGGTGGCTCTCGCGGATTACGAGCAGGCGGTCGCCACGGCCCGGGCAAGGTATCTTGGTGCCGAAGCGCGCGTCGAGACCCTTTCGCAGACATCGCTGCCGCAGGCAGAGGAGGCGCTGCGCCTCGTTCGCATCGGATATCGCAACGGACGTTTTCCCCTGATCGAAGTTCTCGCAGCCGCAGAGGCACGCGACACGATCCGCGAGGCGCTCATCGCCGCCCGCGAGCAGAGGGGCCTGGCCGCAGCCGAACTGATCGGGCTGGCCGCACAATGAAGGATACATCAATGACACGCAGAAAGCTGGCGATCCTCGTCGGTATCGTCATCGCGGTTGGCGCTATGGCGCTGATATTCTGGCCAACCTCCGAGGTCGACGACCATGCACGTGAGGATGACCATGCGCAGGAAGAAGCTGCGACCGAGACACCTGAAGGGGTGATCACGCTTAGCGAAGAGCAAATTGGCGAGGCTGGGATACAGCTGGCCGCCGTTCGGTCTGGCGCCGCTGTCGAACTCGTCTTCCCGGCGACTGTCGCGGCGAGCCCCACAGCCTCAGCTCGTATCGATGCCCGGGCCTCGGGGGTCGTCCGCTCCGTCGGCAAGACGCTGGGAGACTACGTTGCGCGCGGCGAGACCGTCGCCCGCATCGAGAGTGCGGATGCCGCCGCGCTCGCCGCGCAACTCAGCGCGGCACGGGCCCGGGTGACCGAGCTGTCTGCCGCCTACGAACGCGAGCGGCGTCTGTTCGAGGAAAATGTCACGGCCCGCCAGGATCTGGAAGCCGCGCGGGCGAACCTCAGCGTAGCACGTTCGGAACTTCAGCGGGCGCAGGCCGCGGTAGCGGCAGCTGGCGTCAGCGGCGACGGGCGTTCGCTGGCGGTCACCTCTCCCTTGGCTGGCAGGATCACCGCGGCACCGATTGTGCTCGGGGCCTTCGTCGATGCCGGCGAGGAACTCTACCGCGTGGTCGATCCCAATGGCCTCCAGATCGAGGTGGCGCTGCCTTCAGCCGAAGCCTCTCGTATCCAACCTGGTGACGAGGCCGTGCTGGTGGTCGGCGACGGTAGGGAAATCGGCGCCCGGGTTCGTTCGGTGACGCCGTCGCTCGATCCGGAGAGCCGCAGTGCGACCGCGGTCCTGTCGTTATCGCGCGGCGTTCCGGGGCTTCAGCCGGGTGCCTTCCTTCAGGCGCGCATCAGGCCTTCGGGCGAGATCGACCGCGACCGCATCGCGGTGCCGGAGGACGCTATCCAGGTTGTCGAAGGACGAGACGTGGTCTTCGTCCGGACGAAGACCGGCTTCCAGGCCCGCGACGTGGAGCTCGGGACACGATCCGCTGGTCAAGTGACGATCCTCTCCGGACTTCAGGAGGGATGGCGGATCGCTGTCGCCAACGCCTTCCTGCTCAAGGCCGAACTCGGGAAGGAGGGCGCGACTCATGGTCACTGAGACTCGGACCGAGCCCGCCATGGAAACCCATGCAGATACGGGCAGCCATCGCCACGGTTTGATCGGAGCCATCCTCGACATCGCCGTGCGGTTCCGCTGGGCGGTCATCGTCCTCACCGTTTTCGCAGCCATCTACGGCGCCATGAACCTCTTGCGCCTTCCGATCGATGCGGTGCCGGACATCACCAACACGCAGGTGCAGATCAACACGAGCGCGCCTGCCCTCTCTCCCTCACAGGTGGAGACGCAGGTGACCTTCCCCATCGAGACCGGGCTTGCCGGGATCGAAGGGCTGGAGATGACCCGCTCGATCTCGCGTAACGGCTTCAGCCAGGTCACTGCGATCTTCGAAGAAGGCACCGACATCTACTTTGCGCGCAGCCAAGTGAACGAACGGCTAGCCCCGATCGGTGCGTCGCTGCCGGAGGGAGCGGAGCCCACCATGGGACCGATCTCGACCGGCCTGGGCGAAGTGCTCATGTATACGATCGAATACGAGTATCCGGGAGGTCGCGATGCGCCCAAGGGTGGTCGAACAGGCTGGCAGTCGGACGGGAGCTTCATCACCGAACGCGGTGATCGCCTCGACACCGAGGTCGCCAAGGCAGCCTATCTTCGCACAGTGCAGGACTGGGTCGTGGCTCCGCTCATGCGTTCTATTGACGGCGTTGCCGGGGTGGATTCGATCGGCGGCTATGAGAAACAGTTCCTCGTCCAGCCCGATCCTGCCCGTCTCACCGGCTACGGCCTGTCGTTCGACTCCCTGATCGAGGCCTTGGAAGCGGCGAACCTCACTGAGGGCGCCAACTTTGTCGATCGTGCCGGAGAGGCTCTGCTCGTCCGCGTCGATGCGCGACTTGGGGGCACACAGGACATCGAACAGGCAGTGGTCGCGACCCGCGAGGGCGTTCCGATCCGGATCGGGGATGTCGCCTCGGTTCGCATCGGCGGCGACCTCAGAACCGGTGCTGCCTCGCTCAATGGAGAAGAAGCGGTCGTGGGCACGGTCCTCATGCGCAGCGGCGAGAACAGCCGCACCGTGGCTGCCGCCTCGGCCGAGCGACTGGAAGAAGTCCGCGCCTCGCTCCCTGCCGGAGTGGTCGCCGAGATCGTCTACAACCGCTCGTCGCTCGTCGATGCGACCATCGCCACGGTCGAGAAGAATCTCGTCGAGGGCGCGCTTCTAGTGATCGCCGTCCTGTTCCTGATGCTCGGCAATATCCGTGCTGCGATCATCGCCGCATTGGTCATTCCGATATCCATGCTGATGGCCGCCGTCGGAATGAACAGGCTTGGTGTCTCGGGCAACCTGATGAGCCTCGGGGCACTGGACTTCGGGCTTATCGTCGATGGCGCCGTTATCATCGTCGAGAACAGCGTCGCGCGGCTCGCCGCCAGACAGCACCGCGAAGGCAGATTGCTCAGCCTCGGCGAACGGCTGACGGAGACACGGCTGGCTGCGCAGGAGATGATCAAGCCGACCGTCTACGGTCAGGCGATCATTTTGCTAGTCTATGCGCCGCTGCTCACCTTCACGGGGGTCGAGGGCAAGACGTTCTCGCCCATGGCCATCACGGTCATGTTGGCACTCGCCTCCGCCTTCGTGCTGTCCCTGACTTTCGTGCCGGCGATGATCGCGGTGCTCCTCAATCGCAAGCTGACCGAGAAGGAGGTCAAGCCCGTTCGGATGGCGAAGGAACGCTATGGCCCGGCAGTGCGCCGCGCCATCGCACGTCCCTGGCCGGTGATCGGTGCGGGCGTCGGGCTCTTCGCCGTAGCGGCTTTCGTGTTCACCTTCCTCGGCAGCGAGTTCACACCGCAGCTGGATGAGCGCGACATCGCGGTTCAGTCGCTGCGGATACCGTCGACCTCGCTCGAACGATCACTCGCCATGCAGAGACAGGTGGAGGACAGGCTCGAGACCTTCCCGCAAGTCGAGCTGGTTTTCTCGCGCACCGGCACGGCCGAGGTCGCGAGCGATCCGATGCCGCCGAACGCGTCCGACGCCTACGTGATCTTGAAGCCGCGCGAAGAGTGGCCCGATCCCGACCTGTCGAAGGATGAACTCGTCGCCGAGATGGAGGAATCGCTCAGCGGTCTGGTCGGTAACCTCTACGAGTTCAGCCAACCCATCGAACTGCGCTTCAACGAGCTGATCGCGGGTGTTCGCGGCGACGTGGCGGTCAAGCTCTACGGAGACGACCTTACCGCGCTAACCCGGTCAGCCGGAGAAGTGGCCGAGGTGCTGCGCGGCGTCGAGGGTGCTGCCGACGTCAAGGCCCAGCAGGTCACTGGCTTTCCTACGCTGGACATCGCCTTCGATCGCCCGACGATCGCCCGATACGGTCTGACCGTGGAGGAGGTCGCACAATCAGTGGCTATCGCGCTGGGGGGTCGTCCGGCGGGACTGGTATTCGAGGGTGACCGCCGGTTCGATGTCGTCGTGCGGCTTGCCGATGCGACCCGGGACGATTTCGATCAGCTCGGCGCTCTGCCCATAGTCCTCGAAAGCGGGGTCACCGTCCCGCTTCGCACGCTGGCGGATTTCAAGGTGGTCGATGGCCTCGCCGAGGTTCGGCGTGAGCAGGGTCGCCGACTGGTGATCGTGTCGGCGAACGTGCGCGAACGCGATCTCGGGTCGTTCGTGGAGGAGGCCCGCGCAGGCGTCTCCGAAAGCGTCGAATTGCCGGCCGCCTCCTTCATCGAATGGGGAGGGCAATACCAGAACCTCCAAGCCGCGCAGGCAAGGCTCGCACTCGTCGTTCCGGTCTGCTTCGCGCTGGTGTTGCTGCTCCTGTTCATGGCGCTCGGCGGGTGGGTTCCGGCTCTCGCGGTTTTCAGCGCGATCCCGATGGCACTGGCAGGCGGGGTCTTCGCGCTTGCCTTACGGGGGATGCCGTTCTCGGTGTCCGCTGCCGTGGGGTTCATCGCCCTATCGGGTGTCGCGGTATTGAACGGGCTCGTGATGATGACCGCGATACGCCAGCGGCTCGACAAGGGAATGCCTCTCGATGAGGCGATCTGCGATGGTGCACTGGCGAGACTGCGACCGGTGTTGATGACGGCGCTGGTCGCCTCGCTCGGCTTCGTGCCGATGGCCCTGGCGACCGGAACTGGCGCGGAGGTCCAGCGTCCGCTGGCCACTGTCGTGATCGGTGGATTGATCACCGCGACTGCGCTCACGCTCTTCGTCCTGCCAGCGATCGCGCGGCTCGTGCTCAATCGATCGGACGATGAGCGCAGCTGGCGCGAGAAGTGGTGGGATCGCCTGCGTCGAAACGTGACCAGCGACGAGCAGCGCGAACTGACGGACATCGCATGACCAATTTGGAAAGGAGAATACCATGCTGGCAATTAAGGAAGAGAAAGGTCTGCTCTGGATACGCGCCTCGGGGAAATTAGAGGACGAGGACTACAACCGCTTCGTCCCTCAATTCGAGGAAATCGCCGAACGGGAGCCCGGCACCGTGGCGATGGTGATCGAACTCGCGCCGGATTTCTCCGGATGGGATCTCGGTGGCCTTTGGCGCGACCTCAAGTTCGACGTCCGGCACAAGGACAGCTTTGGTCGCATTTCCATCGTCGGCGATAACCAATGGGAAGAATGGGGCACCGAGGTTTTCGATCCGCTCTTCCGTGCTGAAATGGAATTTTTCCACCCTACCGAACGCCAAGCTGCCGAAGTCTGGGCGCGATCCGATGAGAGCATGTCATGAGCGGCAACCACGATATCGATATCGGCTCGGTTGAGAAACGCCGAACACTTTGGATCGTCCTCTGGCTGAATGTCGCCATCGCGATAGGTTTTTTCGTCGTGGGCTACTTCGCGGATTCGAACGCGTTGCTGGCCAACGGTCTCGACAATTCTTCCGATGCGATCGTCTATGCCCTGAGCCTTCTCGCGTTGACCCGTTCGCGTGTCTGGCAGCGGGGCGCCGCACGCTTCTCCGGCATCATGCTGCTGATCTTCGCCGCGGGGGTCATCGCCGATGCGGTCCGCCGTTACCTGGAAGGCTCGGAGCCAGGTGGATTTATGATGCTCGCGATGGCGGCGGTCGCAGCCGTGGTAAATCTGATCTGCCTGCGGATGCTCCAGCGGACAGAGGACAAGGACGTCAGCATGCGCGCAGCGACGACCTTCAGCTTCAACGATTTTATTGCCAATGGCGGGATCATCATCGCGGGCATCGTCGTGATGCTCACCGGCGCCAATTGGCCCGACCTGGTGGTAGGCGTCGCTGTGGCATGCATTGCCCTTTATGGCGGCATCCAGATCCTACGCGATGCTCACATGGACATCCATGACGAGGAGGGGACCCAGCACGAGAGAGGCGATCAGTTTAGGCGATGAGCGACGATCACGATCATGGCGGCGGACACGTTGGTCACGGGCATGCCGGCCATAGCCACGGCGAGGAGAACCTGAGCGATCGCCAACTGATTTTCGCTGTGGCGATCAACGTGCTCCTGACGGTGGCGCAGATTGTCGGCGGTATCGTTTCGGGTTCGCTCGCCCTTATCGCCGACGCGCTGCACAATTTCAGCGATGCGGCGTCGCTGGGTCTCGCCTGGTTCGCTCGCCGTATTGGACGGCGTCCTGCCGACAAACTGATGACCTTCGGCTACGCACAGGGAGAGGTCGTCGCTGCCCTCATCAACCTGACGACGCTGCTTATCATCGGGTTCTATCTACTCGTTGAGGCGATCAACCGCTTCGCCGATCCGCAACCCATCGAAGGATGGACGGTGATCGCCGTAGCGGGCGTGGCATTGGTGATCGATCTGGTGACCGCTTTCATCACCCACCGCGGCGCCAAGGACAGCATCAACATGAAGGCGGCGTTCCTGCACAATGTGTCCGATGCCATGGCCTCTGTCGGGGTGATCGTCGCCGGGGTCCTGATCCTGCTATACGATCTCTACGTGGCCGATCTGGTCATCACCGTCATCATCGCCGCCTATGTGATCTGGCAGGGGGTGTCGCTGATGCCGCGCACGGTTCGCCTGCTTATGGGCGCGGTGCCAGATGACGTCGAGCTGCAAGAAATCATGGACGAACTCGAGGCGATCGAAGGGGTCGAGAGCATCCATCATCTGCATGTCTGGAATTTGGGAGAGCACCGCCGCGCCCTCGAGGTCCACATCGTGCCATCCCGCCCGTCACTCGAGCGGTTCGAAGAACTGAAGCGAACCGTGCGGCAGCGCGTCTCCTCCCGGTTCGGCATTAAGCATGCAACGCTGGAAGCTTGCCTAGCAGCGGACTGCGACGAAGGGTTGATAGCCCGAACCGGGCATTCTGGAAGTTTCTGAGGAAGGCGACGGGGCGCTCGAGTTTGTAGGACGGGACGTTCCGCGCAAAAAGGGAAAGCTGCCGGCGAGAACTAAATTCCAGGCGTTTGGCATCGCGTAATGCTAGGCATTTCGTGTCCGCAATCTGCAGTCATGAGCCGAAGAGCGGACAGACAGCTGTCGGCCCAATTTTAGCAGGTCGGCAATGCGCCCTATATTTGGTCGTTCGAGTTTGCTCAAATTTTTCTAAAAAGCTGCCGTTCATTTGGATCGATCGTGCGCACGGGTTCGCAGAGGACACGAGGGGCAAGGTGGAAGCGATGCACTGGTATAGGGTCAAGAGCCTTGCTGGGACCGCCTCGGAACTGCACGCGCGCCACATGAGGACCGAGAGGGCCGGCAAGAGGCATACCTCCTCTGTCGCTAACCTCGTCAGTCGGTTTGCAAAGGATAAAAGGTCTCTGCGCGGATCATTTCTGCCCTGCTTTCTTGCCTGAGATGATTACCACACCCTTGCTGGGCTTAAAGGATCGAGCGGGCATCCCTTCAAAAGCAATATGCCCTTCTCTATTTGCAGCGACTAGCTGATCCTTAAACTCCGGCTCAGTGATCGAGTAGCGTTCAAGCGCAGCCTGCATCAAAAGGTGATAGTCGACGGGGCGGGTAGCGACAGCGTGCTGCAGCCAAACTGGCACGTGCTCGTGGTCTTGTAGGCGGGGATCACTTCCGACAGCTTCCGAGGGCGGCCCTAGAACATCTAGGAAGGTCCCCTGTCCGGTTTTCTCCTGCAGTGCGGCATCGCGCGCCTGAACGCGGATGCTCCCTTCTGCGGACAGCACCTTCTTCTCCACGCTACGGAACGCTGTCAGACCCTTCTCGTGCCGGGTGCCATAGACGAGATGGAAATGGGTTTTCTCTGCGAGGGGGTGCCGAACCCGCGCGCTTGCAACGTGTTGATAGCCACCGACGCTCTTCAGCTGGGCCTTGAAGACCTCTAGCACTGCGGTCTCCTTGGGAACTCCTTGCTCAATCAGTGAGGCATACTTTGGTCGCCACTCCGGGCCACCTAAAGCACGGTCCTGAGAGCCGCGAATTTCGGGCCGCTTGTCGTCAATGAACCGACGGAAATGCTCATACATGAAATTCACCAGAACCTCTCCCGGTCGGTGGGAAAGAAGCGGCGATAGATTCCGGAGGTCGTAATTCCAACCAGTCGGGTCGAGGAAGAAAAGCGCGAAGGAGTGGCCAACCTCCTTCAGAATACGGGGTATGTGATCCTCAAGCTTGCCGTGCAGGGGAGTAATTGGCACGTCCGCCTCTGACACCGATGCAGCCGACAGCCGGTCGAATGCGGCCCGCCGCTTTTCCACGAACACGCACCGCACTTCTCTGGAGCGCGCGTTGTCGGCCCATGCCTGTCGAGCCGCGCGTAGCTGGGCCAATGAGATGCCAAATGAAGTGTCGCTAAGGTCGTCTCTTGCGTTTTGCCAAGGGCCTGAAAACCCGTCGACAAAAACGAACTCCGGGTATTTGGACAAAATAATCATTGCGGCCCGCTCAAGGTATGCCCGCAACACTTCATGCTTGACGAATGACTGTGCGCGACGTCGATAAGCAGACGGAAGCATCACAGGCCCCGCCATCAGTCAGCCTTTTCCATCGCTGCCTTAAGTTGTTGGGGGAAGTCGTTCCACTCCCGCCCATCGAGTTCTCTGCCGCCGTCCTTAGGTCGGAACCCGCCCCATTGCTTGAAGAAGAAGGCAACGTCCTGTCCGATACACTGGTCGCGCACTTCACGCACCCAACGGGGATCGACAGGCCGTGCTCGTGGGCCGCTTTCTCCTCCAACAATTACCCAATCGATATTGAAGAGGTCCAACTCTCCTACGGCTCCAACCAGCGGCTCGATCGAGAGAAACCTTGCTCCTGCGGGAGCGCTTTGGAGGTGCGAAACGCGGCTTTTTGCTTGAGCATCCTCAACCGACACGCCGCACCAAATGTGTTGTGGACAGGGCCGCTCACTGTACCGCTGCTGGAGGTACTTCGACATGAGGGAGCTTCGCTTTGTGAGGAGCTGATAAACGTGCCAGTCGGCCCGCTCCATCGTATCGAAGACCCTATCGACGTACTCAAACGGAACTGACTTGTGCCACAGGTCTGACATCGAGTTCACGAAGATCATCCGAGGACGACGCCAGCCAAGCGGCTGCTCCAACCGTGCAGGACGTAATGCCAGATCAAAGCCGTTCTCGAATGGGTGTCCCGGAACTCCTCTGAACCTCTCTGAGAATCTCTCAGCGTAGCAGTTGTCACAGCCTCGGCTTATCTTGGTACATCCTGTAACAGGATTCCAAGTTGCGTCGGTCCACTCGATTGCGCTGTTGTCAGACATGATCCGCCACTGAGAACATTAATAGAACACTAGTTGCTAGGTAGTTCAAAGGCAAGACTGCGCTGCGGCTGTGCAACTTTCTCGCCTCGTGTTCGACCATGAGTTCGCTTTCAAATTCGGCAACCTCAAAGGGGGATCTTGGGATCCTGCAAGTTTTGACCGCGCTTGAAACGTTGCGCGATCGGGAAAGAAGCGCGGTCGCTGGGTTGTGACGAATACCTGGTCGCAAGCTCCTGCGAGATCTCATATTGGTATGGCGGAAAGATGCGATACTCTTCCTGCGCTCGTTCGTCGCCCAGGAATTCGAGCCAGGGTTCACAATCGTCACCGGCTTGAAAAATCCGGATCTTCCCTCCCGGCACCACACCGAATGAACGCATCGCCGTGTTTATACCGCCGTCGGACATTGTCGCAACATTCAGCGTCGATTAGCGCCGCGCACCAAATCCCAGTCTGACCCGACCGCTCGGCCTCTTTGCGCTTCAAGTTGATTACGACCGGCGCCCCAACCCAGATATGCTGGACGGCGATTGTATCCTGCTGCTGACCTAATTAGTGAAGCCGGGAAGCTCCAACTGCTCGCCGAAGCCGGAGAATTGGGTCGGCATCTCATCCCCGAGCAGAGCATCTGCTAGCTGTCGTGGCCCACCAAAAGTGCTGAGGACATCGTTCGGATAGATCGCCTGCTCGATTGCCACGATACGGTGGAACGACTCCTCGTTCAGCTCCCGTTCGATGAATGCGCGCAGCGCCGAACCGGGACGGAAGTGCCAAAGGAGGATGCGCCGGCTAGCCCGCAGAAGATTGCCGTCGATCGAAGGGTTGGGCAGCAAATTGACGTCGATCGAGCGTTTGGCCAGCCGTTTGAGATAATCCGGTAGGGCATGGACCTTACGCTTTTGCACCTCGTAGCAGATCGCGTCACAATCGAAGAAAGTGGTAAAGACAAGATCTGCTAACGTGTCTGTGCGCACCAGTCCTACGGATGAAGCCCAGGTGTTTGGCAGGGACCAGAAATCTATCTTCCAGTGCGGTTGGACCGAAGCGAAGCCGCCGAAACGGTTTGGCGTAGCATTCAACTCCGCGGCCAACGCGGCGACGCGCGCCGGCTCGGCATCAATCACTAGGTCAATATCGGATCGGAAGCCTACCTTTCCTTTGCGTGCGATATCGCGCACCAAGCCGCCGATGATTGCTACCGGCCCCAGCGGCTCGAATTTGGTCGCCAAGATCTCGCGTAGGCGCTGGATCGGCATCCCATCCTCGCGCCACAGATAGTCGTCGATGCGGCGCTTGAGCTTCGGCAGTGTTTCCGCCGGTGTCACCTTATTGCATGCCTTTCAGCTCGTCCCAGAGTTTGATCGTGAAAGTGTCCGTCATGCCCGAGAGCATATCCGTCAGCAGGCGCAGCTCGCGGTAACGAACCGACGCAGCGATCCCGTCGGCGTTGGCAGCGCGGGATGCGTCCTCAAGGTAATTCTGGCTGATCAGCGCGAAGACATATTTGTTCTTCGCACCGGACCGGCGGGCCAAGATGTCGCCGAAATTTTCCGGTGGACGGTCGTGGATCGCCTCCCAGAAGGCGGTCAGAAGACCGTCAATCGCTTCTGCTCCGCGCGCCTCCATCCGCAACACGCTGGGATTGCCGAAGGCGTGCTCCCGGGCGAGCGACTTTAGTTTTTCGCACAGGGTGCTGTCGTCCATCAGCGGGGTACGATGTGAGAAGGCTGTGATCGCTGCTCCTGCGGCAACAAAGCCGTCGCTGGCATGTTCGATCAGCGCTTCTATGAAATAGGCTCGCAGAAATCCGATCTTGATGTCGCGGGCGAGTTCCGGACGCCTGCCAGCGGACTCAACCTCTTCGAACTTGGATTGCGCCTTTGCCACCGCGGTGTGCGCGGAAGTGGTTGAGTCAGCTTGTAGGCTCGCGAGCACATCATCCGGTGAGATGACGCCTTTCTTCATGGCGTCGTCGACGTCGAGGACCGAGTAGGCGATGTCGTCGCAAGCCTCCATGATCCAGGTGAGCGGGTGGCGCTGCCCTTCGCCCAACCCGATTTCTTTGCGGAGTCCACCCACAAGCGCGCGTTCCGCTTCGAAATACCCATACTTTTTTGCAATGGGGTTCTTTTTGTCGCGGTTTGCAGCACCGACGGGATACTTGATCACTGCGGCCAGCGTTGCCGAGGTTAGGTCGAGGCCCAGATGAGCGATGTTCGTCTGGAGCTTGGTAATAAGCCGGAGCGTCTGCGGGTTGCCGTCGAACTTTAGGAACTCGGCATGGAGATCATCGGGGATGGCGGTCGGCAACCCGCGCGCGCCCTCATCATGGTTCGTGAATATCCAGTCCTTACGAAGCTCGAACCAGCGGCCGATTGCGGTCTCCCCCTGATGTCCGAACGGCGGATTGCCTAGATCATGTGCAAGACCGATCGCGGACAGCATCGGCTGGATCACTTGATGAAGGTCGGCCCCGGAGAACAGTTCCACATTCGCTGTGTGGATTCGGGTGCCGATCGAGCGCGCAAGGTTGGCCACTTCGTGCGAGTGGGTGAGCCGGGTGCGCACGCCGTCATTGTCATCCATCGGCCAGACCTGAGTTTTATCCGACAGTCGGCGAACGGGCGTCGAGAACAGCAACCGGTCATAGTCCTGCTGGAACCGCGATCGAGCCGGGTCGGTTGTGACGTCCGGCGGGTTCTCGGTCAGCTCACTCACCCTTCGATTAGACCAAATCGTCGCCATCTGAATCCACCATCATCTTGTTAGCCGGGACCGGTTAAGGCCGCAGGTTTGCGCTTCCAAATGCGCATTGCATCTCGACCAGATCTACGTCGAATGGAGCCTAATGGGAACAGCGTGCTTGACGTTCGGCGAGAGCTAATTTCGCTTTAGGGATGCCGGGCCCTTACAAGCAGGCCGTCCCTCAGCGGCCATAATCTGTTGGGTGATTGAGCATCTCGTTTACACCCAGAGCGTCGGCCGCCAATGTCCGCTTGCGGCACATATCGCTCCAAAGCTGCACGGCTGCTTTCGGCCCAGTCACCGCCATCCAAATTCTAGCGTGGCCGTCGACGCCAACGTAAAGCGCGACGATGCTTGGTATCGCACTGGTATCGCAAATTTGACGATTTATGCTTTTTAGGGCGCTTTTTCCCGACGCGAGAGTACGGTTTTCTGCCAAAAATCGCTAATCTCATGCAATCGCACTGCAGAGGTCGGGAGTTCGAGCCTCCCTAGCTCCACCATCGGCGGCATCATCCGACAGCGTCAGAGCAGCTCGCCGATCGGCGGTTGGCCGTTGCTCGCCGAGCAGCCGCCATCGACCGGGAGCTGCACGCCGTTGACGAACGCGGCATCCTCGCTCGCGAGGAAGGCGACGGGCCCCGCCACGTCCTCGGGAACGCCGGTCCGGCCCAGCGGGATGCGCGTCTTGAATGCGCTGATCAGCTTGTCGTTGTCGAACATGTCCTCGGACAGATCGGTGCGGATGAGACTCGGGTTGACCGCATTGACACGGATGCCGTGCCGCCCCCAGTCGAGCGCCAGCGCGCGGGTCAGGTTGGTGACCGCGCCCTTGGACGTATCGTAGATCGCCAGGCCCCAGTCGCCGCCGATCCCCGACACCGAGCTCGTGTTGACGATGCAGCCCTTCACCTTCTTGAGGTGCGGAAAGGCGGCGCGGCACATGTGGATGACGCCTGTGACGTTGACCGCGAGCACGCCGTCGATGTCGTCCTGGCTCATCTCCTCCAGCGGTCCCATCGCGGCGATACCGGCATTGTTGTGCAGGATATGAAGCCCGCCGAACCGCTCGACCGTGTCGGCGACGATGCGTTCGCACGCATCGGGATCGGACACGTCGCCGCAGGCGATCAGCGTCCGGTCTTCGGGAAAATCGCCTTTCACCTCGTCGAGTTCGGACGGGTCGTTCGAATTGAGAACGACGTTCGCGCCCTCCTCGCTGAACCGTTTCGCGCAGCCTAGCCCGATGCCGCTCGAGGAACCGGTGACGATGACGGTCTTGTCGGTGAAACGCTGCATGATCTTCTCCCTTGGTTCAGGGGAAGAACGGCGGGGCGGCGGCCCGCGATCCGTCGCTTAGTCCCGGCCAGAGCGCCGATCAGCGGAACAGGAGGACGGAGATCGGCAGCGCGCGAAGCATCGCGGTCGTGGTCGATCCGACGATCATGGTGCGCAACGGGCTGTGTCCGTAGGCGCCCATCAGCAGCATGTCGGCCTCCACGCGCCGCGCTTCGGCGGTCAGCGCGCCTTCGACGTCGCCGGGCAGGCTCTCGCAGCCGAGAAGGCGATCGCCGACCGTTTCGCAGGCCCATTCGAGCGAACTGTCCTCGCCGACCTGGACGACGTGGATTTTCGCCCCCTCGAACAACGGCGAGGTCGCCGCCATCGCGATCGCCTTGCGCGACGTGGCACCGCCGTCGAACGCGACCATCACGGTCTCGACCGGCGCGAAGGACCGGCTGGCGACCAGCACCGGGCGATCGGACTGGCGCACCACCCGCTCGACCTTGCTTCCCAGATGCCCCTTGGCGAAATCCGCATGGGCGCCGCGCTTGCCGATCACGACCATGTCGGCGTCCGCCTCGCGCTCGACGATCGTCTCGACGATATCGCCGTGGCGCATGAGCTTCGCGACATCGGCGATCCCCGCCTCGGCGAGCCTGGCGGCGGCATTGGCGAGGAGGGCGTCGCCCTGTTCGCGGGCGAGCCGCGCCTCGGTTTCCTCGATCCCGACCAGCTCTTCCATCAAGTCCGAGCGTGCACCGAGGCCCAGCGCCCCCGACAGATCCTTGCGCCGCGTCACGGCATCGCGCCGCTGGATGACGTGGAGCAGTTCGACCCTGCCGCCCAGCGCCGAGGCGACCCATGCGGCATGGTCGGCGACGCTGGTCGCATAAGGCGACAGATCGAGGGCGGCGAGAAGGTTCATGGCGGCTGTCCTTAGCGGGGGGCGGCGGTGACTGCATCCTGATCGTCGCGGGTCGAGAAGCCGCGTACCATCGTGGCGCTGGCCTCGTTCATGCCGATGATCTCGACTGCGGTCCCTTCGCGGCGGAACTTGGCGACGGTCTTGTCCAGCGCGCCGACCGCGCTGATGTCCCAGAAATGCGCCCGGGTGACGTCGATCACGACGCGGTCCAGCACTTCCTTGTAATCGAACGCCGCGACGAAGCTATCCGCGCTGGCGAAGAAGACCTCGCCCAGCACGTCGTAGGTGCGGGTGCGTCCATCGTCGCTCAGGCGGCTTTCCATCCGCGACAGGCTCGTCACCTTGTGCGCGAAGAAGATGCCCGACAGCAGCACCCCGACCAGCACGCCCTGCGCCAGATCGTGGGTCGCCACCGTGGTGACGACGGTGGCCAGCATCACCACGCTCGAATGCCACGGGTGCGTGGCGATGTTGCGGATGGAGGACCAGCTGAACGTCCCGATCGACACCATGATCATCACCGCGACCAGCGCGGGCATCGGGATGTCGGCGACCAGCGGACCGAGCAGCATCATCAGCGCGAGGAGCGTGACGCCCGCCGTCATCGTGGACAGGCGCGAGGTGCCGCCCGACTTCACGTTGATGACCGACTGGCCGATCATCGCGCACCCGCCCATGCCGCCGAAGAAGCCGGTGACCATGTTGGCGATCCCCTGGCCGCGGCTTTCCTTGGCCTTGTCGCTGTCGGTATCGGTGAGATCGTCGACGATCTGCGCGGTGAGCAGGCTTTCCAGCAGCCCGACCGCGGCCATGGTCAGCGAATAAGGCGCGATGATGCGCAGCGTCTCCAGCGTGAAGGGCACCTGCGGAATGCCGAACGGCGGCAGCGTGTCGGGCAGGTCGCCCATGTCGCTGATCCGGTTGACCGGCAGGTCGAGCGCGAAGGCCAGCATGGTCAGCACGACGATCGCCACCAACGGCGAGGGGATGGCGCGCGTCAGCAGCGGGAAAAGGTAGATGATCCCCAGCCCCGCACCGACCATCCAGTAGGTGTGGATGCTGACATCGACCAGCTGCGGCAGCTGCGCCATGAAGATGAGGATCGCCAGTGCGTTGACGAAACCCGTGATGACGCTGCGCGACACGAACTGCATCAGCCGGTCGAAGCGCAGCAGGCCGCCGACCATCTGGATGACGCCCATCAGGATCGTCGCGGCGAACAGATACTGAAGCCCGTGGTCGCGCACCAGCGGCACCACCAGCACCGCGACGGCGGCCGTGGCTGCGCTGATCATGCCGGGCCGCCCGCCCACCAGCGCGATGATCATCGCGATAATGAAGCTGGCGTAGAGGCCGACCGACGGATCCACCCCGGCGATGATCGAAAATCCGATCGCCTCGGGGATGAGCGCCAGCGCGACGACGATCCCGGCGAGGATGTCGGAACGGGGATTGGCGAACCATTCGCGGCGGAGGCGGGCGGGGTTGATCATGAGGCGGGATCGCGAAACGCGGATCGCGCGTCGCTCGATGGACTTTCGTGAAAACATTGGAAAAAGGCCGCCGAAACGGTCCTCGGCGGCCTCATACAGGTTTCGCGTTGCAACGCAAGGCGGTCAGGGCGCGCCGCCCTCCGTCTCCGCGTCGCCCGGCACCGTGCCCGCAGGGCCGAGCCGGATCGACCCGATCAGCGTGTCGCGCCGCTCCTGTCCCATCTCGAATTCGACCAGTTCCTCGCGCTGGTTCGGCCGTCCGAAATCGCGGATCAGCCGGGCGCGCAGTCGCGGCTTGCCGTTGGGATCGATCCGATCGCTCGCGAACAGGTTCGACCGCACGTCGAACCGTCCGCCCGGCGCGCGACGGATCACATATTCCTCCGGCCCGAACCCTGCGGTCATGTCGTCGGTCATGCGTCCGCCGATATGGCTCGTCCGGTTGCCGTAGAAGACGTTCTCGCCTGACGGTTCGAGGACGTGGAGATCGAGGTCGACGGCATCGGCGGTCCATTCCATCACCACGCGAACGTCGCTGTGCAGGTTGGCGACCAGACGCTCGTCCAGATCCGCGCTTCCGCCCAGCCGTTCCAGCCGGGGGATGAGCGCATTGGCTTCGCGCAGCGCGATGATTTCGATCCCGCTCCAGCGTGGATCGACGGGGGTCAGCGCGACGGTCTTGAGCAATCCGATCGCTTCGGCCAGCGCGGCCCGCGCCTCGGCCTCGCGCTGCTGCGGCGTCAGGTCGCTGCGGGCGAGCACGAGTTCGGCCTGCCGCGCCAGCGCCAGTGCGAGAAGGCGACTGGCCTGCGGGCGGTGGGTCTCGAGGCTTGCCTGCTTGCGGCGTAGCCATACGGGCGCCAGTCCCCATGCTTCGCGCTTGTTGGCGACCATCGCGTAGGTCGTGGCGTTGGCGAGCGGCAGTTCGAGCGCGCTGTCGAGGACGCGTAAGGCCCGGTCGCGGCGTCCCTGCGCCCACAACCAGTCGGCGGTATCGAGGTAGAAGCTCGGCAGGTCGCCGGCCTTCGCGTCCCATTCGGCATAGAGCGCGTCGAAGTTCGTGGGGTTCGCGTCGTAGGCCGCCAGATAGTCGCGATCCGGATAGCGCGCGTCGAGCGCGATGCGGATCGAACCGTCGTCGGCCGCTTCCTCGCTCATCTCTGCGGCCTGATCCGACAGGGCGGCAACCGGACTGACCGCCGACATCGAGTCCCGACCGACACGCGATCCCGTCACCACGATGCTTTCGCCGACGTCGGTATCGAGGTCGAGCTGTGGCGCAGGCGGCGGCGGCGGCGGTGGTGGTGGCGGTGGAGACGGCGGCATGTCGCCGCCTCGTTCGGGAACAGGTGGGGGCGAAGCGTCCGAGGTGCGCTGCGGGCTCACGGTCGGCGGCGGCACCCCGTTCCGCCGCTTGGGATCGGTCGACGGTGCCCGCCAGCTCAGGTCGAACTCGCGGCCCCACCATTCCTTCTCCGCTTCCCACATCGCCAGCACCGCGACGAAGCGATCCTCCTTGTCCTCCGCCTCGCGGATCGCGGCGTCCCGCGCGAGGCGACGATAGCGGGCGAGTTGCGGATGGTCGGCCTGCGGCGACACTCCGAACTGCACGTAATCCTCGATCCGATCGAGGCTCAGGAAAGGCAGGGTGGGCGAGGCGATCCCGTATCGGCGGCTGTGCGCGACGAACGCCTCGCGGTCGAGACCGGCGTCGAGCCGCGCCGCTTCGCGTGCTTCGAAGAGCACCGAGGCGCCGCTGGTCGCGGGCAGGTCGCCCGCAATCACGCGATGATCTCGGGTATCGGATCCGAATTCGACCCGCACCGCTTCCGGCATCCGCTCGCCCAGCTTCGCGATCAGTCGATACTGACCCTCGGGCGCGGGCAGCGCGACGAAGGGCGCCGCCACGCCGCCCGCCACCACCCGTTCGATGCCGGGCGCCGACCAGTCGGCGATCTCGCCCGCACGCAGCACGCGCCCGCCGCCGCGCGTCATGCTCTGGAGCAGCGGGAGGTTGGGCGCGGGCCCCGTCGCGATGACGTAGGTGCGCGCGCAGTCGGGGCCCGTATCGCCCGTGCCGTCGCTCACCTGTCCGTCGCTGACGTAGAAACAGGTGTCGGCATCGACCGGCGTCGGTGCGGCGTTGGCGCCGACATATTGCATGTCGCCGATCCGCGCGCGCATCGCGTCGATCGTGGTAAGGCCGCGACCCCGCCCGTCGTCCATCGTCGGCGCGAACGCCAGCCGTTCGGGCGACAGTGCGGTCACTGCCGCTTCGATCGTGCGCAGCGCGGCGGCATGGTCGTGATCGCGGCGCGAACGGCTGTTGTCCCAATGGACCGCCAGCGTCCCCGCTCGCCGTACCCGGCTGCGGGGCAGGTCGCCCGCCAGCTGGACATAGGTCTCGCCGGTCGCACCGTGGCGGCTGGCGAGCGTCGCATGATCGCCGGGCTCGAGCGCGGCGACGACCTCGCCCGTGCCGTCGCCCGATCGCGTGCCGCCGGGGTGCGTCACACTCCACCTCCCTGTCGTCTCGCCGAACCGCCACGCCAGGCTCGGGCGATCGCCGACCGGCACGGTGTAGCGCAGCACGATCCGGCGACCCTCGGGCCCCACGGGAAAGACCCGCGTGGTGAAGGCGCCGTCGCGCGTGATCTCGCCCAGGCCGGGATCGACCTGTCCGCGGACGAGCTGATCGAAACTCTCCACCGCCCGCGACTGATCGACGAGCGCACCCTCGATCAACTTGCCTTCGATCTCGAGCGCGTAGCCGGTGACGATCGCACCGGGGGGCAGGTCGATCGTCAGCCGCCCCTCGGTCCCCGCCTCGGGCGCGGTGAAGGTCATGTCCTGCCGGACCATGCCGACCGCGCCGCGGACGTGCACGTCGGCCTCGAATCGCGCCAGTGTCAGCGGGCGCACCATCGCCTCGTCTCGCACCCCGCGGGCGTAGGCGACCATAGAGGGATTGAGCGGCGCGGGTTCCTCGGCGGCCACATTCGCGGGCGCGGCCTGCTGCGCGAGCGCGGGCGCGGACGCGACAATGAGGGCAGTCAGACAGATGCCGACGCGAAGCGGAGAAAGATGACGCATGAACGATGTCCCCGAACCTGTGTTCGGAGAGATTTCATCGCAAAGCATTGAACAATCGGTGAATGGCGCGCCCGAGGCGCCCGTTCGTCTCTAGCTGTGCCGCGCCCAGACCCGCGTCGTCCCGTCGCGCATCAGGAGAAGCGTCGTATAGGGCTGGACATGGTCGCCATGCTCCATGCCGGGCGATCCCATCGGCATTCCGGGAACGGCAAGGCCTATCACGCCCCTGGGCTTTTCCTTCAGCAGCCGCTCGATGTCGGCCACGGGAACGTGCCCCTCGATCGTATAGCCCTCGACGCGCGAGGTGTGGCAGCTGGCATAGCCGCTCTGCACGCCCGCCTTGGCCTTGAAGGCCATCATGTCGGCTTCGTTCACGACGCGCACCTCGTGGCCCGCCGCTTTCATCCGTTCCGCCCATTTCAGGCAGCAGCCACAGCCCTCGCTGCGGTGCATGACGATCTCGGCCGCGTGCGCGGCGGTCGTCGAGAAGGCGAGGAGGAGCGCGACGGCGGTGTGGCGAAACATGGTGCAATCTCCGACAGGAATGACCTTGTCGCCTATATACCGGTCGATGACGAATGCGTGAACGAAAAACCCCCGGCGTCCCTGACAGGGAAACCGGGGGTCCTTCTCTCCTGACGGAGCCCGTCAAGTTTCTCGTTTAGTCGTCGTCGTCGCCGACGAGGAAGGCGGGCTTGTGGTCGGGGTTGCCGTCCTGCTTGCCTTCGCCGCCATTGTCGTCACGACCACCGTCGCGCCGGGGGCCGCGTCCACGACCGCCACCGTCGCGACCGCCGCCGCGGGGACCGCGACCACCGTCACGACCACGGCCACCGCCATCACGACCGCCGCCGTCACGACCGCCATCCCTTCTGGGGCCTTTCTCGCGGGGCGGGCGGCTGTCTTCCAGCTCTTCGCCGGTTTCCTGGTCGACGACACGCATCGACAGGCGGACCTTGCCGCGATTGTCGATCTCGAGCAGCTTGACGAGGACTTCCTGTCCTTCGCTCAGCTCGTCGCTGACCTTCTCGACCCGCTCGTTCTTGATTTCCGACACGTGGACGAGGCCGTCCTTGCCGGGCATGAACGTCACGAACGCGCCGAAATCGACGATGTTGGCGACCTTGCCGGTGTAGATCTTGCCCACTTCGGGCTCGGCGACGATGCCTTCGATCCACGCCTTGGCGGCCTCGATCTCGCTCACGTCGGACGAGGAGATCTTGACGATTCCTTCGTCGTCGATGTCGACCTTGGCGCCGGTTTCCGCGACGATTTCGCGAATGACCTTGCCGCCCGTGCCGATGATGTCGCGGATCTTGTCCTTGGCGACCTGCATCGTCTCGATCCGCGGCGCGTGCGCCGACAGTTCGGTGCGGCTGGTGTCGAGGGCCTTGGCCATTTCGCCGAGGATGTGCTTGCGGCCGTCGCTCGCCTGGGCAAGCGCGGTCTTCATGATTTCCTCGGTGATGCCGGCGACCTTGATGTCCATCTGAAGGCTGGTGATGCCTTCCTCGGTGCCCGCGACCTTGAAGTCCATGTCGCCGAGGTGATCTTCGTCACCCAGGATGTCCGACAGAACGGTATAGTCGTCGCCCTCGAGGATGAGGCCCATCGCGATGCCCGACACGGGACGTTCGATCGGAACGCCCGCATCCATCATCGACAGACAGCCGCCGCACACGGTCGCCATCGAGGACGAGCCGTTCGACTCGGTGATGTCCGACAGGATGCGGATGGTGTAGGGGAAGTCCTCCTGGCTCGGCAGCACCGGGTGCAGCGCGCGCCATGCGAGCTTGCCGTGACCGGTCTCGCGGCGGCTGGTGAAGCCGAAGCGGCCCACTTCACCGACCGAATAGGGCGGGAAGTTGTAGTGCAGCATGAAGGGCGAGTAGCTGAGCCCCTCGAGGCCGTCGATCATCTGCTCGGCGTCCTTGGTGCCGAGCGTGGTCGTGCAGATCGCCTGCGTTTCGCCGCGGGTGAACAGCGCCGAACCATGCGTGCGGGGCAGCAGGCCGACCATCGCTTCGATCGGGCGGACCTCGTTGGTCTTGCGGCCGTCGATGCGCTGGCCATCCTTGAGGATCGCCTTGCGAACGATGTCGCTTTCCAGCTTCTTCACGAGCTTCAGGCGGCCCATATATTCGGCCGGATCGCTTTCCTCGAGGCTGGAATAATGCTCGCGCGCCTTGGTCCGCGCGTCGTTGATCGCGTTCTGCCGCTCTTGCTTGTCGGTGAGCTTGTAGGCAGCGGCGAGGTCGTCGCCGATGACGCCGCGAAGTTCGTCGATCTTCGATGACTTGTCCTCGACCGTGTCCAGTTCCCACGGATCCTTGGCGGCCTTTTCGGCCAGTTCGATGATCGCCTTCACAACCGTCTTCGACGCATCGTGCGCGAACTGGACGGCGCCGAGCATTTCCTCTTCGGTCAGCTCCTTGGCTTCCGATTCCACCATCATCACGGCGTCGTGCGTGGCGGCGACGACGAGGTCGAGACGACCTTCCTCGAAGATGTCCGAGACCTTGGGGTTCAGCACATATTCGCCGTCGACGAAGCCGACGCGTGCGGCGCCGATCGGACCCATGAAGGGCACGCCCGAGATCGTCAGCGCGGCCGATGCCGCGATCATCGCAAGGACGTCAGGCTCGTTCTCGCCGTCATAGCTCAGCACCTGTGCGATGACGTTGATTTCGTTGTAGAAGCCCTCAGGGAACAGCGGGCGGACCGGACGGTCGATCAGGCGGCTGGTGAGCGTTTCCTTTTCGGTCGGTCGAGCCTCGCGCTTGAAAAAGCCCCCGGGGATGCGCCCGGCGGCTGAAAACTTTTCCTGGTAATTCACGGTGAGCGGGAAGAAGTCCTGGCCTTCCTTCACGCCGCGCGCGGCGGTGACGGCGCACAGCACCACGGTTTCGCCGAGCGTCGCCATGACGGCTCCGTCGGCCTGACGGGCGACGTGGCCCGTTTCCAGCTTGAGGGTCTGATCGCCAAGCTGGGTTTCAACAGTTTTGATATCGAACATATATGGTGTCACCCGCCGGCCGGATGCCGCTGCGGGGCCTCTTGATGTGCAGGCTGTCCGGCCTGCGGCGGTTCGGGGCTGTAGTCTTCTGCCCCGCGGATGGCCCCACCGGATTGCGGGGCGCGGATAAGAGAAAGGGCGCCGCTGGGACGCCCTTTCGTGAAACTGGCTACTTACGCAGGCCGAGGCTCTTGATGAGGTCGGTGTAGCGGTCGTGGTCCTTGCGCTTCAGATAGTCGAGAAGCGAACGACGCTTGTTGACCATCATGAGAAGGCCACGACGCGAGTGGTTGTCCTTCTTGTGGTCCTTGAAATGGTCGGTGAGCGTGTTGATGCGGTCGGTCAGGATCGCGACCTGCACTTCGGTGGAACCGGTGTCGCCTTCGCCGCGACCATATTCCTTGGCCAGTTCGGCCTTGCGTTCAACAGTGATCGACATCGGGTCATCCTTTCGTCAAAAATCTACAGATTGAACCCGCGCAGGACGGCGACTTCGCCATCCACCACCTCGACCAGCGCGATGGGGGTATCACCCTCCATCGCCAGATGCTGCCCGGGCGGTGCGGGGTGCCCGTCGAGGCGCTGCCCATGTTTGAGGGCGCGTGCTTCGTCGGGCGTCACGAAGAGGGCCGGGATGTCGTCCAGCCCCGCCGTCAGCGGGAGAACCCCCTCGTTCAAGGAGCGCGCCTTAGCCATTTCGTCCCATTTGTCCAGCGAAATCGCCTGAGCCAGGCCGAACGGACCGGCGCGCGTCCGTCTCAACATGGTGACGTGTCCGCGCGATCCAACCGCCAATGCGATGTCCCGTGCGAGGGATCGGATATAGGTTCCCTTCGAAACGCTGGCCGTCAGCGTGATTTCCTCCAGCCGGTCGTCCGGCGACGCATCGTCCGGCGGATCGCACACGGTCAGCGAATGGATCGTGACCGTGCGACTGTCCAACACCACGGCCTCGCCCGCCCGGGCGCGTTCGTAGGCCCGCTTTCCGTCGACCTTGAGCGCGCTGTAGGCGGGGGGCATCTGCTCGATCGTCCCGACAACTTCCACCATCGCGTCAGCTAACTGTTGCCGTGTCGGGCGATGGTCGCTGGTGGCGATCACCGCGCCCTCGGTATCCAATGTTTCGGTCTCCTCGCCGAACCGGATCGTGAACGTATAATCCTTGCTGGCATCGAGCATCCGGCCCGCCAGCTTGGTCGCTTCTCCGATCGCGATCGGCAGCACCCCGCTCGCGAGGGGGTCGAGCGTGCCGCCGTGGCCGACCTTGGGCTTGCGGAACCCGGCCTCGCGAAGACCGCGCTTGATCCGCGACACGCAGGGCGTCGAGCCGATGCCGACCGGCTTGTCGAGGATGATCCAGCCGTGAAGCACGCGATCAGGCCTGCGAGGGACGCGGGATGTCGAGCCCCAGCTGCCGCTCCACCCCCTCGGCCTCGCGAAGCGCGGCGAAGAAGTGGCGGCGGCACAACGCGACGTAGCGATCGTTCCCGCCGACCTCCGCCTGCGGGCCTTCGCGGACCGCGAACCCGTCGGCATCGACGCGAAGGTTCATCGTCGCCTTCGCCCCGCATTCGCAGACTGCTTTCAGCTCGACGAGCTTGTCGGCCAGCGCCAGCAACGCGGCGCTGCCGGGGAAAAGCCGACCCTGGAAATCGGTGCGCAGACCGTAGCAGAGCACCGGTATGTCGAGCCCATCGACGATCTCGACCAGTTCGAGCACGTGGCGCTGAGTCAGGAACTGGGCTTCATCGACGAGCACGCAATCGACGTCCTGCTGCGCTTCCTGCCGCATCACGGTCGCGAGCATCGAGGCATCGTCCGAAAAGGCGAATGCCTTGGATTCCAGCCCGATGCGCGATCCGATCCGCCCCGACCCCTCGCGCGTGTCGATCGCGCTGGTCCAGAGCATGGTGTTCATGCCGCGCTCGCGATAGTTGAAGTCGGTCTGCAGCAGGGTCGTGGACTTGCCCGCATTCATCGCCGCATAATAGAAATAGAGCTTGGCCATGAGGCCTCTTAGCTTCCCAGACCAAATGGTGACAATGACCCGTCCGACGAAACATACGCGCGCCATTCTGTGGGGAGTGCTCTCGCTTCCGGGCTTGTGGATCGCCTCGCGATGGCTCCTGACACCCGACGATTATGGCTACGGACATGCGATCGGCGACACCGGCGACTGGGCAGCCTGGTTGCTGATGGTGACACTCGCGGTCACGCCGATCAAGCTGGCGTTCCGGCGATCGAGGATCGCGAAATGGCTGGTGCGCCGACGCCGCGATCTGGGAGTTGCGAGCTTCGTCTATGCCGCGGGGCACACGGCGATCTACCTGTGGCAGAAGGGATCGTTCGATACGATCGCATCGGAGTTCGGCACCGACTATATTTGGACGGGTTGGGCTGCGCTGGCGCTGTTCGTGCCGCTGGCGCTAACGTCCAACGACGCGTCGATGCGCTGGCTCAGGCAATCGTGGAAAACGTTGCACCGCCTCGTCTATCCGGCGACGCTGCTCGTCTTCCTGCACTGGGTCTGGTCGGCGTTCGATCCGACCACCGCCTGGATCCACGTCGGGATCATGGCGGCGATCGTTTCGATACGGCTCTGGTTGGAGTGGCGGGTGCGCCGTTCCTAGAGCGTGACGTACTGGCGGAAGCGCGCGACCTCGGCCTCGTCGACATATTTGCCGATCTCGCGGTCGAATTCGGCCATGTCCTCGTAGGGACGATATTCCTCGAACTCGTGAACCATCTGGTCGGTCATGCCGGGGACGAGACGAATGGCCTCTTCGCTGGCGTCGTTGAGGTTGATCGGCACGAACAGCCGCTCGCGCACCGCCGCGGCCTGCGCATCGTCGAGCGATCCCATCAGCACGTCGTTGAAGGCGACGACATCGGCATAGGGCTGCCCCGCGACGATCGCGGCGGCAAGTTCGGGGCTGACGCCGTCGATCGCGGCAAGCTGCTCTTCGCTGGCAGTGCTTGCATCGACAACACCGTCGGTGGCCGCCATCTCGGACGTATCGGCGGCCATGTCATCGGCCATCATCTCGTTGGTCGTGGGGGCCTCGGCGGTGGTCTCGTCGGCATCGCCACAAGCGGACAAGGCGAGCGCGCCGGCGAGGGTCAGGGAAAGAGTATAACGCATGAATGATCCTTTATTGCTAAGGGTTCGCATTAGCATGTTTTGCGTGGAAGCGAAGCGAATTCGCAGATGCGGACGGAAGGCTCTTATTCTTCCCCGTCACCCAGGTCGCGCGCCACCTTGTCGGAGCGCAGCAGGCTGTCGATCTTCCCGCCCGCGTCGAAACTCTCGTCGCGCTTGAACTTGAGGCTGGCGGCGAACTTCATCTGCACGCGCTTCGACACTTCTCCGCGCAGGTAGCGAACGTTGCGTTTCAGGGCGTCGAGGATCTCGTCCTCGTTCTCGCCGAGAAGCGATTTCACGAAAACGGTCGCATGTTTGAGGTCGGGGCTCATGCGCACTTCGGTGACCGAAACGGTCGCCGATGACAGCGCTTCGTCGTGCACGTCGCCGCGCGAGAGCACCTCGGCTAGCGCGTGGCGCACCTGTTCGCCGACGCGGAGCATGCGGACGCTGGGTTCGGTGGAGGAGGCTCGGTTCTTCATCGTCTCATTCCCGGGGCGGCGGGGGCAGGGCGGCCTGCCCCCGTCCGGCTCAGAGAACGCGTTCGCGCTCTTCGACTTCGAAGATTTCGAGCATGTCGCCCGCTTCGATGTCGTTCGTGTCTTCGAGGACGGCACCGCATTCGGTTCCGGCTTCGACTTCCTTCACGTCGTCCTTGAAACGGCGCAGCGAGGCGATCGTGGTCTTGGACACGATGACATCGTCGCGGGTCAGACGGGCGTGGAGGCCCAACTTGATGACACCGTCGACAACGAGGAGGCCCGCGGCCTTGTCCTTCTTGCCCGACTTGAAGACCTGCTTCACCTCGGCGCGACCGACGACATGTTCGATCATCTCGGGGCCGAGTTCGCCCGCCATCGCTTCCTTCACCCAGTCGGTGAGGTGGTAGATGACGTCGTAGTAGCGGAACTCGACCTGGTCGCGCTTGGCGATTTCCTTCGCCTTGGCGTTGGGCCGCACGTTGAAGCCGATGATCGGCGCACCCGAGCTGGCCGCCAGCGTGACGTCGCTTTCGGTGATGGCGCCGACGCCCGAATGGATGACGCGCACCTCGATATCGTCGGTCGAGATCTTGTTGACCGCGTTGACGACCGCTTCAGACGTGCCCTGAACGTCGGTCTTGACGATCAGCGGGAAGGAGATCGTTTCCGAGCCCTTCTTGTCGAACATGCTTTCCAGGCTCATCGGCGCGGTGGTGGTGCGCTTCTTGTCGAGTACGCCCTGACGATATTCGGCGACCTCGCGGGCACGCGTCTCGTTCTCGACGACCGTAAAGGCATCGCCCGCAGCGGGAACGCCCGACAGGCCGAGCACTTCGACGGGGAAGGCGGGACCCGCCTCCTTCACGCGGCGACCACGATCGTCGACCAGCGCGCGGACCTTGCCCGCCGCCGGACCCGCGACGAACACGTCGCCGACCTTCAGCGTGCCGCGGTTGACCAGCACGGTCGCGACGGGGCCGCGGCCCTTGTCGAGCCGGGCTTCCACCACGGTGCCGTCGGCGGCGCGGTCGGGATTGGCCTTCAATTCGAGCAGTTCGGCCTGCAGGTTGATCGCCTCGATCAGCTTGTCGATGCCGGTGTTTTCCTTCGCGGACACCTCGACGTCCTGCACGTCGCCCGACATCGCCTCGACGATGACTTCGTGCTGCAGCAGTTCTTCGCGAACTTTCTGCGGGTTGGACCCGGCGGTGTCGATTTTGTTGATCGCGATGATCATTGGCACCTTGGCGGCCTTGATATGGTTGATCGCCTCGATCGTCTGCGGCTTGATGCCGTCATCGGCGGCCACCACCAGAATGGCGAGGTCGGTGACGTTGGCACCGCGCGCGCGCATCTCGGTAAAGGCCTCATGGCCCGGCGTGTCGAGGAAGGTGATCGGATCGGCGTCCTTGGGCGCGACCTGATAGGCCCCGATATGCTGGGTAATGCCGCCGGCTTCGCCCGCCTGGACATCGGCGCCGCGGATGGCGTCGAGCAGCGAGGTCTTGCCGTGATCGACATGGCCCATGACCGTGACGATCGGCGGACGCGCCTTCAGCGTCTCTTCGGCATCCACGTCCTCGGTCGTGTCGATATCGACATCCGCCTCGGAGACGCGTTTCACCGTGTGACCGAATTCGTTGACGAGCAGTTCGGCGGTGTCTTGGTCGATGTTTTGGTTGACCGTCACCATCATGCCCATGTTGAAGAGCGACTTGACGAGATCGGCGGCCTTTTCGCCCATTCGCTTGGCCAGATCGCCGACCGTGATGCTGTCGGGCACCTGGACGTCGCGATACTGCTTCTCGCGCGGACCCGAATGGCCCTGCTGCGCCCGCTTTTCCTTCTCGCGGGCGCGCTTCAATGCGGCGAGGCTGCGTGCGCGGCCACCGCCGTCACCGCGCAGCGCGCGATTGACAGTCAGCTTGCCCGAACGGCGATCGGGGGCCGGACGACCCTTGTCTTCCTTCTTGCGGCTGGGCTTCACACGGCGATCGTCGCCCACGGGCGCCTTGCCGGCGGGGGCGGCCTGTGCGGGCTGCGAGGCGGCGCGCTTAGCGTCTTCCTCGGCCTTGCGGGCATCCTCTTCGGCCTGGCGAGCGGCTTCTTCCTCGGCCTTGCGATTTTCCTCGGCGCGACGGGCTTCTTCCTCTTGCGCGTTGGCCTTGGCCTTCTCGTCGCGGCGACGCGATTCCTCCAGCGCTGCCATCCGCGCGTCCTCGGCCTCACGCGCCATGCGGGCAACACGCTCGCGGCGCTCGGCGTCGCTTTCGGCGCGCTTGGGCGCGGGCTTCGCTGCTTCGGGCTTGCGCGCCTTGGGCTTGGGCGCAGGTTCGGGCGCTTCGGTCTTCTTGACCTCTTCCTTCGCCTCGGGCTTCGCGTCGCCCGGCTTCAGGATGCGCCGCTTCTTGACCTCGACCACGACGGTGTTCGACCGGCCATGACTGAAGCTCTGCTTGACCTGTCCCGCCTCGACTGTCTTCTTGACGCCAAGCGGGGCACGGGTTCCAAGCTTTTTCTTCTCGTCGCTCAACTCTTATTCCTTCGTTTCATCGTCATCGCCGACAGCGGCCGGTGCGGCGGAAGGCCCGCCGTTTAGCCCAGCATCGGTTCCATTGAAAGCATGCCAGCGGGCGAGCGATTGGCGCACCCGTCTGGCGGCACCGCCATCGACCAGCGCGAGATGGACGGCGTTACCGCGTCCCAGCGCTGCTGCCAATGTGGTGCGATCGAACGGCAGAACAAGGCCCTGCCGGTGGCCGATCTCTTCGCTGCCCCCCATGCGCCAGCCCTGCGCAAGCGAGGATTTGCCGTCCTCGCCCGCATCCGCCGCGTGGAGGAGGAGGTGCACTTCGCCCTTGCGACAGGCGACCTCGACACGCTCGGCACCGCTGATGAGCTGGCCGCTGCGGGCTTCGAGGCCCAGGCGATCGAGAAAATGCCGCTTCAGCTGCGCGTCCACCATTCCCGCGAGGTCGTCGGGGATGATCAGCTTGCCGGTCTTGAAGGCGCGGGACAGCGCGCCCTTCAGCTTGCCCGACGCCTGCGCTTCATCGAGTTCGGTACGGGTCGCGCCGACATAGGCGCCGCGTCCTGGCGCACGGGCGCGGATGTCGGGCGCCACCTGTCCTTCGGGCCCGAGCGCAAGGCGCACGAGGTCGTCCTTGGGCGCACGGCGGCGGGTCAGCACGCACATGCGCTCCGGCCCGCGCTCCTCGTTCAGCGCGGTCGCTTCGACGTCAGTGGCGTCTAGAAGGCGATCATTGGTTCCCATCCGCGTCCGCGTCCTCCTGTTCGGGCGCGGCGTCGGCGGGAGCCTTTGCCTCGTCTTCGTTGCTCGTGTCTTCGTCTTCGAACCAGTGGGCACGGGCAGCCATGATGATCTCGTTGCCTTGCTCTTCGGTCAGGCCATAGTCGCCCAGCACGCCGCCCTTGTCCTCGACCTTGCGCGTGTCGTTGCGGCGGCGGGGACCCTGGTTGCGCTTCTGGATCAGCTCGTCGGTGGCCAGATCGGCGACATCGTCGAGCGTCTTCAAGCCCGCTTCGCCCAGCGTCACGGCCATCGCTTCGGTCATGTGCGGCAGATCCGCGACATCGTCCTCGACGCCGAGTTCACGGCGCTTCTCGCGCGCCGCCTCTTCCTGACGATCAAGCGCTTCCTTGGCGCGGCTTTGGAGTTCCTCGGCGATTTCCTCGTCGAGGCCTTCGATGGTCGAGAGTTCTTCCTGCGGAACGTAGGCCGCTTCCTCGAGGCTGGTGAAGCCTTCGGCGACCAGCAGCTGCGCGAGGGTCTCGTCGACGTCCAGTTCTTCTTGGAACATCTCGGTGCGCTCGGCGAATTCCTTCTGCCGCTTCTCGCTGGCATCCTCTTCGGTGAGAATGTCGATCTGGCTGTCGGTCAGCTGGCTGGCGAGGCGCACGTTCTGGCCGCGACGCCCGATGGCGAGCGACAGCTGGTCGTCGGGAACGACTACTTCAATGCGGCCCTCTTCCTCGTCGATCACGACGCGGCTGACCGTGGCGGGCTGGAGCGCGTTGACGACGAAGGTCGCAAGGTCCTCGGACCAGGGAATGATGTCGATCTTCTCGCCCTGCAATTCCTGGACGACCGCCTGAACGCGGCTGCCCTTCATGCCGACGCAGGCGCCGACGGGGTCGATCGAGCTGTCGTAGCTGATGACGCCGATCTTGGCGCGGCTGCCCGGGTCGCGCGCGGCGGCCTTGATCTCGATGATGCCGTCGTAGATTTCGGGGACTTCCTGCGCGAACAGCTTGCGCATGAAATCGGGGTGAGCGCGCGACAGGAAGATCTGCGGACCGCGGGTTTCGCGGCTGACGCGCAGGATCAGGCTGCGAATGCGATCACCGACGCGGACCATTTCGCGCGGAATCTGCGCATCGCGGCGGATGACGCCCTCGGCGCGGCCGAGATCGACGACCACGTGACCGAATTCGACGCGCTTCACGACGCCGGTGATGACCTCGCCGCCGCGGTCCTTGAATTCCTCGTACTGGCGCTCGCGCTCGGCATCCCTGACCTTTTGGAAGATCACCTGCTTGGCGGCCTGCGCCGCGATGCGCCCGAATTCGATCGGGGGCAGCGGATCGACGATGAAGTCGCCGACCGATGCGCCATCCTGCAGCTTCTGCGCGGCCTTGGGGTCGATTTCCTTGAACTGGTCCTCGACCTCTTCGACCACTTCCAGCACCCGCCACAGGCGAAGGTCGCCGGTATTGCCGTCGAGCTTGGCGCGAATGTCGTTTTCCTGGCCGTAACGGGCGCGAGCGGCACGCTGGATCGCGTCTTCCATCGCCTCGATGACGATGGCTTTGTCGATCAGCTTCTCGCGCGCGACCGCGTCGGCGATGGCAAGCAGTTCGGCCTTGTTCGCGGTGGCCGCGGCAGGAGGCGTGGTAGCCATATTACGCGTCTTCCTCTTCGGTGATATCGTCGGCGCCCTCGGTCGAGAGCGGCTGGGTTTCCTGAATGAGCTTTTCGGTGAGCAGCAGCTTGGCATCCTCGATCATGTCGAACGGAATCTCGTGCTGCTTGTCGTGATCGTCGGTCAGCGCGATCATCCGCGCGCTCTCGTCGAGACCGTCGATCGTGCCCTTGTACTTGCGCTGCCCGTCCTTCTTCGCTTCCAGCGTGATCCGCGCAAGATGACCTTGCCAGTCGGCAAAGTCCTGCAAGCGGGTCAGCGGGCGATCGATGCCGGGCGAGGACACCTCGAGGCGATAGGCATGGTCGATCGGGTCGGCGGCTTCCAGCGGTTCGTCGAGCGCGCGGCTGATGTCGGCGCAATCGTCGATCGTCAACTGACGCGTGTCGGGACGCTCGGCCATGACCTGCAACGTCGGTTCATCGGATCCACCGATCATCGCGACGCGCACGAGGTTGAATCCCATCGCTTCCACGACGGGTTCGATGATCTCGGCGATGCGTTTCGTATCGGCCAATCGGCGCTCCTTGAACAATGCATATCCCATTGCCGCCGCAACCGGCTTCGGCTGCGGCCCTATCATCTCGCGATGTCAGGGATGAGGCGCATATAGGCACAATGTCCCCTTCACGCAAGGCGCGATGCAGCTATGGTGGTGGTTGATGCGTTCCCCCCCGCGAGACCCTCAGGAGACACACTTCATGCGCCTTTCGCTAATCGCCCTCGCCCTGCCGCTCGCCGCCTGCTACGGCGCAACGACCGAACCCCAGACTGCCAATCCCGGCATGCCGGCACCCGACACGGGCGAAGCGCCGACGAACAGCGCGGCACCCGTCACGCGGCCCGCCTCGAAGATTTCGGGCGATGCGCGCCCGTTTACGGTGCAGTCGCTCGGCCAGTATGACGAGCCGTGGGGGGCCGAATTCATGCCGGGCAGCAACCTGCTCTTCATCACGGGCAAGAAGGGCGAGTTGTGGTTCCGCGACGTCGAGACCGGTACGACGGGAGAGGTCAGCGGGCTGCCGCAGGTCGATTATGGCGGCCAGGGCGGTTTCGGCGACATCGCCTTCGGACCCGACTGGGAAAGCCCGATGGGGCAGGGCGGCGATCTCTACATGAGCTGGGTCGAAGCGGGCAGCGGCAACAGCCGGGGCGCGGTGGTCGGCAAGGGCAAGCTGCTCTGCGAAAGCCCGACGGCCTGCGAACTGACGGGCGTCGAGGTGCTGTGGCGGCAGGACAAGACCGAAGGACGCGGGCACTATTCGCATCGCATCCATTTCTCGCCGGACGGGCAGTATCTGTTCGTCACCAGCGGCGACCGCCAGGAACAGGATCCGGCGCAGGATCCGTCGAACAATCTGGGCACGGTGCTGCGTCTCAATCTCGACGGCACCGCGGCAAGTGGCAATCCGATGTACGATCAGGGCGGCAGCACCGCGCAGATCTACAGCTGGGGACACCGCAACAGCCTCGGCCTCGATTTCGCCCCCGACGGACAGCTCTGGCAGATCGAGATGGGCCCCAAGCATGGCGACGAATTGAATTTGATCCGCGCCGGCCAGAACTATGGTTGGCCCGAGCGCAGCTACGGCGACAATTACAACGGCGTTCCGATTCCCGACCACGAGCCGGGCGACGGTTTCGCCCAGCCCGCCGCCTACTGGGATCCGGCGACCAGCCCCGCGAGCCTCCTGATCTATTCGGGCAACCTCTTCCGTGCCTGGACCGGCGATGCGCTGATCCCGGGGTTGTCGGGACAGGAACTGAACCTCGTCTCGCTCGACGGCGGCCGTGCCACGTCGATGGAGGTCTATGACATGGGCGCCCGCATCCGCGAAGTCGTCGAAGGACCCGACGGTTCGGTCTATCTTCTCGAGGACGACGGTCGCGGCAGCGAAGGACGGCTTCTGCGTCTGCGACCGCGCGGCTGACGGACACGGTCTACCTATGAAAAAAGGGGCGGCGCCTTTCGGCACCGCCCCTTTTTCGTTCGTTCAGTTCTCCGAAACTACTGCGGCTGCGGGATGCGGCGGAGATACGGCTTGTCGGCCTTGAACTCGCCGTACTTGGCGCGCGCGTCCTCGTCCGAAACGCTCGGGGGGATGATGACATCGTCGCCGGGGTTCCAGTTGACGGGCGTGGCGACCGCCTTGTTCTCGGTAATCTGGATCGAGTCGAGCAGGCGCAGCACCTCGCCGAAGTTGCGGCCAGAGGTCATCGGGTAGAGCAGCATGGCGCGGATCTTCTTGTCCGGCCCGATGATGTACACGGTGCGAACCGTCGCATTGGTCGCGGCGGTCCGGCCTTCGCTGCTGCCCTCTTCGTCGGCGGGGAGCATGTTGTAGAGCTTCGAGACCTCGAGTTCGGTATCGCCGATCACGGGATAGTCGACCTCGTTCCCCGATACGTCATTGATGTCGGGAAGCCAGCGCTGGTTGTCGTCAGTGTCGTCCACCGACAGGGCGATGATCTTCGTGTCGCGCTTGGCGAACTCGTCCTTGAGGCCCGCCATGTAGCCGAGCTCGGTCGTGCAGACGGGTGTGAAGGCCTTGGGATGCGAGAAGAGGATCGCGTAGCTATCGCCGATCCAGTCGTGAAAGCTGATCTCCCCCAAGGTCGTCTGGGCAGTGAAATCGGGGGCGGTCGAGCCGATCGAAAGCGTCATGGATGCGTCTCCTCGTAATACGTCGCGGGTTCGGGGCTTAGATGGGGCGCGCGGTGCGGCCCGCAACCCCTTCAGTCGGCGACCGGTTCGAACGGCACGTCGATTTCGCTGCGCCGTTCGAGGAACGGCGGCACGCGAAGGCCCTTGGAGCGCAGGAAGTCGGGATTGAACAGCCGCGACTGGTAGCGCGAGGCCGGGTCGCACAGGATGGTCACGATCGTGTGGCCGGGTCCCATTTCCTTCGCCATGCGGATCGCCCCCGCGACATTGATCCCCGACGACAGGCCGAGCGCCAGCCCCTCTTCCTCAAGCAGGCCGAAACTGACGTCGAGGCTTTCCTGGTCTTCGACGCGGAAGGCGTGATCGACCTCGAGTCCCTCGAGGTTGCCGGTGATGCGGCCCTGTCCGATGCCCTCGGTGATCGAGGATCCCTCCGCGGCCAGTTCGCCGGTCGTGAAGTAACTGTAGAGCGCCGCGCCCGGAGGATCGACGATTCCGATCCGGATATCCGCTCGCCGATCGCGCAGCGCCATGGCGCAGCCGGCCAGCGTTCCCCCGGTCCCGACCGCACAGACGAAACCGTCGACCTTCTCCTCCGTCTGCTCCCAGATTTCGGGCGCGGTCGTTTCGACATGGGCTTGGCGGTTGGCGGGATTGTCGAACTGGTCGGCGAACATCGCGCCTTCGCCCAGTTCCGCCGCGAGCTTCTCGGCAAGGCGACCGGCGATCTTCACGTAATTGTTGGGATTTTTGTAGGGCACGGCGGGGACCTCGACGAGCTGCGCACCGAGCATTCGAAGCGCGTCCTTCTTCTCATCGGTTTGCGTTTCGGGAATGACGATGACGGTCTTCATGCCGAGCGCGTTGCCAACCATCGTCAGTCCGATACCGGTGTTGCCCGCGGTGCCGTCGACGATCGTTCCGCCCCGTTCGATCCGTCCCTTGTCCATCGCATCGAGGACGAGAAACTTGGCCGCGCGATCCTTGACGGACTGGCCGGGGTTCATCCATTCGGCCTTGCCGAGAATGGTGCAGCCGGTTTCTTCGCTGGCGCGGCGGAGCTTGATGAGCGGCGTATTGCCGATGGCGTCGAGGACGGAGTCTTTCATGACGTCCAACCTAGGAAGCGCGGCGCAGCGACGAAACCCTATTTGCGCCGATAGCGCAGATAATAGGGCCGCCGTCCCTCGCGCCGCGCCTTGGCGGCGTAGCGGGTATCGATCCAGCCCCCCGGCTTTTCCAGAAATCCGTCGGCGTCCTCGCAAAGCCATTCGAACCGCGAGCGGTGCGCGCTGCGCTGCATCACCATCAGGCTCCACGCGAGATAGACCGGATGATCGGTCGCGAGGCGGAATTCCCCGCCGGGTTGGAGCTTGGCGGCGATCAGGTCGAGCGGGCCGTCGTTCATCATCCGCCGCTTGGCGTGCCGCGCCTTGGGCCAGGGGTCGGGGTGGAGCAGATAGACGAACATCAGGCTGGCGTCGGGCACCCGATCAAGCACCGGCAGCGCATCGCCCATCTCGACCCGGACGTTTGCGAGCGCACCGTCGCGGATATGGGTCAGCGCCTGCGCCGCGCCATTGATGAAAGGCTCGCAGCCGATAAAGCCGTGATCGGGCAGCAGATCCGCACGATGGGCGAGATGTTCGCCCCCGCCGAACCCGATCTCGAAATGCAGCGGGCGGTCGTCTCCGAACAGGCGCCGCGCCGTAAGCGGGCCGTCGGCAGGCACCGCGATCTGCGGCAACAGGCTGTCGATCAGGTCCTGCTGACCCCGTCGCAGCTTGCGCGTGCTGGTCCGGCCGTACAGCCGGTTGATGGTGGTCGGATCGCCTTTGGAAGATGCGGACATGGCAACAGGACGGACGTGGGGACGACGCGACGTGCGCCTAGCCTTCGACCGCGGCCTTCAGATCCTCGACCAGGTCGGTGCGTTCCCACGGGAAGTGATCGCCGTCGGCGGTGCGGCCGAAATGGCCGTAGGCCGCGCTCTTCTCGTAGATGGGCTTGTTGAGGCCCAGTACCGTGCGGATCCCGCGCGGAGTGAGACCACCCAGTTTCTCGATCCTTCCGATCGCGGCCTCGAGCGCGTCGTCGGCATGCGTGCCAGTACCATCGGTATCGACATAGAGCGACAGGGGCTCGCTGACCCCGATCGCATAGGCGAGCTGGATCGTGCAGCGCTTGGCGAGGCCTGCGGCGACGATATTCTTGGCCAGATAGCGCGCGATGTAGGCGGCCGATCGATCGACCTTGGTCGGATCCTTGCCGCTGAAAGCACCTCCGCCGTGAGGGGCCGCGCCGCCATAGGTGTCGACGATGATCTTGCGACCGGTCAGCCCCGCGTCACCATCGGGACCGCCGATCTCGAACGCGCCAGTCGGATTGATGTGCCAGACGGTGTCGTCCGACAGCCAGCCTTCGGGCAACACGTCCCGAACGACGCCGCGAACATAATTCTTGAGTTCCGCTTCCTTGTCGCCCTCGTGATAGCCCTTGGCATGCTGCGTCGACACGACGAGCGCGGTGCAGGCGACGGGACGGCCGTCTTCGTAGCGCAATGTCACCTGGCTCTTGGCATCGGGTTCGAGGAAGGGGGCGGCGCCCGACTTGCGATCGGCCGCGAGCTTCTCGAGGATCTTGTGACTGTAGTCGAGGGTCGCGGGCATGAAGTCCGGCGTCTCGTCGCAGGCGAAACCGAACATGATGCCCTGATCGCCCGCACCCTCGTCCTTGTTGCCTGCCGCATCGACGCCCTGCGCGATTTCGGACGACTGGCCGTGGAGGTGGTTCTCGAAGGTCAGGCTTTCCCAATGAAAACCGTCCTGCTCGTACCCGATTTCGCGGACGGTGCGGCGCACCGCCTGTTCGATCTCGTCCCGCGCGCCGGGGGCCCAACCGCCATTCTCGGCCCAGTCGGCATTGTTCATGTCGTACATCGACGCGCAGCGGATCTCGCCCGACAGGATGACGCGCTGGGTCGTGGTCATGGTCTCGCAGGCGACGCGCGCCTCGGGATCCTTGGCGAGCATCAGATCGACGATGGCGTCGGAAATCTGGTCGGAAACCTTGTCGGGATGGCCCTCGGAAACGCTTTCCGAGGTGAAGAGATAGGTTTTGCGCATGGAAATCCTGTTGGGTCCGAATTGGCGTGGAGGTCTAGCGAGCGCGCCGGGCGAGGGCAATGGCGAGACCGACGAGGAAAGCGGCGAACAGAAGGGCGAGGATGTTACCGACCCGCGCGAACAGCGGCGGGCTTGCCGCCGCCGGTGGAAGCGCGGTGTCGATCACTCCCTCCACGCCCATGCCGAGATGCTCCAGCAAGGTGCCGTCGGCAGCGATCATCGCGCTGATGCCGGTGGGGGTCGAGCGGATCACGGGCAGTCCCTCCTCGGTGGCGCGGAGCCGTGCCTGGGCCAGATGCTGCGGCGGTCCCCACGCGCCGAACCAGGCGTCGTTGCTGGGATTGAATAGGAAGTCGGGACGGTTCGAGCGATCGGCAACCTGTCCCGAGAAGATGATCTCGTAGCAGATCTGGACGCCCATGCGTCGGTCGATGCCGTCAAGGTCGAGGGTGCGTGCCCCGGGCCCCGGGCGATAGTCGAATGCGCCCGGAACGAGCCGCGACAGTCCGAGCGGTTCGAGCAGCCAGCGCATCGGCAGATATTCGCCGTAGGGGACGAGATGCGCCTTGTCGTAGCGAATATCGAGCGCGGCGTCCGCATCGCCGAGGCTCGCCCGTGTCGGTGGCGTACCCGGGTCGAGAACGAACACGCTGTTGAGCGCTTCGGACACCGTTTGCCCGTCCTCGGTGAGGACCCCGATCCCGCCCGTGACGAGCGTTTGGTCGGGGCGGATCCCGCGCAGTGCGCCGGCACGTTCGATCGCGGCGAGACGCTGTGCCCCGGTGCGCTCGTCGAGCAGCGGGCGAAGGACCGCCACCTCCGGCCAGAATACCACCGCCGGTGTGACGTCCGAAGGCGCCGTGCCGAGCCGGGTAAGCTTGTCGGCGGCGATCTGCTCGAATCCCGGACGCCATTTGTCGTCCTGCGAAATGTCGGGCTGCACGATGCGAACCTGCGGCGCCCTGGCTGGACCGGTGTCGGAAACGACCTCGGGCCGCGGGAGGATCGTCGCAACGAGAATGGCGGCCGCGGTTGCAATGGCGGCAACCGCGCGGCGCTGAGCGAGCCAGAACAGCAGCCCGCCCAGCAGGACCATGATCCCGGACAACCCATAGGTGCCGATCCACACCGAAAGATGACGCAGCGGCGTATCGACCAGCGCGACGCCGACGGGATTCCAGGCGAAACCCGTGAAGACGAAACTGCGCAACCATTCGCCGACGATCCATCCCCCCGCGAGGGCGAAGGGCAGGGCGAGCGTGCTCGTGCGGCTGGCGAACTTGGCGATCAGCGCGGCGATCGCGGGATAGACCGCGAGGTAGAAGGACAGCAGGACGACGGCGACCCAGCCGAGCCAGGCGGGCATCGCGGCCTGGTAGGTGAAGGCGGTGGCGATCCAGTTGAGGCCCAGCACGAACTGGCCGAGGCCGAACATCCATCCATTGAAGGTTGCGAGCCGCCAGGTGGGTGCCTGATGGATGAGGAAAATGAGGCCAGCGAACGAGATAATCGTGAGAGGCCAGAGTCCGAGCGGCGCGAAGCCGACCGCGGACAGGAGGCCAAGCCCGAGAGCGAGCCACGGCGCAGTCCGACGACCGGCGGCAAGGGCGCGAAGCCGCTCCACCGGTCTAGCCGTCGAGCGTTTCGTCGATTGGCGGTGTCGGGCGATGCAGTCGCAGGCGCGTCATCCGCTTGGGTTCGGCGGCGACGCATTCGATCTGCCAGCCCGAAGGATGCTGGACCGACTGGCCCGGCTCCATGATCCGCCCCGCCAGCAGGAAGGCGAGCCCTCCCAGTGTGGAAACCTCGTCCTCCTCCCACGCCAACGCGCTGTCGACATGGTCGATGACCTCTTCCATCTCGACCCGCGCATCGGCTTCCCAGACGCCTTCATCGAGAATCATCAGCATGGCGGTCGGTTCCTCGTCATGCTCGTCCTCGATCTCTCCGACGATTTCCTCGACTACGTCTTCGATGGTGACGAGACCTTCGGTGCCGCCGAACTCGTCGACGACGATGGCGAGGTGGACGCGCTGCGTGCGCATCGAGGCGAGGATGTCGATTACCCCCATGCTCGTGGGAACGAACAACGGATCGCGCATGACCGCCTCGACCGTCTGCGGCTTCTGACCGACCTTGGCGGCGAACAGGTCCTTGATGTGAATCATCCCGACGATGTGATCGAGACCGTCGCCGACGACCGGCAGGCGGCTGTGCTCGGCGTCGGCGAATTCGGCTACCAGGCTCTCGAAATCGGCATCGCGGTGGACCGAGATGATGTCGCCCCGGGGCACGCAGATGTCGCCCGCGGTTCGGTCGCCGAAGTGGAGAAGATTGCGGAGCATGATGCGCTCGTGCTGCGACAGGTCGCCGACTTTGGCGGGCTCGGCGTCCGCTTCATCGATCGCTTCCTCGATCTGGTCGCGCAGGCTCTGGTCGTCCTCGCCGAAGAACAGGGCGCGCATTCCGCGCCAGATTCGCGAACCTTCATCGGGCCGGGTGGCCATCAGTCATCTTCTCCATAGGGGTCGGGGTGGCCAAGGCGTGACAAGGCTCGGGTCTCGCGCGCTTCCATGTCTTCGGCGCTCGGATCGTCCTGATGGTCATAGCCCAACAGGTGGAGCATACCGTGGACGACGAGATGGGTCGCATGCCGCTCCAGCGCGATCTGCTTCTCCTCCGCCTCTCGACTGCAAACACCGTGCGCAAGGGCAATGTCGCCGAGGAGAAGCGGCGGGCCGTCGGTTGCCGCGAGCGCGTCCGCATCGGCCATCGGAAAGCTCAGCACGTTGGTGGGCTTGTCCTTGCCGCGCCACTGGCGATTGAGCGCGTGAACCTCCTCATCGGTCGTGAAGGCGAGGCTGACCTCGACCTCGCGCGACGCATCGGCAAGGTGCGGGTAGGCGCTTTCGGCAATGGCCGCGCGCAGGGCCGGGTCGGCGATCGCGTCCCAGGACGCGCTGCTACTGTCCCAGTCCCCGTCGGTTTCGATCGCAATCGAAAGGCTCATCGGCCGGGGCCCTCGTAAGCTTCGACGATGCGCCCGACGAGCGGGTGGCGCACGACGTCGGCGGCGGTGAAGCGGACCGTGGCGATTCCCTCGACGCCTTCCAGCTTGTTCACCGCGTCGGCGAGGCCGGAGCCGCCCGCGTCGGGAAGGTCGACCTGCATAGGATCGCCACAGATCACCATCCGCGCACGCATGCCGAAGCGCGTGAGGAACATCTTCATCTGCGCCGGGGTGGTGTTCTGTCCCTCGTCGAGAATGATGAAGGCGTCGTTGAGCGTCCGCCCGCGCATGAAGGCGATCGGTGCGATCTCGATCTCACCCGAGGCGATCCGCCGCTCGACCTGTTCGGCGGGAAGCATGTCGTAGAGAGCGTCGTACAGAGGACGGAGATAGGGGTCGACCTTCTCCTTCATGTCGCCGGGAAGGAAGCCCAGGCGTTCACCCGCCTCGACGGCGGGGCGCGACAGGATGAGCCGTTCGACCGTTCCGGTGATCAGCATGCTGACCGCCTGCGCGACCGCCAGATAGGTCTTGCCAGTACCCGCCGGACCGAGCGCGAAGATCATGTCCGACTTGGCCAGCGCGTGCATATATTCGGTCTGCATCGCGCTACGCGGCGCGATCGTTTTCTTGCGCGTGCGGATGAGGACGCGGGGCGGATCCTTGACCTCGTTGTGGACGATGCCCGCCAGTTGCGGCTGGTTGGCCATGCCGATGACGGCCTCGACCGCTTCGGCATCGACGTCCTGCCCCTGGTCGAGCCGTTCGTAGAGGCCGAGCAGCACCTCGCGCGCGCGCGCGGCCGCATCGGCCTCGCCCTCGATCATGACTTTGTTGCCGCGCGCGGCGATGTTCACGCCGAGACGGTCCTCGATGATGACAAGATGTCGATCATATTCGCCGAACAGCGGGCCGAGCAGGAAGGGCTGGTCGAATTCCAGTTCGAGCCGGGCTCGGTCCTGGGGGGCACCCGGGCGAAGTGGGGCGACAGCGTCGCGTTTTGCCATTAAGCGGCGGCCTCCTTGGGCGTGGCGATTCCATGCAGACTGTTGGGCAAAGCGTCGGCGATGTCCACTGTTATGACGTCGCCGACCCGCGCGCTCGTCTCGGTGAAGACCGACTGCAGCCACGGCGACTTGCCGATCATCTGTCCCGGACGCTTGCCCGGACGTTCGATGAGAATATCCATCGTGGTGCCGATCTTCGAGCGGTTGAAGGCGAGGCTCTGCTCGGAAAGAAGCGCCTGCAGCCGCTGTAGCCGTTCGTCCATGACGGCTGCCGCGACCTGTCCATCCATCTCCGCGGCCGGCGTGCCGGGGCGGGGCGAATATTTGAAGCTGTAGGCACTGGCGTAGCGGGCATCGCGCACGACCTGCAGCGTTTCCTCGAACTCCGCGTCGGTCTCGCCGGGAAAGCCGACGATGAAGTCGCCCGAAATTGCGAGGTCGGGGCGGGCGGCGCGAAAGCGTTCGACGAGCTTCAGATAGCTCTCGACGGTGTGGTGCCGGTTCATGGCCTTCAGGATCCGGTCGCTGCCCGCCTGCACGGGCAGGTGGAGATAGGGCATCAACTTGGGTTCTTCGCCGTGCGCCGCGATCAGGCCCTCGTCCATATCGGCGGGGTGCGAGGTGGTGTAGCGGATGCGTTCGAGACCATCGATCTTTGCGAGGCGGCGGATCAGCAGTTCGAGACCCCCCGCACCGCCCTTGTCGTCCTCGCCCGACCAGGCGCTGACGTTCTGCCCGAGGAGCGTGATCTCCTTCGCGCCGCCATCGACCAGCGCGAGCGCCTCGTCCACGATGTCGGCCCAGGGGCGGCTGATCTCCGCGCCGCGGGTGTAGGGCACGACACAGTAGGTACAGAATTTGTCGCACCCTTCGGCGACCGTCAGGAAGGCGCTCGGTCCGCTGCGACGGCGCTTGGGCATGGCGTCGAACTTGCTGATCGCGGGCATGTCGGTGTCGACGGGACGTTCGCCCCGCGCCGCGCCCGCGACCAGGTCGGGAAGCCGGTGATAGGCCTGCGGACCGACCACGATGTCGATATGTTCGGATCGACGCTGCGCTTCGCCGCCCTCCGCCTGCGCCACGCATCCGGCCAGCGCGACCATCGGTTTCTTCTCGCCCTTAGCGAGACGACCGACGTCCGAATAGGCCTTCTCCGCCGCCTTTTCCCGGATGTGACAGGTGTTGAGGACGACGAGATCGGCATCTTCCCCCTCCGCCGCGGCGCGCATGCCGGTGTCGCCGAGCAGTTCGCTCATGCGCTCGCCGTCGTAGACGTTCATCTGGCAGCCGAAGCTCTTGATTCGGAAAGTCTTTGGGGTGGTCATGCGGCTCCCTTAGGCGAAGCGGTCGCTTCGTCCAAGCCGAGCGCTCCTGCGATCGCATCCTGCGCCTGCCGTGCCATCGACTTGCGATCGCCCGTCAGCGGGATTTCGGCAAGGATATGCACGACCACGCGCAGCGGACGGCGGCGGATCAGGATCTTTCGCGCATTGTCGCTGCCCGGCTCGCCGTCGAACCAGGCGATGGTCTCGGCGTCCTCGTAGCCGAGTGCGACGGGAACCAGTTTGGCGCCCTCCGGGGCGGGAGTGACCGCCTTCAGCAGCGGCGAGCGGAAGGGTTTGAGGCAGGTGCCATCGTTGGTGGTGCCTTCGGGAAAGAGGCACAGCGGGAGATAGTGATCGAAGCGACGGCGAACGGCAGCGATCTGGGCATCGACGTCGCGCCGCGCCTGTCGGTCGACGTAGAGCGTCTCGCGCTGGTCGGCGAGCCACTTGATGAGCCAATGGTCCTGCACTTCGGCCTTGGACACGAACGCGCATCCCATGAACCCGCCCATGACGACGATGTCGAGCCAGCTGACGTGATTGGCGAGGATCAGCGTGCGATGGCCGGGATGGGCGCCGATCCGGGTCACGCGCAGCCTGAGAATCCATCCCACGACGCGCAGGAAGAAGCGCGCGACACCGCCGCGTCCGGTCACGGCACGAAAGAGGATGTGAAGCGGCGCGATCAGGAGGAGCGCCAGCACAAGGAGAGTAACGCGAACGCCGATCAGCGCGCGGTCAGCGGTCCTTGTCGCGATCGATGGCGACGCCATAAAGCTCCATGCGATGATCGACGAGGCGGTAGCCGAGCTTCTCCGCGATTCGCTTCTGCAATTCTTCCAGTTCGTCATCGACGAATTCGACGACATCGCCGCTTTCCACGTCGATCAGATGATCGTGATGCGCGTCGCTGGCGGCCTCGTAGCGCGACCGGCCGTCGCCGAATTCATGGCGTTCGAGGATGCCCGCCTCCTCGAAGAGGCGCACGGTCCGATAGACGGTCGCGATCGAGATATTGCTGTCGACCGCCGAGGCGCGCTCGTGGAGCATCTCGACGTCGGGATGGTCGTCGCTCTCGCCCAACACCTTCGCGATGATGCGACGCTGTTCGGTGATGCGCAGACCCTTTTCGGCGCAGATGGCTTCGATGTCGATCTTGCGGGACATGGAATGCGAGGTAGCGACTGGGGACGCACAAGAAAAGGGGCGGCCCGCATTGTGCGAACCGCCCCTTCGAACGAGTGCCGTGCGATCCTACTTGCGCTTGCCGCGTTTGGCCTTCGTACCGAGCCCGATCTTCTTGGCGAGCTGACGACGCTGTTCGGCATAATTGGGGGCGACCATCGGATAGTCCGAGGGCAGGTCCCACTTGCGACGATAATCGTCGGGGGTCATGTCGTAATGCGTCATCAGGTGACGCTTGAGCATCTTCAACTTCTTCCCGTCCTCGAGGCAGACGATATAGTCGGGCTTCACCGACGAACGGATCGACACGGCGGGCTTCAGGTCTTCTGCAGGCTTTTCGGCAGTGCCGTGCAGCTTGTTGAGTGCGCCGTGGACATTCTCGATCAGCGTCGGGACATCCCCGACCGCGACGAGGTTGTTCGACAGGTGCGCCGATACGATATCGGCAGTCAGCGCGATGAGGGTATCGTCGCGAAGGTCTTCGTCTTCCATGATGATTGGTCTTTCCGAGCTAGGGGAACGTCTTCGACGCGACGACTATTGTCGCCCGGGACGTCAATACTGGAGCGAGCGGGTAAATGAGCGGCTATTCGATGTAAAGCGAATAGGTCAGCGCATCGTGTCGTTCGTTGTCGCAACCGCGATAATAGTCGCAGCGACGACCGGCTAGATGAAAGCCGGCCTTTTCATACAGGCCGACCGCGGCATTACCGTCGCGGACTTCAAGGTGAAGGCGCCGCGCACCCTCCTGCTTTGCCTGAACCAAGAACTGCGCGAGTAAAGCGCTGCCGATCCCATGTCCTTGCGCGGTCGGGTCGACGCCGAGTAGCAGCAGTTCGCTGTCGCCCGCTATCGTGCGCCACAGGGCAAACCCCAGCGCCGTGCCGCCAGCGGTGCGGGCGAGCCACATCTCTACACCCCGCATCGGGAGGATCCCGCCGCACTGCGAGCGCGACCAGGCTTCGCCGAAACAGGGATCGAACGCCGCCTCCATGATGGGCATGACCTGGTCGAGATCGTCGAAGCAGCCTCGCTGAAGCAGAAGTTCGCGGGGCCGCGGCTGACTGGCCATCAGGCGGCTTTCGGCTTGGCATCGGGCGCCCGCACGTAGAGCGGCATCGGCGCAAGTGACGTCAGCGCGGGCGGTAGCAGCGCGGCGTATCGCGCGAGCGGATCAAGCGTCATCACGCTGCCGCTCGCCCCCGCTTCGGCCAGCGCCTCGGCTGCCGGTCCCGCGAGCAAATCGCGATCGTGCGTGGTCGCCGCGGCATTCGGGACGAGACTTTGCGGAGCATCGACGGGAGTCAGCGGATCACCGCCATAGCCCTGGACGAACAATTCGCCGTGCCCGCCCTGCATCACCGCGGTCACGTCCGCCGCGTCGCCGTGGTCCGATCGCGCTGCGGCGGCGAGGAGGGCGAGCGAGGAGAAACTGGTGACCGGTACCTGCCACCCGATCGAGAGACCCTGCGCGGCGGCAATCCCCACGCGGATCCCGGTAAAGCTGCCCGGGCCTGCGGAAACGAGAATGTGCGTCGGAACACGGCTCCCGAGCAGTTCGTCGATCATCGGGACGAGCCGTTCGGCATGGCCCCGACCGATCCGTTCCTCGCGCGCGTCGAGCACCTCGCCGCCCTCGATCAGCGCGGTGCTGCACATTCCCGTCGAGGTCTCGATCGCGAGGATCACGTCACTCTCCTGTTCCGAGTCGACAGGACGACATGCTTTGATCCGAATGGCAAGCCCGAGCGGGGTCGCATCCGGCGCGGCGCGCCCTAGATCGCCTCGACGCTCGTCACCTCAGGGACATAATGCTTGATCAGTCCCTCGATGCCGTTCTTCAGCGTGATGGTCGACGACGGACAGCCCGCGCACGCTCCCTGCAGAGCCAGATAGACGTTCCCGTTCTTGTAACCGCGATAGACGATGTCGCCTCCGTCCTGCGCGACGGCGGGGCGGACGCGGGTGTCGATCAATTCCTTGATCTGCTCGATGATGTCGGCATCGGCGGGATCGTCCTCGACCGCGAACTCCTCCGGCGGCGCGACGTGGATGTCGGACGCGCTGCCGGGCTTGAACAGCGGCGTCTCGGTAAGGAAATGGTCCATCAGGATCTGGAGGACTTCGGGCTCCAGCACGGTCCACTCGACCGTCGGCGCGGCACTGACCGATACGAAATCGCGCCCGAAATAGACGCCGTCGACCATCCCGGTCGCGAAGATCGCTTCGGCGAGCGGGCTGATCTCGGCGCTTTCGGGCGTCGGAAAATCGCGGCCGCCGCTTTCCATCACGGTACGTCCCGGAAGGAACTTGCGGGTGGAGGGATTGGGCGTTTTTTCGGTTTGGATCAGCATGCGGTCGATGTGGGGCGCGTGCGTCCCGCGATCAACCCTGCTTGTCGCCGTCCCAGCTGTCGTCGATCATCCGGATGATTCCGGAAAAGTCCTGCGCCTCGCCGCCCAGATCGACGAAGCGCTGGTAGAGGTCCATCGCCTCGCCGCCCATCGGGGTGTAGGCGCCGTTCTTCTGCGCGGCTTCCATCGCGAGCTTGAGATCCTTGAGCATCAGCGCCGAGGCGAACCCGCCCTGATAATCACGGTCGGCGGGGGTTTCGGGGCCGACACCGGGAACGGGGCAATAGCTCGTCATCGACCAGCTCTGGCCCGAAGCCTGGCTGGAAATGTCGTAGAAGGTCTGAAGGTCGAGCCCGAGCTTCTCGGCGAGCGCGAAGGTCTCCGCGGTCGCGGCCATCGTCGCGCCCAGCAGCATGTTGTTGCAGATCTTGGCGGCCTGCCCCGCGCCCGCGTCGCCCGCATGGATGACGGCCTTGCCCATCTTGTCGAGGATCGGTTGCGCCTTGCCGAAGGCCTCTTCGGTCCCGCCGACCATGAAGGTGAGCGTCCCCGCATCCGCCGCGGCGATTCCGCCCGAGACGGGGGCGTCCACCATGGCGAGCCCGGCATCGGCAGCCTGCTCCGCGACCTTCCGTGCAGTGGCGACGTCGATGGTCGAGCAGTCGATCAGGATGGCGTGCTTGTCGGCGTTGGGGATGACGCTGTCGGCGTAGACCGATGCGACATGTGTGCCCGCAGGAAGCATGGTGACGATCGCCTCGGCGCCGGTCACTGCCGCGACCGCGTCATCGACAGGCGTGCAGCCATTGTCGCGCGCCTTCGAAAGCGCGTCTTCGGAAAGGTCGAACGCGACGACCTCATGTCCCGCCTTGACGAGATTGGCGGCCATCCCGCCGCCCATATTGCCGAGGCCAATGAAGGCGACTTTTGCCATGACGCTTGCTCCTACTTGTTCTTCCAATTCCCTGGACGCTTCTCGACGAAGGCCTTCATGCCTTCACTCTGGTCTTCGGTGCCGAACAGGCCGTGGAAGAGGCGGCGTTCGAAGTTGATGCCTTCGGCCAGCGTCATCTCGTAGGCGGCGTTGACCATTTCCTTGTTCGCCATCGCGGCGAGGGGGGCCATGCCGGCGATGGTGGCGGCGGTCTTCATCGCTTCGTCGAGCAAATCGTCGGCGGGGACGACCTTGGCGACAAGTCCCGCGCGTTCCGCGTCCTCGGCACCCATCATCTCGCCCGTCAGGCACATGTGCATCGCCTTCGCCTTGCCGATGGCATGGGTGAGGCGCTGGCTGCCGCCCATGCCGGGGGTGACGCCCAGCTTGATCTCGGGCTGGCCGAACTTGGCCGTGTCGGCGGCTATGATGAAGTCCGCCATCATAGCGACCTCGCACCCGCCGCCCAAGGCGAAGCCCGCGACCGCGGCGATCCACGGCTTGCGGGTGCGGGTGACCTGCTCCCAACCCTTGAAGAAGTCGCTCCGGTACATGTCGGCGAACGACTGGTCCTGCATTTCCTTGATGTCGGCGCCCGCCGCGAAGGCTTTCTCGCTTCCGGCGAGGACCAGGCAGCGCTGGCTGTCATCGGCGTCATAGGCGGCAAAGGCCTGCTGAAGCTCGGACAGCACCTGGCTGTTGAGCGCGTTCAGCGCCTTGGGGCGATTGAGGGTGACGAGGGTGACCGCGTCACGCTGTTCGACGAGGATCGTTTCGTAGTCGCTCATTGCTGGGCCTCCGGGTGCGGCGTCCATCGTTCTTTTTCGGGAAGCGGTTCGAACAAGGCATCGACCGTCGCGTCATCGACATCGGCGGGCGTGGGCGGATCGAACTTGGGCTCGTTGTCCTTGTCGACCAGCAGCGCGCGAACTCCCTCGATGAAATCGTGGGTGCGCACGACGCGGCTCGCGAGCGCATATTCGCTGACCATTTCCTCCGCGAAGTCGTCGCGGGTGGCGCCCTCGCGAACGAGGCGGAGCGACACCTTGAGGCTCAACGGCGACTTGGTGCCGATCGTGTCGCGCTCGGCGCTGGCCCAGTCGGTCTCGCCATTCTCGAGGCTCTCGCAGATCGCCTCGACACTATCATGGCTGAAGTGCTTGGCGATAAGGCTCATATTGTCCGCGATGCGCGCGTCGGGCGGCGTCGAGGACGCGTTGCCGAGCGCGCCCTGCATCCGCGCGGGCGCGGCGGCGAAGCGTTCCTTCAGATCTTCCAGATCGGCACTCGCGACATAGTGGGTCGCGAGACCCAGGTAGTGACATTCTGCGCCGTCCAACCGCGCCCCGGTCAGCGCCATGAACTCGCCGACGTTGCCGGGAAGGCGCGACAGATAATGCCCGCCGCCTACGTCGGGAAACAGGCCGATGCCGGTTTCGGGCATGGCTAGGCGCGTGTTTTCGGTCGCCACGCGATAGGTGCAGGGCAGGCTGATCCCCACGCCGCCGCCCATCGTGATGCCATCCATGATCGCGACGACGGGCTTGTCGTAGGTGAAGAGGAGATGGTTCAACCGATATTCGGCATGAAAGAAGGCGGCCGCTTCCTTCCCGTCCGACTTGCCGGAGCGGTAGAGCGCGACGACGTCCCCGCCCGCGCAGAAGCCGCGGCCGGTGGCATGATCGATCATGACCGCGTCGATGTCGTTGTCCGATTGCCAGTCGATGAGCGCGGCGCTCATCGCTTCGCACATCTCCTGGGTCAGCGCGTGGATGGCTTCGGGACGGTTGAGCGACAGGATGCCGAGGCGGCCCTCGCGGCGCGCGATGATCTGGTCGGTCATCTCTACTGCCTCAACATGTCGCGGCTGACGATCAGTCGCATGATCTGGTTGGTTCCCTCGAGGATGGAATGGACGCGAAGATCGCGCCAGAAACGTTCGATCGGATAGTCTGACAGATAGCCATAACCACCGTGCAATTGCAGCGCGCGATCGACCACGCTCGATCCCGTGTCGGTGGCGAGCCGTTTGGCCATCGCGGCGAAGCGCGTCTTGTCGGGCGCATTGTCGGTCACCTTGACTGCAGCGGCATAGAGCAATTGGCGGGCGGCCTGCAGTTCGGTCTCCATGTCGGCGAGCGTGAATTGCGTGTTCTGGAAATCGGCGATCGCCTTGCCGAACTGGTGCCGTTCCCTAGTGTAGGAAACCGCTTCGTCGAGGCAGCGCTGCGCCCCGCCCAACGAGCAGGCGCCGATATTGAGGCGCCCTCCGTCGAGCCCCATCATCGCAATCCGGAAACCTTCGCCCTCCGCGCCCAGTCGGTTGGACACGGGAACGCGAACGCTGTCGAAATTGACCTGACACGTAGGCTGCGAGTGCCAGCCCAGTTTCTTCTCCTGTGCGCCGAAACTGACGCCCTCCATGTCCTTCTCGACGACCAGCGCGGTGATGCCCTTGGGGCCTTCCTCGCCGGTACGGGTCATCACAACATAGACCTCGTTCTCGCCGCCGCCCGAAATGAAGGCCTTGGAGCCGGAAACGACATAATGGTCGCCATCGAGCACCGCCTTGGTCTTCAGCGCGCTGGCATCGGAGCCCGAGGAGGGTTCGGTGAGGCAATAGCTCGCCATGCGCTCCATCGGGATGAGATCGGGGAGATATTTCTCCTTGAGCGCCGCGTCGCCGAAGCGGTCGATCATCCAGGCGCACATGTTATGGATCGAGATGAAGGCGCTGGTCGACGGACAGCCATAGGCCATCGCTTCCATGATCAGCGCGGCCTCGAGCCGTCCGAGGCCGATACCGCCCGCTTCTTCCGAAACGTAGATCGCGCCGAAGCCCAGTTCGGCGGCGGCGCGGATCGTGTCCTTGGGGAAGATGTGCTCCTCGTCCCACTTGCCTGCGTGGGGGGAGATTTCATCGGCGGTGAACTTCTGCGCCATCTCCTGGATCTGGCGCTGGTCGTCGTTGAGGTCGAATTGCGTCATGGGCGCGGGGACTAGCCCGATGGCCCGCATTAGGGAAGGGGGCGCTCTGGCCCTGTTGCGCAGGTCGCTCCGGTCCGGTCCGATCCGGGCGGGTCAGCGGCAGCGGGCGTAGACGGTGCGAAGCGCGGGATCGTCGGAGAAGCGGATCAGCCGGTCGTTCTCGATCCGCACCCGCTCCTCGCTGTCGGCATCGTCCCCCTCGGCGCGAAAAAAGTACGTGCCGTCTTCTCCGTATCGGGCAAGGGGACGCGCCACGCCCTGGTACACGAGTTCATCGCCCGAGATTTCCACCACCTCGTTCATGTAGCGATTGTCGGCGTTGCAATCGGCAGCCGTCACGCCGTAGCGCGCTTCCTTCAGGGCCGGCGCGGCGTCGATCTCGCCGGCGATCGAGGGATCGGGAAGGGGCGACTCGGCGTCGGGCCCGGCGACGGTCTCGCCGTCGTCCGGGCCGCACGCCGCGACCATCAGCATCGGGAGGAGCGCGAACAGCGCTCTAGGCATCAGGGCAGCGACGATAGCGCGTGTTCCCCGCATTCTCTCCGCCGATGATGCTGCGCCGCAGGGTGCGTCCGCCGTCGCTGTCCACGAACCCCTCGCGGGTGGTGACGATGGGGTCGCTCTCGGTATCGAAAATGGCGAAAACGGTGTTGCGGCCCTGGCTTTCGACCTCGCGGATGACGGCGTTGGTGCCCGCGACCACGTAACCATTCTCCACGATCGTGATGACCGTATCGAGGCTCGTGTCGCAATCGGCGGCGGTGGGTTCGGGATCTTCCACGTCGGCTTCGGCGAAGGTCGCGCGCATCGCGAGCGGCATAGTGCCGTCGGGCGCGAGCGGTGCGTCGGGGGCAGCCTCCGGGATCGGTTCGAGCTCGGGCTCGGCGGTTGTTTCCTCGGGAGTGGGAGCGGGAGCTTCGGCGGGTTCGGCGGAGCAGGCGGCGAGGGCCAGCAGGGCCGGCGCGGTCAGTGAGATAAGTTTCATGGCGCCACGAACGCTTCAAGTTCGATTTCGACCCGCCATTCGGGGTCGAGAAGTGAATTTATCACAATCATGGTCGCTGCGGGGCGGATTTCCGCGAAAATTTCGGCATGGACCGCACCGATCGCGTCGGCGTCCGCGGGGTCCGTGATGTACATCCGGGTGCGAATGGTGCCGGTCAGGCTGCCGCCGAGGTCCTCCAGTGCGGCTCGCGCGATGGCGAAACAGCGGCGCGCCTGCGCGGCGGCATCGCCCGGCTCGGTCCCGCCGCCCTCCGCCACGGGCCCGGTGCCCGCGACGATGATCCGGTCGCCGACGCGGACGGCGCGCGAGAAGCCATATCGCGCTTCGTAGGGACTTTCGCCCTTAGTCTTGCGCACGGATCACACGGGTTTCGAACGACGGCAGTTTTACGTTTTGTCTCCACCCCACCGGCGCGACGAGAAGCCACACCGGCGTCAGCCCATCGTGGGGATGACGAAGGCATCCTTGTTGTCGCCGTCGGCGGTCCCGTCGGGCCAGCGCTGGGTCACGGTCTTGCGCTTGGTCCAGAACTGCACGCCCTCGGTACCGTGCTGGCCGACGTCGCCGAAGCCCGACCGCTTCCAGCCGCCGAACGTGTGATAGCTGACGGGCACCGGGATCGGCACGTTCACGCCGACCATTCCGACTTTCACGCGGCTGGCGAATTCGCGTGCTGCGTGGCCGTTGCGAGTGAAGATGGCGACACCGTTGCCGTACTGATGATCGCTCGGTAGGCGCACGGCCTCCTCGAAGTCGGCGGCGCGGACGATCTGGAGCACGGGGCCGAAAATCTCTTCCTTATAGCTTTCCATGTCGGGTTTGACGTGATCGAAGAGGGTCGGGCCGACGAACCAGCCGTCGGTGCCCTGCAGTTCCAGCCCGCGCCCGTCGATGACGAGTTCGCCGCCTTCGTCCTCGCACTTGCCGATCCATTCCTCGACCTTGGCGCGATGTTCCTTGGTGACCACGGGGCCGTAATGCGCCTCGTCGTCGGTCGAGACGCCGACGCGCAGCCCCTTGATCGCCGGGATCAGCTTGTCGCGCAGCCGTTCCGCCGTGTCCTCGCCTACGGGAACGACGACGGGCAGCGCCATGCAGCGTTCGCCCGCCGAGCCGAAGGCCGCGCCGGTCAGATCGTTGACGACCTGGTCGAGATCGGCGTCGGGCATCACGACGCCGTGGTTTTTCGCCCCGCCGAACGCCTGGACGCGCTTTCCGTTCTTGGTGCCGGTCGAATAGATATATTCGGCGATGGCCGACGAACCGACGAAGCTGACGCCCGCGATGTCGGGGTTGTGGAGAATGGCATCGACCATCTCCTTGTCGCCGTTGACGACGTTGAGAATACCGTGGGGAAGGCCCGCTTCGACCATCAGTTCGGCGAGGCGGACGGGAACACTCGGGTCGCGTTCGGAGGGTTTCAGGATGAAGGCGTTGCCCGCGGCGATGGCGGGGCCGAACATCCACATCGGGATCATCGCGGGAAAGTTGAACGGGGTGATGCCCGCGCCGATGCCGATCGGCTGGCGCATCGAATAGACGTCGATGCCGGGGCCCGCGCCGGGGCTGTAGTCGCCCTTCATCAGATGCGGGATGCCGCAGCAGAATTCGATGACGTCGAGCCCGCGCTGCACGTCGCCGCGCGCGTCGGCGACGACCTTGCCATGTTCGGACGCCAGCAGCTCGGCGAGGCTGTCCATCTCGGCCTCGACCAGTTCCTTGTATTGATAGAAGACCCGCGCCCGCTTCTGCGGATTCATCGCGGCCCATTCGGGCTGGGCGGCCTTGGCGGCATCGACGGCCTGCGCAAGCAGATCGGCATCGCCCAGACCGACTTCGGCCTGCTGCTTTCCTTCGCTGGGATTCCAGACGGGATGCTTGCGGGTGCCCGACGAAACCGACTGGCCGTTGATAAAATGATCGATGCTGCGCATGGTGTGCTCCTGAAAATTCTGGCCGCTGCCTAACCGAGCCGCCCGGGCTTGGGAAGGCGGGCCGTCCGTGGCTCATCAGGAGAAACGCCTTGCGTCCCATCGCCGTTGCACCGTTCATCGTTGGCGCCGCCATCCTCGCCACTCCCGCCGTCGCGCAGGAGCATCATCATGAAGGCAACGAGGACCATCACGTCGCCAACGGCGCGATGCTCGCGGGGCTGTCGCAGGACGTCAGCGAGGCGCGGCTGCGTGCCGATATCGACGGGATGGTCGGGTTCGGTACGCGGCATACGCTGTCGAGCCAGGACGATCCCGATCGCGGCGTCGGCGCGGCGGTCGACTGGGTATTGGCCGAGATGGAGCGGATCGGGCTGGAGCCGGTACGGGTCTGCGAGACGGTCACCGTACCGCCGCGCATTCCCGAACCCACGCGCGTCTGCAACGCGGTCGGGATCAAGCGCGGAACCACGCGGCCCAACGATGTCGTGATCTACACCGCGCATCTCGACAGCCGGGTCAGCGACGTGATGAATTCGACCGCCGATGCGCCGGGCGCCAACGACAGCGCCAGCGGGGTCGCGGGCGGACTGGAGGCGGCGCGGCTGCTCGCGGACCAGGAGTTTCCGGGCACGATCATCATCGCGGCGCTGACGGGCGAGGAGCAGGGGCTGGTCGGGGCGCGCATCCTCGCCGATTACGCGGGGGCGCAGGGCTGGAACGTCGTCGCCAATTTCAACAAAGACATGATCGGCGCCAATTGCGGGTCGGACGGATATTGCGAGCCCGACGTCATCCGGGTCTTTTCCGAAGGGCCGCGGCGGCAGGGCAACGACGAGGCGATGCGCGCGGCGATGCACCGGCTGGGCGGCGAGAACGATGCGCCGAGCCGCAACCTTTCCCGCTGGCTCGACGATCTGGCGGACCGCGTCGATGTCGGCCTCGACGTGCGTCAGGTGTGGCGCACCGATCGCTGGGGCCGGGGGGGCGATCATATCCGCTTCCTCGAAGCCGGCTACCCCGCGGTGCGCGTGACGGTGCCGGTCGAGGATTACGACCACCAGCATCAGGACCTGCGGACCGAAGACGGCACGTTCTACGGCGATGTGATCGCGGAACTGGATTTCGGTTACATGGCCAAGGCGACGCGGCTCAACACCGCTGCGATGGCCGCGCTGTCGCTGGCCCCGCCGCCGCCCATGGGGGTGGAAGCCGCAGGCGCGGTGCAGACCGATACGACATTGATGTGGGACGCCGTGCCCAGTGCGGACCATTACAAGGTCGTATGGCGGCGGACCGACGCCAGCAACTGGGGCGAGGAACATGCCCGTGCGGACGCGGCCAACTGCAATGCCGAGGGGCGGTGCGAGCTGGTGCTGGAGGGTATCCGGGTCGACGACTGGATGTTCGGGGTGGCCGCGGCCAGCGCCGACCATTTCTACAGCCCCGTCGTTTCGGCGGTGCCGGGCGGCGATTTCGCGCCCGTCGAGGAAAGCCAAGAAGAGTAGGATTTGCTTTGTGACGAACGGCACCCCACCTAAGGGGCGAATGAATACAAAGACAAAACGCAAAGCGCCCCGCCGCAAGACGCCGCAGGGGCTTCCGACACAACAACAGATCCTGGATTTCATCGAGAGCGCCGACACCGCCGTCGGCAAGCGCGAGATCGCCAAGGAATTCAAACTGCGCGGTCCCGACAAGGTCGCGCTGAAGAAACTTCTCAAGGACATGGCCGACGAGGGCCTGATCGACCATTCGCCCGGCCGCGCCTTTCACAAGATGGGCGGCGTGCCGCGGGTGACCGTGCTGCGCGTCGTCTCGACCGACGACGGGCAGGTGCTTGCCGAACCCGAACAATGGCAGGCCGAGGGCAAGCCGCCCAAACTGCGGGTCATCGAGCGCGGCAATCGCACGGGCCTCAACGTCAACGACCGTGTGCTCGCCCGCACCGAAGAACGCGGGCAGGGCCAGGTCGCGCACGTCATGAAGAAACTCGCCCGCTCGGCGGAAATGCTGATGGGCGTGGTGCGCAAGGAAGGTTCGCGCCATTTCCTCGCCCCGATCGACAAGAAGACCCGCGACGTTTTCGAACTGAGCGATCTCGGCGAAGCGGAGGTCGGTGACCTCGTGCTGGCCGAACCGTTCGGCAAGGGCCGCGCCAAGAAGGCGAAGGTCGATGCCGTGCTGGGCGATCCGTTCGCTCCCAAGGCCTTCTCGCTGATCGCGATTCACAAATACGGCATCCGCAACACCTTTCCCGACGAGGTGCTCAAGGAGGCCGAGAAGGTCGCCAAACAGGACCTCGGCGAACGCGAGGATCTCACGCATCTGCCGATTGTCGCGATCGACCCCGAGGATGCGCGCGATCACGATGACGCGATCTGGGCCACGCCGGACGACAGCGAGGACAATCCGGGCGGCTACAAGGTGGTCGTCGCGATCGCCGACGTCAGCTTCTACGTGCGCCCCGGCAGCGAACTCGACCGCGAGGCGCTGAAGCGCGGCAATTCGACCTACTTCCCCGACCGCGTCGTGCCGATGCTTCCCGAGGAACTGTCGGCGGGCATCTGCTCGCTGAAGGAAGGCGAGGATCGCGCGGCGATGGTCGCGCACATCACCGTCGATTCGGGTGGCAACATCAAGTCGCAGCGGTTCAGCCGCGCACGCGTGCGCATCGCGGCAAACATCGCCTACGAGGACGCACAGGCCGCGATCGACGGCGAGGACGTGGATGTCGAAAATGAAATCCTCGACGAGGCGCTGAAGCCGCTCTGGCAATGCTGGACCGTGCTCAAGCAGGCGCGCGACAGCCGCGAGCCGCTGGAACTCGACCTCCCCGAACGGCGCGTCCAACTGGACGAGAAGGGCCGGATCACGTCGGTCGCCGCGCGCGAGCGGCTGGATGCCCACCGGCTGGTCGAGGATTTCATGATCCTTGCCAACGTTGCGGCGGCCAAGGCGATCGAGAAGAAGAAGCGGCCTGTCATGTACCGCATCCACGAGACGCCCGACCGCGAGAAGCTGACCGGGCTCAAGGATTATCTCGATACGTTCGACATTTCCTTCGCGCTGGGTCAGGTCGTCCGCCCCAAGACCTTCAATGCGATCCTCTCGAAGCTCGGTCCCGATCACGACAATATCCACGAGATCACGATCCAGATCCTGCGCAGCCAGATGCAGGCGCGCTATGGCGTCGAGCCGCTGGGACATTTCGGGCTGGCACTGGGAAGCTATGCTCACTTCACTTCGCCCATCCGCCGCTACGCCGACCTCGTCGTGCATCGCACGCTGGTCGAGGCGTACAATCTCGGCCCGGGCGGCACCGCCAAGAACGATCCCGCCGAGTTCGCGCGGGTCGGGGAGATCATCTCCGGCCTCGAACGGCGGTCGATGGAGGCCGAGCGCGACACGGTCGATCGCTACGTGGCCGCCTATCTCGCGGACCGCGTGGGACAGATCGTCAAGGCGCGGATCACCGGGGTGCAGCCCTTCGGCTTCTTCGCCACGGTGGAGGACTTGGGCGGCGACGGACTGGTGCTCGCCAAGTCGCTGGGCCGCGAATATTTCCGCTACGACGAGAAGCGCCAGGCGCTGATCGGCGACAAGAGCGGCGACGAGTTCGTCGGCGGGCAGAAGCTCGATCTGAAGCTGGTCGAGGCCGATCCGGTTTCGGGCGCGCTGCGCTTCGAACTGCCCGAAGGCAGCTACGGCGGCGACAGCAACGACGGCCCGCGCAAGAAGCGGCGGGACGACCGGCGCACCGGTTCGCGAAGCCGTAAGAAGGACGGCGGCGGACGACGCAAGAAGGCGTGACGATCCGGTCTAAAATCCGCAATTCAACGGGGATGGGCTTATATGCGCTGAGGCGGTTCGCAGAGGCCCGCGACGTGTTCCTTTTCGAGTTTCCATTGGAACACCCAAAAGACCGCGTCGCTTATCTGGCGTTCGTTCAATGTCTGTTTTTCGATGATCCGCAGGCGATGGCTGAAGAACTAAGAGAGAGGATGCATCGACTGGAGCCAACTACGGACTTCGAACGTGTCTTTTTGCAAGCTCATATCGACGCCGCTTTCGGAAACAGGGAGGGTGCTGTTGAAGGTTTTGCGCTGGCAAAGGGGCTAAAAAGTCGATCGGAGATGACAGACCGACTTTTCGTTCCGACGGTAAAGGACTGCGAAGCGCTCAAGGAATGAACGGTAATCTGACGTCTAGAGCTTGGGCAGCGTGACTCCGCGCTGGCCCATATATTTGCCCGCGCGATCGGCGTAGGTGACTTCGGGGCGCTCGTTGCCTTTCAGGAACAGGAACTGGCAGGCGCCTTCGTTGGCGTAGATCTTGGCGGGCAGCGGGGTGGTGTTGGAGAATTCCAGCGTCACATGCCCTTCCCAGCCGGGTTCGAGCGGGGTGACGTTCACGATGATCCCGCACCGGGCGTAGGTCGATTTGCCGAGGCAGATGACCAGCACGTCGTCGGGGATGCGGAAATATTCCACCGTGCGGGCGAGCGCGAAGCTGTTGGGCGGGATGATGCAGACGTCGGTCTGCTTGTCGACGAAGCTGTTGGACGCGAAGTCCTTCGGATCGACGATGGCGCTGTCGATGTTGGTGAAGATCTTGAATTCGTCGGCAACGCGCGCGTCGTAGCCGAAGCTCGACAGACCGTAGCTGATATTCCCCTCGCGCCGCTGCGCTTCGACGAAGGGTTCGATCATCTGGTGCTCGCGCGAGGCCGCGCGAATCCACTTGTCGGACAGGATGCTCATGCCGCCTTGCGTAGCGCGGTTTTCCACAGCTTGCCCACCACAGATTTTTTCGCGGTCCGCACGAGCCGAAAAGTTGTGCTAGAGCGATCCGCATGGCCGAAGTGATCAAGATGAGCGAGAGCGGGGGCTCCGCCGAACCGAATGCGTTGCCCGCCAACGTCGAAGCCGAAGCGGCGTTGCTGGGGGCATTGATGATCGACGACCGGTTGGTCGAGGACGTGCAGATGCGGCTGCGCGAAGAACATTTCTTCGAGCCGCTGCACGGCCGTATCTATGCCGCGATCCTGCGCCAGAACGACAAGGGACTGGTCGCCAATCCGGTCACCCTCAAACCCCTGTTCGATCAGGACGAGGCGATGAAGGAGGTCGGGGGGCCTTCCTATCTCGCCAAGCTGACCGGCTCGGGCGCGAGCGTCATCGGCGCGCGCGATTTCGCCAAGCAGATCTACGACCTCGCACTTCTTCGCGCACTGGTCGGCGTCGGCCGCGACATGGTCGAAGGCGCGATGGACACGTCGGAGGACGTCGCGCCGTTGCAACAGGTCGAGGCCGCCGAAAGCGCCCTTTACCGAGTCGCCGAGGAAGGCGGTGCGGAGGGCAAGGCCAAGAGCTTCGGCGAAGCGTCGAAGATCGCCATCAAGCAAGCCGAAGTCGCCTTGCAATCCGGCGGGCACATCTCCGGTCTGACGACCGGGATCGAGGGCATCAACGCCAAGGTCGCGGGTCTTCACAAGTCCGATCTGGTCATTCTTGCCGGCAGGCCCGGCATGGGCAAATCGTCGCTCGCCATGAACATCAGCTTCGCCGCCGCACAGCGCTGGGTTCAGGACGAGCGGGACGGCATCGACGTGGAGAAACGCGTTGGTGCGCCGGTGGCGTTCTTCAGCCTCGAAATGTCCGCCGATCAGCTCGCTTCGCGCGTTCTGGCCGAACAGTCGGGGGTCAGTTCGCAGGCGTTGCGGTCGGGCAAGATCTCCAAGGACGAGTTCCAGTCGCTGGCCCGCGCGTCCGCGGAACTGGCGAACCTGCCGCTGTATATCGACGACACGCCCGCGCTGACGATCGCGGCGCTCCGGACTCGGGCGAGGCGACTGAAACGCCAGAAGGGGATCGGGCTGGTCGTGGTCGACTATCTGCAGCTGCTGTCCGGATCGAACCGGGCGTCGAACGAGAACCGCGTGCAGGAAATTTCGGAAATCTCGCGCGGGCTCAAGCAGCTGGCGAAGGAATTGGACCTTCCCGTTCTCGGCCTGTCGCAGCTTTCGCGTGCGGTCGAACAGCGCGAGGACAAGCGCCCGCTGCTCTCGGATCTCCGCGAATCGGGGTCGATCGAACAGGATGCGGACATGGTCTGGTTCGTGTTCCGGCCGGACTATTATCTCGAGATGCGCAAACCCGACGAGGGTCATCCGGATTTCGCGATGTGGCAGGAAGAGATGGCGCGCGTCTACGGCACCGCCGAACTCATCGTCGCCAAGCAGCGCCACGGCTCGACGGGCCGGGTGAAGATGCTCTTCGACGCGAAGACCACGCGCTTCAAGGATGCGCCGATGGACGAGGTCTACGCCCCCGAAATGCGGGGCTGACCTCGCACCTCGCCACGCCGTTCGTCGAACGCGCCCTTGCTTATCCGCCCCGGATCGGCACCATCCCCGGCAATTGGTTCGGGGAGAGCAAACATGATCGCACGTCACCTTCTGGCCGCCACCTCGCTCGTCGCGATGGCGTCCACCGCGCAGGCACAGGATACGATGGAACAGGACGACCCCTACATCTGGCTCGAGGAAACGCGCTCGGATCGCGCGCTGGAATGGGTGCGCGCCGAGAATGTGCGGACCGAGGAGCAAATCTTTACCGATCCCCGGTTCGAGGAACTGCGGTCCGACGCCTACGCCATCCTGACCGCCGACGACCGCGTTCCGGGCGTGTCGATCTGGCCGCAGGGGCTGATGAATTTCTGGCAGGACGATGCGAACCCCAAGGGGCTGGTGCGCTTCACGACTATGGAGAGCTATCGCACCGACGATCCCCAGTGGGACGTGGTGCTCGATATCGACCGGCTTGCCGCCGAGGAAGGACGCGAGTGGGTCTATCGCAGCATGAATTGCCTGGGACCCGAGCGGCGCTATTGCCTCGTCAGCCTGTCGGATGGAGGCAAGGACGCCAACGAACTGCGCGAATTCGACCTCGAAAGACGCGAATTCGTCGAGGACGGCTTCTTCTTTGCCGAGAGCCTCGGCGGGGTGCAGTGGATCGACAAGGACACGCTGATCGTCACCCGCGACTGGGGCGAGGGCACGATGACCGAGAGCGAATATCCGTTCGTGTCGAAAGTCCTCAAGCGCGGCCAGTCGATGGACGAGGCGGTCGAGATCTTCCGCGGCGAACCGACCGACGTGTCGGCGGGCGCCAACGTCGTGCGCGACAAGGATTATGTCATCCAGGGACGCATGGCCTCGCGCGGGCTGAACTTCCACGAGCGCGAATATTATTGGGAGATGGACGGCGAGTGGGTGAAACTCGATATCCCCACCAAAGTCTCTCCCGCGGGCATCGTCGATGGACGGATGCTGATGAGCCTCAGCGAACCCTGGACGGTGGGCGGTCGGACCTTCCCGACCGACAGCCTCGTCTCGGCGGACCTCGAGGCGTTCAAGGCGAACCCCAACGACGTCGCCTGGGAAACCGTCTGGACGCCGGGCGAGCGGCAGACGATGCAGGGCTTCACCACGTCGGCGGGCTCGATGTACTTGGGCGTGCTCGACAATGTCCGCGGGCGGGTCTTCAAATATAATTACGTCGACGGCGAATGGGTCAGCAAACCCGTCGGCCTTCCCGACAATGCGACCCTGTCGATCGGTTCGGCCAGCGAGGAGAGCGACGAGGTCCTCCTCTATTCGACCGACTTCCTGAACCCGACGACCACCTGGTTCTACAACGGCGAGACCGACGCTCTCGAGACGCTGAAGCAGAGCCCCGAGCGGTTCGACGCGTCGGGCTACGTGATCGAACAGCATCAGGCGACGAGCGCCGACGGGACGCGGATCCCTTATTTCGTAGTGCGCGCCGAGGACACGGTCATGGACGGCTCCACGCCGACCCTGCTGTCGGGCTATGGCGGCTTCCAGGTCAGCCGGCTGCCCAACTATCTGGGTTCGACGGGCAAGCTGTGGCTGGAACGCGGCGGCGCCTACGTGCTCGGCAACATGCGCGGTGGGGGCGAGTTCGGTCCCGAATGGCATCAGACCGCGATCCGCGAGAACAAGCAGCGCACGTGGGACGATTTCATCGCCATTGCCCAGGACGTGGTCGACCGCGGGCTCACCAGCCCCGACCATCTTGGGATCGAGGGCGGCAGCCAGGGCGGCCTGCTCGTCGGCACCGCGTTCACGCAGCGCCCCGACCTGTTCGACGCCGCGATCGTCGCGATCCCGCTGTTCGACATGTTGCGCTATCACGAAATCGGGCGCGGCGCGTCGTGGATCGGCGAATACGGCGACCCGCGCATCCCCGAGCAGCGCGCGTGGATCGAGGGCTATTCGCCCTACCAGAAGCTGGTCGCGGGCAAGGATTTCCCCAAGCCGCTTTACGTCACCTCCACCGCCGACGACCGCACCCACCCCAGCCACGGCCGCAAGGCCGCCGCGCGGATGGCGGGCAACGGTCAGGATTATCTTTATTACGAGGACATGACCGGCGGCCATTCGGGCGGCAACGACCCCGAGCAGCAGGCGAAGCTGCTGGCGCTGCGGTATACGTATCTGATGCAGCAGTTGATGGATTGAGGCATCAACTCGGTGGAGTGGGGGACACTTTCGGCAGCTTCGGGTATTGCGGTAGGTATAGGCCTGCTCGGCTTTCTACTGATCGACAAACCCGAAATTCCAATGCCAACCAAGGACAGCCTATTCGGTTGCTATCGGGCTGATGGCGGGCCCGACTGGGAACTCGGACCTTCGGGATTGATGATCCATCAGGAGGAGCCGTTACTTCTTCCGTTTGGAGTGTCGTATTCAAAGAGCGGCTATATGTTGGACGTAGGCAGACCCCTCGCGAGCGCACTTGACGGCACCGATGTGCATTTTCGTATCGCCGACCGCGGGATTGGCATGACGTATAGGACCGGCGAGCGGTATTTCGATCGTTCTGGGAAAGCGCCGGAGATTGAAGAGTTTGAAGTGTTTCATACGAGCGGCCCTCCGCTTCAATATCGGCGGGCTACTGAAACACCATGTCCCTGAGCGATTAGTCTTCCAGCATCACCGGATCGGCCAAGCCCTGCGCGATGGTTGCTCGGCAGAGGTCGCTTTCGACGCTGGTCACAGGATAGGCGCAATAGTCCGCCGCATAGAAGGCGCTGGGGCGGTGGTTGCCGGAGAGGCCGATGCCGCCAAAGGGGGCGCTCGACGGCGCGCCGTTGGTGGGCTTGTTCCAGTTGATGACGCCGGCGCGGGCGTTGGCCCAGAACTTGTCGTACTTCGCCGGGTCCTTGGTCAGCACGCTGGCGGCAAGGCCGAAGCGGGTGTTGTTCGTCTCCGCAATGGCGGTGTCGAAGTCGGGGACGCGGACGAGTTGGAGGACGGGGCCGAAGATTTCCTGGTCCAGCCGCTGGAAGCTGTCGGTGACGTCGACGATGGCGGGGGACAGGAACGGCTTGTCTTCGTCCGCGCGGACCAGCGGTCGGATCGCCTTGCCGCCTTTCGACAAGAGGTCGAGATACTGCTCCTGCACCGTGTCGGCGGCGTCGTTGTCGATGAGCGGACCCATGAACGGGCCGGGATCCGCGTCGGGAGCGCCGACGATGATCCGGTCGACGAGCTTGAGCACCTCGCCCATCAGCTTGTCGTGCTGCCCGTCCTCGACGATCAGGCGGCGCGCGTTGGTGCAGCGCTGGCCCGCCGACAGGAAGGCGCTCTGCACGACGATGGCGGCGGCGGCCTGGAGGTCGGCGACGTCCCATGCAACGAGCGGATTGTTGCCGCCCGCCTCGATCGCGAGGATCTTGTGCGGCTTGTCGGCGAATTGGCGCGCGAGCAGACGACCGCCGCGCGCGGAGCCGGTAAAGAGCAGCCCGTCGATCCCGTCCTCGCCCGCCAGCGTCTTGCCGACCTCGACCCCGCCCTGCACGCAATGGAGCACGTCTTCGGGAATGCCTGCCTCGTGGAAGCAGTCGACGAGGAACTTGCCGACGGCGGGGGTTTTCTCGGACGGTTTGAAGACGACTGCATTGCCCGCGAGCAGCGCGGGAACGATGTGGCCGTTGGGAAGGTGTGCGGGAAAATTGTAGGGGCCGAGCACCGCGAGCACGCCGTGCGGCTTGTGCCGGACCGCGACCTTGCTGCCCATCGCGCCCTCCGCCTTTGTATTGGGCGTGCGCGCCGAATGGCTGTTGATCGAGATGTCGACCTTGCCGACCACCGCACCGACTTCGGTCGTGGCCTCCCACATCGGCTTGCCCGTTTCCGCCGCGATCAGCGAGGCGAGCGTCGATTCCTTCCCCCGGACCACGTTGGCGAAGCGGCGCAACGCCTCCGCGCGATAGGAGAAGCTGGTCGTCGCCCATTCGGGGAAGGCGGCACGGGCCGAGGCGACGGCGGCGGATGCATCGCCTTCCTCGCCCTTCCAGATGGTGTCGCCGGTGGCGGGATTGGTGCTGATCATCGACATGCGCAAGGTGGCTCGCAGGCTAGGGCGCGCGGGTCAAGGCGGGAGGCGCGGGCATGCCGACGCGCATCGCCTCGCCCATGCGGCGGATATCGGCGATCTTGGTCTCGAACGGCTGCCAGTCGTCGTTTTCCGCGATGGCGGTCCAGCGCGCCTCGACCTCGTCGATATGCATCGAACAGGGCGCTTCGCCCGACCAGTAGGGATGGTCGCGCGCGGCGGCATTGTCGCGGCCCTCGAGCAGGTCGGCGAGTGGCGCGAACTCGGGCGCGGAATAGCGTTCGCCGTCGGGCACGCGACCGCCACGCCAGTCGAAGAAGAAGCGGTCGATCTTGACCGTCTCCGTGGCGAGGCCGGCGACGATGGTCCTTGCAAGCGCGGTGTCCGCGTCCTGATCGGCGGGGGCGATGCCGAGGCGCCAGAGAAGGGACGCGGTCAGCGCGCGATCGAATTCGTCGGGCCAATCGGCGAGGACGCGATTGAGATGCTCGTGTCCCGTGACGAGGCCGAGCACACCGCCCAGTTGCGCGAGATTCCACTGAATCGCCTGGGGCTGGCGACCGAAGGCGTAGAGCCCCCCGCCGTCGAAATAGGCGGCGGTAAAACCGTCGTTCCAATAAGGCGTGAAGCGCCACGGACCATAGTCGAAGCTCTCGCCCGTGATCGCGATATTGTCGGAATTGAGGACGCCGTGGACGAAACCCGCGGCGAGATAGCTGGCGGCGAGCCGCGCGGTGGCGAGGCCGACGAGATCGAACAGCGCCGCGGCGTCCTTCGCGGCGCTGCCGCTCGGTTCGACGCCGTAGAGATGCTCGAGGCAATAGGCGACGAGCGCGTTGACGGCATCGGTGTCGCCCTTGAAGGCGTAGCGCTGGAAGGTGCCGATGCGGATGTGACCGTGCGACAGGCGGGTCAGAACGGCGGATCGGGTCGGCGAGGGTTCGTCGGAGCGCCACAATTCCTCGCCCGTTTCGAACAACGCGAAGCTCTTGGAGGTATGCACGCCCAACGCCTCGAGCATCTCGGTGGCGAGGACTTCGCGATAGCCGCCCTTGAGCGTTAGCCGCCCGTCGCCCTGACGGCTCCACGGCGTCCGACCCGACCCCTTGGTGCCCAGGTCGAGCAGGCGTCCACGTTCGTCGCGAAGCTGGGCGAACAGGAAGCCGCGCCCATCGCCCAGATCGGGATTGTAGTGACGGAACTGGTGGCCGTGATACCGGAGTGCGAGCGGGCTGGCGAGATTGTCGGGTAGGGGCTCGAAGCGCGCGAAATGCGCTTCCCAGTGATCGCGGACGTAATGGCCGAGCCCGACGCGCCTGGCCCACCGATGATTGGCGAAGCGCAGCGTCTGCTCGGGGAACTCGGCGGCCGATACTTCGTCATAGAATTCGTCGCCCAGTTCGAGGATCCTGGGGTCGGGCGTATAAGCGGGTGACGTGGCCATGGCTTTGCGCGATAGACGGGGCGAGCCGAAGGGGAAAGCGTCAATGGCCGGAGAAGGCCCTGCCTACAAGGACCGCTACTGGAACAGCCCCGAGGGGCTGAAACTGCATTATCGCGACTATGACGGGCCGCTGGACGGGCCGCCCTTGCTGTGCCTGCCGGGCCTGACCCGCAACGCGCGCGATTTCGAACCCGTGGCGGCGGCGTTCGCGCCCAAGCATCGCGTCATCGCGGTCGATTTTCGCGGTCGCGGGTTGAGCGATCCCGATCCCGATCCCTCGCGCTACGAACCGCGGACCTACGTCGCCGACGTTCTCAAACTGCTCGACCAGTTGGGCATCGCCGACGCGATCTTTGTTGGTACTTCACTGGGCGGCATCGTGACCATGCTGCTGGCCTCGATCGAACCCGAACGGATCGCGGCGGCGCTCCTCAACGACATCGGTCCCCAGCTGGAGACCGCGGGTCTCGACCGGATCAAGGATTACGTCTCGCGCGGGGTGCAGGCACCCAGTTTCGAGGATGCGGCGGCAGCCTATTCGAGCGGCATGGCCGACGTCTATCCGCGGTGGGACAAGGCCCAATGGGAAGTGTTCGCGCGGCGGGTGCTGCACGAAAAGGACGGCGCAGTGCGCTCCAACTACGATCTCGCCATCGGCCGGAATGTGGTCGCGGGCGAAGATTCGGCGCCGATGGATGCCTGGCATTTGCTCGAAGGGTTGAAGGACACGCCCGTCACCATCCTGCGCGGCGAACATAGCGACCTGTTCTCGACCGGCGTCGCGAAACGGATGATCGAGGAATTGCCGCGCGCCGAGCTGGTGACGGTACCCGACGTGGGTCACGCGCCTTCCTTCGACGAGCCCGAATCGATCGCGGCGCTGGCCGCTTTGATCGAACGGGTGCCCGACTGGAACGACGGCTAAGCGGCGATCCGTTCGAGTTTCTGGCGGGCGACTTCGCGAGGTTCCTCGGGGCTGATCGTCGAGACGAACTCGCCGTTGCGGTCCATCAGGAAGACGTTGGCCGTATGGTCGACCCCGTAGGTCTCGGGGTCTTCGCTGTCGCGGCGCGCGACGATCCCGAACTGCTCCATCGCCGCTTCGACCTGTCCCTCGGTTCCCGTCAGCCCGATGATCGGACTGTCGAACAGGTCGGCGTAGCGCCCGACTTCCTTGGGGCCGTCACGGTTCGGATCGACCGAGATGAACACGATCTCGAAAGCGTCGTCGCCGCCCAGGTCCTCTCGAAGGCGGACGAGATCCGACAGGGTGGTCGGACAGATATCGGGGCAGTTGGTGAACCCGAAGAAGACGGCGTGCGGACGTCCGGCCAGCCGCGTGCTGGAAAAGGGTCGACCCTCGCCATCGACCAGCTCAAAAGGCCCGCCGAAGGTGACGTTCGAATTGGGATCGGGGCGGGTTTCCATCATCGGTCCCGGCTCGGGCCGGTTGGAGTTGAGATAGAGAAAACCCACCGCCGCGAACGCGACCAGCACCCACAGGACAATCCGTACCCGTTTCATCAGCGCGCTCCGGCCTCCACCACTTCGACCGTGACGGTGCGATCGTCCCCGGTCTCGAAATCGAGCAGGAGATCGAAGCGATCGCCCGCCTCCAACGGCGCGGACAGGCCCATGATCATCACATGGTCGCCCTGCGGTTCCAACCGTGCGCTCGAACCCGCCTGAACCCCGAGCCCGCCGACGATCGGCCGCATCGAGGCGACGCCGTCTTCGATGACGGTGCGGTGGAGGCTCGCCATGCCGATATCGGTGGAGGCGGCGAGCAGGCGCACGTCTTCGTCGCTGTCGTTGACGATCGTGAAATAGGCCGCGGCGCCCGTCTGTCCCGGCGCGGTGGCACGGGCCCAGGCGTCGTCGATCCGGACCGTATCGCCCCCGTCGTCGGCGGGAGGGGCGCAGGAAGCAATCAGCAAGGCGAGGGGCAGGGCCACGAAATGGCGAAGATGGCTGTTCATGCGGCGCGCCCTAGCAGCCTCGATCGCCCCTGACCAAGAGGCTTTCGGCCACCCCTGCACCATCAATTTTGCCGAATTCGCACCGATCCGGACCTGGCTGTCAAACATCCGTTTATCTTTTCGCCCTATCGTCGCTCGCGCGCATGCCTGGCTTGATCCCCTCTCCCACGATTCACGGAGCCGACCGCGAGATGCGGCGGGCGACGATCATTCGCGCGCAAAGCTCGACCCCGGTCAACTTCGTGGCGCTGCTGCTGGCCTGCTCGTTCATGTGGGTGGTCGACTATTGGCCGATGCTCGCGATCGCGCTCGGCCTGCGGGTAGTTTCCATCGTCCTCGTGCATCAGCGAAGCGTCCGATTGCTTCGCGCGCTCGATGGAAACGAGGACGCCGAGGCGGAGCTTCGCGACTGGTCGAACGTGATGGTCATCGCGGGAATGAGCTGGTCGCTGCTGCTGTGGTGCATCCCGGCAGGCGAGATGGGGACGTTGCCCGCGCAGGGGCTGTTCGCCATTCTCCTGTTCGGGGTCGCATCGATCATCAACACGATCGTGGTCGAACGGCGCGCTCTCTTGTCCTTCGCGGGATCGTTTGGCGTCAGCGCGCTCGCCTACTTCATCGCGGTGATACCGGTGGTCGGCAGCCTTCCGCTGCTGACGGCCATCCTCGGCGCCGGGGTTGTCGCGATCTTCGCGGTGCACGTCTATCGGCAGCAGATGCACATCAGCACCGTGTTCGCCGACAACGAGATGCTTGCCCATTCGCTGCAACAGGCCAATGTCGAACTGTCGGACGCGCTCGCGATCGCGGATCGGCTCGCGCACTACGACCAGCTCACGGGGCTTCGCAATCGCCGCTGCTTCGAACAGGAAGCGCGCCGGATCCAGCGTGGCCGCCAGTGCGGCGACCGCTATCACCTGCTCCTGCTCGACATCGACCGGTTCAAGGCGATCAACGACCGGTTCGGCCATGCCTTCGGCGACCGCGTCCTCCACCATGTGGGAACCGCGCTCGAGGAACTGGGTGAGCGCACGGGCGACCTCTTGCCCGCGCGCCTGGGGGGCGAGGAATTCGCGATCATTCTCGGTGGGCAGCGCGAGGAGGACGTGCGCACGCTGGTGCGCGAGATTCGCCAACGGATCGCGGGTGCGTCGCCCGCACTCGGCGAGGCGCACGTCGATCTGACCGTCTCGATCGGAGTGACCTGCTGGCGTGAGGACGAGACCGTCCATACCGCGATGCTGCGCGCCGACCGGATGCTCTACGCCTCCAAGGATGCGGGCCGCGACCAGGCGAGCTTCGATTTCGGCGGGGGCCGCCGGGTCGCCTAGGCGCGCTGGATCCCGGGACGCCCCGGCGCGACGGCGAAGCTGGCCGCGGTCCGGACCGGCGCCCCGCGCGTGGTGACTTGGTCGACCACCCGATGGTGCGTGGTCCACTGGTCGCGGGTGACTTCGCACATGCCATAGCCGCGCTGATAGTTGTTGAAGACGAGCTGCGGATTGGCGGCCTGGATTTCGACCATGTCGGGCCGCTGCACCATGCCGTCGCCACCCGAGGAGATCGACGTGGTCACGAATTCGGTGGCGATGGGCCCACCGTCGCGCTGCGTTCCGTCGGCGTAGAGATTGCCGGCATAGTGCTGATGCTCGTCGCCGGTCAGGACGATGGTACTGTCCAGCCCGCGTTCGGCCAGCGCGTCGAGGAAGGCGCGGCGAGGGACGCGATAGCCGGCCCAGCTGTCGGCGTTGACCTGAAGCCCCGGTTCGTCCGGTGCCCGGTCGAGATCCATCATCATCACCTGCTGCGCGGCGACCTGCCACGTCGCGTCCGACCGGCTCATATTGTCGAGCAACCAGTCGAGCTGCGCCCGACCGAGCACGTCGGCATCGGGGCGGTTGATCTCGTCGCAGCCGGAGGGATAGCGATCGCCGCACGGCTGGTCGGAGCGGAATTGGCGCGTGTCGAGCAGGTTCACGTCGGCCAGATCGCCCCACGGCATCCGGCGATAGATCTGCATCGCCGGTCCCACCGGAAGCGATGCGGCCCGCAGCGGCATGTTCTCGTAATAGGCCTGCATCGCCATCTGCTGTCGCAGCTTGAAGATGGCGGCGGGGGTGCCGTCCTGGTCCTCGTGCCCGACCCAATTGTTGTCGATCTCGTGATCGTCCCACACGCTCACCCACGGCGCGGCGGCGTGTGCTGCCTGCAGGTCGGCGTCCATCTTCGCCTCGGCGTAGCGGCGGCGATAGTCGGCGATTGTGTAGATCTCGCTGCCGTTCGACATGCGGATATTCTCGACCGGACCGTCGGGACCGTTCCAGATCCGTCGCCCGCGATACTCGTAGATATAGTCGCCATAGCAATAGACGAAGTCGGGATTCTCCGCGGCGAGGTGGCGGTAGGCGGTGTAATAGCCCTGCTCGTAGGCCTGACAGCCCGCCACCGCGAACCGCAGCCGGTCGACCGAGGCGCCGATCGCGGGCGTAGTGCGCGCACGCCCCGTCAGACTGCGCTCGCTTCCCGCCTGGAAGCGGTAGAAATAATCGCGGTCCGCCGGCAGACCGGCCAACTCGACATGCACGCTATGCCCCAGTTCGGGGCGCGCGATCGCGGTCCCCTCGGCGACCATTTCGCGAAAGCCGCGATCGGCGGCGACCTGATAGCCGACTTCGACCGCTTCCATCGGCATCCCGTAATTGCGCGCGAACGGATCGGGCGCGAGGCGGGTCCAGATGACGAAGCCGTCGGGTGCCGGATCGCCCGACGCGATGCCCAACTGAAACGGATAGTCGGCGAAGGTCGGATGCGCGATCAATCGCGTCGGCGCGCCCATCGCAAGGCCGAAGAAGGCCGCGCCTCCGAACATCTTGAGCGCGTGACGGCGGGACAGGTCGAGGCGGCGGTTACGGGTGTCGGTCATTTTGGGGGGCCTATCGCGAAAATCGAAATCGGGACAGGCCTATCGCCGCTCGATGACGAAAATGCGACGGCCTATTTCGACTGGTGCGTATCGCAGAAATAGGCGGAGCGCCCGCCGACCTTTTCCTTCACGATCGTCCCGTCGCAGCGACGGCAGTCCACGTCCTTCTTGCAATGCCGGATCAGCCAGTCGTCGGGCAGTCTGGAATAGGTCGCATCGGTCTCGCACACGCCCGTCAGTGCGCTGCGCATCGTGGCGTAAAGGTCGCCGAGCTGCTTTTCCGAAAGGCTCGAAGCCTTGGTCGACGGATGGATGCCCGTCTGGAACAGCGTTTCGTCCGACCAGAGATTGCCGACGCCCGCCAGCTTGCGCTGAGCCAGCAGCGCGCCCTTGATGGTGCCGTTGGTCGAACCGATCACGTCGCGAAAGGCATCCTCGCCGATCTCGAGCGCATCGGGACCGAAGCCGATTTCCTCGATATGCGCGGCGGGGTCGTCGATCACCCGCACCCAGCCCAGTTTGCGCGGACAGCGGAAGGCAAGGCGGCGGTCGCCCTCGAATCGGATCAGCAACTTGGTATAGTCGGGCGTTTCCTCCTCCCCCTCGTCGAAGGGCAGCAGCTTTCCCGTCATGCCGAGGTGGACCCCGATCCACGGCCCGGTCTTCGAACCCGCGAAGATCAGCTTCCCGTGACGCCGCGTTTCGGTGAACTGATGGCCGACCAGCCGTCCCCGCTCGTTGTCGCCGGGAAGTTCGATATAAGTCGTGTCGTCGCCCAGCTCGACGGCTTCGATCGTGCGGTGGAGACAATGGTCCGCGATGCGGCGTCGATTGCTCTCGGCTTCGGGAAGTTCGGGCATGGGATGCGAACGGCGCGTCGCGCCTTGCCGTTCCCGCGTGGGGAAAATGCCGTTCCCGCAAGGGGAAAATGGAGGTCCGAGCCGGAATCGAACCGGCGTACACGGATTTGCAGTCCGCTGCGTCACCACTCCGCCATCGGACCATCCAATGCGGTGAAGGCGCCAATTGCCCGACGCCCCCCACGCCTGTCAACGCAAATGGTCGGTCCGCTTTCGACGAATGGCGGGCCGCAGCGCTTGGCGATGCGCGTCTGAGCGGTTAAGGACGGGAAAGATCAACTGTATTAGGACGACGACACAGTGAGCCAGGCCGACCTTCTCGACGGAATCGATGCGCAGGACGCGCGCACCGACACGCGCGCTGCGCGCCGCGCGATGATCGACAGCCAGCTTCGGCCCAACGACGTCAACGACAAGGTCCTCCTCGCTGCGGTCGAGCGAATCGCGCGCGAGGATTATCTGCCCGCCGATCGCCGCGCCGTCGCCTATCGCGATCGCGCCATTCCGCTGGGCGATGGCCGCTTCGCCCCCGCGCCGACCGTGCTGTTCAAGCTGATCGACCGGGCGCAGGTCCGCGAAGGCGAGCGGGCGATGGTCGTCGGTCCCAATGCCGATTATGCCGCGGCGGTGCTCGCCGATCTTGGGCTCACCGTCATCGCGCTCGACACCGTCGCCTCGACCGGGCCCGCGCACGATCGTGTGGAGACCAGCAAGGGCGCGCTCGAACGCGGCTACGGTGCCGACGACAGTTTCGACCTTATTCTCGTGACCGGCGCGATCGAGCAGGTATCCGACGCCCTGATCGCGCAGCTGAAAGCCGATGGTCGCATCGCCGCCCCGGTGATCGAGGGCGGAGTCAGCCGTCTCGCGATCGGGCGCAAGGTCGGCGAGCAGATCAGCTTTCGCAGCTTCGCCGATGCGCAGGTCGCGCGCCTCGCCGCATTCGATGCGCCGCAGCGGTTCACCTTCTAGAGTTCGCAAAGGGGAGGGGATGATGACGACCGCACTGGCCGCCGGCTTCATGGCCCTCGCGATCGCCCAGCCTGCCGAGGCGCAGCCGGTCGAGACGCAGCGTATCCTTGCCCAGGCGCCCGATCCCTCCGACGATCGCGACACGCTCGCGGAGGCCTTGCGGCAGACCTATTTCACCAACCCCACGCTGACCGGTCAGCGCGAGGGGTTGCGCGCCACCGATGCGCTGGTCGAAATCGCCCGTTCGGCGGGCCGTCCCAGCGTCAGCGGCACGGTCGGCGTGACCCGCGACCTGACCCAGTCGGGCGTGTTCCGCAGTTCGGGGCTGGGGCCGTTCCTCAACGGGCGCGTCGACGTCAACTATCCGATCTTCAACGGCGGGGCGATCCGCAACGACATCCGTGCCGCCGACGCGCGGGTCGACGCCGGACGCGCCACCCTGCGCGCGGTCGAGGGCGATATCTTCGTCGAAGCGGTGACCGCCTATCTCGACGTGCTGCGCGACCGCGCGGTGGTCGAACTCAACGAGAATCAGGTCGAGGTACTGCAGACCAACCTGCAGGCGACCAGCGACCGGTTCGAGATCGGCGACACCACCCGCACGGACGTCGCCCAGTCCGAATCGCGGCTGCAACTGGCCCGCGCCCGCCTCGCGACCGCCGAGGGTACGCTGGCGTCGAGCGAGGAGAATTACCGCCGCGTGATTGGCGAGGAGCCCGGCGATCTGGCCACACCGCCGCCGCTTCCGCCCCTCCCCGAGACCGCGCCAGAAGCGGTGCGGATCGCGCTTGCCGACAATCCCGACCTGATCGCCGTCGCGCGGCAGACCGACGCGGCGGGCTTCGACGTCGCCTCGACGCGGGCCAGCCGATTGCCGACCGTCTCGGCCAACGCCAACGGCCAATATGTCAACACGATCTCCGGCGACGTCGGCAGCAATCCGATCACCGGCGCCAGCAACCCTCGGACCGGCACCGCGACCGCGGCGGGCATCAACGTTCGCATTCCGATCTTCCAGGGCGGTTTGCCTTCGGCGCAGCTGGCCCGCGCCCGCGCGCTGGAGGGGCAGGCGTTCGAACAGCTGGTCGCGACCGAACGTTTCGTCATTGCCAATGCATCGAGCGCGCTGGCCCGATACGAAGCCTCGCTCCGCTCGATCGAGGCCAACGAAGTGGCCGTCGACGCCGCCGAACTGGCGCTCGAAGGCGCACGGCTCGAACGGTCGATCGGCAACCGCTCGGTGCTGTTCGTCCTCGATGCCGAACAGGAATTGCTGAACGCGCAGGTCGATCTTGTGACCGCCGAGCGCAACGCCTACGTCAATGGTTTCCAGCTGCTCAACGCGATGGGCCAGGCGGAGGCAGAGGACCTCGGGCTCGACGGCGGAGCGCTCTACGATCCGCTCGGCAGCTATCGCGAAGTGTCGGATGTCTGGTGGGACTGGTCGGGCGATCGGCCGAGCACGCTCGACGCGACCCGCACGGTCCGCCCCGAGGAACTGCCCAAGAACCCGGTCGTGACCGAGGAACTGCTCGAGGACGTGACAGAGACGCCATAATCGGCGATAGGGACGCTGATGACCCGGCCCAACGAACCCTCGATGGAAGATATTCTCGCCTCGATCAAAAAGGTGATCGCGGAAGACCGTCCGACTGTCGGCCCGTCGGCCGTCGATGACGATGAGCCCGGCCCCGATCCCGCCAACGACGCGGCGGACGAGGAAACGGCCGAGGACGTTCTCGACCTCGATGCCGCCAGCATGGCGACGCGTCCCGGCACCGGGCACCAGCCCGCGACGCCGCCCGCGTCGGTCGCTTCGCTGATGGCCGAGGAAACGGCCAGCGGCACCCGCGCGCGGCTCGACGAACTGGCGAATGCGGTGGCCAGCGCGCCCGCGGGCGTCGCCAACCCGCTCGAGGAAATGGTCCGCGAGATGCTCCGCCCGATGCTTAAGCAATGGCTCGACGAGCGGCTGCCCGGCATCGTCGATGAACATGTCCGCAGCGAGATCAGCCGCATTACCGGGCGCAAGCTCTAGCCGGTTCCGCTTGCGAAACGGGGCCGCCTCGCTAGCCTCCGCCCCATGAAAACGACTCTCGCGCTCGCCGCGCTCGCCACCGCCCTCTTCCCCGCCGCCATCGCCGATGCGCGTCCGATGACGCCCGAGGACCTGGTCCGCATTCCCCGCGTCGGGTCGCCGACCGTGTTGCCCAATGGCAAGGTGGCGCTCGTGCCGATCTCCTATGCCAAGGATGATCTTTCGGGACGCGAGACGCGGCAGGCGATCCTCAATCTCGACAACGGAAACTTGACGTTCGGCACCCCCGACGGTGATGCCTTCTCTATTCCCGGCGCGCGGATCGGCGGCGACGGCAACGTCTATTACGTCTCCGACGATGACGGCAGCGCCCAGCTCTATCGCGTCGTTCCGGGCGAGCGGCCCGCGGTAGTCAGCGGTTTTTCGGGCGGCGAGATCGACGATTACGTACTCTCGCCCAACGGCGAATATGTCGTGTTTCTGGCGACCCGGGACCTTGATTGCACAGACTTCGCCTGCGGCAATGTCGAGGCGCGCGACGAAGGCGGTAACGCGCTCGAATTCAACGAGATTTTCGTGCGGCAGTGGGACAGCTGGGTCGATCCCGGCGTGAAGGCGCAACTCTACGGCTATCGGATCAAGGACGGGCGCCTCGTCGGCAACGGCGTCGTGCTGGGGCGGGGACTGACCGGCAATACTCCCTCGCGGCCTTTCGGCGGATCGGAAGAAATCAGCGTCGCCAACGACGGCATGGTCTATTTCGCGCAACGCGCGGGCGGATCTGCCGAGCCCACCTCGACCAACCTCGATATCTATGCCGCTTCGATCGACGGTACGGTCGATCGTCGCAATCTCACCGACGATAACGAGGCATACGACAGCCTCCCGACGGTTTCGCCCGATGGCCGGATGCTGGCTTATGTCGCGATGGAGCGACCGGGGTACGAGAGCGACAAGCTCAGCCTCATGGTCCGCGATCTCGCCAGCGGTCGGACGCGAAACCTGTCGGAAGGCTGGGACGTCAGCGTCGGCTCGATCGCATGGAGCCCTGACGGGCGTTCGCTCTACGTCACGACCGGAGAGGTCATGGAACATCCGTTAACCATGATCGACGTGGCGAGCGGTCGCCGCACCCGGCTGGTCGAGGAAGGCAATGTCGGTTCGGTGGTGCCGCTCGCCAACGGGCGAGTCCTCTATTCGATGAACAGCATCACCAGTCCCACCGAACTTTATCTCTACGACCCGGCGAGCCGGTCCTCGCGCCAGCTGACCAACGTCACCGGCCCCGCGATGGGCGAAATCGACCCCGTCACCTTCGACAAGTTCAGTTTCGAGGGCGCCGAAGGCGACACCGTCTGGGGCTTCCGCCTCAAGCCCGCCGACCGCGTCGGCGACCTTCCCGTCGCCTTCGTCGTCCACGGAGGGCCGCAGGGCAGCTTCGGCAACAGCTGGTCGACGCGCTGGAACCCGCGCATGATCTCGGCGCCGGGCTATGGCGTCGTGTCGATCGATTTCCACGGGTCGACGGGTTACGGACAGGATTTCACCGACAGCATCAACCAGGACTGGGGCGGCAAGCCGCTCGAGGATCTGCAGTTGGGTCTCGCCCATGCGCTCCAGATGGACGAACAGCTCGACGGGGATCGTATCTGTGCGCTGGGCGCCAGCTACGGCGGGTTCATGATGAACTGGATTGCGGGCAACTGGTCCCACCGGTTCGACTGCCTCGTCAATCACGCCGGTCTCTTCGACACGCGCAGCTTCTATTATGTGACGGAGGAATTGTGGTTCCCGCGTTGGGATTTCGGCGGCAGCTACGCCGAACAAAGCGAGGTCTACGAGCGGTGGAATCCCGTCAATCATGTCGACGACTGGCAAACCCCGATGCTCGTCATCCACGGGCTGAAGGACTATCGCGTTCCCTACGGCCAGGGCCTCGGCGCCTTCACCGCACTGCAGGAACGCGACATTCCCTCGAAGCTCCTGATCTTCCCCGACGAGAACCACTGGATCCTCGACGGCGAGAACTGGATCCGCTGGCAGAGCGAGGTGCACGAATGGATGGCCCACTGGACCGCGCCGGAGATCGACCGCAGCCTCGACATGATGGAATAGCTTGATGGTGGGGGCGGGGACCATTACCCGCTCAAAACCATGACCGAGCTATCCAAGACGTTCGAACCCGCGGCCATCGAGGCCAAATGGTACCAGCATTGGGAAGAGGCGGGGCTGTTCCGTCCCGACCGCCCCGATGCCGAGCCCTATACGATCATCATGCCGCCGCCCAACGTCACGGGCGTGCTGCACATCGGCCACGCGCTGGACGATACGCTCCAGGACATCCTCATCCGCAAGGCACGGATGGAGGGCAAGGACGCGCTCTGGGTCGCGGGCATGGACCATGCGGGTATCGCCACGCAGATGGTCGTCGAACGCCAGCTCGACGAGCGGCAGATCAAGCGCACCGACCTCGGCCGCGAGACGTTCGTCGAGAAGGTCTGGGAGTGGAAGGAAGAAAGCGGCGGCCAGATCACGCGCCAGCTCCGCCGCCTCGGCGCCAGCTGCGACTGGGAAAACGAGCGCTTCACGATGGACGAGGGGTTCAACCGCGCCGTCACCCACGTCTTCGTCGAACTTTACAAGCGCGGACTGATGTACCGCGCCAAGCGGCTCGTGAACTGGGATCCCAAGTTCAAGACCGCCATCTCCGATCTCGAGGTCGAGAACCACGAGGTCGCGGGCCACATGTGGCACTTCAAATATCCGCTCGCGGGCGGGAAGACCTACACCTACGTCGAGAAGGACGAGGACGGGAACGTCACGCTCACCGAGGAGCGCGACTATATCTCGATCGCGACGACGCGCCCCGAGACGATGCTCGGCGACGGCGCGGTCGCGGTGCATCCCGACGACGCGCGTTATGCGCCGATCGTCGGCAAGCTGTGTGAGATCCCGGTGGGGCCGAAGGAGCACCGCCGCCTGATCCCGATCATCACCGACGACTATCCCGATCCCGATTTCGGTTCGGGGGCGGTGAAGATCACCGGCGCGCACGACGAGAACGACTATGGCGTCGCGCAGCGCAACGGCATCCCCATGTACCGGCTAATGGACGATGCCGCGGCGATGCGCGCCGACGGCGTGCCCTATGCCGAGGCGTCGGCGGCGGCGATGGAGATCGCGAAGGGCGGCGAGGTCGATCCCGACGCGGTCGATGCGCTCAATCTCGTTCCCGACGAATATCGCGGCCTCGACCGCTACGAAGCGCGCAAGCGCGTCGTCGCGGACATCGACGCCGACGGCAACATGATCCGCGTCGAGGACAAGACGATCATGCAGCCCTTCGGCGACCGGTCGGGTCTGGTCATCGAACCGATGCTCACCGACCAATGGTACGTGGATGCCGAGACGTTGGCGAAGCCCGCCCTCGACGCGGTGCGCTCGGGCGACATCGCCGTCGTGCCCGAGACGTGGAAGAAGACCTGGTACAATTGGCTCGAAAACATCCAGCCGTGGTGCGTGAGCCGCCAGCTGTGGTGGGGGCATCGCATCCCCGCCTGGTATGACGAGAGCGGCGAGGTCTATGTCGCCCCGACGCTCGAAGATGCACAGGATCAGGCGGGCCCGGACAAGGTGCTTCGGCAGGACGAGGATGTGCTCGACACCTGGTTCTCGAGTGCGCTGTGGCCGTTCGCGACCCTCGGCTGGCCTGAGGAGACCGAGACGCTCAAACGCCACTATCCCAACGACGTCCTCATCTCGGGCTTCGACATCATCTTCTTCTGGGATGCCCGCATGGCGATGCAGGGCTTCGAGTTCATGGGCGAGAAGCCGTGGAAGACGCTCTATCTCCACGGTCTCGTCCGCGACGCGCAGGGCGCCAAGATGTCCAAGTCGAAGGGCAATACGGTCGACCCGCTCGAGATCGTCGATCGCTACGGAGCCGACGCGCTGCGCTTCACCCTGTGCGCGATGGAGAGCCAGGGGCGCGACATCAAATTGGATGAGAAGCGCGTCGAGGGTTACCGCAATTTCGCGACCAAGCTGTGGAACGCCGCGCGGTTCCTCCAGCACAACGGCATTGGCGCGAGCGACAGCATCGCGGCACCCGCGGCGGAAAAGGCGGTCAATCGCTGGATCGTCGGCGAGACCGTCCATACGCTCGCCAGGCTGGAAAAAGCCTTCGAGGAACTGCGCTTCGACGGCATGGCCGACGCCGTCTATCACTTCGCGTGGGGCACGTTTTGCGACTGGTACGTCGAACTGATCAAAGGCGAGATGGACGAGGAGACCAAGGCGGTCGCCGCCTGGGCGTTCGACCAGATTCTCGTCATGCTCCATCCCTTCATGCCCTTCGTGACCGAAGAACTTTGGCACAGCATGGGGACACGCCCCTACGATCTGATCGTGGCGAAATGGCCGCAGCCGGAAGCCGAAGTCGATGCGCAAGCGAAGGCGGACGTCGACTGGGCGATCGCGCTGGTGTCGGAGGTGCGGACCTTGCGGGCGGAACTGAACGTCCCCTGGTCGAACAGGTTGACGCTGCACCCGCTCGACGGCGGGCCGACCGATGCGGGCGACGCGCTCGACCGGATGGGCAAGGCCGAATGGGGCCGACCGGTCGACAGCGCCGAGCCGGGTTCGGCGCAGATCGTCGTGAAGGGAAAGAGCTACGCCGTGCCGCTGGCGGAGGCCATCGACCTCGACGCCGAACGCGCTCGCCTGTCGAAGGCGGCGGACGCCGCGGAGAAGGAAGTGAAGTCCCTCGAAGGGCGCCTCAACAACGCCAACTTCGTCGAACGCGCCAAGCCCGAAGCGGTCGAGAAGGCGCGCGCCGACCATGCCGCGCGCAGCGAGGAGGCGCAGCGTCTCCGCGCCGCGCTGGAGCGGTTGGGGTGAGCTTCCCCTCCACTCGGATGCGCCGCCGCCGCACCGCGCCGTGGATGCGCGCGATGCTGCGCGAACATCGGTTGCATCCCAGCGATCTGATCTGGCCGTTGTTCGTGTGCGAAGGGTCGGGCGAGGAGCAGCCGGTCGCCGCGCTTCGCGGCGTGTCGCGCTGGTCGGTCGACGGGATCGTCGAGCGCGCCCGCGAAGCCGCCGCCGCGGGCATTCCCGCGGTTGCCCTGTTTCCGAACACCGCCGACGCCGACCGTAGCGAGGACGCCGCGGAGGCGCTCAATCCCGACAATCTCGTCTGTCGCGCGATTCGCGCGATCAAGGATGCGGACATCGCGATCGGGGTGATGACCGACGTCGCCCTCGATCCCTACACCAGCCACGGCCACGACGGCATCGTCGACGAGGCTGGCCGCGTCCGCAACGACGCGACGGTCGAGATCCTCGCCCGGCAGGCGGTGGTACAGGCCGAGGCGGGCGCCGATATCGTCGCCCCGTCGGACATGATGGACGGGCGCATCGGCGCGATCCGCGACGCGCTCGAGGAGGCGGGCCATCCCGATACGGCCATCATGGCCTATGCCGCCAAATACGCCTCCGCGCTCTACGGGCCCTTCCGCGAGGCGGTGGGCTCGGGCGACCGGCTGAAGGGCGACAAGCGCGGCTACCAGATGGACCCCGCCAACGGGGTCGAGGCACTGGACGAGGTCGAACTCGACATCGACGAAGGCGCCGATTTCGTGATGGTGAAGCCCGGAATGCTCTATCTCGACGTGGTGGCACGGGTCGTCGATGCGTTCGAGACACCCGTGTTCGCCTACATGACCAGCGGGGAATATGCGATGATCGAGGAAGCGGCGGCGGCGGGCGCGGGGAACCGCGAGGCGATGCTGATGGAAGCGCTCACCGCGTTCAAGCGCGCGGGTGCGACCGGCATCCTCACATACCACGCCCTCGAGATCGCGCGGAAGATCGCATGAGCCAGCTGAAGCAATCGACCGGCAAATATGCCCGCACGATGGGCACGTTCGGCGTGTTGCTCCTGGTCGTCAACGGACTGATCGGCGCCGGCATCTTCGGGCTCCCCGAGGTGCTGCACGAGGCGGTCGGCACCTTCGCCCCCTGGCTGCTGCTTCTCGGCGGCATCCTCGTCGGCTGCATCGCCATCTGCTTCGCCCAGTTGACGAGCCTGACGGACCGTTCGGGCGGCCCACAGCGCTTCACCACCGATGCCTTCGGCCGTTTTCCGGGGTTTCAGGTCGGCTGGCTGTTCTATTCCGCCCGCGTGGTCAGCGACGGTGCGAACGTCCTCGTGCTGCTGGCATATGCCGCCGCCATCTGGCCGCTGATGGAAGGCGGGCTGGCGCAGGATATCGCGATCGTCGCGATCGTCGGCGCCATCACCATCGTCAACATCGTCGGCCTCAAGAATGTGGTCGCGGTGCTCGGCACCATGACCATCTTCAAGCTCGTCCCGCTGTTCGTCCTCATCGTCGTGGGCCTCGGCGCGGCCGCCGCCCCCGGTCCCGTCGTCCTGCCGCAGGTCTCCGCGGTCGAAGGGATCGCGCTGGCCGCGCTCTACGCCTTCGTCGGATTCGAGAATGCGACCATTCCGGCGGGCGAGACCAAGAACCCGCAGCGCGCCATGCCGCGTGCGCTGCTGACGGGCCTCGCGTTCGTGACGCTCGTCTATTTCGCACTGCAATGGGCCTACAGCCTGTCGCCGCTGGCGGGCTCGGGGGCCGAAGCGCCGCTCGCCGCACTGGCGGGGAACCTGGGGGGCGAGATCGGCACGATCCTCCTGTCGGCGACCGTGGTCGTCAGCGTGCTCGCCAACCTCACGGCGGGTCAGACGTCCGCTTCGCGGATGACCCCCGCGCTGGCCGACGATCAGCTGCTTCCCGCATGGTTCGGCAAGGTCGGGCGCTTCGGAACGCCGGTCAACGCGATCGTCTTCCACGGCGTCCTCGGCATCCTGTTCGCACTGACGGGGACGTTCCTCGAACTGGCGATCGTCTCCACGCTCGCGCGATTGCTTGCCTATGTCGCGTCGATCTGTTCGCTGCCCATCCTGCGGCGCGAGGCGGGACGGCGCGCGATCACGCTTCCGCTCGCCCTCGTCATGGGTATCGCGCTCGCGCTCAGCCTGTGGCTTTCGGCGCAGGCGGACCAGCAGCGCTGGATCATGCTCGCCATCTTCGCCGCCGTCGGCACCGGTCTTTACTTCATCGCGCGGCGCGAGCCCCAACCGGTGCCCGACGCGAATGCCTGACCCGTTTCGGCACGAGACCGAGCGACTGATCCTGCGCGACTGGCGCGAGGAGGACAGCCGCCGCTTCTGGGAGGCGACGAACACGCCGGCGGTAATGCGGTGGCTGGGCGGGCCGCAGCCGTTCGAGAACTGGCACGCCGGCTTCACCCGGCTTCAGGGCTACGTCCGCGACTACGGTCATTGTTTCTGGCTGGTCGAACGACGCGAAGATGGCGAACTGCTCGGCTTCTGCGGCCTCAAGAAGGTCAACTACGAGGGCGCCCCCAACCAGGGAACGCCCGAAATCGGCTGGCGCCTCCGCGAGGAAGCGTGGGGCAGGGGCTATGCACGCGAAGCCGCGATCGCGTCGATGGATCTCGCCTTCGACCGTTTCGGCTATGATGAGGTTACCGCCATCACCGTCACGGGGAACGAGTCCAGTCGCACGCTCATGGAGCGGCTCGGCATGATCGAGGACCCCGGCCTCGCCTATCACGACGGCAAGTATAGCGACGCCTACGGCCCCGCGCGCCAGTGGATCATGACCGCGGATCGCTGGCCCGACGAGCGCGCGCGCCTGTCAGCCTAGCCGCTAAGGCGGGCCGACAGCGACGCGAGCTGCGAACGCTGCTCCTCCGACACGCCCCGGGCCATGACGAGTTGCTCCTTCGCCGCGGCGCGGTCGGTGGGGGACGCCCATCCGTCGGCTTCGATCTGGTCGGTGACGAGCCGGTCGAGATCGGCCACCGCGACCGCGACATCCTCGTGCGCCCGTTCGAGCAGCGACAGCGCTTCCAACGCGACGACCCAATTCTCGCTTCCCCGTGCTCCCGCGTTCGCCACCCGCGTCTGTGTCGGGCCCAACTGCCGGTCGAATTCTGCCCGGCCGGTCGTCAGCGCACGCTCGATGGCGTCGAGACGGTCGGCAATCGTGAGCGGACCCGGCGGCGGCTCGGGCGAACCGACGGGCAGCCGCGGATCGATGGATTCGGCGGGGCGGACGGCCAGCGAGGGACCCTCGAGGCTCGGCTGGCATGCGCCGAGCAGCAGGAGAACGAGGATGAAGGCGATGAAGCGCATCCCTGATTGCCTAGCCAGCGCCGCCGCACTGCGCAATGGCGGCACGACACGGGCCCCCCTTGCCGGAAAAAAGCCTTGAAAGCCCTCGGCCTGCCTTCTAATGCCCCCTCAGCCCAAGCGCCCGTAGCTCAGCTGGATAGAGTACCTGACTACGAATCAGGTGGTCGGAGGTTCGAATCCTTCCGGGCGCGCCATAATAGGAAAGGCCGCGGTCCCCATCGGGATCGCGGCCTTTTTTATGTCCTGCGTGGATTGTGGCGAGAGTTCAGGCGTATTGCGCCTGGACCGCTTCGGCCCGCTCGGCGAACCGGCGGGCGAGAAGTTCGTGTCGCTGGCGCGCGGCGTCGGTCAACGATCGGGCCGCCATGTTGCGCTCCTGTGCCGCACGGCGTTGAAAGAAACGCAAATCCGATTCGACCCGAAGCATGATGTCCCCCGCATCCATATGATATCTCCCCGCAGAGTGTCCCACGGGCCCAGTGTCGCGAAGAATGGTTAAGGCCGAGTGAATTGCAAGGGGAGCGCTTCGCGCCTTCCGCCCTTTTCCCGCTTTCCCGCCAGATTCCGGTGCGCCGCCCAAGGCGCGATTAACGGCGGTCCGGTGAATCCTCGGTCCCGCGGAGCGGATTTCAGCGGTGGACGGCTTCTTTTCCGCCTCCGAGTCGCGGGCGTCGGTCGCTCGCGCGGCGCCGGCGGCGCGAGCGCAGTTCGGCGCCGCGATAATGGCGGGCCGGCACCCGCCACGGGCCCTGCGCGATGGCGGGCTGCCGCGTGCGGACCGCGTCGAACAGCTTGGCCCCCGCGACGAACACCACGCCGAGACAGGCGACCGCCATCGCGATGCCGAGCCATCCGGGATATTGCTGGAGGAAGAGAAAGCCGCGAACCACGGCCCCGCTGGCGATCGCATAGGTGACCAGCGCCGCCTCGAAGCGGGTCTTGATCGTGAACAGTCTGGCGATTCGCTTGAGCATGAGAAGTGTTAAGCAAACCCCGTGCCAGCGGCCAAGTTCCTAGCAAAAAGAGTTAATCCCGGATCGGGATGTCAAGTTTTCCGACAGTTGAAATAGCCGATCAGGCCAGTTCGCCGAGGTCCAGCTCATCGAGCATGGCCCGCCGTGCGTCGGTGACCGCGCAAACCAGCGTCTCCGATTGCAGCTCGCGCGCGTCGATCTGTTCGGGCCAGCTTTTCTCGACCACCGCTGCCATCCGGTCGAGCTTGTCTGCGTCGACGAGGAAGCGCGGATCCACGTCGGCAGGGTTGCACGCCACGCGCAGCCGAAGACAGGCCGGCCCGCCTCCGTTCGCCATCGACTGGCGCACGTCGACCACCTCGACGCGGCGGATCGGGCCGTTCCCCGCCAGGTGCGCTTCCAGCCACCGCCACACGCTCGGCGTCTCGCGGCATTCGCCGGGGACGATCAGCGTCTGCTCGCCCGAAGGAAGCGTCACCAGCTGCGCGTTGAAGAGATAGCTAGCGATCGCGTCGGCTAGCGGAACGTCGGCGTCGGCCACTTCCACCAGTTGCAGATCGGGGAACCGCTCCCCGATCGCCGCCAGCGTCCCGTCCCGGTCCTCGAACGCCTTTTCGTGCGCGAACAGGGTGCGCTCGTTGGCGACCGCGACGACGTCGTTGTGAAAGGCGCCGGCGGCGATCGCCTCGCTCGATTGCTGCACGAACAGGGTGCGTTCGGGATCGAGCCGATGAAGCCGCGCGAGCGCCCGGCTCGCCTCGACATGCTGGCGCGCGGGATAGGGGCCGCCCGACACCCCGTAGACGAAGATCTCGATCCCCGGATCGGAATGGCTGGACGCCAGCCGCATGAAATTGGCCGCGCCCTCGTCGCCGAATGCGGTCGGGACCGGGCCGTGCACCACGAAGGCGTCGGCACCGAATGCCAGCCGCAGCTGCGCCAGCGTGTCGGGCCACTCGTGGCTGCGGTGCGGCATGGTCTTGAGGTTCGCGACCGTCAGGTGGCAGCGCCCGTCCGCCGTGTCCGGCGCGGGGCTGACCGTGGCCGCGTTGGCCGCCCACATCGAGGAGGCCGACAGCGCATTGACCGCGATCCCGCGCGTCGCACCGAGGAAATCGGTGCCCAGCTGCTCGAGCCATTCGTGATGCGGACGCGGCAGCGGCATGAAGACGCCCTGCACCAGCCCCAGCGCCAGGTTCGCGCGCATCTTCTCGATGCCCTGCACCGCGGCGGCGCGCGGCTGCGACACGTCGCCCGCATGGCGCGTGGAGGCCAGGTTGCCGAGGCTCAGCCCGGCATAATTGTGGCTCGGCCCGATCAGCCCGTCGAAATTGATCTCGCGGATCGTCATCGCCGCGCCACCGCCAGCACCCGGTCGCCCGGTTCGAGATCGAGCGTTTCCAGCGCCAGCGGGTCGAGCCGCAGCGTGTCGCCGTCCACGATCCCGCGCGCATGGCAGGCGCGAAAGCTCTTGAGCCGTCCGACCGCGCACAGCATCTGCTCGCCGTCCTCCTCGACCGGCGCATCGCCGACGATGTGCCAGTCGCTGTTGGCGATCGAGGCGACGCGGTCGGTGCGACCGGTCATCGAGGGTCCGCCGTCGAAGATGTCGACATAATCGGTGAAACTCAGATTCTCGTTCTCGAGCATCCGCATCGCGGCGCGGCCCGACGGGTGCGGCTGTCCGATCACGGCGCGCGCGGCTTCGGGCAGCATCGAGACGTAGATGGGCGTCTTGGGAAACAGGTCGGCGATGAACTGGGTCCCGTGCACCGCGTTGAAACCGTCGGCCTCGGGGAAGGTCATGCCGAAGAAGCGCCCGCCGATCGCGTCCCAGAAAGGCGAATGGCCGCCGTCGTCGATCACGCCGCGCAGTTCGGCGAGGATGCGGTCGCCGAACCGCGGGCGATGCTGCTTGATGAACAGGTAGCGCGAGCGGGCGAGGAGCAGCCCCAATCCCCCGGCACGCGCGGCAGGATGGAGGAACAGCCCGCCGACCTCGCTCGACCCTTCGAGATCGGTCACGAGACTGAGCAGCCTGTTGCGAAAGATCGTATCGAGCTCGCCCGATTTCTGCGTCAGCGTCGAGAGGCGGTAGCTGTAGAAGGGCTGGGTGGTGCCGACCTTGCCGAAGATCTGGCAGGTGCCGCGGATCGCGCCCGTCTCGCGCTCCTCGAGCATGAAGATGTACAGATCGTCCGCGGGTTTCTCGCCCTGCCGTTCGAAACTGGCGTCGGACTTCTTCAACCGCTCGGACAGGACGCCGCGGTCGGCGGGCAGGTTGGTGAACCCTCCGCCGGTCAGCTTCGACAGGTCGTAGAGCGCATCGAGATCGTCGATGTCGGCGGCGCGAAGGACGTGGCTCATTCGCTGATGAGCCTCGCGATGGTCAGCGCGGACAATGCCGCACGTTCGCCGATGCTCTCGACGATCAGGAATTCCTTCGGGCTGTGGATCGCGCCGCCGCGCACGCCCATCGTATCGACGACGGGGACGCCGGTCGCGGCGATGTTGTTGCCGTCGCACACGCCGCCGGTGGCCTTCCAGCCGATCTCCTGCCCGAGATCCGCACTGGCCCGTTTCACCAGCCCGAACAACTCCTCCATTGGCGGGGTCATGGGCTTGGGCGGCCGTCCGAACCCGCCGTGGACGTCGATTTCGACCTCGTGCTCGGCCGCGACCGACGCGACATGATCGGCGACCAGCCTCTCCGCGCGCGCCTGGTCGTCGAGATCGACGCAGCGGAAGTTGATCCGCAGGATGGTAAGATCGGGCACGACGTTGTTCGGCCCGCCGCCGTCGATCTTCGCAGGGTTCACGGACAGCGTATCGTCCATCTCGCCCTTCAGGCGCAGCGCGAGGTCGGCCGCCGCGACCAGCGCGTTGCGCCCGTCGCGCGGATTGCGCCCCGCATGGGCCGATCGCCCGCGGATCGTGATCGCGTAATTGCCGCTCCCCGACCGTGCGCCCGCCAGCGTCCCGTCGGGCAGCGCGCTGGGTTCGTAGGTGAAGGCGGCGCGCTTGCCCTTGGCAGCCTGGCGAAGCAGCGGCTGCGAGGAGGCAGAGCCGATTTCCTCGTCCGAATTGATCACCACCTCGTAGCCGAAGCGGTCGGCATAGGGGCTGTCCTCCAGCGCCTTCAGCGCCGCCAGCATCACCGCGATCCCGCCTTTCATGTCGGTGATCCCGGGACCGTTCAGCACCTTGCCTTCCTCGATCCACTCCAGCTTCTGGAACGGATGATCCTCGCCGAACACCGTGTCCATATGACCGGTGAAGAGCAGCTGCACCGGCGCCTCCGGGCGGACGGTCAGGTGCAGGTGGCGGCCATGCTCCAGCGCGACTTCCTCGCCCGCCTCGTCGACCGCGCTGACGGGCGCGGGCTCGACCATCTCGATCGTTCCGGGCAACACCGAGAATGCCGTCTCCAGCTCGTTCGCCACCCGCGCGAGGCCCGCCAGGTTGCGGCTCCCCGAATTGATCGCGGCCCATCCCTGCGCCTGCGCGAACGCCTCGTCATGCCGTGCCTTCGCCGCCTCGACGACGTGGCGCTCCTCGTTGGTCAATCTGTCCATGAGGAGCGCGTCTAGCGCGGGCCGATGAAGTCGGCAAACCCTGCGAGGATCGCCCGGTACATCTCGCGCTTGAAGGGAACGATGAGGTCGGGAAGCAGGTGCGGCTCGGCCCATTGCCAGTGCGAGAATTCCGGTTCCTCGGTCTCGATGTTCACGTCCGCATCGCTGCCGGTGAAGCGAAGCAGGTACCAGTGCTGGCGCTGGCCGACCCACTTCCCGCCCCACAACTTGCCGCGCAGCCCGTCGGGAAGGTCGTATTTCAGCTCGAGCATCGGCGACCCGTCGACCCGGTGCGCGAGCGAAGCGGGAATTCCCGTCTCTTCCTCCAGCTCGCGGAGCGCGCCGTCCCAGCTGTCCTCGCCCTCGTCGACCCCGCCCTGCGGCATCTGCCAGGCCTCGTCGACATTATCGATCCGCCGCCCGATCCAGACATGCCCATGCTCGTTCAGCAGCATCACGCCGGCCCCGAAGCGGTATTTGTCGTCCTTGCCGATGGAAACTCTCCCGTTGACTTTCGCTCCGTCCTTGCGAGGGACGCGCACGAGACGCAAGCGCTCGCAATGACGACCCGATGACGTTAAGGACAGGCGATGGCCACCGCGACCCACGAAATCTCCCCCGACGATCCCCAGACCGAGGAGCGCGACGCCGTCGTCGTCCGCTTCGCCGGAGACTCGGGCGACGGGATGCAGCTAACGGGTGGACAATTCACCCTGTCGACCGCGCTGGCGGGCAACGATCTCGCCACCTTTCCCGACTTCCCGGCCGAGATCCGCGCGCCGCAGGGGACGACCTTCGGCGTCAGCGCCTTCCAGATCAATTTCGGTTCCGCCGCGATCGAGACCGCGGGCGACCAGCCCGACGTGCTGGTGGCGATGAACCCCGCCGCCCTCAAGGTGAACATCGAGAGTCTTCGCGAAGGCGGGCTCGTCATCGCCGACACCGGCGAGTTCTCCGCGCGCAACCTCGCCAAGGCAGGGTATGAGGAAAGCCCGCTCGAAAACGACAGCCTCGCGAAATACAACGTCCTCGCCTTCGACATTTCGGCGCGCACGCTGGAGGCGGTCGAGCCGTTCGGCCTCAATCGCAAGGAAGCGCTCCGCTCCAAGAACATGTGGACGCTCGGCCTCGCGCTGTGGATGTTCGACCGCAGCCGCGACCCCGTCGTCCAGTGGCTCAAGAGCAAGTTCGCCAAGATGCCCGAGATCGCCGAAGCGAACATCGCGGCGCTCAACGCGGGCCACGCCTATGGCGAGACGGCGGAGATCGGTGGCCAGGTACGCCAGCGCCACCTCGACGCCGCCCCCGCCGAACCGGGCCTCTACCGCACGGTCACGGGGGCCGAGAGCCTCGCGGTCGGCCTCGTCGCGGGCGCACAGCTTGCGAACCTCAAGATGTTCTTCGGCGGCTATCCGATCACGCCCGCCTCCGCGCTGCTCCACCACCTCTCGCGCCTCAAGCATTTCGGGATCACCACCTTCCAGGCGGAAGACGAGATCGCCGCCATCTGCGCCGCCATCGGTGCCAGCTATGCCGGCAGCCTCGGGGTAACGTCTTCCTCGGGTCCCGGCATCGCCCTCAAGACCGAGGCAATCGGCCTCGCCATCATGACCGAACTGCCGCTGGTCATCGTCAATTCGCAGCGCGGGGGCCCCTCGACCGGGCTTCCGACCAAGACCGAGCAGTCCGACCTCTACCAGGCGGTCTACGGGCGCAACGGCGATGCGCCGCTGCCGGTCGTTGCCGCCCGCTCTCCCGCCGACGCCTACGAATGCGCGATCGAGGCGGTGCGCATCGCGGTCCAGTACATGACCCCCGTTATGCTGCTCACCGACGGCTATATCGCCAACGCGGCCGAACCGTGGCGCGTCCCCGACGCCGCCGAACATACGCCTTTCGCGGTCGAATTCGCCCATGCCGAAGGCACCATGCCCTACCAGCGCGACGAACGCGGCGCGCGTCCGTGGATCCGTCCGGGCACCCCCGGTCTCGAACATCGCATCGGCGGGATCGAGAAGGCGCCGATCACGGGCGACATCAGCTATCTGCCCGAACATCATGTCCAGATGACGCAGGAACGCTTCGCCAAGGTCGCGAACGTCGCCGACAGCATCCCCGACCAGGACGTCTGCCTCGGCGACCCCTCGGGCAAGCTCGCCATCGTCGGCTGGGGCTCGACCTTCGGTCCCATCCACCAGGCGGTCCGCCGCGCGCGCAAGCAGGGCCGCGACGTCTCGCACGTCCATATCCGCCATCTGGCTCCCTTCCCGAAGAACCTCGGCGACCTGCTGCGCGGCTACGAGAAGATCATCGTTCCCGAAATGAACGCGGGCCAGCTCAAGACCATGCTGCGCGACCAGTTCCTCGTCGACGCGCGCCCGATGAACAAGATCGCGGGGCAGCCCTTCCGCATCGCGGAAATCGCCGCGGCGATCGAGGAGGCGCTGGCATGAAGGTCAACAACGACCCCAACAACATGAAGCCGATGAACCCCTGGCCGCTGATCGCCATGCTGATCGTGGTCGGCTACCTCGTCGCGAACCTGAACGGCTGGATCTGATGAACGAAGTGACGAAATTGACCGCCAAGGACTGGGCCTCGGACCAGGAAGTGCGCTGGTGCCCGGGGTGCGGCGACTATGCCGTGCTGAAGGCCATGCAGCGTACCATGCCCGATCTTGCCGAGGCGAAGGAGAATGTCGTCTTCATCTCGGGCATCGGCTGCTCGAGCCGCTTTCCCTATTACATGGCGAGTTACGGTTTCCACACCATCCACGGGCGCGCCGGCGCGGTCGCGACGGGGGTGAAGCTCGCCAATCCCGAATTGGACGTTTGGATCATCACCGGTGACGGTGATGCGCTGTCGATCGGCGGCAACCACACCATGCACTTGCTTCGTCGCAACCTCGATTGCCAGCTGCTGCTCTTCAACAACGAGATCTACGGCCTGACCAAGGGACAATATTCGCCCACCAGTCGCATCGGCACGCGCTCGCCCTCGACCCCGTTCGGATCGGTCGACCGTCCCGCGCTGCCCGCCAGTTTCGCATTGGGTGCGGGCGCGCGGTTCGTCGCGCGCGGCATCGACGTGTCGAAGAACCTCCCCGACGTCCTCAAGGCCGCGCATGCCCATCGCGGCGCCGCCTTCGTCGAGATTTTCCAGAACTGCGTCGTCTACAACGACGACGTCTTCGCGCCCTTTACCGATCGCAAGGTCGCTGACGAGAAACAGCTGTGGCTCGAAGCGGGCGAACGGATGACCTTCGCTTCCGGCGAGAAGGGCATCGCCTTCGACGTCGAGACGAAGACCCTGAAGGTCGTCGCCGGGGACAGCGACGAGGTGCTGGTCCACGATCCGAAAAGCCGCGCTCTCGCGCTGCTGCTCGCCGAAATGCCCGCCGACATCATGCCCGTCGCGATGGGCGTCCTGTACGAGGATCCTGCGCCGACCTTCGAAAGCGCCGTGGTCGAACAGAACCGCCAGGTTTCGGAGGGCAAGACCCCCGATCTCCAGGCGCTGCTCAACCAGGGCCAGACGTGGCAGGTGACCAAGGAACCGCGCGAGCATTAGGGGCTTTGGGGCGACGTGGACAACATCACCCATAGCCTGATGGGCGGTCTCTTGAGCCAGATGGGCTTGAAGAAACTGACCGCCCGCGCGACCCCGACGCTGATCATCGCGGCGAACCTTCCCGACGTGGACGCGGTCACCGTACTGATGGGGGTCGAACATCTGGCGATGCGCCGCGGCCTGACGCACGGACCGATCGCGATGTTGGTCCTCCCGTTGCTGCTCACGGGTCTCATGCTGCTCTACGATCGGTGGCGCCCGGCGAAGGACAAGGTGCGGCCCGGCTGGCTCCTCCTGCTCGCCTTCATCGGCACGCTCTCGCACCCCGCGCTCGACTGGCTCAACGTCTACGGCATCCGCCTCCTCGAACCCTTCAGCGATCGCTGGTTCGCGGGCGACACGCTCTTCATCATCGACCTGTGGGTCTGGGTCATGCTGCTGTTCGGCTTCACGGTGTCGCGGCGCTGGGAAAAGCGCGGCTCGCGGCGGTACACTATCCCCGCGGGCGTCAGCTTCCTTCTCATCGGCGCCTACATCGCCTTCAACGGCTGGCTCACCGGGCAGGCCGAACGCACCTCGCGCGAACTGGTCGGCAAGCAGTATCGGCTCGAACCGCAGGCGGTCGTGGCGGCGCCGGTGCCGATCGAATTCTGGCGGCGCGAGATTCTCTGGCGGGGCGGCAACCTCTACGGCTTCGGTCGATACGGTTTCATCGACGGCGTCCTCCTGACGGGCGGCGGCGAGCCGACGGGGCTGGGCAATCGCGCCCTCCTCGCCGCGCGCGGGCGCGAGGATGTCGACGCTTTCCTGTTCTGGTCGCGGATGCCGGTAGTGCTGGAGGAAGATGGCCGCGCCATCCTCGCCGACCAGCGCTATCTCGACCGCCGCGCCCGCGACAACTTCTCGATCGACCTCGGCCCCGTCGATGAGTGACGACACCCCCGTCACGATCCTCTGGTTCCGCCGCGACCTGCGCCTCTCGGACCAGGCCGCGCTGCGCTCTGCCGCGGGGGAAGGGCGGGTGGTGCCCGTCTACGTCCTCGACGACGACACGCCGGGGGATCGCAAATATGGCGGCGCCTCGCGCTGGTGGCTCCACCACAGCCTCGCCAGCCTCGCCGCCGATCTCGAGGACAAGGGCTCCCGGCTGATCCTGCGCCGCGGCCGCGTCGATCATGTCCTGCCGCAGCTCGCCGACGAACTCGGCGCCGCGCGGATCCACGCCATCCGCCACTACGAACCCTGGTGGAAGGAGGCCGAGGATCGCATCGCCGACCAGGTCGAGCTGTGCCTCCACGACGGCAATTACCTCGAACCTCCCGGCGCCGTGACGACGGGGTCGGGCGATCCCTACAAGATCTACACCCCCTTCTGGCGCGCGTTGAAGGAACGGATGCCCCCCGCCGAACCCGAACCGCGCCCCCGCACGATCGATGCGCCCGACGCCTGGCCCGACAGCGACGATCTCGACGACTGGAAACTCCTTCCGACCGATCCCGACTGGGCCGGCGCCATGCGCGAGGAGTGGGAGCCGGGCGAGGACGGCGCGCTCAAGCGCCTGCGCGCGTTCGAGGATGCGGCCTCGTCCTACGACGGACAGCGCAACTGCCCGTCGATCGAGGGCACCTCCAAGCTCAGCCCCCACCTCCATTGGGGCGAGATATCGCCCGCCCGCGTCTACGACCGCGTCAAGAACGCCGGCGGCACCGTCTCGACCTTCCTCTCCGAACTGGGCTGGCGCGATTTCGGCCAGAATCTCATCCACCAATTCCCCGACTATCCCGAGAAATCCTATCGCGACTTTGACGATTTCGAATGGCGCGACTTCCGTTCCTCGACCGCGCGCGAGGATTTCGAGGCCTGGACGAAGGGCCGGACCGGCTATCCCATCGTCGATGCGGGAATGCGCCAGCTGTGGGCGATCGGCTGGATCCACAATCGCGTCCGGATGATCGTCGCCAGCTTTCTCGTGAAGCATCTGCTGATCGACTGGCGCGAGGGCGAGCAATGGTTCTGGGACTGCCTCGTCGATGCGGACTACGGATCGAACGGCACCAACTGGCAGTGGATTGCGGGCACCGGCGTGGACAGCAACATGTTCCCCCGCATCATGGCGCCCCTGTCGCAGTCCGAGAAGTTCGACGCCGCCGACTATATCCGCCACTGGGTGCCCGAACTCGCGGACCTGTCGGACGCGGACATCCACGATCCTTCCGACGACCGGCGACCCGCCGATTATCCCGCCCGCCGGATCGAACATAAGGAAGCGCGCGAACGGGCGCTCGACACCTACCGCGCGATGAAGGGCTGATGGCGAGCCGGGGGGAACATCTGCTGCGCGGCGACCGCGGTTTTGCGACCGGCGACAGCCGGATCGGACGGCTGCTCGCGCCCGCCTTCGCCAAGGTCATCGACCAGTTGGACGCGCGGCTCGAACGGGGCGGCATCCACGGGACGCTTCCCGACGGCACGCGCCGCGACGTCGGCTTTCACGCGCCCGGTCATGTCGCGACCTTCCACGTCCATTCCTACATGGCGCTGGTGCGGCTGGCGCTGGCCGGATCGGTCGGCCTCTACAAGGCGTGGGAGCGGGGCGAATGGTCGTCGCCCGACATCGTGCCGCTGTGCGCCCTGTTCATGGACAATGCCGCCAGCCTCGACGATGCCGCGCGGGCCAAGGGTCCCATGCGCCTTCTCAACGCGGGCATGCACCGGCTGCGCGACAATGGCATCGGCCGCGCGCGCGAGAATATCGCCGCCCACTACGACCTCGGCAACGATTTCTACGCTGCCTGGCTCGACCCGACGATGAGCTATTCGAGCGCCATCTGGGCCGAAGGCGACGATCTGGAAACGGCGCAGCGACGCAAGATCGACGCCTTGCTCGACCGGCTCGAGGTCAAGGAAGGCGCCCGCCTGCTCGAGATCGGCTGCGGCTGGGGCAGCCTCGCCATCGCGGCGGCGCAGCGGGGCGCCCGCGTCACCGCACTGACCCTGTCCACCGAACAGAAGGGCTGGGCCGAACGGCATATCGCCGCCGCGGGCCTGTCCGACCGGATCGAGGTCCGGTTGCAGGATTATCGCGAATGCGAAGGCCCCTACGACGCCATCGCCAGCGTCGAGATGGTCGAGGCCGTGGGCGAACGCTGGTGGCCGGCGTGGTTCGACGCCATCGCGCGCAATCTCAAGTCCGGCGGCCGCGCCGCGATCCAGTATATCGCGATCGACGACGCGCTCTTCCCCGCCTATCGCAAGAGCGCCGATTTCATCCAGACCTACATCTTCCCCGGCGGCATGCTGGTGAGCGAGGATCGTTTCCGGTCGCTTGCCGCCGATCGCGGGCTCGACTGGGTCGATCGCCACGATTTCGGCCTCGATTATGCGCGCACGCTCGCCTGCTGGCGGCAGCGCTACGACCGGGCGGTCGCGACCGGCGCGCTCGACGGGTTCAGCCGCCGCTTCCACGACCTGTGGCGCTTCTACCTCGATTATTGCGAGGGGGGCTTTCGCGGCGGGGGGATCGACGTTGCGCAGGTGACACTGGTCCGCGGCTGAGCCGCCTTTTCGACGAAGGGCGGGGGTGACCGATTGGCGTTTTTCGCTTGGTCGTGCTATTTCATCCCGTCAAATCAATGCGTCGATCCGTGTCGGCGCTAGGGAGTTTGTTCAGATGATTCACTACGCCGTTCTCGCCATGACCGTCCTTTTCCAGCCCGTGTCCGGGGAAACGCCCAGCGATGCGCAGGCCGACGTCGATCGCGACGGGATCGAGGAAGAAGCGGTCGTCACCACGACCTCGGAAGAGATCGAGGCCGCGGCGCAGGTCGACGAGCCGGTCATCTGCAAGCGCACCACGATCGTCGGCAGCAAGTTCAAGAAGAAGGTCTGCGGCACGCCGTCCGAATGGGCAGTCATGGAAGGCCGCAGCCAGGACGTCACCGGTCAGATGCAGCGGCGCGGCAAGGGCATGGACCCCAACGGGCGCTAATCGCCCGTATCAGCCCTCGACGCGAAACGTCTCGCCCGAGGGGGCGTCCGACCGGAGGCGTTCGACCAGCGCCTTCGCCACCACTTGCGGCTCCTTCACCGTCTCGGGATTCTCGCCCGGAAAGGCGCGCGCCCGCATCGTCGTGCGCGTGGCCCCGGGGTCGAGCAGGTGGACGCGGATCCGCCCGTGATTCTCGTTTTCCTGCGCGTAGGACTTGAGCAAGGTCTCGAGCGCCGCCTTGCTGGCGCCGTAGGCACCCCAGAAGGCACGCGGGCTCGCTCCGACCGACGAAGTGACGCCGACGACCTCGGCCTGCCCCGCTTCGCGCAGCAACGGGTCGAACGCCCCGATCAGCGCCTGATTGGCGAGCAGGTTGAGGCTGACCAGCCGCACGAACTCGTTGCCGTCGATGGCCTGCACGGGCGTCAACGTGCCGAGCGTCCCGGCATTCAGCACGAGCATATCGAGCTTGTCCCACCGCCCGGCGATCGCCTGGCCCAACCGGCCGATATTGCCGTCTTCCAGAAGGTCCATCGGCGCGATGGTGGCGCTTCCGCCCGCCGCGTGAATGCGTTCCTCGACCTGTTCCAGATCGTCAGTGGACCGCGCGACGAGGATGACGTGCGCGCCCTCTGCTGCCAGTTCCTCGGCGATGGCCGCGCCGATGCCGCGGCTCGCGCCCGTGACGAGCGCGGTCTTGTCGGTAAAATTCTGGGTCATTCTATTCGTCGGCCACCAGTTCGAGTTGTTCGGGGGGCGTCTCGCGATCCCGATCGGTCAGCGTGGTCGGATAATCGCCCGAGAAGCAGGCATCGCACCGCTGCGGCGCCGCATCGTCGCGGCGATCGCCCAACGCGTGATACAGGCCTTCGAGCGAAATGAACGCCAAGCTGTCGGCCTGGATATGCTCGCACATCGCCTTCAGATCCATGTTCGCCGCGAGCAGCTTGTCGCGCTCGGGCGTATCGACGCCGTAGAAGCAGGAAAAGCGCGTCGGCGGAGAGGCGATGCGCATATGCACCTCGCGCGCGCCCGCATCACGCATCATCTGCACGATCTTGAGGCTTGTGGTGCCACGAACGATGCTGTCGTCGACAAGCACCACCGACTTGCCCTTGACCAGCGCCGCATTGGCATTGTGCTTCAGCTTAACGCCCAGGTGCCGCACCCCGTCGCCCGGCTGGATGAACGTCCGCCCGACATAATGCGAGCGGATGATCCCCAGTTCGAACGGAATGTTGCTCGCCTGCGCGAAGCCGATCGCCGCGGGCACCCCGCTGTCGGGGACGGGCACGACCAGATCGGCCTCCACCGGCGCCTCGCGCGCCAGTTCGGCCCCGATCGACTTTCGCGTATGATAGACGCTCGTCCCCTCGACGATGCTGTCGGGGCGCGAGAAATAGACATGTTCGAAGATGCAGGGCCGCGCCCGCCGCTCTTCGAACGGAAAGCGGCTTTCCACGCCCTCGTCGGACACGATCACGATCTCGCCCGGCTCGACGTCGCGGATATATTCCGCCCCGATGACGTCGAACGCCACGCTTTCGGACGCGAACACGATGCTGTCGTTGAACTGGCCCATCACCAGCGGCCGCACGCCCAGCGGATCGCGGCACGCCACCAGCCCGTCGGGCAGCAGGCACACGAGGCTGTAGGCCCCCTCGACCTTCTTGAGCGCCTTCACCAGCCGCTTCACCGCGGTCGCCTTGGTCGACGTCGCGACGAGATGGATGATCACCTCGGTATCGCTGGTCGACTGGAAGATGCTGCCGTTCGAGATCAGCTTGTCGCGCAGCGTCATCGCGTTCGACAGATTGCCGTTGTGCGCGATCGCGAACCCGCCGGTGGCAAGATCGGCGAACAGCGGCTGCACGTTGCGCAGCGCCGTCTCGCCCGTCGTCGAATAGCGCACGTGGCCGATCGCCGCGCGTCCCGCCAGCTTGCGGATGATGTCGTCGCGATCGAAGTTGCCCGCGACATGGCCCATCGCGCGGTGCGAATGGAAGTTCGCGCCGTCGTGCGCGACGATCCCCGCGGCTTCCTGTCCGCGATGCTGCAGCGCATGCAGCCCGAGCGCCACCACGCTGGCGGCGCCGTCGGCGCCCCACACGCCGAACACGCCGCATTCCTCGCGCAATTTGTCGTCGTCGAATGGATTGGTCGTGAGCATCTGGCTATCCCGGTCCCGCAGCAGTGATGCGCATATAGGAAGCGTCGGGCGCTTTGTCTCCTGTTCGTCAAGAAAAGGAGCCGGAACCCCTTTTCGAGCATTGGCAGATCGGACCGAGAAGGAGCAAGAAGATGGCCAAGGACCACGGCGACAGCATCAAGAACGACAAACTCTACGAGGACCTGCGCGAGGAAGGCTATTCCAAGTCCAAGGCCGCGGCGATCTCGAATGCCGAGGCGAACGACGACATCGAACGCGATTCGCGCCCCTACGAGGAGCGCACCAAGGAAGAGCTCTACGACCTGGCGCAGGAAATCGATCTCGAGGGGCGCAGCGACATGACCAAGGACGAACTTATCGCGGCCCTGCGCGACCAGTGAGGGTCGTGCCGATCGCCGCCGCGCTGCTCGCGCTCGCTGCCTGCGGGGGAGGGGACGATGCTTCCGACGCGCCTTCCACCGCCGCGCCGGGCGAGGGGCTGGGGCCCGCTTTCTACGCATTGGGCGAACGCAGCGGCCTATGCGCCGCCTCGGACAACGGCGCCGCCATGATCGTCTATGCCGACGACACCGACGCCAACTGCATGGTCGAAGGACAGATCGTCACGGGCGAGGGCGGCGCACTCGCGCTGGTCCCGCGCGGCGACGACCAGTGCCGCATTCCGATCGAGGATCGGGGCCAGTCGATCCGCCTCGGCGACGGGGGCGAGGCCTGCGCCTATTATTGCGGCGGCGATGTCAGCTTTGCAGGCCGAGAACTCACGAAGAATTGGGACGAAACGCCCGATCTTCGCGATGCGGCAGGGGACCCGCTCTGTTGACCTTTACGGAAACGTAAAGTATAAATGCGGGCATGTTGGCGAAGCAACACGACCCGCAGGACAGCTACACGATCGGCGAGATGTGCGATGAATTCGACGTCACCGCGCGGGCGCTTCGCTTCTACGAGGACGAACGGCTGATCGCGCCGCGGCGGGTCGGGACCCAGCGCCTCTATTCCGAGCGTGACCGCGCCCGCGTCGCCTGGATCCTGCGCGGCAAGCGCGTGGGGTTCAGCCTCAAGGACATCGGCGAACTGCTCGATCTCTACGACCTCGGCGACGCGCGCAAGACGCAGCGCGCGGTCACGCTCGACAAGTGTCAGCAGCGGATCGACGCGCTGACACGCCAGAAAGCCGATATCGACGAAACATTGGAAGAACTGGAAGGCTTCGTGCGCCTTCTGTCAGCTCAAGAGGATTAGACCATGCCCGTTTACGAAGCCCCCGTGCGCGACACCAAATATCTGCTCGAGCAGATCGTCGGACTGCCCAACTACGCCAACCTGCCCGGCTTCCAGAACGCCGACGCTGACGTGGTCGAGGCGATCCTGACCGAAGGGGGCAAGTTCGCCGCCGAAGTGCTCGCGCCGTTGAACCGCATTGGGGACGAGGAAGGCTGCACCCGTCACGACGACGGCAGCGTGACCACTCCGCCGGGCTTTCGGGAGGCATTCGAACAATTCCGCGAGGGCGGGTGGGGCACTCTGGCCTTTCCCGAACAATATGGCGGACAGGATCTGCCCCACGTGCTGTCGACCGCGTTCGCCGAATATGTGACCGCCGCGAACCAGGGGTTCGAGATGTACAACGGCCTCACCCAGGGCGCGATCGCCGCGCTGCTGGCCGTCGGGTCGCAGGAGCAGAAGGACACCTACGCGCCCAAGATGGTGTCGCTCGAATGGACCGGCACCATGAATCTCACCGAGCCGCATTGCGGTACCGACCTGGGGCTCATCAAGACCAAGGCAGTCCCGCAGGACGACGGCACCTACAAGATTTCGGGCACCAAGATCTTCATTTCGGCGGGCGAGCACGACCTGTCGGAAAACATCGTCCACATGGTCCTCGCCAAGATGCCGGACAGCCCCGACAACGTGAAGGGCATCTCGATGTTCATCGTGCCCAAGTTCCTCGTGAACGAGGACGGGTCGCTGGGCGAACGCAACGCCGTCTTCTGCGGTTCGATCGAGGAGAAGATGGGCATCCACGGCAACTCGACCTGCGTGATGAATTATGACGAGGCGACCGGCTATCTGATCGGCGAGAAGGAGAAGGGGCTGGCCGCGATGTTCATCATGATGAACGCCGCCCGCCTCGGCGTCGGGCTCCAGGGCCTCGCGCAGGGCGACGCCGCCTACCAGAATGCGGTGGCCTATGCGAAGGACCGCCGCCAGGGCAAGGCGCTGGTCGCCGACGAGCGCGAAGAGGGCGCGAAGGCCGACAGCATCATGGTCCACCCCGACGTGCGGCGGATGCTGATGAACGCCCGCGCCTTCACCGAAGCGTCGCGCGCGCTGATCCTCTGGGGGGCGCTCCAGGTCGACCTTGCCCACAAGGCGCAGACCGAAGAGGAACGCGAGCGGGCCGACGATCTCATCAGCCTGCTCACCCCCGTCATCAAGGGCTATCTGACCGACAAGGGCTTCGAGACCGCGGTCGAGAGCCAGCAGGTCTTCGGCGGTCACGGCTATATCCGCGAATGGGGCGTCGAACAGTTCGTGCGCGATGCGCGGATCGCGCAGATCTACGAGGGCACCAACGGCATCCAGGCGATGGATCTCGTCGGCCGCAAGCTGGCCAAGGATGGCGGCCGCGCGGTGCGCGCCTTCTTCGAGATCGTCGGCGAGGATATCGCCACCGCCAAGCAGTCGGGCGATCCGGCGGGCGTCGCCGAACCGCTCGAAAAGGCGATGGGTCATCTGCAGGGCGCGACCATGTGGCTGGCCCAGAACGGGCCGAGCAACCCCAACAACGTCGGCGCCGCAGCTTATGCCTACATGGACCTCATGGGCCTCGTGTCGCTCGGCTGGATGTGGCTCAAGATGGCGGGCAAGAGCGCTGCGCTGAAGGACGAAGCGGGCGAGGACGCGGCCTTCCACGACGCGAAGATCACCACCGCGCGCTACTTCGCCGAACGGATGCTTCCGGAAGCCGGATCGCTGCGCCGCAAGGTCGAGGCCGGTGCCGAAACGCTCATGAAGCTGCCGGCCGAAGCCTTCTGATCCGACGGCCGACAGGCTGCGCGGCCGTAGGATCTCGACCGGTCTGTAGGAAATGGGAGCGGTGGGAGGAAAAGACCTTCCACCCTCCTTTCAGGTAACTGTTGCCCTATCCGGCCTTGCGGGCGCTGCCGTACATCGACGCGGAAAAACCGGGCATCGCCCCGCTCTTGTTCTTGCGGATGGGGGCGAGGCGGGTGAGATCGAAACCCTCGTCGAACTGGATCCCGAAACGGCCCGACTGCGCCCAGCGCACCGTACCCTTGATCGGCCCCGTTCCGACGATATCGACCGTCAACTGCGTGCCCGGCATGACCGCCACCGGACATTCGATCAGCGCGCCCATCGCCGAGATGTTGCGCAGCCGCACCTCGACCCGTTCGCCGCGCAAGCCCACGAGCCCGCGGCGCATCAGGCGGTGTCGCGGCTCGCGCGAATTCTGGTGGCCGTCGGGCGACACGGCAGCGTTCTTGACCAGCTCGCCCGCTTCCTCCGAAGTTCCCGGCTGGCCGAAGATGTAACCCTGGATCTGGCTGCATCCGAGTTCGCGGATGAGGTGGAGATCGTCGTGCGTTTCGACGCCCTCGGCGGTGGTGTCCATGTTGAGGCTTTCCGCCAACGCGACGATCGCCCGGATGATGGCACTGTTGCGGCTCTTGGGGTTGGACGCCCCGCGCACGAAGCTCTGGTCGATCTTGATTTTGTCGAACGGCGCGGTCTTCAGATAGCCGAGCGAGGAATAGCCCGTCCCGAAATCGTCGAGCGCCAGCCGTACTCCGATATTCTTCAGCCGCGAGAAGATCTCGTCGGTCGCCTCGCCCTCGGACAGGAAGATGCCCTCGGTCAGTTCGAGCTCGAGCCGCTCGGCGCGCATTTCATGCGCCGCCAACAATGCGGCGATAGTCTCGGACAGCTTGGGATTGTTGAACTGGATGGGCGACAGGTTGACGGCCATGCGCACCGTTTCGGGCCATTTGGCGGCGGTGGCGATCGATTCCCGAAGCACGAAATCGCCGAGCCGGTTGATGAGACCGCATTCCTCGGCAATGCCGATGAAGACTTCGGGCGAGATCGGCCCGCGGGTGGGATGTTCCCAGCGGACCAACGCCTCGAAACCGCAGATTTCCTCGCTCGCGGCGCGAACGATCGGCTGGTAGCGAACCGACAGTTCCTCGCGGTCGAGAGCGCCCCGGAGGTCGTTCTCCAGCACCTGCCGGTCGGTAGCCTCGCTGTGCATTTCGGGTTCGAAGAAGGAGAAGGTGCCGCGCCCCGCAGCCTTGGCGGCATAGAGCGCCAGATCGGCGTTGCGCGTAAGACTGTCGGCGCAGGCGCGGCCCGGATCGGCGATGGCGATGCCGATCGAAGCACCGATGGTCACCCGATGGCCTTCGATCTGATAGGGCTGCGAGACCTGTTCGATCATCAATCGGGCGAGATTTTCGAGCAGCCCAGCCTCGACCGCGCCGGGAAGCACCGCCTTGAATTCGTCGCCTCCCAGTCGCCCGACCTGGCCATGGTTGCCCATCACGTTCGTGAGTCGTGCCGCGACCTGTCGCAGCAACTGGTCGCCGACCGGATGGCCGAGCGTATCGTTGACGTTCTTGAAACGGTCGAGATCGATCAGGAAGAGCGCGCAACCCTTCTGGCGGCGCGCGGCATTGCGGAGCGCTTCGTCCAGCGTCTGGCGCATCATGGCACGGTTCGGCAGGCCGGTGAGGCTGTCGAAGCGGGCGAGGCGGCTGATTTCCTGTTCGTTGCGCCGCTGTTCGGTCAGGTCGGTGCCGATGCCGCGGAAGCCGAGGAAGCGACCGTTGGTCTCGTTGAAAATGGGATTGCCCGACAAGGTCCAGAAGATCTCCTCGTCGCGTGCGGCGCGTACCACGACGTCGGAGAAGGGGAAGCGAGCCGAGAGGTGGAAGCCTAGCGTCCGCTCCTCGCGCAACGCATCCACGTCGCTCTGGTCGTCGACCGAGAGGAGATCGGTGAATTTCCGCCCGAGAAGGTCGGACGGGTCGCATTCGAAATCGTCGGCCAGTTGGTGACTGACGTAGGAGAGCACGCCTGTCGAATCGGTTTCCCAGAACCAGCCGCGCCCCGAACTTTCGAATTCGGTGACGAAGCGTAGCGCCTGATGCGCATGGGCATCGAGCATCATCCGCCGCCGCGCGGTGGCGAGGTTGGTGCGGGTGAAGGCCGTGGCGTAGGCCGATACGATCAGCGCCATTGCGGCAATGCCAGCCGTCACGACGCTCTGGCCCGTGAAGACGAATGTGGAAGCGGCGCCCGAAAGCCCCAGGACGATGGCGATGGCAGGGGCGGTCGTCGCCGCCACCGACATGGCCACGATGCCGCTGCCGATCATCGCGGCGGCGACGGCGAAATTGGCGTCCGAAGCCTCGAGCAGCCGAACGCTGAATTCGCCCCAGACCGCAGCACAAATCGCCACATAGGCGGTCAGTAAGCGAGTGATGAAGAAGGGTCGCACCTCGAGGTTGGTGGCGACACGAATGCCGACGATCATCGCGACATCGAGGGCGATGAGACCACCCAAAATATGGAAGATGAAGTTCCCTGACCCGAGCGAGAGCAAAAGGCAGGCGACCAGCGTGACGAGATGGGAAATCCCGATCAGGACGGGGATATGGTGGAACTGACGCTGCCGCTGTTCTGCGATGGCTTCATCGCTGTCGTCGCCGGGCTGGCTGACGTCGAACGACAGGGCCTCGCGGATGTCGACATCCGCGGTCATTTCGCTCTTTTGCGTAACTCCAAGACGTCGCCGCCGCATACTCATCAACCTACTACGAGAAGCGTCCGGCTAACCCACCGGTATTAACAAGTGCTTCAACGATAAAGGTTGAAATCGCGTTACCTAAACCCGGTCGATCGTCAGCGGTCCGGGGGTTCGAACGTCCGCGCATTGCGCAGTTCGGGGAACTTCACGCTCCAGAGAATGACGACGAGGATCGCGCCCATGCCGCCGACGAACGCGGCAAAGGTCGGGCCGAGCAGGCTGGCCATGAGCCCGCTCTCCGCATCGCCCAGCTCGTTGGAAGCGGAGATGGTCAGCGTGGAGACGGCCCCGACGCGACCGCGCATCTCGTCGGGGGTGTAAAGCTGGATCAGCGACTGGCGGATGTAGACCGAGAACATGTCCGACGCTCCGATCAGCACGAGGAGCCCGAAAGTCAGCACGACGCTTCGCGAGAAGGCGAATCCGACGGTGGTGAGCCCGAAGACGCCGACGGCGAGCAGCATCTTTCGACCCACATCGCTTTTCAGGGGACGGATGGCGAAGATGATCGCCACGGTCGTCGCACCGACGGCGGGTGCCGCACGCAGATGGCCGAACAGGTCGGGACCGCCGCCGAAGATGTCGGTGGCGAAGATCGGAAGCAGCGCGGTCGCACTGCCCAGCAGCACCGCGAAGAGGTCGAGGCTGATCGCCCCGAGCACGAGCCGGTTGTCGCGGACATAGCGGAGACCGTCGCGGATCTGGGCGATGGGGTGACGCTTGGACGGCGCTTTCTTCTGATCGGTGGTGCCGATGAGGAACAGGCCGACCAGGGCGGCCGCAAACAGCGCGGTCGCGACTTCGTAGGCCAGCGCGATGTCGACCGCCAGCAGATAGCCGCCCAGCGCCGGTCCGAGGATGGTGCCCGCCTGCCAGGCGATCGACGAGAGAGCGATGGCGTTGGGAAGGATGGCGCGCGGCACGATGTTGGCACCAAGCGCGGAAAGCGAGGGCCCCATCAGCACGCGGCTGACCCCGACGAAGACCGCGATGATGTAGATGATGGGCAAGGTGATCGTGCCCGCGGCGGTGAAGGCGGCGAGCGCCCCGGCGCAACCGATCTCGATGGCGATGGCGGCACGAGCGACCCAGCGCCGATCCACCCGGTCGGTCAGCCACCCCGCCCAGGGCGCGAGAAAGAAGAGCGGGACGAATTGTACCAGCCCGATCAGCCCCAGCCGAAGCGCGGCGGCCTGCGGGCTCATCGTTTCGCGGGCGATCGCATAGACCTGATATTCGATCGCGGTTATCATCGCGAGCTGCGCGAGCGTCGCGAGCAGCCGTGCGGACCAGAAGGCCCGGTAGTTGGCGATGCGCAGAGGTTCGGGAAGCCAGCTCATGAGGGTTGCCGGGCGCTAATGCACGAAGGGCGGCACGGCAATGCCGCACCGCCCTTCGGAGGGTATTTAGGCGAGCCCGATCAGACGGTTTCGGTTGCGGAGAGCGGAATGGCGCTCTGCTGGCCCATCGCCTTGTCGAGGAAGCCCTTCACGTCGTCGATCACGCGATCCTGATCGGTCGCAAGGACAGCGTGCGGGCTGCCTTCATATTCGATCAGTTCGGCATTCGGCAGCTTTTCGGCGACGACCCGCGAGGTGGCATCGATCGGCACGGTCTTGTCCTTAGTACCGTGGATAACGAGCGTCGGAGAGTCGAAGTTCTCGAGGTCGGGCAGGAAGTTCGTGGTCGCCCAGGCATCCGCGGACGCGAGGATGTTCCGGATGCTTGCCTGCATCGCCTGCCGGAACGTATCGCGGCGGACCCCTTCCGAAACCGCATCCTTGTCCTCGTCGAGCCCGAGAAACTCGTCGAAGAACCCTTCGAAGAAACCCTGGTGGTCGTCCTTCAGCGATTGCGTGATTTCCTGCAGTGCGTCTTCGGGCACGCCGTTCGGGTTCTCGTCCGATTTGGCGACGTGGGGAACGACCGAGCTGATCAGTACCGCAGCCGCACTGCGGCCCGGAAAACGCGACTGGAAGCGCGCGACTTCGCCGCCGCCCATCGAGAAACCGACGATCGCAATCTTTTCCGAAATACCCGCATCGTCGAGAATGGCGTTCACGTCATTCGCGTAGGTGTCGTAGTCGTTGCCATCCCACGTCTTGTCCGAACGCCCGAAACCGCGGCGGTCGGGGATGATTGTGCGATAGCCGTTGCCGGCCAGTTCCATCCCCATCCGGTCGAACGTGTCGCCGGTGAGCGGCCAGCCGTGCATCAACACGACCGGACGTCCTTTTCCCCAATCCTTGTAGTAGAGTTTCGCGCCGTCCTTTGCGGTTGCATATGCCATGTGCTGTGTTCCTTTTGTCTGTTCGAAGCATCAACGTGCGGCGCCTCTGACAATGTCCGTGACCCCGAGGGGTCCGGCGGGCGGAGGAAACGACTTGCCGCAGCGATGCGAAGTTGCGAGCGTGGCGGCATGGCAAAAATCAAGAAACGCTATGTCTGCCAGGCGTGCGGATCGGTCGCGAACCGCTGGCAGGGGCAGTGCGGCGATTGCGCCGAATGGAATACATTGGTCGAGGATGCGGGGGCGGTGGTGACGACCTTCGCGAAGAAGCACGACCTGCAGGGCGGTGGACGACGGATCGATCTGGTCGGGCTCGATGCCGACATCGCCATTCCCGACCGCATGACAACCGGGCTTGCCGAATTCGATCGGGCGCTGGGCGGGGGTTTAGTGCCAGGATCCGCCACGCTCATCGGCGGGGATCCCGGGATCGGCAAATCGACGCTGCTGCTACAGATTGCGGCGCGGGTCGCCAGCGCTGGCGTTTCGAGCGTGTACGTTTCCGGCGAGGAGGCCGCCGATCAGGTGCGCCGCCGCGCGCTACGGCTGGGGCTGGGCGAGGCGCCGGTGAAGCTCGCCGCCGCGACCTCGGTTCGCGATATCCTCACGACCCTAACGGAAGAGCGTCCGCAATTCCTGGTGATCGATTCGATCCAGACGATGCATTCGGACATGATCGAAGGTGCGCCGGGCACCGTCAGCCAGGTTCGGGCCAGCGCCCACGAACTCGTGCGCTTCGCGAAGGAGAAAGGCTGCGCGCTGATTCTCGTCGGCCATGTCACCAAGGATGGGAATATCGCGGGCCCCCGGGTTCTCGAACATATGGTCGACACGGTTCTGGGGTTCGAGGGGGAGCGGAGTCATCAGTACCGGATCCTACGCGCCATCAAGAACCGCTTCGGCGGGACCGACGAGATCGGAGTCTTCGCGATGGAGGGGCATGGATTGGACGAGGTCGCCAATCCGTCTTCGCTGTTCCTGACCGATCGCGGCGAAGAGGTCAGCGGCACGACCGTCTTTCCGGCACTGGAGGGTACGCGGCCGGTGCTCGTCGAACTGCAGGCGCTGACCGTGCGGCTCGCCAGTGGCGCGACGCCGCGACGAAGCGCGGTGGGGTGGGATTCCTCGCGTCTGGCGATGCTGCTCGCAGTCCTGGAAGCGCGCTGCGGCATCAGCTTCGCGAACGTCGAAGTGTATCTCAATGTCGCTGGGGGCTATCGGCTGTCCGATCCCGCCGCCGACCTTGCGGTCGCGGCCGCGCTGGTATCGGCGCTGTCCGAGCGTCCGCTTCCCGGCGGGACGGTGACCTTCGGCGAGGTCGCGCTGTCGGGCGAGGTCCGGCCCGTCGCGCACGCGCCCCTCCGCCTCAAGGAAGCGGCCAAGCTGGGCTTCGAGCGCGCCTGGGCGCCGTCGGGTGCCAATGCCAAGGGAATACGCGTCGAAACGTTCGACCGGCTCGGGAAGCTGACCGACCGGTTGCTGGGGCGCTAGGGACTGGCACCCGCGCCCCCAACCCGCTAGCCGACACGAAAGCCATGACCGCACTCGACGTCCTCATCATCCTGATCCTCGCCGGCGGCGCCCTTCTCGGCTTCGTCCGGGGATTCGTGCAGGAAGTTTTCTCGCTGCTCGCCTGGGTGGCGGGGATCGTGGCGGTAAAGATGGGCCATGGGCGGGTCACCGAATTGCTGCTCACCCAGATGGAGCGCGAAACCGCCGCCATCGCGCTGGCGCTCGTCCTGCTGTTCGTTCCCGTCTATCTGGCGGTTCGCTGGCTCGCGTTGCGACTGGGACGGCGGACGCGGCGGTCGATCATCAATCCGGTCGACCGGTTGCTCGGCGGGCTGTTCGGTCTGCTCAAAGGACTGCTGGGGGCGACCATCCTGTTCCTGATCGCCAACCTCGCGGTGGATTCGGTGTACGGCGAGGAAGCCGAGCGGCCTCCTTGGATGGCGGAAGCGCGTACCTACGCGCTGCTCAACGCCAGCGCCCGCGCCACGGTCGATCTGGTCGAGGCGCGGCGGGAGGGGCGGTTGTGACGATCCGGCTCTATGACAGCGCCGCACGCGAAAAGCGCGATTTCGTGCCGCAGGATCCCCGGCGGATCACCATGTATGTGTGCGGCCCCACCGTCTATGCGCGCGCCCACATCGGCAATTTTCGTCCCGAAGTGACCTTCGACCTGCTCGCCCGGTTGCTGCGTCACGACTATCCGGATGCCGAACTGGTCCATGCCCGCAATTTCACCGACATCGACGACAAGATCATGGCGAAGGCGAGCGAGCGGGGCGTGTCGATCGACACGGTGACGACCGAGGCCGAGGAATGGTATCTGGAAGACGCCCGGACCCTCGGCATCGAGACGTTGCCGGAGGCGCCGCGCGCGACCGAGCATCTCGATACGATGATCGCGCTGATGACCGATCTGATCGAGGGTGGTCACGCCTATGCCGCCGAGGGCCATGTCCTGTTCGACGTGGAAACCGATGGCGACTACGGCAGCCTGTCGAACCGCCCGTTGGACGACATGATCGCGGGTGCGCGGGTCGAGGTGGCGCCCTACAAGATAAACCCGCGCGACTTTGTGCTGTGGAAGCCGAGCGCGGAGGACCAGCCGGGGTGGGACAGTCCGTGGGGACGCGGGCGACCGGGTTGGCATACCGAATGCTCGGCCATGATCCGGTCGATGCTGGGCGAGACGATCGACATCCACGGCGGGGGCATGGACCTCAAGTTTCCGCATCACGAGAACGAAGCCGCGCAGAGCCGCTGCGCTCACGGCGGGGCGCCGCTGGCGCGCTACTGGATGCACAACGGTTTCCTGAAGCTCGACGACGCGACCATGTCGAAGAGCGTCGGCAATACGGTCACCGTCGACGGCCTGGCCGCGGCGGGGCATCGGGGCGAGGCGATCCGGCTAGCGATGCTCACGGGGCATTACCGGCAGCCGCTCGAATGGAGCGAGAGCTTGCTCGAACAGGCGAAGACGACGCTCGACGGACTGTATCGCAAGGTCGGTGACGCCGGCGCGGCCATGCCGGACCGGGGGTTCGTCGACGCGCTTCGCGACGATCTCAACACGCCGCTGGCGCTGGCGCGGCTCGGCAAGATCGAGGATCCGGCAACTCTGAAGGCGAGCGGCGATCTGATCGGAATCCTTCGATTGACGCAGGACGACTGGTTCCGCAGCGGTGCCGACGACACGAATGTCGAGGCGCGGATCGCCGAACGGCAGAATGCCAAGGCGAACCGCGATTTCGCGACCGCGGACCGGATCCGCGACGAGCTTGCGGACGAGGGCATCGTTCTGGAGGACGGTCCCGAAGGGACGACATGGCGGCGGGGGTGAGGAGCGAGCCCTACAGTCGCGAGATCCTGCGGCTGGCAGCGTCGCTGCCCGAACCCGTCACCCTCTCCCGCACCGACGCACAGGTGGAAGTCCGGTCCGAAAGCTGCGGCAGCATCATTCGTCTCGCGCTGAACCGCGAGGATGATCGGGTCACGGCGCTGAGCGCCATCGTCTCTGCCTGCGCCTACGGACAGGCTTCGGCCGCGCTGATGCTCAACCATGCCGCCGGCCGCTCCGCCTCCGGAATCGAGCAAGCGCTGATCGCGATCGACGACTGGCTCGAAGGGTCGGACGCGCTCGTCCCCGACTGGCCCGGGATCGAGGTGCTCGCTCCCGCACGGGATCGGCCGGGACGCCATGGCGCGGTCCTTCTGCCCTTTCGCGCGTTGGCCCGCGCCATGCAGGCCACCGAACGATGAGCGCCGAGATGGCCGCCGCCGATACGCTCGACCATGGCGGGGGAAGTGGAGCGGCCCATGCGCTGACCGGCCAATTGATCGTCGACGGCGCGATCATGCTGGGAGCTGCGCTCGTGTTCGTGACTTTGTTCCGGCGGCTGGGTCTGGGCGCTACGCTCGGCTACATCGTCGGCGGCGCGATGATCGGACCCTATGTTCTCGGTCTTGTCGGCAACGCCGAAAGCGTGATGGCGATCAGCGAATTCGGCATTGCGTTGCTGCTTTTCATCGTAGGGCTGGAATTGCATCCCAGTCGGCTGTGGCGCCTGCGCCGCGACATCTTCGGACTGGGGATCACGCAGGTTCTGACCTGCGGTGCTGCGCTGGCGGCGCTCGCGCATTATGTTCTCGGGTTCAGCTGGGGGGCGAGCCTCGCGATCGGGATGCCCCTCGGCCTGTCCTCGACCGCGCAGGTTCTTCCCATGCTGCGCTCGACGGGCGATCTGCACCGTCCGCACGGCGAGCGCGCCTTCTCCGTTCTACTCCTCCAGGACATCTCGATCGTTCCGCTGATCACGCTGATCGCCGCGCTCAGCCGTGCGCCGGATGCCGATGCGGGGCCGGGGGGATGGGTGCTGGCGGGCTATACGGTCGCGGCCATCGTGGGACTGATCCTCGTCGGGCGGTTCGTCATCAATCCGCTGTTCCGCGTCATCGGGCGCTTGGGAGAGCGCGAACTGTTCGTGGTCGCGGGGCTGTTTACCGTCGTGTCGGCGGCAGCGGTGATGAGCGTGCTTGGCCTGTCGACCGCATTGGGCGCGTTCATCGCGGGCGTGATGCTCGCCGAAAGTCCCTATCGCCACGAGCTCGAAAGCGACGTCGAGCCCTTCCGCTCCATCCTGCTCGGATTCTTCTTCCTGTCGGTCGGCATGATGCTCGACCTTTCGGTGATCGCCGCGCGGCCGGGCATGGTGGTCGCCATCGCCGCCGCCATCATTGTGGTGAAGGGGGCCATTCTGACCGGGCTGGGCCGCGCCTTCGGCCTCGATCCGTTCCAGTCGCTGCGCTTCGGCCTGCTCCTGAGCCAGGCGGGGGAGTTCGGCTTCGTCCTCCTGGCGCAGGCGAACCAGGCGCAACTGGTCGCGCCGGAAGCCGTCTCCATGTTCGGCGCAGTGATCACGCTGACGATGGCGTCGACCCCGTTCCTCATGATGCTGATCGACCGCTTGGAAGCGCGGCAGATGGCCGGCGGCGAGAAGCGAGAGGGGCCCGAGGCGGCGTCGCGCGGTTCGGTCATCGTGGTGGGCTTCGGTCGGTTCGGCCAGACGGTGAGCATGATGCTGATGGCCAAGAATATCGATGTCACGCTGGTCGATTCGAAGACCGATCAGATCGATACGGCCGAAGAGTTCGGCTACAAGGTCTATTATGGCGATGGAATGAGGGTCGATCTGTTGCGCACCGCGGGCGGAGAAAGCGCCAAGGCGATCCTGTTCTGCAACGACAATGCCGACGGGGGACTGACCGCCGAAAAGATCGAGGGGGTGATGGAAGCTTTTCCTCAAGCGGCGATCATGATTCGCAGCTACGACCGCCGCCATTCGATCTCGCTGGATGGCGTTGATCTTGCCTATTGCATCCGCGAGGTGTTCGAGAGCGCGGTATCGATGGGCAATCGGGCGCTTACCGAACTGGGGTTCAGCCAGGACGAGGCCAACCGCGTCGAGAGCGCCTACCGCGAACGCGATTCGATGCAACTCGAACGGCAGAGCGAGGCGGGCGACCTGCACGCCGGACGAGACCTGTCGTTCGACCAGGATCCGAAATCGGGAATGGACGGGGACGGCAGCGCGCCGGAAGGCGGGCGCGCCTAGCGGCCTTCGAGAAACGCGCGCAATGCGTCGGGATCGACATCGCGGGCGATGAACGCATCCCCGATCGCGCGCATCAGGATGAGATTGATCGCCCCGTCCTCGTTCTTCTTGTCGGCCAGCATCGGCGCGAACAGAGATCGGGGATCGACGTCGAATGCCGATGGATCCGTCGGAAGATCGAGAGCGGCGAAATCGCTCGCGATGCGATCCGCATTTCCCTTGCCGAGATACCCCAACCGTTCGGACAGCCGCGCTGCCATGACCATCCCGATCGCGACAGCCTCTCCATGCAGGACCGTGCCGAGACCCGCGACCGATTCGATCGCGTGGCCGAAGCTGTGCCCAAGGTTGAGGAGGGAACGGCGTCCGCTGCGGTCTTCCAGATCGCCGTCGACCAGATTCGCTTTTGTCCCCACCGCCAATGCGATCGCGCGTCGCGCAGCCTCGACGTCGTGAGCGATCAGGGCCTTTCCGCCACCATCGGCGACGAGCCAGTCGTACATATCGGCATCGCCGATCAGACCATATTTGATCGTTTCGGCTACTCCGGCGTGCAATTCGCGTGGATCGAGCGTGGCGAGGAAGGCGGGATCGGCGTGGACGGCGACGGGCGGATGGAAAGCGCCGACGAGATTTTTCTGGCCGTTCGCGTCGATAGCAGTCTTTCCGCCGACGCTGCTGTCGACCATCGCGAGCAGCGTCGTGGGAACCTGGATGACCGGGCACCCCCGTTTGAAGAGCGAGGCCGCTAGGCCGGTCAGATCGCCGATCGCCCCGCCCCCGAAGGCGATGACCGGATCGCCGCGCTGCTGACTGCGCGCGGCCAGGAACGCGATGAGCCGCTCCAGTTCGTGCCAGTTCTTCGCCGCTTCCCCGCGCGGGACGAGGTGCACGTCGCAGGTCAGCGCTTGTTCGATGACGTTGCCATGGAGGCGCCAGACATGGTCGTCGCTGACGAGGGCGATGCTTCCGGTGCTTGATGACATGGGGCCGAGATGAAGCGCGCCGATCCGGACCGGATAGGTCGCGCCGTCGCGGCCCGGGACGGTCAGCACGGTCATGCCAGATGCTCGTCGAGCGCGATCAGGATCCTGTCGACGACGTCCGCGTGTGCCGCCTTACTGGAACGGACATGAAGATGGGCCTCGGCGTAGAAGGCGCGGCGGTCGTCGAGCAACTGGCGCAGCTTGGCCTCGCGGTCCGTGCCGCGCAGCAGGGGGCGCGTGTCCCGTCGGCCGGTCCGCTCGGCAAGAATTTCGACGGGCGCGTCGAGCCACACCGTGTGGCAGCGCGCGTTGAGCAGGGCGCGGGTTTCGCCATCGACGAAGGCACCCCCGCCGGTCGCGATGACCCGGAGCGGGCCGTCGGCGAGCCGCGCGACCAGTCGCCGCTCGCCATCGCGAAAGTCCGCCTCGCCGAATCGCTCGAAGACTTCGGCGGCAGTGTAACCCGCAGCGTCGGCGATCTCCTCGTCGCTGTCGACGAACCGCAGGTCGAGCCGTTTGGCGAGCCGTCGCCCGATCGTCGATTTACCCGCGCCCATCAGTCCGACAAGAACGATCGATCGATCGAGGCGCGAGGCAAGCGGGTGGCTCATGGATAGGGGCTATACTGTGTGGGCTGGCTAAGGCAAAAGCCTTCCCGACTGCGCAGGTGCGCACGAATGAGGAGTGGTTTTGGTATGCGATTGATCTTGATTCTGTTGCTTCTTGTAGGGCTCGTCGTGGGAGCGGCGTTCCTGCTCGGCGGAATGGCGAGCGAAGTCGAACAGGAGACGATCGAGCAAGAGGTCGAGTTGGGTGACGACGAAGCGTAAACCGCTTTTTCTGGCGTTCGGAAGTCTGATCGCGGCGGGCGGACTGCACGCGGCGCTGGCCGCGCAGGATGCACCGGAATCGCTGCTTCCACCCGGATTCGAACAGCCGACCCCGGAGCCGACGCCCGCGCCGTCTCCCCGGCCGACACCGACGCCGACACCGACTCCTACACCGACACCCGCACCCGTACCGCGCGATACCGGACCTGCGGATAGTGAGACTGACCCATCGTCCGATCTCGACGAGGACGACGAGGAGTCGCTCGATACCGCGGCGGACGACGAGAATAGCGAAGATGTCGCGGGCGGTTTCGCGGGTTCGAGCGGCTCGCTGTCGCTGACGGGCGAGGCGCCATGGGGAGCAGTCGACGGACGGTTCCACAAGATCTTGATGCGACGTCTCGACGTGCCCTTGGCATCGCGCTGGGCGCATATCGGCTTGCGCAGTGCGCTGATGAGCAACGCCCCCGCGCCGGGCGACCTCGGCGCGCAGGACTGGTTGGCCGAGCGTGTATGGCTGCTTCTGCGGATGGGCGAGGCGGATGCGGCGCGATTGATGCTGGCCGCCGGGCGGGTGAGCACTGCGTCCCCCAAGCTGGCGCAGGTCATCTTGCAGACCGCGCTCGCGGCGTCCGATCCAGCGGCCATGTGCCCGGTTCCCACGAGACTGGACGATGCCGAGCCCGACGCCGAACCGCTCGTCCGCGCAGTCTGTGCGGCGTTGTCTGCACAGCCCGAGATCGCGTCGGACATCATCGCCCGCTCTCGCCGGGGAGGCACGCTGGACGCCATTGATCTGGCGCTGGTCGACAAGCTGATCGGGGCCGGTTCGGGCACAGGAAGGGCCACGACGCTGGAATGGGAGCCGGTCGACCGGCTCAACAGCTGGCGGTACGGTCTGGCAACGGGAACGGGCGTCCTTCCTCCCGAAACATTGATGGATAATGTCGCGCCGCGCGTTCGTGCCTGGGCCGCCAGGGCGCCTTTGCTGAGCGCCGACGCGCGCCTGCCTTTCGCGAGGACGGCCGCCGGCATGGGCGTCTTCTCGGGGCAGGCGCTCGTCGACCTCTATTCACTCGAATATGATCGCCTGCCGCCCGAAGATCTGTCGGGCACTGACGCCTTGTTGCTGCGCCGCACGTTCGCCGAGCCCGATCGCGCCGAGCGTCTGGCGGCGATGCGCGAGTTCTGGGCGCTTGGCGACGGCGAACCGCACGAGCGTATGGCTTCGCTTGCCGCCACGGCGCTCGCCGCCGTACAGGTTCGGCCCGATGCCGCACTGGAAGCGGAAGCGCCCGATCTCGTCGCTGCCATGCTGACCGCGGGGTTCGTCGAGCAGGCGCTGCGCTGGAACAGCGTTCTTGACGACATGGACGATGCAGCCGCCGACGGCGTCTGGTCGCAGCTCGTGCTCGCGGGCGCTCGCGGCGAGGTTTCCCCGCGGCGAGTGCGTGCCTTCGTTTCGCGCGACGATGCCGATGGCAAGCGTCGCTCCGCCATCCTCGTCGCCTCGCTGGCGGGACTGGGGCTGCTCGAGGACGCGCAAGTCGCCGATCTGGACGAAGACGAAGGCTGGGGCATCATGCGCGAGACGCGGTTGACCCAGCTGCTCGGCGCTGCCGCGAGCCGGGGCGACCAGGGCACGGTCATGTTGCTGGCCGCAGTGGCGCTACAGGCCGACACGGTCGGCGCGATTCCGCCCGCCTATTGGCGCGCGTTGATCGCAGCGCTCGATACGGTCGGGCAGGACTTCCTGGCACGGATGATCGCGGCGGAAGCGGTCGCACGGGCGTGATCGCCGACGACCGCGCGCTGGTCGATCGCTTTCTCGACATGATGGCTGCCGAAGCGGGGGCTTCGCCCAATACGATCGCCGCTTATCGTTCGGATCTCCGCAAGGCTTCCGAATCGCTTCCCGCCGGCCTGGGCGAGGCCGACGCGGACGCGCTGGGCCTGATGGCGCAGGCTTGGAAATCGGCCGCAGCCTCCACCGTCTCCCGGCGGGCGTCGGCGTTGCGGCGTTTCTATGGTTTTCTGGTGGAGGAAGGGCTTCGCGAGGACGACCCGTCCGATGCCTTGCCCCGTCCCCGGCAGTCGCGGCCCCTGCCCAAAATCCTGTCGATCGAGGAGACCTCGGCGCTCATGGCAATGGCCGAGGAAGAGGCGCGGGGCGGACGGTCGACGGCGTTGCGCAATCGCGCGCTGCTCGAACTGCTCTACGGATCGGGGCTGCGCGCGAGCGAACTCGTGTCCCTGCCGCGCCGGGCGGTGCGGAAGGGCGATCCGATGCTCGTCCTGCGCGGAAAGGGCGCGAAGGAAAGGATGGTGCCGGTCGGCGATCATGCCCACGCCGCTATCGCCGACTGGGTGGCGAGCGGGGTCGACGGACGATGGCTCTTTCCGGGACGCGGCGATCAGCATCTTTCGCGCATGCGACTGTATCAGATCGTCCGCGAAATGGCAGCGCGGGCGGGGATCGCGCCCGAACGAATAAGCCCCCATGTCCTGCGCCATGCCTTCGCGACGCATCTGCTCGACGGCGGTGCCGACCTTCGCGTCCTGCAGGCGCTGCTCGGCCATGCCGACATCGCGACGACACAGATCTACACCCATGTCGATGCCCGGCGACTGGTCGATCTGGTCAACCAGCGACACCCGCTGGCGCGCGGGACCTGATTGACCTTGAAGCGGATGGAGGGGTAGGCGCGCAGACATGACAGTCTTTCTCGAATTCGAGCGGCCGATTGCCGATCTGGAAGCCCGCGTGGCCGAACTGCGCGATACGGCGCAGGGCGGCGACGTCGATATCGATCCTGAAATTCGCCGGCTCGAGGTCAAGGCCAAGAAGATGCTGCGCGAGACCTACGGCAAGCTGACGCCGTGGCAGAAGACGCTCGTGGCGCGCCATCCCGAGCGGCCCCATTTCAAGGATTATGTTGCCGGCATCGCCGACGACTTCCTGCCGCTCGCGGGCGACCGCAATTTTGCGGAGGACGAGGCGATCGTGGGAGGGCTGGCCCGGATCGACGGACGCGGCGTCATGCTGATCGGGCACGAGAAGGGCAGCGATACCGCGAGCCGTCTCAAGCATAATTTCGGGATGGCCAAGCCCGAGGGCTATCGCAAGGCGATCCGCCTGATGGAGCTGGCCGATCGGTTCGGCTTGCCCGTGGTCACGCTGGTCGACACGCCGGGCGCCTTTCCGGGCGTACAGGCCGAGGAGCGCGGCCAGGCGGAGGCGATCGCTCGGGCGACCGAGACCTGCCTGTCGCTGAACGTCCCGATGGTTTCTGCTATCGTGGGCGAGGGCGGGTCGGGGGGCGCCATCGCCATCGCCGCGGCAAATCGCGTCATCATGTTCGAACATGCCGTCTATTCGGTGATCTCGCCTGAAGGCTGCGCTTCCATCCTGTGGCGGACGGCGGAAAAGGCCGCCGATGCTGCGGAAGCGATGAAGATTACCGCACAGGATCTTCAGCGGCTCGGAATCATCGACCGTATCGTCAAGGAACCGCTCGGCGGGGCGCATCGCAAGCCGACCGTTGCCATGAAGCGGCTCGGGGATGCGATCGGAGCCGAACTCGACAGTCTCTCGGACACGGACGGTCCCGCGCTGCGCAAGGAACGGCGCGACAAATTCCTCGCAATGGGGTGATGCGTTTCATTACGCTCCCGAACGGAACCAGCTCTTCACACGCGGGGTTGAACGGTTGAAGCGCCTCACCGGCGCAGCGAGATCGTCATTACCCGGAGAGAGTATTATGTCCCGTATCGCCCCCTATTTCGCCGCCGCCAGTGCGTTGGCGCTCGCCTCGTGCGCCAGTTACGCACCCGATCCGCGCATCTCGCCGCAGGAGGCGCAGGTCGCGGCGCAGAACAATGAAGCGATCCTCGCCGAATTCGGCGGCGCGCTCGGTGGACCGGTCGGTCAGTATGTCGAGCAGGTCGGCGACCGGGTCGCGTCCTATTCGCAGACCCCCAACGCGGCGCAGGCCTACACCTTTTCGGTCCTCAATTCGCCGGTCGAGAATGCCTTCGCGATTCCCGGCGGCCGCGCCTATATCACGCGCGAACTGATGACGCTGATGGAGGACGAGGCCGAACTGGCGTTCGTTCTCGGCCATGAAGTCGGCCATATCGCGGCCGATCATGCCCAGGGTCGTCAAGCCACCGCGCAGAACAATGCGCTGGGAGGTATCCTGGGGGCAGTGGTTGGTGGACTGATCGGCGGCGATGCCGGCCGGCTCGTCGCCCAGGGCAGCCAGCAATATGCGCAGTCGAGGACGTTGTCCTATAGCCGCGATCAGGAATATGAAAGCGACACGCTCGGCATTCGCTACATGGTCGGGGCGGGTTACGATCCGCTCGCGGCTGCAGGAATTCTGAATTCGCTTGGCGCGGCAAGCGCTCTGGAGGCGCGAACCCAGGGGAACGACGCGCGGCAGACCCCCGAATGGGCGCGAACCCACCCGCTGTCCGAGAACCGCACGGCGCGCGCCGTCGAACTGGCACGGCAGACGCCTCTGGCCGGAACGGGCCAGCGCAACCGCGACCAGTTTCTCTCGCGCATCGACGGCATCTATGTGGACGATGATCCTCAGCAGGGCATTGTCGACGGGCGCCGGTTCACGCATCCGGATCTGCGACTGCAGTTCGTCGTCCCGACGGGCTTCAGGATGCAAAACGGCACCCGCGCCGTCTCGATCGCCGGAAGCTCGGGGCAGGCGCAGTTCAGCCTCGCGCAGTTCAACGGCAATCTCGACCAGTATGTCGCGAGCGTCATCCGCGGCGTCGTCGGTCAACAGGCTCAGGTGCAGATTCCGCAGCCGCGTTCGACCACCATCAACGGATTACCGGCCGCCTATACCACGACGCGGGTGAACACGCAGAACGGCGCTGTCGATCTGTCGGTGATGGCCTATCGTTTTTCGAACGACCGCGCCTATCATTTCGCGATGATCACGCAGGCCGGGCAGGGCATCGGGCCGTTCGCGAGCATGGTCGAGAGTTTCCGTCCGATCAGCGCCCAGGAAGCTGCGGCCATTCGTCCGCGCGTGATCGACGTGGTGACGGTGCGCAACGGCGACACGATCCAGTCGCTCAGCCAGCGCATGGCCTACAGCAATTATCAGGTGGAGCGCTTCCTCACGCTCAATTCGCTTCAGAGCAATGCGCGTCTGACGCCGGGCCAGAAGGTGAAGCTGGTCGTTTACGGGCAGCGGTAATCGGCGCGTGCGCGGGCATCGAGTCCGCGCACGCTGAACCGGCTTCTTCGCGAACGATCACATATGTTCGTTCGCGAGGTTGCCGAGTTCACCCCACATTCCCCCGGTCCCGCCGCCGAGCGCGGCGAGCGCCTGCAGGATCGCCACCGCGATGAGCGCGACGATCAGGCCATATTCAATCGCCGTCGCACCACGCTCGTCCAAAGCGAGGGTGCGCAAAAATTTCGGGATAGCCACCGCCATCCTCCTTCTGGTCTGGTCCACGCTCCGACCGTAGCGGGACAGAAGTTAAGAAAGTCTCGGCGGCCAAAGGTTAACTCGCTGGTGATCAACCGATCGGCAGGGATCTAGGCCGGCGCCCATCCCATGAAATGCAGCAATTCGATCGTCTCGCTGACGCGTCCGTCCCTGGTATCATCGATGAACGCCGCTTGCGCGCGGGAACGGGCAGCCCTGCTCATCGGCTGGCGGCTCCGTTCGACGAGGACATTGGTGGCCCCCATGCCGCGCAAGTCCCGAACGAGATCGGCCATCGCCGAATAGCGAATCTCGACCCGGTCCACGTCGACGACGGGCATTTGCAACCCGCTGGCGGCGAGAAGTTGTGTCAGACCCGCGGGATCGAGCCGTGGGTGAAAGCGCGGAGAGTGGCGCTGGCGGTCTGAATCGGCGGCTGCCATCGCGCGTCGGAGTTGCGGCAACAGGTCGCCGCCCGCCACGAAGCCGATCAGCAGTCCCTCCGCATCGAGCAGGAAACGAAGACGCAGCAGAACCTCGGAAAGGTCGTTGACCGTGGCCAGCGTTCCGGACGCGACGATCAGATCGAAGCTGCCCGGATCGAAGTCGATCTCATTCTCGTTCGCGCGACGGCCGTTCGCGTTCGTGGCTGCGCGGGGAGACGGATCGACGACCTCGAGCCGGTCGACGCGACGCGCGAGCATCGCAACGTGCGCAGGATCGAGTGCGCCGATCAACAATGCCCGGTCGAACCGGCGCGTGATGGTATCGAGGCGCTCGCAGACATCTTCGATGGCGCGTTGCTCGAGGAAGGTTTCGGCGTCGTTGCGAACCGCGCGGTCGCGGCGCTGGACGCGGGCAGTCATGTCGAACAGGTCGGCCATTCGGCGGCTTGTGAAGAGCGCTTGCCCGCGCGACAAGGGGGTATGGCCGTCCTTGCCTCGACCGCGCGATCGCTACTCGACCTGGCTTTGCCGCCGCGTTGCGCAGGATGCGGCGAGATCGTCTCGAGCGTGGGGGATTTCTGCGCCGACTGTTTTATGGCCATCGACTGGTCGGGCACGGACGCCTGCACCCGCTGCGCCCATCCGCTCGAGGCGCTGGACGAGCGCGAATGCGCGGCGTGTCTGGCGCGTCCGGGGCCGATTGATGCCTTGGTCGCGGCGACCCACTATGGCGACATTACCCGCGCGATGGCGCTCAAGCTCAAATATTCGCGGCGGGTCGCACTGGCCCGGGTGATGGGCCGGGCGATGGCGCGGCGATTGGGGGAACGCGCCGTCGACGATGCTCTTCTCGTTCCGGTCCCGCTGCATCGCTGGCGCATCTGGAAGCGGGGATACAATCAGGCGGGGTTGCTGGCGGCGGATATTGCGCAGCGATCGGGAATTGCGTGGAGTGCCGACGCCCTGCAACGAACGCGGGCGACGCGATCGCTGGGAACGATGACCGCGCGCCAACGCGAGCGACAGGTGCGCGGCGCGTTCGATGCGGACGCGAGGCAGGTATCGGGCAGGACCGTGATCCTGGTGGACGACGTTCGTACCACGGGAAGCACGCTGTCCGCCTGTGCCGAAGCGCTTCGACGCGCCGGCGCGGCACGGGTCGAGGCGGTGGTCTGGACCCGCGTGGTGCGTTGAAGCGGGCTCGTGCGTTGACCGAGTGAACAAATGAGGAAATCCATGAGTGACGTCGAAATCTATACCAAGGCCACCTGCCCTTTCTGCATCCGCGCCAAGCGAATGCTCGACATGAAGAATGTCGATTATCGGGAAATCGAGATCAGCGGTGACGAGGAAAAACGCGCCGAAATGATTGAGCGATCGGATGGCGGGCGGACAGTGCCGCAGATCCTGATCGGCGGAAAGGCGATCGGCGGCTGCGACGAACTGTTCGCTCTCGAACGACAGGGCAAGCTCGACGCCATGCTGGCGGACTGACGTGACGCGCGTTGCGCTCTACCAATCGAACAGCGGGATCGATGCGGCGGCCAATGCCGAAGCGCTCGTCGATGCGGCGGGTCGTGCAGCGGATGGCGGGGCAGCGATGCTGTTTACCCCTGAAATGGTCAACCTCCTCGACCGCGATCGGAGGCGGGCGGCGGAAGCGATCGTTCCGGAACACGACGATGCGACGGTCGCGGCGGCTTGCCGAGCGGCAGGCGATCACGGGCTTTGGATCCATCTGGGATCGGTGGCGGTGGCCACGGACGACGGGAAATGGGTGAACCGTTCGATCCTCGTCGATCCCAGCGGCTCGATCATGGCGCGCTACGACAAGATGCATCTGTTCGACGTCGACGTGGGTCCGGGCAATCGCTGGCGCGAGAGCGACGTCTACCGCGCCGGGCAGCGGGCGGTACGCGTGAAGGATACGCCGGTCGGGGCGATGGGAATGACCATCTGCTACGATCTTCGCTTTCCGGCCTTGTTCGCTCGCCTCGCCGAGGCGGGCGCGAAGGTGGTGACGGTCCCCGCGGCGTTCACCGTGCCGACCGGCGAGGCGCACTGGCACGTGTTGCTGCGTGCCAGGGCGATCGAGGCGGGCATGTTCGTGATTGCGGCGGCGCAGGACGGGGTGCACGCGGACGGGCGCGAAACCTATGGCCACAGTTTGGTCGTCGATCCGTGGGGCGAGGTGCTCCTGGACATGGGCAACGGCGCGGGCGTGGGGTTCGCCGACATCGATCTGGACCGTATCGACGCGGTGCGGGAAAGGATTCCCGCGATATCCCACCGCCGCGAGGTGGCGCGGCTGGATGATTGAACTGCCCCGCATTGCAGGATAGATCGTCGGCGAAGGGCTCCGTAGCTCAGCAGGATAGAGCAGCAGTTTCCTAAACTGAAGGTCGCAGGTTCGAATCCTGCCGGGGCCACCAATTGTGATTTTTCGCGGTTTATCGGGATCGCGCTGTAGGAGACATCCAACATGAGCGACGATACTCCCACTGCCGGCGACCTCGTGACCGCCCCGCCGCGGATCGAGGTTCCCGAGGACGTACAGGAAGCGGTCCGGACGCTGCTACGCTGGGCGGGTGAGGATCCGGAGCGCGAGGGGTTGCTCGACACGCCGGCGAGGGTGGCGCGCGCATGGGCGGAGTATGCGCGCGGATACAGCGAGGATCCGGCCATCCACCTCGAGCGCACGTTCGAGGAAGTGGGCGGGTACGACGAGATCGTGCTGCTGAAGGACATCCCGTTCCAGTCGCACTGCGAGCATCACATGGCGCCGATCATCGGGAAAGCGGCGATCGCCTATTTGCCCGGCGACCGGGTGGTGGGAATTTCCAAGCTGGCGCGCGTGCTGCACGGGTTCGCGCGGCGTTTGCAGGTGCAGGAGCGGCTGACCGCGCAGGTAGCCGATTGCATCTGGGATCATCTCAAACCGCAGGGCGTGGCCGTGGTGATCGAGGCAAGCCATGCCTGCATGACCGCGCGCGGGGTCAACACGCCGGGCGTGATGATGACCACGAGCCGGATGATGGGGACGTTCCGCCAGGATCCGCGCAGCCGCGAGGAAGTGCTGGCGCTGATGGGCTACTGAACCAAGAAATTTCTTTCCCCAAAGCAATTTAGTCGATAGCGCTCCGTCTCGTTATGGCTGCGTCACTATCCTCCGCTTTCGCGAACGAACCCTCGCCCGCCTATTGCAGCGTGGAAGGCGACGACGCCCGCGTCGAGATCGTCGCGTCGTTCGACCCCGACAGCCTCGACGACGATCCAGAGCTCAACGCGCTTCGGCAGTTTGCCGCCGATCTGTGTGAGGCGCCGGCAGCGCTGATCACGATGGTCGAGAAGGACCGGCAGCGGTTCCTGTCGCGCCAAGGCACGGAAGAAACGGGAACGCCGCGAAGCATCAGTTTCTGCCAGCATGCGATGGTCGAAGGCGATATTTTCGAACTGCGCGACACGCGCAAGGACGAACGGTTCGCGGAAAACCCGCTGGTGATCAGCGAGCCGTACATCCGTTACTATGCGGGCGCGCCGCTGGTGTCGGTCGAGGGAGCGCCGCTCGGTACCCTATGCGTGCTGGATTTCGAACCGCGACCCGATGGGTTGACCGATCTGCAGCGGGACGGGTTGAAAGTTCTCGCACAGGCCGTGATGCGGCGGTTGCAGGCACGGCGCCGCGATATCGAATTCAGCCACGGCCGGGCGGAGGCCGACCGTCTGCTGCGCGAAAGCCAGCGGCAGTTCGACAATCTGGCCGATGCCCTGCCGCAGATGGCGTGGTCGACCGACGCCGATGGCATGGTCGATTATTTCAACGCCCGCTGGTACGATTTCACCGGCGCCGAGATCGGCGACCATGACGGCGACAAATGGGCCGAGGTCCTGCACCCCGACGATCGCGAGCGCGCGAGCGAGGTGTGGCGGAAGGCCGTCGAGAATATCGAGCCCTACGAAGTCGAGTATCGTCTGCGAAGGCACGACGGCGAATATGTGTGGACGCTGGCGCGCGGACTGCCGGTGACCGATGGCGACGGCAAGGTGCTTCGCTGGTTCGGGAGCAACACCGACATCCACCAGAACAAGATGCTGATGGAGAGCCAGGAGCTGTTGTCGCGCGAGCTCAGCCATCGCATCAAGAACATCTTCTCCGTCGTCACGGGGCTGGTCACCTTCGCGAGCCGATCGCATCCCGAGATGAAGTCGGTGACGACGTCGATCGGGGATCGCATCAATGCGCTGGGCCGTGCGCACAATTACGTGCGCCCGATGGCCGATCAGCCTGCGGAGGCGACGTGCCTGAACGAGGTCCTGGCCGATCTGTTCGCGCCTTATGCCGAGGGCGATCGACAGCGGGTGCGAATGGAGGGCGGCGCGATCGATATCTCCGAATCGAGCCTGACGCCGTTTGCGCTAATCTTTCACGAACTGGCCACCAACGCCGTCAAATATGGCGCGCTGTCGGTGGACGAGGGTCATGTCGACCTCAAGATCGTCGAGGATGGCGACGACGTGCTGATGGAATGGCGCGAACGCGGTGGTCCGCCCGCCGAGGAGCCCGAAGTGAAAGGGTTCGGTAGCGATCTTCTGGAGACGAGTCTGGTCCGTCAGTTGAAGGGTTCGATCGAGCGCCGCTGGCTCGACAGCGGGCTTGAGATGGACGTCCGCCTGCCGCGCGAACGGATCGTCGCGGGCGCCTGAACCTTTCGGGCGGTTCGCCGCTTGGGTGCGCGCCGCGCGGCCGTAAACCCTCCGAATTCCGAATCTCTGTCGTTCCGGCCTTCCGTGGTGATCCGGTAAGGACGCCTGTTGTCCTCGGTGGACCGGCAACGCGAACAAAAAGAACCAAAACGGTAAAAACGGCTTGACATTGTCACGCTGTTTGGGTACCACTTGGGAACAGTCGAAAATTGGGTCTCGCGGGGTTGGCGGGGTTTCAGAACCACGGATGGGGATCCGGCGGTTCGATCGACGGTGCATGGAGTTCGGGGCGAGCGGGAGGGAGCGGTCGTGCCCAGCAAAGACAAGGTCGTGGCGTTGCATCTGGAAGCGGGGGCGACGCCGAGAATGAAGAGCAAGCCCAACAGGATCAGCAAGGCGCAAGATACGGCGTTCTTCGATCATCTCGCGGCAAGCTGCAACGTCAAAAGGTCGGCACAGGCGGCGGGAATATCGCCGCAGCATTGCTATTCGCGGCGGCGCAGCGACGCGGCCTATCGGCGGCGCTGGGAAGACGCGTTGGCGGAAGGGTATGCGAAGCTCGAGCTGGCGTTGCTGGAACGGGCGATCCTGGGATCCGAGAAGGTCACGACGGCCTATGACGAGGAGAAGAAGGAAGTGCGATCCACGGTGGTGCGCGAATATTCGAACGCACTGGCGATGAGCCTGTTGAAGATGCACCGCGAGACGGTCGAGCTGGCGAGCCAGGCGCGGGGGGCCGGGTTCGACGAGCAGGCGGTGCGCGAGGCGCGCGCGGCGATCGAGACGAAACTGGAATTGCTAAGCGCGCGGGCGGCGGCGCGGCTGGCGGAGACGCATGCGGGCGGGACGGAGCGCGGGGGCGGCGCGTCTTGAGCCTGACGCTGCGGCAGATGCAGCTGCTCGCCGATCTGCCGCCCGCGCGACGACAGGAGATGCTGAACCGGTTGGAGACGGACGAGACGGTGCATCTCGACCGGCATTTCATGGCATGGGCGCACGCATCGCAGCTGCCCCCGCCGGGGGAGGCGTGGCGGACGTGGCTGCTGATGGGCGGGCGCGGTTTCGGCAAGACGCGCGCGGGATCGGAATGGATCTGCGGCCTGGCCGGACCGCGCAAGCGGCAGCGGATCGCGCTGGTCGGTGCGACGCTGGACGAGGCGCGGACGATCATGGTCGAGGGACGAAGCGGGTTGCTGGCGACGGCGGCGGCGCAGGGCGTGGCGCTGACGTGGGAGCGGTCGAGCGGGCTGCTGCGCTGGCCCGGCGGAACGGTCGCGCAGATCTTTTCGGGCGAGAGTCCGGAGGCGCTGCGCGGGCCCGAACATCATCACGCGTGGTGCGACGAACTGGGCAAGTGGGGCCGGGCGCAGGAGACATGGGACAATCTGCAGATGGGGCTGCGCGCGGGGGAGCGGCCGCGGTGCCTTGTCACGACGACGCCGCGGCCGTCGAAGCTGCTCGAGCGGTTGATGGCGGATGGGGATTGCGTGGTCACGAAGGGGCGGATGCAGGACAATATCAACCTGCCGCCCGCGTTCGTGGTGGCGATGGAAGCGCAGTATCGCGGGACGCGGCTGGGGCGGCAGGAGCTGGACGGCGACTATCTGAAGGAAGTCGACGGGGCGCTGTTCCCGCGCGACCTGCTGGCGCGGGGCCGTTGTGCGGTGGCGGAGAGTTACGAACGGATCGTGGTGGCGGTCGACCCGCCCGCGAGCGCCCGGGGCGATGCGTGCGGGATCGTGGTGGCGGGGCGCACCGGGGCAATGCGCCACGTCCTCGCCGATGCCAGCGTCGAACGGCCGAGCCCCGAACAATGGGCGCGGGCGGTGCGAACGGCCTTCGAGGCGTGGTCGGCCGATACGGTGGTGGCCGAGGCGAACCAGGGCGGGGACATGGTGAGGAGCGTGCTGCGCGCGGCGCACGCCACGATGCCGGTACGACTGGTCCATGCGCGGCGCGGCAAGAGCGTGCGGGCCGAGCCGATCGCCTGCGGGTTCGAGGCGGGGCGGATCGCGCTGGCAGGAACCTATCCGGCACTTGAGGACGAGTTGGCGGCGATGCGATCGGGCGGCGGCTACGAAGGGGAGGGGCGATCTCCCGACCGGGCGGATGCGATGGTGTGGGCGCTGTGGGCGCTCGAGGACGGACAGGCGGGGCAGCCGCGCGTGCGGCAGCTTTAGGCAGGGCAACAGACAAGGGAGCCAGTAATGAAGTGGCTTGAACAATGGCGGGGCGCCAAGAGCGCGCCCGCGCCGACGGGTGTGGCGTCACGCCGTGTGCCCGACTGGCTGACGGGCGGGGGCGCGGTGGGCGGCCCGGCACGGGGCTATGACGCGCGGCTCGAGGCGGCGGTGCTGAACAATCCGGTCGGGCATCGGGCGGTGAAGCTGATCTCGGGGGCGGTCGGCGGGCTGACGGTCGAGGCCATCGGCGAGGCGGGCGAGGCGGCGGCGGCGCTGGTCGGAGCCGAAGGGTTTCTCGAGACGGTGGCGATGCACGTGCTGCTGCACGGCAATGCCTATGTACAGGCGGTGCCGGGCGCCGACGATGCGCCGCAGCAGCTGGTGGCGTTGCGGCCCGAGCGGGTGAGCGTGCTGACCGACGGGGCGGGATGGCCCACGGGGTTCGCCTATCGGATCGGAAGCAAGACGCAGCGGATCGCGGCGAAGGACGCGCTGGAGCGGCAGCAGGTCGTGCATATCCGCGCCTGCCACCCACGCGACGACCATTACGGGCTGGGCAGCCTGGACGCGGCGATCGCACCGGCGAGCGTGCACAATGCGGCGGCGCGGTGGAACCAGGCGCTGCTGGACAATGCAGCGCGTCCGTCGGGCGCGCTCGTCCACCGAAGCGAGGACGGGACGCCGCTGACCGACCAGCAGTTCGCGCGGCTGAAGGCCGAATTGACGAGCCAGTACGAAGGCGCCGGCAATGCCGGGCGGCCGTTGCTGCTGGAGGGAGATCTCGACTGGCGGGCGTTCAGCCTGACCCCGGCGGACATGGATTTCGTGAAGCTGAAGGAAGCGGCGGCGCGCGACATCGCGCTGGCGTTCGGCGTGCCGCCGGTGCTGCTGGGGCTGCCCGGCGATGCGACCTATGCCAACGGGCGCGAGGCCGGACGCGCGCTGTATCGTCAGACGGTCCTGCCGCTGGCGAAGAAGATCCTGCGCGGCGTGGAGACGATGCTGTCGGACTGGATCGAACCGGTGCGGTTCGTGATCGACGAGGATCAGCTGTCTGAACTGATGGAGGACCGGTCGCGCCTGTGGACGGCGTTGAACGACGCGGATTTCCTGACCGACGGCGAGAAGAGGGCGATGCTCGGTTTCCCCGCGGAACGGCCCGAATGAGCGCCAAGAGCGTGCTGGCCGAGCTGTTCCGGCAAGCGGACGAGATGGGCATGGAGGCGGTGACGCTGTCGGCGCTGATCGAGGAGGCGAGTGAGCGCGGCGCGCGCCGGGCGCTGACGAGCCTGGGTCTCGAGGACAAGGCGGCGCGGCGGGACATGGACGATCTGCGCGAGCTGCTGGGCGCGTGGCGGAGCGCGAAGAAGAGTGCGGGCGCGGCGGTGGTGAGCTGGGTCGTAAAACTGGCGCTGGCGCTGCTGCTGGTAGGACTGGCGGTGCGGGTCGGGATGGTGCCGGGGATCGGGCGGTGACGCGCTTCGCGGGTTATGCCGCGCTGTTCGACCTGCCCGATGCCGGGGGCGACGTGATCGCGCGGGGCGCCTTCGCGCGCAGCCTGGCGACGAGCGGGGGCAGGGTGCCGCTGCTGATCCAGCATCGTGGCGGAGTCATCGCGGGCGAGATCGAGACGCTGGCGGAGGACGAGCGGGGGCTGCGCGTGATCGCGCGGCTGGGCCGACACGCGGCGGGGCGGTCGGCGCGGCGGTTGCTGAAGGCGGGAAAACTGAACGGATTGAGCTTCGGCTATCGCACGACGCGGGCCGGAAGAGCGGGCCCGCACCGGCGGCTCGACGAGGTGGAGCTTGTCGAGGTGAGCCTGGTCGCGAGGCCGATGCAGCCACGGGCGCGGGTGCACAAAATCGAGGAGGACGATGGTGAAATTGGAGACCAAAATGGCGAATGAGACATTGCTGGCGAGCTTCGAGGACGGGACTTCGGTCGAGGTCGCGGCGCTCAAGGACGAAGTCGCGGCGCTGAAGCGACGGATGGCGGGGTCGGCGGAGCGCGTCGCGCTGGGCGAGACCAAATCGGCGGCGGCGAGCGGGTTTTCGGATCGCTACCTGCGGCGCGGCGATGCGGGCGGGCTGGAAGCGAAGAGCCTGGAATCGAACGATGCGCTGGGCGGCTATGCCGTCCCGCAGGAGATCGACGGCAAGATCGACGCGACGCTGAAAGCGATTTCACCCATCCGTTCGATCGCCAATGTGGTCACCGTCGGAAGCGCGGGCTATCGCAAGCTGGTGGCGTCGGGCGGAACGCCGTCGGGATGGGCCAATTTCGAGGAAGCACGTCCCGAAACGGCGACGCCGACGTTCCACGAGATCGTGCCGGCGTCGGGCGAACTGTTCGCCAATCCGGCGGCGACGCAGCAGATGCTGGACGATGCGGTGTTCGACGTCGAGAGCTGGCTGGCCGAGGAGGTGGCGACCGAATTCGCGCGCGCCGAGGGGGCCGCCTTCGTCAACGGGACGGGCGTGAACCAACCGTTGGGGTTCCTTTCCTCGCCGGTTTCGGCGAACGGCGACGGCAGCCGCGCGATGGGCACGTTGCAGACGGTGGGAACGAGCGTGGCGGGCGGTTTTCCCGCGAGCGATCCCGGCGACGTGCTGCTGGACCTGATCCAGACGCTGAAGCAGCCGTATCGGCAGGGCGCGGTGTTCGTGATGAACAGTTCGACCGCGGCCACGATCCGCAAGTTCAAGACCGACGACGGTGCCTATATCTGGCAACCCGGGCTGCAGGCGGGCGTGCCGTCGAGCCTGCTCGGCTATCCGGTGATCGAGGCCGAGGACATGCCCGATATCGCAAGCGGCAGCCTGTCGATCGCGTTCGGCAACTTCAAGGCGGGCTATACCATCGCCGATCGCGGCGAGACGGTGGTGCTGCGCGATCCCTATACCAACAAGCCGTTCGTGCATTTCTACGCGACGCGACGGATCGGGGGTCAGGTAACCAATTCGGAGAGCATCAAGCTCCTCGAATTCGCCTGATCATCCGTAGGCGGTGGGCGGGATATGCCCCCGATGCCCGCCCGCCGCCGCTTTCCAGTCTCGCTGGTTCGAGACATGACGCCCCTCGGCTTCGTTCGGGACGAACGGGGGAGGCTATTCGTGGAAGACGCCTATGACCGATGTGAAGTTTGCCGATCTGGTTCGTGAGACGACCACGACGAGCGGCACCGACAATCTGATCCTGAAGGGGCCGCCGGCGGGCTATCGCGCGTTCGCCGATGCGCTGGAGCCGGGAGACGAATTCTATTATTCGATCGTCAACCAGTCGCGACCCGACGAGACCGAGACGGGTGTCGGCCGGCTGGAGGGCGATGGAACGATCGCGCGGACGCCGACGAGCGGAGAGGCGACCGATTTCTCGAACGGCGCGAAACAGGTGGCGCTGGTCGTCGGCGCACCCTGGTTCGAGGAGGTCGCCAAGGGCGGTGCCGGCAATGGCGGCGGGACGCCCGACCTTCCGAGCCTGGGGTTCGTCAACGTCACCGAATTCGGGGCGATGATCGATGAGAACAGTTCGGTCGGCTCCGATGCGAACCGACAGGCTTTCGCCGATGCGGCGTCGGCGGCGGTCGCGCAGGGCAAGGACCTCAAGGTGCCTGCCGGAACCTACTGGATCGACGCCGCATCGGGGACGGCGTCGGGCGTGCGGATCAGTATTCCCGACGGGGAGCGGCTGCGGATCGTGGGAGAGCCGGGCGCGGTCATCAAGCGCCGCGCGGCGCCGACGATGAGCGCGACGTCGAGCCTGATGTTCCTGATCGGCAATGCGGGGTCGACCTACGAATTCCACAACATCACGTTCGACGGGAACGAGGCCAATTGCGAGTTCGACGCGGAAAATCTCTTTGCCGAGGAGCAGTCGGCTAACGTGAAATGGTTGCTGGGGACGGGAACGCCCAAGGCGATCCGGTTCTTTCACTGCGACGTGGGCAGGAACCGTGTCGGCGACGGCTATCACCAGAACATCCGCATCGAGCATTTCATGGCGTCCGATTGCGCGACCGTGGACGCGGCGGTGCGGCGACCGCGGGCGGACTGGCAGTTTTCCTATTATTCGACGTTCGGCACGATCATGACGAATTGCGAATGCAACAGCTGGGAGAGCGAGCCCTACGCGACGCCCGCGACGATGACGCTGATGCTGTCGAACATGGTGATCCATTCGACGCTGGACCTGGCGGGGGACAGCAACGGAACCGAGATCAACCCGGTGCGGGCGCAGTTCGACAATGTCACGGTCCGGTCGGATACGGCCCGGTCGGGGCTGCCGTTCGTCAATTTCTATCGCGTGCACGGGTCGTTTTCGAACTGTCGGCTGGCGGGCATCCGGCGCATCCAGCGTTGCAAGCTGACGATCGCGAACAGCGACATCATCGTGCATGACGCGGGCGGCGGCGCGGCCAAGGCGCTGGAGATCTGGCACGACCAGATTTCGGAGAGCTATGCGCCTTATACCGAGCGGTTCGGCAATGCGGTGACGTTCGACCATGTGCGCTTCAAGGCGGGGCCGGGCGTGGTCACGGGCGGCTATGTCGACGGCCCGAACGCGGTCACGCTGGCGGGACAGCTGGGCCCCAAGATGGTGCGGGTCTCGTTCCACCATTGCGAGGTCGTCGACCCCCTCGACTATGTCGCGAGCTTCGGGAGCGCGGGCGATGTGGAGGCGGTCGGCGGTGCGCTGAAGGCCAACGCGTTTCTGTTCAAGGCCAATACGGGGGGCAGCTATTTCACGCGGATGCTGCTGAGTGCCTGTCCATTGTGGGATGCGCCGCTGTTGCTGGACTTCGCGTCGCCGCCGAACGTCGCGGGGGCGCATTTCATCCTGTCCGGCGAGCTGCTGGCCGACCGGCTCGGGGGCGGGGTGATGCAGCTGGTGCCCTATCATACGGCGGACCCGGCCAACATCACCTGGCACGTGACGATGACCCTGTTGGTGTCGAGCGATCCGAACGGGACCTACAAGACCGTGCCGGGGCTGCGAGCCAAGATCGCGCGGCCCGAGCGGGGGCGGCCGGTGAGCTACATCGCGTCGCACGCGAGCTTCAACACGCATCGCAATTTCGGCGGAACGGTGTGGGACGTGCTCGACCAGCCGCTGCTGTCGGGAAGCAAGGCGGTGAGCGGGCTGGCCGTGGCAGCGGGCGAGCGCAAGACGGCCACCACCGTGACCGTAACGGGCGCGCGGGTCGGGGACATGGTCGCGGGCGTGTCGCTGGCAGCGGGGCTGCAGGGTGTCGAGGCGCGCGGCGAGGTCACGGCCAACGATAGCGTGACGGTCACCGTCCATAATCCGAGCGGGAGCGCGGTCACGCTGGCGGCGAGCGTCTGGCACGTGCGGCTGCGAAAGGCGGTGTGACGATGAGCATCTCCGCCCCCGCCGTGTCCGAGGCCGCCATCGGCGAGATCGATGGCCGGTCGCAGCGTCGCGTGCCGCCAAAACGCCGGATCCAGTCGCTGGCCGACCGGATCGCACAGCCCGAGCCGCGCTGAGCCGCTGCCGACCTTCGCAACAAGCGAACAGAAGAAAAGGAAGACGTGATGAGCCTGATCCTGAAGGATCCGCAGGCCGCGCTCGACTACGAGATCGACTGGGGTGCGGATTATCTCGACGGCGATACGCTGGTCGAGAGCAAGTGGAGTGTGTTTCCGCACGGCGAAGGCGGGGTGGCGGTGAGCGCGTCGCGCTTCGCGACGACGGTGGCGACGGTGACGGTCGAAGGCGGACTGCCGGGACATGTCTATCGATTGTCGAACCAGGTCGTGACGGCGGGTGGACGGAGCGACCGGCGGTCGATCATGTTGCGCGTGGAGGCGCGCTGATGAGCGGGACAATCGACAAGGGCGCGCTGCCGGTGTCGATCGGCGAAGCGCAGGCGTTCGTTCGGGTCGAGACCGGCGAGGAAGAGGCGCTGCTCGCGGCGCTGGTGCGGACGGCGAGCGCGGTGTGCGAACAGTTCATCGGGCAATGGATCATGGACCGCGCGTTCGAGGCGATCGTGGCGAGCAGCGGAGACTGGGTGCGGCTGGCGGTGACGCCGGTCAACGCGATCACGGACGTGGCCGCGGTGCTGCCCGACGGAACGCGGCAGGCGCTGGCGTTCGGGTCGTACGAGGTGGATATCGACGCGGACGGTGTAGGCTATGTGCGGTTGCCGTCCGGAGGGTCGGCGCAGCGCCTGGCGGTGGCCGGACGTGCGGGGATGGCGGCCGAGCAGAACGAGGTTCCCGAACCGCTGCGGCAGGGGATCCTGCGGCTGACCGCGCATTTCTTCGCGCATCGCGATGCCGACGATACGCCGCCGGCGGCGGTGACGGCATTGTGGAAGCCGTATCGGCCGGTGCGCCTGTGAGCCACGCGGAGGAGTTCGCCGGACGGCTGCGGGAGCGCGTCGTCATCGAAGCGCCGGTCGAGGAGCGAACGCCGACCGGCGTGCGCGTCGGCGAGTGGCGCGAAGTGGCGCGGTGCCTGGCGGCGATATCGGCGCGGGGAGCGGGCGCGGAGGCCGAGGGCATGGCGCTGTCTGCCATGGGACGCTTCGTGGCGACGATCCGCTGGCGAGACGGGATCGCGATGGGACAGCGGCTGCGCTGGCGCGGGCGGCTGTATCTGATCCGGCGGCTGATGGACGACCCGCGGCTGCCCGATCGCATCGAACTGGAAATCGAGGAGTGGCGCGCATGAACTGGGATGCGGCGGTGGCGGCGCGGGGCAGGCGTGCCGCGGAGATCGAGGCGATGCGGATCGCGGCGGCGCTGGGGGATGCCGGTCGCGGCCTTCGGATCGAGCGGAACGGAGCGGAGGTGCGCGTGGTCGCGAGCGGGTTGTTCCAGCGGATGCTGCACGAGCCCGCGTTGCGCTTTGCCGCACGGTGGGGCCGATGAGCGCCGGGGCGGCGTTGCAGGCCGCGATCGTGAGGGCGCTGGAGCCCGTCGACGGCCTGAGCGGCATCTACGACGGGCCACCGGCGCGTGCGGCCTATCCCTACGTCGCGGTCGACGCGCGGGACGAACGCGACTGGGGGCACAAAACGGGCGCAGGCCGCGAGGTGCTGGCGGCGGTGACGGTGTGGGACGACGTACCCGCGCGGCTGGAGGCGCTGATCGAAGAGGTCGAGCCCGCGCTGGCGGCGATCGGGCCGGTCGAGGGGTGGCAGCTGGTGACGCTCAACTTCGTGAAGCGGGGGCTGAAACGCGACGTGGCGGGGCCGTGGGCCGGGCAGATGGATTTTCGGGCGCGCCTGTTGGCGGCCCCAGAATATACTGAGGAGAGCGAATGATGGCGGCGGAAAAGGGCAGCGCGTTCCTGCTGAAGATCGGGGACGGCGGAGCGCCGATCACCTATGCGACGGTGGCGGGGCTGAAGACGACGAACCTGACGATCAACGGCGACGCGGTGGCGATCACCAACAAGGATTCCGGCGGGTGGCGCGAACTGCTGTCGGGCGCGGGAGTGCGGTCGGTGAGCGTGTCGGCGAGCGGGATCTTCACCGGGTCCGATGCGGAGGTCCAGGTGCGTGGACTGGCGCTCGACGGGGGCATCGACGACTACGAACTGAGCTTCGAGAGCGGCGAGACGATGCGCGGGCGCTTCCTGGTCAGTCGGCTGGATTATGCGGGCGATTACAACGGGGAGCGGACCTACACTTTGAGCCTCGAGAGTAGCGGGCGGGTGACGAGCCAGTGAATCCGGCGCGCGGCGAGGCGAGCTTTCGCGTCGGGGATGCCGAACTGACGCTGCGGCCGAGTTTCGCGGCGCTGGTGGCGGCGGAAGGCGAAATCGGACCGTTGTTCGCGTTTGCCGAGCGGGCGGCGGAGGGGCAGCTGGCGTTGGGCGAGATTGCGGTGCTGTTCGACCATCTGTCGCGCGAGGGGCGGCCCGCGGCGGTCACGCGCGAACGGATCGGCGAGGCGCTGGTCGCGGGCGGCATGGTCGCGGCGATGCCGGCGGTAAAAGCGGTCCTGACGCAGGTGCTGTCGGGGCGGGCGTGACGTTCGCGAAGAGCGCGGCGCGGCTGGCGGGGCTGGCGGCGCGAGGGTTGGGATGGACGCCCGATACCTTCTGGGCGGCGACGCCGCAGGATTTACTGAATGCGCTGGGGTTGGGCGACGGCGGGCAAGGGCTGGCGGACGAGGACGTGCGCTCGCTGCGGGTATTGATGGACGGGGAGTGAGATGGCCGAGGAACTGGACGAACTGGTGGTGCGGGTGCGGGCGGATACGCGCGCGGTTCGGCAGGAGCTGGACGCGGTGCGGCGCGAGGTGAACGGGCCGCTGGCCGAGGGGCTGGACCTACTGGGCGGGCGGATCGAAGGGGCGCTGTTGCGCGGCATACGGCAGGGCAAGCTCGGGTTCGAGGATCTGCAGCGAAGCGCGATGTCGGCGATGAATTCGATCGCGGCGGCGAGCTTGCGCGCGCTGCTGCCGGGCGGGCGGATCGGAGGGTTGAACCTCGGTTCGTTGCTCGGCGGGTTGGTGGGATTACCGGGGCGGCAGACGGGCGGGGCGGTCATGGACAACCGGCCCTATCTGGTCGGCGAGCGGGGACCGGAGCTGTTCGTGCCGGGATCGGCGGGGCGGGTCGAGCCGATGGCCCGCGCATCGGGAGCGGTGAACGTGTCGGTGTCGCTGCGCGCGCCGCCAAGCGAAAGGGAGGCGGCGATCCTGTCGCGAAGCTCGCGCCAGCTGGCGGCGGCGGTGCGGCGGGCGGTACGATAGATGCGGTTCTGGTATGCCAAACCGGACGCGCCGCTGGAGCGGTCGCCGGTCAAGCGCTTCGCGCCCAAGCATTGGACGGTCAATTTTCCGCGCGGGACGATCGCCTGTCTGCGGCTGGGCGAGGCGTCGCACCAGCTGCTGGTCGATGCGGAGTTCCTGCGCGAGGGCGACTTGGTCGGGCTGATCTGGGAAAGCGAGGACGAGTGGAGCCACCCGGCGCACGCACGGGTGACGGCACGGGATTATTCGGGAACGAAGCTAAGATTTCGCTGGCGGAGCGAGGGGCTGATCGCTCTCGACCAGATCAACGGGCCGACACTTACCATCGAGGGACGCGACGCGGACGGCAATCCGCGCGGGTGGTATGTGCGACTGTGGAACTACGCGAGCGGGTCGCCCGACGATGCTACAGTAAGTCTCGATTTCGACGCGATGGCGAGCGGGTGGGAGGCGGACGATCCGGTCGATCCGAGGGACATCGACAGGATGTTCATTTCGCTGGTGCCGCCCGATTACGTGCAGGGATCGGACGTCGTGCGCTCGGCGCCCGCGATCGGTTCGGTCGCGGTGACGGAGATCGAGTGCACGGGACCGGGAAGCGTGATCCTGGAAGGATCCAGCTGGCAACCGAAGCATCCGTTCAACGCGTGCACCGCCTATGACGACCTCTATAACCTGCCGCCCGAACGGGTGGCGGAGGCGGTCGATCGGCTGGGGCACGGCCCCATCGTCAATCACTATGTCGGCATGAGCCATTACATGGCGCTGGGCGGCGACGGGCGGATCGATACCGCGCGGCGCATGAACGGGCCCGCGCGGGTGTGGCACGAGGCCTTGGTGAAGGCGCTGCACGCTCAGGGGCGGCAGTTCATCTGGTCGTTGAGCTTCGAGCTTCTTGACGAATTCTGTCCGGAGCCGTGGAAGCAGCGGCGGTCTAACGGCGAGCCGGGGCTGACGGGATGGGTGCCGCCGTCCGCGCTGGTGTCGCCCGCGAACGATGCCGCCATCGAGTATCTGGGCACGATCCTGGACGAATGCCTCGAGATCGGATCGGCGGCGGGACTGGCGCCGAAGATCCAGATCGGCGAGCCGTGGTGGTGGATCGAGCCCGAGGACAAGCATATCTGCCTGTACGACGATGCGGCGCGGGCCGCGTTCGGGGGCGATCCGCCAGTGATCGAGCGGGTCGACGGTGACCTCTCGCAGGAAGAGAAGGATCTGCTCGACGAGGCGGGCGTGCTGCTGTCGGCGGCGACGCGGGCGCTGGTCGACCGGGCCAAGGCGAAGGAGCCGTCGACGGTATCGCACCTGTTGGCCTACCTGCCGAGCATCCTTGCGCCAGAGGCACCCGAGGCGAAACGGGCGAACCTGCCGATCGGCTGGGCGAGCCCGGCATTCGATGTGCTGCAGCTGGAAGACTATGACTGGGTGACCGACGATGTCGGGACGGGGCTGCGCAAGGCTGCGCTCGCCGAGGTCGATGCGCGGCTGGGCTATCCCACCGACGAGCAGCATTATCTGGCAGGCTTCGCGATCAACGAGACGACCGCGCGGGCGAACTGGCCGTTGATCATCGACGCGGCGAACGCGGCGGTGACGCGCGGCGTGGCGGACGTGTTCATCTGGGCGCTGCCGCAGATGATCCGCGAAGGCATCGTCATCTTTGGAGAGGAAGAGGCCGTGGAAGCCGTGAAGGATGTGGAGTTCCCGATCGCAGTCGGGGCGGAGGCAGGCGTGCGTCCGACCTTCTCGACGCAGGTGGTGGTGTCGGCGAGCGGGCACGAGCAGCGCAATGCCGACTGGCAACAGGCGCGGCTGGAATATGACGCGGGTCCCGGCGTGCGGTCGGACGCGGAGATGCGGGCGCTGATCGACTTCTTTCGTGCCCGGCGCGGGCGGGCCGAAGGCTTTCGTTTCCGCGATCCGTTCGATCATTCGTCGGCGCCGGACGGCGGCGATCCACGGCCGGAGGACCAGGAAATCGCGATCGCCAACGGGGTGCAGACCCGCTTCGCGCTGCTGAAGCGATACGGAGACGGGGAGACGCGGCGGATCACCCGCCCGGTGGTGGGTAGCGTGCGCGTGGCGGTCGACGGGGACGAGCAAGCGGCGGGCTGGACATTGGGCGAGGGGGGGATGGTCGAGTTCGCCGTCGCACCCGGCGAGGGCAGCGTCGTAAGCGCAGGTTTCCTGTTCGACGTGCCGGTGCGGTTTGCGGAGGATCGGCTGGACATCAATCGCGCGAGTTTCCTGGCAGGCGAGGCGCCGAGCGTTCCGCTCATCGAAGTGCGCGAGGGGGCGGCGTGATGCTGGATGCCGCGGTGATGCGGCTGGCATTCTGCTGGACGATCGAGCGGCGGGACGGCGCGGGGCTTGCCCTCACCAGCCACGACGAGACGATCACGATCGATGGCGTGCGGTTCACGCCCGGCGCAGGGTTGACGCCGCGCCAGCTTCGCTTCGACGGGGCGAGCGAAGAGGGCGAGAGCGCGGTGACGGGGGCGGTGTCGAGTGCATTGCTCGACGAGGAATCCTTGCTGGCGGGGCTGTGGGACGGGGCGCGGGTGCGGATGTTCCTGGTCGACTGGAGCGATCCGGCGGACGGCGAGGTGGAGCTTCTGGCAGGCGAACTGGGCGAGGTCGGAAAGGTTGGCGCGGAATTCGAGGCGTCGTTGTTGACCGCCTTCGCGGCGTTGGAAGGACCCGCCTGTCCACGAACATCTCCGCTGTGCCGAGCGCAGCTGGGAGACCGGAAGTGCCGTGTCGACATGGAAGACTTGCGGCGATTTGCCGTGGTCGTTTCGTCCGATGGCGAGAAGATCGACGTGGCGGGCGGGAATGCCGACGGAATGGCGTTCGGGACCGCGCGCTTGCTCGACGGACCCCATCGGGGCGAGCGGTTCGTGGTCGTGGAGGCCGCGGGGGGCGGCATGCGACTGCGTGAGGCGCCGCGCTGGCCTATCGAGCCGGGGATGCGGTTGGAGTTGGTCGAGGGGTGCGACAAGACCTTCGCGACCTGTGTCGCGCGGTTCCACAATGCTCGCAACTTTCGGGGCGAGCCTCACCTTCCCGGCTCCGACCTGCTGACGCGGTATCCGGGCGCTTGAACATATTCGTGGCGCGGGCGCGCACGTATGTCGGCAGCCCCTTCCGGTTCCAGGGGCGCGAACACCAGAGCGGGTTCGATTGCGTCGGGTTGATCGTCGAGGTGTTCGCGCTGGAGCGTGACGCGATCCCGTCGGACTACGATTGGCGTGAACGGCGGGCGGACATGGACGCGATCGCAGGGCGGTACTTCGATGTCGGGCGCGGCGTGCCCGAGGAGGGTGATGTTCTGCTGATCCGAACGGGCAGGGGTCGCCGGCACCTCGCCATCTGGACGGGAAATGGGATCATCCATGCCGATGCGGTGCAGGGGCGGGTGGTCGAACGGCCCGGACACGTGCCTTGGCCGGTGGAGGCCGTCTGGCAACGCCGCCGCAACGACAAGGAAAGGACGGCGACATGGCGACCCTAGTCTTGCAATCGGTGGGTTCGGCGGTGGGCGGACCCCTGGGCGGCGCGATCGGCGCGCTGGTCGGACAGCAGATCGATCAGCGGGTGTGGGGACCCGGGCCACGGCGCGGGCCGCGGCTGGGCGATCTGGCGGTACAGGGGTCGCACTATGGCGCGGCGGTGCCGGCCATCTACGGCACGATGCGGGTGGCCGGCACGATCGTCTGGGCAACCGACCTGCAGGAATCGGAAGCAGTCAGCGGCGCAAAGGGGCAGCCGGACCGCATCACCTACAGCTATAACGCCAATTTCGCGATCGCCCTGTCGTCGCGGGTCAAGGGTTCGATCGGGCGGGTCTGGGCGGACGGCAAGCTGCTGCGCGGCGTGGCCGGAGACCTGAAGGTCCCGGGAGTGATGCGCGTTCTCGGGGACGGCGAGGCGCGTGATGTGGACCCGCTGATCGCGAGCGTGGAAGGCCAGACGCCGGCGTATCGAGACTATCTGGTCGTGCTGTTCGAGGGGCTGGAATTAGCGGCATTCGGCAACCGGATCCCGATGCTGACCTTCGAGGTGGTGGCCGACGAGGCGATCCCGCTGCGCGAGATTCTGAAAGATGCGACGGGCGGCGTTCTTCGCTGCGCCGACGAGCGTCCCGTGCGTGGCTACGCGGTTCATGGCGACACGATCGGCGATGCGCTGGAGCCGCTGTTGAAGATGGTCGATCGACCGATCGAGGCGCGTGGCGACCGGCTGGAAATTTCGGACACTGGCGCGAGCATCGGCATCCGCGCGGAGCATCTCTCTGCCGGCGCCGAAGAGGCGGGCAGTCCGGCGCAGGAGATACTGCTTCCCGATGCGCGGATGCCGAACCGGATGGCGGTCGACTATTACGATCCCGACCGCGACTATCAGGCCGGGCGCAGCGTCGCCCATTCGTTCGGCGGTCGGCGGGAGGTTTCGATCGAAGCGCCGATGGTGCTGAGCGCAACCGACGCAAGGAGCTGGTGCGAGGACGCAATGCGGCGGGCGTGGCGGTCCCGGCGCACCCTGGAGGTGCAATTGTCGCCCGCCCACCTGGATTTGCGGCCGGGGACGCGCATACGGCTCGGCGGCGGGCCATCGACGTGGGAAGTCCTGTCGGTGGAGATCGAGCGGTTCGTGGCGAGAATTCGCGCGCGGTGGATCGGCGATCGGCTGGATCGCGCCGTCCTTCCGGCGGATCCGGGCCGGCATTTGCCATCGCTGGACGTCGAGCGGGCGGCGAGCGTGGTCGCGCTTGCCGAACCCCCCGATCTGGACGGGAGCGGACGGTGCGTGGCGATGCTGGCATGCGCGAATGCCAGTCCCGGATGGTCGGCGGTTCCCGTCGACGTCGCGGTCGGCGAACGGTGGTCGACGATGCAGAGCGCCGGGCGGGAAGCGATCATCGGATCGGTGGAAGGGGCGCTGGCCGACGGGCCGTCGGCGCTGGTCGATCGTCGATCGAGCCTAGTCGTGCGACTGATCGATCCGGCGCTGTCGCTGGTGTCGGTCGGGGAGGCCGCGCTGTGGTCGGGAGCGAACATGGCGATGATCGGCCGCGAACTCGTGCAGTATCAGCATGCGGAAGCGATGGGGGAGGGGCGGTTTCGATTGTCCGGTTTCCTGCGCGGCCGGCGCGGGACGGAAGACATGACCGCGTCGCACGGGGAGGGCGAGATGTTCGTGCCCGTCGATCCCCATCGCATGACGCTGGTCGATCTCGATCCCGAACGGGTGGGCGCGCGGGTTATCGCGGTGCCGGTCGGGTTCGCGGATGCGAGCAGCCAGGAAGCGGACATGATTTTCGAGGGTCTCGCGCTGCGGCCGCCCTCTCCGGTTCATCTGGTGGGGTCGACGGACGGCGAAACGCTGTCGCTGCGTTGGGTGCGGCGAAGCCGGATGGGGTTCGGCTGGGCGGACGGGATCGATGCGCCGCTCGGCGAAGCGCGTGAAGCCTATCGCTGCGAGATCGTCGGAGCGGACGGGACGGTGACCGTCGAGACCGAACAGCCCAGCTTGAGCGTGTCGATCGGTTCACTGGCGCCAGCGGGGGCGGGGCCATGGACCGTCAGAGTGTCGCAGATCGGCGATCGCGCGCTGTCGTCTGCCGCAACAATCACGATCGAGGAGTAAGCAATGTCACGGACGGCACGATACGGCCTGGCCCTGATCCAACCCGGACAGGCGCAGAAGGAAATGACCCATAACGAGGCGCTGAGCCTGATCGACGCGCTGTTGCACACGACCGTGGAAAGCGGACCTGTAGACACACCGCCCGCAGCGCCGGAGCCGGGGGAGTGCTGGATCGTGGGCGACGCGCCCACGGACGCTTTTTCGGGGCAGGCGCAGGCGTTGGCATTGTTTACCGAGGGTGGCTGGCGCTTCGTGGCGGCGCGCGAGGGAATGATGTGCCGCGATCGAATCACGGAGCGTAGCTGGCGCTATGCCGACGGGAGCTGGATCGACGGGCAGATCGAAGCGTCGACCGTCCGGATCGGGAATCGGCAAGTCGTCGGTGCTCGGCAGCCTGCGATCGCTGATGTGGCAGGCGGTGCGACGGTCGATGGCGAGGCGCGATCGGCGATCGGCGCAATCCTGGCGGCGCTGCGCACGCATGGCCTCATCGAAGGCTGATCGAGGCATTATCCCACGACCGTCACGAAACCCTCTCAAATCGGGGTTAGGCGACGATGCATCACGTGACATCACGGACGTTCGAGGGAATGAACATGCGCACTTTTCTGATTTCGACCATGCTGGCGGGCAGCCTGGCAGCGACCCCCGCACTGGCCCAGGATCGCGGACTGTATATCGGGTTGGATGGCGGACTGCTGATCGTCGACGACACCGATCTCGATCTCGTTGTCACGGTCGTCGATGTCGCCGACGGATCGACGAGCCCGCTGGTGGCGGCGGACGGGGTGAGCCTCGAGTATGGCGCCGGTTGGACCGTCGCGGGGCAGGTCGGGTACGATTTCGGTGTGATCCGGGCCGAACTGGAAGGGCTCTATCAGCGGGCCGACATCGACACGGTGTCGGTCGCGACATTAGGGTCGGTCGACGATCCGGGCCTGGCGCAGACCTACGCGGGCATGCTCAACCTGCTGCTCGACCTCGGCAATTCCGACGGCGTGAACTTCTCGGCGGGCGGCGGTGTCGGGCTGGCCAACGTCAACCACGAATTGAACATTCCGGGCGTCACGGCTTTCGACGAGGGGGACGGCAGCTTCGCCTATCAGGGAATCGCGCAGCTGCGGCTTCCGATCAGCCGGGCGCTCGATGTGGGCCTCAAGTATCGATATTTTCGCACGGGCGATTTCGACTTTGCGCCGCCCACGACGCTGGGCTTTTCGAACCTGCGGCTCAACGACGGAAATTGGGCGTCGCACAGCGTCCTTGCCGGACTGACGCTGAACCTGCGCGGTGAGGACGAGGTCGTGGTCGCGCCGCCCGCTCCGCCGCCTCCGCCGCCGCCGCCGGCTCCGCCCGCGACCATCACTTGTCCGGACGGCACCGTGATCCTGGCCAGCGAGGAATGTCCTCCGCCGCCGCCTCCCCCGCCTCCCCCGCCGCCGATGCCGGAGCCGGAGCGCGGCTAAACCGAGGCTACCGCGCGATCGGGTAGAGGTTGCTGAAGGCCTCGGGTGCATCGACTGACGGGAAAGTGAACTTGAGGGCGTTTCAGTTCGTTCGGGTGGAAACACGCGAAGGAGAAAGAGCGATGCGCACGATCATGGCAGTAGCGGTTCTGGGACTGGCGGTGGCCAGTTGCGGCGATGCGCCCGAGGAAGAAGTCGAGACCGATACGGCGGTCCAAGATGACATGGCGGCGCCCGAAATGCAGCAGGCCCAGCTGATGGATGCCGACGGCAATTCCGTCGGAACGGTCGAGTATCGGGACGATGGCACGAACCTCACGCTGATGGTTCAGGCATCGGGGCTCGCCGAAGGGCCGCACGCGGTTCACCTGCATGAAACGGGTATGTGCAAGGGCCCCGAGTTCCAGAGCGCTGGCGGGCACTGGAACCCCGAGGGAAACCAGCATGGCCGCGACAATCCCGAAGGTGCGCACCTAGGAGATCTTGCCAACATGACGGTCGGTGCCGACGGCATGGGCCAGTCCAATTTTATCGTCGAGGGGGTGGGCGTCTCGTCAGGTCGCTACAGCCTTAGCGATTCGGACGGGACGGCGCTGATGATTCACGCCGAGGCCGACGATTATCAGACCGATCCCGGCGGCGACGCAGGATCGCGGGTCGCCTGTGCCGTTCTGGCCGCGCCGAGCGGCGGCGGGATGAATGGTCAGACCGGCATGTCCGGTAACGACGACGGCGCATCGAGCGCGATGGACGCCACGACCGGCGGCAACAGCATGGAGCCGACGACCAACTAAGTCGGACTATTTTGCAGATGCGAGGTCGGCGTCGGAAGGCGTCGACTTCGCTTTTTTGCTGTTCGACGTTTTCTTTTCGAGCATCGGCGCGAGGTAGCGGCCGGTGTAGCTTTCCTTGCTCTTCGCGACCTGTTCGGGCGTGCCCTTGGCGACGATCATGCCGCCGTTGACGCCGCCACCGGGTCCGAGGTCGAGGATATGGTCGGCGGTTTTGATGACGTCGAGATTATGCTCGATCACCACGACGGTGTTTCCCTGCTCGACCAGAGCGTGGAGCACTTCCAACAGTTTGCGAACGTCTTCGAAATGCAGGCCCGTGGTGGGTTCGTCGAGGATGTAGAGCGTTCGCCCGGTCGCGCGTTTCGACAATTCCTTGGCGAGCTTGACGCGCTGCGCCTCGCCGCCCGAGAGCGTCGTCGCCTGCTGGCCGACCTTCACATAGCCGAGGCCTACGCGCTGGAGCATTTCCATCTTGTCGCGGATGGACGGCACCGCCTTGAAGAAATAGACCGCATCCTCGACGGTCATGTCGAGAACGTCGGCGATAGACTTGCCCTTGAACGTCACCTCCAGCGTTTCGCGATTGTAGCGTTCGCCGTGGCAGACGTCGCAGGTGACATAGACGTCAGGCAAGAAGTGCATTTCGATCTTGAGGAGACCGTCGCCCTTACAGGCCTCGCATCGCCCGCCCTTCACATTGAAGCTGAACCGCCCGGGCTTGTAGCCGCGCGCTTTCGATTCCGGCAGGCCCGCGAACCAGTCGCGGATCTGGGTAAAGGCACCGGTGTAGGTCGCGGGATTGGAGCGCGGCGTGCGGCCGATCGGCGACTGGTCGATGTCGATGACCTTGTCGAGATGGTCGAGCCCGTCGATGCGGTCGTATTTTCCCGACAGGATGCGCGCACCGTTCAGGGCGCGAGCGGCGGCGGCGTAAAGCGTGTCGATGGTGAAGCTGGACTTGCCCGATCCCGAAACGCCGGTGACGCAAGTGAAGGTCCCGAGCGGCACGGAAGCGGTCACGTCCTGGAGATTGTTGGCGCGGGCGCCCTTGAGCGTCAGTTTCTTGCCCGTGCCCTTGCGGCGCTTTTCCGGGACCGCGATTTCGCGTCGGCCCGAGAGATAGTCGGCGGTAAGGCTGTCTTCACAGCTCATGATGTCGTCGAGGGTTCCGGAGCAGACGACTTCGCCGCCGCGCACGCCCGCGCCGGGCCCCATGTCGATGACATGGTCCGCAGTGCGGATGGCGTCCTCGTCATGTTCGACGACAAGGACCGTATTGCCGAGACCGCGGAGCCGCTTGAGCGTCTCGAGCAGGCGGTCGTTGTCCTTCTGATGAAGCCCGATCGAGGGTTCGTCGAGGACGTAGAGCACCCCCGACAGGCCGCTGCCGATCTGGCTGGCGAGGCGGATTCGCTGGCTTTCGCCGCCCGACAACGTGCCCGAGGTGCGGTCAAGATTGAGATAGTCGAGACCGACATTGTGCAGGAAGCCGAGCCGTTCGTTGATTTCCTTCAGGATCGGCCCGGCGATCTCGCGCTGCTGCTTGGTCAGCGTTTCGGCGACACTGCCAAACCATTCGACCGCATCCTCGACCGAACGGCGGGCGGACATGGAGATGTCTTCTCCCGCGATCTTGACCGCCCGCGCTTCAGGCTTGAGACGCGCGCCGCCGCAGGTCTCGCAGGGGTGGGCGGCCTGGTAGCGCGACAGTTCCTCGCGCATCCACGCGCTTTCGGTGGTGCGAAGCCGGCGTTCAAGATTGCCGATGACACCCTCGAACGGTTTCTTCACCTCGTAGCTTTTCCGATTGTCGACGAAGCGGAGCGTCACGGGCTTGCCCTTCGTGCCGCGAAGAATCACGGCCTTGGCTTCGTCCGATAGGTCGGCCCACTTGTCGTCGAGACTGAAGTCGTAGGCGCGCGCGAGGCTGCCGAGGACCTGCATGTAGTAAGGCGACGGCGGCTGGCTTTTCGCCCAGGGAACGACCGCGCCTTTCTTGAGTGTAAGATCGTGGTTGGGAACGACGAGATCCTCGTCGAATTCCATCATTTCGCCGAGGCCGTCGCAACTGGGGCATGCGCCCTGCGGCGCGTTGAAGCTGAACAGCCGCGGTTCGATCTCGCTGATCGTGAAACCCGAAACCGGGCAGGCGAAGCGCTGGCTGAACACGATGCGGCCGGGCACGCCGTGATCGAGCTTCATGCCCGACTGCTTGGCACTTTCCTCGGGCGGGTCGACGGGGTCGAGATAGGCGAGGCCGTCGGCCAGTTCGAGCGCGGTCTCGAAACTGTCGGCGAGACGCGGTTCGATACCGTCCTTGATGACGATCCGGTCGACGACGATCTCGATGTCGTGCTTGTACTTCTTGTCGAGCTTCGGCGCTTCGTCGATCGAATAGACTTCGCCATCGAGCCGGATGCGGGTGTAGCCGGCCGCCTGCCATTCGGCGATTTCCTTGCGATACTCGCCCTTGCGGCCGCGAACGACGGGCGCGAGCAGGAGGTGGCGTGACTTGGTCGGCAGCTTCATCGTGCGGTCGACCATCTGGCTGACCTGCTGCGCCTCGATCGGAAGACCGGTTGCGGGTGAATAGGGAATGCCGACCCGCGCCCAGAGCAAGCGCATATAGTCGTAGATCTCGGTGACGGTCGCGACGGTCGAGCGGGGGTTGCGGCTGGTGGTCTTCTGTTCGATCGAAATGGCCGGCGAGAGTCCGTCGATATGCTCGACATCGGGCTTCTGCATCATTTCGAGGAACTGGCGCGCGTAGGCGCTGAGTGATTCCACGTAGCGGCGCTGCCCCTCCGCGTAGATGGTATCGAACGCGAGGCTGGACTTGCCGCTTCCGGACAGGCCGGTGATGACCGTCAGGCTCTCGCGCGGGATGTCGACGTCCACGCCCTTCAGATTATGTTCGCGTGCGCCACGCACGCTGATGTTGGTGAGCGCCATCCGGATCCTCGATATTCTTGTTTTGTTCTACGCCGCGATAGCGCATGTGAGGCCAACGGGCCAAGCCCCGATGTGGGTTCCGCGCGCCGACGATCAAGGCATCGGCACGTCCGGTCGGAACGGTCAGATCCGGCTGAGCCGCATCGCGAGGTGGGCGAGGGCGGGAACCGTGGAGGTAGCGCGTCGGAGCAGGCGGGCTCCCAGCTCCGTTTCTCCCAATTTCCAGAGCAGTTCCGCCGCGGCCACGGGACGGCGCGAGCGGGTGAAGAAGCGGCGCTGGTAGGACGAAGCTGCCGCGACGCCGCCAACGCGATAGAAATCCGATGCCATTCGTGCGCTGGCGAGCGCGATCCCCATGCCCTCCCCCGCCAGCGAGGGGATGACGGCGGCCTGGTCCCCGAGGCGGAAAAGTCCCGGTTCCGTATCGCGGGCGCGCCAGCCGTAAGGGACCGCGGCAATGGTATCGATTGCGACGTCGAAAGGGACTTCGGCCAAGCGATCGGCGAAGCGGGGCGAGTTCTCTGCCAGTCGGTCGAGAAGCGATCGGGGATTGCCGCCGGCTTCCAAAAGCAGCGACTTTCGCAGCGCGAGACAGATGTTCGCGCGGCCGTTTTCCTGAAGGACGATGCCTGCGTAGCCCCCCGCGAAGAGATGCAGTTCGATTCCATCCGAGACCAGTCGGGCGAGCTTATCGGTTGCGCGACAGTGGATGCGCAGGCCGAGCGCGGGATCGTCTGCGTCGCGTGCGCGACCAATCCCGCGGACGTCGGTTTTCCCCGTCGCGAGGAAAATCGCGTCGCCATCGTAGGTCGCCGTTTCGCCCTCGACACGCCCCGGTGTCACGGTCCGGATGCGATCCACCTGGAACGGCACGCCCTGCGCGATAGCCAATTCGCGGAGTCGGCCGTCCATCGTCTGTCGCGACAGGCCGTATCCGGGAGCGGGGAGGGTCGCTTCCGCCATCGAGCGACCCGCAAACAATGCAAGCCGGCGAACCTCGGGCGCTCCGGCGTCGAGGGGGTCAAAGCCAAGAGTGCGTAGCCGAGAAGCGGTCTGCCAACTCAGGAAGCCGCCGCAGATGGGGTCTCCTGCGGTGGCATCGCGGTCGATCAGAAGCGGGGTCGCGCCTCCGCGAGAAAGGTCAATGGCGGCGGCACACCCGGCCGGACCGGCGCCGATGATGATCGGCCGCCTCGTCATCGTGTCTTGCCGACGCAGAGCCGAAACGGAAAGCGCCGTTCGACGCGCGCGCCGTGGACCCCGGCGTCGGCGAGCAGAGCGTCCCAATCTTCTCGTCGGAAAGAGCGCGCGATCGAGACATGGCCGTCGTGTCGAACGATGGGATGCCAGCGCATCAGCCGTGCCAGCAGCGGCCAGCCGAGATAGGCGGCGCCGTGGCGGTGGAGGTCGTTGACGAACCAGCCGAGCCGCGCGTTTTCGTGCATGAAACGCAGGAATGAGACCAGTTGCTCGCGGCTCATGTGATGCGCGACAAGACTGGAAATGATGAAATCGAACGGTTCATTCGCCAAGTCGGCATAATCGCCGGTGCGATAGTCGATAGCATCGCTCGCCGCGGTTACATCCTCGGCCGCGGCGAGACTTCGCGGATTGAGATCGATACCGACGAGGTCTGCCTTCATTCCTCGCTTGCGCGACCAGGCTGCGATCGCACGAAGCATGTCTCCGTCGCCGAACCCCACGTCCAGAAGCCGGAAAGTGCGGCGGCTACCGAGCGCGCGGCCGAGAAAGCCCAGCGTGGGCCGCCGGGCCAGCGTGACCGTATTCACCTTCGCAAGGTCGTGGACGACGTCGCGATAGATTGTCGGATCGAGATCCGGATCGTCCATCCGCTCCTCGGCGATACGCCGTTCAGCCAGCATCGGACCAGCCGAACGAGAACCCTTCCATCGCCAGGCCCGGCCCGAACGCCAGCGCGATGCCCTGTGCCGGTCGACGGTCGAACAGGGCGGCGAGCACGAACATCAGCGTCGAGGACGACATGTTGCCGAAGTCCGCGAGTACCTGTCGCGAGGCCCGGAGCGCCGAAGGGTCGAGCGCGAGACCCTTTTCGACCGCATCGAGGATCGAGCGACCGCCCGCGTGAACCGCGAAGGCATCGATAACAGCGGGATTGCGATCGCCGAAAATCTGGTCGCGAACCTCAGACCGATCCAGCGCGGCGGCGAGGCGCGAGGGAACCTCGCCAGACAGGTGCATGATGAAACCGTGGTCGCCGATGTCCCAGGTGATGAGATCGCCGCTGTCCTCGAGAGCGGCGGAGATGCCGGGACCGAGTGTAAGCCCCGTGCCATCGCCCGTCACGATCGCTGCCGCCGCCCCGTCTCCGAACAGTGCCCCCGCCAGCAGCGGCTCGATCATGTCGGTATCGCGGTGGTGGAGGCTGGACAGTTCCACCGTCACCACGAGGACCCGTGCCGACGGTTCGGACCGGACGATGTGCCGCGCCGTTCGCAGCGCGGTTGCGGCGGCATAACAGCCCATGAACCCGATGAACGTCCGCTCGATCCGCGGCGAGAGGTCGAGCCGACGGGCGATGATCTGGTCGATCCCGGGGGCGACAAAGCCGGTGCAGCTGGCGACGACTAGGTGGGTGATGGCCCCGACCTCCGACAGTTTTCCGATGGCGGCGAGTGCCAGTTCGGGTGCTTCGCGCTCGTAGATCGACATTCGCTCGGCGGTGGTGGGCGGGGCGGCCGAATAGAAGCCGGACCCGCGATCGAGTTTGGCATCGTCCTGCCCGAGGACCGACCAGCGATGCTCGATCCCCGCGCGATCGGCCATCCGCGCGAACAGTTTGCGTTCGCGCGGGTCCGCGAGCCGTTCTTCCGCCCATCGTCGATAGTCGGCGTGAAAATCGGTCGCCGGTACGGCGGTGGCGATGGAGACGATGGTGGCCAGGGACTGCCTTTCGGGAACGATGCGTCCGAGACGCTTTAGGAAGGGTGGGCGCCCAGCGCTACCGAGGCAATGGTCTCGTGTTGCGGCCCGTCGCGAAACAGCCTGCTTTGAACGAGGTCGAAGCCGTCGACGGGAACCGATGCGCTTTCGAGGCCCGCCCATCGTTCGGCCCAGGCACGGGCGTCGATCGAGCCACCCGACCATCGCGCCAACGTCACGTGCGGCAGATAGGCGCGGCGTTCGGGGGGAAGCCCGCACCGCTGGATCGCGCGGTCGATCTTGTCATGCAGCGCTTCAAGCGGTGCCTTGGGGGCCAGTCGGGCCCATAACGCGCCGCCGCGGCGTTTCTCGAACTGCCCGACGCCGGCGACCCGAACGTCGAGCGATGGGGAGTGTATCGCGGATAACGATTCCGCAATATCCTCGGCCTCGTGCCGCCCGACCTCACCGATGAAGCGGAGCGTGCAGTGCAGTTGCTCTTCCGGCATCCACCGCAAGTTGGGCGGTCCGCCCTCCATCGCCGGGGCGAGCGTGTCGACGAGGGGTTCCGGACAGGCAAAGGCGACGAACAGGCGCATGCGTTCAGCGGGCCTTGCCGCGCCACGCGAGCGATTGGCGCTCGAGGGCGGCAAGATCCGCTGTCCCGGCCAGCACCTCCTCGCCGAGCGCGACCGCGCAACGGAGCGTTCCCTCGTCGGCATTTCGATAGGCTGGCGGTGCGATTTCGGATCGCCAGAAGTCCCGACAGCATTGTCGAGCAGGACGCGCTGGAAACAATGGTCGAAGCGGATCGGCCAGCCGCGTTCGGCGGCGCACGCAGGCAGTTCCTCGCGGGTAAGTTCGGACCACCGTTTCTCCAGCGTTTCCCGTTTCATGGCCGTTCAACGAAAACAGGCCGGAGCGAGGTCCGGTTTTGCTTGAAATAAGAGCGGACTGCCCCGATATTGTCCGCATAGGCAAAACGCGTCTTGCCATGTGCAGGACGGAGAGGAGAAAAATGGCCGACAAGTACGACAATCGCACGCAGTTCGGGAGCTTTACGCCCGGCACCACGACCAGCGTGCCGCGCGCCGCGCGCGATGTGGGGCTGCGCAGCTACATGCTCAGCGTCTACAATCTCATGGGTTCGGGCGTTTTGTGGACCGGGATCGTGGCCCTCGGGCTGGCGATGAGCGGCATTGCCGCTTCGCTCTGGTCTTCCGGTCTGGGCATCGTGTTCGCGCTGGCGCCGCTGGCGTTCGTCGTGATCCTCGGTTTCCGCTGGCAGAAGATGAGCACGGGCGCACAGCGCACGACCTTCTGGGCGTTCGCCACCGTCATGGGCGTCTCCATGTCGGTCATCCCGCTCATCTATTCGGGCGTCTCGATCGCGCAGACCTTCTTCGCGACCGCGGTGGCCTTCGGCTCGCTGTCGCTGTGGGGTTACACGACCAAGAAGGACCTGTCCGGCTGGGGCACGTTCCTCATCATGGGCGTGGTCGGTCTGATCGTGGCGATCGTCTTCAATCTCTTCCTGCAGAGTGCCGCGCTCGACTTCGCCATCTCGGCGATCGGCGTGCTGATCTTTGCCGGACTGACGGCGTACGACACGCAGAAGATCAAGAGCATTTACGCCCACGTCGCGCATAGTGCCGACGATACGCGCCGCGCCATCACGATGGGCGCGCTGATGCTCTATCTCGACTTCATCAACATGTTCCAGTTCCTGCTCACCTTCATGGGCGGGCGCGAATAGAACGGACCTTATCGCTTCGGCGTGACAGGAAGGGCCTGGCGGGCGACCGCCGGGCCCTTTTTTCGTGCCTCCAACCGGCGACAGGAGTGCTGCAGATGCCTCCCCGTTCTTGCCGCTGCGGCCGCGATCTCGACGCCGGTAGAAGAGCCCTGCGAGAAGACGATCGATCGGATCGACCGCAGAGTCCCGCCGCGCGACGTAGCGACCGTCAGGCGGACCCCATCTTCTCCATGAGTTCGGCGTCGATAGCCTTGGCGGCTCGATAGGCGTCGCGAGCGGTCAGGCGTTCCGCGTAGGCAAGCAGGCTGTCGTGCTTGGGAAGCGTCTCGAACTGCGTGCCCCAGATGACCTGCGCGCCGAGATAGACGTCGGCCATCGTGAAGCGATCGCCGCACACATATTCGCTCTTCGCGAGGAAGCCGTCGAGCGTCTCGACCATTCGGTCGTAGCTGCCGTATCCTACCATGCCCTGCTTTTCCGGATCGACGACGTCGAAGCCCATCGAGCGGTTGGTCACCGCCGCCTCGACCGGACCCGCTGCGAAGAACATCCAGCGGTAGTAGTCGGCTCGCTCGTCGTCGCGCGGGCCGAGATCGGCGTCGGAGAAGACATCGGCGAGATAGGCGCATATGCCTGCGCACTCCGTAACGATCCGGCCGTCGTGATCGATCGCGGGCACCTTGGCCATCGGATTGACGGCGCGCTTGTAGTCGCCCCTCATCTCATCGCCATAGCCGACGATGCGATGTTCGTAGTCGGCGTCGACTTCGTGCAGCGCCCAGCGGACGATCTGCCCGCGGCTCATTGGGTTGGTGTAGAATGTGATACTCATCTTGCCTCTGTCCCTTCAGTCCTACGAACGCTCAGTCTCGCTCGCTCGCGCTCTCGTCGCGAAGCGCGCGGAATTCGCTGTCTTGGCTCCAGTTGGGCCAGATGTCCTCGTTCCCCAACCGGCTGGCGACCGCGTAGAGAAGCTCGGCATCGCGCACGATGCCGTCGAAGTTCCAGTCTGCCGACCATTCGTCGCTCTGCTGGTGGTAGTGGTTCGCGGTATAGGCCTCCGCGATCTCGCGCGACCGTTCGGCGCCGCCCTCCATCAGTTCGACCCCCGACTTGAAGCTGACCGCCGGAACGCCGGCCTGCGCAAAGGGGAAATGGTCGGAGCGGTAGAATCCGCCCGAGGCGGGGTTGGGATCGGGCGTGAAACTGCGCTCCTGCTTCGACCCTTCCTCGATCATCAGATCGAGAAGACCCAAGCGAGCCGTTCCCGCGATGGAGAAATCGCCGGCCGGGCCGAACACGCCGGGGCTGTCGGTATTGAGAACGCCGGCCGTCCTGGCGAGCGGATAGAGCGGGTTGGCGGCATAATAGCGCGAGCCGAGCAGGCCGCCTTCTTCTGCAGCGACGGCGAGGAAAACGAGGCTGCGGTCGGTCCCGCCCGTCTCCACGAATGCGCGCCCCATTTCGAGGAGCATTGCGGTGCCCGTCGCATTGTCGAGCGCGCCGTTGTAGATGGAATCGCCGTCCTCGTCAGGCTCGCCCACCCCGAGATGATCGTGGTGCGCGGTGAAGAGGACATATTCGTCGGCCCGCTCGTCGCCCGGCACCATCCCCACCACGTTCTTGGCCGAGAATTCGTCGAGCTGGGCAAGGATCGTGGCATCGAGGGTCGCGTCCAACTCCATCGGTGTGAAATTCTTGCGCTGCGCCGCCTTCTTGGCATCCGCATAAGTGGTGCCGGCTGCCTCGAAAAGCCGCTTCGCCACGTCGAGATGCATCCATCCCTGCAATCCGGTGTGATAGGCGCCGGGATCCTGACGCACGATGTCGCGCGTCTGGTCGTTGTTGACCGAGATGACTCCCCACGGATAGCTCGCCGGCTCGGTCTCATGGATAACGAGAACACCGGCCGCGCCGCGCCGTGCCGCTTCTTCGAACTTGTAGGTCCAGCGGCCGTAATAGGTCATGGCATCGCCGCCGAAGTCGCCTTCGCCGCCCTCGAAATCCGGATCGTTGACCAGGGCGACCATGATCTTGCCGGTCAGGTCGACATCCTTGAAGTCCGACCAGTCGCGCTCGGGAGCGTGGGTGCCGTAGCCGACGAACACCAGCGGCGCATCGTCGATCTGGACCTGTGCCATGCCGTTGACCGGCGCGCGGACGGCAAGATCCTTGTTCTGGATCATCGGGATGCTCTCACCGGCCATGTTGAGCATCAGGACCGGATCATCGACCATGTTCGAGCGGAACAGCACGACATCCTGCGTCCACGCGCGCGTCCCGTCCGCACGAACGTCACCGCCGGGCTGAAGCCCGGCGGCGGCCATCGCGCCCGACAAATAGGCAACCGTCTTTTCCTCGCCGGGGGTGCCGGGAGCGCGTCCCTCGAACCAGTCGTCCGACAGGGTGCGGACGTGATGAGAAATCCGTTCGGCGGAGAAATCCTGCGCCTGGACGGGAGTGGCGATAAGGGAGAGGGCGCTGGCGCCGAGAAGGAAACGCATCATGGTCGGGTCACTCCTGATCAATGGTGTGACCCGACCATAGCGTCGTCGATGACGGTGGAAAGCCTACTCGGCCTTGTTGTCGTCCGAAGTCGTGTCGGCCTTCTTGGCCGGTTCCTTCTTCTTCGCCGCCGGCTTCTTCTTCGCGACGGGCTTGCGCTTCTTCTTGGGTGGCTTGGGCACGATCTCGAAGGCGGGCTGACCCTCCTTCATGTGGACCTTGACCTCGCCGCCATCGACCAGTTTGCCGAACAGCAGTTCCTCGGCCAGCGGTTGCTTGATCTTTTCCTGGATCAAACGGCCCATCGGACGGGCGCCGTACAGTTTGTCATAGCCCTTCGACACCAGCCAGTCGCGCGCGGCCTGGTCGAGATCGATCGACACGTTGCGATCTTCTAGCTGCATTTCGAGCTGCAGGATGAACTTGTCGACGACCCGCTTGACCACCGCCGGGGGGAGATAGCCGAACGGCACCACCGCATCGAGACGGTTGCGGAATTCGGGCGTGAACATCTTGCGGATCGCATCGTCCTGCACGTCTTCGCGCGTGATATTGCCGAACCCGATACTCTCGCGCGCCATGTCGGCGGCGCCGGCATTGGTGGTCATGATCAGGATGGTGTTGCGGAAGTCGACGGTCTTGCCGTGGTGATCGGTGAGCTTTCCGTTGTCCATCACCTGGAGCAGGATGTTGAACAGGTCGGGGTGCGCCTTCTCGATCTCGTCCAGAAGCAGGACGCTGTGCGGGTTCTGGTCGACCGCGTCGGTCAGCAGGCCTCCTTGGTCGTAGCCGACATAGCCCGGAGGAGCGCCGATCAGGCGACTGATGGCATGACGCTCCATATATTCCGACATGTCGAAGCGTTGCAGCGGAATGCCCATGATGCTCGCGAGCTGGCGCGCCACCTCGGTCTTCCCGACGCCCGTGGGGCCGGAGAAGAGATAGTTGCCGATTGGCTTGTCAGGGTCGCGCAGGCCAGCGCGGGAGAGCTTGATCGCGCTCGACAGTTTCTCGATCGCAAGATCCTGTCCGAACACGACGCGCTTCAGGTCCTGCTCGAGCTTTTCCAGCGTGCGCTTGTCGTCGGTCGAAACCGATTTCGGCGGAATGCGGGCCATCGTCGCGACGACGGCTTCGATGTCCTTCACCGAAATCGTCTTCTTGCGCTTCGAGGGCGCCTTCAGCATCTGCATCGCGCCCACTTCGTCGACCACGTCGATTGCCTTGTCGGGCAGCTTTCGGTCGTTGATGTAGCGATCCGACAGTTCGACTGCCGACTTGATGGCGTCGGGGAGGTAGCGGACCTTGTGATGCTCCTCGAAATTTGAGCGCAGGCCCATCAAGATCTGCACCGTCTCATCGATTGTCGGTTCGTTGACGTCAATCTTCTGGAACCGCCGCAACAGCGCACGGTCCTTTTCGAAGTGATTGCGGAATTCCTTGTAGGTCGTGGAGCCGATGCAACGGATCGCGCCGGACGACAGCGCCGGCTTGAGCAGATTCGACGCATCCATCGCTCCGCCGCTGGTAGCGCCCGCGCCGATGACGGTGTGGATCTCGTCAATGAACAGCACCGCATTCGGAAGCTTCTCGAGCTCAGAAACGACCTGCTTCAACCGCTCCTCGAAATCGCCGCGATAGCGCGTGCCGGCGAGAAGTGCGCCCATGTCGAGCGAGTAGATCACCGCTTCGCGCAGCACTTCGGGGACGTCGCCCTCGACGATCTTGCGGGCCAGGCCCTCGGCGATCGCGGTTTTCCCGACGCCGGGATCGCCCACGTAGAGCGGGTTGTTCTTCGAGCGGCGGCACAGGATCTGCACCGTCCGGTCGACTTCGGGACCGCGTCCGATCAGCGGGTCGATCTTGCCGTCCTTTGCCCGCTGATTGAGGTCTACGGTGAACTGCTGGAGCGCGCTTTCCTTCTTGCCGCCCTTGGCCTGTTCGCTCTCGGTCGGCCCGCCCTCGTCACCGTCCTCGTCGTTCGGATCGCCCGCGCCCGATCCCTCGGCCTTGCCGACGCCGTGCGAGATGAAGGTGACCGCGTCGAGACGGCTCATGTCCTGCTGCTGCAGGAAATAGACGGCATAGCTCTCGCGCTCGGAAAATAGCGCGACGAGCAAATTCGCGCCGGTCACTTCGTCGCGGCCCGAGGACTGGACGTGCAGGATCGCGCGCTGGACGACGCGCTGGAACCCGCTCGTCGGGTTGGGGTCGGTGGCACTGTCGCTCACCAAGGCACCCAGTTCGGCATCGAGATACTGCTTCACGGTGGCGCGCAATTCGTCGCGATCGACGCCGCATTTAGTCATCACTTCGGCGGCGTGATTGTCGTCGACCAGCGCGATCAACAGATGTTCGAGCGTCGCATATTCGTGGCGACGCTTGCTCGCCTCGCCCAGCGCATTGTGCAGCGTCTGTTCGAGTTCGCGGGCAAAACTTGGCATGAATTTTCTCCTTGTCCCAACAAGATGAGGGTTGGGAAGGGCCTCTTCAAGACGGTCCTAGGCAGGCCATGACGGACGGTTCCTGAACGTCATTTGCGGAACAGGGCGTCCGCCGCCGACATGTGGCTCGACTTACCCGTCATGTGGGCCTCGGTCCGGTCGATCTCCGCCTTCAGCCGCCGGATCCGCGCTTCCAGTTCCTCGACGCTCAAGGGATCGAGATCCTGGCGACCCAGTTCGACGATCGGCTCGCCGGGTTTGAAATCGTCTTCGTCGTCCATGTCGAACATCGTTGACCCGCCATAGCCCTGAGTCAATATGACCGCCGATTGATCCGGGGGCCGACACGATGAACCAACTTCCTACCACGATGCGTGGCATCGTCGCGCCCGAGGCGGGCACGCTGGAAATGGTCGAACGGCCGATGCCCGAACCCGGTCCCGACGAGGTTCTCATCCGTGTCGCCGCCGCGGGGGTGAACCGTCCCGACCTGCTCCAGGCAAATGGCCACTATCCTCCGCCCGAAGGAGCGAGCGACATCTTGGGTCTCGAATGCGCGGGCGAGGTCGTCGCGGCGGGCGAGGGGGGCGGAGCATGGGTAGGGCGCCGCGTCTGCGCGCTGGTTGCGGGCGGCGGCTATGCCGATTATTGCGTCGCCCCCGTGGGAACGTTGCTCCCCGTGCCCGAGGCGCTGACGCTGGCAGAGGCGGCGGCGATGCCCGAAACGCTCTTCACCGTCTGGTCCAATCTTTTCGAACGCGGTTTTGCGGCGGAGGGCGACACCGTGCTCGTCCACGGGGGGACCAGCGGCATCGGCACGACCGCGATCAAGCTGTGCAACCTTTATGACATCACCATCATCGTGACATGCGGATCAGACGAGAAATGCGCCGCGGCGGAACGGATCGGCGCCGACCGTGCGATCAATTACAAGACCGAGGATTTCGCCGCCGAGGTGAAGGACATGACCGAAGGGCGCGGGGTGGACGTGGTGCTCGACATGGTCGGCGGCGACTATATAGCGCGCAATCTCGACTGCCTTGCCGACGAAGGGCGCCATGTGTCGATCGCCTTCCAGAGGGGGGCCGAAGGGACGCTGCCGATTCCAAAGATCATGCGACGCCGCCTGACGCTGACCGGATCGACGCTGCGCGCGCGATCGGTGCGTTTCAAGACGATGGTCGCCGACGAATTGCGCAGCACGGCCTGGGGCTTCGTCGAGGGTGGGCGACTGAGACCGGTGATGGACGAGGCGTTTCCCCTCGCCGACGCGGCCGACGCCCATGCGCGGATGCAGGCGGGCGAACATGTCGGAAAGATCGTCCTCATCCCCTGAAAAAAAGCTGCCGCTTGATCGACGGGGCGCGAGCGCGTAGATCGGGTTCCATATTCCGGCCGCTCCGAAAAGGGGCGGCCTCACTTGTTTCTACGGGAGCCGAAAATGGCCGAACAACCCAAGCCCCTCATGCCCCATGCGACCGCCAGCTGGCTGGTCGAGAACACGTCGCTGGGCTTCACACAGATCGCCGAATTCTGCGGGCTGCACATCCTCGAGGTCCAGGCGATCGCCGACGAGACCAGCGCGACCAAGCTGACGGGACGCGACCCCGTTCGCGCGGGCGAACTGACGCACGAGGAGATCGAGAAGGGTCAGGCCGACAGCGACCACGTGCTTAAGATGCACAAGGCGCCCGAGGCGATCACCCGCACCAAGGGCCCGCGCTATACCCCGGTGTCGAAGCGGCAGGACAAGCCCGACGGCATCGCTTGGATCATCAAGAACCATCCCGAGGTGAGCGACGGCCAGATCGGCAAGCTGATCGGCACGACGCGCACGACGATCAACGCCATCCGCGATCGCTCGCACTGGAACATGTCCAACATTCAGGCCAAGGATCCGGTGACGCTTGGCCTGACCACGCAGCGCGAACTCGACGCCGCGGTCGCCAAGGCGCAGAAGGCGGCAGGCACCGAAGCTCCGGCTCCCGATGCGAACATCGACGACGATCGCGCCGCGCTCATCGACGAATTGCGCAAGGAGCGCCAGCAGCAGGCTGCGGATGCCGAGGCCGCGCTGGCGGCGGAAGAAGCGGGCGACGACGGCGTCCCCGAGATCGTTCCGGGCATCAAGGACCCGTTCAAGCGTTGATGTCTTCCGGCGCAGCATGCAGGACCACGCCATGACCGACCCCGCACCCCGTCCCGATATTGCCTCGATGGGTTTCGAGGAGGCGCTGAGCGAACTGGAAACGATCGTCCGCACGCTCGAAGCGGGCGACGAGAAACTCGACAAGTCGATCGAGCTGTTCCAGCGCGGCGAGGCCTTGAAGGCGCATTGCGAGGCACGGCTGGCGGACGCGCGCGAGCGGATCGAGAAGATCAGCCGCGACTCCGATGGAAAGCCGACCGGCACCCAGCCTTTCGATGCAGGCTGAGCGCGTGGTCGCCCCCGACCTGATGGCCGAGGCGCGCGCCGCGGCGAAGGACGTGGACGCGCTGTTCGCCGCCTTGCTCGCCAGCCCCGGCGACAGCCGCGACCCCCTCTACGAAGCGATGCGCCATGCCGCCATCGACGGTGGAAAGCGCATGCGCCCGCTGCTGGTGCGGGCGGCGGGACGCTTGTTCAACCTATCCGATGAACGCGTGCTGCGGGTCGGCGCAGCGATCGAGGCGATCCACGTCTATTCGCTGATCCACGATGACCTGCCCTGCATGGACGACGATGACCTTCGCCGCGGCAAGCCGACGTTGCACAAGGCCTATGACGAGGCGATCGCGGTGCTGGCGGGGGACAGCCTTCATGACCTCGCCTTCGCGCTGCTCGCGCACGAGGCCACGCATCCCGAGGCGCAGGTTCGCGTCGATCTCATCGCCGAACTGGCAAAGGCCGCGGGGCCGGACGGAATGGCGGGCGGACAGGTCATGGACCTTGAAGCCGAGAAAGCCGAACCGCTCGACCTCGATTCGATCACCCGGCTCCAGCAACTGAAGACCGGCGCGCTGATTGAATATGCGGTCGAAGCAGCCTGCATCCTCGGCCAGGTCGGGGAGGGGCTGCGCATTCCGTATCGCGGCTATGCCCGCAACGTCGGCCTCGCCTTCCAGATCGCCGACGACCTGCTCGACGTCGATGGCGACGAAACCAAGGCGGGCAAGCGTCTCAAGAAAGACGAGGATGCGGGCAAGGCCACGTTCGTCTCGCTAATGGGCGAACAGCGCGCCCGCGAACAGGCGGCGATGCTGGTCGAACAGGCCAACGAGCATCTCGCCCATCATGGCGGGGAAGCCGACCTTCTCCGCGCGATCGCCCGCTATTCGATCGAAAGGGATCGCTAAACCATGACCCAGCGCATCGGTCTTTACCCCGGCACCTTCGACCCCATCACGCTGGGGCATCTCGACATCATCCGCCGTGCTGCGCGGCTGGTCGACAAGCTGGTGATCGGGGTGACGACCAATCCGTCCAAGTCGCCGATGTTCGATCTCGACGAACGGATGGCGATGGTCGAGGCGGAGACGAGCGATATCGAGGGCGTGATCGAGGTCGTGAGCTTCAATGCGCTGCTGATGCATTTCGCGCGCGAGGTGGGGGCGAATGTGGTCGTTCGAGGTCTGCGCGCGGTCGCCGATTTCGAATATGAGTATCAGATGGCGGGGATGAACCAGCAGATCGACGATGATATCGAGACCGTCTTCCTGATGGCCGATGTGTCGCTGCAGCCGATCGCCTCGCGGCTGGTCAAGGAGATCGCCCGTTACGACGGCCCCATCGACAAGTTCGTCACGCCCGCCGTCGCCGACGCCGTGGCGGTGAAGGTGGAGGCAGAGCATCGCTGAGCCAGCCCGCGTTCAGCAAATGCTTGGCAACAAGCGCACCAACCCGCTAGAGACGGGGCCGACCGGTCAAATGAGGATCAACATGTTCAAAAGTTTCGGGAAAACCCTGTTCGCCGCCGTGGCGCTGACGCTCGTCGCCACGCCTGCCGCCGCGCAGGATCGCGGCAAGTATCGTTCGGCTATGCCGAGCCTTACCCATGCGGTCGTCCCGCCGGAGATTGCCAACGACCCCGCCAATCGCGTGACGATGACGCTCGACAACGGTGGGATCGTGGAAATCCAGCTTCGCCCCGACGCCGCGCCGCTGCACGTCCACCGCGTCCAGACTTTGGTGGCCTCGGGCTTCTACGACGGTCTTACCTTTCACCGCGTGATCCCGGGCTTCATGGCTCAGGGCGGCGATCCGACGGGTACCGGAGCAGGCAACAGCCAGCTTCCCGATTTGCCGGCCGAATTCAATCGCCTGCCGCATCTGCGCGGCGCGTTCGCGATGGCGCGCGAGGGTGCGCCCGAGAATGCGACCGAGGAACAGAAAACCGCGGCCGAGAATACGGCTAACAGCCAGTTCTACATCATGTTCGCTCCGCGCTTCGGTATCGACGGGGAATATACCGTTCTGGGCCGCGTCGTCCGCGGGATGAATACGGTCGACACGGTTGCGGTCGGCGAGCCGCCGGAAAATCCGACTCGGATCGTCAGCGCGCGCCTCGGCGGCCCGGTCCCCGCGGCGCCGATGGCGACCGACGCGATCACGGAAGCCAGCCGGCAGGACTGATGAAGGTCGACGCGTTCGACTTCGATCTTCCCCAGGACCGTATCGCGCTTCGTCCCGTCCGCCCGCGGGACGCGGCGCGCATGCTGCTGGTCGATGGCGATGACATCGCCGACCGGCAGGTCCTCGACCTTCCCGATCTTCTCGATCCCGCCGATTGCCTCGTCTTCAACGACACCAAGGTCATTCCCGCCCAGCTCGAGGGGCGGCGGGGCGAGGCGAAGATCGGCGCGACGCTTCACAAGCGAGAGGGACCGCGCGACTGGCGTGCCTTCGTGCGCAATGCCAAGCGAGTTCGCGAAGGCGACCGGATCGATTTCGCCGCGGATGTCACTGCCATCGCAGGCGAACGCGGCGCGGACGGAAGCATTCTCCTGTCGTTCGAAGGCACGGATCCCGTCGAACTGTTGCTGACTCGCGCCGGCACTATGCCGCTGCCGCCCTACATCGCGTCGAAGCGCGCGATCGACGAAGCCGACGCGGACGATTACCAAACGATGTTCGCGCGCGAGGAAGGCGCGGTCGCGGCCCCCACCGCCTCTTTGCACTTTACCGATCGGCTGATCGAGGCGATCGATGCGAGAGGCATCGCGCGCGAGACGCTGACGCTGCACGTCGGTGCGGGCACCTTTCTACCCGTGAAGGCCGACGATATAGCGGATCATCGAATGCATGCGGAATGGGGACGGATCGACGCCGATACGGCCGAGCGTCTGAATGCCGTCCGCGCGAACGGGGGGCGTCTGATCGCGGTCGGGACGACGGCGCTGCGTCTGCTCGAGAGTGCGGCAGACGAAGACGGCGTCATTCATCCCTTCGCCGCCGACACCGACATCTTCATCACTCCCGGTTATCGCTTTCGCGCGGTCGGGGGGCTGATGACAAATTTTCACCTGCCGCGCTCGACACTCTTCATGCTGGTCAGCGCACTGATGGGGCTGCCGCAAATGAAAGCCGCCTACGATCATGCGATCGCAGGCGGCTATCGTTTCTACAGCTACGGCGACAGCAGCTTGCTCCTGCCGCCGCGCTAGAAGGGCGTTACTGCGGAATGCGGAGAACCTGGCCGGGATAGATCTTGTCGGGACTTTCCAGCATCGGCTGGTTGGCCTCGAAGATACGGTTGTAGGCATTGGCGTCGCCATAATGCTCCTTGGCGATGCCCGACAATGTGTCGCCGCTTTCGACCGTGTGCCATTTGGCCGCATTGCCCGGGCGGTCGGTGGCAAGGTCGTCGTCCTCGACGCTGTCGATATGCTTGGTGTTGCCGGCGATGGCGAGCAGCTTCTCCTTGGTTTCCTGATCGGGAACCTTGCCGGAAATCTTCACCTTGCCGCCGTCGACGCGCACCTTGATGTCGCCTTCGAGGCCCATGCGGTCGATTTCGGCGCGAATGCGCTCGGCCTTCTCTTCCGCCGCGCTGTCCTCGCGGAAAAGCTCCTTGCCCTTGTCCTTCTTGAAAATGTCGAAAAGTCCCATTGCACGTCTCCTTATCGATGGTTGTTGCGCGAAGAACGGACGGTCGAAGGCCCCCGTTCCGCCAGGCCCCGTTTGCGGCTATGGGGCCGGCGAGAAGGGGAAACACCATGATGACGACGATGATCGCCGCCGCGCTGGCGGCTGCCCAGCCCGCCGAGCTGCCTGAGGGGATTGCCGATCTCATCGAACAGGCCGGGGAAACGGGCGATGCCGCGGCCCTCGACACGGTGATGGGACTGGCCCGCGCATCCTATCCCGATCGTCTCGACCGGCTGTCGGTTCTGGAAACGAGTGCCCGCGCGCGACTGGCCGAGCGCGCGGAAGCCCAGGCGGCGGCGGAGCGGGAAGCGCTGCGGGAGGCATCGTTCGTCGAGAACTGGGCCGGGCGTGGCGAGTTGGGGGGCTTCTACGCCACCGGATCCAGCGAGGAAGCCGGCGTGTCGGCGGGTGTCAAACTGGTGCGCGAAGGCATCGACTGGCGGCACAACTTCAACGCGCACGTCGACTATCGCGAAAGCGCGGGATCGACGACGCGCGAGCAGTTTCTCGCAGGATACGAACCCAATTACGAGATCAACGAGCGACTGTTCGCCTACGGCCTGGTGCAGGGAGAGCGCGATCGCTTTCAGGGGATCGACAGCCGCCTGTCGCTATCGGCCGGGGCGGGCTATCGGATCTTCGATGCCGATGATCGGTCGCTGTCGATCAAGGGCGGCCCCGCCTATCGCCGCACGAACCGCATCGGCGCGCCGGGCGACGAGCAGATCGCTGCTCTCGCCGCACTGACGGGAAACTGGCAGATCAGCGACACCTTCGGGATCACTCAGGATGCCGACGCCTATTTCGCGGAGGGCAACTCGACCTTCCGTTCGGAAACGGGGTTAGAGGCCGACCTCGGGGGCAATTTGCTCGCTCGCGTGGCCTTTCGGATCGATCATGAAACGTCGCCGCCGATCGGCGCGGAAGCGACCGATACGCTCACCCGCATCACGCTCGTCTATGATTTCGAATAGGTCCGCGCTAACCGCTCGCCCATGACACGGTTCGAATTCCAGGTTTCCGCGACCGACGGCAAGGCGCGGCACGGCCAGATCGCCATGCAGCGGGGGACGATTCAGACCCCCGCCTTCATGCCCGTCGGCACGGCCGCCACCGTCAAGGCAATGCGTCCGGGCGAAGTCGCGGCGACCGGTGCCGATATCCTGCTCGGCAATACCTATCACCTGATGCTGCGCCCCGGTGCAGAGCGGGTCGCTCGGCTCGGCGGGCTGCACGACTTCATGGGATGGGACAAACCGATCCTCACCGACAGCGGCGGCTATCAGGTGATGAGCCTATCGGACCTGTCGAAGGTCACTGATGAAGGCGTGACGTTCAAGAGCCATCTCGACGGCTCGCGGCACCTGCTGACGCCGGAACGCTCGATCGAAGTGCAGCGGTTGCTCGACAGCGACATCATCATGCAGTTCGACGAGCTCGTCCGTCCCGACGTCGGTGCCGACAAGCAGCGCGAGGCGATGGACCGCTCGATCGCCTGGGCCAGACGCAGTCGCGACGAGTTCGATCGCGGCGGCGAACATGCCACCCGCGCGGCGATCTTCGGTATCCAGCAGGGTGTTCTCGACGAGACGCTGCGCCGCGAGAGCGCAGATGCGCTGATCGATATCGGGTTCGATGGCTATGCAGTGGGCGGGCTTGCGGTGGGCGAGGGGCAGGAAGCGATGCTGGCCTGCCTGGATTTCGCGCCTGACCAGCTGCCTACCGACAAACCGCGCTATCTCATGGGTGTCGGGAAGCCCGACGACCTGATCGAGGCGGTTCGGCGGGGGATCGACATGTTCGATTGCGTGCTGCCGTCACGATCGGGCCGCACCGGTCAGGCCTTCACCCGCGACGGGCCGATCAACATCCGAAACGCGAAGTTCGCGGAAGACCAGGCGCCCATCGACGCGGACTGCGGCTGTCCCACCTGCGCCGGCTTCAGCCGCGCCTACGTCCATCATCTCGTGCGTTCGGGCGAGATCCTCGGCGCGATGCTCATGACGGGGCACAATCTGCACTTCTATCAGGACTGGATGCGCGCCATGCGCGAGGCCATCGCCGAACAGCGGTTCGACGCTCACGCCGCTGCGGCACTCGACCGCTATCGGGGCAGCTAGCCGATCTTATTCTGAAGAAAGTCGGGAAGCGGACCGTTCCAATCGGAATTGTAGGTCGGCACGACGCTGGGCGCGGTGGAGGACGAACTGTCCTCTTCCGGCTCGCTCGGAGCAGGCTTGTCGGCGGATTTGCGCGCGGGCTTGCGATCCGAGGCAGGTTTACGCTCGGTGTCCCGCTTGGCCTTGCGGTCGGTCTTCTTGCCGTCCTTCTGACCCTTTTCGTCCTTCGTATCGTCATCGGCCGCCTTCTTCGGGCGGCGAGCCGGCTTCTTCGCGGGAGCTTCGTCCTCGCTCTCGTCGACGGCATCCTGTTTCGGCACCGGGACCTTTTCGTCCTCTCCGATACGACGGATCTTCTGCTTCGTGAGCTTCTCGATATTATCGATATTCTCTTCGTCCGCCCGGGTTACCAGCGTGTAGGCGGTGCCCGTCGCACCGGCACGACCGGTACGGCCGATCCGATGGACGTAATCGTCGGGATGGAACGGGGCATCGAAGTTGATGACCGTGGACACGCCCTTGATGTCGAGGCCGCGGGCGGCGACGTCGCTCGCGACCAGAATGTTGATCTCGCCCGCCCGGAAACGGTCGAGTTCGGCGATGCGGTTGGACTGGTCCATGTCGCCGTGGATTTCGCCGACCCGGAGCCGCCCGCGCCGAAGACTGGTCGCCAGTTCGCGCACCGTGGTCTTGCGATTGCAGAAGACGATCGCCGTTTCGACCTCGTCCTGGCGCAGGATGTCGCGCAACTTGTCGCGCTTTTTCGCAGAGGCCACAGGAACGAGGATCTGCTCGATATTCTCGTTGGTACTGGCGGCACGTGCCACCTCGATTGTCTTGGGATCGCTGAGAAACTTGTCCGCGAGCTTCTTGATCGGCGGCGGCATGGTCGCGCTGAACAGGAGCGTCTGACGATTCTTCGGTAGCTTGGAACAGATGCTCTCGATATCGGGAATGAACCCCATGTCGAGCATGCGGTCCGCTTCGTCGATGACGAGCAGGTCGCAACCGGTCAGCAGAATCTTGCCGCGTTCGAACAGGTCGAGCAGGCGGCCCGGTGTCGCGATGAGCACGTCGACCCCGCCATCCAGCGCCTTGATCTGATCGCCCATCTGCACGCCGCCGATCAGCAGCACCATCGAGAGCTTGTGATACTTGCCGTACTTGTCGAAATTCTCGCTGACCTGCTGCGCAAGTTCGCGCGTCGGGGCGAGAATGAGGCTACGGGGCATGCGGGCGCGGCTGCGTCCCTGCGCCAGCACGTCGATCATCGGCAGCACGAAGCTGGCGGTCTTGCCCGTTCCTGTCTGAGCGATGCCGATGAGGTCCTTGCCCATCAATACCGGCGGAATGGTCCCCTTCTGGATCGGAGTCGGCTCTGTATAGCCAGAATCGTCGATCGCTTTCAGGAGTTCATCGGAGAGGCCGAGTTCGGCAAAACCCATTCATTCGTTCCGGTTCGTCGGGAGGGAAGGGAAAGGCGCACGTCCATCGCGCACGATACGTGGCGACCCACTGCCCGCTATCCCGGGCAAGGTCAAGGAATCTAGCGTTGCGCCGGGACGGGGCGCAACTGCTGGAAAGTCTCGATCCGGCAGGACGAGCCCATGCGGGTCCGGATCGCGTCGCGCCGGGCGCACAGGCGTTCGTCGTCCGGATGGACGTAGAAACCGCCGTAGAAGTCGAGGCTGGGGCAGTCGCGGTCCGTCGTCATCCGCATCATGCCCTTGTCGCGCATCAGGAAGTCGATCGAGCGGCTGCCCGCAATCCGTGCGCCGACGATGTCCTCGCTGTCGAGGCATCGCGGTCCATCCTCGAGCGTGAAACGCGTGGTCCCCGCCCGGCGCGGCCGCACGGGAATGCGAATGACGAGCTGGTTGCGGATGATGACCCGGCGTACCCTAGCGTCGGCCTGCTGCGGCGCGACGCTATTGTCGCTCGCCAACCCTTGGGCGTTGGCAAGCGCGATGAGCGGGGCGATGCTGAGGCCCAGAAGGATCAAGACGCACATTCCATGATGACTGGCCGACTGACATGGCGGCCTTGAACCGCAAATGAATTTATCGGGCTGCGCGTGGGCGGAGCAGGGAACGCTTGAATGTCTCCGGACGCTTGAGTAATGGCGGGCCTTCGCTTTCCCGGTCGGAGGTTTCCGGTGCGATTTTCGACGCGCCGCCCCCTCGACCTATCAACACCTTAGGAGACGATTTCAATGGCGACCAACCCGGAAAAAGGGGTGCTGCCCGTCCTGTATAGCGGCCTCGAGCCGATCACCAAGGAAAAGCACGGCAACCTCTACTACAAGAACATGACGAGCATGCCGTTCGCCGCGAACACGCACGCGGTCCCGGTCACGGTCGAGGAAATTCCGCTGCTTCAGCGCACTTTCCCGATCGTCTTCACGTCGGGCGAGAACATGCTGCCGATCGCGCTGATGGGTCTCAACGAGGGGGTCAATGCCTTCTTCGACGACAACGGCGAACTGACCGACAAGAACACCTATCTGCCGGCCTATCTGCGTCGCTACCCGTTCATGCTCGCACGCTTGAAGCAGGACAGCGAAGAATTGTCGCTGTGCATCGATCCGACGTCCGACCTCGTCAGCGAGGACAAGGACGGTCAGCCCATCTTCGAGAACGACGAGCCGTCTTCGCGCACCAAGGATATCCTGCAGTTCTGCGAACAGTTCGAAGCCTCGGCGCAGCGCACTGGCGCGTTCATCGAAGAACTGAAGAAGATGGACATTCTGATGGACGGCGAAGTCTCGATCCAGCCGCAGGGCATGGAGAAGCCCTACGTCTATCGCGGTTTCCGCATGGTCAACGAAGAGAAGTTCCGCGAGCTGAAGGGCGACCAGCTGCGCAAGATGAACCAGAGCGGCATGCTCTCGGTTCTGATCGCGCACCTCTTCTCGCTCGGCAACATCCGCGAACTCTTCTCGCGCCAGGTTCGTGCCGGCAAGGGTCCGGTGTCGCAGACCGAAATGAGCGGCGACGACAAGAAGTAAGACACGCTGCCGCCGTTCGTTCGGCGTTATCGTTGGAGGACTAGAGGCCTCGCCGCATCGTCGGCGGGGCCTCTTTTCATTCGGCGGCGCGTAGCGTCTCGCTCTGCGCGGCGTCCTCCAGCCGCGCGGCCATTGCGGTCAGCAGCGATTGGATCCTGCCGATCCCCGCGCCGGGTCGCCGCAGGTTGCGGTCGAGATAGAGCGACCGGTCGATCTCGATCTGGAGGACGTGGACATTGTCGGCCGGGCGGCCGTGCGCGGCCGCAATTTCTCCGCCCGCATAGGGCCGATTGGTGGCATGGGGCAGCGCGCGATCCTCGAGGAGCGCTTCGACGACGCCGCTTACCCACGGAGCGGCGCTCTGACCGAACCGGTCGCCGATGACGACGAACGGACCGCGCGCGCTGAGCGGCGGCATCGAGTGACAGTCGAGGAGGATAGCAACACCGTGTCGGGCGCGCGTCCGGTCGATCAAGTCTTCAAGTGCGCGGTGGTAGGGATGCCATGCGCTGTCGAGCCAGCGTTCGAAGGCATCGTCCGGAAGCTTGTCGCGCCACAGAGGTTTGCCGTCGACGCCGCGTCCGATGACAATGCCGAGCCCCCGAGCCGCCTTGCTGTCGGCGGGGGGCGGAGCGGCGTCGAGATGAACCTGTGGGTCGCAGGCATCCACAGAGCGGTTGACGTCGATCGCGGCGCGGGGTGCACGGGCGATGACCGCTCCATGTCCCTCGTCCAAAAGCGGCTCGACGAGAAAATCGACATACGGATCGGCGAGCCGCTCGATCGATCGGTCTCCGCCGCGCGCCGCCCGCGCCAGCTCGGCGGGAATTTCGCGCCCCGAATGCGGGACCGACACGATGACCGGCCCCACCCTCGTCGGCGCGATGACAGTCGGTGGAGGGAGGGCGAAGTCGAACATGGTTTCGATCGGAACCGTATCACGTTGGTACAGTGCGACGAAGGGAAGCGTTGCGGACTGGAACCTCGCCCGTTTTCGACGCATAAAGACTGTATGTCCAGAATCCTCCTCGCAGAAGACGACACCTCGATGCGCGATTATCTCTCGCGCGCTCTGCAACGCGTCGGATACGAGGTGACGAGCGTGGGATGCGGAACCGACGCGGTCCCGCACCTGGAAAGCGAGAAGTTCGATCTTCTCCTGACCGATATCGTAATGCCTGAAATGGACGGGATCGAGTTGGCGCAGAAGGCCAGCGCCATCGACCCCGATATCCGTGTGATGTTCATTACCGGCTTCGCGGCGGTCGCGTTGGAGGCGGGACGGACCGCGCCCGAGGCGAAGTTGCTGTCCAAGCCCTTCCATCTCAAGGACCTGGTCGCCGAAGTCGATCGCATGTTCCAGACCGAGGACCAGCACGGGCGTCTCTGACGCCGCGGGAGCAATACGAGCCGCCGAATTTTAGGGGTTGGCAAGTACGGCGACGGTCCGTAAACGGCGCCTCCAGCATGGGCGTGTAGCTCAGTGGTAGAGCACTATGTTGACATCGTAGGGGTCGCAAGTTCAATCCTTGCCACGCCCACCATTCTCCCCCCGGTGTCGCAATTCCTGACAAAGACTTGCTCGCCGCTGTCGATCGATGATCGGCGGCGAAAATGCACCTTTCGCAAAGGCTTGATCGGGCCGGCCACGCGACTAGGTTCGGTGGCGAGGAGAGCGATCCCATGAACGATGAAGCCCTGTCCGTCGCCGCACGAGTCATCGAGGCGGCATTGGTCGACGAGGCCAGGCGCCCGACGATCGCGGGTTTTTTTGACGAGGCCACCAATACCGTCAGTTATGTCGTGCACGACGCCGCCACGATGCGCGGCGCGATCATCGACAGCGTGCTCGACTATGACGCAGCCTCGGGGCGGACCGAGACGCGGTCGGCGGGGCTGATCGAGGATTATGTCGGGAAGAAGGCGATCGGCGTCGACTGGGTGATGGAGACGCATGCCCATGCCGATCATATCTCGGCGGCGCCGTTTCTTCAGCAGCGGCTCGGCGGCAAGCTGGCGATCGGTCGCGACATCGTTCGTGTCCAAGACGTGTTCGGCAAGATCTTCAACGCCGGCACCGACTTCGAACGGGACGGGTCGCAGTTCGACCACCTGTTCGAGGACGGGGAGCGGTTCGCGATCGGCGACCTCGATGCCGTCGCATTGCATGTGCCCGGTCATACTCCTGCCGACATGGCGTATGTCGTCGGGGACGCGGCCTTTGTCGGGGATACGATCTTCATGCCCGATTTCGGAACCGCGCGAACGGATTTTCCGGGGGGCGACGCACGCGAACTTTATCGGTCGATCCGGCGGTTGCTCAAACTACCGCGCGCGACGCGCATCTTCCTGTGTCACGACTACAAGGCGCCGGGACGGGAAGATTACGCGTGGGAGACCACGGTAGGCCAGCAGCGTGACGAGAACGTCCATGTCCATGACGGTGTAAGCGAGGACGAATTCGTGGACATGCGCACGACCCGCGACAGGACACTGTCGATGCCCGAACTGATCATGCCGAGCGTGCAGGTGAACATCCGCGGCGGGCGTCTGCCCGACCCCGAAGACAATGGCGTGAGCTATATCAAGATCCCGATCAACGTGTCGCTGGAAGACGGGCAGTGACCCTTCCCGGATTTCCCGACGCCATGCCGCTGGAGGGACTCCTCGGCGGTGTAATGATCGGCCTCGCCGCAGCGATCATGCTCTTGGGCATTGGCCGTATCGCGGGCGTGAGCGGCGTAACCGCCCGCGCGATCGGACTTTCGGACGGCGGCATGCCGCGCTCGCTCTCCTGGCTGTTCGTCGGAGGCCTGGTGATCGGCGCGTTGCTGGTCCAGCTTTTCAAGGGGCCGATCATGGCGCGCTTTCCCGACGCCATCCTGCCTTTCCTTCTTGGCGGGCTTCTTGTCGGTTTTGGAACGCGGATGGGGTCGGGGTGCACTTCGGGTCACGGCGTATGTGGCATGAGCCGGATGTCGCGCCGTTCCATCGTCGCGACGCTGACCTTCATCGCGTCTGGTGTCGCGACCGTCGCAGTCGTGAATGCGATGGGCGGAGGCTGGTCGTGAGGGCGCAGGCGCTGACGGCCCTTGCCGGTATCCTTTTCGGCGCAGGTCTGGCCGTTTCGGGAATGCTCGATCCGCTCCGCGTGCGCGGTTTCCTCGACCTCTTCGGCGCGTGGGACCCGACGCTAGCATTCGTGATGGGCGGGGCCTCGTGCGTCATGGCCATCGCCTGGGCCGTCCAGAAAAGGCGCGAGGCGCCCATCGCCGCCGCGCAATTTCATCTGCCGGACACGACGAAGCTGGACGGACGGCTGATCGGCGGGGCCGCACTGTTTGGAACGGGATGGGGGTTGTCAGGGCTCTGCCCCGGCCCGGCGATCGCTTCCCTCGGCGTGAACTTCGCCCAAGTCGCTTTTTTCGTCGTGGCGATGCTCGTCGGGATGGCGTTGCACGACCTTCCGCGGCGCTCAATGACACCGCGAAACCAGGCTGCGTAAAAGCTGCCCCCTCTACTTCGCGGGAATTACCCTGCGCAGAGCCTTGAGCAGTTGCTCGCCCTCGACCGGTTTCTGAAGGCGCGGACGGTCCTGCCATTCTTCCGGCATCGACCAGTCGGCGTAGCCCGACGTGATGACGAAGGGGATGCCGCGCTCCTTAAGCACGCCGAGGACCGGAAAGATTTTCTCGCCCCGGATGTTGAGGTCGACGATCGCTCCGTCGATCTGTTCGCGTCCGCCAAGATCGAGCGCCGCCGGCATGTCGTAAGCCGGACCGACCACGAAATAGCCCGCATCGGTCAGCAAGTCCTCGGTCTTCAGAGAGACGACCGGACTGTCCTCCACGACAAGAATGCGGGCGCCATTGCCCTGTTTTTCTTCGCTCAACTCGGTACACCCCTTTGATAGACGCGGCGGCACGAAAGAATATCGCGCCGGACTGATCACATAATGTCGGGGCGGTTGTCGAGGTTCCGACTCAATCGGCGCCGAAAATAGAGCGGGACACAACGGGGCCACATACGAGAGCGCTGTGGCCACCGGATCGCCGCCGAACCGCCAACCCGCGACGGGTCGGCACCGCGCGCAGACGTCGCGAGAAAGAGGACGCGGCGCCCCTCATTAGGCACCGCGTCCATTCGCAACCAATCAGACCGGTTTGCGGAACTTGAGCGTCATGCGGTCGCTTTCGCCGATCGCCATGTACCGGGCCCGGTCGGTGTCGCCGAGACGCAGCGTGGGGGGAAGGGTCCAGACGCCCTGCGGATAATCCGCGGTATCGTTGGGATTGGCGTTGATCTCGCTGGAGCCGACATATTCGAAGCCCGCGGCCTCGGCGAGCCTGCGGACACTCGAGGTCTTCATGTATCCCGACGTGCGCTCGAGCGCGCTGTCGGCCGTTTCGGGCAGCCGGTGCTCAACCACACCCAGCGTGCCGCCCGGGCGGAGCATCGCGTACATCTGGCGGAAGGCGTCGTCGCCGAAAGGCGCGTCGCCCATCTGCCAGTTATGGACGTTGCGGAAAGTGAGAACCACGTCGGCCGCCCCTGCGGGTACCATCGTGTCACCTGCGCGCGCCGGGAAAGCGGCGTAGTTGATGGTCGATGCGTAGGCCGGATTGTCGCTGGCGAAGGTCCGAACGCCGTTCAGCCCGCGCTCGCTCGCCACTGGCCAGTAGCTTCCGCCGCCTTGTGTCAGATAGGGCGCCAGGATCTGGGTATAATAGCCGCCGCCCGGCCAAACCTCGACGACCGTATCGTCGGGCTGCACACCGAAGAAGGCGAGCGTCTCGACGGGATTGCGATACTGGTCGCGCGCCACAAAGGCGTCGTCGCGAAGGCCGAGCCCGACAGCGTCCCGAATGAGATCGACGAGAACCGCCTGTCCGGCCGTGCGGGCGATGTCGCCGGTGCCGTAGTTGGCGCAGGCGGTCAGCGCGACGGCGGGCAGGGCGAGGGTGGCAATGATGGTTTTCCGCATGAATATTCTCCTGGCGATGGAAATCGTCGGGGGGCGAACGCGCGGCATCGCCCCGAATATCCCTGCGGTCCGTGCGGGTCCCGATGCCGATGACGCTGTCGTCGATCTGTACCGAAATCGAAACCCAATCGGCACGCCGGAGAAGCAGGCATGTCGCCTCCCTCCGTTAGGATATGCCCGAAGCGGCGGGAGGCAAGACGATGGGCAGAGCAGGTTCGGACCGGTTAGTGGAGCGCGGCGGTGCGATGTTCGCGAGCTGGCTCGACGAGGCGGCAAGGTCTCCCGAGAGCTTCCGGCCCCGGCGCCGCTACCGCACCGTTTTCATTTCAGACACGCATCTGGGGACGCCGGGATGCAATGCCGAGTTGCTTCATGATTTTCTCCGTTCGGTAGACTGCGACACACTGTATCTCGTCGGCGACATCATCGACGGCTGGAGACTGAAGAAGGGCTGGTATTGGCCGCCGCGCCACAACGACGTCGTCCGTACCGTCCTGAAGCATGCGCAGGGCGGCACGCGGGTCGTGTTCATCCCCGGAAACCACGACGAGCTGTTTCGCGACTATATCGGCCTGTCGATGGGCGGGATCGAACTGGCCGAGGAAGAGATTCACGTCACCGCCGACGGTCGAAAGCTGTGGGTACTGCACGGCGACCGTTTCGACGGCGTCGTGAAGTATCACAAGTGGCTCGCCTACTTGGGCGACCATGCCTATTCGGTGCTGCTCAAGGCCAACATCTGGGTCAATCGTGCGCGGCGGTTGTTCGGCAAGCCCTATTGGTCCCTGTCCGCCTATCTCAAGCTCAAGGTGAAGAATGCGGTCACCTATATCGGCCAGTTCGAAACGGTGGTCGCCGAGGCCGCCCTCGAGCGCGGGGTCGACGGGGTAGTTTGCGGACATATCCATCACGCCGAGATCCGTCAGATCGGGGCGATCACCTATCACAACGATGGAGATTGGGTCGAAAGCTGCACGGCGCTGGTGGAGGATTTCGACGGCCACCTGTCGCTGCTTCACTGGGCGGATGAAAAGGCTGCACTCTCCGATCAGGTGCGCGAGCGCACGACGGCGCCCGGCATCGCGGAAAGCGAACCTGCCGCGTGACCATTCTGATCGTCACCGATGCCTGGCACCCGCAGGTGAACGGGGTCGTTCGCGCGCTCGACATGACGGCGCGCGAACTGCGGGCTGCGGGTCATACCGTCGAAATCCTGTCGCCCGATGGCTATCGGACCATTCCCTGTCCGACCTATCCGGAAATCCGATTGGCGATGGTGCGATACCGTACGATTGCGAAGCGGCTGGATACGATCCGCCATCGGCTGACCCACGTGCATATCGCGACCGAAGGGCCGCTGGGTCGCAAGGTGCGGCGCTATTGCCGGCGGCACGGCATGGCCTTCACCACCAGCTTCCACACGCGCCTTCCCGACTATGTCGCGATGCGCAGCTGGCTGAGCGCGGACTGGATCTGGCCGAGCGTTGCGCGGTTTCATTCCGCCGCTGCACGGACGATGGTGGCGACCGAGCGGCTGGGGCGCGAACTGGTCGAGCGGGGTATCCCCCGCGTCGAACGCTGGCCCCTCGGGGTCGATACCAGCCTGTTTCACCCAGGGCACGCGCCGCACCCGGCGCTGGCGGGCCTGCCGCGTCCCCTACGCCTCTACGTCGGGCGCGTGGCGGTGGAAAAGAACCTCGAGGCTCTGCTCGATCTTCCGCAGCGCGGTTCGACAGTCGTCGTGGGCGGAGGCCCTGACCTTGAGATGCTGTCTCGCCGCTATCCCCAGTGCCATTTTCTTGGCCCCAAGCACGGCGAGGAACTCGCCAGCCTCTATTGCGGCGCCGACGTCTTCGTCTTTCCCAGCAGATCGGACACTTTCGGGCTGGTGATGATCGAGGCACTGGCCTGCGGTACCCCCGTCGCCGCCTTTCCGGTCCGCGGTCCGATCGACATCGTGGGTCCGGAGGGCACCGGTATCCACGACGGGCGCCGTATCATCGGATCACTCGATGAACGGCTCGGCGCGGCGATCCACCATGCACTCCGCGCGAACGCCGCCGATTGCGTGGCGGAGGCGAGACGATATGCGTGGTCCGCGTGCACGCGCCGCTTTCTGGCGGCGCTGGTCCCCGTCGACGGATCGTCATCTGCCGAGTCACGCGCCCAGCCGAGCCCGAAAGGATGGCGATCGCACGCGCAGACGGCATCGAGGGCCGCGGCGTAGCATTCCTTGTCGGGCGAATGAGAAGTCGTCTGTGACGGTTCTAGAACCCACTCCCCAGTCGCGCGCGAACGCGCGAAGTCCCGAGGTGTTTCATGGTTTAATGATATTAATTTTTCGTTCAACGCATTGACGTTCAATAATATTTTCTTAGGCTGCAGGGCTTTCGGGCAATCCCGCTCGGATCTGAAGGGGCTTCTCCTCATGAAGAAACTCACCAAGGGAGTGATCGGCGGGGGAGCGGCATTGGGCGCGCTGGCTCTGGCGTTCAACTTCGCCGAAGTGCCGCTCATCGCGGCCGATCACCTCGATCCACCGCAGCGGACCGACCCCAGTGTCGACGACACGCCCGACCGGGCGGCCGACATCGCTGACATCTACACCTTCTTCGATGACGAAAACGTCGTCATGATCCTGACCTTCGCCGGACCGGCGCCGACGAACCAGCCGGCGACGTACGATCCGGATGTGCGCTACTATCTCAACGTTTCCAATGATGAGCCGCGCACTGAAACCAACATCCCCATCCTGATCCAGTTCGGCGAGGATGCGAGCCAGGCCGGTAATCAGTTCGGCGTCCGCGTGGCGAACCTGCCAGGAGTGGATGGCGACATCATCGGTCCCGTGGAAACCGATCTCAGCAAGGATGGCGTGAGGGTCCGCGCGGGTCTCTTCGACGATCCCTTCTTCTTCGACCTTCAGGGCTTCCGGGAAACGCGTGATACCGGGACACTGTCCTTCGACAGCGACCGCGATTTCTTCGCGGGGCAAAACATCACCGCCGTCGTCATCGAAATTCCGCGTGATCGGATCGAGAACGACGACAATCTCGTGGACATCTGGTCCGAAACGCTGCGCCTTGGAGGGAATCTCTAATGAAAAACCCATTTTCCATCGCCGCCCGGACGCTCGTTCCGTTGATGCTGATCGGGGGCCTCGCCGCCTGTTCGGACAGCGACGACAATGAAGATGTCGTCGTCGTGCCGCCGCAGCCCGATCCCGGACCCGGTCCTCAACCCACCGGTTTCGACGTGACCCCCTGCCTCGAGCAAGAAATTCCCGGCACGGGCCTCACCGTGGCCGAGGCGGTCGTTCCGGACACGCTGACGATCAACTTCTCGGCGCCTTCGGGCTTCCCGAACGGTCGTGCGCTGCCGGATCCCGTGATCGACGTCACTCTGGCCGTCATCTTCCTCGATTTGATGACGCATGATCCGACGGCCTTCTTCGAGCTGCCGCTCAACCCGCCGGCGAACGACGTTTCGTTCCGAGGCAGCTTCCCGTTCCTTGCGAATGCACAGGGAATGCCTCCGCGGGCCGATACCAGTGGTTCGGGCTTTTCGTTCAACACGCAGGCCGACAGTGCCTACGACCGTGTCGATCGCATGGGGATGCCCGCGGTTTCGACGGCGCTGATTCCGACGGATACGAAGGTCCCGTATAACGACGCCAATCCGGCGATCGATGCGACGGGCGAGTTCGTACCGGAGATCGCGATGGTCCTGACCGATCTGACGAACGCGTTGGCGGACGACCTTACCTCGCTGGGCTTCCAGCCCTGCGCGGTCCCTGCCGGCTCCTAACGGCCAATCGGCTTAGGGGAGGGCGGGAGTGTTCCGTCCTCCCCATTCTCTTTCTGAACAATAGCTGGAGACGATCCCATGGCTGCATCCATTCGCTATCTTCTGTTGGCCACCGTCGCGCTCGTCGTGCTCGGCCTTCTATTGATGGCGACCCGACAGCCGGTCGTTCACCAACTCTCCAGTCTCGAAGCCAACGGCTATGGCGCGCGTAATTTCGACGCGGGTCTCGCCGAGCGGCAGATCGAACTCGAACGGACCGTTGCCCACCGCGAACGCCAGGACGACAGCTGGCTCGCGCGGGAGCATGAAGCGATGGCGCGGTTCAGTCATGCCAAGCTCGACGGCAGCTTTTCCGGAATGGACCGTGCCTACCGTCAACTGACGCAGGCCATGGCGCTGGCCCCCGACATGAGCGGGCCGCAACGTTCCCGCGCCATCCTCGCGCTGGCGATGCACCGGCTCGACGAAGCCGAAATCGCGCTCGACACCATTGAGGCGCGTCCCGTGCGACTTCGTGCGACCGAACGCGCCGAAGTCATGGCGATGCGCGGCGATATCGCTTTCTATCGCGGCGACTATGCGGACGCGAAGACGCTCTACGATTCCGCGATCTATCTCGACCCGCATCCCGGACAATATGTCCGGCTGGCGAACTGGCACCAGCGGATGGGCGATCTGGACGCATCGCTTGCAGCCTTCGACCGCGCAGCGTCGGTATCGGACCGGGTCTCGCCCGAGCTTGCCTCGACGTTGCTGCTTTATGCCGGCGGCGCTCATCTGAAGCGCGGACAGTGGGACGAGGCGCGCGACTATTTCGAACGCGCGGACGAAGCTTGGCCGGGCTACTGGCTCACCGAGGCGCACCTTGCTCAGCTCGATGCGGCAAGGGGCGATCTTGCGACGGCCGAGCGCCGCTATCGTGCGATCCTCGCCGACCATCAGGAGCCGAGCGTGATGGCCGCCTTCGCCACCGTTCTCGAGGCGCAAGGAAAAAGGGCAGAAGCGGAGCGATTGACGCGCCGGGCCGAAACGATGTTTGCCGAGCAGGCAGAGGCCTATCCTGAAGCCTTCGCAGACCACGTCCTCGACGGAGCGATCGGGGCGGGGGATATGGATGCGGCGCTGGCCGCAGCGCGCGCCAACCACGCCGCGCGGCCTTATGGCGATGCCAAGGTGGGCATGGGCCGCGCGTTGATCGCGGCGGGCCGACCCGAAGACGCGCGCAAGTGGCTACAGCAAGTCCACGACAGCGGCTGGCGTTCGACCGAGCAATATGTCGCGATGGCCGATGCGTGCGAAGCGATGAACGATCGCGACTGCGTTCGCGAAGCGCGGCGCCGCGCCGAGGACTTCGATCGGATGGCCTTTGCCGACGGCGGCGAGTTTCTCGCCTTCGGAAACCACTAGGACGCTACAGGCACGCCTCGAGGAACGGCTGGTCGAACCCGAACTGCTTGGCCTTGTCGAGCGTGTAGGGGCGAAGGCCCATGCTCGCATATTCGCCGATGATTTTCCCGTCGGGCGTCTCATCATGATATTCGAACTTGAACAGTTCCTGCGTGACGATCACGTCGCCTTCCATCCCGATGACCTCGGTGATGTTGGTCGTCCGACGCGAGCCGTCGCGTAGGCGCTTCACCTGCACGATGAGATCGACCGAATCGGCGATCTGTCGTGAAATGGCGTCCTTGGGGATCTTGATGTCGCCCATCATCACCATGTTTTCCATACGCGCGAGACATTCGCGGGGCGAGTTGGAGTGGAGCGTGGCCATCGAGCCATCGTGACCCGTGTTCATTGCGGCCAGCAGGTCGAAACATTCCTGCCCGCGGATTTCGCCCAGGATGATGCGGTCGGGGCGCATACGCAGCGCGTTGATGACGAGGTCGCGAATGTGGATCGCGCCTTGCCCTTCGAGGTTCGCCGGTCGCGTTTCCAGCGGCAACCAGTGCGGCTGCTGAAGCCGAAGCTCGGCCGCATCCTCGATGGTGATCACGCGTTCGCCCGGGTCGATCATCTTCGACAGCGCGTTGAGCATCGTCGTCTTGCCCGAACCCGTACCGCCCGAGATGACGATGTTCATACGGCACGCGCCCGCAATCTTCAGCACGGTGGCCATCTTTTCGGACATCGATCCAAAGCCGCGCATCATGTCAATCGTGATCGGCTTGTCGGAGAACTTACGAATCGAGATCGCCGTGCCCTTGAGCGACAGCGGCGGGATGATCACGTTAACGCGGCTTCCGTCCTTCAGGCGGGCGTCGGCAAGCGGCGTGGTCTGGTCGACACGGCGGCCGACCTGGTTCACGATCCGCTGCGCGATCTGGAAGAGATGCTCCTCGTCGCGGAACTGGATCTTCGACAGGGTCAGCTTGCCCTTGCGCTCGACGAACGTCTGGTCTGGGCCGTTGACCATGATGTCCGAAATCGCGGGGTCGGACAGCAATTCCTCGAGCGGACCCAATCCCAGCAATTCGTCGACCAGCACCTTCTCGAGCGCGAATTGCTCGCGCCGGTTGAGCGTGATCTTCAATTCCCCGAGCACTTCGGAGATGATCGGGCGGAATTCCTCGGCCAATTCGTCCTTGCCGAGCGTTGCGGCAGCCTCGGGATCGACACGTTCGAGCAGGCGGGGGAGAACCTGGTCCTTGATCTTGTTGACCGATGCCTCGAAGCCCTCGGCCGTGTCCTTTTCCTGCTCCTCGGAGTTCATCCGCTTGTTGAGCTTGTCCATCGCCGACAGGCTTGCGGCCTGATCGGAGCCGGAAGAGATCGTCTCGATCTCGGGCGGGGCGTCGTCGTTCTGCTCTTCGGATGATTTCGAGCCGCTGGACGGGCCACCCTTCATCGGGCGCGCCACCCCGAAGCTCGGGCGCGGGCCCGATGAATTACCGCGTTTGCCGAAGGCGTTCATACCCCATTCCCCGTAATCTGGCTCGCTTGTCGGGAATGGTGAATGGCACGCAAACTTTTAGAAAAGGCTAATACGATAATGAAAAGGCCTCCCGCTGCCGTGAGGGCAGGGGAAGCCGTTCGTTCGCTCCGCGCGACGCAGCGTCAGGCTTCGACGGACTCCGCGAGAACGGTGAGACCATTGTTGCCGACTTCGGCAAACCCGCCGGACACGGTGACCCGTTCGGGTGCGGCGCCGGCGGTGGTATAGATGTCGAGCGCGCCGTCCTTGAGCGTCGTCATGAAAGGCGCGTGGCCTTCCATCACGCCGAAATCACCCTCGACGCCCGGAACGACGACCATATGGACATCGTCGGAACGGACGAGCTTTTCGGGGGTCACGAGTTCGAATTTGAGCGCCATGGATGGGTCCTTATTGCTTGGCGGTGTCTCTAGCGAAATTGTCGTTTCTGTCCAGCCACAAGAACAGGGCGAGCGCGCCGCCGATCCCGTAGCCGATGAAACTGAGTGCGTCTGCCAGCGTCGGTCGCATGATCGCGCCCTGGCTGCCGAACAGCGGCATGATCGCGATCATTCCGGCGGTGATGACGAAAGGCCAGAACAGCCTCGCCGTCTTTCCCCGCGCCATCTGCACGAGGCAGAAGAAGTTCGCCGCGACGAACGGGAAGGCAAAACCGTACAGCCACAGCGGGCGAGGCGGTTGCCCGAGCGCGTCCTGCGCTACCGTCGCAAACCCCGCGTTCAAGGCCTGCCACCACGACACGCGCGCTTGATGGATGTCGAAGCCCGAAATGACGAGGAAGACGACAATGCCTGCTAGGGCGAGGCGCCGGCGCAGTGTATCGACCTGCCCCGGCGCCATCGTGCTTAGCTGTCTTCCGCCATCTTCTCGGCCTTGGCGACTGCATCGTCGATGCCGCCGACCATGTAGAAGGCCGATTCGGGCAGATGGTCGTACTCGCCGTTCACGACCGCCTTGAAGCTGCGGATCGTGTCTTCGAGCTGGACGAACTGGCCCGGGATGCCGGTGAAGACCTCGGCGACGTGGAAGGGCTGCGACAGGAAGCGCTGGATCTTCCGGGCACGGGCCACGGTCAGCTTATCTTCTTCCGACAGTTCATCCATGCCGAGGATGGCGATGATGTCCTGAAGCGACTTGTACTTCTGCAAGGTTTCCTGGACCGCACGGGCGGTTTCGTAATGCTCCTGCCCGACGACGCGCGGCTCGAGCACGCGGCTGGTCGAATCCAGCGGATCGACCGCCGGATAGATGCCGAGTTCCGAGATGGCGCGCGAAAGGGTCGTGGTGGCGTCCAAGTGGGCGAACGAGGTGGCGGGGGCCGGATCGGTCAAATCGTCCGCGGGGACGTAGATGGCCTGCACCGAGGTGATCGAGCCCTTGTTGGTGGAGGTGATGCGTTCCTGCAGCGCGCCCATGTCGGTCGACAGCGTCGGCTGGTAACCCACGGCCGACGGGATACGACCGAGCAGCGCCGACACTTCCGAACCCGCCTGCGTGAAGCGGAAGATGTTGTCGACGAAGAAAAGCACGTCCTGGCCTTCCTGGTCGCGGAAATATTCGGCCTGGGTCAGGCCCGAGAGCGCCACGCGGGCACGCGCGCCCGGCGGTTCGTTCATCTGGCCGAACACGAGCGCCACCTTAGAGCCTTCGGAGATGGCATTGCCGTCCTCGTCCTTGGCGATGACGCCTGCGTCGAGGAATTCGTGATAGAGATCGTTGCCTTCGCGGGTGCGTTCGCCGACGCCGGCGAACACGCTGACGCCGCCGTGACCCTTGGCGATATTGTTGATCAATTCCTGGATGAGCACGGTCTTGCCCACGCCTGCGCCGCCGAAGAGGCCGATCTTTCCGCCCTTCGCGTAGGGAGCGAGAAGGTCGATGACCTTGATGCCCGTGACGAGAATGTCGGATTCGGTCGACTGATCGACGAACAACGGCGCATCGGCGTGGATCGGCATGTGCTTGTCCGACCCGATGGGGCCGCGCTCGTCGATCGGCTCACCGGTGACGTTCATGATGCGGCCCAGCGTCTTGGGACCGACGGGAACCTCGATCATGCTGCCCGTGGCGTGCACGTCCTGACCGCGGGTAAGCCCCTCGGTCGCGTCCATCGCGATGGTACGGACGATATTCTCGCCAAGGTGTTGCGCAACCTCGAGGACGAGGCGCTGGCCGTTGTTGCTGGTTTCCAGCGCGCCGAGGATCGGCGGCAGCTCGCCGTCGAACTCGACGTCGACGACGGCGCCGATGACCTGCGCGATGCGGCCCATCGTGGTGTTGGTTGCCTTGGCGGCGGGTGCGGCGGTGGCCATGGTTCTTGTTCCTCTGGCTTCTTAGAGCGCTTCGGCGCCCGAGATGATTTCGACGAGTTCGGTGGTGATCGCGGCCTGGCGCTGGCGGTTGTACTTGATCGACAGCTTGTTGATCATGTCGCCGGCGTTGCGCGTGGCATTGTCCATCGCGGTCATCTGGCTGCCGTAGAAACCGGCGTTGTTTTCCAGCATCGCGCGATAGATCTGGATGGCGACGTTCTTTGGCAGCAGGTCGGCGAGAATGGCTTCCTCGTCCGGTTCGTATTCGACGGCGGCGTCCGCGCCCTCGCTCGCTTCGCCCGCGTCCGGCTTGACCGGGATCAGCTGATCGACGCGCGGCGTCTGCGTGAGCGTGCTTTCGAATTCGGCATAGGCGAGGTGGGCGACGTCGAACTGCCCCGACTGGAAGCGGTCGACGATTTCGTCGGCAATCGCCTGCGCCTGAGCATACTCGGGGTTCTTCGCCTGCGACGTGTCATATTCGCCCGAGATGGTGTCGGGGAAAACGCGGCGCAGCAGCGGCTTGGACTTGCGGCCGACGACGTAGAACTGGACCTCCTTGCCCGACGCGATCAGCTTCTCGGCCTTCACGCGGGCAGCCTTGGCGATGTTCGTGTTGAACGCGCCCGCCAGCCCACGATCGCCCGACGCCACGATGATCAGATGCTTTTCGTCCGCTCCCGAGCCCGCGATGAGCTTCGGGCTCTGGGGCCCGACGGTGATGCGGCTCGCGAGGCTGGAGACGACGTCCGACAGACGCTGGGCGTAGGGCCGCCCGGCCTCGGCACGCTCGGTCGCCTTGCGCAGCTTCGCAGCCGCGACCATCTTCATCGCCTTGGTGATCTTCTGGGTCGACTTGACCGAGTTGATCCGGCCCTTGAGTGCCTTGAGGCTGGCCATGATTGCTCCTTAGGCGAACTGCTTGCCGAACTCGGTGAGCGCGGATTTGAGCTTGTCGGCGGTGTCGTCCTCGAGCTTCTTGGTCTCGCGGATCGTGGTCAGCACGTCAGCATGATCGCTGCGCATGTAGCTCAGCATCGCGGCCTCGTAGCGCGTCACGTCATCGACGTTCACATCGTCGATGAAGCCGTTGGTGCCGGCGTAGATCGAAACGACCTGCTCTTCCATGGGCATCGGCTGATACTGCGGCTGCTTCAGCAATTCGGTCAGGCGTGCACCGCGAGCGAGCAGCTTCTGGGTCGACGCATCGAGGTCCGAGCCGAACTGGGCGAAGGCGGCCATTTCGCGATACTGCGCGAGCTCCAGCTTGATCGAGCCAGAGACCTTCTTCATCGCCTTCGTCTGCGCGGCCGAGCCGACGCGGCTGACCGAGAGACCGACCGAAATCGCCGGGCGGATGCCTTGGTAGAACAGGTCGGTCTCGAGGAAGATTTGGCCGTCGGTGATCGAGATCACGTTGGTCGGGATGTAGGCTGACACGTCGCCGGCCTGCGTTTCGATGATCGGCAGTGCGGTCAGCGAGCCAGAGCCATTATCCTCGTTCATCTTCGCGGCGCGTTCGAGCAGGCGAGAATGGAGATAGAAGACGTCGCCCGGATAGGCTTCGCGGCCCGGCGGGCGGCGCAGCAGCAGCGACATCTGGCGGTAGGCGACGGCCTGCTTCGACAGATCGTCGTAGACGATAACGGCGTGCATGCCATTGTCGCGGAAATATTCGCCCATCGCGCAGCCGGTGTAGGGCGCGAGGAACTGCAGCGGCGCAGGCTCCGAAGCGGTCGCGGCGACGACGATCGAATATTCCATCGCGCCGTTTTCTTCCAGCGCGCGGACGATCTGCGCGACGGTCGAACGCTTCTGGCCGACGGCGACGTAGATGCAATAGAGCTTCTCGCTCTCGTCGTCGCCCTGGTTGACGTTCTTCTGGTTGATGAAGGTGTCTAGCGCCACAGCGGACTTGCCGGTCTGACGGTCGCCGATGATCAGCTCGCGCTGGCCGCGGCCGACGGGAACGAGCGCGTCGAGAGCCTTGAGACCCGTCTGCACGGGCTCGTGAACCGACTTCCTCGGGATGATGCCAGGGGCCTTCACTTCGACGCGGCTACGTTCGGTGAACTCGATCGGGCCCTTGCCGTCGATCGGATTACCGAGCGCGTCGACGACGCGGCCGAGAAGACCCTTGCCGATCGGCACGTCGACGATGTCGCCGGTGCGCTTGACCTGGCTGCCTTCGGCCACTTCGCGGTCCGACCCGAAGATGACGACGCCGACATTGTCGGCTTCGAGGTTCAGGGCCATTCCCTTCACGCCGCTGGCGAATTCGACCATCTCGCCGGCCTGGACCTTGTCGAGGCCGTGGACGCGGGCGATGCCGTCGCCGACCGACAGCACGCTGCCCGTTTCGGTGACCTGCGCCTCGGCGTCGAAATTCTCGATCTCGTCGCGAATCACGCGGGAGATTTCAGCGGCACGGATATCCATGTTCAGCCTTTCCTTGGCGGCGCGCTCTAGAGCGCCGTTCCGCCCGCCATCCGGTTGGCGAGCTGGTTGAGTTTGGTCTGGACGCTGGCATCGATGAGCTGCGAGCCCATCTGGATGCGCACCCCGCCCAGAAGATCGGGGTCGATGTTGGTGTCGATGTGGACGGTGCGGCCCGCACGTTGCGTGAGCTTCTCCGACAGGGTCTTCAGCTGCGCGTCGGTCAGCGGACGCGCGCTGGTGACGGTGGCGCGGGCTTCGCCGCGGTGCGCCGCGACAAGGGCGTCGAACACGCGGATCGCGTCGGGAAGCGCTGCGAGGCGGCCTTTCTCGGCCATGACGCCGAGGAAGTTCGCCGTCATCTTGTCGAGCTTCATCTCCACCGACAGCGCGCGCATCACTCGTAGCGAGTCATCGCGCGAGATTGCCGGGGAGGTGAGAAGGGCACCGAGTTCGGGCGACTGCTTCAACGCATCGCTCACCTTGTCGAGGCTCCCCTTGACCGTGTCGATCGCGCTTTTCTCGCGCGCAAGGTCGAACAGGGCGCTTGCATAACGTCCCGCCAAGCTGGCCTTCATCCCGCCGCTGATATCCACCTGGATGCTGCTCCGGTCTCGAATAGTGTCATTGCATGCCAAAAGGAGAGCTTCGACGCGCTTTTTCCGAAACCGGAAAATCGAGCTCCCCGCATGGGTTGGCGCGCCCCTAGCAAGGGGTGGGCGGGAGTGCAAGGCGTGCGAAACGCTTTTGCGCGCAGTCGGGCGCGCGACGCCGCGAACCGCTCAGATTGCGCGCGTGTAGAACAAGGTGAAATCGCTCGCTCGATAGCCGCCGAAGGGGCCGCATCGCTCGATTCCGGCGGCGCGATACAGGCGGTTGGCAGGCTCGAAGAGAGCGCCCGTCCCAGTCTCGAGCGACAGTCGGGTCATGCCGTTCGTGCGGGCTTCTGCAACGATCGCGTCCAGCATCGCACGTCCGGCGCCCGTTCCCCGTGCACCGTCCGCGACCCGCATCGACTTGATTTCGCCGAGCGTCGCGTCGAGCGTCCGCAGCGCCCCGACGCCGAGCAATTCGCCATCGTCGCCGCGAAGGCTGAGAAACAGGATGTCGTCTCGGACCAGCGCGTCGGCGGTCATGACGTGGCAGGCGCTCGGCGGCGATCCGGCGCGCATTTCTGTGAAGTGCTGTGCCAGCAGTTCGCGCACGTCGTCGTGCTGCAGTTCGCCGTGATGGATGCTTCGTTCGCCCATTGCGATGGAGTGCGAAACGCCTAGCCGCTCGGCAAGGTGAATCTTTGACCGCAAGGATCGGGACGCGAGCGCGCTCCGACGGCGCTAGTCCGAAAGCGAAAGGAACCCGATATGACCTATCGCATCTGTGGCCTCGAGCCGTCCCTTATCGACCGATTTCGCGATCTCGACGATGAAGCGCTTGATCAGGTCGGCGCACGGCGTGTGATTGCCGATGCCGATCGCGGCTTTCCTTGCCGTGCCAGCCTTCGCGACGCTGACAGGGGAGAGGCGCTCATCCTTTTTCACCACGTCAGCCACGACGTCGCGACTCCCTATCGCTCGGCCTATGCGATTTACATTCGCGAGGCCGCCGATCGGATGGCTTGTGGCGAAGGCGAGATACCACCAGTGTTCGAGGGCCGCCCACTGGCCCTGCGTCAGTTTTCGGCCAATGGCATGCTTCGGGCCGCGTCACTTGCAGAGCCGGGTGAGGCGGATGAAAAGCTGCGCGAGGCGTTCGCCGATCCGTCAATCGAGTATGTCGACGTCCACAATGCGGCGCATGGCTGTTTCGCGGCGCGCGCGGAGCGGGCATGATCGCATAATGGACTCGATCCGCCTTACCGATGACGAGCGATGGGCACGGGTGAAAGCACGCGACCGACGCGCCGACGGGCAGTTCGTGACCGGCGTGCTGACGACCGGCATCTACTGCCGCCCTTCGTGTGCCGCGCGCCATCCCAAGCGCGAGAACGTCCGCTTCTTCGCGGACGGCGCAGCGGCGCGCGGCGTGGGCCTGCGCGCGTGCAAGCGCTGCTCGCCCGATCATATCGCTCCCGACGAGGCAGCGGTCGCTGCTGCAGTCGCGCGGCTCGACCAAGGGCCCGCGACCCTCGAGGATCTCGCCGCGCTCAGCGGCTATTCGCCGACCCATTTTCAGCGTGTCTTCAAGCGCGCGATGGGCGTCTCTCCCGCGCAGTATGCGCGGGCCCGCCGCGCCGAGCGGGCCGGCGAGGCGCTAGCCCGAAGCGGCAAGGTCGTCGAGGCGATCTACGCGGCGGGATACGCAACCTCCAGCCGCTTTTACGCCGACGCCGACCGGCTGGGCATGGCACCTTCCGCGTGGAAGCGTGGAGGTAAGGGCGTGACGATCCGCTATGCCCGGGTCGAAAGCGCCTTGGGACCGATGCTGGTGGCGGCCACCGACAAGGGCATCTGCCGATTGAGCTTCGACGAAGACGAAGCTGCGCTAAGGACGCGCTTTCCCCATGCCGAGATCGTCCTCGACGGCGGCACTATAGCCGCATGGGTGGAGGGGGCCGTTCGGGCCGTCGAGGCGCCCTTGGCCATGCCCGACCTGCCGCTCGACGTCGTTGGCACGGCTTTTCAGGAAGCGGTTTGGCAGGAACTCCAAAAAATCCCGCCCGGCGAGACGCGAAGCTACGCCGAAGTCGCCGCGGCCGTCGGCAAACCCGGAGCGGTCCGTGCGGCGGGAAGCGCGAACGGCGCCAATAATGTCGCGGTTCTTATTCCCTGTCACCGCGTCGTACGGTCCGACGGCAGCCTCGGCGGCTATGCCTACGGTCTGGAGCGCAAGCGCAAGTTGCTTGAGGCGGAAGGCGCAGCGCCGAGCCTGCTCTAATGCGCGTAGTCCTCGGTCTGCGGCTGTAGCGATCTGAGAAACTTCGCCGCGCTGTCGCGATATTCCTGTCGCTTCTCCTCGCTCATCCGGTCCCAGGTGGAATAGATCCGCCCGATCCGGTGATTGCTCTCCAGTTTGTCGCGATTGCGGTCGAGAAAGTCCCAGTAGAGCGGATTGAACGGGCAGGCATCCTCGCCCGTCTTTTTGCTCACCGAGTATCGGCACTTCTTGCAGTAATCGGACATCTTGTTGATGTAATTGCCGCTCGCAGCATAGGGCTTCGACGCCATGTCGCCCCCATCGGCGTAGAGCGCCATGCCCACCACGTTGGGCTGTTCGACCCATTCGTAGGCATCGGCGTAGACGACCAGAAACCAATCCTGGACCTGTTCGGGCTTGATCCCCGCGATGAGCGCGAAGTTGCCGAGCACCATCAGTCGCTGGATATGATGGGCGTAGGCATGATCGCGGGTGGTGCGCACGGCTTCGGACAGGCAGCGCATCTCGGTGTCCCCCGTCCAGTAGAAATCGGGCAGGTGGCGGCGATTGCCGAAGAAGTTCTCGTCCCGGTAGCCCACCCCCTCATACCAGTAGATGCCGCGGATATATTCGCGCCAGCCGAGGATCTGGCGGATGAACCCCTCGACCGCCTCGATCGGCGCACGACCGTCCGAATAGGCCTTTTCCGCGCGGCGGCAGACGTCGAGCGGATCGAGCAGGCCGCAGTTGATGCTGGTCGACAACAGCGCGTGGTTCATGAAATCCTCGCCCGCCAGCATCGCGTCCTGCGTCGCGCCGAAGCAGGGCAGGCGGTTCTGGATGAAGTCGTCGAGCGCCTCTTCGGCTTCGGCGGCGGTGACGGGCCAGGCGAAGGCATCGAGCGTTCCGAAATGATTGTCGAAACGGGATCGGACGAGGTCGAATACCTCTTGCGTGATGTCATCGGGTTCGAAGATCGGACGGTCGGGGAAATCGGTGTCGGGCGACGCGCTGTCGCGGTTTTCCTTGTCGTAATTCCAGCGTTTCCCCACCGGCTCGCCGCCGTCCATCAGCAAATCGTGTTTCTTGCGCATGATCCGATAGAAAGTTTCCATGCGCAGACTGTTCTGTCCCTCCGCCCAGCCGCAGAATTCCTCGATCGTGCACAGGAAGCGCGTGTCGGGAAGAATGGTGACGGGAAGGTCGAACTTCTTCTCCCAGCCGGCGATCGCATCGGCAACCCGCCGCTCGCCCGCCTCGACGATCCGGATCGAGGCCACATCGTGTCGGGCGAGCGCGCGTTCGACCTCTCCCGTAAAACTGCCGCTGTTACCGTCGTCGTCGAGCTTGACGTAGTCGACTTCGAACCCGCGCTCCTCCAGCTCTGCGGCAAAGTGGCGCATCGCCGAAAAGAGCAGCGCGATCTTCTGGACGTGATGGCGGACGTAGGTCGCCTCGTTGTGCACCTCCATCATCAGCACGACGACGTCGGAGGGGTCCTCGTCCGGAAGGCTGGCGAGAGAATGCGACAGTTGATCGCCGAGAATGGGGACGAGGATCTTGGCCATGGACGTCAAAGCCCCCGCAATCCCCTCCGGTTCCTCATTCGTCTTCGGGCGGCTCCCACCCGTGCGGCCTCGGGGCGAGCATTTCCATCAGCTTGGCGCGATCTTCATCCTTTTCGCTGCGGAAGAGAGCCATCATTTCCTGGCCATCCTTGGAATGGGGATCGTTCATCAGCGGTGTCATGACCACGAAGGCTTCGTCGCGGCGCCCTTCGTTCATCAGCAGGTGCGCCAATGTGCGACGGATCGAGCGATCGTAGGTCGCCTCGCGATGCGCCGCCTCCAGCGCCAACGCGACACTGTCGTTGATTTCACGATCGTCGAGGATGTGCGCCAGATAATAGCCGTTCAGGGCACGCGGATCGTCGTTGTCGATGCGGTTCGCGGCGGCAAAGCGCAGTCGCGCCTCGTCGTAATGGGCGGCATCCTTCGCACCGCGTGCCAGCGATACGCGCGCACGATAGAGCGCGGCGCCCATGCTGTCGGAATCGATCGCAAGGGCGGCGTTCGCGAGGCGTTCGGCTTCGTCGAAATTGTCGTTGTCGAACTCGACCTCGGTCGCCGCCAGAAGCACGGGAACGCTTTCCGGATATTTCTCCACCGCGGAACGTGCCTGCGATAGTTGGCCGCGGGCTTCCTTCTCGGTCACACCGGCATTCGACTGCGCGACCATCCGGATCACTTCTGTTTCGGCGTCGGTCAGCCGTCGGACGGACAAGCGCGGTTCGCTCGTGTCGTAGTAGGGGATATGCAGGATCCGGGCATTGGATCGGCGATAGGCATCGAGTTCTGCGTCGAGCGCATCGAGATCGCCGAAGACCTCTTCAGCAGCGGAGCGCGAATTTCGGCCTTGGTTGAGCAGGGTGAGGTATCGGCTCAACTGGCCCGAGCGGCGGGGGTCGAGCAGCAGATGCGACGAGAGCAACCACCCATGACCATAGACACGTTCCGATTCGATCCGGTCGACGTCGTCTCCCTCCTTCGACCCGAACATCTTGCGTGTCTCGGGGCGCATCGTGCCGAGCGAGTAGGCGCGGCTCGCGGGCGGCTCACCGATCGTGAAGCGATCATCGCCGAGGTCGATCGTATAGAAGAGTTCGGCAAAGCCTTCGCTGTACCAGGCCGGATAGGCCGCGGGCGCATGGCGGTACATGAAATAGTGCGCATATTCGTGATACAGCACGCCCGTGGGATCGAGCTCGAGGCCCGACGCCTTCTGGCCCAGGCCTCGAACCTTGGTCGCCGTCTTGGGTACGAAGGCGACGGGCTGGCCGGCGCGGGGAATGAAGAACCCTCCGACCCACCGCGATCCGGCAAGACGACCGATGTCCTTGCCTTCTCCGAACCGGAAGACGGTCACCTTGTTGTAGGAAGGGCTGGGCTCGCGGGCGGGGCCGATCCCGGTCAGGATCCGCATCACCTGGTCGAGCCGCTCAAGGTCGCGGGCGAACGCCTTCGTGTCTGCCTCGTCGTCGTAGGAATAAAGAAGAAAATTGTCGGTCTCGACGAGATACCAATCGTCCGCCCGTGCCTCGCTCGCCATCACCGTCGTCAGCGCAAGCAACAGCGCCCACCACAACTTCAGTCGCACCATGTCCCAACCCCAACTCTTTTGAACCGAGCGCAGAGCATCCTATTGGTTTGACGGCCGGTTACAACATCAGACGAAGGAATAGGGGTCCACATCGACCGCAACGCGGACTTTGGCGGGCCATTCGACACCGTCGAGCCAGTCGCGAATCGCCGCCTGCACGTCGACGCGGCGTTCGGCGTGGACCAGAAGTCGTTGTCGATGACGTCCGCGCAGCATGGCGAGCGGAGCCGGGGCCGGGCCATAGATGGCGATGCCGTCGATCTGCGGGCGCGCACGGCCGAGATTGGCGGCGATCTGCTTGGCGGCACCCTCGTCCTCGCTCGACACGATGATCGCGGCGAGGCGACCGAAAGGGGGCATGGCGGCAGCGCGGCGCGCCTCGGTCTCGGCGGCGATGAAGCCGGGCCCGTCGCCCGAGACCAGCGCTTCCATGACCGGGTGATCGGGTTCGTGCGTCTGGATGAAGACGCGGCCGGGCTTTTCGCCTCGCCCTGCGCGCCCCGCGACCTGGCTCACTTGCTGGAAGGTGCGTTCGGCCGCGCGAAGATCGCCACCCTGCAGTCCCAGATCCGCATCGACCACACCGACCAGCGTCAGGTTGGGAAAGTGGTAGCCTTTGGTGACAAGCTGGGTGCCGATCACGATGTCGATTTCGCCACCCTCCATCGCGCGGACGAATTCGGCGGCCTTCTTGGGGCTCCAGATCGTATCGGAAGTGACGATGGCGGTGCGCGCGTCGGGGAGCAGCAGCGCGACTTCGTCCGCGATCCGCTCGACACCGGGGCCGCAGGCGACGAGGCTGTCCTCCTCTCCGCATTCGGGACAAGCGGCTGGCGGCGGCATGACGTGGCCGCAATGATGACAAGCGAGGCGGGCAAGCAACCGGTGCTCGACCATCCACGCCGTACAGTTGGGGCACTGAAAGCGGTGCCCGCAATTGCGGCACAGCGTCAGCGGCGCAAAGCCACGTCTATTGAGGAACAGCAGGGATTGCTCGCCCGCCTCGAGATTCGCTTCCAGCTCGCGCACCAGTTTGGGCGCGAGCCACTTGCCCGGGAGCGGCGGATCCTGCGTCAGGTCGATCGCCGCGAGGTCGGGGAGCTGCGCCTCGGCATGCCGTTCGGTCAACGTCACCTCGTCGTATCGCCCGATCTCGACCATGTGGCGCGTTTCGATCGCGGGCGTCGCGCTCGCCATGACGACCGGCAGGCCTTCGAAATTTCCGCGCATGACGGCGACGTCGCGAGCATGATACTGGACCCCGTCCTCCTGCTTGAAACTGGTTTCATGGGCCTCGTCGATGATGATGAGGCCGAGGTTCGCATAGGGCAGGAACAGGCTGGACCGCGCGCCCACCACGACCTTCGCGCTGCCGTCGGCGATCGCACGCCAGGCCCGCCGGCGCTGCGAGGATCGCTGTCCCGAATGCCAGGCCACCGGGGCGGTGCCGAACCGTTTCTCGAAACGCGCAAGGAACGGCTCGGTCAGCGCGATTTCGGGAAGGAGGACGAGAATTTGTCGGTCCTGTCGCAAGGCCTCGGCGACGGCCTCGAAATAGACCTCGGTCTTTCCCGATCCCGTCACCCCGTCGAGCAGGATCGGCGCAAAGCCGCCGCCGATCGCCGCCGTCAATCGCTCGGCGGCGCTGCGCTGCTCGGGGCGAAGCTTCACGGGCGCGAAATCCGGATCGGGCTTCGGGAACGGCGCATCGGCGTCGACCTCGACAGGCTCCAGTGCGCCCGCCTTCACCAGGCCTCGGATCACGCCATCCGAGACATCCGCCGCGCTCGCCAGTTCGCGAACGCTGCCCTGGCGATCATCCAGCGCCCGTATGGCTTTCTCTCGGGTCGGCGTCATGCGCTCCGGTGTGGCGCCGGTCAGCCGATATTCGACGAGGCTGCGCGGATTTGCGAACGCCGCGCTCGGCAGCATCATTCGAAGTACGGCGGCCAGCGGCGAGCAATAATAGGTTGCGGCCCATTCGGCGAGGCGGCGCAGCGGTTCGGACAGCGGTGGAACGTCGACCGCGCCGATCAGATAGCGGAGACGATTGTCGCCGACCTCTTCGGTCGGTAGCCGATCCGCTTCCCAGACCACCGCTACCAGTTGTCGAGGGCCGAGCGGGACGGTCACGAGAGTACCGGGCGGCGCCTCCAGTCCATCGGGCAGTCGATAATCGAGTGGCCCCAACGCGGCATTCAGCGTGACGACCCGGACGCGGCGGACGGTCAATTACTGCCCGTCGCGCTTCTTCTTGGCTTCATCGAAATCGAGCACGGCGCCGTCTTCCTCGCCTTCCTCGCGCTTCAGGAGACCGAGGCGGCGGGCCACTTCCTGATAGGCTTCGGCTTCCTCGCCGAGATCCTGCCGGAAGCGGTCCTTGTCGAGTTTCTTGTTCGACTTCATGTCCCACAGGCGGCAGCTGTCGGGGCTGATTTCGTCGGCCAGGATGATGCGCGCATAGTCGTTTTCGTAGAGCCGACCGAACTCCAGCTTGAAGTCGACGAGCTTGATTCCGATCCCCGCGAACAGGCCGCTCATGAAGTCGTTCACGCGGATGGCCATGTCGGCCATGTCGTTCATCTCTTCCTGGCTGGCCCATCCGAAACAGGCGATGTGCTCGTCCGCGATCAGCGGATCACCCAGCGCGTCGTCCTTGTAGTAATATTCGATGATCGTGCGCGGCAGCTGCGTACCTTCCTCGATCCCGAGACGCTTGGTCAGCGTGCCCGCCGCGACGTTGCGCACGACGACCTCGATCGGCACGATGTCGACCTGCCGAACCAGCTGCTCGCGCATGTTCAGTCGGCGGATGAAATGGGTCGGTACGCCAATCGCCCCCAGCGACGTGAAGATATATTCGCTGATGCGGTTGTTGAGGACACCCTTGCCCGCAATCTGGCCCTTTTTCTGGGCGTTGAAGGCAGTCGCATCGTCCTTGAAATACTGGATGATCGTGCCGGGCTCGGGACCCTCGTAGAGAATCTTCGCCTTGCCTTCGTAGATCTGCCGCCGTCGTGCCATGGTTGTCCTGCTTCGATTGTGCGCGGGCTATAGAGGAGGGCGACGGTGGGGGCAATCGACGTTGCCGACGCTATTGCAGGGGGGAGACCTCGCGCCCGTCCGATTCGAGTTGAGCGAGCGGCGCGGCGATCTTCCAGACCACCCCTTCCGGTTCCAGCCGATAGTCCACCGAAGCGCCCAGCGTCGCCTTCGGATTACGCTCGATGAGGATCGTTCCGAACCCCTTGCGCGACGCGGCCTCGACCGGCGGACCGCCATGCTCGGACCAGGAGAGCCCGAAGCGGTCGTCCGACCGGTCCACCGTCCATTGGATCGCGACACCGCCCTTCTCGTCCGAAAGCGCTCCATATTTGATGGCGTTGGTAGCGAGCTCGTGGATCGCCAGCCCGATCACTTCCGCGGCGCGCGGGGTCACGAGAAAGTCCCGGTTGCCATCGAGATTTATGCGCTCCCGGTCGATGCCGAGCGAGTCGAGCTGCTGCAGGACGATCGCGTCGACGGGCGCCCCCGTCCAGTTACGCTTGATGAGCAAATCCTGGTTGGCGGCGAGCGACATGACCCGATGCTGCAGTCGCTCGCGGATATCGGGACTGTCGCCGGCGATACGGTTCACGAGCGACTGGATGATCGCCAGCATGTTCTTCGAGCGATGATTGACCTCGCTCATGAGAAGTCGGATCGCTTCTTCATGTTCGAGCTGGCGGGTGATGTCGGTATTCGTGCCGAACCAGAAAGCAACGTCGCCATCCGCATCCTTCTTCGGCATCGCCCGAGAGAGAAAGCTCCGGTACTTTCCATCGCTACCGCGTAGCGGAAAGGTGTCCTCCCACGGTTCGCCCGAGACGATATGGCTTCTGAACTTCTCGGTCACGCGCTCGACATGATCGGGATGGTGGACGTCTCGCCATCCCCAACCGCGCATTTCCTCCTCGTTCGTGCCGGTATAATCGTACCAGCGGCGATTGTACCAGAAGATCGATCCGTCGGCCTCGGCCATCCAGGCGAGCTGGGGGATATTGTTCGCCATGGTCCGAAACCGCAGCTCGGCCGCCTCGAGTGCAGAGCGGGTTTCCGCCCATTCGCGAATGTCGTTCGCGATCTTGGAGGCGCCGACGATCTGCCCGCTGTCGTCACGGATCGGCGAGACGGTGATGGCGACGGGAACGAGGCTGCCATCCTTGTGCTGGCGTAGCGTCTCGAACTTGCGAACGCGTTCGCCCGCGCGGATCCGGCGCAGGATGAGATCTTCCTCGTCCATCCGATTGTCCGGGATGATCTTCCGTATCGAACTGCCGACCATCTCGGCACGGCTGTATCCGAAAATCCGTTCCGCCGCCGGATTCCAGTCGGTGACGGTCCCGTCGAGCCGCTTGGCGACGATCGCATCGTCCGCGCCATCGACGATGGCCTGAAGACGTGCGCCTTCGAAGGCTGCGTCGTTCGCGCCCTCCTTCATGCTTCGCCGTCCATCATCGCCCACTCCCTGGCCATGTCAGTCGAAAGCGGCCGGCAGGCCGATAGTTCCCATCGGCCGGAGGGAGCGGGGTCGGTTTGCGACCGACCCCATTGGAAGAACGATGCCCTACTCCGCGCCGAGCTTGCTCGACGTGATGCGCACCGGAATGAGCGCGTCGTCGGTCAGATAGCGCTGCGCCAAGGCCTGCAGGTCCTCGGCAGTCACCGCCGCTAGGATCGCATCGAAGTTGCGCGCCCGATCGAGGCGTGCGGGATCGCGCTGGGCGAGGTTTGCGTAGCCGAGCCAGTAGCCATTCGAACGCTTGGCATCGGTGCGGCTTTCGACGATCGGCGCCCGCGCGCGCTGGAGCGTGTCGGCATCGACGGGTGACGCGCGGAGCGACGCCGCCACCTCGCGATAGGCGTCGAGAGTGGCGTCCATCTGGGCCGGATCCACGACCGACTGCACGGTAAGGTTGCCGTAGCCCTCGTACCAGCGGTCCTGCGTGTTCGATACGCCGACGCCGTAGCTCGCACCCAGCTCCTCGCGCACCTTGTCGGTCAGTTCGAGGTCCATGACGGCGCGCAGCAGCGACAGTCCGACCACCTGCTCGAAATCCTCGTCGTCATCGGTCGGCCAGTAAGCGGCGATCAGTGCCTGATCGGCCTCCCCCTCGTGCGTGAGTTCGATACTTTCGCCACCGTCGACGATGGTCACCGGGTCGAGCGTATAGTCGGTGATCTGCTCACCGCGCCGGTCGAGCGTTCCGAAGGTATTGGCGACCGCGGCAATCACCGCATCCTCGTCCATCGCGCCGACGACGCTGACGGTGACGGCATTGTTCGAGAGCATGTCGCCGATCTGGCTTTGCAGAATGTCGGCGTTGAAGGCCTCGAACGTTTCGGCATCGGGAAGGACGAAGCGCGGATCACCCCCGGTGATCGCACCCGGAGCCTGGGTCCCGAAGACCGAGGCAGGCGAGGCGGTCAACTGGGGCAGGATCAGCGGGACGATGTTGGCCCACCGAGCGTCCGCTTCCTCGCGGTAGCCGTAGTCGGTGAGATAGGCCGCGGCGATGCGCATCTGCTCGGGCAGAAATTCGGGCGCAAGCGAACCGGCCATCTGGATCCCGGTTTCGCTGATCGTGAAACCGGTGCCGATCGGGCGGCCCGCGATATATTCGTCGATTTCGCTATAGGGATGCGCGTTCGTTCCGCCGAGGCCCGACGCGAGCTGGGCGTAGAGGGTCGGAGCGAAGCTTTCGGCGCCCAGCAGCAACGAACCGCCGTCCACCGAGACGCTCCACGATACCGCATTGTCCTGAAAATCGGTGGTCTTGAGATTGAGCCTGACGCCATTGTCGAAGGTGATGGTGCGGATGCCGAGATCCTCGATCGTGGTGTCGGAAGCGATGCTTCCCGCCGCACCCCAGTCGGCGTAGGCGAAATCGGCGCTCTCCGTATCCTCATTGGCGGCAACCGCCACCGTCCGACTATTTTCCAGCGCGGCAAGCGCGGCGGTTGCGCTCACTTCCTCCTTGCCGGAAATGTAGACGAGCGGCTCGCTGCCGGCGAACAACTCGGCAAAGGCGGCGTTGGCCTCTTCCAGCGTGATCGTATCGGCGAACTGCTCGATATACTGGCGCTGGATCGCCGGCGCAGTGATGAAATAATTTTCGCCGACAGCGCCGAGGATCTGGTTGGCAAGCTGGGCGTGCGTGCGGTTTTCGGATTGCTCGGCATAGGTGCGGACCTGCTGCAACCGCTCGCGCTTCACCCGTTCGAACTCGCGTTCGGAAAAGCCGTATTCGACGGCCCGGCGCGCTTCCTGTTCGAGGAGGCCGATGGCGCTTTCCCATTCGCCATCCCGGACGGTCGCGTTCAGGGACGTATAGAGGCCGAGGTCTTCCTCTCGCCCTTCGCTCACCCCACCGCCGAGGATGATGCTGTCGGGTTGTTCGGCAATGCGCTGCATGCGGTTGTTGAACATGGCGACCGCCCAGCTTTCGACCGTGCTCTCGCGGCGACGTGCAAGCGTATCGGCGGGGTCCTCGTCGGGGCGATAGGTGCGGATGGTGACGCCGCTCACGGCCGCGGGATCGGCGAAACTGGTCGCCGCCGCGGGCCGGTCGAGGTCGAGGCTGCCGCGGTCGATCGGTGCTCCGGCATTCCCGGGCGCGTCCCAGTCGGCGAACGTCTCGCGGATACGGCGCTCGATGGCATCGGGATCCACGTCCCCGACGAACACGAAGGTCGTATATTCCGGACGGTAGTAGCGATGGTAGAGGTCGCGCATCGTTTTGCCGGTCGCGGTCGTCAGCACTTCTTCCGTTCCGATCGGAGAGCGGTCCGCATAGGGCGCATCGGGGAGGAAGAATTCGAGGTTCGAAAGCGCGTTGCGAAGCTGCCAATTGTTGCGGGTCCGGCGCTCGCCGAGGATAACGCCACGCTCGCGGTTCACGGCCTCTTCGTCGAACTGGATCTCGCTCGCGGTCTCGCGCATCAGAAAGAAGGCGGCATCGAGCCGTTCGTCGTCGACCTGCGGCAGGTCGAGCATGTAGATCGTGCGATCGAAACCGGTCGACGCGTTGGTGTCCGCACCGAAAGCCAGACCCAGTCGCTCGAGCATCGAGATCATCTCGCCCTCGGCCACGTTGGTGGTGCCGTTGAAGGCCATATGCTCGATGAAATGGGCAAGGCCGCGCTCGTTCTCGGCTTCCTGCACCGCGCCGAAATCGACGTGCATCCGCACCGCCGCCTGACCCGGGCGGTAGTCGTTGGGCATGATCGCGTACTTCATGCCGTTGTCGAGAACGCCGTAGCGGATGGTCTCGTCGGCGGCGACGTCGGTGGGGGCCAGGCCCCAGCCTTCCTGCGCGGCGGCGGGGGCGGCGGCGAAGGCGAGGGCGGTACTGGCGGCAAGCAGCGTGGCGAGGCGGCGCATAGGGTCGTATCTCCTGTTATACTGCTTTTCCGTCGCGAAAAGCGTGAGCGGGCCAAGGTTTAACGGCGGAGCCGTGCATGACAAGCGACGGATCGACGAACGGGGCGCTCAGACGGGCGTGGGGCGGCCGGAGCGGCCGTCGATTACTCAGGTTACTCCATATCGGCGTCCGATACGCACCGTCTTATTCGTGCATTTCGGAAGGTTGTCGCGCCAGATCGGCGGCATGTTGGAACGGTTCGACTTCCTAGGCTGCGGGGCCGACGCGGAAGGTCCCGATGGGCGGGCGTTGTTGGCGCGCGTGCTGCAAATGGCCGGTGTTCCGGGAGCGGACATCGAGGCGGCGCGGCTTTGGTCGCGGTTCGGCAGCGTAAACGACTTGCTTGCTGCCTCGCCCAAGGCAATTGCGGAGGTGGCGGAGGGGCGCAACGGGGAGCGGGTAGTAGAGGCTCTGGCTTGCATGCAGGCGCTTATGACCCATGCGGAAACCGAGGCAGCACTTCGCACAGACTTGGGACGTTCACCCGAAGGGGTTGTGCGGCTGTTTTCCCCACGGATCGCCTTTTCGCCTATCGAAGTCGTTGTCGCTGCACTGTTTGACAGGGGTGGGCGACTAATCGGGGTCGAGGAGATTGCGCGCGGCGGAATGCGAGGCGCCACGGTTGAAGTGCGAGCGGTAGCGCTGGCGGCATTGTCACGGAGCGCAGCAAGCATCGTACTGGCGCACAACCACCCCAGCGGCGACCCTACCCCCAGCGGACCGGACCGCCGCTGGACGCGCAAGCTTAACACCCTACTCGCCGACCTTGACGTGCGCCTAAGCGACCACCTCATCTTGGCGCGGGGCCGGTGGATTTCGATGCGACGGGAGATGCCGGAGATCTTTTGATCCGCGAGCGAAAGACTATCGTGCGTTTATCGACGCGCGACATCAATTTCATTGGTGCCTCCACGCCTCTCGACCCGAGCCAAGCCGTTTGTCATTAGAGTTCGCATGACCACAGAATCCTCCATCATCGATGAGCCTTTCGCGTCGGCCCTCTCCGAGCGCTATCTCGTCTACGCGCTGTCCACCATTACCGCGCGCTCGCTGCCCGACGTTCGGGACGGGTTGAAGCCCGTGCATCGGCGGCTGCTCTGGGCGATGCGGAAGTTGCGGCTCGAGCCGACGGGGCCGGGGGCGGCTTCGCTCACGGCCAGCAACAATACGGCGTTCAAGAAGTCGGCGCGGGTCGTGGGGGACGTGATCGGGAAATATCATCCGCACGGGGACAGCAGCGTCTATGACGCGATGGTGCGGTTGGCGCAGGGCTTTTCGCTGCGCTACCCGCTGGTCGAGGGGCAGGGGAATTTCGGGAATATCGACGGCGATAATGCCGCGGCGTACCGTTATACCGAGGCGCGGCTGACGCGGACCGCGATGCGGTTGATGGACGGGCTCGACGCGGGGACGGTGGCGTTCCGGTCGACCTACAATGGCGAGGAGGAAGAGCCGGAGGTGATGCCGGGCCTGTTCCCCAACATGCTCGCCAACGGGGCGGCGGGCATCGCGGTGGGGATGGCGACGAGCATCCCGCCGCATAACGTCGGCGAACTGTGCGATGCGGCGGTGCACCTGATCGGGACGCGCGATGCGCGCGACGAGACGTTGATGAAGTACGTGAAGGGGCCGGACTTTCCGACGGGCGGCGTGCTGGTCGACGACGAGGCGAGCATTTTGAAAGCCTATGTGACGGGGCGGGGGTCGTTCCGGGTGCGGGCGCGGGTGGTGCGCGAGGATCTGAAGGGCGGGGGCTACCAGCTGGTGGTGACCGAGATCCCCTATGGCGTGCAGAAGGGCAAGCTGATCGAGCAGATCGCGGGGCTGATCGGGGACAAGAAGCTGCCGATCCTGGCCGACGTGCGCGACGAGAGCGCGGAGGATATCCGCGTGGTGCTGGAGCCGCGGAGCCGGACGGTGGATGCGGCGCTGCTCGAGGAGAGCTTGTACAAGCTCTCTGATCTTGAGAGCCGGTTTTCGCTTAACCTCAACGTGCTGGAACATGGGCGCACGCCGGGGGTGATGAGCCTCAAGGAAGCACTGCTCAGCTGGATCGATTTCCAGTTCGATGTGATGCGCAACCGGGCGCGGTTCCGGATCGGGAAGATCGAGGATCGGCTGGAGCTGGTGGGGGGGTATCTGATTGCCTTCCTGAACCTCGACCGGGTGATCGAGATCATCCGCACCGAAGACGAACCCAAGGCGGTGATGATGGCCGAGTTCGCGCTGACCGACCGGCAGGCGGAGGCGATCCTCAACATGCGGCTCAGGAGCTTGCGCAAGCTGGAGGAGATGGAGCTCAAGAGCGAGCAGGAGAGCTTGCGCGCCGAGAAGACGGAGCTGGAGGAACTGCTCGGCGACGAAGAGAAGCAGAAGGCGCAGCTCAAGGACGAACTGCGCGCGCTCAAGAAGGAATATCGGGACGATCCACGGCGCACGCGCGTCGAGGAGGCCGAGGATGCGGGCGATCTCGACTGGACGGCGATGATCGACAAGGAGCCGGTGACGGTGATCCTGTCGAAGCGCGGGTGGATCCGCGCGATGAAGGGGCATGTCGACCTCGCCACCGTGCCGGAAATGAAGTTCCGCGAAGGGGACGAGGCGGACCATGCCTTCCACGCGCAGACGACCGACCGAGTGCTGATCGTCGGGGCGAACGGGCGGATCTTCACGCTGGGGGCGGACAAGTTGCCGGGCGGACGCGGGTTCGGGGAGCCGGTGCGGCTGTCGATCGATCTCGAAGACGGGGTCGAGATCGTGGCGGCGATGGCGGTGGATCCGAAGGCGCGATACCTGGTGGCGGCGAGCGACGGTCGCGGCTTCCTGACGCCGGGCGAGACGCTGACGGCGGAGACGCGCAAGGGGAAGAATCTCGTCAACTTGCGCAAGGGCGCGCGCGTTAAGCTGGTCCGGCGTATGCCGCAGGACGCCGATGCGATCGCGGTCGTGGGGGAGAACCGCAAGATGCTGGTGTTCCTCGCCGAGGAGATGCCCGAACTGGCGCGCGGGGCGGGGGTGCAGCTGCAGCGCTATCGCGATGGGGGATTGAGCGATGCCTTGCCGTTCAAGCTGGAGGACGGCCTCAGCTGGGCGATGGGCGGAGGGACGCGCAATCGAACGGAAACCGACGTCAGTCCATGGAAAGTCGCGCGCGGTGCTGCCGGGCGAATGGCGCCGCAGGGCTTCCCGCAGGAGAATGTCTTCACCCCGCCCGTCGTGAAGGACGAGTGATCGGGGCTTTCCCTATGTTAAATACCCGCCATTAACCCTTGCGTCGCTATGGGTGCGGTGATGAGTGCCGTACCTTCCCTGTCCGAACCGCCTGCGGGTTCCGATCGCCTCGTGTCGCGGGTTGAGGCGGGGGACGACCCCCTTCTGCATGCCCTGCCGATCCCCGGCGCGATCATCGTACTTGAGGAGCGAGACCTTCGCATCGAGGCGTGCAACGACGCTTTCCTGAAGGCATCGATGGATCATGCAGCGCGGCCCGATCGCAGCGCCGATGCCGCGATGAAGATGGCGGGCGAGGGGCCCGTCGGCGACTTCCTCCGCGCCTATCTGAGCGAACCGGGAGCGGCGCAGGACGAAATCGAACATCGCACCGATGAAGGCCCCGGCGCGCGCGAATTCAGGCTGAAGGTCGCGCCGCTCCCGTCGATCGAGGGACGACGGCGGTGTCTGTTCACCGCGCTCGACCAGACGCCCGAGCGACAGGCACAGAAGAACCTTCGCGACCAGATGGTGCAATGTTCGTTGACCGGACTGGCCAACCGGCTGGCTTTCACCGACGCGGTGGAGGAAATCGCGGAGGACGAGGCGCGCGCGGCGGGCCACGCGATCCTGTTGATCGACCTGGCGCGTTTTTCCCGGATCAACCAGTCGATGGGATCGGTCGTCGGCGACGAATTGCTGATCAGCTGCGCGAGCCGCCTGGTAGGTGCCTTGCGCGACGGTGACATGCTGGCGCGCACGGGCGGCAACGAATTCGGCCTACTGTGCGGATTGAAGGGCGGGGAGACGGATGCCGTCCTGGCCGCCGAGCGGATCTGCGGGGTCCTTCGCGAACCCTTCACGTTGGGGACGAACGACATCCGGGTCGATTGCGCGATCGGAATCGCGCTGCTGACGCATGGCGAGGATGGCGAAGAGCTGTTCCGCAACGCCCAGTTCGCGGTGAAGCGCGCGAAGCGGACCGGACAGCCGACGGTGTATCGCGACGAGGAAGCCAGCCTTGCGCGCCGCCGTTTTTCGATCGAGACCGAATTGCGTCGCGCGCTGGAGCGCGACGAACTCAAGCTCGCCTATCAACCGCTCGTCGAACTGAAGACCGGACGGGTCACGGGGTTCGAAGCCCTGGCGCGGTGGACCCACGAGGAGCGCGGCGAGATCGGCCCCAGCGAGTTCATTCCGGTCGCCGAGGAGAGCGGGTTGATCCTCGAGCTGGGGCGCTGGGCGATGGATCGCGCCGCCCGCCAGCTGGCGACCTGGGACGCGGCGGAGGCGAGAACGCTACCCATCGGGCTGTCGGTCAACCTGTCGGCGATCCAGGTCGCGCGCGACGACGTGTCCGAACTGGTGGGATCGGCGCTGCGCGCGCATCGCATCGGCGGCGAGCGACTGACCGTCGAGCTGACCGAAAGCGCGATCGTCCAGGATCCGACGCGCGCTACGCGGGTGCTGGAGACGATCAAGGGGTTGGATGCGCATCTGGCGATGGACGATTTCGGAACCGGATATTCCAGCCTTGCCTATCTTCAGAGGCTGCCGATCGACCTGCTCAAGATCGATCAGCGATTCATCAAGGGGATGCTGAACGATCCCGACAGCATCGCGATCGTGCGAGCGATCCTGGGCCTGGCCGATGCGCTGGGGATGGAGACCACCGCCGAAGGGATCGAGAGCGTCGAGCTGGAAACGACGCTGGCGACGCTGGGCTGTGCGCATGGACAGGGATTCCATTTTTCCAAGGCAGTCGATGGAAACACCGCGCTGGCCTACTGGCGGGCGCGAGAGCAGAAGGCTCTGCGCGAAGGGAGGATCGACGCGTCGCCGGTCGCCAGACTGCATGGCTGATGCCGACCCGAAAATGCGCAAGGTGCGCACGGGCCTGTCGCTCGAGGGCGTGCTGACCGACAGCGACGGCGGGCGTGTGGCGGTGACCGTGCGCGACCTGTCCCCGAACGGATGCCGGCTGGCGACCGATGGCTCGCTGATGACGGGCGAGGAAGTCGTACTGGCGGTAGGCAAGTCCGCACCGGTGCGGGCCGTCGTGCGCTGGGTCGACGGGGCCTACGTCGGAATAGAGTTTTCCGGCTGAAAATGAAGCACTGCCGGCAGCGATCGCGACGCCGACCCTTTACCGCATCTTAACCCTGCGAGCTTACTTCATGTATTTCAGATCGAAGCCAGGCGGTCGCGGGCGGTCCTGCGCTCGAACGGCACCAAGGGAACATGCGAAACATGCGACGCAATGTGGGCGAAGTGAAACGGGCCAAGCGGATCGACGTCAGTCACGACGGTCTCCTGATCGACAGCGACGGTTTGTCGAACAATGTTCGCGTCCTCGATCTGTCTGCCGACGGTTGCCGTCTGCGCACGGACAGCACGCTCAGGATCGGCGAGGACGTGCAGTTGCGCGTCGGGCGATCGGGAGATTATCCCGCGCAGGTGCGCTGGTCACTGGGCAACGAGGCGGGGCTGAAGTTCACGGGCCCCAGCCAGCCGGTGTCTTGACCCTAGCCGGACTGGCGACAGCTTGAATCTTCGGAAAGGTGGCGTTCGGCGATCGCGTCGAGGGCGCTGTCATCGAAATCCTGTTCGATCCATTCGTTCTCGATCGCACGCAGGCAGCGCGCGACGGCGGGGCCGGGCTCGAGCCCGCGTTTGATGAGGTCGCCGCCCTTGAGAGGAAGGACGGGAACCGACCATTTCTCGATGTAGCGAACCGCTTCCTCGCGGCTCCCCGCGCGTTCGGGCTCCCACCCCGGGGTGAGGCAGATGCGGTCGATCGCGTAGAGCGGGCCCAACCGGTACGCGAGCTCGCGCGCGGTGCCTTCGGCGGGATTGGCAGCGCTCGACAGGCGGTCGCGCTGTTCCTTGGAGAATTTGAGACGCGCGGCGACGTCGCGCGCGGTGTCGGGGTCGCGCGGCAGCAGGGCGGCGAGGCGACGGATGGCGCGGAACTTGCGGCCTGCCGCCTGCTCGAATTCGAGGAGGGCGGCGAGGCGATTGACGCCCGGGCCGGTGATTTCGGGCAGTACGGGAGCGAAGATGCCGCGCTGCTCCATCACGCGCACGGTCGCGAGCGGATCGGGGAGCGCGAGGAGTTTCAGCACCTCGTCGGCGATGCGTTCGCGGGAGAGCGATTTCATCGTATCGGCAAGCGCGGCGCAGGCTTCGAGCCCTTCCGCGTCGGGATCGCCGGTGCCGAAGCGGGCATGGAAGCGGAAGAAGCGCAGGATGCGGAGGTGATCCTCTCGGATGCGCGCTTCGGCGTCGCCGATGAAGCGGACCGTGCCGGTGTCGATATCCTCGAGCCCGCCATGATAGTCGAAGATCTCGCCGGTCAGCGGGTCGGCGTAGAGCGCATTGATGGTGAAATCGCGCCGCGCGGCATCTTCTTCCCAGTCGGTGGTGAAGCCGACTTCGGCGTGGCGGCCATCGGTATCGAGGTCCGCGCGCAGGGTCGTGATCTCGACCACCGTGCCGTCGCTGACGGCGGTGATCGTGCCGTGCGCGATGCCGGTGGGCACGGCCTTGATCCCCGCTTCCTCGAGGTAGCCGACGGTGCGCGCGGGTTCGAAGATGGTGGCGCAGTCGAGATCGCTGACCGTCTCGCCCATCAGGCTGTCGCGCACCGCGCCGCCGACGAAGCGGATGCCGCCCTCCGAGGCGCGCATCGCCTCGAGCAGCGCGTCCATTCCCTTGCGGTCGGTGAGCGTGGCGATATCGAGGGTGCGCGCGCTCATGCGGCCAGCCTGCGGGACAGGTTGACGATCATCGCCGCGGTGGCTCCCCAGATATCGTAATCCTCATAGTCTATGCGCCAGTAGCGTCTCATGCGCCCTTGCCAAGCTGCTTCTTCCTCGCGCGCATGCGCGGGGTCGAGAAGATGGTCGAAGGGCGCCTCGAACCAATGGTCGACCTCGGCCTCGTTGGCGACGAGCGGCAGGTCCGGGGGAAGGATCGCGAGGACGGGGGTCACGATGAAACCGGTCCCGGTGATGTAGGGGTCGAGCGTCCCGACGAGGCGCGGGGTCGCGGGGTCGAGCGCCAGTTCCTCGTTCGCCTCGCGCAATGCCGCCTCGATCGGGGTTTCGCCCGCGTCGATGCGCCCGCCGGGAAAGGCGACCTGGCCCGCATGGGTACGCATGGCGGCGTTGCGCTTGGTCAGCAGCAACGCGGGACGATCTTCGCGGTCGATCACGCCGACGAGGACGGCAGCGGGCGAGGCATCCGGAAATTCGTCGGGATCGAGATCGGCGGCGAGCAGCGTTGCGGGCGCGGGGACGCGCAGGGCGCGGGCGAGGCGGGCGGAAAGGCTCATCGGGGCAACAGCGTCTGCGGAGGGTGCGGGGTTCAGGACAGGGTGAACTTTTCGCCGTTCGACCAGATGGCCGGCGGATCCGCTTCTTCTTCGAGCGCGATATCGGCCAGCTCGTAATAGAGAGGCCGCGCGATCTCCGCCTCCAGGCGGCCACGGACGTGGACGCGGGGCGAGGGGCCGGCATCGGTATCGACGACACGGATCGGATGATCAGGGCCTGCGATCACCACTTCTCCGCTGTTGAGCGTGAAGGCGAGGCGGCGCGCCCGGCCTTCGCCTTCGCTCTTCATGCGAACGGCGAGGAAGGGAAGGCGCTCGACCTCGATGGCGAGTTTTTCGACCGGGGTGACGAGAACATAGCTGTCGTCGGGCTCGCGGCGCAGCACGCTGGCGAACAGACGCACCATGGCGGGACGGGTGATGAGGCCGCCCTGATGGTACCATTTCCCGTCGGCGGCGATCCGCATTTCGCTATCCCCGCACGAAGGCGGATCCCATCGTTCGACCGGCGGCGCGGTGCCCTCTTCCAGCATCGCGGCAATCTCGTCGAACGAGGCGTGGTCGAGGTCGGGGGGCGGACGCGTTTCGGGCATGAGAAGGGACGTAGGGCGCGGCGCGGAGCTTGCCTAGGGGCGGCACGCCCGCCTACAGCGCGGCGCATGGAAAAGGTCGCTCTCGTCACCGGCGCCCGCCATCGGCTGGGCGAGGCCATCACCCGTCACCTCCTCAAGCAGGGATGGCGCGTTTTTGCGCATGTCCGCGATGCCGCCGACGAGGTGGCCGACGGCGCCGACAAGGTCGTCGCCGATCTTTCGCATGCGGACTGCGGCGAGAGGATCTTCGCGCAGATCGACGGACCGCCACCCGCGCTTCTGGTCAACAACGCCTCGCTGTTCGAGGAGGATCGGTTCGGTGCCATCGACGCTGAGGGGTTCCAGCGTCAGATGGCGGTCAACGCGCGCGCGCCGATGCTGCTTACCGATGCCTTTGCGCACGCGGAGGCGCCGGTGGGCAGCGATCGGCTGATCGTGAACATGGGCGATGCCAAGCTCGCCGCGCCGCACCCCGATCATCTCAGCTACACACTGACAAAGGGAGCGCTGAAGACGCTGACCGACGTCTCGGCCCGCGCACTGGCCGGGCAGGGGATACGGGTGAACATGATCGCGCCGGCCATGGTGCTCCCCTCGCCCGACATGAGCGAGGCGCAATATGAGGCGATGCACGCGTTCAACCCGCTCGGCCGCGGAGTGGATAAGGCGCATCTCCTCGCCGCGCTCGACCATCTGATCGCCAATACGGTGGTGACGGGGACCTGCCTGTGGCTCGACGGTGGCCAACGGATGATGCAGCTGAAGAACGACGTGGCACTGATCCAGATGGATGATGTGGCGGAGGAGAGGGAATGAGCGAGGTCATTCACGGCCTGGTGGCGCACGAGCCGCAATCGGTGCGCCTGTTTCTGGACCGGCTGGAGGTGATGGCCGACATCGGCTTCCACGATTTCGAGGTGGGAACGCCGCAACGTCTCTTGGTGTCGGTCGAGGTTTGGATCGATGCCGCGCGGCTGCCGACCGAGGACGAAGAGGTCCAGGCCTGGAACTACGATCGGCTGCGGACCTGCGTTCGCTCGATCGTGGCGGCGCGGCGCTACAATCTTCAGGAGACACTGATTCGCGCCATCTTCGATACGGTGGCATCGATGTCGGGGGTCGAGGCGCTGAGGGTCCGTTCGGTGAAACCGGACATCTATGCCGACGCCGAGGGTGTCGGCGTGGAAGTCGCCAGTTTCCAAGGAGCTTGGCCCCGCAAGGTCGACGGATCGCGCGCGGTCGTGTCGGCAACCTAACAATTGCCCTTGCCGCGAGGAAATCGGAGCGATAGGAACACGCTCTGAATGGCCGATGTCATAATGCATCATTAAGCCGAACCGAATTAACTCTCGGTTATTCGAAGCCGGGAACGCCCTCCGCGCAACGAGCGTTGGCGAGAGGGAGAAACTAGGAGACGAGCGACTCAATGTCCTACGCAGCCAAGCGAGAGATGAGTTCCAACAAGACGGTGCCGATCGTCATCGTCGTCCTGCTCCACGTCGCGCTGGGCTATGCCCTGGTGAGCGGCCTCGCCATGTCCGTGGTCGAGCAGGTGCAGGAAGATCTGACGGTGTTCGACGTGGACGAGCCGCCGCCCCCGCCGCCTCCGCCCGAAGAAATTCCTCCTCCGCCCGAAACGCCGCAGCAGCAGACGCCCCCGCCGGTCGTCTCGCCGCCGCCGATCGTGCGGACCAATCCCACTCCTCCGCCGATCACGACGGTGCGCACCGCGCCCCCGCCGCAGGTGACGCGAACCGCTCCGGTCCGGCCTCCGGCTCCTCCGGCCCCTCCGGCGCCGCCTCCGCCGCCGCCTCCGCCGCCGCGGATCGAGCCGGCCGCCGCCCAAGGTGACGTCCGTGCGCTGTTCAGTGCCGACGACTATCCCTCGCGCGCCCAGCGCAATGGCGAGGAAGGGACTGCGCGTGCGCGTCTCACCATCGGGACCAACGGTCGCGTGACGGGTTGCAGCATCGTCCAGTCGACGGGATCCCGCGCACTGGATCAGGCGACGTGTCAGGTGCTCGAGCGCCGCGCCCGCTTCACTCCCGCGACCGATTCCACCGGCGCGCGCGTGCAGGACGAATATACGACCCCCTCCATTACCTGGCGGCTTGAAGGCCGGTAAGTTTCACTCTTGAATTTAGAATAGGGAATATCGACCCATGAACACTGAACTTCTTCTTGCCGCCGCCGCCGAGGGCGAAAACCCTTACGGCCTGATTCCTGCGCTTCAGGAAGGTGGGCCCATCGCCTGGGCGACCTTCGGCGTGCTGATCATCATGTCGATCGGGACCTTCTACATCCTGTTCACCAAGTTCATGCAGCAGCAGAAGATCATCAACCAGGGCAACAGCGTTCGCGCCGCCTTCTGGAACTCGAACAGCCTCAAGGACGCCGCGGGCAAGCTCGACAAGAAGAGCGCCTATCGCGCGATCGTCGAGGACGCGCTCGTCGCGCAGGACCAGCACGGCAAGCTCACCGACCCTGTCGACCAGCATGACTGGATGATCGGTTCGCTCGAGCGTTCGAAGACGTCGATCAACAACCGTCTCGGTGAAGGTCTCGCCTTCCTCGCGACCGTCGGTTCGACCGCGCCGTTCATCGGTCTGTTCGGCACCGTCGTCGGCATCTATCGCGCGCTGGTGAAGATCGGTGCGTCGGGTCAGGCCAACATCTCGACCGTCGCCGGTCCGGTTGGCGAGGCGCTCATCATGACCGCGCTCGGCCTGATCGTGGCGGTTCCTGCGGTGCTTGCCTACAACTGGCTCATCCGCCGCAACAAGGGCATCACCGAAGATCTCAACGCCTTCACGACCGACGTGCACGGCTATCTGATGAGCGACGGCAAGGTCCGTCCGGTCATGGCCACTGCCGGTGCCAAGGGTGCCGCTGCCAAGAGCGCGGCCGCCAAGCCGGCGCCGAGCAGCCCGCCGAAGCCGGGCGTGCAGGCCGGTGGTACGCCGACCAAGCCGACGGCGCGCAGCTAAGCCGATCAGGGGAGGTTCAGGTCGCGGGGTCTAAACCTGCGACCATGCCTCCCCGACCGGGCCCCGGACGCGCACTGCGTCCGGATCGTCCGTGAAGTATTTGATTAGAAGGAAGCATTGCCATGGCCATGACGGTCGGAATGGATCAATCGGGCGAAGACGTCCCGATGTCCGACATCAACACGACGCCCCTCGTGGACGTCATGTTGGTTCTCCTGATCATCTTCCTCATCGCGGTTCCCGTGGTGCTCGAGACCATTCCGGTGGCCCTGCCGGAAATCCAGTACGAGCCCACCGAGACCAAGCCGGAAAACGTGAATCTGTCGGTTCGCGGCGGCGAAGGCGGGACCTGCGAAATCTACTGGGACGTGACCCAGGTCGACAGCGAGGAGCTTCTGGAGCGCGCGGTAACGCGGCTTGAGGAAGCGATCGATGCGGCGGGCGGCGAGGCGAACATCACCGACGAGAATATGCCCGAAGCGCATATCCGCGGTGACATCGACACGCCCTACAAGTGCATCGGGGGCGCGATCTTCACCATGCAGCGCGCAGGCTTCGCGCGGGTCGGCTTCATCTCCGAACCGCCGGCGGGCACCGCCGTCGAGCGCCTGTAGTATCGAGTAGAGGAACCAAGAAATGGCCGCAGCTACCCTGTCCGACGATGGTGAGCCGATGATGGACATCAACACGACGCCGTTGATCGACGTCATGCTGGTGCTCCTCATCATGTTCATCATCACCATTCCGATCCAGAGCCACGCGGTGAAGCTCGACCTTCCGGTCGACGATGGCAGCAACAACCCGCCGCCGGTCGACCCGATCAAGAACAAGATCGTGGTCACGCAGAACGACGAGGTCCTGTGGAACGGCGAAGCGGTGAACTTCCAGCAGCTGCGCGAGTATCTCGACCTGTCGCAGCAGCTTCCGGTTCTTCCCGAGTTGCACCTGCAGCCCGAACCGAATGCCCGTTACGAGACCGTCGATCGCGTCCTGGTCGTGACCAAGGAAGCCTCGGTCGACAAGATGGGCTTCGTGGGCAACGAGGCCTACGTCAACGAATTCTAGGCTTCGCGTTTCAGCGCGAGTTTTACGAATGAGAAAGGGCGGCCCGGCGGGTCGCCCTTTTTCATTCATGCGAGCTGTTCGCTGGTGGCGAGCGCGTCATATTTGCGAAACCGTAAGTTGGCGCCGGCCTGTTCGGACTGGGTTACGCGTTCGCAATTCGCTGCAATTGAGGCCGGTCTCGGACGGGTAGCCATTCTGCTTCTCGAACACGTCCGCCGCGTCGTTCCCGCCAGCCGCACGGGCGCACAGGTCCGCGATCCGGACGTTCCGGAGCGAGAAAATCGGATGAGGCGGGTTATGCGGAGCCCTTAGGCGGGACGGAACTTCAGCGAGAGGCCGTTGACGCAATGCCGCTTGCCCAACGGCGCGGGGCCGTCGTTGAACACGTGCCCCATGTGACCGCCGCAGCGCGAGCAATGTTCCTCGGTGCGGGCCATGCCGAACGACATATCGCGGGCATAGCCGATGCGACTGGACGCGATCGGTTTCGTGAACGCGGGCCAGCCGGTACCGCTGTCGAACTTGGTCGCGCTGGAGAACAGCGCCTGATCGCAGCCCGCGCAATGATAGATGCCATCGCGCTTCTCCTTGTTGAGCGGCGAGGAAAAGGCACGCTCCGTGCCTTCTTCGCGCAGGATGCGATAGCGTTGCGGGCCCAGCTGCTTCTTCCATGCCGCGTCGGATTTCGACACGGGGAAGCTGCGGCGGTCGACCTTGGTCCCTCCGCCGCCAAAGGCCAGCGCAGTGCCGGCAATGCCGAGCGCGGAAGCGCCGAGAACGGTTCGTCGGGTGGCAGTTTTGTTGAGCATGCTGCTCTTATAGCAAGGCGAAGGTGAGGAAGAGCTGAACGCTTTTGCCTTTCACTGAAGCCGGATCGGTGGAAGGATCGTCCAAGCGTCGGCAGGCCGGGGGAAACGCGTGGACTTCTTCAAACTCATCAAGTCGCTCGATGACCTGGTGTTCGAGATCCTGTCCTGGCTGTATTTCTATCCGCGCACTTTGCTTCGCGTCCTGTTCCGACCCTTCGCGTTGATGTCAGATACCGCACGGCAGATGGACGAGGACGACGAGCCTGCGTTCGGCGACCGCATCGGACCGCCGCTGTTCCTCGCGATTACGTTGGCGCTCGGCCATTTCATCATGCTGGGGGTGGACCCGTCGGCGGAGACCGCGCAGTTTGAGGGTGGAGTGCTGGAAGGCTTCATGGCCGACGATCGCAATCTGCTTGCCTATCAGATCGTCTATTTCGGGTTGCTCCCTCTGTTCGCGACGGTCCGCCAGCTCGGGCTGCAGCATATCGTGGTGTCCAAATCGACGATGAAGGCGCCCTTCTATGCGCATTGCTATGCCGCTGCCGGGTTCGCCGCCTTGACGACCGCTGCGCAGGTCGGCGCGCACGAGGCCGGTGAAGAGCGGGCGGCTCTGTTTCTCGCGTTCATTCTCGGCGGGTCGCTGATCGCGATCCTGTGGATCGGACTGGTCGAGGCGCGCTGGTTTCACCGGACGCTAGATATCTCGCGCTGGAAAGCGTTCGGCCACGCGCTCCTCGTTCTGGGGGGATGGGCGGCGCTGTCGATCGGGCTCGACCTGCTGCTGACCTGACAGGAAGCTTCAGGCGGCGTCGGAGAATTGCAGGCGAGCGAGGCGGCTGTAGAGACCGCCCTGCGCGAGGAGTTCGTCGTGCGTGCCCTGCTCGACGATGCGCCCTTCGTCCAACACGAGGATCCGCGTCGCGGCGCGAACGGTGGCGAGGCGGTGTGCGATGACGATGGTCGTACGCTGACCCATCAGGTCGTCGAGTGCAGCCTGGACCCGCGCCTCGCTCTCGGCGTCGAGCGCGCTGGTCGCTTCGTCGAGCAGGAGGAGCGGCGCATCCTTGCGTACGAGTGCCCGCGCGATCGCCAGCCGCTGACGCTGCCCCCCGGACAGGCGTGCTCCGCCTTCGCCTAGATAGGTGTCGAGGCCGTCGGGCAGGGCCCGCAGGAAATCCTCGGCGTGGGCCGCGCGGGCAGCCTCCCAGATGTCTTCGTCGCTGGCGCCCCAGCGGCCGTAGCGCAGGTTGTCACGGGCCGAGGTGGCGAAGATCATCACTTCCTGCGGAACCATCGCGATGCGTCGGCGAAGATCTTCGGGATCGACGGTGGCGATGTCCACGCCGTCGAAGAGGACGCGGCCCGCAGCAGGATCGTAGAAGCGCTGCGCGAGCTGGAAGATGGTGGTCTTGCCCGCGCCCGAGGGTCCGACAAGCGCGACCAGTTCGTCGGGCCGGATGTCGATCGACACATCGTCGAGCGCGGCCACGCCCGGGCGGGTGGGATAGCGGAAGGTCACGCCGTCGAGCGTCAGCCGACCCCGCGGCGGATCGGGAAGCGCGGCGGGATTTGCGGGCGCGAGGATGTCCGGTTCGACCCGCATCAGTTGCGCGAGGCGGTCGCTCGCCCCGGCAGCACGCAGCAACTCGCCATAGACTTCGGACAGCGCTCCGAACGCCCCGGCGAGGAAGATGCCGTAGAGGACGAAGGCGGCGAGGCTTCCCCCCGTCATGGCGCCCGCGTTCACATCGCGCGCGCCCTGCCAGATGACGAGCACGATCCCCGAAAAGAAGAGGAGGATGGCGAAGAAGGTGAGCAGGGCGCGAAGGCGGATGCGCTGCTTGGCGACGTCGAACACGGTCTCGGTGGCCGCCGAGAAGCGTTCGGTCTCGCGGCGCTGCTGACCGAAGGCGAGCACGATCTTCATCGCAGAGAAGACCTCGCTGGACACGGTCCCGACGTCGGCGATGCGATCCTGGTTGCGGGTCGAGACGTTCTTCACCTTCCGGCCCAGTAGGATCATCGGCAGCAGCACGATCGGCAAGCCCGCCACGAGCAATCCGGCGAGCTTGGGAGACTGCAGAAACAGCATCACGACGCAGCCCACGCCGATGACGAGGTTGCGCAGCGCGACCGAGACGGTGGTGCCGACGATCTGTTCGATGATGGTGGTATCGACGGTGATGCGACTGGTGATCTCGGCCGGTCGGTTTTCCTCGAAGAAACCCGGGCTGAGGCGAAGGAGGTTGCGATGGACAGCGAGGCGGATGTCGGCGACGACCCGTTCGCCCAGCGTCGAGACGAAATAATAGCGGGCGGCGGTCGCGATCGCGAGGACGACGACCAGCAGCAGAAGATACTGGAACCAGCGCGCGATATCGCCGTCGGCGGTGAAACCGCGGTCGATGACCAGCTTCAGCCCCTGCGGGATCGCCAGCGTGGCGGCGGCGGCAAGCGCCAGCGCCAGACCCGCGCCCGCAATCTGGCCGGGGTAGCGCGTTGCCGTGCGGGCCACCATCGCGAGGTTGGAGATGGGCTTCTTGGGAGGCGGGTCGGATTTCATGGCTCACCCGAGCGCCTAGCAGCGGGGCCTGTCGCCGCCAAGTTCTTCGCAATCGCACAAAGGGGGTTGCGGGGCGGGCATGCGAGGGCCAGATTCACAGGCAACCGACCGATTTTGACGAACTTTCAGGAAATGACAATGCTCTACGACGCTTACGAGCTTCAACGCTCGCTCATGGCTGGGGCCAGCAAAATGGCGGGCCTTTCCGCCGGATGGCTCAGCAATCCCAGCAATCCGTTCGGATACGGGTCGGTGGGGCCGGTCATGGCGGCGGGTCTCGACGTCTTCGCGCACGCCAGCGCACCGCGCGGGAAGCCCGAATTCGGGATCACCGCGGCGGAGGTCAACGGCAAGGCGGTCCCGGTCGACGAGGACATCACGCTGCGCAAGCCGTTCGGCGACCTGCTGCACTTCCGCAAGGAAGGCATCGAGGGGCAGGAGCCGCTGTTGATCGTGGCGCCCATGTCGGGCCATTTCGCCACCTTGTTGCGCGGGACGGTCAAGCGAATGCTCCCCGCGCACGATGTCTACATCACCGACTGGAAGGACGCGAAGAACGTTCCGCTGGCGGACGGGCATTTCGATCTCGACAGCTATATCGACTATCTCGTCGAACAATGCGCCGCCATCCTCGAGGAAACGGGCAAGCGTCCGCACCTGATGGCGGTGTGCCAGCCCGCGGTTCCCGCCTATGCGGCGACCGCGATCATGAACCGCGACGACCATCCCGCTCGACCCAAGACGCTGACGATGATGGGCGGTCCGATCGACACGCGCGAAAGCCCCGGCGCGGTGAACAACGTCGCGACCCAGCGGCCGCACGCGTGGTTCCAGCAGAACGCCATCGCAACGGTGCCCTACGTCTACCCGGGTGCGGGGCGGAAGGTCTATCCGGGGTTCCTGCAGCTGATGGGCTTCATGACCATGAATCTCGGCGATCACGTCATGAGCCATTGGGAGATGTTCAAGCATCTGGTCGTCGGTGACGAGCAGAGCGCGGACAAGACCCGCGAATTCTACGAAGAATATCGTTCGGTCGCGGACATGACGGCCGAATTCTACCTGCAGACCGTCGACGTCGTCTTCCAGCGGCACCTGTTGCCCAAGGGCGAGTTCACGCATCACGACGAAATCGTCGATGCAGGCGATATCGACGAGACCGCGCTGTTGGCGATTGAGGGCGAGCGCGACGATATCTCGGGCGTCGGCCAAACAAAGGCCGGACTGAGCCTCGCGACCGGGTTGGCGGAGGACAAGAAGCAATATTATCTTGCCAAGGACGCCGGCCATTACGGCATCTTCAACGGCGGCAAATGGCGCGACCAGATCGCGCCGGTGGTCGAGGAGTTCATCGCTCGCCACGCGTAGAAGCTTGCCGCGAGGCGTCATCTCGTTACTGATGTTCAGGTCCTGCTATCATCGCGCCCGAGTGGCGATAGCGGGGCTGGTAAAGACGTGGTGACGAGGGGAGCGTGTTGATGGCAGCGGGATTGCTGACGGGTCTGGTGGCGATGGCAGGGGCGACGCAGGCGCAAGCGCAGCCGTTGCAGCCGGATGGCCAGTGGGAAGTCAATTTCGGCGAACGCGCCTGTGTCGCCGCCCGCAAGTTCCGCGATGCGGACGAGGATGCCGTCACGGTCTTCTTCAAGCCCGCAGCGCATCTGCGCAGCATGGAAGTGGTCTCGATCGTCGATGGCTATCGGCGCGATGCCCAGGGCGGAAAGGGCTCGGTCCAGTTCGCCGGGCAGCGTCACGATGCCAAGCTGATCCGCTACGGCGACCGGGAAAGCGATTCCGTGGTCACGCGATTCACCGTACCGCTTCGCGCCGAAGATTTGTCCGAGGCGAGCGAAATGGTTCTCGACACCGAATGGGATCGGCTTTCCATGCCCCTGTCGCGGATCGACGAGGTATCGGGCCTTCTGGCCGACTGCGTCGAGAAACTGCGTATCCTGTACAACGTCGATGGATCGGGGCTGACGGACGGCCCGCGGGGTGGTGCGGACGGCGCGAAGGGCGACGTGCGATCGCTGTTTCGATCGACCGATTATCCGTCTCGTTCGATGCGCGCGGGGGTCGGCGGAATGGCGCGCGCCTTCCTGCTGATCGACGAAGAGGGGAAGGCCGTCGACTGCTCGCTGTCGGCCTATGGCGGCGACCCGCTCATCCTCGCGCAGACGTGCGCGATCCTGCTGGAGCGCGCGCGATTCGAGCCGGCTACCGATGCGAACTGTTTCCCGACGCGCGGATCCTATTTCACCCCGACGATCACCTGGCGAATGCAGGGCAAGGGCGACACCGGGCAGGCCGAGTTCGACGAGATGGAGGCGATCTACGCGACGCCGGTCGACGACCTGATCGATCGGTCCGAGCTGACGCCTCTCGAAGAATAAAGTTCTACGGCGGGACGTGCCTACAACTTGGTGCGGTCTCGATCCGGGCTCAGGCGCGCGAAGGCGCGGGCGATGAGCGATCGTGCGCGCATGACGAGATAGAAGGTCAGGCCGACGACCAGCGCGGCCACAATGGCGGCGGCGACCGGATTGAGGATTGCCATCGCCAAGAGTCCACCGGTCGCGACGTCTTCCACGGTGCTCACCACCACGTTGCTGACGGGCTCGGGCGAAGCGTTGACAACCGTGCGCGCGCTGGCCTTTCCGGTGTGCGCCATGAAGGCGGCGCCACCGCCCAGCAGGAAACTCGCCACCTGGAACGCCGGATCGCCCGCATCGATGATCGCAAGGCCGAGCAGGGCCCCGCCCAGCGGCCGCAGGATCGAGTGGAGCGTATCCCACGCGCTGTCGACCCATGCCACCTTGTCGGCGAAGAACTCCGCAAAGGTGCCGACACCCGCGAGGGCGAGCACCCAATTGTTGGCGAGGACCTGCATGCCTTCCAGCTGTTCGGGTAACGGGACCCAGCCGAACTTCATGCCCAATCCGGTGATGAAGGTGACGAGATAGAGCCGCCAGCCCGCGAGCAGGCTGGTCGAGGCGGCGAGCGCGACGAGTTCGACGGCGTCCATCCTCGCCAGTTTGCCGTTTCGTGGACCTCTTGCCAAGCGCGGTCGGCCGCTCCAGCATCGCGTCCGACCGTTTCAGGAGATCCGCCATGTTGAAAGCTTTACTTGCCGCCGCTTCCGTGATCGCGATTGCGGCGCCCGCCGCCGCGCAGGACACGATCCTCGCCGGCAATCTCATCGCCGATACGCGGGAGGGAGCGATGGGTCCCGCCACGATCGTCGTGAACGATGGACGGATCGTCTCGGTGGCGCGCGGGCTCGACGCGCCGCGCCAGGGGACCGTCCACGACCTTTCCGACAAGACGGTGATGGCGGGAATGATCGACCTGCACACCCATATCACGGGCGATCCGTCGGGCGAATATTGGCGCGCCGCGACGACTCCCGACGAATGGGGCGTGATCGTGGGCGTGAAGAATGCCGAACTGACGGTGAAGGCGGGCTTCACGACCATCCGCGATGTCGGCAGCCGCGGGGCGCAGTCCGCCTACGTGCTGCGCCGCGGGGTCGAGGAAGGCTATGTCACCGGTCCGCGCATCATTTCATCGGGCAGCACGATTGCGATCGTCGGTGGACACGGCGACGTCAACGGCTTCCGCCCGGAGATCAACGAGGCGCTGGACGGCGGCTTCAACTGCACGGGGCCGGTCGAATGTGCCGCGAAGGTACGGCTCGCCAGCCAGAACGGCGCGGACCTGATCAAGATCACCGCCACGGGCGGCGTCCTGTCCCAGCAGGGTCGGGGACTGGAAGCGCATTTCACCGATGCGGAGATGGAGGCGATCGTCGATACCGCTCACTCGCTCGGCCTCAAGGTCGCCGCGCACGCTCATGGCGCGCGCGGGATCGAGGCGGCGGCGCGCGCAGGCGTCGATACGATCGAACATGGCACTTATGCCGACGAGGCGGCGCTGCGCCAGATGCGCGAGACGGGGACTTATTTCGTGCCGACGTTGCTGGCGTTCGAGGGCGTGCGCGAAGGCATGGCGGCGGGAATGTACACGCCGACGGTCGACGCCAAGATCCGCGAAGTGATGGACCAGGTCGGCAAGCCGATCCGCACCGCGATCTCGATGGGCGTTCCGATCGCGTTCGGCACCGACGCGGGGGTGTTCGATCACGGCCGCAACGCCGAGGAACTGGCACTGCTCGTACGGGCGGGCATGACGCCGCAACAGGCTCTGGACAGCATCACGGTGGTCGCTGCGGATGCGCTGGACATGGGCCGCGAAATCGGCCGCGTCGAAAGCGGTATGAGCGCCGACATCATCGCCTTCGACGGCGACCCCTATTCGAACGTCAGCGTGTTGGAAGAAGTGGATTGGGTAATGGCGCGGGGCAACGTTATCGACTAGCGCGCACGACCGGAGCGCCGGTCGGTTCGACCAACGGGCTTGCGACCACGTCTGTAGTCGATTACATCGGTAATCAGAGGTCTCGCCCATTGCCGTCGCGGGCAGGGAGGGGCTTCTTGCATGGCGATGCGAGGGAAGCGGCGCCGGGAGCATGAACCCGGCGCCGTTTTTCTATCGAAGTTCGCATTTGCGTTGGGCGGAACGGGGCAGAGCGGCCTGCCCCCAACGGTCGCCCGGGTTCGCCGTGCGACCCCGTCGGCAGCATTTTCAGGCTCTCTCGCCTAGGTCCCGCGCGCGCTTCGCTCCGCTTGGCTTGCGCTTGGGCCCTACAGAACTTCGAACAGACCCGCCGCGCCCATGCCGCCGCCGACGCACATCGTCACGACGACGTACTTCGCGCCGCGGCGCTTACCTTCGATCAGCGCGTGGCCGGTGCAACGCGCGCCGGTCATGCCGTACGGGTGGCCGACCGAGATCGAGCCGCCGTCGACGTTGAGGATGTCGTTGTCGATGCCGAGCTTGTCGCGGCAGTAGAGCACCTGCACCGCGAACGCCTCGTTCAGTTCCCAGAGGCCGATATCGTCGACCTTCAGGTCGAACTTCTTCAGAAGCTTGGGAATGGCGAAGATCGGGCCGATGCCCATTTCGTCGGGCTCCGCGCCCGCAACCGCCATGCCGACATAGCGGCCGAGCGGGGTCAGGCCGCGCTTCTCGGCCTCCTTCGCTTCCATGATGACGCTGGCACTGGAGCCGTCCGACAGCTGGCTGGCGTTGCCTGCGGTGATCGTGGTGTCGGGGCCGAGGACGGGCTGGAGGCTCTGCAGGTTCTCAAGCGTCGTGCCGGGGCGGTTGCCCTCGTCCTTCTCGATCGTGGTTTCCTGCATCGAGGTCTCGCCCGTCTCCTTGTTCTTGACCATCTGCATGGTGGTGACGGGGACGATCTCGTCATCGAAACGGCCGGCTTCCTGCGCCTCGGCGGTGCGCCGCTGGCTCTCGACGGCATATTCGTCCTGCTGTTCGCGGCTGATGCCGTAGCGGTCGGCGACGATCTGCGCGGTCTGAAGCATGGGCATGTAGGTGGCGTTGTGCATGTCGATCAACGCCTGATCGGGCTGGACGCGCATCTCGGGGGTCTGAACCGTCGAGATGCTCTCGAGCCCGCCCGCAACGACCACGTCCTGGCGGTCGGTGATGACCTGCTTGGCGGCGGTGGCGATGGCCATGAGGCCGCTGGCGCACTGGCGATCGATGCTCATCCCCGGCACGTCGACGCCGAGGCCGGCGCGCAGCGCGACGAGGCGGGCGATATTGGGGGCCTGGCTACCCTGCTGCAGCGCCGCGCCCATGACGCAATCCTCGACATGGCCGCCCTCGATACCGGCGCGTTCGACCGCGGCCTTCACGGCATGCGCGCCGAGCGAGGGGCCGAGCGTCGCGTTGAAGGCGCCCTTGTAGGCCTTGCCGATGGGGGTGCGGGCGGTGGAAACGATGACGGCGTCGCGGGACATGGGGTGATCTCCTGTGTTTAGGTAAAAATGAGGCCGAGCCAGTCGGCGACGAGCGCGGGTTTGTCCTCGCCCTCGATTTCGACGGTGACGTGATGATGGGTCAATAACTGGCCGGGTGCCTTTTCGGTCATTGCGGTCAGAACGAACCGGCCGCGCACTTTTTTCCCTGCCGCGACGGGCTTGAGGAAACGCACTTTGCCGAGGCCGTAATTGACGGCCATCTTGGTCGTTTCGGGCATTAGCATGACGTCGGCGGCCATCCGGCTCAGCAGTGACAGCGAGAGGAAGCCGTGCGCGATCGTGCCGCCGAACGGCGTCTGTTTCGCAAGCGTCTCGTCGACGTGGATGAACTGCCGATCCTCGGTCGCGTCGGCGAACCGGTCGATCCGCTCCTGCGGGACGGCGATCCAATCGGAAACGCCGATTTCGGTGCCGATGGCAGACTGCATGTCGTCGAGGGAGGCAACGGGCATGGCGGCTGCTTACACTTACGTAAGCGGAAAGGGCAAGGGGAATGGGTTAGCTCGCGGTGACAGCGCGGTCAGCGCCTGAGGCAGGGAGAAACCTCGATCGGAACGCGGTGCTCCCGGACAGCCGGGAAAACCGCAGATTGCAGGAGTGAACTTTTACCCCTCGTCGCCGTCGGTATCGCTGGCTCCGGGGCCTTCGATGCGCTGTCCGCCCTTGAGGGAAGCGGAGCCGCCCGCCACGGGCTTGGCCGGCGCGGCGTCCGTCTCCTCCTCGACCAGTCGAAACCCGTTTTCCGGATAGGGCATGATCATCGTGCCGTCGGGCGCGGAGGTGAAGGTCGTCTGGGTGGGATAGGCGAATTCGATGCCCTCTTCTGCGAACAGGCGCGTGATCGCGATCAGCACCAGGCTCTTGGTGCCCACCAGCGTTTCGTAATCGGTCGTGTAGTGATCGTAGACGAACAGGAAGTCGATCGAGCTGTCGCCGAAGCCGGTGCAGATGGTCCGGACCGGAACGATGTCCTCGTTGTCGGCGATGGTGCCTTCGACGAGTGCCTTCATCCGTGCCAGTTTGTCGGGCGGGGTCTGGTAGATCACTCCGAAGGGAATCTCGACGCGGCGGCGCTCGGCCATCGCGATGTTCTTCACTTCCTGGTCGAGCAACTGGGTATTGCCGATGATGATCTGTTCGCCCGTGATCGCGCGCAGCCGCGTGGTCTTCAGTCCGATCTTCTCGACCGTGCCGAAGGTGGAGCCGTAGTTGATCGCGTCGCCGCGCCGGAACGGACGGTCGAAGACGATCGACAGCGCCGCGAACAGATCCTCGAAGATGCCTTGGGCGGCCAGACCGATGGCGATGCCCCCGATGCCGAGGCCGGTGATGAGCGGAAGGACGTTGACGCCGAGATTGCCGAGAATGAACAGCCCGGCGAGCGCGAAGACCGCGACGTTGATGAACACGCGGATGATGCTGATGGCGTTGCCGAGGGTGGAATCGGGATCGTCTTCTTCCTGCGCGGCCTTCGATTTGACGACGCCGAGGATCAGTTCGCGGATCCAGATCGCCCCCTGGATGGCGGCGATGATCACCAGCAGCGTGTCGAAGAAGCCGTCGACCCGTTCGGGCACGCGGGTCTGGTTGATGACGATGTCGACGGCCAGCACGACCATGAACAGCACCTTCGTCTTGGCGAAGACGCCGGCGATGATGCCCTTCCAGCTGGTGCGGTCCTTGGTGCGCGTCCGGTAACTCTGGCCGATCATGCGAAGGATGAGGAGAATGCCGACGATGCCGAGGGCGACGGCGCCGCCGATCAGCAATTCTTCCCAGTTGGTTCCGACCCAGTTCCACGTGTCGACCAGCGGGCGTTCGACGGTTTCTGCAGCATCGGCGATGGCCGCCTCGTCATCGGCGATGATGTCGGACAGCGTGTCGGTAGTCTGGGTCATGCCCGCGGCACTAGGAGAAAAGCGTGCCTGACATCAAGCCGGGCGTCACGCCGGAGCGCGGCCTTTCAGGAAGCGGGCGAGGCGTTTGCGCTTGCTGGGCTTGAGGGCGCCGGGTTCGAGAAAGGCGATCAGGCGGGCCTCGCTCCGTTCCAGTCGCTTGCGCCCGCGGGTCGGGAGCTTGGCGTCGGCGAGCGGGTCGAGCGGCCTGTCCTTGACCGCGTCGATGATCGCGGGATGGATATAGCTCGAACGGGTCACCGCGGCGGTATTGCCGAGCGCCTGCGCCACCGGTTCGACGATGGATTTCAGCGTGACCTTCTCGCCCGACTTGAGCTGTTGTTCCATCTCCTCGAACGCGAGACGCGAGGCGCCCCAGGTGCGGAAATGCTTGGCGGTGAAGTCGGTCCCGCTGATCTCCTTGAGATAGGCGTTGACGTCGCTCGAGCTGATCTGGCGAAGCTCGCCCTTGTCGTCCTGGTACTGGAACAGCGATTGGCCCGGCAGATCGTGGAGCCCCCCGACGATGCGATTGAGCGAGGCGTCGGTGACCGTCACGTCGCGCTCCACGCCATGCTTGGCACGAAAATGAAGCTTGATGCGGGTCTTCAGCTTCTTGACGTGGCGGTGCTGCAAGGTCGTGGCGCCGAAACTCTTGTTGCTTTTCGCGTAGGCGCGGTTGCCGATCCGCAGATGCGCGGTGTCGAGCAGGCGGACGATCGCGGCAAGGACGGGTTCGCGGCGCAATTTGCGGCGGCGCAGGTGGCGGTCGACCTGTTTACGGATCTTGGGCAGCGCCTTGCCGAACTCGACGCATCGGTCGAACTTCGCTTCGTCTGCAAGCTCGCGATAATCGTCGTGATAGCGATACTGCTTGCGTCCGCGTTCATCCATGCCGGTGGCCTGGATATGGCCGTTCGCGTCGCGGCAGTACCACACGTCGGCATAGGCCGGAGGGACGGCGAGCGTGTTCAGTCGCGCGATGACGTCGTCATCGTCGATCCGGGTCCCGCCCTCGTCATGATAGCTCCAGCCCTTGCCACGACGGACACGGGAAAAACCGGGTTCGTCGTCGCTGGAATGCCGCAAGTCACGCACGGCCTGTCTTCCTTTCGGATAGTAGAGCGTTCCGATGCGTTCGGGGTTCCGAGCGATGAATCAAAGAACAAGGAGACACACGATGCGTAATCTCGACGGCAAGAAGGTGCTGATCATGGCGACCGACGGATTCGAGGAACTGGAACTGACGGGTCCGCGCGACCGACTGGGCGAAGCCGGCGCGGATGTGAAACTGGCCAGCCCCAGTCGCAATCCGATCCAGGGGCGGGTCAAGGACGAACCGACGATCATGGTGACGCCCGATCTTCTGATCGAGGAGGCCGACGCGGACGATTTCGATGCTCTGGTGCTTCCGGGCGGGGTCATCAACCCCGACCATCTGCGCACCAACGAGGATGCGATCGCGCTGATCAAGGCGTTCGATAAAGCGAAGAAGCCGGTTGCCGCCATCTGTCACGGGCCATGGCTGTTGGCCGAGGCGGACGTGGTCAGGGGACGAAAGGTCACCAGCTGGCCCTCGATCCGCACCGACCTCAAGAACGCCGGTGCCGAGGTGGTCGACGAAGAGGCTTGCACCGATGGCCATCTCGTCACCAGCCGGAACCCCGATGACGTGCCGGCCTTCTGCGAGGCAATCGCCGAGATCGTCGCAGGCTAGGCACAGCCATTAGGACGACGGAAGGACACCGGCGGCTCGAACAGTCGCCGGTGCCTATTCCCGCGGCCTCATGCGTCGACCAGGGTAAGGGCCTCGATCCGCAGTTCGACGCTGCCGTCCGGCTGGCGGTCGGGACCGGAGGCGACGGCGATGTCGGCCACTATGTGGCCAGCCAGCGTCAGCTCGGCTTCCTCGATTCCGCGAACGAGCGCGGCTGCATCTTCCGAAGGCGTATGCCCGCGGACCCGCAAGGAAATTTCATGCCGCTCACCCTCATACGTGAGCGAATACCAGTCCGTGGAGCGGAAATCGCCGATCAGGATCCGGTCGCGCGGAATGTCGGTCCGTGCCAGGATCTGGCGCAACAATCCGGTGGCGGCGCGCGACAGGGGCGGGCGCATCATCGCCCTTTCTCCAGAAAGCTGCGCACGCGATCGATGGTGCGCTGTCGAGGCTCGCGGCCCCGGCGCAGATCGAAGACGAACCGCGGATCGTTGACCGCATCGCGCCCGAAGCGCGCCGCGGCGATGTCGTTCGACTTCAGAAATTTCTCAACGTCTCTCAGTAGATACACTTGTTTGTCCCTATGATGGCATAGCGACTCGGCACGCATGCTGTGTCCCAAGCGATTTCCTACTTGTCTAGGAAAAAACCTACGCTATAACGGTTCGCATGGTTAACGATCCGCGCGAACGGCTGGAGGAATTGTGCCGCGAGCATCGCGTCGATTTTGCGACGCTTTCCAAGCTGGTCGGGAAGAACCCCGCCTACATCCAGCAATATATCCGGCGGGGCACGCCGAAGCTTCTGGGTGAGCGCGAACGGCGGTTGATCGCCCATTACTTCGGGGTCAGTGAAATCGAACTGGGGGGACCGGAAACCGACAACGCGTTCGGCCAGATGGCGGGAGGCCTGGTGGCGGTACGGCATCGGTCGGTGCGCGCCGCGGCGGGGGCGGGCAGTCTCAATGAGGATCGGGACAGCGGTGCGCGAATGGCCTTTGACCGCCACTGGCTGCGCGGGCTGACCCAGTCACGCCCCGAACAATTGTCGGTGATCCAGGTCGAAGGCGATTCGATGGCACCGACCCTGTCGGGTGGCGACGACATTCTCGTCGATCATGCCGACCGAATGGATCGGCTTCGTGATGGCATCTACGTCCTGAGGATCGACGATGCGTTGATGGTCAAGCGGCTTGCGCTCCACCCGATGGAGCGCACGGTCACGATCCAGTCCGACAATCCCGCCTATCCCGACTGGCCCGGTTGTTCGCTCGGCGAGCTCGATGTGGTCGGCCGGGTGCTGTGGACGGGGCGGCGCATCGGCTAGTTCGGCCTCGGGAAGGCGACGTTAACCCTCAATGTTGGGTGGTTCGTTCACGCCCTGGCGCTAGGAAAAAGCGCATGTCGCTTCCCTTTATCGTCGATCGCGCCGCACTCGAGGACGCCACTCGGCTGATCGACCAGCACGGGGCCGCCGCCCAGCTGAAAGCGGCGGCGATGGCCGAAGCCTCGCGCCGCAACGAGAACGTCCATCTTTTCTGCCATTGGCGTCAGATCGAGCGGGTGATCGCCGCGCTCGCAACGAACGTCGAGGGCGCCACGCGTCACTGAGGCCGCTCGCTTGAGGCACGGTTGGACCTGCGGCGGAGACGCGGAGCGCAGGGGTCGGCCTAACAATTTGCTTGGAGACGGAAAAATGCCCGCCTAGGTTGCGCGCCTATGTCTGTCTCGTACCGCCGGGGGGTTTTGGCCATGTTACTCGCCGGCGCGGCGATGGTGCCCGGTCGCGCCTGGGCGCAGGATTCCGGCGCAGAGGGCGACGTTCTCCCCCCGCCATTGGTAGAGATCGACCCCGACGCGCCCCTCGATCCGCTGCCCGGCCTCGATCTCGACTGGCCCGAGATTCGCGGCGAGGAAGCCGATCCGGAATTCGAACCGCTCGAGGATCTGCTGGCCGAAGAGGACGAGGCGAGCGCGAACGAGGAAGCGCTGCTCGAAGCCGACATTCGCGACTATCGCTGGGAACTGGTCGGTCTGCCCGACGACGAAGCGGAGAGCATCGAGACCGACTTCGATATCCTCTCTACGCTCGAGACGAGCGGCGATGCGGACAATGCGGCGCAGATCGACCGGCGGGCGCAGACCGATCTCTTGCTGCTGGAAAGCATTCTCGACAGCCGCGGCTACTATGCCGCCACGATCGACCTTTCCTATGTGCCGCAGGGCGAGGCGTTGCTGGTCCGCTACACCGTCGATCCGGGGCAGCAGTTCCGTTTTACCGACGTGCAGTTTCCGGGCCTGTCGGCAGCGCAGGACGGTGACGAGGCAGCACTTCGCGAAGCCTATGGCATCGGCGAGGGCGACGCGGTGGTCGCCGCCGACGTGATCGGGGGGACGGTCGCGCTGACCAACGAACTGGGCCAGCGCGGATACGCGACGGCGCAGCTGGGCGAGCGGCAGGTCATCATCGACTACACTACCGCGACCGCCACCCTCGTTCAGCCGGTCACCACCGGTCCGGTGGCGCGCTACGGAACGCTGACGGTCGAAGGCAATCCGCCCTTTCCTCCGCGTCATGTCCAACGGATCGCGCGGTTCGAACCCGGTGAGATCTACAATCGCGACGAGATCGTCGACCTTCGCCTCGCGCTGATCGAGACGGGACTGGTGAGTTCGGCCGTGGTCGAAACGGAGCCGCGCGAGGGCAATGAGGTGGTCGACGTCGCGGTACGGCTCGAGCCCGCACAGACCCGGACCATCGCCGCCGAGGTCGGGTTCGGCACGGGCGAGGGCTTCCGCGTCGAGGGCGAATGGCAGCACCGCAATTTCTGGAACCCCGAAGGCGCGCTCACGCTTCGTGGCATTCTCGGTACGCAGGAACAGCTCCTCGGTGCCTCGATGGTCCGTTCCAACTGGTTGCGGCGCGATCAGCGGCTGAGCATGACCGCGCTCGCGTCCAACATCGACCGACAGGCTTACGAAGCCGAGACGATCCAGCTGTCGGGCCGGGTCGAACGGGTCAGTGATTTCCTGTGGCAGAAGGAATGGACCTGGGGGGCTGGGGTCGAGCTGATCGCGACGCGCGAAGTCGACAGCCGACCGCGGCTGGAGAACGAGGATGGCGAACCCATTCCGCTGCCCGAACCGCAGCGCCTGACCTACTTCATCGGAGCGCTTCCCCTGACCGGCGAATGGGACCGGTCGAACGACCTGCTCGACCCGACCGAGGGCTTTACCGTTTCGGCTTTCGTCAGCCCCGAAGTGAGTTTTCAGGGCGACCGCGATCAGTACGTCCGGTCGTGGATCCAGGGAACCTACTACCAGCCGATCAATGACCAACTGGTGGTGGCGGGCAAGCTGAAGACCGGGACGATCACCGGCACCGACCTGCTCGAGATCGCGCCGTCGCGGCGCCTCTATGCCGGCGGGGGCAGCTCGGTTCGCGGATATGGCTTCCAGCAGCTGGGGCCGCGGGATGAATTCGGCGACCCGGTGGGCGGAAAGAGCGTGAGCGAAGTGCAGCTCGAAGCGCGCTACCGAGTCTTCGGGCAGTTCGCGGTGGTGCCCTTCGTCGACGCCGGGCGCGTCAGCAGCGATGCCTTCCCGGGCGAGGACGACTGGCAGGTCGGGGTCGGCATCGGCGTTCGCTATCACAGCAACTTCGGACCGCTCCGGGTGGATGTGGGCACGCCGTTGAACCCGCGGGAAGGCGACGGGCCGGTGGCGGTCGTTGTCGGGCTCGGGCAGGCTTTCTGACGATGGCGCGCGACGACGAGGAGATTCCCAGGAAAAGGTCGCTCGGCAAACGGGTGAGCCGACGGCTGGGCAAAGAATTGCTGACGCTGCTACTAATCCTCATCGGACTGGTGGCGGTGGGGCTTCTCCTGCTCGACAGCGGACCGGGGCATCGCTTCATCGCCGATCGCATCGCAGCCCTCGAGAACGAGGACTGCACCGAGTTTCGGATCGGGCGGATCGAGGGATCGATCTACAATACCGTTGTCCTGCGAAACGTCGAAGTGCGGGACCCGAACGGCGCCTTCGTGACCATCGACCGCGCCGAGATGGATTGGTCGCCGCTCGCCTATCTGTACCGCGACATCCATATCGACCGTCTCGCCATCGATACGCTGACGATGTTGCGGGTGCCCGATCTGTGCCCTGTCGACAGCGATCCGGACGACCCCATCCTGCCCGACATCGACATCTATATCGGCGCGCTGAACGTCGAACGGGTCGTGGTCGAGGAAGCGGTCACGGGTACGCGCCGCGAAGGAGCGATGAAGGGGCAGGTCACGCTTCGAGCGGGCCGCGCGCTGGTGGAATTGCAGGCCGCGCTCGCCGGCGGCGACCGGATCGCACTGAGCCTCGACGCGGCGCCCGACGATGATCGCTTCGACCTCGATCTCGCTTTGGCGTCGCCCGACGACGGGGTGCTGACAGAACTGGCGGGGCTCGACGAGGCGATCCGTCTGGACGTCGAAGGCGAAGGCAGCTGGACCGCGTGGAATGGCACCGCGCAAGGTTCGATCGGAGACGTGGAGGCGATCGACCTTTCGATCCTTCTCGACGCCGGTACCTATAATCTGGAGGGTCGGGTGGATCCCTCGCCGCTGGTTTCGGGAACGGTCGCGCGGCTCGTCGAGGGCGGGGTGGTCGTGGATGCCGCACTGACCTTCGAGGACAATGTCGTGGCGGGGGACGCCATGCTGACCAGCGCGGCGTTGCGGGCGGTCCTTGGTGGGGGCATCGACCTCGGCACCAATCGCTTCGTCGATCTCGACGTGGGAATGGACGTGCGGCGCCCCGATGCGCTGCTGGCCGATCTGGGTGGCGAGCGGCTGCGGGTGGTGGCGAACCTCGACGGTGCCTTCTCGACCTTCGATTACGATTATCGGTTCAACAGCCCGGTGCTGAATGTCGACGCACTGACCCTCTACGATCTCGAAGCGGACGGCAGCGGGCGATGGTCGCGCTCTCCCCGCCGGGTGCCGTTGACCGCCAGCGCGAGCCGCGTGGTCGGGCTGGGCGCCGATTTCGAGGCGATCCTGCGCAACCTGTCGCTGGACACGACGCTGGTCGTGTCCGATCGCGAACTGGTGAGCGAGAATTTGCGGTTCCGGTCGGACAAGGCCGAGGGGACCGGCGTTCTGACGATCGACTTCTCATCCGGTGCGATCGATTTCGTCCTGTCGGCCAACCTCACCCAATATCTCATTCCCGGCGTGGGCATCGTCGATGTGACGACGGACCTGAACATCGTGCCAGGCGCGGGCGGCGTCCAGTTCGAAGGCAATGCGACCGCACGGGTGCGACGGCTGGACAATCGTTTCTTTGCCGGATTGCTGGGCGGACTGCCGGTCATCGAGACGCGGCTGTCGCGCGGAGCCGATGGCATCATCCGGTTCAGCAAAACGCGGCTGGAAAGCCCGCTTCTCGACCTTTCGGGATCGGGTTTCAGGCGACGCGACGGCACCTACCGGTTCGAGGCGAGCGGGACCCACGAACGGTATGGACCGGTTACCCTTTCGATGGACGGCCGGCTGTCCCGACCGTCGGTCGATCTGGTGCTCGCCAGTCCGAACGAGGCATTGGGGCTCAACGACGTGGCCATCGCACTCCGGCCTAATGCGGCGGGTTTCTCCTATGTCGCTGAGGGTGGCAGCCGGTTCGGTCCGTTCACGTCGAACGGCAACATCCTGCTTCCGCGCGGCGGCGGGCAGGCGGCGATCGACGTCGCCGATCTGACCGTGGCGGGGTCGAGCGGATCGGGACGGCTCGCCATCGTTCCGGGCGGGTTCGACGGGACACTGAACCTCGCGGGCGGCGAGATCGGCGGCACGATCGACCTCAGCGTTCCGCGCGGACTTCGATCCGGCGAGGCGGGTCAGCGAATCGCGCTCGATTTGACTTTCGACAATGCTGCCTTCCCCGGACCGCCTGCCATCGCGGCCCGTTCGGGCACGCTCGACGGCGTGATCCTGCTGCGCGAGGCGGGGCTGAGCGCCGATTTCGATTTCGCACTCGACCGCGCGACCATCGCCGGGCTCACGTTCGACCGAGTGACCGGCAGCGGGCGGCTGGAGAACTTGGTCGGAACCATCACCGCATCGCTGGACGGAAGCCGGCAGAGCGAGTTCGATTTCGATCTCGAGGCGAATTTCACGCCCGACAGCATTTCGATTTCCGGTGCAGGGATGTTGCAGGGACGGCGCTTGGCGCTGGTCCAGCCGGCGGTGTTCCGTCAGACCGAGGATGGCTGGCTGCTGTCCGACGTCGACCTACGCTACGGCCGTGGGCGGGCCCGCGTATCCGGCCTGGCTGGCAGTGGCGGGCCGATCGACATCGCGCTGACGGGAATGCCCTTGCGGCTGGCCGACCTGATCTCGCCCGATCTCGGCCTTACCGGCACGGTCAGCGGCACGGCGTCCTACAATCCCGACACGCGCAACGGGCGGGCAAGTTTCCAGGTTCGCGATCTCAGCCGATCGGGACTGCTTCTGGCCTCGCAGCCGATCGACATGGCGGTGAACGCGGTAATCGAGGGGAACCAGGCAGGCGCACGGGTGGTGATGGAGACCGACGGACAGTCGCTCGGGCGCGGACAGGTCCGTTTCGCGCCGCTACCGTCGGGCAATATCGCCAGCGCACTGCTCGCCGCGCCGATGTTCGCGCAGATCCGGTACGACGGGCCGGCGGGGACCCTGTGGCGCCTGTCGAATGTCGAACTGTTCGATTTGACCGGGCCGCTCGACGTGGCGCTGGATGCACGAGGTTCGTTGCTGCGTCCGCGAATTTCGGGTGTGCTTCGGCTGGATGGCGCCAAGCTAGAAAGTCCGGTGACCGGCACGGTCGTCAACAATCTCGACGCGCGCGGCAGGTTCCGCGGATCGCGGCTGATCGTGGAAAGCATGACCGGCACGACGCCCGGAAACGGCCGTCTGTCGGGAAGCGGGGACTTCACCTTCCTGCCGGGCGGAATCGGTATCGACCTCGGCATCCGTGCCACCAACGCGCGGCTCCTTGCGCGCGACGATATTGCGGCGACCGTGACGGGGCCCCTTCGCATCAGTTCGCGCGGGAACGGGGGATTGATCTCCGGGAATCTCCAGCTCGACGAGGGACGCTACGCACTCGGCCGCGCAGGCCGTGTGGCCGAGGTTGCTAGCATCGAGGTGATCGAACGCGGGCTCGATCCCGACCTCATCATCGAGCAGGAGCGCATTTCGCCGTGGAGACTGGACATCGATGTGGCGGGCGGGCCGCTGTCGGTGACGGGGCTGGGGCTCGAATCGACGTGGACGACCGATGTGTCGATCGCGGGCAGTGCACTCGAGCCGCAAATCACCGGCAGCGCCGACCTGCTGCGGGGCGAGTATAATTTCGCGGGTCGACGCTTCCGCGTCGAGCGCGGCGACATCGACTTCAACGGCAATGCGCCACCCAACCCGACGATCGACGTGCTGGCGGTCGCCGACGGGGTAGGCATCGACGCGCAGGTCCGCGTCACCGGTAGCGCGCTCGAACCGCAGATCAGCTTCACAAGCCCGGGCGTTTCGGACCAGGACGAAATCCTTTCTCGACTGCTGTTCGGCACGTCGGTCGCGAACCTGTCGGCGGCCGAACTGCTCCAGCTTGGAGCCGCGGTCGCCAGCCTTCAGGACGGCGGGGGCGGGCTCGATCCCATCAATGCGGTACGGACCGCCATCGGGCTCGACCGACTGCGGATCCTGCCCGCCGACATCGCCACGGGGCAGGGGACGGCAATCGGTGCGGGTAAGTACATCACGCGGCGGCTGTATGTGGAAGTCATCACCGACGGACAGGGATATACCGCCACGCAAGCCGAGTTCCAGGTCACCAACTGGCTGGCGCTGCTGGCCGAGATCAGTTCGATCGGACGGGCAGGGGTCAATGCGCGCTATCAGCGGGACTATTGATCCTGCCCGGCCAATTTTGCGCGCCGGCGCCGCTCAATATTTCAGATAACCTTCGAGGTCTTCGCGCAGATGTTCGAGGCTGGGCGCGTTCCAGTGACTGGCCCAGGGAGACACCTTCGACGCCTCGCCGCTCTCAGCCTGATGCCGTGACAGGTAGTCGGGACGCGACCAGTTGCTCCGCAATTGCGGACGCGCCTCGGCGAGCCGGGAGATATTGAACGGCATCTCGAACCGCAGGCCCGTCTGTCCGCCCCGCGACCAACTGACATGCGCGAAGATTTCTCCGGCATTATCGAGATCAAGCAGGAGTCCGGCATCGACCGGGAAATAGACTTTTGCCTCGATCAGCGCGCCGTCCGCGGAGATATTGCGCAAGCGCACGGGATGGGTGTCGTGATCGTAATGCACCGCGCCGAACCAGATCAGCGGATGACGCCGTGCGCCGCGTTGAGCCCGATCTTCGTTTGCGATCTCCGGTCTCGAAGAGAAGACCGACGGACCGTGCGCCATGCCGTCGAGATTGGCGGCCGGGAAGCTGCGCCGAATGGTGTCGAGCAAAAGGGCATCCCGCGTGGCGGCATCGCAGCCGAACTGCGTCTCCTCGGCGAATTCCATTCCGATGCGACCCTGCTTCACCCAGCGAACGGCCGCCTCGATCTCGCCGCCGTCGCCGAGGTCGAGAATGATCGGCTCGAGATCTTCGGGCACGTAATCGCTGCCCACCATCGCGCCGCCACCCGAAAGGTTGACGAGATCGACGATGCGGCGCTCGTTATCGATCGTCGTAATGACCGCCTGTTCGGACCGAAGGCGATGCCGTTCGTCCTCGCGCATGTTGGTGAACCGGGTCTGCGATCGCGGGATCGAGATGGAGCGCAAATCCTCCTCCCGCACCGAAAGACGCTTGGCGTCGAAGGGTCGCAGCAGGGCGGGCTCCGCGCGTTCTTCGGGCGAGCCCAGTCGCAATCGTTCGCGGACGTCCTTCAAAAACAGCTCTCCCCCTACCGACACATGCCGGCAGAAGGGAAATTAAATCCGAATGGTTGCGAAGCTATTCCGCAAAAGGGTTAAGGGCGCAGTGTCCATGCGCCAAACGAAAGGCCGCGCCGACGCGGTCGGCACGGCCTTCGTGGTGACAGGTGTGGGGTCGATCAGGCGCTGTAGTACATGTCGAACTCGATCGCGCTTGGCGTGGTTTCCCACTTGAGCACTTCGTCCCACTTCAAATCCATGTAGGCGTCGATCTGATCGTCGGTGAACACGTCGCCCTTGGTGAGGAACGAGCGGTCCTTGTCGAGTGCGACGAGCGCCTCGCGAAGGGATCCGCAGACGGTCGGCACGTCGACCAGTTCGGCGGGCGGCAGATCGTAGAGGTTCTTGTCCATGGGCTCGCCCGGATGAATGCGGTTTTCGATCCCGTCGAGACCCGCCATCAGCAGCGCCGAATAAGCGAGATAGGGGTTCGCCGTCGCGTCGGGGAAACGGAATTCGACGCGCTTCGATTTCTCGCCCGTGCCATAGGGAATACGGCATGAGGCCGAGCGGTTACGGCTGGAATAGGCCAGCAGCACCGGTGCTTCGAACCCCGGGACGAGGCGCTTGTAGCTGTTGGTCGAGGGGTTGGTGAAGGCGTTGAGCGCGCGTGCGTGCTTCACCACGCCGCCGATAAAGTAGAGCGCGGTGTCGCTGAGCCCAGCGTAGCCGTCGCCCGCAAACAGCGGATTGCCGTCCTTCCAGATCGACATATGCACGTGCATCCCGCTGCCGTTGTCCTTGGCGATGGGCTTGGGCATGAAGGTTGCCGACTTGCCGTAGGCGTGCGCGACCATGTGCACGACATACTTGTAGATCTGCATCCGGTCGGCGGTTTCCAGAAGGTTGCCGAACGTAAGACCCAGTTCGTGCTGTGCCGGCGCGACTTCGTGGTGATGCTTGTCGCAGGGGAGGCCCATTTCGAGCATGGTCGAAACCATTTCGCCGCGAATGTCGCTGGCGCTGTCGACCGGCGCGACGGGGAAGTAGCCACCCTTTTCGCGCGGACGGTGCGCCATGTTTCCGCCGTCGTAGGTCGTGTTCGAGTTGGACGGCAGTTCGACGTCGTCGAGCTGGTAACCGTTGCCTGCATAGCCGTTATGGAAACGCACGTCGTCGAACATGAAAAACTCGGCTTCGGGGCCGACGTAGATCGTGTCGCCGATACCGGTCGTCTTGAGGTAGTTCTCGGCGCGCGTTGCGGTCGACCTGGGGTCACGCGCATAGAGTTCGCCCGATCCCGGATCGACGATGTTGCAGAAGATGACCAGGGTCGGCACCGCCATGAACGGGTCGACATAGACCGCGTCGAAGTCGGGCTTCAGGATCATGTCGCTTTCGTTGATTGCCTTCCAGCCGGCGATCGACGACCCATCGAACATAAAGCCGTCGTCGAGCATGTCCTCGTCGAGCGCCTCGGCGACCATCGAGAGATGCTGCCATTTTCCCTTGGGGTCGGTGAAGCGCAGCTCCACATATTCGATTTCCTCATCGTCGATGCGCTTGAGGATGTCTTTCGCTTTCGCCATTTTCCGTGCTGCCCTTCGCTATTGAATGCCTGCCGACGAGCGGGACTCGCCGTTCATGGGCAAGATGTTTCGGACGCGGGGCAGGTTCCGACAAGCGCGATGGCCCGCGCGGTCAATATTTCACGCCGGTGTATTCAGCCACGACCTCAGACAGCGAGAAACTCGCTCCAGTCCGTCGTCGCAACCAGCACTTGCGCGCCGAAAAAGGATGCGACCAGCGCCCAGTCGGCGGCGTCGGAAAGCAAGCGTGACATGCGCGTCTCCTGAACGAGGAATCCACGCAAACTGCCCGATATCCATGGGCAAACGGTCAAGGGAGATAGTTAAGAGACTCTTAACTAAATAATTCTGTTTGCTCGTAAAATGTTATGAATTAATGGCCGGCAAACGATGCTCGGAGAATCTCCCATGTCCAATGCCACCCGCACGCGATCATACGTGCTGACGACGCCCGAGGTCGCAGGCGATCTCGTCGTCGCGCGCCCGGGAGATCGGGAAGGCGACGAGGATTCCGGGCAGATTCCCTATCGCGAGAAGCGCCGTTTTTACGTTCCGGTGCCGGCGAAATATCTTTTCGCGTTGGTAGTTGGACTGGCGTGGATGGTCTTCTCGATCTGGGTGTCCATTCCGTGGATGACCGATCTGGCAAGCTATGTGACATGGCCCGTGTCGATCGCGATCCTGACGCTGGTCGCTTTTGCGCCAGGCTTCATGAACGCCTTCCTGATCACGTCTCTGCTGATGGATCGCCGGCCGCAGCGCTATCCTCTCACGACCTATCCCGGCGTATCGATCCTCGTGGCCGCCTATAATGAAGAAGGGACGATCGCGACGACGATGGAATCGATCGCGCGTGAGCGCTATCCCGGCCCCGTCGAAGTTTTGATCCTCAACGACGGTTCGAAGGACGACACCGCCAATGTTGCGAGCGCGGCCCGAGACCGGATCGACTTCCCCGGCAACGCGGCGGTCAGGATCTGCAACTACGAACAGAATCGCGGCAAGGCTGCTGTCCTCAACGAAGGGCTGAAGGAAGCGAAGCACGACCTGATCGTGACGATCGATGCCGACACGCTTCTTCGTCCCGACAGTCTGACCAAGTTGGTCGAACGGTTGATGGCCGATCCCGACAATACGATCGCTGTCGCGGGGGCCATCCTTGTCGGGAATTCGCGGGAGACCGCGATGGCCGGCTTGCAGGAATGGGACTATTTCCACGGGATCGCGGCGGTAAAGCGGATGCAGTCGATGTATCATGGCACGCTCGTCGCGCAGGGCGCCTTCTCGATCTACTATCGCGATGCACTGCTGGAGGTCGGCGGCTGGCCCGAGACAGTGGGTGAAGACATCGTCCTGAGCTGGGCGCTGCTCAAGAAGGGATGGCGTACCGGATACGCCGAGGATGCGGTGGCCTTCACCAACACGCCCACGTCCTTCCGTCAGTTCGCCAATCAGCGTCGCCGATGGGCTCGCGGACTGGTGGAAGCGTTCAAATATCACGGCAGTCTGCTGTTCAAGCCGCGCCTGCGGACGATGTTCATCTGGTGGAACCTGCTGTTCCTCCCGATGGATCTCATCTTCACGTTCGTTTTCATTCCGGGCGTGATCCTGGCGCTGTTCGGCTATTATTTCATCGCCGGGCCGATGACGCTTCTGACGCTGCCACTCGCCGCCTTCTGGAATATCGTCATCTTCCGCATTCAGAACCGGATGTTCCGCGAACAAGGTTTGAAGGTGCGTCGCAATTTCGGCGCGCTGTTCGGCTATATCCTGTTCTACGCCTTCATCATGCAGCCGGTCTCGCTCTGGGGTTATGTCTCCGAGCTTGTCGGACGTCAGAAAAAATGGGGTACCAAATGACCTTCGGTCTTCGCCTGGCGGGCCTGAGCGCCTGTCTGATCGCCGCACCCGGCACCGCTCTCGCACAAGATGACCAGGATGGTCCCGACCATGCCGTCGGCGCCAGCGTGATCTATTCGACCGACGCCGACGAAACGACAGTGGTGCGCATCGGCCTCAATATCGATGCGCTCTATACCAGCCCCGACGATTATGTCGGTGTCCGCGTCGAGCGCGCCGACTATCGTCCCGAAGGCCTCGACGGCGATACGGACGAGCGTTTCTATCTGCGGGTCGCCAAGCCGATCGGCGACTGGCAGTTCCGCGCCGAGGCCGGGACCGACGGTCGCACCGCCATCGGCGCGATCGCCGTTCACAACCGCGATCCGGTGCGGGTCGAGGCATTCGTCGAGCGCGATCGGCTCGAGACCCCGCTCGGGATCGCGCTGGAACGCTACACCACGTTCGGCGGCGCGGCGATCGACCTTCCGTTCAACGAGGAGCAGACGACGCAGGTTACCCTGCTCGCGGGACTGCAGGATTTCGAGGACGAGAATCTTCGCCATCACCTGCGCGCGAACTTCATCCAGGTCGTGAAGTCCGACTGGGGCCTGAGTGCTCAGTTGCGGACGCGTTACTTCGGCAACAGCGAGCCGCGCGCGCTCGATTATTATTCGCCCGAGTGGTTTGTCGAAGCCATTCCGGTGCTGCAGATGCGTCGTTTCTCAGCGGGATGGCAATATCTGGCGGCGGCGGGGTGGGGCGCCCAGCGGGACAGCGACAGCGACTGGCGATCGGCACGCCTCCTCAACCTGCGTATGATCAGTCCGCAATATGGCGAAGGATGGTCGGTCACCGGCGATCTCGTTTATTCCAACCAGCCGATCACCGACAGCGAGACATACGATTATCTGCGCATCAGTTCGGGCGTCACGCGCGCGTTCTAGGCTCAGTGTGCGCGGCGTTGCGCAGAGAGCAGCATTCGCAGCAGCATCGCGACCGGGCGGGGTACGCCGACCTTTCCATCGAGCCACAGGCTGACGGAAGAACGGGAAACCCCGATCGCGCCAGCAAGATCGGACTGGGTACGATAGCCAAGCGCGCGCATGATGCGGCGCAACTCTTCAGGTGGCATGGAGGCCAGGCGGGGGTCGCGATCGTCGTCGGTCATCGGTGCCAATCGTCCTGCCGGAAAAAGTCCGGCCACTGCCTGTCGTTAGGATCGTTGTTCAAGAAGGAAGGCGGGTCCGGGGTCAAGCCCGCGGTCAAACGTCGCGACTTTCAAAGCGCGTCCATATCGCGGTCGCCCGTGCGGATGCGGACGGCCTGTTCGACGGGCGTGACGAAGATCTTGCCATCGCCGATGCGGCCGGTTCGGGCGGCATTCTCGATCGCTTCGATGGTCCTCTCGAGCTGGTCCTCGACGACCACCACCTCGATCTTCAGCTTGGGCAGGAAATCGACGACATATTCGGCGCCGCGATAGAGTTCGGTATGACCCTTTTGGCGCCCGAAGCCCTTCACCTCACTCACGGTCATGCCGCTGACGCCCACATCGGTCAGCGCATCCTTCACGTCATCCAGCTTGAAGGGTTTGATGATGGTTTCGATCTTCTTCATGGCGTGTGTTGTCGGCATTTTGTGCCTGTTCGGCAAGGGCGATGCGTCGCTGAAGCAGCAAAATCGCCAGCAGCGCGACGGGTACGGCGACGACTTTCGCGATGGCGAGTGCGGCCGCGACGACCAGAACCCGTTCGACGATTGTCAGCCGACCCCAGTCTCGCCACACGAGGCTGGCAATGCCCAGCAACACGACTGCCATGTCGTATGCGAAGGCATAGGGCAGGATCAGGAACGTCGCCGTCGCCAACGGAAAGACGAGCACCTTGAACGGCAGCTTCACCAACGGTGCGATCAGTACCAGCGCGGCGATCGAGAATGCGATCTGGGCGGGCCAAGCGAAGGGCGTGCCGCGAAACCAGACGTAGGCCGACGTCATCGAGCCGAAATATTGCTGCTCGCTGTCGGTCAGAAGGATGCGCGACTGCATCCACAAACCGTCGGTCAGGAACGCCTGAGTGAGACCGAACGCCAGTTCGGCGACGACGAGCAATCCGAGAGCGACCGCGCAAGCGACGAGGATCATGCGCCACCGTTGCTGGACCGCCATCGCGAGTGCGAGGAGGATGCCGACATGGGGCTTGATGGTCAGCAATCCCGCCGCCACGCCGGAACCAGCGAAGGCGAGCATCCACAGTCCCGCAGTGTAGAGCCCATACTGGCCGTTGGGGATCGAGACCATCGCGGGGAACAGGAAGAGCCAGGGCCAGGGAAAGGTGATGTGACGCCGCGCGGCCAGTACGAAGAGCAGCGCACCGCCCACGTGCCACAGCCCCAGAGCGAGGAAATAATCGAGTTGCGACAGAGGCGCGCCGAGCAGGTAGACGGTCGGCGGGTAGGAACTGTTCTGACCCGCGACAATCCCCAGTTCCTTCAGTTCGCGCTGATAGACGGAGACATCGTAGATCGCGACATCGTCGAGCACGAGACGACCGCCGAGATAGAGGTTGGTGAAGTCGCGACCGAACCAAGTCCCCCCGCCATCGAGCAACAGGCCGTCGCGATAGAACCAGTCGCCAAGGGCATATTGAAACGCCGGCAGGCTGATGAAAACGAGCAGCGCCGCCCATGCGATCAGGGGCGGCGGCCGGTTCTCCCGATCCGGCGCGAAGCGCTCGTCCTCCACCACGTCTGCCCCCCTCTTCGACGACGCGTCAGGCGTCGTAGGGAGGCTTATCGAGACCGAGTGGGGATTTGGTAAAGATTTCGCAGCCGTCTTCGGTAATGCCGATGGAATGTTCGAACTGCGCGGACAGGGAGCGATCGCGGGTCACGGCGGTCCAGCCGTCGCGCAGCAGTTTGACGTCAGCGCGACCGATGTTGATCATCGGTTCGACGGTGAAGAACATGCCGGGCTTGAGTTCCGGACCGGTGCCTGGGCGGCCGGCGTGGACGACTTCAGGACTGTCGTGAAAGAGGCGGCCCAGTCCATGGCCGCAGAAATCGCGAACGACTCCGTAGCGATGCGATTCCGCATGGCTCTGGATCGCATGGCTGATGTCGCCCAGCCGCTTGCCGGGCCGCGCCTGTTCGAGGCCCAGCATGAGGCATTCGTGGGTGACCTCGACGAGACGCTTGGCTTTCACATTGGGCTCGCCGACGAAATACATACGGCTCGTGTCGCCGTGCCAGCCATCGAGGATCGGCGTCACGTCGATGTTGACGATGTCGCCATCCTTCAGTGCCTTGTCGCCCGGAATGCCGTGACAAACGACATGGTTGATCGAGGTGCAGCAGCTCTTCGTATAGCCGCGATAACCGAGAGTGGCCGGCACTGCGCCAGCCTCCAGGGTCATGTCGAAGACGATACGGTCGAGCTGGTCGGTCGTCACGCCCGGAGCGACATGCTTCGCGAGCGTATCGAGGATGGTCGCGGCGAGGCGCCCCGCGGCGCGCATGCCCGCAAAACCTTCCTCGCCGTGAAGCTTGATGACGCCCGACTTGGGCTCGACGCGGTCCTCGGGACCCACTTGGACATATTCGGTCATGAACCGCGATATAGACGATCACGGCGCGGAATGCGAGACGGCCAATGTCCGGGCCTTGTGGGGCGCGGACGGGGGGCGCATGAAGGGCGCCATGACCAAGATCTATACCGCCGCGCTGGTCGTCATCGGGGACGAGATCCTGTCGGGGCGGACGCAGGACAAGAATATCGCGCAGATCGCGCAGTGGCTCAATGTGCAAGGCATCCGGCTGGCTGAGGTCCGCGTGGTGGCCGATATCGAAGAGGCGATCGTGGAGGCGGTCAACACGCTTCGCGTTCGACACGACTATCTGTTCACGACGGGTGGGATCGGTCCGACGCACGACGATGTCACGGTCGACGCCGTAGCCGCGGCGTTGGAAGTCCCCGTCGTGATCCACCCCGAGGCCGAGGCGATGCTGAAGGCCTACTATGCCAAGATCGGGAAGGAGCCGACGCCGGCCCGGATGAACATGGCGCGGGTGCCCGAGGGCGCGGACCTCATCCCAAATCCCGTTTCGGGGGCGCCCGGCATTCGCATCGGCAACCTGTTCGTAATGGCGGGAATTCCTCACATTACCGCCGGTATGCTGGAGGGACTGACGGGGGAACTGGAGGGGGGCAGGCCGCTCGTCAGCGTGACCGTCGGGGCCTATTCGCCCGAGAGCGAGGTGGCCGATCTGCTCCGCGACTTGCTGACCCGGCATCGCGATATCGCGCTCGGCAGCTATCCCTTTTTCAAGGACGGCAAGTACGGGTCGAATTTCGTTATGCGTTCCGACGAGGAAGTGAAGGCGAACGAGTGCGCGCGCGACCTGACCGAGGCGTTGCGGGCGGCGGGTTACGAACCGGTGCCCGGCGGGCTCTGACCGCTCGCCCAGTCCGCATAGGGCGTGTTCCTTGCCATCTTGCGATTGAAGTCGGGGGCGCCGTCGGTCCACCACGGCTTCCCGCGTTCACCGAGCGCGTGCTTCGCGGCGTCGATCTGTTGGCGGGCTTTTTCTCGTGCATCGTCATCGCCCGCGCGCATTGCCCGACCCTTTGCGGAACGCGCCGTCATCAGGTCCTTGACCAGTTGCTCGCGCCGCTCGTCCGACAGGGAAGGGTCGCTCGTTCGCCATAGTCGGCCACGCGCGAGGAAATAGCGGCCATCGGGGGTGACGGGATAGTGCACGGTTGCGCAACGTCCACGTGCTGCCTATCGCTCCTCGGGAATGGCTGATTTCCTTCCCCTCCTTCTGGCTGCCGGCGACAACAGCACGGTGATCGCGATCGCGATGATCGGGCTGGCCGGGATCGGAGCGCAATGGGTGGCGTGGCGGACGGGTCTCCCGGCGATCGCGCTCATGCTGGTCGCGGGGGTGCTGCTCGGCCCGGTCTTTGGACTGGTGCGTCCCGAAGAGCAGTTCGGCGATCTTGTCGAACCGGCAGTCAACCTGGCGGTGGCGATCATCCTGTTCGAAGGCGGGTTGAGCCTTCGCTTCAACGAACTCAACAAGACGGGCGGCGCAGTGCCGAGGCTGACGCTGATCGGGGTACCGGTCGGCTGGGGTCTCGGAAGCCTTGCGCTGTATTATATTGCGGGTCTCGTCTGGCCGGTGGCGATCCTGTTCGCGGGTATCCTCGTGGTGACCGGGCCGACGGTGATCATTCCGCTGCTACGGCAGACCAATCTGGCTCAGCGGCCGCGGGCGATCCTCAAATGGGAGGGGATCGTCAACGACCCGATCGGCGCGTTGCTGGCGGTCGTGACCTACGAGTTTCTCCTCCAGCAGCAGCAGGGGCAGGGGTTTCTCGACAATATCATCGGGCTGGCCGTCGCGACGGCGGCGGCGGGCGCTGTCGGCTATGGCGCGGCCAAGGCGGTCGCCTATACCTTCCCGCGTGGACTGGTTCCCGAATTCCTCAAGGCACCGGTGCTGTTCGTCATCGTCTTGGCGACCTTCGTACTGTCCAACTGGGTTCAGCAGGAAACGGGTCTGCTCGCCGTGACCGTCATGGGCATCGTGCTGGCCAACTCGCATCTGTCGAGCGCGCGAACCTATCTGCCGTTCAAAGAGAATATCACGATCATCCTCGTTTCCGGGGTCTTCGTGCTGCTATCGGCCAGTCTGTCAGGAGAGGATATCGCGCAGTTCGAGGGCCGCTTCGTCCTGTTCCTTCTCGCGCTCTTGTTCCTCGTCCGGCCGCTGACGGTGCTCATCAGCCTCTTGTTCTCGCAGGTTCCTTGGAAGGAGCGGCTCTATATCGCGTGGATTGCGCCGCGGGGTATCGTTGCGGTGGCGATCGCGGGGCTGTTCGCCCTCCGGCTCGATGAAATCGGCTATGGCGATGGGACCTTGCTGGTGACGTTGAGCTTCGCGGTGGTGGCGGCCACGATCGTGGCGCACGGGTTCACCGCCAAACCGCTGGCCCGGTTGCTCAACCTCAACGGGCCCGAGAGCAACGGCGTTCTGATCGTCGGAACCACGCCGTTTTCGCTACAACTAGCCAAGACTTTGCGCGATCTCGATGTGCCCGTCATGATCGCCGACACCAGCTGGCAGCGGCTGGGCTCAGCCCGCGCGGAGAAATTGCCGACTTTCCACGGCGAAATCCTTGCCGAGGCAACCGAGGAAGAGCTGGACTTCAATCAGTTTCAGGTGCTCGTCGCGACGACCGCGAACGAGGCCTACAACGCGCTCGTCTGCTCCGAGTTCGCACCTGAGATCGGATCGGATGCGGTCTATCAGCTGGGCGATGCGGCGGGCGACGATCCTCATGCCCTGCCGATGAGCCTGCGTGGCCGCGCCCTGTTCCATACCGGCCACGGGGTCGAGGACGTGGCCGATCATGTCTCGCGCGGCTGGGTGATGATGCCGATCGAACTGACCCTGCGGCTCGACAACGAAATGATGCGCGGGGCGCTTCCCGAGGAGGCCGAGCCGCTGTTCGTTCTTCGCGAGGACGGGCGCCTGCGCTTCTTCACGCATGCGACGCGGCCCGAGGGGCGGCCGGGAGACACGATCGTGATCTATGTTCCGCCGGGAACCCGGAACCCGCGCGAGATCATCCTGCCCGATGCCGACGAGGACGGCGCCGAAGCGGGAATGCGCGATCCGGGCGATGAAATCGAGGAGAGCTGACCGATGCGAGCCGAGCTGAAACCCCTTTCCATCGCGATAGTGCTGCTGGCCCTGGCGGCCTGTGACGGCGGACCGGGCGACGCTGTCAGCCCCGAGGAAGATCCCGCGGCAGCGCCCGATGGCCCGCCCCAGTCGATCATCCGTGAGGACGTTCGCACGGAGGTGGGGATCGAAGACGATCTCGACGTGCCGATGGAACTGACCGTAGGCTTCGGTGACGGCGAGACACTGGGGGCCGAAGCCGTGCAGGCGATCGAGGCCTTCATGGGTCGCGAACGTGTGGAAGGCGACGAGCCCATCACGCTGTTCGGCCATTCGGATTCAATCGGCTCCGACGAGGCGAACGAGCGTGCCAGCCGCGAGCGCGCAGAGGTCGTGGCCGACTATCTCGAGGAGCTGGGCGTCGATCCCGATCGCATGACCATCGTCGCGCTCGGCGAGCATAATCCCGTGGCGCCGAACCTCATGCTCGACGGCGGCGACGACGAAGCGGGGCAGGCGCGCAACCGGCGCGTCGAGATTGTCATCGGCAACCCTGCGCAGATCGCCGAACGCCGTGCCGCCGAAACGCGGCAGCGCCGCGCGAGCGCCGAGGGAGCGGAACTCGATGACGACAGCGCCGAGGATGTGCCCGGGGCATCGAGCGCGACGAGTGAGCCGCGCACCACGGGCTGATCGCGATCAGGCGGCGGGCGGCACCATCTGGCTGTGCTGCACCACACGCCATTCCTCATCGTCCAGACGTCGATAGGTCGACGTGCACCACGCCTCGTAATCGGCATCGTCGCCATCGCGGCGCGCCTTCGCATGATAGGCGATGACGATCATCCCGTGTTCGGGCCGCGCGATAGTGAGATCCGTGAGCTCCGCCTCTGCCCAGCGCGGCGTGCTCTCGACCGCGTCGATGGCCTGTGTTCCGTTCATGATGAACGGTTCGGACGGTACGACGATCACGACATTCTCGCTGTCCATCTTCGCTTCGTAGTTGGCGGCGTCGCCTACCCACAGGCTATGTTCGAAATCTCTGATTTCCTGGTCTTGCATGATGTTTCTCCCTTTGGCGGGATCAACGGTCCGGCGCGGCAAGACGTTCACATCGTTTCGCGCCGGGAAGGAGGTTCATGCAGACCGCGGCGATCGGCATTCAGAATGAGGGCGGCCAAAGCGTCCGAAGAAACCGTCTGAAAAAGTTGGAGCGGGTGAAGGGAATCGAACCCTCGTCTTAAGCTTGGGAAGCTCCTGCTCTACCATTGAGCTACACCCGCCCGGATAGCGCTTGTCCGCCGAATTGTCCGCTGTCCGCTCGTCGCGAGCATGCTGGGTTACAGTTTCGGTTTACACGGCGTGCGATCCGCTGGCCGATTGCCACGCCCTTCGCGCTGTCGTCAATGTAGACTTTGCGGATCCGCGTAACTTCTTCGGGCGACGACGCTCCATCCTGGCAAGCGATTAATCCGGCACTTTTATTGTATCAGGCGCTGTCAGTTTCGAAACGGCGGTTCAAGTATCAGCAGATTTGTCTCGCACATCCGGCTGCGGCTAGGCCGATTCCGGTCAGGCGCTTGTGGTGTAGCGCTGGCCGAAAGGAGCCATTTGGTTTCCCACCCGATCGCCGACCCGAGTAAGTCCCACATAGCTTTAAAAACGGAGCGTCCTAGTTCGCCACCAGTTTGCGAACAGCACTCCGCAGGATGGTCTCGCCATCGACGCGCGCGAGCCTCCCATCGCTCGAGAAAGCGCCGTCCAATACCAGTCCAATCTGCAGCGCGACCGTATTCGGATCATCCAACCCAAGGCGCTTGCAGACCCCGGTCAGACGCTCATGCATCATCTTTTTGTGTTTTCGTGCGACGATCCGGGCTGGGTGGCCCGCGTCAGCGAACTCGGCGGCCACGTTGATCTGCGGGCAACCACGGTAGCCATCGCGAGCTACGCGCTGTGCGATCCATTCGCACAACGCGTCGAGATTTGATCGCGGCCCCGCGACTTCGTCGACAACCGCGTCCCACTGCGTCCAGAACTCTGCATCTTCTCGTTCGAGAAAGGCTGCAATCAGATCGTCCTTCGTCGGAAAATGGCGATAGATGGTCGTCTTGGCGATACCCGAGCGCTCGACGATCATGTCCATGCCAACCGCCCGCACACCGTGTGCGTAGAAGAGCTGCGAAGCCACTGCCAAAGCTCTGTCGCGCGGCTTTGTGAAGGATGTGTGGGCAGCGACGCCGCTCATGAGAGATACGGGATCATCGATTGATGTTGACGACGCTACCGATCGGTGTCAACTAGCACTGCGATACCGATCGGTAGCGGAGTAAAAGAATTGGCGAGAGTGGCGGTGCTAGGCGCAAATGGGCATACCGCTCATTTCGTGATCGACGAGCTCGACCGGCGGGGGTTCGATGTTCTTGCCGCAACGCGCGACGGCAACCTCAATAGCGCGCGCCATCGTGCCCTTCGATGCCAGCCGGTGGACTTCTCGGATGCGCGTTCGCTCGATGCGATTTGCTCGGATGCGGACGCGGTGATCAACTGCGCTGGCCCGTTCTTCGACACCGCTCTTCCCGCTGCCCAAGCGGCTGTACGGGCCGGCATTCCGTACCTTGACGTGACAGCCGAGCAGCACACAACGAAAGCTGTGCTCGACACACTCGACGGCCCGGCTACGCGCGCTGGCGTCGTCGTCGTGCCGGCAATGGGCTTCTTCGGTGGCCTTGCCGACCTCATGGCCAGCACGATCGCGCAACAAGTACGCTCCGTCCGTTCAGTCGAAATCGGCGTCGCACTCGATCATTGGCATCCGACAAAAGGCACGCGGCTGACCGGTGCGCGCAACATCTTTCCGCGCGTCCATGTCGCGGACGGCAGCCTGACGGAAGTCGCACCTTCTGGGTTGCACCAAAAATGGGACTTTGGCGGCGACTTCGGCGTCCAGCACGTCACGCCGGTGCAGCTTTCCGAGATTGTGCTGATCCACCGGCATATCCGTGCACAATCGATCGTGAGCTACATGAACGAGGCGCCGCTGGACGATCTCAAGAACCCCGATGCGCCGGCACCACATAAGGACGGCGACGGGGGCCGCTCGGCGCAGAACTTCGCTTTGTGTGTTTCAGTTACTGACGGTTCCGGGGTACGAAGGCATGTAAAAGCCGAAGGTCGGGATATCTATGCTGTGACGGCACCGTTGGTGGTGAGCGCTTGCGAGCGAATCCTGCGCGGTCAAATCAGGATCAACTCGGGTGCGCGAGCACCAGGCGAACTCTTCCAAGCGCGTGAATTCCTATTCGACCTGGAGCCGAATATTCACGTCGAGTATCGCTGATGCCAAACCCTGACCGAAGAGGATTGCGACGCACAACATTGTCCGCTTTGAATAATCGAACGGGCGTAGTCAGACTAACGCCTTCACTCTTTAACCTTGTCATCGGATAGTGTCGTAGGTGCGGGCGACCACGTTGGCTCCCCCGAACACCATCTGGTTGCGCGCTGGCGGTTGGAACAGCCCATAAAGGAACCTGCCACCTTCATCGCTGGCGGAATCAAGAGCAGATGTCGCTTCCGAAGGCAAAGACAGGCCCAGCGCCCCGACGTTATCGTTCACCCGATCCACGCGGCTTACTCCCATCAATGTGGACGCGACGCAGGGACGCCCGGCGACCCAAGCGAGCGCCACACGTGCTGGGGTTTCGCCCATGTCCGCGGCGACTTTCTTCACGGCGTCTACGATGCGCCAGTTGCGATCGGTGAACAGTTGGTCGCCAAAGGGATTGTCGCCGTCGAGACGCTTGTCGTTCTCCGGTCTGCCGCCGGCTTCGCCGCCGCTGTTCGGAACGCCTCCCGAGCGCGACGGCTCCGCCTCGACCGTCGCCCGATCATACTTGCCGGTGAGTAGCCCGTAGGCAAGCGGGCTCCATGGAACGAGACCCATTCCGAGTTCCCGCGCCATAGGCACGTGCTCGTCCTCCACCCCGCGCTCCACGAGCGAATAGAAGTATTGCAGCCCGATCGGAGCAGGCAGGCCATGCACGCGTGCCAGGGTGCCGAGCTGCGCCACGAACCAGGCCGGGCTGTTCGACAGGCCCCAATAGCGGATCTTGCCTTGGGCGATGAGGCCGCTCATCGTCTGCAGCAGTTCGAGAGCCGGGGTGATGCCATCCCAGATGTGGATCCAGTAGAGATCGATATAGTCGGTCTGCATCCGCTTGAGCGAGCGATTGACCGCGGCTTCGAGATGGCGCCTGCCCTGACCGCCTTCGTGCGACCCGTTGCCAGTGTTGAAACCAGATTTGGTTGCAAGAACCATCCGCTCTCGCAGAGCGGCTTCGGCCACGAACTTGCCGACCATCTCTTCCGACTTGCCACCGGAGTAGACATCGGCCGTATCGACGAAATTGCCGCCCAGTTCGACGTAGCGATCGAAGACCGCCCTGCTTGCCGCCTCGTCCATGCCCCAGCGCGGTGTGCCAAAAGTCATCGTACCGAGGGCGAGGGGGCTGACGAGCAGCCCGGACGATCCGAGCGGGCGAAGGGTGGCGAGGTTCATATTCTGTCTCCGAATGTTTCGGGATAGATTTGGAGAGAAGCACATCGATTGATAAGGGCATGAAAGAAGAATGGGTTGCTGAGGGATTTTCACGAGTGGACCGTGACGTATGGTCGGGGCTGGCGGTGTTCGCGGAGATCGTCGATGCGGGAAGCTTCGCTGCGGCTGCCAAACGGCTAGGCGTATCTCCTTCTGCCTTGAGCCATGCGATGCGAAGTCTCGAGACGCGTCTCGACATCCGCCTGCTCAACCGCACCACCCGTTCGCTCGCTCCGACTGAAGCCGGGCAGGTCCTGCTCACCAGGTTGCAACCTGCAATGACGTCGGTTCAGGACGTCCTCGGAGAATTGGAGAAAGTCCGCAGCCGACCCACCGCTTCTGGGCCGATAGCTGTCACTCGACGAGCGACCCGTGCTTCCCTTTTTTGCTGCACGCAGCGCCCGGGCCGGACAAAATTGTCCATCCCTTTCGCCTTTTGTGCCCTACCTCAGCCCACAAGCGCTTGTGCTCCTGAGAGTAACAGCGCGGAGAGCTGAATTCAGTTCATCGGGTCGGAATGGTTTTGAGAGCAGCGCGAATTCGGAGTTTCTGATTCCCTCCGCGTATCCGGAGATGAGCAAGAGAACCAAATCTGCATTTTTGGATTTGGCGCGCTCCAGAAACTCTTCCCCGGTCATTCCCGGCATGAGGTAATCGGAGATGACGACGTCGAAATCGTGCGCGTCGAGCATCCGCAATCCCTTTTCGCCGGAATCGGCCTCGGCAACATCATGTTCTTCTGCACGCAGGAGCTCGGCAGTAGACCGACGGACCAGGTCATTGTCGTCGACGAGAAGAATGCGTCGTGGGAGAATACGTTCGGCGACGACCCCCGCAGCGACGGGCTCGTCGATCGCATCGTCGGGCGCCGACGGAAAATGCAACGTTACGGTGGTCCCCACACCGACTTCGCTCGCGATATCCAGTCGACCTCCCGACTGCGCGGCGAGTCCGTGCACCATCGAGAGACCCAGCCCGGTGCCCTTTCCCGTCTCCTTCGTCGAATAGAAGGGCTCGATCGCGCGCGCCACCGTCTCATCGTCCATACCCGACCCATCATCCTTGACCGACAGGGCAACGAGCCCCGGGTCCGCGGGATCGACCATGACGGCGATCGTAAGCGTACCGCCGTCCGTCATCGCATCGCGCGCGTTCACGGCCAGATTGAGCAAGGCGAGCTCGAGCTGGTTCGGATCGACCATCGCGAAAGGAACGTCGGGCTCCAGTTTCAGGTCGATTTCAACACGCGGTCCAAGTGAGCGTTGAATTAGATCGACCATTCCCTCGACGAGTTTGCCGACGTCGACCGGGCGCGCCTCGAGCTTCTGGCGGCGTGCGAAGGACAACAGACGCGAGATCAGGGTGCGGGACCGCTCGGATGCCTCCTGCGCCCCGGCAATCAGGCGTTGTGTTCTCTCGTCATTCTCCCGCCGCGACAACAGGTCAAGCGTACCGATGACGGGCGTGAGAAGATTGTTAAAGTCGTGCGCGATGCCGCCCGTCAACTGGCCGATGGTCTCGATCTTCTGCGCCTCGTGCAATTGCGCCGCCGTCTCCAGCTGTTTGCGGGTTCGCTCTTCGACCCGGCGTTCCAGATCGTCCGCAATGTTGCGAAGGGCCTTTTCGGCCTCCTGCTGGACGGTGATGTCGGTATTGGTCCCGAACCAGCCTACGACCGTGCCATCGGAACTTCTGACCGGAACGACCCGGGTGAGAAACGGCGAATAGGTTCCGGACGCGCTCTTGATGGGAAAGACCATCTCGAAGGGCTCGCCCGTCGCGATCGAATGACTCCATCGCTCAACAACCGTGGGAAGGATCTCGGGGTCGTGGACCGATTGCCAACCCCACCCCTGCATCGAAGCTTCGGTGGTACCGGTATATTCGTACCAACGCGAGTTGTACCAGTAGATCGACCCGTCGGCATGGGCGACCCAGCATAGCGTCGGAATGCTGTCGGCAAGCGTCCGAAACTGCCGCTCGCTCTCGCGTAGCCGCTCGTCGGCCTCCTTCTGAGCGGTGATGTCGCGCACAACTCCCGTTGCCCGGGATACATGTTGTGAATTGTCGAACAGGGGACGCCCCTGTGCCTGGACCCAGCGGACTTCGCCATTCGGGCGATGGAAGCGGAACGCGATCTCGTAATTCTGTTCCTCCACCAATGAAGCGGCAATCGCGGCATCCACGTTCGGCCGATCTTCACGATCGATTCCATCGAGAAAGTCGTCCCAGGTGAACGATTCATCCTCGGTGCGACCGTAGATTGCCTTGCACGCGGGTGTGGTATCGAGCCGCATGTCCGCGAGGTGCAGCGTCCATTGACCGAGTGCGCCGGCATTCAACGCATCGCGCAACTCCATTTCGCGATCGGCGATCTCGGTGATGCGGGCGCGGGCGTCGTACTGGCGCTGGCGGCTGCGGAGTGCGGCGCGCGCAAGGCTGACGAATGTCGTGGGGTGGAACGGACGTTCAAGGAAGGTGACGTTGCGAAGGACCTGGAGATAGCGTTGGGCCCTGGGGTTCCGCTCCAGGCCGCCACCCTGGTTTGTTAGAAGGATGAACGGAAGGTCGGACCATTGCTCCTGTTGCTCGAGCGTTTCGACCACCGGTTTGAGATCGACGTTGAGGAAGGCTTCCTCGGCAATGACGGCCAAACCCACACCGCTCTGAAGGCTTTCCACGAAGCTAGCCATGTCGGCGCTGGTATCGGACTCGATGTCCCCCTCGCGCAGCATGGACGCCGCCAATCGAGCATCGCGACCATTGGGCGCAAAGATCAACGCCCGTTCGGATTGGGTCGTGTGCATCCGGCGTTAACGATCGAGAAGCGGCGCGTCATCACCGACGAAGGTCGGGACGCCGCGAAGAACCCCCTGGAAGCCGGTCAACGGCGGTCCGAGATTGATACCGGACTCCGAGATACTGAATTCGCGGATCGTATCCTCGTGCGCCCCGGTGCGCTTTTTCACGACCGACAAAGCGCGCCGCACTCGACCCGCCGCTTCGAAATAGCGAAGCAGAATGACGGTGTCCGCCAGATAGGTCACATCGACCGGCGTGCGCATGTCGCCCACCAGTCCATGTTGCGCGACCGTGAGAAAGGTCGAAGCTCCGCGTCGGTTCAGGAACTGCAGAAGCTCGTGCATGTGCAGGATGAGCGCCTGCTCCTCGGGCATCGCGGCCTGATAACCGTTGAGGCTGTCGATCACCACTGTCGTGGCATCGTTGTTCTCGACCTGCTCTCTCACGCGTTGCGAGAATTGTCCCGGAGTCAGTTCCGCTGCGTCCACCTGCTCCAACGACAACTTTCCGTTGTCGACCATGGCCTGAAGGTCGATGCCCAGTCCTTTGGCCCGCTGCTTGAGCAAGCCCAACTCCTCGTCGAACACGAACATCGCGGCCCGCTCGCCACGATCGACGACGCTCTGGACGAAGCTTAGCGTGAGAAGTGATTTTCCGGTCCCGGCAGGTCCGAGGATCAGCGCGCTCGATCCCCTGTCGAGACCACCACCCAGGATGTTGTCGAGTTGCTCGTTGCCCGTCTTGACCGTGCTTCTCTCGAACTGCCGACGATGTTCGGACGACACGAGGCGCGGGAAGATCTTCACGCCGCCAGTATCGATAATCATGTCGTGGAAACCGCCACGGAACCGCCTTCCGCGATACTTGATCACCCGCATCCGGCGGCGTTCGGGGCCGTAGGTGGGAGCCGACTCTTCGAGCCGCATCACGGCATGAGCGACCGAATGGACGGTCTTGTCGAGAACATCGGTCGTCAGATCGTCCAGAAGCAATACGGTCGTGCGGTGCTTCGCGAAATAATGTTTCAGCGAAAGGATCTGCCGCCGATAACGCAGCGAACTTTGTGCCAGCAGCCGAATTTCCGACAGGCTGTCGAGCACGACGAGGTCGGGTTTGACCCGCTCGAACGCCTCGAATATCCGCTTCGTCGTTTCACCCAGTTCCAGGTCGGAGGAATAGAGAAGACTTTGCTGTTCGTTCTCGTCCAGCAGCGTTTCGGGCGGGACGAGTTCGTAGATTTCGACGGAATCATCGATTTCCCAGCCGTGCGACCGCGCGCCGCTGCGAAGCTCTTCCTCGGTTTCGGAAAGCGTAATGTAGAGGCCCCGCTCGCCATTTTTCGCCCCTTCGAGCAGGAACTGCGTCGCGATCGTGGTCTTGCCGGCGCCCGGGCTTCCCTCAAGAAGATAGATCCGCCCCCGTTGGAGACCTCCGGCGGTGACGTCATCCAGTCCCTCAACACCCGTAAGAGCATTCTCGATCATGACGGGTCGCCTTCTCGCAGCAGAACCAATTGGACGCGCAGTGGGACCGGCCTGATGTGCCGAGACGACAACGAGTTTCTTGGCTTTTTATTCCGGAGCGTATCGAGTGCATTCGCGACCGAATTTTCGATACGCCAATCGAGCGTTACGGAATTTTCTTAGCTGGATTGGTGCGGCCTCGCAATGGGTATGGGAAAGTCCGGCTGTCTGAGGGACGACGTGCCGAGAAATAGCAATGTCGTGGGCTATTTTATCCTAAAAGGGTCGGCGGCTTTTGGGCCGGTAGCGGACTGGCGGCTTTTTGTCGAAGGAGGTGTCAGACGGCAAAAGCATGGGCCGCGGGACACTACAAGCTTCGCGGGGCGTTCGTTTTGCATGACCATGTTCCATACGCGCTCAGGGCGCGGCAAACCCCTCCTGCTCGTCCACGGTTTGGGCGGAAACCATCGCTCGTGGGAAACGATCGCGCCAGCGCTTGCCCAGACCAGGGAGGTGATTTCCCTGAACCTACCTGGCCACGGACAAACCGTCGCAGAGGCCGACAGCGGCACGTTTGACGGGCTGGCGCGCAGCTTGGATGACTGGCTTGACGCCGAGAACCTTGTCGGAATCGATATGGTCGGCAGTTCGATGGGAGCTCGCCTCGTGCTGGAAATGGCGCGGCGCGAGCGCGCCGGCGCTGTCGTCGCCCTTGATCCAGGCGGCTTCTGGCGTGGCTGGGAACGGACCTTCTTCAGAACCACTATCATGGCCTCGATCAAACTAGTGAGAGCCATTCGACCGGCACTTCCAACCATCACCGGCAATGTTGCCAGCCGGACCGCCCTTATGCTCCAGCTTTCCGCAAGGCCATGGGCGCTCGATCCTGCTCTGGTGTTGGCGGAATTACGCGCGTTTGCCGATACATCCACGTTCGACTCATTGGTGAAGGATCTTGCTACCGGCCCAGCGCAGAAAGGCCCATCGGGCACATCCGCCCCGGTCATCATTGGCTGGGGCCGCAAGGATCGGCTCTGTCTGCCAAGACAGGCAAGCCGTGCGATGGCAGCCTTTCCGGAAGCAAGGTTGCACTGGTTTGATCGAAGCGGGCACTTCCCGATGTGGGATCAGCCAGAGGAAACGATCCGACTAATCTTGGACTCTACCGGCACGGAAACACCCGCCTGAAAGGACAACGCGTTGGTCCATAGCCGGATTACAAAGACGTGTTTCTAAACGAATTTCTTGGGCCGAAAGCGGGCCGTCCGGTTCTGAATTTTGCGTCGGCGAAAGCTGGCGTTCGCTTCTAGCGGCACTATAAACGTCTACGCCCGATTCTCCGATTGAAGAGGAAGGTGTAGTCGGCCATCGGCTGGACTTTCCGGTCAATCGCGGTCGGGTGCACCGAGAGGGAAGTAGGAGCGGTACGGCCGCGCATCCTCGATACAGCGCACGGCGGCCGGCAGGACAAGCAGTTCGGCGCGCAGAGCGCGGACCTTCGCGCAATCCTCGGGGATGCGCTCGACCCAGTCGGCATAAAACAGGCTGGGCATCGCCGCGCAGCTGACGAGGCTGATGTGCGGCGGCAGACTGTTCTCACCCAGCCAGACTTCCAGCCATCGGTAGGAATGCAGCAATCCGGTCCGGGCGGCTTCGAGCGCGGCAGGGTCCGGGTTTTCGGCATCGGCGATATGCGCGTTCACCGACAGTTGCGCCACGTCCATGACGTACCGGTCGAAGAACCGGTCCAACATCCGCGCGATCGCGGCTTCGCCCGGCTCGGCAGGAAGGAGTGGCGCGGGACCTGGATGGCGGACTGCGAGCCATTCCACGATGGCGGTCGATTCGAAGATCGTCGTATCGCCGTCGACTAGCAGTGGGAACTTGCCCGCCGGATGGTGGGCGCGCACGAAATCCCAGTTGCCCTGGACCGAGGGATCGACGTTGCGGAAGTCGAAATCGGTGCCGTTGGCGTAGAGCGGCATCAGCGCCTTCCAGGTGTAGCTGGAAAACGGGTGGCCGTAGAGGACGAGGCCGCTCACCAGCTACCATCCTCGATGCGCCTGCGCCGCGCAACCTCGCGGTCACTGGTCGCAGCGATCGGCGCTTCCTCGGGGTAGGGCGGCAGGTCTCCGCCCGGTTTCCAGTGCGCGACGACGACGCCTTGATCGGTCACGCGGTGGCCGGTCATCTCCAGCTTCGTGATCGGGCTACCGTCGCCGAACAGGCGTTTACCGTGGCCCAAAATCACCGGGTAGGTCATCGTGATGAGTTCGTCGATCAGGCCCGCCTCAAGGAGGGCCGGGTAGATCGTGCTCGATCCCTGGATGATGATGTCGGCGCCCGGCTCGGCCTTGATCCGCGCGACATCCTCGACCCCCGTCATCCGATGGCTGTTCTGCCATTCGAGCGGCTGGTCGCCGCGGGTGAGCACGTATTTATTCGCCGCGTCGAAAGCGTCGCGCATCGGGCGGTTCTCCGGCTCCTCGGCATAGGGCCAGTAAGCGGCGAAGATGTCGTAGGTACGCCGGCCCAGAAGCAGGTCGTACTTGCCCGAAAACAGTTCGCCGAGCGTTTCGCCGACCTGTTCGTCCCACAGCCTGAAGACCCAGCCGCCTTCGTCGAAACCGCCGGTCGGGTCCTCGGTCGGGCCGCCGGGGGCCTGCATCACGCCGTCGAGCGACAAGAAGGCGGCCCCGGTGATTTTTCGCGCGGGATTCGGCGTGTCCATTTTAGTTCTCTACGCGCGGGCCGACGAGGCCGAAGGCGACGCCGTGCGGATCGGTACAGACGGCGCTGAACTCGCCGCCGGGGATATGGTGCGGCCCTTCGAGCAGCGTGCCGCCGCCGTCCTTTACGGCGGCAACGGCGCGATCGATGGCGTCGACACCAATGGAATAGACCCAATTCGATTGGGGCATGGCGGGCGGCTTTTCCATCACCGCGCCGATCATCCCCTCGCCGCGATGGAGGAACTTGTAATCGCTCATGCCCGGTATCGGCATCGCGCCCTCCTGTCGCCAGCCGAACAGGTCGGTGTAGAAGGCGATCGCTCCGTCCTGATCGGTCGTGGACAGCTCGTTCCAGCGCACGTGCTGCGCCTTCTCGTAGTCGAACACGTCGCTGCGCGCGTCGGGATCGCCCTCGGGCGGAGTGGGGGTCATCACGTAGAGCGGCGCGCCCTGTCCGTCGGTGACGAGCGCCATGCGGCCGACGCCCTCCATCGTCTGGTCGAAATGGACCGTGCCGCCCGCCGCCTCGAATGCCTGCTTCGCCGCATCGACGTCGGCGACGTGGACGTAGCCGTACCACGCGGGCCGGGCGCCGCCGTCCAGCATGTCCTGCGAGAGGGCGAGGACGCCGCCCGCCATGCCGCCGTCGGAGCGCCGGATCATGCGGTAGTCCATCTCGCCTTGGCTCGCATCGCGCGCGGCGATGTCCCAGCCGATCACCGCGTCATAGAAAATCTTGGCGGCATCGGGGTCAGGCGTCATCAGCTCGTACCAGATGAAGGCGCCGGTATCGGGATCAGTCATTGTCGTTCTCCTTTCGAACCCTATCGGACTTTTCGAAATGGGCGAGCTGGTCGGCGTGCGCCTTCCGGAAGGCCGGCCGTGCGGTCAGGCGCACGACGTAGGCCTCGCTCGCCGGGCGATCGCCGTGCTTGCGGACCAGATCGACGCGCAGGACATCGGCCATGACGAGATCGGCCAGGGTGAAACCGTCGCCCACCAGCCATTCGCGCGCGGCCAGCACCGTTTCCATCTGTGCGAGCCGGTTCTCGAGCCAGTCGGTGATCGCGGGCACATCTTCCTTCGACCATTGCAGCACGACCCAGGGCATCGTGACCATCTCGAGGGTGTTGAGCGCCGCGAAGACCCACTGAATCACCTCGGCCCGGGCCTTCTCGCCCGGCGGCATCAGCACCTCGCTCTTGCCGCCGAGATGGATCAGGCCCGCCCCGCTCTCGAAAAGGCGGATGGAGCCGTCGTCCAGCATCGGCACCTGACCGAAGGGCTGGCGGTCGAGGTGGTTGGTCTCGCGCCCATCGAAGGGCACGCTTGCGATGCGGTAGGGAATGCCCGCCTCCTCGCACGCCCAGCGCAGGCGGATGTCGCGCACGAATCCGCGCGGCATGTCGGGCACCCAGTCGTAGGTCCAGATGGTGACGGGGTCGGCGGGCATCATCATTCGCCGCCCAGCAGGTTGAGCGTGTTGTCGTCGGGATTGGCGAGGGTGGCGATGCGCAGGGTGTCGAAGCCGGGCACCTTTTCGGGATCGCCGACGGCGAGTCCTTCGCTGCGCGGGCGGGCTATTGCACCGTCCAGGTCCTCGATCCTCAGCGAAACGATATCGACTGCGCCCTGCTCCGGGTTGTCGAGCACCTGGAACAGCACGCTGCCGGCCAAGTCCCATTCGCAGCAGCCCGGCACCGGCCGACGGTCGGGCCCACGCCCCAGCACCGTGCTCCACCAGTCGCAGCCGGCGGCGTGGTCCGTCGCACCCAACGAGACGAAGACGTTGGCGACGTTCATGTTAGGCCCGCTTGTCGACGATGGTTTGGAAGCCGCCGTAGATCATGCGCTTGCCGTCGAACGGCATCTCGCCGAATTCTTCCATGCGCGGATCTTCCATCATCTTGGTTTCCGCCGCCTTGGCGGTGGCCTCGTCGGGCCAGGTGACCCAGCTAAAGACGATCTTCTCGCCATCCTCGGCCTTGGTCGCGCGGCGAAAATCGGTGGTGTGTCCGTCCTTGACATCGGCTTCCCAGCATTCGACCTGACTCAGCGCCCCCAATTCTCTGGCGATGTTCCAAAACTTCTCCGCCGTTTCGATATAGGCGTCCTTGTTGCCTTCCGGCACGGCGAGGACGAATCCGTTCACGTAGTTCATTTGTTCTCTCCTGGTTTTTCAGGTTTCGGTGGGGTCCTTATCGAAGCCCATGTCTTCGGGTCCGTGCCGCTCGTATTCCGTCAGCTGTTCGGCAAGCGCGTCGCGGAAGGCGGGCCGAGCGAAGCACCGCTCGCGCCAGGCGGCGAGATTGGGGAAGCCATCGACGTAGCCGGTGTTCCCGGAAACCTTGGATACCGATGAGGCGATCAGATCCGCGATGCTGAAATCGTCGCCGACCAGCCATTCGCGATCCCCCAGCGCGACGGACACCTTCTCGAGCCGGTCGCGCGCGAACTTTTCGGCATGGGGCCGGTATCCGCGCGCAATATCCTTGTCCTCGATCATCTTGTCCGCGAAGAAAAGCTCCAGCAGGAAGGGCTCGACGGAGTTGAGCGCCGCGTAGGTCCAGCATTTCGCCAAGGCTTGCTGGTCCCGGTCGGTTGGAAGCATTCGCCCCGTCCGCTCGGCGATATCGAGGACGATTCCGCCGCTCTCGAAAAGCGTGACGCGTCTTTCTTCGCGCAGCAGGGGCGCCTGACCGAAGGGATGCTCCGCGCGATAAGCGGGGATCGCCAAATGCGCGCCGTCGATCAGTTTTACCGCGTATTCCCAGCCGACCTCGCGCAGCGCCCAGCGGACGCGGTGGTCGCGAACCTGGCCTTGCGCGAAGGCCGGCACCCGTTTGAAGCCGATGACTTGCAGGGCGCCGTGCTCGGCCATCAAACCTGCTCCGTCGCGAAGGCTCCAACGCCCTGTTTTTCCGTGCGCTCGGCGACGGGTAGGATCGCGAAGATCATCTTTGTCATGGCGGGCTCCTTTCTGCGTGCCGCGACTCGGAACTTGCTTTACGTGAGCGATTGGGTTACTAAAAGCAACTATGAAGTTACAAAAGGTAACCGAAGCGGGTCGGGCTGTGCATGGTAAGTGGTACAATGATGCCTGCGGAACCGCGTTCGGATTGGAGCTCCTTGGGGAGCGGTGGTCGCTCCTGATCGTGCGGGAACTAATGTTCGGGCCGCTGCGCTTTTCCACGCTGCGCGCCAATCTGCCCGGGATTTCGGCCAAGGTGCTGACCGAGAGGCTGGAAAAGCTTGAAAGCACGGGCGTGCTGGTGAAGCGGACGCTGCCGCCACCCTCCGCCGTGCAGGTCTACGAACTGACGGCGTGGGGTTATCGCGCCGAACCGCTGATACAGGAGCTAGGGCGCTGGGCCGCGATGTCGCACGGGCACGACCCCACGCTGCCGCTGTCACCCGTCAGCTTCATGCTGTCGTTGCGGACCATGTTCGATGCCGCCACGGCAGGCGACTGGCACACGCGCATCGGCTTCCGTCTGGCCGATGCCGTCTTCACTGGCACTGTCGCGGGTGGGGCGTTCACCGTGAAGCGCGAGGAGCCGCACGATGTTGACGCGGTGTTCAGCGCCCCCGAGGCCCCACCGCTCGCCGCCATGGTCTATCTAGGAATGCCGGCAGCGGACGTCGGCGTGGAGGTGACAGGCGACCGCGAGGTTGCCCGCCACTTCCCGACGTTGTTCAATCTGCCGGAACGGATCGGCTAGATTTAACGAGAAATTCGAAGAACTGATTCATTTCTTTGTTCATCTAATGCCCGGTCTGAGGCACCGCGCTCAGGTTTAGGAATGGCGGTTGCGGACGCCAAGTTGACATCAAACTGGCCTCCCTATCGAAATTGTCCAATCATTCGAGTGCTCACCATATTCACCTCATGCGCGCCAGTTTTCCGTCCTTGTGATATCATACGGTGGCCACTGCCATTTGTTGCGGCTGCACAAGGAGCGGTGTAGGGCGATGCTGCGCAGCAAGAGGAGCCCCACCCGCGTGACCAAAGTCGTCATCAAGAAATATGCCAATCGTCGGCTCTACGATACCGACCGGTCGAGCTACATCACGCTCGACGATCTCTCGCTGCTGATCCGCGAGGGGCGCGAGGTGGAAGTGGTCGACGCGAAATCGGGCGAGGACATCACGCATCAGGTGCTTACCCAGATCATCGTCGAGGAAGAGGCCGACGGTGGCGGGATGCTGCCGGTGCCGTTCCTACGCGAACTGATCAGTCTCTATGGCGGCGGGATGCAGGCCGCGGTGCCGAGCTATCTCGAGGCGGCGATGGAAGCCTTCAAGAAGCAGTCCGCGGCGATGGGCGGCGCGTTCGACGGGTCGATGCTGACCGACATGGCGAAGCGCAACATGGAGATGTTCCAACAGGCGGCTTCGGCCTTTACGCCGGGTAAGATGGGAACCATGGCGAAGGGGTCGGCGGGCGGTACGAAGCCCGAGGCGAGGAAAGATGCCGAGATCGAGGCACTGCGTGCCGAACTGGCGGCGTTGAAGGACAAGGTCGACAAGCTGTAGGAACGTTTCGGCTGCCAAACCGTCTTGAGGAAGGGACCGTCGAGGAGGACGAACAGTGGCCGACAAGAACGACAAGAAGACCGCCAAGGACTTCGGAAAGATTGCGATGAGCCCCGAGGTCATCGCTGCCGGGCTGGCTGCCGCCGCCGCCGCGATCGCCGCCAGTCCCAAGGCGCGGCGCAAGATTCAGGAAGCGACGCTGGATGCGGCGGACAAGGCCAACAAGGCCGCGACCGACGCCATGACCACGACGACCCGCATGGGCGGAATGATCGTCGAGGCGCTCGCCGACGCGGCGCAACGGATGATGGCGGGCGACTGGGACGACACCGAAGTCGCGGCCCCCGCTCCGGCTCCCAAGGCCAAGCCGTCGCCAAAGAAAGCCTCGGGAACCAAGGCTGCAAAAACCAAGAAAGCGGCGGCGACGACGCCTGCCGCGAAGAAGGCTCCGGCGAAAAAGGCCGCAACCGCCAAGACGGCCGCGGAGCCGAAGCCGGCGGCCTCGAAAATGTCCGCGGTCGAGAAAAAGAAGCCGGCGGCGAAGAAGAAGCCTGCAGCGAAGAAGAAGCCCGCCGCGAAGAAAGCGGCGTCGAGGAAGGGCGGGGCCGCCTGATCGCGCTTCACACCCGCTTGTCCCCGTGCCATCGCCCGTGTCCATGAAGAATCCCGCCATCGTGATCCTTGCCGCGGGCAAGGGGACCCGTATGAAATCGCGCACCCACAAGGTGCTCCATCCGATCGCCGGTCGGGCCATGATCGATCATCTGCTCGACAGTACCGAGCGGTTGGGCGCGAGCCGAACGGTCGTGGTTGTCGGCCAGTGGAAAGAGCAGTTGGAAGCGGCGCTACAGCATCGTGACGTGACATTCGCCGAGCAAAGCGAACAGCTCGGCACCGGGCACGCGGTGCAGCAATGCCGGGAAAAGCTTGCCGACCATGACGGGCCGGTCGTGCTGTTGTTCGGCGACGTGCCGATGGTGCGCGCCGACACCTTGAATGCGATGATCGAGCGCCTTGACCGCGACGACCGTCCCGGGATCGTGGTGCTGGGCTTCGAGCCGGACGACACCAAGGCGTACGGTCGGATCCTGACGCTCGGAAACGACACGATCGACCGGATGGTCGAGCACAAGGACGCGAGCGAGGACGAGCGGCGCTGCCGCCTGTGCAATTCGGGCATGATGGCGGTCGAAGGGTCGCAACTGTTCGGCTGGCTCGACCAAGTGACCAACGACAATGCCGCGGGCGAATATTACCTTCCCGATATCGTCAATATCGCCAAGCGCGAAGGGCGGCGCCCCGTGGTGGTGAAGGCCGACGAGACCGAAGTCATGGGGATCAACAGCCGCGCCGAACTGAGCCAGGCCGAAGCGCAATGGCAGGATTTCAAGCGTAGCGAGATGATGGACGCGGGCGTGACGCTTCGTCAGCCCGACAGCGTGTTCTTCAGCTGGGACACCGAAATCGACGCTGACGTGGAGGTGGAGCCCCATGTCGTGTTCGGACCCGGGGTCACGGTAGCCGGTGGCGCGCGGATCCGTGCCTTTTCACATCTCGAGGGCGCGACCGTCGGCGAGGGGTGCGAGGTGGGACCCTATGCACGGCTTCGCCCGGGAGCGGAAATGCAGGCTCGATCCAAGGTCGGCAATTTCGTCGAGATGAAGAAGAGCGTCCTTGGCGAAGGCGCCAAGGCCAACCACCTGACCTATCTGGGCGACGCCACCATCGGACCGAACGCGAATGTCGGTGCGGGGACGATCACCTGCAATTACGACGGTTTCAACAAGGCATGCACGCAGATTGGCGAGGGCGCCTTCATCGGATCGAACAGCGCGCTGGTGGCACCGGTGACGATCGGCGACGGGGCGATCGTCGGAGCGGGCAGCGTCGTGACGAGCGACGTGGCTCCCGACGCCATCGTGGTGGCGCGTGGTGAGCAGAAGCAGATCGATGGTGCGGCGAAACGCTTTCGAGAGCGGGCGCAGGCAAAGGCGAAGCGAGGCTAACAGGTTATGAAGGCCTATCTTTCATCGCACGGGCTGGGACCCGGTATCGGCGCTTTACGAGAGATTGCGGGGGGCAACCGAACCGCGATCATCGTCAACGCACTCGATCATTTCCCGTCCGCCGAGCGCAAACGCATCGTGAACGACGTGATTGGAATCGAGCCGCTGTTCGCCGGTGCAGGGCTGCTTCCGAAGATCATCGATCTGCGCGAATCGTTCGAGACGAGGTCGTTTGGGAATTTCGCAGATGAATTCGATATTGTCTGGCTGACGGGAGGGAACTGCTTCGTGCTTCAGCGGGCCCTCGTCCATTCAGGGATGGACCGCTATTTGATCGATGCCGTTCGCGACGAGCGAATCGTATATGCTGGCTGGAGCGCCGGAGCGTGCGTTGCGGGGACATCGTTGCGGGGTCTCTATCAGGTGGACGACCCCGATATCGTGCCGCAAGGTTATCCGACGTTTCCGGCACCCGAAAGCGGTCTGGGGTTCATCGAGGGAACGATCCTGCCCCATTTCGATTCGGCTCATCCCGAAAGTGACGACATCGGCCGAGCGTTCAAGCAATTAAAGCGGGAGGGCGCGGTCGTAACCTGCCTGCGAGACGGCGAAGCGCTGCTGATTGCGAACGAGAACGTTCGGCACATATCGACTGAGAGGGCTGCCTAATGTGTGGGATCGTCGCCATTGTCGGCAAGGAGCCGGTCGCCGAACGCCTGTTCGATGGGCTCAAACGGCTGGAGTATCGCGGTTACGATAGTGCGGGGATCTGCACGCTGCAGGACGAGAATTTCCAGCGCCGCCGGGCGGAGGGTAAGCTCGACAATCTGCGCAGTCTGCTCGACGAACAGCCGCTTCCCGGTCAGATCGGCATCGCCCACACACGTTGGGCCACCCACGGCGCACCGGTCGAGAAGAACGCCCATCCGCACATCGCGGGGCCGGTGGCCATCATCCACAACGGGATCATCGAGAATTTCAAACCCCTTCGCGCCGAACTGGCGGCCGAAGGGGTAGAGATGCAGTCGGATACCGACAGCGAGGTCGTGGCGCATCTGGTCGCCCGCGAGCTGCGGGGCGGGGCGAGCCCGAGGGACGCGGTCGGCGCCGTTCTGTCGCGACTGCAGGGGGCGTTCGCGATGGCCTTCCTGTTCCGCGAACATGAGGATCTGGTCATCGGCGCGCGGCGGGGCAGTCCGCTGACCATCGGCTATGGCGAGGGCGAGAATTATCTCGGCTCCGACGCCATCGCGCTCGCGCCGTGGACGCAGCGCATCGCCTATCTCGAAGAAGGTGATTGGGCGGTCGTGACGCGCGAGACCGTGCAGATTTACGACGCCGACAACGAAGCGGTGCAACGCGAGATCGTGACATCGGGCGCCAATGCGAGCGCCGTCGAGAAGGGCAACTATCGCCACTTCATGCAAAAGGAGATGTTCGAGCAGCCGATCGTGGTTGCGCAGACCCTCCAGAGCTACGTCCGCCCGTACGACGGCGAGGTCAGCCTGCCCGACAACAGTCTGGAGCTGGCGTCGATCAACCGGGTGACGATCGTCGCCTGCGGGACGAGCTTCTATGCCGGGATGGTCGCGAAATACTGGATCGAGCGCTTCGCACGTGTACCCGTCGACATCGACGTGGCGAGCGAGTTTCGCTATCGCGACCCCATCCTCGTAAAGGGCGAACTGTCGCTGTTCATTTCGCAGTCGGGCGAGACCGCCGACACGCTGGCGGCGCTGCGCCACGCCAAGGAAAGCGGACAGGTGATTGCTGCGGTCATCAACGTGCCGACCAGCACGATGGCGCGCGAAGCGGATCTCCTCCTTCCCACCCACGCGGGTCCCGAGATCGGCGTGGCGTCGACGAAGGCGTTTACCTGTCAACTTGCGGTGCTGGCAGCCTTCGCAACGCGGTTGGCGCGGGCGAAGGGGATGATAGACGCGGACGAGGAAGCCGCGATCGTCGAACATCTGCAGGAGGCACCCGAAGCGATGCAGCGCGCGCTCGACCATGACGAGGACATCGCCTCGATGGCGCACCTCGTCAGTCCTGCGCGCGACGTGCTCTACCTTGGTCGTGGGCCGGATTATCCGCTGGCGCTGGAGGGTGCGCTGAAGCTCAAGGAAATCAGCTACATCCACGCGGAGGGCTACGCCGCTGGCGAGATGAAACATGGGCCGATCGCGCTGATCGACGACAAGGTGCCGGTGATCGTGCTGGCGCCGTCGGGGCCCTATTTCGAGAAGACCGTCTCCAACATGGAAGAGGTGCGCGCGCGCGGTGGAAAGATCATTCTGGTGTCCGACGCCGAAGGGATCGAGAAGGCGGGTGAGGGGTGCATGGCGACCATCGAGATGCCCGCCGTCCACCCGCTGATCCAGCCGCTCGTCTACGCCATTCCGGTCCAGCTGCTCGCCTATCACGTAGCGGTCGAGAAAGGCACCGACGTCGATCAGCCGCGCAATCTCGCCAAGAGCGTGACGGTCGAATAGTCTCGCCCAACGGAGAATGGCCATGCATGTCACCGAGGATTTCAGCTTCACCGGCGCGGGCGGTCATATGCTCGTCGGGAAACTGGAAACGCCGCGGTACGGCAAGCCCCGCGCTTGCGCGATCTTTGCGCATTGTTTTACCTGCGGAAAGGACAGCAAGGCCGCGACGACCATCACGCGCAAGCTGGCGGAGGAGGGGTTTGCGGTGCTCCGCTTCGATTTTGCGGGCCTGGGAGAATCCGAAGGCGACTTTTCCAGCTTCGCGAGCCAGGTCGAGGATCTTCAGGCGGCGGCCGACGCGATGCGAAGGAAGGGTAGCGAGCCCTCGCTGTTGATCGGGCACAGCCTCGGCGGGGCAGCAGTCATCGCGGCTGCACCCGAAATCGACAGCGTGACCGCGATCGCGACGCTAGGCGCTCCGTCGGATACCGACCATGTGCTCAATCATCTGGGCGGCGCGCGCGAGGAGATCGAGGTCGAAGGCGAGGCGGTCGTGAGGATCGCCGGCCGCGACTTTCAGGTGACGAAGGAATTCATCGAAAATACGGCAGGGCAGCTCCAGAAAGACCGGCTCGAGAAGCTCTCGAAGCCTATCCTCATCATGCATTCCCCGACCGATGAGGTGGTGGACGTCGATCATGCGGGTAAAATCTTCCGCGCCGCCGCCCATCCCAAGAGCTTCGTCGCGCTGGACGGAGCGGACCATCTGTTACGGGACCCGGTTCAGGCCGAATATGCGGCGACGATCATCACGGCTTGGGCGCTTAAATATGCACCCAGGCTGGAGGAAGGCGTTGCCCCGCTGCCGCTGGACGGAACGGTGCGGGTCGAGACGGCAGGCGGCAAGTTCGCGCAGTTCGTGTCGTTCCGCGAGCATCGTTTCATCGCCGACGAGCCCAAGAGCTACGGCGGGTTCGACGACGGACCCACGCCGTACGACCTGTTGCTGGGCGCACTCGGCACATGCACCGCGATGACGATGCAGATGTATGCGCGGCATAAGGAGTTTCCGCTCGACGGCGTGGCAGTCACACTGGAGCATAGTCGCGACCACCACGCCGATACGAAAAGCGACGTCGAAGGCGATGACAAGAAGGTCGAGGCGATCGATATGCATATCGAGGTTCACGGCGCCCAATTGACCGATGAACAGCGCGAGAGGATCGTCGCCATCGCCTCCAAGTGCCCCGTCCACCGGACGCTGACGGGCGATCTTCATATCCATAAGACATCCTGACGCGATGGCGCATCGCCCCCATCGTCTGCTGCTGTCGGGACGCGCGCTGCGCGCCAACTGGAGAGCGCTCAACGATGCGGCGAAGGTAGAGACGGGCGCGGCGATCAAGGCTGACGGCTACGGGCTTGGCGCGCGCGAGGTGATGGAACGGCTTTACGACGAGGGCGCACGGGAGTTCTTCGTTGCGACATGGGGCGAAGCGGAGGCTCTCGGCGATCTGCCCGAGGGCGCGCGGCTCGCGATCTTTCACGGCCTCGGCCCCTACGATATCGACGATGCGAGGCGAAGCGTTGCCCGCCCGGTCCTGAACAGCGTCGAACAGGTCCGACGATGGCGCGGATCCGGGATCGACGGCGCTTGCGACGTGATGGTCGATACCGGGATGAACCGGTTGGGGCTCGCGATGGACGAATTGGGGGCTCTCGACGGGTTGAGAATAGATATCTTGCACAGCCACCTCGCCTGTGCCGACGAGCCCGATAACCCGCTGACCCCGCTTCAGCGGGAGCGGTTTCAGACCGCAAAGGCCAAGGTCGCCGCAAACCGCTACAGCCTCGCCAACTCAGCCGGGATCGCGCTCGGCCGCGACTATGCGTTCGATCTCGTCCGCCCGGGTCTTGCGCTCTACGGCGGCGTGCCACGACCGGACATGGCGGCGATGGTCGCACCGGTCGCAAGGCTGCAGGCACAGGTAGTGCAGCGCCGCACAATCGCTGCGGGGGATACGATCGGCTACAACGCGACCTATACCGCGCCCGCCGACATGCCGGTCGCGATTCTGAACATCGGCTATGCCGACGGCTATCCGCGCAACATGACAGGCAAAGGCGTGGCGTCGTTCGACGGGATCGCGTTGCCGCTCGTCGGGCGGGTGTCGATGGACTTGGTAGCGGTCGACCTCCGCGAGGCACCGCAAGTGAAGGAGGGGGACTGGCTCGATCTTGCGTCCGATCCGCAGACGCTCGCGGCGGCAGCGGGGATCAGCCAGTATGAAGCGCTGACCGGGATGGGTCAGCGCTTCGAAAGGAAATGGGTCGACTAGCGGGTCTCGGCGCTGGCCATTGCGTCGCGCGCACCCATGCGAAGCAGCAGGATGTCGGCGACTTTGTGGCTCGACAGAATGTCACCATCAACGCCTTCGAGCACGATGTCGTCATTCTCCTTGACCGAGCGGAGCAGGACCAACGCTTCGCGCGTCTTCCCCTTTTTCACGAAGATCTGCGCGAGATTGATGCGTGCGCCCACGTCCGTGCGTGCGGTTTCGAGCAGTTTGCGTTCGGCGGCGTCATAGTCGCCGGCCATCATTTCGGCGAAGGCCGTCTCGCTCGGCTCGTAGCCACGTTCCTGAGCAGCCGCTGGAGAAATCGAGAGCGCAGCAATGGCCGCGGCAGCGAACAGGATCTTCATGGTCAACCTCCTTGTGGATCGAAGGCGACGATAGGATTATGACACCAATGTGTCAACTTGAGTTCATCAATCTGTCACAAAGCTGGCGACTCCTCGTTCGATTTTGCGTTTTTCTGCGCCTGTCTTTGTGACAAACGGGTTTCACCTAGCCGCCGGATCGGGGGTTTTCTTGCGATAGCGGCAGAGGTCCGCGACCACGCATCGCCAGCATTCGGGTGTCCGCGCCTTGCAGGTGTAGCGGCCATGCAGGATTAGCCAATGATGCGCCCTCAGCCGAAACGGGGCGGGGGTTTGCTTGTCGAGTTTCTTCTCGACGCTGAGCGGGGTCTTTCCGGGCGCGAGGCCGGTGCGATTGCCGACGCGAAAGATGTGCGTGTCGACGGCGAACGTTTCCTGTCCGAAAGCCTCGTTGAGAACGACATTGGCGGTCTTGCGCCCCACGCCGGGGAGGCTCTCCAACGCCGCCCGGTCCGCGGGCACCTCGCCGCCATGTTCCTCGACCAGGATGCGGGCAGCGCGGATGACGTTCTTCGCCTTCTGATTGAACAGGCCGAGTGTCTTGATGTGGGCCTTCAATTCATCCTCGCCCAGGTCCAGCATCTGCTGCGGTGTCTGGACACGCTCGAACAAAGATTTGGTCGCCTTGTTGACGCCGACATCGGTCGACTGGGCAGATAGAGCGACCGCAACGACGAGCTGATAAGGGTTGGAATAGGCAAGTTCGGCCTCGGGCTCGGGATTGTCCTCGGCGAGCCGCGAGTAGAAGGCGAAGATATCGTCCTTCTTCATGCCGTCTGCCGCTCGGGCTATTGCCCGATCACGTCTCGCATCGAGTAGAGACCGGGTTCCCTGTCGACGAGGAATTGCGCTGCGATCAGCGCGCCGCGTGCGAAGATGGCGCGGTCCTCGGCGCGGTGCGAGAGAATGAGGCGCTCCTGCGGGCCCAGAAAGAGCACGTCGTGATCGCCCGCGACGCTGCCGCCGCGGAGCGCGGCATAGCCGATCGCGCCCTGTTCACGGTGAAGGCCGGTGCCGTCGCGTCCGCGTTCCTCGCCCGTCTCGCCGCCGCGCCCCTTCGCCGCCGCGCTGCCGAGATGGAGCGCGGTTCCGGAGGGGGCGTCGGCCTTGTGCCGGTGGTGGGTTTCGCTGATCTCCACATCCCATTCGTAAGACGGCAGGATCCGGGCGGCGCGTTCGACGAGATCGGCCAATAGCGCGACCCCGACCGAGGTGTTGGGGGCCTTGAGGATGGCGATCTGCTGCGACGCATCCTCCAGCATCTTGTCGTGATGGTCGTCCAGTCCGGTAGTGCCGACGAGCAGCGCCACGCCGCTCGCCTTCGCCTGTTCGATCGAGGCTTTGAGGGCGGCGGGGGCGGAGAAATCGATGAGGACGTCGGGGTCGTGATTGTCGACCTCGATGTCCGGCATATCATCGGCGGCTGCGGAAATGGCGCGGCCCATGCGGCCGTCGGCGGCAAATAGCTTGATCTTCATGGCCCGTGTTGTGGCGGCGCGAACGCCGGGGCGCAAGCTAGTCGCCGACGAAGCGATCGACGATGTCGGCTTTGAGGCGGGCCGGGCGCTGGCTGTCGGCGTCGAGACAGCACCAGACACTCTTCACTTCCGCGACGACTTCCTCGCCGCGTTTGATGACGGTGGTAAAGAAGGCGCGCGCTCCGCGAACCCGGTCCGCCACGACGCTGGCAACGACGTTGTCGTCGATGAAGGTTGGAGCGCGATAGTTGATCTCATGCTTCAGCGCGACCCACAGATGACGAGCGACCGCATCGGGCGGCGCGACCTTGGACCAATAGTCCACGACCGCGTCCTGCACCCACTTGAGATACACCGAATTGTTGACGTGCCCCATGTGATCGATATCGGAAGGTTCGATACCGATGGGGTGCTGATACGCGCGATCGACCATGCCACAATCCTGCCTTTATTGACATCTTTGTCAATGCCTATTGCCGGACAATGGTTGCGGATTGATTGCGCGCTCCCCATTTTTGCTGGCGATGCAGGTTCGCAATATCGTCATTCTGACCGGCGCCGGGATATCGGCGGAGAGCGGGCTGGCGACCTTCCGGGGTCCCGAGGGTCTTTGGGAAGGTCACCGGGTCGATGATGTGGCGACGCCCGAAGCGTTCCAGCGCGATCCCGAGCTTGTGCAGCGATTCTACGATGCTCGAAGAGCCGCGCTGTCGGATGTCGAGCCCAATGCCGCGCACGAAGCCCTCGCCCGGCTCGATCGCGAATGGGAGGGCGACCTGTTGATCGTGACGCAGAATGTCGATGATCTACACGAACGCGCCGGAGCCGAGCGGCTCGTCCACATGCACGGCGAACTGCAGAGCGCGCTGTGCACGGCGTGCGGCGAACGCTCGCGAAGCCCTGCGCGCTTGAGCGAGGCACCGAGGTGCGGCTGCGGATCGGCGAGCCTACGACCCGATATCGTTTGGTTCGGCGAGATGCCCTATTCGATGGAGCGGATCGAGGAGGCCTTGGTGCGGTGCGACCTGTTCGTGTCGATCGGTACGTCAGGCGCAGTCTATCCGGCGGCAGGGTTCGTGCAGAGCGCGAAATATCGGGGTGCGCATTGCGTCGAACTCAACCTCGACCCGAGCCAAGGAAGCATCTTCTTCGACGAAAGCCGAATGGGGCCGGCGAGCGAACTGGTGCCGACGTTCGTCGATGAACTTCTCGCGGACGATACCTGAGATCGCCTCAGAGAAAGATCGTGATCCCGAGGCACGAACCGATGCCGACGACGATATTCATCGGCAGGCCGACGCGAAGGAAGTCGGCGAAACTATAATTGCCCGCACCGTAGACCAAGGTATTGGTCTGGTATCCGATCGGCGTTGCGAAGCTGGCGCTCGCCCCGAACATCACCGCGACGATCAGCGATCGCGGATCGGTGCCGAGCTGGGTCGCCAGTGCGATGACCAGCGGCGTCATGACCACAGCCACGGCATTGTTCGTGACCGTTTCGGTCAGCACGCTGGTGATGGTGTAGATCCCGACCAGCAGGAGCAACGGCGAGGCGAGCGCGAGCGTGGGGGCGATGGTGTCGACGATCAGTTCAACGGTTCCGGCGTTCTGAAGTCCGGTCCCGAACGCGAGCATGCCAAAGATGAGCACCAGCGTATTTCCGTCGAGTGCGGCCCAGGCGTCCTCGGGTTCGATGCATCGCGTCAGCAGCACGAACCCGACGCCCGCGACGGCGAGCCCCTCGATGGGAAGACCGAAGACGGCTGCCAGCAACACTACGCCTGCGAGCGCGGCGACGGCCAGCGGGGCCTTGCGTCGGCGAAAGGGGCGAACCTGCGCCTCGCCGACGTCGGCTAGCCCGATATTCGCCTCGAGCGCACGCTGTGCATCGAGACCTGCCGCAAGGAGCAGACGATCGCCCGCGCGAACGCGCACGCTGCCGAGATCGGGACCCGCCAGATGTCGCGGTCGTGCAAGGCCGAGGACGCGGACATGCAGACGCGAGAGCAATGGAATTTCTTCCAGATGGCGACCGACGATCGGATGCGAGGTCGTGATCATCGCTTCCACAAGTTTGAGATCCGACGATCGCTCGGGGCCGTGCATTCGGATGCCCTCTCCCAGACCCGTCAATCCGACTGCCCATTCACGCCCCTCGCCGAGGGAGGCGAGTTCGACGGGCGAGGCCGCGATGACGAGCGTGTCGCTTGCGCGTAATGTCATTTCGGTGGCCCCGCTGCGCACGATCTCTCCCCCGCGACGGATGCCGACGAGCCGCACACCCTGTCGCTTTGCGAGCGGTGTCTGATCGAAGGTCAGTCCGAGATAGCGGCTGTCGGCGCCCAACTGCAGCTGGGAGAGGTATCTCATATTCTCCGCATCTTCGCCGAACCCTTGCTCGGGACGGTCGGGGAGCAGCGATTTCCCAAACAGAAACAGAAAGAGAAGGCCGCTCGCCGCCGACGCGATGCCCACCAGACTGATCTCAAAAATTCCGAACGCCGGTTGGCCCTCCGCTTGCGCGACGCCGTCGACAAGCAGGTTCGTCGAGGTCCCGATCAGCGTGATGGTCCCCCCGAGGATCGAAATGTAAGAAAGGGGGATGAGGAGTTGCGTGGCATTGACCCCGATCGCCTTGGCGAGCCGTTTCACAAGCGGGATCATGACGATAACCACCGGGGTGTTATTCATGAAGGCCGACGCGAACAGCGTCCCGCCGCCGACTTCGGCCGTTGCAAGGCGCGGTCGCTTCGCCGTCCGACGAATGACGTAACCGGTCACCTCTTCGAGAGCGCCGGTTCGAAGGAGCGCGCCCGACAGGATGAACATGGCGGCGATCGTGATGGGGGCGGAGTTGGAGAAAACTCCCAGAAGATCATCGACCGGCAGATAACCCAGAAGCATGAGCGCGACCGCTCCCACCAACGCGACGACTGCAGGAGGCCGCCGCTCGAGCAGGAATGCGACGAACAGGAGGACGAGGAGGAGCAGTCCGATTTGCGCGCTGTAGGTGTCCAGAAAGACGAACGAAGCGCGGTTCATCGAGGCTCGACCTCAGTGGGTACGCTTGGTGGCACCGGACGACACCTCAGACTTTCCAGTCCAGTCCGACTTCTTCGTAGACTTCGCGGTCCTCGTCCCATTTCGCATCGACCTTCACGTGCAGGAACAGATGGACCTGCCGACCGAGATAATCGGCGATCTCGCCGCGAGCGGCCTCGCCGATCGACTTGAGCCGCGAGCCGCGTTTGCCGAGCACGATGCCTTTCTGGCTGTCGCGGGCGATGCGGATCTGCTGGTGGATGGCGGTCGAACCGTCGGGGCGGTCTTCCCATTTTTCGGTGACGACGGCGCTGGCGTAGGGAAGTTCCTGGTGCAACTGCGCGTAGAGCTGTTCGCGGGTCAGTTCGGCGGCGATCATCCGGTCGGTCGCGTCGGAAAGTTGATCCTCGGGGAAATGCCACGGCCCTTCCGGCATCGCGTCGGCGAGATGCCGTTTCAACTCGGGGACGCCCTCTCCGCGAAGCGCGTCGGTGAAGAAGATTTCTTCGGGATCGAGACGATCGGACAACGGCTGCGCGAGTTTGAGGAGCTTGTGCTTCTTGGTCAGATCGACCTTGTTCAGCACGAGAATCTTGGGTTCGGGGCGACGTTCCGCGCCCTCCAGCAGCATTTCGTCGCGCTTGCCGATACCGGTCGAAGCATCGATCATCAGAACGAGCCGGTCGGCGTCTTCGGCCCCGTCCCACGCGGCCTTGACCATCGCGCGGTCGAGGCGCCTACCGGGAGCGAAGATTCCGGGCGTGTCGAGAAGCAGAAGTTGCGTCTGTTCGTGGATGGCGATGCCCATCAGCCGGGTGCGCGTCGTCTGCGCCTTGGGCGAGGTGATCGCGACCTTCTGTCCCACCAGCGAATTGACGAGCGTCGACTTGCCCGCGTTGGGCGCGCCGAGAATGGCGACAAGGCCGCAGGATTGGGTCATCGGGTCAGTTCCTCGAGAAGAGCGGCGGCGGCGGCGGTTTCGGCTTCCTGCTTGCTGGCCCCTTCGGCTTCGGCACTCTGTCCGCTGCGTAAGCTCGCGCGGACGGTGAAGCGGGGGGCATGGGGCGGGCCCTTGGTGGAAAGATGATCGTAGGCGGGTGCGCCGAGGTTGCGCGCGGCGGCGAGTTCCTGGAGCCCCGACTTGGGATGGACGGGGGCGCGGCGTTGCCCGTCGAGCCAGCCCTTCCAATGGGTACGGACAAACTCGTCGCAGGCCTCGAGCCCGGCATCGAGATAGAGCGCTCCCAGCAAGGCTTCGACCACGTCGCCGATGACATTTTCGGACAATTGTGCCTTGTCGTCGCGCGCCTGGCGACCGAGACGAACGTGATCGGGAAGCCCCATGGCGCGACCGACCTCGGCGCAGGTTTCGCGTGCGACGAGGGCATTGAAACGACGGGCGATCTTGCCTTCCGGTTCCTGCGGGAACCGCTCGTAGAGCCAACCCGCGACGACAAGGCCGAGAACCCGGTCGCCGAGGAATTCGAGCCGCTCGTAGCTGGCGGCGCCCTTCTGCGTGCTGGCGTGACTGCCATGAGTCAGCGCGGCGAGGAAAAGCGCGGGATCGTGCGGATTGCGGTCGAACCAGCCCTTGGCCAGCCGGGCGGCGTCGTCAGTCTCCATAACCCATGCCGATCCGGTCCCAGCGAGCGGCGGAGAACCACGTCCAGGGCAGGAGCAGGTTGGCGCTTCCGTCGGTGGACCAGAAATTGAATTCGGCGCGGCCGACGATATTCTCGTGCGGCACCATGCCGACGCCGCCGCCGATGGGGAGGAAGCGGCTGTCGAGGCTGTCGTCGCGATTGTCACCCATCAGGAAGAAATGGCCGGCGGGGACGGTGATCGGCGCTCGGTCGTCGCCCGGGCTTCCCGTGAGCTGATCGAGCACCTGATAGCTTCGGCCACCCGGAAGGATCTCGCGATAGGCGGGATAAAGGCACAGTTGGCTGCCGTCGGGGCCGGGCTGGATGAAGCGCGAGCCGCCCTGTACGACGCGGCACGGGCTGTTGGGGCTGACGGTCATCGCATAGTCGCGTTCGAGACGCTGGCGCTCGAGCAATTCGCCGTTCAGAACGACGCGGCCCTCGCGGATCTCGATCCGGTCGCCGGGAAGGCCGATGACGCGCTTCACGAAATCGGTGTCTTCCTGACCCGTCGGGCGGAACACGACGACGTCGCCGCGTTCGGGTGCGTCGGCGAAGACGCGGCCCTCGAAACTGGGAATGCCGAAGGGAAAACTGTAGCTGGAATAGCCGTAGGGCCATTTGGATACGAACAGATGGTCGCCGATCTGCATGGTCGGCAACATCGAGCCCGACGGAATCGAGAAGGGCGCGACGATGAAGCTGCGCAGGATCCATGCGAACAGCGCGAGGCCGAGAATGAAGCGCAGCAGCGAGCCGACGCTTTCCTCCTTCTTCGCCTTCTTCTTTTTTTCCGGCACGGGCGCGGTGGCCGGGTCGTCGGTTCGGGTCTCTTCCATCGTCTTTCCCTTTCGATAGGTCGCGCCACGAGGTCAAGCGGGGATGGCATTTGGTTCGTCGGGCGGTAAGGAAGGCTCGATGACCGACACCCCATACGACCCCGGCGAGGACACAAGCTCTCGCGCCGCCGCCTTTTCCGCCATCGCCAATTACGAGGGGCCGCCGCTGGGCGCGCTGTTCGACGCCGAGCCGGACCGGCTGGAGCGGATGATGATCGAGGATGCGGGGCTGACCTTCGATTTCTCCAAGACGCATCTCGACGCCGACCTGATGGAAATGTTCGAGGCGCTGGCCGGTGCGGTCGATCTGGAAGGGGCGCGCAAGCAACTGTTCTCGGGTGCCGAGATCAACGCGAGCGAGGGGCGGGCGGCAACCCATGTCGCCGAACGCGGCGAGGGAGCGGATGCCGACAACCAGCTAGCCGCCAAGTTCCGCCAACGGGTGCGCAGCCTGCTCGACGCGATCGAGGGCGAGGCGTTCGGCGAGGTCGACGCGATCGTCCATATCGGGATCGGCGGATCGGTGCTGGGTCCCGCACTTGTGGTCGATGCATTGGGGCGCGAGGGGGCGAACGTCGACCTTCGGTTCGTCGCCAACGTCGACGGCGAGGCGATGGACGAAGCGCTGATTGGGCTGGACCCCGACACGACATTGATCGTTGCCGTGTCGAAGAGTTTCACCACCATCGAGACGCTGACCAACATGGGTGCGGCGATCGACTGGCTGGAAGGGGCGGGGGTCGAGGATCCGTATGGGCGGCTGATCGCCGTGACCGCAAACCCCGAAAAGGCGATCGAGCACGGGATCGACGAAACGCGAATTCTGCCGTTCGCCGAAAGCGTCGGCGGGCGTTATTCTTTGTGGAGTTCGGTCGGCGTTTCGATCGCGATCGCGCTGGGCTTCGACAAGTTCGAGGAACTGTTGGAAGGCGCGGCGGCGATGGACCGTCATTTCAAGCTGAAACCGCTTGCCAGGAATGCACCGGTCGTCGCGGCGTTCGGCGATCTGTATTATACCCGCAACCGCGGGGCCGAAACGCGCGCGATCTTTCCTTATGACGAACGGCTGCGTCTGCTGCCGCTTTACCTTCAGCAACTAGTGATGGAATCGAACGGCAAGACCGTCGACACCGACGACCAGCCGATCGACGGACCGACGTCGGCGATCCTGTGGGGCGGGGTGGGGACCGACGCGCAGCACGCCGTGTTTCAGCTGCTGCACCAGGGAAGCCATCTCGTGCCGGTCGAGTTCATCGCGGTCGTCGAGAGCGAGCACAGCCAGGACCCGCGCCAGCATCGCCAGCTGCTCCTCAATGCGTTCGCGCAAGGCGCCGCCTTGATGGCGGGGCGAGAGAGCGAGGAGATGGCGCGCAGCTATCCCGGCGACCGTCCTTCGACGACGATCCTGATCGACAGGTTGAGCCCCGAACGGCTGGGCGCGCTGATCGCTTTCTACGAGCATCGCACATTCGTCGAGGCGGTGCTTCTGGGCATCAACCCCTACGACCAGTTCGGGGTGGAGCTGGGCAAGGACATGGCGCGCAGTATCGACGACCCCGAAACCCGCAAGGATATGGACGCGTCGACGCGCGCGCTGATCGAGAAGGCCGGACTATGAGTGACGAGTATGACTACGACCTGTTCGTGATCGGCGCGGGATCGGGCGGCGTCCGGGCGGCGCGTATCTCCGCGAGCCACGGCGCGAAGGTTGCGATCGCCGAGGAATATCGGGTCGGCGGGACGTGCGTTATCCGGGGGTGCGTTCCCAAAAAGCTGCTCGTTTTCGGTGCCCAGTTCGCGGAGGATCTCGAGGACTGCCAGCGGTTCGGTTGGGACATCGACGAGCCCGAATTCAGCTGGGAGAAGCTGCGCGACAACGTCGCGGACGAGGTCGACCGGCTGGAAGGGCTGTATCGCGATACGTTGGAAGGCAACGACGTCCAAGTCTTCGATTGCCGGGCGCGGTTGAAAGGGGGTCACGAGATCGACGTCGACGGCAAGACGGTAACCGCCAAGAACATCCTCATCGCCGTGGGCGCACGGCCGCGCATGCCCGAAATCGAGGGTTGCAAGGAACATGCGATCGTGTCGAACGACGTGTTCAAGCTCAAGAAGCTGCCCAAACGGATCGCGATCGCGGGCGGTGGCTATATCGCGAATGAATTTGCAGGCATTTTCAACGAGTTCGGATCGAAGGTCACGATCATCAATCGGGGCGACACCATCCTGAGGGGGTATGACGAACAGCTGCGTGACCGGCTGCTCCAAATCTCGATGACCAAGGGCATCCGCTTCGAGTTCAACACCCGCCCCACGAAGATCGAGAAGCAGGACGATGGCTGCATCAAGCTGCACATGAGCGATTGCGAGGATATCGTGGTCGACGAGGTTCTGTTCGCGGTGGGCCGCGTCCCCAATACGTCGGACCTAGGGCTGGAAGATGCGGGCGTCGAAATGGACGACGAGGGCGCGATCAAGGTCGACGACTATTCGCGCACCAACGTCGATCACATCTACGCCGTCGGCGACGTCACCGATCGCATGCAACTGACCCCCATCGCCATTCGCGAGGGCCATTGCGTGGCCGACAATCTGTTCGATGGCGGGGATCGCAAGGTCGATTACGGGTGCGTGCCGAGCGCGGTCTATTCGCACCCGCCGATCGCGGCGGTCGGGATGACCGAGAGCGAGGCGCGCGACAAATTGGGCGGCGCCTACAAGACCTATACCAGCGACTTTCGCGCGATGAAGAACGTATTGGCCGGTCGCAACGAACGGTCGCTCTACAAGATCATTACCGACGCCAATACCGATCGGATCGTCGGCGTGCACATGATCGGCCCGGAAAGCCCCGAGATCCTCCAGACGGCGGCGATCGCGGTGAAGGCGGGACTGACCAAGGAGCAGTGGGACGAAACCGTCGCGCTGCATCCCACGATGGCGGAAGAACTGGTCCTGATGCGCTGATGCACGACGCGGTCATCATCGGGGCCGGTCATAACGGCCTCGTATGCGGTTATTTCCTGGCGAAGCGTGGACTGGACGTCGTGCTGCTGGAGGCTGCGGACACGGTCGGCGGCGGCGCGGTGACCGACGAATTCCATCCCGGTTACCGCAACAGCGCGGCAAGCTATACGGTCAGCCTGCTGCAGCCCAAGATCATCCGCGAAATGCAACTCGAACGCCACGGTCTCGAAATCGTGTTGCGCAAGGTGGACAATTTCCTGCCGACCCGGGGAGCGGACTATCTGCTCGCGGGGCGGGACGGGCTGACACGGGCCGAACTGGTGCGGCATCACAGGGCCGACGGTCCCGCCTATGATGCCTACGAGGCCGAATTGCGAGCGCTGGTGGCCCTCGTGCGCCAATGGATGCTCAAGGCACCCCCGCGGGCGAAGCGGGAAGTGTCGAACCTCACCGACTGGTTGCGGCTGGGACGCGATCTGGTCGGGATGAGCGCGGGAGAGGTGGAGACGCTGGCCGCCTTCTTCACCAAGAGTGCTGGGGACATTCTCGACGCGCGGTTCGAGGGGAAACTGGCCAAAGCCTTGTTCGGGTTCGACGGGATCGTGGGTCACTTTGCGTCGCCCTACGAGCCCGGGGCCGCCTACGTTCTTCTTCATCATCTGCTCGGCGAGGCGGCTGGCGTCGAGGGCGCGTGGGGGCATGCGATCGGAGGGATGGGCTCCATCACGCAGGCGATGGCGCGCGCGGTCCGGGAGGCGGGCGGCGACATTCGCCTGTCGAGCGCGGTCGAGGAAGTGCTGGTCGAGGGCGACCGCGCGGTCGGGGTGGTGGCGGGCGGCCGGACCCTCCGCGCACGCACGGTGATTTCGAACGCCAATCCCCGATTGCTGGCCGAGCATCTGCTGCCCGACGGCGCGCTTCCCAAGCCGGCAGCGACGCATTTCCGGCATTGGGCCTGCGAAAGCGCGACCTTCCGCATGAACGTGGCGCTGGAACGATTGCCGAATTTCACCAGCCTTCCGGGGAGGGGCAAGCATCTGACGGCGGGAATCGTGATGGGGCCGAGCCTCGACCACATGGCGCGCGCCCATGCGAGCGCGGTGCTCGATGGCTGGTCGGCCGATCCGGTCATCGAAATGCTGGTGCCATCGACGCTCGATCCGGGTCTCGCGCCTCGTCACGGCCATGTCGCGAGCCTGTTCTGTCAGCATTTCCGCTACAGTCTTCCCGGCGGGCGATCGTGGGATGCGGTGCGCGAGGAGGCGGCGGATCATGTCCTCGCGACGGTCGATCGCTATGCACCGGGGTTTGCCGACAGCGTGATCGCGCGGCAGATCCATTCGCCAGCCGACCTGGAATCGCGGTTCGGTCTCATCGGCGGAGATATCTTTCACGGCAAGATGACGCTCGACCAGATCTTTTCCGCTCGGCCGCGGCTGGGGGATCCGGCGTACCGAATGGCGGTCGACGGACTGTATCTGTGCGGGGCAGGGGCGCATCCGGGCGGGGGAGTGACGGGAGCGCCGGGACACAATGCAGCGCGCGCGGTCTGGGCCGATCGTCGCAAATGGAGGAAAGCGGCATGAGCAGCCGACCGTTGAACGGTGTGAAGGTGCTGGACCTCAGCCGCGTGCTGGCCGGACCGTGGTGCACGCAGTTGCTCGCCGATCTGGGCGCGGACGTCGTGAAGATCGAAAGGCCGGGGGCGGGTGACGACACGCGGCATTGGGGACCGCCATGGCACGAGGCGGGCGGGGAGCGGGTCGCGGCCTATTTTCTTGCCGCCAATCGAGGCAAGAAAAGCGTCGCTCTCGATTTCTCGCGCGAGGAAGGCGCCGCGCTGCTTCGCCGGATGGCCGGAAAGGCCGACGTGCTGGTGGAGAACTATCGCGTCGGGGGACTGGCGAAATACGGATTGGATACGGATAGCCTGCGGGCCGAAAATCCCGCGCTCATCACCTGCTCGATCACGGGGTTCGGGCAGGACGGGCCTTATGCCGAACGGGCGGGGTACGATTACATCATCCAGGCGATGGGCGGAATGATGAGCCTGACGGGCCTGCCCGATGGCGAGCCGGGCGGTGGGCCATTACGTGTCGGCGTGGCCATCGCGGATCTGTTCACGGGACTCTATGCGGCCAATGCGATCCAGGCGGCGCTGGTCGAACGGGCGCAGACGGGCGAGGGGGCGGCGATCGACATGAGCCTGTTCGATACGCAGCTTGCGGTGCTGGCGAACCAGGCGACGAACGCGATGGTATCGGGAACCGACCCCGGTCGGGTGGGCAACAGCCATCCCAACATCGTGCCTTATCAGCCCTTTCAGGCGGCGGATCAGCCGCTGGTCATCGCAGTGGGCAACGATCGGCAGTTCGCGCGGCTCGCCGCAATCTGCGGCCACCCCGAATGGACCGAGGACGAGCGGTTCGCGACCAACTCGGCGCGCGTCGCCAACCGGGTGGCCATCGTGGCGAAAGTCGGCGCGGTCATCGCCGATGCGCCGGCGGACGAATGGATGGAGAAGCTGCTCGACGCAGGCATCCCGGCGGGTCCGATCAATTCCGTCAGCGAGGCGCTGTCCGACCCGCAGGCGGTCCATCGCGGAGCGAGGCAAGAGCGAAGCGGCGGACGGCTGGGCGTCGTGCCGACGGTAGGATCGCCCGTCCGGATCGGCGGATCGCGGTGCGATGCCGCTCTGCCGCCGCCGGGTCTGGGCGAACACACCGAGGAAATTCTACGCGACTGGATGAGCTCGGACGAGATCGAGACGCTTCGGAAAGAAGGCGTCATCGGCTGAAAAGTGAGGGGCGTCAGTCGAGCGGCTCGTCCTTGTCGCCATAACGGTTCTTGAGAAAGCGGCCATGAGTTTCGAGTGCGGAGACATCCTTCTTCGCCAGCGTCTCGCCCAGTTCCTCCAGCGCCTTGCGTCCTGCCTTGAGACCGTCGGTCAACCGTTCCTCGACGGTCAGGCCTTCGTTGTCGGTGGTGTCGCGATACCCGGCGGGGACCTGTTCGTAACGGTCGATGAGGCCCGGAAGATGACGGCTCATCAGGCGGCGCGCGTCGACGGCCTGCGGATCGCCGGACGGAACGCGCTCCAGCACCTTTTCCAGCTCGGGCAGGCGTGCGAGCATGGCATCGACTTCCTTCTGGGCAGGGGCGGGGAGGAGCCGGCGTTCGGCCGCCATGTAACGGTCGAAGCTTCGCACCATCTCCCCATTGTCGAGCTTGGGCGTATCGGTGGGCGCTTCGGGCGCGCTCGCCGGCCAGAAAAGGGCCATGGCGGCCAGCCCGATCGCGAGACCGACCGCGGCGAGAAATCCGAACAGGCCGATGGGCGCGATCATGCCGATCCCGATCGCGATCGCGCTGACGATGGCGACGGCGAGGCCCGCCTTCATCAGACGCGACTGCACATCGCCGACAAAGGCGGCACGCTGTCGTTTGGCGGCCGGCGAGGAACCGGTGCGTTCGAGAACGCGGGTCGCGCGGTCGACGCTGTCGGAGACGCGCGTCCGCAGCGCGGGAAGATTGGCGATGCTCTCGCTGTGCCGCTCAACGGCGGCGATTTCGGTCTCGACCGTCATTCAGCCGCTCATTCGATGGCTTCGAAGGGCGAGGCCTTGTTTTCGAGCTTGGCCTGCTCGACCCCCTCGGCGCGGGCGATGTAGCCTTTTGACTTGTCGACTTCCTGTCCGAGCACATCGACGGTCTGCTTCATGTTGGCGAGAGCCTGCAGCTTGAACTGATCGACCTGATCCATCGTGTCGTAGATGTTCTGGAAGGCGCGCTGAAGCGTCTCCAGCGGAATGGTGCTCGAGGCGGCCTGCTCGTGGATGCTGGCCGTATTGGACTTCAGGAGTTCGCCGGTACTGTCGATCATGCCCGCGGTGGTCGTGTTGAGCGCGGTGATCTGTTGCAGAACGAGCTTCTGGTTGCTCATCGCCTGCGCGACGGTGACCGCGGTCCGCAACGCCGCGACGGTTGTGGTGGAGGCGCGGTCGACGCCCTTGATGAGCTCGACATTGTTCTTCTTGACGAGATCGAGCGCGAGATAGCCCTGCACCGTCACCGCCATCTGGGTCAGCAGGTCCTGCGTCCGCTGGCGGGTATAGAAGAGCGCGCTCTCGCGGATCGCCTTGGCCTTGGCCGGGTCGGTCGCGTCGAGGTCGTTCGCCTTGGCCTCCAGCGTCGCGTCCAGCTGCTTGGAGATGTGGATCATCTGCTCGAGCTTGTGCATCGTTTTCCACAGGCCCGCGCGCTCGGTATCGATGGCCGCATTGTCCATCTGCAGCTCTTCCTTGCCGTTCCCCAGCCGCTCGAGGATCGCGCTGATGTGCGACTGCGCGCTGCGATATTTGTCGAAGTAGCGGTTCACCCGCTTGCCGAAAGGAATGATGCCGAGGATCTTGCGGCTGGTCAGCATCCGGCTGTTCTCGGACGGGTCGAGCTCCTCGACCGTCTGACGCAGCTTGGTGAGATCGGCGCCGATGCCGGTATCGCTGTCGATCGCCTTGGTCGGGCGATCGAGAAAGCGGTTGCTGGCACCTGCGGCCGCGGCGATTTCCTTGCGGCCCATCGCCGTCAACTGATCTACCTTGGCACCGAATTCGGGACTGTTGCTGTCGAGGGCGACCAGTTCGTCGACGAAGGTGTCGACCTTGGTCTGGAGCTGGCTCTTCTCCTCTTCCTTGAGCGGGACGAGGCCGGCGGCCTGGTCGGTCGCGATCGGCTGGAGCGCGTCGGGCGGATCGAGCTTGATCTTGGTGGTCGTCTGCGCGGGTGCTTCGCTCGCCATGCCTGTTTCCCCTCAGGTGTCTTCGTCGTCTGCCCGACAGGGTGGCCCCAACGCCTCCTGCCTGACAAGTCCTTTCGGTGTCTTAGCGATGTAAGACGCGCATCGGGTCGCGACAAGGGTGCGCGGAGGAAAGGAAACGTTAACCACGCTTGGGAACGGATCGCTCACCATCCGCGGGGTAGTGCTCCTGCCGAATGGACCAGTGTCCGGGAGGCATGACGTGATGCGCAAACTGTTCAGCAAGGTCTGGAACGACGAGACGGGGAACGTGCTCGTCATCATGGGCGCGACGTTGCCGCTGCTCGTGGGCGCAGCGGGGATCGCGACCGACACGGTCCAGTGGACGTTGTGGAAACGACAGTTGCAGCGCGCCGCCGACTCTGCCGCCATTGCCGGCGTGTACGAGCGGATCGAGGTGGGTGACAACGTGACCAAGGTGGAAGGCGCGGTCGGTCGCGATCTCACGCTCAACCATCACACCGGCATCGCGCTTCACAGCGGTTTTCCCAAGACCCAGTTGCTCGCCGACGACGGCACTAAGGTCAAGCGGGTGAAGGTCGCACTGCAGGTGTCCCGACCGCTTTCCTTCTCTGGCATGTTCATGAAATCGGCGCCCGACATCTATGCAGAAGCGACCGCGGCCAGCGTGCCCGGCACCGATGCCTATTGCGTGATCAGCCTGGAAGATACCGCCGAAACCGGGATTACGGGGTCGGGGAACGCCGGCGTCGAGATGGACTGCGGGATGATCACCAATTCGATCGCCACCAACTCCGCCATTGCGAAGGGGTCGGTGATGATGAAGGCGAGCGTGATCGCCTCGGTCGGGGGCATCCAGAAATCGGACAATTGGATCGTCAACAAATACGATCCGTACGTGTCGGCGATGGTCGATCCCTACAAGAACATAAATCCCGATCCGAACGACATGAAGTGCGACGGCGCGCGGACCGTCGTGAAGGGCGGAAAGAACGTCATTTCCACCGATCCCGTCGCACTGACGCCTGCAAACTACGACAAGACCATCAAGACGCCGGGTGGCGACAGCGTCAACTGTTATACCAGTCTGAGTGTGGCGCCGGGTGAGACGCTCGCGCTCGACCCGGGCGTCTATTATATCAACGGGGGCGATATCGACATCAAGGGGACGGTAACCGGCACAAACGTGACGCTGGTGCTGACTAACAAGGACCCTTCGTCCACCAAGATCGGAAACTTTACGATGAACGCGGGTGAAGGAACCCTCGACATCGATGCGCCGGATTCGGGTACTTACAAGGGGATTGCGGTCATGCAGGACCGTCGCGCGCCCCTTATCAAGCAGAACAACAAGAACCGGGTGAACGGCGGCGGGTCGGGCGACATCATCGGCGCGCTCTATTTCCCGAAGCAGGCGATCACCTACAACGGCGACGGGAACATGACCGCGGTCTGTACCCGGTTCGTGACGCGGCGAATCGTGTTCACCGGAAACAGCACGGTGTCGAACAAGTTCAAAAAGGATTGCGGCGGCGACAATGTGGACACGTTCGAGGGCGGTCGGTTGATCCGGCTGGTCGCCTGATGAAGACGCTTCCCCGCACCATCGCGCGCGACGAGCGCGGATCGGCGACGATCGAACTGGCCATCGTGGCGCCCATGCTGGCCGTGATGATCACCGGAGTGGTCGATCTTTCGATGGCCTACAGTCGCAAGCTGGAAATCGAGCAGGGCGCCCAGCGCGCCATCGAAAAGGTGATGCAGACGACGACGACGGAAACGGTCCACACGACGCTGAAGGCCGAAGCTGCAGCGGCAGCGCGCGTGCCGCTCAACCAGGTCACGGTGAAATACATCATCGATTGCGACGGTACCGAGACCGATATTTCCGCCGACGTGGCTGCCGTCCAGGCGGCAATCGACGCCAAGATCGCGGCAGGGGAAGACCCCGCCGACGTCGACAAGTCAAAAATTCAATGCACCCCGGGGCAGCAGACCCGCTTCTACATCACGCTGAACATCACCGACAGCTACGAGCCGGTGCTGGATCCGCGCTATGTCGGATTCGGCGATGCCAACGGGCGACTGCCGATCGACGTGACGACCGGGATCCGGACCAAATGATCCGGCGGGTGCTCCGTAACGGCTTCAGCCGGGACGACCGCGGCGCGGCGGCGATCGAGATGGCGTTCGCGCTGCCGATCTTCCTCGTCATGTTGTGGATGGTGGTGCAGATGGGACTGGTGATGCGCGCGGTCGCGGGGATGCAGCACGCGCTGGGCGAGGGCGCGCGGCTGACGGTGATCTACCCCACCCCCACGCACAACGACATCGTCAACGAGATCAACGATCGCGTGTACGGGATCGGGCCGGGAACGTTCAACATCGCCACTCCTGTCAACGGCAACGGCTACATCGATCTGTCGGTGACCTATTCGCAGCAGACGGACCTGCTGTTCCTGCCCGGGCCGAACGTCTCGCTGACCCGCAACAAGCGCGTCTACGTCGCCAACTAGGCGGCGTAGTGGGCGCGGGGTCAGCCCCTGCCGCCACCGCTCCTTTTCGCGAAGAAGGCGGCAATCGCGGCCTTGAGCTCGTCCGATTGCAGCCGTTCGGAAAACTGGCCGTTTTCCAGTTTCATCCGCTCCGCGATCGCATCGCGGTCGGTGGTACGGAGAAGTTTCTGTGTCAGGCGCATCGCCTGCGCGGGCCGCGACAGGATGGTGGCGACGAGCGCGTCGAACGTCTCGTCGAGCGCATCGGCGCTGGCGACATGGCTGACGATCCCGATGGCCTTCGCCTCGGCCGCGTCGAAACTCTCGCCGACCAGCAGGTAGCGCGCCGCCGCGCGGCGACCGGCGAGGTCGGGAAGGATAAGGCTGCTCGCGGCCTCGGGAACGAGGCCCAGTTCGGTGAAGGGCATCTTGAACCGCGCTGCGTCGGACGCGACGACCAGGTCGCAATGGAACAGCATGGTGGTGCCGATGCCGATAGCGTTCCCCTGGACCTTGGCCACGATCGGCACTTCGTTGGACGCCATGGCGCGAAGGAAACGCCACACGGGAATATCGGTGGGCTCGTCGCCTGCTACTTCGGGACGCGGCATCGCCTGCATGAAATCCATGAGATCGTTGCCGGCGGTGAAATCCTCGCCCGTGCCCTCGATGGTGACGAGGTCGATGCCATCGTCGGCGTTGGCGCGTTCGATCGCGTCGGCCATGGTCGCATACATGGCCACCGTGATGGCGTTGCGGCTCGACGGGCGGTCGAAGCGGATGGCGAGGCGGCGACCGTCCTGTTCGACCTTCACCTGATCGGTGCCGGATGCTTCGCTCATCATTCTCTCCTTCGCTCGAAACGGGAATCGGGTGACGCGACGTGTCCCACTGGCTATCGCTTGGAGCCGACCAGCGCCAGCCACCGCACCAGAACAGGGAACCGACATATGAAATTCTTCGCCGACACCGCCGACATCGACGCCATCAAGGAACTGGCTGACAGCGGCCTGCTCGACGGCGTCACGACCAACCCCTCGCTGATCAAGAAATCGGGCCGCGACATCATCGAGGTGACGAAGGAAATCTGTTCGATCACCGATGGCCCGGTCAGCGCGGAAGTCGTCGCGACCGAGCATGGCGAGATGATGCGCGAGGCCGAGGTGTTGCGAAAGATCGCCGACAATATCGCGATCAAGGTGCCGCTGACGCGCGACGGGTTGAAGACCTGCAAGGCGCTGAGCGACGACGGGTCGATGGTCAACGTGACGCTGTGTTTCTCGGCGAATCAGGCGCTGTTGGCCGCAAAGGCGGGTGCGACGTTCATTTCGCCGTTCGTCGGTCGACACGACGATGTCGGCTATCCTGGGATCGAACTGATCGCCGATATCCGGCTGATCTACGACAATTACGATTTCGCCACGCAGATCCTGGTGGCGAGCGTGCGCAGTCCCATCCACGTCCATGACAGTGCGAAGATGGGTGCCGACGTGATGACCGCGCCCCCCGAAGTGATCTGGAAGATGTTCGGCCACCCGTTGACCGACAAGGGGCTGGCGGCGTTTCTCAAGGATTGGGAAGCGACGGGCCAGAAGATTGGATAGGAAAGATCGGCTAGGGCGGCGTTAACCGCATCGGCTTAGGATTGCTCTCATGGCGGAAGTGATTCGTTTCGAGGACCGGGCATTGAAGTCCCTTCGCGACCGACTGGGCGCGGCGGAGGAAGCACGCGACGAGTTGCTCGCCTTCGCGCGCGGTCATGCGGGGGCGACGGCGTCGATCCACCACGCGGTGCTGGCCTTGATGGCGTGCGAAAGCGTCGAGGAGTTGTTCGAGGTCGTGGTGAACGACTGGCCCCGGTTGCTGTGCGTCGACCATGCCGCCATCGCGTTGAAGGCAGGCGAGGCGGCGTTCCGGATCGACGCCGAGGGACGCCATCGGCTCGAGCCGGCGTGGATCACGCGCGCAATGGGTCTCGGCGAGGTGCAGATGCGATCGACCAATCATGGCGATCCTCTGTTCGGCGCAATCGGGCCGAGAATTCGTACCGAAGCGCTGATCCCTTTCGTGGGCGGCAAAGGGCGGTTGAGCGGTCTAGTGTTGCTGGGTCAGGAAGACAGTCTTCCGCTCGACGGAGCGCATGGGAGAACGCTGGTCGGCTTTCTCGGTGAGACGCTGGGCGCTATGCTCGTGCGGTGCAGCCGGACCTGAACCCCCATCCCGCCAGTGCGGCGGTCGTGAAATGGTCGGAGCATCTCGCCCATGACCGGCGGATGAGCCCGCATACGGTGCGCGCTTACACGGCGACGGGGCACAGGTTTCTGTCATTTTTGGGCGAACATCGCGGCGAAGCGGTGGTAGTCGAGATGCTTCTGTCACTCGAGGCCAGCGACATCCGCGCCTATCTCGCGCGGCGGCGTGGAGAGGGCCTCGGGGCGGCGTCGGCGGGCCGCGAACTCTCGGCGCTCAAGTCCTTTCTGACGTTCGTGGCGAAGAACGCGGGGGTCGAGCCCGCCGTGCCGAAGCTGCGAGCGCCCAAACGGCCCAGGACCCTTCCGCGTCCCGCCGCGCCCGCCGATGTCACCGCGCTCGCAGAAACGGCGGCGGCGGAACGCGACGAGGATTGGGTCGGAAAGCGGGACCTGGCCCTGCTTCTTCTCCTCTATGGATCGGGCCTGCGCGTGGCGGAGGCACTGGCGCTGACGGGAGCGTCTCTGCCGATGGGAGAGGCGATCCGCGTTACCGGCAAGGGTGAAAAGCAGCGGGTCGTGCCCGTCGTTCCGATGGTGCGGAAAGCGATCGCGGACTACGTCGCGGCCTGCCCTCATGGATTGACGCGGGATGCGCGCCTTTTTCGCGGAGTGCGCGGCGGACCGCTGGCCGACGGGCAGGTGCGAAAAGCCGTGCGCGACGCGCGGCGACTGCTCGGACTTCCTGACAGCCTGACCCCGCACGCCCTCCGACACAGTTTCGCCACCCATTTGCTGGCGGCAGGGACCGATCTGCGATCGCTGCAGGAACTGCTGGGGCACGCAAGCCTGTCCTCGACGCAGATCTATACCGATGTGGACGCCGCACGCTTGCTCGACGTCTATCGGACCGCGCACCCGAGAGGTTAGGGGCGACCGACCTTTCGGTGGGTCCACAGTCGCCAGACGTAGGCGACCAGCAGCGTCACGATGATGGCACTGCTGATGGGGCCGAGAAACTGTTCGATGTCGTCGAAATTCGATCCCAACTGATAGCCGGCAACGGCCAGAAGCGTGGTCCATCCCGCGGTGCCGATAGTCGAGGCGATCAGGAAACCCTTCCAGCGCATCTTGAGCAGCCCGGCGGGAACCGACACGAGACTCCGAACGGTCGGAAGCATCCGGCCGAACCCGACGAACAAGGTGCCGTGGGTGGCGAACCAGCGCTGTGCGCGCTCGATCTCGGGCCAGGTGAAGGTGATCCAGCGACCATAGCGATGGATGAACGGCTTGAACCGTTCGATGCCGAGCGCGCGGGCCACCGCATACCAGAAGACGTTTCCCAGCATGGCGCCGGTGGTGCCCGCAATGATGATGCCCGTCAGCGACATCTGACCCTGACCGGCCCGGATGCCGGCGAGGCTCATGATCAGTTCGGACGGGATGGGGGGAAAGACGGTCTCGAGGAACATCAACAGCCCGACGGCGATGATGCCGCCCGCGTCGATGAGGTCGACGACCCAGTCCGTCACGCCTTTGCCTCGATCGCGTCCCAGATGAGGCCCGCCGAATTGATGCCGTCGAAGCGGTCGAGCGCCACGAGACCCGTGGGGCTGGTCACGTTGATCTCGGTCATCAGACCACCGATGACGTCGATCCCGGTGAACAGTAGGCCGCGGCGCTTGAGTTCGGGTCCGATGGCCGTGCAGATTTCGCGGTCGCGGTCGGTGAGTTCGCTTTTCTTGGCGCTGCCCCCGACGACCATGTTGGAGCGGAACTCGCCCTTCGCGGGGACGCGGTTGATGGCGCCGATGGGCTCTCCGTCGACGAGGATGATGCGCTTGTCGCCTTCGGTGACGGCAGGCAGGAATGCCTGCGCGATGAAGGGCTCCTTCAGTTCCTGCCGGAACAGTTGGACGAGGCTGGAAAGGTTGCGCGCGTCGGCACCAATCCGGAAGACGCCTTCACCCCCTTTGCCGTGAAGCGGTTTGACGACGATTTCGCCGTGCTCGGCGAGAAACGCGCGGATCTCGGCCTCGGACCGGGAGATGAGCGTGGGGGGCATCAACTCGGCGAAATCGAGGACGAACAGCTTTTCAGGCGCCCCGCGGATGCTCTCCGGATCGTTCACGACCATCGTTTCGTCGGCGACCCGCTCGAGCAGATGGCAGGCGGTAATATAGGCGATATCGAACGGAGGATCCTGCCGCACCCAGACGACGTCGGTGTCGTGTCCCAAGTCGATCAGACGGCGTTCGCCGGCTGAAAAATGATCGCCCTTTTCGCGCCGCACCGTGACGGGACGCGCATCGGCGCGGACGCGGCCGTCGAGGTAGGACAGGTGGCCCGGCTGATATTCGAACAATTCGTACCCGCGCGCCTGCGCTTCGAGCATGAGTGCGAAACTGCTGTCGCCGTCGACATTGACGGTTTCGAGCGGGTCCATCTGGAAAGCGGCGGTCCGGGTCATGCGATTTCGCTAGAGCGATATGGTCACGCTGTCACCAACCGGCCCAGATATTTTCGAGATGCCGGATGCGTGGGCCCGGTGCGACGAGGATAGCGTCGATGCGGGTATCGCAACCATCGGCCACGTGATCGTGCGCCAGCGACGAGGCGGCAGCGACGATCCGCTGCATCGCCCGTGGTTCGAGAAACGCCTGCGCCTCGTCGAGGCTCGGTCGCGCCTTCACTTCGACGAACGCGACCATCTTTCCGCGCCGCGCGACCAGATCGATCTCGCCAACGGGGGTGCGGACGCGTCTGTCGAGGATGCGCCACCCCTTCAGACGAAGCCACCAGGCGGCGATCCGCTCGGCTTGCCGGCCCCGCGCCTCGGCAGCTTGGCGTTTCATCTCGTGTCGCGCTTCTGGATGCGGGCGTAGATATCGTTCTTCTTGAGACCGAAACGATGCGCGACGGTCTTGGCGGCGCGGCTGGGCGTTTCGTTTTCGAGCGCCTCGTCGATAGCCGCGTCGATGGCCGCGTCGTCCGGGACATGGGACTTTGTCGGCGGGCCGATGACGAGGACGAGTTCGCCCTTGGGGGGCGCATCGGCATATCGGGCAGCCAGATCAGACAAAGAACCGGTGACGGTTTCCTCGTACAGCTTGGTCAGTTCGCGCGCGAGCGCGGCGGGGCGATCGCCCAGTACGTCAAGCGCTGCTGCGAGGCTTTTGACGATACGCGGACCGGTGTCGTAGAAAAGGAGGGTCGCGTCGAACGAGCCGATTTCGGCCAAGGCGTCGCGCCGCGCCTTGTCCTTCACCGGTAGAAATCCGCCGAAATAAAAGCGGTCGGTGGGCAGGCCCGATAGCGTCAACGCCATGAGGGCCGCGTTCGGCCCGGGGACCGCGCCGATATGCGCACCCGCCGCGCGCGCCGCCGCCACCAGCTTGTAGCCCGGGTCGGCAATCAACGGCGTGCCCGCATCGCTGACCAACACGACGATATCGGTCGCAAGGCGCGACAAGATGGCATCGCGATCCGTCGCGCTGGAATGATCGTGATACGGACGCATCGACTTCTTGAGACCGAGGTGATGGAGCAGCTTGCCCGTCACGCGGCTGTCCTCGACCAGCACCAGATCGGCGGCTTCCAGCATGGTTCTGGCCCGATCGGAAAGATCGGAAAGATTGCCGATCGGCGTCGAAACGATATAGAGGCCGGGAGGGGGCGCGTTCTGCATGAGGAAAAACCAAGCCATGAATTCGACCGGGCCGCAAGCGCCGTTCACTGCCAATCGTTTCGTGCTGGGGGCCGCTTTTCTTGGTCTCGCAGCCTGTTCGAGCACGCCCGAGGTCGAGACTGCCGCGCCGCCGCCGCCGAGCGAACCCGTGGGCGAGGAAACGTCCGAGCCGGTCGCTGCGGCGGACGCCGATGCGAAGAACATGGTGGCGGTGCTGGTCCCGCTATCGGGCGACAACGAGGCGATCGGGCGATCCATTGCGAATGCCGCGACGATGGCGTTGCTGGATACGGGCGAGGAATCGGTGCGCATCACGCTCTACGACACCGCCGGTACCGGTGGTGCGGCGCAGGCGGCGAACGAGGCGTTGGCGGAGGGCAACCGCCTGTTCCTCGGGCCACTCCTCGGCGAGAATGTCGGCATCGTGGCGCCGATCGCCGACCGCGCGGACGTGCCGGTGATCGCGTTCTCCAATGATGAGAGCGTGGCGGGCGAGAATGTCTATATCATGGGGTTCACGCCCTCGCAGTCGATCGAACGGGTGGTGGACTATGCCGATAGCCAGGGCGCGGACGTCTTCGCTGCGCTGGCGCCCAACGGCCTCTACGGACAGCGCACGACGCAGGCGTTCCTGCGGGCGGTCGAACGCGAAGGCGGACGCGTCGCGCGGGTCGAGACCTACGATCGCAGCCGTTCCTCGGTCGAGGCGGCGGCGCGACGGGTCGCGGGCGTCAGCGACGTCGACATGATCCTGGTCGCCGATTCGGGCCGGATCGCACAGATCGCCGCGCCCTCGCTGCAGCTGTCCGGCGACTTGATCGGCACGGAATTGTGGGCAGCCGACAGCAATCTGGGGCAGGTCGCGGGAATGCGCGGCGCGGTATTCGCAGCGGTTCCCGATACGCAGTTCCAGCGCATGGCGCAGCGGTATCGATCGCGCTACGGCAGCGCGCCCTATCGGCTGGCGAGCCTTGGCTATGATTCCATGCTGCTGGTCGTTCGACTGGCACGCGACTGGAACATCGGCGACGCCTTTCCCGAACGGGCGCTGCGCGATGACGGCGGGTTTCAGGGCGTCGACGGTATCTTCCGCTTCGGAAACGATCGCATCGCCGAACGCGCACTGGAAGTGCGTCGCGTGACGGCGGGCGGAACCGAGGTGGTCAGCCCCGCCTCGACCAGCTTCGGCGACTAGAGTGCGATCTCCGCGAGGATCGCGTCGTTGAGCAGGCGCCCCGCGCGGGTCAGCCGCAGGCGATCCTCATAGGTCAGGAGACCCTGTTCGATCAGCCGCCGCGCGGCATCGCTATCGACGGCCGGGACACCGAAGCGGCGTTCGATTTCGAGCAAGTCGATTCCCTCGGTCAGGCGCAGCCCCATGACGAGGGCCTCCCGGGCGCGCTCGCGAGGGGTGAGCATTTCTTCCTCCCGGAGGCCATGACCGTTGCGACGGACCGCATCGAGGAAATTTTCGGGCTTCCGGTGCCGGAACGTCTGCATACCCCCGCGACGACCGTGCGCACCCGGGCCGATCCCGACATAGTCGTGATAGCGCCAGTAGGTAAGATTATGGCGGCTTTCCTGCCCCGGGCGCGCATGATTGGAGATTTCGTAGGGCGGGAGGCCCGCGGCGGTCATGCGATCGGCGGTCATCTCGAACAATCGCGCGCCCGTTTCCTCGTCGATCGGCGTGAACTCGCCCTTCCGGACCATCGTTTCGAACCGCGTGCCGGGTTCGATGGTCAGTTGATAGAGCGAGACATGGTCGGTGCCGAGCGAGAGCGCCTGCTCTAGAACGGGAGCGAACGAGGTCGGCGTGTCGCCGGGGAGCGCGGTGATGAGGTCGAACGAGACGCGGTCCACCGCCGCCTGCGCATGGTCGAGCGCCTGTAGGCCTTCGCGAGCATCATGCAGCCGCCCGAGAAAGGCGAGGCTGGCGTCGTCGAACCGCTGCAACCCGAGGCTGAGGCGATTGACGCCCGCGCGAGCGAGGTCCGCGAACTTTTCCGCCTCCGCACTTTGGGGATTGGCTTCCAGCGTGATCTCCAGATCGTCGGCGACGGACCAGTGCGCCGCGACCGCATCGATGATCGCGGCGACGGTGCCGGGGAGCATCAGGCTGGGTGTGCCGCCCCCGAAGAAAATGCTGACCACGCGGTGATCGGGAAGCAGGGCTGCCTCGTGAGCCAGATCGCGCAACAGCGCGTCGCGCCACAAGTCATGATTAACAGTCTCGCGCACATGACTGTTAAAATCACAGTAAGGGCACTTGAGTAAACAGAATGGCCAATGGACATAAATCGAAAGGTCGGTCATCTTTTAGTTAGATTCTCTTCTGTACACAGGTGTTCATGACGAAGAACCTTGCGAGACTAGGCGTTCTGCTTGTGCCGTTTCTGGCAGTTTCGACCGCTTGGGCCGAGCCGTGGGATCTGTCCATGCCCGACGATAGCCGAACCGTGGCATTGTCGCAGGGTAACTTCGAACAATCCATTCTTCTCGAACATCAACGCGCGCGAGAAGATTTCGGCGTGGTCCCGCTCGTCTGGGACGCGGCATTGGCGCGCGACGCCTATCGTTGGGCGGCCGAGATGGCGCGGACCGACGCGTTCAAGCATTCGCCCAAGAGCTGGCGTTCTTCCCGCCAGGGCGAAAATATATGGTACGGATCGCGGGGGGCCTTCTCCTACACCACGATGGCAAAGTCGTTCACCGACGAGGTGCGCTTTTTCCGTCCGGGTCGGTTCCCGCAGGTATCGTCGACGGGCAACTGGGCCGACGTCGGCCATTACACCGCGATCATCTGGCCGACCACCACGCATGTGGGTTGCGCGGTGGCGAGCAATGCGCGGTACGATTATCTCGTCTGCCGCTACAACCCGTCGGGCAATATCGACGGCGTCCACCTGTCCGCTGCGCGCTAGACCTTCAGCCAGTCCGTCAGCTGTCGGAATGCATCGGCACGGTGGCTCATCGCATGTTTGTCAGCCGGATCCATCTCGGCGAAGCTGACGTCGTGGCCGTTGGGGACGAACATCGGATCATAGCCGAAGCCCCTCTCTCCCCGCGGCGGCCAGACGAGGTGGCCGTTGACCTTCCCTTCGAACGTCTCGGTGCGCCCATCGGGCCAGGCCAGCGAGAGCGCGCACACGAAATGGGCGTCGCGCCCCGCATCGGGACCGGCTGCCTGCAGCGCGGCCTCGACCTTTTCCATCGCGCGCGCGAAGTCGCGGTTGCCCGTCTCGTCCTCCGCCCAGCGTGCCGATCGTATCCCCGGGTCCCCGCCCAGGGCATCGACGCACAGGCCGCTGTCGTCCGCGAGCGCAGGATGGCCTGACAGGTCGGCGGCCTGCCGTGCCTTCAGTTCGGCGTTGGCGACGAAGGTCGTGCCGGTCTCCTCGGGTTCGGGAAGTCCCGCTTCCTCAGCGCCGACGACGCGGATGCCGAACGGTTCGACGAGATCGGCGATCTCGACCAGCTTGCCCTTGTTGTGGGTCGCGAGGACGAGGGTATCGCCGAGTTTCCTCACCGTCCGGTCGCTTTCAACTGCGCCGCGAAGATCTCCTTGCAGCCGATTTCGGCCAATCGCATCAGGCGAAGGAGGGCTTCCTGGTCGAACGCCTCGCCCTCGGCGCTGACCTGCGCCTCGACGATATTGCCGCTGGCCGTGAGGACGAAGTTGCCGTCCGACCCGGCGTTGGAATCCTCGGGATAGTCGAGATCGAGGACGGGTGTGCCGTCGTAGATGCCGCAGCTGACAGCCGCGACCTGATCGGTGATCGGATCCTGCTCGAGCTTCCCTTCTTCCAAAAGCTTGTCGACCGCGAGCCGCAGCGCGACCCACGCACCCGAAATGCTGGTCGTGCGCGTCCCGCCGTCGGCCTGGATAACGTCGCAGTCGAGCGTGACCTGGCGCTCGCCCAATTTCTTGAGATCGACACAGGCACGAAGACTGCGACCGATCAGCCGCTGGATCTCGACCGTGCGCCCGCCCTGCTTGCCGCGCGCCGCTTCGCGGTTTCCGCGGGTGTGGGTGGAGCGGGGGAGCATGCCATATTCGCCGGTGACCCAGCCCTTGCCCTTGCCGCGCAGCCACGGGGGCAGTTGCGTCTCGACGCTGGCTGTGACCAGCACCTTGGTGTCGCCGAAGCTGGCGAGCACGCTTCCCTCGGCATGGCGGGTGAAGCCGGCTTCAAAGCCGAGCGGGCGAAGTTCGTCGGGGGCACGGCCGGATGGGCGCATGGAAAGGGTCCTTCGTCGAATGAATGTTGTCGTTCGCCCTAGCCATTCTGATGATCGGGCGAAAGGCAAAGGGGGGAATATCATGGCAAGTTCTTCGAAGGGCGGAGCATTTCTGGCGGGGGTCGCGCTGCTGCCGGTCATCGCGGCGATCGGCGCCCTCGTCGCGATGGTGCTGGGCGCGGCGGCGGGATGGCTCGGGGGGCTCATCTTTCCCCAGGTGTTCGAGCGATTGTCGACTTTGTTGTTCGGAGAAAACGCTCCGGCGTGGCAAATCGGCGCGATGTTCGGTTTCGTCGCGGGGTTCCTTCGGGCCTCGCTGCCGAAGCGCCGATGAATTGACCCTGCGACCTCGCATCCTACATTCCCTTTTATGAGCGAGGGACTGGGCGAACTGACAGACCGGATGCGGTCGATCTTCGGAGAGGTGGTGACCGCCTATCTCGAACAGGGTGCGCCGGTGGGATCGAAGGCACTGACGGGGCGCGTGGCGCTTTCGCCCGCCTCGATCCGTGGTGTTATGGCTGAGTTGGAGGCGCGCGGCCTGCTGACGGCGCCCCACACCAGCGCGGGGCGGATGCCGACCGAGACGGGCCTTCGGCTGTTCGTGGACGGGATGATGCAGGCACGCGTCGCGCCCAAGCGGCTGCGCGAGGCGATCGAGAAGGAATTCGAGGACAAGAGCGTCGATCAGGCGATGGCGGGCGTGACTCAGCGATTGTCGGGTCTGTCCGAATGTGCGGGCATCGTGACGGCGCCGAAGCGCGAAGCGCGATTGAAGCAGCTCGCCTTCATGCCACTGGACGAAGGGCAGGCGCTGGCGGTGATGGTCGGGCAGGACGGTAGCGTCGAGAACCGCGTCGTGCCGCTGCCCGCGGGGACCAGCGCCATCGCATTGAACGAGGTCGCGAACTTCGTGTCGGCGAGACTCGCGGGGCTGACGCTGTCGGAAGCCGAAGCGCGGCTGCGGGCAGAGTTGGCCGAACGCCGCGAGCAGCTGGACGATCAGGCCGCGGATCTTGTCGCGGCGGGCCTTGCCGACTGGGGTCGCGACCAACGGAACCGCGAAGTCCTGATCGTGCGGGGGCGTGCCAACCTTCTCGACGATCAGAGCGCGGAAAATCTGGAGCAGGTCAAACAGCTGTTCGAGGAACTGGAGAATCGTCGCGACATCATGCGGCTTCTCGAGAATGTCCGCGAAGGCGAGGGCGTGCGGATTTTCATCGGATCGGAAAACCGCATGTTCGCGTTGAGTGGATCGAGTGTCATTGCCGCGCCCTATCGCGACGGCGACGACAAGGTGGTGGGGGTGATCGGCGTGATCGGTCCCACGCGATTGAACTATGCGCGGGTGGTCCCGATGGTGGACTTCACCGCCGAAGCGCTTACGAGACGGATGCCATGAACGAAGAAGAACATATCGAAGAGGCCGAAGAGCTGCGCGAGGAAACCGCCGAAGAGGCGCCCGAGCTGCAGGAGCACGATCGGCTCGCCGAGCTGGAAGCCCAGCTGGAGGATCAGAAGCAGAAGGCGCTCTATGCCGCTGCCGAGGTGCAGAACGTGCGCCGCCGGCTGGAGCAGGAAAAGGCCGACGCCACGAAGTTCGCGGTGACGGGGTTTGCGCGGGACATTCTGTCCGTGAAGGACAATCTGGAACGCGCGCTGGATCACGTGCCCGACGAAGCGCGCGAAGGTCGTGCTGCCAAATTCATCGAAGGGATCGAGGCGACGCTTCGTGAACTCGACAAGGTGTTCGAGCGGCAGGGAATCGAGCGGGTGGCTTCGGAGGGCCTAGAACTCGACCCCAACGTCCATCAGGCGATGATCGAGGTCCCGAGCGAAGATGCCGCGCCGGGAACGATCGTGCAGGAAATGCAGGCGGGCTATATCTTGAGGGGCCGTTTGCTACGCCCCGCAATGGTGGGGGTTGCCAAGCGGCCGTGAAGGCGTTCGCGTCTGTCGCCATCCTGCTCGCGATCCTGGCCTCGGGCGGTTGCGGGGGCGAGGAATCGGGGCGCGACCTGACGACATCGGATTTGGAAGGTCGTCCCGGCGATCCCGAGCCTGTCCCACCTCCGCGGCAGGCGAGTGCCCCGCATTTGATCCTCTACAAAAACGTCGAGGACGGCGGACCCGAAGCGTTCATGGAATCGCTGATCGGCGGGACGCTCGACCTATCGGGGCCGTGCGTGGCGATCCGCTCGGGAGATGAGCCGCACGTCATCGTGACGACCGAAGGGCGAATCTTAGTCGACGAGGAGGGATCGTTACTTCGTGTCGGTCCGCACGTGTTTCGCGATGGCGATCCCATCATCTCGGGCGGTGGCTTCATGGGCGATACGCCGCAGAACGAGACCATCCTGCGCGAGCCGGTCCCCGCCGCCTGCGCCGATGCGCCCAAGGTGCAGTTGAGCGCTATCTATCCCATGCCGCCCGAGGGCTTCGGACCCGGAGGTGCCGGTGAACCACGCATCAATCCGCCGCCGCCCCGAACCGTGACGTGATCGATGTTAGGCTTTCTGCCGCGCAAGCGCTTGGACCGCGCCCGGCTCATCGAAGAAAGCCGGGCACGGTCGTGAACGCTTCCTAGTAGCGTTTGCGCAACGTCAGGCCGAACGTGCGCGGTTGGCCGACGCTATAGCCAAGACGTGCGCGTCCGCCCCGTTCGCGGTCGAACGACAGCAAAGGCGTCTCGTTGAAGGCGTTCTTCATGTAGAGGACGATGTCGAGCCCATCGAGATATTCGATCCCGGCAGACAGATCGAGCAACTGGTAACCGGGCAGTTCGAGATCGACCAGAGTCCCTTCGCCCTGATTCGGTGCGCCGTTGAACGGTAGACCGGGGATGAAGAAACGCGGGTTGTTCTCCTGGTCGGCTGGTTGGGTGAATCGCGATCCGACGTGCTGCGCGGTGACGGAGAAATAGATATCCGCGTTCCGATTCAGTTCGGTCGTATAGGTCCCGGTCGCCGCTAGCTGGAACTCGGGGACCGAGGGCAGGCGGTTGCCGTCGCGGATGCCGGTACTGGTCGCGAGCGGTTCGGGAAGCGTGGTGTCGAATTCGGCATCGACGTAGGAGCCTGCAATCGAAACGCTGATTCCGTCCATGAGGTTGGCGGAAAACTCGCCTTCGATACCCTGGGTATGCGCATTTTCGACGTTGAAGACGATGCGCGAGGAGCAGGTGCCCGCGTCGAGCGTGACCTGGAGATTCGAGATATCGGTGTAGAAGACCGCGCCGTTGAGCGTGACCCGGCCGTTGGAATATTTACCGCCGACCTCGTAGTTCCAGAGGGTTTCGTCGTCATAGTTCTGGAAGCCGCCGAACAGCGCCGCGTCGCCGGGCGAGCAGAGCGGGACGTTGAGAGGATCGTTGACCCCGCCGAGACGGAAGCCCTTGGCGACTTGCGCCGAGAACAGCAGGTCGTCGTTTGGTTCGTAGGTCAGGATCGCGCGCGGGCTGACACCGTCGGACGCGGTCGTGTCGTTGCGGCTGTCGCCTCCGGAGAACAGGCCGCCGGACGTGAAGCTGCGTTCTTCCTCGAAGTCGTAATAGCGCGCGCCGAGCGTAGCGGTGAGGGGTCCGAATGCATAGCTCGCCTCCCCGAACAGTGCGAACTGCGTAATGTCGTAGGGAAGGAAGGCGTTATAGGGACTGTCTGGCAGGGCGATGCCGTTGGACACCGCATCCGCCGTTCCGCTTCCCAGGACCTGGTCGGTGAAGTCATCGTAGCCAGGGGTCGGCAGAACCTGCTGATATTCGCGCGTCGTGTCCGAATAGAAGCCGCCGATCACCCACTGGAACGGCCCCGGATCGATCGATGCGAGACGGACTTCCTGTGTAATCTGATTGAGTTCGGTGGTATCGCGAAGATTGGACGGAATGTTCACCGCCACATCGGGAAAGCCGAGGTCGACCGACACCGAACCGGTCAGAGCCGAGGCATCGCGTGACACCAGGATCGACCGGTCGGTGAGGCTGGTCACGCTGGTCAGTTCGATCCCGCCGAGATCGACTGACGCGACAAGATCGGCGAGCATGAAGTCGTCCTCGAACTTCTCCGAAAGCAAGAGATATTGCTCGTTGTCGTCGTAGATCGTCTGCGGAGTGGTGAACTCGTTGGCATAGAGATTGTAGATTTCGGCACGGTTGAACCCGCCGACGCGAATTTCCTGGTAGACCACGCGCGGGGTCACGCGAATGCGGTCGGTCGGCTCGAAGGTCATCGCCAAGCGTCCGCCGACGCGGGTGCCTGAATTCACATTGTCGTCGCCGGCGGGTCCGATCGCATCGATGAACCCGGGAAAGCGCTGGTAGTAGCCGACGATGCGCGCCGCCGTCTGATCCGACATGGGAACGTTGATCATTCCCTTTACGTGGCCGCCGACGCCACCGCCCCCACCGATGAAATTGACGTTGCTCTCGACCATCGCCTCGTTGACGTCGATGGTCGGCTGATTGGTGATGTAGCGCAGCGTGCCGCCGACACTGCCCGATCCGAACAAGGTGCCCTGGGGCCCACGCAGCGTCTCCACGCGATTGAGATCGAACAGATCGATGTCGGGAGTGAAGAGCGAAAGCGAAACGACGCTTTCGTCGAGGTAGATGCCGACCTGTTCCTTGACGCCGGGCTGGTCGCGAACGATCTGTCCCGCCGAAACACCGCGCACCGACACTTGGCTCTGGCCCGGCCCCAAATTCTGGATCGACAGGCCGGCGACGTTGCGCGCGAGGTCCTCGACCGTCTGGGCGTTCGACTTCTCGATATCTTCCTGCGTCTGGGCGTCGATCGAAAAGGGGATATCCTGGAGATTCACGGCGCGCTTGGTGGCGGTCACGATGATCGGCTCGGGCTCGTCATCGTCCGGCTGGTTGGCAGCTTGCGCCTCCGCTTCTTCGGTCGACTGCGCGACGGCCGGGGCCGCGGCGAAGAGTGCGATGCCCGCGACGCTGGCACAAAGAGTGTGGATCTTCCGCATGAGCTTTCCGCTGTCTGATAGACGACATTCAGAATGTCCTCATTCGGAAAGCGCTCAAAGCGTTTCTTGCAGTTTTATGGCATTTAAACCGGTCTGCGTGACATTCTGGAAACAGTTGCCGGTCCGTCCGTTATCCGGTTTCGTCGCGATCGAGGAACGGCAGCAGCTCGGAAGGGGGGATCTGCGCGACCTTTATGCCCCGGTTCGCATAGAAGCGGTGTTTGACGATCTCGGCCTGTTGCTCGATCCCGTATTGTAGGAAAGAGCGGCCTTCCTTCAGTTCGTAGCCGTAGCGGCAAAACGGGTGGCGGATCAGCGGAAGGTACCACCGTCCGGCGCGTTGCGTTTGCCAGACATGGGTCATTTCGTGGATGAAAAGACCTTGGCTGGTCAGTTTGTCCCGCGAGAAATCGTCGCTCCATCGGTCGCTGTCTGGATGAAAGTGGATGTTGCCGGTGGGTGCCATGACCACGCCGCGCGGCTGAAAGAAGATCCACTTGCCGCGAACGAGCTCGACGCGGTCGTAGTCGATGGTGTCGCCGAACATGGTTCGCGCAAGTTCGATCTCGCCGGGGGTAAGGGGGCGTCGTTCGGTCATGTCGTTCGCGCTCTTATCGCGGTCGAGGGACGTACGCCAACCACTTGCCGTGTCCCGCCCCCCACGCTAGGGCATGGCCAACTTTTAACAGGAGACTATTTCATGAGCGATACTGCCGATCGGGTGAAGAAGATCGTTGTCGAACATCTGGGCGTCGATGCCGAGAAAGTGACCAAGGATGCGCGCTTCATCGACGATCTGGGCGCCGACAGCCTCGACATCGTCGAACTGGTGATGGCGTTCGAGGAAGAGTTCGGCGTCGAGATCCCCGACGATGCGGCCGAGGATATCGCGACCGTCAACGACGCGATCGTCTACATCGAGAAGAACAAGGGCTAAGCCCCCGCCGACCCCTGAAGAGGGCCGGGAAAGCGACCAGCTAGGGCCCGGTTCCTCCAAAGGAGGGGCCGGGTCTTTTGTGCTGGCTTTCAGGAGAATTGCATGCGCCGCGTCGTCGTCACCGGACTGGGACTCGTCACCCCCCTGGGAGGGGATGTGGAGACGAGTTGGACGAACATCCTCGCCGGAAAGTCGGGCGCGGGCCGGATCACTCGTTTCGATGCCGATGGGTACAAGTGCCGCATCGCCTGCGAGGTGAAGCCCGCCGATCACGAAGACGGATTCGATGCCGACAAGCGCGTCGATCACAAGGTGCAACGTCAGGTCGATCCGTTCATTGTCTTCGGCATCGATGCTGCCGGCCAGGCGATCGAGGATGCCGGTCTCGAGGACATGTCCGACGACATGAAGCTGCGCGCGGGCTGCTCAATCGGTTCGGGGATCGGCGGTCTGCCGGGGATCGAAAAGGAAAGCCTCGTGCTCGCCGAAAAAGGGCCGGGGCGGGTCAGTCCGCATTTCGTCCACGGGCGCCTTATCAACCTCATTTCCGGGCAGGTCAGCATCAAATACGGGCTCAAGGGCCCGAACCACGCCGTCGTCACGGCCTGTTCGACGGGAGCCCATTCGATTGGCGATGCCGCCCGGATGATCCGTGACGACGATGCGGACATCATGCTGGCAGGCGGCGCGGAAGCGACGATCTGCCCGATCGGGATCGCCGGTTTCGCGCAGGCGCGCGCGCTTTCGACCAATTTCAACGACGATCCCACCAAGGCATCGCGACCCTACGACAAGGATCGCGACGGCTTTGTCATGGGCGAAGGTGCGGGCGTGGTCGTGCTCGAGGAATATGAGCATGCCAAAGCGCGCGGTGCGAAGATCTACGCCGAGGTCGTGGGCTACGGCCTGTCGGGCGATGCCTATCATGTCACCGCTCCGCATCCGGACGGCGACGGAGCTTATCGCTCGATGGCGATGGCATTGAGAAAGGCGGGCATGGACCCCGCCGATATCGACTACATCAACGCACATGGCACATCGACTCCGCTCGGCGACGAGCTGGAACTGGGCGCGGTACGCGAATTGTTCGGGGAGGCGCTCGATGGCGTCTCGATGAGCTCGACCAAGTCGGCCATCGGCCATCTCCTCGGCGGTGCGGGAGCGGTGGAAAGCATCTTCTGCATCCTGTCGATCCGCGATCAGATCGTCCCGCCCACGCTCAATCTCGACAACCCGTCCGAAGGGGTCGAGGGGGTCGATCTGGTGCCGCACGAAGCGAAAAAGCGTGAAGTGCGTGCCGCGCTCAACAACAGTTTCGGGTTCGGCGGCACCAACGCCAGCCTCGTGATGAAGCGGATCGACGACTGATATGCTCAAGCGGCTGGTGATCGTCCTCGCGGTACTGGGCGGCCTCGTCGCCGCGGTGCTGGCGTACAATTGGTGGGGCAGCGGGCCCACCGACGAGGAAACCGGGCTGATCGTGGTCGAGGGGACAAGCGTCAGCGGCCTTGGTTCCCGGCTCGCCGAAGACGATCAGATCGGTATGTCGGCAGGGCTGTGGAGCCTGCTGGCGCGAGTGCTCGGCAGCGGCGATCCGATTCAGGCGGGCGAATTCAACATTCCGCCCCGCACCAGCGCAGCCGGCATTCTCGATATTGTCCAGCACGGTACGCCGGTACAGCGGTTCGTGACGATCCCCGAAGGCATGCCGAGCGTGCTCGTCCAGGAACGCGTGGAAGGGACCGACCTTCTGGAAGGCGACACGCCCTTGCCGCCCGAAGGCACGGTCCTACCGCAGACCTACAGCTTCCAGCGGGGCGATACCCGTGCCGACATGATCGCGCGGATGCAGGAGGCCATGAACGAGACCCTCGAGGAATTATGGCCGACGCGCACCAATCGTAGCGTGGTCCAGACCCCTGCCGAAGCCGTGATTCTCGCCTCGATCGTGGAAAAGGAAACCGCCAAGCCGTCGGAACGGCGGATGGTGGCGGGAGTCTATTCCAATCGACTGCGGCAAGGCATCAAACTGGATGCCGACCCGACCATTATCTATCCGATCACCAAGGGGCGGCCGCTCGGACGACGGATCCGGCGCTCCGAGATCGACGACGTCAACGACTACAACACCTATGCGATGACAGGACTTCCCGCGGGACCGATCGCCAATCCGGGCCGCGAGAGCATTGCGGCCGTCCTCGATCCGGCGCCGACCAGTGCGCTCTACTTCGTGGCCGATGGCACCGGCGGACACATCTTTGCCGACACGCTCGAGGAGCATAACCGCAACGTTCAGAAATGGTACGCCATTCGCCGCGAACGGGGCGAGATGTAAGAAGCGTGACGAGAGCGCTTCAGGTGACCGGCGCGCCATTATCGTAACGAAGGACGATCAGACCAGCGCTTCTTCGGGAAGATAGCCGACCAGTCGATCTTCACCGCCATAGCCCCAGACCCACCCGCCGCGACTGTCGAGCAGCGCGAAGGGTGCGCCAGCGGATAGGTGGACGATGGAAGGACTTTCGCGATCAGGCGCGGTCCACAGGCGCGCGTCTCGGCGCAACTCGCGCGCAACCGGATGGGCATAGTGCGATGCAATGACCGTACCGGCGAGCGCCACGTCCGCCAGATCCTTTCGGAAGGCGTGCATCGCGGGATCGGGCTCGTCCGACGGGCCGGTAAGGTGAAAGCCTCTAGTAGGCGCTTTCAAGGATGGCTTGTCGGGCGTCGGGTTGCCGCTCGGTCGAGGCGCGTCCGCTGGACGTGCTGCCGCGGAAGAGCTGTTTGAACTCGTCAAGGAAATCGGCCCCTTCGCTCGTGCGCACGATGAATATGTTGCGTCGATCGTCCTGATCGCGCTCGCGTCGCAGATAGCCGAGGCTGCCCAACGTATTCAAGGCGCGTGTGACCACTGGCTTGGAGACGTTCAGCGTCTGTGCGAGCCCGCGAACCGTGTGGGGTCCGGGCGTGAGGTAGACGACGAGCAGTAGCGCCATCTGCCGGTTGGTGAGATCGGGCGAGCCGGAACGGACATAGCCGGTCAGGGTCCGCATCCAGGTCGCGAGCGAAAGGTCGCTCATGGGAGGTCCTCGTTTCTTCGTTTGTCGGTACTCAACGTCGCGTTACGTAAAAATAAACCGTTGGGAAGCCTGCATTGTTTCGCTCCCGCACTGGCTTTCACCGCAACAGGTCCACGCTTCGACCGAGCAACTGGACTAAAGCCCGTAGCGTTCCTGCAACATGGCGAACGTCGCCCGAAGTCCCAGTGCTTCGCCTCCCTTGGGTCGACCCGGTTTTGCCGAAGGACGCCAAGCGAACGTATCGAAGTGCATCCAGTCGGTATTATCGGGGATGAAACGACGCAGAAACAGGGCGGCGGTGATGGAACCGGCAAAGCCGCTGCCACCCGAATTCACCATGTCGGCGAGGTTGGATTTGAGCATGTCATCGTAGCCGTCCCACAGCGGCAGCCGCCAGACCGGATCGGCCACATCGTCGCCACCTTGTTCGACCGACCGGGCCAACGCGTCCTCGTTGGCGAACAGGACCGGAAGATCGGGGCCGAGCGCAATGCGGGCCGCGCCCGTCAGCGTCGCGAAATCGACGATCAGGTCTGGATTGTCCTCTCCCGCCTTGGCGAGCGCATCTCCCAGAATGAGGCGACCCTCGGCATCGGTGTTGTCGATTTCCACCGTGATTCCCTTGCGGCTCTTGAGGACGTCGCCGGGACGAAAGGCGTTGCCGGCAATCGCATTCTCGACAGTGGGGATGAGGAGGTGGAGGCGGACGGGCAGCTTTGCATCCATGACCATCTGCGCGAGCGCGAGCGCGTGCGCCGACCCGCCCATATCCTTCTTCATCAACGCCATCCCCTTGGACGACTTGATGTCGAGACCGCCCGAATCGAAGCTGACGCCCTTTCCGACGATGGCCAGGCGGGGGTATTCGGTGTTGCCCCATTCCAATTCGACGAGACGCGGAGCGTGCGAACGCGTGGCAGCCCGCCCGACGGCGTGGATCATGGGATAGCCCTGCTCGAGTGCATCCCCGCTGACCGTTTCGACCGAAGCATCGTATCGCTTGGCGACATCCCTGACGCGCGCCTCGATCGCCGCGGGGCCCATGTCTTCGGGCGGGGTGTCGACCATGTCGCGCACGAGCAGCGTCGCCTCGGCGGCCCGTCGCACGCCGTCGATCTTGCCAGGGTTGGACGTGAGAAGGGTGCGCGGACCCTCCGAAGGCTTCTCGGTCAGATAGGTGTCGAAACGATGTTGCGCCAGAATCCAGCCCAGCATGGCGGGGCCGGGATCCCGACCGTCTGCGAGGCGATAGCTTCCTTCTGGCAACACTTCGGCAAGGCGTGCGAGGCACCAAGGCGAAAGATCGTCGACATCGGCAACCGTCGTGACGACGGACCATTCCTCGTCGCCATCGCTAGGCAGGATCTGATGCGCATAACCGGTCTTGCCGTCGTAGCGCGCCGCATCGAGCAGGCTTCGCAGCCGCTGCGGCCGGTCCTTCCTCCAATCCTCGAAGTTCTTTTCGTCGACGAGGTGGATGAGGTGGGCGGACTGGCCTTTGTCGGCGAAGAGAAGATCGGTCATGTCCCCTCAATGAGCGAGCGGGGGGAGGGTTTCATGGGGGCCCTGTCGGCATCGGCAGCCGGACCAGTGGACGGTGATCGCCTACGTGCCTAGGCTGCGCCCTGCCGTCGACGGTTCGAGAGCGGAGAATTCATCATGCCGATACGCCCTACCATCCTGTTCCTCCTTGGCGCTTTCTGGCTCGCGGGTGCAGGGACTGCGCAAAGCCAGGATGCGCCTCCGGCGTTTCCGGAAACCGAGATCTTCCTGTTCGATTACGATGCGGCAAGTGGGTCCGACGCGCTGGCGAATGGCCGTAACGTTACGCAGCGACCCGGTTACGACAATCAGCCCTACTTCACGCCGGATAGCTCGACGTTCATGTATTCGCGGGACGATGGCGTCCAGACCGACATCTGGGAATACGATCTGGCTTCGGGAACGCATTCGCAGGTAACACGGACGAGCGAGTCCGAATTCTCGCCTACCCCGTCGCCCGACGGCACGACCATCTCGGTCGTCTACGAGCGCAATAACTCGATCTGGGAAATGGATCGGGACGATCCCGATACCCCGCGCTGGGTGCTGGAAACTGCGGGAATTTCCGAACCAGTCGGCTATTTTGCGCGAAATCACGCGACCGGCGATGTCTTGTTCTGGTCACGATACGGCTACAATGTGGCGCTGACCCATGACGATCGGCAGGACTATCATTTCATCAGCGGCCACGCGGTGCCCGCAACCCCGCACCTGATCCCCGGAAGCAACGAGTTCAGCTTCGTCCATCGGCAGACCAATGAGGAAGTGTGGATCAAGGCATTCGACCCCGCGACCAAGGCCGTGCGACCGCTCACCCCGATCGTGGGATCCAACGCCAACTACAGCTGGGCACCGGATGGTTCGATCCTCCAGATCGAAGGGACGGAGTTGCATCGCTGGCGCGAGGGAGCCGATGGTTGGGAGATGATCGCCGATCTGTCCGAGTTCGGGCTTAGATCCGCAAATCGGATCGCGATCAGCCCCGACGGGCGCCGCATTGCCATCGTCGGCATCCCGAAGGACTGACCGCGCCTCACTCGCTCTCGATCAGGGTCAGTTCGCGCTGCCGACCGTCGACCGACTCAAAAGGAAATGGCGTCGGGGATCACGTCCGGCGCGCGGTCTCAGCCAGTCGGTGCGCCGAACAGATCGTGCTCGTCCGCCTCTTCGATGGTGGCCATCACGATGTCACCGGGAACAAGATGTCCCGCATCGCGCAGATGCACCTCTCCGTCGATTTCAGGAGCGTCGGCCTCGCTTCGGCCGGTAGCGCCACCACTTTCCGCATCGACGAGGTCGATGATGACGGGAAGCGTTCGGCCGATCTTCGACTGTAACTTTGCGGCGCTGATCCTGGCGCTGTGCTCCATGATCCGGGCGTACCGTTCTTCCTTCACTTCTTCCGGCACCGGATCGGCGAAGGCGTTCGCCTCGGCACCCTCGACGGGTTCGAAGCGGAAGGCACCGACACGGTCGAGCCGTGCTTCGGTAAGCCAGTCGAGAAGATACTGGAAGTCCTCCTCGGTCTCGCCGGGGAAGCCGACAACGAAGCTCGAGCGCACCGCGATGTCGGGGCAGAGGCTGCGCCATTTGGCGAGACGTTCCAACACCTTGGCCTCGTTGGCGGGCCGTTTCATCGACTTCAGGATCTTCGGGCTGGCATGCTGGAAGGGGATGTCGAGATAAGGTGTGAGCTTGCCGGCAGCCATCAGTTCGACAGTGCGATCGACGTGAGGATAGGGGTAGACGTAGTGCAGGCGGATCCAGGGCGTTTCACCGTCAGGGGTGCGTAGATCGCCGAGCTTGTCCGCAAGCGTGTGCATGCGGGCGTCGATTTCCTCGCCTTTCCAGTTCCACGTCTGCTTCTTGAGATCGATGCCGTAGGCGCTGGTGTCCTGGCTGATGATCAGCAGCTCTTTCGTTCCCGCCGCGACCAGTTTTTCGGCTTCGCGCAGGACCGCGTCGGGCCGGCGGCTGGCGAGGTCGCCGCGGATCGAGGGGATGATGCAGAAAGCGCAACGGTGGTTGCAGCCCTCGGAAATCTTGACGTAGCTGTAATGGCGCGGGGTCAGCTTGGTGTCGGGTTGCGGGATGAGGTCGACGTAGGGCGAAAGCTCAGGCGGGACGGCCTCGTGGACCGCCTCGACGACCTGCTCATATTGCTGGGGACCGGTGATGGCGAGCACGTTGGGGTGCTTGGCGCGGATCAGTTCGGCCTCGTTGCCGAGGCAGCCGGTGACGATGACGCGGCCGTTTTCGGCGATCGCCTCGCCGATGGCATCGAGGCTTTCTTCCTTGGCCGAGTCGAGAAAGCCGCACGTATTGACGAGGACGACGTCGGCACCATCGTAATCGGGGCTCATCTGATAGCCGTCGGCGCGCAGACGTGTGAGAATGCGCTCGCTGTCGACCAGCGCCTTGGGGCAGCCGAGGCTGACCATGCCGACTTTCTTGGGAGAGGGGATCTGCGTAGCCATCTGGGGTGCGCCCCTAGCGGCTAAGCGGTTGGGACGCCAGTTTTAATAGCTTTCCGCCGTCAACTCGACCGCATCGAAATTGCCCGTGGCGAGATCCTCGGGCCGGATCCAGAACTGGTAGACACCTTCGGCGAAATGGTGACCGAGCCCCGGGTTGGCCCCCATTTCGAGGAGCAGAAGCCATTCGTCGGCACGCTCTTCGGCCTCCATCGAAACGAAAGTCGGTGCGCACAGCATCCGCTCGTCGCCCGCGCTAAAGCGGTGACGGTCGATTACGAGGGCGATGGCCTCGGGCGGCAGGTCAGAGGGGTCGCCCGAGCCGAGCGTCGCCTCGACGCTGTCGGTGACGATGGTGGCGAGCCTGGGTTCGACGAGGGCATCGTGCGCTTTGAGCATGCGCCAGAAGTCGGCGCGGGCCGTCTTCGACAGTGGCCGACCGGCCTTGTCGGCGCGTTCGACCTTGCGCTGCCAGTCGGAAAGATCCCCGGTGAGTGCCTTGCGCGCCTTCTTCGTTCCGCCTTCGACATCTTCGAGTTGGGCGAGTGCAAGACGAATGGCTTGCCAGTCCTGCGGGAAGATGCCGAACGGCTGTTCGAGCGCGCCCCGCGGATCGCGCGTGGGTTCATAGTCGGTTGCTACGAGCCCCGATTCCAGATCGGCAATCGCGGCGGTCGCGGTGGTGCGATCGATGCCGCCGGGCCAGAATTTGTTCGTTTCCGGGGTCGCTGCCTCGGAGGCGCGAATGACGACGGGGTCGAACGTCCATCTTGGGAGCGTGCGCGGCCAATTTCCTGTTGCGGTCCACACGCCCGGATCGGCGAAGGCTCGCGGAAGCGATGCCGGGACGTCATGTTCGACGAAATCCGGGGGGAAGCCGGTGCCATGCACGATTTTCCACTCCCAATAGGCTCCCCAGTGGAGATCGAGAAAGACCGCGAGGACTCCGTGGTCGGGGAGGAGGTGAAAACCGGCCGCCGCCGGGATTTTCGACAGGTCTATCTGCCCGATGAAGCTGAGGGCGCGGGTTTCACCTTCCCGCGTCGTGAAGGTGGGCCAGTCGAATCCGTCCGGCAGAACGGGACGTCCGCCCCAGAAGCTCAGTTCGGTGGGGCTGCGCCGCGGCGGCAGATGCTGGCGGAACATGATCGCCTGCGCTCGCGCCTTGACGAGTGAAGGATGCGGGCCGGTGCGGTTTGGCGGTGCTTCGGCATCGGGTGACTCGAACGCCAAGGCTTCGTTCGTAGCGACCGTCTCCGTGTCCGTTTCGGGCACGAGAATTGTGTCGTCCCGCAACTTGCTTTGCAACGTGTCGAGCAAGCCGTGGACTTCGTTCGGGGCGGGCGGATTGTCGGGATCGTAATCCTCCACCGAAACGGGTGTCGGCGGCGGATCCTGATCCGAACTCTCATCGACGGACCGATCTTCCCGGCTAGCGGCAGCCGAGGGGGCGTGCTTGCGCAGAGGCGGAGCCTTGGCAAATTTCTCCTTGGCGGCGGCGCTCTGACCGCGGCTGGCGAGGCGGTGCAGACGGTCCTGTGCGGGGTCGATCGCTGGCGATTGCGCGGCGTCGGTCGTGTCCTCGTGCGTCGTTCCCGCTTTCTTGTTCAGTCCCAGAAAGTTCTTGAACATCGTGCCATCCCGTTTCCCTACCCCGCGCCATCATGGACGGAATTGGTTTCGGAAGGGTTTACTCAAAAGCCGCGGAATGAGGCCGAAAGGCCGCAGATACTTGCGCTAAATTGGCTGGACCTAGGTACCCGTATTACAGGGCGGGAAGGCGAAACCCGGGATGATTTCGATGATATGGTCGCCTTGCTGAAGTTCGTTGGCGCCCTCTTCCCAGAATCCGATCGACTTGCCGTCGCGAAGGATGCGCACGCCCAATCCGATGGCGACATCGGCGAGCGACTTGCCGGCCTCGAACGGCTCGATCTCGCGTTCGTGAAGCCGGACACGTCCCGTCGCACTGGCAAGGTCGGCCATATAGTCGGCGATGCCCGCGCCGTGGGCGCTGCCCGCGAGAAGTAGGCCCGCGAAGCTGGTCGGGTTGATGACCGTCGTGGCCCCGGCGGCACGGGCGGGGAATTCGTTGTCCTCGGCGCGCACGGCGAGGCTGATGTGCAAATTGGGACACAGGTGCCGCGCGGTGAGGCAGATGAGGATCGAGGTATCGTCCCGACCCGCCGAGATGATCATGGTCGAGGCCTGGCGCAGGCGCACTGCCTCCATCGTTTCATCGCGCGTCGCATCGGCCTGCAGCACGATACATCCAAGCCGTTCGGCCTTGGCGATGCTTTCCGGATTCTGGTCGACGACCACGATCTTTCGCGGATCCTCGCCGCGCGCGATCAGTTCGTCGACCGCCTCGCCGCCGGAGGTTCCGTATCCTGCCACGACGATGTGGCCGGTGAGGGTACGTTGCAGTCTGCGCATGAGGAAATTGTCCCAGGATCGCTTGATGACGAAGGTGTAGGCCGTCCCCGCCAGAATCAAGATGAAGAAGATGCGCGCCGGCGTGACGACGAGAGCGTCGAAGAGCCGCGCGCGCTCGGTGACCGGCACGATGTCGCCGTAGCCCGTCGTGGTGGCGGAGATCATCGTGAAGTAGATCACGTCGGCAAAGGAGAGCTCGCCATCGGCATTGTCGACGAAGGCGTCCCGCTCGATCCAGTGCACCGCGATGATGAAACCCAAGAGCGCGAAGAGCAGCGCGACCCGAATGCCGAATTGCGCCCAGCCCGAAAGCGGCGATTTCTGACGCAGCAAGGGCACCTGCGGCAGGCTGCGCTGTTGCGGTACGGCACGGGGCTGACGGCGTTCCATCGGGGGTTATCTAGGCGCGCTGTCGCGGCAAGCCAAGCGATGCCTCACGCGTCGATCGCTTCGTCGTCGAAGCCGGCCGCTTCGGACTGGATGAACTCGAAGCGATGTTCGGGCTTCTTGCCCATCAACCGTTCGACGATGTCGCGTGTACCTTGCTGGTCCTGATATTCGGGGGGCAGGGTGATGCGAATGAGGCTTCGGCTCGCGGGGTCCATCGTGGTCTCCTTGAGCTGATTGGGATTCATCTCGCCAAGGCCCTTGAATCGGCCGACGTCGACCTTCTTGCCCTTGAATTCGCTTTCCTCGAGCTCGGCACGGTGGGCGTCGTCGCGGGCGTAGAGCGACTTGGTCCCCGCGGTCAGACGGTAGAGCGGGGGCTGGGCGAGATAGAGCCGTCCGCGCTTAACCAGCTCGGGCATCTCCTGAAAGAAGAAGGTCATCAGGAGGGTCGCGATATGCGCGCCGTCGACGTCGGCGTCGGTCATGATGATAATCTTGTCGTAGCGCAGCGCGTCGTCGTCGTAAGTGTCGCCCATCCCGCTGCCGAGCGCGAGTGCGAGGTCGGCAATTTCCTGGTTGGCGCGGATTTTCTCGCGGGTGGCGCTGGCGACGTTGAGAATCTTGCCGCGGATGGGAAGGATCGCCTGCGTCTTGCGGTTGCGCGCCTGCTTGGCACTGCCGCCCGCGCTGTCGCCCTCGACGATGAAGAGTTCGGTTTCGCCATCCTCGCCGCCCGAATTGGCGCAGTCGGTAAGCTTGCCGGGAAGGCGAAGCTTCTTGGCGCTGGTTGCCGTCTTGCGTTTTACTTCGCGCTCGGCACGGCGCTTCAGTCGTTCGTCCATCCGCTCCAGAACGGAGCCGAGAAGCGCACGCCCGCGGTCCATATTGTCGGCAAGATAATGGTCGAAGTGATCGCGCACGGCATTCTCGACGAAGCGCGCAGCCTCCAACGACGTCAGGCGATCCTTGGTTTGCGACTGGAAATGGGGATCGCGGATGAACACCGACAACATGCATTCGATCCCGCCCATGATGTCGTCGGCGGCGATCTTGGCGGCCTTCTTCTCGTTTACGAGATCGCCGAACGCGCGAAGGCCCTTCGTCAAAGCGGCGCGCAGGCCCGCTTCGTGGGTGCCGCCGTCGGGGGTCGGGATCGTGTTACAGTAATAGCGCTGGTAGCCTTCGGTCCACAGCGGCCAGGCGATAGCCCACTCGCATCGCCCCTGGTCGTCGGGAAAGTCCTGGCTGCCGGTAAAGGGCGGCGACGTAATGGTGCCGCGCTCGCCCAGCATGTCGTCGAGATGGTCGGCAAGACCGTTGTCGAATTTGAAGGTCGCGGTTTCCGGCACGTCGTCGCTGGCGAGCGAAGGCGCACATTTCCAGCGGATTTCGACGCCACCGTAGAGATAGGCCTTTGACCGGGCGAGATCGTGCAGGCGCTTGGGGCTGAACTTCGCGTCGCTCCCGAAGATTTCCGGGTCGGGCGTGAAGACGACCTTGGTGCCGCGGCGGTTGGGGGCGGCCCCGACTTCCTCGAGCTTCGAGGTCGCATGGCCCTTCGAAAACGTCTGGCGATAGACCTTCTTATCGCGGGCGACCTCGACGACGGTATCGTTGGAAAGCGCGTTGACGACGCTGACGCCGACGCCGTGGAGGCCGCCGGACGTCGCATAGGCCTTGCCCTCGAACTTGCCGCCCGAATGGAGGGTGGTCAGAATGACCTCCAAAGCGGATTTGTCCTTGAACTTGGGGTGCGGGTCGATGGGAATGCCGCGCCCGTTGTCGGCCACGCTCAACCGGTTGCCTTCGTCCAGTTCGATTTCGATCCGGTTGGCGTGACCGGCGACGGCCTCGTCCATCGAATTGTCGATGACTTCGGCGGCGAGATGATGGAGCGCTCGCTGGTCGGTCCCGCCGATATACATGCCAGGACGGCGACGCACCGGTTCGAGCCCCTCGAGCACCTCGATCGAGGAGGCATCGTAATCGGCGGAAGCTTTTTCGGGCGAAGCGGAATCGAACAGGTCGTCGGACATTGGCAGGGGGTATAGGCGGCGGAAGGGCGCGCTGCAAAGCCGGATCCCGGCGCAGCCTATCGTCAACGCTTTCTTTACCGCCTTCGCTTACTCTCCGGTGCTGGAAAGGTGCGGCTGATGGCACGAATCATTGTGGTCGACGACGACGAATTGACGGTGGACGTGGTACGGGCGGCGCTGGAGCGCGAGGGGCACATCGTGGGCGCCTTGCCCGATGGCACCTCGGTCACCGATGTCGCGGTGCACAAGCGGCCCGATCTCATGATCCTCGACTGTTCGATGCCGCACAAAGGCGGGATCGAGGCACTGCGCGAGCTGCGCCAGTCGAGCGCGCACGACATGCCGGTGATCATGCTGACCGGCCGGACGGGCAAGTCGGACGAGCGCATCGCGTTCGAAGCGGGCGCGGACGATTATCTGCGCAAACCCGTCGATCCCGACAAGCTGGCGATCTGCGTCGAGACGCTGATCGATCAAGCCCGGGCGGCATGACCGTTTCGACGGCGGCCGATCGCGTGCCGCCCGAATTTCCGCGGGCTGCGGCAATCACCGGGATCATTGCGATCCTGGTGATGACCCTAGGCGCACTGGCTTCGAACTTGTTCGTCAGCGACCGGACCCGCGCGATCGTCGACGTGCAGTATGAAGTGTTCGAAGCGGCCGAGGAACTGGCGCGGGCTCAACTCGCCAACGATGCAGCGCTGGCGTTGGCTGTCGCCTCCGCCAACCCCGACGATACGGCGCGGTATGATGAACGCGTGCGCGAACTGCGGGATGCGCGGCGGCGGCTGGAAGAAGCGATCCGCTTGCCCGAAAACCGGATCGCCTTTGCGGAGATGGATGCGGTCTCGCGGCACCTGGAGGCCGAAAACCGGCACGTCCTCGATCTGGTGCGCAGTGGCGACCGCGGCGCCGCCGAAGCGCGCATGAGAAGCACGGAAATTCGCTCGCTGCGGGCGGAAACCGCCCGCGTGCAGGAGGAAATCTACGCACGTTCGCGCCGCCATACCTCCAGCCTGCGCGACGCGGTGGGCAACACGCTCGATCTCAATCTCTATGCCGCATTGGCGGCGATGCTGCTTCTGGTGGCATGCGGTTTCTTGGTCGCCCGTCCGGCGCGGGACTGGGCTCGCGAATTGAAACGGATGGAGCGCGAGGCGGCATCGCTGGCGGAGGCGCGGAGTCAGTTCGTGGCGGTGATGAGCCACGAGATCCGCACGCCGCTTAACGGTGTGATCGGATTCGCCGACATGCTGCTGACCGACAAAACCCTCAACGAGGAGCAACGGCACCGGGTCGAGATCATCCATTCGGCAGGCGGAATGCTCCTTGGCATCGTCAACGACGTGCTGGATTTCTCCAAGCTGGAGGCGGGGCAGATGCTGGTGGCGGTGGAGGACTTCCCGCTCGAGAGCCTTATCGACAATTGCGTGTCGGTGGTGCGCCCATCGTCCGATGCGAAGAACCTTGCGATCGAGACGCGGATCGATGCGAACCTGCCCGTTTTCCTCCGCGGGGACCGTGGGCGTCTGGCGCAGATCCTCATGAATCTGCTGGGCAATGCCGTGAAATTCACCGCGCGCGGCGGCGTTCGGATCGAGGTTGTGCAGGGTGCCGGAACCGAAGTCCTCTTCCACGTGATCGACACGGGTCCGGGAATTGCGGCGGAGACCCTCGAGCGGTTGTTCGCCCCCTTCACGCAGGCCGATGCGACCGTCGCGCGCGATTATGGCGGCACGGGACTGGGCTTAAGCATCAGCCGTCAGCTGGCACGCGCGATGGGCGGGGACATCGAAGTTTCGAGTATCGAGGGTACGGGAACCACCTTCACGCTGCGCCTTCCGCTCACCCCCGGGACCAACCCGAACGCAGCAGGCGTCGTGGATCATGCCTCCGCCGGCGCGCGCATCCTCTTGGCCGAGGATGTGGCGATGAACCAGGAACTGGCGATGGCGATGCTGTCGTCGATGGGCCATTGCGTCGAGGTGGTGGAGGACGGTGCGGCGGCGCTAGCGGCCATTCGCGCCCGCGATTTCGATCTCGTCTTGATGGATATCCAGATGCCCCACATGGACGGTCTCGCGGCGGCGCGGGCTATCCGTTCGATGCCGGGGCCGCGAGGCAAGGTACCGATCATCGCGCTGACCGCCAACGGCCTTCCCGAACAGGTCATCGCCTATCGAAAGGCTGGAATGGACGGCCATGTCGCCAAGCCGATCCATCGTCCCTCACTTGAGGCCGCGCTGTCGGAGCACTTGGGTTCGGTAGTGTCGGAAAGGCCGAGCGCGGCCCATCCTCAGGACGCACCCCTTTCATTCGAAGAGACGTCCTTCGACGGCGTGCGAAATCTGCTGGGGGACGAACGGGTCGCGGGTCATCTCGAAACGGTGGCGAACAGCTTGCGCGACATCGATGCGGCATCCCCCTCCGATCAGCGAGCCATCGCACACAAGTTGGCCAGTCAGGCCGCGACCCTGGGGCTGCATCGGCTGGCGAGGGCGGCGGCTGCGGTCGAACAGGATCCAAATGGGCGAAATCTGGCCGAGTTGGCGGCCGTGAGCGCAGACGTCGTCGTGGCCCAGTCGCGTCTCGAAATCATCGCCCCGCGGCAGCGCGCCTAAGTCTCCGCAACTAGATTTGCGGGTAGACCTCGCGGAGCGCCTCGAGAAGCACGTCGGGAGTCACCGGCTTGCGGACCACTCGATCGTCGGACAGCACGAAAGTGATTTCACGGCGATCGTAGGCGGTGACGAAAACAAAGGGGATACCCCGCTCGCGGAAGATCTCGGCGATCGGCTCGGACGTCTTGCCGCCGCCGAGGTTCACGTCGAGCAAGGCGGCATCTACCATTTCCTCGCGCGCCGCCTTCTTCGCTTCCTCGAAATGCACGTACGGTCCTGCGACGGAGATGCCCATCGATTCCAGCGTATCCGCCATTTCGAACGCGATCAGAAATTCGTCTTCCACGACGAATACGCGCGGTCTTTCATCAACCATCGAAACCGATTTCCTTGTCCTGCGCCGGCACTAGCATTTCCAAGATCCAGCAGGGTTCATCGCCATGATCATCGATCATGGTGTGTCCGCCGGTCCAAGCTGCAACCCCTGACCGATCACGAAGGTCCTGCGACCGTCGTTTTCATCCAGAGTCAGGGAGGACCGGTTCAGACGTCCGTTCAGCGGACGCGCGGACCGCCGAAGGGGAGGGGCGGGGGAGGCTTGCGATCGCGGCGCGGAAGCTGCGCCTGATAGGCGACGCCGCAATGATCGACACAATAGGGGAAGCCCGGATTGGCCGCCTCGCCGCAGAAGTGAAAATCGCTCTCGCCCGGATGACCCATGGGCCAGCGGCAGATGCGTTCGTTCAGATCGAGAAGCGAGGTCTTGTCCGCAACTTCCTCGGAAGGCTTTTCGGGAATCAGCCGACGCGGCGGTGCGGGCGGAATCGGGGCCTGTTGATCGGAAGGGCCCTGGCGCACGAAACCGCCGGGACCCACACTGCGATACTGCGGCTTTCCACTTCCCGAACCGGACGCGGGCGCCTTCTTGTCGTCGGGTTTCCCCGAACCGGTCGCTTTTTCGGGTTCGGGACGCGCGGCGCGATCGGGGTCGGGAGTGCCGACGGCCTTCTTCGCTTCCTTGGGAACAGCGGGCGCCGCTTTCTTGGGCGCGGCCTTGCTGGCGGCGGGCTTCTTCGCGGCGGCTTTCTTCCTCGGCGCAGCCTTCTTCTTCTCGCCCGCCTTCACCGGGCTGGGGCGCGATTCCAAGCCGAGGCGATGCGCTTTGCCGATGACCGCATTGCGGCTCACTCCGCCCAAATCCTCGGCGATCTGGGACGCGGTCTTTCCCTCCGCCCACATTGCTTTCAGTCGATCGATCCGCTCGTCGGTCCAGCTCACGTTGAAAATGTCTCCGATTGTCTTTGGCGCGCCATGCCCTTAGGCGAGGCGGCGATGGCCCACAACGATAACCCGTCGGGGGGTGAAAACTCCTGGTCGAACGCACCGTATGGCGAACCGTTGCTCGGTACCGTCAACTGGCGCGGTCTTCGTACGCTCTATGTCAAGGAGGTGCGGCGCTTTTTCAAGGTGCAGCTCCAGACGGTGTGGGGTCCGGCGGTCACGACTCTGCTGTATCTGGCAATCTTTACGATCGCACTGGCGCGCGGCGGGCGCGAGGTGCTGGGTGTCCCGTTCACCGATTTCCTGGCGCCGGGGCTGATCGTCATGGGAATGATCCAGGCAGCGTTCGCGAATGCCAGCTTCTCGCTTCTGGTCGGCAAACTGCAGGGGACGATCGTCGATTATCTGATGCCACCTTTGTCGACCATGGAATTATTGATCGGTCTGGTCGGGGCGAGCGTCACTCGCGCCTTCATGGTCGGTGGCGCGGTCTGGCTCGTCATGGCGCTGTGGCCGGGGCTCTCGGTCGTTCCCGACAATCTGCTCGTGGTCCTGTTCTTCGGGCTGATGGGGTCGTTGCTCCTGTCCTTTTTCGGACTGCTGACCAGCTTCTGGGCGGAGAAGTTCGACCATGCGGCAATGGTCACCAACTTCGTGGTGGCGCCGCTGGCGCTGCTGTCCGGGACGTTTTACGCGGTCAGCGCGCTTCCCGAGAGCTTCCAGACGGCAAGCCTCGCCAATCCCTTCTTCTTCGTCATTTCGGGATTTCGCTATGGGTTTATCAGTGTCGCGGACTCGCCGGTGACGACGGGTGCGATCGTGCTCCTGTTGCTCAATCTCGCGCTCTTCTTCCTGTGCTACCGATTGCTGGACCGAGGGTGGAAGATTAAGAGTTAACCGCCGCCCGGTTGCCGCCGTTCACCTCCGTGAACCGCCGATAACAGGCCCATTCAGTCGCGCCTCACCGCGCGGCGATCACAACCGACGCATCGAACGACCCACCATCCTGACAAGGAGTAAGGCGTATGCGTTTCCAGTTTCTCAGCATTGCCGCGATCGCGGGTGCGGGCCTTGCCGCCACGCCCGCTCTGGCCGCGGATGTCGGCGTCAATAATAGCGCGGATCAGCCGTATCGCGGCTATCAGCAGCCGTACCGGGGCGGCGGTTACGACCAGCGGGCCCGGGGATACGCATACGGCAATCAGCATTTCGCCTATCAGAAGGTTCGCGAACTGCAGAACCGCGTCGGACGGATGCGGCAGGACATCGCCTATTTCGCGCAGCAGCGCGCGATCGCGCCGAACGAATATCGCAATCTGCAGCGCCGCGCCGCAAACCTGCAGCAGCGGATCGACCGGATGGCTTATCGAGGCTTGAACCGGAACGAATATCAGCGCGCCGTCAACGGCATTCGCAGTCTCCGGCAGCAGATCCAGCGCGACCTTCGCGACGGCCGCCAGTACGCCAACTACGGCTACGGCTATAATGGACAGCGCGATCGCTACTGGAACGACGACGATCGCTACTACAACGATCGTCGTTGGGATGACCGTCGCTACGATCGTCGGGATCGCGACGATGACGATTGGGACGACGACTGGGACGATTGATCTCGGCATCGCCCTTTCCCCCAAAGGGGCAATGCCGAAGTTGGCGCCGTCACCCTTTCCGATGGGTGGCGGCGCCTTTTCTTTTGTCTTAGGGCTGCCCACATCGAGGCTAGCCCAACATTTTCAGAGGAGTTTTCCATGTCGTTTCCCGCGCTGATGCCGGTCTATCCCCGTTGCGAAGTCCGGCCGGTCAAGGGCGAGGGGCCGTATCTGTACGGCGAAGGCGGCGAGAAATACCTCGATTTCGCCAGCGGCATCGCGGTCAATCTCCTGGGCCACAATCATCCCCATCTGACCAAGGCGATCCAGGATCAGGCGGCGAAGCTGATGCACGTCTCGAACCTCTACGGAAGCCCGCAGGGCGAAGCGCTCGCCAAGCGACTGACCGAGCTGACGTTCGCGGACACGGTCTTCTTTACCAATTCGGGGGCCGAGAGCGTCGAGTGCGCGATCAAGACGGTGCGTCGGTTCCACGTCGTCGACGGCAATCCGCAGCGCAAGGAAATCATCACCTTCAAGAACGCCTTCCACGGGCGCACGATGGCGACCGTCAGCGCGGCCAATCAGGAAAAGCTGCACGACGGGTTCGAGCCGCTTCTGCCGGGCTTCACTTACGTCGATTTCGACGATCTCGAAGGTGCGAAGGCGGCGATCAACGACCGCACTGCGGGTTTCCTGGTCGAGCCGATCCAAGGCGAGGGCGGCATCCGCCCGGCGAGCAAGGAATTCCTGCAGGGCCTGCGCAAGCTTGCCGACGATCATGGTCTTCTGCTGGCGCTCGACGAGGTGCAGTGCGGCGTGGGTCGCACGGGCACGCTCTACGCCTACGAACAGTATGATATCGTCCCCGACGTGCTCGCGAGCGCGAAGGGTCTGGGTGGCGGTTTCCCGATGGGGGCCTGCATGGCGACCGAACATGCCGCCAAGGGAATGACGTTCGGCACGCACGGATCAACCTATGGCGGCAATCCGCTCGCGATGGCGGCGTGCGAGGCCGTGCTGGACGTGGTCGCCGACCCCGAATTTCTTGCAGGCGTCCGGGCGACGGGGGAGCGACTGCGCGGTGCGCTCGAGCAGATGATCGGTAATCATCCCGACATGTTCACCGGTATCCGCGGCATGGGACTGATGCTGGGCGTGAAGATGCACGAGGATGTGGTCGCGCGTAGTTTCGTCGGCTGGCTGCGTGGCAAGGGGCTTCTGGCAGTTGCGGCGGGCGACAATGTCGTGCGCGTCCTGCCGCCGCTGAACATCACCGATGAGCATATTCGCGAATTCGTCGACACACTGTCGAGTGCGGCGGGGCAATATCATGCCGAAACCGCCAAGGAGACGGCGTGACCGACACACCGGGCCTGCCGCTCGACGAGGACGTCGTCGTCGGCGTGATCCTGCCGACGCGGGGTGCGCGCGGGCGGGTGACGCGTCTGACGAAGACGGTCGACGCGATCCTCGGACCGCACGCCTATCCCGAACGGATCGAACGCCTGCTGGCCGAGGCGCTGGCGCTCACGGCATTGTTCGGGTCGTTGCTCAAAGACGAGAAGGGCCAGATCACGATGCAGGCTCAGACGCAGGGCGGCATCGTTGAATTGCTGGTGTGTGACTGGCTGGCGGGCGAGTTGCGCGGTCATGTGAAATATGACGGCGACCGATTGGCCGAAGCCGGTCCGGACGTCAGCCTCGGCGACCTGTTCGGGAAGGGGTTTTTGGCGATCACGTTCGACCAGCCCAGCCGCAACGAACGCTATCAGGGCATTGCGCCGATCGAGGGAGCGACTCTCGGGGAGGTGGCGCAGAGTTATTTCGCGCAATCCGAGCAGATCCCGAGCCTGGTCCGGATTCACGCCGAGCGCGTCGCGACCGGTTGGCGCGTCGGCGCGCTGATGCTCCAGCATCTGCCCGAGGGCGAGGAAGGGCGCGAGCGGTTGCATACCAAGCTTGACCATCCCGACTGGCCGCACGTCGCCATTCTCGGCGGCAGCGTGAAGGATTCCGAACTGGTCGATACCGACCTGACGCTCGACGCGTTGGTGTGGCGGCTATTCCACGAGGAGGACGAGGTCAGGCTTTCCGATCCGGTGCGGCTGGCGAAGGGTTGCCGCTGCAGTCCCGATTACATCGCCAGCGTCATCGCGCGTTTCCCGGTGGACGAGCGCAAGGACATGGTCGCCGAGGACGGAATGATCCGCGTCGATTGCGCCTTTTGCGCTACGAGCTTCCCGATCGATCCCGATGCGGTGGCCGACACGGAGACGGACGAAGCTGGCTGATACCCCATTGTTTACCTGCGGTTCATCCCCATATCGATAGGGATGATGACGATGAAGCGTGCCATACTAGCGATGAGCGGATTGCTCTTTGCCGCCTCGGCGGCGACGGCGACGGTCGGCGGAAATGCCGATCGCCAAGCTCAGCCGCGTGTTCTCGCGCCCATCGAAGGCGGTCTCTGGGAGATCACGCAGCTGGGAAGCGACGCTCGCCCGCGGCGTCTGTGTCTTCGCGACGTCTCGGTCTTGGCGCAATACGAGCATATGGGCCGCGAATGCACCCGGGTGACGGTCAACGAAAGCGGCAAAAAGGCGCTGGTGCGCTATACCTGCACCGCCGGAGGTTTCGGAACGAGCGAATTCGAGGTGGTCACGCCGCGCTCGATCACCGTCAAGACGCAGGGCATCAAGAACGGCTATCCGTTCAATCGGACGCTGCTGGCCCGGCGCACGGGTTCCTGCTGACCGGTATCACGCCGCCGCTCTGACAGGGGTCGATCGCTCCCAGACGGCGAAGGCGTTCGATGGTCCGTCATGTTGACGATCGACCCGTTTGTCGTGAGGAAGAATTTTCCCTAAGGCGCGCGGCATGACGCTCTTCATTCTCAAGGCGGTGATTTCGGGACTGCTGGTGGCGACCATCAGCACGTTGGCGCAGCGTTGGCCGGGCTGGGGAGGTCTGCTCGCGTCGCTGCCGCTCGTCAGCCTGTTGTCGATCCTGTGGCTCTATGGCGAGACGCGCGATACGGAAAAGGTCGCCGCACTGGCGATGGGGGCATTCTGGTTTTTCCTTCCCTCGATCCCGATGTTCCTCATCATCCCGTTCATGCTGCGCTCGGGCCAGTCCTTCGGCCTGACGATCTCGGTCGCCGTCGCGGTGACGCTGGCCCTCTACGCAGGCTGGTCGCAGATCGCGCCGCGGATGGGGATCGTGCAATGACCGCCAAGGCCGTAATCCTTCTTTCGGGCGGGTTGGACTCGATGGTGTGCGCCGGCCTCGCCCGCGAGGCGGGAATGGCGATCCACGCGCTGACGATCGACTACGGGCAGCGGCACCGGGTGGAGCTGGAAGCGGCGCGGCGGATCGCCGAGGCGATGGGGGCGGCCGAGCATGTCGTCCTGCCGCTGGACCTGACCGTGTTCGGCGGGTCGGCGCTGACCGACGACATCGACGTGCCGAAGGGCGGGGTGGGGAACGAGATCCCCGTCACCTACGTCCCAGCGCGCAACACGGTGTTCCTGTCGCTGTGCCTCGCCTTCGCCGAGACGCGAGGGGCGAACGACATCGTCATCGGGGTGAACAGTCTCGACTATTCGGGCTATCCCGATTGCCGCCCCCAATTCATCGCCAAATTCGAGGAGCTGGCGCGGCTGGCGACCAAGGCGGGGGACGAAGGTGCCGAAATCCGCATCCGCACCCCGCTCCAGGACATGACCAAGGCCGACATCGCGCGCGAAGCGGACCGGCTGGGCATCGATGCGGGCATGAGCCATAGTTGCTACGATCCCATCGGGGACCGCGCCTGTGGGGCGTGCGATGCCTGTCGCCTGCGCGCGCGAGGGTTCGAGGAAGCGGGGCTGCCCGACCCGACGATCTACGCATGAGCCCGGGACGATCCACACCTCTTAAGTGGCGCTGGTGGGCGGAAAAGCTCGGGCCGGAATTGGCGATTTCCATCGATCACAATCGAGTCGAGGTTCGACACAATGGCACGATGACCTATGCCAACGCTCCCTTCTCTTGCGAGCATCTGCTCGTCAGCGAAGCCACATTTTTAGAAGAAGCACTTAATCGGGCAGTGACGAAGCACGGGCTCGGTCTTCGCTGGTGGGCCATGACGTTCGTAATCTCGCCGCCGAAAGTTCCCATCCACGGCATCGAGGCAAACGGGATTTTTCAGGCGGCTGAAATGGCAGGCGCAAATGCCGTCCGATGGGCTAGCGAGCCCACTTGGTGTCCGAACCATTCGACCTGGCAGGATCGATATGTAGATTACGCGAGGGAACGCCGGTGACCTATGCGGTCAAGGAAATGTTCCTGACGCTTCAGGGCGAGGGGATGCAGGCGGGGTCGCGGGCGGTGTTCCTGCGCTTCGCCGGGTGCAACCTGTGGAGCGGTCTCGAGCGCGACCGCGGGAAAGCGATCTGCCAGTTCTGCGATACGCAGTTCGTGGGAACCGACGGGGTCAACGGCGGGAAGTTTCGAGAAGCGGAGGCGTTGGCGGACGCGGTCGCGTCGCTATGGGGCGAAGGCTCGGCGGAACGGCTGGTCGTCTGCACGGGGGGCGAACCCCTGTTGCAACTCGATGCGGCCTTGATCGATGCGCTGCATAGCCGGGGTTTTCGGATCGCGGTCGAGAGCAACGGGACCATCGCCGCACCCGAGGGCATCGACTGGCTGTGCATCTCGCCTAAGGCCGGGTCGGAACTGAAGCAGACATCGGGCAACGAACTGAAGCTGGTTTGGCCCCAACCGTTCGACCTCGACAGGCTGGAGGCCCTCGACTTCGATCACTTCCTCTTGCAGCCGATGGACGGCGAGGCGGTCGATGCGGCGACGGAAGCCGCGATCGAACTGGTCATGGAACGGCCGAAATGGCGCGTGACGCTTCAGACCCACAAGGTGCTGGGACTGGCGTAGCAGCGAAGAAGGCGGCGCCTATTCCGCGCTCTCTTCGCTTTCCTCGCTGGTCGAATCGATGCCCGGCACGTCTTCGTCGGCGAGGCCCCCGTCATAATCGGTCGCGGCGTCGATCGCGGTGATGTCGCGCGGGGCGGGGGTTTCGAGTTCGGTAGCTTCGGGCTGGCCCTCGGTGGGGACGGTTTCCTCGGCCGTGTCGCCACCGCAGGCGGCGAGCGCCAGCAGGGGCAGAGCGAAAATGATGCGCATGTCAGTCTCCTTGGCTCTCGCCTAGCGCGGAGAGGAATTGGGGGAAATGCTTTTCGAGCGCGGTGTCGAGATCGGACATGGTGGCGCCGGTGCCGAGTTTTTCGAGGCTGGTAACGCCATAGTCCGCAATCCCGCAGGGCACGATGCCGCCGAAGTGGGAGAGGTCGGGCGCGACGTTGATCGAGAAGCCGTGCAGCGTAACCCACCGCTTCACCCGCACGCCGATGGCGCCGATCTTGGCTTCTTCCGCGCCCGACCCGGTCCAGATGCCGATGCGTCCGGGCTCGCGGCGGGCCGTCACGTCGAGCGTGCCGAGCGCGTCGATCATCCAGCCTTCCAGGGCGTGGACGAAGCGGCGGATGTCCTTGCCGCGCCGTGCGAGATCGAGATTGAGGTAACCGACCCGCTGTCCGGGACCATGATAGGTGTAGCGCCCGCCGCGGCCCGCATCGAAGACGGGAAAACCGTCCGGGTTGGTCAGCTCCGCCGGATCCGCACTGGTGCCGGCAGTAAATAATGGGGGATGTTCGAGTAGCCAGGCTCGCTCGTGCGCCCCGGTCTCGCGGATCGCGGCGGCGCGCGCCGTCATATCGGCGAGCGCATCCGCGTAGGAGACCGGCGTATCGGAGACGTGCCATTCGGGCTGCATGGGGCGCGATGTGCGATGACGCTTCGCGCTTGGCAAGAGCGCGCGGAACGTTAGGTTGCTCGATCGAACGAAGGGGAGCGAAGCATGGCGGGATTGTCGATCAGCAAGGCATGGGACGACGCGCGTCCGATCATCGCCCGCGACGGGCGGCTGATGTTCATCATCGCGCTTGCCACGGTGGTCCTGCCGCAAGCCATTCTGACACTGGTCGCGCCCGATAGCGGCGAGACGGTGGACGGGGCCGAAGGCTCGTCGTTCCTGCTCTTGGGGCTCAACCTGCTGCTGGCGCTGGTCAATGTCGTCGGGTCGATCGCCATCGCCACGCTCGCGCTGACGAAAGGCGCGAGCGTGGCGGACGGCCTGATGCGCGGGCTGCGGCGTCTGCTGCCGACGATCGGAGCGAGTTTCGTGCTGCTGATCGTCGTGATGGCTATCGTCTTCGGCCTCATGCTGATCGGATTTGCCGGATCGCTGCCCGATCTGTCCGATCCCGAGGCGATGCCGGAAGTCTCCGCGCTCGGCGTCTTCGCGGTACTGGCCATTTTACCAATTCTGCTGTTCGTGGGGGTACGGTTCATGATGATGACCCCGGTCATTGCGGCGGAGAACGAGGGCATCTTCGGGATCCTTCGGCGGACTTGGCGGCTGACGTCGGGCCATTTCTGGCGGCTGCTCGGATTTCTGATTCTGTTCGGGATCGGGGCCATCGTCTTCATCCTCGGAACGACGCTGGTCGGGGGGCTGCTGGTCAAACTCCTGCTCGGCGATCCCGATCCGCTCACCCCCGCTGCGCTGGTCATGGGACTGATCAGCGGGCTGGCGGCGGCAGTGATCACCATCGTCTATTCAACGATTCTCGCGCGACTCTATCTCCAGCTGGCGGGCAAGCCTGCCGATCCCGATGCGGAAGAATTACGGGCCGCGGACTGAGGATGTCTATTCCCACCGCGCGAGCGGGGGGAGGCTCATCAGGATGGCATCGGTGTTGCCGCCGGTCTTGAGGCCGAACAAGGTGCCGCGGTCGTAGAGAAGATTGAATTCAACGTAGCGTCCGCGGAAGTCCAGCAGCGCGGCCATGTCCTCGTCGGTGAAGTCGCTGTCCATGCGTTTGCGCACGATCCTCGGGAAGACGTCGAGGAACGCCTCGCCCACATCGCGTGTGAAGGCGAAATGCGGTTCGAACAGGTCGCCTTCCGCGTCCAGCCGGTCGTAGAAGATCCCGCCGACCCCGCGATGCCGCTGTCGATGGGGCAGATAGAAATAGTCGTCCGCCCATTTGCTGAACTTCTCGTAATAGGTCGGATCGTGCGCGGCGCAGGCTGCGCGCAGGCGGGCGTGGAACGCTTCCGTGTCGTCGTCATAGATCAGCGCCGGATTGAGGTCGGCGCCGCCGCCGAACCAGCGCTTCGACGTCGTGATCATCCGGGTGTTCATGTGCACGGCCGGGACATGAGGATTGGCCATATGGGCGACGAGGCTGATCCCGGTGGCGAAGAAGGAAGGATCCTCCTCGGTTCCGGGAATCGATTTGGCGAATTCCTCGCTGAAGGTGCCGTAGACCGTGGAGACGTTGACCCCGACTTTTTCGAAAACCTTGCCCTTCATCACCCCACGCACGCCGCCGCCGCCATCCTCGCCCGCGGCGTCCTCGCGGTCCCACGCAATATAGTCGAAACGCGCGTCGGATCCGGCCTCCTGCTCGATCGCTTCGAACGCGGTGCAGATGCGGGTGCGCAGCGCTTCGAACCAGTCGCGTGCTGCCTGTTGCTGGGGGTCTAGGGCTTGCATGGGGAGGGGGTTTAGTGAGGACGGGCGGACGCGCAAGGCCGCTTCGTCCCCCTGACCGAAATCATGCCTTGGCAAACGGGGCGAAGCGCGGCTATCAGGCGCCCAACCGAAGGGGTGGCGCCATGCCGGCGATCCGCCCCTGATGCACAAGAGACCTACGGGATTTTCGATGGCCACGACCGCACAACCTGAGCAGCCGGACCCCATGCTGAAGGAAGACGAAGCGACGCCGACCGATGGCGTCCGTCGTCGCGACTTCCTCGATATCGCCGCGCTGAGCTTCGGCGGGGTGGGGGTCGCCGCCGTGGTGCTGCCCCTCATCAACCAGATGAGTCCCGACGCCGACGTGCGCGCGCTGGCCTCGACCGAGATCGACGTCAGCCAGATCCAGCCGGGGCAGGCGATCAAGACCAGCTGGCGCAAGCAGCCGGTGTTCATCCGCAACCTGACGCAGGAAGAGATTGCCGAGGCCAATTCGGTCAACGTCAGCAGCCTTCGCGATGCGCAGACGCTCGACGAGCGCACGCAGGAAGGGCATCGCAACTTCCTTGTCACGCTGGGTGTCTGCACCCATCTCGGGTGCGTGCCGCTGGGCGTCGGCGAGGGCGAGAACAAGGGCGAGTTCGGCGGTTATTTCTGCCCCTGCCACGGGTCGCACTACGACACGGCGGGCCGCATTCGCAAAGGACCCGCGCCGACCAACCTGGTCGTGCCCGAATTCGAATTCGTCACCGACGACCTGATCCGCATCGGGTAGAGGACAAGAGGAAGCACCCCATGAGTTTCGCCTGGGCAAAGCCTTACGAACCCAAGACGCAGCTGGGCCACTGGGTGGACCAGCGCCTGCCGCTGCCGCGCATGATCTACGGCGCGGTCGGGGGCGGCTATCCGGTGCCGCGCAACCTCAACTATGCCTGGAACTTCGGTGTTCTGGCCGGCGTGTTCCTGATGATCCAGATCGTCACCGGCATCGTCCTGGCGATGTGGTACAACAGCCAGGTCGGCACGGCGTTCGGCTCGGTCGAGCACATCATGCGCGACGTCAACGCGGGCTGGTTCCTGCGCTACGCCCACGCCAACGGGGCGAGCTTCTTCTTCATCGTCGTCTACATCCATATCTTCCGCGGGCTGTTCTACGGCTCGTACAAGGCGCCGCGCGAACTCGTGTGGATGCTGGGGCTCGTCGTCTATCTTCTGATGATGGCGACCGCGTTCATGGGCTATGTCCTCCCCTGGGGGCAGATGAGCTATTGGGGCGCACAGGTCATCACGGGCTTCTTCTCGGCCTTCCCCTTCATCGGCGAACCGATCCGCGTGTGGCTGCTCGGTGGATACGTGCCCGACCAGCCGACGCTGACTCGTTTCTTCAGCCTTCATTACCTCCTGCCGTTCGTGATCGCGGGCACGGTGATCCTCAAGACCTGGGCGTTGCACATCCCGGGCTCGTCGAACCCGACCGGCGTGGACGTGAAGACCGAGAAGGACACGTTGCCCTTCCACCCCTTCTACACCGCCAAGGACGGCTGGTTCGTGCTGGCCTTTCTGATGGTCTACGTCGCGGTCACCTTCTTCCTGCCGAACGCGCTGGGTCATGCCGACAACTACATCGAGGCCGATCCGCTGGCGACGCCCGCGCACATCGTGCCCGAATGGTACTTCCTGCCCTTCTACGGGATCCTCAAGGCGTTCACCGCGGACTTCATCCTGCCGGCGAAGCTGTGGGGCGTGGTCGCCATGTTCGCGGCGATCCTCATCCTGTTCCTGCTGCCGTGGCTGGACCGTTCGCCGGTGCGATCGGGTCACTATCGCCCGCTGTTCAAGGTGTTCTTCGGCCTTCTGATCCTCGACGTGTTGCTGCTCGGCTGGGCCGGCGGCGCAGAGGTGACGCCGCTCACGGTCGCGATCATGCAGGTCGCCACCATGTATTATTTCGCGCACTTCCTCATCATCCTGCCGCTGATCTCGAAGTTCGAGAAGCCGATTCCGCTTCCCAATTCGATCTCGAAATCGGCGCTGCACGGCGAGGACGAGGAAAGTGCGCCCTACGGGCTCGCGCGGGCCTGACGACGACACGGGGACAAGAGACGATTTTATGGGTCAGCTGATCAAGTTCATTGGTATCCGCGGCTTCGCTTTCTTCGCGGGCGTGGGCGTCATCATCGTCCTGCTGTTTGCGATGATCGGCGATCTCGCGACCTATTTCAGCGCCGAGCCCGAGGAATCGGCCGAGCATGCGCTGCACAAATATCCCAAGGACGTGTCCTTCTCGTTCGACGGGCCGTTCGGGCGCTATGACGACGCCCAGCTGCAGCGCGGTCTGGCCGTCTATCAGAACGTCTGCGCCTCGTGCCACGGCATGCAGTATGTTGCGTTCCGCAATCTCGAGGAAATCGGGTACAGCGCCGAGGAAGTGAAGGCGTTCGCCGCCAACTGGGCGGTCGAAGTGCCGACCATCGATGCCGACACCGGCGAGGCCACGACCCGCCCCGCACTGCCGACCGACACCTTCCCGATGCCGTTCGAGAACGAGACCGCGGCGCGGCTCGCGAACAACAACGCCTATCCGCCCGACATGAGCCTGATCGTGAAGGCGCGTAGTGGTGGGGCCCCCTACATCTACTCGCTGCTGACGGGCTATCAGGAGCCCTATCAGGGCTATGAAGAGCCGGCAGCCGAGCTGGCGGAACGGTTCCCCGACGCAGCGCCGGGTCCGGGCCTGTATCACAACCCCTATTTCAAGAACCTCAATATCGCGATGCCCCCGCCGATCACGACCGACGGGCAGGTAAGCTATCCCGAGGGTGCGCCCGAACCGACCGTCGAGCAGATGGCGAAGGACGTGACCGCCTTCCTTGCATGGGCCGCCGAACCGCGGGCCGATACGCGCAAGAACGCCGGGACCGCGGTGCTCATCTTCCTCGCCTTCGCGACCGTGTTCGCCTATCTCAGCTATCGCCAGATCTGGGCCGAGGCGAAGCGCAAGGTCGTCGCCAAGGGTCCGCTCGATCCCGAGAACATGGCCGAGCGCGAAGAGGCCAAGGCCGAGGCGGCCGAGAAGGGCCGTGGGGTGAAGGGCTGAGGATTTCGCGGCTTTCGCGGATGATCCCGTCGGGGGCGTCCCGGTAATGGGCGACCTCGACCGATCCCCCGACCGCAATGCCGATCTTCGCGCGATGGTTCGGACCATCGCCGACTTTCCGAAGCCCGGCGTGCAGTTTCGCGACCTCACGACGTTGTTGCTCGATCCCGCCGGATTGAAGGCCAGCATCGAACGGTTGGTGGCGAGCGTCGCGGGTCCGATCGACCTGGTCGCCGCGATCGACGCGCGCGGGTTCGCGATCGGCGGCGCGGTCGCGCAAGCGATGGACGCGGGGCTGCTGCTCATCCGAAAGGACGGCAAGCTGCCGGGCGAGACGATTGCCGAGGCCTATTCGCTCGAATATGGCGAGGACCGGTTGGCGATGCATGTCGACGCCTGCGCTCCCGGCGCCCGCGTCCTGCTGGTCGACGATCTGATCGCGACGGGCGGGACTGCCGGTGCGGCTGCGACCCTGGTGGAGCGGGCCGGGGCCGAACTGGTGGGCGCACGTTTCCTGATCGACCTGCCCGATCTGGGTGGAAGCGCCCGGCTCCGCGAGCGCGGAGTCGAGACGTGGAGCCTGATGGAGTTCGCCGGCGACTAGGCCGGGCGGCGGCGCGTCATCACGTTGCTGGTAAAGCGCATGACTTCGACATCGTCCTGATTGAAAACGCTCGTGCGGGTCTTGTGCAGCCCGACGTCGGAGCGCGAGTTCATCGGGCGCTTTTCGAGCACCTCGGTCTCGAGCCGAAGCGTGTCGCCGGGGTAGACGGGCGTGAGCCATTTGAGGTCGTCGATGCCGGGCGAGCCGAGGCTGGCGATCTTCTGCGGTGCCATCCTGTCGACCAGCATGCGCATCGCCATGGCACCCGTGTGCCAGCCGGAGGCCGAGAGTTTACCGAATAGGCTCGCTTCGGCAGCCGCGTCGTCGAGGTGGAAAGGCTGGGGATCGTAGGCGCTCGCGAAATCGATCACTTCCTCGCGGGTGACCTTGTAGGCGCCGAAACGATCGATACGACCGACGTCGATGTCCTCCCAGAAGACGCGATCGTCAGACATTGAACTTGAACAGCATCACGTCGCCGTCCGAGACCACATAGTCCTTGCCTTCCTGGCGCAGCTTGCCGGCGTCGCGCGCCGCGCTTTCGCCGCCCAGCGACACATAGTCATCGAAGGCGATGGTTTCGGCGCGAATGAAGCCGCGTTCGAAGTCGGTGTGGATCTCGCCGGCCGCCTGCGGCGCGCGCGCACCGCGGAACACTGTCCAGGCGCGTGCTTCCTTGGGGCCGGCGGTGAAAAAGGTGTGGAGATTGAGAAGCTCGTAGCCCGCGCGGATGATCCGGTTGAGGCCGGTTTCTTCGAGGCCCATCTCGCCGAGGAACTCCAGTCGTTCCTCGCGCTCCATCCCGACCATGTCGGCCTCAATCGCGGCGGAGACGATCACGGCCTCCGCACCTTCGGCTTCGGCTTTCTCGAAGACACGCTTGGAGAAATCGTTGCCGGTGGCGGCATCCTCCTCGTTCACGTTACAGACGTAGAGGACGGGCTTTGCGGTCAGAAGCTGCGCCTGTGCGAACTGCTTGGCCTCTTCCTCGTCGTTGATGTCGGTGAGACGCGCGGGCTTGCCTTCGCGCAGGAGATCGAGCGCCTTGCCGAGAACGGCCGCCGTGATCTTCGCTTCCTTGTCACCGCCGGTGGCGCGCTTCTGCGCGTTGGGGACGCGTTTCTCGAGGCTTTCCATGTCGGCGAGGAGGAGTTCGGTCTCGACCACTTCGGCATCGGCGATCGGATCGACGTGGTTGGAGACGTGCTGGATGTCGTCGTCCTCGAAACAGCGCAACACGTGGACGATGGCGTCGACCTCGCGGATGTTGGCGAGAAACTGGTTGCCGAGGCCCTCGCCCTTGGACGCGCCTTTCACGAGACCCGCGATGTCCACAAAGGCAAGCTGGGTCGGCACGACCTTCGCCGACTTGGCGATCTCGGCGATGCGATCGAGGCGCGCGTCCGGAACCGCGACCTGGCCGACGTTGGGCTCGATCGTGCAGAAGGGATAGTTTGCGGCTTGCGCCGCCTGTGTTTCGGTCAGTGCGTTGAAGAGGGTCGATTTGCCCACGTTGGGCAGTCCGACGATGCCGCATTTGAAACCCATGATGTCGTCTTTTCCGTCTGTCGCGAGCGAAGTCGAAGGACCGCTCTTCCTTGCAGCCGCCGACGTAGAGAAAGGACGGTCCTTCGACAAGCGCCGGTCGCGGGGATAGGGGGGAAGCATGGGAGATCGGACCAGAAGCAGCAGCGGCGCGACCTGGGCGACCGTCCTTATCAATCAGATGGCTTTCGCGGGCGCCGGATGGTGGTGGGCCGGTCGGCAGGGGCTGTCGCTGACGCAGGATCTCGCGCCGAGTGTCGACGCAGTGGCGATGGGACTGGCTGCGGCGGTGGGACTATATGGCGCGATCCTCCTGTCGAGATCGCTGTTGCCCGCGGTTTGGCGCGACCTGGATGCTCTGGTGCGCAAGATCTACGCCGAGAGCGGGTTGCCGCTGACGTGGCCCGCGATCCTCTTGCTCGGAACGGCGGCGGGGATCGGCGAGGAAATTCTCTTTCGCGGCGCGCTGCAGGGCTGGCTGGCGCAGGACTGGCCGATCATCGCGGCGGTGGCGTTGCCATCGGTCCTGTTTGCGCTGTTGCATCCCTACAGCCTCGCCTATGTCGCATATGCCTTCGTGATCGGCTGCCTACTGGGCCTCTTGTACGTCGTGACCGGAAGCCTCCTCGCCGTAGTCATCGCGCACGGTTTCTACGACGTGCTGGCGCTCGCCAAGCTCAAGCGAGTCGTCGAGGAGGATGCCGAGGCGTCAGCCTAGGTCGTTCTTCTGCACCGCCTGTACCGCGTCTCCCCAACGCGGGCTTTGTCCGATCCATCCCACCTGCGTCTTGGCGCTGACCAAATTGATCTCGGTCTGCGGTTTGCCGCCGGGATGGACGGGCACGCGCAGCGGCCGCTCGGAAGCGGGCATCGCGACGACGGCACCGATGGCACGGGCGACGTCGAGCACCTCGGCACTGCGGCCCGATCCGTCCTCGTTGCCCATGGCATCGACGATATCGGGATAGCCGGCCTTGTGGATGGGTTCGGCGCGGTCCTTCAACGCATTGGTATAGCGGTTGCGATTGACCCAGATCTCCGTCGGATAGCCGCCGGGCTGGATGATCGTGGAAGTGATGCCATGGGTGTGAAGCTCGTAGCCATATTGCTCCGCCATCGCCTCGACCGCGAACTTGCAGGGGCTGTAGAGCCCAGAAGCGGGCACGATCACGCGGCCGAGCTGCGAGGAGATGAAGAAGAGCGCACCCGAACCCGCCGCGCGCATCATCGGAAGGAAAGCATTGGTCACGCGCTGATAACCGAAGACGTTGGTGTCGAATGCATCGCGCATGGCGGTCTCGTCATGCACTTCGATGGGGCCGGTGATGCCGATCCCGGCATTGTTGACGAGGACGTCGAGACCGCCATCGGCCTCGACCGCCACGACGGCGTCGGCGATTTCTGCCGGCTCGCGGACGTCGAGCCGCAGGACGTGGAGGTCGAGACCCTCGACCTCGGCGAGCGCTTTCAGTTCCGCGCCTTCGGGTCGGGGCGTGTTGCGCATCGTCGCATAGACCCGGGCGCCTTTGCGGGCGAAATGTTCGGCCATCGCGCGACCGAAGCCGGACGAGGTGCCGGTGATGAGGATCCTTTTGCCCGCAAGGCTGGGAGTCTCCATCGTCCGCAGTTCGGCGTCCTGAAATCGTGCTCCGACGCTCGCGGCGGCGCCGATGGCGGTGCCGGTGGCGAGAAGGGTGCGGCGAGTGAGGGACATGGCGGGGCTCCTACGGAATGGGAGCCACAGTCTACACGGACCTCAGGCGAAGTTGAAGCTGATCGACAGCCGTTCGCCGGGGCCGGGGTGGGACAGGACCTCGTGCCGGAGGAAACTCTCCCAGAGGAGAAGAGTGCCGGGTTGCGGTTCGACCGTGATGAACGGCTGCAGATGGTCGGGGGCGTCGTCGCGTCGGATCGGAGCGGCCATCATCATGGTATGGCGCGGATCCTCGAACCGGATGGCGCCGGCCCCGGGAGGGACTTCGACATAAAGCGTTCCCGAAAGAACGCTGTGCGGGTGAAGGTGCGACGTATGATGCGCGCCAGCTTCCATGAGATTGACCCACAGATGGTCGAGCGTGGGTTTGTAGTCCCAGCCCAGTTCCTTCGCGAAAGCGCGGGCGCGGCGAGTGAGAAGGGGTTTCAGATCGCCGATCACGGGATCGCGGGTGACGAGATCGTCGAGCGAGGCGTAGCTGGTGTAGCCCCGATATCCCTTCTCCTCCGCCCATGCCTGTCCGGCCTCGTCTTCTTCTGCGAGGTAGCGGATCGTTTCGGCCAGTTCTTCGAGCCGCTCGCGGTCGAGCATCTCGCTTCGGTGAAGCGGAGTGGCGAAAAGGAGGCGCGTGTTGCTCATGCGCCCTGCCTTAGCGCCACGTCGTTCATGAACCGCGGACCGTCTCCCTTGGCGAGCCAATGCGCTTCGGCCGCCATCGCTCCGAGCATATGGGCGAGATCGTCCATCTCGGCTTTCGCGTAATTGCCGAGAACGTGGCCGGTGACCCGGTCCTTGCGCCCGGGGTGGCCAATACCGATGCGAACGCGACGAAAATCGGGTCCGAGGTGGGCGTTGATGCTGCGAAGCCCGTTGTGTCCGGCGAGACCGCCGCCGTCGCGCACCTTCACCTTCATCGGCGCAAGGTCGAGTTCGTCATGAAAGACGGTGAGCGCCTGTTCGTCGAGCTTGTAGAAGTCGAGCGCGGCACGGACCGACTGGCCGCTTTCGTTCATGAAAGTCTGCGGCTTGAGGAGCAGGACCTTGGCGTTGCCGATGCGACCTTCGCGGATCCGTCCCCTGAACTGCGACTTTTCGGGGCCGAAACCATGTTCCTCGGAGATGACGTCGAGGGCCATGAAGCCGACGTTGTGCCGGTGCAGCTGATATTTCTCGCCCGGATTGCCGAGCCCCGCCCAGATTTGCATGGCCGCGTCCTACCCAAAAACGAAACCGCCGCCCAGCCCGTTGGGCGGAGCGGCGGTTCGATCTTCGCGACTGAAAGCGGGAAGAGGCTTATTCGCCGCCTTCTTCGCCACCTTCGGCGTCGTCGCTCTGCTCGGTTGCGGGGACTTCGCCCGGATCGACGACTTCTTCCTCGTCCTCGTCATCGGCAGCCTTGAGGACACGGGGAGCGACCATCGTCAGCACGGTGTAGTCGCGATCGACCGTTGGCTTGGCGCCCTCGGGCAGCGTGACTTCGCTGATGTGGATGGCATCGCCGATCTCCATGCCGTCGATCGACACGACGATCTCGTCGGGAATGTCGCCGGCATCGACGACCAGTTCGAGCTCGTGACGCACGACGTTGAGCACGCCGCCTTCCTTCTTGCCCGGCGACTTTTCCTCGTCGACGAAGCGGACCGGGATCTTCACCTCGATCTGTGCGCCCTTCACGAGGCGGAAGAAATCGACGTGGATCGGGCGGCTCGTGACCGGATGGAACTGGACATCCTTGGGGAGGGTGCGGTGCTTGTCACCGTCGACCTCGACCCGGACGACCGAATTCATGAAGTGACCCGTCTGGAGCATCTTCACCAATTGCTTTTCCTCGACATGGATGCCGAGGGGTTCCGATTTGCCGCCGTAGACGACGGCGGGGACCCGGCCCTCGCGGCGCAGTTCACGGGAGGCTCCCTTGCCAGCCCGTTCGCGCAGCTCGGCGGGCAGCGTCAGCTGATCGCTCATATGGTTGTTTCCTTTTGGTTTTTCTCTCGTGCCGTCCCGCCTCCAGGGATGACCAGAACGGCGACCGGCGCGCTATAGGGGGGAAGCACGGCGCGTGCAAGCGAAACGGCCTCGGCGCGATCCCGACAGGCTGCGCTACAGACGAACCTCTGCAGACGATTCGGCCCGAGCGCGATTATTCATCGAGGCGGGACACGGCGAGACCATTTCGCTCCAGCATCGTCAGAAGGCTGTCCTCGCCGACGAGATGATTGGCCGGCACGGCAAGGAAGACCGCGCCGGGTGTCGCAAGTCGAGCGCGGATCCATTGAACCCAAGCGGTATTGCGGAGGGTCAGCACAGCCTCGCGAAGGGCGCTGTCGGGTTCGAGATAGCGGTTGAAGCTGCCGTCGATGGCAGCGAGGTCGCCGCGTGTCCAGGCGGCGAGCCTGTCGCCGAAGTCGGCCTTGAGTTCGTCGTTGGTCAAAATGGCGCTTTCGAGAAGCGCGCGCTGCGCCTCGACCGAAAGGCCGTCGTAGAGCGCGAGCTGGTCGTCGTTGGTGGCAAGATAGTCGATCGGCTTGCCTGCCTCTGCGAACGCCGCGCGAAGATCGGGGTCGGTGCCCGCCAACTCGGTCAAGCCGAGGGTGCGGGAGTGGGCGCCCATCAGCGTGATCGCGGCAGCCCAGTTTTCCATGACGTCATAGGTCTGCATCGTCACACCGGTGCGGGCGGCGAGCGTGGAGAGCGTAGGGCGCAGCGCCGGATCGACGCGCTGGAGAAGCGGCGGAAGGTTTCGGTCCAGCCCGATGGCGGCCATGCGCTCGCCGAGCGCCCGTTGTCCTTCGGGATCCGAGCGGGTTTCGAGAACCAGCGTGTCGCTGGCAGCGATGGCGGCGTCGATGGTGCGGGTGCGCCATTCATATTCCTCCGGCAACATCGCGAAGGTGCCGAGGATGTAGATCGTCGTGTCGCCGTCGGCGACCTGCCACAGCGCCGGGTCGACCGCCTCGGCGCGGGCGGCGGCGGAGCGGGGGGCGTCGATCGAGACCGCGCGGCTGCTGTCATATTCGTCGAGGCCGTTGGTAGCCGTGCAGGCACCAAGGCCGAAACTGGCAAGCGCGGCGAGCAGGGCAGGACATTTCACGGTGGGGTCTCCTCGGCATCAGCCGCAAAAAGAAGGGGCGGGCGCACCTTGGCACGCCCGCCCCCGTCAGGGTCAACTGGTTTCGACCGATCAGTCGTCGATGCGCGTCACGGTGTAACCGCGCTGGCGAAGCATGGCGACCACGCTGTCGTCGCCGACGAGGTGACCCGCCCCGACCGCTACGAACACGGTGCCTGGCTGGCCCATTCGCTGGATGATGTCGCCGGTCCAGTCGGTGTTGCGCCGCGTCAACAGGGCGCTGCGCACTTCGCCGCCGATCTCCATGCCCTCGTTGAAGACGTCGCCGATGGCCTGCTCGTCACCGCGGGCCCAGCTGTCCTGCATGCTGGAGAACATTTCGAGGATTTCCTCGTCGCTGGTGTCTTCGAGGCCCTCGAGGATGAATTCGCGCTGCGCCTCGGCCGACATGGTATCGAGATAGCTGAGCTGTTCGCGCGCGGTTTCTAGACCCTTGATGGGAAGGCCGCGCTCCTCGACGATGGTGCGCAGCGTCATCTCGACCCCGCTTTCGCCGGTCATGCCCGCCTTCATCGCGATGGCGTTGGACAGGGTCAGGCCGACGAACCAGGTGTCCATCACGTTGAGCGCCTGGGCAGGGATGCCAAGCGGTTCGACCATCGTCGCGACGCGCGTGGCGTACTCCTCGCCGATGCGAGCCGCGAGCGTGGGCTGCGACGGATCGATCGCCAGTTCGGTGATCAGCGGCTGCAGCGCGGCAGGATTCGACAGGTCGTCTGCGATCTCGAAATAGACTTCGTCGCTTTCCGCGAGCGCGGCGTCGATCGTGTCCGTGCGCCACTGGTAGCCCTCGGGAAGAAGGTGGAAGGTGCCGAGCATGTAGACGGTCGTGTCCTCGTCCGCGACGCGCCAGACGGCGGGGTCGATCGTCCCTTCGGGCGCGGTATTGCCCATCGTCGGGGCGGTGGCGACGGCCATGCCGTCGTCATAGGTGGCGCAGGCGGACAGGCCGAGCGCCGTCGCGGCGAGAAGGACGGTCTTCTTGATCATGATCATTTTTTCCCTTGCGGTTTCAGTGCGTTGAATTTCGCTTCATCGGGCGCGAACAAAGACATGCCACGCCGCGATTGCAAGTCGAACATGGACGATAGTGGTACACTGTGTCGCAGCGGGCACAAAGGTACCCCGCGGATCGCATCCGTGGATCGCTGGATGGTCGTTCGGGCTTGCTTGACGCTGCGGCGCACCTCGCGCAAAGCCCGCACCCATGCTGAGCTTTCAAGATCTGATCCTGACGCTTCACGCCTATTGGGGCGGCCAGGGGTGCGCCATCCTCCAACCCTATGACATGGAAATGGGGGCGGGGACGTTTCACCCTGCGACGACGCTGCGCGCACTGGGGCCGAAACCGTGGAAGGCTGCCTACGTCCAGCCCTGCCGCCGTCCGACCGACGGGCGCTATGGCGAAAATCCAAACCGTCTGGGTCACTATTATCAGTATCAGGTGATGTTGAAGCCGAGCCCTGCGGATCTCCAGGACCTATATCTGGGCTCGTTGCGCGAAATCGGAATCAATCCGCTGAAACACGACATCCGCTTCGTCGAGGACGATTGGGAAAGCCCGACGCTGGGCGCCTGGGGTCTTGGCTGGGAAGTGTGGTGCGACGGGATGGAAGTCACCCAGTTTACTTATTTCCAGCAGGTCGGCGGGTTCGATTGCAAGCCGGTGGCCGGCGAACTGACCTACGGGCTGGAGCGGCTGGCGATGTACATTCAGGGCGTCGACAACGTTTTCGATCTCAAGTTTAACGATGCCGGCACGACCTATCGCGACGTGTTCCTCGAGAACGAGCGTCAGATGAGCAAATACCACTTCGAGGTTGCCGATACCGAGATGCTGTTCGACGCTTTCAAGAAGGCCGCGGGCGAAGCGGAGAATGCTTTGTCGAACGACGTGCCGCTGGCTGCCTACGAACAGGCGATCAAGGCGAGCCACATCTTCAATTCGCTGCAGGCGCGGGGCGTGATCTCGGTGGCCGAACGGCAGGCCTACATCGGCCGCGTTCGTGATCTGGCGAAGGGCGCATGCGCGGCCTGGCTGGAGCGCGAGATGGAGACGGCGTGATGGCGAACTTCCTGCTCGAACTATTGTCGGAGGAAATTCCGGCGCGGATGCAGGCGAAGGCCCGCGAGGATCTGGAACGGCTGTTCGGCGAACGGCTCGCCGAGGCCGGACTGAGTGCGAGCGGGATCGAGACCTATTCGACGCCGCGGCGACTGGCACTGATCGCGCGGGGTCTGCCGGACCGTACCGAAGCCGTGCGCGAGGAAACGAAGGGCCCGCCGACGAGCGCGCCCGACCAGGCGATCGAAGGGTTTCTGCGCAAGGTCGGGCTGTCGAAGGACGATCTTGAGGTGCGCGACGTGAAGGGCCGCGACACCTATTTCGCGGTCGTCGACAGGCCGGGGCAGTCGAGTGCCGATATCCTCGGCCCCGCGATCGCGCAGATCGTTCGCGAGTTTCCCTGGCCCAAGTCGATGCGTTGGGGCCCGGCATCGAGTTCGAACGAGAGCCTACGCTGGGTCCGCCCGCTGCACCGGATCGTGGCGTTGCTGGGCGGCGAGGTGGTGCCGGTCGACATCGATGGCGTCGCGTGCGGGGCAGCGAGCCTCGGTCATCGCTTCCATCATCCGGGCGAAATCACCTTCGGCGGCGCGGACGATTATGTCGAGAAGCTGCGCGCCTGCCACGTGCTGGTGAACCATGAGGAGCGGGAGGCGATCGTCCGCGACGGCGCGAAGAAGGCGGCCGACGCAGTTGGCTACACGCTGATCGAGGACGAGGGTCTGGTGATCGAGAATGCGGGACTGACCGAATGGCCGGTGCCGCTGCTCGGTACGTTCGACGACAATTTTCTCGACGTGCCCGAAGAGGTCATCCAACTGACCGCGCGCACCGACCAGAAGTATTTCGTGATGCGGACCAGCGAGGGGCGGCTTGCCCCCGGGTTCATCTGCACAGCGAATATCGAAAGCAGCGATCCCGATGCGGTCGTGGCGGGCAACCAGCGGGTGCTGGCAGCGCGATTGAGCGATGCGCGCTTCTTTTGGGAGAACGATCTCAAGGTCAGCCTTGCCGACCTGTCGCGCGACCTCAATCGCAGCGTCTTTTTCGAGGGCCTGGGCAGCTATGCCGAGAAGGCGGAGCGGATCGGCGCGCTGTCGGGATACATCGCGCAGTTCGTCGAGGGCGTCGATGCCGATCAGGCACGTGAGGCGGGGCAACTGGCGAAGGCAGATCTGACCAGCGGCACGGTGGGCGAATTTCCCGAATTGCAGGGCACGATCGGAGGCTATCTTGCCAAGGCCATGACGCCCGAGCAGGCCGAAGCCATCGCCTATCAGTATCGCGACGATCCTCCTGGGCCGATGGCGCAGGTCGTCGGTCTCGCGGATCGGATCGACACGCTCGTCGCCTTCTTCGCCAAGGGACAGAAACCGACGGGATCGAAAGACCCGTTCGCGCTTCGCCGTGCGACGCTGCACATCATCGCGATCCTGACCGACAATGATCTTCGGCTGCCGCTCGGCCGCGTGTTCGAGCAGGCAGCAAGCGCCATTCCGGAGTCCGACCTCGATGGCGACGACCTGCTCGATTTCTTCGCTGACCGGCTCAAGGTGCAGCAGCGCGAGGCGGGGGTTCGGCACGATCTGATCGATGCGGTCTTCTCGCTTGGGGGCGAGGATGATCTGGTGCGGTTACTGGCGCGGGTACGGGCGCTTCAGGAGTTCATCGAGACCGACGCGGGCACCGATCTGCTCGCCGCCTACAAGCGGGCATCGAACATTCTCAAGCAGCAAGGTTTCGAGGGTGCGGGTGAACTTCCCGGAACGGTCGAGCAGACGGGCGAGGAAGACCCGCTCGCGCTGGTCGGGGAAAGCGATGCGTTCGATCGGGCGGTCGCGGCGTGGGACCATGAAGAGTTGCAGGGCGAGGAAAAGGCTCTCGCGGATGCGCTCGTGACCTCGGGCCCGATGGTGCGCCAGGCTCTCAACGATGAGGATTTCACCGATGCGATGCGGGCGCTCGCATCCCTACGCGGTCCCATCGACGCTTTCTTCGAGGAAGTGATGGTGGTCGCCGACGACGATGCGACGAAAGCGCGCCGGCTCGGTCTGCTGGCGCGATTCCGGACCCTCGTCGGCCAGGTGGCGGACTTCTCGAAAATCGAGGGCTAGCGCTCCGGACCGCCGTCGCGATCGTGTCGATCGCCACGGCAAAATCTAGTGAGGTCGAGACCTACGCGTCGCCCGGCTTGGTCGGCGCCCGATCGGCGCGATCCGGAACGCCGTCGCCATCCGTATCACGGTCGCGGACTGTTGTGCGGTCGGTGTCGCGGAGGGCGGCCGCACGGCGGCTGTCCTGGTCGCGCCAGCTGGTCTCCGCTGCCTTGTAGTCTGCCTCGATCCGTTCACGGTGCGCTTTTTCGGCGCGATAGCGTTCCTTCCACTTGCGGCCACCGCCCGCCATCAGAAAGGCGCCGATGATCACGCCCATCAGGAAGATGAGGCCGATCGAGATCCACTGGTCCTGCGTAAAGTCGAGCATGAAAATATCCCCTTGTTTCGCTGATGAAACAGGCCGAGCCGCCGAGCGGTTCCCTCTCAAGCAAATCGCCGCCGCCCCCTGACGGGAACGACGGCGATCTCTTCCCCCCACCAGGGAAGCGCGTGACGATCTGTGCCGACTATCCGTTGATGAAGTTGTCGGAGATCGAACAGGCCGCCGGACCCAGGATGACCACGAACAGGGTCGGCAGAATGAACAGGATGAGCGGAACGGTCATGATCGCGGGCAGACGAGCGGCCTTTTCCTCCGCGCGCATCATGCGCTCGTTGCGGAACTCGGCGGACAGGACGCGAAGCGCCGAAGCGAGCGGCGTACCGTATTTTTCGGTCTGGATCATGGTTGTCACCACCCCGCGCACGGCTTCGAGATCGACGCGATTGGCGAGGTTTTCGAACGCGATGCGGCGTTCAGCCAGGAAACCGAGTTCGATGGCGGTCAGGCCGAATTCGTCACCGAGTTCGGGATAGGCCTTGCCCAGTTCCTTGCTGACCCGGCCGAAGGCGGCGTCGACGGTCAGGCCCGCCTCGGCGCAGATGACGAGCAGATCCAGCGCATCGGGCAGACCCTTCTGGATCAGCGCGGCGCGCTTCTTGACCTTGTTCTCAAGCCACAGGTCGGGGGCCTTGTAGGCGCCGAACGTGGCACCCGCGACCGCGGCATACTTCTTGAGCGCGCCCCAGTCGGGCTTGATATCCACGACGTAGATCAGGACCACCGCGGCGATGCCGACGACGACCGGCATCACGAAGCGGGCGAAGATGATGAAATAGGCAAGGTCCTTCTTGCGGATCCCGGCCTGCCCAAGCTTGAGCTGCGCTTTCTCGACCTGGTCGGCCTGCAGCATCTTGAAGCTGCCGAGGAGATCGCGAAGGAAATCCGCCGACTTGTTTTTGTGGCGCAGGCTCTTGCGCTTGTTGGTCGACGCGACGATCCCGGCTTTCAGCTGTTCGCGGCGCGCGTTCAACGCCTTCACGCGCTTGGCCATCGGGTCCTTCGCGGTACCGGCCGCGTAGATAGCGACGAGTACGGCGAAGACTGCGACCGCCGACAGGAAGGTCGCGACCATCAGGACGTCGATGCCGAGGAGGGTGGGGCCCTGTGCTTCCATTGGTCCGTCTCTCTCCTAGATCTCGAAGTTGACCATGCGGCTCATGATGAAGACGCCGAGCGACATCCAGATGAGCCCGCCGATCCCGGCGATGATGAGGCGCTCGTCTTCGAAGAAACCCAGCATGTAAGGCGGGTTGATCACCATGATCAGCGCGAAGACGATGAACGGCAGCGAGCCGACGATCCAGGCCGAGGCCTTGGATTCCGAGCTCATCGCGCGGATTTTCAGTTTCATCTGAGCGCGCTTGCGCAGCACGTCGGCGAGGTTGGACAGCGTTTCGGCGAGGTTGCCCCCGGTTTCGCGCTGGATCGCGAGCGTGATGCAGAAGAACTGTATTTCGGCCGTGTTAATTCGGTCGGCCGCCCGCGCGAGAGCCGCCTCCATCGTCTTGCCGATCTTCATGTCGTCCGAGACCTGCTTGAACTCGATCGCCACGGGTCCGCGGATCTCGCTCGACACGATCCCCAGCGTTTCCGTGATCGGCAGGCCCGATCGCAGACCGCGCACCATCAGTTCGATGGCGTCGGGAAAGTTGGAGTTGAAGGCGTTGAGACGCCGCGTGATCAGCTTGCCGACAATGAAATGCGGCAGTCCCAGACCGACTGCCAGGCCGAACAGGACGCCCAGCGCCGCCGGGGCGCCGCGCAGGGTGAGAAGCGCCGCAATGACGAAGGCGATCGCGAAACAGATGAGCGCATAGCGCCCGAGCGTAATCTTCTTGCCCGTGCGATCGAGTCGCGCCTGAATGAGCGCGGGCCGCGGCATCAGCCGGGCGGCAAGGCTTTCGGCGCGGTTGTTGCGCTCCATGAGCTTGCGGATCTGCTTGTTGGCACTCGCCTGCAACGCACCGCCGGCGGCATGGCGTTCGCGCAGGGCTACGACACGCCGCTTGAGATGCTTGCGCGGCGAGGGGCCCTGGAAGGCGATCACGGCCATTCCGAGCGTCAACAGGAGGCCGAATGCAAGCAGGAAAGGCAACATGGCGCGTCTCTTCCTTCAATCAGTAGTCAAAGCGGGCGGCGGACCGGCGCGGGACGTGTCGTGACGGCCCGTGCCGATCCATCGCTCGATCAGGCGGCTTGCGCCTTGGGTTCCTTGGGCGTCGAGGAGAGCATGCCCTTGAGGCTGGTCATCACCGACTTCTTGGTGCCCTCGGCGGCACTCACGGCGTCCGCACCATCCTCGCTCGCATGGCTCAGCACCATGTTCGACAGGTTGGCGAAGGGCTGCGAAAGCTTGCCGGTCGCGACTTCCGCGAGCGGTTTGCCCAGCTTGGCGGCCTGTGCCGCCGACTTGGGATCGTCGGGGAAGATCAGGTCGACGTCGCGTTCGATCGACTGTTCGAAATCCTTGCGCCCGATCTCCAGCGCACCGCCCGAGGGCACGGCGTTGGCGACGACGATGACCTTGGTCTGCGGCGCGTTGGACTTAAGCCAGGCGAGCAGGCGGATCGTGTCGCGGGTCGCGGCCAACGTCAGTTCGCTCACGACGACGGCGACATGCGCGTCGTGCACCATGTGGGGATACTGGATCAGCATATGGCGCGGCGTGTCGATGACGGTCGATTCGAACGCGTTCTTCATTTCTTCCTGAAGCTGGAAGAAGGCGGTGCCGTCGGTGATCATGGGCTGGCTGATCGGCGCTTCGGCCGACAGGACCGAGAGCTTCTCGTTGGCGCGGACCATCGCGCGTTCGATGAACAGGCCGTCGATACGGCTGGGGTTCTCGATCGCGTCGGTCAGGCCGCGGCCCGGCTCGAGGTCGAGCGCCAGCGCGCCGGTCCCGAAATGGATGTCGAGATCGAGCAGCGCGGTCGAACGGTTGGCCTTCTCGCCCAGCATCCAGGCGAGGCTGGTCGCGATGGTGGAGGCACCGACCCCGCCGCGAACGCCGATGACGGCGGTCATGACGTGGGGCTTTTCGGCCTGCGTTTCGCCGCGCGGACCCGACAGGATCGACTGCGCCTGCGCAAAGGTTTCGCGCAGCTGATCGACCGTGAAGGGCTTCAGCAGATAGTCGTGGATGCCGCTGGCGACGAGGTCGCGATAAAGGCGCACGTCGTTGACCTGGCCGGCCGCGATGACGATCGTCCCCGGCTCGCAGACCTCGGCGAGCGAGTTGATGTCGTTGAGCGGATCGGCGCTTTCGCTGAGATCCACGAAGAGGACATTGGGGCTGGCCGAGACCGACAGCGACTGGACCGCGTTGCGCAATCCGCCCTTGTTGACCTTGTCGGGGCTCCAGCCATGTTCGACCGCAACGGGGCGGAGCATGTCCGCAGTTTCCTCGTCACACACGAAAGCGGTGAACGGTTCGCGAAGGCCGGCGCGGGCCTGGAAAGGTGCGTTCATGGTTATTCTCCTCCTGCACCACTATCGCGGTAGGTCTGGATGACGCTCTGGGCCCGACGCGTATCGACGAGGCCGTTTCCTTCGCGGCCGTAGACGAGGTCGTTGGGGTTCGCGATCATCGCCGCGAGGTTCCCGTTGACCCCGCAGCCGTAGCCCGGAAGCGCAACGTTCTGCGGATTGTTGAAGGCATCTTCCCGCCAGTTCGGGCAGCTCGGGACGCTGGCGACCGAGCGGACGACCACGACACGGGCGGAGCCGGGGGCGATGTTGCCCTCGGTCACCGGCGCGCCGTCGGCGAGCAGGAGCCCATATTCGCCAGCCACCGCGGCGACGCCGCTGCGTGCGGACGGATTGCCGTCGACATAGACGAGATCGCCGTATTGAAGGCCCATGGATTCGAACCAGCCCTTGAGGCGGGCGGTTTCGGTGGAAGGCAGGACGCCTCCCGGCGCCGCGACGTCCATCGCGAAGCTGGTTTGGCTGACCACCGGCACGTTGACGGCGCCGAGACCGGAGCGATCCGAGCGCCCGTCGTAGACATAATTCGCGCACCCGGAGAGGCCGACCGCGGCAGTGATGAGAAGAAGATGTTTCGTCATCGTGATTTCCTTTTGCGGGGACGCGTTAAAGGCTGAAGCCAGGCTGGACCGGAACCGAGGCGGCAGGCCGGGGCGCATTGCCGATGCGGGCCGTCGGGGTGACTCCGGCCGGGCCTGACACGCCGGTGTAGGTCTTGCCCTCGAGCTGGTGTTCGAAGACGTTGGGGTGGCGATATCCATCGACCGGGGTGGGCAGCTGGCCCGACACCGGATTGACGAGATAGGGCGTCACGATGATGACGAGCTCGGTTTCGTTCTTGCGGAAGCTGGTCGAGCGGAACAGCGCGCCGAGGATCGGCAGATCGCCGAGGAACGGCGTCTTGTTGATCGTGTTCTGCGCGTTCTGCCGCAGCAGTCCGCCGATCATGAAGCTCTGGCCCGAACCCAGTTCGACCGTCGTTTCCGCCCGCCGCGTCGTGATCGAGGGGACCGTGTAACCGTTCAGCGAGATCGCTCCGTCGTTCGACAGTTCGGAGACTTCCGGGGCGACGCGCATCGAGATGCGACCATCGGCCAGAACGATCGGGGTGAAGCTCAACTGCACGCCGTAGCTGCGATACTCGATCGATACGGCGCCGATGGCCTGGCTGACCGGGATCGGAAACTCGCCGCCCGCGAGGAAGCTGGCGGTTTCGCCCGACAACGCCGTCAGATTGGGTTCGGCAAGCGTCGTTGCGAGGCCGTCGGTCTCGGCAAGATCGAGCGCGCCGGTGATGTCGAGGCCGAACAATTCGCCCGCCGCCGCCAGGGTCGTTCCGACGGGGTTGCGGAAGACCGTTCCGTCGTCGTCAATGGCGGTGCCTTGCGAAATGCCGAATTCGAATCCGCCCGCGCCAAAGTTGTCGCCGAGGAGGTTGACCCCAATCGACTTCAGCGCCGACCGATTCACCTCGGCGATCCGTACCCGCAGATTGACCTGCTGGGGGGTGGCGGCGCGAAGGCGACTGACGACCTGTCCACCGCCGGTGTAGGCGGAGACGAGGCGCTCCGCCTCGATCGCGTCTTCCGGGGAGGCGACGGTTCCGGTGAGCAGAACGAGATCGTTCATGGTCGTCGCGCGGATGTCCGATTCCGGCATGGCGAGGCGCAACAGTTCGCCGACCGATCCGAAGTTGGTGCCGACTTGGACCTTGGCCGCCCAGACGACCTCGTCGCGGGCATTGGTGGCATAGATGTCGGTCGTTCCGGCGCCGAGCCCGAACAGGTAGAGTTCGCGGTTCGAGCGGATCTGCACGTCGGCGATGCCCGGGTTCGACAGGAAGATGTCGTCGATGGTGCCGGGCAGGCGGACGAGGCGTCCCGAGCCCTGGCTCAACGTCAGCGTCTCGGTCGGCTCGACCTGGGTCGATTGCGCCGCGGCGGTGCCGGCCAGCGCCATCGGCGCCGAGGCGAATGCGAGGGCGGCAAGCCCGACGCGAGTGATCGAAGCGATATTCTTCATCTTACTTGCTCCCGACAGGAACGACGGTGACGGCGGCGCCGCGCGAGACGCGCACGGTGGGCCCACGATGGACGACCGGCGCGGGTGCGGCTTCGGCCGGTGCCGGCGCGACCGCGACGGCGACCGGTGCGGCCGCCGGGGCAGCCGCAGCGCCGCCACGACGACGCGGGGGCATGCCCGAGCGTTCGTAACGCGACACCTGGCCGCCCGTGGTGGCCGTCACGTTCGTGTCGATCGGACGATTGGCGACCTGCAGCAGGATGCGACGTTCCTCGCTGGGAGTGACATTGTCCGGCAGTTCGACGACACCCGAGGCAACGGCCCGCTCGAGCTCGGCCTCGTTGTCCGCGATCGAGCGCAGGACGAGGCTCAGCGTACCGAGCTTCTGCGCGACCTGGATTTTCTCGGCCAGGCGCGGGGTCACTTCAAAGGTGACGAGACCGAAATTGGTGACGACCGTTTTGCCCTCGGCGTCCTTGGAGTCGATACGCTGGTCGGTCGCCAGGACGCGCAGATTGCGGATGATCGTCTCGGCGGCTTCCATGGGATCGCCTTCGTCGGTGGCATCGACCGTCTGCGTCAGGATCATGTCGACACGATCGCCCGGCAGGATGAAGCCGGCCGCGCCGCGCGCGGTGTCGATCGGGACGGTCACGGCGCGCATGCCCGGGCCGAGCGCTGCGGCCAGGAAGCCGCGATCGTTCGGGCCGACGAGGCTACCGCGCGTCACGGGCGAACCCGCGGTGATGGCGGTGCGGACGACGGTGCCGATGAGCGCGCTCGGATCGGCGCCTTCGTCGGCCTCGGTATAATAGACGCCTTCGACCAGCTCGGCCGGCCAGGGCTGGTAGGCCAGCGCCTCGGCGTCGATGATGGTGCCCACGGGCAAGGCCTTGCGGGCGACAAGGACGCGCGGTCCCTGTGGCACGGAGGCGGCCTGCGCTTCGGCAGCGGTGGCACCGGTAAACATCGACCGGGCCATGAATGCGGTGACGACCGCGATGACGAGTGCTCCGACGAGCAACATGATTTTCTTAACGTTCATGGCGAATTCGCCCTCCCCAAGTGGGTCCCATCCAATGCTGCATAGCTATCCGGCAAAATGGTTAAGAAAGCGTTGGGTGAGTAACCATAGTGTCGCGAACCCGATCGCGACGCCGTACGGCACCTCCGCTTTTTCCGTTTTTCCGCGGATTTTGTGGTCGCCCCAGACGACGAGGCTGAGCACCCCGCCGGCGAGCGACATGATGACGAGAAACTGGATCATGGCCGCCCACGGGAACCAGAGCGCCAAGGCGGTGGCGAGCTTGACGTCTCCGCCGCCCATCAACCGCATCAGAAACAAGACGTAGCAGACGATGAAGACCGCCATCGCCGTAGCGACGCGCAGCGCCGCATCGGGCCACAACGGAAGGCCGATCGACCACCAGAACAGGAGGGCGCCCACTGCCGTGACCAGCACGATCCAGTTGCGGATCCGGCGGGTCTGCACGTCGCGCACCGCCATATAGACCATCAGTGCGGCGAGTGCGCCCATCAGCGCCAAGGTAAAATTCGCATTCATCATGATGGCGAAGGTCTAGACGCAAGGACTTGCCAAACCGTAACCAAGCCAGCGTGAACGAACAGACGAGCTTCGATACGGTGGTGGTGGGCGCAGGGATCGCGGGGGCGGCGATCGGCGCGCACCTGGCCCGGCGCGGACTTTCCGTCCTGCTGATCGAGGCGGAGGAGCGGCCCGGCTATCATGCAACGGGACGATCGGCGGCGTTCTGGCTCGAAAGCTATGGGGGGGAGGCGGTTGTCCCGCTGAGCGCAGCGAGTCGCGCTTTTCTCGATCAGCCGCCCGCGAACTTCTCCCCCCACGGTTTTCTCAAGCCGCGCGGCGCGATCTACATCGCGCGCGAAGGACGAAGCGCGCCTTTCGCTCATTTGCCCGAAGGGCCGATCTACGAGCCGCTCGACCCGCAGCGGCTCCGCAGCCTCGTTCCGGGGTTGCGTTCCGAATGGTCGCAGGGGCTGGCCGAACCGTCGTGCCGTGAGATCGACGTCGCGGCCTTGCATCAGGCTTATCTTGCCAGCTTCACGCGGGCGGGAGGCGAACTGCGATGCGGGGCGGGGCTCGATCGCGGGGTGTGGGACGAGGGCGGGTGGAGCTTGCGGTTGGCCGACGGGCGGACGGTTCGGGCCGATCGGATCGTCGATGCGGCGGGGGCATGGGCGGACGATGTGGCGGAGCGGTGCGGGGTCGCGGGACTGCGGATCGAGCCCAAGTGCCGGACAATGCTCCAGTTACGTATCGCGCAGATGGAATGTCGGGCATTGCCGCTGGTCAACGACGCCGACGGCCGCTTCTATTTCCGCGGGGCGGGCGACCATAGCGTGTGGCTCAGTCCGCATGACGAATTGGAAAGCGTGCCGTGCGATGCCGCGCCCGAGGAGCTGGCGGTGGCAACCGCGATCGACCGTCTCCAACAGGTCGTCGACTGGCGGATCGAGGCGGTCGAGCGCAAGTGGGCAGGGCTGCGCACCTTCGCCCCCGACCGCGTGCCGGTCATCGGATGGGACGCGCATCAGCCGGGTTTCTTCTGGTATGCGGGGCAGGGGGGGACCGGAATCCAGACCCAGCCAGCGGCGGCGGCGCTGGCGCGAGCAATTTTCCTCGAAGACGAGCCTGCGGGATTGGTCGAGGGCATCGACACCGGCCCCTACGATCCGGCGCGGTTCGAGTAGCTTTCGGCTTCGAGTTCGGCCTCGCGAGTCGCGATTTCGTCGGCGCGCTCGTTCTCGGGATGGCCCGCGTGGCCCTTCACCCATCGCCAGTCGATGTCGTGACGAGCGGCGGCCGCATCGAGACGCTGCCACAGCTCCGCATTCTTCACGGGCTTTTTCGCGGCGGTGCGCCAGCCGTTCTTCTTCCACCCGTGGATCCACTTGGTGATCCCGTCGCGGACATAGGTGCTGTCGGTCGTCAGAACGACGTTGCAGGGCCGTTTCAGCGCCTCGAGCGCGGCGATGGCGGCCATCATCTCCATGCGGTTGTTGGTGCTGTCGGCTTCGGACCCGCACAGTTCCTTCTCGTGCTCGCCCAGGCGCAGGATCGCGCCCCATCCGCCGGGGCCGGGATTGCCCTTGCAGGCGCCGTCCGTGAAAATCTCGACCTTGTCCAAGAGGATCAGGCGACCAGTTCGCGGGGAAGCTTGAACACCATATTCTCTTCGACGTGGGCGACCTCGCGCTCGGTCACGTCGAAGCGGTCGCGAAGACTTTCGATGACTTCGCGGACGAGAATCTCGGGTGCCGAGGCACCGGCGGTGATTCCGACGGATGCGGGCGTTCCGAACCAGTCCCAGTCGATCTCGGCCGCACGGCCGATGAGACGCGCGGGCGTGCCGAGCCGGTCCGAGACCTCGGCCAGCCGACGGCTGTTCGAGGAGTTGGGTGCGCCGATGACGAGCAGCCGATCGACCTGCGGCGCGATCTGCTTGACCGCCGCCTGGCGGTTGGAGGTGGCGTAGCAGATGTCCTCGCCCTTAGGGCCGACGATGTCGGGGAAACGGCGTCGCAGCACCTCGATCACCGCGTCGGTGTCGTCGACCGATAGCGTCGTCTGGGTCAGAAAGCCCAGATTGTCGGGATCGGCGACCTCGACCTTTTCGGCATCCGCTTCGGTTTCCACCAGCGTCATGTGCCCGTCGGGGACCTGGCCGAAGGTGCCGATCACCTCGGGATGGCCTTCGTGTCCGATGAAGAGGATGTGACGACCATGTTCGATCATCCGTTCGGCCTGCCGGTGGACCTTGCTGACCAGCGGGCAGGTGGCGTCGAGATAGTCGAGACCGCGTGCTTCGGCGGCGCGGGGCACCGCCTTGGGGACGCCGTGGGCGGAAAAGACGACGGGCTTTCCGTCGGGAACGCCGTCCAGCGTTTCGACGAACACGGCACCCAGTCCGCGCAGCCGGTCGACGACGAACTTGTTATGCACGATTTCGTGACGGACGTAGACGGGCGGGCCGTATCGTTCGAGCGCGAGTTCGACGATATTGATGGCGCGATCGACGCCAGCACAGAAACCGCGCGGGGCAGCGACCAGGACGTCGAGGGCGGGGGAAGATGCGTTCATGAGGCTTTAAGTAGGCATTCGCTTGGCAAGCGTGAAGGGGGTTCCTAGAAGGCCCCGCAACGATCGACCGACTTTCATAAGGATTTTTCCATGCTCCGTTCGCTGACCCTCGGCCTTGCGATCCTCGGCCTTTCCGCCTGTGCCAACGAGGGCGAGATCGAGGACGGGGGGATCGTCGTGGCACGCGACCTGTGTCCGCAGGTCGCGATCCCCGCAGGAACCGGCTCGGTGACCCTGTTCAGCCAGGCGGGCTCGACGTCGGCCGATGCCATCGACGTGACCGCGACGATCACCAACGTCGATCCCGAATGTTTCGAGGACAGCGCCAGCATCGTCACGACGACCGGCTATTCCGTCTATGCGCAGCGCCGCGAGGCGGGACCGGCCCGCACGGTGCTGCTGCCCGTGTTCAACACCGTGATGCGCGGGGGCGAGGCGATCGTCTCGAAGCGCGTCGGGCAGGTGCGCGTTGATTTCGCCGAGGGTGCGATCCGTGCCGAAACGCGCGGCGAGGCGCGGGTGCGCGTCGACCGCGCCGCCGCGACCCTGCCGAGCGACGTTCGCGCGGAACTGACCCGCCGCCGCCGCTCGGGCGACGTCGATGCGGCGATCGATCCGTTGAGCCGTCCCGAAATCCGCAGCGCCGTCGCCAATGCGACCTTCGAACAGCTGATCGGGTTCCAGCTGACCCCCGAACAGCTGCAGTATAACGCGACCAAGTAGGCATCCCGCCTCAAGCCCGATTGACACGAATCGGCGCGGCTTTCACACCGGACCGGTCTCCGGCATCCTGATGGGTGTCGGGGGGCCAGACGGGAGAGTGCGCGGTTCCACGAGCGATCGGGGAAACGCGACGCCGAAGGAGCAACCGCCCCCGGAATCTCTCAGGCGACCAGAACCGCCTGGCCCTCTTGGACAGCCTGGAAAGAGCGTTGCCCGAATTCGGGGGAGCGCCACCGACGGGGTAAAACTCTCAGGTTCATGCGACAGGCGGGGGTGCGGATCGTAGCGCGGCGGCGAGGGTTTCGCCGCGTCCCGATCGCCCGGAGAGCGCATGCATGAGTGACGAAAAGACGCTTCCCCTCGACGACTGGCATCGCGCGCACGGTGCGCGGATGGTGCCGTTCGCGGGCTATTCGATGCCGATCCAGTACGAGGGCATCATCGCCGAGCATGAATGGACTCGAGAGCATGCGGGGCTGTTCGACGTCAGTCACATGGGGGGACTAAGCTTTCGCGGGGAAGGAGTCGCCGAGGCGCTGGAAGCCCTGATGCCCGGCGACTTCAAGAGCCTGAAGCCCGGCAAGTCGCGTTATTCCGTGCTGCTCGACGAAGACGGGGGCATCATCGACGATCTGATCGTGACGCGGGCGAGCGAGGACACCTTCCTGGCGGTCGTCAACGGAACGGTGAAGGCGGGCGACATCGCGCATTTCGAAAAGCATCTGCCTGGCGGCGTGACGATGACCCATCACGCGGACCAGGCATTGCTGGCGTTGCAGGGGCCCGAGGCGGCGGCGGTCATCGCCGAGACGCTGGGCATCGAAAGCGCCGCGGACCTCGGGTTCATGGAAGCCGGGATCGGCGGCTGGGAGGGAAACCAGCTGTGGATCAGCCGGTCGGGATACACCGGCGAGGACGGCTACGAGATCACGGTCGAGGCGGGCGAGGCGGCGGCGCTGGCCGATGCGTTGGTTGCCGACGAACGAGTGAGGCCCGTGGGTCTGGGCGCGCGCGATTCGCTGCGGCTCGAGGCGGGCTTGCCACTCTACGGACACGATCTCGACACCGAGACGACCCCGGTGATGGCGGACCTGGGGTTCGCGATCTCCAAGCGGCGGCGGGCCGAGGGCGGCTTTCCGGGCGCGGACCGGATCCTCAAGGAACTAGAGGACGGGGCGCTGGTCAAGCGGGTCGGCTTCACCGTCGAGGGACGCCAGCCGGTGCGCGAGGGCGCGCCCTTGCTCGACGACGAAGGCAATGTCGTGGGCAAGGTCACCTCGGGTGGCTTTTCGCCCAGCCTGAAACGGCCCATCGCGATGGGCTATCTCGCCACGCATCTCGCCAAGGACGGCGTCGTCATCAAGGCCGAGCAGCGAGGCAAGCTGTTCGATCTCACGCTCACGCCGATGCCGTTCGTGCCGCATCGCTATCATCGCAAGGGGAAAGCCAAATGAGCCTCTATTACACCAAGGAACACGAGTGGGTCCGCGTCGAGGGCGAGGTCGCGACGGTCGGCATTTCCGCGCACGCCGCCGAGCAATTGGGCGATGTCGTGTTCGCCGAAGTGCCGGAAGCAGGACGCGCGGTATCGAAAGGCGACGAGGCGGCAGTGGTCGAAAGCGTCAAGGCGGCGAGCGACGTCTATGCGCCCGTGTCGGGCGAGGTGACCGAAGGCAACGAGAAGCTCGACGGCGAACCGGCGCTGGTGAATTCCGATCCCGAGGGTGAGGGCTGGTTCTTCAAGATCAAGTTGTCCGACACGAGCGAACTCGATGGGTTGATGGACGAGGCGGCGTACAAGGATTTCGTCGACAGTCTCTGAAGAATTGGGAGCTTCCATGCGCTATCTTCCCCTGACCCCCGCCGACCGGAGCGCGATGCTCGAGGCGATCGGCGTGGACAGTATCGATGACCTGTTCGTCGACGTTCCCGAGGAGGCGCGTCTCGACGGATTGATCCCCGACCTGCCGACGCACGCATCCGAGATGACGGTCGAGCGGCACATGCGACGGCTGTCGAAGAAGAATCTCGCCGCCGCCGATGCGCCCTTCTTTCTGGGGGCGGGGGCCTATCGGCATCACGTGCCGGCGAGCGTCGATCATTTGATCCAGCGTGGGGAGTTCCTGACCGCCTACACGCCTTACCAGCCCGAAATCGCGCAGGGCACGTTGCAGATGCTGTTCGAATTCCAGACGCAGGTGGCACGGCTTTACGGCTGCGCAGTGGCGAACGCATCGATGTACGACGGGTCGACGGCCTGTTGGGAAGCGGTCGCGATGGCGAGCCGCGTCGCGCGGGGCAAGAAGAAGAAGGTCGTGCTGTCGGGCGCGTTGCACCCGCATTATGCCGAGGTCGTCCGCACGATGGCCAAGTTCACCGAGGACGAGATTGCGGGCGCGCCGCCGAGCCTGACCGCCATGCCCGACGACGACGGGCTGATCGCGCGGATCGACGACAATACGAGCTGCGTCGTGGTGCAATATCCCGACATCCTGGGGCGGATCCCCGACATCGCGCGGATCGCGGCAGCGGCGCATGACAAGGGCGCGCTTCTCATCGCGGTGAATACCGAGCCGGTGGCGCTCGGCGCGATCGAGGCGCCCGGCAATCTGGGCGCGGACATCGTCGTCGGCGAGGGACAGTCGATCGGGGTGGGCCTGCAGTTCGGCGGGCCGTATCTGGGGCTGTTCGCGATCCGCGACGAGAAGCATGTCCGCCAGATGCCGGGACGGCTGTGCGGGCAGACAGTCGACGCGGCGGGCAAGCGCGGCTTCGTGCTGACGCTGTCGACGCGGGAGCAGCATATCCGCCGCGAGAAGGCGACCAGCAACATCTGCACCAATTCGGGCCTGTGCGCGCTGGCCTTCAGCGTCCACCTCACGCTGCTGGGCGAGAAGGGTCTGCGGCAGTTGGCGGCGGAGAATCATCGCCTTGCCTGCATCGCTGCGGAGCGTCTGGCGGCGATCCCCGGTGTCAGCATTCTCAACGAGAACTTCTTCAACGAATTTACCGTCAAGGTCGGGCGCGACGCGCGGTCGCTGGTGCGCGATCTGGCGGATCGGGGCGTGCTGGCCGGCGTGTCGCTGGGACGGCTGTATCCCGACAGCGAGGGGCTGGACGATGCGCTGCTGATCGCCGTGACCGAGACGGTCAGCGAGGCGGATATCGATGCCCTGTGCGACGGGTTGAAGGAGGCGCTCGCATGAACAGGCCCAATGCATCCGGATGGCGTCCCGGAACGCCGACCGACGCGATCGACGATCGTCAGGGCGTCGAAACCGTGACGGGAAACCGCGCGCTGATGCTGGAAGAGCCGCTGATCTTCGAGATCGGCGATTCGGAAACGACGGGTGTCGATTTCGCGGCGCCCGCCGCAATGGACCTGGCGGGCGTCGAAGCGGCGCCGAGCGCACCCGAAGGCCAGAGCGCGAGCCGGCTGGGCAAATTCGTCCGGACCGATCCGATCGGCCTTCCGGGGTTGAGCGAACCGAGCGCGGTGCGACACTATACGCGCCTCAGCCGCCAGAATTACGCCATCGACCTCGGGCTGTTCCCGCTCGGGAGCTGCACGATGAAGCATAATCCGCGGCTGAACGAGAAGATCGCACGGATGCCGGGTTTTGCCGACATCCACCCCTTGCAGCCGCAGGATACGGTACGCGGCGCGTTGGAGGTCATCAACGAACTGGCGTTCTGGCTCATCCGGCTGACCGGGATGCATTCGGTGGCGATGAGCCCCAAGGCAGGAGCGCACGGCGAACTGTGCGGCATCCTGTGCATTCGCGCGGCGCTGGAAGCGCGGGGCGATGCGCGCGAGGTGGTGCTGGTGCCGGAGAGCGCGCATGGCACCAATCCCGCGACCGCGGCCTTTGCCGGCTACGACATCGAGAACATTCCCGCCAACGAGGACGGGCGCGTCGACCTCGATGCGCTGAAGGCGCGGCTCAGACCCGACGTGGCGGGGGTGATGATCACCAACCCGTCCACGCTCGGCCTGTTCGAGCGCGACATGAAGGCGATCAGCGATGCCGTCCACGAAGCGGGCGGGTTCGTCTATTGCGACGGCGCCAATTTCAACGCGATCGTCGGCAAGGTTCGCCCGGGCGATCTCGGCGTCGATGCGATGCACATCAACCTGCACAAGACCTTCTCGACCCCGCACGGCGGGGGCGGGCCGGGGTCGGGGCCGGTGGTGCTTTCCGAAGCGCTCAGTCCCTATGCGCCGCTGCCCTATACTTCGCGCACGAAAGACGGGGTCGTGCATCTCGTCGAGGAAGAGGATGCCGAGACGTTCGCGAACGAGCATTTCGGAGGGCCGCTCGACCATTTCGGGCGAATGACCGCCTTTCACGGTCAGATGGGAATGTTCACCCGCGCGCTTGCCTACATCCTCAGTCACGGGGCGGATGGATTGAAGCAGGTCGCCGAGGATGCGGTGCTGAATGCCAATTACGTGCTGCGCGCGATGGAAGACGTCCTCGACGCGCCTTTCGCTGCGGCCGGGCCCTGCATGCACGAAGCCCTGTTTTCCGACAAAGGGTTCGGCGGGGGACTGTCCACGCTCGATCTCGCCAAGGGACTGATCGACGAGGGTTTTCACCCGATGACGATGTATTTCCCGCTGGTCGTCCATGGCGCGATGCTGGTCGAACCGACCGAGACCGAGAGCAAGGCGACGCTCGACCAGTTCATCGCCGCCTTCCGATCGGTGGTCGAGCGGGCCAAGGCAGGGGACGAAGCGCTGACCGGCGCGCCCTATCATGCGCCTCGCCGCCGCCTCGACGAGACGCAGGCCGCGCGCCAGCCGGTCCTGGCCTACAAGGGCGGGGAGGTTCCCGGCAGCCTTGCGGCACGTAGCGAAGTGGGCGGGCAATAGGGTGGACTGGGCCGCGCTTTTCTCGGTCGCCAACACCTATGTCCTGCTGCCGTGGGCGGCGCTCATCCTGCTGCCGCGGGGGCCGGGGCTGCACGCGCTGGTCTTCTATCTCGGGATCGGACTGCTGAGCCTGGCCTATGCGATCTTGCTGGTGCTGCTGTTCGGCGGGTTCGTCGACCCGGTACGTGACGCGGGGCTCGCCGAGCCCGCCATGTTCGATTTCAGCCTGGCGGGGGTCATGGATCTGTTCCGAAGCGAGGGCGGGGTGACGTTGGGATGGATCCACTATCTCGCGTTCGACCTGTTCGTCGGTCAGTGGATCGCCAAGGATGGGGATCACAAGGGTGTTTCGCGGATCGTGCAGGGGCCGATCCTGTTCCTGACGTTGATGGCGGGACCGTTGGGGCTGCTGATCTGGATGGCGGTACGCGAGCGCGCCGCGCGGGCGGTCGCCGGGAACGGCAAGCGCGGGTGAGCGAACCCTATCAGATGGACGATCTGGGCGATGCGGACCGTCGCGAGGCCCCCGCAGTGGCACGCAACGTGGGGCCGATCGGCGATATACTGGCGCAATGGCTTCCGGGCGAAGGGTTCGTGCTCGAGACGTCGAGCGGGACGGGCGAACATGCGCTGGCGTTCGCGCGGCGGTTCCCCGCGCTGACCTGGCAGCCGAGCGATCCCGACGCTGCCGCCTTGCGCTCGATCGCGGCGTGGGGACGGGAGGGGCCGGACAATCTGCGTCCGCCGCTTCTCATCGACGTGCGCGAGAAGGATTGGGGCATCGAACGCGCCGACGCCATCGTGTCGATCAACATGGTGCACATCGCGCCGTGGGAGGCCGCGCTCGGTCTGTTGGACAGGGCGGCGCGGTTGCTTCCGGTTGGCGGTCCGCTGATCCTCTATGGACCCTGGTACGAGGCAGATCGACCGGCGGCGCCCTCGAACGAGGATTTCGACCGATCGCTGAAGGCGCGCGATCCGGACTGGGGGATCCGTGCGGTGGAAAAATTCGATGCAGCGGCGCGGGCGCGGGGACTGGTTCGCCGCGACCGTCGCGAAATGCCCGCCAACAACCTCATGTTGCTCTATATCAAGAGCCGCGCTTAAGCAGTTTTTTACCGGCTTTCTTCTACGACGAGCGTTATGGAGCACAATCGTCGTACCCCCCGCTCGCACCTGTTCATGAAAGCCGTGCTGGAAGTCGGCGGGCGTCAGCTCGACGTGCGCTTGCGCAACCTGTCTTCCGACGGCGCACTGGTCGAGGGAACGGACCTGCCGGTCGAGGGGACCGAGATCCTGTTCCGAAAGGAGAAACTATCGGTGCCGGGGCGGATCGCCTGGACCACCGACGGGCGCGCGGGCGTGAGTTTCGCGCAGGATCTGCAGCCCGAGGTGGTGCTTCGCCATGTCCCGCAGCCGCGCTCGCGGATGGAAGTGTCCTCGCGCCGCCCGGGATTGACCAGTTCGCAGTTGAGCGAGGGCGAGAAACGCTACGTCGACGAATGGTTGCTGCCGCGTAGCTAGGCGCGCGGTCCCAGATTTCTCTCAGAAACTGCTCTAGCCGGCCTTGCGGCTCGGCTGCCGGCATTCCTCGAGCCAGGCGACGAGGTCCCCGAGCGGCAGCAGTCGGTTGAACGTGATCCCCGCGACGTCGTCCTTCTGCCAGCGCACAGACGCGCGGATGGGGGCGAGGCCGGGCAACCCGATGCCGACGTCCTTGTCGCCCGTCGGCAGGAGCGCGTCGGTCCGAAGCTTGATCCCGCCCTGGCTGACGTCGAGCGCGGTGGCGGGCAGCGGGCGGCTGTCGACATAGACCGTCACGGGACAGTCGACCTCGATCCGCGGCATGCGCGGGCGCGTTCCCTTCATCGAGTGCGAAAGCAGATCGAGGATGTCGACCTGTTCGTCGAACTGGACCCCGACATTCTGGCCGCGGATCCAGGTCGCCTTGCCCCGAATCGGCTCGCCGCTCTTGAGTTCGACGGTCAGCGTTTCGCCGATGTCGATCGGGCAATAGGCGCGGATCATCATGCCGCCCGCGCTGATATTCTTGATGAGGCACAGTTCGCGCCGATCGTTGAGGGTGATCGAGCCGACGCGATAGAGGGTCAGATGGCGCTGGTCTCCGCGCCGATCCGCGCGCGCGGGTGATGGCGCCTCGTCGTCAAGCGAATAGAGCGTCGTTTCCATTATGCGGTCGGTCATTCGGGCGCGTCCCTCGTTCGCTGTCGCTGCGTCTTCCCGATTGCTAGACTTCAGAGGATTACCAACTGGTTATGGCCGGTCCGATTTCGCACAGGATCGTGTCGTCATTGCATCCGTTCCGGAGATGGAAGCGAGACGCGCATGGCGAATAGCGGGATCGTAAACGATCTGATAACCAAGTTTGGGCAGAAGGGTCGGCAATCAGATCGCAAGGGGGCAACCGGCCCCCGGTCGTGCGGTCGGCGGTACTGCCCAACGGGGGCGCTTCGGGGGACGCGTGGTCAAGCTTATCATCCAGATACCCTGCTACAACGAGGAGCAGACGTTGCCCTCGGTGCTGACCGGAATTCCCGAGCGGATCGACGGAATCGACGTGATCGAGACACTGGTGATCGACGACGGTTCGAGCGATCGGACGGTCGAGGTCGCGCGCAAGCTGGGCGTCACGCACATCGTCCAGCAGAAGCAGAATCGCGGGCTGGCGCGCGGGTTCCAGCGAGGCATCGACGAGGCGCTTCGATGCGGGGCCGACATCATCGTCAACACTGACGGCGACAACCAGTATGACGGTAGCTCCATCCCCGAGCTGGTTCGGCCGATCCTGGAAGGCTGCGCGGATATCGTGGTCGGCGACCGCGGTGCGGGCGAGCGACAGGATTTCTCGTGGACCAAGCGGTTCCTGCAGAAATTCGGTAGCTGGACGGTGCGGCAGCTCGCGTCGGTCCAGGTGCCCGATGCCGTTTCGGGCTTCCGCGCCTATACGCGCGATGCGGCGATGAACATCAACGTGCTGACCAATTTCAGCTACACCACTGAAACGCTGATCCACGCCAGCCAGCGCGGCTACAAGATCGCGTCGGTTCCGGTGGCCACGAACCCGCAGACGCGGCCGTCGCGACTGTTCAAGTCGATCCCGTCCTTCGTGTCGAAGCAGGCGGTGACGATCGTGCGCAGCTTCGTGATGTACCGCTCGCTGCGGGCCTTCGTGGGGCTGGGGTTGATCATGCTGCTGATCGGCATGATTCCGGTGGTGCGGTTCCTCTATTATTATGCGATCGGGGAGGGCGACGGGAAGGTCCAGTCGCTGATCCTGGGCGGCGTGTTCCTCCTCGCCGGCTATCTGACCACGGTCCTTGCGCTGCTTTCCGACGTGGTCGCGACCAATCGCAAGCTGATCGAACAGGTGCTCGGCCGCGTGCGGAAGATCGAGATGGCGGTCGATGCCGACTCCGAATAGCGCGGAGACGCTGTTCCGCGGCACGGCATTGGCGGGGCTGGCGGTGCTGGCTCTGTTCGTGCTGCTGCCGCCGGGCACCGAGAATCCCTATTTCGGGCACGACCTCTACGATGCCTATTATAGAGCCCTGCTCGAGGGCCGCTGGCAATTGTCGGCCAAGGTGCTGGGCGTGGAAGGGCATTATCTCGCCGATGGGCGGGGGTTCACCTATTACGGTCTGGCCCCGCTCATCCCGCGCTTCCTGCTCGGCTGGCTGCTGCCGACCGACGGCAGCGTGTTTCCCCTGCTGACCATCTTTCTGTTCACCGGGGCGGGATCGATCATGCTGCACCGGATCGTGCACGAGCGCGCGGTCGCGGCAGGCGCGTCGTCGATGCTACTGGTGTTGTTCGCCGGGATGGTGTGGCTGGCGGGGCCGATGCCGATCATCGCGGCCAATCATGCCGTCTATCATGAGCCGATCGCGGTGGGGTTCGCGGCGATCAGCGGGTTTCTCTATGCGGTGCACCGGAAGTCCGTCGGCCGCGGGTCGTTGGGAAGCGTTCTGGTGCTCGGCTCGCTATGTGCGGCCCTGGCACTGCACGCCCGCCCGCACGTCGCCATCGCGATCTGCGCGGGGCTGGCGGTGGTCGGAATCGCGGGAATCGTGCGGCGCGAGCGCTGGCTGGTCGCATCGATCGCGGGGGTCCTGATCATCGGGGCGTCGGCGGCAGGATATCTGGCCGCAAACCATGCCAAATTCGGCGACGCCACCGCCGCGCACGGCGAGTTCGCCGAAGACGCCAAGCTGCGCTACGGCACCGCTTTCCTCAAGTACGAGCACCCTAGATCCGAACGCGCGCGGGGATTCGAGGAACATGGCCGATTCAATGCCAAGCGTATTCCCACCCATTTTCTGGCACATCATGTGTTGATGGCAGACGCGCCGTCGAGCGATCTCGGCATGGGTGCGGTGGCATGGTCCGAACAGTTTCACGGTCACTCCCGCTTCGAGGGACCCCATATGGGGATGCTGTTCCTGTTCGCACCCTGGTACATGGTGGTGCTGCTGGGCCTGCGTCGCGGCAAATGGTCGGTGGAGAACGGGGCGATGGTCGCCGCGACGGGCGTGCTGTTCCTGCTGATGCTGTCCTACCCGACGATCACCTTCCGCTACCGGGTCGAGCTTTTCATGTTTCCCTTCGTCCTGGCGTGCCTGTCCATTCCGCGGTTCGTGACAAGGACCATGAGCGCGAAGTCCGACGTCGTGCGACGACTGCCATTGTTCGTCCTGGCGCTGGGGGCGTTCATGACCCTCTTCGCGAGCAATTGGTCGCGCCAGCTTTTCCCGGAAGCGGGACTTTTTCACCGAATGGACGATGCCGAATGTCTCGAGCGGCTCGGCATGGCGGGCGTGACCGCGACGCAGGCCGAGGCGAGTTGCAATCCATGAGCAGCGGCCCGCGGCGGAGCGCATGCGCGCGCTGATGGGGCACCCGGCCGCACGCTGGGCGGGCGGTCTGCTCAGTCTTGCGGCGCTGATCTGGCTGGCGATCGAGGCGCGGGCCCGCTGGCAGGCAGTGGACGGGTCAGCACTGACGACCGAGGTCTGGACGACTGCGGCGGCGGGCGCGGTGGCGATCGGGGCTGCCTACATCCTGCAGGCGCTCAACTGGCGCGATCTTGTCCGTTCTTTCGTCCGGGATCCCGAACTTCGCGGTACACCGCTGGTGCGCTCCTCGATGGTGACACAGGTGGCCAAATATCTTCCTGGGAACGTCGCGCATCTGGCAGGCCGACATATGCAGGCGACGTCCCTTGGCGTGCCGCACGGCGCATTGGGAAAAGCCTTGGGAAGCGAGATCGCGATCCTTCTGGGCGGCGCGCTTCTGGTCGTTCTTGCTGCCGTGGGCTTCCTTCCGACGGCGTTCGTCATCGAAGGTGTGTCGCTTCGTCCGCTCGCGCTCGCTGCGCTCGGCGGCGTCGTGCTGGTCTGTCTGTTTATCGGATGGCGGGGAGGGCAGGTGCTGCTGCTGCTCCTGGCGCGTGCGGTGGGATGGATGACGGTATTTGCGGCGGCCTTCTGGTTGCTGCTCGATGCAATTTACCCGGTCTCAATCGGCAGCGCGTTGGCGGCAGCGGCGATCGGGTGGGCGGTCGGCTTTGCCACGCCGGGGTCGCCGGGTGGGATCGGGACGCGCGAGGGCGCGATGACGCTGATGCTGTCGCCGAGCGTGCCGCTGGAGGCGCTGCTCCCGGCGCTGGCGCTGTTCCGGCTGGTCACCGTGGGTGCCGACCTTGTCTGTTTCGCGATCGGACGGGCGATGGGGAAAGACGACTGAGGGTCTGTGCGGAGCGGATCGGACAAAGTCACTCAAGGCTCGACCCCTGACGCACGGGCAATCGTTCCGAAGTCTGCTTCTCCTCCTCCAAATTTTCCAGTCCGTAGCGTGTTGACGGACCTATGCGGCTCGGTGACTGTTGAGGCTTCAGCAGGAGACGATCGTGCCAAAGAACATCATGGTGAACGGGACCGACTATCCGCTTCCTGACGACCCCCGTGTCGCGTTGCTCGATTTCCTGCGACACGATTGCGGACTGACCGGCACCAAGAAGGGCTGCGATCACGGGCAATGCGGTGCCTGCACCGTGCTGGTCGATGGACGCCGGATCAACTCCTGCCTCAGCCTGGCGGTCATGCACGAAGGGGACGACGTCCAGACCATCGAGGGCCTAGGCACGCCCGACGAGCCGTCCGCCCTGCAGCGCGCGTTCGTGGAGCACGACGGCTATCAATGCGGATATTGCACGCCCGGTCAGATCTGCTCCGCCACCGCGATGATCGAGGAAATTCGCGCCGGGATGCCGAGCGATGCGAGTGACGATCTCGACGGCGAGATGACATTCAGTGCTGAAGAAATTCGCGAGCGGATGAGCGGCAACCTGTGCCGCTGCGGCGCCTATGCGAACATCCTGGCGGCGATCGAGCACGTCGCGAACGGGGAGAGCCGATGAAACCGTTCGATTATCATCGCGCCGCCGATCTATCGGATGCCGCATCGTCGACCCGGCCCGACGACAGTCTCGCCATCGCGGGCGGAACGAACCTCATCGACCTCATGAAGCTGCAGGTCGAAACGCCCGCAACACTCGTCGACGTCAATCCGCTCGGGCTGGACGCGATCGAGGAGACCGAGGACGGCGGACTGCGGATCGGGGCGCTCGTGACCAACACGGACACCGCCAATCATGCGCGCGTGCGGAGCGACTATCCCGTTCTCGCCCGTGCGATCCTGGCCGGTGCAACCCAGCAATTGCGCAACAAGGCGACGACGGGCGGCAACCTGTGCCAGCGCACGCGCTGTTATTATTTCACCAATATCGACCAGCCCTGCAACAAGCGCGAGCCCGGATCGGGATGCGGAGCGATCGGTGGGGTCGCGCGGCTTCATGCGATCCTCGGGGCGAGCGAGGAATGTATCGCGACCTATCCCGGCGACATGGCGGTCGCCATGAGCGCGCTCGACGCGGTCGTGCATATTCTGGCTGCGGATCGCGAGGAGCGGACGGTGCCGGTGCGCGACTTTCACCGGCTTCCCGGAGAGACGCCGTGGCGCGACAATGTCCTCGAGAAAGGCGACATCATCACCGCCGTCACCCTACCGCCGCCGGTTCGAGGAACGCAGGTCTATCGGAAAGTGCGCGAACGCTCGTCCTACGCCTTCGCGCTCGTTTCGGTCGCCGCCATCGTCGACATGAAGGATGGCAAGATTGCTCGCGCCGATCTCGCGTTCGGCGGGATCGCGCACAAGCCATGGCACGACCCACGTCTGTCCGATCTGCTCGTCGGAAAAGCACCGTCGGCCGCGCTTTTCGACGAAGCCGCCGATCTGCTTCTCGAGGAAGCCGAAGGTCATGGCGACAACGATTTCAAGATCCCGCTCGCTCGGCGTACCCTTGCCGCCGTCCTGTCGAACGTCACGGAGACTGCCTTGTGAGCGCGCATTTCAAACAGGACGAACCGGTCGACACCAACCTGCTCGACACGATGAAGCAGGGCGTAATCGGCAAACCGCTGTCCCGCGTCGAGGGACTGGCGAAGACCACCGGCACCGCGCCCTACGCTGCGGAATATCCGGTCGACAATGTCGCGGAAGGCGTGCTCGTCACCGCGACCATCACCCACGGCGAAGTGACGTCGATCGACGAGAATTCGATCCGGGATATGCCGGGCGTCATCGGCGTGGTCACGCACAAGGATTTGACGACCCGCGCCGCGCAGGGAACGGCAGGCGAGGCACCCCAGCAGAGCCCGCGGACCGTCTGCTACTGGGGGCAACCGATCGCAGTGGTGGTGGCGGAGACCTTCGAACAGGCGCGCGATGCGGCCAAGCATCTGGTCGTCGAATATGACGTCAAAGAGGACGCGCCGATCGATCCGTCGAAGGTCGAGCTCGAAGAGCAGGACGACGAAAGCGTCGATCAGGGCGATCTCGACACGGCGATGTCGTCGGCGTCGCACAGTGTCGACCTGACGATCGAGACCGAAGGGCATGCGTCCGCCGCGATGGAGCCGCACGCCGCGATCGCGAGCTGGGACGGAGACAAGGTTACCGTGCATGCCTCGCTTCAGATGCTGAACTTCAACATCGCCGAACTGGCCGACGCGTTGGGGATCGAGGAAGAACAGGTCCGCCTGGTGTCGCGCTATGTCGGCGGGGGGTTCGGTTCCAAGCTCGGCATCAGCGAGGATGTCGTCGCCGCGGCACTGGCGGCGCGCGAACTGGGCCGACCCGTGCGCGTCGTCATGAGCCGCCAGCAGGTGTTTCAGTGCATCATGCGCCGGTCCGAAACGAAACAGCGACTGCGCCTTTCATGCCGCGAGGACGGAACGCTCGACGCCTTCGGCCACGAGGCGCGCGTGTCCAATCTGCCGGGCGAAAGTTTCGCCGAACCCGTGCTGCAGAGTTCGCATTTTCTGTACGGCGGAGAAAACCGCAAGTTGGCGCTCAAGGTCGCGCGTATTCACCGGATGACCGCGGGCTCGGTTCGTGCGCCGGGCGAAGCGGTGGGGATGCCCGCGCTCGAGGCTGCGATGGACGAGCTGGCCGAGGAAGCGGGGATCGACCCCGTCGAACTGCGGCTCAAGAATATTCCCGATCGCAATCCCGAGGAGGATCTGCCCTTTTCCTCCCACAAGCTGGCGGAATGTCTGCGGCAGGGTGCCGACGCGTTCGGATGGGACAGCGGGCCGCGCAAGCCGCGCCAGCGTCAGGACGGCGAATGGTGGATCGGCACGGGAATGGCGTCGGCCGCCCGTGTTCACAACGTCAACGAGGCGAAGGCCCGTGTCACGCTCAAGCCCGACGGGACCGCGCTGGTCGAAACCGACATGACCGATATCGGCACCGGGACCTATACGATCCTTGCGCAGATCGCCGGCGAGATGCTCGGGCTTTCGATCGACAAGGTTCTCGTCGAACTTGGGGATACGAAGCATCCTCGCGGTCCGGGATCGGGCGGAAGCTGGGGTGCGGCGTCGATCGGATCGGCGGTCTATGTCGCATGCCGTGCGCTGCGCGAAACGCTGGCCGAGCGCGCCGGCGTCGAGGCCGACACGCTGTCGCTGAAGGACGGCGAGGTCGTCGACGGACCGTCGATCGTCGACCTGCTGGAAGGATCGGACCTGTCGATTTTCGGGCATTACGAGCCGGGGGACATCGAGGACGATTATACCGCTTCGGGTTTCGGCGCCTTCTTCGCCGAGGTTCGCGTCAACCGGTTCACCGGGGAAACGCGCGTCAATCGCATGCTGGGGGCGTTCGGTTTCGGACGAGTTCTCAACGAGAAGACCGCGCGCTCGCAATGTCTCGGCGGGATCACATGGTCGATCGGAGCCGCGCTGACGGAAGCCTTGCTGTTCGATCCGCGCGACGGTCATCTCGTCAATTGCGACCTCGCCGAATATCACGTGCCCGTCCACCGCGACATTCCCGATGTCGAAGTCCTGATGGTCGAGGAGCGCGATCCGGTCGCCAGTCCGATTCAGGCTAAGGGGATCGGCGAACTGGGCATGTGCGGCGGTGCCGCCGCGATCGCCAACGCGATCTACAACGCCAGCGGGGCGCGCCTGTACCGTTACCCGATGACACCCGACCTGGTCATCGCCGCCTTGCCGGCGTGAACCGGACCGACAGCGACACCATCGACGCGCCGGCCCCCGATCATCGGGCACTCGTCGCCGCGTGCGAAGCGGGCACTGCGTTATGCACGATCGTCGGGATCGACGGCGCCTTCTCGCGGCGGCGCGGGGCGCAGCTCGCGGTGCGCGCGGATGGAGAAATCGTCGGGGACCTCGCCGACACCTGTCTGGAAGAGCAATTGCGGACCGACGTTCGCACGATCGAGGCACCCGAGCTGCGGCGCTACGGGAAGGGGTCGGACAAGATCGACTTCCGCCTGCCGTGCGGGGGTGGGTTGGACATCCTGCTGGATCCCACGCCCGATGTCGGTGCGTGTCGGCGGGCCGTCGCGGCGCTGAAGGATCGCCGACCGGCCGCGCTGGACCTCCCCGTGCCACCGTTGAGGAGCCGCGCCTACGTTCCGGCGTTGCAGGTGCGGATTTTCGGGACGGGGCCCGAAGCCGAGATTCTGAACCGGCTTGCCGAGAGCCTCGATATTGCGACGACGCTGCTCACCAAGGATGCTCTGGCGCTGCACCAGCCGAGCAGGCTCCCGCCGGCGGATCGATGGACCGCGTGCGTGTTCCTCTTTCACGACCATGAGTGGGAATTGGCGCTGCTGGAAGAAGCGACGGAAAGCGAAGCCTTCTACATCGGTGCGCAGGGCGGGGTTCGTGCTCGCTCCGACCGGATCGTGGAATTGGAGCGGCGTGGACTATCCGCCGAAGCGATCGGTAGGATCCGCAGTCCGATCGGCGTGGTAGAATCGTGCCGGACGCCGCGCCTGCTCGCCCTGTCCGCGCTGACTGAAATCCTCGCCGACTACGATGCGATGCACGATGGGGACTGACGGAAAGGTCGCGCTCGTCCTCCTGGCGGCCGGACAATCGCGGCGGTTCGGCGCCGACAAACTGCGTGCCCCGCTGGGGGACAGCGACGTCCTGACGGCGACGATGGAAAGCGGGGAGTATGCGTCGTTCGATGCGCGATACATCGTCGTTCCGTCGAAGGAATTGGTGATCGAACGACCCGTCCGTTGGCAGTCTGTCGTCAACCGGGAGGCGGAGAGCGGGATGGCGAGTTCGATCCGGGCGGGCGTCCGCGCGGCATCGGGGCACGAACGCATCGTCATCGCGCTTGCCGACATGCCGTTCGTCTCTGCGCAACATCTCGACCAACTGGGGAATGCGGGAGGCGTGATCTTCACGCGGCAACAGGATGGCCGTCCCGGAAGTCCCGCCGCCTTCCCGCGGCATGCCTTCTCCCGCCTGCTTCAGCTCCACGGAGATCGGGGTGCGGCGGCACTGGACTGGCCGTACGCCGCGCTGATGGACCCGGATGATGGGTGGGAGCTGAAGGATATCGACGAGCCCGCCGACCTTGTCGCTGCAAACCGGCGGCCGCGGTGATCGTTGTGGTGCAGCGCGTCTTTTGGCCACGAATGGCCGACGAGTAGCGATCGGCCTAGCAGCGCTGGCTAGTCGAACAACCCGGTGTTTGCGGCGGCCTGCGCGAGGAATTCGAACGAACGAATGCGGGCCGTATGATCGTAGATCTGCGAGGTCACGATCAACTCGTCGGCTTCGGTACGTTCGACAAGTTCCTTGAGGTTTCGCTCGGCGGTTTCCAACGAGCCGATGGCCGAACAGGAGAGCACGTTCTCAAGGGTCGCGCGTGTCGACGGCGATAGAGTGTCGACGAAATCCGAACTTGGCGGCGGCAACTGCATCGGCTGTCCCGTTCGCAAGGCGACGAAAGCCTGCTGGATCGATGTCGCCAGCAACTGCGCCTCGTCATCGGTATCCGCGACGAATGCGTTGAAACCCAGCATGACGTAGGGCCGATCGAGCTGTTCCGAGGGCTCGAAGGAACGGCGGTAGATATCGATCGCCTCCATCATCATCTGCGGCGCGAAGTGCGAAGCGAACGCGTAGGGAAGGCCCAGGGTCGCCGCCAGCTGCGCGCCGAACAGGCTGGAGCCGAGGATATAGATGGGAATGTCGAGGCCCTCACCCGGAACGGCCCGGACGCGTCCGTGGCTACCTCGGAAGTATCCCATCAGTTCCATGACGTCGTTCGGAAATTGCCGTTCGTCCGATGTCATGCTTCGTCGCATGGCGTAGGCCGCGCTCTGATCCGTACCGGGGGCACGCCCCAACCCGAGATCGACGCGGCCCGGATACAGCGATTCAAGAGTTCCGAACTGCTCTGCGATGATGAGCGGGGCATGGTTGGGCAACATCACGCCCCCCGATCCGATCCGGATGGTGGAGGTCTGCGATCCGACGAAAGCGAGCGCGACGGCCGTTGCGGCACTCGCGACTCCGGGCATGGAATGATGCTCCGCCATCCAGTAGCGGGTGTAGCCCAATCTTTCCGCAGCCCGCGCCAAGTCCGCCGACTGACGCAGCGCTTCGCCCGCATCGCTGCCCTCCACGATGGGCGCCAGGTCGAGGACAGAAAGTTTGGGCATGGGACTAAGATGGTCGGTCGCGCGATGAATTCAATTCTGCGAGCCTGATGGCATCCCTCGACAACCGTAAGGTCTCCGCGCGGGCAGCCCATTGAAAGCGACAATTTCCGTCGATCAAACTCAATTCCAAACCGCCGGCGTTGGGTTTTCCGCATTTTGTTCGGCGAGTCACGGCACCTTTCAATCGCGGCGTAGATCCGGTCTCTCGGAATGCACCAGGGAACCGATCGCGCAGGCGATGGCGTTTTCCGCGCTTCTCATGTCTACGGAGCCGTCCATGAGTTCGATGGTGATCCGATATTTGCCGAGGTCGGTCGTTCCGTAGTCGAAAACGATCTGGGACTGATCGGCCCCTGTCTTGCCGCGCTGCCGGTCGGTTCGACTCCTGTTTGCATCGAGTGAGGCCCTGGCGGCTCCTTCGATCTTGGACTGCAACGAAAAGATGTCGATCTCCGGCTCGAAGGTCATGTCGAAACGATGGCGAGTCCCCTTCGCCAGTTCCGGCACGACCCGCGCCGGTGAGGCGAACAAGAGACTGTGGGGCAGGATGATCGTTCGTCCTGTCGCTAGAATCGATCCGTCGGCCTGTTCGAACTCGCGCAAACGGGTGGCGAGAAGATTGATGTCGATGACCTCTCCCTTGGATTGCCCGATTTCAACGACGTCGCCGACCGAATAGGCCCTCGTGAAGGTGCGAAGCGCGGACCCGGAAAGGCACAGAATGATCTCTTTCGTCGCGATCACGATCGCCACGACAACTGCCGTCAGCGACAAGGCGAACGTTCGCAGTTGAGGGGCCCAGATCATCATCAACCCGACGACGGCCACGAGGAACAGAAAATTCCGGACATTCGCACTCCAGCGGCGAACGACATGCCCGGGCAGATTTTCCCGGCCTTTCAGGGTGTGGCCGACGACGAGGCGAAGGCCGAACAGAATGAGCAAGAGGGCGATCGATGCCAACGCGTCGCTCGAGGCAGAATCGTTCTGGGATAGAAAATTCATCTTTTTCCACAAATAGGAGCTGCACCGGCATCGGGCTTCCCGATGGGTTGCGAAGCGCCATAACGCACCGCGGCAAGGAATTGCAGGGTCGAAATCTTCGCTCACGACGAGCGAAGGGCGTTCGATGGAGACGACTATCGGGAGCCGGGGGCCAGGACGATCCGAAACCGATCCCGTTCGGTTGCGGCTTCTACCGAACGATCTGCATTGCCGGGATCAGCGGGTTTCGGGGATGATCGGTTGGCGAACGCGAAGTGACTATGGTCGCCTTCGTCGAGGCTCTCGACCAGAACATAGCCGGCTTGCCGATAGGCCTGCTCGATCTGTCGGTGCGAAACGCCGCGCGCGCGGGCGATGTCGATCGCGCGGTTGCGAAGATGGTGGCTGTTGCGCACCCCGCCGACCCGCCGATTGTGATCGGGCGTACGGAAGGTGGAGGTCACGCGCCCCCAGCGTTCGCCGATGGAGACGGCGTCAGCCATTCGAAACTCCGCCGCTGCACCTGTCGACAAGGGAGTGGTTTCGGGCTTTCGAGGCCCCGGCGCCGTGACGATCCGAAAGGTGGACGGAGCTTTCTCGGCGGGTGCGGGTGGCGGCGCAGCCTCGAAACCCACGGCGGCAGCCAAGCTGACGAACAAGGAGAGACATATCATCCGCTCCTCCGTCGTTCCGAACGGCCGTCGCGACCCGTCTCCGGGGGGATCATCCGAACAGTCCTCTCACGATCGCGCCGGCCACTATCCCGCCGAGTGCGATCGCAATCCCGTAGGGTAGGGTCCTTTCCCGAAGCGTCGATCGCGTCCCCGCGTTCGTCCGGGCCATGCGGATCGGCAACCATACCACGACCAGCAATCCTCCCGCGATGGCGACCGCGGGAAGAAAGACGAGCAGGTCCGCAGGGGTGAACCAAAATGCGGTGGCAGCCAGTAACTTGACATCCCCGCCGCCCAGCACGCCTCTGGAAAAAGCCACGCTTCCCACCATCAGGATGGGAATGAGAATGGCGGCATTCATCCAGAGCGCCTTCTCCACCCCCGAAAGAACCGACACCGCAATGCCTGCGGCGAGCAGTGCGATGACGAGCACGTTGGAGATCCTTTGCCGATAGCCGTCTTGGCCGGCCGCAATCGTCAAGAGGATCGCAAAGAGGACGAATGCCCAGCCCGGGGAATTGCCGATCAGATTCACCGGGGCTCCTCCACCGCAGCAAGGTTGGCCGCGGCTTTTTCGTAGTAGATGGGGCGGACTTCGACTGCGTGGGCGAAGGCCACAATCGCCCGATCCCGCTCGCCTCGCGCGGCCGCCGCGATCCCCGCGTCGTTCAGCCGGCGCGCATAGTCCTCATCGGTCTCGCCCGGCTCACGAACCGGAAGCGATCGGGCATCGACCAAGTCGAGGAGATCGAGATTGCTCTGTGCTCGAGCATGACGCGGTTCCAGCACAAGCGCCTTCACGAGCGGCGCGCGCGCTTCGCGCCAACGTCCCTGAAGCATGAGGGACCAACCGAGGTTGGAGTACAGTGTCGCATTCTCCGGACGGAGGGCGATCGCCCTTTGGTAGAAGCCGGTGGAGGCGGCAAAATCGCGTTCTCGATCGGAAGATACCGCGCAACCGTTGAGTACGACCCAGCTTGCGGCCGTTGAAGCGCACGCTCGCTCCAGAAGTGGGGCCGCATCGTCGCGGCCCGCCTTCATCGCAGCCATGGCCGCGCGTTCCAACAGGCGCTGATCCTCGGGCGTTTGGTGCAGTCGAACCATGTACGACGCGAGAGCGCGGGGATGATCGCCACGAGCGTAGGCGAGGTCGGCGGTGACCTCGTCGAGCGCCTCCGGGTCCGCGCCTTCCGACGCGGCTTGGCGCAGAAGTGCATCGGCCTGCTGCAATCGGCCCGCGGTCAATGAAACCCGTGCCTCGTCGAGCAAATCTGCCGCGGGTGCCAAGGCCAGTGCGATCGACAGCAGGATCGGTGCCCTCATCTGTCGCACCAGACGAGACCACGAAGCGGCGGTACGATCGCACCGCGAGCCGCCTGGGCCAATCGTAGCGTCGCAACGTCGTCGTGGTCGATCAGATTGTCTTCCAGCAGCATGGCAATGACATCGTCATCGAGCGTGACGGTCTCGATCAAGCGCGCCATTTCTGGGGCGACCTCGAGCGATTTCTGCGCGTCCGGGATGGCACTAGCATGGCCGGTCCCGACTGTTACCGGATCCGATGTGCTCGCAAGCGTCGGAAGAGCAGATTCCGATATCCCGCTTGCTTCGGGCGAGAGCGCGCTGATCTTCTCGATCGGGGAATGCGGTACCGGGTCATCGTTCGGCTTCGTCGCAGCGATTACCAGCGCCGGCGCCTTCTCGTCGCGCTTGGGCCAGATCGGTGTTTCGCGGGTGACCAGTTTGGTCGTCGCCCTTCCCGATGGTACCAGACGGGGACCGACGTCGGGCGATCGAACGGGTTTCACGCGCCGGGTAATGGCGGCTTGAGCCAGCCGACGTTCCTGTTCGTCGACCTGTCGCGCCAACTGCGTGAGTGCCCCGTCGTCGACGGGGGCCGATTCGAGACCCGAAGCGACGCGACGGTTCTCGGCTTCGAGAAGGAGGGCGCGCGCCTCTTCCGGACGATTGGCGCGGCTGAGCGTATGGGCCAGCGCGACGTAGAGGTCCGGGCGGTGCGGTGCCAGTGCCAACGCCTGCTCGTAGTTCGTGGCGGCAAGGTCCGTCCGCCCCATCCGGTCGTATGCTGCAGCCAGCAAGACGTATACGTCGGGATTGTCGGGTTCCGCCCGACGCGCACGCCGATAGGCTTCGATCGCGAGACCGACGTTGCCGAGGCGCATCATCGCGTTTCCTTCGGCAATCCGATCCGAGGCAGCCAGATTGCCCGCCTGGAGTGGCTGCTGGATCATTCGGATCTGCGTTGTCGGCGTCGTGCAGGCAGCCGTTCCGGCCGCAAGAACGAGCGTCAGGGCGAGCGAACGGTGCATCACGTCTTCTCCTATCCGAGCGCCGGCAGAAGGTTGCGCACGACGCGGATAACGGCGGGAATCATCAGCACGCCGATCATTGCCGGAAGCATGCATCCGACGAGCGGCATCGAGAGGAGCACGGGCACACGGTGCGCCCGTTCTTCGGCTCGTAGTTTCCGCTTCTCCCGCATCTCGGCGGCGTAGGTGCGCAGCGTCGCCGCGATCGAGGATCCGAGCTTGGTCGACTGGATGAGCAGTGTGGCGAATGCGCGGATATCGTCAACGCCCGCCCGATCAGCCATCCGCCGGAGCGCGTCCTCACGACTACGGCCGGCCCGCATCTCGAGCGTCACGGCGGCGAACTGTTCCGCCAGCAGCGGATGCGACGTCGCCATTTCCATGCCCACACGGTTGAAGGCTGCTTCGAGCCCGAGGCCCGCCTCGACGCAGACCAACATCAGGTCGAGCGCGTCGGGGAAGCCATTCTGCATTTCCTCACGCCGACGGTCCGCGCGAATGGTGACGAGGAGAGAGGGTACGTAGAGGCCGAATAGCGCAGCGATCACGCCGCCCACATAGAGCTTTACGAGCTGGTCGATACCTCCCACCGCCCACATCCACGTGACGACGAGCGCCGGGAGGGCGAGAACGAGAACGAACCGGATCAGGGTATAGACCCGGGGTGCGGCGGGCGAGGTATAGCCTGCTTCGAGCAGTCGGCGACGAAGCGTCGCATCCTTCGTATCGACGAGCGAAAGCCCGCTTTTCTCGATCGAATTGACGAGACGGACCCAACGACCCTGCGCCCGGTCGGCTCGGAGGGTCGCGGCGGTTTTTCCCGAGCGCGCGATTTCGGCGGGGCGTATCCGGGCGCGCACGGACTGACGTTGCCCGATCCGCGAGCCAGCCAGCATGATGACGAGTACCACCGCGAAGAAGATCATCGCGAGGATTGCGTAGCGGGCAAATTCGTTTGCGCTGAAATAGTCGATCATCGTCTCGCCGCTCCCTTCAGACCTTGATGTCGATGATCTTGCGCATGATCAGCACTCCGAGCACCCAGAGCACCGCCAATCCGACGAATGCCGGAGCGAAGATCGGATCGTCCGCGGTGTCGAGAAAGAAGCCGGGCTTCAGCATGAAGATCAACATGAAGGCACCCAGCGGCAGGAACGACAGGATGATGGCGGTCATCCGGCCTTCGGACGAAAGCGCCCGGACTTTCAGGTAGAGCGCATGGCGCTCGCGAATGACCTTGCTGAGATTCTCGAGAATTTCGACCAAATTGCCGCCCGTTTCCTGCTGGATCGACAGGCTGGTGACGAACATGCGCATGTCGTCGAGGTCCCAGCGGTCGGCGCAGTCGTCGAGCGCATCGCGAAAATCGCCGCCGTAGGTCGTTTCATCGACGATCAGGCCGAATTCCGTCCCGATCGGATCGCTCATCTCCACCGTCAGCAGTTCGAGCGCGGCAGCGATCGGATGGCCCGCGCGAAGGCCGCGCACGAAGATGTCGAGCGCGATCGGGAACTGTTCCTCGATCTTTCGGCGCCTCTTGCCGGCCCGCATGTTCAGAATGATCAGTGGCAGCGCGAGGCCGAAGCACAGGGCGGCCGCCAGAAACAGGATGATCCGTCCCGCGCCCATTCCCATGCCGAGAAAATAGCCGACCGCCAGAAAAAGGACGAACAGGATAACCGGTAGCGCCATCAGGAGCAGCACGAGTTGCATCGGCGCGCTGGTGAGACCTGCCTGGTACATGAGCTTTTCGAGCTTTCGACCGGGGCCCTCCACGAACGCGGGAAGATTGTCGAACTCGCCGCGACGTTCGCGTCGTAGGGCCACAGCGGCCTCCTCGCGCGACATGCCGCGTTCGATCAGTTCGAGCCGCTTGTTGATCGCTCGGCCCGTCCCGCGCCGCCGCGCGATCGCGCGCGCGGAATATTCGACGAGGATCACCGTGGCGGCGAAGATGAAGATGAGCACGATGATCCGCAGCACGCCCGATGCGATCATTGGAAGCTCCGATCGGGCCGGAAGAGTTCATTCGAAAGTGTGACGCCGTGGGCGGCTGCCACATCGAGGAAGCGGGGGAGAATGCCGGTGGCTTCGAAATGTCCCTCGACCGTTCCATCTTCATTGGTGCCGGTCTTCTTGAAGCGGAAGATTTCCTGAAGCTGGATGACGTCCCCCTCCATGCCGGTGATTTCGCTCACGCTTATCAGTCGCCGACGCCCATCGAGCAGACGCGAGATCTGAACGACCAGGTTGATCGCCGAGGCGATCTGCGAGCGGCTCGAGCGTTCGGGGATGTCGATCCCGCTCATGCCGATCATCTGTTCGAGTCTCGAGATGCTGTCGCGGGGGCTGTTGGCATGGATGGTCGTCATCGACCCCTCGTGCCCGGTGTTCATCGCCTGCAGCATGTCGAACGCCTCGCCAGCACGGACCTCGCCGACGATGATCCGGTCGGGCCGCATACGCAGCGCGTTCTTGACGAGGTCACGGGCCGATACTTCGCCACGACCTTCGATATTGGGTGGGCGCGTTTCGAGCCGGGCGACATGATCCTGCTGCAACTGGAGTTCGGCGCTGTCCTCGATCGTGACGATACGCTCCGACGAATCAATGTAACGCGAGAGCGCGTTGAGCATCGTCGTCTTGCCCGAACCGGTGCCGCCCGAGATGATGATGTTTCGCTTGGCGATCACCGCTGCTGTCAGCACCTCGGCGACTTCCGCGGGGAGCGAGCCGATATCGACCAGCTTCTCGAGATCGATTGGAACCTTCGCAAACTTTCGGATCGAGAGAAGGGCACCGTCGAGCGCGAGCGGAGGGACGACCGCGTTGACTCGGCTTCCGTCGGCAAGGCGCGCATCGACCATCGGAGAGGATTCGTCGATCCGCCTTCCCACTGCCGACACGATCTTCTGAATGATGCGAACGAGGTGGCTCTCGTCCTTGAAATGCACCCGTGTCCGCTCGAGGCGACCGTGCCGCTCGACATAGACGTTGTCGTGGCCATTGACGAGAATATCGCTGATGGACGGATCCTTCAGCAGCGGCTCCAGCGGTCCGAGGCCCAGCAGTTCGTCGAGCACGTCTTCGGTGAGCCGCTCGCGTTCGCCCGTGTTGAGCGCGTGGCTCTGCTTTGCGAGTTCTTCGGCGACGATCGATCCGATTTCGTCCGCAACCTGTTCGCGCGACATACTGTCGAGTGCCGACAGGTTGATCAGATCGAGAAGCCGCTGGTGAAGTTCGACCTTGAGCGCGATGCTGCTGTCGAATTCAGCGACTGGTGTTTCGCTGTCTATCGTATCCGGCGCGGGGGACGAGGCGGGAGCGGCGACGCCGTCGTCATCCTCGGGAAGGGGTGCCGGACGCTGTTCTTGCGGTCGTTTGATGTTCCACATGGCTCAGCGCTCCCCCAGGGCCGCGGCGACGCCTTGGCCAAGCGCGTCGAGATCCTTGGACAGCCGTGAACGGCGCCGCACTTCGTTCATCGGGACGCCGAGTTCGATCGTCTCGTTCATCACCTCGTCTTCGCGCACTACGGTGAAATCCGCCTCTCGGCCCAGAACCCGCTGCAGATCGCTGCGATCGACATTGCGAAAAAGGCCGCTTTCGAAGCGATTGACGATGATGCGGATATCGAGCGTCCCAAGTGACTGCTGCTCGATGAGATCGAGCTGGCGGCGGGCGCGAGAAAGACTGGGGACACTGAGCCCCGTGACGAGAAGGACGAGATCGGCGCGCGCCAGCAGCGACAGCGACCAATCGGTCCAGTTCGCCGGCAGGTCGACGAAGACCGTGTCATATTGATCCATCGCCAGCTCGAGAAGTGCGATCGCCCGATCGGGCGTCAGCAGGTCGAGCGGCACGATGTCCTTTGGTGCGGCGAGGACGTGGAGCCCGCTGGAATGGGGTTTCGCAATCGTCGACAGGAGGTCGCGGTCGACCCGCGATCCGGCCGCGATGAGATCCGCAAGGGTCAGACTGGGGGTCATGCCGAGCTGGAAGGCCGCGTCGCCGAACTGTAGATCGAAATCGATCAGGCAAGCGGTTCGGCCTGCCTCGGCCTCGGTGGCAGCATGGCGGGTGGCTAGCTGCGTCGTCAGCGCGGTAGCGCCGATGCCGCCTTCGCTGCGAATGGTGCAGACGAAGCGCGACGCGCCAAGCTTCGGCGAGTCCGAGGCCGCGTCGATCGCGTTGCGAACGGGGGCCAGGCTGGCCTCGAGGTCTTCGCGTTCGAGGGGAAGGGGAATGACGTCATGGGCGCCGGCGCGCACGAGTTGTCGCACGAAGGCGAGGGGCGGGTCGTAAGCAGCGACGAGCAGCGGCACGTCGCTGCTCTCGCGCAGCCGAGTGAACGTGGCGACTGCCTGGGGATCGTCGGGGCGCAGCTGAATGACCACCGCTCCCGCTCCCTTCAGGTCTTCTGCGCGCACTTCTGCCGACGACTGGATCGAGAAATAGTCGATCGAGAAGCCGACAACCGCGTCCGACGCCATCGCACCCGCCGCCGGGTCGAACAGGTACAATCGCAGCGCGGACGGGCGCACCGACGGCTGGAAACCGGGTCGATCGCTTTGCTGATGGTCCAATCGGGTCACGTCGCTTTCCGGATCAATTCGATGTCGTACCGGCGAAATCCTCCGCCGACAGTGAGGAGGAAGCCCGGGGGATGGGCACGTCGAACAGCTGGAGGGTGAAGATGGGCGAGAACGTCATGCCCGTGAGCGATACGGTGACGAGGGGGGCAAGATCCGGTCCATTCGGATCGCCGGCAAAGCCGAGGCCCGAGCCGCTGTATGCCACCTCCACGTTCGCATCCCCGATACGGGGGTCGAACAACCGCATCCGGTCGACGATCGCGGCGAAGGAGTCGCTGTCGAACGACGGGGAATCGAGGCCGATGCCGGTGGTCGTGCAACCATCCGCATCGCAGGTGATCGTGCCCAACGCCTCGCGCGGAATGACGTCGCCTTGGGTGAGGGTGCGAACAGCGCCACCGACCGTCACGGTCTTCCCGACATAGCTTTGCGACATGAACCCCGCCTCGACCGGATCGGTCACGATGGCAAAACGCACGCCCATTTGCGTCGCCTTCTTCGCCTGGTTGACTTCCCACAGATAGCGACCGCCATCGATGATGCCGAAGATGAGGAGAATGAGCAGCGGGAGGACAAGCGCGAACTCGGCCGCGGTGCCGCCCGTGCGATCGTTCCAGAGCCGGTGGATGCCCGTCATATGCCCATCACCGCAGACTGCGAGGTAGCGTTGAGGGTCAGTCCCAGCGGCACCCCGATATATCCGAAAACGGTGGGGTGGGGGATCGATGCCGTCACGGTGACGAGCGGTGCACCGACCGTACTGTCGCGGTAGATGCCGCCCATGGTCTGGTCCGCCGTGGCAGCATCGCCATCGTCGGCAGTTGCCGCGCAGACCACGGAGATCGTGAAAGCGGCGGCGCCCTGGTTCCAACCCCACAGCAAATCGTCGGCGGTTGCATCGAGCGTGCCCTTGCTCGCGATCAGTTCGGCATCGGTGACGATGTCATTGTCCGCTGGAAGGGTTGTCCCGCAATTGCCGTCGTACTGGTTCTGCGCGTGCCGCCCGGCGAACCGCGCGGCGTCGCGAACGCCCTCGACGAGGCGATGCTCGGAATAGAAATAATGCCCCATCTCGAACGCGCCGGCGACCAGCACGAGCACGAAGGGTAGCGACATCGCCAGTTCCGCCGCGGCGGTGCCGGCCGTATCGGAAAAGAGGCGACGAACGCGCATCATTTGACCAGATACGGCTTGTCACGGCGCACCACCGTTTCAAACGCGTTCGCGGATGCTTTCGTCTTCTCGATATACTCGACGTAAATGTCCTTCTGGTCGGTATACAGATTGGAACCCGTGCCTCGATTGATGGCAGGCTCGACGAGGAAGACGTTGATCCATTCTGCGACCGGCACATTCGGTTTATGACCATTAATGCCGAGCGCCTGGCAGTTGAGAACCGCGACCGTGATGAGGCGGCGATCGGGCTGGCCGGTCGCGACGTTTGTATCGACGCCTGCCGCCCCGGTGGCGGGAATCCCGAATGCCTTTTTGCTCGACCCGCCCTGCGACACGCCGATGCCGCGAAGGCCCATGGGGGTGGTGACCGACTTGTTGTCGATCTCCCAGCGGTAGACGTCGTAGCGCGCCGGAATCGTGCTCGCGAGCGCGCCCGTGTTGTAGCCGAGCGCGGTACGCCATTGTGCCTCGGTCCAGCCACCGTAATTGACCTTGAAATAGGCGTTGGCATCCCACTGGCCCGATCCCTGCACACCGCAGGTATGACGCGAACGGAGCGAGCTGTGGCACTTGTCATGGGGATAGCCCATGAAGGTGGGATAAGAGTCGAACGCCCCGTAATCGCGCAGCGTGTAATTGGCGGTTCCCGGCCCAGGGACCACGGTCCCGCCACCGTTTGGTTCGGTGCGCCAGGTGACCTTATTGCCTTTGCCCTCGTCCTTATAGATGCGCGTCCCGTCGGCGTTCTTGTAGATGATGCCGTCGTCGCCCGGCCCGTCGCGGTCGGGCAGGTAGGGGTCGTACGCGTCCGCGGCGTCGAACTCCCACGAGCCAGCATTCTTGCAGGCAGTGGCGTTCGCGCCGTTGACATCGCATTTGAGGTCCTTGCGCGTGTTGACCGAGGGGGAGCAGGTCCCGCCGCCATTCTGCGTCGGGCAGGTGGAATTGCCGTTGGCGTAGACGTCCATGCGCGTGTTGAAGGCATCGAGGACAGAGGCGGTCATGCCGGTCTTGGTCGTGACGCCATCGGTCGATTGGCAGACGCCCGACGGCGTATTCCAGCCAAGATTGCCGCCGAGCGCGGGGGCGCCGTTGCCTTCGCCCGCCTCGAGCCAACCGAAGTTGCCCGGAACCGTCGCGTCGCCGGTCACGAGCCGCAAGCCGGTGCCCCGCGCCGGATCGTAACCCAACAATTCGTCGGTGTTGGTCGAGGGTTCGGTCGGGTTGCAGATCATCACGGGCGGCGTCTTGCAGATCGCGCTTTCCATCCCTGCGACGGCCATCGCCTGGGCGTTGCCCCCGAGCGAGCCGACAACGGGTGTCAGCGCGAAGTTGGCGCGACGGGTGACGGTTCGGACGCACACGAAATTGGCAGCGCTATCGTCGGCGGTGGTACTGGCAGTCGGGCAATCGGTGCCGTTGTGGGCCTCGGCAGCCCCCTGCGTGGCGTAGAAGCGGACCTGCAGGATCTCGATATCGATGCCCACATCGTCATCGGCGAGGTAGGTGTCGTTGCCGACGAGATGCTCGGCGGCGGCGGTGGCACGGGCGATGGCGTCCGCCTGTCCGTCCAACTGCGTCGCAGCGGCGAGTGCGGCCTGATCGGCGGCGCTCTGCAATTCGGTGTCGAGCGTGGCGAGGCGCGCATAATCGAAGGCGATGCCGCCAGCAGCAACCAGGGCGAAGACGCTCACACCGAGGATCGGCGCCACAGCGCCGTCATTCGAGGTTGCAAGTCTCCGTATCGACACCTTCCATCTCCTTGTCGCTCTAGCGCGGCGGGTTGCCCTGGCCGCTTCCGACGCTGCCGTTCGCATTGCCGCCACGAGAACTGGCGCTGGCGCGTTCGATCGAGCCTTCCCGATAGGCCTCGGCTGAATTGACCGCGACGTCGGCATTGTCGCCCGGTTGAGCGGCATCGGCGGACGTAACGACGCCGTCGGGATTGATCGTCTGGACCGTCCTGTTCCAGGCGGTCGCCTCGCCGAACGAGTGATCGACGGGCGCGCAGGCCGCGAGGGCCAGCAAGGGGAGGGCGGCAAGCGCCGTTTTCTCAATAGTCATGGCCGACCTCCAGTTCGATGGCGGATGGATCGATCGACGCCATTCCCTGACCCGTGGCGGGGGCGGGGGGAGGGACGGCATAGGCGCCGTCGCGCGATCGATTGAGCGGCGGCTGTCCGATCGGATTGGCGACCGGTGCCACCGGCGCGGTCGGATCCGGAATTGCCGCAGTCGCGCCGTCGGTCCGACCGAGCAGGAACAGGTCGAGCTCGTCGGGCGGGATCGCGGTGTCGGTGGGATAGCGATAGCTGCCCGCCGGTTGCGGACGAACCAGCCGCGGCGTCACGACGATCACGAGTTCGCTGTCATTCTTCTGGAACCGGGTCGAGCGGAACAGCGAGCCGATGATCGGCAGGCTGCCGAGGATCGGGAATTGGCTGACCGTCGTCTGGAAGTCGGTGCGCAGCAGCCCCGCCAGCGCGAAGCTTTCCCCGTCGCGAAGCTCGACTACGGCTTCGGCGCGGCGGGTCGAAAGGCCGGGCACGACAAGGCCGTTCACCGTGACCGAGGCAGAGGGGTCGATCGAGCTGACCTCGGGCGCGACGACGAGGTTGATGACCCCGTCGGCGAGCACGGTCGGCGTGAAGGCCAGGCTGACGCCGAACTGCTTGAATTCGACGGTGATACCGCGGCTGTCGTCGTCGCCGCCGCCGCCCTGGAAGACGGGGATCGGGAATTCGCCCCCCGCAAGGAAGGTCGCGGGTTCGCCCGACAGGGTGACAAGCGTCGGTTCGGCCAGCGTCGTCACCAGCCCCTTGCGCTCCAGCGCGTCGAGCACCGAGGTGATCCGCGCGCCCAGCAGCGTCAGGCTGCCGGTGAAGACGCCGAAGCTGTCGACGATCTCGGAAATGCTGGTGACGGGTCCGGTGGGGCTGGGCGACACCGCGCCGCCTACGCCGCTTGCCGCACTGAAATTGCCATTACCGACGAACAGGCCCGAACCGATGTCCTTGAGCGCGGAGCGGCTGACCTCGGAGAAGGTCACCTCCAGCATGACCTGCTGCGAGGCGCCGACCGACATCATGTTGATGACGTTCTCCTCGCCCGCATAGACGGCGGCGAGGCGCATCGCCCGGTCCGCGGAGATGGACGAGGATACGATGCCTTCGAGCACGACATTGTCGTTGACCATCCGAGCACCGATGCTGTCGCCCGGTATGAGCTCGGACAATTGCTGGCGCAGCCCCATCACGTCGGGACCGACCGCGACGTCGACGACTGCAATCAGCCGGTCGCGCGCGTCGAACAGGGTAAGGCTGGTCGTGCCCATCGAGCGTCCGAGGACGTAAAGGCCCTGGTCCGACAGCGGCAGCACGTCCGCGACTTCGGGATTGCCCACGAGTGCACGGGCGTAGGGACGGTCGAGTTCGAGCACCTCGCTCTTGTTGACCGGGATCGACAGCGATCCCGCATGGACTCGGTCGGTCTGCATCGAGACCTGGGCATGGGCGGGGGCGACCCAGGCGGTCGCGCCCCATCCGAGCGTGCCGGCGAGAAGCGCCGTCCTTAGCGTCCTAGCGATCATAATCCCCCACCTCGTACGTCGTCGATGAAAGCCCGCGCGTCACTTCCACCTTGGGCGCCGGTGGTGGCGGCGGCGGGGGAGGCGGCGCGGGCCGCGATGCAGTCGGCTGGCGGGCCGGGCGGCGCGCGGGCCGCGGCGCGCTGGCTCGGGAAACGCTGGTGCGCTGCGGCGGCGCGGCGCGGCGCACGGCTTCGCCCGTCATCTCGTAGCGCAGGTCATCAATGCTGATGGTGCGCTGCATCCCGGAATCCTGTTCGATGCCGGGCTTGCGAAGCACGAGGCTGAGCGAGCCCAACTGCTGGCCGAGGGCGAGCTTCTGCGCTTCGATGGGCGAGACCTCGAGCGTCGCGGTGCTCGATACGGCGGGCGCGTCGCTCTGGCCTTGCGCGTCCTGGTCCATCGCGATGACGCGGATGTTCTGGAGCAGGAGGTCGGTGATCTGTTCGGTACCCGCATCGTTGGCGCGGGTGACGAGCACGTCAACGGTGTCGTTGGGCTTGATGAAGCCCGCGACGCCCGAGACGGCGTTGATCTGGACGGTGGCGGCGCGCATGCCGTCGGGCAGCGTCGCGGCGATCGAGGCGCCCTGGCCCTCGCCGGTCAGGTCGCTGGCGAGGAGCGGCTGGTTGAGGGCGATCTGGCGCAGCGCGTGGCGCGTCTGGCCCTCGGGGAAGAGCGCGTCTTCGGTCGTATAGACGCCTGCGGGCAGGCTGTTGGACGGGAATTCGGCCCAGCGGACGCGATCGGGGGTCACTTCCTGCCCGTAGGCAAGGGGACCGGCGGCGATCGCGACGCGGGTCATCGCGACGTTCGACTGGTTGATCGAATTTTCGCGGGCGGTGAAATAGCTGTTGGCGAGGAAGACCGCGACGAGGCCGAGCACGATGGCGATCGACAGAGCGATGATCGATTGGCGTCTCATCTTGCAGCATCCCCCCAAACACTGATTTGGTTTGTTATATCAGAGTTATTCCATTTTGGCTAATGCGCGCAGCTTTTGCGTGCCGAAATGAAATGGGCGACCCACACCCGGAGACATGGGTCGCCCATCTTCGGACGACTAGTCGCAGGTCACGCCGTCGGAATCGATACACTCGGACGCTTCGTCCATCGCATTGCCGATCGATCCACCCAGACCGATCGCCGCAACGGCGATCACCGAACCGATAATGGCAAGGATCAGCGCATATTCGGCCGCCGAGGCGCCGCTTTCGTCGCGCAGCATGTTCATGAAGTTCGTCATTGTTCAGTCCCCTACTTTTGTCTCCGGCACCCCCAACCCGGAACCCCGGGGGGACTGCCGTTACGAAACCCGAGGGGCCGGGAGCCAAACCATGTTCGGACGCGAAACATCCGAACACGACCAACCGAAACCGGTTGAACTCCAAGCACTTCGGATGACCTACAGCATGAACCTGTGTTAAAATCCGTCAACCCTGTTTGTTTGCCGCGGGTTAACAAACTCGATTTTGTTCCGTTCGAAACAAAGTTTATTTTTCGTTAATTCGGCTATGAATCGAATGGGATACGCCCAGCGCGGGCTTTGACGGGTCCGCGCGGCAATGCGTACCGATTTGGGACAGTTTGTGCTTTGGATGCAGCGGTTTGCGCCGTCCAAGCTTGCGTCGGGTACCCGACTCGGAGCGAGAAAGCCGCTATCGGATCGTTCAGGCCGGCACGCGATGCCGATAGGTGACGTTCACCCGCTTCGAGAAGATCAGGTAGGGCGCCCACAGCGCGACGCTGATCATGACCTTCTTCACGTTGGCATCGAGCAGCGTCGTCAGCGAGGCCGCGACCTCGGGCGGGAGGTCGGTCGCGGCAATCCGGTCCGCGATGACGAGCTGAAGCGTCATGTCGACGAGCCAGACGGTCGCGAGCAGGCGCGGGAACAATGGCACGCGGCGAAGCGCGGCGACGAAGGCGATGACGTAGAGCGAGGGCATTAGCACCACGTCGAGCGTCATCAGGAAATGCAGCGTCGCGAGCCAATTGGGGACGTCGGCCAGGATGGCGGGTATCGCGACGAGATATTCGGCGGCCCGCATCGGCACGTTCATCAACATACCGACCAGCAGGCTGACCATGATTCCGGTGGTGCCGTAGAGGCGGTGCCCTCTCGCGGTGGAGAGGTCCACGTCGCGCCATCGGCCGATGCGCGCGATCCGCCAGTCCGGCTGGGGCAGACGATCGCCGTCCGCGAACCATCGCAATGCCAAGGCCATCGAAACGATCGGGGCGCCCATCAGCAGGAGGTAGGGTGCGATCGTGCCCAGCCCCGCACCGCCGCTGCCCACCGGATTGATCGATACGCGAAGCGCCCCGCCGCACAGCGCCAGCACGACCCAGATCGCCATGAGCATCGGCAGGTTGCGTTCCAGCGAGGCGTGGAGCGACTCGGCACGGCGCGCGAGCGATATTGGCAGACTGGCGAGCATGATGGTGGGCTCCCGGGCGGTCGGTTTCCTATGGCGCTAGACCCGAACCCTTAACGAAGGATAAAGCATGATTGCCGAGTCCGAGGGTGAACGTGGTTCGCACCATGCGCGATCCGGGGCCGCGGGGCGTGCGGCGACAGAATGGGGGATAGAGGCGATGAACGCGACCGATCGGGACCAGCCGAAGTCAACGGACCTCTTGCGAACGCTGCCCATCGGCACGGTTCGCGACGTGGCGGGAGCATCGTCGCGGATCGTGCTGTCGGTGGCCGCCCTTCACGCCTTGGCGGAAGCGGACGATCCGGCGCTGCGGCTGTCCGGACAGGTCGGAAACCACGTGAAGATGCGGGTCGGGGAGGGGATGGTCCTGGCGACCGTACGGGGGCTGCGAACCGGTTCCGACGGGCTGGTGGGCGAGATCGATTTCGTGGGCGAAGGGTCTGCGGACGAAGAGGGAGTGTTGCGCGACTTCCGCCAGGGCGTGACGCTGTTTCCGCTGCCCGGGACGGAGGTCTATCCGGTGACCGACGCCGACCTGTCGACCGTCTTCGCCGCCGACGCGCGCGCGCACATCACCGTCGGCACGGTCTATCCGACCAGCGATATCCGCGCCGCCCTCTATGTCGACCCGCTGCTCGGCAAGCATTTCGCGGTGCTGGGCTCGACCGGTACCGGGAAGTCGACCGCGGTCGCCCTCATTCTCCATCGCATCGCCGAGATCGCTCCGAAGGGTCATGTCGTCATGATCGATCCGCACGGTGAATATGGCGCAGCCTTCGCGCAGAATGCCGCGCTCTTCTCGGCGGACAATCTGCAATTGCCCTACTGGCTCATGAACCTCGACGAGCATGCCGAGGTGTTGCTGACGAGCGAGGGTGCGGACCGGCGGCGCGACACCGACATTCTCGCCAAGGCGCTCCTGACGGCACGGCGAAAGGCGGGGCAGGGCCTCACCACTACGAGCGGGTCGGAGGGCGTCACGGTCGACACGCCCGTCCCCTATCTCCTGAGCGACCTCCACCAGATCCTCATCGACGAGATGGGACGACTCGATCGCGGAAACGAGGCCGGGCCGTACCAGCGGATCATCAAGAAGCTCGACGAAGTGCGGACCGATCCGCGCTATCAGTTCATGTTCGCGGGCATGCTGGTGCAGGACAGGATGGCGGACGTGATGACGACGCTCTTCCGGCTGCCTGCCGAGGGCAAGCCGCTGTCGATCATCGACGTGTCGGGCGTGCCCTCGGACGTGGTGAGGACGGTGGTATCGACGTTGGGTCGCCTCGCGCTCGACTATGCCGTCTGGGCACGCGAGGAAGAGCAGCACCCGATCCTGTTCATCTGCGAAGAGGCGCATCGGTACGTGCCGCGCGATGATGGCTCGGGAGGCGGCCAGGCGGTGCGGCGCGTCCTCGAGCGAATTGCGAAGGAGGGGCGCAAATATGGTGTGAGCCTAGGGCTGGTCACCCAGCGGCCGTCCGACCTGGCGAGCGGCGTTCTTTCGCAATGCGGAACGATCCTGTCGATGCGTCTCAACAATCATCGCGATCAGGAGGTCGTCGCGGCAGCCATGCCGGAAGGCGCCCAGAGCCTGATCGATGCTATCCCCGCGCTCCGCAACCGCGAGGCGGTCGTGAGCGGAGAAGGCGTGTCGCTGCCCTTGCGTCTGCGGTTCGATACGCTGGAAGAAGAGCGGCGTCCCAATTCGGACGATCCCGCCTTTGCCGCCTTGTGGAACCGCGAGGGGGATGAACGAGCGACCGTCGATCGGGCCATCAGTCGGTGGCGCGGGGGGCGGTAGTGTCGGGATGAACGCAGGTCCGCTTTTTAAAATGCCTCGTTCCGAAGTCAGCGCAAGTGTTTGAATTGGCTGGTGAGCCGTGCAGGGGTCGAACCTGCGACCTACTGATTAAAAGTCAGTTGCTCTACCAACTGAGCTAACGGCCCTCACCAGCCGGCCACCGCGTTAGCGGGCGGTGGCGGAGGGTTCAAGGGGCTTGGGGGATGCGAGACGGGCGGCGAGATGGCGGAGCTTGAGCGAACCGCCGGCACGCCAGTCGGGAGCGATCCGGGCAAGCGGGAAAAGTGCGCTGGCGCGCTCCTCCAGCGCCGGATGCGGTATGACGAGATCGCGGGCGACGTAGGTGCCGCCGTCCCATGCCAGAATGTCGAGATCGAGGACGCGGTCGCCCCAGCGACGGCCGCCCCTACGCCCGAAGTCATGTTCGATGATCTTGAGTGCTGCCAGCATGGCGTCGGGTTCGAGTTCGCTTTCCACCAGCGCGGCGGCGTTGGCGAAGTCGCGCCCCGCGAAGCCGAAGGCACGATTGCCGATGATCGGAGACGCGTCGAAGAGGCTGAAATCGGCCTCGAGCCGCTCGAACGCGGCGGCGACGACCTGTTCGGGGCGGCCATGCCGATGGTGACGGCGGTTGGAACCGATGCCGATGCCGTAGATGTGATCCGCGCTGCTCATCTCGACCCGCTAGAAAGCAAATTCGGGCGTTCGACAAGATCGGGACGGGCGTATAGGGCGTGAAGCATGTCCGATCCGTTCGCCCCCGACGGGGATGCCTCGACCCTCTCGCCCGCCGACCTGTCGCCGCTGCCGTCGGCCGAACCGCCCCGCGACTGTCCGCTTTGCCCGCGTTTGGTCGATTTCCGCATGCAGCTGCGGGGAGAATACCCCGACTGGTACAATGCGCCGGTCCCGGCCTTCGGAGATCGCGAGGCGGGAGTGGCGGTCATCGGGTTGGCCCCCGGGAAGCACGGAGCCAATCGGACGGGGCGGCCGTTCACGGGGGATTTCGCGGGCGATCTGCTGTTCGACACGTTTCGCAGGGTGGGGCTGTCGGTCGGCACATACGACAGCCGCATCGATGACGGGCTGAAGCTCAAGGGAGCCATCATCCTCAACGCCGTCAAATGCCTGCCGCCCGAGAACAAGCCGACGGGTCAGGAGGCGAACAATTGCCGCCCGTTCCTGCAGGAAATGCTAGGGATGCTACCCAAGGTGCATACGCTCTTCTGCCTCGGCAAGATCGCGCACGATGCCGCCTGCAAGACCCTGGGCATGACGTTGAACGCCAACAAGTTCGGGCATGGCGCGGTGCACGAAGGACCGGACGGACTGCGGCTGGTCGATAGCTATCACTGCAGCCGCTACAACCAGAATACCGGCCGTCTGAGCGACGCGATGTTTCTGGAGGCGATGCGCAGGGCCGTGTCGCCGGGGCTGACGGGCGAGCGGGCGGAGGAACTGCGGACCGACCGCCTGGTGCTGCGCCGCGCGCGATCCGACGATGCGGCGGCGCTGCATGAACTCTTCACCGACGAGGAGACGATGCGTTGCTGGTCGCGTCCGGTCCACGACACGATGTTCGAGACCGAGGAATGGCTGCGGTCGATGATCGAGGTCGACGAGGCGCATTCGGACGATTTCATCGTCGAGAAGGATGGCGAACTGATTGGCAAGTGCGGGCTGTGGAGCGTTCCCGAGATCGGGTTCATGATCCGCCGCGACCATTGGGGCGAAGGGTTGGCGAGCGAGGCGCTGGGCACCTTCGTCGACTATATCGCGGGGCGGGGGCTGCCCTATCTGTTTGCCGACGTCGATCCCGACAATCCGGGGTCAATCCGCGTGCTGGAAAAAGCGGGCTTCGAACGATCGGGATTCGAGGAGGGATCGTCGCAGGTCGGGGGGCGGCCCGTCGACAGCATCTACATGCGACGCGATCTCTAGAGGTCTTCCGCGAGCCGGCCGTAGAGCTCCGGCCGACGATCGCGGAAGAAGCCGAAGGCGGCGCGATGCTGGCGAATCTGGGCGATGTCGAAGCTGGCGGTGAGGACGCCGGTCTCCTCCGCTCCGAATTCGGCCACCAGATCGCCGCGCTCGTCGCAGATGAAACTGTGGCCATAGAAGCGCTGCCCGCATTCGGTGCCGATACGGTTGGCGGCGACGACCGGGACGACGTTGCTGACCGCATGGCCGATCATCGCGCGGCGCCACAGGCGGCTGGTGTCGAGATCGGGGTCGTGCGGTTCGGACCCGATGGCGGTGGGGTAGAAGAGGATTTCGGCCCCCATCAGCATCATCGCGCGCGCGGTTTCCGGATACCATTGGTCCCAGCATACGCCGACGCCCATCGTCCGATCGTCGGGACCCGCCCAGACCTTGAAGCCGGTGTTGCCGGGGCGGAAATAGAATTTCTCCTCGTACCCCGGACCGTCGGGAATGTGGCTCTTGCGATAGACGCCAGCGATCCTGCCGCCGGGCGCAATCCAGGCGAGCGAATTGTAATGGTGATGGCCGTCAGCTTCGAAGAAGCTGGTGGGGATCCAGATCGAGAGTTCATCGGCCAGCTTCTGCATCGCCAGTACGCTGGGGTGTTTGGCGGTCGGCCGAGCGGTGGCGAACAGCGTTTCGTCTTCCTCGCGGCAGAAATACGGCCCTTCGAACAGTTCGGGCGGCAGGACGACCTGCGCGCCGCTGTCTGCGGCCTCGCGAACGAGGGCGCTGACTGCCGCGATATTGTCCTGCGCCTGTCCGCCGAGTTCGAGCTGGAGCGCGGCTACGGTGATTTTGGTCATTGGGGCACCTGCTGACTGATGCAATGGAGGCTTCCGCCGCCGGTAAGGATATGGTCGGCCCGCACGCCGACGATGGCCCGATCGGGAAAGAGCGCGCCGATCGCTTCCAGTGCCGCCATGTCGTTGGGCGCTCCGTAGAGCGGGACTGCGACTGCGGCATTGCCGACGAGAAAATTCATGTAGCTGGCAGGCACGATTTCGCCGTCGCGAACGACCGCGCCGGGTGAAGGAATGGCCTCCACGGAAAGGTCGGCATCGAGCAGCCGCGCCATCGCATCGCCATAGATGCCGGCGTTGGGATCGTCATCGCCCGCCGGCTCGGGGACCGCGACGGTACCGGACGACACGAACCGCGCGAGATTGTCGATATGGCCGTCGGTATGATCGTTCGTCAGCCCGTCGCCGAGCCAGACGATCCGGGTTGCGCCAAGGTCGCGTGTCAGCCGCGCCTCGATCTCCTCGCGCGAAAGACCCGGGTTGCGGTTGGGGTTGAGCAGGCATTGCTCGGTCGTGATGAAGACGCCCGATCCGTCACCATCGATCGCGCCGCCTTCGAGAATCCAATCGGCCTTGGCATAGGAGAGATTTGCAGCGGCAGCGAGGCGCTCGCCGATGCTGTCGTCGCCTTCCAGTTCGTATTTGCCGCCCCAGCCATTGAAGCCGAAGCCCTTCGCTACCCCGTCGCCGCGAACGATCGGTCCGGTGTCGCGCAGCCAGATGTCGCCGAACGGTTCGACAATCACGCTCGCGAAAGGAGCGAGCTGTCGGGCGGCATCAGCCGCTTCCCCGTTGGCGGCGACGAGGACGATCTCTTCGCCCTTTCCTTCCTGCCACAGCGCGGCGGCGAGGTGCGCAACCTCCTGCTGCGCGGGTTCGAGATCGTCTTCCCATAGATCCGCATGGCTCGGAAAGCCGATCCACATGGCGGCGTGAGTTGCCCATTCGGGCGGGGGAGGGGCGACTGGCGGGTTCTTCATGTGGGGGCGGTTAGCAGGCCGTTGGTCGAACGCCAATCGCGGACGGCTTGCCGGGGCGCGGCGGGTTCGCCATCGTCGCGCATGAACGATGATCGAAAGGGCCATAGGATGATGAAGAAACTGCTTTGCGGGAGCGGCCTGTTCGCGCTGTCCATCGGTTCGGCGCACGCGCAGGTCGCCTACGAACTGGATCTGGCCAAGGCGGAATGGCAGCGCGGCGAAGTGACGGCGGTCTTCCCCGACCCCGACGGTGCCACGCTCGATGTGAAGATGCCCGCGTGGCGGACCGGCCGTTACACCATCATCGACCAGGCCAACGGCGTCCGCGACTTTGCCGCCACCGGTGCCGACGGAAGGGCGCTTGGCTGGGAAAAGGTCGACAAGTCGACGTGGCGGATCGATGCGCGCGGGCAGGGGCCGATCAAGGTGAGCTATCGCATCCACGCAGACCAGTTGGGAGACCGCCTTCGCCACTTCGACGACAGTCATGCCTATTTCAATGCGGCCGGGATTTTCGTCTACGCGGACGAGACCCGGGACGAGCCGATCACGGTGGCGCTGGAGGTTCCCCAGAACTGGCAAAGCTGGTCGGGACTGGACCGGACCGGACCGCACAGCTTTTCCGCTCCCGACTACGACGTCTTCGCCGACGATCCGATCGAAACGGGCCTCAGCGAACGCGTCACGTTCGAGGCGGACGGGATCGACTATGCGCTGGTGCGCTGGGGCGGCGGCAATCTCGACCTCGCCGCGGCGCAGCGCGACCTGGCCGCGATCGGGCGCGCCAGCCAGGAGATCTGGGACGGCTATCCCTTCGAGAATTATCTCTACATCGTCCACGCGACCGACGATGTCGGCGGAGCGACCGAATATGCGCGGTCGACCATCATGCAACGGCCGCGGAACAGCTTTGCCGGCGGCGGGTATCGCAGCTTCCTGACAACGGCCGCGCACGAGCTGATCCATGCATGGAACGTGAAGGGGTATCGCGCGGCGGGGATGAACCCGTACGATTATCAGACCGAGAACTATACCGATCTGTTGTGGCTGACCGAAGGTTCGACCAGCTATTTCTCCTACCTGATGATGGCGTGGGCCGATCTGGTCAGCGTCGAAGAGACGCTGGGCACGCTGGAAGGACAGATGCGGTCCAACGCGCTGACTCCGGGACGCGAGGTGCAGTCGCTACGCCAAGCGTCGATGGACGAATGGATCGGGGCGCCCGGCGACATGAGCTACAACGATTCGATCAGCATCTATCGCGAAGGGGCCATCGCCTCGATGTTGCTGGACCTGGAAATGATCGCGCGGACCAATGGGCGGGTCAGTTATCGCGACGTCCACCAGCGCTTGTGGGAGCGGTTCCAGGCGGGGGACGGAGCGTTCACGAGCAATGAGGTGAAGGCGATCCTCCGCGAACTGACAGGGTCGGACTGGAACGACTGGTGGGCGGCGCATATCGATTCGCCGCTCTTGCCCGACTATGCCGCCGCGCTGGCGCCGGTGGGGCTGCAACTCTCGCAGACCCGGTCCGCCGGCGCGACCACGGGCTGGCAGGTTCGGCAAGGCAATGCGGGTGCGACGGTCGGCGCCGTTCCGCGCGGCGGCGCGGCGTGGGATGCAGGCTTCCGCTCGGGCGACGTCATCGTGACGATCGATGGCGAAGAAGCGACGCCGGAGATACTGGACGGGCTGAGCGAACGGTCGCCCGGCACGAGCGTGGGGGTCGGCTATCTGCGCCGCGGGGAACGGTCCGAGAAGATCCTGACGCTCGGCGCTCCCACCGTGTTGCCGGGGATCGAGGCGGTCGCCAATCCCACCGCGGATCAGGCGCGGTTGTTCGAAGCATGGATGCTCAAGCCGCACCCCAACGCTTCATAGAGAGCGGCCAATGAAAAAGGGCGGCAACGGAATGAACCGTTGCCGCCCTTTTTTCGGTGATCGCGTCGCGTAATTAGCGCGAGTAGAATTCGACGACCAGGTTCGGTTCCATGCGGACGGGGTAGGGCACCTCGTCGAGCGTGGGAACGCGGGTGAACGTGATCTGGTGGTCGCTGTCGATGCCGACATAGTCGGGGATGTCGCGCTCGGCGAGGCTCTGCGCTTCGAGCACCAGCGCCATTTCCTTGGCCTTTTCGCCCAGCGAGATTTCATCGCCGACGTCACAACGGCGGCTGGCGACGTTGCACTTCACGCCGTTGACGCGAATGTGACCGTGGCTGACCATCTGGCGCGCGGCCCAGATCGTCGGCGCGAACTTGGCGCGATAGACGATCATGTCGAGACGACGCTCGAGCAGGCCGATCAGGTTCTGCGAAGTATCGCCCTTCATGTTCGAGGCGTCCTGGAAGGTACGCTTGAACTGCTTTTCGGTGACGTCGCCGTAGTAGCCCTTGAGCTTCTGCTTGGCGCGCAGCTGCAGGCCGTAGTCGGACATCTTGCCCTTACGACGCTGGCCGTGCTGACCGGGACCATATTCGCGCTTGTTGACCGGGCTCTTGGGACGTCCGAAGACGTTTTCGCCCATGCGACGGTCGAGTTTATACTTGGCGCTCGTGCGCTTCGACATGCTATTTTCTCCAACTAGCTCAATCAAATGATCCGGAACGCTCCGACAGGCGAGCCTGCCGCGATCACCGCTTCACCGGATGTGCGGGATCAATTGCGTGCGCCGCCCTTAGCGGGGGGCGCACGCCGATGCAAGCTGTCAGCCTTCGGAGCGGCTGCGGGCCTGTTCCAGACGCTCGGTTCGGCGCTCGGCCTCGTCCTTGCTGATTTCCTGCCCGTCGGCACCGTAATAGACGGTCCTGCAGCTCTTGCGAGCGGCGCGGCTATCCATTCCGCGGCTCTCGGTACAGACGCGCTTCTTCTCGACCTCGAGGCTGGCGAGGTCGGTGGCGGGCGGGGCCAGCGGCGTCGGGGCGGCGGCCACCAGGGCGGCGATCAGCAGGGTAGACATAGTGAATTCTCGTTTCTAGGCGGTGGGGCGATACGCGAACGCATCGGGGTCGAGGATATGAACGACATCAAAATGCCGCGCGATTGCAACAGCATGGAGCAGGTCCGTGCGGGTGTCGACCATCTTGATCGGCAGTTCGTCGAAATGCTGGCGCGGCGGTTCGGCTATATGGACGCGGCCGCCCGCATCAAGCCGAACCGCGAGGCGGTGCGGGACGAAGCGCGCAAGGCAGAGGTCAAAGCAAAGGTGGACGACGCGGCGCGCGAACTAGGTGTCGACCGGGCGCTGGTCGAGCGGATCTACGAGGACCTTATCGAGACGAGCATCGCCCACGAGCTGATCGAGTATGACCGGCGCGATACGGCCCGGTAGGTTCAGATTCCGGGGGCGTTCGGGATACCCGTCTTCAGGTCTCCGCTCGTTTCCGCGTCCTGGAATGTCGTGAATTCCTGCCCGTCGCGACGCAGATCCTCGCGCATTTCCTGCATATTCGTCACTTCTTCTCGCCAGTCGCGCGGCGTCCGGCAGATCTTCTGCTTGAAGCGCGTTCCTGTCAGCCGGATCGACTTACAGACGGGCTTCGGAACTTCCTTTTCCACGACGATTTCCTCATCGGGAGCGGCATCCTCGATGGGTTGCGGCTGTCCGACCGAGGCGCTCGAGGCAAGCGTGGTCGCGAAAAGAACGGTCAGGATTGTCATCGTACGACTCCTTCTGATCGGAGCATCGTATATCTCTATCGCGCTGCCGTCAAAACCGCGTCTGACACGCGGCACCGTTGAAGTCGCATGGGCTAACGCGCGGGCTTTTCCAGCCCCTTGATGATCGAGAACAGCGCCTTGACCTCGCGGCTCGACCATTGGGGTTTCGTGAGCAAAGTGCGGATGGTCGCGCGGGTCGCCTCGGTGCGGTCCTCGGGGAAGAAATAACCGCGCTCCATCAACGCGCCGTCGAGATGACCGATCAGCGCGTTCAGTTCGCCCACAGGAGCAATGGGTTCGGCGTCCTTGCGGGTGGGCTGCGCCAGAGCGGCGCCGCGCGACCATTCGTAGGCGAGGAGGATGACGGCCTGCGCGAGATTGAGGCTGCCGAAGTCCGGATTGATAGGAACCGTGACGATCTTCTGCGCCAGATTGACGTCGGGGCCCTCGAGACCGGACCGTTCGGGGCCGAACAGGATCGCGCTGCGACCATCGGCGGCGTGCATCTCGCTCGCCATTTCCTCGGGCGTGACGACGGGGGTGTGAAGGTCGCGGCGGCGCACGGTCGAGGCATAGACGAGGCTGCAATCGGCCAGGGCATCGGCGGTCGTGTCGAAGACCTTGGCATCGTCGAGGATGCGGTCTGCGCCGCTGGCGGCGGGCCCGGCATCGGGGTTGGGCCATCCGTCGCGCGGGGCCACGAGGCGCATTTCGGTGAGCCCGAAGTTGAGCATGGCGCGCGCCGCCTTGCCGATATTCTGTCCGAGCTGCGGATGGACGAGGACGACGACCGGCGGGCGCGGATCACTCATCGTCGACGGAACCCGCGAAATTGGCGAAATCGCCGGCCTCCTTGAAGTCGCGATACACGCTGGCGAAGCGAATGTAGGCGACGTCGTCGAGTGCTTTCAGCCCGTCCATCACGGCCTCGCCGATCATGTCGGCGGGAACCTCGTCGCCCTGCGTTTCCAACTGTCGTTGGATCGAGTGGGCGAGACGTTCAATCTGCCCTTCCGAAATGTTGCGCTTGCGACAGGCATGCCGGATCGAGGCTTGCAGCTTGGCCTGTTCGAAGGGTTCGCGCTTGCCGTCCTTCTTGACGACGGTGAGATCGCGCAGCTGGACCCGTTCGAAGGTGGTGAAGCGCGCGCCGCAACCTTCGCACTGGCGCCGACGACGGATTGCGGCGCCGTCCTCGGACGGGCGCGAATCCTTCACCTGGCTCGCTTCATGGGTGCAGAAGGGGCAGCGCATCTAGCGGCCGGGGTAGATCGGGAAGCGGTCGCAGAGTACCTCGACGCGCTGTTTGACGTCGGCTTCGATCTGCGGATCGCCCGCGCCCCCGCTTTTCGCCACGCCGTCGAGCACGTCGGCCACCATGTCGCCGATCTGCCGGAACTCTTCCTCGCCGAACCCGCGGGTCGTCCCGGCGGGGCTGCCCACGCGGATGCCGCTGGTCTTCATCGGGGGAAGCGGGTCGTTCGGAACGCCATTCTTGTTGCAAGTGATGCCCGCGCGTTCGAGCGCTTCGTCGGCATCCTTGCCCGAGATGCCGAGCGGACGCAGGTCGATCAACCCGACGTGCGTGTCGGTACCGCCGGAGATGAGATCGGCACCGCGATTCTTCAAAGTCTCGCAGAGCACCTGGGCGTTGCGGATCACCTGCCGGGAATAGGTCTTGAATTCGGGGCGGAGCGCTTCGCCGAATGCGACCGCCTTGGCCGCGATGACGTGCATGAGGGGGCCGCCTTGCAGTCCCGGGAAGACGGCGCTGTTGAACTTCTTCCCGAGGCTTTCGTCCTGCGTGAGGATCATGCCGCCCCGCGGTCCACGCAGCGTCTTGTGGGTCGTGGTGGTGACGACATGCGCATGAGGAAGAGGCGAGGGATGCTCGCCCGCCGCGACGAGGCCGGCGAAGTGGGCCATGTCGACGTGGAGATAGGCGTCGACGCTGTCGGCGATATCGCGGAACCGTTCGAAGTCGATCGTGCGCGGGTAGGCGCTGCCGCCCGCGATGATGAGCTTGGGGCGATGGTCCTTCGCCAGCCGTGCGACTTCGTCATAGTCGATGAGATGGTCGTCCTCGCGTACGCCATACTGAACCGCATCAAACCATTTGCCCGACTGTGCCGGCTTGGCTCCGTGGGTCAGGTGACCGCCGGCATCGAGACTCATGCCGAGGATGGTGTCGCCGGGCTTGATGAGGGCGAGATTGACCGCGCCGTTCGCCTGCGCACCCGAATGGGGCTGAACGTTGGCGTAAGCGCAGTCGAACAGTTCGCGGGCACGGTCGATGGCGAGCTGCTCCACGGCGTCGGAGGGCGCGCACCCCTGATAATAGCGTTTGCCGGGATAGCCTTCGGCATATTTGTTGGTGAGAACGGAGCCCTGCGCATCGAGTACGGCCTGCGAAACGATATTTTCCGACGCAATCAGCTCGATCTGCTTCTGCTCGCGCAACAATTCGCTCTCGAGCGCGCGATGCACGTCGGGGTCGGTCGTCGCGACGGAATCGGAGAAAAAGCCGTCGGGGCGGATGTCTGCGGCGGTGGCCATGTGCGAAATGCCTCTAGCTGAGTTTGTCGACGCGGCGCTGGTGACGCCCGCCTTCGAAGGGGGTGGTCAGAAACGCCTCGACGATCGCCTTGGCCATGTCGGTGCCGATCAGCCGTTCGCCGAGCGCGATCACGTTGGCGTCGTTGTGCTGTCGGGCGAGCGCCGCGCTCAAGGGTTCGGAAACGCGCGCACATCGGCAGGCGGGGTTGCGGTTGACGGCGATCGAAATGCCGATGCCCGACCCACAGATGGCGATGCCGCGTTCGGCATTTCCAGCGGCGATATGGTCGGCGAGCTTGGCGCCATAGTCCGGATAGTCGACGCTGTCGGTATCGACGGGACCAAGGTCGGCGACTTCATGACCCGCCGTGGTCAGCGTGTCGACCAGCAGCGCCTTGAGGGAAAAGCCGGCATGGTCGGAAGCAAGTGCGATTTTCATGATGCGCATTGTTAGCCGCCGCACGCCGCGAGGGCTAGCCAAAGGCCCGCGAAAATTGCACCAGTATCGCCGATGCGACCCTTCGGCCTGCCACCCTGGATCGCGTTGCTCGGATTTGGCGGCCTCCTGCCGCCGCTGGCGTTGATCGTCCTCGGGCAACTCGGCGGTCCCGCTGCCCACTCGATCGAGTTCTGGGGCGTGGTGTATGGCGGTCTGATCCTGACCTTTCTGGGCGGGACATGGTGGGCGTTCGCGAGCCGGTTTCCGCCGCGCAAGCTGCCGACCGGCATCCTGATCCTGTCGGTAATGCCGAGCCTGATCGTGTTCGCGCTGATGGTGATGCTGTTCAGCTTCGCGGCCCTGTCGCCGTTCATCGCCGGGCTGATCGTGGGCGGCCTCATCCTCTTCTCGCCGCTGGTGGACGCATGGATCGCACGGCGTCGCTACACCCCGCGCTGGTGGATGACTTTGCGCGTGCCATTGTCGATCATTCTGGCAGCGTTGACGATCGCCTGCGGCTGGCTGGCCTAGGCCGCGCGCACGTCTCGCAGATTGAGCCGGGCCCAGATTTCCATCAGCCCTTTCACCAGCTCGTCCATCATCGCCTCGGTATGGAAGGGGCCGGGGGTGAAGCGCAACCGCTCGGTCCCGCGCGGGACGGTCGGGAAATTGATGGGCTGAACGTAGCAGCCATATTCGGCCAGCAGGATGTCGCTGATTTCCTTGGCCTTGACCGGATCGCCGACCATCAGCGGGACGATGTGCGTCTCGCTTTCCATCACGGGAAGGCCCGCGACCGCCATCTTTTCCTTGAGCGCGCGGGCCGAGCGCTGCTGCGCGTCGCGTTCGACGGACGATTGCTTGAGATGCTTCACGCTGGCGAGCGCGCCCGCGGTCAGAACCGGCGAGAGCGACGTGGTGAAGATGAACCCCGGCGCGTAGCTGCGGATGCAATCGATGATGGTCCTGTCAGCAGCGACGTAGCCGCCCATTACTCCGAACGCCTTGCCCAGCGTGCCCTCGACCATCGTGACCCGCTCGGCGACGCCGTCGCGCTCCGAGATGCCGCCACCCCGCGCGCCGTACATGCCGACCGCGTGCACCTCGTCGAGATAGGTCAGCGCGCTGAATCGATCGGCCAGATCGCAGATCGCCTCGATCGGGGCGACGTCGCCGTCCATCGAATATACGCTTTCGAACGCAATCAGCTTGGGCGTGTCGGCCGGAATGTCGCGCAGCAGTTCCTCGAGATGCTCGAGATCGTTGTGGCGGAAGATCCGTTTCTCGCATCCCGAATTGCGAATGCCCGCGATCATCGAGGCGTGATTGAGTTCGTCCGAAAGGATGATGCAGCCGGGAAGCAGCTTGCCCAGCGTCGACAATGCCGCCTCGTTCGAGACGTAGCCCGAGGTGAAGAGAAGCGCGGCTTCCTTCTCGTGGAGGTCGGCGAGCTCGGCCTCGAGATGGACGTGGAGATGCGTGTTGCCGCCGATGTTGCGCGTGCCGCCCGAGCCCGCGCCGACGTCGTGCAACGCCTCTTCCATCGCGGCGACGACCTTGTCGTGCTGACCCATCCCCAGATAGTCGTTGGAGCACCAGACCGTGATCGGACGCGGTCCGTTGTGGCCGTGGAAACAGCGCGCGTTGGGATAGGCACCCTTGTTGCGCATGATGTCGATGAAGACGCGGTATCGTCCCTCGTCGTGAAGGCGGTCGATCGCGTTCTTGAAGATGCTCGAATAGTCCATGGGCCTGTGAGGGGAGCCTCTACTAATTCCTTACGCGTGCGTCAAAGGGTCGAAAGGTCGGTGATTCCGAAGCGGGTCAGCGCCTTTGCGAGACCTGGCGTGGCGGGCGCGGTAAGGAGGCCGCGACCCGGGGGGCGGGTCTCGGGCCAGTTCTGGTCCTTCGTCAGATAGGCGATCCGGCGCGCGATGCCCTGTCCCCCGTCGATGAAGGTCACGTCAGGATGCTCCTCGCGCAGCCAGTCGGCGACCAAGGGAAAATGCGTGCAGGCGAGGACGACGGTGTCGAGATTCTCGCCACCCGGCTGATCGAACAGCGGACGGGCGGCGGCGATCACCTCGGCCCGTTCGACGGGTTCGCCCGTTAGCCGACGTTCCGCCAGTTCGACCAGCGTGGCGGAGCCGTGGCGGAGCACGGTGCAGTCGGTCGCAAAATCGCTGGCCAGCGTATCGACATAGGGTTGGCGCACCGTGGCTTCGGTACCCAGCACGCCGATGACCCGGGACCGGCTTTGTTCGGCGGCGGGCTTGATCGCGGGAACGGTGCCGACCACCGGCACGTCGAGCGCGGCCCGGACATGGTCCAGCGCAATTGTGCTGGCGGTGTTGCAGGCAATGGTCACCAGTCTCGGCCGCACTCGTTCGACGAGCCGACCGAGCAGGGCGGGAACCCGCGCGGCGATCTCGGCCTCACTGCGTATTCCGTAGGGAAAGGCCGCGTTGTCGGCTGCATAGACGATCGGCGCCTTCGGCAACCGCTCGCGAGTCGGGTCGAGGATCGACAATCCGCCGATGCCGGAATCGAAGAAGAGAAGGGGGGCGTCGGGCGACATTTGCCGCCCTCCTGCCCGCCCTCTCGTTCGAGTGCAAGAGGCGGGCTACCGGTCTTCGTAGGGCACGACTTCGAACAGATATTCGTTGCCCGCATCGTCCGTGAAACTGACCGTCGCAAATTCGTTTGCCGTGACACGACCGTCCTCGTCCCGGTCCATGAAGGCGAAGATCTCGCGCGCCTCCTTCTCGAACCCCTGGAAGGTCGGGCGACCCGATCGAAAGGAGCTGGTGAGAAACTCGTTCAGTTCGATGGCACCGGAGGAATCGCGGTCGGTCCGAGCGAAGGCGAAGTCGTAAAGGTCTTCACCGGGGGGAGGCGTGAATGCGACGCGATTGGAATATTTGAATGGCTCGCCGCCCGAAAAATCACCCGGCTCTGCAAAATCGCCAAGCTCTGCAGTAAAGAAGGTGCGCGGGACCATCCCTTCGAGAAAAGCCGCTTCATATTCGCCCTTGTCGATCCGGCCGTCTTCATCGCCGTCGAGGATCGTGAACAATGCCTTGCGCCGCCGCATAGACTCGGCAAGGGCGGCGTCCAGATCGAAATGTTTGGGCATTCGGCTTTGGGCCAGACTGCCCACCAGCGAAGCAGGGACGAATTCGTCGCGTTCGATATAGCCCGTTCCGTCGAGGTCGATCCGGGCGAATCCCTCGGCTGCGGCGCCCAGTTCACCGGTCAAGGCATTCTCGACCGCCTCTTCCTGGGTTCCCTGTGCCGACTGGGATGCGGGGGACGATGAGAGAGCGAAAAAGGCGTACGCGCCCGCCGCCAGAATGCCGATTGTCGTCATGATGAGGGTTCCTTTGCGAACAGTCTTGAAGCCAACATGTGTCGGCTCGGTAGTCTGCTGCTCCGGCTGGCCCTCTGCCTCTAGGTCCGGTGAACCGGATACGGTTCGACCGTAGCGGTCGCGATGCAGCCGCGCCGCATCGAGGGAAGTATCGGCGCCAAGCTTCTGGCGAGCGCGCTTGAGGCGCTTTTCGACCGCGTGGTGCGAGATGCCGAGCTCGAGAGCCATCTCCTTGGCGGTCTTGTGATCGAGGATCCCTGCAAGAACTTCGCGTTCGCGGCTCGTCAGCGGGTCGGGGGACGTGGACATTCGCCGATTGTAGGCGAAAGGCGAGCCCAGCGGGAAGGGCGGTCGGACCGTACTTCTCAGAAGAACCAGTGTCCCAATCACCTTGCCAGTCTGGCCCGCACTGCTACCAAGGCCGGACCATGGACGCTTTCCAGACCTACTACTGGCCGCTGCTGATCGGCTACGCGCTGGGATCGATCCCGTTCGGGGTGCTGATCGTGAAGGCCGCGGGGAAGGGCGACCTTCGAAGCGTCGGTTCCGGGAATATCGGCGCCACCAACGCGGTGCGTGCGGGCGGCAAGGGCGTCGGGCTCACGGTGCTGTTCTTCGACGTCATGAAGGGCGTCGCGGCAGTGCTGATCGCGCGACACGCCTTCCCCCCGCAGGCCGAGATTTTCGCCGCCATCGGCGCGCTGCTCGGGCATCTGTATCCCGTCTGGCTCAAGTTTCGCGGGGGCAAGGGCGTGGCGACGATGTTCGGCATCCTCGTCGCGCTCGACTGGCGGATCGGACTGATCGCGCTCGCCGTCTGGATCCTCGCCTTCCTCGTGACGAAGATGTCCTCTGTCGGTGGACTTCTTGCCGCCTTGTCCTCTCCCATCGCCGCCGTATCGCTGGGGCGCGAGGACCTGTTCAATCTCCTGCTCGGATTCACTCTTCTCATCTGGTGGAAACATCGCGCGAATATCGCCCGGATCCTGAAAGGGACCGAGCCGCGCTTTGGCCGCCGACGAGACGTTGCCAGGGCAGACGATGACATCGAACCCCAACCGAATTGACGCCATCCGACTGATCCGCAGTCAGCGGATCGGGCCCGTCAGCTATCGTCGCCTGATCGAGCGGTTCGGAACACCCGGCGCGGCGCTCGAGGCCATCCCCGATCTTGCGCAGCGCGGACGCGGACGTCCGCCGAAACTCGCGAGCGAAGCCGAGGCGCGACGGGAGGCCGAGGCGGTCGATCGCCTCGGGGCGCGACATGTGATCGTCGGCGATGCGGACTATCCGCTGCTCTTGTCGCGGATCGAGGACGCGCCACCGGTCCTGAGCGTGAAGGGCGATGTCTCCCTGTTCTCGCGACCCGCGGTGGCGATGGTCGGCGCCCGTAACGCCAGCGCGGCGGCTTGCCGACTGGCGCGCGAGATGGCTTCGGGGTTGGGACGTGCGGGCCAGGTGGTCGTCTCCGGACTGGCACGGGGCATCGACAGTGCGGCGCATGACGGCGCGCTCCAGACCGGAACGATCGCGGTGATCGCCGGCGGGATCGACGTGGTCTATCCGCCCCAGAATGAAGCGCGACAGTCGGTTATCGGAGAACGGGGCCTGTTGGTCGCGGAAATGCCGCCGGGAACGCAGCCGACCGCACGGCACTTTCCGCACCGCAATCGAATCATCAGCGGCCTTTGTGCCGGAACATTGGTCGTCGAGGCCGCGCCCCGATCGGGAAGCCTCATCACCGCGCGGCTGGCGGGCGAGCAGGGACGGGAGGTTATGGCGATCCCCGGCAGTCCGCTCGATCCCCGCGCGAGGGGATGCAACGGGTTGATCCGCGACGGTGCGACACTGATCCAGGATGTCGAGGACATTTTGGCCGAGCTCGGTCCGATCGACGCACGGATGACGCGGGTGGCCGAACCGTCCGCACCGGCGCCCGTCGCGCAGCCGGAACCCGACGAAGCGGCCAGCCGGCGGGTCGAGGAATTGCTCGGACCGGTCGCGGTCTCGGTCGACGAACTGATCCGCCAGTCGGGTCTTTCGGCGCCCGAGGTGCAGCTGGCCCTGCTCGAGCTCGACCTCGCCGGACGGCTCGACCGCCATGCGGGGGGTAGAGTGAGCTTGCGCTGAATTCGCTTGACCCCCACATGGGCCGCCGCACCATCGCGCGTACGTGAAGGCACATTTCGGGGAAGCGGATTTTGAAACTCGTCATCGTGGAATCGCCGGCCAAGGCGAAGACCATCGAGAAATATCTGGGCAGCGGGCACAAGGTGCTGGCAAGCTATGGCCACGTTCGCGACCTGCCGCCCAAGGACGGGTCGGTCGATCCGGACCACGGCTTCGAGATGAAATGGTCGAACAACTCGGACAAGACCAAGCAGCTGAAGGCCATCACCGATGCGGCCAAGACCGCCGACACGCTGATCCTCGCGACCGACCCCGACCGCGAGGGCGAGGCGATCAGCTGGCACGTTCAGGAATATCTGGCGAAGAAGAAGGCGCTGCCCGAGGACACGAAGCGGGTGACTTTCAACCAGATCACCAAGAAAGCGGTGAACGACGCGATGGCCGCGCCGCGGGGCCTCGATGAAGATCTGATCGACGCTTACCGGGCGCGTCGCGCGCTCGATTATCTGGTCGGCTTCACGCTGTCCCCGATCCTGTGGCGCAAGTTGCCGGGCGCTCGATCCGCCGGGCGAGTGCAGTCGGTCGCCTTGCGGCTGATCGTCGACCGCGAGCGCGAGATCGAAATTTTCAATCCGCAGGAATATTGGCAGGTCGGCGCCCAGTTCGAGCAAGCGGGGACGCCGTTCGATGCGCGGCTGGTGAAGCTGGACGAGAAGAAGATCGACCGTCTGACGATCTCCAGCAAGGCCGAAGCCGATGCGGCCAAGGCGGTGATCGAGTCGGGCAGCTTCACGGTCGAGAGCGTCGAGCAGAAGCCGCTGACTCGCAATCCGCCGCCGCCCTTCACGACATCGACCCTGCAGCAGGAGGCAGCGCGAAAGCTGGGCTATTCGGCCAGCCATACGATGAGCCTCGCGCAGGGTCTCTACGAAGCGGGTGCGATCACCTACATGCGGACCGACGGGGTGACGATGGCAGGCGAGGCGCTGTCCGCCGCGCGGCATGCGATCGCGGACCGCTACGACGCGGGATACCTCCCCGACAAACCGCGCCAGTACAAGTCGAAGGCCAAGAATGCGCAGGAAGCGCACGAGGCGATCCGTCCCACCAACTTCCGCAAGGATCGTGCCGGATCGGGCGATGCGGCAAAGCTCTACACGCTGATCTACAACCGCGCGCTGGCGAGCCAGATGGCGGCTGCGCGGCTGGAACGCACCACGGTCGAGCTGGCCGACGGTGCGGGCCGTGCGACGCTGCGCGCCACGGGGCAGGTCGTGAAGTTCGCGGGCTTCCTCGCGCTGTATGAAGAAGGGCGCGACGATCGCTCGGACGAAGAAGACGGAGGCAAGATGCCGTTGCTGCGCGAGGGTGATGCGCCGGCAAAGCGCGAGGTGACCGCGACCCAGCACTTCACCCAGCCGCCGCCGCGCTTCTCCGAAGCGAGCCTGGTCAAACGGCTCGAAGAATTGGGGATCGGTCGCCCGTCGACCTATGCCGCCACGCTACAGACGCTGAAGGACCGCGACTATGTGCGGCTCGACCAAAAGCGCTTCATTCCCGAGGAGAGCGGCCGGTTGGTGACCGCATTCCTCGAACGGTTCTTCGAACGCTACGTCAATTACGATTACACCGCCGAGCTGGAGGAGGAACTCGACGATGTGTCGGGTGGCCGGATGGGCTGGCAGGCGATGCTTGAGGCGTTCTGGCGTGACTTCAAGCCCAAGGCGGGCGAAGTCATGGAGCAGAAGCCGAGCGACATCACCGCGGCGCTCGACCAGTTTCTCGAACCTTATCTCTTCCCGGCGACCGAAGACGGCGGCGATCCGCGAACGTGTCCGAAGGACGGAGGTCGGCTGGCGCTGAAGGGCGGCAAGTTCGGCGCCTTCATCGGGTGCGAAAATCATCCGGAATGCGACTATACGCGCCCGTTCGGGGTGCGCGGCGAGGATGCCAATCCGGGGCCGAGCGAACTTGGCGAGGGGATCGAGCTGAAGGTCGGTCGTTTCGGGCCCTATGTCGAAAAGGACGTCGAAGGCGAGAAGAAGCGCGCGTCGATCCCGAAGGACATGAAGCCTGAAGATATCGACGTCGAATGGGCGGAGAAGCTGCTGTCGCTCCCGCGCGAGATCGGGGCGCATCCGGAAACGGGAAACATGATCTCGGCGTCGATCGGCCGCTATGGCCCGTACCTGCTGCACGACGGCAACTACGCCCGACTGTCATCGACCGACGAGGTGTTCGAGACTGGCATGAACGCGGCGGTGGCGAAGCTGGCCGAAGCGAAAGCCAATAAGGGCCAGCGGGGACAGCGCGGGAAGCGCGAGCCGCTCGCGAAACTCGGAAAGCATCCGACGACCGAGGGCGAGATCCTGGTGATGGACGGGCGGTACGGCCCTTACGTCACCGACGGCAACGTCAATGCCACCATTCCGCGCGGCACGGATCCGAAGGACGTCACGCTGGATCAGGCGGTGACGCTGATCGACGAACGCGCCGCCAAGGCTCCGGCGAAAAAGAAGCGCAAGGCACCCGCCAACAAAAAGGCACCGGCCAAGAAGAAGACGGCGGCAAAGAAGAAGCCGGCTGCGAAGAAAGGCGACTAGCCGCAGGCCTTGCAGCTTGGGTCGGCGGGGATCGCGATGGCTCGCCAGCGGTTCTGAAGGCCGTCGTAGAGATGCAGCGTACCCGCATCATCGGGTCCGACACCGCAGACGAGGCGGATCGCCATCAGCGCGGCCATGTTGCCCATCATTCCGGTGAGCGCGCCGACGACGCCGGTTTCGGCGCAGGTATCGCAATCGTCGCTGTCGAACGCATCCCCGACGAAACAACGGTAGCAGGGCCTGCCACGCCACAGGCCGAGTTGACCCTGCAGTTGCTGCGCCGCGGCGCTGAGAAGCGGGATATCGAGAGACATACAGGTGTCGCTGACCGTCAGACGCGTCGCGAAATTGTCGGTGCCGTCTATCACGAGATCGTGACCGCCAAGGAGGTCGGCTGCATTTTCGGCGGTGATGTTCGTCGCGTGCGCGTCGATGGCGACGTGCGGATTGCGCGCTTCGGCGAAACGGCGGGCGAGCGGGGCCTTGCCCGCACCGATGTCGGCGGTGGTGAACAGCGGTTGCCGCTGGAGGTTCGACAGGCTGACGGCGTCGTCGTCGATCAGGGTGATATGGCCGATCCCCGCGCCGACCAGCGCGGGAAGCGCGCCCGATCCGATCCCGCCCGCGCCGACCAGTGCGACCCGCGCAGCCTTGAGCCGCCTTTGCCCGACGCCGCCGATCTGGGGCAGGACGATGTGGCGGGCGTAGCGGTCGAGTTCGTCGTCGTTGAGATCGGTCACTGGGTGCCGGTACTGCCAAACCCGCCTTCGCCGCGTGCGGTATCGTCGAGCGTGCCGACTTCTTCGAACCGGGCGAGGGTGACGGCGGCGGGAACGAGCTGCGCAATCCGTTCGCCCCGCTCGATCACGAACGGGTCGGGTCCGTGGTTGATCAACAGCACCTTCAACTCGCCGCGATAGTCGCTGTCGATCGTACCGGGCGTATTGGGAACCGTGACGCCATGCTTGAAGGCGAGGCCGGAGCGCGGCCGCACCTGGATTTCGTAGCCGCGGGGGATGGCGACCGACAGGCCGGTGGCGACGGCGTGCCGGTGCCCGGGTGCGATCGTCACATCTTCGGCACTGACCACGTCCATGCCCGCCGCGCCGTCGGTGGCGTAGGCGGGGAGGGGGAGGCCCTCGCCATGGGGGAGGCGCTTGAGCTGGATACTGATGGTCATGCGAGGTTTTCCGCGATCCTGTCGATGAGGTGCCGCGCGACGGCGGTCTTGGTCATGCTTTCCCAATCCTCGACGCCTTTTTCCGTGACGAGGTGGATGCGATTGTCGTCTCCGCCCATGACATCGCCGCTGACATCGTTGGCGAGGATCCAGTCGGCGTTCTTGCGTTCGCGCTTGGACCGCGCGTTCGCGATCACGTCGTCGGTCTCGGCCGCGAAACCGACGAGGAGCGAAGGGCGGTCCGGATGATCGCCGAGGTCGGCGAGAATGTCGGGGTTCGCCTGAAAGGTCAGTTCGGGCGGGCCCGCGCCCTTCTTGAGCTTCGCATCGCTGGCCTCGACGCGCCAGTCGGCCACGGCGGCGACCAGGATGGCGGCATCGGCGGGCAGAGCGGCCGTGACCGCCGCGTGCATCTGGCGGGCGGTCTCGACGTCGATCCGCGCGACACCGGGAGGCGTGTCGAGATTCACCGGACCCGCCACTAAAGTGACCCGCGCGCCCGCGACCGCGGCGGCGGCGGCGATGGCGAAGCCCTGCTTCCCCGAGGAACGGTTGGCAATCACGCGGACGGGGTCGATCGGCTCGTGCGTCGGGCCGGCGGTCACGAGAACGTGCTTTCCGGCAAGCTTCCCACGATCCGGTCTGAGCGTCGCCGCAGGATTTTCCGCGGCGTCGAGAGGCAGGGCGTCGATGATCGCGTCGATTTCCGGTAGGCGTCCCGGACCGAATTCGCCGCAGGCCATCGCACCCTCGTCCGGATCGAGGACGGTGACGCCGTCGGCGCGCAGTCGTTCGACGTTCCGCTGCGTCGCCGGGTGAAGCCACATGCGCACGTTCATCGCGGGAGCGACGGTTACGGGCTTGTCGGTGGCGAGGAGTAGGGTCGTGGCGAGATCGGTGGCGAGACCCGCGGCCATCTTCGCGATCAGATCGGCGGTGGCGGGGCAGACGAGCACGTGATCGGCGGCGCGAGAGAGTTCGATGTGTCCCATCTCCACCTCGTTCTTGAGATCCCAAAGCGAAGTGTAGACGGGGCTTTCGGAAAGCGCCGCGAGACTCATGGGGGTGACGAAGTGCTGGGCACCGTCGGTGAGCACGGGCGTGACCTCATGGCCCGCCTTGCGGACGGCGCGAACCAGTTCGGCGGTCTTGAAGGCTGCGATTCCGCCGCCGATGATGAGCAGAAGCCTAGCCATTCTCGAGATCCGGAAGTTCACAAAGGTAACGGCAGGTTCCTGCCGAATTACCTTCCCGTGCGGCACCGGACCTGAGCAGGGCGCGAGAGGGAAAGTGAGTGGGCATAGGCGCCGTCATGACAGGCAAAATCCTAATAGGAAAGTGCTCGAACTCGGCGGGAGTTGTGTTTGATAAGATTGCTGTTGTAACACAATACATCAGCTTGATCGACTCCACACACGATAAGCTGGTTATCGAAAATCGCCAGAACGAAGGAGACGCATTCCATGCAGGATGGGACGAACGACGACTCGGGGATGGTGCGACTGGGCCAAATGAAGCAACTGCAGTTCGATCAGATCCGTAGGCTGGGCGAGTTGCACAAAGACGGCTTTCTGACAGACGAGGAATACGCGAAAAAGAAAGCCGAAATGCTCGAGCGAATTAGATAAGCGCCACCAGCGCCGCGCCCGCAATCGATCGTGTGGGAGCCTTCGCCAGCCACCGGACGTTGGGCGCGAAACGACAGACAGGGGTGCAACCGATGACCGAGACGAATTGGCACTGGTTCTATGTGGCATGCATGGCTGCGGGCGCGCTGCTGTTCGTTCTGTGGAGCCGCGATCCCAAGCGCGTGCCGCAATATGAATATGCCATCGCGATCTTCATCCCCGTCTGGTCGGGGCTGGCCTATACCGCGATGGCACTCGACATGGGTACGATCGAGGTCGCGGGCCGAACGGTCTATCTCGCCCGCTATCTCGACTGGGTCGTCACGACGCCGCTACTCCTGTTCGCTCTGGGGTCGACCGGCATGTTCTTCCGGCCGCTCGACAAGACGACGCTGGCGACGTTGATGGGTCTCGACGTCGTCATGATCCTGTCGGGGCTGCTCGCCGATCTGTCGACCGAACCGACGCAGCAGTGGTTCTGGTACATCACGGGGTGTGTGTGCCTGGCGCTGATCCTGTCGATCCTCTGGGGGCGCGTGAGACGCGAGGCCTATGCGCACAACGAGGAGATCGGGAAAGCCTATACGAAACTGGCGGGCTATTTCACGCTGCTGTGGTTCGGCTATCCCTTGGTCTGGGCGCTGGGGCCCTCGGGGCTGGGCGTACTGGGCAACGACGTGGCGCTGTTCGTCATCCTGCCGATCTTCTCCAAGGTCGGTTTCTCGATCTTCGATCTGTACGAATTGCGCAAGCTGGCGCCCAAGTATCCCGATCTGGACGAGGAGGATCCCCGCGCGCGGCGGCGCCAGACCGCCGCCGGTTCAGCCGAATAGGGCGACGAGGCCCGCGCCGGCGGATCCTGCGATCAGCGCGGTGAGGAAATAGCCCAGGAAGTTGGGGCGTTCGATGATCTTCACCTCGGGCAAGGGAGCCGCCGGTGGCGCCCCGCCCTTCTCGGGATAGCTGGCGTCGATCTTGTCGATGAGGTGCGGCAGCCGCTCGATCGTGCGACGCAGGGCCGTGAGCCGGTCCGCGATCTGCACTTCGGGGCCGAGTTCGGTCCGCATCCAGCCGGCGAGGAACGGCTCGGAGACTTCCCACATGTTGATGTCGGGATCGAGGCTGACGACCACGCCTTCCTCCATCACCATGGTCTTCTGCAGCAGCAGGAGGTGCGGCTGGGTCGCCATGTCGAAATCGTGGGTGATGGCGAACAGGCCTTCGAGCATGCGCCCGACGCTGATCTCCTTGACGGGCAGCCCGCGGATGGGTTCGCCGACGGCGCGCAGTGCGGTGGCGAATTCATCGACGCTATGGTGCGCAGGAACGTATTGCGCCTCGAAGTGGATCTCGGCGACGCGGCGGTAATTGCCGGTGATGAGGCCGTAGAGAATTTCCGCGAGCCAAAGTCGCGCCTGCCGGTCGATACGGCCCATGATCCCGAAATCGACCGCGGCGAGGCGGCCGTCGTCCAGCGCGATCAGATTGCCCTGGTGCAGGTCGGCATGGAAGAAGCCGTCGACCACCGCCTGGCGCAGGAACGCCCGGACGAGAACGCGGGCGAGGCGCGGAAGGTCGTGCCCCTTCTCCACCAGTTGGGCGCGCTTGGTGACCTTGGTCCCTTCGAGCCATTCCATCGTAAGGACGCGGCGCGAGGTGCGGCGCCAGTCGATCTCGGGGACGTAGAAGCCGGGTTCGGCGACCATGTTCTCCTTGAGCTCGGACGCGCTGGCGGCTTCGCGCTGGAAATCGAGTTCGCGGCGGGTCCACTGGCGGAACTGGGCGATGACCTGGCGCGGGCGAAGACGCTCCGCCTCGCCGCCGAAGCCCTCGACCTGCGCGGCGGCCCATTCGTATGTTTCGAGCGCGTCGGCGAACGTGTCCTCGATCCCGGGGCGCAACACCTTCACCGCGACGGTGCGGCCTTCGGTGGTGACGGCCTTGTGAACCTGCGCGATGGACGCGGCGCCGACGGGGGTCTCGTCGAATTCGGCATACAGGCTCTCGAGCGGCGCGCCGAGCGCGGTCTCGATCTGGTGGCGAACCTTCGCAAAGGGCGCGGGCGGGAGATCGTCCTGAAGGAAGCGCAGGTTTTCCGCCGCTTCCTCGCCGACCAGATCGGGACGGGTCGCGAGCGCCTGTCCCAACTTGATGGCGGCGGGGCCGATCTCCTGAAAGGCGGCGGCATAGTCGGGCGTGGCGGGCTGGCGCGTGCCGAAGCGCGCAATGCGTAGGAGACGGCGGACGTGCGGCGGGGTCAGCGGATCGTTCTCGATCCCGCGCAAAGCGCCGTGACGGGCGAGCGTGCGTCCCCAGCGCATCAAGCGGGACAGGTGGGTCAGTCGTGTGGCCATCGATCGCGCGCCTAGACCTTCCAACCCGAATGGATCGCGACCAGTCCGCCGAGGATCGGCGTGTGCGAGGTGTTGGCGAACCCGGCGTCGCCGATCATCGCCTCGAACGCGGCCATCCGCGGAAAGCGGCGGATCGATTCGACCAAGTATTGGTAGCTGTCCGCATCGCCCGCGACGGCTTTTCCGACCCGCGGGATGACATTCTCGGCATAGAGGTCGTAGGCATTGCCGAACCCCGGCCACTCGCTGGTCGAGAATTCGAGGCAGTAGAAACGCCCCCCGCGTTTCAGGGTTCGATAGGCTTCCCGCAGCGCTGCGGGGATGTCGGTGACGTTCCGGATCCCGAAGGCGATGGTATAGGCGTCGTAGGCGTCGTCGGCGGTGTTCAGCGCCTCGGCATTCTCGACCCGCCACGCGAGACCTTCCAGGCCGCGTTTGCGGGCGCGTGTCCGGCCGACGTCGAGCATATCGGGGTTGATGTCCGCGACGGTGACATCGGCACCGCGCCGCGCCATGCGGAAGGCGATATCGCCGGTCCCGCCCGCCATGTCGAGGATCCGCTCGCCGGACCGAGGGGCGACCTTGGCGACGAACCGGTCCTTCCACAGTCGATGCATTCCGCCCGACATGAGGTCGTTCATCACGTCGTAGCGCGCCGCGACCGAGGTGAAGACCTCGCCGACGCGGCGGGTTTTCTCCTGGGCCTCGACCGGGGTGTCGCCGAACCAGACTTGTCCGTCACTTGTGGGCTTGTCGCTCATGCGCCGGTTGCTAGCAGGGCTTGAGGGCAGGGGGAACGGGTCTTACGTCCCGGATCGACCATGCCCGAGCTTCCCGAAGTCGAAACCACCGTACGTGGGCTGCGCCCGATCTTGGAAGGAGCCACGATCACGCGCGTCGTTCTGCGGCGCGCGGACTTGCGGCGGCCTTTTCCGGAGGGGCTTGGACAGGCGCTGACGAGTGCGCGCGTCACCGAACTGGCGCGACGGGCGAAATACGGGCTGGTGCGCACCGACCGAGGCGACACGATGATCTTCCATCTGGGGATGTCGGGCCGCTGGCGGATCGATCCCGAGACGTTGGAAACGCACGATCATCTCGTGCTGGAAACCGGGGAAGGGCGCCGCGTCGCGCTCAACGATCCGCGGCGGTTCGGTTCGATCGACCTGGTGCGTAGCGACGCCGAGGCGTCGTTCGCGGGCTTTGCCGGGATGGGGCCCGAACCCTTGCCGGTCGTCGATGCGGAAGAATTGCGGGCGCGCCTTGCGGGGAAGAAAGTGGCGATCAAGCTGGCACTGCTCGACCAGCGGGTGATCGCGGGACTGGGCAATATCTACGTGTGCGAGGCGCTGTTCCGCGCGGGGATCGCGCCCGGACGCAAGGCAGGTAGCGTGAGCAGAATGCGGCTCGAAAGATTGGCGCAGGCGATCCCCGCGGTGTTGGACGAAGCGATCGCGGCAGGTGGATCGACGCTGCGCGACTATGCCCAGCCCGATGGCGACTTGGGCTATTTCTCCAAGAAGTTCGACGTGTATGGGCGCGAGGGGAAAGAGTGTCATCGGTGCGGGGCTGCGATCCGACGCCGGGTCCAGGGCGGGCGGTCGACCTTCTATTGCGCCCGGTGCCAGCGATGAGCGGTCTCGCTTGACCTCATCAGGACATCTTTGTAAGGGAGCGCGCATGCCGGTGCCTGCTCTTGGAGCCTGGGCACCGTTTACTTTTTCAACGTACGAGATCGAGGTCATCATCTATGGCGAATTCGCCGCAAGCGCGTAAGCGCATCCGTCGCAACGAGCGCCGCGCGGAAATCAACGGTGCGCGCGTCAGCCGCATCCGCACCCACATCAAGGCCGTCGAAGCCGCGATCGAGGAAGGCAAGCAGGACGACGCGCAGAAGGCGCTTCGTGCGGCGCAGCCGGAAATCGCCCGCGGTGTCGCGAAAGGCGTGATGCACAAGAACACCGCGGCGCGGAAGATGAGCCGGCTGTCGAAGCGGGTTGCTGCTCTGGATTAATTTCGTTTCATCGCGAAACAGGTGACGGACCGTCGGGAAAGCCCCCGGCGGTCCGTTTCTTTTTGGTGACTGAAAAAAGTCTAGGACTTTCCGCGATTCGTGACTGTGTCGAGTAGCAGACAGTCCGAAAAAGACCAGAAAACCGCTATAAATCGATTTTCCGCGGCTTTGCGCTGTCAATACCAATTATTTCATCCAAATGAAAAAACGAGTCTTGAACAGCGGCGCTCAGGGCTCTTAAAACAGCTTCTCCGGCGGCGATTCAGGTCCCCGGGGGGCAAGGTAGAGACGGCAGTCACGGACGCCGCGGCACCCAGGTGTCTGCGCGTAACAGAGCCGCTTTGCCTGACGCACATTTGGTCAAGAGGAGGCGCGAGCCAGTGCAAGGCGAGGGAGAAGCTATGCGTCGACGCAACGCTCCCGGGTCCGAGCAGGCTCCGTTCGAGGCAGCGTGGGACGAAATCCGTTCCGGCCTTCGCAAGGACCTTGGTGCGCGCACGTTCGACGGCTGGGTGAAGCCCGCCGAGCTCGGCCGCTTCGATCCCGAAAGCGGATGTCTTCATATCGTGATGCCTTCGCAGTTTATGGCCGATTGGGTGAAGTCCCATTTCGGCGATCGGATTGCCTTGGCGTGGCGGCACCTCCTGCCGGTGGTTCGCGACGTGAAGCTGGTGCCCGGCGACGGCGCGCCCCGGCCCTCGCCGATGCTGGTGCTGGAAAATGCGCCCGCCGCTTCTCACGAGACCGCTTCGTCCGCGCCGCGGCATCCGCGACCTAATTTCGACCCGCGCCAGACGTTCGAACATTTCATCGTCGGCAAGGCGAACGAGGTTGCGGCGACCGCTTCCCGGACGCTCGCCGATGCCGACCGCGCGACCTTCAACCCGCTGTTCATTCATGGCGGCACGGGCCGCGGCAAGACCCACCTGCTGCATGCCATCGGTCAACGGTTTCTCGAGCGCAATCCCGATGCGCTGGTCGTGTCGATGTCGGCCGAGAAGTTCATGGTGGAGTTCGTCACGGCGCTGCGCGAGAACGACACGTTCACCTTCAAGAACCGGCTGCGTTCGGCCGATCTCCTGCTGGTCGACGACGTCCAGTTCATCGCGGGCAAGGAATCGACCCAGGAAGAATTCTTCCATACGATGAACGAGATCATCACCGCGGGCCGCCGCCTGGTGATCACGTCCGACCGCGCGCCGCAGGATCTCGACGGGATCGAGCCGCGCATCCTGTCGCGTCTGTCATGGGGGCTGGTCGCGGACATCAACGCGGCGGATTACGAGCTGCGGCTCAATATCCTGCGCGCCAAGCTGGACCAGTTGACGGGCGTCGAGATGCCCGCCGACGTGATCGACTTCCTCGCGCGTCGCATCACCAATTCGATCCGCGAGCTTGAGGGCGCGCTCAACCGCATTGCCGCTTATGCCATGATGACGGGCAAGGACATCGACGTGCCGTTCGTCGAGGAAGTGCTCGCCAATGTGCTGCGCGCTAATCAGCGCCGCATCTCGATCGACGAGATCCAGACGCGGGTGGCGGCGCATTTCTCGATCCGCAAGGCCGAGATGACGTCGGCACGACGGGCGCGCGAAGTGGCCCGCCCACGGCAGGTGGCGATGTACCTGTCGAAGCAGCTCACCCCCAAGAGCCTGCCAGATATCGGACGGCGTTTCGGCGGGCGCGACCATACGACCGTGATTCATGCCGTGAAGCGGATCGAGAGCTTGCGTGCGGCGGATGCGGAACTCGACGCCGATATCCGGATGCTGCAACGTCAGCTCGAGAATTAGGCGCGTTTTCGACCGCTTGCTCCTGACGCCAAAAGCCGCACCCGCGGTGCCGCAGGACGCTCGGATCTAGCTTCCCGCTTCCAGTTCGACATCTACCGCGCGGCGCTCGCCGTCACGGATGAGGGTCAGTCGAACGCGCTCGCCGATCGCATAATCGTCCAGCCGTGCGAGCAGATCGCCGACGCGGTCCACTTCCTGCCCGTCGAGCGCGACGATGATGTCGCCCGCGGCAACGCCACGGCGCGTGCGGCGGGCGGGCTGGAGACCGGCGCGGGCAGCGGGGCTGCCGCTTTCGACCTGGAGCACGAACACGCCCTCGATGCCCGAGGCGCGTTTGAGACGCGCATTGAACGCCTCGTCGCTGTCGATCCCGATACTGGGGCGGGCGTAGCGGCCGTTGGCGATCAGCTGCGGCACCACGCGCATGACGGTGTCGACCGGCACCGCGAACCCGATGCCGGCATTGGCGCCCGATGGCGAGAAGATGGCGGTGTTGACGCCGATCAGCCGTCCGGCGCTGTCAAGCAGCGGCCCGCCAGAATTACCGGGGTTGATGGCCGCGTCGGTCTGGATGAGCTGCCGGATGTCGGGCCCGTCGCCGCGCGGGAGCGAGCGTTCCAGTGCCGACACGATCCCGGTGGTCAGCGTCCAGTCCAGCCCGAAGGGGTTGCCGATCGCAAAGACCGCCTGTCCGACCTGAAGGTCGTTCGACGAACCGACGGGGATGCGGGCGGGAGAGGCGAACGCCGAGCCGCCGATCCGCAGGACCGCAAGATCGTGCGCGGGACTGGCGCCGACCAGCTCGGCATCGAATTCGCGTCCGTCGGCGAGCTGGACCTGGGCGCCGCTCGCGCCTTCGAGCACGTGCCAGTTGGTGATGACATGCCCGCGCTCGTCCCAGACGAAGCCCGAGCCGGAGCCGCGCGGCACCTGCATCACGTTGCGGCTCATGAAGTCGCGCACGCTTTCGCTGGTCGAGATGGCGACGACCGATTCGCGCGCAGTCTGGAACAGCTGGATTGTCGAACGTTCGTCCGCGCCGAGGTCGCCGCGCGGGGTCACGGTACGCGCCTCGGATGGCTGCGCGGGAAGCGACTGGACGGCGGGTTGGGCCGTAAGAAGGGCGGCAACGGCGATCAGGAGCATGACATTCACCAATACAAGAAAGACCATGAAGGCCCGGTTCTTGTGAATGGAAGTTGAAGCGGAGGGTTTCACGGCACCGACGTAGGAGCCGCGCCGCGGGGTTCAACCATTCGAATGCCCGCCAGCGGCATCCATGGCTCCGCGCTTCATGAAGCGGTCCTGCTTAGACGCACTCGCCGATCTTTCCCCATCCGACCAGGTTGGACACGTGGAGACCGTCCTCCGTTCTGCCGCCCGATGTGCGAACCTCTTCGCGTTTTTCTGCGGATTCCAGCCGAGATGCGAGATCGCTGCGCCGTAGCGGATCCTGGACCAGACCGGTTAGGCCGATCCCGTCCGTAAAAATGTAGACGACGTCGGGATCGTAAGTCGATGAAACGAGCCAACGCGATCGCGGCGAATGCACGTAGCCCGAACTCAATTCGTGAAGCACCTCAAATTCGACGGGCTCGCCGTCTCGTGTGTCAACGCTCCAGCTTTGCCCTGCCTCGTAAGGCCCGCATTCCTTTCGCCACATGATGTTGAAGGTTGTGCCGGTGAGACAATTCCATGTTTCCGACCCGCAGTCTTTTATGACTCCCGCGCGGTCACTGCCGCGATTAGTTTCCAGTCCACGATGCAAATCGATGAAGATGTGGGGAAGAAGCGCGAAGCGGGTCTCTCGCTCGGCCGCATGGGAGGGCGCAGCTTGTTGTTGGAATGAAGGCTCTGCGTTTGGCAGAACCAAAGCGACCAGCAGCGATGTGGAGAGCATGTTCGTCACCTTCGGAGAATGTCCTCGTTGTCGAGTCCCATTTCGCCTCGAGACCGTCGATGAATGCGGCGACATTGCGCCCTAGCGCCTCGATCGCGTAGCCGCCCTCCATGACCGCCACGACCGGCAATTGCGTGGCGGCAATGCGGGCGCCGATGCGGCGCATGTCGTCTGTCGTCAGCGCGAAGAAACTGATGGGATCGTCGATGAACGTGTCGGCGCCGTAGGACACGACCAGCATCTCCGTGCCCCTGTCTTCGATGGCGGCGATCGCGCGGTCGAGCGCAGGGGCATAGGCGTCCCATCCGGTGCCTCGGGGGAGGGGGAGGTTGAGCGTCGCCCCTTTGCCGCTGCCGCTGCCGCGTTCGTCGGCATGCCCCCAGAAGAAGGGATAGTCGGTGGACGGATCGGCGTGGATCGAGGCGAAGAAGATGTCGCCGTCCTCGTAGAAGATGTCCTGCGTCCCGTTGCCGTGATGATAGTCGACGTCGAGGATGGACACGCGGCCGAGCCCGCGAGCCTGCGCCGCGCGGGCAGCGATCGCCGCGGCATTGAGATAGCAGTAGCCTCCCCGGTAGTCGGACCCCGCATGATGGCCGGGCGGGCGCGACAGCGCGAAAGCCTGGCGCACGTCCCCGCGTTCGATGGCGGCAACAGCGGACAGCGCGCATTGCGCGGACTGATAGGTCGCGTCCCACGTTCCCGCGGCGATGGGGGTCGATGCGTCGAACCCGAACATTCCCAGCCGCGCGTCGATCCGCTCGTGCGATCGTTTGACGCGGCGCACGACGGGGAAGGCGTAGCCGATGGCATCGCCGGTGCGCCCCGCGGCGACCCAATCTTCATGCGCGGTGCGGAGGAACTCGACATAGTCCGCATCGTGAACCGCGAGGATCGCGTCCAAGCCATGATCGTCGGGTTCGGCCGTGGGGCCGAGCGCCGCCAGCATGGCATCGACCCGTTCGGGACATTCGGCGAAGTCGGTCCAGTCGCCATTGTGGAATTCGCGGGTCGGCGCGTGACCCCGCTGGCATTGAGAATGGAAGATCAGCATCGCGCGACGATGCGGCACGCGACCCGCAAAGAAAAGCCCGCCGCGGCACGAAGCCGGGCGGGCTGTTTCCTTGATGCGGCGGCGATGCGTTAACGACGGCGGTCGTCGTCCTCGTCGCGCACCGTGATCTTCACGGTTTCGCCGTTGCGGCCCGGGAAGTCGGTGAACATCGCTTCGATCAGATTGGGAACGAGCGTGCCGAGATTGTCGGTGCGGCTGCGCGCCAGTGCAGTGCCTTCGAAGATCGCCTGGTTGTCGGCGGTGCGACGGATGTCGACCTCGAGCCGCGAGCGATATTCGTCGTAGCTGCGGATGCCGCGGCCGTACCAGAAGGGATCGTCCCATCCGAAGGCAAAGCCGAGACGCGGACCGTAATAGCGGTGCCGCGAGAAGAGTGAGCGACGATAGAAGGGGTAGTAACCGCCATAGCCCAGACGGCTATAGCCGAGACCGACGCCGAAGCGCGGGCCGAACCGATCGCCGACGATCCGCTGGCGACCGTCGTCGACGCCATAGCCGACCTCGACCAGCATGGTGGCCGCATCGCGCGACGGCGCGGCGACATAGCCTTCCTCGGCCATCTCGCTGGCGACCATCGCGGCATAGCGCGAGAATTCGAGGCCGCCCTCGTTCTCGCTATCCATCGGGACGATGTAGAAACTTTCGCCCGTTGGGGCGGGCATGGCCTGGAAACGCGACACCTGCGCGGGAAATCCGCTGGTGGCGCAGCCGGTCAGGCCGAGAAGGGCGGTGCTGGCGACCGCGGCTTTGATGAGCGTACGCATGAAACTCTGAGCTCCTGGATGGGCTGAATAAGTGACTCTGCTTATAGCATAGTTCACCGTGAACCCATCATGAAGCTATTAATACTGGCCCCTCAACGCCTTAGGCCGAGGGTTCGATAGGCGCGATCGAGGGTCGGTTGCGCCGTGTCGCGCGCCTTCGCCGCCCCGGCGTCAAGGATCGAGTCGAGCGTATCGGGATCGGCGCGGAAGTTTTCGAGTCGCGTGCGGATCGGGGCCAGCCGGGCGACCAGCGCATCGCCGAGCGCGGGTTTGAACTGGCCGAAACCCTGACCGGCGAACTCGCGCAGCACTTCTTCCTCCGAACGATCGGTCACCGCGGCCATGATGCCGACGAGGTTGGTCGCTTCGGCGCGTCCTTCCAGTCCCCCGGGCGTGTCGGGAAGCGGTTCGGGGTCCGTGCGCGCCTTCTTGATCTTCGTCCGGATGGTGTCGTCGTCGTCGGTAAGGTTGATGCGGCTCATGTCCGACGGGTCGGACTTCGACATCTTGTTCGACGCATCGCGCAGGCTCATCACCCGTGCGGCGCGACCCGCGCCGATATAGGGTTCGGGCGCGGTGAACACCTCTTCGCCCGCGTGATGGTTGAAGCTTTCGGCAATGTCGCGGGCCAGTTCGATATGCTGCTTCTGATCCTCGCCCACGGGGACGTGAGTCGCCTGGTACAGCAAGACGTCGGCGGCCTGCAGCACGGGATAGGTGAACAGCCCCACGCTCGCCTGTTCGCGGTGCTTGCCCGACTTGGCCTTGAACTGCGTCATGCGGCTCAACCAACCCATCCGCGCCGTGCAGGAGAGGAGCCACGCCATCTCCGGGTGCGCGGGCACGTCGCTGTGTGCGAACAGGGTCGATCGTTCGGGGTCGATCCCGCTGGCGAGCAGCGCGGCCGCCATCTCGCGCACGTCACGGCGCAGCTTCTCGGGATTGCTGTCGACCGTGATGGCGTGAAGATCGGCGAGGAAGAAGAAGCAGTCGGTCTCGTCCTGCATGTCGACCCAGCGAAGGATCGCACCCAGGAGGTTGCCGAGGTGCAGGTCACCCGTAGGCTGAATTCCGGAGACGACGCGCATCGTTACAGCTTCCTCATCTTCTTCTTGCCGAGCAGCAGGAGGATGTCCTGCTTATCCATCGCGCCGATGATCCATGCGAGCACCAGATAAGCCGCGCCGCCCGACCCGCAGGTGACCGCGAGGGCGAGGAACTGGCGCGCGCTGCCTGCGGCGAACCAGTCGGCGAAGAGAATTTCGCACCCGATCAGGATCGCGGCCATGACGGCGGCGCACAGCAACTGTTTCAGCAGTCTGCCGAGCAACCAGGGCTCGATCGAGAAATGACCGCGTCGGGCGAGGATGATATAGAGCGCCAGCGCATTGGCCCACGCCGCCGCCGCCGTCGCGATCGGCAGGACGATGATGCCGTATTCGCCGATGAACATGAAATTGGCGATCACGCCGAGCCCGAGGGTCACGATCGTGATGATCGCGGGTGTCTTCATGTCCTTGCGGGCGAAGAAGCCGGGGGCGAGCACCTTGATCATGACGTAGGCCGGCAATCCGAACGCGAGCATGGAAAGGACCAGACCCGATACCGCCGCGTCCTCCTCCGAGAACCGGCCCCGCGCGAACAGAGCGGTCATGATCGGTTCGGCAACCACCATCAGCGCGACGGTCGCGGGAATGGTCAGCAGCATGGCGAGTTCGGTGGCGCGGCCCTGTACGTTGGCGGCCTGCTTGAACTCGTCCTGCCCGATATGGCGGCTGATCGCCGGAAGGATGGCGACCCCGATGGCCGAGCCGATCAGCGCGAGGGGGAGCTGGTTCAGACGGTCGGCCTGCTGCAGATAGACAAAGCTGCCGTCGTCGAGCCGGGTGACGAAATAGGCATAGAACAGCTGGCTGACGTAATAGCCCCCCGCACCGATCGTCGCGGGGATCATGAGGCGCAGCAACTCCTTGACCCGCGGCGTCATGCGCGGCGGACGAAGCGCCAGCTTCAGCCCAGCGCGGCGCGTCGCGATCACGGTCAGCGCCAGCTGGAGCACGCCGCCCGCGAGAACCGACCATGCCATCGCCCGCGCCGTCGTCGCGCCGCCGCTATCCCAGATCAGCAGGGCGCCGACCAACGCGACATTGAGCAAGGCGGGTGCGAAGGCCGCGGCCGTGAAGCGCGACAGTGAATTGAGGATGCCCGAAAACAGCGACACGAGCGCGATGAAGATGAGATAGGGGAAGGTGATCTGCGTCAGTTCGACCGCGAGATTGAATTTTTCCGGATCGTCGCGCCATCCTGCCCCGATGACGAGCATCAGCGCGGGCATGGCGATCACGAAGACGATCGTGATGACCATGAGGACCGGCAGGAACACCGCCTGCACTTCTTCGGCGAAGCGGCGGGCATCCTCGAGATCGCCGTCCTTGCCGACGCGGCGCGCGAACAGGGGCACGAATCCCTGGCTGAAGGCGCCCTCGCCGAGCAGCCGTCGCAGCTGGTTGGGGATGGTGAAGGCGAAATAGAAGACGTCGGCGGCCGCGCTCGCCCCCATGACGGCGGCGAGCACGATCTCGCGCACGAAACCGAGGATGCGGCTGACGAGCGTCAGGCCGCCGATCGTGCCCCCGGCCTTGACGAGGTTCATGTCGTGGCGCTCGCCCTAGGCGTCGGAAGCGGGCGGCGGCGCGGGCGGGGTGTCGCCCGGTCCACCGTTGCCTTGGCCCTGCTGCTGGGCCGCCATCGACTGCATCTGCTGCATGTAGACCTGACCGAAATCGATCGGGTCGAGGAGCAGCGGCTGGAAGCCCGCCTGATGCGTGGCATCGGCAATGACCTGCCGCGCGAAGGGGAACAGCTGGCGTGGGAGCTCGACGAGCATGATCGGCTGGAGCTGGTCGTCGGGAATGTTGCGGAGTGCAAACAGCCCTGCATAGGAAAGGTCGATGACGAACTGGGTGCCCTCGTCGGTCTTGGCCGAGCAATCGACCTTAAGCGTCACTTCGTGGACGTCGTCCTGGACCTTGTTGACCTCGATGTTGAAGCCGAGGTCGATCTGGGGCTTGCCCTTGTCCTGGAGGCTCTTCGGCGCGCGCGGATTCTCGACCGACAGATCCTTCACATATTGTGCAAGGCTCTGGATCGAGGGCCGCTGGTCCATGTCCTGCGGCGGCGGCATGGTGCCGGGCTCGGATGCGGGCGGAAGGTCGTTGTTGTCGTCGGCCATGTGATGATATCCTGATTGGGTGACGCGGGGTCGCGGAGGACCGCGTGCGCGATCAATGATGCGATGGCGCGGTTAGCAGGCCCGCAAATGCGACGCAACGCGGCTTTCGTGCGTTGCCCACCGACACAGGCTTTGAAAGCATGGGTTAAGGGCCCTATGTTAGGGTCATCGCATCGTTACCATCGTTCGTCAGGAAGTTTCATTGACCGCTCTCGTCATCCTCGCCCTCGTCGCCCTTTTCATCGGCCTCCGGCTGTTCAGCGTGCTGGGCGAACGGACCGGGCACGAACAGTCGCTCGTGGAACCCGCGAGCGACGCCGAACCCAAGATGGTCGAACCGAAACATGACATGACCGGTCCGGCGGCCTCGCCGATCGACGATGACAGCCAGATGGCCTACGTCCCGCTCGCCGGGCCGGGTGTGCGCGCCGTGCTGGCTGCCGATCCGGGCTTCGACGTGGCGCGTTTTCTCGAAGGCGCGACGAGTGCCTATCGGATGATCCTGGAAGCGTTCTGGCAGGGCAGGCTCGAAGATGTGCGCGAGTTCGTCGACGACAATGTCTACGAAGCGTTCGCGGGTGCCGTCGAGGCGCGCGAGGCGCAGGCACTGACCCTCGACAACCGCCTGATCGCGGTCGAGGATGCGATCATCGTGGCGGCACGGCTCGACCAGTCGATCGCCGAACTGACGGTTCGCTTCGAGGCCGATATCGCCGCCGTGACCCGCAACGAGGAAGGCGATGTGGTCGCCGGTTCGATGGACGATGCCGTCCAGACGCGCGATCGCTGGACCTTCCGCCGTGATGTCGCGGCGAAGGATCCCAATTGGATGCTGGTCGAAACCGACGAGGAATCGTGATGGCGCGCGCCTCGGCCCGTGTCGCGGGCCTGTTCGCCCTCAGTCTCGGCATCGGCGCCTGCGCCACCGCGCCCGAACCGTTGCGCCCGCCGCCGGTCCGGACAGCGCCGGTGACGACCAGCACGGCCGCCGTGCCCCCGACGATCGAAGCCGCAGAACCCGCTTACGAAAGCGCCATTCGCGCCCCCATCCGGCGGGTCGCCGCCGAGCCGCTCCGACAGGAGCAGGCCGAGCGGGCGCTGACGGCCTTCATCAAATCCTGTCCCAAGCTGCTTGCCCGCTCCGATCAGTCGGGGCTGACCGAACGCGCGGACTGGCAGCCGCTGTGCACCACCGCGCGCAGCCTGGCATCGACCCAGGCGATCGAATTCTTTTCCCGTCAGTTCGAATGGGTCGAGATCGCCGGTGGCGATGCGTTCGCGACGGGTTATTTCGAACCGCAGATCGAGGGGAGCCGCACGCCCACCGCAACGCTGAACTCGCCCGTCTATCGCGTTCCCGACGATCTGGTACGCGGCACCTTCACCGACGGGTCGGGCGAGGGACGCGGACGGTACGATCGTGCTGGCAATTTCGTCCGTTACTACGACCGCGAAGCGATCGAGAGTGGTGCATTGCGGGGTCGCGGGCTGGAAATCGCCTATGCCGATCCCGTCGATCTGTTCTTCCTCCAGATCCAGGGATCGGGCCGACTTCTTCTGCCGGGCGGGGAGGTCGTTCGGATCGGCTATGCCAACCAGAACGGGCGCGAATATGTCGCGATCGGGCGGTTGTTGCGCGAGCGCGGGATCATGGAAAGCGGCACGATCACGCTGGAATCGATTCAGAACTATCTGCGCGCCGACCCGGTTCGCGGCGCGGCGCTGATGAACGAGAATCCGAGCTACATCTTCTTCCGCGAATTGACCGGGGAGGGGCCCTTGGGGGCGCTCGAAGTCGCGGTCACGCCCCTCGGCACGGTCGCCGCCGATCCCAAGTTCGTGCCGCTCGGCGCGCCGGTATGGCTCGACATGGAAAATGACGTGGCCGACGGCATCTGGGTGGCGCAGGACACGGGTGGCGCGATCAAGGGCGCGAACCGCTTCGACACTTTCTGGGGCGCGGGCGCGGCGGCCAAGCGGATCGCCGGCGAGATGTCCTCGAACGGGCGGGCGCGGCTGTTGCTGCCGCGCGGGGCGGTGGCACGTGCGCTCGCTCAGCGCTGAGGAAAAGGAGCTCTGGGCAAAGGTCGCGGCGACCATCCAGCCGCTCTCACGCGACCGTGCAACGGATAGCCAGAACGAGGTGTCGGGTCCGCGCCCGGTGTCTGCTCCCGCTCCTACGGCCCAGCAGGTTGCGACTGCGCGCAGTGCGGTCAAGCGGGACCGACCGACGATCGTTCCACGACCGGCCGACCGGCACCTCGACGCGACGCTGGATGGCGGGTGGGACCGTCGGCTGCGGCAGGGAAAATTGTCCCCCGACCGCACCATCGACCTGCACGGATGCCGCCTCGACGATGCCTGGGAAGCGATCGACCGAGGGCTGGAACGGGCGATCGGTTCCGGCGAGCGGTTGGTCTTGCTGATCACCGGTCACGCGCCCAAGGGCGAACCACCGGTCACGCGTGGACGCATCCGTGGCGCGGTCCACGACTGGCTCGGCGCGTCGCGCCATGCCGACGCCATCGCGGCGGTGCGTCCCGCGGCTCCCCCGCATGGTGGTCGCGGCGCGCTCTATCTGGTGCTCCGACGCCCCCGATAAGGTCGTTGGGGACAGGGCGGAGAACCGCCGGGGTGACTCTTTATTAACGCTCCTCGTTTACATGGCGAAGTGGTCGCTCTCGCGCCGGCTCGGACAACCGGGGCCCGCGCAGTGGCGGATCCAGAAGGGGGGACAGACGTCAGCGTGGATCGAAGCAAGGCCATCACGCAGCGCGTATCGAACGTCATCCTGTCCGGGATGGCGGGGATGGCCTCGTTCGTGTTCTCGCTCGCGGCCTTCTTCTATCTGACCGAACTCCCCGACCAGATTCTCGCCAGCGTCGTGGCGGGCACCTTTTGCCTGCTGATCTGCTACATCGCGTCGGAGCGGCCCAATTCGCAGAGTACGCGGGCACTGTCGGCGCTCGGCAATCGTCTGCTGGCGGTCGAGGACGGCGATTTTTCCAGCCCGCCGCCGGAGATCGTTCGCAAGACCATGCCCGCGGTCGCGCAGGCAGTCGACACGTTGTTCAGCGAAGTGCGCACGTCGCTCGAGAACGCCAACGCGCTCGGCATGTTCGACACGGTGACCTCGCTTCCCAATCGATTGTTCTTCCGCGCCGAAGTCGACAAGCAACTGGCACTGCGGGAGGAGGGGGCGCAGGCGGCGATGCTGTTCGTCGATCTCGACCGGTTCAAGGCGGTCAACGATTCGATGGGTCACGCGCGCGGCGACCAACTCTTGCGGATGGTCGCCAACAGGCTCCGCATCGTGGTGACGGCCGAGATGGACGAAAGTAGTCTCGCCAAGCCACTCGTCGCGCGGCTGGCGGGAGACGAGTTCACCGTTTTCCTGTCGGACGTGGACGGCCTTACACAGGTCGAGCGGGTGGCGCGGCGGATCGCGATGGCGATCGCCGAACCGTTCGAGCTGCACGGCCATTCGATCGATGTCGGCGCGTCGGTCGGGGTCGCATTGTGCCCGCGCGACGGCACGAGCGTGGAGCATCTCATGCGCGCGGCCGACATCGCCATGTACGATGCCAAGGCACGGGGCGGGGGCCAGTACCGCCTGTTCACCGAGCAGTTGAGCGAGGAATATCGCCTGAAGGTCGAGACCGAGCGTGCGTTGACCGAAGGGCTGCGGCGCGGGGAATTCAGCCTGGCGCTGCAACCGCAGATGAGCCTTCGCACGGGCGAGATCATCGGTGCCGAGGCGTTCCTTCGCTGGAACCACCCGCAAGGCGATGTACGCAAGCCGTCGACCTTCATCGAAATCGCCGAGAATTGTGGCGTGATCAGCGACATCGGCGACTGGGTGCTGGAGGAATGTGCCGACATCCTGGCGCAATGGGCCAAGACGGGGCGTCCGCGCCGGCTGGCCGTCAACGTCAGCCCGCGACAGCTCGACCGGGCCGACTTCTTCGACCGGGTGCGCAGCGCGTTCGCCCGTCGCAATGTACCCCTCAGCCTCGTCGAACTGGAATTGTCGGAAAGCGCGGCGATGCGCTGCTCCGACGAACAGATTGCGGCGATGGCGAAGATCCGCAGCGAGGGCGCCACCATCGCCATCGACGATTTCGGCACCGGCTTTTCCAATATCGCGCGGCTGCGGTCGATGCCGCTCGACCGGGTCAAACTGGACCCGACGCTGGTGGCGGACATCGACCGGTCGGAAAAGGCGCGCAACATCGTCCAGTCCGTGATCGCGCTGATCCATGCGGTCGGCGCCGACATCGTCGCCGAATCGATCGAGAATGCCGCGCAGGCGGACATCCTGCGGACGATGGGCGCGCAGGTCGTGCAGGGGTATGTCTTCGCCCCGCCGATGGACGAGGCGGAATTCTTCGAATGGGTCGGCAACGCCGAACGGGGGCCGGGCGAACGGCTCGAGATCGTACCGGGCACCGGGACCGACGCGGCCTGAAGCGTTCAGTCGGCGGCGTAGATCCCGTCGATGACCCGTCCGTAGATGCGCGCAAGGGCGCGGATATCCTCGAGCGCCGCCGCTTCGCCAACCTTGTGCATGGTGGCGTTGGGCAGACCGAAATCCACCACCGGGCATACGGCGATCAGGAAGCGTCCATCGGACGTGCCGCCCTTGGTCGACAGATCGGTATCGATCCCGGTCTCGGCCCTGATCGCGTCCGACAGGACGTCGTAGAGCGTGCCGGGGGGCGTGAGGAAGCTCTCGCCCGAGATACGGGTCTTCACCTTCGCCTTCGGATCGACCGCGTGGACGCGGCGCACGATCTCGTCCGACAGGTCGGCGCCCGACTGCTTGTCGGTGAAGCGGATGTTGAGTTGGGTCGAGGCAGTGCCGGGGATGACGTTGGAAGCGTCGGTGGGGGTCTTGAGCGCGACATGTTCGAGGTTCGAGGGCTGAAAGGCATCGGAGCCTTCGTCGATGACCCATTCGTCGAGCGCCGTGACGATCTTCGCAAGGCGCGGGATCGGATTGTCGGCGAGGTGGGGGTAGGCGACATGGCCCTGGTGACCCGGCACCTCGATCCAGACGTTGAGCGAGCCGCGCCGCCCGATCTTCACCGTATCGCCGAGCCGGTCGACCGAGGTCGGTTCGCCGATGATGCACAGATCGGGCTTGATGCCGCGTTCGTTGAGCCAGTCGACGATGCGCGGCGTGCCGTAGGTGGCATAGCCTTCCTCGTCGCCCGTGATCAGGAAGCTCTGCGTGCCGCGGTCGGGCAGATGATCGGCGAGCGCGGCGACATAGGCGGCAATGGCGCTCTTCATGTCGCATGCGCCGCGGCCATAGAGAATATGGCCCTCGATCACGGGGTCGAAGGGGTCGTGGGTCCAGCCCTCGCCCGGCGGGACGACGTCGAGATGCCCAGCGAAGGCGAAATGCGGGCCGGGGGTACCGGTGTCGCGGATGGCGACCATGTTCTCGGTCGGGCCGTCGGGCTCTTCGCCCAGGACGAACCGATGAATGGTAAAGCCGAGCGGCTCGATCGCCTCCGCCAGCACATCGAAGACGGGGCCTCGGGCGGGGGTGATGCTGGGCTCGGCGATGAGGCGCGCGGCCAGGTCGATGGGGTCGATCATGCGTCCGGCTCGTACTGCTCGATCTCCCACGGCTCTTCCTGTGCCAGTTCGATCCACTCGACCATGTGCGCGTGGTGGATGACGTTCGAGACATATTCGGCGGCGAAGGGGGGCAGGGGGACCTTGTAGGTGACGAGGCGCGTGCAGACGGGGGCGAACATCATGTCGACCGCGCCCCAGTTGCCGAACAGATAGTCGCCGGGACCCGAGCGGCGCGCGCGCGCCTGTGCCCAGAGCGTGAGGATGCGGTCGATCTCGGGGATCAGTTCCTCGCCGACGTGGAAGTCCTCGACCCGCTTGCGCACGTTCATCGGCATGTGGCGACGCACGTTCGGGAAACTGGAATGCATTTCGGCGGCCATCGACCGCGCCATGCCGCGCGACGCGGCGTCTTCGGGCCAATAGGCGAAATCGGACCGCTCGCCGCACGTCTCGATGATGGCGAGACTGTCCCAGATGACGGTCTCGTCGTCCCATAGCACGGGCACCTTGCCGCCGCCGGGCGCGAATTCATTGCCCTCGCGGCGCTGCTCCCATTTCTCGTCGAACAACGGCACGACCAGTTCTTCGAAATCCAGCCCCGATGCCTTCATGGCGAGCCAGGCACGCAGCGACCAGCTCGAGTAAGCGCGATTGCCGATGATGAGTTTCATGGAAAGTTGAGGTTCCGTGGTTAAGGAGACAAGGATGGGCGGGCGATGCGAGAAGGGCATCGCGCAAGGCCGGGTTCTTGGCAAGGGGGACAGGACGAGGTGATGGAAACGCAGGCGACCGAGCGCGCGCCGCTTCGTTCGTGGTGGGCGTGGCTCGCCATGATCGTGGTCGTGGGCGGTGTGCTGCGACTCGTTCCGGCACCCGACGCGCCCTTGTGGGGCGACGAGGCATTGAGTCTGGTCATCGCGCATTTCCCGGCGACCGACCTGCTTTTCCAGCCTGTCGATCCGTCGGGCGGGCTCTATTATCTTGTCCAGAAGGCGTGGTTGCCGTTCGGCACCGATCCCGTCGTGGTGCGGTTGCCGTCGATCCTGTTCGGAACGTTGACGATCGTGGCGGCTTTCGCGCTGGGCGCGGCGGCGCGCGATGCGCGGACGGGCCTGTGGTGCGCGGCATTCTTCGCGGTTTCACCCATGCTCGTTGTCTACGCGAAGGAAGCGCGGACCTACGCACTGATGCTTTTTCTGCTCACGACGGCAGCAGCACTTACCGTTCATGGTTTCGCTAGGCAGAAGGACGATGGGCGATGGCTTGTCGCGGCGCTGGTCACCGGAGTTCTTGCGCTATACGCTCACCCGACTGCCTGGCTGGTGATCGCGCCCTTGGCTCTTTTCGGGTTCGCCCTTCGCACAAGGTGCCGCCGGGGAAGTTTGCTTCAAAACACGGCTTTCGGAGCGGGCGCATTCATCCTGTCACTGCCCGAGCTTCGTCGCCTATTGCTAATGCGGGAGACGGAGCAATTCAGCTGGCTTCGACAGGCGAACCCAATCGAAATCGCCTCCTATCTCATGGAGATTGCCTTCGGATGGCGAGCATCGGCCGATTTGCTCGCTTTCAACCTTTGCCTTTTCATCATCTCGGTGGGTGCATTCGCTTATCTGTTGGTTCGCCGAGAAGCGCGCGGGCGGTCAGATATCACCAATTATGTCCTGCTCACCTTCTTGTTGATCTATCCACTTCTTCTCTATGTCGTTGGCGGGGTGACGCCGATCGCCATGCTGCGAACGAGCTTACCCTTCTCTATCGGTTTTGCTTTGTGGTTCGGCCTGTCGATACGAACACGAATGAGCTCAATCGCCGGTGCAATTTTCATTTTGGCAATAGCTGCCAATCAGCTGACCAACGATCAGGCCCACGAAAAGCGCGATTGGCGAGCTATCGCGACAATGGTGAACAACATAAACCCCAATATTCCGTTACTCATTTGCGCCGACTATCTCGTACCGTCCTATCTCCTTGGCGATCGCACTACCTCGCGAGATGTCTATATCAGTGGGAATAGTGCGCTTTATCGCGCGCGTAAAACGGGCGAAGTCGGGTTGGGAGCGGCTTATATCCCTTATTGGCGAGCGCGGGTGGATAAGACGGCTCCGCGTCCCGAGAAGGTTGCGCCGGAAATCTTCAGCGAGGCACTATATCTTTCGGTAGATTGTCACCCTGTCCTCGATGCGCGGGTGACCGAAAATTACGGCTTCGAGCGCAAGGCTGATGTCGATGGATACGACAATTTGGGCCAGCCGATAAGCATCTCGCGATTGAGTCGTTAAAGTTCGATCATCTCGATCATTGCGGTGCGCAGTTCATCGAGGCCCATGCCCTTCTCGCTCGAGGTGACGAACATGTGAGGGTGCGCGGCGGGATGTTTGCGGGCTTCGGCGTCGGTCGCCTCGCGGACCCGTTCGAGTTCGCTGGCCTTGAGCTTGTCGGCTTTCGTCAGGACGATGTGATAGTTGACCGCCGCACCGTCGAGCATCGTCATCAGCTCGCGGTCGACATCCTTGATGCCGCGGCGGGCGTCGATCAGGACCATCGCGCGCGTCAGCACCTGCCGTCCGCGCAGATAGTCCTGAACCAGCGCCTTCCACCGCGCGACCATCGCGACGGGCGCCTTGGCGAAACCGTATCCGGGCATGTCGACGAGGCGCAATCGAACGGGCTCTCCGACCTCGAAGAAGTTGAGTTCCTGCGTCCGGCCCGGGGTGTTGGAGGTGCGGGCGAGCTTCTTGCGGCCCGTCAGCGCGTTGAGCAGCGAGGACTTGCCCACGTTCGAACGGCCCGCGAACGCGATCTCCGGGACGGTGGCGTCGGGCAGGAACTCGAGCTTCGGCGCGGAGAGCAGGAACTCGACCTTGCCGGTCAGCAGCTTGCGCGCTTCTTCGGCGGGGCTATCCGGCATTTTTGGCCGGATGCGCGGGCTCGCCCATCCCCTCGCTTTCCAGATCATAGCGCCAGTAGAGCCATTTCTGCTGCGCGATGGTGAGGATGTTCGATGTCACCCAGTACAGCTGAAGGCCGGCCGCGAACGGCGCCATGATGAACATCAGCACCCACGGCATGATGCCGAAGATCTGCTTCTGCATATCGTCCATCGGCGCGGGATTGAGGCGGAACTGCAGCCACATGGTGAAGCCCAGGAGGATCGGCAGGATCCCGATGGCGAGGAAGCTGGGCGGCGCGAAATCGAGGAGGCCGAACAGGTTGACGGGCGTCAGCGGGTCGGGCGCGGACAGATCCTGCAACCACAGCGCGAAGGGCTGGTGACGCATTTCCACGCTGACCAGCAGTACCTTGTAGAGCGCGTAGAAGATCGGGATCTGGATGAAGATCGGCAGACAGCCCGCGAGCGGGTTTATCTTCTCGGTCTGGTAGAGCTTCAGCATTTCCTGCTGAAGCTTCGGCTTGTCGTCCTTGTAGCGTTCCTGAAGCGCTTTCAGTTTGGGCTGCACCTTGCGCATCCCGGCCATCGACCGGAACTGCTTGTTGGCGACGGGGAAGAGCACGAAGCGCACGAGCACCGTCATCAGGATGATGGCGACACCGAAGTTGCCCGTCACCTTGAAGAAGAAGCGCAGCAGGTCGAACATCGGGCGCATGAACCATTCGAACCAGCCCCAGTCGATCGCCTTTGACAGCATGGGGATGCCGGCGTCGTCATACTGGTCGAGAAGACCTTTTTCCTTCGCGCCCGCGAACAGGCGCGCGTCGAAGTTCATCGCCTGACCCGGCTGGATGATGGTGGGGCCGGCGAGATAGTCGGTCTGGTAATCGCCGCCCGGGGCCTGGACCATGCGCGCGGCGACGTCGGCGTTCTGGGCCGGGATCAATGCGGTCAGCCAGTACTTGTCGGTGAAGCCGAGCCAGCCACCTTCGCTGGTGAAGCGCTCGCCGTTCGACCCCGCATCTTCGAGATCGTCATAGTCGACGCCATATTCGGCGGCGCCGTCGAACACGCCCATCGGACCGACATGGACGGTCCACAGCCCGAGGCTGGCGGGCTGGTCGGCACGGATCGCGCGAGCGTAGGGGCGCACCGCGATGGCATCGCCGCTGCGGTTCTCGACGCGCTGTTCGATCTCGAACAGATAGTCTTCGTCGACGCTGATCTGCTGAAGGAAGGTCTGACCCGCACCGTTCTGCCAGCGAAGGGTAACGGGATTGCCGGGCGACAGCGTTTCGCCATCGGCCTGCCAGACCGCGTCCTGTCCTGGAACCTCGACGCCGTCGCCGACCCAGCCATATTGCGCGAAATAGCTGTTTTCGACGCCCTGCGGGGTGAAGAGATGGATGTCGTCCTCGGCCTCTAACGTTTCGTGGTGCCGAAGGAGCTTGAGATCGTCGAAACGGGCGCCCGTGAGGTTGATCGAACCATCGAGTGCGGGCGTGCGGATTTCGACGCGGTTCCCCTCGGCCACCACGTCGGCATAGTCGCGGAGCGCAGCGGGCGTTTCGGGGCCGGGATCGATGGCGACGTCGCTCGGCCCAGGCACATCGACGACTTCGCCGTCCTGGACAGTGACGGTTTCGTCCGCGGCGGTCGGGAAATAGCGTTCGGAGGCAAAGCTCCAGCCGATCAGGATGAGGACGCTCAGCACGATGGCGAGCATCAGGTTGCGGCTGTCGTTCACTTGAGTTCGCCTTGTCTACGGGACCGGATCATGACCCTGTCCCCCCCACGGATGACAGCGTGCAATGCGTTTGGCGGCAAGCCAGCTGCCTTTCAAGGCCCCATAGCGCGTCCAGGCGGTGATCGCATAGGCCGAGCAGGAAGGCTGGAAGCGGCAGGATGGCGGCAGAACCGCGGAAGGGCCCTTTTGCCAACCCTTCGCGATTAGGATGAGGGCCTTTGCGATCATTCGCCGGTCGCCCGTACCAGAGCCTTGGCGAGTTCATCGCGAAGCAGTGCGAAATCACGCTCGACCCCGCGCTGGCGTGCGATGATGATGTGATCCGCGCCGGTCTTCCCATGCTCGGGAAGAAGCGCTCGCGCCAATTCGCGAAGGCGGCGTTTCATGCGGTTGCGGACGACGGCATTCCCGACCTTGCGGCTGACCGTGAAGCCGACGCGCTTGGCGGGATCGCCGTCATCGCGAGTCCGAACCAGCAGCACGAAGCCGGGAGTCGCGACTCGCTTGCCCGCGTTGGCCGCGAGAAAATCGCGGCGGGCGCGGACGGTACGCAGGTTTAGGCCGAAAGCTTCTTGCGGCCCTTGGCGCGGCGGCGGGCCAGCACCTTGCGACCGTTGGCGTCGGCCATGCGGGTGCGGAAGCCGTGGCGGCGCTTGCGGACGAGGTTGCTCGGCTGGAACGTGCGTTTCATCGCTCAAATCCTTGGGTTTGCGATTAAAAAGAAAAGGGCCGCGCTGCGGCGGCCTTCCGTTGCGCGCGGCATTACTGTCTTCCACGCGCAAAGTCAAACCGCTCACGACTGGGTTTCTTGGTGCCCGACGCGGGACGCGTCCTGAACATCCTCGCCCTTTTCGCGCAGCTTGGCGCGGCGGCGGGCCGATTTGCGGCGCAGGCCCCAGTCGGCCCAGCGTCCGGCTTCGGGCTGCCAGCGTTTGAAGCGGACATATTGCCGCCGTGCCCAGCGACTGGTGCGCAGGCACAGAGCGAGGCCGAACGCGAACACGAAGACGCCGCCGGGACCGGGGATCGCGCCGACGATCGGCGAGACCAGAACGGTGATGACCCCGACCGCGAACACGATGGTTCGCGCCGGCTCGTGATCCAACCATTTCTTCCGCCGTGCCGCCATCCTTCTCAAATGGGAAGCGAGGGCGCCTCGCTCAAGAGCGTTTCGACAAGCTGCGTGCTTTTCATTGCGCAACGGTCACGATAGGTTCGCTCCGCCGAGCCAGGGGGACTTTTGCGTGATCGAGTGATGCAAGTGCGGGGCGGGGCCTGATGGTCGCGATCGTCGATACGGTCGCCTATCTGGGTTTGGAGGCGCGCGGGGTCGAATGCCAGGTCCAGCTGTCGGCCGGCATCCCCAATTTCGTCATCGTCGGCCTGCCCGACAAGGCCGTGGCGGAGAGCCGCGAACGGGTGCGGAGCGCGCTGTCGGCGGTGGGCCTGTCGCTGCCGCCCAAACGGGTGACGGTGAACCTGTCGCCCGCCGACCTGCCCAAGGAAGGGTCGCATTTCGACCTGCCGATCGCGTTGGGTCTGCTGGCGACGATGGGCGTGATCGATGCCGAGATGCTGTCGCACTATGTCGCGGTCGGCGAGCTGGGGCTCGACGGACGAGTGGCGGCGTCGCCGGGCGTGCTGCTGGCGGCGATGCATGCGGCGGGGAGCGACAAGGGGCTGATCTGTCCGCAGAGCCAGGGAAGCGAGGCGGCCTGGGCGGGGGACGTCGAGGTGGTGGCGGCGAGCGATCTGCTGGCGCTGCTGGGGCACTTCAAGGGAACGAGCGTCATCCGGCCTCCGGAAGCGGGGGAGCCCGAGGCCCTGGGGTCCGGACCCGACCTCAGACAGGTAAAGGGGCAGGAAACCCCCAAGCGCGCGCTCGAGATCGCGGCGGCGGGTGGGCACAATCTGCTGATGAGCGGGCCGCCGGGGTCGGGCAAGTCCATGCTGGCGGCCTGTCTGCCCTCCATCCTGCCGCCGCTGTCGCCGTCCGAGGCGCTCGAAGTCTCGATGATCGCGAGCGTGGCGGGCACGCTGGAGGGCGGACGGTTGAAGCGGCGGCGGCCGTTCCGCGATCCGCACCATTCGGCGAGCATGCCCGCGCTGGTCGGCGGGGGGCTCAAGGTCAAACCCGGCGAAATCAGCCTCGCGCATCTCGGCGTGCTGTTTCTCGACGAACTTCCGGAATTCCAGCGCGGCGTGCTCGATTCGCTGCGCCAGCCGCTGGAGACGGGGACCGTCAGCGTGGCGCGGGCCAACGCGCATCTGACCTTTCCCGCGCGGGTGCAGCTGGTGGCGGCGATGAACCCCTGCCGGTGCGGGCATCTGGGCGATCCGGCGCTGGCGTGTGCCAGGGCGCCGCGCTGCGCGGCGGACTATCAGGCGAAGGTTTCGGGACCGCTGATGGATCGCATCGACCTGCACGTCGAGGTCGGGGCGGTCAGCGCGGCCGATCTCACGCTGCCGACACCGGCCGAGGGAAGCGCGGAGGTCGCCGCGCGGGTCGCGGCCGCGCGGGACGTGCAGGCCGAGCGCTACGGGGGCGAAGTGCGGACGAACGCGGAGGCGGACGGCGCCCTGCTCGAAACGCACGCGACACCCGACGAGGCGGGTGCGCGGCTATTGAGCGATGCGGCGGCAGCGATGCGCCTATCGGCGCGCGGCTATCACCGGGTGTTGCGCGTGGCGCGGACGATCGCCGATCTGGCGGGGGCAGCGACGATCGGGCGCATCCACATCGCGGAAGCGCTCAGCTATCGGCACCAGCCCCCGCGGAACTAGCGCCGCGGCGGACTGCTGGGCGGCGGGGCGACGGGTCGGTCGTCCCGCGTATCCGCAGCATTGGGCATGCCGTCTCCATCGCGATCGCCGAGCGGACCGCGGTTGCGGTCGCTGGCTTCGTCCCGGGCATCGAGCGCGTTGGGCGTGCCGTCGCGATCCCGGTCGCCCATCGGACCGTCACGATTCGCCGAACCGTCGTCGGCATCGCGCATGAGTTCGTCGAACAGGGTGCGATAGTGGATCATGCCGCGGCGCATCTCCTCGGTCGTGGCATCGCCGTCCTGGTGCCGCGAGACGATGTCGTGGCCGGCGCGATACTCCTTCACCACGACGGGGTGATTGACCGACAGATCCTCGTACTGATGTTCGAAATCGTCGATCGGATAACCCTTGTCGCGCATCACGTCGTCGATGAGCGTGTGAGCGCGATTCATTGCATTGTCGGGATGGTCGACGAATTCCTTCTGCACGTCGTCCCACGTACCGACGTAGCGATCGCGCTGCGCCATGGTGAGGGGCCGAATGTCGTATTTCTCGACGCGTTGCTGGCGTTCCTCGAGCGACTGTTCGGCAGCGTGGCGCGAATCGGACCGATCGACGGTGCGATCATATTCCTCGCCGAACTGGTCACGAAGCTTGTCGGTATGCTGCTTGCGCATGTTGAGGACGAACAGGCCGACCACGACCAGCGCGACGATGATGAGAATGACGATGAGGGTATTGTCCATGACGCGAAACCTTCCCTGACAGTCGCGGCGGAGATGCTGCGGTTCGATGAGGTGAATGCCGGAAGGGCGAAAGGCGTTCCCTCGCGCGCTCGCCGATCCGCGCGGGCGATGCTTGCGGGGGCCGGGCGCGTGGGGTAGGGCGCGCCTTCGCTGGTGTTTGCCTCCGTGGCGGAATTGGTAGACGCGATCGACTCAAAATCGATTTTCTCACGAAGTGCCGGTTCGAGTCCGGCCGGAGGTACCAGCATCGGGGCTCTGCCGGGGGGAGTGCAGCGCCGCGCTACCGGCGCGATGGGACGGCGTCGCGGGTCAAGCGCGAAGTCCTCTTCCCCGCCATTCCCGGCCCCGCTACGCTGCCGCGATGGCGAGCCCGCTTCCCGACGAACATATCGAGCTGCAGGACAGCCATACGCTCGAGGTGAAGCGCGTCCGGCTGCTGGCCGCGGTGGCGCTTTTCATGGGGATGACCTTCATCCTCGCGCTGCCCTTCGCCTTGTCGGCGGGGGAGGAATTCTTCCTGCCCACGGCCGCCGCGCTGGTGATCGCGATCGCACTGGTGCCGCTACTCGAATGGTTCGAACGGCGCGGGCTGCCGAGTGCGCTCGCCTCGATCGCCAGCCTCATCATGTTCATCCTGTTCGCCAGTTTCGTGATCGCCTCGATCGTGTTGCCCGCGATCGACTATTTCGCGCTCATTCCCGAGCGGATCGACCGCATCCAGGAGACGGTCGCGCCGATCCTCCAATATTATGCCGAACTGGAAGCGTTCATCGAGGACGCCATTTCGGACATGGCGGTCAACGAGGGGACGACGGCCGTGGCGATCACGACGCCCGATTCGGTGCTCGACCTGTTCGCCACCTCCGCGCCCATCGCGCTCATCCAGATGTTCTATGGGATGCTGGTGATCTTCTTCTTCCTGTCGCGCTGGACCGCGATGCGCGAGCGGACGATCACCTCCCGCGGCAGTTTCGAAGGCGCGCTGACGACGGCGCGGGTGATCGGGCAGGTCGTCGATGCGACCTCGACGTACATCGGCACCATCACCTTCATCAACGTCGCGCTGGGGATCGTGACCGCGCTGGCGCTGTGGGCCATCGGCATGGACAGCCCGATCATGTGGGGCGGCATCGTGGCCGTGACCAACTTCATCCCCTACCTCGGCCCGATCGGAGCCACGATCCTGCTGGCGGTCGGCGGGCTGATGGCGTTCGCCGATCCGTGGGCGGCGTTGCTGCCTCCGCTCATCTTCGTCCTGTTCCACACGATCGAGGCCAATGTCGTCACGCCCATGGTGGTCGGGCGACGGGTGCAAGTCTCGCCGCTGCTAATCCTGATCTCGCTGAGCTTCTGGGCATGGATCTGGGGCGTGGTCGGGGCGCTGCTCGCGGTGCCGTTGCTGATCATCATCAAGACCGTGATCGCCGCCGCGGGGACGCCCGATATCGCGGGATTCCTGTTCGAACACGGCACCTTGACGCATGTCGGCGAGGACGACGACGAACGAAGTTGAGAAAATCGGGCCGGTCGCCCTCCTTATCGGTTGACAGCCTTGTTGCCCTGTCATAGTTCGCCGCCACCACGCATCAGCGGGTGTAGCTCAGTTGGTTAGAGCGCCGGCCTGTCACGCCGGAGGTCGCGGGTTCGAGTCCCGTCACTCGCGCCATTTTCCAGGCGCGCGGTCCTCACCGAAAATCTAGTTCCAGCGGCCCGTTTCCATCCAGCGAAGCGCGGGCTTGAGCGGCACGATCCATCCAAGGCCCGCGATCAGATAGAAGAGCATCTGGACGAGCGTGGGCCATCCCTCGATCGTCGGTGCGGCGCTCACCACCAGCACCGACCAGGCGACGATCCACAGACAGATCGCCGCCACCCCGACGATGACTCGCGACTTGGGCTCGTGCGGATCATCTTCGTTTTTCATCGGAAATCCTCGATCCCGCGTGGGCTGACGAACAGGTCGAGCGGCACGTCCCAGTCCTCGGCCGGAATGTCGCGATCGAGGCGCTGCATCTGCCACCCGATGCCGCAGAAGGTCGCTCCCTGAAGCGTGGGCAGCACGCGGTCGAAATGACCCTTGCCTTGCCCGATGCGAATGCCGCCGTTGCCGACCGCGACCAGTGGAACGAGGACGAGGTCCGGCTTGGTTTCGGCGCATTCGGGGCCGGGCTGGGGAATGCGGTGGGGGCCGGGAATGGCAGGTTCGCCCGCGCGGAAGGTGAAGCAGTCCTCGTCTCCCTCGAACGCGGGATAGACGATCGTGCGGCCCAGTCGCCGCGCCCGTGCGATCGCCGGGACGGGCGAAATCTCTCCGCCGATGGGGCAATAGGCACCGACCACATGGGCGCTCGCGATCAGCGGACTCAGGAGTTCGGCCAACTGCTCCTCGAGCGCGGCGCGGGCGCGCGGTTCGAGCGAGGAGACGAATTCGCGCCGACGGCGCCGCATGTCGGCGCGGACGTCGTGCTTGTCGGGGTTACGCACGGTCATAATTGGGTCATGGGTGACGGGACCACCTCGGTCGTTGCCTCTGTATCCTCTGACGCCAGAACGTCAGGTGGGCGCCATATATCCCAGGCCACGGCCCGGGTAGGGACGGCTCCCTAGGATGTAGTTAGCCTCAGGGATAGTCGAATGCTCGTGCCAGGCAGTACCCGTCATGAACGATGTAGGGTGCGGGAAGCCCAAGCTCAACCGTCCGCGCCGTTTCGATCGTCTTCGAGCCGCGCGGCCAGCGACTCCAACCGGTCGGCGAGGGCGGCAACGCGGGAGCGGGCTTCGGAAGAAGCGGACTCGTCGGCCGGGGTCATGGCGGTCGGGGACGAGGGTTCATCGTCGACCATCTCGTCGGCCAGCATCAGCGCGGCGTAGAAATAGAGGCTGGTGTCCGACAGGGTGCCCATCGCGGCCCGCGCCTTTTCGCAGCGTTCCTCGACGATCTCGCCCGCGCGGACGAGCTTGTCTTCCTCGCCGTCGCGCGCACGGACGCGGTAGTCGCGGCCGTTGATGCGAAGCACGACCTCGCTCATCGGGGCGTATCCGCCGCCGCGATCAGTGCGTCGAGATCGGCCAGAACGGCGGTCATTTCGCGCCGAAGCGCCTGCTCGCGGTCGGGCCGTTCGTCGAGCGCTCGGCGAATCCGGTCCAGCGCGGCTTCGGCGCGGCTCAGTTCGTCCTCGAAGGTCGTTTCGGCCATGACCATCTGCGCTATCCGACGCGTATCAAGCCCGCAAGACCGTGTGCGACGGGCCGACGGTGGGCGAGGTGTTGACGCTGCCGCTGCGGGCATACAATAGCGGGCTCCAGTTTCGAGCCTTGCGATGCGCATCTGCATCGCCCCACCCAACGAGGAGCCGGCATGCCGACCAAGCGCCGCCTAGCCAATGCCATTCGCGCCCTGTCGATGGACGCGGTGCAAGCCGCTAATTCTGGCCATCCCGGCATGCCGATGGGCATGGCCGATGCGGCCGTGGCGCTGTACGCCGATCACCTGAAGCACGACCCCAGCGACCCGCATTGGCCCGATCGCGACCGGTTCGTCCTGTCGGCGGGCCATGGCTCGATGCTGGCCTACGCCTTGCTTCACCTGACCGGATATGCCCATCCGACAATGGAGGAAATCCGGAATTTCCGCCAGTTGGGCAGCCCGTGCGCGGGCCATCCCGAGAATTTCATGCTCGATGGGGTCGAGACGACCACGGGGCCGCTCGGGCAGGGCCTTGCGACCGCGGTCGGCATGGCGATCGCCGAGCGGCACCTCAATGCGATCTATGGCGACGATCTGGTCGATCACCACACCTATGTGATCGCCGGCGACGGGTGCCTGATGGAAGGGGTGAACCACGAAGCCGCTGGGCTTGCCGGACATCTGCAGCTCGGACGGCTGATCGTGCTATGGGACGATAACGAGATCACCATCGACGGCTCCACCGATCTGTCCCGGACCGAGGACGTGCTTAAGCGGCACGAGGCGATGGGCTGGTCGACGCACCGCTGCGACGGGTTGGACGCGGACAGCGTGTCCAAGGCCATCGCCGAGGCGAAGGGTAGCGACAAGCCGAGCATCATTCGCTGCCGCACCACCATCGGCTACGGCGCCCCCACCAAGCAGGGCACTGCCGCGACTCACGGCGCGCCGCTTGGCGAGGAAGAGATTGCGGCGGCACGCGAGGAACTCGGCTGGAACGCCGAGCCCTTCGATATCCCCGCCGACGTCAGGGACGCGTGGCGCGCGCTCGGACGGCAGGGCGCCGAACTTCACAAGTCGTGGAAAGATCGCCTGGCAGCGAGCGACAAGAGCGAGGAATTCGAACGCCGCATCGCGGGCAAGCACGATCAGGACTGGCTGTCCGGGCTGCTCGACGACCTGGTCGCCAAGGGCGAGAAGATGGCGACCCGCAAGGCGAGCCAGATCGTTCTCGACGCGATCAACGAGGCGGTGCCCGCGACCATCGGCGGGTCCGCAGACCTCACCGGATCGAACAATACCAAGGCCGGCGGAATCGAACCGCTGACCGCATCCAACTATGGCGGGCGCTATATCTACTACGGCATCCGCGAATTCGGCATGGCCGCGGCGATGAACGGGATGGCCCTGCACGGCGGGGTGATGCCCTATGGCGGCACCTTCCTCGTTTTTGCCGACTATTCGCGTCCGGCGATCCGGCTGGGTTCGTTGATGGGGGCCAAGGTCGTCCACGTCATGACCCACGACAGCATCGGCTTGGGCGAGGACGGACCCACGCATCAGCCGGTCGAGCATTTGCAGAGCCTGCGGGCGATGCCGGGGCTCACCGTCTATCGTCCTGCCGACGCGGTCGAGACGGCGGAAGCCTGGGCCGACGCGCTGGCGGGCGAGGGGCCGAGCCTGCTCGCGCTGTCGCGGCAGGGGCTGCCCGCGGTGCGGACCGAGCGTGTTGGCGACAATCTCACCGCCAAGGGCGCCTATCGCCTGAAGACGGCCGGCAAGGACCGCCGCGTCATCCTGATCGCGACGGGCAGCGAGGTGCACCTCGCGCTCGAAACCGCCGAGCGGCTGGAGAATGAGGGGGTCGGGGCGGACGTCGTCTCGATGCCGAGCTGGGAAAAGTTCATGGATCAGGACGCGGGCTACCGCGAGGACCTGCTGCCCGATGTCGATCCGTCGGAAATCCTGCGCGTATCCATCGAAGCGGGCACGACGTTCGGCTGGTCCGACATCACGATGAAGAACGGGCTCAACATCGGCCTCGACCGGTTCGGCGCCAGCGCGCCGGCGCCCGACCTGTTCGACAAGTTCGGCTTCACTCCCGAAGCCATCAGCAAGAAGATCATGGAGCATCTGAAGAATGACTAGAGTCGCGATCAACGGTTTCGGGCGCATCGGCCGCCTCGTCGCGCGGGCGATCCTCGAGCGCGACGATCACGATCTCGAACTCGTCGCCATCAACGACCTCACCGACACCGAGCATAATGCGATGCTGTTCCGCTACGACAGCACACACGGGCGTCTCAACAAAACGGTCGAGGTCGGCGACAAGGTCGGCGAGGGCGAGCGGACCATGACGGTCGACGGGCACGTCATCCAGATGGTCGCGGACCGCGATCCGTCCAATCACCCGCACAAGGACATGGGCATCGACATCGTGCTGGAATGCACGGGCGCGTTCCAGAGTCACGAGGCCGCCATGCCGCACATCGAGGCGGGAGCGAAGCGCGTGCTGATCAGCGCGCCGGCGAAGAACGTCACCAAGACGATCGTCTATGGGGTCAACCACGATACGCTGACCGCGGACGACATCATCGTGTCGAACGCCAGCTGCACGACCAACTGTCTCGCCCCCGTAGCGAAGGTTCTGCACGACACCGTCGGGATCGAACGCGGCTTCATGACCACGGTGCATAGCTACACCAACGATCAGCGTATTCTCGACCAGACGCACTCCGACCTGCGCAGAGCGCGGGCAGGGGCGCTCAACATGATTCCGACGACGACGGGCGCGGCGCGCGCCGTCGGCCTCGTTCTTCCCGAACTGAAGGGCAAGCTCGACGGCAGCTCGGTGCGCGTCCCGACGCCCAACGTGAGCCTGATCGACCTCGTGTTCCAACCGGGGCGCGATACGGATGCCGATGAACTCAATGCCGCGCTCAAGGCCGCGGCCGACGGCGCGATGAAGGGCGTTCTCGACTATACCGACGAACCGCTCGTCAGCAGCGACTTCAACCACCATCCCGCCTCGAGCACGGTCGACAGCCTCGAGACCAGCGTGATGGAAGGCAAGCTGGCCCGCGTGGTCAGCTGGTACGACAACGAATGGGGCTTCTCGAACCGGATGATCGACACGGCCGGTGTGATGGGCAAACTAATCTGATCGTGGCGAAATCGCCGGGGAACGAATGATGACCTTCAAGACGCTCGACGACCTGCCCGACGATCTGACCGGAAAGATCGTGCTGGTGCGTGCCGACCTCAACGTGCCGATGCACGATGGCGACGTCAGCGACGATACGCGCCTGCGCGCGCATCTGCCGACCATTTGCGAACTGTCGGACAAGGGCGCCAAGGTGCTCCTCCTGTCGCATTTCCGCCGCCCCAACGGCGCGCCGCAGCCGGCCATGTCGACCGCTCTATTGGTCGAGCCCATGCGCGAGCTAACGGGGCGCAGCGTTCGCTACGTCGAGGACTGCCAGGGCGACGAGGCCGCCCGTGCCGTCTCGATCATGCTGCCCGGAGCGATCGGCATTCTGGAAAACACGCGCTTCCACAAGGGCGAGACCGAAAACGATCCCGAACTGGCTAAGGCGATGGCCGCGCTGGGCGACTATTTTGTCAGCGATGCCTTTTCGGTCGCGCACCGTGCGCATGCCTCGACCGTTGGCATCGCCGATCATCTGCCCGCCTATGCCGGGCGCGCGATGGAAGTCGAACTGGCGGCGCTCGAACAGGCATTGGGCGACCCGGAGCGGCCAGTCGTCGCGGTCGTCGGCGGCGCGAAGGTCTCGACCAAGCTGCAGGTACTCGAGCATCTCGTCGAAAAGGTCGATCACCTCATCATCGGTGGCGGAATGGCCAATACCTTCGTCGCCTCGCGCGGGGTCGATGTCGGCAAGAGCCTGATGGAAAAGGACCTGATCCCCGATGCCGAGGGGATTTTCGACGCGGCGCTGAAGGCCGATTGCACGATCCACCTCCCCTACGACGTGGTGGTCGCCAAGGAGTTCGCGGCCAACCCCGACAGCATGCGGACCTGCAACGTCCACGAAGTCGGCCCCGACGAAATGATCCTCGACCTCGGCGCATCGGCGACCGAGGCGCTGGCCGACGTGCTCAAGACGTGCCGCACCCTGGTATGGAACGGGCCGCTGGGCGCGTTCGAGACCGAGCCGTTCGACGCGGCCACCGTGGCCCTCGCGCGGACGGCGGCGGCATTGACGAAGGAAGGCTCGCTGGTCAGCGTGGCGGGCGGCGGCGACACGGTCGCGGCACTCAACCAGGCAGGCGTCGCGGAAGATTTCACCTTCGTCTCGACCGCCGGCGGCGCCTTTCTCGAATGGATGGAAGGCCGCGAGCTGCCCGGGGTGTCGGCGATCGAGAAGAAGGATGGCTGACCTCAACGCCACGATCGAGGCGCTCGAACATCAGTGGATGCGTGCCTGGATCGAACAGGACACCAAGGCCCTGAAGGCCCAGACGGCCCGCAATTTCCGCTTCGTGCTCGGCGCCGAACGGCCGGTCCTCCTGGACCGCACCAGCTTGATCGAAGCGCCCAGCCAGGGGTTCGCGTGCAAGGGATACCGCTTCGGCAAGATCTACGCCCGCAAGCACGGCCGCATCGCTCTGTTCGCGACGCCGGCCGAGATCGAGATGCGGCTCGACCACGATGTGTGGAAGGGCCATTTCTGGGTGCAGGACCTGTGGACCAAGCTGCGCGGGCGCGGCTGGAAGCTCCTCGAGCGCAACCTGGCGCGGCTCGAAGGCGACGAGGAGGTCGCAAAGGCGCTCCACGCCCTGCAGTTGTGGCATTAGCTCAGTCGATCTCCTCGCCCGCACTGGCCGGTTCGATCTCGTGTCTTTCCTGCAGTCGCTTGGCGACCAGCGAGGCGAGCGCGGCCCAGAGCGCGCCGACGCCCCATCCGGCCAGTACGTCGGTCGGCCAGTGGACACCCAGATAGACGCGGCTGACCCCCACGAAGAAGGTCAGCAATAGCGCGACCCCCATCAGGTAGATACGCACGCCCGTATCGGTGCGGGTGCGCGCGACAAGGGCGGCGAGCGTCAGGTAGACCAGCGCCGAATTCATGGAATGACCGCTGGGAAAGCTGCGCGAGGATACCTCCACCATGTGCGGGACGAGATCGGGGCGGGCGCGGTCGAAGAACATCTTCAACAGGTCGGTCGCGATGGCGCCCGACACGATCACCGCGGCGACCAGCATGGCGATGCGATACCGCCCTAGTGCGGCGAGATAGCCGACAGCGAACAGGGTGACGAGGGTCAGCACGGTCCCACCGCCCATCGCGGTGATGTCGATCATCGCGCTGGTGACCCAGCCGGGCGCGATCGCCTGAGCCGGATCGGTCGCGGTCCGCAATCCGGTGACGAGCGCGCGATCGAAGGCGAAACTGTCGCCCTCGAGGATCTCGCTCGCCAGCTTGCCGAGCCCCGTCAGCACGACGATGGCGACGATGAAGCCGAACAGCATCCAGCTGTCGATGCGGTGGGCACGGTGCCAGAGACGATGAACGAAGGAGCGGGGATCGGTCATGGGGTGAGCAGCGCGGCGAAGGGCGGGTTGGTTCCTGTGAACGTTCACCCGCATTGCGGTTCGCCCTCCCGCTCGCTACGCCGCGCCGCATACGTATGCAGTGAGGGTGATTCAGTTATGCACGATCCGAAGATGATGGCGCAGATCGTCGGCGGCGCGGGGTTCATCGCGGCGCTCGACCAGTCGGGCGGATCGACCCCCAAGGCGCTGGAAGGCTATGGCGTCGGGCCCGATGCCTATTCGAGCGACGAGGAAATGTTCGCCCGCATCCACGAGATGCGCCAGCGGATCGTGACCGCGCCGAGTTTTTCGGGCCGCAAGGTGCTGGGCGCCATCCTGTTCGAACGGACGATGGACGGCGATGCCGACGGCAAGCCGGTCCCACAGCTGCTGTGGGAACGCGGCGTGGTCCCGTTCCTGAAGGTCGACAAGGGTCTCGAGGACACCGATCGCGGCGTCCAGATGATGAAGTCGATGCCCGACCTCGACGGGATGCTCGACCGCGCGCGCACCCGCGGCATCTTCGGTACCAAGATGCGGAGCGTCATTCACGAAGCGCACGACGACGGGATCGGCGCGATCGTCGATCAGCAGTTCGAGGTCGCCAATCGGATCATCGACAAGGGACTGATGCCGATCGTCGAGCCCGAGGTGAGTTTGAAGAGCCGCAGTCGCGCCGAGGCGGACCGCATGCTGATGACCAAGCTGGTGGCGGCGCTGGGCGCGCTCGAGCCGGGGCGGCGGGTGATGCTGAAACTCAGCCTGCCGGTGGAGGACGATATGTTCGCGCCGCTGGTCGGCCATCACGCGGTGGCGCGGGTCGTGGCGCTGTCCGGTGGCTATTCACGCGAGGAAGCGACCGAGAAATTGAGCCGCAACCGCGGAATGATCGCCAGTTTCAGCCGCGCATTGCTCCAGGACCTGCGCGCCGACATGGACGATAGCGCGTTCGACAAGGCCTTGGGCGCGGCGATCGACGACATCTACGCCGCGAGCGTGTGCAACGGCTGAGGCTAGAGCGCGCCGCGCTCTTGAAAGGCGAAGCGATAGGCGGAGGGGGCCGTGGACTGCCCCGCCATCTGTCCGGGTTCGGCCGATACCAGCGTCACCCAATGTTCGCGCACCCACGCCGGTTCACCGAGCGTCAGATAGACCGTTTCGCGCCAGCCGGGTCCGTCGATCCGTGTTTCGAGGATCAGTCTTCCCGCAGTCACGCACCGCGCGTTGATCGGACAGCGACTATCCTCGTGCACCCGCATCGGCGTGGCGACGAGGCGCGGTGCCACGAAGACCGGTTGACCCAGCGCAACGGCGATTTCCTGCGCAGCGGGGACGGGGCCGTCGACGAGCGGCTCGTCCTCGAAGGTTTCGCAGGCGGCGAGCGACGCGGACAGCGCGGCGAGAAGAAGTAGGATTCGCATTGGCCGCAGCATCGGACGATGGTTATGAGGTGTCAATGAACGAGGATTTCGATTTTTCCCGCTTCGCCCCGCCCGAGCGCACCGCGCCGTGCGATCTGTATCTGATCAGTCCGCAAGACGTCGGCGGTGATTTCGCCGCGCGTCTGCGCGACGCGGTGGATCATGAACGGGTCGCGGCCTTTCAGCTGCGCGTGAAGGGAATGGACAGTCACGATCTCGCCCGCGCCGCCGCGCCGCTGCGCGCCATCTGTGCCGAGGCCGACGTTGCCTTCATCGTCAACGACGATGTCGCGATGGCCCGGCGACTGGACGCCGACGGCGTGCATCTGGGGCAGGGGGACGGCGATGCGCGCGACGCCCGCGCCGAACTGGGTCCGTCGGTGCAGATCGGGGTCACCTGTCATGCCAGCCGTCATCTCGCGATGGAAGCGGGCGAGGCGGGGGCCGATTATGTCGCCTTCGGGAGCTTTCATCCCAGCACGACCAAGGCGAGCGACCATCGGCCCGATCCCGCGATCCTGTCCTGGTGGTCGAGCCTGTTCGAGCTTCCGTGCGTCGCGATCGGGGGCATCACGCCCGCCAATGCAGCGCCGCTGGTCGCCGCCGGGGCGGACTTCCTCGCCGTGTCCAACGCGATCTGGAGCACCAGCGACGTGGCTGCCGCGGTAGCGGAATTCGACTCGGTGCTGCAGGGCGAGGGATAGAAGCGGCGAAACGCGCGTTGCCCCCGTAACGAACCATCCGGGAGTAACATCATGCCGCGTACCGAAATCGTCTCCGCCTTCAGCATCGCCATGGCCCTGGCCGTCGGCGGCGCCCTCGTCGCCCCCTCGCAGGATGCCGAGGCGGCCGCCGCCCCGGGCAATGCGATGGACAATCGACAGGCCTCCTCCTCGTCGGGCCAGCCTGGCGAGGGCACCTTGCGCCAGCGCATCAACCAGCTTCCCGCCGAGAAGACCGGCGAGATCGACCGGAACATCTTCCACGCGCAGGTGCTGCTCGACGCGGCCGGGTTCTCGCCCGGCGTGATCGACGGCATGGACGGCGACAATTTCACCAAGGCGTTGCGCGGCTTCCAGGAAGCCAACGACCTCGACGTCACGGGCGAACTGGACGACGCGACGCGCACGGCGCTTCTTCGCGACCAGCGCGAGCCGACCAAGCAATTGCGCATCGACAGTTCGATCGTCGACGGCAACTTCGTCCGCGATTTCCCGGACAGCGCGGAGGAGCAGGCCGAGCTCGAACGGCTCAACTATCGCAATCTCCTCGAGGAAGTGGCCGAGCGGTTCCACACCACCCCCGGCGTGGTCATGTCGCTCAACGATCCGACCGAGCCGTTCGGCATCGGATCGGTCGTGACCCTTCCCAACGTGCTGCCGGCGAGCCGCGACTATGAAGGCGCCAAGATCGGCGAATATCGCGACTGGTTCAACGCCATGAACGTCAACGCCACGGGCAAGAAGGGCGAGCGGATCCTCGTCGATGAAAGCGAGGGCGTGCTCGAAGTCTACGATGCGGAGGATGCGCTGATCGCGACCTTCCCCGTTACCACCGGCAGCGAGAACGATCCGCTGCCGATCGGCGACTGGGAAGTGACGACCTACGCCTTCCTGCCGCCCTTCAGCTACCAGCCCGACCTGTTCTGGGACGTGCCGGACAGCGAGGAGGAGCAGATGCTGCCCCCGGGGCCGAACGGGCCGGTGGGGATCGCATGGCTCGACCTGACCAAGGAGAATTACGGGCTTCACGGTACAAGCGAGCCGCAGACGATCGGTTACGCGCAGTCGCACGGCTGTCTGCGCCTTACCAACTGGGACGTGCTCAAGCTCGCCTACATGCTCGAGCCGGGCTTCGCGGCGGAATTCGTCGAATAGTCGATGCGCTCGGTCCTCGTTGCCCTCGTCACCGCGATCATCACCTCGATGGGGTGGCTGGTCGCGGTGAAGTCGGGGGCCATTACTGCAGCACCCGAACGCGAGGCCGCGCCTACGGCGGTCGACACGCCGACCGGTGAACGCCGCTCGGTTGCCGAACAGGGTCTCGATCATCGAGACACGCTCGAAGTATCGCCCCAGTTGGACCCCGGCCTGCGACGCGCGCGCTCGGTAGAGATCGGGCCGCGCGGGCTCGCCGTTCCGGTCGCGGGCATTTCGCCCGACCAGCTCGTCGACACCTTCACGGCGGCCCGCGCCGGTGGCGCGAGGCGACACGACGCGATCGACATCATGGCCGATACCGGGATTCCGGTGGTCGCCGCTGCTCCCGGCATCCTGGAAAAGATCTACTTCTCCGAAGGCGGAGGCGGAAGGACGCTCTACGTGCGCTCGGCCGACAGGAGCTGGATCTATTACTACGCCCATCTCGACGAATATGCGCCGGGGCTGGAAGAAGGCGACCGCATCGCGCTCGGCCAGCAACTCGGCACCGTGGGGTACAGCGGCAATGCCACTCCGGACGGTCCGCACCTCCATTTCGCCATTCACCGCATGGAACCGGAAGAAGGCTGGTGGGAAGGACGCCCGGTCAACCCCTATCCGCTTCTTGCGGGCGAGGAGGATGACCGCTAGGCGGGGCGCCATATCCCCAACCCACTGAGGTCACTCTCATGAAGATGAACGCGGTCGATATCCGCCCCGGCAACATTCTCGACCACGAAAACGGTCTGTGGAAGGCCGTGAAGATCCAGCATACGCAGCCCGGAAAGGGCGGCGCCTACATGCAGGTCGAATTGAAGAACATCGAGGATGGGCGCAAGACCAACGTCCGTTTCCGCAGCGCCGAGACGGTCGACAAGGTCCGGCTCGACACCAAGGACTTTCAGTTCCTCTTCGCCGACGGCGATGACCTGACCTTCATGGACAAGGACACGTTCGAACAGACGATCGTCCAGCGCGACATGCTGGGCGATCAGGCGGCGTTCCTCAACGATGGGATGGACGTCATCCTCGAAACCCACGAGGACCGCCCGATCAGCGTCCAGCTTCCCCAGCATGTCGAGGCCGAGGTGGTCGAGGCCGATGCGGTCGTGAAGGGCCAGACGGCGAGCGCCAGCTACAAGCCGGCCGTGCTCGACAATGGCGTCAAGATCATGGTGCCGCCGCACATCACCGCGGGAACGCGCGTGATCGTCGACACCGGCGAGTTCACCTACGTGAAGCGCGCCGACTGATGCGTCTTGCCGCCCTTCCGCTGATTCTGTTGGCGCTTGCCGGATGCGACCAGCAATGGTCTTCCGACGAAGCGCAGGCGGGACGCGCCGAGACGGCGCATCAGGACGTGCAGAGCACGGGCGGCGAGGTCGCGGCCTTCGGCAACGGCATCCAGCGGGTCGAGAGCGAAGGGACGGTCGTGGAGACCGTCGGTCGGCTCGAAACGGCGCTGACGGATAACGGTTTCACCGTCGTTGCGCGGGTCGATCACGAAATGAATGCCGGCTATGCCGACCTCGAACTCGGCCCGGCGGTCACGCTCATCTTCGGAAAGCCCGAAGTGGGGACACACCTGATGCGCGCCGCCCCCGGCGCGGCGCTCGACCTGCCCCAGAAGATCGCGGTCTATCGCGACACCGACGGCAAGGTGATGATCGCCTACAACAGCCCGGTCTGGCTCGCCTCGCGCCACGGGATCGAAGGCGAGGACGAGCGCGTCGACACGATCGCGCGCGCGCTGGAGAACCTCGCCACCACCGCAGCGGGACGGGCCGACGCGAGCCCGCCTGTCGAGGACGACGTTCCGGGCGACGCACCGCTCATCATGGACGACGAGACGAGCGGATAGTTACCTTGCTCGGTCGCGTCAGGACGGGCGGCACCGGCTTTAGCGCCGCCCGGGCGCCCGACGATGATCGCACGAATGCATTTTTAGGATAGGTTCAATGGTTTCCCACTCCGGTCTCATCACCGTCATGGAACGCGCCGCGCGCAAGGCCGCGCCGCGCCTGCGCCGCGATTTCGGCGAGGTCGAGCATCTCCAGGTTTCGAAAAAGGGCCCGGCGGACTTCGTGTCGATGGCCGACAAGCGCGCCGAACAGACGATCGTCGAGGAATTGCGGCACGCGCGCCCCGACTGGGGGCTGCTGGTCGAGGAAGCGGGCGAGATCGAGGGCAATCCCGACAAGCCGCGCTGGATCGTCGATCCGTTGGATGGCACGTCGAACTTTCTCCACGGCATTCCCCACTTCGCCCTCTCGATCGCGGTCGAGGACAAGAAGCCCAACGGGGAACCGGAAATCACCCACGCGCTGACCTATCAGCCGGTGACGGACGAGAGTTTCTGGGCCGAAAAGGGTCGCGGCGCCTGGTTGCAGGACCAGCGACTGCGGGTGTCGGCACGGCGCAATCTGAATGAAGCGCTGATCGGCACCGGCATGCCGCACTGGGGCCGCGGCGACATCGCGCGGTGGAGCCGCATCTACAGTGCGATCGGTCCCGAGGTTTCCGCGATCCGCCGGTTCGGTGCGGCGACGCTGGATTTCGCCTGGGTCGCGGCTGGGCGTATGGACGGCTTCTGGGAAGACGATCTGGATCTGTGGGACGTGGCGGCGGGCCTGCTGCTGGTGCGAGAGGCGGGGGGATTCGTGACTGACTATCGCGGCCAGGACCGGATGCACGACAAGCGCGAGTATCTCGCCGCCAGCGGCGATCTGCACAGCAAGCTGCACAAGCTGGTCGCCAACGCGCTTCGGTAAGCGGATAATGGTCCTTTAGGCGGTTGCGGCGCGCCGCCCTCCTGTCCTAAAGCCGCACCGAGTTCATCCGGAGACCGTTCCCTTGGCCGATGTTGCCGCCGATTACCTGCCGATCCTCCTGTTCCTCGCCATCGCGTTGGGACTGTCGGCGCTGTTCGTGTTCCTGCCGATGGGGGTCAGCCGGCTGACGGGCGCGCACAAGCCCGATCCGCAGAAGCTGTCCGAATATGAATGCGGCTTTCCCGCGTTCGAGGACAGCCGCGACCAGTTCGACGTGCGCTTCTACCTCGTCGCCATCCTGTTCATCATCTTCGATCTGGAGGCCGCGTTCCTGTTTCCCTGGGCCGTGACGGTCGTCGGATTGGGCTGGGCGGCCTGGGTCGCGATGATGATCTTCCTGGTCGAGTTGACGCTCGGCCTCGTCTACGCCTGGCAGAAGGGAGCGCTCGAATGGGAGTAACCTATTCCCCCAAACCGACCGAGCAGGACATCGCCCGTATCCAGGGACTGGAAGTGGGCGAGCCCGACGAGGCGACCAAGGCCAAGTTCAAGGAAATGCAGGCCGAGCTGGACGAGAAGGGCTTTCTCGTCACCACGACCGAGGATCTGTTCACCTGGGCGCGGACCGGCTCGCTGTGGTGGATGACCTTCGGCCTCGCCTGCTGCGCGGTCGAGATGATCCACGTCAACATGCCTCGCTACGACCTCGAGCGGTTCGGCGCCGCGCCGCGCGCGAGCCCGCGCCAGAGCGACGTGATGATCGTGGCGGGAACGCTGTGTAACAAGATGGCTCCCGCGCTGCGCAAGGTCTACGACCAGATGTCGGAGCCGCGCTACGTCATCTCGATGGGCAGCTGCGCCAACGGCGGCGGCTATTACCATTACAGCTACAGCGTCGTGCGCGGTTGCGATCGCATCGTGCCGGTGGACATCTACGTTCCCGGTTGCCCGCCGACGGCCGAAGCCCTGCTCTACGGCATCATGCAGCTGCAGCGGAAGATCCGCCGCGAAGGGACGATCGAGCGGTGAGCCTGTCCGTTCCGAAGATTGCCGAGCGCACCGATTTTCTCGAGGGGCTGCGACGCGCGCATGGCAAGCACATCCTCGACGAGACGAACCATGTCGGCGAACTGACGCTGACGGTCGCGCGCGATGCGCTGGTGCCCATGCTGACCGCGCTGCGCGACGAGCATGGCTACCAGCAGCTCATGGAGATTGCGGGCTGCGACTATCCCGAGCGGCCCGAGCGGTTCGAGGTGAATTATCACCTCCTGAGCGTCACGCATAACCACCGGCTTCGCATCAAGGTGAAGACCGACGAGATGACGCCGGTGCCGAGCGTGACGGACCTGTGGCCGGTCGCGGGCTGGCTCGAGCGCGAGGTGTTCGACCTCTACGGCGTCGATTTCGCGGGCAACCCCGATCTGCGCCGCATCCTGACAGACTACGGGTTCGAGGGACATCCGCTGCGCAAGGACTTCCCGATGACGGGTCACGTCGAGATGCGCTATTCGGAAGCCGAGAAGCGCGTGATCTACGAGCCGGTCAGCCTCAGCCAGGATTTCCGTACCTTCGATTTCCTCAGCCCCTGGGAAGGACCCGAATACCGCCTTCCTGGCGACGAGAAGGCCGAGGGGCAGGCCCCCGGCGGCGCCACCCCGGCGAAGGCCAATGGCGAGCCGCCCAAGGTCGACGCGAAGGCGGGGCCTGGGGACCCCAAGACGACCGAGAAAACCTCCGACACGGGTGCGGGTGCACCGACCAACAAGAAGGCCGAAGACGAAGCGCGCGATCCTGCCGCCGAGAAGGCCGATCATGCGGGCGGTGTCGACAGCGACGTCGAGAACCCGGAAACCCGAGAGGACGCGCCGGTGGAGCCGCACGAGGGGCAGGGCGGCGCGAGCAAGACGGACAAGGACCTATGAGCGATCCCCAGATCAAGGTCGTCGAAGTCGCGGGAGCGCCGGGCGATCACAAGCTGATCCGCGAGCATACGCGCGCCGACAGCATGACCGACCCGACCGCGGGCGACGAGACGGTCAGCAACTACACGATCAACTTCGGCCCGCAGCATCCGGCCGCGCACGGCGTGCTGCGTCTCATCATGGAGCTGGACGGCGAGATCGTCGAGCGGGTCGACCCGCATGTCGGGCTGCTGCACCGCGGCACCGAGAAGCTGATCGAATACAAGACCTACGCGCAGGCTTTGCCCTACTTCGACCGGCTCGATTACTGCTCGCCGATGTGCATGGAGCACAGCTACGTGCTCGCGGTCGAGAAACTGATGGGGCTCGAGGTCCCGATCCGCGCCCAGTACATCCGCACGATGATGGCGGAAATGACCCGCATCTTCAATCACATGCTCAACCTCGGCAGCCATGTGATGGACGTCGGCGCGATGACGCCCAACCTGTGGCTGTTCGAAGTGCGCGAGGATATCGCGCAATTCTACGAAGCCGTCTCCGGCGCGCGGATGCACGCCAACTATTTCCGCGTCGGCGGGGTGCACCAGGACATTCCCGAAAGCGTGCTGGCCGACTTTAGCGACTTCCTCGACAACCGCCTCCAACTGTTCGAGGACGCGATCAGCCTCGTCGCCGACAACCGCATCTTCAAGCAGCGCAACGTCGATATCGGCGTGGTGGGCAAGGAAGACGCGCTGGCGTGGGGCTTCAGCGGACCGATGATCCGGGCCAGCGGCATCGCGTGGGATTTACGCAAGTCGCAGCCCTACGAGGTCTACGACCGCATGGACTTCGACGTGCCTGTCGGCACCAAGGGCGATTGCTACGACCGCTTCATGGTCCGCGTCGAGGAAGTCCGCCAGTCGGCGCGCATCATCCGCCAGTGCCTCAAGGAAATGCCTGAAGGCCCGATCGGCAGCCTCGACCGTAAGGTCTTCCCGCCCTCGCGCGGCGAGATGAAGCAGTCGATGGAAGCGCTCATCCACCACTTCAAGCTCTACACCGAAGGTTATCACGTCCCCGCGGGGGAGGTTTATGTCGCGACCGAAAGCCCCAAGGGCGAATTCGGCGTCTACCTCGTCGCGGACGGCACGAACAAACCCTATCGCTGCAAGATCCGCCCGACGGCGTTCTCGCACCTGCAGGCGATGGACTTCATGATGAAGGGCCACATGCTGGCGGATACGACGGCAGTGCTGAGCGCAATCGACGTCGTGTTTGGGGAGTGTGACCGGTGAATTTGACTTTACAAATCCTACTTGCAGTTTTCCAGTCTTTGGTGGTCCTCGGAATCGCGGTTTTGATTGCGCGCATGATCCTTGGTCGATGGCTGATAGGACGCGACCTTATCCGTGCCTCTTTCGTCGCGGGAGCCATGTTTGCACTTGGAGGACTTGGCGGCAGTTACGATGCTTCGACGCCCATCGAAGTCGTTTTTGTCGCTTCAATTGAGATTGTTGCCGTGCTGTTCGGCGCCGTCTATTTCGCAAAACTGTCGCTTCATCGATACGAGAGCGAAGAGCAAAGCTAATGGCCCTCCGTCATTTCGCCGAAGATACGCCGGACCTGCGCGCCAAGTGGGGTGATTTTGCGTGGGACGAGACGTCCGCGCCGATCGCGGAGACCATTCTCGCCAAATATCCGGCGGGGCGCGAGGCGTCGGCGATGTTGCCGTTCCTGGATCTCGCCCAGCGGCAGGTCGGGCGGATGACCGATACGCAGGGCTGGCTGCCCGTGCCCGTCATCGAGTTCGTCGCGCGCGCGGTGAACCAGCCGGTGGTGCGCGCGATGGAGGTCGCCAGCTTCTACACGATGTACAACCTCGTGCCGGTCGGGAAATATCACGTGCAGGTGTGCGGCACGACGCCCTGCATGCTCCGCGGTGCCGAAAGCATCATCGATGCCTGCAAGGCGATGGGCATGACAAAGGGCTATACCACCGACGACGGCCTGTTCACGCTGACCGAAGTCGAGTGCCTCGGCACCTGCGCCAACGCGCCGATGATGCAGATCAACGACGACAATTACGAGGATCTGACCGCCGAGACGACCACGGCCATCCTCGAAGCGCTGGCCCGCGGCGAACAGCCCAAGACGGGCAGCCAGATCGGACGCCAGGCTTCGGTGCCCGAAGGCGGCCCGACCAGCCTCAAGAAGATGGCCGAACGCAATTACGATTATCGGGGACAGTGGTAGATGGACATCGTCACGATCCTTATCGCGCTGGTCCTCGCCTTCCTTGTCTGGAAGTTCGTGACCGGCATCATCAAGTTCGTACTGATCGCGGTCGTGGTGGTCGCCGCATTCTTCATCGCGACCGGAGGGGCGGCATTCTGATGCAGACGGTATTCAAGATCATCGTCGCCGTGCTGGCCGTCGTCATCGCCTGGTCGATCCTCAAGAACGCGTTGGGGTTGCTGATCGGCCTCGCGCTCGCCGCGTTGCTCTATATCGGCGCCACCCGTCTGCTGGAGAAGAAGTGATGAACGGCATCACCAGCCTCGAGGACAAGGACCGGATCTTCACCAACGTCTACGGCTATCAGGACCCGTTCCTGAAAGGCGCGCAGGCACGCGGCGACTGGGACGACACCAAGTCGTTTCTGAAGCGCGACCCCGATGCGATCATCGAGGAAGTGAAGGCAAGCGGCCTGCGTGGCCGTGGCGGCGCGGGCTTTCCGACCGGCGTGAAGTGGGGCTTCATGCCCAAGGAGCCGACGCCCGGCCGCCCCAATTTCCTCGTCATCAACGCCGACGAGTCCGAGCCCGGTTCGTGCAAGGACCGCGAGATCATCCGCCACGATCCGCACAAGCTGATCGAAGGTGCGCTGGTCAGCAGCTTCGCGATGCGCGCCCGAGCGGCCTACATCTACATTCGCGGCGAATATATCCAGGAAGCCATCGCGCTCCAGCGCGCGATCGACGAGGCGTACGAGGCCGGGCTGATCGGCAAGAACGCCTGTGGCTCCGGTGTCGATTTCGACCTGTTCCTCCACCGCGGGGCAGGGGCCTATATCTGCGGCGAAGAGACCGCGATGCTCGAAAGCCTCGAGGGCAAGAAGGGCCAGCCGCGCCTGAAACCCCCATTTCCCGCCGGCGCGGGCCTCTACGGCTGCCCGACAACCGTGAACAACGTGGAATCGATTGCGGTCGTCCCGACCATCCTTCGCCGCGGTGCCGACTGGTTCAAGTCGTTCGGGCGCGAGAACAATCACGGCACCAAGCTCTTCCAGATTTCGGGCCACGTCGAAAAGCCCTGCGTGGTCGAGGAAGCGATGAGCATCCCGTTCCGCGAGCTGATCGACAAGCATTGCGGCGGCATCACGGGCGGATGGGACAATCTGCTCGCGGTCATTCCCGGGGGCAGCTCGGTGCCGCTGGTGCCCGCGAAGGACATCATGGACTGTCCGATGGATTTCGACGGCCTCAAGGAGCAGGGTTCGGGCCTCGGCACCGCGGCGGTCATCGTCATGGACAAGTCCACCGACATCGTGAAGGCGATCAGCCGGATCAGCTATTTCTACAAGCACGAGAGCTGCGGCCAGTGCACGCCCTGTCGCGAAGGCACGGGATGGATGTGGCGCACGATGGAAAAGCTGGTCGAGGGCGATGCCGACGTGGGTGCGATCGACCGTCTCCACGACGTCACCAAGCAGGTCGAGGGCCACACGATCTGCGCGCTGGGGGACGCCGCGGCGTGGCCGATCCAAGGGCTGATCAAGCATTTCCGCCCCGAGATCGAACGCCGCATCGCCGAACGCGGGGAACAGCGCGTCGCCGCAGAGTGAAGGCAAGGACTAGGTCCCGTATCGGATGCAATCCGATGGCCGCGGCTTCATAATCAATTTGAATATCAGTGCATTGACTGTATGATCCCGCGTTCGGGCGGGGAAGTACTGACGCGGGACTTCAACCGGTATCCGAATAAAAGGTCGCGGCGTTCGCGATCGTCCGGAGTATCAGTAGTGAAGAGTTCCTTTCTCGTTCTGCTCGCGATCGCAGTCCTGTCGATCTTCGTCTCCACACCTGCCGAGGCGCAATACAGCTCGCGGCTCAAGGGAAGCGCGGATGCGATCGACCCCGACGTGGCGCGGCAGTTCCAGCGCGAAATCGCGCAATGTATGTATCGTCGCCACTCGGACCAGTCCGAACGGCTGCTGCGCCACAGCGATTTCATGAACATCGATCTCGCGGGTCTGGGTGTCACGAACTATCAGCTTTGGCATGCCCTCGACATGGAGAAATGCGGCGAGGACAACGTGCCGGTTCAATATCGGAGTATGATGATCAGCTATTCGCCCGAGAGCATCCGCAAGATGCTGGTCGAAGCCGCTTATGTCGCAAACCGGAGCCGTCCGTTTTCGATCGGAGAGGCCGACGAAGTTTTCCTGACGTCGCGGCCCTTTGTGGAGATGGATGGGGTCAACGATGCGCGCATCCTCGCGGGCTTCGCGGATTGCGTCGTCCACCGTGCGCCGGTCGAGACGGACAGGCTGGTCCGGACCACGCCCGGCACCAGGAAGGAGGCCGAGGCGATCGAGGCGGTCATCCCTCATCTCGGCCCCTGCCTTGAGGACGGCAACAACATCTCGCTGTCGGTCGACACGGTCCGCGCGCTGATTGCCGACGGTCTGTGGGCGCGTCATGCCTATTCATCGGGCACAGTGGCGTCGAACTGAGGGGCGGCGAGGTTGCCGATGGGACGTCGGCGGATTTTCATGAGCGGTGAGTGAGGGGATTGGTAAAATGAAAAAATGGCTGTTCGCGTTCGTAGCAATGGTGACCGCCGCGGGGGTAGGCGCGTCCGCTTCCGCGCAAGTGGCGGCAGTCCCCGACGAACAGCGCGTCGGCACCCGCTTCAAGCAGGCCGCAGAAACGGTCGAGGCGGGCCGCACCCGCTACATGCAGAAGCGCGTCGCCAACTGCATGTACAACCGCAATCGCAAGGACATCGACGCGGTTCTCGACAATAGCGATTTCAATCATATCGATTTCAAGGCCCTTTCCCTCGATCCCAAGGAGGCGATGGGCGACTGGAGCATGAGCAACTGCATTTCCAAGGCGATGAATTCGCGCGAGGACCAGATGTGGATGCAGGCGAACTATTCGACCATGCGCAACCTGTTCGCCGAGGAAGCCTATCTTCGCTACGCCGATACGCCGGTCGCGCTGGTCGATGGTGCCATCGAGGCGATGGGGGACAAGCGTCGCTACGTCCACCGTCAGCGCGATACGATAGTGCTGGCCGAGCTTGCCGACTGCCTGACCTATCGCAACCTGTCCGCCGCCGATGCGATGCTCCGCGGGTTGCCCGGTTCCGGCACGGAGAGCGAAGCGTTCGATGCGCTGGCTCCGACCCTCTCGGTCTGTCTGAAGAGCGACGAGGCCGAGATGTCGGTGCCGATTTCCATGATCCGGCAGGTCGTCGCGGACGGCCTGTGGACGCGCTATCGGCACGGCGATCTGGCGGGTAGCTGAGCCGGCGGGTCGATCGGGACCGGAAAGTGTAATTTTCGCCCGGTCCGGGTGACCGGACGGGTTGCACTTTGCCGCCCTATCTTACAGTAGGGGCGCGAAGCCGGCGCGGCCCCCCGCGCCCCCGATCTAGCTCAAGCGGATTTTCGAATGCCCCTAGTCACTGTCGACGGCGTCGAACTCGAAGTTCCCGATGGCGCCACCGTGCTCCAGGCCTGCGAGCTGGCGGGCAAGGAAATTCCCCGTTTCTGCTATCACGAGCGCCTGTCGATTGCCGGCAATTGCCGAATGTGCCTCGTCGAGGTGAAGCCCGGCCCGCCCAAGCCGCAGGCAAGCTGCGCGCTGCCCGCCGCCGACGGGCAGGAGATCCGCACCGATACGCCGATGGTGAAGAAGGCGCGCGAGGGGGTGATGGAATTTCTCCTCATCAACCACCCGCTCGACTGCCCGATCTGCGACCAGGGCGGCGAATGCGATCTCCAGGACCAGGCGATGAGCTACGGCCGCGGCTACACGCGGTTCGACGAGAACAAGCGCGCGGTTGAAGACAAGTATATGGGTCCGATCGTCAAGACGGCGATGACCCGCTGCATCCAGTGCACCCGCTGCGTGCGCTTCGCCGACGAGGTTGCGGGCGCGCCCGAACTCGGCATGTATTATCGCGGCGAAGATGCGCAGATCACGACCTATCTGGAAACCGCGCTGCAGTCCGAATTGTCGGGCAACCTCCACGACCTGTGTCCCGTCGGCGCGCTGATGAGCAAGCCATACAGCTTCGAGGCGCGGCCCTGGGAGCTGAAGAAGGTACCCGGCATCGACGTCATGGACGCGGTCGGCAGCAACATCCGCTACGACGTGCGCTTCCGTCAGGTGATGCGCGTGCTCCCGCGGATCAACGACGACGTCAACGAGGAATGGATTTCCGACAAGGCACGGCACCATGTCGACGCGCTCGTGCGCGGGCGCCTCGACCGCCCGTGGATCCGCGAGAAAGGCAAGCTGCGCGCCGCCGACTGGCAGGAAGCGCTGCGGCTCTTCGCCGATAAGCTGGGCGAGGCCAAGTCGAAGGTCGCGGCCATCGCCGGCGACCTGGTCGATGCCGAGACGATGTATGCCGCCAAGACACTGTTGTCGCAGCAGCGCGGGAAGCTGTTCGAAGGTCGGCAGACCGGGCTCGATTACGACGTGTCGAACCTCGGCGCGGTCGCCTTCCAGACGCCCATCGCCGACATCGAGAATGCGGGCGCGATTCTGCTGTTCGGGACCAATCTGCGGTGGGAAGCGCCGCTGGTGAACACCCGTGTCCGCAAGGCCTTCCGCCGCGGCGCGAAGATCTATGCGGTCGGACCCAAGGTCGACCTCGGCTACGACGTCGAGTGGCTGGGCGAGGATCTGCATTCGGTGACGAAGCTGCCCAAGGCCGTCACCGAAACGTTCAAGGCGGCCACGGCCCCGGTGTTGATCGCGGGTCCCGCCGCGCTTGTCGCGGGCGGACAGGGCGATGCACTCGCGCTCGCCAAGAAGCTGGGCGCGACGCACAACCTTCTCCATACCGCGGCGAGCCGGATGGCCGGCCTTCTCCTCGGCTTTCACCAAACGGGTGGACTGTCGGGTATCCGCGATGCGAAGCCAAAACTGGCGCTTCTGCTGGGTGCCGACGAGTTGCCCGCGGACGCCTTCGCGGGCGCCTTCAAGGTCTATGTCGGCCATCACGGCGATAGGGGCGCGCAGATGGCTGACCTCGTCCTTCCGGGCGCCGCTCCGGCAGAGAAGCACGGCACTTATGTGAATATCGAGGGTCGCGTTCAGCGCAGCGAGAAAGCCTGTTTCGCGCCTGGCGACGCACGTGAGGACTGGTCGATCTTTCGCGCGGTCAGCGATCTGACCGGCAAGCCGCTCAAGTTCGACACTTTCGCCATGCTTCGCGCCGCGATGAAGCAGGACCATCCCGAATTGGCCGTCGACGATGGCACGATCATCGACCTTCCGTTCGATCCGCCCGCGCTTGCCGCGAAGGGCGAGGGCGCGCTGAGTTATCCGATCGACGATTACTACCTCACCAATGCCATCTGCCGGGCGAGCCCGACGATGCGCCGCTGCTCGGCCGAACTGGTGCACGGCGAGGATTTCGCGGAGGCGGCGGAATGATTGCGCTTCTCGGCCTCCTGGTCGTCGCCGCGATCCTCGTCGCGCTCGCCACGCTCGTTTTTCCGGGTGTCGGCAACGGCATCTATTTCCTCTTCTCGGAAGGCGCGGTCGCCTCGTTTCGCAGCGCCGGGATGCAGGAAGGATGGGCCTGGTTTCTCGGCACCACGATCCACATCCTCGTCATCGCGTTGCCGCTGATGCTCGCGGTAGCGATGGTCATCTATGCCGAGCGCAAGATCTGGGCCGCGATGGCGCTTCGGCGGGGGCCGAACGTGGTCGGGCCGTTCGGGCTGCTGCAGAGCTTCGCCGATGGTCTGAAAGTGTTCCTTAAGGAAACGATCATCCCCTCGAGCGCCAACAAGGTACTCTTCCTCGTTGCGCCGATCATCACCTTCACGATCGCGCTTCTCGTGTGGGCGGTGGTGCCGTTCGACGTCGGCGTCGTCCTCGCCGATCTCAACATCGGGCTGCTCTACATCCTCGCGGTAGGGTCGATCGGTGTTTATGGCGTGATCATCGCCGGTTGGGCGTCCAACTCCAAATATCCGTTCTTTTCCGCGCTTCGCGCAGCCGCGCAGATGGTCAGCTACGAGGTCAGCCTCGGGTTCGTGATCATCACCGTGGTGCTGTGGGCAGGGACGTTCAACCTGACCGGCATCGTTCTCGCGCAGACGGGCCACGTGCTGGGTTTCCTCAACGGTTTCGGGTTCAACCCGCTGCTGTTCCCGATGGCGGTTGTGTTCCTCATCTCCTCGATGGCCGAGACGTTCCGCACCCCGTTCGACCTGGTCGAGGCGGAGAGCGAGCTCGTGGCGGGTCATCAGACCGAATATAGCTCGATGAGCTTCGCGCTCTTCTGGCTCGGCGAATATGCCAACGTGCTGTTGATGTGCGCTTTGAACGCGATTCTGTTCTGGGGCGGATTCCTGCCCCCGATCGACTGGGCGCCGCTCTATGTCGTGCCGGGGATCATCTGGCTGTTTCTGAAGATCGGCATCTTCTTCTTCATCTTCGGGTGGGTGAAGGCGACCGTGCCGCGTTACCGCTACGACCAGCTGATGCGGCTGGGGTGGAAGATCTTTCTGCCGCTCTCGATTTTCTTCGTGATGCTCGTCTCGGGCTATCTCATGCTGACCCGCGAAACCGGAGGCCTGCTGTGATCGGCCACGCGCTCAAATCGTTCACGCTCTGGGAATTTCTCAAGGCGCACGCCCTGACGCTGAAGTATTTCTTCAAGCCCAAGGCGACGATCAACTATCCGTACGAGAAGACGCCGCAGAGCCCGCGTTTCCGCGGAGAACATGCGCTGCGCCGCTATCCGAACGGCGAGGAACGGTGCATCGCGTGCAAGCTGTGCGAGGCGATCTGCCCCGCGCAGGCGATCACGATCGAGGCCGAGCCGCGCGAAGACAATTCGCGCCGGACGACGCGCTACGACATCGACATGGTCAAGTGCATCTATTGCGGGCTGTGCGCGGAAGCCTGTCCGGTCGATGCCGTGGTCGAGGGGCCGAACCTCGAATTCGCGACCGAGACCCGCGAGGAACTCTATTACGACAAGGCCAAATTGCTTGAGAATGGCGACAAGTGGGAGCAGGCGATTGCCGCCAATCTTGCCGCCGATGCGCCCTACCGCTAGGGCGCGCTCCAAACCGGGGAATCAATGATCGGACCTTTCGCCTTCTACCTGTTCGCGAGCCTCGCCATCCTGTCGGCGTTGCTGGTCGTGTTCGCCCGCAATCCGGTGCATTCGGTGCTGTGGCTGATCGTCTCCTTCTTCAACGCGGCGGGGCTCATGATCCTGCTGGGCGCGGAGTTCATCGCGATCCTCGTGATCCTCGTCTACGTGGGCGCGGTCGCGGTCCTGTTCCTGTTCATCGTCATGATGCTCGACATCGATTTCGCGGGGCTGAGGAGCGGGTTCACGAAGAATCTGCCAATCGGGCTTTTGATCGCGCTCGTGCTGCTTGCGGAAATGTCGATCGCGGTACTGGCGAGCCGCGCGGGGCCGGTCATCGCCGATGCGCCGCCGCCGACGCGCCAGAGCAATATCGTGGCGTTCGGCGAGCTTCTCTACGGGCGCTATCTCGTTCCGTTCGAACTGTCGGGGCTCATCCTGCTCGTCGCGCTGATCGGCGCGGTGGTCCTGACGCATCGGTCGCGCGGCGATGCCCGACCGCAGAAAGTCGATCGCCAGAACCGTCGTGATCCGAAGGAGGCGATCCGCATGACGCAGCCGAAGACAGGCGAGGGGGTCGAGCTGTGATCGGACTGGGCCATTATCTCGCGGTCGCTGCGGTGCTGTTCACCATCGGCGTGCTGGGCATCTTCCTCAATCGCCGCAACATCATCCTGATGCTGATGGCGATCGAGCTCATCCTTCTGTCGGTGAATATCAATCTGGTCGCGTTCAGCGCCTTTCTGGGTGATCTGACGGGGCAGGTGTTCGCGATGTTCGTCCTGACCGTCGCCGCCGCCGAGGCCGCGATCGGTCTCGCGATCCTCGTCATCTTCTTCCGTCGCCGCGGTTCGATCGCGGTCGACGACGTCAACCGGATGAAGGGCTGAGACGTGGCGCTTTCGATCCAGCTGATCGTTTTTCTGCCGCTGCTCGCCGCGATCGTGGCGGGACTCTTCGGGCGATACATGGGCAAGATGCCCGCGAAGGTCATCACCACCGGCGCGTTGTTCATCGCCTGCGCGTTGAGCTGGCCGATCTTCCTCGGCTTCCTATCGGGGGCGAACGAGGCGGCCGTCGTTCCGGTTCTCGACTGGATCAATTCGGGCGACATGCAGATCGATTGGGCGTTGCGCGTCGATAGTCTGACGGCCGTGATGCTGGTCGTGGTGACGACCGTGTCGAGCCTCGTTCACCTCTACAGCTGGGGCTACATGGAGGAAGATCCCTCGCAGCCCCGCTTCTTCGCCTATCTGTCGCTGTTCACTTTCGCGATGCTGATGCTGGTGACCGCGGACAGCTTAGTGCAGATGTTCTTCGGATGGGAAGGCGTGGGCCTCGCCAGCTACCTTCTGATCGGCTTCTGGTATCACAAGCCGTCGGCCAACGCCGCTGCGATCAAGGCGTTCGTGGTCAACCGCGTCGGCGATTTCGGCTTCAGCCTCGGCATCTTTGCCTGCTTCCTCGTCTTCAACACGGTCAGCATTCCCGCGATCCTTGCGGCGGCGCCCGGCGAAGTCGGGTCGACGGTCGGGTTCGCCGGCATGAACGTCGATACGCTGACGCTGATTTGCGTGCTGCTGTTCATCGGTGCGATGGGCAAATCGGCGCAATTGGGGCTGCACACCTGGCTTCCCGACGCGATGGAGGGGCCGACGCCCGTTTCGGCGCTTATCCATGCCGCGACGATGGTGACAGCGGGCGTGTTTATGGTGTGCCGCCTGTCGCCCTTGTTCGAGGTCGCGCCCGGCGCGCTCGACATGGTGACCTACGTCGGGGCGGCGACCGCGATCTTCGCGGCGACGGTCGCGCTCGTCCAGACCGACATCAAGCGCGTGATCGCCTATTCGACCTGTTCGCAGCTCGGCTACATGTTCTTCGCTGCTGGCGTCGGTGCGTACGGCGCGGCCATGTTCCACCTGTTCACGCACGCCTTCTTCAAGGCGTTGCTGTTCCTCGGCGCGGGCAGCGTGATCCACGCGATGCATCACGAACAGGACATGCGTTACTACGGCGCGCTCCGGAAAGAGATTCCGATCACCTTCTGGGCGATGATGCTGGGTACGCTGGCGATCACCGGGGTCGGTATTCCGGGCACCTATTTCGGCTTCGCGGGCTTCTTCTCAAAGGATGCCATCATCGAGAGCGCGTTCGCGGCGGGCACGGCGCCCGGCGGGTTCGCCTTCGTGGTCGGGATCACCGCCGCGCTATTGACCAGCTTCTACAGCTGGCGTCTGATCTTCCTGACCTTCTTCGGCAAGCCGCGGTGGGTCGGTTCGGAGCATATCGCACACGCCAGCCACGACGCCGATCACGACGATCCGGCGCACGAGGAGAATGTCGACAGCGAAGATGTCGCGCCGGGTCTCGGACAGGTCGGCACTGCGGATTATCATCCGCACGAAAGCCCCTGGTCGATGCTGGTGCCGCTGATCGTCCTGTCGATCGGCGCGGTGGCGGCAGGTTTCGCCTTTTACTATCCCTTCTTCGGGGTCGAGGAAGGCGCGGAATTCTGGGCCGGCAGTCTGGTCCACAACGAAGAACTGGTCGAAGCGGCGCATCACGTGCCCTTCTGGGTGAAGGCGTCGCCGGCGGTCGTGATGCTTCTCGGTCTGTACACGGCATGGAACAACTACATGCGCGATCCAACCGCACCTTCGCGCGTCGTCGCCAGCACCGGGGGGCTGTTCACCTTCCTCAAGCACAAGTGGTATTTCGACGAATTGTATCATGCGATGTTCGTGAAGCCCTCGCTCGCCATCGGCCGCTTCTTCTGGCGCCGCGGTGACGAGCAGACGATCGACCGCTTCGGACCGCACGGCGCGGCGAGGCTCGTCGACTGGGGCAACGGCCTGACGACGCGCCTGCAGTCCGGCTATCTCTACAGCTATGCGTTGGTCATGCTTCTGGGTCTGATCGCCGCGGCGAGCTGGGCTTTCTGGTGGGCGGGTCAGTGATGGACGGGCTTCCCATTCTTTCGGCGCTGATCGCCATTCCGGCCATCGCGGGCGTGATGGTGCTCTTCTTGGGCGCGAACGGAGCCCGTTGGACGGCGTTGCTGGCGACGCTCGTCAACCTGGCGCTCGGCATTGCCATGTGGCTGGCCTTCGATATCGGCGGCGAGCGGTGGCAGTTCCAGGAATATTGGTCGATCGGCGACGCGCCTCTCGCACCGGCGTGGGCACTCGGGATCGACGGCATCGCGCTGATGCTGATCATGTTGAGCGTTTTCCTGATGCCGATCTGCATCGGGGCAAGCTGGCGCGCGATCCAGCATCGTGTCCCCGAATATATGAGCGCCTTCCTGTTCATCGAGGCGCTGATCATCGGTGTGTTCGCGGCGCAGGACCTCCTCTTGTTCTACATCTTCTTCGAGGGTGGCCTCATTCCGATGTATCTCGTCATCGGCATCTGGGGCGGTGCGGAGAAGATCAAGGCGGCGTACAAGTTCTTCCTGTACACGCTGCTCGGCTCGCTTCTGATGTTGATCGCGATCATCTACATGGTGCTCGAGACGGGTACGACCTACATCCCGACCTTGATGGAGGCGGACTTTCCCGCGGGCGTCCAGTGGTGGCTGTGGCTCGCTTTCTTCGCCAGCTTCGCCGTGAAGATGCCGATGTGGCCGGTCCACACCTGGCTTCCCGACGCGCACGTGCAGGCGCCCACCGCGGGGTCGGTCATTCTGGCGGGCGTTCTGCTGAAATTGGGCGGATACGGCTTCATCCGGTTCAGCCTGCCGATGTTCCCTGACGCCAGCGCGACCTTCGTGCCGCTCGTCTTCATCCTCAGCGGGATTGCAGTCGTCTACACCAGCCTCGTGGCGCTGGTGCAGAAGGACATGAAGAAGCTCATCGCCTATTCCTCCGTCGCGCACATGGCGTTCGTGACCTTCGGCCTGTTCGCCTTCAATCGGCAGGGCATCGAGGGCGCGATGGTCGTCATGCTCAGCCACGGCCTGGTTTCGGGCGCGTTGTTCCTGTGCGTGGGTGTCATTTACGATCGGATGCATACCAAGGAGATCGCGAAGTACGGCGGGCTCGCGAACAACATGCCGGGCTATGCGCTCGTGTTCCTGCTGTTCACGATGGCGTCGATCGGGTTACCGGGCACCTCGGGCTTCGTCGGGGAATTCCTCGCTCTGGTCGGCACGTACGAGATGTCGACCTGGGGCGCGGTCGTCGCGACGACGGGGATCATCCTCGGCGCGGGCTACATGCTCTGGCTCTATTGGCGCATCTGCTATGGCGCCGCGCGGACCGAACAGGCGGCGACACTGGTCGATCTCGACCGGCGCGAATGGGCGTTGCTTCTGCCGATCGCGCTCGTCGTCCTGTGGATGGGCGTCTATCCCGAAAGTTTCCTCAAACCCATGCGCGCCGACGTCGGCTATCTCCTCGAACGGATCGAGCCGAGCGCGGTGCATTTCGACATGCGTCCGACCGAAGGCACGGGAGCGCCCTCGGCGGAAGCCGCAGCGGCTCGATTGGGTGAGACCGAATGAACTATAATTTCGCCGCCATCCTGCCCGAACTGATCCTGATTTTCGGGGAGCCGATCCTGATGCTCACCGCGTCCACGATGGGTGCGCGGGCCACGAAGATCACCACGTTCGGGACCATCGCGCTGCTCGTCGCCGCGTTGATTGCCGCCATCTTCACGACCGAACCGTCGAGCGGCGGGACCTTGTTCCTCGGACTTCTGTCCGCCGACCCCTTCGCCGTATACGGCAAGGTGCTCATCTATGCCTCCGCGATCGTCGCGATCCTTGCCGCGGACCGTTGGTTCGGAAAGGCGGAGGAGCACGGGCCCGAATATCCGGTGCTGATCCTGCTCGCCACGGTGGGCATGAGCGTCATGGTCTCGGCCACCAACCTCATTACCCTCTACGTCGGACTCGAGCTCAACAGCCTGGCTGCCTACATTCTTGCCAGCTATCGCCGCACCGATGCGCGTTCGGCCGAGGCGGGGCTCAAATATTTCGTCCTCGGGGCGCTTGCCTCGGGGATCCTGCTCTACGGCATCAGTCTAGTGTACGGTTTTACCGGCACCACCGCATTCCCCGGCATCGCCGCGGCCTTCGGTCGCGAGGAACTCGGGCTCGGGCTGCTGTTCGGACTCGTTTTTACGATGGCGGGACTGGCGTTCAAGATCAGTGCCGTGCCGTTCCACATGTGGACGCCCGACGTCTACGAAGGAGCACCGACGCCGGTCACCACTTTCTTCGCCAGTGCACCCAAGGTCGCCGCCGTCTTGCTTGCGGTCCGAGTCTGCTTCGAAGCACTGGGTCCGGCGGTGGATGCGTGGCGGCAGATCGTCGTCTTCGCAGCCCTGGCATCGATCTTCCTCGGTGCCATCGCGGCCTACGGTCAGACCAACATCAAGCGCCTGCTGGCCTATAGCTCGATCAACAATATCGGCTTCGTCCTCGTGGGTCTCGCCGCCGGAACGCCCGAAGGGGCGAGTGCGGTGCTTTTTTACCTGGCGGTCTATGTCGCGATGACGCTGGGCGCGTTCCTCGTGGTTCTCAATCTGACCGACGAACAGGGCAATCCGGTCGAGGATATTGGACGGTTGCGGGGTCTATCCACTCATCAACCGGCGATGGCCTTCGCGATGCTCTTTTTCATGTTCAGTCTCGCCGGCATCCCGCCTTTCCTGGGCTTCTACCCCAAGCTTCTCGTCTTCACCGCGGCCGTCGATGCCGGACTGTTCCCGTTCGCGGCCGCGGCGGCGGTGGGGGCGGTCGTCGGCGCGTTCTACTACATCAAGATCGTCAAGATCATGTTCTTCGACGAAGCTAAAGCGAGGCTCTCCAGCTTCAGGGGCGCGGAAGCCGCGATCATCGCGCTTCTCGCGCTGTTCGTATCGCCGGCGGGCTTCCTATTGATCGGACCGCTAGGTGAATGGTCCAACCGGGCAGCGGCGGCGCTGTTCTGAGTAGAATCCGCATCATCGACGTCACCGGGTCGACCAACAGCGACCTGCTTGCCAGCGACACGGCCGCGGAAGGCGACTGGCTGATCACGCGACGGCAGGATGCCGGCCGCGGTCGACAGGGTCGCGACTGGAAGGGGCTCGACGGAAACTTCTTCGGATCGACCCTCGTCGAACTCGAACGCGACGATGCCAAGGCCGCGACTCTGTCGCTGGTCGCGGGGCTTGCGTTGCTCGACGCAGTGGAACTGGCCGCGCCCGGCGCCGACCTCATGCTCAAATGGCCGAACGACCTGATGCTCGGCGATGGCAAGCTGGCGGGCATCCTGCTTGAACGGTCGGGGAACAGGGTCGTCGCAGGGTTCGGCGTCAATCTCGCCGCCGCCCCGGACATCGAAGGCAAGACCACCGCCTCGCTCTCGGAGCGGGTGAAGATGGCGCCGCAGGCGTTCGCTCCGCTGCTCGCCGGTTCGTTCGCGCGCATGCTGGCGGCGTGGCGGTCCTCCCCGACCAGCGCGATCGTCATGGCATGGATGCAGCGCGGGCATCCGATCGGGACGCCGCTGACGGTTCACGACGAGAGCGGTTCGCCGCGCGAAGGCGTTTTCGCGGGCCTCAACGACGGCGGCGCCCTGATGCTCGAAACGCCCGAGGAGTTGCTGATCGTGCGCGCGGGAGACGTCAGTCTCGCCAGCGGCACGTCGAGAGCGTAAGGCGGGCCCATGCTGCTCGCCGTCGATGTCGGAAATACCAATGTCGTCTTCGCTCTCTGCGAGGGTGAGGACGTGCGGGCACGATGGCGGATCGCCACCGATCCGCGCCGGACCGCCGATGAATATGCGGTCTGGCTCAAGCAGCTTCTCGAGCTCGATGGTCTGTCGTTCGACGATGTGAACGCCATGATCGTCGGAACGGTCGTCCCGCGTGCCATCCATAATCTCAACATGCTGGCGCAGCGCTACGTTAAAACCGATCTGATCGTGGCGGGGCAGGGCGATGCGCAATGGCCGCTCGAGATCGACGTCGACGAGCCGCAGAACCTGGGCGCGGATCGTGCGCTCAATGCCGTCGCTGCGCACGCGACCCACGAGGGCGATCTCATCATCATCGATTTCGGAACGGCGACGACGTTCGACGTCGTCGACTATTCAGGCGCCTACAAGGGCGGCGTCATCGCGCCCGGCGTCAATCTCAGTCTTGATGCGTTGGTCGGAAAGACCGCCCAGTTACCCCGTATCGCGATCGAGCGACCCGCCGACGACAGCGTGATCGGAACCACCACGACGGGTCAGATGCTGATCGGCGTCTATTGGGGTTATGTCAGTATGATCGAGGGGCTGATCGCACGCACCCGCGCGGAAATCGGCCGACCTGCCAAAGTCATCGCGACCGGCGGGCTGGCGGCCCTGTTCGACGAGATCGACGGATTGTTCGATCATGTCGATTTCGAACTCACCCTTCGCGGCCTCATTCAACTTCACCAGCAGGCGACCCGCACATGACACCCGGCGACGAACTTCTTTTCCTGGCGCTCGGTGGATCGGGCGAGATCGGCATGAACGTCAATCTCTACGGATGCCGCGGCAAATGGCTGATGGTCGATCTCGGCCTGACGTTCGCCGATCCCTATTATCCCGGCGTCGACCTGATCCTCCCCGATCTCGAGTTCATCGAGGAGCGTCAGGACGAACTGGTCGGCATCGTGCTGACGCATGGGCACGAGGACCATATCGGCGCGATCCCCTATCTTGCCGACGAATTGCAGGTTCCGCTCTACGCGACGCCGTTCACGGCGCGGTTGATCGAGGAAAAGCTGGAGGCAGAGGGGCTGACCGGGCAGGTCGAGATCAACCATATCGATCGGGACGGGCATATCGCGCTCGACCCCTTCGACGTGCGCTTCGTGGCGCTGTCCCATTCGATCCCCGAAGGAAACGGGGTGCTGATCGACACCCCTTACGGAAAGATCTTCCACACGGGGGATTGGAAGATCGACGAAACGCCCGTGCTGGGCACGCCGACCGGCGACGTTGCGATGACCGCGATCGGAGACGAGGGGGTCTTGGCCTTGGTTTGCGATAGCACCAATGTCTTCACCGACGCCCCGTCGGGCAGCGAAATGGGCGTCTACGAAGGCTTGAAAGAAAGTATCGCCGCGGCCAGCGGACGCGTTTTCGTGACCACCTTTGCATCCAACGCCGCGAGGCTGGAAACTCTTGGCCGGATCGCGCGCGAAACGGGCCGGACGGTCTGCGTCGCGGGGCGAAGTCTCGACCGGATCCTCCGCGTCGCGCAGTCGAGCGGATACCTCCAGGATTTCCCCAGCCCCGTCCGGTTCAACGAGGCGATGCAATTGCCGCGAAACAAGGTGCTGATCATCGGCACGGGCGGACAGGGCGAACCGCGCGCGGCGTTGGCCCGGATCGCGCGGGGAGACCACGACATCAAGCTGGCGAAGGGGGACACGGTCATCTTCTCGTCCAAGCAGATTCCCGGCAACGAAGTGGCGATTGGCCGGATCATGAACAATCTCAGTGACCTGGAAGTCGAGATCGTCACCGAGAAGCAGCATCATGTCCACGTGTCTGGTCATCCAGGACGGCCCGAGCTGCGGCAGATGTACGACTGGATCCGGCCCCATATCCTCATCCCCGTTCATGGCGAGAACCGGCACATGCGCGAGCAGGCGCGTCTCGGCGCGGCGAGCGGCATTCCGCACAACGTCTATCAGGTGAATGGCGAAGTCGTGAAACTGGCTCCCGGAAAGCCTGAAAAGGTCGATCATGTGCGCACCGGTCGCCTCGTCCTCGACGGCGACGTGATCCTTCCGGCCGACGGCGATACGATGAACAAGAGGCGCAAGATCGGTCACAACGGCGTGATTGCGGTCGCTCTGGGTCTAGACGCGAAGGGACGCCTGACGGGCGAGCCCGAGGTTCGCGCTCTGGGTGTGCCGGTCGAATCCGACGCCGAGGATTTTGTTGCCGACCTCGCCAACAGCGCGGCCAAGGCGTTCGAACCGCGCCGCGAGCTCGACGATGCGCTGGAAAAGGTACGGATCGCGGTACGCCGCTGCGCCTTCACCTGGACGGGCAAGAAGCCGATCGTCGAAGTGATGGCGGTAGGCGGATAGGAACCGGTCCGTGGAACCCGTCTCGATCCTTGCGATCTTCTTTCTGGTGTTCGTCTTCGCCGCGTTCGTCACCCTCCCGATCGGCGTTCGGACCGATCAGGAAATGGGAGAGGAACTGATCCCCGGACAGGCGGAAAGCGCGCCGCACCGGTTCGATCTGCCCCGGCATCTTGTCCGGGCAGCGGTGATCGCGTTGCCGCTCACCGCGCTGATCGTCGCCAATCTCATCTATGGGTGGGTCACGACCGACATGCTGGGTTTCCCCCGCTTCTAGCTCTTCGGCTCAGCGAGCGCGGCGATCGACCGCCTGCGCCAGCGCCGCATAGAGCTTGCCCATGTCCGAGGACATCAGCGTGACGCCGATGATCGCACCGTCGCGCTCGGCAAGCACGCGGCGAAGCATTGCCTCGAAATCGTGAATGAAGCGGTTTACCGCGCCGCGAAACTCGGGATCATCGTCGTAGATCGAGCCAATCTCGCGGGCTTCGCCTGCCGAGAGCAGCCGTACCGCCTTTCGCGTGAAGACCCCGCGCTCGCCTTTCAGATAGGCCGCCCAACTCTTGTCGTCGACTTCGTCCGACAGGATCTTCTCAACGTCGATCGCGGCGCTGTTCATCGATTCCATCAGGAGGGATACCTGCGCGGCGAACTGCTCGGTCTGGCCTTCGCGCGTGCCATCCTCGATTTCGGCCATGTGGCTTTCGAGCGCGCTGGCGGTCTGGCCGATCGAGAGCATCTGCGCCGACAGCCGGTCGCTCGCCGAGCGGGCCGCCTCGACCGCGCGTTCGGAGGCGCGTCCGACGTCTTCGAGCTGATTGGCGACGACGTCCGCGATGGCGGCCTCGAGCCGGCTTCGCGCTTCGTTCGAGAGATTCTCCGCAGCTTCGGGAATGGCTTGCGCGATCGCTTCGCGCGCGGCCTCGCGGGCGCGTGCCGAAGCGTCCTGCACCTTCGTCAGCGCATCGAGCAATTGCGGCCCTGTCTGTTCCGAAAGGCTCTTCGCATCCTCCTGCAGGATCGCGATCGACTGCTGCAGTTCGGCGAGGCGTTGTTCGGCATCGCCCGCGCCGCGGTCGACTAGTTCGAGCATGGCTGCGAGCGCGGTACGGCTCCCTTCGATCCGACTGCCGGTCGCGTCGAGGGCCTCGTGGGCCCGCGTCGCATTGGCGCGGATGTCGGTCAGTTGGGGCGTGAGAACTTCGCCGGTCGAGACCAGTCGTTCCATGCCGTCCTGCGCACCCCCGATATCACCCGCCAGCTGCTGGTTGAGGAAGGCGGACAGGGCATTGAGCGTTTCGCGCATCCCGCCGGTGCGGGTGGCGAGGCGTTCGATCATGCCATCCTGTTCCTGGGCTTCGGCACGAGTGGCGGCGAGCTGCTCACGGACTTGCGAGAGCTGTGTGCCGATGGCGTGTGCCCGGCCGTCGCCATCGTCCGAGAAGCGGGCGAAGCGTTCCTCGAGCGAACTCAAACCGGAGTCGAGGTTCACGAGCAGCTTGCGCGTTTCCTCGTCCCGGGCGCGCACGTTTTCCCCGAGCTGGGTCAGCGCGCCGTCGGCGTCGCGAACGCGCGCGGCGAGGGCACTGGCCGCATCGTTCGACGATCGTTCGATGCCGCCGCGAGCCTGTTCGAGCAGTTCCTGAACCGCGCCGGCCTGTTGCGCGATGCCGCCCCGGATCTGCTCCAGCGTCGAGGCGGAGCGGGCGAGTAGGCCGTCGACCAGTTCACCGGTCGACCGCTGGGCGGCTTCTACCTGTCCGATGGCCTTCTGGCCGCTGCGATCCAGTTCGTCGAGCTGGCCCGACAGACCTTCGCGGGCTTCGCGCATACGGCTCTCGGTCTCGTTGGTGCGCGCGCCCAGGCTGGCGATCGCGGCTTCGAGCGAGCGAATATCCTCGATCGCGCCCGATCCCGCGCCCTGCAGGCTTTGCGACAGCGACAGGATGCGCTGCTCGGCGTCGGGGAGCGTTTCGACGAGCGCGGTCATGTCGGCGCGGGCATTGTTCGCTGCGGTGTCGAGCGTGACGCCGTGCTGCGCGAGACGCGAGGCGCCATGTTCGAGTTCATCGGCCACGGTGCGCATCCGTTCGGTCGCCTGATCGGCGCGACCTTCCAACTCACCCGCCAGTTCGCCCAATCGGCTTCGGTTGGCGCCAAGATTGGCGCTCATCGAGTGGAGACGCTGGTCGAGCGCCTGTGCTTCGGCGCGCATCAACGCCACCTGCCGCGTGAAGGCTTCGGCCTCGCGGCGGCGCGTACGGCCGAACATCATCCAGACGAGCGCAAGGAGAATAAGGGGTGCACAGGCAATCGCGATAAGCGTGGCGAGCGCGCCGAGGTCGGGCGTCGCGCCGATCTCGGTTCCCGCGACGTAGCCGACGAGCGCGATCCAGCCGAGGCCGAGAACGAGGAGGATGCCGGCGAGCAGCATTCGGCCCGCCGGGGTCGACGGCGTTTCGTCGAACGATGCCGTATACGGTTCGGCATCCCAGTCGACGGGATCGTTTCCTCCGACATCGTTTTCGTTGGGGTCGGGCTCGATTTCTTCCGATCGTTCCTGGGACAAGTCGTCTTCGTAAGCCGGGTCGTCCTGACCAACGTCATCTTCTTCGTGCCCGTCGTCCGGCGAATATTCGGTCGGCCGATGAAGCTCGCTATCCATCATCCCGCCACGAGCTAGTGAGGGTTCGTTCGCCATGTTCGCCTCGAACGGGGGATCCGTGTCGGTCGTGGGTGAGGGAGCCGACAGGCTCGGCTCGCCTTCGTGATCGTCGGCAAAGTCGAAATCGTGTGGAGCGGCGGGTTCGGCGTCGGCGATATAATTCTCGTCGGTCAGTTCGAGCGTATCGTCCGCGCCGCGCGCAGCGCCTTTCCGGACGAAGATCTCTCCGCGCCCCTCATCCTGGCCGTCCACGGTCGGTGGGGCCACGGGGTCGTGCGGATCGCTGTCGGGGTGGCCCGCCGGCGCGACTGCTTCTTCGGCGGGGTGTTCCCGCTCGCCGCGCGCGGTGTCGTCGGGAGTTTCCGAAGGCGATTTGTCGCCGAGTTTGCCACGCAGGGGATGTCCAGTCATGTCCTCCAGACTAAAGCGGATCGGGCGCGTGATAAAGCGATCATTTCCCGTGGATCGGGGCTAGTTTCGGCCGCGCGGGACGGCCATGATGGGCGACGTGGCGGGGAAGCATATGTCATCATCGATCGGTGCCCTCGTGGGCGCCAACGGCGAGAGCAGCGAGGGGCGCCACGCGCTCGTGTCGTTGGGCGGGCAGACTTTGCTCGACATTCAGGTTCGGATGCTGGTCGCCGCCGGTGCCGCGCCGATCGTGGTGTACAGCGAGGGACCGCACAACGCGATCGCGGCGCAGGTCGAACGCCTTCGGGGCGAAGGGCTACCGGTATTTCTGGCCGAGGAGTCCGCCGACGCCGCGACGCGGTTCGCGGCAGAGGACCGGCTTGTGCTGCTGGGTGACGGCGTACTCCCCGATCCGCGCCACCTCGCTTTGCTGATCGAGGCACCGGAGGACGTCATCCTGGCGTTGCCGGACGAGGCAGCGAGCGAGCGGTTCGAGCGGATCGATCTTGAATGGCGATGGGCGGGCCTGGCCCTGACTCGCGGCGAGCGTGTGCGCTCGACCGCTGCGATGGCCGGGGACTGGGATCTGGTGTCGACGATGTTACGGCGCCTGGTCCAGTCGGGCGCTCCGATCGAGAATGCCGTCGGGCCGGAGCAGGACCCTCCGCTGCTGGTCAGCCGCCGGGCCGACATCGGACCCTACGAGGCGCGGCAGGCGAGCGCGGCGCGGGCGGCGCGCCGCGATGTCGTGACGCGCTTCGTGCTGGCGCCGATCGAACGGGCGATCGTCGACCGGCTCGCGGGAACGGGCATTCCGGCCTGGGCGGGGATTGCGCTCGCCTGTCTCTGCTATCAGGCGGCGTTCGTGGCCATGCTCTTCGACCGGCGCTGGATCGCGGTGGCGGCGATCGTGATCGGCCTTCTTCCCTCGCAGCTTGCGGTTCAGTTGGCGGCACGGCGAATGAGAACGTTCGGCCCCGTCGCGCGACAGGTCACGGGTTGGTTCGCCGCCCTCGTGATGCTGGGGCTCGCGGTCATGGGATATGACGATATCGGTTGGCCGATCGTTCCGATTGCCGTTGCCGCGGGAATGTTCGCGCGGATCTACGATCGAGAAACGCACCGCCGCCCGGTAACGTCGAACTGGCGATGGCTGGGCGTCGCTTGGCGGGTGAACATGCTCGTCGCGGTCGTTGCCTTGATTGTGGACCGACCCGCCGACGCGCTGAGCATCCTGATGATGCAGGCAGCGATAGCCGCCCTGCTAGCGCAGAATCGCAGTTGACGACGCATTAACCCGTTCCGCTTAAGAACGGAGCGATGAACGATCCGGGCCCGATCCATGACGACGTACTGCCGCTGAAAGGCGCAGCCGACGCGCGCGGGCGGCTCGTCGCGGCGGACGAGGGTCTGTATGCCTTGCAGGCAGCGGCGGGGGCGCGGCTCGGTGAAGCGATCGCCGTCCCGCAACTTGCCGCCGTGGTGCGCGAGGCGATCCAGCGGCGGCGACCGCTTCGCCGGGCAATCATCGCCGCGTCGGTCAACGAAGACCTCGAATTGCGCGTCCATGTTGCCCCCGACGAAGAGGGTGGCGTCGAGATCACCGTCGAAGATTGGCGCGCGACCCCGCGGGGCGAAGCGCGCTTCACCACGATCCGATCGGCCGATTGGGAAGTGGATCTGCGGGTGCGGATGGTTGCGATCGATCCAGATCTGGCTCGGCGGTGGGACGTCGATGCGACCACGCTGCCGCGACCGATGACCGATGTGCTGACCCTGAAACCCGCGTCGGACGGAAGTCTGGCCCTGATCGACGCTCTATCATCGGGAAAAACTTTCGACGTTCAGGATGCGGTGCTGAAGCGGACCGGCAGAGCGGTCGCGTTCGCGGGTACGCCGGTCACAGGCGCAGAAGAGGGCGAAATTACCGGATTTGCGCTCAAACTGCTTGAGGATGAAGGCGCGCTTTCGGACCAAGAGGATGGAATCGATGCGACGTTACGGTCGCCGCTCGACCGCATCATCACCGCGGCCGACCAGATCGTCGACCGGTCCGACGGGCCGCTGCGATCCGATTATGCCAATTACGCGGGTGATATCGCGACCGCGGGCCGGCATCTCCTGTCGGTCATTCGGTCGATGAGCGGAATAGTGGAAGGGAAGGGCGCCACCGACGCGGTCGATCTGGCCGCACTGGCGCAGGAAGCAGCCTCGATGGTCAGCGCCGAGGCTCGCCGCGCGGGGGTCGAGGTGACGATCGAGGAAACCGACGGGGCGATCCGCGCGCGGGGAGAAATGCGGGCTATTCTCCAGATTCTCGTCAATATCGCGGGCAATGCCATTCGGCACAGTCCCGAGGGTGGCGTCGTCGCGCTGAGCTTCGAGGAAACGGATGCCCACGTGGCGGTGACCATCGCCGACGAGGGCCCGGGGATCGCACGAGCGGACCAGGTCCGCATTTTCGACGAATATGAGCGACTGGGGCCGGAGGACCAAAACCACGCAGGTCTCGGGCTCGCCATCTCGCGCCGCCTTGCGCGATCGATGCGCGGCGACATCATGCTCGACAGTGTCGAGGGCGACGGCGCGCGCTTTACCCTGAAGCTGCCGCGCGCCTGACGCGTCCTACTTGCGTTCTTCGAGCGGCACGAAATCGCGCTGCGTCGCTCCGACGTAAAGCTGGCGCGGACGGCCGATCTTCTGTTCGGGATCCGAGATCATCTCGTTCCACTGCGCGACCCAGCCAGTGGTGCGGGCGAGGGCGAACAGGGCGGTGAACATCTCGGTCGGGAAGCCGATCGCGTTGAGGATGATCCCCGAATAGAAGTCCACGTTGGGATAGAGCTTCTTCTCGATGAAATATTCGTCGTTGAGCGCGATCTGCTCGAGCTCGCGCGCCACGTCGAGAACCGGATCGTCGATGTTGAGTTCTTTGAGAACCTCCTCGGCCGTAGCCTGCATGACCTTCGCGCGCGGATCGTAATTCTTGTAGACGCGGTGGCCGAAGCCCATCAGGCGGAACGGGTCGTTGCGGTCCTTGGCGCGGTCGATGTAGCCGGGGATGGCCTTCACATCGCCGATTTCGCGCAGCATGTTGAGCGCAGCCTCGTTGGCGCCGCCGTGCGCTGGACCCCACAGACAGGCGATGCCAGCCGCGATGCAGGCGAAGGGATTGGCACCCGACGAACCGGCCAGACGCACGGTCGAGGTCGAGGCATTCTGTTCATGATCGGCGTGGAGGATGAAGATGCGGCGCATCGCATTCTCGATCACCGGATTGACCTCGTATTCCTCGGCCGGGACGCCGAAGGTCATGCGCAGAAAGTTGCCGGTGTAGGTAAGGTCGTTCTTGGGATGAACGAACGGCTGTCCCACCGAATATTTGTAGGCCATCGCGGCGATCGTCGGCATCTTCGCGATCAGGCGGTGCGAGGCGATGAGACGCTGCTGCGGATCGGTGATGTCGGTCGAATCATGATAGAAGGCCGACAGAGCGCCGACGACACCGGTCATCACCGCCATCGGATGCGCATCGCGCCGGAATCCGCGGAAGAATTGCGCGAGCTGTTCGTGCACCATCGTGTGGTAGGTGATGGTGTTGTCGAACTCCTCGAACTCGTCCTTCTTCGGCAGGTCGCCGTGAAGGAGGAGGTAGGCCACCTCGAGGAAGCGGGCTTTTTCCGCGAGCTGGTCGATCGGATAGCCGCGATGGAGCAATACGCCTTCGTCACCGTCGATATAGGTGATCGCGCTCTGGCAGGATGCGGTCGAGGTGAAGCCGGGATCGTAGGTGAACTTGCCCGTCTGGCCGTACATCTTGCGGATGTCGACGACTTCGGGACCGACCGAGCCTGGCAGGACCGGAAGGTCGATCTTGTCGCCTTCGATGTCGAGGGTGGCGGTCTTGTCGCTCATGCGTGTGGCTCCATCTGATCGGCAATGCGGGCGAGACTTTCGTCCCGACCGAGAAGGACGAGGACGTCGAAGATCCCCGGTGAGGTGTTGCTGCCCGTCAGCGCGGCGCGCAGCGGTTGTGCGAGCTTCCCTAGCTTCAAATCCGCCTCTTCCGCAACCGTCCGGATCGCGCTTTCGACCGGCTCCATTTCCCAACGCTGGACAGCGGCCAGGGCTGCATGGGCGCGCGCGAGATTCCCACGCGCTTCGGCGTCGATCAAAGAGGCGGCCTTTTCGGCCATTTCGAGCGGGCGCTGCTTGAAGAGGAACGTGGCGCCGTCGGCGAGTTCGTGCAGGTCGCGGGCGCGTGCCTTGAGTTCGGGCATGGCGCGAGTAAGGAGCGCCTTGTCGTCGGCGCTGACCGCGCCGGCACGGTCCGCCACGAGATCGGCGAGCCGCGCGTCGTCGGCTTCGCGGATGTAGTGGCCGTTGAGATTGAGCAGCTTCTTGGTGTCGAACCGCGAGGGACTCTTCCCCAGGCCATCGGCGCTGAAAAGCTCGATCGCTCGGTCGCGGCTGATGATTTCCTCGTCACCGTGGCCCCACCCAAGCCGGAGGAGATAGTTGAAGACGGCTTCGGGAAGCAGGCCCATGTCGTCGCGATAGGCATCGACGCCGAGCGCACCGTGGCGCTTGGACAGTTTCGCTCCGTCCGCGCCGTGGATCAGCGGAACGTGGCCGTAGGTCGGCCGGTCCCAGCCCATCGCGTCGATCAGCGGGAGCTGGCGGAAGGCATTGTTCAGATGATCGTCGCCGCGAATGATGTGCGTGACGCCCATGTCGTGATCGTCGACCACGACCGCGAGCATGTAGGTCGGGGTGCCGTCGGCACGGAGCAGGACGTAATCGTCGATCTCCGCATTCTTCACGGTCACGTCGCCCTGCACCATGTCGCGGATGGTGGTTTCGCCATCTTCGGGCGTCTTGAGTCGTACGACGTAGGGCTTGCCTTCCTCGTCGGCACCCGGCGAGCGGTCACGCCACTCGCTATGCAGACGGAAGGGCTTCTTCTCAGCCTGCGCCTTCTCGCGGCGGGCCTGCAGTTCTTCCTGAGTAAGATAGCAGCGATAGGCGTTGCCACTGTCGAGCAGCTGGTGCGCGACCTCCGCATGGCGTTCGGCCTGTTTGGACTGGAAGACAGGCTCCTCGTCGCCGCGCAGGCCGAGCCAACCCAGGCCGTCGAAGATGGCGTCGATGGCTTCGGGCGTGGAGCGCTTGGCATCGGTGTCCTCGACCCGGACAAGATACTTGCCGTCATTCGCTCTGGCGAAAAGATAGTTGAACAGCGCAGTGCGCGCCCCGCCGATGTGCAGGAAGCCCGTCGGGCTGGGGGCGAAGCGGGTCACGATCGGGCTTGCGCTCACGCGGCTTTTCCTCTCATTTCGAGAATATGGATGGCTGGGGGCAGGTACAAGAGCCTCGCTCCCCGCCGCTGACAGGTCGGCTCGGCGGCCTCGTATCGGCGCTGGGGCGCGTACGCAAGAGGCTGGAACGGCTGCTCGAAGCCGAACGTAGCCAGCTGCCCCTCTGGATCGTCGCCGCTTTCATGGCAGGGATCGCACTCTGGTTCGCCCTGCCGGGCGCGACGGGATGGGCGGGTCTCGTCCTCTTGGGTGGCGGGGTCGGTGGACTTGGCGTTCTACTCGGCGGTCGGTTGGGCGCAACGCTGGCGGGTATCGGGATCGCGGCGGCTCTTGGCTGCGGATGGATATGGCTGCGCGCGGAGTTCGTCGCCCACGAGCGGATCGAACGGGTGACGATCACGAGATTCGTGGGAACGGTCGAAAAGAGCGAGCCGCTCGTAGCTAGGGGCAAGTGGCGGCTGACCCTGCTGCCAGTCGAGGGCAGCGGGCTCCCGGAGCGCCTTCGCATCACGCTGCGCGAGGCACAGTGGCGCGACGCGATGGGGGAGGGTGCCAAGGTCGAAGTGCGCGCGCGATTGACGCCGCCACCCTCGATGTCGGTACCGGGGGGCTACGATTTCGCCCGGACCGCCTGGTTCCAGCAGATCGGAGGTGTGGGCACCGCGCTGGGAGACGTCCGCGTGGTCGAAGCCAGCGAGGATGGCTGGCTGGCCGGGGCGCGCAAGGGCCTTGGGGCGCGGGTACGCGACCGGCTACCCGGAGCGGGCGACGGGATCGCCACCGCGCTGGCCACTGGCGACAAGAATGCGGTGAGCGATGAGGACGCCGAAGCGATGCGGCGTTCCGGGCTGGCGCACCTGCTCGCCGTATCGGGTCTCCATATCGCGGCGGTCGTCGGGTCGGCGATGCTCCTCGCGCTCAAGATCCTGGCATTGTCGCCCAGACTGGCGGCGCGGACCAACCTCGTGATTGTCGCGGCGGGGATCGGAGCGCTGGCGGGGATTGGCTATACCTTGCTGACCGGAATGCAGGTGCCCACGGTCCGTGCCTGCATCGCCGCGCTTCTGGTTCTGTTGGGACTTGCACTGGGGCGCGATGCATTGAGCTTGCGACTGGTCGCCGTGGGCGCGACGATCATCATGCTGGTGCGGCCGGAAACGGTGGCGGGTGCGAGCTTCCAGCTGAGCTTCGCAGCGGTCACCGCAATCATCGCGTTGCACGCGCATCCGGTGGTGAAACGCGTCCTGATGGCGCGAGAGGAAGGCAGGATCCGGCGGATCGGGCGCGGGTTGCTCGCGCTGTTCCTGACAGGACTGGCGGTCGAACTTGCGCTCATACCCTTCGCGCTCTTTCACTTTCACAAGGCCGGGTTGTACGGGGTGTTCGCGAACCTTCTCGCCATTCCGATGACGACATTCATCATCATGCCGGTCCTGGCCCTGGCCATCATCGCCGACCTGTTCGGATTGGGTGCGCCGTTCTGGTGGATCGTCGGCATGGCGCTCGATGCGCTGCTGGCGCTGGCGCATTTCACCGCCAATGCCGAGGGGGCGGTCGCGATGGTGCCGAACATGCCGGGTTGGGCGTTCGCGGCCAGTATCGGCGGATTCTTGTGGCTTTGTCTGTGGCGGCACCGATCACGCTACGTGGGATTGGCGGGGATGGCGATTGGGCTGGGCGCCGCTGCATTCTCGCCGCGGCCCGATTTGCTGGTGACCGGCGACGGTCGGCATCTCGCTATCATCGCGGACGACGGAACGCCGCACCTGCTGCGGGCGCGGGCCGGCGACTTCGTTCGTGACATGCTGAGCGAGGGAGCGGGGTACGACGGGGAGGCGCCAGCGCTGGACACCAGCGCATTCGCCAACTGCAACCGTGACGCCTGCCTGGCCGATCTGCAGGGGGACGGACGCACCTATCGCCTCCTTGCGACCCGATCGCGGGACCTGATCGCGTGGGAGGATCTCGTGGCAGCGTGCGCGAAGGCCGATATCGTCGTGTCCGAACGGTGGCTTCCCGACGCCTGCCAGCCTCGCTGGCTCAAGCTGGATCGAAGGACGTTGGAGGCGAGCGGCGGGATTGCGGTGCATCTCGACACGACGCCCCGGGTCGAAACCGTCGCGGCGCAAGTGGCCGAACACCCCTGGGGGGTCACACGACGCTGACGTCTAGCCGCCCTCGCATTAGCTGAGCTTCAGGCTTCCGCTGGATCCGGCTGATAGACCGCAAAACGATTGCCGGACGGATCCACCGCCTCGAACCTGCGCCCACCCGGAAAAGCGAAGATCGGGCGCTCGAGCCGGCCGCCGGCTGCGACCACCTTGTCCAGAACGTCTTCGAGACCGTCCGTCCGGAAGGCAGGAAGCGGGGCGACCGGTCGCTCGGCCACGTCGCTGGAAAGGCCGACATCGGTGTCGCCGGACACCGTCGCGGCGTAAGTGTCGCCGAAGTCGGTCATGTTCCAGTCGAACGCCGCTTCGTAGAAGGCGCGGGTGGCGCCGATGTCGTCGGCGGGCAGTTCGACATAATCGAAGCGTACGGTCATCCGCAGCTCTCTTTCGAGGTCAACAAGCGGCTCAGTAGCGGCGCATGATGCCGGCGAGACGGCCCTGAACGCGGACGCGATCCTCCTCGTACCGCTGCGCCGTGTAGGACGGATTGGCGGGGTCTAGGCGGACCATCGATCCCTCGCGACGATACGTCTTGAGCGTCGCCTCCGCCTCGTCGACGAGTGCCACCACGATCTCCCCGTCACGCGCATTGTCGGCGCGGCGGATCAGCGCATAGTCTCCGTCGAGAATGCCTTCCTCGACCATCGAATCACCCGAAACCTGCAAGGCGTAATGTTCGCCCGGACCCAGCAAGGCGGCGGGAACGGCGAAACCTTCGCTACCCTGCAACGCTTCGATCGGGGTTCCCGCGGCGATCCGCCCGTGAAGCGGGATCTCGACGACGTCGTTGGCGGGGGTGGGCACCACCGCGACCTCGCGCGGTTTCTCGCCGTCGTTCGCAGCAGCCGTCGTCTCCGACGTGCTTTCCGCGATGCCTTCGGGAAGCTTGAGGATTTCAAGAGCGCGGGCCCGGTTGGGGAGCCGTCGAATGAATTCGCGCTCCTCGAGCGCACCGATCAGGCGGTGTACACCCGATTTCGATTTGAGGTCCAAGGCCTCGCGCATCTCATCGAAACTGGGACTGATTCCCGTGTCCGACAGGCGATGATGAATGAATGCGAGCAGTTCATGTTGCTTCGGCGTGAGCATAAAGGCCCCGATCTTTCCAGTGGAACGAACGCGGAACATACTGGCAACCAAACGGGATGCTGTCAAGCGCGCTCACGACCGCAGATAGCTACGAACGCGCGAAGCAGATCGAGGCCTCGTTCGCTGGCGATGCTTTCGGGATGGAACTGGACCCCGTGAGAAGGAGCATCGTCGTGGCGAACGGCCATGCAGAGATTTTCCTCGTTCCAGGCGTTGACCACGAGTGGCGCCTTTACGTCGGTAACGGCGATCGAATGGTAGCGGGTCGCTGAAAGCGGCGAGGGGAGGTCGGCGAACAGGCCGGTCGCGTCATGTTGCAAACGCGCGACCTTGCCGTGGACAGGAGCGACTTGGGCCACGGGACTGCCGCAGGCGAGGGCAAGCGCCTGATGCCCCAGACAGATGCCGAGATAGGGTCGTCGTGCCGCCACTGCAGCGGCGGCCAGCGCAACGCTGATTCCGGCGTCCTGCGGACGACCGGGACCGGGCGATACCATCACGCCGTCGATGCCGATCGCCAGCGCATCGTCGACGGTGAGTGCATCGGCACGTGCGACCGTGACATGGGCGCCCGCCTGGCGAAGATAGTCGACGAGCATGAAGGTGAAGCTGTCGCGGTTGTCGAGCGCGAGCAGCCTCACCGGTTCCGACATCCGATTATTCGTCGCCGGTCGCGCCGCGGATGATGCGATTGCGCGTGGCGCTGATCTGACCTTCGTTGCGCTTCACGCCGACCTCGCGGCGAACCGCATTGACGAACTGCTGCTGCAACTCGCCCGCGACCGGAGCGAGAAAGCTTTCCGAAGTCTGCTGAATCAGCGCGGGATCGGACAGAGCGTTGCCGCGCGTCGTGTTCGTCAGTTCGACGACATAGACGCCCTCGCCCTCGGGATCGGCGACGAGACGCGCATTGCCCTCGCCCAGACGGAAGAGGATCTCGAGCGGCGCGGGTGCATCGTTTCCGAAGCGGGCGAGGTCGAGACGACGCAGGCTCGTTTCCTCCGGTTCGGGGAAGGAGTAGCCCGTCTCCTCTTCGGTCGCATCCATCGCATCGGCGAGCGTCGCGCCGTCGCGCATCCGGGCAAGGACCTGGTTTCCGATGGCGTTGGCACGCTGGAGCGCCTGATCGCGAATATAGTCGTTGCGGACGCGATCCCGGATTTCCGACAAGGGCGAGGCTGCCGGTTCGACCACATCGTCGACCTGGACCAGCGCATAGCCGCTGCCGCCGTCGAGCTGGACGGTTTCGGGATCGTCCCCCGCCAGCAGTTCGAACCCGATTTCCAGCGCCGGACGGACATTGGCAGGAATCGAGAAACTGGGATCGGAGCGTGCACGGCCGGTCGCGGTGATCAGCGGCGTTTCGATGAGATCGAGGTCGAAGCGTTCGACGACCTGGTCGAAGCTGGCGCCTTCGTCGAGAGCATCCTCGACCGAGCCGACGAGATCGAGAAGCGCATTGCCGCGCTTGCGATCGGTGATCTCGGAGGCTGCCTCGGCCCGGGCTTCCGCCTCGCTCTCACCCTGCTCGGTCTCGATGCCATCGATCTTCACGACGTGCCAGCCGAATGGCGAGCGAACCGGCCCTACCAGATCGCCCGCTTCGACGTCATCGGCGAAGGCGGCTTCGGCGACGGCTTCGCCAGCCAGCTGGCGGAACTGGGCGCGGGTCTGCAGCCCGATCGAAATGTCGGCGGCCGAAAAGCCGGCGGGCTGCGCAGCCTGTGCGAAGGACTGGGTCGCGGTGCGTGCCACGACTTCGTCCGCAGTGGCGCGGTCGGGAACGACGATCTGGCTAATCACGCGGATTTCACGGGTGCCGAAATCGCTCTCGCGTCCCTCGAGCGCCCGATCGACTTCGGCGCGCGTGGCATTGAGATCGGAGAAACGGTCGGGGTCGAACCGCGCGAAACGGAGCGCGCGCTGTTCGGGGACGATATAGCGGCTCTCGTTCTGCTGGTAATAGGAAGCCAGTTCCTGTCCGCTCGGATTGAGACGCGCGGCGATCGGGGCGGTGGGGATCAGGCCCAGCAGCCCCTCGCGCGTTTCTAGGAGCATCGAGGCGTAGGTCTGGGCAAGAGCGCTCGGAACGCGGCTCTCCGCTCCGAGAGATGCCACCAGAAGGCGCTGGGAAATGTCGCTGCGAATGAGCGCACGCACTTCGGCGTCGGTCAGCTGGTTTGCGGCGAGGAACTCGCCATAGCTGGCGGCCGTGACCTGACCGTCGAGTCCCGCCGCTCCCGGAAGGTTGGCGATCTCCGCGTCGATCAGCCGCTTCGAAATGCGCAGCCCGTTCATCTCACCGAAGACCGACAACGCCCGTTCCTGGATCAGGAGATTCAGCAACGGGTCGAAGTCGCCGTCGAGATCGGCGTAGGTCGCTTCGGGATTGGTCTGGCGCGCGATGCCGAGCTGGCGTTCCAGCGCCGTGCTCATGTCGGCATCGGTAATATGCTCATCGCCCACCTCGGCCAGCGTACCGGCGGCACCGCCGCCGCCGATGTTGAAGTTGCTCAGATCCGCCAGGGCGAAGCTGGCAAGGATCAGGACAAGGAAACCGATCAGGAAGACGCTGCCGAACTTGGACTTCGACAGATTACGGAATTTGGCGGACATCGGGAGAGTTCTTTTCGACTGAAAGGCAGGAGTTGAAACCGGCTTTAGGCGGTGCGGCGGGGCCTTTCAATGGTGGACCCGTCCGTCGGCCACGAGCCGAACGCGGGCTTGCACGCGGCGCGAGGAGCTTGCTAGGTCTTCGCGATCGCAACATTATTCGGGGAACAGGGATGCCGCGACGGCTGGTCGTCGGAAATTGGAAGATGCACGGGACGCGGGCCGAACTCGGTCAGGTCACGCACATCTCCATCGAAACCGAAACGCTTTACAAGGTCGAGTGCGCCCTGTGCGTTCCCTTCACGCTGATCAATCGCGCGGTCGGGGCGTCCCCCGGTTTTTCGATCGGGGCGCAGGACGTCCATGCCGAGGCGAAGGGTGCCCATACCGGATCGATCTCGGCAGCCATGCTGAAGGACGCGGGCGCGAGCCTCGTCATCGTGGGACACAGCGAGCGGCGCGAAGCTTACGGCGAAAGCGACGCCGACGTCCGTGCCAAGGCGGAGGCCGCGATCAATGCGGGGCTGAAAGTCATCCTTTGCGTCGGAGAAAATGACAAGATCCGCCAGACGGGCCAGGCGCTCAAGCATGTAGCGAACCAGTTGGAAGCCTCGCTTCCCGATCTGGTAACCGCGCCCTTGCATCTCTCGGTCGCCTACGAGCCCATCTGGGCGATCGGCACCGGCAAGGCGGCAACGCCCGCCGACATCGCTGCCATGCACAACCGGCTGAGGCAATCGCTGGAGGCAGCGTATGGCGAGGGGCACAAGTCGGTGCGCATCCTCTACGGGGGATCGGTGAAGGGCGACAACGCCGCCGAGCTGTTCGCGACCGAGGGCGTGGATGGGGCATTGGTGGGCGGCGCGAGCCTCACCGCCAACGACTTCCTGCCGATCCTCAATGCGGCGGAGAATGCCTGATAAGTGCCACATTTCAACGATCTGGCACGCTCGTTCAGCTTCAGGTAAGCCCGATTAGTCTAGTATCGAAACCAACATTACTCAGAGGGAAAGCTTTTCATGAAACGGATTTTTACTGCTCTTGCCGCCACCACCTTGGCCGTTGCCGCGCCTGCCACTCCGGCATTCGCGCAGCAGGCACCTTCGGGTGTCAACGTCGGGATGCAGGTCGTCGACACGCAGGGGAATCCGGTCGGCCTGGTCGCCGCGAGCGACGCCGACTTCATCACCGTGAAGACCGACAAGCACTCGATCCCCGTGCCTGCCAACAGCTTTACGCCGCACGAGGGCAAGCTGCTGTTCGGAATGAACGCGGCTGCGCTCAACGCCAGCTACGAGCAGGCGCTCGCGGACATGGAAGCGTCGGTTGCGGTCGGCAAGCCGGTCAAGGATGTCCAGGGCGTGGAATTTGGCATGATCGACGAGATCGCTGCTGATTACATTCAACTCGAGATGGCCGACACGGGCAAGGTCGTGCGCGTGCCGGTCGATGCGCTCCAGAAGGATGCGGGCGGCGCGATCGCGCTCTATAACGCGGCGGATCTTCGCGCCGAGGCGATCGATCGTCCCGAAGCGATGGCTGCGACCGATGAAGCCCCTGCCGACGAGGTGGTGGCCACCGAAACCGCTCCGGCCGATGAGATGGTGGAGATGGAAGAAAATGGCGGCGACGCGATGGACGCCGACGTCCTCTAGGCCGATCCATCCCATAACTTTCGAAGGGGTCGGGGCGTCATCGCTCCGGCCCCTTTTCGTTTCGCACGGCAGGACCATTGAAAACCGGCCCCGTCGCGGCTAGGTCGCCTGCTGACCGCCGTCGATGGCGATTAACTTCCTTCCGATCGAGATCCGTCAGCCATGTTCACCTTTCTTCTTGTCGTCCAGACCCTCGTCGCCGCCGCGCTGGTAGGCGTGATCCTGATGCAGCGGTCCGAGGGCGGCGGACTGGGCGTCGGCGGATCGTCGTCCGGCTTCATGAGCGCAAGGGGGCAGGCGGACTTCCTGACGCGGTCGACCGGCGTGCTGGCGATCGTGTTCGTCGTGATGGCGATCGTGCTGGCCGCGCTGGCCGCGACGCGCGACACGGGCGGCGAACTCGACACCAGTCTGCAGGGTGAGACCACGATCGACATCCAGGCGCCGCTGGAGGGCGACGAGCCCGAACCGGTGCCCGTCGGATCGCAGCCGACGCTTCCCGAACAGGCCGATGGTGCGACCGAGGGCGAGGCGGACGTTCCGCTCGGCCAATAGTCGCGCATCGCGAAAAACAATTCGCACCTTCGATTCGTGCGCTTGCCTAAGTCGGCAGGCTGGTCTTAAGGCTCAACTCCCATGACGCGGTTCATCTTCGTGACCGGCGGCGTGGTTTCCTCGCTCGGCAAAGGTCTTCTCGCAGCCTCTCTTGGGGCCCTGTTGCAGGCGCGCGGCTATACCGTGCGCAATCGCAAGTTCGACCCCTATCTGAATGTCGATCCGGGGACGATGAGCCCGTATCAGCATGGCGAGGTGTTCGTGACCGACGACGGGGCGGAAACCGATCTCGATCTCGGTCATTACGAACGCTTCACCGGCGTGTCGGCGCACCAGAGCGACAATGTGACCAGCGGGCGGATCTACCAGTCGATCATCGCCAAGGAACGGCGCGGCGATTATCTCGGCGCGACGGTGCAGGTCATCCCGCACGTGACCGATGCCATCAAGGAATTCGCGCTTTCCAACATCGAAGGGCTCGATTTCGTGATTTGCGAGATCGGCGGGACGATCGGCGATATCGAAAGCCTACCGTTCATCGAGGCGCTGCGCCAGCTGTCCTACGATCTGGGACGCGAGAATGTGTGCTTCGTTCACACGACGCTGGTCCCCTATATTGCGGCAGCGGGCGAACTGAAGACGAAGCCGACGCAGCACAGTGTGCGCGAAATGACCGGGTACGGTATCCAGCCCGACGTACTGCTGTGCCGCACCGAACATGAAATCCCGCCCGAGGAACGGCGCAAGATCGCGCTGTTCTGCAACGTGGACAAGGATGCGGTGATCCAGGCGCTGGACGCCAAGTCGATCTATGACGTGCCGCTGCAATACCATCGCGAGGGCTTGGACGATGCGGTTCTCAAATCATTCGACCTCGACGCGCCCGACCCCGACCTGACCGTCTGGCACGACATCATGGACCGCTTCGACCATCCCGAGGGCGAAGTGACGATTGGCGTGGTCGGCAAATATGTCTCGCTACCCGATGCGTACAAGTCGCTTCGCGAGGCGCTGGTCCACGGCGGGTTCGCCAACCGGTGCAAGGTCCACATCAAGTGGATCGACGCGGAACTGTTCGAACAGGGCGCGGAAGACGATCTCGTCGCTGCGCTCGAGCCACTGCACGGCATCCTCGTCCCCGGCGGCTTCGGCGAGCGGGGGAGCGAGGGCAAGATCGCGGCGATCAGCTTTGCGAAAAAGCGCGACATTCCCTTCTTCGGGATCTGTCTCGGCATGCAGATGGCCTGTATCGAAGCGGCGCGCAGCGAAGCGGGTATCGCGAATGCGACCACCAGCGAATTTGGCGAGCAAGGCGAACCGATCATCGGCCTCATCACCGAATGGATGAGCGAGGAGGGGCTGCAGCAGCGCAGCGCCGACGGCGATCTGGGCGGCACGATGCGTCTGGGTGCCTATCCGGCAACGCTGGACGCGAACAGCAAGGTCGCGAGCATCTATGGCGAAACCGACATCTCCGAACGCCATCGCCACCGCTACGAGGTCAACGCCAACTACATGGATACGCTCGGGAAGGGCGGGCTGGTCTTTTCGGGCATGAGCCCCGACGGGCGGCTCCCCGAAATCGTCGAGCGGCCCGATCTCAATTGGTTCGTCGGCGTCCAATTCCATCCCGAGTTGAAGAGCCGTCCGTTCGATCCGCACCCCCTGTTTTCCAGCTTCATCGCCGCCGCGCTCGAACAGAGCCGTCTCGTCTGATTGAACCCCGCGTCATGCGGGCCTAGGTAGAAACCATGTCCGATACCAAACGCACCAAGTTGCTCGTCCTCGGGTCCGGCCCCGCCGGCTGGACCGCCGCCATCTATGCCGCTCGCGCAGGGCTCGAGCCCATTGTCGTCGAGGGGATCCAGCCTGGTGGGCAGCTGACCACCACTACCGATGTCGAGAATTACCCCGGATTTCGTGACGTCATCCAGGGTCCCTGGCTGATGGAGGAAATGAAGCAGCAGGCGGTCAACGTCGGGACCGAGGCGGTGTGGGACCATATCACCGAGGTCGACGTCTCGAAGCGTCCCATCGTCCTCAAGGGCGACAGCGGGACTATCTACGAGACCGACGCGCTTGTCATCGCTACGGGCGCGCAGGCCAAGTGGCTGGGGCTGCCGAGCGAGGAACATGCCAAGGGCAAGGGTGCGAGCGCCTGCGCGACCTGCGACGGCTTTTTCTATCGCGGCAAGAAGGTCGCGGTCATCGGCGGCGGCAATACCGCGGTCGAGGAAGCGCTCTATCTCACCAATCATTCCGACGATGTCACGTTGATCCACCGCCGCGACGAACTGCGCGCGGAGAAGATCCTTCAGGACCGCTTGTTCGCCAGCGAGAAGATCACGGTCCTGTGGGACCATCAGGTCGAGGAATTCGTTCTGAACGGCGAACCGCAGGCGCTCGTGGGCCTCGACGTCAAATCGACCAAGACGGGCGAGGTCACGCGGCTCGATTGCGAAGGTGCCTTCGTCGCCATCGGCCATGCCCCCGCGACCGAATTATTCACCGAACAGCTGAAGATCGACGATGACGGCTATCTGTGGGTCGAACCCGGCACCAGCCGCACCAGTATCGAAGGTGTGTTCGCCTGCGGCGACGTGATGGACAAGCATTACCGCCAGGCGGTCACCGCCGCGGGCACGGGCTGCATGGCTGCGCTCGATGCGGAGCGGTATCTGGCGGAGATGGCGTTCGCGCAGAAAGCGGCGGCGGAGTAATGATCCGCAGCGGTATTCTTACCGCTGCCCTCACATTATCGAACGCCGCTTGTTCGAATGCCTCGCCATCGACGCCGGGTACCGTTACCCCAGCGCCAGCCGCTCCGCGAAGGCGATGAGGCGGCCGTAGGTGAGGAAATCTTCAGCTTCGACGTCGTCGTCCTCGATCAAAACACCGAGCCGCTCTTCGAGCGCCGTCAGGAACTGGGCGACGGCCATGCTGTCGAATTCGGGCAGGGTGCCGAACAACTCGCTGTTCTCCTCGAATGCAGCGACTCGTTCGGAGTCGAGGCCGACGACTTCGACGAGCAATCGGTCGACGTTGCGGTCGACGAGGTCGCGATCGGTTTCGCTGGGCGTGGCATCGGGTCGGGCCGTCATGGCGCGATGCCCTAGGCAAAGCGTGGCGCGCGCGCAAGCTTGCCGCTAGGGCTTTGGGCATGGACGTGGCGCCGCTCGATCACCTGACGACCTTCGGCAAACCCGATGCGCCTGCGCTGACGGTGGGCGGCGTCACGCTCGATTATGCCGCGCTCGAGACGACAGTCGGTCGAATCGCGCGCTGGTTGCTCGAACAGGGGTTTGCGTCGGGTGAGCGGGTCGCGACGTGGGATGGCAAGGGGCTGACGACCTGCCTGATGCCGCTGGCGGCGGCGCGGGCGGGGCTGGTGCACGTGCCGATCAATCCTGCGCTCAAGGCCGCGCAGATACAGCAGATTATCGACGATTGCGATGCGACCGTCATCTCGACGCGGGCACCCGTCGATGACGCACGGTGGTTGACGCTCGACCCCGCGACCTTGGACGGAGAGCCGATGCCGCCGTCGGACCACGCCATCGATGCGCTGGCCGCGCTGCTCTATACGTCGGGATCAACCGGCAACCCCAAAGGCGTGATGCTGACTCACGCCAACCTGATGCTCGGCGCGGAAGCGGTCGCGGACTATACCGCCATCACGCCCGAAACACGGACGCTTGCCGTCCTGCCGTTGGCCTTCGACTACGGGCAGAACCAGTTGCTGGCCACTTGGCGCGGGGGTGGGCATGTCACCGCGATCGATTATCTCCTGCCGAACGACGTACGGAAGGCGGTGTCCCGCCACGCGATCACCTATCTGGCCGCCCTGCCGCCGCTATGGCACCAGTTAATGCGGCTCGACTGGTCGGCCGGCGAAGGGAAGAGCGTGACCACGATCACCAATACGGGCGGGGCTATGACGGGGCCCCTGCTGGCGCAGCTTCGCGACGCTTTCCCCAATGCCGACGCGCACCTGATGTACGGCCTCACCGAAGCGTTCCGTGCCGCCAGCCTGCCACCCCAACTGGCCGATACGCATCCGACCAGCGTCGGCACCGCGATCCCTCATTGCGAACTGATGGTCGTGCGGGAAGACGGCGCGGCATGCGATCCGGGCGAGGAGGGCGAGTTGGTGCAGGCAGGGCCGCTGGTGGCGAAGGGCTATTGGAACGCGCCGGACAAGACCGCCGAGAAATTCCGTCCCGCGCCGCGGCACAGCCGCTTCGGGGGGATCGCGGTATGGTCGGGCGATCGGTTCGTTCGTGATGGCGACGGCCTGCTCCACTTTCGGGCGCGCGCCGACCGGATGATCAAGATCTCCGGAAACCGCGTCAGTCCCGACGAGATCGTGCAGGTGGCGATGAAGGCCGAAGGGATCGAGGAGGCCGCGGTCACGACGATACCCGACGAGAGCCTCGGCGCTGCGATCGTGCTGCACGTGGTGGGGACGAACGATGAAGAGGCGATCCGCCGCGCGTTTCGCGCCGCGCCGAGCTGGTTCGCTCCGCAGCGGATCGTCCGACACGACCAGCTCCCGCGTAACCCCAACGGAAAGATCGATCATCAGGCGCTGGAACGGCTCGCCCGATGAAATCAATGGGCCCCATTCCCGATAGCTTTGTGCCCGCGTCAAATGGCGCGCTTTGCATCGCCGATCATCCGGTGGCCTATTGGGCCGAGAAGGCCGGGCGTTCGCCCTTCTTTCTCTACGACGCCGATCGGATCGCCGCGAAGGTTTCCGCGTTCCGCGCCGCCATGCCCGAACGAATTCGCCTGCATTATGCGGTCAAGGCCAATCCCTTCGGGCCGTTGCTGAACGCAATCGCGCCCCGGGTCGATGGCTTCGACCTCGCATCGCGCGGCGAGATCGAGCGGGTCGAACCGTTCGCACTGCCCAAATCGATCGCCGGACCCGCAAAGACGGCGGCCGACCATGAAGCGGCACTTCGCGCGGGCGTCACGATCCATGTCGAGAGCGAGGGCGAAGCGCGGCGGCTGTGCGGGGTTGCCAGCCGCGTCGGGGTGCGTCCCCGTGTCGCGGTCCGGGTCAATCCGCCTTTCCTGCTCAAGGGCGCGGGCATGAAGATGGGCGGGCTCGCCAGCGCGTTCGGGATCGAAGCGGGTGATGCTGCCGCGCTCGCGACGTGGCTGGTCGAAGCGGACTGCGACTTTCGCGGCTATCACATTTATGCCGGGTCGCAGAGCCTGTCCGCGCAGGCGATCGTGGAAGCGCAGTCCGCGACCTTCAAGCTGATCGATCGGCTGGTCAGCGAAAACGGCATCGTTCCGGCCGAAGTCAATCTGGGGGGAGGGTTCGGAATTCCTTATTATGCCGGCGAGATCCCCTTGGACCTCGCCTCGATCGGAACGGGATTGAGCGAGCTTCTCGACAGATATTCTGAATATGCGCAGACCGATTTCATCATCGAACTCGGGCGATGGCTGGTCGGTGACTCCGGGATCTATTGCACCCGTGTCGTCGATCTGAAGGAGAGCGGTGGGCAGACGTTCGCCGCGACCGACGGCGGGCTCCAGCACATGCTCGCCGCGACGGGCAACTTTGGGCAGTTCCTGCGTCGAAATTACCCGATCGCGAACGCCACGCGCTTCGTCGAGGCGGCGGACACGCCGATAAACGTGGTGGGGCGGCTGTGCACGCCCCTCGATCTGCTTGGCGATCAGGTGCCGTTGCCCGCCTCGACGCAAGTCGGCGACATCATCGCGATCTTCTGCGCCGGGGCATATGGTCTTTCCGCCAGCCCACAGGGCTTTCTGTCGCAGCCCGAGGCTGCCGAACTGCTCGCTCAATCCTCAGGATAGCGGGCGCGCACGAAATAGAGCCCGTCGGGAGGCGCGTTGAGACCCAGCCGCTGCCGGTCCTTGGCCTCGAGCGCGTCGCGAACATCGTCGGGCGTCCATTGACCCCGCCCCACAAGAGAGAGCGTGCCGACCATCGAACGGACTTGGTGATGGAGAAAGCTGCGCGCGGAAACGTCGAAACGCACTTCATCGCCTTCGCGTGACACGTCGAGCCGGTCCAGCGTCTTGACCGGGCTGCCGGATTGGCAGTGCGCCGATCGGTATGTCGTGAAGTCATGACGGCCGACGAGATGCGCAGCGCCCGCCGCCATCGCATCGACATCGAGCGGCTGAGCCACGTGCCAGACGTGATTGCGGAGAATCGTCGGCGGTCCACGGCGATTGAGGATGCGATAGAGGTAATCGCGGCCCTCGCAGCTGAAGCGGGCGTGGAAATCGTCTTCCGTCGGTTCGGCACGAAGGATCGCCACCGGGTCGGGGCGCAGATGGGCGTTGAGGCCTTCGCGCAAACGTCGTCCCTCGATTTGCTTGTCGAGATCGACGTGTGCCGTCATCGCCAGCCCGTGAACGCCCGCATCGGTGCGTCCCGCGCAGTGCAGCCGTGCCTGCTCGCCGGTCATTGCGGTGATCGCTTCCTCGATCGCCTGCTGCACCGAAGGTGCGCCGTCCTGTCGCTGCCAGCCCGAAAAGGGCGTGCCGTCATACTCGACCGTCAGTCGCCACCGGGTCACGCGAGACGCATCCCGGGGGGCAGGGGGTGGCCGCGCAGCAGTTCCTCGACGGTTTGCACGCCGCGTCCCGCACGCTGCGCCTTCTCGATGCGCACGGCATCGGTTCCGCAGGCGATCGTCATCCGGTCGTCAAGAAGGGTGCCGGGTTCGGCCGACCCTTCCGCCAACACTGCTTCGAGAAGTTTGAGCCGCTCCCCGTCCGCCTCTGTCCAGGCGCCGGGCCAAGGGGCGAGACCCTGAATGTGCCGCTGGACCTGCGCGGCCGGTCGCGACCAGTCGATGCGGGCTTCGGACTTGTCGATCTTGGCAGCGTAGGTGGCATCGTCATCGGACTGTGCGGCGGATACATAGGCGGCAGGTGTGCGGAGCCATTTCACCACCATCTCAGCGCCCATTTCTGCAAGCTCTTCCGTGAGTTGTGCAGCGTTCTTCGCGCCGATTGGCGTTTCATGCTTCGCCAGCATCGGTCCGGTGTCGAGGCCCGCTTCCATCTGCATCAGCGTAACGCCCGTCGCCTCGTCTCCCGCCATGATGGCGCGGTGGACGGGCGCTGCGCCGCGCCAGCGGGGGAGCAGCGACGCATGGACGTTCACGCAGCCGAGGCGCGGGGCGTCGAGAATGGCCTGGGGGAGGATGAGGCCGTAGGCGGCGACGATCGCGACATCGGCATCAAGCGCCGCAAACTCTTCCTGCGCTGAAGATTTCTTAAGGCTGACCGGGGAACGGACCGGGAGACCGAGAGCGCGGGCGCGCCGCTCGATCGGGGTCGGTTGATCCTTCTTGCCGCGGCCGGCGGGGCGGGGCGGCTGGCAATAGACGGCGACGACCTCGTGCCCCGCCTCGACGATGGCGTCGAGCGTCGGCACGGCGAAATCGGGGCTTCCCATCATGATCACACGCATAGCCGCAGCCTATGGCGCAAATGGGCGGTCATTCCTATGTGTTTCCCGATGGCTTCTCCCGAACTCGATGCGTTGACGCAGGCGCTCAGCCGGCTTCCCGGCCTGGGGCCGCGGTCGGCACGGCGGGCGGTGCTGCACCTCGTCAAGAAGCGCGAGAGCAGTCTGGAGCCTCTGCTGAAGGCGTTGTCCGACGTGGCGGAGACGCTGACGACCTGTTCGACGTGCGGCAACGTCGACACCAGCGATCCGTGCGCGATCTGTCGCGATCCGCGGCGCGACGACAGCGCCATCTGCGTGGTGGAGGAGGTCGCCGACCTGTGGGCGCTCGACCGGTCGAAGCTGTTTTCGGGAAGATTTCACGTCCTGGGCGGGCGGTTGAGCGCCTTGGACGGCGTGCGGCCGGAGGATCTGGCCATCGACAGCCTGGTCGAACGGGTATCGGGCGGCGGGGTCGACGAGGTCGTGCTGGCGATGAACGCGACGCTGGAGGGGCAGACGACCGCGCATTACCTTGCGGAGCGACTGGAGAATTTTCCCGTCCGGCTCACGCAGCTCGCGCACGGTCTCCCGGTCGGCGGCGAACTGGACTATCTGGACGAGGGAACGCTGGCGCAGGCGCTGCGCGCGCGGCGCCCCGTTTCTTGAACCGCGAGCGATCCGCGACTAGATAGCGCGCATGGCCATATTGAAGATCTACGAAACGCCCGACGACAACGAGATGCTGCGGCAGATTTCCAAGCCCGTCGAAGAGGTTACCGACGAGCACCGGACTCTGATCGCGGACATGTTCGAGACGATGTACGACGCACCCGGCATCGGGCTGGCGGCGGTGCAGGTCGGCGAGCCGGTGCGCATTCTCGTCATCGACCTCCAGGAGCCCGAGGAAGAGGGCGGCGAGCCGGTGCGCGATCCGAAGGTCTTCATCAATCCCGAGATCCTCGAGACCAGCGAAACCGACATTCCCTACACCGAAGGGTGTCTGTCGATTCCCGAACAATATGCCGACGTCATGCGGCCCGATCGGATCAAGGCGAAGTGGCTGGACGCGGACGGCAAGGAGCATGTCGAGGAGATCGACGGGCTGCTGGCGGTGTGCCTGCAGCACGAGATGGATCACCTCGAAGGGGTGCTGTTCATCGACCATCTGTCGAAGCTGAAGCGCGACATGGTGCTGAAGAAGCTTGCCAAGATGCGCAAGCAGGGACGCGTCGCCGCCTAGGCACGCGCCCCGCTCGGGAAGGGATCAGGCGCTGATCGTCTGGGCGGCCTTGCGGCAATCCTCGGCGGTTTCGCGGCAGATCTGGGCGCACAGCTTGCAGTGCGGATTGTCATGGCCTTCGCATTCCTTGGCGCAGGCATCGCAGACGCGCGCGCACAGCTCGAGCATGTCCTTCAGGACCGCTTCGTTGGTGCCCGAACGACGGGCGCCGAGGCGCGCGGTCGCCTCGCAGACGTCGCTGCAGTCCGAACAGGAACGCACGCACTGCGACATGTCCATGTCTTCGGCGAGGCAGGCGTCTGCGCAGCTCAGACACATCTTCGCGCAATACATGGCGTGATGGACGGCGTCGCCGAGCGGTTCGTTGTTATGGCCCTGAACGTCGGGGTGCAGCGAAATCATCTTGCGAATAGACATATGCTCTCCTCTTTAGCGAACGAGCGCGGGGGCGGGCGGAAGGTTCCGCTTGAGGCTTGGAAGGCGGCACGCTAGGTTCGCGTTTCGTTCCGTTTTGGGGGAAGGTTCGTGGACCCGCTCGTCATCGCCATCGTCATCATCGTCGCGCTGCTCGCCGCAGGCGTCGGGTGGCTGCTCGGAAAGCAGGGCTCGGGGAAAGCCGAGGCGACCGTTGAGAACTTGCGCATGCAACTCGACGCGGTGGCGGAGGAACGGCGCGTCGCGACCGAAGACCGCAAGGCGATGCAGGCCGAACTTGATACGCTACGAACCGAGAAAGCGACGTTCGACGCGCGGCTCGCCGATTTCGAGCGGCAGAAGGGCGAGTTGCAGAATGCTTTCCGCGAGACGAGCGACAAGACGCTGGAACGGCTGTCGAAAGAGTTTCTCGACAAGGCGAACAACCGCTTCTCCGAGGCCGACAAGGAAAGCCAGACCAAGCTCAACGCGCTTGTCGACCCGATCCAGAAACTGCTCAAGGAGCAGCAGGAGAAGATCGATCGGGTCGAGAAGGACCGGGTCGGCGCCTATGCCGAGCTGAAATCGCTGACGACCGAGCTGCGGCAGGGGCAGGGCGAGGTCCGCGACGAGGCGCGCAACCTGGTCATGGCGCTGCGCGCGCAGCCCAAGACGCGCGGGCGCTGGGGCGAGAAGACGCTGGAAAACGTGCTGGAGCAGGCGGGGTTGAGCCAACACGCCGATTTCGCCACCGAAGTGTCGGTGGACGGGGAGGACGGCCGGCTGCGCCCCGACGTGGTCGTCAACCTGCCGGGCGGGCGCAAGCTGGTGATCGACGCGAAATGTTCGCTCAATGCCTATCTCGACGCTTTCGAGGCGACCGAGGACGAGGTCCGCGACCGGCACCTGGACGCGCATGTCGGTTCGATCCGCAACCATGCACAGCAGTTGGGCTCGAAGAGCTATTGGGCGCAGTTCGAGGATGCGGCGGACTATGTCGTGATGTTCATCCCGGGCGAGCATTTCCTGACCGCCGCGCTGGAGCGGGACCAGGGGCTGTGGGACTGGGCGTTCGATCGCAAGGTGTTGCTGGCGACGCCGACCAACCTCGTCGCGATCGCGCGGACGGTGGCGAGCGTGTGGCGGCAGGAGAAACTGGCGAGCGAGGCGGGGCAGATCGCCGCGCTAGGCAAGGAATTGCACGCACGGATCGCCACGATGGCCGATCACGTCGCGAAGATGGGCAATCACCTCGGGCGTGCGAACGACAGCTACAACAGGATGGTCGGAAGCCTGGAAAGCCAGGTGCTGACACAGGCGCGGCGGTTCGAAGAGCTGGGCGCGGGAAGCGTGAAGGACATTCCGGACGCCGGCCAGATCGAGACCAACCCGCGATCGCTCACGAAGCTGTCGGGGTCGATCGACCCCGACGAGCGCAATTAGCCCTTAGTAGCGATTGCCGGTCGGCGGGACGATGCTGGGCTGGCCGCAACCGCGGAAGGTCTGACCGCCCAGTTGCACCATCACCTGGTGCGGATAGGTCTGGCCACCGGCGCCGATGGTGCACGAGCCGTACATGATCGTGACCAGCATGTCCTCGCCCCGATAAATGTCGCCGCTCTCGCGGTTGGGGGTGAAGTCGAGGAGGTTGTCGGTGGCGGCGAAACCCTGGTCCGTGGTGAGCTGCATGCGGTTCTGGTCGATGGTCATCGTCCAGTTCGCGCCGCGCGCGCCGTAGCGGAAGTCGGTATTGGGCCCCGCCTGGACGGGCTGGCCGTAATAATCGTCGTCGTAGTCGCTGTAGCCGCGCTGCTGTTGCGTCGCGCAGGCGGCGAGAGGGAGGGCGAGGACAGCGAGAAGGGCAAGACGGGTCATGGACAAGGTCTCCTTGGAGGATGATCAGCCGGCGCGGCGGGCTTCGATCGTGCCGCGGTCGTTGGACAGGGTGAGGGTGTCGCCGTTCTGCCGCACACGCATCGGTACGGACAGGATGTTGGAGGCGCGCGTTTCGGCGGCGATATCGGGGCAGGCCATGCGCGTGGAGGCGATGCGATCGACGCTCAGCCGCTCGCCCTGCTGTCGGTAGGGGGCGTTGAGATTGTTGCAGCCGAAACGCGCCTGCATCCGGTCGGGAAGGAAATTGAGGTAGAAGCCCTCGTCGGGGACCGGTCGACCGTTGAGGCGGGTGACTCGCCAGTTGGTCCGCGCAAGGCTGCCCTGCGCGCCGTAGCCATCATTGCCGTAGCGGTCGTACTGGCCCCGACCGCTGCCGTAGCGATCGTCGCGATAGCGGTCGTATCCCGGTGCCGCGCCGCTTTCCCAACCCTGCTGGAAGAAGCGGGCGGGAGCACCGCAGCCCCGCCATTCGCGGCCGTCGACGCGGACCTGCACCTGGTCGGGATAGATGCGATCGCTCATCCCGTCGGAACAACGCTGGCGGATGATGTTCACCTCGATCCGGTCACCGCGGTAATAGTCGCGGTCGTAGCTTGCCTGAACGCGCGGCGTGTTTTCGGTGACCGAACGCGCCCCGGCCGCCTCGAAGCGCATCGAGCGCGGATTGATGTCGAGGCTCCAGAATGGTTCGGTGCCGACCGCGCGATAGGGGTCCATGACCTGCGACCCGTCGCCGTAGCGATCGTAGCCGTCGTTTCCATAGCGCTCGCCGCTGCCGTAATCGTCGGGATACGGCCCGCCCGGATACTGGCCCGTGGGGGGCGGCGTGGGGGGATAGCCGTACGGATCGCCATAGTCGTCGTAGGGCTGGGTACAGGCGGCGACGGTCGCCGCGGCGGCGAGGAGGACACAATACTTCATGGACCCGAAACGAGCGCCGGGGTTCAGCGGTTCCGCCAGCCCGATCGGACCTGGTAGGCGGTGACCGCCGCAGCGATCGCCGCATTGAGGCTGTCGGCGCGCCCGTGCATCGGAATCCGGACGAGGAGGTCGCACGCGGCCTCATATTCCTCAGGCAGTCCCTGCGCCTCGTTGCCGACCAACAGGAAGCAGGGCGCGGTGTAGGGCGCGTCGCGATAGTCGTGATCGGTCTGGAGACTGGTGCCGACGAGCTGGCCGTCGCCGCTGCGCAGCCAGTGGAGGAAGTCGCCCCAGTCGGCCTGCGCCAGTTTCTGGGTGAAGAGGGCGCCCATCGAGGCGCGGACGGTTTCGACGGCAAAGGGATCGGCACTGTCGTCGAGCAGGATCAACCCGCCCGCGCCGACCGCATCGCCGGTGCGCAGGATGGTGCCGATATTGCCGGGATCGCGCAGGCTCTGTCCGACGAACCAGATGTCGCTGGTGGTGCGGTCGATCGCCGACAGCGCGGTGTCGGGCTGTTCGTAGGCAGCGACGAGCGCCTGCGGGTTGGACTTGCCGCTCATCTTGGTCAGGATGTCGGGGGTGGTGAGAATGGTATCGCCACCCGCCGCCTCGACCTGCCCGATGATCTCCTGTGCCAGCGGGTGGCTCGCGCCGGCCTCGGCAAAGGCGAGGATGCTGGGCAGCCGCCCTTCGTCGCGGGCCTCGGTGACGATGCGCAGACCTTCGGCGAGAAAGAGGCGTTCGGCGCGACGCGCCTTTTTGTCGCGCAGGGAGCGCAGGAGCTTGACGGTCGTATTGGAGAAGGACGTGATCTCGCGCGGCATGGCCCCGGCTCAGTCTTCGTAGAAGCGGTCTTTGACGAGCCCCGAAAGCCTGTCGAGCGCGGCTTGTTCGTCATCGCCCTCGACGTGGATCGTGATGCAGTCGCCCATTGCCGCGCCCAGCATCATCAGGCCCATGATCGAACGGCCGGTCACGCGGTTGCCGTCCTTTTCGACCTCGACCGTCACGCCGTCGCCGATCTCATGGACGAGGTTGACGAACTTGGCGCTGGCGCGGGCGTGAAGGCCGCGGCGGTTGGCGATCCTGAGTTTGCGGTGGACGGGCATGATTTCTACGCGGCTGCCTCGCCCAGCACTTCGCTGGCGACGGAGATGTATTTCTGCCCCGCCTCGCGCGCGGCGGCGACGGCATCGTGGACGCCCATCGTCTTGCGCGCGCTCGACAGTCGGATGAGCATCGGCAGGTTGATCCCCGCGATGACTTCGACGCACTCGGTCTCGCCCATCAGGCTGATCGCGAGGTTCGACGGCGTGCCGCCGAAAAGGTCGGTCAGGATGATGACGCCCTTGCCCTGATCGACGCGGGCGATGGCGTCGGCGATGTCGGAGCGGCGGGCTTCAATGTCGTCGTGGGGACCGATGCACAGACCCTCGATGGCCTCCTGCGGACCCACCACGTGTTCCATCGCCGCAATGAACTCGGGCGCCAGACGCCCGTGAGTCACCAGAACCAGTCCGATCATGAAAGTACCGCTCAATCCTTCGTTTCTGCCGTGTCGGGCGGTTCGCGCCGCGGGCCACGTTTCTCGAGCCGGTCGTCGGGCCGCGCCGTAAGGTCGCGGTGCCGGATCGAGACGTCGTGCCCCATCGCACCAAGCCGTCCTGCCATATCTTCCGCCGCGGCGACGGATCGATGTCGCCCCCCGGTGCAGCCGAAGGCAATCGTCAGATAGTTTTTGCCCGCGTCCCAATAGCGCGGAATGAGGCTTTTCAACAATGTTTCAATTTGATCCATCGTCTCGCCATAGGCGGGGTCGGCGGAAACGTGGGTTTTCACGGGCTCGTCACGCCCCGTCAACGGCCGCAACTCGGGATCCCAGTGCGGATTGTCGAGAAAGCGCATGTCGAACGTCAGGTCGGCGGTACGCGCGACTCCACGGGCGAATCCGAAACTGGCGACCGTGATGACGGGCCGTTCGGTGCCGTGGCGATAGCGTTTCTGCAATTCTTCGCGCAGTTCGACCGGCTTCATCGAGGTCGTGTCGATCAGCGCGTCGGCCTGTTGCCGGACGGGCTTGAGGAGCCGTCGTTCGAGCCACACCCCGTCCTCGGGCGGGCGGTCGGTGGCGAGCGGATGGCGGCGCCGCGTCTCGTCGAAGCGGCGCACCAGCTCGGACGACGAGCAGTCGAGAAACAGCAGCTGGCAGTCGATGTCGTCGAGCGCATCGAGCCTTTCCGAGAGGGCTTCGGGGGAAAAGCCCCGGCTGCGGATATCGACGCCGATGGCGCGCGGCATCTGGTCGGTTTCGTCGGCGCGGGCGAAGTCTCCGATGAGCGCGAGAGGGAGGTTGTCGACGATCTCCCAGCCCCAGTCCTCGAGCGTGTCGAGCACGGTCGACTTGCCTGCCCCGGACATGCCGGTGACGATCAGCAGATCGGGAATGGTATCGGGCGAGGTCATTCGCGCTCCAGCCTTTCCAGCGCCCATTCGACGATGACGGGAGCCGAAGGACTGCGGGCATCGACGCGAAGGAGGGGAAGGTCAACCCCGGCGACGGTCTCGACGGCGTCGTCGGGCGGCAGGCGGTCGATCTCCTCCCCCAGCCGGACGAGGAGGGCGACGGGAGCGGAGGCGAGGTGGGGCAGCGTGACGATGCCGAGGCCGCGCACCTCGATGCGCCCCGCGATCGTTGCGGGCGGGGTGGCGACCAGTGCGGCATCCTCTTGGTCGAGGAGCGTCCGGTCGTCGGACACCAACGACCAGCCCCGGTCGATGAGGCGAAGCGCCAGGTCGGACTTGCCCACACCGGAAGCGCCCGTCAGGAGCACGGCCCGACCCCGCAGCGCGACGCAGGTGGCGTGGACGTTCTCGCTCATTCCTCGAGCCAGGCGGGGAGGAGGATCGAGAAGCAGGCGCCTTCGGCCCCGTCGGGCCGGTCGCACAGGACGATCTCGCCCTCATGCCCCTCGACGATGGCGCGCGCGATGGCGAGGCCGAGGCCCGAATGGCGTCCGAACTCGCTGGTGTCGGGGCGGTGCGAATGAAAGCGGTGGAAGACGGCATCGCGCTCTTCGGGGGGAACGCCGGGCCCCTGGTCGGTGACGATCAGCCGCACCGCATGGGGTTCGCGTTCGAGGATGACGTCAACATGGCCACGGGCGGGGGAGAAGCTGACCGCATTGTCGATGAGATTGTCGATGGCGCGCGCCAGCCGGTTGGGTTCGCCCGCGACGAGAAAGGGGCCGCGCCCGCGTGTTTCGATCGCGAGGCGCGCGTCCCCCAGCTCGCGCCGTTCGCGCCATGACTCAACGAGTGTGGCGGCGAGGCGGTTGAGCGAGACCTTCTCCATGGTGGTGCGGGTCAGTTCGGCATCGGTGCGTGCGGCCTCTGCGATGTCGCTGATGAGGCGGTCGAGACGGATGACGTCCTGGCGCACGACGTCGAGGAGCCGGTCGCGGACGCGGGGATCGTCGATCTTCTCGAGGCTGTCGACCGCGCTACGGAGCGAGGCGAGGGGGTTCTTCAGCTCGTGGCTGACGTCGGCGGCGAAGGCTTCGGTCATGTCGATGCGCTGCTGGAGCGCGCGGCTCATGTCGCTGACGGCGCGGGCGAGGGCGCCGACCTCGTCGTAGCGATTGGGGAGGCGGGGGACCTTCACCTCGCGCGCGCGACCGAGGCGCACGCGCTGCGCGGCCAGACCGATCCGGCGCAGCGGGCGCGCGATGGTGCGGGCCAGAAAGAGCGACAGGAGGATGCCGAGCAGCAGCGATCCGACCAGCAGGATCGCGACCGAACCGCGCTCGCGCCGTACGGTCTCGGTATAGTCGCGGTCGTTGAGGGTCGCGAGCAGGGTGCTGCCGTCGCCGAGCGGGGCGGCGGCGGAGAAGACGGGGGTCAGGTCGGGGGCCTCGCGAACGCGGGTCCAGACGCGGTCGGTCGAGCGGACGCGCGTGATCTCGGGCCACGCGCCGGCGCGGTCGACCGCGGGCTCGGCAAAATCCTCGATATCGGGGGCGCCGACGAGGAAGTTGAACCCGCCGTCGATGGCGCGCGCGGCCTTTTGCGTCCAGGGCTGGGTCGCCGGATCCTCGAGCGTGTAGGTGACGGGGCCGGACTGCCAGCTGTCGACCGAGCGTTCGCCGTCGGGAGCGTAGATACGCAGCCGCGCGCCTTCGGCCCGTCCCATGGCCGCCAGCAGGCCGGGGCGGTCCTCGTCGTCGACCTGCATCACCGCCTGTGCTGCCGCCATCGCGTCCTTTGCAAGCCGGTCGACGCGCTCGTCGCGCAGCTGGTTGCGATAGGTATCGAGCCAGACGATCCCCAGCGCGAAGATCAGGACCGGCAGGATGTTCACGGCCAGGATGCGATGGACGAGGGTCCAGTACTTCCAGAAGGCGGGTGCCTCGACCTCGCGCACGGGGGCGTCGGGGAGCGGGTCGACGGGGCGCTCCGCGTTCATTCCTCGCCGTACCGGTAGCCCACGCCGTAGAGGGTTTCGATGCCGTCGAAGCTCTCGTCGGCGGCGCGGAACTTGCGGCGGATACGCTTGATATGACTGTCGATGGTGCGGTCGTCGACGAACACGTCGTCGTGATAGGCGGCGTCGAGCAGCTGGTTGCGCGATTTGACGACGCCGGGGCGCTGGGCGAGGCTTTCGAGAATGAGGAATTCGGTGACGGTCAGCGTGACCGGGCGACCGTCCCAGGCGACCTTGTGCCGCGCGGGATCCATCTCGAGCCGGCCGCGCACGATCGGCTCGGCTTCCGCGCCCACCTCCGCCTCGCCGTTGCCGTTGCCGACCGCCAGATCCTGTCGCCGGAGGATGGCGTGAATGCGCGCGATCAGGAGGCGCTGCGAGAAGGGCTTGGTGATATAGTCGTCCGCGCCCTGGGCCAGCCCCTCCGCCTCGTCCAGTTCGTCGTCCTTCGAGGTGAGGAAGATGACCGGCATGGAGCCGACGGGCGGGTCGGCGGCGCGGACGTGGCGCAGCAGTTCGAGCCCGTCCATCTGCGGCATCTTGATGTCGAACACCCCAAGGTCTGGCGGATTGTCGGCAAATGCCCGCAGCGCGCTGGGGCCGTCGGTATAGACGCGCGTGACGAACCCTTCCGCCTGTAAAGCGACCTGCACGGAGGTCAGGATATTGCGGTCGTCGTCGACGAGGGCGATCGTCTTGGCCATCGACCACAGGCTTGGCCGCACGATGCCGGAAATACAAGTCGTTCGCCGTGTCTATCCTGGGTTAGACACTTTGTGAGCGTTCACAGCTTTGACGGGTGGAACCGCCATTGTCTATCGGTCGCTGCATACGTATGCGGTGCCCGTTCGCCGTGCCCGATCATCGCTTGAAGGAATTTCGTTCGTGACCGACCGTACACCCACCAAGGGCCTCGACCATGTGGGACTGAAAACCGACGCCAAGATCCACTGGAACCTGACCAGTGCGCCGCTGGTCGAGACCGCGGTCCAGCGCGGCGAGGGCAAGCTGGCGAAGAACGGCCCGCTGGTCGTCGAGACGGGCGAGCACACCGGGCGCAGCGCCAAGGACAAGTTCATCGTCCGCGACGCGGTCAGCGAGGGCGAGGTGCATTTCGGCAAGGTCAACGCCGAGATGAGCGAGGCGCATTTCGACGCGCTCTACGAAGACTTCAAGAAGCATCTGGAAACCAAGGACGAATTGTTCGTCGCGGATCTTTACGGCGGGTCGCAGCCCGAGCATCGGGTGCGGGTCCGCGTGGTCAACGAATATGCGTGGCACAACCTGTTCATCCGCACGATGCTGGTCCGGCCCGAGGCATCGGACCTGCCGGGTTTCGATCCCGAATATGTCATCATCGACCTGCCGAGTTTCCGCGCCGATCCCGAGCGTCACGGCACGCGCAGCGAAACGGTCATCGCGGTCAGCCTCAAGCACAAGCTGATCCTCATCGGCGGGACGGAATATGGCGGAGAGATGAAGAAGAGCGTCTTCGGCCTGCTCAATTTCATCCTGCCCGAGAAGAACATCATGCCGATGCACTGTTCGGCCAATATCGGCCCCGACGGCGATACGGCAGTGTTCTTCGGCCTGTCCGGGACCGGCAAGACGACGCTTTCGGCGGACCCGTCGCGTACGCTCATCGGCGACGACGAGCATGGCTGGTCGGACGAGGCCGTCTTCAACTTCGAGGGCGGTTGCTACGCCAAGATGATCCGCCTGTCGGAAGAGGCCGAGCCCGAAATCTTCGCGACCACCAAGAAGTTCGGCACGATCCTCGAGAATGTCGTGATGGACCCGGAGACCCGCGAACTGGATCTCGACGATCCCAGCCTCGCGGAGAACAGCCGCGGCGCCTATCCGATCGACTATATCCCCAACACTAGCGACAACAATCTGGGGCCGCCGCCCAAGAACATCATCATGCTGACCGCCGATGCGTTCGGTGTGCTGCCCCCGATCGCCAAGCTGACGCCCGATCAGGCGATGTACCACTTCCTGTCAGGTTATACCGCCAAGGTCGCCGGCACCGAGATCGGCGTGACCGAACCCGAAGCGACCTTTTCGACCTGTTTCGGTGCGCCGTTCATGCCGCGCCATCCCAGCGTCTATGGCAATCTTCTGAAGAAGCGGATCGCCGAGGGCCAGGTCGATTGCTGGCTGGTCAACACGGGGTGGACCGGCGGCAAGTATGGCGTCGGCAGCCGGATGCCGATCAAGGCCACGCGAGCGTTGCTCAACGCCGCGCTCGACGGCAGCCTGAAGGACGCGGAGTTCCGCATGGATCCCAATTTCGGGTTCAAGGTTCCCGTCGCGGTCCCGGGGGTCGACGGTTCGATCCTCGACCCGCGCGAGACGTGGGCCGACAAGCAGGCCTATGACGCGCAGGCCGCCAAGCTGGTCGACCTGTTCAACGAGAATTTTTCCCAGTTTGCCGAGCATGTCGACGCGGGTGTCCGCGAGGCAGGTCCGGTGAAAGCGACGGTGTAGTTCACCGACTGCCCCGTCAGGAGAGAGAAAGGCCCGGAACCCCTGATGGGGAGCCGGGCCTTTCGTTTTCGGCCTGGAATGGCGCGGGAAGTCAGGCGGCCGCCTTCACCTCGCGCACGGTCAGGTCGAAGGTCAGATCCTCGCCCGCCAGCGGGTGGTTGCCGTCGGCCTTCACCGTTTCATCGCCGACATCGACGATGACGAGATTGACGGGCTGACCCTGCGGTCCCTGCGCCTGCAGTCCCATGCCGGGCTGCGGGTCCATCTCGGCGGGCAGGCTCTGGCGCGGAATATCGACGATCAGTTCGGGACGGCGTTCGCCAAAGCCCTTGTCGCGCGGGAGGTCCACGCTGGTCTGTTCGCCTTTGCTCATGCCGGAGAGCGCTTCCTCGATCGGCGGGAAGATTTCGCCGCCGCCGAGCGTGATCGTCTGCGCGCCGGTTTCCTCGGTGTTCGCGACGACGGTGCCGTCGTCCTTCTTGACCACGAAGTCGATGGTCACGGTGTCGCCTTGTTTGGCTGAAGTCATAAAAAGCCTCTGATTTTTGAGAATTATCGCTCTGATCGGAGGCGAAAACGCGTTTTCCGCCACAGGAGCATTGCCCATATTGTCGCAAGCGAGCGGCGCGGCGTCAAATGGAGCGGCGAAAGGGCAGTTCGCCGAGTGCTTACACTTAATCCCGGTCGGCGGTCAGGACGAGCTTTCCGTTTTTCAGGACGGCCCTGACAGAACGGATGCTGGCAATGTCCGCGAGGGGGTCGGATTCGAGGATGATCAGATCGGCTTGTTTGCCGACATCGATGGTGCCGTGGGTCGCGTCGATGCCGATGCTTGTCGCCGCATTGCGGGTCGCGGCCACGATCGCGTCCATCGGAGACAGGCCGCAGGCGACGAGGAGTTCGAGTTCGCGATGGACGCTGGCACCGCCCGCGGTGTCGGTCCCGGCGCTGATGGTGACGCCGGCGCGGTGCGCCGCCCCGGTCGCAGCGCAGCCCCAATCGCGCATGGCATCCCAGTCGATCTCCGACAAGTTGCTGCCCTGCGCATTGCTGGCGGCGAACCGTTCCGATCCGGCCAGTGTCGGCTCGTAGATGGTCCCCCGCTCGACCATTTGTTCGTAGAACGCCGACATGACGGGGGCGTCGGGCGCGACGGCGGAAAAGTCGCGCTCGGCCATCCAGGTGCGAACGCCGGTATGATAGTCGCCGGGAAGGCCGTCCTGTGTTTCGGGAAAAAGCATGCCGTTGTGGACGATCGTGTCGACACCGGCGGCCACGGCATCGCCGGGCTTGCTCGGAAAGATCGTGGCGTGACTCCACACTTTCAGTCCCTGACGATGGGCTTCCGCGACGATCGCGCGGGCCAGCGGGGGGTCGATCTCGGAGTAGAGCTTGATGCCGACCGCGCCGCTGGCCCTGGCGTCGGTGACGGCCTGGACGAGATCGGTGTCGGCGGTGACCATCTTGTGCCACGGTGCCTCGCCCGGAGGAAAACCGCTACCCGCGACCTGAATACGTCGATCCTGGAGGAAGAGCGGGCCGAAGAAGGTAGCGGAAGAATGGAGATCGGGAGCGAGGAGCGCGCCCTTGGCGACGCGTTCGCGGATATCGGCGGCGATCCGGACGTCGCCACCCATGTCGCGAAGCGTGGTGACGCCGCTTTCCAGTAATCGGGTCAGCTGTGCGTCGCGATCTCGCCACGGCGTGACGTGGACATGGCCATCGATCAGCCCGGGGAGGACGAAGGTTCCCGCGGCGTCGACGATGCGGTCGTCGGAGCGGGGGGAAAGCTCGTTGCTGGGCGCGATGGCGGTAATCACGCCCCTTTCGATCAGGATCGAATGGTTCGTGAGCGGGGCGTCGCCGGTTCCGTCGATGACGGTCGCGTCGCGAATGACCAGCCGCGACGGGTCGGTCGGTATGGAGTCGGAGAACAGAAACGCAATTGCCAGCAGCCAGTCCATCTGGTTTCTCCTTCCAAGCCGATCGATCCGATCGACCGTCTGTCTACCCCCGAATCCTCGCGATATACTGCCCGACATTCGCCGCGAGCACGTCCATCGGGACGTTCCCGCCGAGGACGACCGCGTCGTCGAACGCCTTTAGCCGGTAGGCCTCGCCGAGCGCCGCCTGCGCTCGGTCGCGTTCGCGGTTGATGGCGATGTGGCCGACTTCGTAGCTCGTCGCCTGGCCGGGCCAGCTGCAATAGCGGTCGATCTCGGGCGCGACCTCGGCGATGGCGTTGCCGTTGGTTTCGTGGAACCACTGGACCGCCTGCTCGCGGCCCCAGCCTTTGGCGTGGAGGCCGGTATCGACGACGAGGCGGCAGCCGCGAAAGGCGATCGACTGGAGATAGCCCAGTTTGAAGACACGGTCCCCTTCGTAGACGCCGAGTTCGTCGGCGAGCTGTTCGGCGTAGAGTGCCCAGCCTTCGGAATAGGCGCCGAAGGAGAGCAAGGTGCGGATGAGCGGGAGGCGGTTGGCATATTCGCCCTGCCAGACGTGACCCGGGATGGCTTCGTGATGGAGCAGGCTGGGAAGGCCGAAACGCGGATGGATCGCGGTATCGAGGAGGTTGATCCAGAACTTTCCGGGGACGGTGCCGTCGATCGACCCCGCGCCGCCGTAGGCGCCGGGCGCGCCGGGCTCTTCCTCGGGCGGAAGGCGGCGGATCTCGACGTTGCCGGGGACGAGCGTGTCGAACGCGTTGGGCAATTCTGCACGAATGACCTCGAGGCGATCGTCTAGGAAACCGAGGAGCTGCTGCCGACCGGCGTCGGTGTTGGGGAACAGATAGTCGGGGTCCTCGCCCAGCGCCTTCATGCGGTCGCCGACGCTACCCGAGGTGTAGCCGATGCCGTTCAGGATCTCGTCCATCTCGGCATAGATCTCGCGCAGCCGCTGGTGACCGAGTTCGTGGATCTCGTCGGGGGTAAGGGTGGTGGTGGTGGAGGCCTTGAGCGCCCAGCGATAGAAATCGGGACCGTCGGGACGCGTGCCCATGCCGGGCTGCGACGAGGCCATGGGGCGTTGCCGCTCCATTTCCGCGATCTGGCGTGCCATCGCAGCGGCCAGCGGGCCCTGCGCGATTTCGCGGGCGCGAACGCCCCAGTCGCGGGCGATGTCGGTCGTGCGGCCCGTCAGCGAAGTGACGAGCGATCCGTCGGCGGCCCGCATATTGGCGTGCGCTGCGCGCATCTGCGGGAGCGCCTTGTCGATCAGGAAGTCGGGGGGGACGAGGCCATAGTCCGCGGCCGAACGCATGCGGGCCGTTTCCCCGTCGAGCTGGTCGGCCATCGAGGACAGGCGGGCGAGATAGGCTTCCGCATCGCCCGCGTCGTTCACGGGATGCTCGCTGTCGAGGAAGCGGGGAATGTCGAGATAGGCGCCGACGTTCTGGATGACGACGTAGGGCGTGTTGCGCCAGCCACCGACGGGGACGTCGCCGTACGGAAGGGCCATGCCGTCCAGTGCGGTGCCGTAGGCCGAGCGGATGACGCGCATCGAGGTCGCCTGGTCGTAGGGCAGCGTGTCGAGGTCGAAGCGATCGACGAGCGCAAGATCGCGGCGAAGCGTGGTGGCGATGGCGGCCTGGCCCACGGCGCTGCGGTCGGCCAGCATCGAACGGAGCGCGGCGTTGGCACCCGTGTCGATGCCGAGCGTGGTGGCTTCCTCGGGCTTGTGGGCGAGCAGACGCTGGCCAATGCCTTCGAGCGCGGCGGCGGCATCGCCGGGCGCGGCGCGGGTCGAGGCCAGCGGGGCGGCGCAGCCGGACAAGGCGGCGGTCGTGACGGCGCCGCTGGCGAGCAGCATCTGGCGACGGGAAAGAGCGGGCATCGGGACTATCCTTCGATCTGGGGGCGGGGGCGGCCGACCCTGAGGCACGTGCCTTCGACCGCGCGGATTTCGAGCCGGTCGCCGGTCTTCACGTCGCTGGGCCCGCGGGCGCTCCATTCACTGTCGCCCAGTTTCACCCGTCCTTCGCCATGATCGAAGTCGCGCACCGCGACGACGCTGCGGCCGATGACGCGCAGCGACAGGTCGTTCATCATCCCGTCGCTCTCGTCGATGGCGGGGCGGGCGTACATACGCTTGCCGATCAGGACCGCGACGGTGGTGTAGAGCGCCATCAGGACCAGGCTTTCGGTTACGCCGAGGTCGAAGGCCCAGACGAAGGCGCCGGTCGCGACGGCGGCGGCGCCGACGAACACCAGGAAGACCCCCGGCAGTAGCAGTTCGAGCGCGACGAGCAGGAAGCCCGCGACGATCCACCAGCCGCCTGGAGGAAGCGCGTCCATCAGCTATCGTCGCCCGAACGGGGGATCCCGCTGCCGAGCTGGGGCGAGTCGTTGGTCGAGCGGCGCACCTGCGGCTGCGTCGGGGGAGAGCGTTTGTCGCTGTCGTCGCCCAGGATATCCTTGGACAGTTCGGCGATTCCGCCGAGCGAACCGATCAGATTGGTCGCTTCCACCGGGAAGAGGATCGTCTTCGCATTGGGCGAGGTGGCGAACTTGCCGATCGCGTCGACATATTTCTGCGCGATGAAGTAGTTGATCGCCTGCCGGTCGCCGCCGGCGATGGCGTTGGAGACCGCCTCGGTCGCGGTCGCCTCTGCCTCCGCAAGGCGGACGCGGGCTTCGGCTTCCGCATAGGCGCTTTCGCGTTCGCCCTCGGCCTCGAGGATCTGGCTCTGCTTCTGACCTTCGGCGCGCAGGATGTTGCTGGCCCGCTCGCCCTCCGCCTCGAGGATGGCGGCTCGTTTCTCGCGCTCGGCCTTCATCTGACGGGTCATGGCGTTGATGATGTCGCTGGGCGGACGGATGTCCTTGATCTCCACACGGGTGATCTTCACGCCCCACGCCTCGGTCGCCTGATCGACGACCGAGAGCAGCCGCGCGTTGATCTCGTCGCGCTTGGACAGGGTTTCATCGAGGTCCATCGAACCCATCACCGTCCGCAGGTTGGTGGTCGCCAGTGCGAGCAGTGCCGAATAGAGGTCGCTAACCTCGTAGGCGGCCTTCGAGGCGTCGAGCACCTGGAAGAAGACGACGCCGTCGACCGAGACCATGGCGTTGTCCTTGGTGATGATTTCCTGCCCGGGAATGTCGATCACCTGCTCCATCATGTTGATCTTGTGGCCGACGCGGTAGAAGACCGGCGGCACGAAGTTGAAGCCCGGCAGCGCGGTTCGGGTGAAGCGCCCGAAATGTTCGATGGTGTAGCGATAGCCCTGTCGCACGATCTTGATCGCCATGGCGAAGTAGACGAGGACGACGAAGACGATGGCGCCGACGATATATTCCATGACGATTTCCCCCGGGAAAGAATGGTGTCGGCACATGATGCAGGAGCGGCCTTGATGACGCAAAGAAAATTCGCCCGACGCGCGGCGCTGTTCGACCGGCCCGCGGTGCTGTTCTGCCCCGCGAACCGGGCCAGCGCGATCGACAAGGCGAAAGCGTCGGGTGCGGACATGGTTATCCTCGACCTCGAGGATGCCGTGCCGATGGAGGACAAGCCCGGCGCGCGCGATGCGGCGATCGCGGCGGTGAAGGCTGATTGGCCGATGCCGGTGGGCATCCGCGTCAACGGCCTGGGCCATGGCTGCCATAGCGCCGACCTGGCGGCGGCGAGTTCTTCGGAAGCGGATTTCGTCGTCCTGCCGCTGGTCGCCGACGGCGAGGCGGTGGGATCGGTCGCGGCCAAGTGCGATCAGCCGGTGGCGGCGATGATCGAGACCGCGCTCGGGGTTACCAATATCGGCGAGATCGCCGATGCGGCCGCGATGCTGATCGTCGGAACGAACGACCTGGCCGCCGACCTGCGGTTGCCCGCGGGCGTGGGCCGCGAGGGGATGATGTACGCGCTCGAGCGGACGGTCATGGCGGCGCGGGCGCGGGGCATCGCCGCCTATGACGGGGTGCACAACCGGATCGACGATGCCGAGGGGCTGGAGGAGGCGACGCGGCACGGCTACCGGCTCGGTTTCGACGGGAAGACCGTCATACACCCCTCGCACATCGCGCCGGTGCAGGCCGTGTTCGCGCCGAGCGAGGCCGACGTGGAACGGGCCCGAGCCATCCTGGCCCATGCCGAGGACCGCGGCGGCGCGATCAATTTCGAGGGCGAGATGGTCGAGGCGATGCACGTCGCCTCGGCGAAACGGGTGCTGGAGCGCGCCGGAGTTTCCTAACGGGGTTGGCGAATCGCGCGTGATTTGACAGGGGAGGGGATGGCCCACGACATTCCCCTCGCATTGACCTTCGACGACGTGCTGTTGCAGCCGTTGCAGTCCAACGTGCTGCCGAGTGCGACCGACACCGCCTCGCAACTGACCCGCGACATCCGGCTCAAGATCCCGCTGCTGTCCAGCGCGATGGACACGGTGACCGAAGCCGACATGGCGATCGCCATCGCGCAACTGGGCGGGATCGGCGTCCTGCACCGCAATCTGTCTATCGGGCAGCAGGCGGGGGCGGTCCGCGCCGTCAAGCGGTTCGAGAGCGGGATGGTGGTCGAGCCGATTAGCATGCGTCCCGAGCAGACGCTGGCCGAAGCGCTCGAACTGATGAAGGCCAACAACATTTCGGGTATCCCGGTCGTCGAACAGGGAGGCAAGCTGACGGGTATCCTGACCAACCGCGACGTGCGCTTCGCCGAAAATCCCGATCAGCCGGTGAGCGAATTGATGACGTCAGAGAATCTGGCAACGGTTCGCGAAGGCACCAGCCAGGAAGAGGCGCGGCGCATCCTGCACCAGCGGCGGATCGAAAAACTGCTCGTCACCGATGACGAGGGACATCTGGTCGGGCTCATCACCGTCAAGGACATCGAGAAGTCGGTCGCCAGCCCCGATGCGACCAAGGACGAAGCCGGGCGGCTTCGCGTAGCCGCGGCATCGACGGTGGGGGAGAAGGGCCTAAAGCGGTCCGAAGCGCTGATCGATGCGGGTGTCGACTGCATCGTCATCGACACCGCGCACGGACACAACGACGCCGTCTCCACCGCGGTAAGCGACGTGAAGAAGCTGTCGAACAAGGTGCAGGTCGTGGCGGGAAACGTCGCGACCGCGGCCGCGACAAAGGCGCTGATCGACGCGGGCGCCGATGCGGTGAAGGTCGGAATCGGACCGGGGTCGATCTGCACCACGCGGATCGTCGCGGGCGTGGGCGTGCCCCAGTTGTCGGCCATTCTCGATTGCGCCGAAGCCGCGCGTTCGGCGGGTGTGCCGATCATCGCGGACGGTGGCGTTCGCACGTCTGGCGACATGGCCAAGGCGCTGGCCGCCGGCGCGTCGAGCGTGATGGTGGGCAGCCTGTTCGCCGGGACCGAGGAAGCGCCGGGCGAGACCTTCCTGTACCAGGGCCGCGCCTACAAGAGCTATCGCGGCATGGGCAGCGTGGGGGCGATGAGCCGCGGCAGCGCCGACCGCTATTTCCAGCAGGACATCAAGGATCACATGAAGCTCGTTCCCGAAGGGATCGAGGGACAGGTGCCCTTCAAGGGGCCGGTGCGCGACATCGTCCACCAGCTGGTCGGCGGGGTGAAGGCGGCGATGGGCTATACGGGCTCGGCGACGATGAACGATTTCCGCGAACGCGCGAAATTCGTGCGGATCACGGGCGCGGGCCTGTCGGAAAGCCATGTCCACGACGTCGCGATCACTCGCGAGGCGCCGAACTACCCGACGCGATGAGACCGGCCGCGCGTCTTCAGGCAGCGATCGAGATCGTCGATACGGTGATCGAGGCGGCCCGAAGCGGCGGCCCGCCCGCCGACGCGATCGTTCGCGAGTATTTCCGTACGCGGCGATACGCCGGGTCGAAGGATCGGCGCGCCGTGCGCGAGCATGTCTACGCCATGATCCGTCGCAGCGCGGTGCCGCCCGCGTCGGGACGTGCGGCGGCGATCGGGCTGGTGGACGAGAATGCCGAAGTGCGCGACCTGTTCGACGGCAGCGATCATGGCCCCGTGCCGATCCGCGAGGATGAAGAGGGCGCGCAGGCGGGGGTGGTGCCCGAGTGGATCGGGGCGCTGCTGTCGCCGCTGGTAGGCGAAGAGGGCCGCGATGCGCTGCTCGACCGTGCACCGCTCGACGCGCGGGTCAATGTGGCGCGTGCGGACCGTGGGACGGTTAGGAACGAACTGGGTGGCGATTTCACGCCCTTGAGCCCTTGGGGACTGCGCTTCGAGAGCGAGACGCGGCTCGACGACACACCGGCGTTTCGCGAGGGCCGCATCGAGATACAGGACGAGGCCAGCCAACTGGTCGCGCTTGCGTGCGATCCGAAGGCGGGCAAGACGTTCCTCGACCTCTGCGCGGGGGCGGGAGGAAAGAGCCTCGCGCTTGCGGCCATGGAGCCCGAAGCGCGGATCGTCGCCGCCGATGTCGACAAAAGGCGGTTGCACCAGCTGCCGCCCCGCGCCGAGCGGGCGGGCGCGGTGATCGAAACCCTGTTGATGAACCCGCCGCGCGAGGCCGAGGCACTGGCCGACTTTCACGGGCGGACCGACGGCGTGCTGGTCGATGCCCCGTGCAGCGGTTCGGGGACGTGGCGGCGGAGCCCGGAACTGCGCTGGCGACTGACGCCCGACCGGCTCGATGCACTGGTCGAGACGCAGGCCCGCATCCTCGATCTCGCCGCGCCGCTGGTCAGGCCGGGCGGACGTCTCGTCTATGCGACCTGCTCGCTGATCGAGCAGGAAGGAGCGGATCAGATCGAGCGGTTCCTCAGCCGACATTCAGGATGGAGCGTGCATCACGATCTTTCATTCGGACGGCAATCGGGGGCGGGTCGACTGCTGACCCCCGGCCACGAGGGCACCGACGGATTTTTCATCGCGGCGCTTCTTAAAGACTGATAGGCTGGACGAGACGAAGTGGAGATATTGATGCGCCTCACCCCCCTCATCCTCGCCCTCGGACTGGCCACGTCGACGATCGCGGCCCCCGGTTTCGCGCAGGACCGCGACGCCCAGATCGCGCCGCTGTCGATCGAACTGGTCGAGGAAGGGCAGGCGGCGCTGGCGGCGGGCGATCTCGTCGGCGCGGACAACGCATTCGAGGCCGCTTTGGTCGCCGATCCGCGCAACCGTGCCGCTTACGTCGCGATGGCGAAGGTGGCGATCGAGCAGGAACTGTTCGGCCAGGCGATCCGACTGGCGCGCAAGGCGCTGACCATCGAACCGACCGATCGCAGCGCGCTGGCGGTGCAGGGGCAGGCCTATGCCGCGCTGGGCGCGGTGGAGAAGGCCGAAGCCAACATCGCACGGCTCGAACGGATCTGCGGGTCGGAGTGCGCCGAGCAGGACACGATCGCCGCGGCCATCGCGCGCGGTCCCGTGCTCGCGGTCAACGACAATGATCCTGCCGAGGTCGAAGCAAACTAGAGCTTTGCGGCGATCGCCACGAATTCCCCGACACTGAGCGTTTCGGCGCGTCGCGTCGGGTCGATCCCCACTTCTTCCAACGCGTCGAGCGCACCCGCCATCCCCTTGAGCGATTGGCGCAGCATCTTGCGGCGCTGTCCGAAGGCGGCGGCGGTGAGGCGCGAAAGGGTTTTCGGATCCACGCCCTCGGGCGCGTCGCCCGGCACGATGTGCACGACCGCGCTTGCGACCTTGGGGGGCGGCGTGAAAGCCGCGGCGGCCAGCTTCATGGCGATCCGCGCTTCGGAGCGCCACTGGGACAGGACCGACAGCCGCCCGTAGGCGCTGGTTCCCGGTTGCGCGACGATGCGTTCGGCGACCTCGCGCTGGAACATCAGGGTGAGCGAGGCCCAGAAGGGGGGCCAGTTGTCCGCCTCGAGCCAGTCGACGAGCAGTTGCGTGCCGATATTGTAGGGCAGATTGGCAACGATATGCAGCGCATCGTCGGTCAACGATGCGGCGTCGACCTCGAGCGCGTCGCCCTCAATCAGCGTGAGCCGGTCGTCGCTTTCTTCCTGGAGTTCGTGGAGCGCCGGAAGGCAGCGGGCATCCCGCTCGACCGCAACGACACGGGCGCCGGTGTCGAGCAAAGCGCGGGTCAGGCCGCCGGGTCCGGGGCCAACCTCGAACACCATCGCGCCGGCCAGATCGCCGGGGATGGCGGCGATGCGGGCGAGCAATTGGCGATCGAGAATGAAATTCTGGCCGAGCGCCTTGGATGCGCTCAATCCGTGGCGACGGATGACGTCGCGCAGCGGTTCGGGCGCGCTTTCGCTCATTCGGCGGGGGCGTCGATGGCCTGGGGTAGAGGATTGCCCTGCGACGCGCGGTGGCGGACTGCCTCGGCCGCCATCGTCAATGCCGCGATGGTCGCATCGGGAAGCGCCACATCGGTTCCCGCGATGCCGAAGGCGGTGCCATGATCGGCGGAGGTGCGCACGATCGGCAGTCCCAGCGTCATGTTGACGCCTTCGTCGAAATGCAGTGCCTTCAGCGGGATCAGCGCCTGGTCATGATACATCGCCAACGCCGCGTCATAGTCGGCGCGGGCCCGGGCGTGGAACATGGTATCAGCGGGCAGCGGACCCACGACGTCCCAGCCTTCTTCGCGCAGCTGTTTGACGGCGGGTTCGATGAGGTCGATTTCCTCGCGACCGATCGCGCCATTCTCGCCCGCATGCGGGTTCATGCCGGCGACCGCGAGGCGGGGACGTTCAATGCCGAAGTTGCGAATGAGGCCGCGCAATGTCGCTCGGGCGCGGGCGACAATGAGCTCGGTCGAAAGGAGGCCCTCGACCTCGACCAGCGCGACGTGACCGGTGACCGGCACGCAGCGGAGGCTTGGCCCTGCCAGCATCATGGCCACGTTGGTCTTGGAGACGCCGCAGCGTTCGGCGATGAACTCGGTCTGGCCCGGATGGGTGAAACCGATGTCGTAGAGCCGTTCCTTCGATACAGGCCCGGTCACGACGGCGCCGACCGATCCGGCCCGGGCGAGGCCGACGCCCAGTTCCAGCGCCTGAAGCGCGGCACGGGCGCCGTCTTCGGTCGGGCGGCCCGGTTCGACCGGACGTTCGGTACGAACGGGGATGACGGGGAGCGCATGGTCGAAGACGTCGGCCGCAGCCTCGGGCGTGCCGATTTCCTCGACGGGCCCGTCCCATACGGCGCGCACCGCGGCCGGATCGCCGATCAGGGCGAACACCGGAAGGTCGTGGGCCGTGCGCGCACGCCAGCTCTTGGCCGCAATTTCGGGACCGATCCCGGCGGGATCGCCCATCGTCAGTGCGACCGGGAGCCCGGCGTCCACGACGATGGCCCTAGCGGAAGTCGATGATCGCGTCGCGGCGCAGGTCGCGCAGGTAGCGGCGGGCACGCATGGCGACCCGTTCGTCCACCTTCTGGTTCTCGATCTCGCGTCGGCTCGGCATGTTCACGCGCGCATCCTCGCGGCCGCAGATGACGAGCGTGGAAACCGCATCGTCGACCGCGCCGAAGGGACGAGTAGCCTGACCGATCTGCATGTCGGCCATCATCGCCTGGAGCGCGGGCGGCAGATCGCGGATCACGATGCCGTCCTGACTGACCACGCGCCCGCCGAAATCGCTGGCGAGCCGTTCGGCCCCGCCGCAACCCTGGTTGGCGGCAGCCGCATCGGCGAAGCGGTCGAGCAGAGCCTGAATCTGGGCTTCGGGCATGTCGGCCTGCATCGGAATCGATACCTGTTTGAGGCTCAGGACCGCGTCGCGCGGATCGGCGGCCAGAATGGTGCGCTTGTCCGACAGCGTCATGATCGAATAGCCGCCGGGAATCTTGATGGGGATCGTGACGGCGCCGACTTCCATGTTGGTGAGCGCGGTGCCCAGTTCGGCGGGAAGATCTTCGGGACGGACCCAGCCCAGAAGACCGCCGACCGCAGCATGGCTGGCTTCGGAATATTGCCGCGCGATGGCACGAAAATCGACGCCCTGCCGAAGGAGTTCGATGATCTGCTCGGCGTTGGCACGGACCTGGTCGTCGGTCGCGGGGGTGGAGGACAGAAAGATTTCGCCGACGCGATATTCGACCTGTCCCTTGTTGGCTTCCATCTTCTCGATGACCGCGTCGATCTCGTCGTCGCCGACGCTGATGCCGCTGGCGATCTTCTTGTCCTGGAGACGGTACCAGGCGAGTTCGCCGCGGATCTGGCGGTCGAGCGAGCGCTTGGACGAACCCGATTGTTCGAGCAGGACGAGCAGTTCGGGAACCGAAACGTTGGCGTTTTCGGCCACGCGCTGCACCGAACGGTCGATGTCGGCCTGCGGAAGTTCGATTTCCTCGGCGATCGCGGCCTGCGTCTGGAGCGTCTCGTCGATGAGGTTGCGCAGGGCCTGCTGCTGCAGACGGCGCAGATCCTCTTCGCCGATAGTCGCGTCGCTGCCGATGAGCGACAGGGCGACCCGCTGGTCGATGTCGGTCTGGGTGATGATCTCGCCGTTCACGATGGCGGTCGCCTTCACCACCGAGGGCAGGGTGTCGCCGAACAGCTGGATGTTCTCCGGCAGCCGGAGCCCGCTCGCGCTGTTGAAATCCTGGGCCTGCGCCGCGCCCGAAAGGCTCATGGCGCCAAGGCCCGCGAGGGCGGCGGTCATCATGGTCAATGTGTTCATGGTCGAAATCGAATCCCTATGGTCAATTCGTCGTTTCCAATGGGCAAGCGCGGCTGAACCTGCGCTTAGCGGCCGAGACCCTTCAGATTGAAGGTAACCGAAAATGTGGATCCCCGGCGGAACGCTCCGATGCGTTCATAGTCGCGTTTCCACGAAAGCCCAAGCTCGATGTAATCATCGTCGTAAAACACGCCGATCCGGTGGCGCGCCGGTTCGAACCCGTCGGAGAGGGACAGCGGGTCCTCGGCGCTGTCGGTGAGGTCGAGCACGGTCGAGCCGAAGATCGAATAATGGTCGAGGAAATGGAAACGTCCGGCGAGACGCAGTTCTTCCTTGTCGCGCAGATCCTCGATGGTGGGGTCGATGTCGCGGTCGAGACGGAGATAGCCGATGGTGGCGTAGGTCTCGATCGTCCCGACGGTGAGATCGAGTTCGCTGCGCCGGAACGCCAGCCCGTCCTTGTCGAGGCGGTAGCGCGCGGTGAGATCGACGAAGCGGCCATAGCGGAAGCGCGTACGCCCGACGAAATCGCTCCACTGGTCGGTGAGCCCGGTGCCGTCGGGAAAGATGAGCGGCTCGTCGGTCAGGCGATAGCTTTGCCCGAGATTGGACCGGACCTGGAAATTAGGTCGGTCGAGAAGCCATTCGACACCGTAGGTCACGCGGCTGCCGTCTTCCCACCGGTCGTAGCCGGGGAAGCGGTTAAGGGCGAACAGGTTGCTGTCCTCGAGGTCGATGGCGCGCGCATCCTCGTTCGGAATGTCGAGGTTCTTGGTCGGCGGGGTGAGGACCAACTGGACGCGCGGGATGACCCGCAGCGTGCCGCCCAATGCTTCGCCGATCAGCGGCCAGCGCAGGTCGGCGGCCGCAGCGGCGATTCCGCGCGCGTTCCAGCCCTCTTCGCCGCGATAGATGGGCACGGCGGTCTCGAGCACCTCGTCGGTGTGGTAGAGATCGCCGCGCAGATAGCCCGTCAGCGTCAGTTCCTGTCCGAGCGACGTCAGCAGGCGACGGTCCCACCGGCCGAGCGCGAACGCGCGTTGCGTGTCCTGACCGTCGGTACGGAGGATGGCGAGGCTGTTGCCCTGCAGCTCGACCTGGCCACCCGCCACGGGGTCGTCGAGACGGAACCGCGCGTCGATCGCGGGCAGCGCGATCGGCAGCGTGTCCTGCACGTCGTCGACGCGCAGGCCCTGGAACGCCCATCCGGCGATCGAGATGTAGCTGTCTTCGTCCAGTCGTTCGACGTTGACGACGTTGCGCAGGCGGTCGTCGCGGGTCAGGTCGAAGCGGCGGGTGACGGTCTTGTCGGTGGTGTAGCGAAGCGATCCGGTCGCGCGCCAATAGGGATCGAACTGGAAGCGCCCGTTGGCATCGAAATAGCCGCGCACGTCCTCCCCGAGGCTTTCGGGCCTTGCACCGACATCGGGATTGTCGATGTCGCCGTAGGTGAGAAAGCCGCCGACCTGGAACGCGCCGCTTTCGCCGAGCTGGCGATAACGGGTCGAGAGGCCGGGAAGGTTGCCCGTGTACAGGTGCGGCGTGACGGTGACGTCGCGATTGCGGGCGAGGCGGCGGTAGTAAGGGAAGCTGAGCTCCAGCCCGTTGACGCCCGAAATGCTGACGTCGGGGATCATGAAGCCGCTGGTGCCGCCAAGCGGACCCGGATCGCCGATCGAGAAGACCGGCAGGAGCGGGAGGTCGAGCCCGAAGATGTGCAAGCGCCCCCCGCGGAACGTCAGTCGACCCGTGTCTTCCTCGCGGATGACCTGCGCTGCGGTGATGCGCCAGGACAGTCCGTCGCAGTCGGCCGCACAGGGCGAGTAGGCCGCATTGTCGACGATGAAGTCGCCGTCCTCGCTCCGCCCCTGCTCGCCCGCCACGCGGCCGCCGGTTTCTAGCGCGAGGAGGAAATTCTCGATGCTGGCCGCCTCGAGCGTTTCGTCGAGGAGGACGCTGTCCCCGACCAGTCGGTCGCCGGTCGGGGCGAGCAATACGACGTTCCCGCTGGCGATGATCGTGCCCGCGACCCGATCCCAGACGAGGCGGTCGGCGGCCAGCGCGTATCCGTCCTGCCGCACCCGCACCTGCCCCGCCGCGGTCACGGTATCGACGTTGGCGTCGTAGATGATCTCGTCGGCGTTGAAGGCGAGTTCGCTACCGGGCAGCGCGACGGGGGTCAGATCCTCGCCGATGTCCTGCGCGACGGCCGTCGAAGGCAGCGCAGCGAGGCCGAGCGCCACCCCTGCGAGCCACCGCATCCTATCCCTCGAACCGCTCATGATCAGGCCTATGCCCGCTTCGCCGGTGAGCGGCAATCCGCCTTTGCCTTTTCGCGCTCACCCGTTCTAAGACGCACGCGAACGGCCGATCGGCCCGATGTTTCAGACCAGAGGTATTTTCCATGCAGATCCGCTTCGCTTCCGCTCTTCCCGACGGCGACTACACGCTCGTCCTTCCCGCCACCGGTGCCGACGACGACGCCGTCGGTGCGTGGAAGGGGGTCGCGAAAAGCCTCGAGAAGCAGCGGTTCGAGGGCAAGGCCGGGAAGGCGGCGACGGCCTACGATCCCGATGACGGACGCCGGATCCTGGTGGTCGGGATCGGCGCGGGGAAGGATCATGACGCCGAGGTCATCGGCGCGACGCTCGCCAAGCATCTGCTGACGTCGGGAGAAACCCACGCCGTCGTCGATCTGCGCGACAAGGACGTCGAGGCCGACCATGCCGCCCGCATCGCGCTGGGCGCGGTGGTGCGCGGATGGCGTTTCGATCGCCGTACCAAGCGCAAGAAGAGCGAGGAGATCTCGCTCGAGACGGTGACGATCGTCGGCGCGCCCAAGGGAACCGAGGATCGGTGGACGAACCGGTGGGAGCCGTTGTCGCGCGGCCTCGCGCTGACACGCGAGTTGGTCACCGAGCCGGCCAACATCATCTACCCCGAAAGCTTCGTCGACCGCGTCAAGGAACATGCCGAGGGCACCGGCCTGGTGATCGAGACTCTCGGGAAGGAAGAGATGGAGAAGCTGGGCATGGGCGCGCTGCTCGGCGTCAGCCAGGGTTCGGTCAAACCGCCGCGTCTGCTGGTCCTCAAGTGGATGGGCGGCGAGGGCGACGATACGCCCACCATGCTGGTCGGGAAGGGTGTCACCTTCGATACGGGCGGCATCTCGATGAAGCCGCCGCAGGGCATGGAATCGATGAAGTGGGACATGGGCGGCGCGGGGGCGGTCGCGGGTGCCATGCTCGCGATCGCGGGGCGCAAGGCGAAAGCCAACATCGTGGGCCTGTGCGGGCTGGTCGAGAACATGCCCGACGGCAATGCGCAGCGCCCCGGCGACGTCGTGACCAGCATGTCGGGTCAGACGATCGAGGTCATCAACACCGACGCGGAAGGGCGCCTCGTCCTGTGCGATGCGCTGACCTACGGACAGCAGGAATATAATCCCGAGACGATCATCGACCTCGCCACCCTCACCGGTGCGATGGTCATCGCGCTGGGCAACGAACAGGCGGGTTTTTTCACCAACAGCGACGACCTGGCCGCGACGCTGACGGAAACGGGCAAGACGTCGGGCGACAAGCTGTGGCGGATGCCGCTCGGCGAAGGGTACGACCGTCTGCTCGATACGCCGATCTCGGACATGAAGAATGTGGGCCCGCGCGAGGCGGGTTCGATCACGGCCGCGCAGTTCCTGCAGCGGTTCATCGACGATGGCGTCAAATGGGCGCACCTCGACATCGCGGGCATGGCATGGAGCGGCAAGCCGCGCGCCAAGATCGACAAGGGCGCGACGGGCTTCGGCGTGCGCTTGCTCGATCTCTACGTCGAAGAGCATTGCGAGGGATAAAGCGCTGCGCGTCGATTTCTATCAGCTCGACGATGCAGCGGCGGGGGCGGCCATTCTCGCCGCCATCGCGGGCAAGTTGCTGGACGGGGGAGATCGCCTGCTCGTGACCAGTGCCGACGAGGCGCAGCTCGCGACCCTCGACCGTTCCTTGTGGACGCACACCCCCGACAGTTTCCTGGCGCATGGTCGCGAAGGCGGGCCGCGCGACGTGGATCAGCCGATCCTGCTGTCGACCCGAACGGTCGCGCCGAACGGTGCGCGCAACATCGCGCTCGCCGACGGGGAGTGGCGCCCTGCGGCACTGGGGTTCGATCGCGCCTTCATGCTGTTCGATGGGGAGACGATCGAGGCGGCGCGTGTCGCATGGAAGGAGCTTGGCGACGAAAAGGGCGTCGAGCGACATTACTGGGCGCGCGAGGATGGAAAGTGGGTGCAGCGCGCCTGACGCTTGCGCGGGCAGCGGCGGGCGGGTAGGGGGCGCGCGCAACAGCCCCCCTTCATCCGGAGACATATCATGGCGGTCACCCGCACCTTTTCGATCATCAAACCCGACGCCACCCGCCGCAACCTGACCGGCGCGGTCACCAAGATGCTGGAAGAAGCCGGCCTGCGCGTTGTCGCTTCCAAGCGCATCCAGATGACCGAGGAGCAGGCCAAGGGCTTCTACGAAGTCCACAAGGAGCGCCCCTTCTACGACGATCTCGTCTCGTTCATGACCTCGGGCCCGGTCGTGGTCCAAGTTCTCGAGGGCGAGGACGCCGTGAAGCGCAACCGCGACATCATGGGCGCGACCAATCCGGCCGACGCCGACGAAGGCACGATCCGCCGCGAACACGCCGAATCGATCGAAGCCAATTCGGTCCACGGATCGGACAGCGAAGAGAATGCCGCGAACGAAATCGCCTTTTTCTTCGACGAAAGCGAAATTGTCGGCTAAGAGACTCTCATTAACTCGTGCCATGGGGGTCGCAGGGTCGTGCCTGCGGCCCCTTTCTTTTGGGATGGGGCACTTGAGCGGAACTGCGGTCCCAGCCTTCCGTTGCGTTTCTAAAGGAGACGCAAATGCCCCGAATTCTTTCGATCAACGGCTCGATCCGCAGCGGGAGTTTCAATCAGGCGGTGCTCGATGCCGCCGTCGAACTCGCGCCTGAAGGGATGCAGATCGACTCGCACTCGCTCGCCGACGTCGAGCCGTTCAACGAGGACGTCGAGGACAATCCGCCGCCCGGCGCCGCGGCACTGATTGCGGCGGCCAAGGGCGTCGATGGCATCCTGATCGGCAATCCGGAATACAATCATTCGCTTTCGGGCGTGCTGAAGAACGCGCTCGACTGGCTCAGCCGTCCGTCGGCGGGACAGCCGCTGAAAGACCTGCCGGCGATGTCGGTCGGCGCCACCCCCGGGCCGACTGCGACGGCGCGGGCGAGTGCGCACCTGCGCGTCGTGGCCTGGACCATCGGCATGCGGTTGTGGCCGGGACCCGAGGTGCTGGTCGGCAATTGCAAGGACAAGATCGAGGACGGCAAGCTGACCGACGAGGATTCGCGCAAGTTTCTTTCGAAGTCGCTGAAAAGCTTCGCCGACTGGATCGAGCGCTTGTCCTAGAAGGCGTCGGCGGCGCGCTGCAGCTTCGTCAGACGAGCGGGCGCGCAGATCGACCAGCTTTTGCGAAGCCAGTGATCGACATGGTCCCAGTCGGTGCGCGGGGAATCGACTCGCAACCCGATCCAGTCCGACGGCCCGTAATAGGCTGGACGGAAATAGAGGTCGGGATCGGCGTCGATCAGGGCGGCCATCTCGTCCTGTCCGCTGGTCTTGACGAGTACGGCGACATGGTCCTCGCCGTGATGCCGGTTCCACAGGATCGCGAAGAACTTGCCCGACGATTTGGGCCCGACGCGCCATGCGGGGGCGCCATGACTGGTCTTCGCCGTCGTTTCGGGTAGCGAAAGAGCGCGAGCCTCGATCTGCCTTTCGATCCAGGCAGCGTCGGAGAAGCGCGCGAAATGGTCGCGGAGAACGCGCGGGTAGAGCTGATGTTCGGCGAGCAGAACGCGCGCGGCGAGGGTGTCCGGCGTATCGTCGGGAAGAACCGCGACCTCGATCGCACCGAGGACCTCGCCTGCATCCAGCTCGCTCGTCACATGATGAACGCTGGCGCCGCTGACCGTATCGCCCGCCGCGAGAACCCGCTGGTGGACGTCGGTGCCCTTGTAGGCGGGGAGAAGCGACGGGTGGATATTGTAGATCCGACCCTTCCAGCGATCGAGGAAATCATCGGGAATGATCCGCATGAAACCAGCGCAGGCGATCGCGTCGGCGCCATGCCTTTCAAGGGTTTGGTCGAGCTGGTCCCAAAATGTCGGGTCCTTTCCGTCCAGACGGGCGGTCGGGATATGTTCCGCCTCCGCGAGGTCGAAGCCCGCGGCTTTCGGCTTGTTGCCCGCGACGAGCGCGATCTCGAAGGGGCAGTCGTCATCCTTGGCCGCATAGAGAAGCGCCGCCATGTTGCTCCCGCGTCCCGACACGAGGACGGCGAGACGAACGCGTTCAGCCTTCATGCGTCGCCGACCAGCCGTCGCCGGAAACGGTGCAGCCTCTCTTCCCTTCGCGCACGTCGCCGATGCGATGCGTCTCGACGCCCGCGCGGCCGAGCGCCAGAGCGACGTCGTCCGCTCCAGCCGCGGGAACGATCGCGACCATCCCGATCCCGCAGTTGAAGGTGCGCGCCATTTCCTCTTCGCTCACCCGGCCGCCGCGTTGCAGCATGGCGAACAGGGGCGAGCGCTCCCATGAGGTCATGTCGACGTGGGCATGGCAACCGTCGGGAAGACTGCGCGGGATGTTTTCCAGCAGGCCCCCGCCGGTGATGTGCGCGAGCGCGTGGACATGGCCGCTGCGGATCGGGTCGAGCAGCGCGCGCACGTAGATGCGGGTCGGAGCGAGCAACGCCTCGCCGAGGTTGCGATCGTCGCCTTCGACAGGCGTGTCGAGCGACCAGCCTTCGCGTTCGATGATCCGGCGCACGAGCGAAAAGCCGTTGGAGTGGACGCCGTTCGACGCCAGTCCCAGCAGCGCGTCGCCGGGTGCCACGCGCGTCCCGTCGAGAAGCTGGCCGCGCTCGACCGCACCGACGCAGAAGCCGGCGAGATCGTAGTCGCCGTCCGAATACATTCCCGGCATTTCCGCCGTCTCGCCCCCGATCAGGGCGCAACCCGCCTCGCTGCAACCGTCAGCGATCGAGGCGACGACGCTGGCGGCCGTTTCCCGGTCGAGCGCGCCGGTGGCGTAATAGTCGAGAAAGAAGAGCGGTTCGGCGCCTTGCACGATGAGGTCGTTGACGCACATCGCGACGAGATCGATGCCCACACCCGAGTGGTCGCCAGCCTCGATCGCCAGCTTGAGCTTCGTGCCCACGCCATCGTTCGCCGCGACCAGGAGGGGATCGACGAAGCCGGCCGCCTTCAGGTCGAACAGTCCGCCAAAACCGCCGAGAGCGGCATCGGCGCCGGGCCGCGCGGTCTGGCGGGCGAGAGGGGCGATGGTCTTGACGAGCGCATTGCCCGCTTCGATCGAAACACCGGCATCGGCGTAGGTCAGGGGCTTGTCGTCGCTCATGGGGGTGAGGGGCTAGCGACAAGACGCTTGGATTTCCATTCCCAAATCGCCACAAGGCGGGCCGATCATGTCGCTTCGCCTGTTTCTCTCCATCCTGTTCGTGACCGTGCTGTGCGCGGGCGTCACGCGTGCGCAGATGGAAGACGGCGATCGGGGCATCCTCCCGCGCGACACCGCGCAGGTGCTCGAGGTCGACGGGGTTGAGGTCGACGTGACCGGCGAAACCCCGCAGGAGGCGCGCTTCAACGGGTGGCGCGAGGCGCAGCGGCTCGGTTGGGCGAAACTGTGGGCGGAAACGACGGGACGTCCCCGTTCCGAAGCGCCGGAACTGGCCGATTCGGTGCTCGACGGGCTGGTCACCGCCGTGGTGGTCGAGCGCGAACAGATCGGGCCGACCCGCTATATCGCCAGCCTCGGCATCCAGTTCGACCGGGCCCGCACGGGGCAGCGCCTCGGGCTGTCGGGCGGACGGCGGCGGTCGGCTCCCATGCTGCTCGTTCCGGTCTTGGTGACGGGCGGAACGGTCACCTCGGTCGAGACGCGCAACGAATGGCAGCGGGCCTGGGCTCAGCTGCGGACCGGCGACAGCAGCGTGGATTATGTCCGCGTATCGGGACTTGGCGTGGATCCGCTGCTCGTCAACGACGCGGTCACCCGCCGCCCCGGCGCGGAATGGTGGACCAACGTCGTCGATCTCTATGGCGCGGCCAACGTCCTTGTCGCCGAGGTGACGGTGAAGAGGTTGTATCCCGGCGGACCCGCGGAAGGCCGCTTCGTCGCGCGGATCGGTCGGGGTCGCGATTCCATCGGGAGCTTCCGGCTGCGCGTTCAGGATTCCAGCGGTATTCCGGCGATGATGCGGCAGGGTGCCGAACGGATCGACGATCTGTACCAGCAAGCGTTCGAAGCGGGCCTGATCGGCACCGACGAGGACCTCGTGATCGAGGAGGCGCCGCCTCCGGTTCCCGAAGAAGAGGAAGCCGTGCAGGAAGAACGGGAGATCGCGCCGTCGAGCTATCAGCTGCGCGTGTTCGTCCAGTCGACCGAACAGTTCGATCAGGCGCTGGGCGCGGTCCGCGCGGTTCCCGGCGTGATGAGCGTCTCGCCGCTGTCGACCGCGATCGGCGGAATCAGCAACGTGCTCGTCTCGTATCGCGGCGACGTCGCGGCGCTGCGCAATGCGCTGGCGCAGCGCGGTTGGTATTCGACCTACGTCGGCGGCGTGCTTCAGATCCAGCGGCAGGAAATTACCAATCCCGCGCCCACGCCCCCGCAACCCCCTTCCGCACCGCCGCCGCCACCGCCACCACAGGGCGAATGACGCGCCAGATCGCCCTCCCGCTCTCCTGGCCGGTCGCTCCCGCGCCGGGCCGCTTCATCGCGGCCGAAGCCAATGCGGAAGCGCGGCGACACCTCGAACGGTGGAACGCCTGGCCGGTCAGGGCGAGCCTGCTGATCGGGCCGCGCCGTTCAGGCCGCAGCCTGCTGGCGCAGGCGTTCGTCGAGCGAACGGGCGGGCGACTGTTCGACGATGCCGAACGACACGACGAGGAAGAGCTCTTCCATGCCTGGAACCGGGCGCAGGAAGAGGGGCGACCGCTGCTGCTGGTCGCCGACCGCGCGCCGCCCGCGTGGGAAGCGGCACTGCCCGATCTTCGTACCCGTCTCGCGATCACGCCGGTCGCTCTTATCCGAGAGCCGGACGATGCGCTGTTCGGCGAACTGCTGGCGCTGCATTTCGCCGATCGCGGGTTGCATCTGGCCCCCGACGTCATGCGTTATCTCGTCGAACGCTGCGAGCGCAGCTATTTCAACGCCGAGCGGTTGGTCGAACGGATCGACCGACATGCGGTGGCCAGCGGATCGCGGCTGACCATCCCGACCGTACGGGCGGCTCTGGAGGCAAGGGGAGAGGCGGCAGAATGAGCGAAGCGGACCCGCAGATCGTGGATCCCGAAACGGCGATCGCCGAATTCGGACCCGGCCGCTTCTTCAATCGCGAACTGTCGTGGTTGCAGTTCAATCGTCGCGTGCTCGAGGAAGCGATGAACGAGAAGCATCCGCTGCTCGAGAGATTGCGGTTCCTCTCGATCTCCGGATCGAATCTCGACGAATTCTTCATGGTGCGCGTCGCGGGGCTGAAGGGTCAGCAGTTGCAGGAGATCGAGGAACGCTCGATCGACGGTCGCACCCCCGCGCAGCAGCTGGACGAGATCGCGGTGTTGGCCGACGAATTGACCGCCGAGGCGCAGCGCGTTTGGCAGGTGCTGTCGGACAGGCTGGACGAGGCGGGCGTCAATGTCATCCACCGTGACGAATTGACCGAGAGCGAGCGCGATTTGCTGTCGGAGCGGTTTGATGCCGAAATCCTGCCCGTCCTGACCCCGCAGGCGGTCGACAACGTCAATCCGTTCCCGTTCGTGCCCAACGCCGGGTTCGGGCTGATCTTCAACCTGTTCGATCCGTCGCGGGAGGAGAACATCGTCGAATTGCTGATGATCCCGGCCTCGCTGCCGCGCTTCATCGAATTGCCGGGTGACGGCGATGCGCGGCGCGTGATCGCGATCGAGATGCTGGTGCGCGAATTCTTCGACCGGCTGTTCCCCGGCTTCGAACGGCGCGAAAGCGGGGCGTTCCGCGTGCTGCGTGATAGCGACATCGAGATTGAGGAGGAGGCCGAGGATCTCGTGCTGACCTTCCGCAGCGCCATCAAGCGGCGGCGGCGCGGGCGGGTCATTCGGCTCGAGATGGCGGCCGACACGCCGGACAGCCTTCAGTCGGTCATCAGCGAGGGATTGGAGGCCGATGAGGCGCTCGTGGTGGAAAGCTCGGGGCTGATCGGGATCGCGGATCTCGAACAGGTAGTCGACGTCGACCGCCCGGACCTCAAGTTTCCCCCCTACAATCCGCGTTTCCCCGAACGCATCAAGGAATATGGCGGCGACTGCTTCGCGGCGATCCGCGCCAAGGACATCATCGTCCATCACCCCTACGAGACATTCGACGTGGTGGTCAGCTTCCTGCGGCAGGCGGCCGAGGATCCCGACGTCGTGGCGATCAAGATGGCGCTGTATCGCGCGGGCAAGCAGTCGGAGATCATCGAGGCGCTGGCAGCCGCCGCCGAAGCGGGAAAATCGGTGACCGCGGTCGTCGAGCTGAAAGCGCGGTTCGACGAGGAGCAGAACCTCTACTGGGCCGCGCGGCTCGAGCGAGCGGGGGTGCAGGTCGTCTACGGCTTCTTCGAGTGGAAGACCCACGCGAAGACGTCGATGGTCGTCCGGCGCGAGGGCGACAGGATGCGGACCTACACGCACTGGGGAACGGGGAATTATCATCCCGTCACGTCCAAGATCTACACCGACCTCAGCTATTTCACGGCGAGCACGCGCGCGGCCCGCGATGCCGCCAAGATGTTCAACCTCGTCACCGGCTTCATCCAGCCCAGGGGTGTCGAACTGGCCACGTTCAGTCCCGCGAACCTTCGCAGCCGTATCCTCGGCCTCATCGACCGGGAGATCGAGTTCGCGCGCGAGGGCAAGCCCGCGGCGATCTGGGCAAAGATGAACCAGCTGGTCGATCGGGAAGTGATGGATCGCCTCTATCTCGCCAGCCAGTCGGGGGTGTCGATCGATCTGATCGTGCGCGGGATCTGCTGTCTGCGGCCCGGGGTGCCCGGCCTGTCGGAGAACATCCGCGTCAAGTCGATCGTCGGGCGATTTCTGGAACATAGCCGTATCTTCGTGTTCGCGAACGGCGCGCGGCTGCCGCATCGCAAGGCGCGCGTGCTGATCTCCAGCGCCGACTGGATGCCGCGCAACTTCGACCGTCGGGTGGAGTATATGATGCCGCTGGAAAACCCGACCGTGCACGCACAGGTGCTCGACCAGGTGATGATCGCGAACCTCATCGATAACGAGCAGAGCTGGGTCCTGAACGAGGACGGGAGTTACGAACGGATCGTGCCGGGCAAGCGCAAGTTCAACTGCCACCATTATTTCATGAACAATCCCTCGCTGTCGGGACGCGGTGCGGCGCTCGCGGGGAAGCGCATCCCCAAACTCCGACTGACCCAGCGCGGCGGATGATCGACAAGCTCGATTTCGGCCCGGTCGGCATCATCGACATCGGGTCCAACTCGGTCCGCCTGGTCGTCTATGGCGGCAACGAGCGCGTGCCGAGCATTCTCTATAACGAAAAGGTGATGGCGGGGCTGGGGCGGAGCCTCGGTGCGGACGGCGCGATGGACGAGGAAGCGATGGCGATGGCGCTCGATGCGCTGGCGCGCTTTCGCGTCCTGTCGAAGCAGATGCGGGTGAAGCGCCTGCGGACCGTCGCCACGGCGGCCGTGCGCGACGCGACCAACGGGCCCGACTTTCTTCATGCGGCGGCGAAAATGGGGCTGAAGCCCGCCTTGCTGTCCGGCGAGGAGGAAGCGGTCGGGTCGGCCCTCGGTGTGATCAGTGCGATCCCCGAAGCCAACGGAGTGATTGCCGATCTGGGCGGCGGCAGTCTCGAACTGGCGGGGGTCGCGCGCGGGGCGGTGGGCGCGGTGTCGAGCGAACCGATCGGCGTTCTGCGCGTGGGCGATCCGCCCGATCGCGAGCGGGTCCGCTCCAAGCTGGAACATGCCCTATCCGACGGGAAGCTGATCGCTGCGGCGAAGGGGCGGGGGCTCTACCTGGTCGGCGGCAGTTTCCGCGCGATCGCCCAGCTGGACCTTCGCCAGTCGGGACACCCCCTACCGATCGTCCATGCGCATCGGCTCGACAAGACGCGCCTTTCGGAGCTGTCCAAACTCGCCGACACGTGGAGCGAAGAAAAGCTGAAAGACGTGGGAATGATCTCCGGGCGTCGGGCACCGCACCTCGAGGCGGCGACGATCATCCTCGAGGAACTGGTCGCCAAGCTCGCTCCCGCCACGATCACCGTGTCGGCCTTCGGCCTTCGCGAGGGCCTGCTCTACCAGGATTTGCCGCTTCACAAGCGGGAAGAAGACCCATTGCTCGCCGCCGCGTTGGAAGTCGGCCGTCGGCTTGGACGGTTCGGCAGCATCGGCGCGCTGCTCGACCAATGGATCGCCCCGCTGTTCCCGGACGACGGAGCGCGCCGCGCCCGGTTGCGGCTCGCGACCTGCCTGCTCGGCGATATCGCGTGGAACGCGCACCCCGACTATCGCGCCGAACGGGCGGTCGATCTGGCGCTACACGGCAATTGGGTGGGGATCGATGCGCAGGGAAGGGCGCTGATCGGCCGCGCGCTTTACACGGCCTTCGGCGGAAGCGATCCGCACAATACGGCGGTCGGCGAACTGCTCGACGAGGCAGCGAGCGAGCGGGCGATCATCTGGGGGCGTGCGATCCGGCTCGGTCAGCGGCTGTCCGGCGGGATCGAGAAACTGTTGCGGCAGACGCGCATCGAGCGATCGCAGGGGCGCCTCGTCCTCGGCATGCCGGAAAAGCAGTATCGTCTCTACAGCATCGCGGTCCAGAAACGGCACGAACAGCTGGCGGAAGCGATGAGCCTCGGGCCCGCGGTCGACTTCGCCTAGCCGCAGTCGATTTCGGTGACGCGGTTCGTATCGTCGAGCCGCACGTTGACGCGATCTTCGCGATAATCGGCGGTGACGATCGTATCGGGCGTGATCCAGCGCAGCCGATCCGCCGTGGTGACGCGCAGGACGGCGGCGCCCAATTCGCTCGTCGCCCGCTGGCCGACGAACCGATCACCCGCTGGCACGGTGCAGCTCCCAGCGCCGCGGACGGTCGCGTCGTCCATCGTTTCGGTCGTTGCGCATCCGGCGACGCAACCGAGGGCGAAGAGAATCAAGATCGTCTTCACGATGCGGCGTCCGTTCGGGTCATCTTCAGTTTGCCGTTCTCGGTCGCGAAGGCGAGGCGGCCCTCAACGAGGTCCAGCGCATCCTGCCCGAATTCCTCGAACCGCCATCCGGACAGGATGTTGAGATCCTCGCGTTCGCCCGCCGCCAGCAATTCGAGTTCCTGCGCCCGCGCGATGAGGCGAGGCGCGACTCCGCTTTCCTTGGCGCGAATCTTGAGCAGGAGCTTGAGCAGATCGCTGACCAGCGACGCATCCTTCGTCAGACCCGGCCGCCGCGGCGGCTTGGGTGGCATCTCCTCCTTGGTCAGCGGTTCGGCATCCTTGAGCGCTTCCATCAGCCGCCCGCCGATATCATTGTCCTTCCACCCCTTCGAGAGGCCGCGGATCCGGACGAGATCTTCCTGCTTGCGCGGAGGGTTGTTGGCCAGTTCGCCGAGCGTGTCGTCCTTGACGATCCGCCCGCGCGGCAGGTCCTTGCCCCGCGCCTCGGTCTCGCGCCACGCCGCCAGCGCCTTCAGTCGGCCCAGCACGTCGGGTTTGCGGCTCGGCAGCTTCACCCGTTTCCAGGCCTCGTCGGGTTCGAAGGCGAAGCTGGAGGGATCGGCGAGCCGCGCCATTTCCTCGTCCAGCCAGTCGCCGCGCCCGGTATCCTTCAACCGATCGAGCAGCATCGGGAAGATTTCGGCGAGGTGGGTCACGTCGGCAATGGCATAGTCGAGCTGGCGCTTGTCGAGCGGACGGCGCGACCAGTCGGTGAAGCGCGCGCCCTTGTCGAGTTGGTGGCCCAGCGTGGCGGCGACGAGGTTCGCATAGCCGACCTGTTCGCCGTAGCCGAGCGCCATCGCGGCGATCTGCGTATCGAACAGCGGTGCGGGCACCTTGCCGGTAAGATTATGGAAGATCTCGAGATCCTGTCCCCCGGCATGAAAGACCTTGAGCACGTCGTGATTGTCGACCAGTAGTTCGAGCAGAGGCGACAGGTCGATGCCGTCCGCCAGGGGATCGATGGCCGCGGCCTCTTCCTCGGTCGCGATCTGGACGAGGCAGAGGATCGGCCAGTAGGTGTTCTCGCGCATGAATTCGGTATCGACCACGACATAGCCGTGGACGCTCATGCGGTCGATCAGTTGGGCGAGACTTTCGGAGTCGGTAATCAGGTCGTGGATTTTCATGTGGAGGCGGCCCTAGCGCACCGCGCGCGCCTTGACAAAGACGATTGTGAAGGCGAGTGCGGGCGCGCTTTCGGGCGGCTTGCCCCAATCCCTAATTTCCGGAACGATCATGCACGCTTACCGCACCCACCATTGCGCCGAACTCACCGCCGAAAATGTCGGCGATACCATCCGCCTGTCGGGCTGGATCCATCGCAAGCGCGATCATGGCGGGGTGTTGTTCGTCGATCTTCGCGACCATCACGGCCTGACCCAGATCGTTGCGGACGAGGACAGCCCCGCGCTGCCGATTCTCGACCGGCTCCGGGTCGAGAGCGTCGTCACCATCGACGGCGAGGTGAAGGCGCGCAGCGAAGGCACGGTCAACGACAAGCTGCCGACCGGGCAGATCGAGGTGTTCGCGCGCGGCGTGACGGTGCAGAGCGAGGCCAACGAGCTTCCCATGCCGGTCGCGGGCGAACAGGATTACCCCGAGGATATCCGTCTCAAGTATCGCTATCTCGACCTTCGCCGCGAGACGATGCACCGCAACATCATGCTGCGGAGCAAGGTGATTTCCTCGCTGCGGCGGCGGATGCAGGATCAGGGCTTCACGGAGTTCCAGACGCCCATCCTCGGCGCGTCGAGCCCCGAAGGCGCGCGCGACTATCTGGTGCCGAGCCGCCTGCATCCGGGGCGTTTCTACGCGCTTCCGCAGGCGCCCCAGATGTTCAAGCAACTGCTGATGACCGCCGGGTTCGACCGCTATTTCCAGATCGCGCCCTGTTTCCGCGACGAGGATCTGCGCGCGGATCGCAGCCCCGAATTCTATCAGCTCGACTTCGAGATGAGCTTCGTGACGCAGGAAGACGTGTTCCAGGCGCTCGAGCCGGTGCTGGCGGGTGTGTTCGAGGAATTCGCCGACGGAAAGAGCGTGACGCCCGCGGGCGAATTCCCGCGCATTCCCTACAAGGAAGCGATGCTCAAGTACGGATCGGACAAGCCCGACCTCCGCAACCCCATCGTCATCAGCGACGTCGGCAATCATTTCGAGGGTTCGGGCTTCGGCCTGTTTGCGGGCCTCGTCGAGAAGGGCAAGAAGGTTCGCGCCATCCCCGCGCCGAATACCGCCGACAAGAGCCGCAAATTCTTCGACGAGATGAACGACTGGGCACGGGGCGAGGGCTATCCGGGCCTTGGCTACGCCACGCGCAAGGGCGGCGAATGGGGCGGCCCGATCGCCAAGAACCACGGCGCCGACAAGATGGACAAGCTGGCCGACGAACTCGGCCTCGGTCCCGACGACGGCATTTTCTTCGCAGCGGGGGACGAGAAGGACGCCGCCAAGCTGGCGGGCGCCGCGCGCACGCGCGTCGGGGAGAATCTCGGTCTCATCGAGGAAAACACGTTCAAGTTCTGCTGGATCGTCGATTTCCCAATGTACGAATATGACGAGGAGCGGAAAAAGGTCGATTTCAGCCACAATCCCTTCTCGATGCCGCAAGGGGAAATGGAGGCGCTGGAAACGAAGGACCCGCTCGACATCCTCGCGTGGCAGTACGACATCGTCTGCAACGGCTACGAACTGTCGTCGGGCGCGATCCGGAACCACCGCCCCGACATCATGTACAAGGCGTTCGAACTGGCCGGCTATTCGCAGAGCGACGTCGACGAGAATTTCTCCGGCATGATCGAAGCCTTCAAGCTGGGCGCGCCGCCGCACGGCGGGTCGGCGCCGGGGATCGACCGCATCGTCATGCTGCTCGCCGACGAACCCAACATCCGCGAAGTCATCGCCTTCCCCATGAACCAGCGTGCGCAGGACCTCATGATGGGCGCGCCCAGCCTGGTATCCGACCGCTCGCTCGAGGAGCTTTCGATCGCCGTTACTGCGGAAATCGAAGAAGACGATGTCCGCGATCCCACCGATGTCGTCGAGGACAAGGACGCCTGACGAGGCGACGTCGCATAAGCGCCACACTGTCCCGAAAATGGACGGGGTGCATCGGCGAGCACTAGGCGGGTTGGCGGCCTCCCGTTAATTCGTCGGTATGGCGATTGATTTAACGCAAGTGCCGGAACGAGAGAGCCTGGCAGGAGATCCCAACGCGCGGCTCGCCGAATTGCGCGTGTCGCTCGCCGAATTGCAACTGCGCCAGACCGCCCATCGCCAGCGGCTCATCCTGATCGTCGAGGGGTGGGAGGCGACCGGCAAACGGGCGCTGCTTCGTCAGATTCTCGCCAGCCTCGATCCCTGCTCTTCCGCAGTGCATTGCAGCGACGTCGCGCCGATCATGCGCCCGTCGCGGCACTGGCTTGCAGACTATTGGGAGCGGCTGCCCGAGGCGGGCGCGAGCGCCATCTTCTATCGCAGCTGGTATCGCCGCCTCGTCGAGGACCGGGTCCGCCGCGACATGAAGGCCTCCGAATTCTCGCGCGCCTGCGACGAGATCAACGAATTCGAAGCGCAGCAGCGCGATCACGACACCACTATCATCAAGTTCTTCTTCCATTGCAGCGAGGAACGGCAGGTCGAACGCACGGTTCAGCGTCTTGCCGATCCGTGGCAGCGTCACATGGTGGACGAACCCGAGACCGAGCGTGGCGAGCGCGCCGAGGCATGGAACGCGCTGTTCGCCGAGACCGACACGCGCTGGGCGCCGTGGACGCTGGTCAATGCCGAATGCGAGGCAACGGGCCAGACGGCCGCGATGCAGCACCTCGTCGCGACGCTCGACAAGGCGCTGCCGGCCGATCCCGTGGGGATCGATGGCAAGCAGGTCGGAGAAATCGTCGACTTTCCGAGCGGACTGGTGCGTTGAGGGATGGCGCGAATGCGTCGCAAGGGCGACCTCCCGCAAAAGACATGCGCTACCTGCGGGCGGCCATTCAACTGGCGCAAGAAATGGGCGAAGGTGTGGGACGAGGTCCGATACTGTTCGGACCGGTGCCGCGGTGAACGGCCCCGGTCGGATCAGTCGCCGGGATAGGTGATCGCTTCCACTTCGTAGAAGGTCTGGCCGGAGGGAAGGATGACCGCGCGTTCGTCGCCGACCCTGGCGCCGATGATGGCACGGGCGATCGGCGCGGACCAGCCGACCCGTCCCGACGACGCATCGCTTTCATCGTCGCCGACCAGCATCACCACGCGCCGCCGTTCTTCTTCGTCGACCAAGGTAACCGTCGCGCCGAACCGCACCTCGTCGCGCTTTTCCGCGGCGGCCGGATCGACGACCTTGGCGTCTTTCATGACTTTCGACAGATAGCCGATGCGGCGGTCGATCTCGCGCAGCTTCTTGCGGCCGTAGATGTAATCGCCGTTCTCGGACCGGTCGCCATTGCCCGCTGCCCACGACACGATCTCGACCAGCTTGGGCCGTTCGGTCCCGAACAGATGGTCATATTCGGCGCGGATCGCCGCCATCCCCTGCGGCGTGATGTAGCGGGGTTTCCCCATTAGCCGGGGCGGTTCGACTTGCCGAGATGCCGCGAGACGTGGACCGCGCCGTAGGACGGCACATAGGGATTGAGCCGGTCGTAGACGGTCGCATTCTCGACCACCCGCTGCACGTACCCTCGCGTTTCGCTGAAGGGTATGCTTTCGATCCACTGCAGCGTGTCGACGCCGCTGGTGCGCGGGTCGCCGTAGCGGCGCACCCACTTGAGGGCATTTCCGTGACCCGCATTGTAGCTGGCGGCGGCGAGCGCGAGATTGCCGTCCCACTGGCCAAGCCGCAGCGCGAGATAATCGCTGCCGAGACGCACATTGTATGCCGGATCGCTGGTCAGCCGTCCGTAATCGTAGGGAAGGCCGCTGCGACGCGCCTGATCGCGCGCGGTGCCGGGCAGAAGCTGCATCATGCCGAAGGCGTCGGCATGACTGCGCGCCGAGCGGTCGAAGCTGCTTTCCTGGCGCGTGATGCCGTGCGCGAAGCTCCACAGCTGTCCGCCGGGCGCGCCGGCGTCGTGGATCGGCCAAGCGCTCTTGTAATAGAAATCGGTACCGCTGTTACGCGCTGCGCGGGCCACCCACACGCCGAGATCGGGGCGACCGATCTGCGCGGCGAGGCGGCTAGCCATCACGCGCTCGCCCTGGCTTTCCAGGCTTTCCGCCAGCGAACGAACGAACAACGCCTGCTCGTCACGGCTGTTGGCGAGGCGGGGAAGGGCGGACACGATCGGGCGCGCGTTGAATTCCGCAACAACCGCGGGTTCGACCGCGGGCAGGTCGGCCGGGACGGGGACTTCGCGGCCCAGACGCTCGAGCGCGAGTTGGGCGTAGAACAGTTCGGGGGTTTCGGCGGCGCGTTCGAACATGGCGCGGGCGCGCTGCGGATTGTTCGCTTCCGCCGCACTGCGGCCGGCCCAGTAGAGACCCTTGGTCTTGACCTGTAGCGACTGTCCGCCGCCCGAATAAAGTTCGAACATCGTGCTGGCGGCATCGAAGCGGCGCAGCCGGTCGCGCGCGACCGTTCCCGCCAGCCAGGCGAGGTCGGTGTATTTGTCGCGAACGCCATAGGGCTGAAGCGTCTTGTCGTCGCCGGGAACGAACGCGTCTTCGAGCTGACGCGCAATATTGAAGGCGGTGGAATAGTCCTGTGCCCGGTTCGCCTCGTCGGCGGCGAGCAGCAGCATTTCGAACCACTTGTCGATGTTGATCGGACGCGTGGTGAACTGATGCGGCTGCGCCAGCAGGCGCTGCGACCCGGTCACGTCGCCGTTGGCCCGATAGTAGCGCGCGCGGTCCATCAGGAGGCCGGCGTGGCTCGACACGCGGTCCTGGACGCGTGCGAAGAGCGCATTGGCATCGGCGGAATTGCGCTGAAGAGCGATGCGGGCCTCGATGACCGGGCGCTGCGCGGGGCTCGACAGGTCGAGGATCTGCGCCGCGCGGTTGGTCTCGCGCTCGAACAGCAGCGCATCGATGCGGCGGTCATGGTCTTCGCGGGTGAGCGCACTCCAGAAGCGATCGCGTACGACTGCCTCGGCGCTTCCCGACAGGTCGGGCTGCATCCACGCGGTCCGCGCCGCGCCGTAGGCCTCGGCGTTGCGTCCCTGCGCCGCATAAGCTTCGGCGAGCCTGGCCCAGCCGTTGCCGGTGACGGGCGGCGACTGACGGAAGAATTCGGTCACCAGTTCGGCGCGAGCGCTGCTATCGAGCGCGGCTTCCGCGCGCGCCCGGATCACGGCGGCTTCGGGCCAGTCGGAATAAGCGATGGCGAAGCGCGCCGCGCGTTCGAAGCTCGGGCGATTGTCGCGGCGCAACTGGCGCCATTCCGCGATGGCCTGATCGGTCTGCTGCACGGTCGGGCGGACCTGCGCGACCGTCTCGACACTGGCGGCTACCGCGCCGGGCTGCACCTTCTCGGTGATCACGGACGAGGTGGCGGCGCCGGACAGAAGGACGACGGAAGCGAAAAGCAGTTTGTTTCTCATGGTGGACATTATGGGGAGAGACTTCTTATCACGCGCTGAACACAATACTCCCATAAGGGGTTGGGACGCCAAGACGTTCCAAGGAAAGGACGAATTGCAATGTTCAAGGGTTCGATCCCCGCACTGGTCACGCCGTTCGACGCGAATGGCGACGTCGACGAGGCGGCGCTGCGCGATTTCGTCGAGTGGCAGGTCGGCGAGGGCAGTCACGGGCTGGTGCCCTGCGGCACGACAGGCGAGGTCGCCACGCTCGACGCCGACGAACATCGCGCCGTGGTCGCCGCGACGGTCGAGCAGGCGAAGGGGCGCGTTCCCGTCATCGCGGGGTGTGGGGGCTACGACACCCGCGCGGTCGCACGGAACATCGAGATGGTGGCCGAAGCGGGTGCCGACGCCGCGCTGTGTGTCGTTCCCTATTACAACAAGCCCAACCAGACGGGTCTCGTCGCCCATTTCACGCACCTGGCGCAAATGTCGCCGATCCCGATCATGGTCTACAACGTCCCGAGCCGCACCGTCGCCGACATCGGCGTCGAGGCGATGGGCAAGATCGCCAAGCTCGAGCGGATCGTGGCGATCAAGGACGCCTCGGGCGACCTGACCCGCGTGACCGCGCATCGTGCGTTGTGCGGCGAAGAGTTCGCGCAGCTGTCGGGCAACGATGATCTGGCACTCGGCTTCTCCGCGATGGGCGGGACGGGATGCGTGTCGGTGAGCGCCAACGTCGCGCCGAAATTGTGCAGCCAGTTCCAGGAAGCGATGCTCGAAAGTCGCTGGGACGACGCCCGCTCGCTTCAGGACAAGCTGTTCCCGCTGCACGGTGCCCTGTTCGCCGACGCCTCGCCCGGTCCAGCGAAATATGCATTGTCGAAGGTCCGTCCCGGCAGTTCGACGAAGGTCCGCCTTCCGATCACCGAACCGTCCGATGCCGCGAAGCAGATTGTCGACGCCGCGCTGGCCCATGCGGGGCTGACTGGATGAGCAAGGTCTTCAACAAGGAGCGCGTCGTCGCCGACAATCGGCGCGCGCATTTCGACTATGCGGTCGAGGAACGGTTCGAAGCGGGGATCGCCCTTCAGGGCACCGAGGTGAAGGCGCTGCGCAATTCGGAGGGCTCGATCAAGGAGAGCTATGCCGCGATCGAGGATGGCGAGGCATGGCTGATCAACGCGCATATTCCCGAATATTCGCACGGCAACCGCCTCAACCACGAGACGCGACGTCCGAGAAAATTGCTGCTTCACGCACGCGAGATCAACAAGTTGCTTGGTGGGGTGCAGCGGCAGGGGATGACGATCGTCCCGCTGTCGATCTACTTCAACAAGGAAGGTCGCGCGAAGGTCGAACTGGGTCTCGCAAGAGGCAAGAAAACCCACGACAAGCGTCAGACGATCAAGGACCGCGACTGGAAGCGGCAGCAGCAGCGTATCATGAAAACCCATGGCTAAACCGACGGGCGCGTTGCGCCGTTTTCTGGTGCGCCACGCCCCGACGCGACAGCAATTGCTCGAGATCCGTTGGCTCAAACCCATCCGGCGCTACATCGCCGCGCACGAATATTGGCGCTTCACCCGGCGCAGCGTGCCACGCGCGGTGCTGATCGGAATGTTCATCGGCGTGTTCCTGATGCTGCCGGGACTTCAGATGATCGCCGCGGCGGCGCTTTCCGTGCCGATCCGTGCCAACATCCCGATGGCCGCGGCGGTGACATGGGTCAGTAATCCGCTGACGACCCCTGCCTTCCTGCTCGCGGGGCTGGAGGTCGGCAGCCTGTTCGGCTTTCCGACCGACATGCACGCGCTGACCCGATTGGTGCGCGAGCGCGCCTCGCTCGACGAGTGGGCGGCGTGGGCAGTCTCGGACGCGGCGCCGGCGATGATCTTCGGATTGTTTGCGATCGCGCTGGTTCTCGCGCTCGTCGCCTATGGCGTGTCGCTGGTCGGATGGAGATTGTGGATTGCGCGGCGGTGGAAGCATCGTCATCTTCATTACTGACGTGGATTCTGTTCGGAGAGGTTGAAATGAAACGCTTTTTGATTGCGCTTGCCACGAGCAGCGCGCTGGTCGCAGTAACGCCCGCCGCGGCGCAGCAGGTCGCCGACATGGGCAACCCCGCCAACACGGACGAGCCGCAACTGGGCAGCTACGGCTTCGAAACGTCGGGCATGGACCGCAGCGTCGATCCGGGCGACGATTTCTATGAATATGCCAACGGCACATGGGCGGACGAGACCGTCATTCCCGACGACAAGACCAACTACGGCATGTTCACGGCGCTCGCCGATCTGTCGGAAGAACGCACGCAGGGGATCATCGACGATCTGAGCGCCGAAGGCGAAAGCCGGGTCGGCCTCGCCTACAACGCTTATCTCGACACCGACGCGATCGATGCGCGCGGCTTGGAACCGTTGCAGCCCATCCTGTCGCGGATCGATGCCATTTCCAGCTTCGCCGATTATGCGCGCGTCATGGGCGGGCTCGACCGGATCGGGGTCGGCGGCATGCCCTTTGGTATCGGTATCGGGCAGGACCGCGGCGACAGCACCCGTTACCTGGCGGGCATCTATCAGGGCGGTACGACGCTCCCCGATCGCGACTATTATCTCGAGGACAACGAACGGTTCGACGGCATCCGCAGCGCCTATCTGGACCTCGTCACCGACATGCTGACGCGTCTCGGCGAGGACAATGCACGGGCCCGTGCGGAAGCGCTTCTGGCCTACGAGACCGATCTGGCCGAGGTGCATTGGGATCGCAACAAGCGGTCGGACAGCGAGGCGACCTACAATCTGTCCAGCTATGACGAGCTGAAGGAGCTGGCGCCGCAGTTCGACTGGGACGCCTATTTCGCTGCCAACGGCCTGTCGGTAGAGGAAATCAACATCGGGATGCCCGATGCCATCGCGGCGGGCGTGGCGCTGGCGAGCGACGTCGATCTTCAGGTCCTGAAGGACAAGGCGCGCCTGTCGGCGATCGGCAGCTATTCCTCCGTGCTTCCCACCGCGCTCGACGAGCGGATGTTCCAGTTCCGTCAGGTCCTGACCGGTCAGCCCGCTCAGGAAGAGCGGTGGAAACGATCGGTGGGTTGGGTTTCCAGCAACCTTCGCGACGATCTCGGCAAGGTCTACGCCGAGCGCTACTTCCCGCCTGAAACCAAGGCGGAGATGGACAAGCTCGTCGCCAACGTCTTGGCCGCGATGCAGGACCGGATCGAGAACGCCGACTGGATGGCCGACGAAACCAAGGTGCAGGCGATCCAGAAGCTCAACGGCTTCACGACCAAGATCGGCTATCCGGACCAGTGGGATCCCTACGAGGGTCTCGAGATCCGCGAAGGCGACGCGTTCGGCAACGCGATGCGCTCGGCCGAATGGCAGCACCAGGACAGCCTGTCGCGGCTCGGCGGGCCGATCCAGCGCTGGCGCTGGGGGATGGCCCCGATGACGGTCAACGCCTACGCCAACTTCGGGATGATGGAGATCGTCTTCCCCGCCTCGATCCTGCAGCCGCCCTTCTTCGACCCCAATGCCGATCCAGCGATCAACTACGGCGGCATCGGTGCGGTGATCGGTCACGAGATTAGCCACCATTTCGACGACCAGGGCGCCAAGTATGACAGCAACGGCAACCTCAACAACTGGTGGACCGAGGCCGACTACGCCAATTTCGAGGCGCGCGGTAAGGCGCTGATCGAGCAGTATGACCAGTACGAGATCTTCCCCGGCGAGAATATCGACGGCGAGTTCACGCTGGGCGAGAATATCGGCGATCTGGCCGGCCTCTCGATCGCGTACGACGCCTACAAGAAGTCGTTGAACGGACAGGAAGCGCCGGTGATTGACGGCACGACCGGCGATCAGCGCTTCTTCCTGGGTTGGGCGCAGGTGTGGCGCCGCAACTACCGCGACGAGGAACTGAAGAACCGGTTGAAGACCGACAGCCACTCGCCGTCGATCCAGCGGGTGTGGGTCATCCGCAACATGGATGCATGGTACGATGCGTTTGACGTCCAGCCGGGCGACGACATGTACCTCGCGCCCGACGAGCGCGTGACCGTCTGGTAGCATGCTCGCACGCCACGCTGCTCTGGAGGATCCCGGTCTCGAGGGTTTCGACCTTCGCCTGCCCGGGCTTCTCGTGGGGCTGGTGGCGCTTGCCAGTGTCCTCGCGCTCGCCTTTCTCGCCGACCGTCCGATTGCGGCGGTGGGCGTGGCGGGGGCGGGGCTGCTGCTCGCTGGCGCGGGCTGGCGCCTGTTCCGCCGGTCCGATTCCGGAGAAGAGCCCGATCCGCAAGCAGAGCCGCTCGAGGCGTTCGGACTGGCGAAGGCGGCATTGCATCTGTCCGACGCGGCGGTGGCCGTCACCGACCTTTCGGGGCGGCTGCTGCTCGCCAATCGGGCCTACGACGAGCGCTTTTCGGGGGGCGACGATCCACTGACGCGCGGGAACGCGCCGGAGATGCTGGTCCGACGCGCCAAGGCCGACGGGCGTGCCGAGACCGACCTGCAACTCGGCGACAAGGCCGTCGGGACGACTCGGGTCGAGCGGATCGGGCACGACCCTGGTGCGCTCTTGCTGTGGCATTTTCCCGTCGCGGCGCAGCCAGACCCGCTCCAGATTGCCAAGGCGCGGGTCGCGGGAAAGATGGGCGAAAGGCTCGCGGCGGCCGGCGTGCTCATCGCGCTCGGCGATCAGGAGGGTCGATTGGTTGCCGCGAACACCGCCTTTCGCGATCGCGCGTTCGACCGGGTGCCGACCGATCCACCGCGTCTCGACACCCTGTTGCAGCAGGACGACAACGGCAATCTGCGGTTCGTGTCCGAAGGCGAGGGAGCCAAGGCGCTGCGGGCGATCCACGTTCCGATGGACGTCGATCGGCCCGAAGGTGCCGGGACGTTGCTGCTGTTCGAGGCGCAGGACAATATCGGCCTCGCCTCCAGCGAGAACGTGCAGGCGTTGCTCGAACTTCTGCCGCTCGGGCTTGCCTTCGTCGATCGCGATGGACGCTTCCTCACCATGAACCGAGCGTTCCGGGTCGCCGGCGGGATTTTGGATGCGGACATGCCCGCCTATCCCGGCGACCTCGTGGTCAAGGAGGACAAGGGGACCGTCGCCGACAATGTCCGTCGGCATGCCCGCGGGCCCGCCATGTCGAACGACATCGCCGTCCGCCTCGTGCGCAATCCCAAGGAGCCGGTCGCGCTGACGGTCGCAGGACTGCGCGGGATCGGGGAGGCGACCGTGCTCCTCCTTCTCAAGGACAATAGCGAGGAAGCCAAGCTCAAGCGCCAGATCGCGCAGGCCACCAAGATGCAGGCGGTGGGCCAGCTAGCGGGCGGGGTCGCGCACGATTTCAACAATATCCTGACCGCCATCATCGGCCACTGCGACCTGATGCTGATGCGGCATACGCCGGGCGACAGCGATTACGACGATATCCAGCAGATTAAGTCCAACTCCAACCGCGCCGCAGGTCTCACGCGCCAGCTGCTCGCTTTTTCGCGTCAGCAGACCCTTCGCCCACAGGTGCTGCAGCTTGCCGATGTGGTCGCGGAAGTCTCGCACCTCCTCAAACGGCTCCTCGGTGAAACGGTCGAACTGAAGGTGAAGCACGGCCGCGATGTGGGTCTCGTGCGGGCCGATCCGGGTCAGATGGAGCAGGTCATCGTCAATCTCGCCGTGAACGCGCGGGATGCGATGCTCGACAAAGGGGGCGGCACGCTCACCATCCAGACCTACAAGGTACGCGCCGACCAGGTCGCCGATATCGGCAGCGAGATCCTGCCGGTCGCCGATTACAGTGCCCTGTCGATCACCGACACGGGGTCGGGAATCGAGGCGTCGGTGCTGGGCAAGATTTTCGAACCCTTCTTCACCACCAAAGAAGTCGGCAAGGGCACCGGACTGGGCCTCTCGACCGTGTACGGGATCGTCAAGCAGTCGGGCGGTTACATCTTCGCCGACAGCAAGGTCGGGGAGGGGACGAGCTTCTCCATCTATCTGCCGGTCCACGAGGTCGCCGCCGAGGAACGCGCCCGCCCGGCGGGCAAGGCCAAGGAGCCGGAGAGCGAATTGTGGGGATCGGGCACGATCCTGCTGGTGGAGGACGAACCGATGGTGCGCACCGTGGCCGAACGCGCGCTGACCCGCCACGGCTACGAGGTTCTGACGGCGACCAACGGCGAGGAGGCGCTGGAAGTGCTTGCGACCACGGACGACATTGCGCTGCTGGTCAGCGATGTCGTGATGCCGATGATGGACGGGCCGACCATGGGCCGCGAGGCGCGCAAGGACCGTCCCGACCTGCCCATTCTCTTCATGTCGGGCTACGCCGAGGAGCAGCTTCGCAAGTCGATCGATATCGACAACGTCAACTTCCTGCCCAAGCCGTTCAGCGTCCAAGAACTGGCCGAAGCGGTGCGCGCGGTCGTCGAAGAATCGGCGACGGCCAAGAAGAGACTTTAATTTCCCCTCCCGCGTGGGTATCGAACCTCCAGTATGCCGTCGTCCCTCTCCATCATGATCGTCGAAGACGAGCCGCTCATTGCGATGATGCTCGAGGATTTTCTCGATTCGCTGGGGCACAAGGTGCTGGAAACCTGCGAAAGCGTGGCATCGGCGCTCCACTGCCTCGAAAGCGAAACGCCCGATCTCGCCATTCTCGACGTCAATGTCGCGGGTGAGGAGGTCTGGCCCGTTGCACGCGTCTTGCGGGACAAGGGAATTCCCTTCGCTCTGGCGACCGGTGGCCTCGTCCAGTCCGCGCCCGAAGGGTTCGAGGACCTGCCGACGTTGGCAAAACCCTACACGATCGACCGTGTCGAACCGGTGATCGAAGAAGCGATGGCCTCCGCGAACAGTGCCTGACGGGTGCGCCGCATCCTCGCAATTGTCGTAATTGCCCTTGTCGCAACGGTGGTGCTCATGATGGCGCTCGAGGAACGACTCCTCTTCCCCGCCCATGCGGTCGGCGAAAGCGGGCCGCTACCGTCGCGGGCAGCACCGATCCAGACGGTCTCGGCGGATGGCTATCGCCTCGTCGGCATTCATGTGCCGCCCGCGCGATCGAGCGATCTCCTCGTTCTCGTCTTTCCCGGCAATGGCTGGAACAGCGGCGATGCGGCGACGCTCGTCCATTCGCTTTATCCCGACGCACATGTCGTCAGTTTCCACTATCGCGGCTATCGCGAATCCGAGGGCGCAGCGAGTGCGAAGGCAATCTTGGCGGACGCTCCTTTAGTCCTGGACGCCGCGGCGAAGGACACAGGAGCGTCGCGCGTTCTGCTGGTCGGAATGAGCATCGGGACGGGCGTTGCCACCCATCTGGCCGCCGAGCGCGAGGTGGAAGGCGTCATTCTGGTGACGCCGTTCGATTCGCTGCGCAAGGTCGCCTCCGACGCCATTCCGATGCTTCCCGTCGGGAGCCTGTTCCGTAACGAGATCGCGTCCGCCGATGCCCTGGCCGGTCAGACCGTTCCCGTCGCCATCATCGAGGCCGAACGCGACGAGATCATTTCATCAGCGCGGACCGACGGGCTGCGGGCGGTCGCCGGGAATCTCGTGCTGGATCGCACGATCGCCGGAGCGGGGCATAACGATCTTTACGGGCGACCCGATTTCGCGGCAGCCATGGCGGACGCGCGCGCAGCGATCGAAGGGGCATAGGCCCTCGTCGTTCTCCACTTGTTCTTCTAGAACAAACTGTGTACATCAAGCCTCTGGCCGCGGCAGTCTGCCGCCGGCATTGACGAAAGGGGATGGATGATGGCAGCCCAGTTGAAAGTCGTGGATTCGGGGAAAAAGAGCATGGATAGCGACCGGCAGAAGGCCTTGGACGCCGCCCTCGCGCAGATCGATCGCGCGTTCGGGAAGGGCTCGGCGATGAAGCTGGGCAGCCGTGAGAAGATCGAGATCGACAGTGTCTCGACCGGTAGCCTCGGGCTCGACATCGCACTGGGCATCGGCGGTATCCCTCGTGGACGCGTCGTCGAGGTCTACGGGCCGGAAAGTTCGGGCAAGACCACGCTCGCGCTTCATTGCATCGCCGAGGCGCAGAAGGAGGGCGGCACCGCCGCCTTCGTCGATGCCGAACATGCGCTCGATCCCGTCTATGCCCGCAAGCTGGGCGTCGACATCGACGAGCTGATCGTTTCGCAGCCCGACACCGGCGAGCAGGCGCTGGAGATCGTCGATACGCTGGTGCGGTCGAATGCCATCGACGTGCTAGTGGTCGATTCGGTTGCCGCGCTGGTGCCGCGCGCCGAGATCGAGGGCGAGATGGGCGACAGCCACGTCGGGCTTCAGGCCCGTCTGATGAGTCAGGCGCTGCGCAAGCTCACCGGCTCGATCAACCGTTCCAAGACCACCGTCATCTTCATCAACCAAGTGCGGATGAAGATCGGCGTGATGTACGGCAACCCGGAGACCACGACGGGCGGAAACGCGCTGAAGTTCTACGCGTCGGTCCGTCTCGACATCCGCCGCACGGGTCAGATCAAGGACCGCGACGAGATCGTCGGCAACTCGACCCGCGTGAAGGTCGTGAAGAACAAGGTCGCTCCGCCGTTCAAGCAGGTCGAATTCGACATCATGTACGGCGAAGGCATCTCGAAACTGGGCGAGATTCTCGATCTCGGCGTGAAGGCCGGATTGGTCGAGAAGTCGGGGAGCTGGTTCAGCTACGACTCGACGCGGATCGGGCAGGGGCGCGAGAACGCCAAGCAGTTCCTCAAGGAAAACCCGGAGATGGCCAACGAGATCGAACAGGCGATCCGCGGCAATCGCAAGGAAGAGCTTGAAGAAGCGATGATGACCGGGCCCGAGCCCGACGCGGACTGACCGCTGCGAACGGCGGGTTGGAATCGTCTCCGACGACGACGACGACCCGCTATTCGCGTACCGGTCCCCGAAGTTCGGGCGGTTCCTCGTCGCGCTTGGCGAAGAGCCGCCCGCGTTCGGTCCAGAGCACGATGGCCATCGCCCCGACACTCGAGCAGAGCAGGCCCATGACGAAAGGGCCGACGGTGCCGTCATAGGCCTGACCCACGATCAGCCCCAGAACCGCGGCCATGACCGTGCCGATGGCTCCCTGCACCGAACTGGCAGTCCCTGCGATCGGTGCCATGTTGGTCATGGCCAGCGTGCCGAAATTGGCCGTGGTAAAGGCGAAAGCGGTCAGCGCCGCGCTCATGAAAAGGGTGAAGCTCAGCAGCGTCGATCCGACCATCATGTGCCACAGAAAATGGCTGGTCGTCGCGACGAGAAACAGGACCAGCCCCCCGTGCCCCGCGGTCCGCAGCCCGATGCGTTCGACGATACGGCTGTTCCCCCAACTCGCGAGGCTCATCGGTGCGGCCACCGCTGCAAATACCCAGCCGATCGCTTCGGGCCGGCCGAACGTGTCGCCGACGATCTGCTGGACGGAGGCGAGATAGGCGACGAGCGTCAGGAAGACGGTACCGAGCGCGAGTGTGTAGCCGATCGACAACCGGTCGATCAGCGCGCCCTTGAACCCTTCGAGGATGGTCCGGATTTCGATCGCGCGGCGAAATTCGGGTTTGAGCGTCTCGGGCAGCCGGATGGTGCCCCATGCCAGAAGTACGACGCCGTAGGCCACCAGCATCCAGAAGATCAGCCGCCAGTTCCCGCCCAATAGGATGAGCTGGCCCAGCGAGGGGGCCACCACGGGCACCACCATGAACACCATGTAGGTAAGGCTCATCACCCGCGCCATCCGCTCGCCCTCGTACAGATCGCGGACGATCGCGAGCACCAGGATCCGGCTTACCGACCCGCACGCACCCATGAGAAAGCGCGCCGCGATCAGCAGCGTGAAGTCGCGCGCCGCCGCCGCGAGGATGCCGAACGCGATGTAGCCGCTGATCCCGAGGGTGAGCACGCGCTTGCGGCCGTAGCGGTCGGCCAGCGGCCCCCAGAACAGCTGGCTCGCGCCGAAGCCCATCATGTAGGCGACGATGACATATTGCTGCGCGTTGGCCTGCACGATGCCGAGTTCCGCGCCGATGGCGGGCAGGGCCGGCAACATCGTATCCAGCGCGAGGGCGTTCATCGCCATCAGCCCCGCGAGCAGCGCGACGATTTCGCGTTCGCCGCAGCGGCGTTTCGTGGGGGTCGGGAGGGAGGCGGGAGCGTGCATCGCCGCTCGCTGGCCTATCGTCGAACGACATGCAACAAGCATCGCCGAACCCAGCAAGGAAAGCCCCGCGATGATCACCGTTCACCATCTCGAAAACAGCCGCTCCCAACGCATTCTCTGGCTGCTGGAGGAATTGCGGCTCGATTATGAGATCCGCCGGTACGAACGCGACCCCAAGACGATGCGGGCGCCCGCTTCGCTCAAGAAGGTGCATCCCCTCGGCAAGTCCCCGTTGATCGAGGAGGATGAGGTCGTGATCGCCGAAAGTGCCGCGATCATGGAATATCTGATCGCGCAGCACGGTCGTTTCGGGGCGCCGGAGGATCCGATCCTCGCACGCCATTATCATTTCTACATGCACTATGCCGAAGGCTCGCTCATGCCGCCGTTGTTCGGCACCCTCATCGTCAAGCGCCTGGGTTTGCTAGGCTTTCCTGCGCGAAAGCCGCTGCGCGCGATGCTGCACGAGCATTTCGCCTTTCTGGACCGCGAACTGGCGGGTCGCGAATGGTTTGCGGGCGATCATCTGACGGCCGCCGACATGATGATGAGCTTTCCGCTCGAGGCCGCGCAATCGCGCGCTGGCCTCGACGAGCGCTATCCCAACATCCGCGCCTGGCTGAAGAAGTGTCACGAACGGCCTGCCTATCAGGCCGCGCTCGCGCGGGGCGGGGACTATGCATACGCCTGATGTCCGCGCCTAGTTGACGGGCGCATCCGCCGTCCGCACAACCGGCGGCGATCAAATTTACGGGGAAACGGACAGACATGACGGACGAACTGGCAACGCCCAAGACGGGCGGTATCGGCCTGCAATGGCAGATGCTCATCGGGTTTCTCGTCGGCCTTGTCGCCGGTCTCATCGTCTATGCCACCGCGCAGGATGCGGGTTGGGTCGAGACGGTCAGCGAGGTCACGGGTTTCGTCGGCCAGCTGTTCCTGCGCCTTCTCTTCATGCTCGTCATTCCGCTCCTCTTCTCCGCGCTGGTCGTGGGTATTGCGGAGATGGGCGACGCGCGAAGCCTCAAGCGGGTCGGCCTCAGGACTCTGTTCTACACGGTGATGCTGTCGAGCGTCGCGGTGGTGATCGCACTGGCCGCGGCCAACATCTTCCAGCCCGGGGCGGGGGTCGATCGCGCGATCGCCGAAGGCCTGCTCGCCGATGCTGCCGACGGCGCCGCTGCAATCATCGACCGCAACGCCGAAACGCCCTCGGGTCTAGACGCGGTCCTCGCCATCGTGCCGTCCAACGTCTTCAGCGCGATGAGCGCCAACGATATTCTCGCGGTGATGTTCTTCGCGCTCTTCTTCGGCATCGGCCTGCTGTTCACCGACAGCAAGCAGGCGAACCTGCTGCAGGCAGGTATCGAGGGCATTTTCCACGTGACGATGAAGCTCATCATGTGGGTCATCCGCCTCGCGCCGATCGCGATCGCCTGCTTCATGTTCAATCTCGCCAGCGCATTCGGGTGGGATTTGCTGTTGCGCCTCGCCGCCTACGTCGGCGTCGTGCTGCTGGCGCTCGCGATCCACATGTTCGTGATCTATCCTATCGTGCTGCGGCTGTTCGCGGGGGTGAGTCCGATCTGGTTCTTCCGCAACGTGAAGGAAGCGATGCTGATCGCCTTTTCAACCGCAAGTTCGAACGCCACGCTGCCCTATGCGCTCAAGGTCGCCGACGAGAATCTGAAGCTGCCGCGCGCACCGGCCCGGTTCGTCCTCACGATCGGTGCGACCGCCAACCAGAACGGGACGGCGATGTTCGAGGGGATCACGGTGCTTTTCCTTGCGCAGTTCTTCGGTGTCGATCTGACCCTGGGGCAGCAGGTCATCGTTCTTCTGATGTGCATTCTGGGCGGGATCGGCACGGCGGGCGTGCCCGCCGGGTCGCTGCCGGTGGTGGCGCTCATCCTTGCGATGGTCGGCGTGCCGCCTGCGGGGATCGGCATCGTGCTGGGCGTCGACCGACTGCTGGACATGTGCCGCACCACGTTGAACGTCACGGGTGATCTCGCCATCGCCACGCTGGTGAGCAAGGGCGAGAACGACAACCGCGACCGCGAGGTTTCCGACCTCCAGACCGCATGACGCTGGACGACCTGCCGGAACGCTATTCGACGATCCTTTGCGATGTCTGGGGCGTGCTGCACGACGGGGCGCGCCTGTTTCCCGGGACGGTCGACCGATTGTCGCGGTGGAAGGACGAGGGGCGCACGATCGTCGTCATCACCAACGCCCCGCGACCGGCCGACCGGGTGATCGCGGATCTGGAGGCCATGGGCCTGTCGAGCGATCTTTGGGACGGCCTGATGTCGTCGGGGCAGGCGGGGATCGAGGCGCTGACCGATCCTCCGCGCGCCGTCGGGTTCGAAGGCAGTCGTTTCGACCATGTGGACCTGATCGCGCACGGCGTGACGATTGCCGAACCGGGCGAGGAGGTCGCCGAAATCGCGCTGACGGGGCTCGACGAACATCGCGCGAGCGTCGCGGAATATGAGGCCGAGATTGCGCGATGGGTCGAGCGGGGCCTGCTCGTCCATTGCCTCAACCCGGATCGCATCGTCATGCATCGCGGCCGCGAGGTCGTCTGTGCCGGGGCGATCGCCGACGAAGTGGCGGCGCGGGGAGGGCGGGTCCAATTCTACGGAAAGCCCCACCGCCCCATCTACGAACAGGCGCTGAAGCTCGCCGGCGGGCCCGACCCCGCGAACGTGGTCATGGTCGGCGACAATCCCGCGACCGATATGCTCGGCGCCGCGCGAATGGGCATGGCGGGCGTGTTGGTGGGGAGCGGCGTTTCGAACGCCGGACATGATTGGGGCGCCGAGTTCGAAAACTGGCGCCCCATGATGACCGTCGAGGGTCTGTAGCGACCTAGGCGGCGTCGCCGGCGATCAGGTAACGCTGTTCCTCGGCATTCTTGATCAGCGCGGCCTGCAGCTTTTCGAACGCCCGCACTTCGATCTGGCGGATCCGTTCGCGGCTGACCCCATAGACCTGACTGAGATCTTCGAGAGTTTTCGGATTCTCGGTCAGTCGGCGTTCGGTCAGGATGTGCTGTTCGCGTTCGTTGAGCGCGTTCATCGCTTCCATCAGCAGTTCGTGTCGAACCTGCCGCTCCTCGTCGTCGGCGACGATTTCGTCCTGCAACCGCTCCTCCGACTGAAGGGTATCGAGCCACTGCGTGTCGCCTTCGTCGTCGGCGCCGCGCATGGGCGCGTTCAGGCTGGTATCGCCGCCGCGCGCCATGCGGCGGTTCATCGAAACGACGTCGGCTTCGGACACGCCCAGTTCGGTCGCGATTTGCGTCACATCCTCGGGCTTCAGATCGCCTTCCTCGAACGCTTCGATCTGGTTCTTCATTCGGCGAAGGTTGAAGAACAGCTTCTTCTGCGCCGCGGTGGTGCCCATTTTCACAAGGCTCCACGAGCGCAGGATGAATTCCTGGATCGAGGCGCGGATCCACCACATCGCATAGGTAGCAAGCCGGAAACCGCGCTCGGGCTCGAACTTCTTGACGCCCTGCATCAAGCCGATGTTCCCTTCGGAAATCAGCTCCGAGACGGGCAGTCCATAACCGCGATAGCCCATCGCGATCTTCGCCACCAAGCGGAGATGCGAATTGACCAGTTCGGCCGCCGCTTCGGTGTCGCCATGCTCTTTCCAGCGGGTCGCGAGCATATATTCGTCCTCAGGGGTGAGGATTGGGAATTTCTTGATCTCCGACAGATACCGGTTGAGGCCGTCTTCGCCTCCGGTGCTCGGGATCGATAATGCTCCGCTCTTGGCCATTCTTGCTCCTCATGCGCCCCCGCCAGCGGCGCGATCTCTCATGCGGCTTTCTTAGCCGCTCCTAACCTATACGTGAAGCGCGCTCAGAAGTTGCGTCATGTCCGACGGAAGCGCGCTGGTGAACGACAGACGGTCGGTCGTGGCCGGATGGGTGAAGCCCAATCGTGCCGCGTGCAGAGCCTGCCGGGAAAAATTCAACTCTTTCAATAACGTGCGGTGTTCCTTTTTGATCCGACCATAGAAGGGGTCGCCGACGAGCGGATGCCCGATCGACGCCATGTGAACCCGGACCTGGTGCGTCCGCCCGGTGTCGAGGCGACATTCGACTAGTGTCGCGGCTTTCAGGTTCTCCTGCCGGGTCCAGTGGGTGACGGCCCGTTTGCCGCGCCCGCCCTCGACCACCGCCATCTTCTTTCGATTGGTCGTCGATCGGGCCAGCGGCGCGTCGATCGTTCCCGACGGCATCCGCATTTCACCGGATGCCACCGCGAGGTAGCGTCGGTCGATACTGTGTGCCGCAAACTGTTTCGCGAGCCCGACGTGCGCTGGATCGGTCTTCGCGACCACTAGGAGGCCCGATGTGTCCTTGTCGATCCGGTGCACGATCCCCGGCCGCGCGACACCGCCGATCCCCGACAGCCGTCCGGCACAATGATGGAGCAAGGCATTCACCAGCGTACCGTCCGGGTTGCCCGCGGCCGGATGCACCACCAGCCCGGCGGGCTTGTCGACGACCAGCAGATGATCGTCCTCGTGAACGATGGTGAGTGGTATATCCTGCGGTTCGGCATGGTGCGGGCGCGGTGCGGGAACGCTCAGGATGTAGCGTTCATCGCCCTTCAGCTTGATCGCCGGATCGCGAACCGCGCCGTTTGTGCCCTCGAGAGCGCCCGATGCGATCAGTTTCTTGACCCGTTCGCGCGACAGGGTGCCGACGACGTCGGTGACCGCCCGGTCGAGCCGCCAGCCGCGCTGATCCTCCCGGATCGCAATGTCGTGACGCCCCCCGCCCATTTCACCGAAATGGGGAGCGGGTCGGGGCCGTTCAAGAACGACGGCAAGCTTTCCCCTTGCAACGTCGCGCCGCGCTGGCCCATTGAGGCGCGCATGACCGATCACGACTTCGCCGCCCTCCTGTGCAGCCGCCTTTGCCACGATCTCATGAGCCCCGTCGGAGCGCTCAACAACGGCCTCGAACTGCTCGAGGACGAGAAGGACCCGGCGATGCGCGAGCAGATCGTCGAGCTGCTGGGCGACAGTGCAACGGCGACAGCGACCAAGCTCAAGTTCTTCCGACTGGCCTTCGGCGCTGCGGGTGGGTTCGGAGCCGAGATCGATACCAGCGAAGCCCGCACCGTGCTCGAAGGACTGTTCGCGCAGGAAAAGAAGGTCGCGGTGAACTGGATGGTCGAGGAGCCGCGCCTTCCCAAGGACGCGGTGAAGCTGCTGCTCAATCTTGCGCTGGTGGCGGGCGATGCTCTCGTGCGTGGAGGTCAGCTCGACGTCGGCGCGGAAAAGCGCGTCGGCGAGGTCGAACTGGTGATCCGTGCCGAGGGGCCGCGTCTCATCCTCGACAAGAAGCTGCGCGCCATGCTCGAAGGCGCGCCCATCGAGGGCGAACCCGAACCGCGCGCCGCGGGCGTCCTTCTCGCGCAGAAGCTGGCGGCGGAGCAGGGCGGCTCGATCCGCTTCTCCTCGCCCGCCGAAACAGTGATGATGATCGGCGCGACGCTCGCCGCCTGACGGGCAGGAATCCCGAGCAACCGCTAACGCGGCTTTAACCCTTAATCGTCATGACGGACCGGAACAGACACCGGGACGATGCACGCATGGACGATCTGATTGCCGATTTTGTCGCGGAAAGCCGCGAGATGCTCGAGAGCCTGGGTGGCGAGATCGTCGCTTGGGAAGCAGAGCCGGGCGACCGTGCGCGTCTCGATAATATCTTCCGCTTCGTCCATACCGTGAAGGGTAATTGCGGCTTCTTCGACTTTCCGCGTCTCGAGGCCCTCAGTCACGCAGCCGAAGATGCGCTGTCCGACGTACGCGCCGGCCGACGTCAGCCCGATGCCGCGATGGTCAGCGCCGTGCTCGCCATCATCGACAGGATCGGCGAGATGATCGAGATCATCGACCGCGGAGAAGCACTGCCCGACGGAGACGACGGCGCGCTGATCGCCGCCATTTCGGGTCGGGGAATAGTCGAGACGGCGCCTGCCGCTCCGCTCCTCGCCGCCGGTCCCGCCGATGACAAGATCGCGCCCGCCGTCGCACCCCGCACGATCCGCTTGTCCGTCGAACTGCTCGACCGCGTTATGTCGGGTGTAAGCGACATGGTGCTGGCGCGCAACGAACTCGCCCGCCGTCTGCGCGAGGCCGACGAGGACCCGGCCGTCGCGGGCGCGTTCGAGCGACTGTCCTCGATTATCGCCGACATGCGCGACAGCATCACCCGTACCCGCATGCAGCGCATCGAAAACCTTTTCGTCGCCATTCCCCGCCTCGTCCGGGACCTGTCGGGCGAATTGGGCAAGCAGGTGATGGTCGACATCGATGGGGGCGATGTCGAACTCGATCGCGAAATGATCGAGATGATCCGCGATCCCCTGACGCATATCATCCGCAATGCGGTCGATCACGGCATCGAGAGTCCCGCAGACCGGCTCGACGCCGGCAAGCGCGAGAACGGCCTGATTACCGTTTCGGCGCGCCAGTCGGGAAACCAGATCCTCATCGACATCCAGGACGACGGCAAGGGCATCAGCGCCGACCGGCTCGTCGAAAAGGCGATCGCCACCAAATTGATCGACAAGCGCACCGCGCGCGACCTGACCCATGCCGAGAAACTGGGGCTGATTTTCGAGGCGGGCCTGTCGACCGCAGCCGAGGTCACGTCGGTCTCGGGTCGGGGCGTCGGAATGGACGTGGTTCGTTCCAACATCGAACGGATCGGTGGGACGGTCGAAGTTGGCAGCACGCTTGGCGAAGGCACCCGCATGACGCTGCGCGTGCCGTTGACGCTCACCATCATTCCCGCGCTGACTGTCTCGATCGGCGACCAGCATTTCGCCATTCCCCGGAGCGCGATCGAAGAAATCGTTCGCGCCAACGGCGACAGCGTGACGTTGGAGCGGGTCGGCGGCGCCGGAGTGGCGACCATCCGGGGACGCCGCGTTCCCGAGATCGCGCTCGCGGATGTCCTTGGGCTCGACAGCGATTTGGCCGACGAGGCACGAACCCTGGTTGTCCTGCGACCCGCGGGCGGCGATGTCTACGCTCTGGCGGTCGACCGGATCCACGATCACGAGGAACTGGTGGTCAAACCTGCGGCGCCCGCGGTGATGGCGACCGGACTCTATGCCGGCACCACGCTGGCCGACGACGGGTCGCCCATCCTGCTGTTCGACGCTGCCGGACTGGCGCAAGTCGGCGGCATAAAGCTGGAAACGCAGGATCGCTCGGCACGGGTGGCGGAGGATCGGCAGGCCGCCAACGACGATGCGGTCGAACTGCTGCTGTTCCGGGCGCTGGGTGGCGAGCGGCGAGTCGTGCGGCTCGGCACCGTCGACCGGATCGAGGACGTTCCGGTGGCCGCTTTCACGCAGTGTGCCGGGGCGCTCCGCGTCACGCTGGGCGACCAGTTGCTGCCCGTTGCGGGCTTGAACTCGCTCGAGGAACTGGACGGGCGCCAATCTGTGCGGCTGTTCCGCCTGTCCGACGGCAGCCGCGAGATCGGCTATGCCTTCGATACGGTCATCGACTTGAAAGCGCTCAGCCACGACGTCATCGCGGCGGGACAGGAAGGCGAGGTCGCGGGCGTCAGCCTGGTTGGCGAGGAGCCGGCCGAACTGGTCGATACCCATTATCTTTTCGCGTCGCTGAGCGAAGACGGCCGCCGCGCCGGCAGCGACCTCGTCTGCGCATTGCCGGCGGACGATCCTTGGATGAAGAACATGCTCCGCCCGATCGTCGAGGCCGCGGGCTATCGGGTCGTGGCGCTGGGGAGCGAGGCGGCTGCGGAGGCCGACCTGGTGATCGACGCACGCCCCGATGCCAGCGCGCCCGAGGGCGGCAAGGCGCGGCTCGTGAAGCTGCGCGCGACGCCCGACGGCGATGACGACAGCATCTATCGATACGATCGTGCGGGCCTGCTCATGGCGCTCCGCTCGGTCGCGAAGGGAGCCGCCTGATGAACCTGCTTCTGATCGTGACCATCGGGGATACCCGTGTCGCGCTGGACGCCGCGCGGATTGAAAGCGTGATCGAACTCGATGCGCTCAGCCCCATTCCGCGCGCACCCACGCATCTCGCGGGCCTTTCGGCGCTTCGCAGCCGCGTGCTGACCGTCGTCGACTGCCGTCGGGCGCTCGGGCTCGGCGCCTCGAATTTCACCCCCGGCGCGATTCACGAAGCCGCCGTTGTGGAGGTGGAAGGGCATCACTACGCACTGTCCGTCGACAGCGTCGAGGATGTCATCGAGGGCGAAAGCAATCCGACGCCCGTTCGCGCCAATATGGGGGAGGGGTGGGAGCGTGTCGCTCTGGGCATGGTCGAGACCCACGAGGGTCCGCTGCTGCTCGTCGATATCGACAAGCTCATCGCCGGCCCCGACGCCGAGGAAGCGCGCGCTGCTTAACCGCCTGTTACCACTTTTCCGCTATCTGCGTATCTGAACACTAGCCAAGGGCCCATCCCCATGAAGACCTGCCTGATCGTCGATGACAGCAAAGTGATCCGCAAAGTCGCGCGTCATATCCTCGAAACCCTCGACTTCAAGGTCGAGGAAGCGGGTGACGGCAAGGAAGCCCTGTCGCATTGCGAGCAGGAAATGCCCGACGTGGTCCTGCTCGACTGGAACATGCCCGTGATGAGCGGGATGGAATTCCTGAAGCTGCTTCGCCAAGGCGGTCACGCCGATCAGCCCAAGGTCGTCTTCTGCACCACCGAGAACGACATGGCGCATATTCGCGCGGCGCTGGAAGCCGGGGCGGACGAATATGTGATGAAGCCGTTCGATCGCGAAACGCTGCACGTCAAACTGCAACTCGTCGGCGTCGCCTAGAACAGGAGCACCGCATGGGCGGGGTGCTCGCATCTCTTTCCCGCAGTGATACCGGACGCGGCGATCCCGCGACGGTGAAGCTGATGGTTGTCGACGATTCCACCGTGGCGCGCGCCGTGTTGTCGCGAATGATCGAAAGCGATCCGCAGTTTCGCGTCGTCGCCGACGCGCCGACCGCCGAAGATGCGATCGCACAACTCGCCCGTGTCGATACCGATATCGTGCTCCTCGACCTCGAAATGCCGGGGGAAGGGGGGCTGAAGCTGCTTCCCAAGATCATCGAGGCATCGCGCGGGGCGCAGGTCCTGGTCTGTTCCTCGCTGGCCGAGGAAGGAGCGCAGGCGACGATCTCCGCGCTAGCGATGGGGGCGTCCGACACCATTCCCAAGCCCGGCACCGGCCGGTTCGGCGGAAGTTTCTCCAGCGTCCTCATCGACAAGCTGCGCGCGTTGGCGCGGTCGGGCGCGGTTCCCAAGTCGGCCATCCCCGTTCCGCCCGCGCGCCTTGCGCAATTGCGCGAGGATCATCTCGGGCCCGTCGACGTCCTGCTGATCGGCGCATCGACCGGGGGCATCCACGCGCTCGGCCAGTTCCTGCGTGCGCTTCCGGCGCGTATCGGCATTCCGATCTGCATCACGCAACATCTGCCCGCCGCCTTCATGCCGGTGTTCGCGCGTCAACTGACCCAGTTCGCCAATCGCCCCACGCACGTCGCGGAGGATGGTCATCCCCTGCTTGCCGATCGCATCTACGTCGCGCCCGGCACCCACCATCTCGAGATCAAGGCGACGACGCAGGGGCTGATGGCCCGGTTGACCGAGGGCAAGTCGGCGTCAGGCTGCCTGCCGTCGGTCGATCCGATGTTCGCCAGCGCGGCCGAGGCCGTCGGACAGCGCGCCTGCGGTGTGATCCTTACCGGCATGGGCCGTGACGGGACGGCAGGGGCGCAGCGCCTCGTCGCGTGCGGATCGGTGGTGATGGCGCAGGACGAAGCTTCCAGCGCCGTATGGGGAATGCCCCGCAGCCTTTTCGAAGCGGGGCTGGCTTGCCGTCTCGCACCTCCCGGCGATCTTGCCGGCTTCGTTGCCCGCAGAATGGAAAGTGCCGCGTAATGGCCATCAGCGATTCCTCAAGCCGCATTCTCGCCGGACTTCTCGAGGCCCGCACGGGGCAACAGCTCACCATGAGCCGTCGCTGGCGCATCGAGACCGCGCTCCAGTCGGTCCTGCGCAAGCGTCAGATCGATTCCATCGACGAACTCATCACCATGCTGGTGACCAACAAGATCCCGATGCTCGCGGACGAGGTGGTCGAGGCACTGCTCAACAACGAAACCTATTTCTTCCGCGATCGTGCGCCGTTCGAGATGCTCGAGCGAGATCTTCTGCCCGAACTGCGTATCCGGCGCGCCGCCGAGAAGAAGATCGCGATCTGGTCCGCCGGCTGTTCGACGGGGCAGGAAGCCTACAGCCTCGCGATGATGTTCGCCGAGGACCCGGTCGCCTGGGCGGGTTGGAAGATCGAGATCGTCGGCACCGACGTCTCGGGCGCCGTCATCGACCGGGCCCGCGACGGTCACTTTTCCCACTTCGAAGTACAGCGCGGCCTCGGCATCCAGCAGACGGTCCGCTGGTTCGAGGAAGAGGGCGATCATTGGAAGGTCGCCGAGGCGCTCAAGGCCAAGGTACGGTTCGAGACGCGCAACCTGTTCGACACGCCGCCGCGCCCGGGGCGTTTCGATCTCATCTTGTGTCGGAACGTGCTGCTCTATTTCTGTGCACAGCGTCGCGCCGATGCCTTTGCCAATTTCGCCAAGGTCCTGAAACCCGACGGTGGCCTGTTGCTCGGCGCCGGCGAAACCGTGATCGGCCAGACCAACGCCTTCGTGGCCGACCGCGTGATGCGCGGAATCTACCGCCTCGACGGCTCGGAAAATGCCGATCGCCGCGCCGCGAGGGCTTGACCCGGTGGGCCGTGCGTGGCCCTAATCGTGCCGCATGCGGATCATCGAGCGCCCATCTCCCAATCGTAACGAGCGGCAGCTGCCGGTCTCGATGATTGTGCTCCACTATACCGGGATGCCCACCGCCGAGGCTGCGCTCGACAAGATGTGCAGCGCCAACGGCGGCGTGTCCGCGCATTATTGCATCACCGAGGACGGGACGATTTACCAGCTCGTCGACGAGGAGGAGCGCGCTTGGCACGCGGGTGTGAGCTACTGGCGCGGCATCAGCGACGTGAATAGCGCTTCGGTCGGGATCGAGATCGTCAACCCGGGTCACGAGTTCGGCTATCCCGACTTTCCCGACGAGCAGATCGCCGCGCTCATCCCGCTCTTGTCAGATATCAAGAACCGTCACGGGGTCAGCCGTGGAAATGTCGTCGGTCATTCCGACGTGGCGCCGACGCGCAAGGTCGATCCGGGGGAGAAGTTTCCCTGGCCCGCACTGGCGAAGCGTCGCCTGGCGCTGCCCAGCCCGACGCGCGATCTGATGGATCCCTTCTGGACCGATGCGGGCTTCATGCTGGCGCTCGAACGGTTCGGCTACGACGTCACCGACGAGAAGGCCGCCGTCGAAGCGTTCCAGCGACGTTTCCGTCCCGACACCATCGACGGCATCATCGACGGTGAATGCCGCGCCAAGCTGCTGTCGCTCTTGCTGCCACGCCCGCAATAGCCCATATCGCGCTGCGCCAGGGGACCGGGCGGCCGCGGCATGTTCGCATGTCGAGGAAAGTCCGGGCTCCACGCAACGACGGTGCCGGGTAACGCCCGGCGGGCTCGTTTCTTCGGGGACGGGTTCAGGGACAGTGCCACAGAAAGCATTCCGCCGCGCTTCGGCGTGGTCAGGGCGAACGGGTGCGGTAAGAGCGCACCGCGCGCATCGGCAACGATCGCGGCACGGTAAACCCCACCGGGAGCAAGGCCGAATAGGGGCGGCACATGGGCCAGTTGCGGCTCGTCGCCCGGGTTGGCTGCTGGAGCGCGTCGGTAACGGCGCGCGCAGATGAATGGTCGCCCATCCTGCCCTTGCGGCGGGTGGACAGAACCCGGCTTACAGGTCCCCTGGCATTTTTGATTTTGCTGCGAAGAGAGAGTAACCCGGTTCCGTCCGAGCAGGGGGAAGCGATGGGACGGCTGACTCGGTTTCTTGTCCTCACCTTCGTGTGGAGTTGGGGCTGGTGGGCGCTCCTGATGGCGATCGGATACGAACCCGCCTCGGCAACCGCACGCCATCTCACGACGCTCGGTACCTTCGGTCCCGCCATCGGCGGTGTCGTCGCACTGCGCCTGACCTCACCGGATCGGCAATGGGGCGTAGGGACACCCGGATTCATCTTCGGTATCGTGCTCGGACTGGCGGCGATCCTGATAAACCTCTCCGTGTTCACCGATACGGTTTTCGTTCATCCCGCTCGGCCCGATCCGCTCGATGCAGCGAGCTTCGGGTCCGGCCCCGCGTTGGCCGCTCGCCGCGGCGATCCTGCTCGTCTCCGGTTATGTCTTCGGTTCGATCGGTGCTCCCGACCGAAGCGTCGCCGCCTATTTCAGGGGTCTCCGACCGGACCGGCGGGCGCTCCTGATGACGCTGCCGGTGTTGCTGCTCATGCCAGCCATTCTCTTGCTCGGTCATCTTCTCGAGCGACTGATGGGAGGTAGTCCGCCGATACCCTACGTCTTCACCGCCTCTCCGCTCAACTGGCTCCCGACCATCGTGTTCGGGCTCCTCAGCGTGGCCGCGCTGACGGGCGGGAACGAGGAGCATGGATGGCGAGGGGTGATGCAGCCCGTCCTCCACAAACGGGTCTCTCCGCTGGTCGCTGCGATCATGATCGCGGTGGTCTGGGACGTCTGGCATTTCCCGCTCCATCTCGCCGGCGCCTACGGCGACAACATGGACCTGATGGCGATCTTCCTGCAGCGGCTACCCGGGCTTGTCCTTCAGTCGATCGTCCTCGCTGCGATCTATCAGTGGAGCAAGGGATCGATATACCTCTGCATCCTCTATCATGCGTCCATCAACACGATGGTGGGTTTCTTCGCCGGAAACGATACGCAACTCTATCCGATCCTCGTGGGTGTCGTGGTGGCCGCCGGCCTGACGGTCGGCCTGCAACTGTGGAAGCGAGACGGCTTTCGACCCGCGGCGCCACGGGGGTAGGCAGCGCGTCGCTGGCTCCCTAGATGGAGCGTATGCCGCGTGCACGACGATCCAACGACTGGGGTTTTCCCCGCTGGCGCTCCTATGGTGAATCCAGCCGCGAGGCCGCGAAGGTGCGCCTGTGCGACCGCGTCGACTGCACCGAGGCGGGAGACCGGCCCGCGCCCAAGGCGCCCAATAGCCCCGAACGCTGGTATTTCTGCGAGAAACACGCTGCGGAGTACAACAAGAACTGGAACTACTTCCAGGGCTTGTCGAAGGAGGAAGCGGCCAAGCGCGCGGCCGAAGAGAATCGCGACGCGGAAGGGTTCCGTCAGAGCGCCCATTACGAATGGGCCGGCTCGGGCGATGGCAGCCGGAGCCGCGAGGAGATGCGAGCGCTGAGCCTGTTCGACCTCGACGCTCACGCCGAGTTCGCGGAAATCCGGAAGGTCTATCGCGCCCGCGCCAAGGAATTGCACCCCGACGTTAATCCGGGCGATGAGGAAGCCGCTGCGGAATTTCAGAAGGTGAAGGCCGCCTACGACGTTCTCAAGAGCGCGGAGGACCGTCGCCGAGCGCTGGGCTAGGGCTCGATGATGTAGGTGCCGGTGGCGTGGGCCAGCGGACTGCCGTCGGCAACCCGCGCCACGCCGCGAACGAAGCCGACGTTTCTCGTCAGCTTGAAGCATTCGCACCGGGCCGTGATCGTCCCGTCGTCGAGCGTCGCGGGGCGCAGATAGTCGAGGCGCAGGTCGATCGTCGCGATCGGCAACAGCTTGCCCATCGCCTGCCACACCGCTGCACCTCCGCAACTGTCGAGCAAACCGACGATCGCTCCCGACGCCAGAATGCCTTCTTCGGGTACGCCGACCAGTTCGGGCTTGGGATCGAGGCACATCTCGATCCAATCCTCGCCCTCGTCGTGGAAGGTATAGCCGAGCGCACGGCCGTGTCCGACCTTGCCCGCCATCCGCAGGAATTGGGGGAGATCGAAACCCGGACCCGGCGCGACCGTCTCGCCGCTCATTGCAGGCGCTCGGCGGTTTCCTTCACCAGCGCGATCATGTTCGGGATGCCCTGCGTGCGGTTCGACGACAGTTCGTTCGCCAGATTGAAGGGTGCCAGCTTTTCATGAATGTCGGTGTCGGCGACCTCGCGAGCGGGCCGGTCCTGGACCGCGCTCAGCACAAGGGCGACGACGCCCTTGGTGATCGCCGCATTGCTGTCGGCAAGAAAGTGCAGCGTATCGTCCTGCTGCGTCGGATAGACCCAGACGCTGGCCGAACATCCGCGCACCTTGGTCGCGTCGGTCTTCAGGGCGTCGGGCATGGGTTCGAGCTTGCGCCCCAGCTCGATCAGCAGCCGGTAACGGTCCTCGCTCTCCAGGAATTCATATTCTTCGGCGATGTCGGACAAGGGGGGCAGGGGCATGGCCGCTGACTAGCGGGAGCGCGTCAGTCGCGCAATTCCTCGATCTGCCGCGTGAGCGTGTCTTCCTTCTCGACCGCGATCCGTTCGAGCACCTGGACCCGGTCGCGCAGCTTGCCGACCTCTCGTCGCGCAGGGCCTTCATCTCTCCGTCGTCGGGCACGTTCTCGCGGACTCTGCGACGGGTCTTGGCCATTTCCTGTAAGATACCGCCGACGGTGGCGATGAATACGATCGCCACCACCATCTCGAACACTTCCATCAGTCGTCCTTTCGATCGATCGGTGCCGGTCGCCGCTCTGGCCGCGGGGGCAAGGCGTCGAGCTTATCGATCTCCGAGGCCAGTCGCGAGGGCTTGTCGGTCACGATGCGTTCGAGCGTCTCGATCCGGTCGTAGAGCTGTTCGACGCGTTCGCGCAGTGCCCCGTTCTCGGCGCGAAGTTCGTCCCGGTCGTTGCTGCCGACCCGGTTCATCCGCTCCTTCTCGTGGGACATGGCAGCCCATTTGGTGATGAACGTACCGACAATGGCGGCCAGCAATACGACGACGATCCCGATGATGAGCAGGCTGGACATCTAGCGTCGCTCCTCGTGGCGTTCGCGCGCCTCGAGCGGCGGGATGTCGCGCAGCGCCTCGATCTGTTCGGCGGTGTCGGCGCCGCGATCGGTGGCGATGCGTTCCAGCACCCGAATGCGCTTCTCTAGCGCCTCGATCCGCGCTTCGTGCGCTTCGGCGCGTGTACCTTCCTCGCGCCGGATCACGTTCCCCATGTCGTCGGTGATCGGATAGCCGTGCTTGGCCTTCATCCAGTTCGACAGGAAACCCCCGATCGAACTGATGAGAATGATTGCCAGAATGAATTCGAAAGTCCCGATTTCCACGTTTAGTTGGCCCCCTTGTCCCTTTTTTCCAATTGTTCGATCTCGCGCGCCAGGCTGTAGCTCTGGTCGGTGACGATCTTTTCGACCGTCTCGACGCGCTCCTTCATCGCGCTCATCTGCGCCCGCAATTCGGCATTCTCGCCCGTCAGCAGCTTGATCCGCTCTTCCGCTTCGCGATCCTTGTGCGGGTGGATGGCGTTCCCCCAACTGCCTTCGAGCGGATAACCGTTCTTGATCTTGAGCCAGGTGGTGAAGACCCAACCCCCCACGCTCACCGCGACGATCGTGGTGATGAAGGGGGCAAGGTTGATGATCGCTTCGATGGGCATGTCGGAAGGCTCCTACTTCAGTTCGTCGATCTGTCGCGCGAGGACGCGGTTCTCGCTGGTGACGTAGCTCTCGATGTCGGCGAGGCGGCGGTCGATCGCGCGGAATTCGGCGTGGATCGACTTGGCGGTCTTGGTCGGGCTGGCACGGACCCCGCGCCAGAAGCGCTGATCTTCCTCATTCTCATATTTGAGCTCGGCCGGCTTGTCCTCGGCGACCACGCCCGCGATGAGGTAGAGGAGGAACGCCCCGCCCGAGCTCATCAGAATGGCGAACAGGACCATGATCCGCATCAGCGTGAGATCGATGCCGGTATAGTCCGACAGGCCCGCGCACACGCCCATGACCTTGCCGTTGGCCTTGTCCTTGTAGAATTTCGTGCGGCTCGGGGACGGGGGCATCAGCGGCGCTCCTTTCGCGATCCGGACAGGAGGGCTTCATGCTCGGCGAGCAGGTCGTCGGCCCGTTCCAGCAGCGCCTGGTCGCGGTTGCGTTCAGGCAGCGCGCATTTCTGTCGCCATTCGGGATCCTCGGCGCTCATGATCCGCTCGATCGTGCAGAGACGATCGTCGAGCCGCCGCGCGGCATCGTGCAATTGCTCAAGCAACTTCTCGTCCGGTTGCGTCAGCGTCGCCTGACCCTTCCACTTAGTGACATAGTGAAAGATCAGCCACGGCAATGCGATGAAGATCGCCGCGATCGCGAAAAACCCCATGAACTCGTCCATCATTTTCCCCTTTTCGATCCCCTCGGGAATCTAGTTCGATTTGCTCTTCAAGGCGGCCTTCATGGCCTCCAGCTCGGCATCGACCTTGTCCGAAGAGCGAAGGTCGGAGATTTCTTCCTCGAGGCTCTTGGGCCCCGTCATGCCCAGGGCATCGGCCTGGCCCTCGGCCATGTCGGCGCGCCGCTCGAGGCTCTCGAAGCGCGAAAAGGCGTCCTGCGTGCGGCTGCCGTTCAGCACCTCGCTCGCCTTGTGTCGGTTCATCGCGCTTTCGAGACGATTGGCGATGGCGTTCTGGCGACTGCGTGCCTCGCGCAGCTTGGACTGAAGCTTCGCGATGTCCGCCTCGTAGATCTTGAGCGTCTCGTCGATCTGCGCGAGTTCCTCGTTCAGACCCTCGGCCATGTCCTTGGCCTTCTGCCGTTCGACCAGCGCCTGCTTGGCAAGGTCCTCGCGGTCCTTCGAAAGGGCAAGCTCGGCCTTCTCGGTCCAGCTTTCCTGCAATTGTTCGAGCCGGGCCATCGCGCGGCGCATTTCCTTGCCGTCGGCAATGCTTCGCGCCGCGGAGGCGCGGACCTCGACGAGTGTTTCCTCCATTTCGAGAATGATCATGCGGATCATGCGCGCCGGATCTTCGGCACGGTCGAGCAGCTCTGTCATATTGGCTGCGAAAATGTCCCTTACACGGGAAAAGATTGCCATAGGGCACTCCGTCTAGATGCGTATTGTCCCAACATATGCGAGAATCGTGCCAATAGTGTCAATTAAGCTTCCAATCGTCAATCTCATGGCTTTTCGACCGACGGTGGGTTGAAACATCTTGCCAGATGGTGGGATTTTCCACCACATAAAGCGCATGGAGCGGACCAATCAGTTCGTCGGGCAATCGCTTGCCTTTCTCGACGCGGTCGAGCGCGCCAGTCGCGCTGCCCCGCTGAACCGCCCGGTGCTGGTCATCGGGGAGCGGGGAACGGGCAAGGAACTCATTGCCGAGCGCCTGCACCGTCTTTCCACCCGCTGGTCGGGGCCGCTGGTGACGATGAACTGCGCCGCGCTTCCCGAAAATCTGATCGAGGCCGAACTGTTCGGTCACGAGGCCGGGGCCTTCACGGGGGCGAGCAAGACCCGCCAGGGACGGTTCGAGGAAGCCGACGGCGGAACGCTCTTCCTCGACGAGCTGGCAACCTTGTCATCTGGTGCGCAAGACCGGCTGTTACGTGCTGTAGAATATGGGGAAATCACGCGTATCGGCGCCTCGAAGCCGATCCGTGTCGACGTGCGCATCGTCGCGGCGACCAACGAACATCTTCCCAGTCTCGTCGAACGCGGCCAATTTCGCGCCGATCTTCTCGATCGCCTTTCGTTCGAGGTCGTCACGCTACCGCCGCTGCGGGCACGCGAAGGAGATATCGGTTTGCTGGCCGACCATTTCGGTCGGCGCATGGCGGTCGAACTCGACTGGCCGAACTGGCCCGGCTTCGACGAACGGGCGACTGAGCGGCTCGAACAGCATCCGTGGCCAGGCAATGTCCGCGAACTGCGCAACGTCGTCGAACGCGCCGTCTATCGCGCCGAGGATCCCGAGCGACAGGTCGCCACGATCAATTTCGATCCGTTCGAATCGCCTTGGTCCCCGCGACCCTCCGACCGAAGTGCCGGCGATGCAGCGAACGCGGGGGCGCCCGCGTCCGCCAATGGAGCTTCTGCTTCCGCCCCGATCCCGCCCACCGCCGAAACCGATGATTTCAAGGCGAGTGTTACCGAATATGAGCGCGCGCTGCTGTCCGCCGCGCTCGAGCGCAACCGCTACAACCAACGCGCAACGGCCGATGCAGTGGGTCTGAGCTACGATCAGCTGCGCCACGCTATCAAGCGCCTCGACCTGTCGAGCGAGGGCTGAGCCAAACCGCTGCCCTGACTGGCGGAATCGCCTGTTCCGTGGTATCGAATGACCCCTGCCGTTACCGAGGGAGACGTTCGATGTCTGTCGCTTCTCTGGCCATTCTTTCAATCGCGCTGACGGGTGGTGCGCCCGTGGGCATCACCCTCGGCGAGACGCATGCGAAGAGCTGCTACGACGCGGCCGAGGCCGGCAATACCAGCCGATTTGCGCTGGCGTCCTGCGAACGGGCGCTCGCGGTTCAGCCGCTCAGCGCCGGCGACAAGGCCTCGACGCTCGTCAATCGCGGCATCATTCGCATGAACCGCGGTGAGTACAATCTGGCAGATCGCGATTTTGCCGAAGCCCTCAAACTCGATGCCTCGCAGGCCGAAGCCTATCTCAATGCGGCGATCCTGGCGTTGCGCCGGGCGGATAGCGCGCGGGCGCTGACCTATTCCTCCCGCTCGATCGAGCTGGAAACGCGCAAGCCGCACATCGCCTATTATGTGCGCGGAATGGCCAACGAGGATCGGGGCGCCGCGAGCGCGGCCTATCGCGACCTGCAAATGGCGCAGTCGCTCGCTCCCGGTTGGGACGTGCCGGCGATCGAACTGACGCGCTATTCGGTGGTGACGCGCTGAGGCGCTGACCACACGAACGTAAGAAAGTCTTTGGGCGAAGCGTTGCAACGCTGCGCAGGGCCACGCGTTGCCAAAGTGAACCTATCATCCAACAGGAGCACAAGAATGGCCTTCGAACTTCCCGATCTTCCTTTCGCCAAAGACGCGCTAGGCGACCATATGTCGTCCGAAACGCTCGATTACCATCATGGCAAGCATCACAAGGCCTATGTCGACAAGACCAACAAGGCGGTCGAGGACGACAAGCACGGCATCAAAGGCAAGAAGCTCAGCGAAGTGATCAAGCACGCCGCCGAAAAGGGAGAGCAGGGCCTGTTCAACAATTCGGCGCAGGTATGGAACCACAGCTTCTTCTGGCAGTGCCTCGCGCCCGAAGGATCGACCAAGCCGTCCGAAAAGCTGAACAAGATGATCGCCGACGATTTCGGTTCGACCGAAAAGCTGCTCGACAAGTTGCAGGAAGAAAGCGCCGGTCATTTCGCAAGCGGTTGGGGCTGGCTCATTCTCAACAACGGCAAGCTGGAAGTGACCAGCCTGCACGACGCCGACAGCCCGGTCGCCCACGGCATGACCCCGCTGTTCACCGTGGATGTGTGGGAACACGCCTACTATCTCGACTACCAGAATGCGCGCCCCGATTATCTGAAGAGCGTGCTGCACAACATCGTGAACTGGGACTTCGTGAGCGAGAATCTCGACGGCAACGGCATCGCCCGCGCCGATCAGGAAGGCTAACGCACTCCGACCTCGATGCTTCAGAAAGGGCGGTGACTTCGGTCGCCGCCCTTATTGTTTGAGCCGCTTGCCCGTCCGGAAGATGTACGCGATGGCCGCGAGCGGGACGAGGATCGACAGCGCCATCGCAGCCACGCTGGCAACGAGCGGCACGTCGGCGACGCCGTAGAAGGTCCATCGATAGCCCGAGACGAGATAGACGACGGGATTGAAGAGGGTGACGGTCCGCCACGGTTCGGCAAGGGAGTCGACCGCGTAGAAAATCCCGCCGAGAAAGGCGAGGGGGGTGACCACCAGCAGCGGCGCGAACTGCAACTGTTCGAAATTGTCCGCCAAGAGCCCGATCAGGAACCCGAACAGACAGAAACCCACCGCAATCGCGACGAGGAACAGCAGCATCAACAGGGGATGCTCGACCCGAACCTCGACGAACAGCGTCGCGGTCGCCAGCGTGACCAGTGCGAGGATGACCGATTTGGTCACCGCCGCGCCGACGTAGCCCGTGACCGTTTCCAGCGGCGACAGCGGAGCGGACAGAATTTCGTAGATCGTACCTGTGAACTTGGGAAAGTAGATGCCGAAACTGGCATTGGCGATCGACTGGGTCAGCACCGACAACAGGATCAAACCCGGCACGATGAAGCTGCCATAGTCGATGCCCGCCATGTCGCTCATCCGCCCCCCGATCGCCGATCCGAAGACGAGGAAATAGAGCGCGGTGGTAATGACCGGCGCCACGAGGCTCTGCCCCAGCGTGCGCCGCCAGCGCGACATCTCGAACTTGTAGATGGCGTAAAGGCCGCGGGGGTTCATTGCGCGTCCTTCGAACGGTTGACCAACGACACGAAGATATCTTCCAGGCTCGACTGACGAGTCGTCAGATCGCGCCATGAAATGCCGAGCGTATCGAGCTGGCGCATCAGGGTCGGGATGCCGGTCTGCTCGTCGTTGCTGTCGAAATGATAGCAGAGTTCGTGACCGTCATCCTCGAGATCGATGTCGCGGTCGGCCAGTTCGGGCGGCAGGGCGGCGAGCGGTTCGTCGAGGAAGATCTTCAATGTCCGCCGGCCCATCTGGCGCATCAGTTCCGCCTTGGTCCCCAGCGCGACCAGCTCTCCATCGCGGATCACGCCGACGCGGTCGGCCATTTCCTCGGCCTCCTCGATGTAGTGGGTCGTCAGGATGATCGTGGTTCCGTCGGCCCGCAGCTTGCGCACCAGCTCCCACATGTCGCGGCGCAGTTCGACGTCCACCCCCGCAGTGGGTTCGTCGAGAAACAGGACTTCGGGCTCATGGGCGAGTGCCTTGGCGATCATGACACGCCGCTTCATCCCACCGGACAATGTCATCATCTCGGCCTTGCGCTTGTCCCAGAGCGTCAAACGCTTCAGCACCCGCTCCAGATAGGCGTCGTCGGCCGGCTTTCCGAACAGGCCGCGCGAGAAGCGCACCGAATCCCACACCGTCTCGAAGGCATCGGTGGTGAGTTCTTGGGGTACGAGACCGATATGCTCGCGCGCGGCGCGATACTCGCGCTCGATATCGTGGCCCAGCACCGAAACGCTGCCCCCCGTCTTGGTCACGATCCCGCAGACGATCGATATAAGCGTCGTCTTGCCCGCGCCGTTCGGTCCGAGCAGGGCGAAGATCTCGCCTTTCTCGATGGCCAGATCGACGCCTTTCAGCGCCATCGTGCCGCTGTCGTACGCCTTGGTCAGTCCTTCGATCGAAATGACGCTCATTCGCTCTTCTCCTCGAGCATCAAACCGTGGCGGATCAGCATCGGCATATTGGCGGCGGCGAAAATGAAGGTGAGGGGCATTGACAGCCAGATCTTGGCGCCAATCCAGAAATCGGTGGAGAAGTTGCGCCAGATGACTTCATTGAGGCAAGCCATCGCCACAAAGAAAATCGCCCAATTCCGGGAGTATAGCGTCCATCCGCGATGGCTCAGTCCGGGAAAGACGCCGCCGAGGAGCCATTTGAGCGGCACCTTCTTCAGCATGACGCCAACGCCCAGAATCGTCGCCGCCCCCAGATTGTAGACCGTCGGCTTGATCTTGATGAACGTATCGTCGCGCAGCACGATGGTGATGGCGCCGAACCCGAACACCAGCACCGAACTGAACAACTGCAGTTTCGAGAAATGCTTCACCAGCGCGAAATGCACTCCCATCGCCACGACCATGGCAGCCATGAAAGCGCCGGTCGCGATCACGATCCGGTCGAGATCGCTGCCAGGGGCCAGGCGATTGGTGGCGAAGAAGACGACTAGCGGACCCAAGTCGAGCAGCAGTTGCATCCCGCTCGACAGTTTGCGGCGCTCGGCGTCGATCTCGGGCCCCGGGGTGACGTCGGTCATGCGGGGGGCAGCCCCGCGATGGCGCGGGCGACGGCTCGCGGGTCGAAGGGGCGCAGATCGTCGACGCCCTCGCCGACCCCGATGGCGTGGATGGGCAGCCCGAATTTCTCGGCTGCCGCGACCATCACCCCGCCGCGCGCGGTGCCGTCCAGCTTCGTCATGACGAGCCCGGTGACGTTCGCCACATCTCGGAAGACCTCGATCTGATTGATCGCATTCTGCCCCGTGGTCGCATCAAGGACGAGAATCACGTCGTGCGGCGCCTCTTCGTTGAGCTTGCCGAGGACGCGGCGGATCTTCGCCAGCTCGTCCATCAGATAGGCCTTGTTCTGCAAGCGTCCTGCGGTGTCGACGATGAGCACGTCCTCGCCCGTCGCGGTCGCCTGCCTGACACCGTCGAACACGATGGCGGCGGGATCGCCCCCTTCCGGTCCAGCGATGACCGGCGCGCCGATCCGGTCACCCCAGATCTTCAGCTGTTCGATCGCAGCGGCGCGGAACGTGTCCCCCGCCGCCAGCAGTACGCCGTAGTCCTGCTCCTGGAGCAGATGGCCGATCTTGCCGATCGTCGTCGTCTTCCCCGACCCGTTGACACCGATGACGAGCATGACGTGCGGACGGGGAAAACCGTACACATCCAAGGGCTTGGCGACGGGCGTGAGGATCGCTTCGATCTCTTCGGCCAGGATCGTGCGCAGCCCCCGTTCGTCGAGCGTGTCGAACTTGCGCGCGGCGATGGCCTCGCGAATGCGCTTCGACGCCTCGGGTCCGAGATCGGAAGCGATCAGCGCCTCTTCGATGTCGTCGAGCGTCGCGGTGTCGAGCGCCTGCTTGCTCGTCAGACCGCTGATATTCTCGCCGACGCGATCGGCGGTCTTGCGAAATCCGCCCGTCAGCCGCTCGAGCCAGCTCATGTCATTTCCCCCGTCAGTCCCTTGTCGTTCATGCCGACGATATGTGCCATCCCCGTCGTGCCGCGAGCCGCCGCAGTGATGGCGATGGGCGCGAACCCGTCCGTATGCCCACGACCACCGTTTTCGATCAGCACCGGCTGCCGCGTGCCGACCTTGCTCTGCAGCCAGCGCCGTCGATGCGCGGCGGCCGTTGCGCGCAACCGCGCCGCACGATCTTTGATGATCGACCGATCAACCTGCGGCATCCGGGCGGCGGGCGTCCGTTCGCGCGGGCTGTACGGGAAGATATGCGCCGCCACGATGTCGCAGTCCTCGATCAGCGCGAGGCTATTGTCGAACATCGCCTCGTTCTCAGTCGGAAAGCCGGCGATCATGTCGGCACCGACGCTGATCTCGCGCTTCGCCTTCAGTCGTTCGACCAGTCGCACGGCGTCGGACCGCGAATGGCGCCGTTTCATGCGCTTGAGGATCATGTCGTCGCCCGCCTGGAGCGACAGATGAACATGCGGCATCAGCCGATCATCCTCGGTCAATAGATCGAACAGCGCCCCGTCGATCTCGACCCCGTCGAGACTGGAGAGGCGCAAGCGCTTCAGCCGCGGTTCGTCGGACAGCAGTCGCTGAAGCAGATCGCCAAGTCGGACCCCGTCGAGATCGTAGCTGGTGATGTCGACGCCCGTGACGACGATTTCGGCCGCACCCGCATCCAACTCGCCCGCGACCGCGCGCCGAACCGCATCGTAGGGAAGCGACACGCTGTTTCCGCGGCCGTAGGGGATGGTGCAGAACGTACAGCGATGGTCGCAGCCGGTTTGAACCGAGACGAAGCTGCGCACCTTGCCCGCGTTTCCCGCCGCCACTTCCGCACCGTCGGACGTCATGACGTCACCGACGAAAGCGGTTGTTTTCCCGACGAACTTTTCGAGATCGAGTTTGTCGCGGTTGCCGATCAGCCCGTCCACCTCGGGCATCGCCGCCAATTCCTCACGCTCGATCTGCGCCGCGCACCCCGTCACCAGCAATCGCGCATCGGGCCGCGCCTTGCGCGCCTTGCGGATCTGCTGGCGGGTCGTCCGCACAGCTTCGTGCGTCACCGCGCAGCTGTTGACGATCGTGGTGTCGCGCACCCCAGCCGCCTCGAGCCGACGACGGATCGTCTCGCTCTCCGCGAAATTCAGCCGGCAGCCGAGCGTGATCGTCTCCACGCTCATGCCAGCGCCCCCACGTCGATCTCGCCAGAGAAGACGTGGGTCGCAGCCCCGCGCATGACGATCCGCTCGCCGGGGCTCCAGTCGACCGTCAACGACCCGCCCCGCATCCGGACCTCGACGGGAGCGACCACGAGCTTGCGGCGGATCGCGGCGACGGCGGTGGCGCAGGCACCGGTTCCGCATGCCTGGGTAATTCCGACCCCGCGCTCGAACGTCCGCAAGTTCAACGCTTTCGCGTCCACATCGGCCACGTTGACATTGATGCGGTCGGGAAAGGCGGGGTCCCGCTCGATCTGTTGGCCATATTCTTCCAGCGGCATCGCGTCGGCATCCTCGACGAAGAAGACGAGGTGCGGATTGCCGACATTCACCGCATCCGGCCGTTCGAAGGGGCCCCAGCCCATCGGCAGCGGTGCGGTATCGACCGGATCGGCTAGTGGAATGGCGTCCCACTCGAACCTGGGCGGGGGGAGGGTCACGCTGATTTCCTCGCCGATCGCTTTTGCTTCCAGCAGCCCGCCGCTCGTCTCGATGCGGTTCGCCCCGGTCAGCGCCGCGACACAGCGGGTCGCGTTGCCGCAGGCCTCGGCGGGCTTTCCGTCGGCATTCCAGATGTCCATCACGAGATCGGCGGTCGCGCTCGACCGCAAGCGAATGAGCTGGTCGCACCCGACGCCGCGATGGCGGTCGCACAGCAGGCGCCGCTGCGCCTCGGTCGGCTCCACCGCCGTCGCGCGCGCGTCCAAAATCACGAAATCGTTGCCGAGCCCGTGCATCTTGTGAAAGCGTGTGACCATGCTGCGCGACTTAGGGTCGCGGCCAGAAGAGGGCAACCGACATGAGCGAAGACCGTATCCACGAACAGGCTGCCGACGTCCTCAAATTTTGGTTCGACGAGGCTGGCGAGGAGCGATGGTGGAAGAAGGACGAGGATTTCGACGCCGAGATCCGCGAGCGCTTCGGCGTCCTTCGCAACGATGTGTTCTCAACGCAGGCGACGGGTTGGCGCGACGATCCGCAAACGTTGCTCGCCGCAGTGATCCTTCTCGACCAATTCTCGCGCAACCTGTTTCGCGGCGACGCGGAGGCATTCGCCGCCGACCCGCTGGCCTGCGAACTGACCCGCGAGGCGATCGCGAAAGGCTGGCCAGAAAAGATGGACCCCGACCATCGCTTCTTCCTGTTCATGCCCCTGATGCACAGCGAGGACATGGCGGACCAGAAGGACAGCGTGCGTCTGTTTGATGCCATGGCCGACGATGGTCACGACAGATTCGCCCATCTGCACTATGACCAGATCGAGCGTTTCGGCCGCTTCCCCGGACGAAACGAGGCGCTCGGACGGACCAGCACCGAGGAGGAGCGCGGGGCGCTGGCCGATGGCGCCGCCTTCTGACGCGACCTTGACCCGCAGACGGCATTGACCTATTGGCACACCGTCCCACGGGATGACATATTGCAGGCGCTGCGGCGCACGCTGGCCGACGAGGTTTCGTCCGCCGGCGTTTTTCGCGTTATGTCCGTGAGGGCAAGTGATTGAGGAGACTTGAGTTTTGTTCGACAGCCTGAGCGATCGCCTTGGCAACGTTTTCGACAAGATCCGCGGCCGCGGAGCCTTGACCGAAGGCGACGTACGCGATGCGATGCGTGAAGTGCGCGTCGCCCTGCTCGAGGCGGACGTCGCGCTGCCGGTGGCGCGCAAGTTCGTCGAACAGGTGACCGAACGCGCGGTTGGCGAGGAGGTCGTCAAATCGGTCACCCCCGGCCAGATGGTCGTCAAGATCGTCAACGACGCGCTCGTCGAACTGCTCGGCAGTGAGAATGCCGAACTCGATCTGAAGGTCGCGCCGCCCGCCGTCATCATGGTCGTGGGCCTGCAGGGCTCGGGCAAGACCACGAGCACGGCGAAACTCGCCAAGCGGCTGAAGGAAAAGGATCGCAAGAAGGTCCTGATGGCCTCGCTCGACGTCGCGCGCCCGGCCGCGCAGGAGCAGCTTGCGGTGCTGGGGCGGCAGGCGGACGTCGATACGCTCCCCATCGTACCGGGTCAGCAGCCCACCGAGATCGCCAAGCGCGCGATCCAGGCGGGCAAGCTCCAGGGCTATGACGTCCTCATGCTCGATACGGCGGGTCGCCTCCACGTCGACAATGCGCTGATGGACGAGATGAAGGCGGTCGGCGCGGCGGCCAATCCCGCCGAAACGCTGCTCGTCGTCGACAGTCTGACCGGGCAGGACGCGGTCAACGTCGCCAAGGGCTTCGGCGAGGAAATCGAGCTTACCGGTGTGATCCTCACCCGCATGGACGGCGATGCGCGCGGCGGTGCGGCGCTGTCGATGCGCGAAGTCACCGGAAAGCCGATCAAGTTCGCCGGGACGGGCGAGGGGCTCGATGCACTCGAACCCTTCCACCCCGACCGTGTCGCGGGCCGCATCCTCGGCATGGGCGACGTCGTCAGCCTCGTCGAAAGGGCCGCCGAGACGGTCAAGGCCGAAGATGCCGAGCGGCTCGCCAAGAAGATGGAGAAGGGCAAGTTCGATCTCGACGATCTTGCGCTACAGCTTCAGCAGATGAAGCGCATGGGCGGAATCGGCGCGCTCGCCAAGATGATGCCCGGAATGAAGGGCATGAAGCAGGCGGGCGAGGTCGACGACAAGGCGCTGACGCGCCTCGAAGCGATGATGAGCTCGATGACCGCCGAGGAACGCGCGCGTCCCAAGATCATCAACGCGAAGCGCAAGAAGCGCATCGCCAAGGGCTCGGGCTCGACGGTCCAGGAATTGAACAAGCTTCTCAAGATGCACCAGCAGATGGAAGGCATGATGAAGAAGCTGAAGAAGATGGGCGGGTTCGGGAAGCTTGCCTCGATGTTCGGCGGCGGTCCCGATCTGGGCGGGGACGACGGCAAGATGCCGCCACTTCCGCCCGGCGGCCTGCCGGGTCTCGGCGGACCGGGCATGCCCAACAACCTGCCGCCAGGTTTCGACAAGTTTTCAAAGAAATAACGACACACTCTTTAGAAGGAATATCATCATGGCAGTTGCAATTCGTCTCGCCCGCGGTGGCGCCAAGAAGCGTCCCTATTACCGCATCGTCGTGGCCGACAGCCGCAAGTCGCGCGACGGGCGCTTCATCGAGCGCGTCGGCAGCTACAACCCGCTGCTCGCCAAGGACGACCCCGAGCGCGTGAAGCTCGACAAGGAGCGGATCGAGCATTGGATGTCGGTCGGCGCCAAGCCCACCGATCGCGTGATGCGCTTCCTCGACGCCGAAGGCATCGCGAAGCGCGAAGAGCGCAACAATCCGAAGAAGGCGGAGCCGGGACAGAAGGCCAAGGATCGCGCCGAAGAGCGTGCCGAGAAGGAACAGGCTGCCAAGGACGCCGCGGAAGAGGCGAAGAACGCCGAAGCCGAAGCGCCTGCCGATGACTCGGCTACCGAAGAAGCGACCGCCGAGGAAACGCCGGCCGCCGAGGACAAGGGCGAGACCGAAGGCGACGCCAAGGCCTCAGAAGACGGCGACAAGGCCGAGTAATCCGGCATGGCGGGCGCGGACGACAAACGCATCGCGCTCGCCGCCATTGCCGGTGCCCATGGCGTGCGGGGAGAGGTTCGCCTCAAACTGTTCGCCGACGGCATCGATACGCTGAAAGCACAGAAGGCGCTGTTCGTCGGTGGCGACGAGCGGCGCCTTTCGTCCGTCCGGGCCAATGCCAAGGGCGGCATCGCACGGTTCGAAGGCATCGACAGTCGGGAGGCCGCGGAGGCCCTTCGCGGAAGCCTCGTCGAAATCGACCGCGAAGCGCTGCCTGCATTGGACGACGACGAATATTATCTCGGCGATCTCATGGACCTGCCGGTCGTGGACGAGACGGGATCTTCCGTGGGCACCATCGTGGCGGTCGAGAATTACGGTGCGAGTGACGTCATCGAGATCGAGCGCCCGGATGGCAAGCGGTTCATGATCCCGCTGATCGAGGCGGCGGTGCCCGAATGGAATAGCGAGAGGCTCGTCGCCAACAGCGCCTATTGCGAGGGCTGAACCGTCGGTTCGCGCCGGATCGGTCGTTTCTTCGCCAGATCGTTGCGGATCGTCGTTGACGCGACCCCGCCCTGGCCCATCGCGTTGGAAATCTGGTCGAGCCCGATCACGACATCTCCCGCCGCATAGAGGCCGTCGATATTGGTGCGCATATGGTCATCGACCTCGATGCATCGTTCGCCGCAAAGGCTTGCCCCGACCATTTCGGCCAGTTGCACATGCGTGTCCGATCCCAGCGCGGGATAGATGCTGTCGAAGGCGAACGTCCGCCCGTCCTCGACTTCGACCATGATCTCGCCCTCGCCGGGACGGATGTTCGCGACGGGACCGTCGATCCGCTCGATCCCCGCTTCCTCCAGGTCCGTGCGGCAGGGCGGGGTCAGATCCTGCGCCCCGTCGGGCGCGATCAGCGTGATGCTCGCGGTAAAGCCGCGCAGAAACTGCGCCTCGGCAGCGGCATGGTCGCCCGTGCCGATGACGCCGACACGCTTGTCGGTGACTTCGTAACCGTCGCACACAGGACAGTAGCGGATCAGTCCTTCGGCCATCGCGGCGTCATGCGTTTCCACATCGATCATCGGCGGCCGCCGGTTGGACACGCCGGTCGCCAGTAGGACGGTGCGCGCTTCGACCGGCCCCGAACCCCAGTCGGCCACGAACAATCCGTCCTCGCCGCGGTCGAGGCGGGTCACGCGCCCGTCCTTGATCTCGGCGTGATAGCGAAGCGCCTGTTCCTTCATGCGATCGAGCAGTTCCTCGCCGTTGATCCCCTCGGGGAAGCCGGCATGGTTGTGGCTCGTCGGGATCCATTTGGCACGGCTGTTGCCTCCGTCGACCACCCAGATGTCGAGATGATAGCGTGCCAGATAGATGGCCGCGGTCAGCCCTGCCGGGCCGGCACCGATGACGAGGCAATCGAGGGGTGTGTCGCGCATGGATCGTCAATCCGCGCCGCAAAGCTTCGGTTCCTGCCCGCTTCATCGCCGTCGAGGCCTACGCTTCAGACTCCGCGTCAACAGCGGTCGGAAAGGGCGCTCGCCGCTTCAAATCGGAACACGGCTCGGGTCCGGTCCATTTTTGTGATGAAGGAGGAAATCACATGAGGATCAACGCTCTGACGGTCGTTCTGGCAGCAGCCACCGCAGCCGCCTGCGCACCGGCCGAAGACGATGTGTCGCAAGGAACTCCTCAGGATCGCGACGCGGCGGGGACCCGTCCCGCGGATCAGCCGTCGCTGGTCACCGTCGAGGGAAGAATTTCCGATGGGGTCGAATGCCCGATCGTCACGACGCCGGACGGGATCGTCTATTCGATCTCGCTGCAGGAGAGCGACGCCGCGGTGGGCGATTACGTCGCGATCGAAGGGGAGATCGCCGATGCCTCGATCTGCATGCAGGGCGAGGGGCATCTGATCCCCCGCTCGATCGAAGCGGCGGAACCGCCGGCGCGGGATCGTGACCCGGCGCGATCGGGAGGACAGCCCCTGACGTTCGGATACCTGCTCGGACCGTGGGTCGCGAGAGGCGTGGATGCCGACTGCGCCCGTCCCGATTTCGATGTGTCCGACAACGGCCGCGACATGGCCATCATCGAGACGCGCGTGAACGGCGTGCCGTCGACGGGCGTGATCAACTACGGGCCGCAGCCGCGGATCGTCTTCGACAAGCCACTCCCAGAATTGCCGATCGAGACGCGCGGGCCCGATGGGCTTGCGGTGATGCCCAATGCCGACGGACGCGGGCTGACCCTCGCTGGCAAGCGTATCGAGGGCGACGGCGTGGTCTTCGTCAAATGCCCAGCGAATGCCAACGAAGTTTGACCGCCTTCTCATCCTGTCCTAGCGGCGCCCGATGACCTTCCGCGCTTCCGTCCTGACGCTCTACCCGGACATGTTTCCCGGGCCGCTCGGCACCTCGCTCGCGGGGCGGGCGATGGAGGAAGGCCGCTGGAGCCTCGACACCACGCAAATCCGCGATTTCGCGTCCGATAAGCACCGCACCGTCGACGATACGCCCGCGGGTGGCGGAGCGGGGATGGTGCTTAAATGCGACGTACTCGCGGCCGCGATCGACAGCGTGGCCGATGGACGACCGATCTTCGCGATGACGCCGCGCGGCGCTCCGCTGACTCAGCGCCGGGTGCGCGACATCGCTGCGGGCGAGGGCGCGATCGTCCTGTGCGGCCGCTTCGAGGGGTTCGACGAGCGGATCTTCGATGCGCGCCCCATCGAACCCGTCAGCGTGGGCGACTATATCCTGTCGGGCGGCGAGATCCCCGCGATGCTGATGCTCGACGCTTGCATTCGGCTGCTTCCCGGCGTAATGGGCGCGGCTTCAAGCGGTGACGATGAAAGCTTCGAAAACGGGCTCGTCGAATATCCGCATTATACCCGACCGGTCGAATGGGAGGGGCGCACGATCCCCGAAGTGCTGCGATCGGGGGATCATGCGCGCATCGCGGCATGGCGTGAAGAACGCAGCCGCGAGGACACACGGCTAAGGAGGCCGGACTTATGGGAGCGTCACGGGGATGCTCCAGGTCAGTCTCCCTCTGGTGCGCAGGCGAAGAAGAAACAGGATTGAACCGATGAACATCATCCAGACGCTCGAGCAGGAAACCATCAAGGCGCTCGGCAAGGACATCCCCGATTTCCGCCCGGGCGACACGCTTCGCGTCGGCGTGCGCGTGGTCGAGGGCGAACGTACCCGTATTCAGAATTACGAAGGTGTCTGCATCGCCCGGGCCAACAAAGGCGCCGGCAGCAGCTTCACCGTCCGCAAGATTTCGTTCGGCGAAGGTGTCGAGCGCGTATTCCCTCTCTATTCGCCCAACGTCGACAGCATCACGGTCGTGCGTCGCGGCGCCGTTCGTCGCGCCAAGCTCTATTACCTGCGCGGCCGCACCGGCAAGTCGGCCCGTATCGCCGAGCGCAAGGACACTCGTCCCGCGAAGGGCAAGAAAGAAAACGCCTGATCCATCGAGGATCGAGCAGGAAGGGGCGTCCGGCGACTGGTCGGGCGCCCCTTTTTCTGCCTGCCCTCGGAAGGGGTCAAAGCATCAGGTGGGTTCGGCGGAGGCTGCCGTCGGGCGCACCCTTTGGGAGATAGTCGTCGGGTCGTGCATCCGCGAGGGTACGCGCCGCGGGGGGAAGAACGCCCGGTGCGAAGGCTTCCAGTTCGGCGTCGACGGGCGTGTCATCGTCGAACCGTACCTCGATCACCGCTCCGTCGCACGCTCTGCCGTAGCAGCGCAGCAGCGCCGGCCCATCGCCAGCGTCGCTAAACGGTAGGACCTCTTCGCCGATACCCGCCGCTCGAACCCCGCTTCCCTCTTCGATCCGCAGCACGGTGCCCGTGATGCGATCGTCGAGTTGGAGGCGATAACGCACGATCCGGCCATCTTCCCCCTTTCGCGACGACAATCGGGTCATCCGGGCCGCGGGTGCATCGAAGGGCTCGACCGGTACCGCATCGCTGCTACCGCCGCCGGTCGTGAACTCGAATTTCCTCCATTCGGCAGCGTTGGAGACGGGATCGGGAAGCGCGCGCCCATCGCTCAGCGCACGGACCGCGGACAGGTCGGCACTGTCGTCCCGTTCGTAAACGAAGCTGAGCGGCCCTGGACTGCGCGCGCTCGTCATCGGTTGTGCCAGCGCGAGGATCGCGAGGCCCGCGGCGATAATCGCGGGCGGCAGCGGAAGCGCGGCTCTCCGTTCGTGGGGCAGCACCTCGACCAGCAGCGGCAGGGCGACGAGCGCGACCAACGGCGCACCCGCCCAGAGCGGTCCTGCGATCAAAATCTCCTCCATCAACGCCACGAATTGCGCGATCAGCACCGCCTGGACGATGATGGCCGCCCACGAAGCCAGCCGTTCGACCCGTCCGCCCGCCAGGAGGCCGAGAAACGTAAGCGTCGGTCCCACGAGGAAAAGGATGAGCGCCCCCGGCAGGAAGAGACTGGCCGCCATTCCAATAAGCGCGACCAGCAACCATGCCGCGACCCGGTCGCGCCGCCGATCCGCCGCACCGCGGCGCAGGGCATGGGCGAGCAACAGACCCGCCAGCATCGCTGCGTGGATGGCGAGGTAGGTAGGGAGCGGCGTGCCCCGCCAGAACTGGCCGGCCACCGCCTGCGACAAGCCCCATCCCGCAGCGACCGCTGCCCCGAAAGCCGTCGCGAACGCCAGCAACATGAAACCGAGCGCGCCGAACGCCCCCCGTTTCACCGCGAACACCAGCAGACCGACGAGCGCGATCCCGAAGATCGCTGCCGCCATGGTCAGCGGCAATGACAGAAACACGAGCCCGCCCACGTCGCTGTATACGCGGCGCGGACCGGCCGCGGCCGGACCGTCGGCGAGCGCTCGGGTGGCGGCGAGGACCTGGCTGCCCATCTGCCCCAGCGTCCGGGTGTCGAGCGCGGCCACGGTGTCTCCGGCGCTATGATAGCGCGCCTCGTTGAAGGCGATGGCATATTCGAGCACGTCCCAGTCACGGCCCGCGCGGCGGAAATGCTCGCCGTCCGTACGATTGGGGATGAGGTTCGCGAAGTCGCTCGAAAGCGAATTGGCGGCGGGGCGGGGCGTGACCTCGCCATAAAGGCCGATCATGTCGCCGCGCACGCTCGACTGACGGAACATCAGCGCCGGCCCCTCGGTCCCGCGAGCCTCGATGTTGATGAGGGTGTCGACCCGTTCCGCGATCGAATTGTCTTCATCGAAGGCGGCTGCCCCGATCAGCCCACGCTCTTCGCCCTCGTTGAACAGAAAGGTCACGGGGCGTGCCGGGGCAGGCATGTCCGTCAAGGCTTCGGCGACCGACAGCATCACCGCTACCCCGATCCCGTCGTCCGCGGCGCCTTCACCGACGTCGGTACTGTCGTAGTGGCTGTTGAGGAGCAGGTGGGGGCGATCGCCGCTGCCGATCGTGGCGATGACGTTGCGAATTCTCGCGCAGCTGATGGTGGGACGCGAATCCTCGCTTCGACATTGCATGCGATCGGTGACATCGGGATCGAGCCCGATGGCGCGCAACTCGGCCACCAGCCGCTCGCGCACCGCATCGTTCGCATCGCTGTCGACCGGATGCGGTCCGGCATCGCCGATAATCCGCTCCAGCCGCGCCTTGCTCGCCGCCGCGTCGAACCCTTCGACGTTGGCAGGGGGCGCGACCAGCACCCCCTTGAGCGCCAGCAAGCCGAGAAGAAGGATCGTGGCTAGCGTCGCTCGAAGCAGGTGGCGTCTCCCATCGTCGGCGCACCGTCGAACCGCCCCGCGATCCTGTCAAGCATGGCGGGCTGGCCGCCCCTTGCGTCGAGGGAGCGACTGCGCCACCTTTCGTCCCGACCTGTTCTTCCCCGGAGTTTCCCTTATCATGCGACTGTCGATCATGGCCGGCCTGGCCATCACCACCATCCTTGCAAGTCCCGCCTTCATGTCCTCCCCCGCCCATGCTCAGAATGCTTCGGCGACCCCTGTCGCCCAGCAGGAACTCACCCTCGAGCGGATCTTCGCGTCGCCCTCGCTCGATGGCGCCAGCCCGCGCGGCGTCATGCTGGCGCCCGATGGCTCCTATCTCACCATGCTTCGCCCGCGCGAAGACGAGCGGACGCGCTACGATCTGTGGGCGCTTCCCGCCGACGGCGGCGAATGGCGGATGCTGGTCGACAGCGCGGCGGTCGGCACCGGCGCCGAACTGTCCGAGGCTGAAAAGATGCAACGCGAACGCGCCCGCATCGGCAGCCTGTCCGGCATCGTCACCTACCAATGGGCACCCGACAGCCAGTCGATCCTCGTTCCCATCGACGGCGACCTCTATCTCGCGGGCGTGGACGGCAGCGTCCAGCGCCTGACCGACACCGAGGCGGGCGAGCTCAATCCAAAGCTCAGCCCCGAAGGCACCTACGTCAGCTTCGTTCGCGACCAGCGCCTGTTCGTGGGCGCGGTCGGCGCCGAACCTGTCGCGATCACGCCAGCGGAAGAGAGCGATCTCATTCACTGGGGCGAAGCCGAATTCGTCGCGCAGGAGGAGATGAGCCGCCGCACGGGCTATTGGTGGGGGCCCAACGACACGCGCGTCGCGGTTCAGCGCTTCGATGAAAGCCCGGTCGGCGTCTTCACCCGCACCTCGATCGGCGCGGGCGGCACCTCGACCTACGAGCAGCGCTATCCCGCCGCCGGCACCGACAACGTCCTCGTCGACCTGTTCGTCATGGATCCCGACGGCGGCAACCGCGTCGAGGTCGATCTCGGCGAGGAAGAGGACATCTATCTCGCCCGCGTCGACTGGGCGCCCGACGGGAGCGCGCTCTACGTCCAGCGGCAGAACCGCGAACAGACCGTGCTCGACATGCTCCGCGTCGATCCTGCCACGGGCCGCAGCGAGATCTTCTTCACCGAAACCGCCGCCGAAGGACATTGGACGAACCTCAGCGACAATTATCGTTTCTTGGAAGACGGTTCGCTCATCTGGTGGTCCGAGGCCGACGGCTACGCCCATCTCTATCATGTCGCGTCCGACGGCACGCGACGCCAGCTGACCGACGGCGAATGGGTCGTCCTCAGCCTCGACGGCGTCGATCAGGAGGCGGGGCGCCTCTATTTCACCGCCAATCGCGAGAGCGTGCGTGAAAGCCATCTCTACAGCCTCGACTATCGCACGCCCGGCGCACAGCCGACGCTGCTCACCGAACCCGGCGCCATGTACAATTGGAACATGGACGAGGACGCCAGCCGCGCGATCGTCAGCCGCTCGAGCCCAAGCCAGCCGCCGCAGCTCTATTTCGCGGATGCTCAGGCCATCCGCATCGACTGGATCGAGCAAAATGCTCTCGACGCCGATCATCCCTACGCACCCTATCTTGCGAGCCATGTGACGCCCGAATTCGGGACGATCACGACCGCCGACGGCACCGAGTTGCACTATGAAATGCTTAAGCCCGCTACGATGCGGCCGGGCGAGCGCTATCCCGTCTTCTACCAGCATTATTCGGGTCCCGGTCCTCAGACCGTCACCAACAGCTGGGGCGGCGCGCTCAAGCAATGGATCGTCGACCAGGGATATATCTGGTTCCAGCTCGACAATCGCGGCTCAAACAACCGTGGGGTCGATTTCGAAAAGCCGATCTATCGTGCGATGGGCGGGATCGAGGTCGAGGACCAGAAGCTCGGGGCCGAATGGCTCAAGCGCCAGGCCTATGTCGATCCCGATCGGATCGGCACCTATGGATGGAGCTACGGGGGCTACATGACGCTGCTGATGCTCGGCAAGGACCCGGGCCTGTATGCCGCAGGCGTCGCCGGGGCGCCGGTGACCAAATGGGAATTGTATGATACCCACTATACCGAACGCTTCATGGGCGATCCGCGCGAAGTCCCCGAAGCCTACGAGGCGTCGAGCACCTTTCCCACCGCAGGCGATATCGCCGATCCGCTGCTCCTCATCCACGGCATGAGCGACGACAACGTCTTCCTCGACAATTCGACGCAGATGGCGGCGGCGATGCAGGAAGCGAGGGTGCAATTCGACATGATGTTCTACCCTGGACAGGCCCACGGCGTTCGCGGCGAGAACATCTCGGTGCATCTGTGGGAGACGATCAGGCGCTTCCTCGAGGAGAATGGCGTGCCGGGTGGGCCGCGCTAGGCACTGGCTGCGCGGCGGGGCGATCCTCGCCGCCGGCCTGCTCGTGTCGGCGTTCGGCCTGCGCGAATATTCGACCGCGCGCTGCACCGCGATCACAGGCGATCTCGCCTGCCACGGTCCGCGCGAGGAACGCCGCGTCGCACTGACGTTCGACGATGGGCCGACCGCGCGTGGCGTGGAGGCGGTGTTGCCCGCGCTCGACGCGGCGGGCGTGCGGGCGACCTTCTTTCTCGAAGGGAAGACCGCCGCCGAACGGCCCGAACTGGTCGCCGCGATCGCCACAGCGGGACACGAGATCGGCAATCACAGCTGGTCCCATGGCCACATGGCGGGACTTGGAAGTGCTGCGTATCTTCGAGAATTGCGCGATACCGACGCGGCTATCGTCGCGGCAGGCGCTCCGAGGCCCCGCTATTTCCGACCTCCTTACGGCATGAAGTTCGTCGGCCTCGGCAAGGCGACCGATGCCAACCGCCAGCGGATCGTTATGTGGGACGTCGAGGAACCGCCGGCCGGCGAGGGGACCGAGGCCTATGTCGAGGACATCATGGAGCAGGTGCGCCCCGGCTCGATCATCCTCGTCCACCCGATGTTCGCCTCGCGCGAGGTCGAGCGCCAAGCGGTCCCCTTGCTGCTCGAGCGGCTGGCTGCGGAGGGCTATGCCGTCGGAACGGTTGCGCAATTGCTAGAGCCGCGCGAATAGGGCGGCGCATGGTTGCGCTTCGCCCGCCAAGGGCCATCTTGGAGCGCAGGGACACTGAAGGATAAGAACAGTCATGGGCTATAGAGTCGTCGTCGTCGGCGCGACCGGGACGGTCGGGCGTGAAATGCTGGCCATTCTTGCCGAACGCGAATTTCCGATCGACGAGATCGCCGCCGTCGCCAGCTCGCGCTCGGCGGGGGAACGGATCGATTTCGGTGACAGCGGCAAGGAACTCAAGGTCAAGAACCTCGAGCATTTCGACTTCACCGGATGGGACATGGCACTGTTCGCAGCGGGTTCGAAGGTCAGCCAGCAATATGCGGAAAAGGCTGCCAAATCCGGCTGCACCGTCATCGACAATAGCTCCCTGTTCCGGATGGACCCCGACGTCCCGCTGATCGTGCCGGAGGTCAACGCGGAAGCGCTGGAGGGATACAAGGCGCGCAACATCATCGCCAATCCCAATTGCTCGACCGCCCAGATGGTCGTCGCGCTCAAGCCGCTGCACGATGCCGCAACCATCCTGCGCGTCGTCGTCGCGACCTACCAGTCGGTCTCGGGCGCAGGGCGCGAGGCGATGGACGAACTGTTCAAGCAGTCCCGCGACATCTTCGTCGGCGATCCGGCCGAACCCGAACTCTTCACCAAGCAGATCGCGTTCAACGTCATCCCGCATATCGACGACTTCCTCGACGACGGATCGACCAAGGAGGAATGGAAGATGGTCGCCGAGACCAAGAAGATCCTCGGCGCCAAGGTGAAGGTCAGCGCGACCTGCGTCCGCGTGCCCGTCTTCGTGGGCCATGCCGAGGCAATCAATGTCGAGCTCAAGGACGAATTGTCCGCCGCCGACGCGCAGAAACTGCTGCGCGAAAGTCCGGGCATCATGCTCGTCGACAAGCGCGAGGACGGGGGATACGTCACGCCCGTCGAGTGCGTGGGCGACTATGCGACCTTCGTTTCGCGCGTGCGTGACGACAGCACGGTCGACAGTGGTCTGTCGCTTTGGTGCGTCAGCGACAATCTGCGCAAGGGCGCGGCCTTGAACGCGGTGCAGATCGCCGAACTGCTCGGCCGGAAGCATCTGAAGAAGGCCTGACGCGCGTGACGTTCGAGGATCCAGGCCGTGATTGCCGCGCCCGCGAGGGTCTCGATGCGGTGACCTATCTGTTGATGGGCAAGTTCGTGAAGCGCTGGGGTTTCATCCTTGCGGTGACGCTCGTCATCGGCCTCGTCGAACCGAGCCTGATGCCGCTCTTCTATGGTGCGCTGGCATTCAGCGCGGTCGTGCTGCTGATGATCCTCGGCACCCGCCGTGCCATCGCCAACAAGCTGGCCGCGGGCCGCTCCGCGGTCATTGACGTCGAAGCCGAGGAAATCGAGGACGATCCGACTCTCATCGATGTAACGCCGCAGCGCGAGGACGAGCGATGACCGAAACGGTCGGCACGCATCGCTGGACGGCCTTGGACGGTATCGAGCTTGCCTATCATGTCCTGGGCGAGGGGGAGCCGCTGCTGCTGCTCCACGGCCTCTTCTCGAATGCCGATACGAACTGGATCAAGTACGGGCACGCCGAACGGATTGCGGCGGCGGGATATCGGGTCGTCATGCCCGATCTGCGCGCTCATGGCGACAGCGACGCGCCGACCGACGCCAGCGCCTATCCGAACGGTATTCTCGGCCGCGACCTCGAGGAACTGGTGGGCCACCTCGGCCTGATGCCGGGCGAATACGATCTTGGAGGCTTCAGCCTCGGCGCGCGCACCGTGGTGCAGGGCGTGGGGGAGGGGCTTCGACCCCGCCGCGCGCTGCTGTGCGGCATGGGCCTCGGCGGACTGACCGGTTGGGACGAGCGACAGGCCTTTTTCCTCGGCGCGGTCGACAATTACGAAACGGCAAAACGCGGGGATCCCGATTTCATGGCGATCGCGTTCATGAAGACGATGGGCATCGATCGCGATGCCGCACGGCTGCTGCTGCCGACCTTCACCGACGCGAAGGAGGAATGGCTCGACGCCTTCTCCATGCCGACGGCGGTCATCTGCGGCGAAGAGGATCGGGACAATGGCGATCCGGTCGCGCTCGCCGATCACCTTCCCGATGCGCAGCATGTCCCCATTCCCGGCACCCACATGTCGTGCGTGACGAAGAAGGAGCTGGGCGAGGCGATTGCCGCCTTCTTGACCGCTTGATTTCATTCCGGTGGCGGCGCAATCTCGCGCGCATGTGTTTTACCGGGAGAGTATGATGATCAAGTTCACCTGCACCGTTTCGCTCGCCGCGCTCGCGCTGGCGGGCTGTGCCACCTCAATGGACGGTGACATGGGCGAGGTTACCGCCACGCCGCAGCCGCCCCTGACCGAACCGGTAGCAATGGCCGATGCCGACCTCGACTATCCGCTCACCCCCGCCGGAGCGACGGCCTTCGTCAACGAGGTCGAAGCGGAATATCTCGAACTGTCCGACATCGCGAGCCGCGCCTACTGGGTGAACAATACCTACATCACCGACGACACCGACCAGCTCGCCGCCTATTTCGGTACGATCTTCACCGAAAAGGGTGTCGAATATGCGACCAAGGCCGCGCAATATGCCGAGGTCGAGGGTCTCGATTACGATACCGCGCGCAAGCTGAACATCATGCGGGGCAGTCTCACCCTCGCCGCGCCCACGACGGAAGGCGCCGCGCGCGAATTGAACGACATCTCAACCAAGCTGAATTCGCTCTACGGCCGCGGCGAAGCCGAGCTGAACGGCGAAACCATTCCCGGCAACGATGCCGAGGCGCTGATGGGCACCAACCGCAACCCCGAAGAGCTCGCCGAACTGTGGCAGACGTGGCACGAGAACGTCGGTCGCCCGATGAAGGACGATTACGCCCGGATGGTCTCCATCGCCAACGAGGGCGCGCGCGAGCTGGGCTTCGAGGATACCGGCGCGATGTGGCGCTCGGGCTACGACATGACGCCGCAGGAGTTCTCGGCGATGTACGACCGGCTGTGGGGCGAGGTCGAGCCGCTCTACAACGACCTTCACTGCTACGTCCGCAGCGAACTCAGCGATCACTACGGCGAGGAAATCCAGCCCGACAGCGGCTATATCCGCGCCGACCTGCTCGGCAACATGTGGGCGCAGGGATGGGGCAATGTCTTCGAGCTGGTCGCTCCCGAAGGCTCGGGCGACATCGGCTACGACCTCACCGACCTGCTCGTCAGCAACGACGTGACGCCGGAAGGCATCGTCCGCCTGTCGGAGCAGTTCTACACCTCGCTGGGCCTCGATCCGCTACCCGAAAGCTTCTACGAGCGCAGCCAGATCGTCCGGCCGGAAGGCCGCGATGTCGTCTGCCACGCCTCGGCCTGGAACCTCGACAACGTCGATGACTTGCGCATCAAGATGTGCACCAAGGTGAACGCCGACGACTTCGTGACGATGCACCACGAACTCGGCCACAATTACTACCAGCGCAGCTATAACCAGCAGCCCTATCTCTATCTAAACGGCGCCAACGACGGTTTCCACGAAGCGATCGGCGATTTCGTCGCGCTGTCGGTGACGCCCGAATATCTGGTGCAGATCGACCTCCTCGATCCGGAGGACGTGCCCAGCGCGGACAAGGATATCGGCCTCCTTCTCAATCAGGCGATGGACAAGGTCGCCTTCCTGCCGTTCGGCCTGTTGGTCGACAAATGGCGCTGGGGCGTCTTCGACGGGTCGATCACGCCCGCGACCTACAACAGCGCATGGGTGGATCTGAAACAGCAGTATCAGGGTGTTACCCCGCCGGTGCCGCGCAACGATGCGGTCGATTTCGACCCGGGCGCGAAATATCACATCCCGGGCAACACGCCCTATGCGCGCTACTTCCTCGCGCACATCCTGCAGTTCCAGTTCTACAAGGCGGCCTGCGACATCGCGGGGTGGGAAGGGCCGCTGCATCGCTGCAGCTTCTACGGCAACGAGGAAGTCGGCCAGCGCCTTGATGCGATGCTGGCGATGGGCGCCTCGCGCCCCTGGCCCGACGCGCTCGAAAGCTTCACCGGCACCCGCCAGATGTCGGCCGAACCGATGAAGGAATATTTCGCCCCGCTGCAGGCGTGGCTGAAGGAACGGAACGCCGGCAAGAATTGCGGATGGGAGGCGTAAGCCTTCCTATTGCCGAGATGTCGGTAAAATAAAATGGCGCCGCCCCACTGATAGGGGCGGCGCCTTCATTTTAATCGCCCAACTGGTGCTGGGTATCAGTAAGCGATCGCACCCGTCTTGATCTGCTCCTCGACATCCTCGGCGGTCGCCTTTTCGAGGCGGTCCAGCTTGATGCGCTGTCGGATCGCGAGAAAGCTGCCTGCGGCGGCGACGATCGCACCACCGGCGGCGGCGACGAGATAGGGATGCTCGCTCACTTGTTTGCGAACGGTCTCGGCTAGATCGCTGGTCTGGCTCATGCGCTTTCTCCTTGTTGGCTTACTTACCCAACGCGGCGACCCACCCTCGGGTCCACGCGAACGAAAAACGCCGCCTTCCCGAAGGAAAGCGGCGCTATCCGGTCGTTCGTGAGGGAAGAAGTTAGGCCTTCGGCTCACGATTGATTTCGTCGACCTTATCGAGGACGTCGCCATCGATCCCGCGTGCGGTACCGAAAGCCGTTCCCGTCTTCGCCTTGCGGTTCAGAAGGAACGCGCCGGCACCGGCGGCAACGGCCACGCCTGCGCCGATCGCAGCGCTGGTCTTAGGATTATCCTTGATCGTCTGCACCGAACTGTCGACGAATTCGCCACTCTTCTGACGAACGGTGGAAAACCGGCTGCTGCTCGCGTTGGTCTGGTCGAGCGTGTTCACGGGCTGCTTAGTCATAGGATATTCCCTTCTTAAAGATTGTTTCGCCTCACCAACGCTCGAAGAAGGCTCCGTTATCCGCGCTTCGTCGCGGCCCCGTATCGGTTGGGCGAGCCTATAGCTGGCCGAGCAGCGTTTCGGCGCCCGACACCTCGTAGGCGCCCGGATCCTCGACGTTCAGCTGCTTCACGATCCCGTCCTCGACGAGCATCGAATAGCGCTGCGAGCGCGTGCCCATGCCGAAGCCGGACGCATCCATCGTGAGGCCCAGCGCCTTGGCCAGCTCGCCGTTCCCGTCGGCGAGCATGTCGATATCCGCGCTGCCGGCATCGCGGCTCCACGCGCCCATCACGAACGCATCGTTGACGCTCGTCGCGGCGATCTGGTCGACGCCTTTCGCCTTGAGCTCGTCGGCCTTCTCGACGAAGCTGGGCAGATGCTTGGCGGAACAGGTCGGGGTGAAAGCACCCGGCACCGCGAACAGGGCCACCGTCTTGCCTTCGAAGTAGGTCGTCGAACGCACGGGCACGGGGCCTTCGGGCGTCGCGAGCGAAAGGGATACATCGGGTATTCTATCACCGACAGCGATGGTCATGGTCGTCTCCTTGTTGGGTTCGCTTGATCTATGCCTGCGAGGCTGCACAGGTTCCCCCCACGATGGACAGAAGTGCGCGGCGGCGCGTTCAGCATCCATGGACGAAACCCCCACCTTTCTGACCGGACGCCTTCTTCTCGCCATGCCCGGCATGGGCGATCCGCGCTTCCGCGAGGCCGTCATCCTGATCGCATTGCATGACGAGGACGGCGCGCTCGGCATCGGCATCGGCCACGAACGGGGCGATCTCGGCCTCGCCGACCTGCTTGGCCAGCTCGATATCGAAGGCGGAGACCCCCCGAGCGGCCCCGTCTTTCATGGCGGTCCGGTCGATACCAATCGCGGCTTCGTCCTCCATTCGACCGACTGGGGCGGCCAGGACACCGTCGGGATCGCGGGCCTGTGCGCCCTGACTGCGACGCAGGACGTGCTGCGCGCCATCGGCGAGGGCAGGGGACCATCCGACTATCTCGTCGCGCTCGGTTATGCGGGTTGGACAGGGGGCCAGCTGGAAGAGGAGATGACCCGCCACGGATGGTTCATCGTCGACGCCAGCCACGAGCTCCTTTTCGAGACCGACAGCGACGATCGCTGGAACGCCGCCTACCGCAGTGCGGGGATCGACCCGGCGCTTCTGGGACCGGACAGCGGTTCGGCCTGATTGCCAGCGGGCGGCGCAGCGTTTAGGGGCACAGCCAAACCGAAACTCAGGAGCATCCATTGACCGACCATATCGTGAAGGACCTGTCGCTCGCCGAATACGGGCGCAAGGAAATCGCCATCGCCGAAACCGAAATGCCGGGCCTGATGGCGCTGCGCGAGGAATATGGCGCCAAGCAGCCGCTGAAGGGCGCGCGCATCACCGGCTCGCTGCACATGACGATCCAGACAGCCGTGCTGATCGAGACGCTGGTCGCACTGGGCGCGGAGGTCCGCTGGACCACCTGCAACATCTATTCGACGCAGGATCACGCCGCCGCGGCCATCGCCGATCAGGGCATCCCGGTGTTCGCCGTGAAGGGCGAGACGCTGGAGGAATATTGGGACTATGTCGCGCGCATCTTCGATTGGGGCGACGAGACCTGCAACCTGATCCTCGACGATGGCGGCGATGCCACCATGTTCGCGCTATGGGGCGCACGCGCCGAAGCGGGCGAGGAACTGCCCAAGCCGACCAACGAGGAAGAGCGCGAGTTCAACAAGGCGCTGAAGGCGTTTCTCGACAAGAAGCCCGGTTACCTCACCGAGACGGTCAAGAACATCAAGGGCGTCAGCGAGGAAACGACCACGGGGGTCAACCGCCTCTATCAGCTCGCCAAGGCCGGTAAGCTTCCCTTCCCCGCGATCAACGTCAACGACAGCGTCACCAAGTCGAAGTTCGACAACAAGTATGGCTGCAAGGAAAGCCTCGTCGACGGCATTCGCCGGGGCACCGATGTGATGATGGCGGGCAAGGTCGCGGTCGTCGCGGGCTACGGCGATGTCGGCAAGGGTTCCGCAGCCTCGCTGTCGGGCGCTGGTGCGCGCGTCCTGGTGACCGAAATCGATCCCATCTGCGCGCTTCAGGCGGCGATGGACGGCTACGAGGTCGTGACGATGGAAAATGCCGTCTCGCGCGGCGACATCTTCGTCACCACCACGGGCAACAAGGACGTCATCACCGTCGACCATGTCCGCGAGATGAAGGACATGGCGATCGTCGGCAACATCGGCCACTTCGACAACGAGATCCAGGTCGAGGCGCTCGAGAACTTCAAGTGGACCGAGATCAAGCCGCAGGTCGACATGATCGAGAAACCCGACGGCAAGCGCATCATCCTCCTGTCGAAGGGTCGCCTGCTCAACCTCGGCAATGCCACCGGCCACCCGAGCTTCGTGATGTCGGCGAGCTTTACCAATCAGGTGCTGGCGCAGATCGAACTGTGGCAGCGCGGCGAGGAGTATGAGAACGACGTCCACGTCCTTCCCAAGCATCTCGACGAAAAGGTCGCGGCACTGCACCTCGAGAAACTCAACGTCCAGCTCAGCGAACTGACGAAGAACCAGGCCGACTATATCGGGGTCGATCAGTCGGGTCCGTACAAGCCCGATCATTACCGCTACTGATGCGAGGGCAGGGAAGACTTCCCTGCCGAACCGCTGAATAGGAAGGGCGTCGGAGAGATCCGGCGCCCTTTTTATTTCCGCTGACCGCGAAGGTTCGGAAGCCGTCCTGTTGTCAGGAAGCTGGAGCAAGTTCGCTCGATCAGCGACAGACCGTCCTTCGATACAAGATCCGCATGGGCAGGAGGGCAGGGGCCGCCGGCTCCGCTCCTAGTATGCTCTTGTGACTTATTCTCCCCTAGGGGGGCTGTGAGAGATGCGGAGCGCGGAGTTTCAGGCGGTAGGATTTTGAAATTTAGGGAATGAGGCGCTGCCGTGTACGGCACGCTCTCGTTACGAACGCGCTGGCCGCGACGACCTTCAACTCGAACGGGCACAATCATCCGTCTCCGGTGACGTCCAGGGCCAATCCCACTGATCGTCCATCCGCAAAGAAAAAGGCCCCGCGGGTTTCCCCGCGAGGCCCTTTCTCGTCCGGCGAACCGGGCGGTGCGCGTTAGAAGCGCAGGTTGATCGACCCGAAGTACTCACGACCGTTGAGGTCGTAGCCGTTACCGATCGGGGTGTTCGAAATCGCGAGGATTTCGTTCCCGTCGACCAGCGGCGGCGCGGTATCGAAGATGTTGCTCACGCCGAGGCGCAGCGTCACGTCATCGGTGTAGTCGTAACGCAGTGAGGCGGTGTGGACGAAGTAATCGTCCGCAAAGCCCACGTCGCGACAGAAGACGCCCGTGCCCTCGACGATGCCGTCAGGGACGAACTCGCCCGTGACGGGGTCGTTCGTGCCCGAACCGTTGCCGAGACAGGTCTGACCGATGAAGCCGGTCGGCTGACCGTCGGGACCACGACCAAAAGCATCCGAGAATTCGTCGATCGCATCTTCGCTCTGTTCGGTGTCACCGATCCAGCGGGTCTGCCACGTGAACGTCAGGTTCTCGTAGCCGACCGAGCCGGTCGCGCGACCGGTCCAGCGGGCGAAGCCGAAGTCACCGGTGGCATTGTCGATGTTGGCGTTGCCGAGATCGTCAAGGAAGATCGTCGAACGCTCGAGCAGGTGGTTGCCGCGAAGATCCAGGCCAAGATCGAGGAAGTCGTTCCCGATGGGGAGCTCGTAACCGAAGTTGGCATTGATATCGACGCCGCGAACCTTTTCGGTATCGACGTTCTGGAAGCCCGCGAAGACGTCCGTGATCAGCAGGTTGCTGTTCGCATCGGTGTTGAACTGGATGAAGTCGCAGAACTGGCTGCGCTGTCCGTCGTCACGAAGGAAGCAGGAGTTGACCACGAAAGCGGCCGACGGCTCGATGATCGAACCTTCGACGACGATGCTGTAGTAGCTCGCGCCGAGGTTGATGTCGAAGCCACCGAGCGTGTCGCCATAGGCCGCACCCATGGTGAACGAACGCGACGTTTCGGGATCGAGCTCGAGGCTACCACCGGCCGAGACTTCCACGCTGGGCGTGTTCACAACGTTGGTGCCGCCTGGGACGATACCGACGCGGGTCGGGTCACGGCCTTCACGGCGGCAGTTCTCGAGAACTTCGGGTTCACGCGTATCTTCGTCCGCCTGATAACCGCCATTCAGCGGTTCAAATGCGGCCTGCGGAACCGAGCAGGGATCGAAGACGCCGGTGAAGCCCGACTGACCGGCGAGGAAGTTCTCGCGAAGGTTTGGCGCACGGAACGACGTGCCGTAGCTGGCCTTGAGGAGCAGCTCGGGGATCGGAGCGTAACCACCCTTGATCGAGTAGGTACCCGCGGTCCCGTAGAACTCTTCCTCGGTCACACGACCCGAAAGGTTGAGGTCGAAGTCACCGAAGTTGGCACTGTCGAACACCGGAATGTCGAGTTCGCCGAAGCCTTCGATGAGATACTTCGAACCCTGCGCACCGTTATCGCTGAAGAAGCCGAAGAACAGGCCTTCCGAAGCGACAGCACCCGGCTGCGAGTCGAGCGTATCTTCGCGGAACTCACCACCGAGCACGATCGAGACCGGACCGGCGGGGAGATCGAAGATGCTGCCCGTTGCATAGGCCGACGCGATCTTCTGTTCGTAGGTCGTGTCGAAGTCACGCTCGCCGAACAGGTAATCACGCTCCGCCTGAGTGGCGAAATCGCCCACGGCGGTGGTATAGAGGCTCTCGGCGAACAGGTTCACCGGAACACAGCCCTGGAGCAGATCGGGCTGCACGAGGTCCGGGTTGCGGAAGCCCGACGTGGCGCAGGGACCGCCGGCCAGCAGCGGCGGCGTCGCGCCACCCGCGTTGGGAGCCGTCGGATCGATGCCCAGTGCGAGCTGGAGACGATCATTGCGAATCCCGCGACGGACGGCCGAGCCTTCGGAGCGCGAGTAGACGCCCGAAACTTCGAAGGTCCAGTCGTCGGCAATGAACGGCAGGTCGCCGCGCAGGCCGATGACGCCGCGATACTGCTCGATCGACGATTCGACGTTGTCGCGGTCACCGCGAACGCTGACCACCGGGCGAACGATAAAGCTTCTGCCGGTCGGAAGCTCGTTCCGCGTACCGGTCAAATTGTCGAAAGCGTTCTGAGCGGCGGCACAATCTACCCCATTCGGGTTGGCAAGGTTACACGGGTTGAACGGGTTGTTGGCCGGAACGTACGGGAAGAGCTGCGGAGAGCTGCTCTGGGACACCTTCACGTCGGCGCGGCTGTAGCCGGCTTCGAAGAAGGCCGCGAGATTGGCGTCGCCACCGAACTCATACTCACCATAGGCCATGCCGTTGTAACGGTCTTCAGGGCTCTGGAACTGCTGGTTGAGCTGAACACCGTTGCGGGTCACGTCCGCAAAGTTGACGTCGAGCAGGCCGTCGCCGTCACGGTCGACAGGGTTGCCGAACGCGTCGAACGCATCGCTGAAGCCCGGGATGCCCGTGTTGCCGCCGTTCGGATCGAAGTAGATCGAACCGAAGAAGAGGTTGCTCGGAATGATACGACGAACCGCCGCATCGATCGTGCAGGGCGTCAGAACTTCGCCGATCTCGCCGTTCGAATCGGCCAGCGTGTTGGCGTTGTCCGACAGGCGAACCGTGCGGATCTCGCCGCTCTGCGTGACTTCGTATTCGGTGTTACAACCGGCAAAAAAGTCGCGATCGCCGATCAGGATCTCGCCGCGACGGGCATATTCGAAACCGACGCCGAAGTAGCCGCGGTCGAACGTGTCACCGAACGCCGCCGAGACCGTATAATCCTCTTCGCTGCCCTGCTCGTTGAGCGAGCCGCTGGCGAACAGTTCGATACCGTCGATGTCGTTGCGCAGGATGATGTTGCCCACGCCCGCGACCGCGTCCGAACCGTAGACCGACGAAGCACCGTCGAGCAGCAGGTCGTAGCGCGCGACGAGCGAGCTGGGGATGAGGTTGATCGAGGGGCTCGAGGGAGCGCCTTCCACACCGGCCGGCGCGATACGACGACCGTTGATGAGCAGCAGGGTGCGGTCGGCACCAAGGCCGCGAAGGTTCAGCGTCTGCGAACCCGGGCCGTTGTTCAGAACGAAACCCTGGAAGGTCGCGTCGATCTGCGTGCCGGCGGCGCTTTCGGCGCGCTGCAGGACCTGCACGGCGTCGAAGTCACCGACGTCGCGTGCGGATTCGGTTTCGAGAACCTGCAGCGGCGAGATGCTGCTGAAGGTATCGCGACGAACGCGCGAACCGGTCACGACGATCTCGTCCTGACCTTCCTGCGTGTTCTGCGGAATGACTTCCGGATCACCCGGATCGTTGACGGTGACACCGTCGGCTTCGACGCCTTCAACGGCCTCTTCGTCTTCGTTGGGATCCTCTGGATTGCCACGGTCCTGCGCGTAGGCCGGAGCCGCGCTCAGGGCCAACGCAAACGCGGAGGCGGTGGTAAACATTGCGATGCGGCGCATTAACTACCCTTTCAATTGCATGAATGTCCGGTCGAGGGTTCTGCGCGATGCGTCGACCAAAAAAAAGCGGTGAGTTTCAATCCGATGACGATGGTGAAAACTTGTGACAATTACGTCACAGACCTTCGGACAGGGCATTGGCTTCCGATCGAACACGCGAGGAGCGATCCCGGCGTCGCAGCAATACCCGATCGGTGCTAGCCGCAAAGCGATTGGCGCACGGCGTGCTTGCGGCTACAAACCGCCGACATGCGCCGATCCGGACAGCCTGCGTGAGTGACGACGCCATCCTTTCCCTCGTCCTCGCGGCCTGGACCGCGCTTGCGCTCGCGCTCGTCCTGCTCGCGGCGCGGCAACTCGTCCGTGCCCGGGCGGTCCTTCGCTCGGCCCGTTCGCTCGGGGACCTGATCGAGCGCTCGCCCGCGCGCGCGTTCATCATCTCACCCGACAACGCGCTCGAACTCGACAGCCAGCTGGTCGATGCCTTTCGTCTCGAAGAACCGCCGCACACGCTCGACGATCTCGAGCGCAGCGACGTGTTGCCGGTCGAGGAGATCGGGGCGCTGACCGCGTCCATCGATGCCATGCGACGCGCGGGCGAAATCCTCGATACGACCTTGGAGACGAGCGAAGGACGCATCTATTCGGTGCGCGGCGAACTGACCGGCGCGGGTGGCCAGCCGGGCATGATCCTGGGCTGGATGATCGACATCAGCGAAAGCGAAGAGCGCAAACGCCGCCTCGCGCGCCGTCTCGAACAGACCGAATCCGCACTCGACAGTCTCACGCATCTGATCGAAAGCGCGCCCTTCCCGATGTGGTATCGCGGCCCGGACCTCAGCCTCGGGCTCGTCAACAGCGCGTTCGTCGCAGCGGTCGAGGCGGAGGATGCCGCCGATGTGATCGCGCGCGGTGCCGAGCTGATCGACGGCAGCGGAGCCCGTAGCGCCCGGGAAGGCGCGATCGCCGCCATCGAGGAAGGACGTCCCTATTCGCGGACCCAGCCCGCCACGATCGGAGGCGAACGGCGAATGCTCCGGCTCGTCGATGTGCCGTTGCAGAGCGGCGCGGTCGCGGGCTTCGCGATCGATATCCAGGATCTTGAGGACGCCCGCTTCGAACTGGCCCAGAACATCCAGTCCCAGCGCGAGTTGGCCGATCGCATGGCCGCCGGCGCCGCGCAGTTCGAGGCGGACGGCAGCCTGTCCTTCTACAACCAGCCCTTCGCCATCATGAGCCAGCTCGATTCGGACGATCTCGACGAGGGCATCCGCTTCGATCGCCTTCTCGATGCCATGCGGGAAGCGGGCCGGGTGCCCGAGGTGCGCGACTATCCCAAGTGGAAGGCCGAGCGGCGCGATTGGTTCACCGCCACCGAGGAACTTATCGAGGAGGACTGGATCCTCGCCAACGGTGATCACCTCCGGATCGTGGCGCAACCGCTCCCCGACGGCGGGCTGCGCCTCATCCTCGAGGATCGCACCGAACAGGTCCGCCTCGCGAGCGCGCGCGACACGTTGCTGCGGGTCCGGTCCGCGACCTTCGACAATCTGTTCGAGATCATCAGCGTTTTCGCCTCCGACGGCCGGCTCTATCTCTGGAACCGCCGCTTCTCGCAGCTCTGGGACCTCGACGAGACCTGGCTGTCCGAACATCCGCGGGTCGACGAACTCGTGCCCGCGATGGCGCAGAAACTCGTGAACCCGACCGAGGCCGCACAGGTGCGCGAACTCGTCCGCTCGACGACCAGCGGGCGCAAGGCGGGATCTGGGCGCATCAACATGACCGATGGACGCAGCTTCGAATATGCCGCCGTTCCGCTGCCCGACGGCAATGCGCTCGTCACGATGATCGACATCACTGACAGCCTGCGGATCGAAAGCGCGCTCCGCGAACGAGCCAGAGCGCTCGAGGAAGCGGACGGCGTGAAGACCGAATTCGTCGCCAACATGAGCTATGAACTGCGCACGCCGCTGACCTCGATCGGCGGGTTCGGACAGATGCTTGCGGCGGGCTATGCGGGCGAACTGTCCGATCCGGCGAAGGAATATGTCGACGCCATCCTCCAGTCGGTCGATCGGCTGAGCCGCATGGTCGATCGCGTGCTCGATCTCACCCGCACCGAAGGCGGAAACCTCCAGCTGGAGAAGGAGCGCGTCGATCTTGCCGGACTGATCAAGACGATCGTGAAGGCCAGTGCGCCCCGCGTCGTCGAGACCCGGCAGCAAATCGAAGTCGCGATCGATCCGTCAACTGGAATCGTGAACGGCGATGCCCGTCGCCTGCGCGAAGCGATCGAGAACATCCTGATGAATGCCGTGAACTATGCCGGTTACAACGCGCACATCCGGCTCGAGGCGTCCGGTGACGACCATCATGCGCTCGTCACCGTGTCGGACGACGGACCCGGCATCCCCGAGGCCGAGCAGGCGCAGGTCTTCGACCGTTTTCACCGCTCGTCGCAGGGCGAGCGGGGCGAGGCGGCACTCGGCCTCGGTCTCCCGCTGACCCGTCAGTTCATCGAGGCGCACGGTGGCCGGGTGGAGCTGGTCTCGACGGAAAAGGAGGGGACGGCGGTCACGCTCTTCATCCCGCGCGACGAACCATGATCCTCGCCGACGCCGAAGCCACCCATCAGGCCGGCGCGCAGCTGGCACCTTATCTGCGCCCCGGCGACGTCGTGACCCTGTCCGGTCCGCTTGGAGCGGGAAAGACCAGCTTCGCTCGCGGTCTCCTTCACGCTGCCGGACACGAAGGCGAGGTGCCGAGCCCCAGTTTCGCGATCGTCCAGCCCTACGAGCATCTCGACCCGCCGATCTTTCACGTCGATCTCTACCGCATCGAGGAGGAGGGCGAACTCGAGCAACTGGCACTCGACGACCTCGCCGATGCGGTGCTGATCGTCGAATGGCCGGAAAAGGCGGCGCGGTGGGACCATGCGCTGGCCCTGACCATCGCGATGGACGCTCCGACGGGCGGGCGGCGCTTGACAGTCGAAGCGCCCACCGCTTGGAAAAGCCGATGCCCGTTTCCATGACCCCCCCGACCCACGCGCCCGCCTTTCTCGACGAAGCGGGGTGGGAAGGCGCCGCCATTTCGCCGCTCGCCGGCGATGCCAGTTTCCGCCGCTATTTTCGGGTCGATCATCCCGATCACGGCCGCGCCGTGCTGATGGACGCCCCGCCCGAACATGAGGATTCGCGCCCGTTCATCGCCATTGCGGAGCATCTCGATGCGCAGGGGCTACGCGCCCCCCGTATTCTCGCCCGCGACCTCGACGCGGGACTGCTACTGCTTGAAGATTTTGGCGACCGCCGGGTCAGTCCGGTGCTCGCCGATGGCGCCGCCGACGAGGAGCATGTCTATCGCGAGGCGGTCGACACGCTGGTCGCCCTCGGCGAGCGCCCGGTCCCCGGTTTCGTCGAACCCTATGACGAGGCCGTCCTGACCCGCGAAGTCGAGTTGTTCACCGACTGGTACCTTCCCGCGCTCGGCGTCGAGGATGTCGATCGGGACGGCTTTATCGAGGCATGGCGCGCGGCGTGGGGCGGCGTCCTCGAGCGCACGGCCGACAATCCGGTGCTGACCCTGCGCGACTATCATGCCGACAATCTGATGCTGCTGGAGGAAGGCGGTCTCGGATTGCTCGATTTCCAGGACGCGCTTGCCGGTCATCCGGCCTACGATCTGGTCTCGCTTCTCCAGGACGCCCGCCGCGATGTCGATCCGTCGCTGGAACGCGCCATGCGCGATCATTTCATCGATACCGCGAACGTCGACGATGCCGAGCAATTCGAAGCCGATTACGAAGTGCTTGGCGCCCAGCGAAATGTGAAGATCCTCGGCATTTTCACCCGGCTTTGGAAGCGCGACGGAAAACCCACCTACCTCCAATGGCAACCGCGCGTATGGGGGTTGGTCGAGCGGAATCTCTCGCACGAAGCCCTTGCGCCGGTCCGCGACTGGTTTGACCGGAATGTCCCGGAAGAACAACGCTCTGCAGCGTGGAGCGAGCACGTCCTATGAAGAAAAGCGTGCTCCGCCTGCGGCCTACGGTCGAGGCCGACGTGCCGAGCGTCGCGATGGTCATGGCGGCCGGTCTCGGAAAGCGCATGCGCCCGCTCACGGCCACCCGTCCCAAGCCGCTCGTCGAACTCGCCGGGCGTCCAATGATCGACCATGTGCTTGAGCGGCTCGAGCGTGCCGGCGTGAAGAAGGCGGTCGTCAACGTCCACTATCTCGCCGACTCGCTCGAGAGCCATCTCGATCATCACGAGGGCCTCGAGATCGCGATCAGCGACGAGCGGGACGCGCTGCTCGAAACCGGCGGCGGGCTGGTGAAGGCGTTGCCGCTGATCGACGCCGATCCCTTCCTCGCCTGCAACAGCGACAATTTCTGGGTCGACGGTCCGTGCGACAGTCTGCGCCAGCTCGCCAGCCAGTGGGACGGCGACCGGATGGACGCGCTGCTCCTTCTCGTGCCGCACGCCCGTGCCTACAACCACGCGGGGCAGGGCGACTTCCACCTCGACCGGGCTGGCCGTGTCCGGCGACGTGGCGGCAACCGGATCGCGCCCTATGTCTTCACCGGCATTCAGATGATCTCCAAACGGCTGCTCCGCGACGCGCCGGAAGGCAAGTTCTCGACGAATATCCTGTGGAATCGCGCGATCGAGGAGGGGCGGTTGTTCGGCGCGGTGCACCAGGGCCTGTGGTTCGACGTCGGCACGCCCGACGCGATCCAGAAGACCGAGGCTGCGCTCGAGGATGAGTGAGGCGCGGGCCGGGCCGACCGTCTACTCGATCCCCCCGCACCGCAGCTTTGCCGACGCGTTCGTCGCCGGCATCCTCGCCACCGATCGCAGCCCGCTGGATCTGGCGCGTGGCCGGATTCTCGTCCCCACCAATCGCGCCGCCCGCACCATTCGCGACGCGTTCGTCCGCGCGGCGGGCGAGGGCACGCTGCTGCCCCGGCTCGTGCCGATCGGCGACCCCGAACTGGACGAGCGTCTGGGCTCGGCGCTCGATCCCATCGACGCGACGCCCGTTCCACCCGCCATCGCGCCGACCGAGCGCATCTTTCTCCTCTCGGGGATCCTCGCCCGGCAACCGGGCACCTCGACCCTGACCGCCCTGCGCGAGGCTGCGGACCTCGCCACCGCGCTCGACCAGCTGATCATCGAAGGCGTCTCTCCGCGCGAACTGCATGCGCTGGCGTCAGAGGAAAAGGAGCTGGAGGCGCACTGGGCGCTGCTGCTCGCCAAGTTGGACGTGATCTTCACCGCTTGGCCCGCCTTGCTCGCCGAACGGGGCCTCATTGATCTCGCCGACCGCCGCAACCGGCTGCTCGATCGTCTTTCGGAACGGTGGAAGGCCGAACCGCCACCGGGATTCACGATCGCCGCAGGCATCACCACCACCGCGCCCGCCGTCGCGGGTCTGCTCGGCACCGTCGCGCGGCTCGCGGAGGGGCAGGTCGTGCTCCCGGCGCTGGCCCGGGTCCGTGAGATGCCGGAGGAGGAATGGGACGCCCTCGACGTCGATCCTGACAGTCCCACCGGCGCGTCGCCCGCGACCCTGTCGCACCCGCAATATCATCTGAAATTGCTGCTGGAACGGATGAAGGTCGGCCGGGGCGAAGTCCGCGACTGGCACCGCCAGGGCCTTGCCGCCGCCTCCTCGCAGCGCAGCCGCGTCATTCTCAACGCGATGACCGGAGCGCGCTTCACCGACAAATGGGAAAGCCTGTCGCCCGCCGATCGCACCCTCGGCGACAAGGTGCGCCACGCCGTTTTCCCGACCCCCGTCACCGAGGCCATGGGGATCGCCATCGCGCTGCGCGAAGCGCTCGAGGAACCCGGACGCACCGCCTCGCTCGTCACCCCCGACCGTGGTCTCGCCGCGCGCGTCAGTGCGATCCTGCGCCGTTGGGGTGTCGACGCCGACGACAGCGCCGGTCGTCCGCTGGGCGTCACCCCGCCCGGTATCCTTTGCCAGCTCCTGCTGGAGACCGTCGAAGACGATTTCGGCCCGATCAGCCTGATGGCGCTGCTCAAGCATCCGCTGGTTGGCGGCGAACGACGGGCGAGCGGTGAATGGTTGCGGGCGGTGCGCCGTCTCGACCTCGCGCTGCGCGGTCCGCGACCCGGCGGCGGTCTCGACGCGATCGCCGCCCAGCTGGCCGAGCGCGACCCGCGCGAGCGGGACCGTGACGCGCAACGCCGGGAGCGCGACCAGGCAGCCTTCGCGCTCGTGCGGCCCGATATCGAACGGGCTTGCCGGACGCTGTCGGAAGCCACGACGGTGGCGAGCCTCGCCGCCTCGCTCCGTGACGCACTGGACGGCCTGACGAACGGTCAGGCATTTGCCGGAGCCGCCGGACGCGAACTGGCGGCGATGATCGAAGAACTGGAATTTGGCGGCGGCGGTGCCACGCTGGCGATCGCGCCCGACGAACGATTGCAGGTCTGGCGTACCCTGATGGCGGGCCGATCGGTGCGCCCGCCCTACGGCGGCCATCCCCGCATTCGCATCCTCGGCCTTCTCGAAGCGCGACTGGTCCAGTCCGACCTGATGATCCTCGCGGGTCTGAACGAAGGCAGCTGGCCGCGCACCCAATCATCCGACCCCTGGCTGGCCCCGCGCTTGCGCCGTCGTCTCGGACTGCCGGGGCTCGACTATCGCATCGGGCTGGCGGGGCATGATTTCATGAGCGCGCTGGGGGCGCCCGAGGTGCTGCTGACCCGTGCCGAGCGCGACGAACGCTCGCCCACCATCGCCTCGCGCTTCTGGCTGCGCCTCGAGGCGATGGTCGGGGAAACGGCGTGGGCCAAGCGCCGCGATACGCGCCTCGAAAGACTCGCCCACGCCATCGATGCCCCCGCGACGGTCGATCCGGTCGATCGCCCGATGCCGGTCGTTCCCGTCGACAAGCGCCCCGACCGCCTGTCGGTGACGAGTGTCGAGAAACTGCGCGCCGATCCCTTCGCCTTCTACGCCGGCTCGATCCTCAACCTGCGCTCGCTCGACAAGCTCGACAGCCGCAGCATCGCGGCCTGGCAGGGCAGCCGCGTGCACAAATGGCTGGAGGAATGGCTTCGCGAAGGTTCCGATCCCGCCACGCTCGAAGCTGGGCTCGATCGGCTGCTGGCGCGCGATGAAATTCACCCGATGCTTCGCGCATTGTGGGGCGGCCGGTTGCGCGAGACTTGCAAGTTCCTCCGCTCTGCGTTGGAACAGGATCGGGCTGCCGGTCGCAAGCCCGCGCTGGCCGAAGCGCATGGCGAAGCTCGCATCGGCGGGGTCAGGGTTCATGGCTATGCGGATCGCATCGATCGATGCCCGAACGGCGGCGTGGCGATTGTCGACTACAAGACAGGCGGATCACCCACGCGAAAGGCGCTCGACCAGCAGTTCGCGCTTCAGCTGGGGCTGCTGGGCCTCATCGCCGCCCGGGGCGGGTTCGCCGACGCGGGCACCGATCCGGTCGCGCTGGAATATTGGAAATTCGCGAAGAAGGGCCAGGATTTCGGCGAACGGATGAGCGCCACGAAGGACGATATCGCCGATTATCTGGCGCAGACGGAGGCCATGATGACCCGGCTTGCCGAAGATTATCTGACGGGCAACGAGCCGTTCGTCGCCAAGCTCAATCCGGCCTTCGCGCCCTATGGCGACTACGACCAGCTGATGCGTCTCGAGGAATGGTATGGCCGCGCCTGAGCGTTCAGCCCTTGCGCTTGTCCTTGCGCCGGTTGGCGTAGAGCAGGGCGGCGGCAACGGCGGCCGATCCGATCCCCACCGCGACGCCGGCGCGGCGGATGTTCTGCTCGCGGCCGGAGGTGGCAGCGAGATCGGAGTCGGTGGCGGCGGGCGTCTTTGTCTTGTCGGTCATGGCGTCGATGTAGGCCGACGAAACGCGATTGCAACGCACGATGCGGGGAGCCGTTAGGATGGGCGCGATCAAAGACCTGCCGCACCTTCAGGGCGCGCAGGCGCAGGCCTCCGACCCGCGCATCCACGCCGCACTGTCCGCGTCGGCGGGCACCGGAAAGACGACCGTGCTGACCGCCCGCGTCCTGCGGCTTTTGCTGCAGGGCGTCTCGCCGTCCTCCATCCTGTGCCTGACCTTCACCCGCGCCGCCGCGGCGGAGATGGCCAACCGTATCAACCAGCGCCTTGCTCACTGGGTGCGGCTCGACGAGCGCAAGCTTCGCGCCGAGCTGGTCGCGCTCGGCGAACCCAAAATCCCGTCGCGCATGGACGAAACCCTTGCGCTCGCTCGTCAGCTGTTCGCGCGCCTGCTCGACACGCCGGGCGGGCTCCGGATCGAGACGATCCACGCATTCAGCCAGGGGCTGCTCGCGGCCTTCCCTGCCGAAGCGGGAATTCCCGCGCGGTTCGAGGCGATCGACGACACGGTCGCCGATGCACTGGCGGGCGATACGCTCGCGGCGCTCGCCGACGATGCCGCGAAGGGCGCGCGCGGCGTGGAGCCGCGCTTCCTCGCCGATCTTGAAACGATGAGCATCCGCATGGGACAGCAGGGCGCGGAAGCCTATCTCAAACGCTGCGCCGCCTATCCGCAGGCGTTCGAGGCTCTCGCCGACCGCGACATCGACGCCTTCCTCCGCGCCGAAGCCGATCTTCCTTCAGGCGACGCGCAGACGATCCAGGCCCAGCGGCTGCAGTCGCTCGATCGGGATCTGTTCGAACGCCTCGTCGCCGCCAACCGCGCCTGGGGGACCGGGGTCAAGGCCACTACCATCGTTGACAATCTCACTCGCTTTCTCGCCGCTCCTCCGGACGAGCGTCCGGCGCTGCTTCCCGATCTCGCCACGAACATCCTCAAGAAAGCCGATGGCGAGCCCTGCAAGCCCGTCGCCAAGCAGGAAGCGGCCGAACCCGACTATCTCGCGCTCGCCGAACGGTTTGCCGAATGGTATCTGCCGATTGCGTCGCTTCCCGCCCGGATCGCCTATCTCGACGATCTGGCGGCCTGTTTGCGCGCGGGGAGGGCGTTCGTCGCTGGATATGCCGCCGCGAAACGGGCGCGAGGCTATGCCGATTTCACCGACCTCATCGTCTGGACGTTGCGCCTGCTCGAGCGGCCGGGGGTGGGCGACTGGATCCGCTACAAGCTCGACGCACGCATCGATCATGTCCTTGTCGACGAGGCGCAGGACACCAACGAGGCGCAGTGGACCATCATCCGCCAGCTGGTCGACGAATTCTTCGCCGGCAATGCCGAGACCGACGGCCGTTTTCGGACGCTTTTCATGGTCGGCGACTTCAAGCAGGCCATCTACGGGTTCCAGGGCTCGCAGCCGCGCCGCTTTATCGCCGCCCGCGACGCCTTCCGCGACCGGGCGCAACAGGCACGCCTCGACGAACGCGCGGCCCGGCCCTTCGCCGACCTGTCGGTGGCACAGAGCTTCCGCTCCGCGCCCGCCATCCTCCATGCGGTCGACCAGGCGATCCACGTCATCACTCCCGAAGCGATGGGACTGAACGAACCCCCGCCACTCCACGAGGCCACCCGCGAGATTGCCGGCCGCGTCGAATTGTGGCCGCCCTTCGCGCTCGACGAGGAAGAGGCGGCGGGCGAGGAAGGGGAAGAGGACTGGCTCGACATCCGCGACCGTCAATTCGCGGAGGAATTGGCCACCCGCCTGCGCGCCATGATCGCCGACGAAGGCATTGATCCCGGCGACATCCTGATCCTCCTGCGACGACGCAGCGAACTGGCCTCGCTGATCGTCGCGCGACTGTTCGCCAAGGGCGTTCCGGTGGCGGGCGTCGACCGCCTCTTTCTCTCGCGTCCGCTTGCCGTACAGGACCTGCTCGCCGCCATGCGTTTCGCCACGCAGCCGCTCGACGATCTCAGCCTCGCGAGCCTGCTGGTCGGCCCCTTCTTCGGTTGGAGCCAGGAACGGTTGCAGCATCTGGCGATCGATCGCCCCGACAGCCTGTGGCGCGCGCTGCGCGACGACCCCTCGGACGAGGCGATCCAGGCGTCGGACACGCTCGCGGGCCTCCTCGCGATGGCGGACTACGTCACGCCGGCCGTCTTTCTCGAGACGATCCTGTCGGGACCGATGAACGGTCGGCGCAAGCTGATGGCGCGGCTCGGAGAGGACGCACGCGATCCGATCGAGGAACTGCTCAACAGTGCGCTCGCCCTCGAACGGCGCGAGACGGTCTCGCTCGACCGGTTTCTCCACCGGATCGAGAACGAGGACAACGAGATCAAGCGCGAGACCGAGGCGGCGGGTGACAAGGTGCGCGTGATGACCGTTCACGGCGCTAAGGGTCTGGAGGCGCCGGTCGTCGTCCTCGCCGACGCCACCTGGGATCCCGACGGGGGGCCAGGGCAGGGGAGCGTGACGCTGCCGCTGGGCCAAATCGGCGAACTCCCGCTGCCGCGACCGCGCAAGGACGAGCGCGGACCGCCTTTCGACGCGGCGCTCGAGGAACTGGAGGCGCGCGAGCGCGAGGAGCATTGGCGGCTGCTCTATGTCGCCATGACCCGCGCAGAGCAGCGACTGATCGTCACCGGGACCATGCCGCGACCCCGCGGCAACAGGACCGCGCGGATCGCCGACGACAGCTGGCATGCGCGGCTCCGCACGACGCTGGAGGAAATGGACTGCCAACCGCTCGACCTGCCGTGGGGAGAAGGGGGGCTGTGCTACGCGACCGACGGCGAGCCGCATTCCCCGACGAAAACCGGCAGGGAGAACCCTCCCGTCGAGCGTCCCGAATGGCTCGACCGTCCGGCCCCGCGCGAGGCCCATCCGCCGCGTCCGCTGCGCCCGTCCGCGATCGAAGGGGAGGATACCGACACCTTTCCGCCCGCCGGCCCCGCCCAGCGCGATGCGATGGTGCGCGGCACGCGGATCCACGCTTTGCTCGAACGCCTTCCGCCCCTCCCGGCCGAGGAGCGCCGCTCGCGGGCCGACCACTGGCTCGAAGCGGCGATGGGTGTCGCCGAAGCCGCCGAGCGAACCGCCCTCATCGACTCCGCTCTCGGGATTATCGAGGATCCACGTTTCGATTTCCTGTTCGGTCCTGGCTCGCTCGCCGAAGCGCCGCTGTCCGCGGTGCTTCCCAACGGTCGCGTCATCGCGGGAACGGTCGACCGACTGGTCATGGAAGACGACCGGATCGCCTTCGTCGATTACAAGACCGGGCGCCATGTCCCCGCCGGCTCCGACGAAATTCCTTCCTCGGTCCGAGCGCAGATCGCGGCCTATCGCGATGCGTTGGCCGTGATCTTTCCCGACCGCCCGGTGGAAGCCCATCTGCTCTACACCGCGGGCCCGGCACTGATCACGCTCCCTTGAGAAGCGCCACGCCGCTCCCATATGTTGATCGAACGACAGTTTTACCAAGGAGATTGATCCATGCCGACCAAGGCGGTTACCGACGCGAGTTTCCAGTCCGATGTCCTCGAAGCCGACAAGCCCGTGCTGGTCGATTTCTGGGCCGAATGGTGCGGGCCCTGCCGCATGATCGCGCCTGCGCTGGAGGAGATTTCGGACGAGCTCGGTGACAAGCTGACGGTCGCCAAGATCAATATCGACGAGAATCCGGAAACGCCGGGCAAGTTCGGCGTGCGAGGCATTCCCACCATGATCCTCTTCAAGAACGGCCAGGCCGCCGCGCAGAAGGTCGGCGCCGCGCCCAAGGGGCAGCTCCAGCAGTGGGTCGAAGGCGAGCTCTAGGGAGAACGTCTTCCCTGCCGCTTTGATTGACGTTGGGTCGGGGCGCTCCTACATCGCGCCCCGACCCATTTTCTTTGGGAGGACGGCGCGAAAGGCGCCCTCCCGTCGCGTATCTTCTTCAAGGACAGCCCATGATCGCCGGCCTCGCAAAATCGCTCTTCGGTTCATCCAACGACCGGATCGTGTCCAAGCGACAGCGGACGGTCGAGGCCATCAACGATCTCGAAGGGCGCTTCGAGGCGATGAGCGACGAGGAACTGCAGGGCATGACCCCGCACTTCCGCGAGCGGCTCGACGCGGGCGAGAGCCTCGACGATCTGCTTCCCGAAGCGTTCGCGACGGTCCGCGAGGCCGCCAAGCGCACGCTCGGCCAGCGCCACTACGACGTCCAGATGATCGGGGGCATCACGCTCCATTCGGGCGAGATCGCCGAGATGCGGACGGGCGAGGGCAAGACGCTTGTCTCGACGCTTGCTGCCTATCTCAACGCGCTGCCCGGCAAGGGCGTCCATGTCGTCACCGTCAACGACTATCTCGCGAAGCGCGATGCCGAATGGATGGGCAACGTCCACCGCTTCCTCGGCCTGTCGGTCGGCACGATCGTTCCCAACATGATGGAGCAGGATCGGCGCAACGCCTACAAGGCCGACATCACCTACGCGACCAATAACGAACTGGGGTTCGACTACCTTCGCGACAACATGAAGATGAGCCGCGAGCAGATGGTCCAGCGGCCCTTCAACTACGCCATCATCGATGAAGTCGATTCGATCCTCATCGACGAAGCCCGGACCCCGCTCATCATCTCGGGCCCCACCGACGACAAGTCCGACCTCTACGTCACGATCGACGCCCTGGTGAAGCGCCTCGGGGAAGAGGATTACGAGAAGGACGAGAAGCAGAAGAGCGTCGTCCTCACCGAAGAGGGCACCGAGCGGATCGAGCGGCTGCTCGAGGACGAGGGCCTGCTCGAAGGCTCCAATCTCTACGACGTCGCCAACACGCAGGTGGTGCACCACGTCAACGAAGCGCTGAAGGCCAACAAGATGTTCCGCAAGGACACCGACTATGTCGTCAAGGACGACAAGGTGGTGATCATCGACGAATTCACCGGCCGGATGATGGACGGTCGCCGCTGGTCCAATGGCTTGCATCAGGCGGTCGAGGCCAAGGAGGGCGTGAAGATCGAGCCGGAGAACCAGACCCTCGCCTCGATCACCTTCCAGAACTATTTCCGCATGTATCCCAAGCTGTCGGGCATGACCGGTACCGCGCTCACCGAAGCGCCCGAATTCGGCGACATCTACAACATGGAGGTCGTGTCGATCCCGACCAACCTCCCGATCCAGCGCATCGACGACGATGATGTCTTCTACAAGACGATGTCCGAGAAGTTCGAGGCGATCGCCGACGAGATCAAGATGCGTCAGGACGCCGGCCAGCCCGTGTTGGTCGGAACCGTCTCGATCGAGAAATCGGAAATGCTGTCCGAATTCCTCGACAGGAAGGGCATCGAACATAGTGTCCTCAACGCCCGCCAGCACGAACGCGAGGCGCACATCGTGGCCCAGGCCGGGCGGATCGGCGCGGTCACCGTCGCCACCAACATGGCGGGCCGCGGTACCGACATCCAGCTTGGCGGCAACGTCGACTTCCGGCTCGAGGACGAACTTGCCGGGGTCGAGGACGAGGCCGAGCGCGCCCGCCTGACCGAGAAGATCAAGGAAGAGGTCGCCGCCGAACGCGCGCAGGTGAAGGAAAACGGCGGGCTCTACATTCTCGCCACCGAACGGCACGAAAGCCGCCGCATCGACAACCAGCTTCGCGGGCGTGCGGGACGCCAGGGCGATCCCGGCCGCAGCCGCTTCTATCTCAGCCTCGACGACGATCTGCTGCGCATCTTCGGCCCGCAGGCCGCCTTCGCCAAGCTGATGAACAAGAACCTCGAGGACGGGGAGGCGATCACCCATCCGTGGATCTCCAAGGCGATCGAGACCGCGCAGAAGAAGGTCGAGGCGCGCAACTATGACGTGCGCAAGCAGGTCGTCGAATTCGACGACGTGATGAACGACCAGCGCAAGGTCATCTACGAGATGCGCGCCGACGTCATGGACGCCGAAACCGTCAACGACGTGGTCGAGGACATGCGCCACGACACCATCGCGGGCCTCGTGACCCATCACGCGCCGCTCGGCACGTTCCCCGAACAGTGGGACGTCGACGGTCTCAAGACCTCGCTCGACGAGGTGCTCGACCTTCAGCCGCCGATCGACGACTGGCTCGATGAAGATACGGTCGATCAGGAACTGTGGATCGAGCGGATCGGCGAGTTGGCGGACGAGAAGATGTCCGCAAAGATCAAGGACGCCGATCCTGCAAGCTGGGGTCGTGTCGAGAAAGCGACGGTCATCCGCGCCCTCGACACCAACTGGAAAGAACACCTCTCCACCTTGGATGCGCTGCGTCAGGTCGTGCACCTGCGGTCCTACGCCCAGAAGAAGCCGATCGACGAATATAAGAAGGAGGCGTTCCTCCTGTTCGAACGGTTGCTGGTGACGATCCGCGAAGCGGTCACCAAGTCGCTGATGCGCGTGCGGATCGAACTCGAGCCGCCCCGGCCCCCGGTCGACCCGCTTCCCGATTTCATCACCACCCATTTCGACCCCCTGTCGGGCGACGACAATACCGCGGACATCGACGCGTCGACCGGCGCGATCATGTCGCGGATGCCGCCCCGCCAGTCACCCCGACCCCAAACGCCGAGCGAGGTGACCGACGCCCCGCCCAGCGGTGAATTCACGCCCCCCGCCAGTCGTAACGCGCCCTGTCCGTGCGGTTCCGGGCGCAAGTACAAGCATTGTCATGGCGCGCTCGTCTGAGGTTTCCCGTATGAATACAATCGACCGTAAAGCCCTCCGCCAGGCCTATCGCGCGGAGGAGAATGCGGTCGTGGCCGAGCGTCTGGAGCAAGCGCGCCTGACGCCCGAAAAGGCCGAGGAATCCGAGGCGATGGCGACCACGCTCATCACCGAGATGCGTACCCACAAGGCCGAGGGCATCGACGCCTTCATGCAGGCCTACGATCTGTCCTCCGAGGAGGGCATCGCGCTGATGTGTCTTGCCGAAGCGCTGCTGCGCGTTCCCGACGCCGAGACCATCGACGATCTCATCCACGACAAGATCACCGGCAACGACTGGGCGCAGAAACTCGGCCAGAGTCGCTCGACGTTCGTCAACGCCGCGACCTTCTCGCTGCTGATGACCGGCCGCGTGCTCGACGAAGCCAACGATACCGCCGAAGGCTGGCGCGCCGCGCTGGGCCGGGCGGTGGGCCGCCTCGGCGAACCCGTCATCCGCACCGCGGTCGGGCAGGCGATGCGCATCCTTGGCCGCCAGTTCGTCTTCGGCCGCAACATCGAAGAGGCGATCAAGCGCTCGGGCCCGGACCGCAAGCGCGGTCTCAGCCACAGCTTCGACATGCTCGGCGAAGCCGCGATGACCCACGAGGACGCGGCGCGCTACGCCGACGCCTATTCGGGCGCCATCGACAAGCTCGCCGAAGCGGGCCGCGCCGACAGCTTCCACGGTGCGCCGGGGATCAGCGTCAAACTCTCCGCGCTCTATCCGCGCTACGAATGGAGCCACGCCGAAGAAGCGATCAGTTTCATTCTCCCGGTCCTGCGCGGCCTGTGCGAAAAGGCCGCCGCCGCCAACATCCACCTGACCGTCGATGCCGAGGAAGCCGACCGGCTCGAACTCAGCCTCGACCTCATCGAGGCGATCGTCGCCGACGACGCCCTGTTCGAGGGCGGTTGGGAAGGCTTCGGCATGGCGATCCAGGCCTACCAGAAGCGAGGCACGCACGTGTGCGACTGGGTCGTCCGCCTCGCCGAAAAATACGACCGCAAGCTCTTCGTCCGCCTCGTCAAGGGCGCCTATTGGGACACCGAGATCAAGGCCGCGCAGGTCGGCGGTCTCGACGACTATCCCGTCTTCACCCGCAAGATCGCGACCGACGTCAGCTTCCTCGCCTGCGCGCGCATCCTGCTCGAAGGGGCGGATCAGGTCTTCCCCGCCTTCGCCACCCACAACGCCAACACCATCGGCGCCATCAAGGCGATGGCCGGCCCGCGCCCCGGCAAGCCCGGCTTCGAATTCCAGCGTCTTCACGGCATGGGCGATGAACTCTACATCGAGCTCCACAATCTGGAACGCGGCATCGGCGAGGAACCGAGCCCGGTACGTATCTACGCCCCGGTCGGCAGTCATCGCGAGCTGCTCGCCTATCTCGTTCGCCGTCTCCTCGAAAACGGCGCGAATTCCAGCTTCGTCAATCGCATCGCGGACGACCGCGTCGGGGTCGAGGAACTGGTCCGCGATCCGGTCGCGCTGCTCGAGGCGATCCAGCCCAAGCGCAACCCCGCCATTCCGTTGCCCGACCAGATTTATGGCATCGGACGGCGCAATTCGGCGGGCGTCGACCTGTCCGACCCGCTGATCCGCGAACCGCTGATGGAACGTCTCCAGAAGCTCGAGGAACGCAACTTCCAGGCCGAGCCGACCGAAGCCGCGCGCGGCGAGCATCCCGTCCGCCGCATCACCTCGCCGCACGACGACCGGATCGAGGTCGGAATCGCCGCCGAAAGCACCGAAAACGCCATCGACCGCGCGATGAAGACCGCCGCCGCCGCGCAGCCCGCGTGGGACCAGTTGGGCGGCGAGGGCAGGGCGCAGCTGCTCGACAAGGCCGCCGACCTGTTCGAGGAACATTCCGAAACGCTCTTCAGCCTGTGCATCCGCGAAGCGGGCAAGACGCTCCCCGACGCCATTCTCGAGGTGCGCGAGGCGGTCGACTTCCTGCGCTATTACGCCAGCGAGGCACGCGCCAAATTCTCGCACCCCGTTCCCCTTCCCGGACCCACGGGCGAGGAGAACGAGCTGCGGCTCCACGGCCGCGGCATCTGGGTCTGCATCAGTCCCTGGAACTTCCCGCTCGCCATCTTCACCGGCCCCGTCGCCGCCGCGCTCGCCGCGGGCAATGCGGTCATGGCAAAGCCCGCCGAACAGACGCCGATCATCGCCGACTATGCCATCTGGCTGATGCACAAGGCGGGCATTCCCAAAGAAATCGTCCAACTCACGCCCGGCGACGGCAAGGTCGGCGCCGCGCTGGTCGCGCATCCGAACACATCGGGTGTCGCCTTCACCGGATCGACCGACACCGCCCGCCTGATCAGCAAGACGATCGCCGACCGGCAGGACGGGCCGCTCATCCCGCTGATCGCCGAAACCGGCGGCCAGAACGCGATGATAGTGGATTCCAGCGCGCTGCCCGAACAGGTCACGCGCGACGTCGTCGCCTCATCCTTCCAGTCGGCGGGTCAGCGGTGCAGCGCGCTCCGCGTCCTCTACATCCAGGAAGACGTCGCCGACGAGATGATCCGCATGATCGCCGGCGCGCTCGAGGCGCAGACCATCGGCGATCCGCGCAAGCTCACCACCGACATCGGCCCCGTGATCGACGCCGCCGCGCGTCAGTCGCTGCGCCGTCACCTCGACTGGCTCGACGTCCACGCCAAGCGCGTGGTCAGCCGCGACATTCCCGAAGCGGTCGACGCCCACGGCTATTACGTCAAACCCTCGATCTACGAGATCTCGCACCTGCGCCAGCTACAGGGCGAGAATTTCGGCCCCATCCTCCACGTCATCCGCTGGAAGGCGGGCGACCTCGAAAAGGTCGTCGAGGCCATCAACGGCACCGGTTACGGCCTGACGCTGGGCCTTCAGAGCCGCATCGAGAACAACCGCCGCATCGTCCAGCGCCTCGCCAAGGTCGGCAACCTCTACGTCAACCGCAACCAGATCGGCGCGGTGGTCGAAAGCCAGCCCTTCGGCGGCGAAGGCCTCAGCGGCACCGGCCCCAAGGCGGGCGGCCCGAACTATGTCGAGCGGTTCGCGACCGAGCGCGTGACCTGCGTGGACACGACCGCGGCGGGCGGCAATGCGAGCTTGATGGCGTCGTTGGAGGGGTAGGGCGATCGGTTTCAGTGTTCGATAACGATTTCGTAGTTGCTATAGCGTCCGAGATCGATGTCGAAATGCTCCCGGATTCTGGTATCCCAGGTGGGGTCGGGGAAATCACAGTGAGCATAAGTCAGGGTCAAGACACCTCCGTTCCTGCAAATAAGGAACCAAACGGAGTCCTTGATGATCCGTGCGAGTGAGAGCTAGTTAGATGTGGAACAGTAAGATCGGTATATTATCTCCGATAATTCTTTCGTTAGGATTCTCGAACGCGGAACCAGTTGCGTGGGAGAAAGAGCGTTTCGCGTTTCTGCCTCGTATTTTTATCGATGTTGGTGAGGGATTTGAATATAATAATGCTTATCCCCAGTTTTCAGGCCGTATTTCTAATTGTAGCCGAGATGGCGTGAATTGCCTGCAAGGCCGTACGTTCAATATTGAGTGGTCGGAAGTTTGCGGTCCGTATCAGGTCGGTCAGAGTTGGAAACAAGTACAGAATACTGACCAGGAGACGACGTTCACTGTCGCCGCCGAATTTATTATAAACGGCCCATATTTCAAGTCGGTTGATCATGTCGTTACGTCGTCCGCTACCAAGAATATTGCTTATATCTTTTCGACTAGCCGTGGCCTCGTCGGGGTGATTCAGGACTCGAGTCGACGTGATACCCTTGTCGACGATTTGGCATCTCCTAGCCTTATCGATGAAATCGCTTCGGGAAAATCGACAACCGGAGGGGGCTATATCGTCTCTCGGCTGGTGGGCTACGGAAAACTTGGGAACTGCGTGCCGATGAGACCGCGCCTCGAAGAGGGGTTCAAAATTTACGAGCCAGTTGATCTGGAGACATCCGATTAACTTGGGCAGATCTTAGCAGGGTCAGGGCGGCCTGACCCCCGTCGATCAGGTTCGCGCGAGCGCGACCTGTCGGCCGCTTCGACGCATCTCTCGCATAGCGTGCACTCGCTACGCTCAGCTTACGCTATGCATCGGTGCTGTGAAGGAAAATGGCTCCCTGAGTTGGATTCGAACCAACGGCCGTTCGATTAACAGTCGAATGCTCTACCGCTGAGCTATCAGGGAGCAGCCCGAAGGCGGTGACGGGCCTTTTACCGTCCCGAACGTGCGATGCAAGGGAAGTTTTAGCCCGTCTCGAACTGCTCCAGCGCGATCCGCTCGTCCAGTGCATGATCGGGGTCGAACAGCAGGGTAAGGGGGCGCTTTCGATCGAGTGTCACCGTCACCCGCGTCACGTCGCGCACCTCGAACTGGTCCGCCACCGCGCTCACCGGTCGTTCTTCGGGCGACTGGACGGTAAAGCGCACCGCCGTGTCCTCGGGCAGGATCGCTCCCGGCCAGCGGCGCGGGCGAAAGGGGCTGATCGGGGTCAGCGTCAGCATGTTCGCCGACAAGGGCAAGATCGGCCCGCCCGCCGATAGATTGTAGGCCGTCGAGCCCGCGGGCGTCGCCACCATCACTCCGTCGCACACCAGTTCCTCGATCGCGGGCCGGCCGCCGACCTCGATCCCGATCTTCGCGGTGCGCCCCGTTTCGCGCAGCAGGCTCACCTCGTTGATCGCGGGGCGGGTAATGATTTCGCCCGACAGCGTCTCCGCTTCCATCTTGAGCGGCAGGATGTCGATCGGCTTGGCCGCCGCGATCCGCTCGAACAGCCCCTCTTCGCGCCATTCGTTCATCAGGAAACCGAACGTCCCCCGGTTCATCCCGAACACGGGCCGCTTGGGAACGCCCTCTTCCAGCATCTGGTGGAGTAGCCGCAGCAAGAAACCGTCGCCGCCGACCGCCAGCACCCGCTCGGCGGCGTCGAGATCGACGAAGTCGTGCGATGCGTGCAGCTTCTTGCCCGCCTCCTGGGAGGCGCTGCGGGACGACACCTGGATGCCGATGGCCGCGGGATCGTGCATGGGCTTCATCGCTTTCGTCGTTATGACGGACGGGCATAGGCGAGGCGCGGGCGATAGGCTACTGTCTCGATCCGAAGCAGTGCGAAAAAGCGCCGTTGTCGGCGACCCGCGCTGCCGCGATAGGGGTACGCATGTTGAGCCGGACCGACGACCCTCTTGAAAAAAGCGACCTGTCGCAGACCCGCGACCCCGCGCTGTTCGATGCGCTCGCGGAGCGCGCGATCGCGATCCACTACCAGCCCATGATCTCGCTGGAGACGGGCAGGGTGGTCGCGGCCGAGGCGCTGGCCCGTTGGAGCGAGACCGGCCCCGGTGCCGACGAACTCTTCACCCGCGCCCGCCGCGCCCGCCTCGCCGGTCCGCTGTCGCGCCAGATACAGTTCGACGCGCTCCGGCGCGCGGCCCGGTGGGAAGGCCCGCTCGCCCACGTCGGTCTGTCGCTCAACCTCCTCCCCGAGGAATTGTTCGAACAGGGTTTCTCCCAGACCTTTCTGGCCATGCTGTCCGACAGCGGCTTCGACCCCGAGCGCCTGACGCTCGAACTGGTCGAAACCCAGATGGTCACCGAACATCCCGAAAGCGCCCGCCGCCTGTCGGACCTGCGCGACGCCGGGGTGCGCATCGCGGTCGACGATTTCGGCACCGGCTATTCCAGCCTCGCCTATCTCACCTCGCTGCCCATCGACACGCTCAAGATCGACCGGGCGCTGGTCGAGGATATCGTCGGGGGCGACAAGGCGCGGATCGTGCTCCGCGCGATGCTCCGCCTCGCGCAGGAATTGGGACTGCGCACCGTCGTCGAGGGCGTCGAAACCGCCGCGCAGCTCGATCTCCTGTGCGAATGGGGCGCGGATTGCTACCAGGGTTTCCTCGGCTCCGGTCCGCTCGACGAAAAGGCGCTCGGCCGCTTCGTCACCTTCACCAACCGCGACTAGGCCGGCTCCGGCGTCTTCGCTTTCTTGCGGCCCGCCGCCACCACGCGGCCGAGACCGCGCGACAATTGCAGCGCGCCGTGGATCCGGTCGTGCTCGCCCGGCCAGTTGCGCGACAGGACCAGCTTGCCGTCGGGCCGCAGCTTCGCCTGCCCCTTCAGCTTCTCGATATAGGTGATGAGGCCCGGAACGTCGGGGAAACCGTCGGAAGCGAACGTCACCACCGCGCCCTTGGCCCCGATGTCCATCTTCGCGATCCGCGCCTTGCGACAATTCACCTTGATCTCGATGACCTCGAGCAGGTTCTGCGTCTCCTCCGGCAGCTTGCCGAACCGGTCGATCAGCTCCGCCGCGAATTCGTCGATGTCCGCACGGCTCTCGAGGTCGCCCAACCGGCGATACAGTCCCATGCGAAGATCGAGATCGCTGACATAGTCCTCGGGGATGAGGATCGGGGCCGCCACGTTGATCTGCGGATTGAGCGCTTCGCCCGCACCCGACGCCCCGCCATCCGCCTTCAGTTGCACGATCGCCTCTTCCAGCATCGACTGGTAGAGTTCGAAGCCCACTTCCTTGATATGCCCCGACTGTTCGTCGCCGAGCAGATTGCCTGCGCCGCGCAGGTCGAGATCGTGGCTGGCGAGCTGGAAACCCGCGCCGAGGCTGTCGAGGTTCGCCAGAACCTGCAGCCTTTTCTCCGAACTCTCGCTGACCAGGTGCGGCTCGGGTGTCGTCAGATAGGCATAGGCCCGCGTCTTCGACCGCCCGACGCGCCCGCGAAGCTGATAGAGCTGCGCCAGCCCGAACCGATCGGCGCGATGGACGATCAACGTATTCGCGCTCGGAATATCCAGCCCGCTCTCGACGATCGTCGTCGACAGCAACACGTCATACTTGCGGTCGTAAAAGGCGCTCATCCGCTCCTCGACCTCGGTCGGGCTCATCTGCCCGTGCGCGACGAGGAACTTGATCTCGGGCACCTCCTCGCGGAGGAATTCCTCGATGTCCGGCAGGTCGGCGATGCGCGGCGCCACGTAGAAGCTTTGCCCGCCGCGATAATGTTCGCGCAGCAACGCCTCGCGGATCACCACCGGATCGCGCGGCATGACGTAGGTCCGCACCGCCAACCGGTCGACCGGCGGGGTCATGATCACCGACAGATCGCGCAGCCCCGTCATCGCCATCTGCAACGTCCGGGGGATCGGCGTCGCGGTCAGCGTCAGGACGTGCACGTCGCTCTTGAGCGCCTTCAGCTTCTCCTTGTGGGTCACGCCGAAATGCTGCTCCTCGTCGACCACGACGAGGCCCAGTTTCTTGAACTTCACCGTCTTGCCGAGCAGCGCGTGCGTGCCGATCACGATGTCGAGATCGCCGTTCGCCAGTCGTTCCTTGGTGTCCTTCACCTCGGCGGGCGAGACCAGCCGGCTGATCCGTCCGATCTTGATCGGGAAGCCCTGGAACCGTTCGACGAAGTTCTGGAAATGCTGGCGGGCGAGAATGGTCGTCGGCGCGATGACCGCGACCTGGTTGCCCGCCATCGCACTCACAAACGCCGCGCGCAGCGCCACTTCGGTCTTCCCGAACCCGACGTCGCCACAGACGAGCCGGTCCATCGGCTTGCCAGACCCCAGATCCTCCAGCACTTCCTCGATCGCCCGTTCCTGGTCGTCGGTCTCCTCGTAGGGAAAGCGATCGACGAACTGCGGAAAGGCGCTATCGGGCTGCGCCGCCTCGCCCTCGCGAAGCGCCCGTTCGGCGGCGACCTTGATGAGCTTGCCCGCAATCTCGCGGATCCGCTCCTTCATCTTGGCCTTGCGCCGCTGCCATGCCTCGCCGCCCAACCGGTCCAGGCTGACGGCTTCGTCCGCGCCGCCATACCGCGACAGGATGTCGATATTCTCGACCGGAACGTACAGCTTGTCCTCGCCCGAATACTCCAGCGCCACGCAATCGTGCGGCGAACCGCCGACGTCGATCGTCGTCAGCCCGTTATACTTCGCGATGCCATGTTCCTCGTGGACGACCAGATCGCCCGGCGTCATCGCCGACAGTTCGGCGAGGAAGGCGTCGGCGCTCTTGCGCTTCTTGCGCCGCCGGACGAGCCGGTCGCCCAGCATGTCCTGTTCCGACAACACCGCGACCGTGTCGGTCGTGAACCCGTGGTCGAGCGGCAGCACCATCAGCGCGGGAGCCTTCTTGCCCAGCGCTTCCTGCCAGCTGTCCGCCATCCGCCGCGACTTGATACCATGATCCTCGATCAAGCCGTCGAGGCGCTCGCGCGCACCCTTCGAATAGCTCGCCAGAACCACGGTCTTCCCGTCCTTGGTCAGCTTGGAAACATGGTCCGCGACCGCCTCGTACACGTTGGTGCCCTGGGCGCGTTCGGGTGCGAAATCGCGCGGCCCCGCCACGCCCATGTCGATTACCGCATCGCTGTCGGGGGCGGGAAAGGGGGTCGCCAGATGCACCGGCAGCTCGGCCTTCCTCCGCGACCAGTCGTCATCCGACAGATACAGTGCCTCGGGCTTCAAGGGGCGATAGCTGCCGGCTTCCTTCGCCTCGATCCGTCGCCGGTTCTGGAAATAATCCTCGACCGCCTCCAACCGCGATCCGACCGCGGCATCGCAGTTGGCATCGCGCAGCACGACGTCGTCCGTTCCGACATAGTCGGTTAGATCGGCCAGCGTCTCCTCGAACAGCGGAAGCCAATGTTCCATTCCGCCCAGACGGCGTCCATCGCTCACCGCTTCGTACAGCGGATCGCTGGTCGCGTTGGCGCCGAATTTCTCGCGGTAGCGGCTGCGGAACCGCTTGATCGATTCCTCGTCGAGGAGCGCTTCGGATGCGGGCATCAACGTGAAACCATCGACCCGCCCGGTCGACCGCTGATCGGTCGGGTCGAAGGCCCGCATCGTCTCGATCTCGTCGCCGAAGAAGTCGAGCCGCACGCCGCTCGCCAGGCCGGCGGGGTAGAGATCGACGATCGCGCCGCGCACCGCATATTCCCCGGCGTCGTGTACCGAATCGACCCGCGCATAGCCGTTCGCCTGCAGCAGCTGGATCAGCGCCTCGCGCTCGATCTCGCTGCCTTCCTCGAACCGTCGCACCAGCCCCTTGATCCGATCCGGGCACAGCATCCGCTGCGCCGCCGCATTGGCGGTCGTCACCACCAGTTGCGGCTTCTTCGGTGCCCGAGCGAGGCGCGCCAGCGCGCCCATTCGGTCGGCCATGACCTTCAATGCCGGGCTCGCCCTGTCATAGGGAAGGCAATCCCACGCGGGCAGCGTCACCACCTCGACTTCGGGCGCGAACAACGGAGCGGTCTCGACCACCGCGCGCGCCGCCGCCTCGTCCGACGCAATCAGCCACGCACGGCCACCCTTGTCGCCCGCCGTCCGCGCAAGATCGCTCGCGAGCCACGGCAGATAGCCCGCCGGCACGCTGCCTAGCGTCAGCGCCTTGTCGGCATTCACGATCTTGGGCAGTTTCTCGCTCATCGCGCGATCCGGATGAAGTCGAGCTTCTTCATCTTTTCCAACTGCGGCCCCTGATATTTGGCGGGTGCCTCCGCCGTTCCGATCGCCCACGCCATGATGTCGACGTCCTGTTCCATCAGCAGCGCGTCGAACCAGTCCATGTCCTCCGCGGTCCACAGATGCTGATAGCGGTCGAAGAAACCGCCGATCATCATGTCGGCCTCGCGCGTGCCGCGGTGCCAGCTGCGATACTTGAGGGCGCGGCGACGCTCGTCCATTCTACGAAAACTCCATAGCGATGCGGCCCCGTCGCGAAATTCGCGGCGAGGGGCGTGAGAGGGTGAAGCGCGCATGTAGGCGCTGGGGTTCCGATGCGCTAGGGCGGTGGCGAACCATGCGGCCTGAAATCCTCCACCCCCTGTTCGCGACCACCGACACGCTGGACGGCGTGGGGCCCAAGATCGCGAAGGCGTTGGCAAAACTGAAACTCGACCGGCTCGTCGACCTGCTGTTCCACCTTCCGACAGGCAGCATCCAGCGGATCGCCACCGACACGCTCGGCCATCATCTGGTCGGCCAGCGGATCGTCATCACGCTCACCCCGATCGATCTGCGCGAGGGCAGGGGCCGGGCACCGCTCCGCGTCTATGCCCGCGACGGCAGCGACAATATGGTCGCGCTGACCTTCTTCAACCGCGCGGGCTGGGCTCGGCAGCAATTCCCGCTCGGAGAGGAAGTGCGCGTCTCGGGCCGCCTCGACGCCTATGGCGACGATCTCCAGATGGTCCACCCCGACGTCGTGAAGGAAGAGCCGCCGCTACGCGAACCCGTCTATCCGCTTTCAGAAGGCATCACGAACAAACGGATGCGCGAGTTCATCGCGCAGGCGCTGAAGGCCGCGCCGGCCCTTCCCGAATGGATCGAACCCTCCGTGAAGGCGGATCGCGACTGGCTCGACTGGCGCGGTGCGCTTGCGGCCGCGCACGGCGATACCGGCAATGCCGCTGCCCGCGCCCGTCTCGGCTATGACGAAGTCTTCGCCAACCAGCTCGCGCTCCTCCTCATTCGCCAGTCCGCCCGCCGAACCAAAACCCAACCGCTTCAAGGCGACGGGAGCCTGTCCGAAAGTCTGAACCTCCCTTTCGATCTCACCGGCGCGCAGAACCGCTGCGTCTCCGAAATTCGCGGCGACATGGCGCAGGACCGCCCCATGCTCCGTCTCCTTCAAGGCGATGTCGGATCGGGCAAGACGCTGGTGGCGCTGCTGGCGATGCTGGAAGCGGTCGAGGCGGGTGCGCAGGCCGCCATGCTCGCCCCCACGGAAATCCTCGCGAGGCAGCATTACGAAGGGCTGAAGCGCCTGTGCGACCCGATCGGGGTCAACGTCGCCATCCTGACGGGGCGCGACAAGGGCAGGGTGCGCGAGGCGACCCTCATGGGACTCGCCGACGGTTTGATCCACATCCTGGTCGGAACACACGCCATCTTCCAGCCTGCGGTCAGCTATAAGGCGCTCGGTCTGATCGTGGTCGACGAGCAGCACCGCTTCGGTGTGTCGCAGCGCCTGATGCTGTCCGAGAAAGGAAAGCGTCCGCCGCACCTCCTCGCCATGACCGCGACCCCGATCCCGCGCACCCTGACGCTGACCCAATATGGCGAGATGGAGGTCAGCCGCATCGACGAACTGCCGCCCGGACGACAGCCGATCGAGACGCTGGTGATGAGCGAAAACCGTATCGACGAGATCGTCGCCGCGCTCGAACGTCATATCGCCACCGGCGAACAGGCCTATTGGGTCTGCCCGCTGGTCGAGGAATCGGAGAAGCTCGACGCCGCCGCCGCGGAAGAGCGCGCGGCTTCGCTGAAAGCGCGGCTCGGCGATGCGGTCGGCCTCGTTCACGGCCGCATGCGGAGCGAGGAAAAGGACGCGGTGATGGAGCGGTTCGCGAGCGGCAATCTCGCAATCCTCGTCGCGACGACCGTCATCGAAGTGGGGGTCGATGTGCCTAATGCCACGCTGATGATCATCGAAGGCGCCGACCGCTTCGGTCTCGCCCAGTTGCATCAACTGCGCGGTCGTGTCGGGCGCGGCACCGGCAAGTCGCGATGCTTGCTGCTACGGGGAGACACTCTGTCCGAGACCTCGCGTGCACGTCTCGCACTGATGCGCGAAACCAACGACGGCTTCCGCATCGCCGAGGAAGATCTGCGCCTTCGCGGTCCCGGCGAAATCCTCGGCACCCGCCAGTCGGGCGATCACAGTTTCAGGCTTGTCGAACCCGAGGACCTGCCCAGTATTGCCCCCGCCGCGCAGGCCGATGCGCAAATGCTGCTCGATCGCGACGGTGGCCTGGAAGGCGAACGGGGAAAGGCCGCCCGCATCGCACTCTACCTGTTCGAACGCGATGCGGCGGTCGGTTTGCTGAAGGGGGGCTAGGGCAGCAACAGCCCGTGCTTCTTCTTTCCCAGTGACAGCTTCGCCGGCTCCCCAAGAACGGTCACCAGAAGCTGCGGATCGCTGACGACCTGATCGTCCAGCTTGACTGCGCCTTCCTTGATCTTGCGCTTGGCCTCCCCGTTCGAGGCACAGAAGTTGAGGCCCACCAACGCCGCCAGAATGCTGACTTCTCCGCCCGTCGACAGGCTCGGCAGGTTCGCGTCCGACGCGCCTTCCTCGAACGTCCGCTTGGCCGTGGCTGCCGCCTCGCGCGCCGCATCCTCGCCGTGCAGCATTGTGGTCGCCTCGTTGGCCAACGCGATCTTCGCCTCGTTGATGTCGGCGCCCGACAACTGCGCCATCCGATCGATCTCGGTCAGCGGCACGTCGGTGAAGAGCTTGAGGAATTTCACCACGTCGCCGTCCGCGGTATTTCGCCAGAACTGCCAGTAGTCATAAGGGCTCAGCATATCGCCATCGAGCCACACCGCACCGGCTGCGGTCTTGCCCATCTTCTTGCCGTCCGCGGTCGTGATCAGCGGGGTGGTGACCCCGAACAAATCCTCTCCGCCGCCCATGCGCCGCGTCAGTTCGATCCCGTTGACGATATTGCCCCACTGGTCCGATCCGCCCATCTGAAGCCGACAATCGTGCCGCTGGTGCAGTTCACGGAAATCGTAGCCCTGCAGAATCATGTAGTTGAACTCGAGAAACGTCATCGGCTGCTCGCGTTCGAGCCGCAGCCGCACGCTGTCGAACGTCAGCATCCGGTTGATGGTGAAGTGCGGGCCGACGTCGCGCAGCAGGTCGAGATAGTTGAGCTTCCCCAGCCAGTCGTCGTTGTTGACCATGATCGCGCCGGTCGGACCGTCATCGAACGACAGAAACCTTTCGAACACCTTGCGGATGCCCGCGATGTTCGCCGCGATCGCTTCGTCGTCGAGCAGCTTGCGGCTGTCGTCGCGTCCCGTCGGATCGCCGACCTTGGTCGTGCCGCCGCCCATCAGCACGATCGGTTTGTGACCCGCCTGCTGAAGTCGCCGCAGCAGCATGATCTGCACCAAGCTTCCGACATGCAGGCTCGGCGCGGTCGCGTCGAACCCGATATAGCCCGGCACCACCTGTTTCGATGCGAGCGCGTCGAGACCCGCCGCGTCGGTCGTCTGGTGGATGTAGTCGCGCGCCGCGAGCACGCGCATCAATTCGCTCTGGTAGGTCGTCATGGAAAAGCCTGTTAGCCTGCCTTTTCGATGCTTGCCACCACGCATGGCGTCGCCCACGATGGTGCTGTTCATGATGCAGCTCGTCCCCCACCGCGACCATCCGACCCCCCAAGTCGAGCGGCTGACGGTGGAGGCGCGCGAGGAAGACGGCATCCTCTCGCTGCGCTATCGATTGCGGGGCGATCTCGACGCCCTGATGCTTCCGGCCTTCGCGAGCCTGCGGCGCGAGGACCGGCTATGGCGCTCGACCTGCTTCGAGATTTTCCTGCGTCACAATGCCACCGCCTATCGCGAGTATAATTTCGCGCCCGACGGGCGTTGGTCGGCCTATCGTTTCGCGAATTATCGGCATGCGCGCTCCAACCTCGCCAACCAAGTCAGGATCGCCACCGAACGCGACGGCGACGACTATGTCATGCGGGCGCATCTTGTCGGTCAGCCGATCATCGGCCACCGCGTCGGGCTTTCCGCCATCATCGAGGCGACCGACGGGACCAAGGGATATTTCGCCCTTGCCCATCCGGCAGGCGCAGCCGATTTCCATCACGACGACTGTTTCGCCATTCTGGGAGAAGAGATTTGAAGTTCGGCATCGACCGTCTGCTCGAGGACGAGACCCTTCGCCGCGAATTGAAGGGCCGCAAGGTCGCCCTGTGCGGTCATCCCGCTTCGGTCAGCGAGCGCCTCATCCATTCGATGGACGCGTTGGCGGGCCTCGACGACATCGATCTCGCCGCCGCTTTCGGTCCCCAGCACGGGATGAAGGGCGACAAGCAGTACAATATGGTCGAAAGCGAGAGCTACATCGACCCGGTCCACGGGGTCCCCGTCCATTCGCTCTACGGCGAGGTGCGACGTCCGACCGACGCCATGATGGAAGGCTGGGACGTCGTCCTCGTCGACCTGCAGGATGTCGGCTGCCGTATCTATACCTTCCTCACGACCCTGCTCTACCTGCTCGAAGCGGGCGCGACGCATGGCAAGGCCGTATGGGTTCTCGACCGCCCCAATCCCGCGGGCCGTCCGATCGAGGGACCCAAGCTACGCTCGGGCTACGAAAGTTTCGTCGGAGCAGGTCCGATCCCGATGCGGCACGGCATGACATTGGGAGAGATGGGGCATTGGTTCGTCAGGCATTTCGATCTCGACGTCGATTATCGCGTCGTCGAAATGCAGGCGTACGAGCCCGACGGCCCCGGCCATGGATGGCCCGGGGATCGCGTCTGGATCAATCCGTCGCCCAATGCGCCAAGCGTGAACATGGCGCGGGCCTATGCGGGCACGGTGATGGTGGAGGGCACCCACCTGACCGAGGGCAGGGGGACGACCCGCCCGCTCGAGATTTTCGGCGCGCCCGACATCAATGCGCGAACCGTCATCGCCGAGATGCAGCGTCTGGCGCCGCACTGGCTGACGGGCTGCGCTTTGCGCGAGATCTGGTTCGAGCCGACCTTCTACAAACATGCGGGATCGCTGTGCCACGGCGTGCACATCCATGCGGAGGGGCCGGGCTACGACCATGCGGCCTTCAAGGCATGGCGCGTCCAGTCGCTGGCGTTCAAGGCGATCCGGGCGATCTTCCCCGAATACGATCTCTGGCGCGGCCTCGACTATGAGTATGAATATACCTCGGGTCGCCCCGCCATCGACATCATCAACGGCGGCCCCGCGCTGCGGGAGTGGGTCGACGATGAGGACGCGACGCCGGATGACCTCGATGCCTTGGCGATCCCCGACGAAAAAGCGTGGGCCGAGGAGCGCCGACCGTTCCTCCTATATTGATCGCGAGGCCTTGAGCCCCGACCGCCGCGGCGCAGTTCGCAACCGTCCCGAAGCTTGCTAGTGCGAGGGTATGCCCGACTATACCGACCTCTTCGACCAGCGAGGATCGAGTTACGATCGCGCCATGCAGGCGTTTCCCGCTGCGCGGGCAGAAGAGTTTCGCCAACTGCTCGCACCCCTCGTTCCCCGCTCTGCGATGATCATCGGCGATGTGCCCGCCGGGGGCGGCTATCTTCGCGCCTACATTGCGGAAGGATGCGAATGGGTACGGCACGAACCCTGTGCCGATTTCACCACCCATGCGGGCCAGGATCAAACCGAGCGAAACGGGGTCGCTCTCTATCCCTTCCCCTGGAAGGACGAGAGCATCGACGCTGTCGTCAGTCTGGCGGGGATCCACCATCTCGAGGACAAGCGTCGCTTCTTCGCCGAGGCCCACCGCGTCACCCGTCCGCAGGGCGATTTCGTCGTGTCCGACGTCGCGCGCGATCATCCGGTTGCCGCGTTTCTCGACGAATTCGTCGGCGCATACAATTCGACCGGACACGAGGGCCTCTATCTCGACGAGGGGACCGGGGAGGAGCTTCGCTCTGCCGGCTGGTCGATCGTCGATGACCGCGCCAACGACTATCACTGGGTATTCCCCGATCGATCCGCCATGATCGCCTTCGTCCGCCGTCTCTTCGACATCGGTACGATCGAGGACGGCGAGATCGGTGCGGCAATCGACGATCGACTGGGCGTCGATGATCTTCGGTCCGGGCAAGTCGGGATGCGCTGGGGCCTGCGGACCATCCATGCGCGTCGGATTGCCAAGTGAAAGTCCGCGTGATCGGGTCGCCGTTGCGGATCGAAGGGTTCGCCTTCGGCCTGCGGTGCGCCTCGGTACGTATCTCTCTATCCGCCGAGACCATCGATCCAAGGCGATGCCGGCGGATCGGGAAGGAACTGAACGAACTGCTTGGCGAGCGTCAGGCTACTCGATCGGTCGATCTGCCCCCTGCGCCGTCCGACGCCGGGGCACCGGCATTCGGTCGCTGGTTCGCAAAAACCATCGATTTCCTGCTCGCCTGTGCCGATCTGGCATTCACCGACCCTTGCCGCGTCGTCTCGGGCGGCGAGCGATTGTCGGTCTTCATTCCCTCGTTCCGCCGAGGCTCTGGCGCGGTTCGAGCATTGGTGGAAATCCTCGTCGCACGCCTGAACGCCGACGCGCTCGATCCGACGATGCACGAGCGGCTGGAGAAAGTGCTCGCCGCCCTGCGCGATACGCAGCCTGCCACCACCAATGGGCCACGCTTCGCCCGCGCTGCATTCGATCTCGGAATCCCCTTTCAGGAGTTGGTCGGACCGACCGCGCAGTTCGGCATCGGACGCCATGCCGTCGAACTGAGCGGTACGTTTTCACAGGTCACACCCCGCAATGCCACCGCGCATGCCAAGTTGAAGCATTATGCCTCGACGCTTCTTGCGCGGGCGCTCCTGCCGGCACCTGCCTTCGCCCTCTGCAGCAGTGCCGACGAAGCAGAGCGCAATGCCGAAGCGATCGGGTATCCGGTCGTCGTCAAGCCGGCCGACCGTGACGGCGGCAAGGGGGTCGAAGCCGGCTTGCGCGACGCCTCGGAGGTTCGCGACGCCTTCGCAGCTGCGGCTGAGGTCAGCCGCACCGTGATGGTCGAGAAGCATGTCGAAGGCCGCGACTATCGCCTGACCGTATTCCGCGGCGAGACCATCTGGGCCGTGGAACGGCGGCCCGCCGGTGTAATGGGGAACGGACAGTCGAGCGTTCTGGAACTCGTCGCCGCCCTGAATGCGGAGCCGGGCCGGGGCGACGATACCCATTCGCGGCTGAAGCGGATTTCCCTCGGGGAACGCGAAGGATCCCTCCTCGCCGTACAGGATCTGTCGCCCGATTCCATTCCCGAGGATGGCCGCTTCGTCCGCCTGGCCCGCAAGTCCAACGTGACCGCAGGTGGGACGCCTATTGCGGTGACGGAGGACATGCACCCGGACAATGCCGCGCTCGCCGCGCGCGCCGCCGAAGTGCTTCACCTCGACATCGCGGGCGTCGACCTGATCCTGCCGGATATCTCCCGGTCGTGGCGCGAGACGGGCGGGGCGATCTGCGAAGTCAACGCGAACCCCGAACTGGGGGGTACGACATCGCTGCACCTCTACCCGTGGCTACTCCAAAGACTGGTGCCGCGCGGCGGACACGTGCCGACCATCGCCCTCCTCGACGGACCGTCGACGGGGAAAGCTTCACTCGATCTGGCGGATCGATTGAACAGCGAAGCCCACCCATGCGGCTTGCATTGTGCCGACGGTGTGCGCGTGGGGACGGAATGGGTCGAACGGGGCGCGCTGCCGACGCTCGTCGCTGGGCAGTGCCTGACCTTCGATCAACGCGTCGCCTCGCTCGTTCTCGGTGCGCTCGATCTAACCGTGACGATGACCGGCCTTCCGGTCCCGCAGGTCGATCTGCTCGTACTGACGGGCGAACGTCCCACCGGAGAGGGCGGCGCAGCCCTTTCGGATGGCCAGCTGCTGCTGTTGCTTGCAACCATTCGGCCGCATTGCGGCGACATCCGGTTGCTGGACGCGGGCGACTGCGATCCGGGAGTCCGCCGCGTCCTCGAGCGAATGCGGATCGATGCGTCCCCGATCTCGATGGACGAGATCGTGACGAAAAAACGAATCGAGATCGAAAGCCGGTCCTAATGTTTGCGCGATAGTTCGCGCATCGCCTCGTCCAGTCCATCGAGGGTGAGGGGGAACATCCGGTCGTCCATCAGATCCTTCAGGATCCGCGTCGAATAGCTGTGACCCCAATAGCCTTCGGGTGTCGGATTGAGCCACGCCGCGCTCTTGTACTGATCGGTCAGCCGCCGCATCCAGGTGGCGCCCGCTTCCTCGTTGTAATGTTCGATCGCGCCCCCTGGATGAGTGATCTCGTAGGGGCTCATCGACGCATCGCCGACGATCACCAGCTTGTGATCGGCGCCGAACTTGTGAAGCACGTCATAGGTCGGGATGGCGCCGTCCCACCGCCGCCGGTTTTCCTTCCACACGCCTTCGTAGATGCAGTTGTGAAAATAGTAGTGCTCGAGATGTTTGAACTCGCTGCGCGCGGCGGAGAACAGCTCCTCGACCTGCTTCACGTGCGAATCCATCGATCCGCCGATGTCGAGGAACAGCAACAGCTTCACCGCATTGTGCCGCTCGGGCCGCATCTTCACGTCGAGCCAGCCCTGCCGCGCCGTTCCGCTGATCGTACCGTCGATGTCGAGTTCCTCCGCCGCGCCCTCGCGAGCGAAGCGGCGCAGGCGCTTGAGCGCGACCTGGATGTTGCGGGTGCCGAGTGCGACGTCACCATCCAGATCCTTGAACAGTCGCTTGTCCCAGATCTTCATCGCGCGCCCGTGCCGCCCCGGTCCCCCGATCCTCACGCCCTCGGGATTGTAGCCCCCGTGTCCGAAGGGGGAGGTGCCGCCCGTCCCGATCCACTTGTTGCCGCCTTGGTGACGGCCTTCCTGTTCCTCGAGCCGCTTCTTCAGCGTTTCCATGATCTCGTCCCAGTCGCCTTGGGACTTGATCGCTTCCATCTCCTCGGCGCTGAAATAGCGCTCTGCGACGGCCTTCAGCCATTCCTCCGGCAGATCGGCGGCCAGTTCCTCCCCCTCCGCCCGTTCCAGTCCCTTGAACGTTTCCGCGAACACCCGGTCGAAGCGATCGAGCATCTTCTCGTGCGGCACGAGCGCAGCGCGGGCGAGATAGTAGAAACTGGTGGGGTCCGCCTCGATCACCTCGCGATCGAGCGCCTCCAGCAGCATCAGATGCTCCTTTAGGCTGGCGGGAATACCCGCGGCGCGCAGTCGGTCGAGAAAGGAGATGAACATGATGCTGCTGATAGCCCGGGCGCGCCTTTGCGGAAAAGGGGGTTGGTTAACGCTTTCCTAGGCAATGGTCCGTTATCGCAACGCTCGACACGAATTCACCGAAGGATTTCTTTTAATGGCAACGCAGGGCCTCGACCAGGTTACCGAGAACGCGATCCGGGCGGTGGCCCGCGATTGCGGTTCCTTGAGTCTCGAGTGCAGCGACGTGGCGGGCTATGTCGAGGCGGTCACCGAACGGATCGGCCAGAGCCTCAAGACGCTCGAAACGCTCGAGGAGGTCACCGAACGGCTGACCATCGACCAGGCACGCGTCGCCGACAGCACCGATGAGGCGCGCCTGCTGGCCGACCAAGCCAAGACGAAGCTCGCCAATGGTCGCGAGGCCATCGAGGGCACCATCGCGGGCTTCCACGAACTCACCGAGCTGGTCGTCCAGCTGGGCGAGCGGATGGCAGGCTTCGCCACCGCGATGAACCAGGTCCAGAACGTTTCCTCGACGATCGAATCCATCGCGCGCAAGACCAACATGCTCGCGCTCAACGCGACCATCGAGGCCGCGAGGGCAGGGGATGCCGGGCGCAGTTTCGCCGTCGTCGCGGCCGAGGTGAAGAAGCTCGCCCATGATACGCGCAGCGCCACGGGTGAGATCGCCAGCACCATCGGCGAGCTCACGCGCGAAGCCAACGCCGTGACCAGCGAGATCAGCGACGGGGTGGAGCGCAGCCGCGCGGCCCAGTCAGGAATCGACACAATCGGTATTACCGTGCGCGAGGTGTCCGAAATCGTCGACCTCGTCGGCAATCAGTCGGAGGGGATCGCCCAGTCGACCAGCCTCATTCAGACCAGCGTCGATCGAGTGAAGGCCGGCCTCACCGATTTTGCCGGCGGTGCTCGCAGCAGCAACGAGGAATTGAAGCAGGCCGAAAAGCGCCTGTCGCATCTCGAACTGATGTCCAACAGCATGCTCGACACGCTGGCCAATTCGGGTGCCGAGATCGACGACACGCCGATGATCGCGCGCGGACAGGACCTGATGCGCGAGATCCAGAAAGTGGTGGAGAAAGCCATCGACGAAGGCGCCATCACGCTCGATGCGGTGCTCGATCGCGACTATCAACTGCGCGAAGGTTCCAATCCGCCCCAGTATGACAACCGGTTCGCCGATTTTGCGGATGCCCACGTTCGCCCGATCATCGATCGCTACAAGGCCAGCGACAACCGCACCATCGCCTGTGCGCTGACCGACGTGAACGGCTACCTGCCCACGCACATCACCGAACGATGCCAACCGCAGGGAAGCGATCCGGTGTGGAACGACAAGCATAGCCGCAATCGCCGGATCCTGATGGACGACACGACCCGTGCGGCGGTCGCCTCCACCAAGCCCGCCAAGCTCGCCACCTATCAGATGAACCTGGGTTCCGAGAGCTTCCCGGTGAAGAACGTCTTCGTGCCGCTGTTCGTGAAGGGCGAGCGTTACGGCAACATCGAACTGGCCTATCGCGACGACGGCGGAGCGGTCTAGCCGCCTACCACTCGCGTCGCTGCATCAATAGCTGGAGGACAATCGCCCCGACGATGCCGCCACCGATGCCGAGCATCAGCGCGCGGTCGGCCGCCGCCGTTTCGGAGGCCAGCTGGTTGAGCGGCATGAGCCACGGGAAATACTGCCCGTATTCGCTGGACGAGGCGACAGCGGCGGTGATGATCCCCCCGATACCAATGGTGATCGGCAGGATGAATCCGCGAAAATAGAGTGCCAATCCATACTGCACGACCAGCATGAACAGGCTGGCTGCCCAGACCCGCAGCAGCAACTCGGCGAATTCGTCGAGCTCGACCAGCGAACCCTGCATTTTTTCCGGCAACACCTGCTGGAAGAGAGCGGCAAGGCCGGTGAGACCGCCGCCGAGAATGATCGTCCAAGCGAGAAGCACGATTGCCCCCGCCACCAGTTTCAGCAGGAAGATGCGCCGCCGTGCACCGGGCAGGCTTAGCAAGGGGTCCCAGGCGCGCGGCTGATGCTCGATCTGCGCGAGGACGACCGTCAGCGCCATCGTTCCCAAGGGCAGGACCAGCGTCACCCAGATGCTGGTCCCGCCGACCAGGAACATCGGCGCGTTGGTCCCTTCGAACAGGACGACGAGGGTCGAGAGAATGAGGACGAACCCCGGCACGGCGAGGGTCATCCAGAAGACCTTCGATCCCTTGAGCTTGAGAAGCTCCGAGCGAACCAGTCCGGGCGTCTTGACGTGCACGGCCTCAGGCATGGTCGGCTCCTGCATGGCTCGCCGAGATACGCTCATGATAGAATTCCTCGAGGCTGAAGCGGCGTTGCGCCAGATGGTCCACCGCAATGCCTTTGCCGACGAGCTCGCGATTGATGTCGGAAGCGGACAGGCCTTCCTTCGGCGTTACGTGCCAACGGTCGGCGCCGATCGAATTGACCTGCATCGCAAGCGGGGAGAGAGCTTCCATGACGGCACCCGAAGCGCCGAGTTCGATGATATCGGTGTCGATCGCGATGTCGTCGAGCGGTCCCTGGTGAATCAACCTGCCCTTGGAAAGCAGGCCGACATGGCTCGCGACTTTCTCGATCTCGTCGAGCAGGTGCGAGCAGATGATGAGAGTGCGGTTCTTGGCGATGTCGCGCATCAGCGTGCGCATCTCGCGGATCCCCTCGGGATCGAGGCCGTTCAGCGGTTCGTCGAAGATTACCAGTGCCGGATCGCCGATCAGCGCGCGGGCGATGCCGAGCCGCTGACGCATTCCGGTCGAGAAGGCCTTCACCTTCTTGGTGCGCGCATGATCGAGGCCGACCCGGTCGAGGAGGGCATCGGGTTCGATTTCGATCCCCAGCGACTGGGCGACCACGCGCAGATTGTCGCGGGCGGAAAGGTGTTCGTAGAAGGCGCCCCCCGGACTGTCCGCCATCGCACCGATCAGCGGTCGATGCCGATGGTCGAGCTTTTCCCCGAACAGTTCGACCGTTCCCGACGTCGCGGAACGCAACCCCAGAATGATGCGGATCGCGGTGGATTTTCCAGCGCCGTTCGATCCCAGGAATCCGTAGATCGCACCGCGCGGAATTTTGAGGTCGATGCCGTCGACGGCGGTCGCCTTGCCGAACCTCTTGGTCAGCGCCTTCGTCTCGATTGCCAGATCCATGATGCCCCCTTCGCGATCTGCGATGCCGCACGTCGCCTCAGACCGGCGATACGCTTTCGATGAACGAACGGGGAGGCTGGATCAACGCCCTTCGCGCCGCGCGAGAAAGGCAAGCTTTTCGAACAGCATGACGTCCTGCTCGTTCTTGAGCAGCGCGCCGTGGAGCGGGGGGATCGCCTTCGTCGGATCGGCGTCGGACAGCACGTCCATCGGCATGTCCTCGTGAAGGATCAGCTTGAGCCAGTCGATCAGTTCGCTGGTCGAGGGTTTCTTCTTCAGGCCCTGCGTCTCGCGCACCTGATAGAAGAGATCGAGCGCCTTGCGCACCAGCATCTTCTGGATACCGGGAAAGTGCACATCGATGATCTCTTCCATCGTCTCGCGGTCCGGAAACGCAATGTAGTGGAAGAAACAGCGGCGAAGGAATGCGTCGGGAAGATCCTTCTCGTTATTCGAGGTGATGACCACCACGGGCCGATCTTCCGCCTTCACCGTCTCGCCCGTTTCGTAGACGTGGAATTCCATCCGATCGAGTTCCTGCAACAGATCGTTGGGAAACTCGATGTCCGCCTTGTCGATCTCGTCGATCAGCAACACCGGAAGGGTAGGGGAGGTGAAGGCTTCCCACAGTTTGCCGCGCTTGATGTAGTTGGAGATGTCGTGGACGCGCTCCTCGCCCAATTGTCCGTCACGAAGCCGCGCGACCGCGTCATATTCGTACAGACCCTGCACCGCGCGCGTCGTCGATTTGACGTGCCACTCGATCAGCGGCGCGTCGATCGATTTGGCGATCTCATGCGCCAGAACGGTCTTTCCGGTCCCGGGCTCGCCCTTCACGAGAAGCGGACGGCGAAGCGCGACGGCCGCGTTGACCGCGACCTTGAGGTCGGGGGTGGCGACATATTGATCGGTAGTATCGAATTTCATGCCGCAAGGCCTATGGAGCGTGGTGCGCGATGGCAAGTGATCCGTCCGCAACCTTGTGGGCGAGCGATGCGCATCGCGGCACCATGGTCAGCGTCAAACCATCGGGAAAAACTCTCATGCGCAGAATGATGATGACGGTCGGACTGGTACTGGCCGGATGCATGACGAGCAATACGCTCGCCTGCTCTCCGTCCAGTCCGTGCCCTGTCGAGCCCGACGGCAGTCCGGCCTAGGCCAGGCCGTCGAGCGCGTTTCGCGCGCTGGCGCGGGCTTCGAGAAGGTCGAACAGCCCGCGATGCTGCGTGAGCAACTGATCGAGGCCGAAATTGAACGCGCGCTGCGCCCCCGGTCCATCCACGGTGGCCACCAGCGCCTCCTGATGCGCCGCATCGGGTAGCTTGCGCCTCGGGACGTCGACGCTCAGCCGAGCCGCGACCATGTCGAGCAAGGCTCGGAACGGCACCCAGTCGGTGACCAGAGCCACCGCTGCTCCCAATGCGCACCCGTCCCGTTCGGACGCGGCCAGCGTCTCGATCGCGTGGCGCTGTGCCTGCACCACCGTTTCGGTGGCGGCGGCGCCGGGTGTGGAAGGAATCGGTCCGACCTGGCTGACCAGCCCCACCAGGGCGAGCCGCTCGGCCTCGAAGGCGTCGCCGGCGCGAAGGACCCAGTCCCGCTGCGGTCCCTGCTTCACGCGCGTCAGGGCTGTTTCGATCAGCGTCGGATGCCGCCCGTGGAGAAAGCACAGCAAATGGACGAAGTCGGCGAGATCGCGCGTCATGTCTTGCCCGCCGCAGTGCAGAAGCGTTTCGGCATGGGAATGCACCCCCGACCCTTCCAACACGACGCGTGCCAAGGGGTCGAACCCGGAGGTTCGGGCATCGGGTACCAATCTCATCGCGGCCACCATGCCATATCCTTCCCGCACATTTCGCCTTCATCATCAGGTGGTGGGAAGGACGGTGTATCGCAGGCCCGTAAAGACGTGGTTACCAAGCCATGCCGAGGCGCATGATTTTTCGCGGGAGTCTGGCCCAAAACGGGACGGGGCCGGTCCATCCGAAGATGGCCAGCCCCGTCAACGTTCGAAGTTTCGATCGGATCAGGCAGCGTCGCGCAGCGGACGCTCGTCACTTCGCACGACGGCCGATTTATCTACCAGCGGGAGGGCCGCCACTTCGGCCTCCTCCTGCGCTGCCGCGGGCGTCTTGAAGAGGGTCCGCGAAACCAGCACGACCAGACCAAGCCCCAGATAGATCATCAGCATTTCGGCCGGAAACCAGAAGATCGGCAGGATCAGCGCGAGCCGGAGGATCGTGGGATTGAACCCGAAATCCTCACCCAAGCCCTGGCAAACGCCAAGGATGGTGTCGTTACGGGTCACGAGATTGGTCTGGCTCATCTTTATTCCTTGCTGACGTGGCGCGATGAATTTCGCCGTCACGCCGATACTTGCACGTCGCATGCCAACTTTCGCGAACGGCGCAATCAAGGGGATTTCTCACCTATCCGGCGCTGTGTCCGGTGGGATTTCCCACCAGTTGCTGGCACGCAGCACATGGTTGTGCAGTGCAACACCGTCAATGAAGGAAGCATGAAAAAGAACCGCCCGCTTCGATGAACGGGCGGCTCCTTGCGATCAGTTGCCGATTAGGACTTATTGGTCGAGGAAGCTGCGCATCTTCCGACTGCGGCTGGGGTGCTTCAGCTTGCGCAGCGCCTTGGCCTCGATCTGGCGAATACGTTCGCGGGTCACGCTGAACTGCTGGCCCACTTCCTCGAGCGTGTGATCGGTGTTCATCCCGATGCCGAATCGCATGCGCAAAACGCGTTCCTCGCGCGGCGTCAGGCTGGCAAGAACGCGGGTGACGGTTTCCTTGAGGTTCGACTGAATCGCGGCATCGACCGGGATGATCGCATTCTTGTCCTCGATGAAATCGCCGAGATGCGAATCTTCCTCGTCGCCGATCGGCGTTTCAAGGCTGATCGGCTCCTTGGCGATCTTCATCACCTTACGAACCTTCTCGAGCGGCATCGACAGTCGCTCGGCCAGTTCCTCGGGAGTGGGCTCGCGTCCGGTCTCGTGCAGGAACTGGCGCGAGGTGCGGACCAGCTTGTTAATCGTCTCGATCATATGGACCGGGATGCGGATCGTGCGCGCCTGATCGGCGATCGAACGGGTGATCGCCTGGCGGATCCACCAGGTCGCATAGGTCGAGAACTTGTAGCCGCGGCGATATTCGAATTTGTCGACCGCCTTCATCAGGCCGATGTTGCCTTCCTGGATAAGGTCGAGGAACTGCAAACCGCGGTTGGTGTATTTCTTCGCGATGGAGATGACGAGACGAAGGTTCGCCTCGACCATTTCCTTCTTGGCAATGCGCGCCTCGCGTTCGCCCTTCTGGACCTGATTGACGATGCGGCGGAATTCGGGAAGCGCCATACCGGTCGCCTGCGCGATATCGGCGATGTCGGCGCGGATGCGCGCGACGGTCTCGCCCTCGCTCTTGGCGAACTTTTCCCACTTCTTGTCGATCTTGGCGACACGGTCGAGCCAGGCGTCGTCCAGTTCGTGGCCGTCATATTCCTCGAGGAAGCTCTTGCGCGGGACCTTGTGCCGTTCCGCCAAGCGAAGCATCTGGCCGCCCAGCGTCATCAGACGGCGATTGTAGCCGTACATCTGATCGACGAGCATCTCGATCTTGGCGTTGTGGAACTGCATCGATTCCACCAGCGCGGTCAGTTCACCCGACAGCTTCTGGTAGCGATTTTCCTTCGCCTTCGGGAATTCCTCGCCCGCTTCCAGCGCGGTCAGCCGCTCGTTCTGAAGCTTCGAGAATTTCTTGTAGAGCCCGGTGATCTCGGCAAACTTCTCGAGCGCGGTTGGCTTGAGCGCCTCTTCCATTTGCGCGAGCGAAAGAGTGTTGTCCTCTTCCTCTTCCTCGCGGCGCTTGCGCGCACGGGCAGCGGCATCGTCCTCGTTGCCGTCCTCGTCCTCCTCGTGATCGGGCTCTTCCTCGTCCTCGACCACGGTGGGACCGGCTGTATCCTCGCTGATCTCGCCGTCGTCGTCGTCTTCCTCGGACTTGTCGAGCTGCTCCTGGGTCGGACCCTTCGAGATCATCGCCTCGAGATCGAGGATCTCGCGCAGCTGCATGGTCTCCTCGTTGAGGTTGTTCGACCATTCGATGATATTGTTGAAGGTGATCGGGCTCTCGCACAGGCCCCAGATCATGAAGTCGCGGCCCGCCTCGATCCGCTTGGCAATCGCGATCTCGCCCTCGCGGCTCAGCAGTTCGACCGCACCCATCTCGCGCAAATACATGCGGACGGGATCGTCGGTGCGGTCGGCGCGCTCCTTCGTGTTGGTCGCCGCCTTGACGGTCTTGGGGTCGTCCTTCTTGGCCTTCGCCTTCTCGTCGATCGGCTCGACCTCGTCCTCTTCTTCCTCGTCGTTCTCGACGATGGTGACGCCCATTTCGCTGATCGCGGACATGATGTCCTCGATCTGATCAGGACTCATCTGGTCGCTGGGCAGCGCCTCGTTGACCTCGTCGTAAGTGAGGATTCCCCGCTTCTTGCCGCGAGCAATGAGCTTCTTGATCTTGGCATCGTTGAGGTCGATCAGCGGCTGGTCGCCGTCGTCCTTCGTGTCATTGTCACTCTTGGCCATGAAATCCTGATCTATTCCGTTTCGGTCAGCGCGCTGAGGCGCTCCCTGTTCTCGTCCCGCATCCGGTGGAGCCGCTGCTGCTGCGCATAGGCATCCTCGGTGAATTCATTTTCCAAACGCGTGGTCGCCGCCTCCAGTGCCGCCTCGATCCGCATTTTCGCAAGGATCGCGTCGAGGGTATCGGACAGCTCGCGCACAGCATCGGCGTCGTCGCCATCCGCACGCAGGAATCCGAACCCCATCACCGGCCTTGAAGAGGTCTCCACGCCTGCGTCGGCCAATATGGGAAGAAGCGCCTCTTTATCAAGCGACTCGCCGGAAAAGGCGGCATCGAGCAGTTTTTCGCGCGCCGCGGCGAGACGAGGGTCAGGAATGGGGAGCGCGGCGAGGGCTTCGCTCTCCTCCGCGATTCGCGCCGGGAAGCGCGCGAAGCCAAGCAGAACGGCCTCGATCAGGCGACCCTCTATTCCGTGCCGCGACACATTCCGTGTCGCATCGCCCACGGGCGGGGCAGGGGGCACCCAGCGTCCATTCTTCTGTTTCCATCGCGGCTGACTGGTGCGTTCCCGGCCCACGAGTTTGTCGAAGCGGCCGAGCCATTCTTCGCGATAGAGCTGCGATAGGGAGGGGTCCGCGATGGCGCGGGCATGGTCGAGCAGCCGTTGCTTGAGCCCAGCGCGTTGTTCGGGAGTATCGAGGGCGGTTTGCGCGACTTCGTGTCGCCAGAGGCGCGCGCTGAGCGATTCCGGTTCGGCAACCAACGCATCGAACGCCGCCGCCCCGCCGTTCACGACGATGTCGTCAGGGTCCTGCCCGTCGGGAAGTTCCACGAAGGCAAGGCTCTGTTCCGGGCCGAGATGCGGCAGTGCGCGTTCGGCGGCACGGATGGCGGCACGCTGCCCCGCAGCGTCGCCATCAAAGCAGAGAATAGGGGAGGCAGACAGGCGCCAGAGGAGCCGCAGCTGATCCTCGGTCAGTGCGGTGCCGAGCGGTGCGACCGCTTCGGCGATCCCTGCGCGAGCCAGACCGATAACGTCCATATAGCCTTCGACGACGATGACGCGATCGGCCTTTCGCGCCGCGGCCTGCGCGAGGTCGAGGTTGTAGAGCTGCCGACCCTTGTCGAACAGCGGGGTTTCGGGGCTGTTGAGATATTTGGGCTCGCCTTCGCCCAGTATCCTTCCGCCGAACGCGATCACCCGCCCGCGCGGATCGCGGATAGGGATCATCAGGCGGCCGCGGAACCGGTCGTAGGGCTGGCGGTCGCCATCTTCCGGATCGATCAGCATGCCGCTTTCGACCAGCTTGGGGACGCCGAACCGGTCGAGCGCGCGTTTCAGCTTGCCCTTGTCGTCGGGAGCGAAGCCGAGGTTGAACCGTGAAATCAGCTTCGCGTCGATGCCGCGTTTTTCGAGATAGGCGCGTGCCCCGCCGCCCTCGATCCCCGCGAGCTGCTCCGCGAACCAGTCGGCGGCGGCTTCGGTGACATCGACCAGACCCGCTCGGCGTTCCGCGCGTTGCTTGGCGCGCGGGTCGGGGGCGGGGACTTCCATTCCTGCCTTCCCCGCCAGTTCCTTGACCGCGTCCATGAACGCCATGCCGCGCCCGTCGACGAGAAAGCTGATCGCATCTCCGTGCGCGCCGCAGCCGAAGCAGTGATAGAAGCCCTTCTGATCGTTGACGTAAAAGCTCGGAGTCTTCTCGTCGTGGAAGGGGCAGCAGGCATTGAATTCCTTCCCCGCCCGGATGAGCTTCACGTCCGAGCCGACGATCGCGGAAACGCGGGTGCGGGCGCGCAATTCGTCGAGAAAGGAGGGCGGGATCGACAGGGGATCAGCCCCCCATCAGTTGCTTCTTGGCCGCCGCACTCGCTTTGGCGGGCTCGATCGCGGCGCCGTGGCGCGAGCGAACTTCGCCCATCACCCGGCCCATGTCCTTCATGCCCGATGCGCCCGTATCGGCGATGATGGCGGCGACGGCGCCGTCGATGTCCTCGTCGCTCATCTGCGTGGGAAGAAATTCCTCGATCACCGCGATCTCCGCCTCCTCGGCCGCCGCGCGGTCCTCGGCGCCGCCCTTGCGGAACATCTCGGCGCTTTCCCGGCGCTGCTTGACCATCTTCTGGAGGACGGCGGTGACGTGGGCATCGTCGTCGGCAATCTCGCCGCCAGTGCGCGCCTCGATGTCCTTGTTCTTCACCTCGGACTGGACGAGGCGGATGGTACCGACCTTGTCCTTCTCGCCCGCCTTCATCGAGGCCACCATCGCTGCCTTGAGATCGTCGCGAATCATCGCGCTGCTCCGTTCGTTCATGAAAAAGAAAATAGCCTAGCGCCTCGCGAGGACGAATGTCAGCCGTTGACGGCGCATCGCGCGGGAGTGTAGCGGCTGACGCTTAGCAACATCGCCGACACCCTACGAACGGAGCCTCACGCCCCCGCATGTCTTCCCGCGCGCCCGCCCGCCCCGACCATGCCACCGCCGCGATCGTCTTCGCCGACGGGAGAGTCATTTGGGGAAGGGGCTTTGGCGCGACCGGCGAGGCGGTGGGCGAATTGTGCTTCAACACCGCGATGACGGGCTATCAGGAAGTGATGACCGACCCCAGCTACGCCAAGCAAGTCATCGCCTTCACCTTTCCCCATATCGGCAACGTGGGTTCGAACGCCGAGGACGTGGAGGCCCCGGTGGCCCATGCACTGGGCTGCATCACGCGTGAGGAAGTGACGAGCCCGTCCAATTTCCGCAGCGAGGCGGACTTTCCGTCATGGATGGCGGAGCATGGGCGTATCGGCATTGCCGGCATCGACACGCGGGCGCTGACGAGGCTGGTGCGCGAGGAAGGGCCGCCGACCGTCGCGATCGCGCACGCACCGGACGGATCGATCGATGTCGAAGCGTTGGCCCGGAAGGCGGCGGACTGGCCGGGGCTCGAGGGCATGGATCTCGCCAAGGAAGTGTCGCGCAAGCAGCTCGACCAATGGTCCGACGGCGGTTGGGAACTGGGGCAGGGCTACAAGCTCGGCCACGCCAGCGCCGACGCTCCGCACGTCGTGGCGATCGATTACGGCGCCAAACACAATATCTTCCGCAACCTCGTCGAAGCCGGCGCGCGCGTGACCGTGGTCCCGGCGCAGACGAGCTATGATGAGATCATGGCGCACGAGCCCGACGGCATCTTCCTGTCGAACGGGCCGGGCGATCCCGCCGCGACCGGCGACTATGCGATCCCCGTGATCCACCAGCTGCTCAACACGAAAAAGCCGCTATTCGGCATCTGCCTCGGCCACCAGCTGCTCGCGCTCGCGGTCGGGGGGCAGACATCGAAGATGTTCCAGGGTCATCGCGGCGCCAACCATCCGGTCAAGCGCTGCGCGGACGGCGTGGTCGAGATCACGAGCATGAACCACGGGTTCGCGGTGAAGCGCGAAGGCCTGCCTGACAATGTCCGCGAGACCCACGTCAGCCTGTTCGACGACAGCAATTGCGGCCTCGAACTCACCGACCGCCCGGCGTTCAGCGTCCAGTACCACCCCGAAGCCAGCCCCGGCCCGCAGGACAGTTTCTATCTGTTCGAGAAGTTCGTGGGGATGATGCGGTGATTCTTTCCCTGATTTTCGCGCTATCGTTTTCGTTAGCAGACAGTCCTCGCGAAATAGACCTCGTCAAAGAGCAACTAGAGGGGTGCGGCCTCGAGCGTGGGGCCTACTCGGTGCAATATTCCGACCTTCTTCAATCGACAGAGGTATTGATCGACGCGACTGAAGGGGGCGAACGATTTTTCGATTGCATCGAAGAAATCAAACCTCTTCCGTGGATCGAGTTTTCGGATGCGAGTGCCGCAGAAGCGTATTCGACACACAAAGACCGCAAGTGGAAGCTCGAAGGCAGTGCAATTTTATCGAAGGATCTAGCGGAGTCGGGTATGCTCGAAAACCTGCCTCGTCCGTCGAAACTGCCCGTTCCCTCGTCGGAGGTTTTAAAGCTTGCGAAGTATTTTGATGTCCCCTTGGCACCACAAGAAAGCCCCAGCGGTATCCGGGTCGATCAAATTTACTATGATGTTCCGGAAAGCTGGTTCGAAGAAGCTTTCGCGAGTGGTCGCTTTGACGACCTCGGAAACCTCCTGATTGCACTAGAGCTCTGGTCACTCGATCACGGCGTCGAGTTTCAGCTTTTCGGTAACGAAGCGACAGGCGATGATTAGATGGGCCGTCACCATGTTGCTCTTCTTTCTAAGCGCCTGCGCGACGCCGCAGCCGGTCTTCCATACGCAGGCGCAGCTCAACGATGTCGGCGCGCGGTGCGGGCTCGCGATGGGTGAGCTGTTCCAGGACGATATCGAGCAGCGGCTGTTGTTTGTAATGCGCGAGCAGCCGACGGCGCGCGAGCAGGCCTGCGTGACCGATTTCGCCGATGATAATCATCTCAACGTCGTCCTTCTGGACGGCATTACGTTCGAGGAATAATGCCCAAACGCACCGACATCTCTTCCATCCTCGTCATTGGAGCGGGGCCTATCGTCATCGGGCAGGCGGCCGAGTTCGATTATTCGGGCAGCCAAGCGATCAAGGCGCTGAAGGAAGAGGGCTACCGCGTCATCGTGGTGAATTCGAACCCCGCGACGATCATGACCGATCCCGGCATGGCGGATGCGACCTATATCGAGCCGATCACCGCCAAGGTGGTCGAAAAAATCATCGAGAAGGAAAAGCCCGACGCGATCCTGCCGACGATGGGCGGGCAGACGGCGCTCAATTGCGCGCTGACGCTCAATCGCGACGGGGTGCTGAAGAAGCATGGCGTTAAGTTGATCGGAGCGCAGGCCGAGGCGATCGACAAGGCCGAGGACCGCGAGAAATTCAAGGCGGCAATGGACAAGATCGGGCTCGAAAGTCCCATCAGCCAGATCGCCAACAGCTGGGAAGAGGCAAAAGCGGCGCTCGAATCCATCGGATTGCCGGCGATCATCCGTCCCAGCTTCACCCTTGGCGGAACGGGCGGCGGGGTTGCCTACAACAAGGAGGAGTTCGAGAATATCGTCCGTGGCGGCCTGGAGGCCAGCCCCACCAACGAAGTGCTGATCGAGGAAAGCATCGTCGGGTGGAAAGAATATGAGATGGAAGTCGTGCGCGACCGCGCCGATAATTGCATCATCATCTGCTCGATCGAAAATGTCGACCCGATGGGGGTTCATACCGGGGACTCGATTACCGTCGCGCCCGCGCTGACGCTGACCGACAAGGAATATCAGCGGATGCGGTCCGCCAGTATCGCGGTGCTTCGTGAAATCGGTGTGGAAACAGGGGGTTCGAACGTCCAGTTCGCAGTGAATCCCAAGGATGGTCGGATGGTCGTCATCGAGATGAACCCGCGCGTTTCGCGGTCTTCGGCGTTGGCATCGAAGGCAACCGGCTTTCCGATCGCCAAGATCGCGGCGAAGCTGGCGGTAGGCTACACGCTCGACGAGTTGAAGAACGACATCACCGGTGGCGCGACACCTGCGAGCTTCGAACCGACGATCGATTACGTCGTGACCAAGATCCCGCGCTTCGCCTTCGAGAAATTCCCCGGGAGTCCGGCGCTGCTGTCGACCGCGATGAAGTCGGTCGGCGAGGTGATGGCGATCGGGCGGAATTTCGCCGAAAGTTTCCAGAAGGCGCTTCGCGGCACCGAAACGGGACTGACGGGGCTCGATCCGGTCGAGGAATTGGTCGGCGCCAGCGAGAACGACATCGAGAATGCGTTGGGGCGGCAGAGCCCGTTCCGCATCCTCGCCGCCGCCCAGGCCTTGCGCGAAGGGTTCAGTGTCGAGCGTATCAACGCAATCAGCGGCTTCGATCGCTGGTTCCTCCGCCAACTCGAGGTGCTTGTCGAAGCCGAGCGCGGCGTCGCGGCCGAGGGGCTGCCCGGCAAGGCGTACGAGATGCGGCGTTTGAAGGGCATGGGCTTTTCCGACGAGCGGCTGGCACAACTGGCGGCGCAGAGCACGCATGCGGTCAGCGAGGCGGTCGAGGGCAGGGGCATCGTCCACGATGTCCTGCGCGCGATCACCGGCGGCACGACATCCGGCGAAGTTCGGGCGCACCGGCTGAAACTGGGCGTGCGTCCCGTCTTCAAGCGCATCGACAGCGTGGCGGCGGAGTTCGACGCGGTCACCCCCTATCTCTATTCCACCTACGAAGCGCCGCTGTTCGACGAGCCGGTGGACGAAGCGGACGTGTCCGACCGCGAGAAGGTCATCATCCTGGGTGGCGGGCCCAATCGCATCGGACAGGGGATCGAGTTCGACTATTGCTGCGTCCATGCCGCCTTCGCGCTGGGCCGCTATCGGGGAGAGACGGGCGCCGATGATCGTGCCGAGGGGCTGGAGGTCGTGATGATCAACTGCAACCCCGAGACGGTCTCGACCGACCCGGACACCTCCGACCGCCTCTATTTCGAGCCGCTGACCGAGGAAGACGTGCTCGAGATCATCATGACGGAGCGCGAGAAAGGCACCATCCGCGGTGTCATCGTCCAGTTGGGCGGCCAGACCCCGTTGAAGATCGCCACCGACCTGGCGCGATCGGGTGTGCCCATTCTCGGCACCAGCCCCGACAGCATCGACCTTGCCGAAGATCGCGAACGCTTCGCGCAACTGGTCAACAAACTGGGGCTGACACAGCCGGAAAATGGCATCGCGCGCAGTCGCGAAGAAGCCCTGAACGTCGCGGATAAGATCGGCTATCCCGTCCTCATCCGACCGAGCTACGTGCTCGGCGGCCGGGCCATGGAGGTGGTCGACGGTCCGGATCAGCTCGATCACTACATCAATACCGCCGTCGAGGTTTCGGGCAATTCACCGGTCCTGATCGACAAATATCTTCGCGATGCCATCGAGGTGGACGTCGATGCGATCTGCGACGGCGAGACGGTCGCGGTGACTGGAATCCTCCAGCATATCGAGGAAGCCGGCGTCCATTCGGGCGACAGTGCCTGCTCGCTGCCTCCCTTCAGCCTGCCGCCCCGCATTATCGAGGAAATCGAACGGCAGGCGCACGAACTCGGCATGGCGTTGAAGGTTCGCGGCCTGATGAATATCCAGTTCGCGATCAAGAACGACACGGTCTATCTGATCGAGGTCAATCCACGGGCGTCGCGGACGGTACCCTTCGTCGCCAAGGCCATCGGACGCCCCGTCGCGAAGATCGCCGCCAAGGTCATGGCCGGGGCGAGCCTCGCCGATTTCGATCCCATCGACCGCGCCGTCGATCATGTCGCGATCAAGGAAGCCGTCTTCCCGTTCGCCCGTTTTCCGGGCTCCGATCCCGTGCTGGGACCGGAAATGAAAAGCACCGGGGAAGTCATGGGAATCGCGTCCAATTTCGACGATGCCTATGCGAAGGCGCAGCTCGGTTCCGGGGCGCCCTATCCCCAGCAGGGGTGCGTCTTCATCTCGGTCAAGGAGAGTGACAAGGACGCGATCCTCTCCGCTGCTCAGGATCTCGACATGGCCGGTTTCAAGGTCATCGCGACCGACGGAACCGCGGCGTTCCTGTCCGACCACGGCGTTCGCGTTTCGCGGGTCAACAAGGTCGCGCAGGGTCGCCCGCATATCGTCGACCGGATCAAGGACGGCGACGTCGATCTTGTCTTCAATACAACCGAGGGTTGGCAGAGCCTCAAGGACAGTCAGAACATCCGCGAAGCGGCGCTCAAGGCCCGGATCCCTTACTATACGACCGTGGGGGCGTGCCGGGCCATCGCACGCATCATCGGAAGGGCCGATCCTGAAACTCTTGAAGTCCGATCGCTTCAATCCTATTATTCACGTTCCCGAAAGTAATCACCACAAACCGCCTCGACGCGCTGCGTATTGCAGCAACAGAACGGTTTTGACGAAGGATTGAAGTGCGATGGCAAGCGAAAAGGTGCCCATGCTGGCCGAGGGCCATCAAAAGCTTTCCGCCGAAGTGAAGCGGCTGAAGACGATCGAACGCCCCGCGGTGATCGATGCGATCGAAGAAGCGCGTGCGCATGGAGACTTGTCGGAAAACGCGGAATATCACGCCGCCAAGGAGCGGCAGGGTCAGATCGAGGCGACCATCTCGCATATCGAGGACCAACTGTCCCGCGCGATGGTGATCGATCCGACGACATTGTCGGGGGACAAGGTGGTGTTCGGCGCTACCGTTCACCTCGTCGACGAGGACGACAATCCGAAAACCTACCAGCTTGTCGGCGAAAGCGAGGCCGACGCGGCCTCGGGTCGTATCAACTTCAATTCGCCGCTGGCGCGCGCGCTGATCGGGCGCAGCGTCGGGGACGAGATCGAGGTCACGACCCCCGCAGGCGAGAAATATTACGAGATCGAGAAGGTCGAGTTCAAATAATGGCGTTGCTGCGGTCGGCCACCGGCGTCATCGCCGTGCTGACCGCGATCGTCTTCGTCCTCGTCCTCGTGCTCATTGGCGAGGGGAGGGCGTTCGTGCTGGGCGGCTTCATTCCCGCGCGAGTGGCGGGCCTTATTCCATTGCCGGACGCGATACCGGCATTCCTGACACCTCTGACGGCTGCATTGCTCCATGCGGGCTTCGCGCATCTCGCTTTCAACCTTGTCATCCTGCTCTATTGCGGGTTCCAATTGGAGCGTCTGGTAGGCGCGGGCCAGTTCGTCCTTCTCTACATCGTCGGAGCGTATGGGGCAGCCGCCGCGCAATGGCTGCTGGACCCGGTCGCCGCCGTCCCCATGGTTGGCGCGTCGGGAGCGGTCAGCGCAGTGGTCGGTGCGTTTGCCGTCCGCTTCGGTAAGGCAAAAAGGGTGACCGGATCCCGCAATGTCGACCGTGCGATCCACGTGATCTGGCTGCTCGCCGCCTGGGTGGTGCTGCAGTTGATGGTGGACTGGATGGGGACGATGGACGGCACGCTGATCGCGACGCCCGCGCACATCGGCGGCTTCGTCGTCGGACTGCTGGCGAATGGATTTCTAAGGGTCGAAGGAGGACCCCGACACGCGCTCTAGGAGGCGTCGCCTTCCTTTTCGAGCATCTTTTCGTCGGGTTCGAGCAAGCGATGCAGGTGGACGACGACATATTTGACGTCAGCCTCGTCCACGGTCCGCTGCGCTGCGCCGCGCCACGCTTCTTCCGCAGCGGCGTAATTGTCATACAGGCCGACCATTTCGATGGCATCGAGGTCGGTGAATTCGAGGCCGCGCGGATCCTTGACCCGGCCGCCGAAAACGAGATGGAGCTTGCTCATGCGCGGCCCGCTAGCAGCAAAAAACCACTTTGCGAAGCCGCGATGAGCAACTCTTCGGGTCCTACTTCTTGTTCTTGGCGGCTTCGGTCGCCGCGCTCGCCGACTGCTTGGCTGCAGCGCTGACGTCGCGGGCGACGTCACGCACCGCATTTTCGGCCGCTTCGGTCGTAAGACCACGCTCTTCTAGCTGCTTCTGTCCGGCCGACTTGGCGGCGTCGAACGCGCCGTGGGCGCGCGTGTTGATGTCCTTGCCCACGTCGCGGAGCAATTCCTTTTCCTTCTGACTGCGCGGCACGAGTGCGCCGATCAGTGCACCGAGACCGAGACCGGCCGCGAGCGCAATCAGCGGATTCCGTTCGAGACCGTCGCCCGCCTTGCGCGCTCCGTCACGTGCACCCTGGCGCGCACTGCCGTAGGCATCCACTGCCTTGGTCCGGGCACTGTCATAGGCGCGGGAAGCGCTGACCTTGGCGTCGCTAGCGGCCTGACCGGCCTTCATCTTGGCTTCGTTGGCTTTGTCTTTCACACTCATTTCGTCGTCTCCGTTTGTTTGGTTCGTGCCGGTTTCTTGGATACCGGCCGTGGTTTCTTGTCTTCGATCGGGGTGGTGGCGTCCCGGAACTCGTCGACGCTCGGCGTCGCGGTCTCCGTACGAGACGTGCGGGGCAACGCCCCGCGTTTCTCGACCTCGTCGCGATTCTCATCGTCACCGGTCAATTTCTCGACGCCGCTGACTGCCAACCTGCCGACAGGTTTGCGCGCGAGAAACAATCCGAAGGCAGCCGCGAGGCCGCCGACGAGCACAGGTTTGCGTTTGGTGAAATCCACCGCTTTGTCCGCAACCTTGCTGCCGGCCCGCTTGGTTTCCACCCACGCCATTTCGGCGATGAGATCGGGGGCGAGGCGGCGTTTGGTCTCCCCGAGCGCGAACTTTACCGAATGAAGCAATTGTGCGCGCTTCACCTCGACGTCGTTCTTTGCGGATAGCACTTTGGGATCGATACTCATTCACCGTCCTCCAGGCGTTTGGCACCCGCTCGCGCGACAACCGCCGCGATTCCCAGGAACAGGATCGTTGCCACCAGTCCGCCGAGAAGCGGGCCGATGATCGTGGCCAGTGCCAGCGTCATGCCGACGGCGAAGGCGACAAGCGCGGCGACCGCGAAGACGAAGGCGACCCCGAAAAGCATCGCGGACTTCTTGTAGCGGCGTGCCTCGACCATCGCCTTGGCTCGCGCCAGCGAGACTTCGGCACCGACCAGTTCGCGTCCGTCCTCGACGATGCGACCGATTAGTTCGCCGATCGACTTGTCGGGGTCGAGAGGCGCCTGCGGATCGGGCACTTCGCGATCACGCTCGGACGGCGCGACCTGCGGCGTCTGTTTCGGGGGCGAGGTGTCCAGCACTAGACGCGGGGCGTCTGCACCGGATCGATCGGAGGCACGTCGCCATCACGCGGCGGCGTGGTGCCCAGATCGTCGAGACTGTCGCTACGTTCGGCGTCGAAGCCTGCCGATACGACACGGGCCAGCGCGAAGCCGACCACGGCCGCCGCGCCCAGTGCCATGCCGGGGCTCTTGCGCACGAAGTCGCGCACGTCGTTCACCAACTCGTCCGGATCCTTCGAGGCGATCTTCTGGGCGGTGTCGTCCAGATATTTCGCGGCGGATCGGGCATAATCGCCATATTCGGCGCCGAGCGATTCATCGATGTTACCGGCGGTATCGCTGACGAGGCGCGACATGCTGCTGATCGTTTCGGAACCCTTGCTGAGGCCATCGCCAACCATCCCGCGAGTCTTGCCGGCGGCTTCCTTCGCGATAGTCGTACGGGCTTCGCTAACCTTGGCGACGACCTTGTCGCGCGCCTTGCCGCGAGTCGTGCCGGTCGGCTCGTTCAGGGAATCGGTATTGTTATTCTGCGTGTCCACGATCGGATCCCTTTCGAGGTCGGTTGCGGTCTTGGAAGCGCCGGGTACGATGCGGTCGGTCCGCTCCGGCAGGTCGGTTTCGGTCGGGGTGGGCATAGATACTCCTCGATATTTCTTACGTTGCCGAACCAACCCGCCACCCCCCGACAGCGTTCCGTTGCTCTCCCGCGATATTGCGCGGTCCCGCCGCGCTCGCTACGGCGCGCCCGTGCATCAGAAGGAGCCCGCGCCTTGACCGCCATCATCGATATCCACGCCCGCCAGATCCTCGACAGCCGCGGCAATCCCACCGTCGAGGTCGATGTCACGCTGGAAGACGGATCGATGGGACGCGCGGCCGTTCCCTCGGGGGCCTCCACCGGCGCTCATGAAGCGGTCGAGCTTCGCGACGGCGACAAGGCACGCTGGGGTGGAAAGGGCGTATCGCAGGCCGTTCACAACGTGACCGGTCCGATCGCGAAGGCGCTGACCGGGATGGAAGCCGAAGACCAGGCCGAGCTCGACGCCAGCCTGCTCGATCTCGACGGCACTGAAAACAAGGGCAAGCTTGGGGCCAATGCCATTCTCGGGGTGAGCCTCGCGACTGCGAAAGCCGCCGCCGAGGCCTGCCGGCTGCCGCTCTATCGGTATGTCGGAGGCGTGGGGGCGACGATCATGCCCGTCCCGATGATGAACATTCTCAACGGCGGTGCGCACGCCGACAATCCGATCGATTTCCAGGAATTCATGGTGATGCCGGTCGGCGCCGAGGACTTTTCCGAAGCGCTCCGCATGGGCGCGGAAATCTTTCACGCCTTGAAGGGCGTGTTGTCCGAACGCGGTCTGTCGGTCGCGATCGGCGACGAGGGCGGGTTCGCGCCCGCGTTGAAATCGAGCCGCGACGCGCTCGACACGATCGGAGAGGCCTGCGACCTGGCGGGCTTCACGCTGGGCCGCGAGATCGTGATCGCTCTGGATTGCGCCGCGACCGAATTCTATCGCAACGGCACCTACGCGCTAGAGGGCGAGGGGCGCACGCTCCAACCCGCGGACATGGTCGAGGAACTGGCAAAGCTCGCCGAGGAATATCCCATCCTGTCGATCGAGGACGGCATGGCCGAAGACGATTTTGCGGGATGGAAGATGCTGACGGATCGCATCGGCGCCAAGGTGCAATTGGTCGGCGACGACCTGTTCGTCACCAACACCGAACGGCTCGAGGACGGCATTTCCGGTGGCCTCGCCAATTCGCTGCTGGTGAAGGTCAACCAGATCGGCACGCTGACGGAGACGATCGAGGCCGTACGTATGGCGCAGCATGCCCGTTACACTACCGTGATGAGCCATCGGTCGGGCGAAACCGAGGATACGACCATCGCCGATCTCGCGGTCGCCTTGTCGTGCGGCCAGATCAAGACCGGCAGCCTCGCACGCGCCGACCGGACCGCGAAATACAATCAGCTCCTGCGCATCGAGGAAGAACTGGGCGACAATGCCTGCTACCTCGGCCGAGGGGCGCTGCACGTCAAATAGGCGCGGCAAAACAGCGTCTTCGGCGCGAAATTTTCTTGGTTTATTTTTCGTTTCATGGTCTAAGCGCGCTATGGGGATGAAGAGCGGATCGACGGGATTGCTGAAGCGGGTCGTTTGGCCGTTGATCGCGTTCGTCATTATCGGCAACTTCGCGACATATGCCATTGCGGGCGACAACGGGCTGCTCGCCTGGGGCGGGCACGTTCGTGCGCTCGACGAGCGTCGCGCCGAGCTCGTTTCACTGCAGGCCGAACGCGATGCGCTGAAGCACCGCTCGGATCTTCTCAATCCGCGCGCCGCCGATCCCGACATGGCGGAGGAGCTGGTACGCCGCGACCTCGGCCTGATCCGCGACGACGAGATAATCATTCCGCTCGACTGAGCGGAAACGTTCACATTCCTTGCCGGGAACGATTGCCTTTTCCGTAGCGTCGCACCTATAGCCACGCCGAGAACAGGAGAGATCATGGCGAAGAAGCCGGCCCGAAAGGCGCCTTCGAAGAAGGCCGCATCGCGAACCCTCGATTCCCAGAAGAATATGCCCGAACCGCCTCAGCCGAAGCGCTACGAGGCGACACAGGACCAACTGCTCGAACTCTACAAGCAGATGCTCCTCATCCGCCGGTTCGAAGAGCGTGCCGGCCAGCTTTACGGCCTCGGGCTCATCGGCGGATTCTGTCACCTTTATATTGGGCAGGAAGCGGTCGCCGTTGGCCTCCAGTCGGCGATGGAAGTCGGCAAGGACAGCGTCATCACCGGCTATCGCGACCATGGCCACATGCTTGCCTACGGCATCGATCCCAACGTGATCATGGCCGAACTGACCGGACGGGCCGCCGGTATTTCGAAGGGCAAGGGCGGCTCGATGCACATGTTCAGCGTCGAACATGGTTTCTACGGCGGTCACGGCATTGTCGGGGCGCAGGTCAGCCTCGGCACCGGTCTTGCCTTCAAGCACCAGTATAGCGGCGATGGAGGCGTCAACCTGTCCTATTTCGGCGACGGCGCGGCGAACCAGGGCCAGGTCTACGAGAGCTTCAACATGGCCGAGCTGTGGGATCTGCCAATCATCTACGCTATCGAGAACAACCAATATGCGATGGGCACGAGCGTGAAGCGCTCGGCGTCCGAACCCGAACTGTGGAAACGCGGGAAGAGCTTTCAGATCCCCGGCATCCAAGTCGACGGGATGGACGTCCTGGCAGTGCGCGGGGCGGCAGAAGTCGCGCTGGAATGGACGCGCAGCGGGAAGGGGCCGATCCTGCTCGAACTGATGACCTATCGGTATCGCGGCCATTCGATGTCCGACCCCGCCAAATATCGCACGCGCGACGAGGTCGACAGTTTCCGGGGCGGACGCGATCCGCTCGAACAGGCGAAGCAGGAATTGCTGAATATGGGCGCGGGCGAGGAAGAGCTCAAGGCGATCGACGACGAGATCAAGGAGCGCATCAAGGAGGCGGCCAAGTTCGCCGAAGACGCACCGGAGCCGGAGGCGGACGAACTCTATACCGACGTTCTGGTGGAGAGCTATTGATGGCGACCGAACTGAAGATGCCCGCCCTCTCGCCGACGATGGAAGAGGGCACGCTCGCAAAGTGGCTCAAGTCCGAGGGCGACGAGGTCGCGGCGGGCGATATTCTCGCCGAAATCGAGACCGACAAGGCGACGATGGAATTCGAAGCGGTCGACGAGGGGACGCTGCTCAAGATTCTCGTACCCGAAGGGACCGACAATGTCGCCGTCGGAACTGCGATCGCGATGATCGGCGAGGAAGGCGAGGACGTTTCGGATGATGCGGCACCGGCCAACGCCGAAGCCTCGAACGACGACGGAGAAGGCAAGGACGTCGGACGAGAGGAAAGCGAGGCAGCGATTACCAAGGACCTGCCGTCCACCAGCAAGATCAGCCACGTCTACGCCGACCTTCCCGAGGGCACCGAAACGGTCGCCACCAGCGTGCGCGAGGCCTTGCGCGACGCGATGGCCGAGGAAATGCGGTCCGACGATCGCGTCTTCGTGATGGGCGAGGAAGTTGCCGAATATCAGGGCGCCTACAAGGTCACGCAGGGCCTGCTCGATGAATTTGGATCGAAGCGCGTCGTCGATACGCCCATCACCGAACATGGGTTCGCAGGACTGGGCGCCGGCGCCGCGATGGGCGGCCTTCGCCCCGTCATCGAGTTCATGACCTTCAATTTCGCTATGCAGGCGATCGATCACATCATCAATTCGGCCGCGAAGACGAATTACATGTCCGGCGGCCAGATGCGTTGCCCCATCGTGTTCCGCGGTCCCAATGGCGCCGCCAGTCGCGTCGCGGCGCAGCACAGCCAGAATTACGGCCCGTGGTACGCCAGCGTCCCGGGACTTATCGTCATCGCGCCCTACACCGCCGCCGACGCGAAGGGGCTGTTGAAAGCTGCGATCCGCAGCGAGGACCCGGTCGTCTTCCTCGAGAACGAATTGCTCTACGGGCAGAATTTCGACGTGCCGCAGGTCGACGACTATGTCCTCCCGATCGGCAAGGCGCGGATTGCGCGCGAGGGAAGCGACGTCACCATCGTCAGCTATTCGATCGGCGTGGGCGTGGCGCTCGACGCCGCGAACAGACTTGCCGAGGACGGCATCGATGCGGAGGTCATCGATCTGCGCACCCTGCGTCCGCTCGACCGCGGCACCGTGCTCGCCAGCCTCGCCAAGACCAATCGAATGGTCAGCGTCGAGGAAGGCTGGCCCGGCTGTTCGATCAGCAGCGAAATCATGGCCATCGCGATGGAGGAAGGGTTCGACGATCTGGACGCCCCCGTCCTTCGCGTCACCAACGAGGACGTGCCGCTGCCCTATGCCGCCAATCTCGAGAAGCTGGCGCTGATCAAGCCCGAGGCGGTCGTGGAGGCAGTGCGGCGCGTCACCTATCGCTGAGGGTGCGCTGACGCCCGACCGGGCGCTGGCGCTGACACACTTTCCCGTTGAGGTCCGCGACGCGGTCGAGGCGATTTTTCGCCTCGACGCGACGTTCGCGGAGATCGTCGCGGACACGTCCGAACCGGCAGTCGGGGCGATCCGCCTCGCCTGGTGGCGCGAGGCGCTCGAGGCGCTCGACGAACAGTCCGCCCCCGCCGAACCGCGGCTGCGCGCCGTCGCGAACCTTGTCCTGCCGCTGGGGGTGAGGGGGTCTGAGGTCGCCACGATCGAGGATGGCTACGCCGCCCTGCTGGCCCCCGACGTCGATCTCGACCGAGTGGGGGCAGGGGGCGCGCGCTTGTTCGAGGTGGTCGCCACCCTTCTGGGCCATGACGACAGCATGCTGGACCCGGCCGGCCGGTTGGCGATGCTGGCGCGCGTACGGGGCCTCGTTCCCGACGAGGTCGCGCCCGCCGCCCATTCGTTGATGCGTTGGCTCAAGGGGCATCGCTTCATCCGTCCGCTGCGTCCGTTGACGCTGCTCGCGCGGCTTGCGGCGCGCGACTTCCTTCGCACCGTGCCCGAGCCCGAAGCCACCCCGGCGCGCGCAGTGGCGATGCTCAGCCATCGCCTGTCCGGCAAGGTGACCGGAAGCGGTTGACCCGTTTCCTCCATAATGGATACAGTTGGCCGGCCGGATCGCCAGAGGGAGAAGCGCCATGCTTCGCTGGATCGTCGGCGTGTCTGCAAGTCTGTTGGTTACCGCGGGAGCCGTTCTGCTCGCGCGTGACAGTGCGCCCGAGGCCGTGCTGCCCGACGCGCCCGCCGCCGAGATGGCGGAGGCGGACGTTCCCGACACGGGTCGCCGCGTCTTGCCGGTCATTCCCGAATTCACCGATCAACCGCCCGAAGCCGATCCGCTCAGCAAGGAGCAGAAACGATTCAACCGCGCGGATCGGAACGATGACGAAATCATCACGCTGAGCGAGTTGGTCCAACCGCGCCGCAAGCGCTACGCGAACCTCGATCTCGATGGCGATGGAACGCTGAGCTTCGAGGAATGGGCGATCACGACCATCGACAAGTTCGAGAGCGCCGACGCCGATGGCAACGGCAAGCTCACGCGCGTCGAATATGCGACGACGGCTCCCAAACCGCGACAATCGAAACCGGCATGCAGTTGTTAGGGGAAGGCGACCCGAGAACGTCTATTCCGCTGCGACGGGCAGCTTGTCCTCGACATTTTCCGCTTCGACCCACGCCGCGAACGCGGCGCGCGCCCGGTTCGTATAGGCCTTGCGCCGGTCGGTCTTCTTCATCTTTCGACCGGTAATCGGGGGCATCAGGCCGAAGTTGATGTTCATGGGCTGATAGGTGCTGGCGTCCGCGCCGCCGGTGATATGACCGAGCAGCGCTCCGAAAGCGGTTTCGACGGGCGGGGCAGTGAACCGCTCTCCCTTCATCTCGGCCGCAGCGAAACGGGCTGCCATAAGTCCCACCGCCGCACTTTCGAGATAGCCTTCGCAGCCCGTAATCTGTCCTGCGAACCGGATGTGCGGCGCGGACTTCAGCCGCAACTGATCATCGAGCAATTCGGGCGAACGAATGAAACTGTTGCGATGAATGCCGCCAAGGCGGGCAAACTCGGCCTTCTCCAGACCTGGGATGGTGCGGAAGATTTCCTTTTGAGCACCCCATTTGAGCTTGGTCTGAAATCCCACCATGTTCCAGAGCGTGCCCAACGCATTGTCCTGCCGAAGCTGCACGACCGCGTGAGGCCAGCGACCGGTTCGCGGATCGTCGAGACCGACGGGTTTCATCGGCCCGTGCCGAAGCGTTTCCGGCCCGCGTTCGGCCATCACCTCGATCGGCATGCAGCCCTCGAAATAGGGGGTGTCCTTCTCCCATTCCTTGAACTCGGTCTTTTCCCCTTCGACCAGCGCGGCCACGAACGCGTCGTACTGCGCCTTGTCCATCGGGCAATTGAGGTAATCCTTGTCGCCGCCTGAAGCCGAAGCCTTGTCCCAGCGCGACTGGAACCAGGCGATGTCCATGTCCACGCTGTCGCGATGCACGATCGGCGCGATGGCATCGAAGAAGGCCAGCGCATCCTTGCCGGTCGCCTTGGCAATGCTGTCGGCGAGGGCCGTTCCCGTGAGAGGGCCGGTCGCGATGATCGTGAGGCCCGTTTCGGGAAGCGCGTCGATCCGTTCGCGAACGACCGCGATGTTCGGATGCCCTTCGACCGCATGCGTCACGGCGTCGGCAAACAGGTGGCGATCGACCGCAAGCGCCGATCCTGCGGGAACCGAGTGTGCATCGGCCTTCGCCATGATGACCGAACCCAGGCGCCGCATTTCTTGATGCAACAGGCCGACCGCGTTCGATCCCGCATCGTCGGAACGGAAGCTGTTGGAACAGACCATCTCGGCAAGCCGGTCGGTGTCGTGCGCGGGCGTGCTGTCGCCGCCGCCGCGCATTTCGGACAAGCGCACCTTCACGCCAGCCTCCGCGAGTTGCCAGGCGGCTTCCGATCCGGCGAGACCGCCACCGATGATATGAATTTGATGGGTCATGGCGTCGCGCCTTACCGCTTGATGGCGCGCAAAAAAAGGGCGACCCGCGGGCCGCCCTCTCGATCCGGTTGCAGGTTTACCTAGCTCAACACTTCGGGCGGCGCTTCCTTGGCGGTTTCGCCTTCGATGAGTTCCTCGATGTCCTTAAGCGGCTGGTTCGTCATCTCCTTGTCGATCTGGAGGATCGTGCGCTTCTCGGTCTCCTTGTGGAGCTTGGGACGAAGTTCGCCGAGCGCTTTCGGGGGAGCGATGATGACGAGCTGCTCGAATTCGTTCTTGAGCGCGCGCGAATTGACGAGGTCGGCGGCCTCGTGGACCCAGCGATCCTCCTCGAGCTGATGAAAATCGGTTTCCTCATAGGAGGAACGAGCGTTCGATCCCGAAGAGAAAACGCTGCCCGGCTCGTCGGTGCCAAGATCGCGGTCGGGGCTGTCGTCGCGGCGGCGTTTGGACTCCACCTCGAGGTTCATGTGCTCCGTGTCGCCTTCGTTGCGAAGGAACAGCATCTTGCGGCCGTCGGTGACGAGGACCAGCGTGTCGGTGGCGATACCCATGAAGAACTCCTGATTGTTGATCTTTTCGAACCAACGAGGAGCAGGGGGAAGCCGTTCCGTCTATTCGCCCTGCGGACCGGCCGCGCTATCGTCGCTCGTGTCCGCGCCCTCGGTCGGAGCGACCGTCTTTTCATCTCCTTGCAGATCGTCCGCTGCGGCTTCCTCGGCCACGTTCTCGGGCTCTTCTTCCTCGTCGATCAAGGCCACCGAGACGACTTTCTCGTTCTTGGAGACGTTGAAGATCGTGACACCCTGCGTATTGCGGCCCGCGATGCGGATGTCGGCGACGCTGGTGCGGATCATCTTGCCCTGGTCTGTCACGAGCATCAGTTGCTCGCCCTGCGCCACCGGGAAGCTGGCGACAACACCGCCGTTGCGTTCGCTGGTCACGATGTTCGCCACCCCCTGGCCGCCGCGGTTGGTGACTCGATATTCGAAGGTGCTGGTGCGCTTGCCGTAGCCGTTCTCGGTCACGGTCAGGAGGAATTCCTCCTTGTCGGCGAGACGTGCGTAGCGCTCGGCATCCAGCCCCGCGGCACCGTCATTGTCGCGCCAGACGGGAGAACGCAGATACGCCTCGCGTTCTTCCGCCGTCGAGCCGGTGGACCCCAGGATCGACATCGAAATCACCTTGTCGTCGCCCAGCAATCTGATGCCGCGAACGCCGGTCGAGGCGCGGCTGGCGAACTCGCGTACTTTGGTAGCCTCGAAGCGGATCGCCTTGCCGTCGCGCGTGGCGAGAAGCACGTCGTCGTCCTCGGTCAACAGATCAACGCCCACGAGCCGGTCGCTCGGCCGTCCATCTTCGCCCTCGTCGAACTTCATCGCGATCTTGCCGTTCGAGGGAACGTTGGTGAACGCATCCATGCTGTTGCGGCGGACGGTGCCGCCCTCCGTCGCGAACATCAGGTGCAGGCCGGCCCATTCCGCCTCGTCCTGCGGCAAGGGAAGGACTGTCGTGATCTTCTCGTCTTCGGCCAAGGGAAGCAGGTTGACCATCGGACGGCCCTTCGCCGCCGGACCGCCCTCGGGCAGCTTCCACACCTTCTTGCGGTAGACGATCCCCTTGTTCGAGAAGAACAGGACCGGGTTGTGCGTTGTCGTCACGAACAGGTTCGTGACGACATCCTCGTCCTTGGTGCTCATCCCGGCACGGCCCTTGCCGCCGCGCTTCTGTTCGCGGAACAGGGCGAGAGGAGTGCGCTTGATGTAGCCGGTGTGGGTCACCGTCACGACCATGTCCTCGATCTCGATCAGATCCTCGTCCTCGATGCCATCGGCAGCCGGCGCGAGTTCGGTCCTGCGGGGGGTCGCGTACTGATCCTCGACCTCGTCCAGCTCCTCGCGCAACACTTCGTAGAGCCGCGCGCGGTTGGACAGAATCTCGAGCAATTCCTCGATGGTGACCGACAGCTCCTTCAACTCGTCGCCGATCTCGTCGCGGCCGAGCTGGGTGAGGCGGTGCAGACGCAGTTCGAGGATCGCCTTCACCTGCGCTTCGGAGAGGCGGTAGCTGCCTTCGCCCTGCGTGGAGACGACGCCTTCGACCAGTTCGATGTAGGGGCGGATTTCCTCCATTCCCCACTCGCGCGCCAGCAGCTTTTCGCGGGCTTCGGCAGGCGTGGCCGATCCACGGATGATCGCCACGACCTCGTCCAGATTGGTGACGGCCACGACCAGACCCAGCAACAGGTGCGCCCGCTCGCGTGCCTTGGCGAGCTCGAACTTCGAGCGCTTGGTGATGACCTCTTCGCGGAACTTGACGAACGCCGCGATCATGTCGCGAAGGTCGAGCGTCTCGGGCTTGCCGCCACGGATCGCGAGCATGTTGGCCGCAAAGCTGGATTGCGCGGGCGTATGCCGCCACAGCTGGTTGAGGATCACCTCGGGCGTCGCGTCTCGCTTGCACTCGATGACGATGCGCACGCCCTCGCGGTTCGATTCATCGCGGATGTCCGCGACGCCCTCGATCCGCTTGTCCTTCGCGGCCTCGGCAATCTTCTCGACTAGCCCGGCCTTGCCCACCTGGTAGGGGATTTCGGTCAGCACGATCTGCTGCTTGTCGCCGCGCCCCTCCTCGATATCGTATTTCGACCGCAGCATCATCGACCCGCGACCGGTGGTGTAGGCCGCGCGAATCCCGCTGGCGCCGAGCAAGGAGGCGCCCGTCGGGAAATCGGGACCCTTCACATATTCCATCAGCCCTTCGACACTGATGGCTGGATCCTCGATATAGGCTTTGCAGGCCTGGATCACCTCGCCCAGATTGTGCGGCGGTATGTTGGTTGCCATGCCGACCGCGATACCGCCCGCGCCGTTGACGAGCAGATTCGGGAAGCGCGCCGGAAGCACGGTCGGCTCGCTTTCGGATCCGTCGTAGTTATCCTGGAAGGCGACCGTTTCCTTGTCGATGTCGCCGAGCAGGAAATTCGCGACCTTCGCGAGTCGCGCCTCGGTGTAGCGCATGGCGGCGGGGGGATCGGGGTCCATCGACCCGAAGTTCCCCTGACCGTCGACCAACGGGACCCGCAGACTCCAGTCCTGCGTCATACGCGCGAGCGCGTCGTAGATCGCGCTGTCGCCGTGGGGGTGGTACTTACCCATGACGTCACCGACGATACGGCTGGATTTGCGATACGGCCGACCTGCGACGTAGCCCGCTTCCTGACAGGCATAGAGAATGCGGCGATGGACCGGCTTCAATCCGTCACGTACATCCGGCAAGGCGCGGCTGACGATCACGCTCATCGCGTAGTCGAGATAGCTCGACTTCATCTCGTCCACGATCGAGATTGGTTCGATGTCGCCTGAGGGGACGGGGAGAGTATCGCCGGGGGTGTCGACCATGAGGCATCCTGCTAGATTCGGACCGGTCGCGGCCGAGAACCGGTGCGACTCAATTCAGGCCCGAAATCTAGCAGGGGGCCGCAGAAAGCGCCACGGCGAATGATGCGGTTGCCGTAAACGTAAAGAGTACTAGCCCTCGCGCACGAACAATGGCGCGTTCTCGTCCGAATCCTCTTCAGAGTAGCGCCAGCCATCCCGGTCGAAGTCGCGAAGCGCCTCGACGCTCTCGATCCGTTCGTCGCAGACCCAGCGCGCCATCGCGCCGCGCGCCACCTTGGCGGCAAAGCTCTGGAACTGGAGGCCTTTCGCCGTGCGCACCCGGAAGTCTGGCGCCACGATCGTGAGTTTCGTGGGCAATTGACCGCGAACGACATCGTAATATTCGTTGCTGGCAAGGTTGAGCAGGACGTTCGATCCTTCCTCCCGCAACTGTTTGCGCAATTCCTTGGCGACGGCATCTCCCCAATATTCGGTGAGCTTGCCTTCCTCGCCTTTCTCCGGCGACCATCCCGTTCCCATCTCGAGCCGATAGGGTCGCATTCGGTCGAGCGGACGCAGAAGGCCATAGAGTCCCGACAGGATGCGCACATGGTCCTGGGCATAGTCCATCGCGTCGTCGTCGATACTGGCCGCGTCGAAGCCTCGGTAGACATCGCCGGCGAACGTACGGATGGCGGGCCGCGTGTCGGTATCGAAATAATTAGCGTAACGTTCCTTGTTGAGGGTGGCGAGTTTGTCCGACACCCTCATGATGCGCTTCAGATCGTCGGCATCCAGGGTTTGAGCGGCACGGGCGATTTGCGCCGCCTTGCGCTCGAAGCGGGGAACGCTCGGTTCGTCGTCGTAGGGAGTATCGAGATCGAGGGACTTGGCGGGCGAAAGAATGATCAGCATGTCGGTCTCGCTAGCCGAAGCTGCGCCGAGCGTCAAAACCGCGATAAGACGGTATTTTCCGGCGATTTTCCGCAGCACTTGTCATCCCGTGTTCAGCCCGGCCTTGCTATAAGGGTGACAGACAAAGGGGGCGTGCGGTATGTCCGCCCCAACACCGAACATCGTTTCCAGGAGACCCGAATGAAAGCCGTTTTCACCGCTCTTACGCTTGCTCTGACCGGCACCGCCTTGACGGCGATGCCCGCGACCGCCAACGCGCAGGACGCCGAGCAGTACAAGCCGCAGTTCTCGCAGAAGGGCGGCCAGGCGCTCGCCAAGATCCAGACCGCGATGACTGACGGCCAGATGGATGCGGTCCCGGGTCTGATCACGGCAGCGGAGAATCAGGTCGAAACGGCCGACGATCGCTTCGTGCTGGGTCAGCTGAAGCTGAACTATGCGGTGGAGACGGAGAATCTCGCCGACATGTATGCCGCGCTCAAGATGATGCGCGACAGCAATTCGCCGCAGATCGACCGAGCCCGCCTTGGCGAACAGTTCCTGTCGGTGAGCGACACGGCCTACCGCGTCCCCAACTACGCGCTGTCGGCCGACATCGCGCGTGACGCCGTTGCGCTCGATCCGAACAGCAATCAGGCGGTGCTGTTCCTTGCCGACAGCATCTACAAAAGCGGCGACGCGCCCAAGGCGTTCGCGACGTACAAGCAGTATATCGATCAGCGTAACGCCGCGGGTCAGACGGTACCCGAGGAATGGTATCAGCGCGCGGTCGGCCTGGCCTACAACGAGAAGGTCCCGGGGATGATGCCGCTCGCCGCCCGTTGGGTGAGCGCCTATCCGACCGATGCCAACTGGCGCGAAGTCGTCGCGCTGCTTCAGGATGCCCGTCAGTACAGCGATGCCGAAGTGATCGACGTGCTGCGTTTCCAGCGCGCGGTGGGCGTCATGCCGCAGGCCGGCGATTATGCCTATCTGGCGGACCAGTTGCTGGCTCAGGGTTTCCCCGGCGAAGCCAAGGCGGTGATGGACGACGGCGTTGCCAAGGGTATCGTCGATCCGTCGAACAGCACCTATGCCGAAGTCATCCGTATCGCGAATGAAAAGGCCCGCGGCGATCGTGCCAGCCTCGACAGTGTCGAAGCCGCCACCGCGAACCAGCTGCGAGGGATGATCGCGACCGCCGATGCCTATTATGGCTATGGCGACTACGCCAATGCCGTGGCCATCTATCAGGCCGCTTTGTCGCGCGACGGCGTCGACGCCAATACCGTCAACCTGCGTCTCGGGATGGCCGCCGGCATGAACGGCGACATGGCCACGGCCAACGCTGCCTTCGATCGGGTGGGCGGCAATTACGACGCGCTCGCCGACCTTTGGCAGGCGTGGTTTGCAACGCAGGGCTGATCCGCCCGACGCGACCGATCGAGAAGCGCCGGAGCTCGTTGAGTTCCGGCGCTTTTTCTTTGTCGCACCGGCCTGTCCCGTATCGGGATGGTTAACGGGATCTTACTGTAAAGCGCGTAAGTCTTGTCCCACATCGCACCCTGTCGGATTCCCCGACGCGAGGAGTGATGGATCAGCGTGCGTTTCGACGACCGCCTTGCGACGCTGCTGACCCTGCCGCTGGCGGGGCCGCGCGACCGTGCGGTTCGCTGGCGCCAGTTGGTCGAACTGGCGGCGCGCGTGAGCGAGGCGGGAATGGAGGACGATGCGCCGATGGTCGCGGCGCTTGCGGTCATCCGGTCCGAGCGTGACGAAGTGCCGATCGACGTGCGAAGCGCGACGGGCCGCGCCATCGCGGGCAGGGCGCTCGGTCCGAAGATGCTCGCTCTGTTTGCCGAGGAGGAATTGTCGGTCGCCGCGCCGGTCCTCGCCGCGGCTTCGGTCAAGCCGGAACAGCGTGCCGCCTTGGTCGACGCGGCCGACGGGGCGACGCGGGCGTTCCTGCTCAATCTTTGGCCGGATCAGGACGGCGCCGATGCAGAAAGTCGGCGGTTGGGGGACGTGGTCGAGCGGCTGAAGGCAGCCCGCACCACGATTGGCGATGCGGTGGACGGGGAGACGCCGTCCGTAAAGTCACCACAGCCCGACGGAAATACAGGCACGTCCGACAAAGCAGACGGCGCGAACACCGCAATCCTCGACCGGGAAACCGTGGCGTCGACCACGTCGCGGCCGTCCGCCCGATCGTTTTCGCCTTCGACGAATGTCGATCGCGACGCCATCAAGGCGTTTCGCTGGGAAACGGGCGCGGACGGCGCAATCGACTGGGTCGACGGCGCACCCCGGACCGCGCTGATCGGTCAGTCGCTCGCCGCTGCGCCAGCGCTCGCCCCGCTGATCGGCGCCCGCCAGTCCTTTTCCGCAGTCGACAGCGCGTTCGCGGGGCTGCCCGGCGACTGGCAAGTCACCGGCACACCAGAATATGATCCGGAGAGCGGTCGGTTCCTCGGCTATAGCGGCGCCGCGCTGCGCAAACGGGCCGCGGCGAGCCGCCGGATGTCGCCGCCTCGCGAAACGGCCCTGCCGCTCGATCCCGCAGCGCTTCGTGAACTGGTTCACGAAATCAAAACGCCGCTCAATGCGATCATCGGGTTCGCGGAGATCATCGACGGACAGTATCTGGGCCCCGCGCACCGCCGTTATCGCGAACGGGCAGCACAGATCGTGACGCAGGCGCGTATCCTTCTGGAAGCCATCAAAGATCTCGATTTCGCCGCACGACTTCAGGGCGGGCGCGAAGAGGGAGATGCCGAACCGCTCGGCGACATTCTCAACCATCTTCGTCCCGTGATCGAAGCGCGGGCAGCGCGACGCGGTGTCGACCTCGACATCCCTCGCGACCGCGATCCGGTCTGCTCGACGAACGCTGAATTGTCGGCACGCCTTCTGGAACGCCTGATTGCGGCCCTCATCGACGTGACGCCCCACGGCGAGACCCTCTCGATCGCCATCGGTGCGAAGGAGCGTCACTGCTACGTCGCGATCGAGCGCCCGCGTGGGCTGGATCGCTATGACGAACGCGAGCTGTTCGACCCCGGCTTCTCGATCGACGATGACGATGATGCCCTATTGGGATTGGGATTTTCGCTCCGCTTGGTACGGGGATTGGCGCGCGTGGCCGGGGGCGACCTCGTCATCGACGATAGACATCTCACGCTTAGCCTCGTTCGCGCCGACTGACGCTTGGCGCGGCGACCGTCGCTCGCTAGGGGAGGCGTGGGGGCGCGTAGCTCAATTGGTTAGAGCCGGCCGCTCATAACGGCTTGGTTGCGGGTTCAAGTCCTGCCGCGCCTACCACCTTCTTTGGCCGCGCGCCGAAAGGGAAGGCATGGTCGGGGAGACAGGATTCGAACCTGCGACCCTCTGCTCCCAAAGCAGATGCGCTACCAGGCTGCGCCACTCCCCGAGGTCGCGAAGCCTCTATCAGGTCGAACCGCGACGAACCAGCGGCTTATTGGTCGTTCTGAGAATGGCCCTCGACACCGGACTCGATTTCGTTGGCCTCGGCGTCCAATTCCGCCTCGGCCTCATCGGCTTCCTGGCTGATCTCGGCCTGAGCACGATCGGTGGCGTTCTCGGCGCCTTCCTGAATATCATTGCCGACGTCGCGTGCGATGGTCCCGGCATCGTCGACAGCTTCGTTCACCTCGTCGCCGTCGACGTCGACGGTCAGGCTGTTGTCCTCGTCATCGGTGCTGACGCTGCACGCTCCGAGCAAGAGGAGGGCGGGAAGGGCAAAACTTGTAAGACGCATGGCTCAATCCTTTCATGCAAAGATGATCGCAAGATGTAACGCCGAACCGATCGGAAAGGCTCCGTAACGGCTATTCGACCGGGCCCGCCATGACCGCCAGCATCGCCGTCCACGCGGCGACATTCTGCTTCAGCTGCTCGGGATCGACCTTGTCGAGCGTGTCGTTGGAGGTGTGGTGCAAATCGAAGTAGCGCGTACCGTCCTGTCGCAGCGAGACACCGGGCGCTCCTTCGGCGCGCAGCGGACCGATGTCGGCGCCCCCCGCCTGATCATATTCGCCCGACGCAATCCCGAGCGGTGCCAGCGTTGCCCGCAGCCGGTCTGCCTCGGCACGCCGATCCGCGCCCAGATCGGTCGTGACTTTCCAGACCCGATCGGCACCGAAGTCGCTTTCCGCCGCGACGTGATAGTCGGTACCGTCATGGCGCTCGGCAAAATCGAGCCCGCCCCAGATGCCGACTTCCTCGGCGCCGTACCAGACGATCTCGATGGTCCGCTCCGGCCTCCCGGCGTCCATGATCCGCTTGGCGGCCGCTGCCACGATCGCGCAGCCCGCGCCATCGTCGAACACGCCCGGTGCATTGTCCCAACTGTCGAGGTGACAGGCGACCAGCACCTTTGCGGCATCGGGATCGCGGCCCAGGACCTCGGCGATGACGTTGCCGGATGTCTGCATCCCGATATGGCGCGGCGTCAGCACCAGCTGCATCCGCACCGGCCCGTTCGCGCGATCGAGCGCGCGCATCAACTGCTCCGCATCGGGCGCGGCGAGCGCGGCGGCGGGGATAGGGGCCACACCCTCGTCGAAATTGGTGTTGCCGGTGTGCGGTGTTCGATTGTTGTCGGTGCCGATCGAGCGCACGACGATTGCCGCGGCGCCGCGCTTGGCGGCTTCGTTGGGCCCGACCCAGCGCGGTGCTCCGAAGGGCATGGAATATCCCGACCCGTCCTGGTTGCGCGGCATGTTGTTGGAGATGAAAACGATCTTGCCCGACTGGTTCGCCGGCGCATCGGCGAGGAATGCGGCGTAATCCTCATATCCGACGACTTCGGCGGTCAATCCCTCGGCAGGGGTTGCGCCCGAATTGCCCAGCGCCGTCAACACCAGCTCCTGCGGGAAAGGAGCGACGATCCTTCCGCTCTCGGCACCGCGAACCCACGTCGGCATCTGGAATTCCTCGACCCGGACATTGGCGAAACCGATTTCGTTCAGACGGCGAACCGACCAATCGCGCGCCCGTTGTTCGGCCGGGGTGCCGCCCAGGCGCGGTCCGACTTCGGTCGTCAGTCCTTCTAGGATGTCCCATGCCAGTTCGTCGTCCATCGCGGCTCGGCCCAATTCCAGCGCCCGCGCGTCATAGGGGAGGTCCTGCGAACGCAACTGGTTGGTCGCCGCGGCGACCGCGTCCGACTGCCGTTCGGGCGAGGCTTGCTGCGCAAGGGCGGGGGAGGTGCTGGCGAGAGCGGCGGCGAGCGCGAAGCGCGAGAGCATCTTGGTCATGGCGCGCGACGCTAAACGGCTCTTTCCGGCCTGACTAGAGCAACCGCATCTGGTCGCCCTGCGGCGGGCGGAAAAGCGCGCAGTTCAGACGGAACTTCTCGCGGCTGAGGCCGTGATCGCGACACGCCTTGTCGAACCGTTTGGCGAAAAGTTCCGCCCAGACACCGGTGCCGCGCAGGCGGGAGAAGAAATTGGGATCGTTATCGCGCCCGCCGCGCAGGTCGCGGATGGTCGCCATCACCTTTCGCGACCGGTCGGGATAATGTTCCTTCAGCCATGCCTTGAACAAAGGCGCTACCTCGTGCGGCAAACGAACGGGAAGAAAGAAGGCACTGCGCGCACCGGCCTTCGCGCCGGCGGCGACGATCGCTTCCATCTCCATGTCGGTGATGTGCGGAATGACCGGAGAGATCGAAAGGTAGACGGGTACCCCTTCCTCGGCCAGCGCCTTGATCGCGGCCAATCGCTTGGCAGGCGCCGGTGCGCGCGGTTCGAGGGTTCGATGCGTCTTCGATTCGAGACTCGTTACCGACAGCGCCACCGCCGCCAACCCCTTGCGCGCTGCGGGAGCGATAAGGTCGAGGTCGCGGACCACCCGATCCGACTTGGTCGTGATCGTGAACGGGTGATCGAGCTCGGTCAGCGTCTCGAGCACCGCACGTGTCACCCGCCACCGCTCCTCGATCGGCTGATAAGGATCGGTGTTCGTCCCCATCGCGATCGGCCTGGCGGTGTAGCCCTTGCGACCCAGCGTCTCGTGCAACAACCGCGCGGCGTCGGGTTTGACGAACAGGCGGCTTTCGAAATCCACTCCCGGCGACAGATCGTGATAGGCATGCGTCGGCCGCGCGAAACAATAAATGCAACCATGCTCGCACCCTCGGAACACGTTGACCGACCGGTCGAAACCGATGTCGGGCGAGCTGTTCTTGGTAAGGATGGTCTTCGGCCGCTCGATCGTCACCGTTGTCCGGCGAGGGGCGACCCCGTCGACCCGTTCGACCTCGTCCAGCCAGTCGCCGTCGGCGACATGTTCCTTCAGATTGAAGCGGGTGGGGGTGGCATTCCGGGTCGCCCCGCGGCCCTTGGTCGATTCGATCGGCATACGTCCATGCTATCGAACCAATAAGAACAGAACAAGAACATCTATGCTATCTGGCGGGGAACCTCGGTGTGCGTCCCTGAACCAGATCGACCAGCGCGGGCGGAGTTGTTCCAGCCTCGGCGTGATAGACGAAATAGTTGCGTAGGACCGCGGGGATGTAGAAGCGCGTTTCCCAGTAGGGCAGGCTCTCCATCCACAACAGCGGATCTTCGCCCGGAATGCTCGCCCACCGCGCGACCGGGACCGGCCCCGCGTTGTAGGCCGCGATGATCCGCATCAACTCGTCGCCCGTCGCCCGATTGCTTCGCATCTGCTGGATGAACGCCTGACCATGATCGATATTGGTCTGCGGCCGCTTCAATTGATCGGCCGTGACCGTCTCGCCCCGCGCCCGGGCCGTGTCGCGCGCGGTCCCCGGCCGTACCTGCATCAGACCGACGGCGTCGGCGGGACTGACCACGGTCTCGCGGAAATCGCTTTCCTGAATGATGTGCGAGAAAGCCAGATACGGGTCGATCCGCCAGCCATTGTCGGGCGTGTAATCCGGGGCGGGATAGCGGTCGCGCGCATTGAGCAGCGTCCCGCGCGGTGCGTTGGTAGCGAGAAAATATTGGACGCCCAGGCCGAGTTCCGCCGCCTCCGCGACCAGGAGCCGGTGCTGGGCCGGATCCCCGATCCGCGCCTGATGCCGCAGCAATGCTTCGGCTTCCGCTCGCCGACCCATTGCCGCCAGCGATCTAGCGCGCTGGACATTGGGAAGAGCCGCTACCGCGCGTTCTTCGGTGGGAGAGGGATCCTGCACGCGTACCGGCAGCGCCCGCGGTTCGCCCAGTCGTTCGCGCGCCAGCTGTCCGTAGAAGGTTTCCGGATCAACGGCGGCTGCACGGTAACTTTGCGCGACACGCTCGGCCCTACCGCAGCGTTGGTTCGCGCGGGCTGTCCAATAATGTCCGGCGGCACCCAGTTCGCGGTCGCGCGTGCCAAGGGCCGCAAGGCGAAATCCTGTCGCGGCACTGATGCAATCGTTCTGCCGCCAGCTCGACAGCCCGAAGATCCAGGCGCTTTGCGCGCGCCACTCCGCAGTCCCTGCGGACAACCCCTCGAGCGCGATCCTCCGCGCGTTGGCGATGTCGCCGGCAACGTAATAGATCCACGCCACCCGATGCGATATCTCAGCCCAGGCCTCGCCCGAAAGGCCGCCGGTTTCGACGGCCGCCCGATAGATTTCTTCGCCGGCTCGACCGTCGTCGGCCTCGACTGCGGGGCCGAGCTGCGCGAGCAGATTTTCTACCTGTGCGCCGCCCACCGATCGGGCACGATAGCGCCGCGGCGCTCCGCCCAAGGTAACTAGCGTTCGTTCGCCCGGGACGCGCACCGTATCGCCGCCGCGATCCGCCGCGATGCGGGCGAGCGCCCCGGCCTGTGGCAATTCCGCAGACCGCTCGGCGACCCGCGCCGCCGATGGCCCGTCGATCCGCGGCGACCCGGCCGCGAGATAGAGCTCGGCCAACGCATAGTCGTGAAGCGGGTCGCTTCGATCCATCGCCGCGATGGACTGGCGAGCAACCTCCCATTGCTGCCGCGAAATGGCGTTGAGGATGGACGGCCAGTCGCGCTCGAGCCTGACCGGCACCTGCGCCGGAGAGGCGTCGGCAGGCGGCGTCGCTTCCTGCGGACGAGGCGCGAGCGGGTCGGCGTCCTGCGCCAGCGTCGGGGTCGCCGACAGGACCGATGCGGCCAGAGCCGCCATCACCAAACGCGTCATTCGTTCTCCATCAAGATCTGCAGGTCTTCCCACGCGAGCCGTTTGTCCTGTGGTCGATCCATCAGCCAGCGGGGGTGAAAGGTCGCTACCGCCGGGACCCCCTCGATGCGATGTGACTTGCCGCGCGCCTTGGCAAGCGGTTCGCCGAGCATTGCGCGCGCCGCGCCATCGCCGAAGAAAAGGAGACGGCCGGGTCGGTGCGTGGCGATCAGGCGCTTCATGGCGTCGACTAGGTCCGGCTCGACCGGTTCGCGCTCGGACTGTCCTTCCCGGAAAGCGGGATCGAGGAAGACGACGGGTGCACCCTCTTGGCCGATCGCGCGCAGCATCGCCGCGAGCAATGGCGCATGGGCCGCGCCGATCCCCGTTTCTGCTTCCACCGGGCGGGCGGCAATGACTGCCAGCCCGGTGTCGGGGGACAGCGCCGCGCCGACATGCTGGGCACCGAGCCGTTCAGAGCGCGTCTTGAGCCAACTGGCGATGGACTTTGCATCATCGGGGAGGTCGGGCGACGGCGAAGCGTTGCGCGCCGGCGGCTCTGGCCGTGTGTCCGATGCCGGAACCGGGGCCGCGGCGGGAGCTTCCACCGCCACCGGGACCGGCGATTTCCCCAGCGAACGCCACGTAGGAGCGGGCGACTGGACCGCCGCATCCACCCCTGCCTGGCGCCACCAGTCCAGTAGCGCCGCCGCCTCTCGCGGATCGATTCTCGTTCCCTCGCCCATTCGCCCCGCACGATTGGCGATGTTGACGGCGCGGTCAATTCGTTGGCACTGCACGGATAAGCCGAAACGAACGCAATGCGCGACCAAGGGATAAGAGCGAATGAGCGAACGGGAATCGATGCAATATGACGTCGTGATCGTCGGTGCGGGGCCCGCGGGCCTGTGCGCCGCGATCCGGCTGAAGCAGCTGGCCGCCGAGCAGGAGCGCGACATCAGCGTCGTCGTGCTGGAAAAAGGCTCCGAAGTCGGCGCGCATATCCTCTCGGGCGCGGTCATCGATCCGAAGGCCCTGGACGAACTCCTGCCCGACTGGCGCGAACGGGAGGACTGCCCGCTCAAGATCAAGGTGACGTCCAACCATCACTGGATTTTGTCGGACACCGGAAAGATGGGCATTCCGCACCTCTTCCTGCCCAGCTTCATGCACAATCGCGACACCTATACCGGAAGCCTCGCCAATCTTTGCCGCTGGCTCGCCGAGGTCGCCGAGGGAATGGAGGTCGAAATCTTTCCCGGCTTTGCCGCCGCCGAAGTGCTGTTCGACGACGACGGCAAGGTGAAGGGCGTCGCGACCGGCGACATGGGGATCGCGCGCGACGGATCGAAGCGTCCCGATTATCAACCCGGCATGGAGCTGCACGGCAAATACACCCTCTTCGCCGAAGGGGTGCGCGGCCACCTGACCAAGGAACTCACCAATATCTTCGATCTGCGAGCGGAATCGGGTCCGCAGGTCTACGGTATTGGAATCAAGGAGTTGTGGGACGTTCCTGCCGACAAGCATGAGCCGGGCAAGGTCGTGCATACGCAGGGTTGGCCGCTCGACGACGCCTGGGGCGGCGGATTTCTCTATCATCAGGACAATGGTCAAGTGGCGCTCGGCTTCGTCGTCGCGCTCGACTACGACAATCCCTATTTGTCGCCCTATCACGAATTCCAGCGCTGGAAGACGCATCCCGATATCCGCGCCGAAATCGAAGGCGGCAGCCGCGTCGCCTACGGCGCGCGCGCCATCAACGAGGGCGGGTGGCAGGCGATCCCGAAGCTCGCCTTTCCCGGCGGCGCGCTGATCGGTTGCAGCGCCGGTTTCGTCAACGTGCCGCGCATCAAGGGCAATCATACCGCGATGAAATCGGGGATGCTCGCGGCCGAACATGTCGCCGAGGCGCTAGGAGCGGACCGCCAGCACGACGTGCTGGAAGGCTACGAGCCCGCCGTCCGTTCGAGCTGGATCGGCGAGGAGCTCAAGAAGGTCCGCAATTCGCAGCCGTGGGTTGCCAAGGCGGGCGGGAAGCTAGGCACCGTTCTCGCGGGGGCCGACATGTGGCTCAACCATCTGAAGATCGGGACGCCGTGGACGTTGAAGCACACCCCCGATCATCTTCACATGAAACCGGCCGCGCATGCGCAGCCGATCGAATATCCCAAACCCGACGGCAAGCTGACATTCGACAAGCTGACGAACCTGTCCTTCTCCAACACTAATCATGAGGAGGATCAGCCGGTTCACCTGACGTTGAAGGACGACACGGTCCCGATCCAGGTGAATTACGATGTCTTCGCCTCGCCCGAGCAGCGCTATTGTCCCGCGGGCGTCTACGAGATCGTCGGCGAGGAGGAAGGTAATCCCAAATTGCAGATCAACGCGCAGAATTGCGTCCACTGCAAGACCTGCGATATCAAGGACATGACCCAGAATATCAACTGGGTTGTGCCCGAGGGCGGGGGAGGCCCCAATTATCCTAACATGTAGGATTCTGATGGCCGCCGCGCTGGTGGCGGGCCTTGCCGAGCCAGCCGAAGCGCAGCAACTTCGGTTGCGCTTCGTCGAGCCGTCGGGGCCGCTCGATCACTACGTCGACGCCCGCGCCGCCGATCTTCTGGGTCAGCAGGACCGCGCCGCCGAACGTTATGTCGACTGGGTCCGGGCCAGTACCGCACCCGACGCGGAGATGGAGCAACGCGCCGCGTCCGCCGCCATCGCCGCGGGCCGCTTCGATCTTGCCCGCCAGATTGCGGGCTCGAGTGCATCGCCCGACGAATTCGGCCTCGACCTGCGACTGCTGCAACTCGCCGACACGTTGCGCGAACAGGAATATGGCGAGGCGCTGTCGATCCTCATCGACGAGGACGCGCGGATCGGCCTCGATTTCATCGAACCGTTCGTGCGCGGCTGGATCGACGCCGAGACGCGCTCGACCGACCATGCCCGGCGCGCCGCCCGCCGGATCGCCGGCCTGCCCGAGGAACGCGCCCTGTTCCGGCAGCAAGCCGAGCAGGCAGCATTCCTCTACCTCGCTGCAGGCGATGTCGAAGAGGCCGCGCGATGGACCGACCCCGCGCTGTCGGCGGCCGGCCCGCGCGAGACACGGTTGAAGCTTGCCTTCGCCGATCGCTTCGCCACCCTCGGTCGCCCCGACCTCGCGACCGCCATCCTGGGCGGTACCGACCCCATTCTCGAGCGCGCGCGGAGCCGTATCGACGCCGACGAACCGCTGGACATGGCGGTCGCCACCCCTGCCGAAGCCTTGAGCGAACTGCTGCTCGGTATCGCGCTCGACATCGTGCGAAGCGGTAACCAGGGCGAGATGCCGCTGCTGCTCGCGCAGGTCGCCCGCGCCGCTGCTCCCGATAACGACTATGCCGCCATCCTGACGGGCGCTCTCCTCTCGCAAGCGGGTCGCCCCGATGCGGCACTCGCGCTCTACGGTGCGATCCCTCCGTCCTCCTTGCTCGCCAGTCAGGCCCGCGACAGCGAGGTCCAAGCGCTCGTTGCCGCCGACCGGCCCGCGGATGCCGTCCGCGTCGCCCGCGCTGCACTGGCCGCCAGCGACCGGCCTACACCGGGCGATCATGCGCGTCTGGGTGACGCGCTTTCGGCAGCGGGCAATCATGCCGACGCCGCCGATGCCTACGCCTATGCCCGTGGCGATCGCCGGGACGATTGGCAGCTCTATTTCCTCGAAGCTGCCCAGCGCGAACAGGCAGACGAATGGCCCGCCGCCCGTTCGTTGTTCCAGCACGCGCTCGCCCTAGCCCCCGATCAACCGCTCGTTCTGAACTATCTCGGCTATGCGATGCTGGAAGCAGGCGAGGACACGGGATTGGCCTCGGCGTTCATTCGCAAGGCCAGCGCACTTTCGCCCGACAGCCCCGCCATCACCGACAGTCTCGGTTGGGCGCTCTACAAGATCGGGGATGTCGACGGCGCGATCGAGGCGCTCGCCCGAGCAAGCCAACAGGCACCGTCCGATCCCGAAATTCACGAACATTATGGCGATGCCTTGTTCGCGGCGGGTCACCGTATGGATGCGCGCTTCGCCTGGAACGCAGCGCTCGTCTATGCCGACGAAGACGCCGCGCGAACACGTATCGAGGACAAGATCGCTTATGGCCTCGCGCCTGCCAACGCCGCGCCCTGAAGCGCCCGTCCCCCTGCGCGAACCCGCGCCCGCCAAGCTCAACCTCGCCCTTCACGTCCGTGCCCGCCGCGAGGATGGCTATCACGAACTGGAAACTCTCTTCGCCTTCTGTACCGACGGCGATTGGATAACGGGGACCAGCGTGTCAGCCCCGGCGCCCGGCTTTACGCTGGAAACCGAGGGCCCTTTCGGCGCGGAGCTCGGCTCCAATGACAATCTGGTCGAGAGGGCATGGTCCGCCCTCTCGCGGCATCAGCCGAAACCTCATCATACGGCTCTCAATCTCGATAAGCGGCTGCCGATCGCCAGCGGTCTCGGCGGCGGGTCGGCCGATGCAGCCGCGACGTTGCGATTGCTTACCTCGCTTTGGAAACTTGATCCGGCCCACGCACAGGATGTGGCGCCGACACTGGGCGCCGACGTCCCGGCGTGTCTGCTGTCGATGACCGCCCGAGGCGAGGGGGTAGGGGAGCGGCTCGTTCCCCTCGACCTGCCCGACCTGTCCGGGACACCCGTCTTGCTCGTCAATCCGCGCGTCGCACTGGCGACGCCGCAAGTGTTTGCAGGCTGGGACGGCAAGGATCGCGGTCCTCTTGGCGACGGCTGGCGCGAAGGACGCAACGATCTGGAGGCACCCGCCCGCGCGATCGCGCCTGTCGTCGGCGACGTGCTCGAATGGCTGCGCAAACAGGACGGCGTCGATCTCGCCCGCATGTCGGGCAGCGGAGCCACATGCTTCGGCCTGTTCGACAGCATCGAGGCACGCGATGCCGCCGCAGCGCGGATGCGCGGAGAATGGTGGCACATGGCGACCCGCCTGCGCTAAGGCCGCGCCCATGACCCGACCCATTCTTACCGCCGCCGAAATGCGCCGGCTCGAACAGACGGCCTTCGATGCCGAAACCGACGAACGCGCGCTCATGGAACGCGCGGGTCTCGCGCTGGCGCAAGCCGCGCTAGCGATGTTCGGACCTCGCGACACGATCATACTCGCGGGCACCGGCAACAACGGCGGAGACGGCTACGTCGCTGCTCGAGCGCTGGCCGACGCCGGGGCCTCCGTGCGGATCGTTCGCACCGGCGAACCGGGAACCGACACGTCCAAGGCCGCGGCCGGCGACTGGGCGGGCCCGACCGAAATGTTCGCTTCCGATACCGAAACTGCCGATCTGGTCATCGATTGCCTGTTCGGCACCGGCCTGTCACGACCCATCGAGGAGGATGTCGCAAATCCTGCTCGGCGGCTTCTGGGTGCAGCGGATCGCCGTATCGCCTGCGACCTGCCGTCGGGCGTCGTAGCCGATACGGGCGAAACGCTCTCCGATCTCGGGCCTTACGACCTCACGCTCGCGCTCGGCGCGATGAAGCCTGCGCACCGGTTGGCGCCGGCGATGCAGTCCTGCGGCCGGGTCGCCATCGCACCCCTCGGTCTCGAGCCGGAAAGCGACTGGTTCGAGATCGAACGTCCCGACCTGCCCAAAGGCGATCCGCTCGGCCACAAGTTCGATACCGGAATGGTCCATTGCCTGTCGGGCGCGATGCCGGGCGCGATCGCACTGTCCGCGCATGCCGCGGCGCGGGCAGGGGCCGGATATGTCCGCGTCTCGACGAGCCGAATAATCGACAACCTGCCCAGCAGCATCGTTCAGACCGAGGATGCTGGCGCCCTCGACGACGAGCGCATCGGCTGTCTGCTCCTGGGGCCGGGAATGGGCGACATTCCGCCGTTATTGACCGTCGCGCTGACCAAGACCCATCCGCTCGTCCTCGATGCGGATGCGCTCGGACACGTCGGCGAGCCCGAGCGTCTTCAGGGTCACGACGCAATCATCACCCCGCACGAGGGCGAGTTCCGCTCGCTGTTCGGCGAGATCGATGGATCGAAGGCCGATCGGGCGCTGATCGCTGCGCAGCGTTGCGGCAATGTTGTCGTCTACAAGGGGCCTGACACGCTCGTGGCCGCCCCCGACGGTCGTCTGGGTTTTGCCCCGCCCGCGCCGGCCGCACTTGCGACCGCCGGGACGGGAGATGTCCTCGCGGGGATGATCGCGGCCATGCGGGCTCGGGGCATGGATGCGTTCGACGCGGCCTGCGCAGGAGTCTGGCTCCACGGCCGCGCGGCCGAGGCGTGCCGCCATCCCCTCATCGCCGACGACCTGATCGCCGCTCTGCCGGCCGTCCTGTGAGCGAGCGGATCGTCCGCATTGCGGGGCGTGGCGACGGTGTGACCGACGCCGGGACATATGTTCCGCTTGCCGCGCCCGGCGACCGTGTCGAAGACGGCCGGGTCGTCGAACGGGGCGGCGGCTATCGCGAACCGCCGTGCCATCATTTTCCGCAATGCGGCGGCTGCCAGCTCCAGCATCTGACCGACGAAGCCTACGCCGAATTCTGCCGCGACCGCGTCATGGGTGCGCTCCAGCAGAAGGGCATCGAAACCGATGTCCTTTCCGCCCATGTCTCTCCGCCGCGATCCCGTCGCCGCGCGGACCTGAAGGCCCTCAAGCTCGGAAAGTCCGTGCTGATCGGCTTCACCCGGGAAAAGTCCCATCAGATCGTCGACATGCGCGAATGTCATGTGTTGGCGCCCGAGCTGTTCGCGATGCTCGACCCGCTTCGTGCGCTTCTGGCCGTTCTTCTGCCGCCACGTCGATCGGGCCGTGTCCAGATGACGCTCACCGACCAGGGCATCGACCTCATGCTGGGCGGCATCGATACCGATGGGCTGGAAGCCGCCGAGGCGCTTCCTGCTTTTGCCGCCAATCATGGACTGGCTCGGCTATCGGTCGATGACGGCTACGGAGCCGAACCTCGCTACGAGCCGCAACCGGTGACGATGACGCTTGGCGGGGTCGCGGTGCCCTTTCCGCAAGGCAGCTTCCTTCAGGCCACGGCCGACGGGGAGGCGGCACTGATCGCAGGCGTCGACGACGCGCTAGCGCAAAGTCCAGGGCCTATCCTCGATCTTTTTGCCGGGCTTGGCACCTTCGCACTCGCGCAGAACCGACCGGTCGAGGCCGCAGAAGCCGCCAAAGATGCGGTCGTCGCCTTGATGCAGGCGGCGCGGCGCGCGGGTCGTCCGGCCGAGGCCGTGCATCGCGACCTTTACCGTCGCCCCTACGACACAAAGGAGCTGGATCCTTTTACCGCCGTCATTCTCGACCCACCCCGATCGGGAGCGGAGGCGCAATGCCGGCAACTCGCGGCCAGCGCGGTTCCAACCATCGCGTTCGTCAGCTGCAATCCGGGTACCTTTGCCCGCGATGCCGCCATTCTCGTGGAAGGGGGCTATCGCCTCGATTGGGTGAAACCGGTCGGACAGTTCCGCTGGTCCACTCATGTCGAACTGGTCAGCCGCTTCTCGCGCTAGAGGTGATAGACGACCTCGATCGCTCCGTGGACCGTCAGTGCGATCAGGCACAGGCTCGATCCCACGAAGCCGATGGCGCGGACCTTGCCGAAGATCTGCTGAAGCGAGTGGATGATGCGGAAACCGACGTAACCCCACGCCAGCGAGACGTTCAGCCAATGATCGGATTGCATCAGGGCGAGCGCCGTGACGATGGCGTAGAACAACGTCGGCTGCTCGACGAGATGCTCGTAGTTCTGGCGCGGCCAGCTCGCCTCGCGCGGCAGATGCTCCTCGACATCTCGCGCGCGGGTGCCGGCAGGCATCTTGTTGACGTCGAAGCCCGAATGCGGCCGCCGCGCGGCCGTCTGTATCCGAATGATCGCCCAGAACAGGACGACGATCGTCCATGCCACCAACGCCACCATCGGCGCGATCAGCGAATATGGAATGTCCATTGAAAAGCCCCCCGCAACAAATCTTGCGGGGGGCTCCTTAGCGTAGGAAGTATCGGCTAGTCGAACATCTTCGCGAAGGCGCGCTTGGTGCGCTCCTTCCAATGCCCACGATGATAGGCGTCGCTGGCCAGGAGCGGCAGGACGCTCGTCGCTTCGGCGAACACCATCTGTTCGAGCGCGGTATCCACCTTGCCCCAGCTACAGGCTTCCTGAAGCGTCGAGGAGCTGCATGCCCCGTCGCGCACGTCCGCGACCGTGATCTGGACCGCATATTTGTGCATTTCCACGTCCTCGTGGCCGAGGATTTCGGCGCATACGACCGTGTCCTGCGCGAAGTTCTTCGGAACACCGCCGCCGATCATCAGCAGGCCCGTGGTCCCGGCCCTGATCTTGATATCGGTGAGCTCGCGGAAATCGGCGATGGCGTCGAGAACCATGTAGTCCTCGCCCGCTTTCATTCGGTCGACCTGGTGCTTCACCAGACCGAAACCCGCACTGGAATCGACGAATGCCGGACAGAAGATCGGAACGTCATATTCGTAGGCCAGCTTGACGAGGCTGTTGTCCTTCTTCCCGTTCTTCGTGAGATACTTGCCCATCTCGCGGATGAAGGCGCGGCTGGAATAGGGCTTTGCCTCGAGGCTGTTTGCGATCTCGGCGATCGTATGATCGGTATCCTGGAGCGCCTCCTCGTCGATATAGGTGTCGTAAATGCGGTCGATGTAAAGCGAGCGCAGCACCTTGTCGTCGGGGATTTCAAGGGCTTGGTAATGTTTGTGGCCAAGACCTTCGAAGAAATCCATGTCGACGATCGTGGCGCCGGTCGCGACGATGGCGTCGACCATGTTGTTGCGCACGAGTTCGGCATAGAGGTCCATGCAACCGCCCGCGCTGGTCGAGCCGGCGACGACGAGGATGACCGAGCAGTCCTTGTCCTCGAGCATCTGGTTATAGATGCGCGTGGCACGGGCCAGGTCACGGCTCGTGAAGCTCATCTTGCCCATCGCATCGATGACGGGACGCGCGTCGAACGACGTGATGTCGATATGCTCGACCGGGCTCTGCAACAGCTCGGCCTTCTTCTGACGGTCGATCTGATCCTCGTGCGGATGGGTGGCGATGTCATCGCTCATGTCGTGACTCCTTGTGATCTTGGTGAATGCGCGGCTTACAAGCGCACGACGTTGCTGGCGTCGTCGGGTTCCGGCCGTGCGCCATAGAGTGTCAGCATCGGTTCGTCCGACACGCGAACGACGTCCTCGACGCCGAAGCCGTTGAACCCAGTCCGCATCGCGTTGCCATACGCCCCGAGCATGCCGATCTCGATATAGTCGCCCGCCTTGATGTCGTCGGGAAGGAAGAAGGGGCCTTCCATCTTGTCCATGTCGTCGCAGGTCGGGCCGAAGAAGCGAAACCCTTTCAAGGGCGCCTCGCTCGGTTCGCTGCGCACGAGGCTGGTAGGATAGCGCCACCCCACGTGCGCGGCATCGAAGAGCGCCCCGTAGGCGCCCTCGTTGATGTAGAGCGTATCGCCTCGCCGCTGCTCGACGCGCGCCAGGACGCTCGAATATTCGGCGCACAGAGCACGGCCCGGTTCGGCCCACAGTTCGGCGGAGTAGCTGATCGGCAGATCCTCGAATTTTTCATGGATCATCTGGAAAAAACCGTCGAGGGCCGGAGGCTCCATGTCGGGATAGGCGCTCGGAAAGCCGCCGCCCACATCGACGATGTCGATCGTCACGGCGCTGTCGATGATGGCTTGACGGACCCGTTCCATCGCATCGCCGAACGCCGCCGGGCTCATCGCCTGACTTCCGACATGAAAACACAGGCCCAGCGCATCGGCGACCTGCCGCGTTTCCATCAGCAATTGCGTCAGTTCTTCAGGCTCCGCACCGAACTTCGCAGCGAGGCTCAGCTTGGCATGGTCCGACGACACCCGCAGCCGTACCAACAGGTTGAGATCGGTCGCCCCGCGCGTACCGCGGCGGATTTTCTCGAGCTCATCGAGGCTGTCGAGGCTGAATGTCTTCACGCCGTGGCAGAAATAGGCTTCCTCGATCGCTTCCTCGGCCTTGACCGGGTGCATGAAACACAGGGTCGCCTCGGGAAGCGTTTCGCTGACGAGCCGAACCTCGCCCATCGACGCGACGTCATAATGGGTAATGCCCGCTTCCCAGAGGACGTGGAGAAGGTCGGGATCGGGATTGGCCTTTACCGCATAAAGGCTTTTGCCCGGAAACTTCTCGACGAAGAAACGCGCAGCGCGGAATGCCGCGTGCGGACGGATCAAGGTAACGGGAAGGATGGGCCTGCGGGCCTGGACTAGCCCCAGCGCGGAATGATGGTCGTGCAATTCACGGGACCTCCGAAATGTCCGGCCTCTTACGGCCTGTTCAACACTTGCTGCCTTGCGGAAGTCCCATGGGGCAGCCGGCGCGCTATATGGCGCTTTCCATGGCGATGTAAAGTGGCTTAACACCGACGACGAAACGCCCCGCGCCAAGCCAACGACTTCTCTTTGACAATGAAAGGCTTAGCGAGCCATGAATGTTCCGACCCGCGACGATGTAAAAGACGCCGCAAAGCGGATTGCGGGCGCGGTCGAGCGCACCCCGCTGACAACCCACGCAATCGGCGATGCGAACGTACGGATCAAGTGGGAAAGCAGACAGACGGGCGGTTCGTTCAAGTTGCGCGGCGCATCGAATCGATTGCTGGCCTTGTCGGACCAGGAACGCGCTCGCGGCGTCGTCGCCTTTTCCAGCGGCAATCACGCCCGCGGTGTCGCCATCGCCGCTCGGCGGCTCGGCATCCGTGCCACGATCGTCATGCCGGTCGATGCGCCCGGGGTGAAGCTGGAGGCGACCAGAGCCGAAGGCGCGCGGATCGTGACCTACGATCGAATGACCGAAAGCCGCGAGCAAATTGCCGCGCGGATTGCCGCGGACACCGGCGCCACGCTCGTCCCCAGCTTCGATGATCCCTTCATCATCGCAGGGCAGGGGACGGTCGGCCTCGAACTTCTCGAACAGTCCGACGAGCCCGTCGAGCGGATCCTCGTCTGTTGCGGAGGCGGTGGGCTTTCGGGAGGGATTGCGCTGGCATGTCCCGAAGCGGAAATCGTGGTGGTCGAACCGGTCGGCTGGGACGACATGGCGCGCAGTATCGCGGCCGGCACGCCGCAGTCGGTCGGCGACGACCCGCCACTCACCCTGTGCGACGCCATTCAGACCTTCCGCCCCGCCGAGGCTACCGTCGCCATTCTGCGTGACGCGGGCGCGCGCGGCGTTCAAGTGAGCGAAGCGTCGGTACGGGAGGCGGTTCGATGGGCGCACGAGCGATGCGCCGAGACCGTCGAGCCGGGTGGCTCGGTCGCACTTGCTGCGCTTCTGTCAGGGGTGATCGAACCGCGAGACGGCGATATCGCGATCGTCAGTGGCGGCAACGTCGATCCGGCGCTACATGACCGATTGGTCGCGCGCGACTAATCGTCGGAGCTACGAAAACCGCTAGGCTACCTGGGCGCGATAGGGGCCGGGATCCATCCGCGCCGGACTGGACCGTTCGACCGCCTGGATCAATTCTTCTAGTTCCGCAGCGAGGATCTGCAGTTCGGCGGCCAATGCCTTGGGATCGGCTTCCTCCATGCCCGCGGAGGCATCGAGCAGCGTTTCCAGCATCATGGAGATGCAGGGCAGGATCGTCTCCTCGATCCGTTCGAAGGCTTCCTCGAGCCGAACTTCGGGGCTAGTCGTTGCCATGCCCACCGCGAATAGACGCGAGAGGGTAAAGAAAGCATGAACTTCCGGGGAAACGATGCCACCGCTTGCCACCGCCGCCCTGTCGTTCGCCATGGTCGCCGCTTTCCTGCTGGGCGCCGTCGGCCTCTCGCAGGTGCGCAAACCTGATCGCCAGACCCGCCAGCGCGGCTGGCTGATGGTGGCGATGGCGATCATCCTCGTCGCCAACGTGCTGATCTGGACGGTCTAGACGATCAGCGGATCGGGCAATCCGGGTCTAGGCGATAGTCGAGATAGGTGTCGATTTCCTTGAACAGCTCCGGAATCTCGTCCGCGAAGAAATGGTTCGCGCCTTTGATTTCCTTGTGTTCGATCGTGATGTGCTTCTGCGTCCGTAACTTGTCGACGAGCTTCTGCACGCCCTGCGGCGTGACGACCTCGTCGGCCGTGCCCTGGATGATGATGCCGCTGGCGGGGCAGGGGGCGAGGAAGCTGAAATCGTACATGTTCGCGGGCGGAGCGATCGAAATGAATCCGCGGATTTCGGGGCGGCGCATCAGCAACTGCATCCCGATCCACGCGCCGAAACTGACCCCCGCGACCCACGTCACCTCGGCCTCCGGGTGAACCTGCTGGACCCAATCGAGCGCGCTGGCCGCGTCCGACAACTCGCCGATGCCATTGTCGAACGTCCCCTGACTCTTCCCGACGCCGCGGAAGTTGAACCGCAAGGTCGCGAACCCGCGCCGCACGAAATCCTTGTGCAGCATCTGGACGATCTGGTTGTTCATCGTGCCGCCGGCCTGCGGATGGGCATGCAGGATCAGGGCGACGGGCGCACGCGGCCGCGGACCGGGGGTGAAACGGCCTTCGAGACGGCCCTCGGGTCCGGGAAAAATCACTTCAGGCATGGGATGACCTTGGCTATGATACAAAGTTGCACGAAAGAGGCGATCCGTGCGCGTGTGCCCTATATAGAGGCGCAATCGCGCGGCGCAATCGCGAGTCGCCACGCGCAAGAGGGGATCCAATGACCATCGAACGGCTCTATTTCGACCATGCCGCCGCCACGCCGCTGCATCCCGAAGCGCGCGCCGCGGTGACGGCGGCCTTCGATTGCTGGGCCAATCCCAACAGCCCCTATGCCGAGGCGCGCGGCTGCCACAAGATCCTCGAAGATGCCCGCCGCACGATCAAGCGAAAGCTAAATTGGGATCACGACCTCCTCTTCACCAGCGGCGCGAGCGAGGCGATTGCGCTGGCCGCCCGAAACGCTCGGGTACCGCGGCGAATCTTCGGCGCGACCGAACATGACGTCGTTCCGGCGAATTTCGGCAACGACGCCGTCAAGCTGCCGGTCGACCGAGATGGCATCGTCGACATGGACACGCTTGCCGACGCTCTGGACGGCGATCCGGCGCTCGTCGGCGTTCAACTCGTGAATAACGAGACCGGCGTCATCCAACCCATCGACGCAATCCGCGACGCGGTTCACGCCGCAGGGTCACTGCTCCTATGCGATGCGGCGCAGGCCGGGGGCAAGATCGCGCTGCCCGATGCGGACATGATCGCCATCTCGGCCCACAAGCTCGGCGGTCCGCCCGGCATCGGCGCACTGCTTGTGAAGGACCTCGCGATGCTCGAACCCGTGGGAGGCCAGGAAAAAGGCTACCGGCGCGGTACGCAGAACGTGCCCGCAGCCGCCGGTTTTGCCGCCGCGCTCGAAGCGGGGCGCTATTTCGAGGCGATGCCGCGTCATGAAGCCCTCCGCCAACGCCTTGAAAACGCGGTGAAAGAACGGGGCGGCGTCATTATTGCCGAGACTGCCCCCCGCATTCCTACGATCGGCGGAATCGCCTTTCCGGGCACGAAGGCGCCGACCTTGCTCGTGCAACTCGATCTGGCCGGTGTCGCCGTCTCGGCCGGCTCGGCCTGCTCATCGGGAGCGATGAAGGGCAGCCGTGTCGTCGGCGAAATGGGGCTGGAATCGCAAATCCACGAAGCCTTCGTTCGCGTGAGCTTCGGCCCCGATACGGGCGAGGCCGACATCGATGAATTGCTGGTCCGCCTCGACAATATACTGAAGCGCGCCCGCGCCGCGTGATCTACCTCGATTATCAGGCCACCACGCCCCTCGCTCCCGAGGTGCGTACCGCAATGGAGCCGTGGCAAGACGAGAAGTTCGCCAATCCCCACGCCCCTTATCGCGCGGGGCGAGAGGCCGCCGTCGCCATCGAGATTGCCCGCAACCAGGTCATGGAAACGCTCGGCCGCGACACCGGTACGCTCGCCTTCACGGGATCGGCGACCGAAAGCCTCAACTGGGCCATTCGCGGCATTCTGCCCGAGCAACGCGCCCATATCGTCACGCTCGCGACCGAACATGCCGCCGTGCTCGACACGGTCGCCTTCGCGGGGCGACGCCATGACGTCACGGTTCTACCGGTCGAGACCGACGGCATCGTCGATCTGGATCGAGTAAAATCGGCGCTCCGTCCCGATACCGCGCTGGTCGCGGCGATGCTCGTCAACAACGAGATCGGGGTGATCCAGCCCGTCGCCGAGATTGCGGCGATCGCGCACGAGGCAGGTGCGCTCATGCTCTGCGACGCGGTTCAGGGCTTGGGGAGGGTGCCGATCCCCGAGGGTCCCGACATGATCGCCGTGTGCGCGCACAAGATCCACGGCCCCAAGGCCATTGGAGCACTGTGGTTGGGTGACGGCGTCACGCCGGAACCCCTGATCCACGGCGGTGGACAGGAGAAAGGCATGCGCTCCGGGACTCTGAGCCCCGCGCTCTGCGCCGGCTTCGGTATGGCGGCGCAACTGGCGCGGCAGCGTTTCGAGAAAGATCGTGCCCACGTCGAAAGTCTGTGGGAAATCGCGCGCACCATTTTGTCGGACTGGCACCTCAACGGCAGCGTCGACCACCGCTATCACGGCAACCTCAATCTGCGGCGCGAAGGGCTCGATGCAGCGCGCCTTTTCGCCGACCATCGCGATATCGCCTTCTCGCTCGGCAGTGCGTGCGCCAGCGGATCGGGGCGTCCGAGCCACGTCCTTCGCGCCCTCGGCCTTTCGGACCGCGAGGCCCGAAGCTCGATCCGTTTAGGCTTCGGTCGCTATACGGATCCCGACCGCTTTGCCGACGCCCTTCGACAGCTCGACCAAAGCGCCAAAAAACAATGACCTGCATCCGTTTCCTCAAGACCGACGGCAGCCTCGATCGAGAGGTGGACGCCGCGCCCGGCAAGCGCCTTCTCGACGTCGCGCAAGCGGCCGGTCAGCCGCTCGAAGGCACGTGCGAGGGGGCGATGGCCTGTTCCACGTGCCACGTCGTCGTCGACCCCGCGGACTTTGCCGCCCTCCCGCCCGCGAGCGAGGAGGAAGACGACCTCCTCGACTTTGCTCCCTACGTCACCGCCACCTCGCGCCTCGCCTGCCAAGTGGAGGTTCCTGCCGACGGCACGCTGACCGTCCGGATGCCCGGCAAGCATACCGACTGGAGCAAGTCCTAGCCTCTTGCTTCGGAACGGAGCGCCTGGCCGTCCGAGCCGGTTGGGAGGGGTTCATGACCGACTTGCATCGCGGCGCCCGCATTGCCATATGGCGTCTCGGAAGTCGGCGGACGATCTGTCCGTGAACCTGGTCAGGCCCGGAAGGGAGCAGCCACAGCGGTTTCGGTCGGGTCGTCGGCTTCCACCCCTATACATCCGTCACGGCGCATGCGTTTCTGTCCTGCGCTTGGACCGGGTAGTCGACGCCGATCCCGACGAAGTCCGGAAGCCGCTACGCAAGCCATCGCGGTCCTGCTAGCCTCGGCACGTGACCGACGATTCGCCCGACATTCCCACCGAGATCGACGCCGGGCCAGGCCTCGGCCTCGACGAACCCGAACAGCCGCAGGCGTCCGAGAATGCCGCCTATCAGGTACTCGCGCGCAAGTATCGACCGACGACCTTCGACGAACTGATCGGCCAGGATGCGATGGTACGCACGCTGGCCAACGCGATCGAAAGTGACCGCATCGCGCACGCCTTTCTGATGACGGGGGTGAGGGGGGTCGGAAAGACCTCGACCGCGCGGCTCATGGCGAAGGCCCTCAATTGCATCGGTCCCGACGGCAATGGCGGCCCGACGATCCACCCGTGCGGCGTCTGCGAGCCGTGCCAGGCGATCGCCGAGGGTCGCCACATCGACGTGATCGAGATGGACGCTGCCAGCCACACCGGCGTCGACGACATGCGCGAGATCATCGAGGCGGTGCGTTATTCCTCGGTCTCGGCGCGATACAAGATCTACATCATCGACGAAGTCCACATGCTGTCGAAAAGCGCGTTCAACGCCCTGCTGAAAACTCTCGAGGAACCGCCCCCCCACGTCAAATTCCTGTTCGCCACGACCGAGGTCGACAAGGTCCCCGTGACCGTCCTTTCCCGTACCCAGCGGTTCGACCTCCGGCGCATCTCCGCCGATCAGCTCGCCGACCATTTCGCGGGGATCGCCGAGAAAGAGGGCATCGCCGTCGAGCCCGACGCACTCGCCATCATCGCGCGCGCTGCCGAAGGATCTGTACGTGACGGCCTGTCGCTGCTCGACCAGGCGATCGCACACGGCGGCAAGGAGGTCAGCGCCGCCGAAGTCCGCGACATGCTCGGCCTTGCCGATCGCGGCCGGGTACGGCGGCTGCTCGATCTTCTGATGGACGGCGACGATGCGGGCCTGCTCGCGGGCCTCGACGAGGCGCACGAACTGGGCCTCGAGCCTGCCTCCCTGATGCGCGGCCTGCTCGACAGCCTCCATGCGATCAGCCGCCGCAAGGCCAGCGGCAAGGATGACGTCCTCCGCTCGACGGAAGAACGCGCCGCCATCGCCGCGGACGCCGAAGCGATGGGCTGGCCCCAGCTGCATTCGCTTTGGCAATTGCTCCTGAAAGGGCTGAAGGACGTTGAGGTCGCTCCCGACCCGCGCGAAGCCGCCGATATGGCCTTGCTTCGCGCCGTTCATGCAGCGGGGATGCCCGATCCCGGTGCGGTCATCGATGCGCTTAATGGGGGCAGGGCGCCCCCTGCGCCCGCCAATGCCAGTCCAGATCTCGCACCGGCCCCGACTCGGGCGCCGCCCGCAGCCGCATCAACGATCGCCGAACCGCAGAAGAGTCCGGCCGAAGCGCCGCCCCGCGCGACCGCCGACCGTTCGCACGCGGGACTGCCGCCCACCTTCGCCGATTTTCATGCCCTCATCGACCGCGATACGGCCAACGCGCTGCTCGCCGTCGAACTGCATGACAAGGTGGGAGTCGTCGCATACGATCCGCCCTGCCTGACGCTTCAGCCGAAAGCTCCGCTCGACGGCGATTTCGCGCGCTCGTTGGCGAAGGCCGCCGAAGGAATGACCGGCCGAGCGTGGACCGTGTCGCTTGAACGGCAGGGGGGCGGCCCCAGCCTCGCCGAACAAGCGGTCATGGCGAAACAGGCCGACCGCGATGCCGTCATGCAATCCCCGATGGTGAAGGCGGTAACCGACGCCTTCCCCGATGCCGAACTCACCGACATAAAGGACGCAAGCTAATGCCCGAAATGCCCGACATGAACGCCATCATGGAAATGGCGAAAAAAGCGCAGGAAGATCTCGCCAACGCCCAAGCCAATCTCGACAAGATCGAGGTCGAGGGTTCGTCCGGCGGCGGGATGATCAAGATTCGCGCCAGCGCCAAAGGACGCATCATTCGGGTCGAGATCGACGACAGCCTGATGAAGCCCGACGACAAGGGCATGCTCGAGGATCTTGTCGCCGCCGCCTTCAACGATGCCAAGATGAAAGCCGATCAGGCCGCGGCAGAGGAAATGCAGAAAGCCACCGGCGGTCTCCAGATGCCGCCCGGCTTCCAGATGCCTTAGCGGTATCGCCCCTTCATTAAGGCAAACCCACTTCAGGAGAGTGACGCCATGACCATCCGCCTCGGTACCCAGCAGGACTGGCCCCTCAACGTCATGCGGCTGGTCGACCATGCCGCCCGAGAACATGGGGATCGCGAGGTCGTGTCCGCTTGGGCCGACGGCAGCATGACGCGCACCAACTGGGCCGAAATCGCCACCAGATCGCGCAAGTTGGCGTCCAAGCTGCAATCGCTTGGTATCGAGCGGGGCGACCGGATTGCAACACTGGCGATGAACCATGAACGTCATCTGATCAGCTGGTACGGCACGATCGGCATGGGCGGTGTATTGCACACCCTCAACCCGCGCCTCTTTCCCGAACAGCTCGCCTACATCGTCAATCATGCCGAAGATCGCGTGATGCTCTACGATGCCATGATGAAGCCGCTGGTCGACGCCATGCGCGACAAATGGCCGAGCATCGAACATTTCGTCGTCTACGATCCGCCGGAGGGATGGGAAGGCGACCCGAGCTTCGAAGAGTGGATTGCGGACGGCGACGAAGATTTCGAATGGGTCGAGGCGGACGAGCGCGATCCCATCGGCCTTTGCTACACCTCCGGGACCACAGGCAATCCGAAGGGCGTCATCTACGAACATCGCGGGATGATGCTCCACGCGCTGGCCGAGGTGCAGCCCGACTGCTTCGATCTCGCCAAGCGCGACTGCGCATTGCCGATCGTGCCCATGTTTCATGCCAATGCCTGGGGCCTTCCCTGGGCCGCCCCGCTGGTGGGGTGCAAGATGGTGCTCAGCGCCGATTACACTGCCAAGCGCATGGTCGACCTGTTCCGCGAGGAGAAGGTTACCCATTCCGCGGGCGTTCCCACCATCTGGGTCGATATGATCGCCCATATCGAGAAATCCGGCGACGAGCTCGGTTCGCTCAAGATGGTGACGATCGGCGGATCGGCCGCGCCGCGCGCCATGATCCGCTGGTTCCGCGAACGCGGGGTCGAGGTCGGCCACGCCTGGGGAATGACCGAACTGTCACCCATCGGCACGCTCGCGGGCAAGCCGCACGGCTGGGACGAGATGAGCGACGAGGAGCAGGTCGATTATACCGCGCGGCAGGGCAGGGTGCCTTTCGGCATCGAAATGCGGATCGTCGACGACGACGGCAAGGTCCTGCCGCGCGATGGCAAGGCGACGGGCGATCTGCAGGTCCGCGGACCGTGGACCATCGAACGCTATTTCAAGGCAGACGAGCCTGCGGTCGACGGGGACAATTGGTTCTCGACCGGCGACGTCGCCGCGCTGCATCCCGACGGTTCCATGCAGATCACCGACCGCTCGAAAGACGTCATCAAGTCCGGCGGCGAATGGATCAGCTCGATCGAACTCGAGAACGCCGCCATCGGCGTCGACGGCGTGGCCGAAGCCGCCTGCATCGGAATCTTCCACCCCAAGTGGGACGAACGGCCGTTGCTTGTTTGCGTAAAGAGCGAAGGCAAAGATCCCAGCGCGGACGACGTCATCGAAGGCATCCGCGACCAAGTCGCCAAATGGTGGCTCCCCGACGCGGTCGAGTTCGTCGACGAACTACCGCATACCGCGACCGGAAAATTGTCGAAAAAGACGCTTCGAGAACAGTTTATCGACTATAGCTTCGATGGTGTCGAAGCGATGGCTGGGCGCGACTGACAAGTTGACTGCCGGTAAAGGCTAAAGCTCGGGAATCGTTCGCCGCGCCGTGGATCCCCGTTCCGCAGCGGGGAGACTGGAATATCGCGCCTGCATTCGCTACCTGCGCATCAACTCAACTCCCATCGTAGGAATTCGCGACCCATGGCCGCCCAATATGCTTTCGTCATGAAGGACATGACCAAGTCCTTCCCCGGTGCCAAGGCGCCGGTCCTCTCCAACATCAACCTGCAATTCTATCAGGGTGCCAAGATCGGCATCGTCGGCCCGAACGGCGCGGGCAAATCCACCCTGATGAAGATCATGGCGGGGATCGACACCGACTTTCAGGGCGAAGCCTGGGCGGGCGAGAATATCTCGGTCGGCTATCTGGCGCAGGAGCCGCAGCTCGACGAGAGCAAGACTGTGCTCGAAAACGTCAAGGACGGCGCGCGCGATGTCGCCGACAAGGTCGACCGCTTCAACGCCATCAGCAACGAGATGGGCGATCCCGGTCCCGACACCGACTTCGATGCACTGATGGCCGAAATGGGTACGCTCCAGGAAGAGATCGACGCGGTCGATGGCTGGACCTTGGACAATCAGCTCGAAATCGCCATGGAAGCCTTGCGCTGCCCGCCTTCCGACGCGTCGGTGGAAAATTTGTCGGGCGGCGAGAAACGCCGGGTCGCGCTGACCCGCCTGCTGATTCAGAAGCCCGACATTCTGCTGCTGGACGAGCCGACCAACCATCTCGACGCGGAAAGCGTCAACTGGCTCGAAAACCATCTCAAGGAATATCACGGTGCGGTGCTGATGATCACCCACGATCGCTACTTCCTCGACAATGTCGTTGAATGGATCCTCGAGTTGGATCGCGGCAAGTATTTCCCGTACGAAGGCAATTATTCGACCTACCTCGAGAAGAAAGCCAAGCGCCTCGAGCAGGAAGCGCGTGAAGAAAGCGGGCGACAGAAATCGCTCAGCCGCGAGCTCGAATGGATCCGGCAATCGCCGAAGGCGCGCCAGACCAAGTCCAAGGCCCGTATCCGCAAGTTCGAGGAGCTTCAGGAAAGCCAGGGCAATCGCAAGCCTGGCAAGGCGCAGATCGTTATCCAGGTACCCGAACGCCTCGGCGGAAAGGTCATTGAGATCGAGAACGTCACCAAGGCCTATGGCGACAAACTGCTGTTCGAAGATCTCTCGTTCTCGCTGCCCCCCGGCGGAATCGTCGGGGTCATCGGCCCCAACGGTGCCGGCAAGTCGACGTTGTTCAAGATCATCACCGGACAGGAACAGCCCGACAAGGGCAAGGTCGAGATCGGCGAGACCGTGCGTCTGGGATACGTCGACCAGTCGCGCGACGACCTGACGCCGACCAACAATGTCTGGGAGGAAATTTCCGACGGTCTGGATTACATGGAGGTCAACGGCCACGAAGCATCGACGCGCGCCTATGTCGGCGCGTTCAACTTCAAGGGCGCCGACCAGCAGAAGAACGTCGGCAAGTTGTCGGGCGGCGAACGCAACCGCGTGCACATCGCCAAGATGCTCAAGCAGGGTGGCAACGTCCTCCTGCTGGACGAACCGACGAACGATCTCGACGTCGAAACGCTGGGTGCGCTGGAGGAAGCCATCGAGAATTTCGCCGGCTGTGCCGTGGTAATCTCGCACGACCGCTTCTTCCTTGATCGCCTCGCGACTCACATCCTCGCGTTCGAAGGCGACAGCCATGTCGAATGGTTCGAAGGCAATTTCGAAGCCTATGAGGAGGACAAACGCCGTCGCCTCGGCGATGCCGCGGATCGACCGAGCCGCGTCAGCTACAAAAAGCTCAGCCGCTAAAACGTATCGATAAGGGGCGGGGTATCCGCCCTTTATTCCCTAACCTCAGTAGCTTATGGTCACCAATGAATCGGGTGACAGGGTGACGCGGCGTTCGCCGAATTGCCGATGGGTAGGGGGACATTTTGGCTGAGATCGAACAGCCCGCGGGCACGCAGGACCACGAGTCCGACCAAATCCATTACCGGCTGGAGCAGCAGCGCTTCCTCGCCGAGTTCGGCACCGCGGCCCTTCGGTCGACGAGCATCGAAGAAATCCTCGATTGCGCTGCCGAGTTCGCGTCGAAGGGGATGCGTTCCCGCTTTTCCAAACTGCTGCGCTACCGTGAGAAGACCGGCGATCTCCTCCTGGTCGCCGGGGTAGGTTGGGACGATGGCGTCGTGGGTCACATGACCCTGCTTCACGATGATGCAAGCCCGGCTGGCTATGCCTTCAATCACGACTCCTCGGTGATCTCAAACCACCTTTCGGAAGAGGATCGGTTCCGGACCCCCAAATTCATGTCCGACCACGGCATCGAACGCGCGATCAACATCCTCATCAAGGTGAAGGATCGCAAGTGGGGCGTCCTCGAAGTCGACAGCAAGCATGACGGCCAGTTTTCCAAGGACGATCTTGCCTTCATGCAGGCGCTGGCGGACCTCGTGGGGGTAGCCATCGGGCGTCAGGAGAAAGAGGAGCGCCTGACCCAGGAAGCACGCTATCAGACGATGCTCAACCGGGAAGCTTCGCACCGGGTGAAGAACAGCCTCGCGCTTATCACTTCCATGCTTCAGCTGCAGTCGAACGGCGCCGACGCGAATACCGCGCGGGCGCTCAAGAAGGCGCAGGATCGCATCGGCACGATCGCCAACGCTCACGACCTTTTGTGGCAGAGCGATAAGCTCGGCTCGGTCGAGATCGGCGAGATGATCTGCAAGGTTAGCGAGAACCTCGAGGAGGAAGGCAGGGTGAGCTGCGAGGCCAGCAATCTGCCCAATATCACCGTGCCCGCCGAAATCGCGATCCCGATCGGAATCATCGTCAACGAGCTCGTCACCAATGCGATCAAATACGCCTATCCAGTTGGCGAAGGCACCGTTTACATCGAGGCATTCGACGAAAAAACCCTCTACCGCGTCATCATCTGTGACCATGGTCGAGGCATGCCAGAAGATTTCACCCTCGAGGGCTCGCACCACGGAAGCCTTGGCATGCGGTTGATCTCGGCGCTCGTCCGCCAGCTGAAAGCCGATATCCGGTTCGAGGATAACAGTCCCGGCACCCGTGTCGTGCTCGAAGTGCCGATCGGAGATCGAACTTCGGCCACCGTCGCGGAGCAATCCGCCTAGACCTAACGCCGCCGGCTCTATGATCCGTCAAGAACCGCGCGATAGCAGGGCTATTCCTTCTTGCGCCGCGGCTTCCTGTTCGGGGAGGATTTCCCGCCCTCCGCGTCATCGTCGGCTTGTGAATGGTCGCGATCGATTTCCGCGTCGTCCCCCAGCGTCAGGTCCACGTCGTCTTGCGCGGCCGCTGCGTCAGCGGCTTCCTCTGCCGCCATTCGCGCTTCCTCGGCAAGGGTCTCGACCCGCATCCGTGCCCGCTCCATGCGTCGTTCCAGACGCTCGGCCACGCGCTGCGCTCGTGCGGCGGCCTGAGCCGCGCGATGCGCCGCTCTCTGTGCACGCACTTGCGCATCATTGCGAACATCGTCGGAAAATTCGCGTGCTTCGTCGCGCCCATGGTCGCGCATTCCGGCAGCGCAATCCTTCGCCTCGCGATGCGCTTCCCACGCGCGTGCCCGATTTTCGGCGATTTGCTCACCCATCGCCCGCACGAACTCGTCGCGTGCCATCATCGCCGCTTCGCGAAATGCCCGGAACGGATCGTCCTTGCCATACCTACCCATGCCATACCTCCATCTGTTGCCCTGTCCTACGACAGCAATACACCAGATGGGTATCTATTTTGGCGCGTCAAGGGATCGGAGAGCGCATCACACGGCAAGCCAGCGCGCGTCCGTTCCGTCCCACACCGCGCGCCGATGTCCATCATGGGCGAGATACAGCCAGTCGACCTCGGCGATGTCGACGATCAGCACGCAAAAATTCTCTCTCGCTTCGGCTTCCAGGCGCTCGTCGCTCGGTTGTTCGTCGCGCACGTCTTCAGGCAGGTTGGGGGAGGGGCCGTCCACTTCTGTCCCCGGCGGCACGGGGGCGAGATAGCAGCGCCGTGCGAAATTGTTTCCCGTCGCCCACGACGCCGCGGCCGTGGGCCCGTCGCGTTCGATGCGCGCAGTCCCGCGCACCCGTAGCTGCACCTTGGCGTCCTTGTCGTAGAGCAGGACCCCCGCTCGCGGATCGGCCTCGAAAGCCGCAATCTTCGGGCTCCGCACGTCGCTATGGAAGCGAAGCGTCATCGCCTCCGCATCGAAATCGCGGAGCACCATGGTACGGACCTCCGCATTCGCGCTGGCCACCGCAGGCACGTGCATCGGGCTCCTTCGGTTCTGGGCCGCATCGGTCAGTCGCGCAGCAATATCGGCAATGACGTCGTCGAGGGAAGCGATCTCCATCCGCCCGCCCTAGGCCGCGCGCTCGGAAAGAAAAAGGGCCGACCCGACGGCCGACCCCTTGTTCCTTTTCCGATGGTTGGCGCTGGCTCAGCTGTTGCCACGTCCACCCGGAAGCGGCGGAACCGGCGTTCGTTGGCCGTGCGCGATATCGTCTTTCTTGTTGACGCCTTCGCTGGCTTCGGGGTCGCGAACCCGCTCTTCGCTCGCTTGGGTGCCGACATCGGTCTGGATGTCGCCACCGCTCCGGCTCTGAAAGCTCGGAGTTTCGAGGCTGCGTTCCAGCATCTCGCTGTCGTCGTTCTGTTTGGCCGTCTCGGCCCTGCGGTTGAGATCCTTGCTCATCGTTCGTCCTTTTCTAAAGCTGCACGTCGGCGCGATTGTCGGAATATTCGGGCTTTTCGCTGTCGCCGGTCACGAAATGGATGGCTGCCTGGAGAAGATGTTCGGCACCTTCGTTTTCCCAAACGTTCGCCTCGGTCGTGTCGAAGCGCAGCAGCACCAGATTGGGGTTGTTCTTGTCACCGTCGAACCAGGGGGCGATCATCGCGTTCCACAGCCGGTCGATCACGGCGCGGTCGTTGTCGACCACCAGCGTTCCGTGAATGTGCGCGAACACGTCGTGGCCCTTCGACTGGAAGGACGCGATCGCGCCCTTGCTGCGCTGAATGTCGGTATAGAGGCTCTCGCGCTTGTCGGCGAAGAAATAGATGGTCCGATTGCTTTCCTCGCCATCGATCTGGACGGTCATCGGACGCGTCCGGCTGTCCTCGACGCCCTGCAAACCCAGCATGACGAACGGGCTGTTCCCGTCCAATGCCTTCCACAGTTTCTTTTCGAGCCGCGCCTTCGTTTCGGCGGGGTTTTCCGTGTCGTTCTTGAAGAACATGCAAAATCTCCTTTTTCCTTGGTTTCCCAACGAAAGAGGAGAGGGGGCCGTTCCGTCGTCCTACCGCAGCCGTTTCACGACCAGCCGCCCGTCGGAACCCTTCTTGACGTCGAAATTGTCGAGGTCGCGGATCAGATCGGACAGGCGTGTATAACCGTAGTTGCGTACCGCGAAGGACGAGACGGCCTTGGCCCGCTGGCCCAGTTCGGACAGCGGAGTGAAGCCTTCCTCATCGCGCTTGGACTGCTTGTAGGCATTACCGAGGATGTCGAGGAGGTCCTGGTCGACGCGTTGGTCGAGCGGCGCTTCATCCTCGCCATTTTCCTTCGCCAGCTTGGCCGTATCGTAGAAACGCGTACAACCCTGCTGGAAGCTGGTCGGCGCCTTCTGCGTCCCGAAGCCGTAGCAGGGGATTCCCCCCTCGCGGATCCGCTGAGCGAGCGGTAGGAAATCGCTGTCCGAGGACATGATACCGAACGCACCAATGGTGCCGCGATGGAGCAGGTCCATCGCTTCGATCACCATCTTCATGTCGGTCGCCGACTTGCCCTTGACGATATCGAACTGCTGAACCGGTACCAGGCTGTGCCGCCCGGTCAGATCCGCCCAGCCGCGAAGGCTGTTCTTGCGCCAGTTGCCGTAGACACGGCGGATATTGATCTCGCCCCATTCGGCCAGCACCGTCAGCACCTCGTCCAGATGGTCAGGACTGGCGTTATCGGCATCGATCAGAAGCGCGATATTCAGCTCTTCGTCGCCGCGATCGTTTCGCCTGCTCATCGTTCGTTCACTCCCATCCGTCTCACATAGCGTCTCGGCGGCGGAACGAAACCCCGTGCCGCCGCGTCATTCCTGAAGTATTCGTCCAAGGAGACCCACCAATGAAGAAGATTCTCATTCCCGCGATGGCTGCCGGCCTCATGGTGACCGGTTGCGCCACCAACGACCCCTATGGCTACAACGACCCCTATGCCCGCGCCGACAATGATCAGCGCGACCGTGCGCTGCGCGGTGCCGCCATCGGCGCGGCTGCCGGTGCCGTCGCAGGCGCCGTGGTCGACGGTGTGTCGGTTGTCGAAGGCGCCGCTGTCGGCGCTGCCGGCGGTGCGGTGATCGGTGCGGTCATCAAGGGCCGTCAGTATTACCGCGATACGCGCGGCTACTGCTATTACGTCGATGGGAACGGCAATCCCGTCTACGACTACGACACCGACTGCTAGTCGCGTCTATTCTTCGCGAAAATCGCCGCTTTCCTCGTCGAGGACGGTAAGACGACCTTTCGCGATCCCGAAGTGGCAGCCGTGGAGCGAAAGCTTCGCGGCTGCTTCTCGTTCGGCGACGTAGGGATAGGAACGCAAGTTTGTTAGGCTGTGGCGGATCGCCGCCTGTTCCAGTCCCAGTTGCTTGTCCTCGATCGTCTCGTCCGCGACCACAGCGTCGCGCGGTTCCTTGATCAGTCCGATCCAGTCGTCGACGAAACTGCGCCCCGGCTGACCGAGGTCCGCGCCGGACAGCGCGGCACCGATCCCGCCACAACTCGCGTGACCCATGATCACGATATGACGAACGCCTAGACCGAGCACGCCGAACTCGATCGCCGAGGCAACGCCATGAAGCCCCGGGCCCTGATCGTACGGCGGCACCAGGTTCGCGACATTGCGCACCACGAAGGCGTCGCCCGGTCCGATGTCGAAGATCGCGCCCGGATCGACACGGCTGTCGCAACAGCTGACGATCATCACCGGGGGCGACTGCCCGTCGGCGAGTTCGGACCAGCGTTCACGCTGGCGCTGATAGTCCTGGCGGCGAAAACGGTAATAACCGTCGAGCAGTGTCGTAAAAGCGTTCATACGCCGCTCGCTACTCCCACGGCCTTCACATAGGCAAGCCCCATCGCTATCTCGGCCCCATGAACACGCCGATGACCCCCGAACGTAAGCGCAAGCCCGACTGGATCCGAGTGAAGGCCCCCGTCAGCGAAGGCTATAACGAGACCCGAAAACTCATGCGCGAATTGGGTCTCGCGACCGTTTGCGAGGAAGCGGCCTGTCCCAACATCGGCGAATGCTGGACCAAAAAGCACGCCACGGTGATGATCCTCGGCGACACCTGCACCCGCGCCTGCGCCTTCTGCAACGTGAAGACGGGCATGCCGATGCCGGTAAATCCGCTGGAGCCCGACAATGTCGCGATTGCCGCGGGGAAGATGGGTCTGAAGCATATCGTCATCACCAGCGTCGATCGCGACGACCTGCCCGACGGCGGCGCCGACCAGTTCGTTAAGGTTATTCAGGCCCTGCGCCGCGAGACGCCCGACACGACCATCGAGATTCTCACTCCCGATTTTCGCGGCAAGCATGAACAGGCGATCGAGAAGATCGTGGCCGCGCGTCCCGATGTCTTCAACCACAACCTCGAAACGGTGCCGCGGCTCTATCCGACGATCCGCCCCGGTGCCCGCTACTACGCGTCACTGCGGCTACTGGAGCGGGTGAAGAGCCACGACCCGTCGATCTTCACCAAATCGGGCGTGATGCTGGGCCTCGGTGAACAACGGCTCGAGGTTCACCAGGTGATGGACGACATGCGCTCGGCCGACGTCGATTTCCTGACGATGGGCCAGTATCTCCAACCAACGCCGAAGCATGCGAACGTCGAGGAATTCGTGCCCCCCAAGACGTTCGATGCCTATGCCTCGATCGCGCGCGCCAAGGGCTTCCTGATGGTCGCGGCAAGTCCGCTCACGCGTTCGAGCTATCATGCGGGCGACGATTTCGCCGAAATGCGCGCCAATCGCGAGAAGAAGCTGGCGCGGGCAGGAGCTTCTGCCTGATGCCTCGCCACAGCGAGACGCGCTATCTTCCCTATAGCCCCGAACAATTGTTCGACCTCGTCGCCGATGTTCCGAGCTATCCCCAGTTCCTGCCGTGGGTCAGCGCGATCCGCGTGCGCTCGTCGAGCGACACCGAGATGGTCGCGGACATGGTCGTCGGCTTTAAGGCGTTCAAGGAACGTTTCACCAGCAAGGTGACCAAGAATCGCCCCGATCACATCGCGGTCGATTACATCGAGGGGCCACTGAAGTTTCTCCACAACGAGTGGCGATTCGAACCCGACGGAGAGGGCGGAACGCACCTCAACTTCTGCGTGGATTTCGCCTTCAAGAACCGGATCTTCGAAAGCGTCGCGGGTCAAATGTTCGATCGAGCGCTGCGCCGCATGACCGACGCCTTCATCGAGCGTGCCGATCAACTCTACGGCAACGACAGTGCCAAGGCCGCCAGCGCCGCCTGACGCTGGATCGTCGCGCGGTCGGCGGTCGGGCTGAACTGCTCGAGCCGCGCGTTCGCCCCGCCGTCCGTCGCGATCGCGAACCACACCGTTCCGACCGGCTTGTCCACCGAACCACCGCTCGGCCCCGCAACGCCGGTGATCGCCACTGCCCGATCGGCGCCCGAACGGACGAGCGCCCCCTCCGCCATCGCGATCGCCACGTCTTCGCTCACCGCCCCGGCGGTTTCGAACAGCACCGGGTCCACCCCCAGCATCCGCATCTTCGCTTCGTTCGAATAAGTGACGTAGCCGGCGACGAAGACATCCGAAGACCCCGGCAGCGCAGTCATCGCGGCGGACACCAACCCGCCCGTGCAACTCTCGGCGAACGCCAGACGCTCGCCCGCGTCGCGGCAGGTGTCGAGAACTCCTCGTGCCCGTTCGAGCAGATCGGACGGGAGGTTGCTCACGCAGCGGCCATGCGGATCGTCGCGATTGCCTGGCAGGCGATACCCTCGCGCCGGCCCGTGAAGCCAAGCTTCTCGGTGGTCGTCGCCTTCACGCTCACCGCACCCATCGCCAGATCGAGAATCTCCGCAATCCGTTCGCGCATCGCCTCGCGGTGCGGTCCGATCTTGGGCGCCTCGCAGATCACGGTTGCATCGACATGATCGATGATGCCGCCTGCCGACCGGACAAGCTGCGCCGCATGGGCGAGAAACTGGTCGGACGCCGCCCCCTTCCACTGCGGATCGCTCGGCGGAAAATGCTCGCCGATATCGTCCATTCCCGCCGCGCCTAGCAGGGCATCGGTAATCGCATGAAGAAGCACGTCCGCATCCGAATGACCGGCCAGTCCCCGATCGTGCGCGATCTCGATCCCGCCCATCATGATCGGCCCGTCGCCCGCAAAGGCGTGGACGTCATATCCCATGCCGGTGCGCGATATCATGTCCGTCTCCATTCGTGTTGCGGCGCGGCGCCAGTCGGCAGGCACCGTCAATTTGTCGAGCAGCGGATCGCCCGCCACCGTCGCCACCCTATGCCCCGCGGTGAGAAACAGGCTCGCCTCGTCAGTCGGGGAAGAGGCGTGATCGTCCTGCCGCTCCATCATTTCAATCAGTGTCGCTAAACGGAAGGCCTGCGGTGTCTGGACCCGCACCAACCCCTCCCGATCCTCACCTCGCTTGAGGTCGCCATTGTCGCCGCGACGCGCGACGGTATCGGAAACATTGAGGACCGGAACCACAGCGTCGTTCGTGCGGAGCGCCTCTACCAGTCGATCCACGACCCCGGCAGGACAGAAGGGTCGCGCGGCATCATGAACGAGAACCCACTCGCTTTCCACCGCTGCAAGACCCGCGCGCACACTGTCGGTTCGCATCGCTCCGCCTTCGATCAAGGGGCCCACGTCACGATTCCCGAGTGCGCTGAGCGCCATCGTCTCCTGCCCCGGGCCGATCACGACGCGCACCGCGTCGATCGCAGGGTGGGGGAGGAGGGCGTCGACCGCGTGCGACAGCACCGCCTTGTCGGCCAGTATCGCATATTGCTTCGGCACGTCCGCGCCCATGCGCGTGCCGGACCCGGCGGCGACGATCAGTGCGGTGATGCCCATGTCGCCGCCATGCCGCGCAAAGTTTTGCCTGTGAAGGCTTTTTGCGCTATCGGCGCGCCACCATGAGCCGCCTTCAGCCTATTTCCATCGGTCCGATTCAGATCGCCGAACCCGTCATCCTCGCGCCGATGACGGGCGTGACCGACGTGCCGTTCCGAAAGCTCGTCAAGCGCTTCGGCTGCGGCCTGACGGTCAGCGAGATGATCGCGTCCGAAGCGATGATCCGCGAGACTCGCCAGAGCCTTCAAAAGGCCACGTGGGACCCCAGCGAAGAACCCGTCTCGCTCCAGCTAGCGGGCTGCGAGCCCGAGCGGATGGCCGAAGCCGCCAAGCTCAACGAACAGCGTGGTGCCGCGATAATCGACATCAACATGGGCTGCCCCGTGAAGAAAGTCGTCAACGGCTATGCCGGAAGCTCGCTGATGCGCGACCTTCCCCTCGCCGCGCGGCTGATCGAGGCGACGGTCAAGGCGGTCGATGTTCCCGTCACGCTCAAGATGCGCATGGGCTGGGACCATTCCAGCCTCAACGCCCCAGAACTGGCGCGCATCGCCGAGGATCTCGGTGTCCGTCTCATCACCGTCCACGGCCGCACCCGGTGCCAGATGTACAAGGGCAGCGCGGATTGGTCCTATATCGCGAACGTAAAGGCAGCGACGTCGCTGCCGGTCATCGTCAACGGCGACATTAATTCGATCGAGGATGCCCATGACGCGCTCGACCAGTCGAACGCCGACGGCGTCATGATCGGTCGCGGTGCCTACGGCAAACCCTGGCTGCTGGGGCAGGTCATGGCCGATCTCATGCATGGCCAGACCGTCCCGGACCCCGACATGCAGACGCAGCTCGACACTATTCTCGAACAGTATGAGGCCATGCTTGACCTCTACGGTGCCCGGGTCGGGGTCGCCTGCGCGCGCAAGCACATCGGCTGGTACACCAAGGGTCTCCATGGCTCGGCCGAGTTCCGCCACGGCGTCAACAGCCAGGAAGACCCCGCGGTCGTGAAGACCCTTCTGCGCGACTTTTACGCGCCGTTCATCGACGGCAGTGCCAGCGCCGAAACCCCCGTTCGCGACGCCGCCTAAAACTGTGTTTTTCATGCAACGCTTCCGTGCTAGGCGGGAGATGCATGGACGCAACGACCCGTGATTCTCGCTTGGAAGAGCCCGCACCCGCACCGCGCGTGACCCCGAGCCCGCGCATGCGCATCGCGACGCTGGTCGCGGCGATCGTCCTGATTGCGACGATGGCCTATTCGGCGGACTTGCTGCTTCACGATCATGGCTCGCCGCAGCTTTTGAGCCCACCGATGATCGCGCTGCTGATGGTCGGCAATCTCATTCCCGCGATCATCCTGCTCGTCCTTCTCTCCCGCCTGATCGCCCGGCGTCGCGGCGTGAAGCAGGGTGCGGGCGAGGGACAGCTACACATGCGCCTCGTCGCGCTCTTCTCGATCATTGCGGCGGTGCCGACCGTGGCCGTCGCGATCTTCGCCTCGCTGCTGGTTCAGTCCAGCCTCGAATTCTGGGCGTCGGAGCCGGTCGAGACCATGCTTCGCGATTCGGTAGAAATCGCCAAGACCACCTTCGATACCGAAGCGTTTGACGTCGCCACGGAAACCGCGCTGATGGGCGGCGACCTCGTGGCCGTCCTCCCCGAAACCGATCCGCGCGGACCGGAATTCAACCAGCTTCTCGTCGATCAGACCTACGCGCGCGAACTTTGGGAATCCGCGATTTTGCGGATCGACGGAGACGAGATCGAAGTCCTTTCCGCCGTGAACCTTACCGAGCTCCCGATTGATCGCGCGCAGTTGCTCGACGCGCGAAATAAGCTGGATCCCGAGACCCCGGTCTCACTCGAGGTGCCGGGACGGATCGCCTTCCTCGCCGATTTGCCCAATGTCGACAACGGCTACACCTACGCCGCCCGCAATATCGGCGAGGAGCTGACCGCCAACATCAACCGGGCGGAGAATATCGACACGACCTACGACGAGACGATCGAACAATCGATCGAGAACCAGTTGCAGTTCACGCTCGCGCTCTTCTTCGGCGCCATCCTGATCGTCGCGCTCGCCATCTTCGCCGCTTTGACCCTGGCGGACCGTATCGGACGCCCCGTGGGGCAACTCGTCGCCGCCGCCGGGCGGGTGGGGCAGGGGGACTTCACCGCACGCGTCCCGCCCCAGCCCAGTCTCGACGAAATCTCCACCCTCGCGACCGCCTTCAACCAGATGACCTCGCGGATCGAGGAGCAGACGGGCGCCCTGCTCGACGCCAACGAACTGTCCGACCTCCGCCGCGCCTTCATCGAGGCGGTGCTGGGGTCGGTCACTGCCGGCGTCATCGCGGTCAACGACGACCATCGGATCCAGCTCATCAACCGCTCTGCGGCCATGCTCCTCGGCGATGCCGAAGAGGATCTGGTCGACAAGCGTCTCGCCGACCTGTCGACCGAACTTGACGAGATCATGCGCGGCACCGCTGCCGAGGCCAGCGTCGAACTCGCGACCGAGGGCGGTTCGCGCATTCTCGCGGTCAAGCGGGTCCGGTACGAAGAAGGGACCGTCATCACCTTCGACGACGTCACCGATCAGCTGTCCGATCAGCGCCGCGCCGCCTGGTCCGACATCGCGCGTCGCATCGCGCACGAGATCAAGAACCCGCTCACTCCTATCCAGCTTGCCGCCGAACGGTTGCAGCGCCGCTACGGCGACACCGTCCCGGCGGACGACGAGATCTTCGCGCGTCTCACCGACACGATCGTCCGTCAGGTCGGCGACCTTCGCCGCATGGTCGACGAATTCTCCAATTTCGCGCGTATGCCCAAGCCGGTTTTTCGCGACGAGAATATCCACGACATCGCCCGCGCCGCGCTGTTCCTGCACGAAGTGGCGCATCCCGGCATCCATTTCTCGATCGATCCGCCGCACGGCGAGATCCGAATGGTCGCCGACCGGCGCCAACTGGCGCAGGCGCTCACCAACATCGTGAAGAATGCGGTCGAGGCGATCGAGGCGCGACGCAAGGCGGGCGGCGATCATTCCGACGGCGACCGTATCCTTCTCTCCGTCGCGCGCGAGAATGGAGAGGTCATCATCGATCTTGATGATACCGGGATCGGACTTCCGGCGGAACGCGAACGGCTTACCGAGCCTTATATGACGACGCGGGTTCGTGGCACGGGACTGGGGCTCGCCATCGTGAAGAAGATTGTCGAGGAGCATGAAGGACAGATCGCCTTCCTAGACCGCGCGGGAGGGGGCACGCAGGTCCGCATCCGCTTCGACGCCGCCAAGCTGGAGGAACGCGCGTCGGGAGAACCCGCCGCTCCGCTGGTGAGGGCCGGCGAGGACCATGAATATGACGAGGACGATGCCTGATGGCGCTTGAGATACTGGTAGTCGATGACGAAGCCGACATCCGCGACCTCGTCGCCGGGGTGCTCGAAGACGAGGGCTACGAGGTCCGCACTGCCGCTTCCAGCGAGGCCGCACTCGAGGAAATCGGGCAGCGTCGGCCGCATCTCGCGCTGCTCGACGTCTGGCTCCAAGGGTCCAAGCTCGACGGTCTCCAGCTGCTCGAAGAGGTAAAGAAGCGCGATCCCTCGATTCCCGTCCTGATGATCTCGGGCCACGGAAATCTCGACACCGCGGTGGCCGCCGTCGCGGCCGGTGCGGTCGATTTCATCGAAAAGCCCTTCGAGGCGTCGAAACTTCTCCATCTCGTCGAGCGCGCGACCGAAACCGACCGTCTCCGCCGCGAGAACGAACATCTCAAGCGTCAGCAGCTGCGCGAGGAACAGCTTGAAGGCACGTCGAGCTCGATCAACGGCGTCCGCGCGACCCTCAAGCGCGTCGCCCCGACCGGCAGCCGCGTGCTCATCACCGGCCCGGCGGGCGTGGGCAAGGAAATCGCCGCGCGCATGATCCACGGCTGGTCGCCCCGATCGCGCGGGCCGTTCATCACCGTCTCGAGCGCGATGATGGCACCCGAGCGGGTCGAAGAGGAACTGTTCGGCGTCGAGGAAAACGGCGCCGCGCGCCCGGGCTTTCTCGAACAGGCCCATGGCGGCACGCTGTTCCTCGACGAGATCGCCGACATGCCCGCCAATACGCAGGCAAAGATCCTGCGCGTCCTGACCGATCAGAGCTTCACCCGCGTCGGCGGCGATCGTCCCGTCAAGGTCGACGTGCGCGTCCTGTCCGCCACGTCGCGCGACCTCAAGGAGGAGATCGAGGAGGGCCGTTTTCGCGAGGACCTTTTCTATCGGCTCAACGTCGTCCCCGTCGACATTCCGCCGCTCAACGAGCGGCGCGAAGACATTCTGGTGCTTGCCGAGCATTTCCTTGCCCGCTTCGCCGCCGAGCGCCGCATCCGTCCCCCGCGTGTGTCGGACGAGGCGATGGCCACGCTCCAGGCGCACGACTGGCCGGGCAACGTGCGCCAACTGCGCAACATCATCGAACGCACCATGATCCTCACCCCCGGCGACCGCGCCGACTGCATCGAGGTCGATCTGCTGCCACCGGAGGTGACCGAGGCGCAGGGATCGGGCAATGGTGCCACATCGACCGTCGCGATGATGGGATCGCCGCTGCGAGAAGCGCGCGAGAATTTCGAGCGGGAATATCTACGCGTCCAGATCCGCCGCTTTTCGGGCAATATCTCGCGCACCGCCGCATTCATCGGCATGGAGCGTTCGGCCTTGCACCGGAAACTGAAGGCACTCGGCATCACCGAAAAGCGCGACAAGAGCTGATGGCCTCTGTCCCCGATCTTCAGGACCAGTTCCTGAACGGCGCCCGCCGCGGCGGCACCCCTGTCAGCGTCTTTCTCGTGAAGGGGGTCCGCCTGCAGGGGCAGATCAGCGGCTTCGATGCCTACAGCTTCACGCTGCGTCGCAACGAGACCGAACAACTTGTTTACAAACAAGCCGTTTCGACGATCCTCATCGCTCAGGCGCATCAGCCCGATATCATTCCCTCCGCTCGCCGCGGCGACCGTCAGGACGAATTCCTCGGCCGCCGGCACGGTCAGCGCGTGGCGCTCTATCTCGTCAATGGTGTCTCGTTGAAAGGTGACCTCGTCGCGCACGACATCTACTGCCTCCTCCTTTCCAGCGAGGACGGGCGCCAGCTGGTCTTCAAACACGCCCTCTCGACCGTGTCGGACGCCTCGTGAGCGTCTTCGACCGCGAGGACAACGGGGCAGGGGGCCAGCGCGCCGTTCTTGCCGTGCCCGTCGTTGCCGGACATCCGCAGAGCCGCGATGCCGAGGCCCGTGCCGACGAAGCCGAGGGACTGGCGAACGCCATCGGCATCGACATCGCCGACACACTGTCCTTCAACGTGCGCAAGGTCCGTCCCGCCACGCTGTTCGGCGGCGGTCAGACGGATGAAATTGCCGCCGCGACCGCCGCCGCCGATGCCAAACTTCTGATCGTCGATCATTCGCTTTCTCCCGTTCAGCAGAAGAAGCTCGAGGAACGCACAAAGACCAAGGTGATCGACCGCACCGGACTGATCCTCGAAATCTTCGGCGAACGGGCCGCCACCGCAGAAGGGCGGATGCAGGTCGAGCTCGCCCATCTCGACTATCAGGCCGGCCGTCTCGTGCGGTCCTGGACCCACCTCGAACGCCAGCGCGGCGGCTTCGGCTTCCTCGGCGGCCCCGGTGAGACCCAGATCGAGGCCGACCGCCGGCAGATTCGCGACCGCATGGCGCGTATTCGCAAGGAGCTGGAGCAGGTCAAGAAGACCCGCGGCCTCCACCGCGATCGGCGCCAGCGCGCGCCATGGCCCGTCGTCGCGCTGGTCGGCTACACCAACGCCGGAAAATCGACGCTCTTCAACCGGTTGACCGAGGCTACGGTGATGGCGGAAGACCTCTTGTTCGCCACGCTCGACCCGACGATGCGCTCCGTGAAGCTGCCCGGCCACGAGAAGGTCATCCTTTCCGATACCGTCGGGTTCGTCTCCGACCTCCCGACACAGCTGGTGGCTGCCTTCCGCGCCACGCTGGAGGAAGTCGCGAGCGCCGACCTCATCCTCCACGTTCGCGACATCTCGCATCCCGACAGCGATGCCCAGGCGAACGACGTCGACGAAGTCCTCTCCGACCTTGGCCTGGCGGAAGACGATGCGCCGCCGCGGATCGAAATCTGGAACAAGATCGATCGGCTTGAAGGCGACACCCGCACCGCGCTTCTCGCGCAGGCGGAGCGCGAAGGCGCGCTTCCGATCAGCGCCGTCAGCGGGGAGGGGATCGACCATCTGCGCCGGACTCTCGCCGCTGCGCTCGACCCCGACCGTGCCCGGCACGAGATCGACCTGCCCGTTTCCGACGGCGCGCGGATCAGCTGGCTGCACGCCAACGGCAATGTCCTGTCCAGCGAAGCCGAAGGGGAAACGCTCCATATGGCGGTCGAACTGTCGAGCCTCGACTGGGACCGCTTCAACGCCCTCTGAGGCGAAGTCGCTCTATTCGCGATCCTTGGCGGCCCGCCACAGCTCTTCCTTTTCGTCGAGGTCCATGCCCGCGAAACCCGGCGCGCGCTCGATGCTGCGAAAGCGCCGCTCGAACTTGTGAGTGGCCTTGCGAAGAGCGTCTTCCGCGTCGATCTTCAGAAATCGTGCGAGGTTAACGACCGCGAACAGAAGGTCGCCCAACTCCTCTTCCCGATGCGTGTCGTCCCGTGCCTCGGCCAGTTCGGCCAGTTCCTCGTCGATCTTGGCCCTGGCACCGCTGGCATCGGGCCAGTCGAACCCCGTCCTTGCCGCGCGCTTCTGCAACTTCTGCGCCCGTTCCAGCGCGGGGAGGGCGAGGGCGACTCCCGCGAGCGCACTCTGATCGTCCTTCTCCGCCCGTTCCGCGGCCTTGATCTCCTCCCAGCGATGATGACCGCTACCCGGATCATCGCCGAACAGGTGCGGATGCCGCCGCTCCATCTTGTCGCTGATCCTTTCGATGACATCGTCGAAATCGAAATCGCCGCGCTCCTCCGCCATGCGCGCGTGAAAGACCACCTGCAGTTGCAGATCGCCCAGCTCGTCGGCCAGCTCTTCCATGTCGTCGCGCTCGATCGCGTCGACCACCTCGTAGGCTTCTTCGATCGCGTATCGCGCGATGCTGCGATGGGTCTGGACCCGGTCCCATTCGCACCCCGTTTCGGGGTCGCGAAGCCGCGCCATGATCGTCTTCAGTCTCTCGATGCTCATCGCATCTTCATAAGGCAGGAGAGATCAAAGTCGACCCGCACCGCATCATGACGTCACCAGCACCGACCCCTCTGTCCGAGGAACAAAAGGCCCATCCATCTCCTTGATAATCTGACCCTTTCAGACGGAACATCCAAAAGGACGATCCTTGCGCTTTCCCCTTCTTCTTGCCGCGCTGACGCTTCTTTCCTGCGACAACGAGCCCACGATGGCCGTGGCCGCGTCGGAGGACGCTCGCACGACCCGCGAGGCGACGACCACCGGCCTCGATCCCGAGCAGGTCGACCAGCTGATCGAGCGCGCCGCATCGCTTTCCACGCTCGAAGGGTTGCTGGTTCTTCGCGACGGCGAGACCTTAATCGAGGAACGGTTCAACGGGGGTCCGCCGCTGGATGCCGCCGTCAACATCAAGTCGGCGTCGAAGTCCGTCATTTCCGCGCTGGTCGGCATCGCCATCGACCGCGGGATCCTCGACGGTACAGACCAGAAGGTGCTGAGTTTGCTTGCCGACGACGCCCCCAGCGACCCCGATCCGCGGCTACGCGAACTCGATATCGGCCACCTCCTGTCGATGCAGGCGGGGCTGGAGCGGACCTCAGGCGACAATTACGGTCGCTGGGTGTCGAGCGGCGATTGGGTCGACTACGCGCTCTCGCGCCCGTTCGTGGCCGATCCGGGCGGCCGCATGCTCTATTCGACCGGCAGTACGCATCTGTTGTCCGCGATGCTGACCGAAGCCTCGGGCCGCTCAACGTGGGAACTGGCGCGCGACTGGCTGGGAATGCCGCTCGACATCGCCATCCCGCAATGGGAGCGCGATCAGCAGGGCATCTATCTCGGGGGCAACCAGATGTCGATGAGCCCGCGCGGCATGGCCCGGTTCGGAGAACTCTATCGCCTCGGCGGTACGATATCGGGCAATGAGATCGTTCCCAGCGACTGGATCGAGGCCAGTTGGACCCCGCGAACCCGTTCGCCCTGGAGCGGGGAGCAATATGGCTATGGCTGGTTTCTTACCAACCTGGCGGGTCACCCGGTCCGCTACGCGTGGGGTTATGGCGGCCAGATGATCTTCATCGTCCCCGATCTTGCGTTGACCGTCGTGATGACGTCGGACAGCAACGTCGCGCGCGGCAGCGATCACATCGACGATCTCCGCGCGCTTCTGGCTGAGCAAATCATCCCGGCAGCCGAGAAAGGGGCGTGATCGGTCAAGGCGGAAAACCGGCTACGAGCGATAATCCATAAGTCCGATAATACATATTATGTAAAGTAGTAGAAGCCGCCGAAGGCATTCGCTTGCGATCTACTGCTCGAGCACCAGCCAGCGCCCCTCGACTCCCCATCGCTCCAGCGACGACAGGAAATTCATGCCCAAGACGTTCATGTCTTCCTGATCGGTAACGTGCACCGCCATGTCGTGGCGAACGATCGGCCCGAGTGCCAGTCGTTCGGCGCGTCCGCGCGACACGCGCACCACGCCATTGCCCGTCCGGACCATCTGGTCGCGCCGCGGATTGATCGACACGCCCGCCGCCACGGCCGCGGGCCGTCCCAGGGTCGTCATCGTCGCTCCGCTGTCGACGAGGAAGTTGACCGGCGTGCCGTTGACGTCGGCCTCGACCCAGAAATGCCCGTCGATCGCCATCGGGATCCGCACTTCGCTCGAAGCCGTGATCGGCGCGCCGGTCACTTCCGATTTCAAGCGGTCGCCGACCATTCCCAGATCGTCGCGGAACGTGAAGACGATGAAGCCGGCACCGAAGATCACCACCCATGCCGCCGCCATCCGAAGCAGGCGCAGGATGGGTTCCTTGCGGGTCAGCAGCGCCGAGACGATGATCGCCGCCGCCATGAGGATATAGACACCGCCGAGCATCCAGTCGTTGGTCAAAGGATCACTTCCATTCCGTCGTAAGCAGGCACCGCCCAATCTGGCAGCTCCTCGCTTAACTGGGCATGATCCATGCTGTTATCCAGATGCGTGAGGATCAGCCGCCCGACGCCAAGCTCGCGCGCCGCGTCCAGCACCATCTCCAGATGCGCATGCGTCGGATGGGGTTCGCGACGAACGCAATCGCATAACCATATGTCGACGCCGCGATACAGCGCGCGCATGTCCTCGGTCATCGTCTCGAAATCGATGGCGTAGGCGAACGATCGGCCGTTCCGGTCGAAGCGGATGCCCAAGCTGGTGATCCCGCCGTGCGGCTGGTCGACGAAGGACAGACGGCCGCCGCCCCAATCCATCGGACCTTCGATCGGATGTTCGGTGAACAATGCCTTGTAGAGGCCGCGATCCTCGAAGGCATAGCCGAACCGCGCCTTCAACCGCTCGAGCGTATCGGCCCGCGCATGGATTGGCACCCGCGCGCCGCCGTTCCAGCGACAGGCGCGCAAGTCGTCGATCCCGTGACAATGGTCGGCATGGTCGTGCGTGATGATGACGTCATCGACCGTGCCGACCTCGGCATCGAGCAATTGTTCGCGCAGATCGGGACCGCAATCGACCAGCATCCGCTGGCCGTCGCCTTCCATCAGGATTGCCGCACGCCGCCGTCTGTTGCGCGGGTCTTCTGGATCGCACGCGCCCCAGTCGTTTCCGATTCGCGGAACCCCCGACGATGTACCGCTGCCAAGGACGCGGATTTTCACGATGCTACGGGCTTGGCCTTGTCGAACAGCCGGAAGAAGTTGGCAGTCGTCTGCGCCTTGACGTCATCCATGGTGGAATCGCGCAAATCCGCCACGAATTCGGTGGTGTCGACGACGAATGCGGGCTCGCACGTCTTCCCGCGGTTCGGCACCGGCGCCAGAAACGGGCTGTCGGTTTCGACGAGGTAGCGATCCTCGGGAAGCGTCTTCGCAGTCGCCTGCAAGTCCTTGGCGTTCTTGAAGGTCACGATCCCAGAGAGCGAGATATAGAAACCGAAATCGAGCGCTTCGTCCGCCAGCCATTGCGAACTGGTGAAGCAATGGAGCACTCCCCTCACCCCGCCCTTGTCGACCGCGCGGCGCAAGATCGTGGCAGTATCCTCTTCCGCCTCGCGGGTGTGGACGACGAGCGGCAGACCCGTCGCTCGCGCCGCCTCGATATGCGCTTCGAAGCGTGCCTTCTGCGCGTCGCGGTCGGACTTGTCGTAATAATAATCCAACCCGCATTCGCCGATCGCCACGACCTTGGGGTGCGCCGCCGCCTCGATCAGCGCCTCCACTCCAAGATCCGGGTGATTGTCGGCCTCGTGGGGGTGGACGCCGATGGTGGCCCAGACATCCTCGTTCCGCTCGGCAGTGGCGACGATGTCGTCCCATTCGCGCTGTCGCGTCGAGATGTTGAGCATTCCGGTCACGCCGCGCGCCCGCGCCGCGTCCAGAACCTCGTCCTGTCGCTCGACCAGGCCCTCGTAATTCAAATGGCAATGACTATCGATCAGGCTCACGCGCCCACCTCCTCGATCTCCAGACGCGGGAAGACCGGCACGGGTTTCGCGATCTTGCCGTCTTCTCCTGGCACCAGCTGATCGAGCACCGCCTTGGCGCCTGTCGGCACCACGGGCGCGATCGCGTCCGCGAGCGGTTCGATCGCCGCCGCCAGCGTGCCCAGAACCGCAGCCATTCGCTCGGGGTCGCTTTTCTTCAGCGCCCAGGGTGCCTGCTCGTCGACATAGGCATTGCAGGCGTAGACGGCGCGCAACCACGCCTCGATACCCTTCTCGAACGCCCAGGCCTCGAACTGCGCTGGCAATTCTACCTCGCACGCCGTGCGAACCGTTTCCAGCAGGGCGCGGTCCTCGCTCGCGTCCCCGGCGGGCGGCACCGCCCCGTCGAGGTTCTTGTGGATCATCGACAACGTCCGCTGCGCCAGATTTCCGAAACTGTTGGCCAGCTCCGCGTTCACGCGGGTGACGAGGCTATCCTCGCCGACGCTTCCGTCCTGCCCGAAACTGACCTCGCGAAGAAGGTAATAGCGCAGCGAATCCACGCCGTGGGTGCGCGCCATTCCCATCGGGTCGACGACATTGCCGAGACTCTTCGACATCTTGACGCCCCCCTCGCCCAGCAGGAAGCCGTGCGCATAGACCTGGCGCGGCAGGTCGATCCCCGCGCTCATCAGGAAGGCCGGCCAGTAAACCGCGTGAAACCGGATGATGTCCTTGCCGATCAGATGACAATCCGCGGGCCAGAACCGGTCCCACCGTTCTCCGCCCCCCGGATAGCCGACACCGGTAATGTAGTTGGTCAGCGCATCGACCCAAACGTACATGACATGATCTTCATCGCCCGGCACCTTGACGCCCCAGTCGAGGCTCGCGCGGCTGACCGACAGATCGCGCAATCCGCCTTCGATGAACGCCACGATTTCGTTGCGGCGACTGGTGGGTCGGATGAAATCGGGATGCGCCGCGATATGCTCGAGCAGCGGTTTCTCGTATTTCGACAGCTTGAAGAACCAGCTTTCCTCGACCTGCCATTCGACCGGCGTGCCCTGGGGCGAAAGCTTCGCGCCCCCCTCGCCTTCGACGATCTCCTTCTCGTCGTAGAAGGCCTCGTCGCGAACCGAATACCACCCTTCGTATCGATCCTTGTACAGATCGCCGTTCGCTTCCATGGCGCGCCAGATTGCCCGGCTGGCAGCATGATGATCCTCGTCCGTGGTACGGATGAAGCGATCATAACTAATATTCAGATCGTCGCACATCACCTTGAACATGCTGGACATCTTCGCGCCAAGCTCGGCGGGCTCGATGCCCTGCTCGCGCGCGGTCTGCGCCATTTTCAGCCCATGCTCGTCGGTACCGGTCTGGAAATAGACGTCGCGCCCCTGCCCCCGCCGGAAACGCGCCATGACGTCGGCGGCAATCGCCTCGTAGGCGTGGCCGATATGCGGTGCGCCGTTGGGATAGGAAATGGCGGTGGAGAGATAATAGGGCTGGCTCATGTCCCTCGAGCGACTAGCCCGCGGCGAAGGTCGGAGCAAGCGTCACGCCTCGACGGCTCCCGCCCGCGCCAGTGCGCCCGCCATCGTGTAGATGGTGCTGGCCGGATCGGCCGACAGTCGCGGAGCGAGGCGTGCGGTCGCCCGCACCTCGCCATAGGCGTCGATCAGCGCCATCCGACGCGCCCCATTGGCCTCGCGGGCCTCGGCAGCCACCAGTCCCGGCAGCATGTCGAGGAACGACGCATACCGTTCCGCCGCCGCCTTGGTCGACAAGGTTTTCGCCAGTTTCGCACGGACCGCCGTCGTCGGGTCGCCGTCGCGCATCAACGCCACCACCTGCGTCGCGAGCGCGCTCAGATCCTGTTCGGCAATGGCGATCGCCCGCCCCGCAGAGCCCTGCCCCAGCGACACGAGCCGCTTGCGCTCCGCAGCGCTGTCTTCCGGCCGTTCCTTCTCGAGAACCGACGTCATGGCGTCATCGGCAAGCGGGATGAAATCGAGCCGCCGACAGCGCGAGCGGATCGTCGGGAGAAGCCGCCCCGGTGCGTGCGACACCAGAAAGAACAATGTCTTGGCGGGCGGTTCTTCCAGCATTTTCAGAAGAGCGTTGGCGGCGCTCGCTTCCATGTCGTCGATACTGTCGATTACCACCGTGCGCCACTCGCCCATCGACGGCGTGATCGCGAAAAGGCCGGCGAGTTCGCGCACCTGTTCGACCGAAATGTTGCGCGCAAGGGCCGTGCCGCTCTTGTTCATCCCCCGCTCGAGCCGTCGGAAATCGGGATGCGACCCAGCGGCGAGCAGACGAGCGGTGGGATGATCGGGGTCGAGGTCCAGTCCCTCCCCTTCGGGCGGGCGCGCCGAGGCTTCCGCCAGCACACGCGCCGCCGCCGCGGTCGCGAAGGTCGCCTTACCCACCCCCGCCGGTCCGGCGAGCAACCAGGCATGATGCGGCGTCTTCCCGCGCCATGCGTCAAGAAACCGCGAGACCGCCTTGTCCTGCCCGATCACCGGCGCGCCGCTCATGGGAGCACGTCCGCCAATTCGTCGATCAGCCGCTTCGTGACGTCATCGGGCGCCCCGCTCGCATCGATCAGTCGCACCCGGTCGGGCTGCGCCTCGGCTATGGCACGAAAGCCTCGTTCGACCTTGTCATGATATCGGCCGTCCCGATCACCGATCCGGTCGCCCCGTTGGTCGCGGGCGCGAGCACGCCTGCCGCCCTCCCCGCCCTCGAGCATCAGGACCAACGTCCGGTCGGGAAAGAAGTCTTCCGAGCCGAAACGATGCAGGGCCCGGATTGCATCCACGCCCAAGCCTCCCGCTTCGCCCTGATAGGCGATGGAGGAATCGATGAACCTGTCCGACAGCACCCAACGGCCCTCGTTCAGCGCCGGCCGGATGACCTTCTCGACATGATCGGCCCGCGCCGCCGCGAACAGCAGTGCTTCGGCCCGCGCGCTCCATCGTGCTTCCTCGCCGCCGAGCAGAAGTTCGCGGATTTCCTCGGCGCCGGGACTCCCGCCCGGTTCGCGCGTCACGTGGACGTCGAGCCCCCTCGCCTGCAGCGCGTCCCGAAGCGCGGTCAGTTGAGTCGACTTTCCGACCCCCTCGCCGCCTTCGAGGCTGATGAAGCGCCCCCGCTCCACCGGTTAAGCGAGACCGACGAGGCCCTTGAGCCCGATCCATGCACGACGGAAGAAGCCGGCCTCTTCGACCGCCTCGCCGGCGACCAGCGGCAAAGTCGCCTCTGCGCCATCGACGGTCACGACCAGTTCGGCCACTTCCTGTCCTTGCGCGATCGGGGCCTTGAGCGGTCCCATGTAACGGATCTTGGCGCTCGGATCGGCGGCCATGCCCGCAGCGAAGGTCGCCGCCAGATCGCGCGGCGCGATCAAGGGAACGCTGTCGGCACTGCCCAGCTGCACGTCGGCGCGGCCGATCTCCGCACCTTCCTGGAACAGCGGCATGCTCTCCCACGCATTGAAGCCCCATTCCATGATATCGCGCGATTCCGCGACACGCGCGCCGTAGCTGTCGAGACCCGACACCACCATGATCAGCCGCCGCCCGTCGCGTTCGGCCGACCCGGTGAAGCCGTAGCCAGCTTCTTCGGTATGACCCGTCTTGAGACCGTCGGCACCCGAAACGCTTCCGAACAGCGGGTTGCGGTTGGGTTGGGTGATCGGGTCACCCGCCTGCGTCTCGCCCCAAGTGAATTCGGGCTTGCCGTAATATTTGGCGTACAGTTCCGGATGATCCTCGATCGTCGAGCGTGCCAGCTCGGCAAGGTCGCGCGCCGTGACGAGGGTCGCGCCCTCGTCGGGCCAGCCCACCGGATTGCCGAAACGACTGCCGCGCAGCCCCAGCGCCTCGGCACTGGAGTTCATGCGGTCGACGAACGCTTCCTCTGTTCCCGCGATGCATTCCGCCAGCACGACGGTCGCATCGTTACCCGAGACCGTGACGATGCCGTTCAGGAGATTCCCGACGCTGACCTGCTCGTTTGGCGAAAGGAACATCGTCGATCCCGCCGCCGGGCCCGACCACTGCCGCCACGTCTCGGGGCGGACGGTACACATCTTGTCCTCGTCGAGCTTGCCCGCATCGATCAGCTCGAAGGCGACGTGCGTGGTCATCATCTTGGCCATCGAAGCGGGCGGGATCTGCCGGTCGCTGTCGCGATCGAGCAGCACCTGACCCGACGACAGGTCGATCAGATAGGCGATCGGCGCGTCGGTCTCGATGGAAGGCTGCGCCAGGGCGGCAGCAGGAAGGACGGCAAGGGCAATAAGAGCACGGCGCATCGACGAGACTTTCGAATTGGAGGAATTGATCGCGGACGACTGTAGGGCGACGCCCTGCAACGCCTCAAGCCCCATCGTTCAAAATCGGACTAGCGCTCGATCGCGTCCGCGACGAGACCGATGGTCAGCGCGTAGAAGTTCGAGCAATTATAGTCGAGGATCATGTCATAGTTGCGCGACAGCAGGTAGGCGGTGTTCCCCGGACCGTCCGGCTCGAACAGCTTGAGTTCCACACCGTCGGAAAAACTCGACCCGACCGGCGTCACGCCCCGCGCGCGCCATTCGGCCATTGTCATCCAGCGGCTGTGCCGGTTGAAAACGGCGGGGCACCGTTCGGGTTCGGTCGTCCGCCGCACCGCATTGCGGTCGAAGTTCGACGGGACACTCACGGGAATTCCCCAGTCGATGCCGCGGATCCAGCCCTTGGACGCCAGATAGTTTCCGATCGAAGCGAACGCATCGGGCTCCGAATTCCAGATATCGGCAAAATTGTCGCCGTCCCCGTCGGCCGCCAGCGTGAGGATATTGGTCGGCATGAACTGCGTCTTGCCCGCCGCGCCGGCCCAACTGCCCTTCAGATGCCCGCGCGTGTAACCCTGGTCGAGCAGTTTCAGCGCGGCGATGAACTCGCCCTCGAAGAGGTCGCGACGACGCCCCTCCCACGCCAGGGCACCCAGCGCTTCGAACAGGTCGAAATTGCCGGTGACCCGTCCATAGCTGGTTTCCTTGCCGTAGATGGCGAGGATGACGTCCTTGTCGACGCCGTAGCGGTTCTGGACCCAGTTGAGACTGTCCCAGTTCTGCCGCGCCTCGGCCTTCCCGCGCTGGATGATGTCGCGGGTCACGTGGCGGCGCTGGTAGGGGGCGTAGGGCGGAATGACGTTCGATCCCGGCGATCCTCCCGGCTGCGAACGGTCGAGTTCGATCGCCCGGCTGCTCGGCTGCAATCCCGGCAGGACGCTGTCGACGGTCTGGGCGCGAACCCCCTCGGCGATGGCCCGGGCGCGAAGATGGTCCTTATACGATCCCCAGGCGATGTCCCCTTCCGGCGTAGCGGGAACCTGCGCGAGGTTGGAACGCTGCGCGTCCGCGGGAAGCGGCGCAAGCGGATCGTCCGCGGCGGGCTGGCTACAGGCGGGCAACGCGAAGAGCGCGCTCGCGGCAATAAGGGAAATACGCATCAAAGAGCTTACGAACATGCAGGCCATCCTATCCATCGCGGGGGCGAGGGCCAGCCACATTCGTCGCGGCTGAGCCTCAATCCAGCCTTTCCATGTAGGACGGCCTGCCTGTATGGGGCCTGACGCAGACCCGTGCGATCCTCGATGCGGAGAGGTGGCAGAGTGGTCGAATGCAGCGGTCTTGAAAACCGCCGTGGGTGCAAGCTCACCGTGGGTTCGAATCCCACCCTCTCCGCCATCCACGAGGAAGCAGTCAGCACCTTCGGGTCCTTCTTCGGTTCGGTATCATTCACCCCCGCCGCCGAGGACTAGCTGGCCGACCATCAGGGCGATCGACGCCGTCAGCCCCCCGATCGGCACCCACATAGGCACCTTCCGGATGCCGCCGCTCTGATCGTCGTCTCGCCGCTTGATCGCGATGAGCGCGGCATTGGCCACCGCGAAGACGGCGAGAATGATGAAGCTCGTTCCCCGCGCCAAGGAGGCCGTGGGGAAGAACAATGCCAGCGCCAGCACGATCCCGCCGGCGATGACCGTGGCCAGGATTGGGGTTTTCGTCCGCTCGTTCACATCGCTCAACCACGATGGCGCTCCGCCCCTTCGCGTGCCGAGATCATGGACGACCCGCGCCGCCATGATGATCTGCGCCAACGCACCGTTGACGATGATCAGCAAGCTGACGCCACCCAGCAGCCACCCGGGCTGGCCGCGGGCCTCGACGACTTCCACCAGCGGCGCCTCGGCCTCGTTGAGGGTCGCGGGATCGAGCACCGACACCGCGGCCAGAGCGACCAGAACATAGAAGAGCAGACTGACGAACAGCGCGACGAAGATAGCGAGCGGCACGGCTCTCGCTTGGTCCTCCGTTTCCTCGGAAAGCGTGACGATATCCTCGAAACCGATGAAGCTGTAGAAAGCGAGGAAGGCGGCGAGCAGGATGGCGACGCCGATCCCCTGATCCAGCCCCTCCCCCGACCAGGCGGACCTGAGTGCAGCCGGATAATCGACTGCCGCGGGAAGCGCGAACCACAAGACGTAGAGCAATCCGAACACCCCCGCCGCGGTCGTCACCCCCATGAACCAGGCCGATTGCTTGATTCCGATCGCGGCGACGATGGTCAATGACCCGACAAGCAGCGGGATCGACCACCATTTCGACACGTCCACGAATACCCCGAGGTAACCCACGAACCCGGTGGCGATCGTCGCAGCGGACACCAGTCCGGTAGCGATGACGGCCCACGCCACCGACACGGTCAGCCACTTCGTATCAAACCCGCGAGCGACGAATGCGGCGGACCCGCCGCTTTCGGGAACGCGCGTCGCCAGCTCCGCATAGGAAAAGGCCGTCAGACCGGCTGCGAAACTGGCCACGAGGAACGCGAACGGCGCGAGAGCGCCGGCTTCCCCGATGATCTTTCCGATCACCACATAGATGCCTGCCCCGAGCACCGTTCCCAGTGCATAGACCGACAACATCGCAGGAGCGATGTTGCGCGCCAGTTCGCCCTCTTTTTGATCGCTCATGTTCCCGCAACGGCGCGGAGCAGCGATTCTATCCGTCGGTGCTCGCTACGACGGAGCGGGCTATTCGAAGATGCGCTTGTATGCCGCCACCTTCGGCGCATCGTGCCGCACGATATACGGGTGGCGGGGGTTCTTGCGGGCGAAATCCTGATGATAGCCTTCCGCCGTCACGAAGAAGCGGAAGGGTTCGAGCTTGGTGACGATCGGCCGGTCGTAGACCCCGGCCTGTCCCAGCTGGCGGATATAGGCCCTTGCCTGCTTCTTCTGTCGCTCGTCGATCGGAAAGAAAACCGACCGATAATGGCTGCCGACATCGGGCCCCTGTCGATTGAGCTGCGTTGGGTCGGCAATCACCGAGAAATAGACCTGCATCAATTCGGCATAGCTGGTCCGGCGCGGATCGAAGGTGACCTTCACCGTCTCCGCATGGCCGGTACTTCCGCGGGTGATGTCCTGATAGGTCACGTCGCGCGACGCGCCGCCGGTGAAGCCCGATACCGCCGATTTGACGCCGTCGACTTCTTCGAACACCGCTTCGACACCCCAGAAGCAGCCGCCCGCAAAATAAGCGACCTCGATGGGCGCGTCGTTGGCCAGCGTCATCTTGGCTGCGGGAACGCGGGCATAGTCCTTCGCCATCGCGGGCGAGAACGCGAGCGCCGCTCCGGTCAGGAGACCGGCGAAAGCACCGGCGGTGAAGATTTTCTGTCGCATGGATTGATCCTCCTTACTTCGGGGATGCAGGGGAGCGTACCGACTGGTTACGCTTCAGTTGTTCTTTGAGTTTGCGCACGGGCGGGGTGTAGAGAAAGCCGAAGCTCACGCACCCCTCGCGCCCGTCGACCGCATGATGCAGCCGGTGCGCCTGATAGAGCCGCTGGGCATAGCCCGACTTCGGCACGATGCGGAAGGGCCAGCGCTGGTGCACCAGCCCGTCGTGCGCGATGAAATAGAGGATGCCGTAGATCGTCGTGCCGAGCGCCACGTACCACAACCAAACGGGACCCGTCGTCGCACCGATCGCGAACAGGGCCGTCGCCAGCACCGCGAACACCACCGCGTAGAGATCGTTCTTCTCGAACATTCCCGTCCGCGGTTCGTGGTGCGAGGCGTGCCACCCCCATCCCAATGGGCCGTGCATGACCCAGCGATGCACCGCATAGGCGGTCAGTTCCATCGCCGCGACGACCGCGAATGCGATCAGCAGGCCCTGCCAGACAGGGAAGGTGGACAGAAAATCGAAGCTCATGACGTCCTTCGCTTGGCCCGTTCGCCCGGCAGGCGCCACCACGGCGTCGCGGGCGAGAGATGATGTTCGTGGTGATAGCCGAAATGGAAACAGCTCAATAGGCTGGCCCACACGGGAAAATCGTTGGATCGGCTGTTATGATGGTCCGCGAAGGTCTCACCGTCGCGGTGCCGATGGGGGCGATAGGTTCCGAAGTAGAAAAGCTGCACCGACGCCGCCAGCGACGGGCCTGCCCAGAACAGGATATGCACCGCCCGCTCGACACCGCCCACAAGGTAGAGCGCGATGACATAAAGCGTCACGACGCCCCCGGTGGTCCAGAACACATACCAATCCAGATATCGGCCCATGAACGTCATGTACCAGCGCGGCGCGCTTTGCGGATGCGCAGGGTCGAAATCGGGATCCTCCGCCGTTCCCACATGATCGTGGTGGGCGTGATGCTTGGGATGCAACCGCGCATAGCTGAACCCCATGTAGAGGCGCAGCGCCAGCGTCCCGATCCCGCGATTGACGCGCTCCAGTCCGGGCGCGAGGCTGCCGTGCATCGCGTCGTGCGCGACGATGAACAGCCCCACCGACAACCAGGTCTGGATCACGAACAGCGCCATCGCCAGAACCGGCTGCTCCCACGCCACCAGGAACCAGACACCCGCGACATGCCCGCCCGTCCACGCCCCGATGATGAGGATCGCGAGCGTCAGGCCGGTGCACGTCTGGCGCTCGGCATCGCGGGAAAGGGCGGGATCGTCGTTCACGGTGAAGGACTTAGCGCTAGCACGGGCTTATTGAAAGCAGGCTGAACGGTCAGGTCTGTCGCACCGGATCGGGGTGCAGCTCGTCCATCCGCCGCGAGCGCCCATCGGGGCAGACGATCCGAACATGGTGCGGCTTCAGATCGCGGGGGGACGACACGCCGCAACTGTGTGCGATGATGTTCACTTCCTTGCGCATCTGAGCGACGAAATTGGCAACTTTCGTCGATTTCTCCTCGGGCACCAGTCCACGCTGCAGCCGCTTGTTGTGGGTCGTCACGCCCGTGGGGCAGTGATTGGTGTGGCACTTCATCGCCTGGATGCAGCCGATCGAGAACATGAACCCGCGCGCCGCATTGACGAAATCCGTTCCCGTCGCCAGCGCCCATGCGACGTCCGACGGCGTGATCATCTTGCCGGAAACGACGATGCGGATACGGTCCTGCAACCCGTGCTTGCGGCGCAGGTGCACCGTCAGCGGCAGGGATTCGTGCGCGACCATGCCGACATTGTCCATCAACGGCATCGGCGCGGCGCCGGTCCCGCCATCACCGCCGTCGATGGTAATGAAATCGGGCGCGCACTCCTGCCCGCGCTGGTTGATCGCCGCAAAGAAGCCGTCGAGCCATCCGTCGTCGCCCAGCACGGTCTTGATTCCTACCGGCAACCCCGACACACGCCGCAACCGTTCGATCTGGTCGAGCAGTTGCTGATCGTTCGCGATGTCGAGGTGACGGTTGGGCGAGATGCTGTCCTTGTTCACCGGAATGTGCCGGATCGCTGCGATTTCCTCGGTAACCTTGTGCGCCGGCAGGATCCCGCCCTTCCCCGGCTTGGCTCCCTGCGCCAGCTTCAGTTCGATCATCTTCACTTCCGGATGGGAAGCGATCGACTTCAATTTGTCCTCGTCGAGATTGCCGTCCTCGTCGCGCACGCCATATTTCGCCGTTCCGATCTGAAAGACGATATCGCCGCCTCCCTCGAGGTGCGCGGGCGCGAGACCGCCCTCCCCCGTCGACATCCAGCAGCCCGCCTTCGCCGTTCCCAGCGACAACGCGCGGATCGCCGGCTTGGACAACGACCCGTAGCTCATCGAACTCATGTTGAAGAAGCTGGGCGCCTCGTAGGGCCGCGCGGCCCCCGGCCCGATGATCAGCGGCGACGCCTCGACCGCTTCCTCATCCAGGGCGGGCCACGCCGAATTGACGAAGATCGGGGTTCCCACCGGCTGCAGGTTCTTGGTCGATCCGAACGGCCGCACGTTCCCCTTGCCGTCTGCCGAACGATATACCCAGTCCCGCTGCGCCCGGTTGAACGGCATCTCCTCGCGGTCCATCGCGAAAAAATACTGGCGGAAGAACTCCCCGAGCGAACTGAACAGCTTCCGGAATCGCCCGATCACCGGGAAATTGCGACGCACCGCATCCGAGGTCTGCGTGACGTCGATCACGAACAGGACGGCAACGATCAGCACCCCGATCCCCAGTGCCCAGATAAAGGCGAAAGCGAGCCAGGTGCCGGCATCCGCCACGTTCATATCGTGCTGTCCATCAACATTTCCCGAGCGCGGAGAGATATTCCCGCGCCCACCAGTGCACGTCCTCGCGCTGCAGCCCTGCGAACAATGTCTGCCATCGCTCCACCCGCTCGTCGCGGCTCATCGTCAGCGCGCGATCGATCTGCTTGGCGATGTCGATCTTGGCGTGCGGATTGACGGGCAGCGCGGCGTCCATCTGCGCGGCCGCCCCCGTGAACTGCGACAGGATCAGGACCCCCGGATCGTCGGGATCCTGCGCCGCGACATACTCCTTCGCGACGAGGTTCATGCCGTCGCGAAGCGAGGTGACGAGACCCACGTGCGATCCGTGAAAGATCCCGGCCAGCTGTTCGCGCGAATAGCCGCGATTGACGTACCGGATGGGCACCCAGTCGACGCGCGCATACTGCCCGTTGATCCGTCCCGACAGCGCGTCCAGCTTCCCGCGGATTTCCTTGTAGGCGCGTACTTGAGCGCGCGATGGAGGCGCGATCTGCAACAGGGTGACCTTGTTGTGCCAATCCTCGCGTTCCAGCAGGGTGCGATAGCCTTCGAACCGTTCGATCAGTCCCTTGGAATAGTCGAGCCGATCGACCCCCACGATGATCTTGCCCGGCACATTGTCGCGGGTCCGGATCAACGTCGCCTGCGCTTCGGGCGTTTTGACCATGTCGGCGAAGGCATCGGCATCGATCCCGATGGGAAAGGTCATGCAACAGAGCGAGCGACCCTCGTGGGTCAGTTGCGTGCCCTCGACATTCGCGTCCAGTTCCCGCTCGCAATAATGGAGGAAACTCTCGCGCCAGTCGTCCGACTGGAAACCGATGAGGTCGTAGGCCAGCATCGTCCGCACCAGCCGCTGGTGATAGGGCAACGCCTGCAGCAGCCGGTGGGGCGGCCACGGGGTATGAAGAAAGAAGCCGATCTTGTTGGATATACCGAGCTTTCGCAGCTCGTCCGCCATCGGAATGAAATGGTAATCGTGGATCCAGATGCGGTCGTCCGGTCTGATCATCGGGGCCAGCGCGGCGGCGAGGGCGGCGTTGACCGCCTCGTATCGCTTGCCGAACGCATTGTCGAAATCCGCAAGCCCCAGCCGGTAATGGAACAGCGGCCATAACGTTCGGTTGGCATAGCCGTTATAATATTCATCGACCTGCTTCTCGCCCAGATCGACCGTGGCGAAGGTCACACCACCGACCTCGGTACAATTCACCTCGCCCGTATAGCTGCTCGCGGTGTTCCCCGACCATCCGAACCACAGGCCCTTCGACTGGGCGAGCGCCTCGTCGAGAGCTACCGCCAGGCCTCCCTGTGCGCCCTTCTCCCCCTGCGGATCGGGGATCGCGACCCGGTTGGAAACGACGACCAGCCGGCTCACCGTACCGCACTCCACGGCCGCGACAGGAGCTTCGCGCAGTTGATCAGTCCGACGAGCGAATAGGTCTGCGGATAATTGCCCCACAATTCGCCGCTCGCGAAATCGGTGTCCTCGGACAACAGCCCCGCGGGGGTCAGCCTATCGAGCATCGTCTCGAAGAGTTCGAGCGCCTCGTCGTCGCGGCCGCAGCGGTGCAGCGCCTCGATCAGCCAGAAGGTGCAGAAATTGAACGCCGTCTCGGGCAGTCCGAAATCATCTTCGGTGGCATAGCGAAGCATGTGCTCGCCCTTGCGAAGCCGCTGTTCGACCGCATCCATCGTGGCGAGGAACTTGGGATCGTCGGCATCGAGAAACCGCATGTCGACCAGTTGCAACAGGCTCGCGTCCAGTTCGTCCCCGTCGAAGATTGCGGAGAAACGCCCCGCTTCTTCCTGCCAGGCGCGATCTTCGATCACGCCGCGCATCCGCTCCGCCGCCTCGCGCCAGTAGGTCGCGCGGTCCTCGATCCCCAGTTCGCCCGCGATGCTCGCCAGCCGGTCGGCCGCCGCCCAGCACATCACGCTCGAATAGGTATGCACCGACGCGCGCGTGCGGAATTCCCACAATCCCGCGTCGGGCTGGTCGAACCGCGCCAGCGCCTTCTCGCCGACTTTCTCGAGCGCGTGGAAATCCGCCTCGTTGCCCGCACGGAACAGCCGCCGGTCGAAAAAGGCCTGCGCGTTCGACAGCACGATCTGTCCGTAGGCGTCATGCTGTTCCTGTTCGAACGCCGCATTGCCCTTGCGCACCGGCCCCATGCCGCGATAGCCGCCGAGCGCCTCGGCCACCCCTTCGTCGAGCTGCGCCTCCCCGCCGACGCCGTAGAGCGGCTGGACCTTCCCCTCCCCCGCCGCGTCGACGATATCGCGCAGGTAGGCCAGATACTGTTCGAGCACGTCGAGTGCGCCCAGCCGGTTGAGCGCCTGGACCGTATAATAGGCATCGCGCACCCAGCAGTAGCGATAGTCCCAGTTGCGCTCCGAACCCGGCGCCTCGGGGATCGAGGTGGTCAGCGCCGCGACGATCGCCCCCGTCTCCTCGTGCTGGCACAGCTTCAGCGTGATGGCGCAGCGGATCACCATCTCCTGCCAGTCCAGCGGGATCGCCAGGCCGCGCACCCAGTTCATCCAGTGCCGCTCGGTCCGCTCGAGCATCCGCGCCACCGTGCTGCCGATCCGCCCCCGGAAACTCTCGTCGGTACCGAGGAAGAAGGCGTGGTCCTTTTCGACCCGGAAACCGCGCCCGTCGAGGACACGCCCGATCGGCGCGTCGGTCGACAGCCGAAGCGGCGCGGGCGCCATTTCGTAGCGGACATGATTGCTGCCCCGCGTCCGGTTGGCGTCATGGCTGCCCCAGTTCGTCGCGGGATTGAGCAAGACGCGCAGTCGCGGCGATCCCTTTACCGGGCGCACGATCCGCGCAAACGCCACGGGACGATACAGCCGCCCGGACGACATGTACCGCGGGCAGAAGTCGATGACGTCGAGCTCGTCCCCTTCCGCATCGGTCAGCCGGGTGACGAGGATCGGCGCGTTGCGAACGAACCGCGGTTCGGCCGACACCTGGTTCTCAAGGCACATCCGCCACTCGCCGCGCGGCTGATCGCGTTCGCCGGACGCTTCCGGGCCGAGCAGCGAACAGAACAGCGGATCGCCGTCCACCTGCGGCTGGCATCCCCATACCATGCCCGCCTCGTTGTCGATCAGCGCGGACACCTGGCAATTGCCGATCGGCCACAGGTCGAGGTTGGGCCGGTCCTTCATCGCAGCCATTCCCACAAAGCCGCCACGCTTTCGAGCTGATAGGCTGCCGCGGTCTCCCGCGCGGGTCCCACCAGTACTGCCGCGCCGCCCATCGCGCGCGCGGCCCGGAACGCATGTTCGTCGGTCAGGTCGTCCCCGATCATCACCGGCCTTCCATCGCATAGCGGCGCATCGCGCATCAACCGATCGAGCGCGTCGCCCTTGGTCCCGCCGGGCAGCCGCACCTCGATCACGTGGTTCCCGTCCTGCACCTCGAGGCCATAGCGGGCCGCCAGGCGAACGATCACCTCGTGCAGTTCCGCCTGCTTGTCCGGGCACTCGCGAAAATGCAGCGCCGCGCCAAATGTCTTGTCCTCGAACCGCACGCCCTCGTCGGCCGCGATCGCCGCAATCTTCGCGCTCGCCGCGGCCAGTCCGGGCTGTCCATCGTCGGGGGATTCCGTCCGACCGTCGATCCGGCGCTCCAGGCCGTGGGATCCCACCAGCGCGATACGATCATCCCCGATCCGCTGCTCCAGCGACGACAGCGCCCGCCCGCTGATTATGCACAGCCGCCCGTCGAGCCGCTCGTACAGCGCCGACAGCCGCGCCTGTTCGGCCTCGGTAAGGAAGACGGCCTCGGGATCGTCCTCGAACCCCGCCAGCGTCCCGTCGAAATCGAGGAACAGGCTCGCGCCGTCGAGCAGCGCAGCGGGCGGCGGTGGCAGGTCGGATGAACGGTCCAGCAGCAGTCGATCCTTTCCTCGCGCCGATCGGGATGCCCTAGACACCATTGTTGCCCGGACCGCGCAAGCACTGCTTTGGACTGGCCCCTGCCCGGTCGAGACGGTATAGCGCCCCCATGCTTCAGAAATCGAACGCCAAGACCCTCGTGCCTTTCGCATGGGACGATCCCTTCGCCCTCGAAGACCAGCTTACCGACGAAGAGCGCATGGTCCGCGATACCGCGCATGCCTACGCGCAGGAAAAGCTGCTTCCCCATGTCGCGAAGGCGTTCAACGAGGAAACTTTCGATCCCGACATCATGCCGCAGATGGGCGAACTGGGCATGCTCGGCGCCACGGTGCCGGAAGAATATGGCGGCGCGGGCCTCGGCTATGTCAGCTACGGGCTGATCGCGCGCGAGGTCGAGCGCGTCGACAGCGGCTATCGCAGCGCCTGTTCGGTCCAGTCGAGCCTCGTGATGCACCCCATCAACGCCTATGGCTCCGAAGAGCAGAAGCGCACGTATCTGCCCAAACTGGCGACCGGCGAATGGGTCGGCTGCTTCGGCCTCACCGAACCCGACGCGGGCAGCGATCCCGGCGGGATGCGCACGCGCGCCAAGAAGGTCGATGGCGGCTTTGTCCTCAATGGTGCGAAAATGTGGATCACCAATTCGCCCATCGCCGACGTCTTCGTCGTCTGGGCCAAATCTGATGCGCACGACGGCAAGATCCGCGGCTTCGTTCTGGAAAAGGGGATGAAGGGCCTGTCCGCGCCGCAGGTGAAGGAAAAGCTGTCCCTTCGCGCCTCGATCACCGGACAGATCGTGATGGAGGATGTCGAGGTCGGAGAGGATGCGCTGCTCCCCGACGTCGAGGGTCTGAAGGGGCCGTTCGGCTGTCTCAATGTCGCTCGATACGGGATCTCGTGGGGCGTGATGGGGTCGGCGGAAGCCTGCTTCACCGCGGCACGCAGTTACCAGCTCGATCGCAACCAGTTCGGGCGCCCGCTCGCCGCCAACCAGATCCCGCAGCTCAAGATGGCCGACATGGTCACCGAAATCGGCCTCGGCCTTCAGGCGAGCCTGCGGGTCGGGCGGCTGCTCGACGACGGGAAATTGACACCCGAGATGATCTCGATCGTGAAACGCAACAACTGCGGGAAGGCACTGGCGATCGCCCGCGTCGCGCGCGACATGCTCGGCGGCAACGGTATTTCGTCCGAATATCCGGTGATGCGCCACATGCTGAACCTCGAAACGGTCAACACCTACGAGGGCACGCACGACGTCCACGCGCTCATCCTCGGACGCGCGATCACGGGGATTTCGGCTTTCTAATCGCTCGGTGCGGGCCGTTTCAGCAGCACGAGCTCCTCGCCCTGGTAATCGAAGCGCCGCTCCGCCGCGAAACCGAGGCGCTCGGCCAGCCGGTGCGAGGATGCGTTTCGGGGGTCGATCATCGCATAGAGATCGCCGCCCCGTTCGGCGTCGAACCACATCAGGGCGGCGCGGCATGCCTCACCGGCATAGCCCTGCCCGTGCATCGGCGCGGCGAAGATGTAGCCGAGCTCGGCCTCGCCGTCCCAGCCCTTGCCTCGCAGACTGTCGAAGATCGCGACCGTTCCGATCACGTCGCCTTCGTCACGCCGCTCGACCATCCACCCGCCGATGCCGTTGACGGTCCAGCCGCCGACGCTCGCGAGCGTTCGCCGCCACAATTCCTCGCGCCCGATGGGTTCAGGCCCAAAGAAGCGGTACACCTCCGGATGCTGGTGATAGGCGTATATCGCGTCGAAATCCTCCGCGACGAAGCCGCGAAGGATCAGACGTTCGGTCGATAGCCGAGGCGCGGGATGCGCGCCCAACGAGCGACTAGCTCTTCTTGGAGAGGCTCAGACCGCCGAAACGCTTGTTGAAGCGTTCGACCTGGCCGCCCTGTGCCGCCTTGCGCGTACCGCCGGTCCAGGCCGGGTGCGTCTTGGGATCGATGTCGAGCGCGAGCGTGTCGCCCTCGGCGCCCCAGGTCGAGCGGGTCTGGAACTTGGTACCGTCGGTCATTTCGACGTTGATGATGTGATAATCGGGATGCGTGTCGGTTTTCATGGCGTTTTTCCGTTGGTTGGGCTGGTTTCCGACCAGCCTCTTGGGAAGGTCGCGGCTCTCTAGCCAACACCGTCCCGATTGACAAGTGAAAGTCCTGCGCTAGGCGTCGACGTCGATGGAAGGGTTTCGCTCCTGTCATGGGAGCGGCGAAGAGGGAAGCCGGCGAACATCCGGCGCTGTGCCCGCAACTGTGAGCCCCGCGGCAATCCGCCGGGGCAAGCCAGATACCGACCTTTCCATCCGTCCGTTCGTGCTGCCGGGACCAGCGGCGCGGCGCGGGAGACGCATGGCGCACGCATAAGCCGCGCGCCTGTCCTTCCTGCCGTGGCGATCCTGTCGTCATGGTTTGAAAGAGAAGGACTTTTCGTGCCCATCATCGCCTTCCTGGCCGCCTCCGTTCAGCCGGCGCCCGAACCCGCTATCGACCCGCAACAGGTCTCGCCCATCGTGGTCACGACGTCGCGAGAGGAAGAAGCCCTTCCCGACGCCGAACCCGTCACGCTGCTCGACGACACGACGGTCGAAGCGTTGGCACCCGCACGCCACACCGACCTGTTGCGCCTCTTCCCGTCCGCCTCGTTGTCGGAAACCGGCTCGCCAGGCTCGCAAGCACAACTGCGGATCCGCGGAGCAGAAGCGAACCAGACCCTCCTGTTCGTCGGGGGGATCAAGGCCAACGACCCCGCCGCGTCCAACGAGGCTCGCTTCGAATTGCTCGGCCTCCCGCTCGGCAATGCGCTCGAACTCGTGCGCGGACCCCGTTCCGCGCTGTGGGGTGCCGAGGCGATCGGCGGGGTCGTGGCCGTCCGGCCTGGCATCGGCACTGACGGATCGCGCATCCGGGCCGAGGCGGGAAGCGATGGTTTCCTACGCGCCGACGCCGCGACACGCCTCGGCAGCTTCGATCTGAGTGCGGGTTATCAGCGCGCCGACGGTTTCGACAGTTTCGATGGAAACGGCGATAAAGACGGCTATTCGAACCTATCTGCTGCGGTGTCCGGCACCATCGGCCTCGGCGCCATCGACCTTGAACTGTCGGCCTTCGGGATCGAAGGGACCAGCGAATATGATGGCTTCGACCCCCTCACCTTCCTCCGCGCCGACACGCGCGACGTCACCGACAACCGCCTCGGCGCTGCAAGAGTAGGTCTTGCCGGCGACGCAGGCGCGGGTTGGTCGTTCGAGGCCGACGCCAGTTTCCTCGCCTCGTCGAACGACAATCGGTTGGACGACGTCTTCCTCAATCGCACCAGCGCCGAGCGGCTCGCCACGGGTGCGCAGGCGCTGCACGAAGGCCGACTCGGTCGATTTCGCTCCGAGACCATCCTTGCGCTTCGCCATGAAACCGAATGGTACCGCGCGCGCGACGACCAATATGGAGGCGCGACCGACCAAGAGCGTCAACGAGGCAATACCGCCGCCGCGATCGAATGGAGCCTCGAAGGGGCAGCCATTCGCCCCGAACTCGCCGTGCGTCACGACATCTTCACCGATTTTGCGGACGCGACCAGCGTTCAGATCGGCCTTTCCGGCGAGGCCGCTCGACAGCTCACTTTGTTCGCTCGCTACGGCACCGGCATCGCGCAGCCCAGCTTCACCGATCTCTACGGCTTCTTCCCCGGCAGCTTTGTCGGCAACCCCGACCTCGCGCCCGAACGCAGCCGCGGCGGGGAGATCGGGGGACTGTTCGGGAGCCGCGGGGGGAACCATATCGCGCTGTCTCTCTTTGACCAGACGCTCACCGACGAGATCGTCTCGACGTTCGATTCGACGACCTTTCTGTCGGGCGCGGCCAATAGCGAGATCGACAGCCGCCGCCGCGGGATCGAGGTCGAGGGCCATGTTCGGCTGGCATCCTTCCTGACCGCCGGCGCGAACTACAGCTATCTCGATGCTAGCGAGGGAAGCGTTGCGGACGCCGCACTCGACGAGGTCCGCCGACCCGATCATCGCGCCGCCCTGATACTGACCGGCGAGCGCGACGACCTCACCATCGGGGCCACACTCGCGTACGTCGGCGCGCGGTTCGACACCGACTTCGATCGGTTTCCTGCCGAAACGCTACGGCTCGATCCCTACGTGCTCGCCGACGCGCGGATCGCTTACCGATGGACCGATGCGCTGTCCTTGTCGCTGCGCGGTCGCAACCTGTTCGACACGCGCTATCAGGATGTGATCGGCTATCGAACCGCCGGGAGGGGCTTATATGCCGGTCTCGATCTTCGCCTCTAGCACCGCTGCCGCCCTGCGGATCGCCAGCCTCGACCTGTGCGCCGACGAATTTGCCCTGAGCTTCGCTGCACCGGGCCGCGTCGTCAGCGTCAGCCACCTCGGCGCCGATCCTGCGGAATTCGCGCTGGCGCGGCGCGCACGGGGATTGCATCGCAACGACGGCACGATCGCCGACATCGCGCGTCTGAAGCCCGACGTCATTCTGACGTCGCGCGCCCTGCCGACGGGCGGTGCACGGCTCGCCCGGCGCCTCGGCATCCGGATCGAGACGCTTCGCCCCACCACTCATCCGCGCGAGGTGCGCGCTGAGGTTCGTCGGCTCGCACCGCTCCTTGGAAATCGCCGCGCCGCCGCGCAGTGGATCGCTCGGTTCGACCGAATGGCCGCCGACCCTCCACCCCCGCGTCGCGCCCTTTTTCTGGGCGCTGGAGGGTCGGAAGTCGGTTCACTCAGTTCGGCGTGGCTGGCGATGGCAGGAATAGCCCCGATCGCCATCGCACCCGGGCGCAGCCGGATCGAGCAGATCGTCCGTACCAGGCCCCGCCTCATCCTCGAAAGCCGCTATCGGTCGGGAGACTGGCACCGCGGCGGCGATTGGAGAAGCCATCCGCTCGTCGCCAACCTCGATGCACCGCGATACGTTATCGACGGCCGGGCGATGAATTGCGGGCAGGTCGCGATGCTCGGCGCGATCGAGGAGCTGAAGGAACAGCGTAGATGATCCGCTGGCTTCCCCTTCTCCTTCTCGCGTTGCTGGCGACGGCTCATCTGCTGGTGCCGACCGACCTGTTCGCGCTCGACGACTCCATTGCCCGGGCTATTCTGCTCGAACTGCGAGCGCCGCGGACGTTGCTCGCCATCGGCTATGGCGCAACGCTGGGGATCAGCGGCGCCGCGCTCCAGGCAGTCTTCGCTAACCCCCTCGCCTCCCCCGACATCACCGGCGCAGCGTCGGGTGGTGCGCTGGGGGCGGTCGCGGTCGCGCATTTCCTCGCGATGACGACCCCCATCGCGCTGGCGCTGGGCGGTGCCGCAGGATCGGGCCTCGCGCTCGCGGGCCTCTTCGCGATTGCGGGACGCGGCGCGGATCCGGCGCGGCTCCTCCTGGCGGGACTTGCCATCGCGCTGGCGGCCGGCGCTGCGACATCGCTACTCCTCGCGCTCGCCCCCTCCCCCTTCGCCTTCTACGATCAGTGGCGTTGGCTGATGGGGAGCCTGGTTGATCGGGGGTGGCCCGATGCAGCCTCTGCACTGGTTCCTTCGGCAATATGCGGAACGATCCTGTGGTGCGACCGCCGCGCCTACGATCTGCTCGCTCTCGGCGGCGACGTCGCAGCTTCCTACGGGATTGATCCGACGAGCCTTGCGCGGCGCACGATCCTTCTGTCCGCGATCGCCATCGGTGCCTGTGTCGCCGCGTGCGGTGCGATCGGGTTTGTCGGACTGATCGCGCCGATCGCGGCCCGGCGGCTGGTACGCGGCCATCCGGGACGCGCTCTGCTCCCGTCGGCCCTGCTGGGTGCAGCGCTCCTGCTGGGCGCCGACATGCTTGTGCAAGCGGGCCCTCCCGGACGCCCGATCCCGATCGGGGTCGTGACCGCCCTCATCGGAACGCCGCTTTTCATCGCGCTGCTGATGCGTCTCGGTAGGAGCCCAGCGGCATGAGCCTCGTCGCTGAAAAAGTCGCCCTGCCCGGTCGTCTCGACCCGTGCGACCTCCGGGTCGAGCGCGGCGAGCGCGTGGCGCTCATCGGCCCCAATGGCAGCGGCAAGACCAGCCTGCTGCGCGCTCTGGCAGGAATTGACGGAACGGCTCTGGCCCTCACGGTCGACGACGAACCGGTGCGTCAGAACAGTCCTGCCCGCCGAGCGCGAATGATCGGCTACCTTCCCGCCGCACGCCGGGTCGACTGGGCGATCCCTGTTGCCGATCTCCTGCGCCTCGCCCCGATACCGGTCGACGAAACACGGCTAGCGGGCCTCATCGACCGGCTTGCGCTCTCCGACTTTCTGCAACGCGCGGCCAACGCCTTGTCGACGGGCGAACGCGCACGGGTGCTGATCGCCCGAACGCTGGCGACCGATCCGCATTTTCTGCTGCTCGACGAACCGCTCGCCAACCTCGACCCCTTCTGGGTGCTGACGATCGTCGATCTGTTCAAAGAGGAAGCGGGGCGCGAACGCGGCATCGTCGTCGCGCTGCACGATCTTGCGCAGATAGAGGGGTTCGACCGGCTCGTTCTGATGGACAAGGGACGGATCGTCGCCGACGCGCCGAGGGCCGAATTGCAGCAAAGCGACCGGATCGCCCGGCTGTTCGACCTCACGCGCGGCGAGGACGGGACCTTGCGTCTCTAGCCTTGATCGCGTCCGTCATCGGGCGGATCGGCGATCATTGCGGTGAAATTGACCTCGCAGGTCGTCTCGCCCTCGACCGAAGCCTTTCCGGCGAACTTGCAGATGTTGCGGCGCATCTGCACGATCTCCGCATCGAGATGAAGCAGGCATCCGGGCTCCACGGGCTTGCGGAACTTGGCCCCCTCGATCGCCATGAAATAGACAAGCTTGCCCGAACCCGCGAGATCGAGGCTTTCCACGGCGAGGACGCCGGCGGCCTGCGCCAACGCCTCGATCTGGAGGACGCCGGGCATGATCGGGCGACCGGGAAAATGCCCCTGGAAGAACTGCTCGTTCATCGTCACGGCCTTCACCGCACGGATGGAACTGTTCTTCTCGAGCCGCTCGACCCGGTCGACGAGCAGAAGAGGATAACGGTGCGGCAGCGCCGCCATGACCCGCACGACATCGAGCGGACCCATCACGGCGCTGTCGCCCCCGTTGTCCATTAGCGGCCCTGCGGAGTCGCGGCGGGCTGCTGCGCCGGCTGCTGCGGCGCGGGCGCGTTGACGTTGATCGTCGTCAACGTGCGGTTGAGTTCATTGAGAACATCGGTCGTCACGTCCACGGCCGGCGCGTTCGCCAGCGTGCTGTTCAACGGAACGATGATCGTCGCGCGGCGGGTGTTCAGAACCTGCGTATAGGCCGGCTCGAGCGCGGTCGCGATCTGCTGGAGCACGAAATTGCGGTTACGGTCGACGACCGCACTACGCTGCTGGATTTCGCGCGCGATCGTGTTGCGCTGCTGTTCGAATGCCTGTGCACGCTGCTGGAGCGCGGCGTCCGGCTGTGCGCCGTTGAGCGCCTGGAGTGCCGTATTGAGCGCCTGCCCTTCGGCCTGCAGCGGGGTGGCGAGTTCGTTCTGACGCGCCTGCACCGCCTGGACCTGCTGCTGCAGCTGGGTGTTGGCAGTGACGCAGGCGTTGCAGGTCGAGATGACGCGTTCGACGTCGACGACGCCGATCTTGGCATCGGGGAGCGCCTGGGCGCTGGCAGCCTGCGGGGCAAGAGTGGCGGCAGCGGCAAAACCGGCCGCGATCACGAGATTTTTCATTTAAAAAGAAGTTCCTACATTGAAATTGAAGACACGCGGCTCGTCGCCATCCTGCTTGAGGATGGTAGTCGCAAGATCGATACGCAGCGGGCCGAAGGGCGATATCCAGTTGGCACCGATCCCGGCGGTCAGGCGCGGGCTGGAACTGTTTCCGACGAACACTTCGCGATATCCCGGCTGGAAGACGTACGAGTTCTCTTCCTCTCCGAAATCGTCACACGAAGTGATCGGCATCTGACCGCCCATTCCATCGTCGATCGTGTCGCCGGGACGCACAATCTGCTGGTTGAGGCCGGTGCCGGGCACCGGGGTACAGAAGAAGAGAATATCCTGCGTCAGCGGCTCGGTAAGATCGAAGACCGAACCGATATCGACGAAGACCGACGGACGAATGCCGAAGCTGCGGATCCCGGCCGAAACCGGGATTTCCACTTCCGCACGCCCGAAATAATAGGCGCGACCGCCGAGCGAGGAACGACGGCCGTCTTCGGGCACTTCGCCCAGCGACCCGTCGGCAAGATACGGGATGCGCTGAACACGCGGCCCGATCCCGCGAATGTCGAACCCGCGAAAACCGCTCTGCGGTCCGAAGAAGCGGTCGGTGATGCGGATCGGATCCAGCCCTTCGATCTCGCTGTCTTCGAACGGGGCGATATAGCCGCCTTCGGCGCTGAGCGAGAGGATGAAGTCGCTGGGCAGCTGGAAATAGCGCGACACGTTTCCGCGAGTACGCAAATAGCGCGTATCGCCTCCGAGCCCGGCGAAGTCTTGGCTGAAGCTGGCCCGCCACCCGCGCGAAGCACGGATGCCGTTGGTATTGTCGAACGCGAGGCTGTAGCCGACCAGCGAAGTCAGACGCTCGCCCTGCTCCGCGCAGAACACACCACCGCGCAGGAGGTCGCATTCGTCGTCGTCGAGAACGCCGTTGCCGTCGAAGTCCGTGAAGAAGATGTTCCGATCAAGCGTAATCTCGTCGAGGCTGAGGCTGTAGCGGAAGCCCGCCGACAGGAATTCGGTCACCGGGAAGCCGAGCCGGAGCCCGCCACCCGTACGAACCTGGTTAAAGGTCGTCTCGAAGTCACCATCGATCAGTCGACGACCCGGGCTCGAGAAATCCTGCCGGAACAGATCGGCGCCGAACAGGATGCGACGATCGAACAGATAGGGTTCGGTGAAACCGAGCTGCACCGACTGGGAGAAGCGCGACCAGTTGACGCCGGCGTTGAGCGTCTGGCCCTTGCCCATGAAATTGGTCTCGGCGATCGAGGCGGCGAGCAGGAACTGCTCGAGGCTCGAATAGCCGGCCTGGAAGGTCAGCTGACCGGTCGGGCGGTCCTCGACCGCGACCGACAGCGCGACGCGATCGTCGGCGACCTGCGTCTGCGTGATTTCCAGTTCTTCCTGGAAATAGCCGAGGCTCTTGATGCGGTTCTCGGTACGCTGAATCGCAGCGGCGTTGAAGCTGTCGCCCTCGAACAGGCGGAATTCGCGGCGGATGACGTTGTCGCGCGTCGTGACGTTGCCGGTGATGTCGACCCGATCGATATAGACGCGGCGCGATTCATTCGTGCGGAACGTCACGTCCATCGTCAGATCGTCGGGGTTGCGGCTGTAGGCGGGCGTGATGTCCGCGAACGCATAGCCCAGAAGACCCGCGGTCTCGTTGAGGTTGGTGATGACATCTTCGGCGCGCTCGACGTCGAACCAGTCGCCCGTCTGGATCGGGACCTGGGCCCGCATGACGCTTTCGGGATAGTCGCGCAGCGCACTATCGACGTCCACGTCCCCGAACTTGTAGCGCTGTCCTTCCTCGACGACGTAGGTGACCACGAAATCCTCGCGGTCCGGCGTCAGTTCGGCAAGCGCGCTGACAACACGGAAATCGGCGTAGCCCTGCGTCAGGTAGAAGACGCGGAGCGCCTGTTGATCCGCCGCGATGCGGTCCGCGTCGTAGCTGGTGTTGGACTTGAGAAAGCCCAGAATGCCGCCCGCCTCGCGCGAGAACATTTCCTTGATAAGCTTGCCGTCCGAAAACTGCTCGTTCCCGATGATGTTGATCGAGCGGATCTGGGAACGCGCGCCTTCGCTGATCTCGAAGATCAGGTCGACACGGTTCTGGTCCAGTTCGACGATCTTGGGCTCGACCACCGCGGCATAGCGACCTTCGCGGGTGTAGAGTTCGATGATCCGGTCCACGTCGGCGCGCACACCTTCGCGGGTGAAGATCTGGCGCGGCGCGAGACGGATTTCGGCGGCGATATCCTCGTTGCTGATCCGGTCGTTCCCCTCGAGGACGATCCGGTTGATGATCGGGTTTTCGGCGATTTCGATGACGATGTTGCCGGTATCTGCACCGTTGATGATGACGTCGGCAAACAGATTGGTATCGTAGAGATTGCGCAGCGCCGCATCGAGCGAGTCCGCATCGTAGCTCTGGCCCGGCTGCAGCCCCGAATAGGCGATCACCGTCTCGCGCTCGATGCGCTGAGTGCCGGTGACCTGGATCGAGCGGATCGTACCTTCGCGCGGGTTCTGCGCGGTCGAAGGCGTAACCGGCTGCGCGGTGGCGGCATCCTGTGCCGGCTCCTGCGCCACGTCGAGTTCGGGAAGCGGTACTTCCTCGATGTCCTGTGCCAACGCCGGGCTCGCCAGCAGGCATCCCGACAGGATCGTTCCCACCAGCAATGCCCTGTTCGTCCGGCTCATCGCCGTTGTCGCTTTGACTTTCACGCGTTCCCCGCCCTTTTTCATGATGATGATGCCGGAAGCCGTGTCCCGCGCACTGTTCGAAATTTCGCGCCCGTCTAGCGCCTTCGAGGCTACCCGATCAAGCGTTCGATCCGGTCCGCCACGCCGATCGAGGAAAGATCGTTGAACGTGGTAAACAGGATCAGTGCCAGCAGCAGGGCCAACCCTCCACGAAAGGCCCATTCCTGAACGTGCGGACTGACCGGCCGCCTGCGGATCCCCTCGATCGCGTAGAAGAGAAGATGTCCGCCATCGAGCATGGGGACTGGCAGGAGATTGATGAAGCCCAGATTAATCGACAGCAAAGCCGCGAAACCCACTGCCGCTTCCCAGCCCAACTGAGCCTGCTGGCCGGTGATCTGCGCCATCTTGATCGGGCCGCCGATCTCCTTGACCGACAGGTTGCCGAACAGGATCCGCCCGAGACCGTCGACGATCCAGGTGAGCAGACGCCAGGTTTCCGTCACTCCCTTGCCCACCGCCGCGATCGGACCGACCGCCGCCCGCTCGACCGAGCCCTCGACCCCTAGGCGACCGACGGTGAATTCCTGGCCGTAGCGATCGGTCGCGACGTGAGCGGCAAGCTGGGTGCGTGTGGATCGCACTTCCCCGTCCCGCTCGTAGCGGATGTCCACCTCTTCTCCCGGCCGGATGACGACCGTGCGCATGATGTCGTCGAAGGAAGCGATGTCCCGGCCTGCGATCGAGACGATCTCGTCCCCCGGAACTAGCCCTGCGGCGGCAGCGGCGCTGTCGGGCTCGACGCTGTTGATCTGGCTCGTGGACTGTGCGGTTCCGATTGCCATGAAGAAGGCGGCGAAGATGACGATCGCAAGTAGGAAATTGGCCATCGGGCCTGCCAGAACGATCAGGAAGCGTTGCCACACCGGCTTGTTCTGGAAATGGTCGGGGTCACCGTTGCTTTCGCCCGGGCGGCTCGCCGCATCGGCATCGCCCGCGAACTTCACGTAACCGCCGACGGGGAGCATCGCGACTTTCCAGCGCATCCCGCGCTTGTCGGTCCAACCGAAGATCTCCTTCCCGAACCCGATCGAGAAGGCGTCGCATTTCACGCCGAACAGACGGGCGACCCCGTAGTGGCCAAGCTCGTGGAAGAACACGAGCGGCCCGAGCACCGCCACGAAGGCGGCGAGAATGAAGAAGATGCTGGGTTGTTCGATCATGCCGCTCTCGCCTTCACCAGCGCGGCGGCGTCGGTACGTGCGGCGTCATCGACCAGCAGGACGTCGTCGATGGTCCGCAGCGGCCCCTCGTTCGCGGCCTTCTCGAGCACCTGCTCAACCGTTGCCGCGATGTCGGCAAAACCGATCTTTCGATCGAGAAAGGCCGCCACCGCCACCTCGTTCGCGGCATTGAGACGCGCGGGCGCGCTTCCTCCCGATTCAAGGGCGGTTCGCGCAAGTCGCAGCGCAGGAAAACGGTCGGCGTCGGGCGCTTCGAAATCGAGCCGTGCCACCGTTGCAAGGTCGAGCCGCTCGATATCTGTCTTCATCCGATCGGGCCAGGCGAGGCAGTGAGCGATCGGCACCCGCATGTCGCTGGGACCCAGCTGGGCCAGGATCGAACCGTCGCGATATTCGACGCAGCTGTGAATGACCGACTGGGGATGAACGACGATGTCGATCCGCTCGCTGGGAAGCCCGAACAGATGATGCGCCTCGATCAGCTCGAGACCCTTGTTCATCATCGTCGCGCTGTCGACGCTGATCTTCGCCCCCATCGACCAGTTGGGATGCGCCACCGCCTGCTCGGGCGTCTTGGCCGCCATCTCGTCGGCGGACAGGGTCCGGAACGGGCCACCGCTCGCGGTCAGGATCAGCCGATCGACCTGCGAGCAATCGCCATCCGCAAGACATTGGAAGATCGCATTATGCTCGCTGTCGACGGGCAGGATCCGCGCCCCATGCCGTCGCGCCGCTTCCATCATGAGCGCGCCCGCCGTGACGAGGCTTTCCTTGTTGGCGAGGCCGACGGTCACGCCCGCCTCGATCGCCGCCATCACCGGCTTCAGACCTGCCGTTCCGACGATCGCCGCCATGACCAGATCCGCGTCGCGCGCCACCGCGCACAGCGCGTCCTCGCCCGCCAGTGCCTCGCAATCGGTTTCCGAAAGTGCCGTGCGCAATTCGCCGAGCAGCCCGCCGTCCGCAATGACCGCCCGTTCGGCACCGACGCGCCGCGCGATCTGCGCCAGCCCCTCGACGTCGCTTCCGGCGGTCACCGATACGATGTCGAAGGCCGGATCGTCCTCGATCAGCGACAGAGTCGATCCGCCGACCGATCCGGTGGCTCCGAGAATGGCGATACGCTTGCTCACAGCCAGCCCGTATAGACCAGAACGGCGGTCAGTGTCGCCACCACCAGAAGGCCGTCCAACCGGTCGAAGACTCCGCCATGGCCCGGTAGCCAGCGCCCCGAATCCTTCACGCCAGCCATCCGCTTCATCTGGCTTTCGAACAGGTCGCCGACCTGCGCCGCCACCGCCGCGAACGGCGCGAGCATATAGAGACCGTGCGGCAGACCGACCCGCCATGTCCACAGCCCGCCGAGCACCGCCGCGAATACCATGCCGCCGATCAGACCTTCCCAGGTCTTGTTGGGACTGATCGCAGGAGCCAGCCTGTTTTTGCCCATCGTCTTGCCGACGGCATAGCCGCCGATGTCGGTCGCCCACGTCACGATGAACACCCACATGACGAGGTAGAAACCGTCCAGCGCGACCAGCAGGCCCGACCGGTCGCGCAGCCACAGGAGCGCGATGGCAGGGATCAGGCAGTAGAAGAAACCCGCCACCTTCCACCCCAGTCCCCGGTCGCGGACCAGCTGCATCCATTCCCAGTAGATCGCGGTGGCCACGGCGGCAACGAAGATCGCGAACATCATCCCGCCGGTCCAGGCGACCGCCACGGCGATCGCAACCATCAGCAATCCCACGATTGCCCGAATCGTCAGTTCGTTCATCGGCCGCCGAACCGCCGCTGGCGTTTCTGATAGACCGCGATCGCCTCGCCCAGCGCCGCCGCATCGAAGTCGGGCCACAATTGGTCGAGGAAGATGAATTCGGCGTAGGCCGCCTGCCACAGAAGGAAATTGCTCAGTCGCTGCTCGCCCGACGTGCGGATGACGAGGTCGAGGTCGGGCAAACCGGCAGTCTGCATTGCATTTTCCATCGCGTCGCAATCGATACTGTCGACGGTCCGGTCCCCCGACGCCACCTGCTCCGCAAGCCGCCGCGCCGCGGCCGCGATTTCCTGCCGGCTCCCGTAGTTCAGCGCCACGTTGAGCGTCAGTCGCTCGTTGCCCGCCGTTTTCTCCGACGCGCGCTGCAGTCGGTTCCAGAGGTCCGGCCCGAAGGCGCTCGGCTCGCCGATGAAGCGTAGGCGCACACCTTCGCGCGCCAGCTCTTCCAGCTCGCGATCGAGGTAGAAGCGCATCAGCCCCTTGAGATCGGTGACTTCTTCCTCGCTCCGGCGCCAGTTCTCGCTCGAGAAGGCGTAGAGCGTCAGGCATTCGACCCCGTATTCGACCGCGGCGCGCAAAGTGCGTCGTACCGCCTCGGCACCTTCGCGGTGACCCGCGACACGGGGCAGCCCCTTCGCTTTCGCCCAGCGCCCGTTGCCGTCCATGATGATGGCAACGTGGCGCGGCACGTTCGCGCGGGTTTCCGCACTCGTCTCCGAAGAAGAGGCCAGCGCCTCGCTCACTGGGTGAGGATTTCCTTTTCCTTCGCCTCCGCGATCTTGTCGATCTCGGCGATCTTGTCGTCGGTCATCTTCTGGACTTCGGTCTCGTGACGCTTGCGCTCGTCCTCGCCGAATTCACCCTTCTTTTCATCGGCCTTGATCGCATCGTTGCCATCACGTCGCACGTTGCGAACCGCGATTTTTGCCTTTTCGGCATATTGTCCGACGAGCTTCGCAAGCTCCTTGCGACGTTCCTCGGTCAGATCGGGGAGCGGCAGGCGAATGAGCTGCCCGTCGACCACGGGATTGACCCCAAGGCCCGCGTTGCGGATCGCCTTTTCGACATTGCCGATGTTCGACTTGTCCCAAACCTGCACGCTGATCAGCCGCGGCTCGGGTACCGAAACGGTCGCGACCTGGTTGATCGGCATGTTCGCACCATAGACCTCGACCTGCACCGGATCGAGCAGCGCGGTCGACGCGCGTCCCGTCCGCAGACCCGAAAGGTCGCCTCGAAGGCTTTCGACCGCGCCGTCCATGCGGCGGGAAATGTCGCTTTTCTCGTACTGGGCCATCACTCGCTCTCCTCGTTGGTGACGATCGTCGCGGTCCCCTGCCCCGCCAGCACGCGCTGCAGCGTGCCTTCCTCGCGGATGTTGAAGACGACGATCGGAATATCATTGTCGCGGCACAGCGCCACCGCGCTCGCGTCCATGACGCGCAGATTGTCCGCCAGCACGCGGTCGAAGGTCAGGCTCTCGTAGCGGTTCGCACCCTTCACCTTCTTGGGATCCGCATCATAGACACCGTCCACGCTGGTTCCCTTGAGCAATGCGTCGCAGCTCATCTCGGCCGCCCGCAGCGCCGCGGTCGTGTCGGTCGTGAAGAAGGGACTGCCCGTCCCGGCCGCGAAGATCACGACGCGGCCCTTTTCCATGTGCCGCCGGGCGCGGCGACGAATATAGGGTTCGCACACGCTCGCCATCGGAATGGCGGACTGGACCCGGGTATCGACTCCGATCTGCTCGAGGGCATTCTGCATCGCCAGCGCATTCATCACGGTCGCGAGCATGCCCATGTAATCGGCGCTCGCCCGGTCGATGCCCTGCGCGGCGCCCGCGACCCCGCGAAAGATGTTGCCCCCACCGACCACGATGCACAGCTCGAATCCCGCTTCCTTGGCCTTCTTGATCTCGCCCGCGACGCGGCCGGTCGTTTCCGGATCGATCCCGAACGCACCTTTCCCCATCAGGACCTCGCCCGACAGTTTCAAAAGGACGCGATTGAAGGTCGGGCGGGTCATGAGGTCTCCGGGCACGAGGGTTTAAAGGCTCTTAGAAGGCACCGCCCAGCGTCACAAGGCATGAGGGCATGAAAAAAGGGCGGGAAAGCCAAAGCTCGCCCGCCCCAATCCATTCGGTTCGAAAGGAAAAGAACTACCGACCCGCGGCCTTCGCCACTTCCGCGGCGAAGTCGTCTTCTTCCTTCTCGATGCCCTCGCCGAGCTGATAGCGTTCGAAGGCGACGAGTTTGATCTCGGCACCCGCTTCCTTGCCCGCAGCGCCGACGACGTCCGAAACCGGCGTCTTGTTGTCCATGACGAACAGCTGGCTCATCAGCGCGTTTTCCTTCGCGAACTTCTTGATCGAACCTTCGACCATCTTTTCCGCGATATTCTCGGGCTTGCCCGATTCCATCGCCTTGGCCTTAGCGATTTCACGCTCGCGATCGAGCATGTCCTGGTCGAGATCGTCCGCCGTCAGCGCCAGCGGATTGGCCGCCGCGATATGCATCGCGACCTGCTTGCCCAGCGTCTGGAGTTGCGCGGCGTCAGCCGTGCTCTCGAGCGCGACGAGTACGCCGATCTTGCCGAGGTTCGGCGCGGCGGCGTTGTGGACGTAGCTGACGATCGCACCCTGGTCGACGGACAGCGTTGATGTCCGGCGCAGCGACTGGTTCTCGCCGATCTTGGCGATGTTGTCGGTCAGGCGGTCTTCCACCGTGCCGTCGGCACCCGGATAATTCATGGCCTTCAGCGCGTCGATGTCGCCGTCGGCCGTGAGGCTGAGTTCGGCCACGTCCTTCACGAACGCCTGGAACGTGTCGTTCTTGGCGACGAAGTCGGTTTCCGAATTAACTTCGATCACGGCGCCCTTGTTCCCGTCGACGGCAACGCCCACGAGACCTTCGGCAGCCGTGCGGCCCGACTTCTTCGCGGCGGCGGCAAGGCCCTTGGTGCGCAGCCAGTCGACCGCGGCTTCCATGTCGCCGTCGGTTTCGGCGAGCGCCTTCTTGCAATCCATCATGCCCGCGTTGGTGCGGTCGCGGAGTTCTTTCACCTGAGCGGCGGAAATGGCCATTGAGGACGGTCCTTTCGAATTTGTGCAAGGGGGAAGGAACGGCCCATCGCCGTGCCCTCCCCCGGATCATGGTGTCGTGGCGCCAGCCCTACCGGGCCCGCACGACGGAAATGTTACGCGGTCGCGGCCGCTTCGGCGGGCGGATTCTCGCTCGCGCCGAAATCCTCGCCGCTCATCTGCGACTCCTGACCGCGACCCACGTTCGCCGCATTGGCGATGGCATCGCAGTACAGGCGGATGGCCCGGCTGGCATCGTCGTTGCCCGGAACCGGGAACGCGATCCCGCTCGGGTCGCAGTTCGAATCGAGGATCGCGATCACCGGGATGCCAAGCGTGTTGGCTTCCTTGATGGCGAGGTCTTCCTTGTTGGTGTCGATCACGAACATGACGTCGGGAAGCCCGCCCATATCGCGAATCCCGCCGAGGCTCTTCTCCAGCTTGTCGCGCTCGCGCGTGAGCTGAAGGACTTCCTTCTTGGTGAGGCCCGCGGTGTCTCCACCGAGCTTCTCTTCGAGGCTCTTGAGACGCTTGATCGAATTGGAAATGGTCTTCCAGTTGGTCAGCATACCGCCGAGCCAGCGATGGTTGACGTAGTGCTGACCGCAGCTCGCCGCATATTCGGCGATCGGCTCCGACGCGGTGCGCTTGGTCCCCACGAACAGCACCTTGCCGCCGCGCTGCACCGTCTGTTCGACGAAATCGAGCGCGCGGGCAAAGAGCGGAACGCTCTGCGAAAGATCGATGATATGGACACCGTTGCGCGCGCCGAAGATGTACGGCTTCATGCGCGGGTTCCAGCGGTGGGTCTGGTGGCCGAAATGCGATCCGGCTTCGAGCAATTGCTGCATGGTGACGACATTGGCCGCCATAGGATAGTCTCCTTCCGGTTATACGTCGGCGGGTCCAGAGAACTCTTCATGAGAGCACCGGTATGGTGGTCCCGCCTGCGAGATGGCGCGGCGATTAGGCGAAAAGCTGCCGCGCTTCAACCCCTTATCGCACCTGCGAAGCGCGATGAGAACAAAAAGAGACCGAAACGGCTTGACTTCACGAGAACGAAAGGCGAACTGTGGGACAGGAACGAAGCAGGAACGATTCTCAATCGCAGGGGTTGCCGCCATGATCGTCGGACTGTTCTTCGCCTTTCTCATCGCTGCCATGTCGATGGCCTTCGCCTCCGTGTTCAATGCGGAAGGCGACAAGATCCGAGCGGCGCTCTCGGGCGAGAGCCGACCGGCACCCGTCGCTCGCGCCGTCAGTGTGCGGTGGGAGAAACCGCTGCCGTGTCGGCCCGCAATTCGTCCCGTTCTGCGCGCCGCCGCTTGACGCGGCCGTAGCTCGCCATGCTGAACGGCAGCAGCACGACGTAAAGCGCGCTGATGGCGAGAAGGGTGATCCACGGCGACGTGATCAACGCCGCCGCAAGCAGGCCGACGCCCGCCAGCGCTGGGATTCGCCAGGCACGCCGCAGCCGCAGGGACGACCAGCTGTAGGTCGCGACCGAACTGATCATCAAAAGCGCCACGAACAGCACCCACGGCATCACCACGTACCAGGCGCGGAAAAATTCGATTTCCGTGATCAGCCACAGGTAAATGGGAACGAACGCCAGCCCCGCCCCCGTCGGCGCCGGCACTCCGGTAAGGTAGCCCGCCGACTTGTGCGGCTGATCGTCGGCATCGATCTGTGCGTTGAACCGCGCCAACCGGAGCGCACAGGTGACAGCGAGCGCCAGCGCGGCGATCCATCCGAACCGCGGTGCCTCCTGCAACGCCCACAGATAGATGATGAGCGCCGGAGCGACCCCGAACGCGATATTGTCGGACAGGCTGTCGAGTTCGGCCCCGAACCGGCTCTGCGCGCGCAGCAACCGGGCGACACGTCCGTCCAGCCCGTCGAGAACCCCCGCCACGATGATACAGCCTAGGGCAAGGCCCCAATGGTCCATTTCCCCGCCCGCCGCGGAGACCGCGTAGCGCACCCCCGTCAGCCCGAAGCACAAGGCCATCGCGGTGATCGCGTTGGGCGCCAGCGCACGAAACGGAAGCCCGCTTCCCGGCTTGATGTCCGGATTTTCGTCTCTCACGATGCGGCCCTCACTGGGCGCGGCCTTCGAGCCTGACGTCGCTGCCGAGGCGCGCCAGCACCGTCTCGCCCGCGATCGTCCGCTGACCGAGCAGCACGTTCGACCCGGTTCCCTCGGGAAGATAGACGTCGACGCGGCTCCCGAACCGGATCAGCCCGACCCGCTCGCCCTTCTCGACGCTCTGTCCCTCCTTCACGTGGGTGAGGATCCGCCGTGCCACCAGTCCGGCGATCTGGGTGAAGCCGATCTGCGCGCCGTCCTCGCGCTGGACAAGGATGTGGCAACGCTCGTTGTCTTCGCTCGCCTTGTCGAGATCGGCATTCACGAACTTGCCCTCGATATAGGCGATCTTGGCGATCCGGCCGGCGATCGGCGCGCGATTGATATGAACGTCGAAGACGCTCATGAAGATCGACACCCGCGTATAGGTCCCGTTACGCAACAAGCCCTCGCCGGTCAGTTCGGGCGGCGGCGCGCCCTTCTTGATCATCGTGACCAATCCGTCGGCGGGTGCGATGACCAGTTCGGGATCGGTCGGCGCCACCCGCACCGGATCGCGGAAGAAGCTCGCGACCCAGATCGTGACCCCCACCATGAGCCAGGCGAGCAGTTCGCTGAACCATCCGTCGAACGCGACGAACAGGAAAAAGGCGACGAAGCCCGCGATGGCGACGAACTTGCGTCCCTCGGGATGGACTTCGGGAAATCGCCACTTGACCGCGGTCAGCTGGCTGTCTGGATGATCGATCTGGGCCATATTCGGCGCTCCCCTAGGGCCCTATGGCCTCCGAAACAATAACGCCCCAACACATGGGAGCGCTCGCCGGTTGCGAAAGCCCCCGCTCCCCCTTAGAGCCTGCGACCAACCGAACACGCAAGAAAAAGAGGCTTCAGCGCACATGCAAAAGATCAAGGTCGCCAATCCGATCGTCGAACTCAACGGCGATGAAATGACTCGCATCATCTGGGACTGGATCAAGGAGCGGCTCATCGCGCCTTATCTCGACATCGATCTGAAGAGCTACGATCTGTCGATCGAGGAGCGCGACCGCACCGACGACCAGATCACCAAGGACGCGGCCCACGCGATCCGCGAACATGGCGTCGGCGTCAAATGCGCCACCATCACCCCTGACGAACAGCGCGTCGAGGAATTCGACCTCAAGAAGATGTGGCGCAGCCCCAACGGCACGATCCGCAACATTCTCGGCGGCGTGGTCTTCCGCGAGCCGATCGTCATCGACAACGTTCCGCGCCTTGTCCCTGGCTGGACCGACCCGATCGTCGTTGGCCGTCACGCCTTCGGCGATCAGTATCGCGCCACCGATTTCCTCGTTCCGGGTCCCGGCACGCTGACGATGAAGTTCGTCGGCGATGACGGCGAGGTGATCGAGAAGGAAGTGCACCAGTTCCCCGAGGCCGGGGTCGCCATGGGCATGTACAACCATGACGACAGCATCCGCGACTTCGCGCGTGCCTGCATGAACTACGGTCTCGACCGTGGCTGGCCCGTCTATCTGTCGACCAAGAACACGATCCTCAAGGCCTACGACGGCCGCTTCAAGGACCTGTTCCAAGAAGTGTTCGACGCCGAATTCAAGGACAAGTTCGCCGAAGCGGGGATCGAGTATCAGCACCGCCTGATCGACGACATGGTGGCCTCCGCGCTCAAATGGAACGGCAAGTTCATCTGGGCCTGCAAGAACTATGACGGCGACGTTCAGTCGGACACCGTCGCGCAGGGCTTTGGTTCGCTGGGTCTGATGACCAGCGTCCTCATGTCGCCCGACGGCAAGACCGTCGAGGCCGAAGCCGCGCACGGCACCGTGACCCGCCACTATCGCCAGCACCAGGAAGGCCGCGCCACTTCGACCAACCCGATCGCGTCGATCTTCGCCTGGACGCGCGGCCTCATGTACCGCGGCAAGTTCGACGATACGCCCGACGTTGTGAAGTTCGCCGAAACGCTCGAGGACACCATCATCAAGACCGTCGAAGGCGGCCAGATGACCAAGGATCTCGCGATCCTGATCGGCCCCGACCAGGCGTGGATGACCACCGAGCAGTTCTTCGAAGCGATCGTGAACAACTTCGAAGAGCGGATGCAGAACTGGAGCTAGGGCGACCTTGCCGAACCAGAAAACCAAGGCCCGGCTGAAGGTCCGGCAGGCTCGCCTGTCGGACATCGCCGGCATCACCGAGCTGGCGGCACACGCCTACAAGGATTTCGTGCCCTACACGGCCAGCGAGATCCGGGGCCAGCTTAACAATTATCCGCGCGGCTGTTTCGTCGCGGTGCTCGACGACCGCATCGTCGGCTATTGCGCTTCCATGCGCCTCGCAGAGGGGATCGCGCTCAAGCATCACACGTGGCGCGAGATTACCGGTGGCGGCTACGGCGCGCGGCACGATCCGACCGGCGACTGGCTCTACGGCTATGAAATGGTCGTCGACGTCAAGGCGCGCGGCACCCGCATCGGCCGCCGTCTGTACGAAGAACGGCGCAAGCTGGCCGAGGAGCTCGAACTCACCGGTATCGCCTTCGGGGGTCGCATTCCCGGCTATCGCCGCAACCGCAAGAAGGTGTCGGGCGCACAGGACTATCTCGACAAGGTCGTTTCGGGCGAGATCCACGATCCCGTGATCCGGTTCCAGCTGGCCAACGGCTTCGAACCGATCGGCATTCTGAAGAGCTATCTGCGCGAGGACAGCCGGTCGATGGGCCACGCGGTCCACATGGTTTGGCGCAATCCGTACGTCGATCGCGAAAGCCCAAAGAAATTCCGCCTTCCCCGCGGCGTCGAAAGCGTCCGTATCGCCACCTGCCAGCTACAGGCCCGCGCGGTCGGCGATTTCGACGAGTTCATCGACAATGTCCGCTACTTCATCGAGGTCGCCAGCGACTACGAGAGCGATTTCATCCTCCTTCCCGAACTCTTCACCCTCAGCCTTCTCAGCGCCGAGGAGAAAGAGCTCGAACCCAAGGACGCGATCGAGAAGCTCACCGAATATACGGGCCAGATCCGCACCAGCCTGTCGGAAATGGCCATGCGCTACAACATCAACATCATCGGCGGGTCGCACCCGACGCGCACTCCCGACGGCGAGATCCAGAACGTTTCATTCGTCTGCCTTCGTGACGGCGCGATCCACGAGCAGGAGAAGATCCACCCCACGCCGAACGAGCGTTACTGGTGGAACATCTCGGGCGGCGATACGATCGACACCATCCCGACCGACTGCGGCCCGATCGGCGTTACCATCTGCTACGACAGCGAATTCCCGGAACTGGCCCGCCGTCTGGTCGACGAGGGCGCGCGGATCATCTTCACGCCCTTCTGTACCGACAGCCGCCAGGGCTATCTTCGCGTGCGCTACTGCTGTCAGGCGCGCGCGATCGAGAACCAGTGCTTCGTCGTCCTGGCGGGCAATGTCGGCAACCTGCCCAAGGTCCACAACATGGATATCCAGTATGCGCAGAGCTGCATCCTGACGCCATGCGACTTTCCATTCGCTCGCGACGGGATCGCGGCGGAAGCGACCGAGAATGTCGAGACGCTGACGATCAGCGATGTCAACCTCGCCGATCTCAGCTGGGCCCGCGCAGAAGGCACGGTGCGCAACCTCGCCGACCGTCGCTTCGACCTTTACGACATCAAGTGGGACACCTCGCATCCCCACGACAAGGAAAGGCCACGCGCCGAACCCATCGGCCCGGGCGGCATGGGCGGCGGCTGATACGACTGACCGATTCAACCACCGTTCACGCTCTGGTTTCCATCGCCGGAGAAACGGTCGAGGAGAATGTCGATGATCTGCCCTTTACGCACCGCCATCGTCCTCGCCGCTTCGGCCATCGTTCTGGCCACGCCCGTCGCTGCCGTGGCGCAGGAAGCCCAAGTCCCGGATACGGAAGAAGCCGAGATCGTCATTCTCGGCATGGCCGGTGAACCCTTCCGGCTGACCAGCGACCGACTTCGTGATGCGATCCGCACCTACGAGGAGAAGCGGGAGGCCCTCGCTCCCCAAGCCACCCTGGAATGGACGATCCGGAACTACGATCCGACGAGCGATCTTGCGCTGACGTTGGTCGATCGCAAATCGAAGCAGCGCACCAAGGTCGCGATCACCCCGGACGGACGGTTCGTCCTTCCGCACGACAGAATGCTGGAACGAAAGTTCGACCTCGTCGCCAACCGATCCCGCGAACCGGTCGGTATCATGCCGACGGTATTCTCGCCGGGCGGGACCCTCGAACGGCACCGGGTCGGCGATGCCCGCCTCGCCTGCCACGTCACCCTGGCCTTCATCGACAACGACATGTCGGCGTTCGAACGGATGGTCCTGCGAACGGTCGGCGGATGCGATTCCAGTCGCGTCTCCGCCATGCGCGGGACCGATCGTCCGATCGCGACAGTCGACGTCAGCGGCTGGGATGGTGAGATCCGGGTGGCCGATGATCGTCGGTCCTACCGAATGCCGGTGCACGACCGTTCGCTCGACAATGAATCGATCATCACGTTGCGCTACGCGCAGGAAGGATCGAGCGCCGACTGACCTTGCGTCGACTGTCGCGAGCGACGCCCTCTGAAAGATAGCCGCCCGGGTCCCGCATCGACTTGATCGACATTACGGTTTTGCCCCGTGACACCCGCGCGCCCATGCGCCAAATAGCCCCCTATGGCGGGCGAACTCGATATTGAAGGACTGAGCGACGCGCTGGTGATCCTCGGTGCGGCCGGGATCGTCATTCCCGCCTTCGCACGGTTCAAGATCAACCCCGTCATCGGGTTCATTCTCGTCGGGATCGCCACCGGGCCCTTCACGCTCGGCGCGCTCAGCGACGAGATCCGCTGGCTTCGCCATTTCACGATCGACGATCCCGAGGCGATCCAGCCTTTCGCGGACTTCGGTGTCATCCTGCTCCTGTTCGCCATCGGTCTGGAACTGAGCTTCAAGCGGCTCTGGTCGCTTCGCAACATGGTGTTCGGGATCGGCGCCGCCGAACTGCTCGTCACGGCGAGTATCTTCGGCGCGGTGATGCTGCTGATCTTCGGCTGGGAAACCAAGAGCGCGGCTGCGCTCGGGCTCGCGCTCGCGATGAGTTCGACCGCGCTGGTGCTGCCCATTTCCGGAACCCACAGCCCCGTCGGTCGTGCCGCGCTCGCGATGCTGCTGTTCGAGGACGTCGCCCTCGTCCCCATGCTGTTCGTCTTCGGAACGGTGGGCGGCGCGGATGTCGACGGGCTGACTCAGGTCGCCATCTCGGGCGGCATCGCGGTCGTCGCGATTCTCGTCGTCGGCCGGTTCCTCCTCCCGCCACTCTTCGCCCAGGCGGCGCGCACCAAGTCCCCCGAAGGCTTCTTCGCGATCTCGCTCCTGACGGTGATCCTCGCCGCGGTGGCAACCTCGGCGGCGGGCGTCTCTCCCATCCTCGGCGCTCTTCTCGCCGGCATGCTGATCGCCGAAACCGAATATCATAGCGAGGTCGATGTCGTCATCGCGCCCCTAAAAGGCCTCGGCCTCGGGGTCTTCCTCATCTCGATCGGGATGCTGATCGACGTCGGAGAGGTCATCCAGGAGTGGCACCTGATCCTCGGCGGGCTGGCGGGCGTCCTGCTCGTCAAGTCGCTCGTCACCGGGTCGCTGCTGCGTATCGCCGGCGCACGCCGGGGGGTTGCCGCGGAAACCGGTATCCTGATGGCCAGCCCGTCGGAAACCACGCTCATCCTGCTGGGCGCAGCGGGCGCGGCCGGTGTCCTCAGCCGCGAAACGGTGAGTTTCTGGTCCGCCGCGACCGCGCTCGGTCTCACGATCACCCCGTTTCTTGCCGATCTCGGTCGGCTCGCCGGACGCCGCGTCGAAAAGAACGAAACTGCCGCCGACCTCGCTGCCGAGGACGTCGCCGATCGTACCGTCATCTTCGGCTTCGGGCGTGTCGGGGAATTGATCGCCCAGATGCTCGATGAACATCAACGCCCCTACCTTGCCATCGACAACGACATCGATGCCGTCCGCCGCCACCGCGAGCGCGGATACAATGTTCTCTATGGCGATGTCGCGCGCGCCGATCTCGTCGATCGCCTTAGCTTAGCGGATGCGGCCGCCATCGTGCTGACGATGGATGCGCCCGTGCTGACCGCGCGGTTGACCGATACGATCCGTGCGGACCATCCGGACCTTCCGATCATCGCCCGCGCCCGCGATAGCGAACACGCCGCGAAGCTCTACAAGGCGGGGGTGACCGACGCCGTCCCCGAAGCCTTGGAAGCCTCGCTCCAACTGTCCGAAGCCGTGCTCGTCGATATCGGGGTCGCGATGGGCCCGGTGATCGCCAGCATTCATCAGAAGCGTAGCGACCTTCGCGACCAGATCATGGACGAGGGCGGCCTGGCGACCGCGCCCAGCCTCGGCAAACGGCGGGACTAGGCTCGCCCCGCGACGCTCAGGCGGAAACGCTCGCCAACGCGTCCTTCACCGCCACCAGCGCTTCGTCCGCCGCTTCGCCATCGGGTCCACCGCCCTGCGCCATGTCGGGGCGTCCGCCCCCGCCCTTGCCACCGAGCTTCTCGACCGCCGCGCGAACCAGGTCGACCGCATTCACGTCGGCCGTCAGGTCGTCGGTGACGCCGACCGCGACGCTCGCACGCCCTTCGTTCACCGCGACCAGCGCAGCGACGCCGCTACCCAACTGGGATTTCATCTCGTCGATCGTCGGACGCAGCTCCTTAGGTTCCAGTCCCTCGACCTTCTTGCCCAGAAACTTGCGGCCCGCGACATCTTCGGGTCCCGCAACGTCGGTCGAACCGCCGCCACCCATCGCCAACGCCTTCTTCGCCTCGGCCAGCTCTTTCTCGACGCGCTTCATGTTCTCGACCAGCGCCGCGATCCGGTCGGGCACCTCGTCCGGAGCCGCCTTGAGGCTCGCCGCGGCGCTTCGCAACTTGGCATCGCGATCGAGCAGCCACTGACGCGCGGCCTCTCCCGTCAGCGCTTCGATGCGCCGAACGCCCGACGACACGGCGCTTTCGGAAATGATCTTGAACAACTGGATGTCGCCCGTCGCGTTGACGTGCGTGCCGCCGCACAACTCGACCGAATAGTGGCGGACAGTCTTGCGACCCATCGACAGGACCCGGACCTCGTCGCCATATTTCTCGCCGAACAGCGCCAGCGCACCCGCTTCGACCGCATCGTCGGGAGCCATCAGTTGGGTTCCGACGCCCTCGTTGGCGCGAATTTCCTCGTTCACCTCTGCCTCGATCGCCGCAATCTCGTCGGCGGTCAGCGAGGACGGGTGCGAGAAGTCGAACCGTAGCCGCTCGGGAGCCACCAGACTGCCTTTCTGCGTGACATGATCGCCGAGAATGCCGCGAAGCGCCGCGTGGACGAGATGCGTCGCCGAATGATTAGCGCGCACCCGGTTGCGTCGATCGACGTCGACCTCTTGGTGCAGCGTATCGCCCACCTTCACTTCGCCCGTCGCAACATTCGCCTGCAAGGCATGCAGCTTGCCAAGGGGCTTGGCCGTATCGGTCACGATCAGCGCGACCCCGTCGGCCGTGAGTTCCCCCGCATCCCCGACCTGCCCGCCGCTCTCGCCGTAGAAAGGCGTCTGGTTGAGAAGGATCTGCACCTCGTCGCCCTCGCCCGCTCGTTCGACAGCGGCTCCGTCCTTGACGATAGCCTGCACGACGCCCTCGCCGGCGGTGGCGGCGTAGCCGGTGAATTCGGTCGCGCCATGCCGGTCGGCCAGGTCGAACCACAGCTCGTCCGACGCCTGCGCGCCCGATCCCTTCCAGGCCGCCCGCGCTGCTGCTTTCTGTTCGGCCATCGCGGCGTCGAAACCCTCCCGGTCGACCTCCAGCCCGTCGCGCCGCAGCGCATCCTCGGTCAGATCGTAGGGAAAACCGTAGGTGTCGTAGAGCTTGAACGCCGTCTCACCCGACAGCTTCTCGCCCTCGCTCATGCCGACCCGCGCCTCGTCGAGCAACTTCAGGCCATTCGCCAGCGTCCGGCGAAACCGCACTTCCTCAGCATGCAGCGTCTGCTCGATCAGGGGCTGCGCGCGGACGAGTTCGGGAAAAGCCCCGCCCATCTCGCTCGACAGTTCGGGAACCAGCCGATGCATCAGCGGATCCTTCGCGCCCAGCAGATGCGCATGGCGCATCGCCCGGCGCATGATCCGGCGCAGGACGTAACCGCGCCCTTCGTTCGCAGGCAGCACGCCGTCGGCGATCATGAAGGCGCTCGAACGAAGATGGTCCGCAATCACGCGGTGCGAAGCGCGGCGATCGCCCTTGCTGTCGGTACCCGTCATCTCCTCGGACGCGGCGATCAGCGCGCGGAACAGGTCGATGTCGTAATTGTCGTGCACGCCCTGCATGACCGCGGCGATCCGCTCCAGCCCCATGCCGGTGTCCACCGAAGGCTTGGGAAGGTCGGCGACGATCTCGTCGTTCGCCTGCACGAACTGCATGAACACGAGATTCCAGACTTCGACGAACCGGTCGCCGTCCTCGTCGGGACTGCCCGGGGGGCCACCCGGAATGTCCTCGCCATGATCGTAGAAGATCTCGCTGCACGGTCCGCATGGGCCGTCGGCGCCCATCGCCCAGAAATTATCCTTCGTGGCGATGCGGATGATCCGCTCCTCGGGCAGGCCCGAAATCTTGCGCCACAGGTCGAACGCCTCGTCATCGGTGTGATAGACGGTCGCCGTCAATTTCTCGGGCGCCAGTCCCCACTCCTTCGTGAGCAGCGTCCACGCATGGACGATCGCCTGCTCCTTGAAATAGTCTCCGAAGGAGAAATTCCCCAGCATTTCGAAGAAGGTATGATGCCGCGCGGTATAGCCGACATTGTCGAGATCGTTGTGCTTGCCGCCCGCCCGCACGCATTTCTGGCTGCTCGTCGCGGTCGAATAGTCGCGCGTTTCCAGCCCCGTGAACACGTTCTTGAATGGCACCATTCCGGCATTGACGAACATCAGCGTCGGATCGTTGTGCGGAATGAGCGGCGCGGAGGCCACGCGCTCGTGCCCGGCCCCCTCGAAATAGTCGAGGAAAGAGCGGCGGATGTCGTTGGTCGATGTCATGCAGCCGATGTATGCGGCCCGCCCCGCTGCGGCAAGACGGCAAGAAAGCGGACGCCGTTTCCGACGCCCGCTTTCCATCCGTTTGAAACGACCTAGCTGTAGATGTCGTAGCTGTCGGTAATCAGATAACTGTCCGGATCGACCGCATATACATAGCCGTCGGCGTAGCGATACGAACGATCGGGATTCTCCACGAACCGGGCGCGATACTGCTGCGGAACGTTATAGACGCTGTAGCTGGCCGGCATCGGCTGGCCCACGCTCAGCGGCTGTCCGGTGACCAGCGACACCAGAGCGGTGATCAGCTGCGTCGTCGGATCGACCCGATAGATCGCATTGTCGGCATAGCGATACTGATAGTCCGGCGTGTCGTAATAGAGACCCTGATAGCCGTACGGCACATTGTAGTCCGGATAATCGGTCGGCCACGGCGACCCGACCATATAGTCGGCTTCGTAGAGCGGGTATCCGTTCGTGACGTAGCGCGTCCGCGGATCGATCTCGTAGACGTAGCCGTCGTCGTAACGATACCAGGCATCGTTCGTGTCGACATACCGGTCGCGATAGCTGACCGGGACATTGTAGACGTCATAGCCTGCGGGCATCCGCTGACCGACCGAGAAGTTCTGACCCGTCAAAAGGGCGGCCACCGCCGTGATCAGCTGGGTCGCGGGATCGACCCGATACACTGCCGGCCCAACGGTCCGGTAATAACTGTTCGACGTCGGATAATAGGCGCCCTGATATCCGTAGGGCACATAGCCCTGGTCGTAGTAGCTCGGCACGCTGCGGCCGATCCAGTTGGGGCTGTAGTAAGCCGGGATGACGGACCGCACGACGTTGCGCGTCCGGTCGATTCGATAGATCGTGTCGAGGTTCCGATCGTAGCGGTAATAGTCGTTCCGCGTGTCGCGATAGCGGGTGCGATAGGCGCTCGGAAGACGCGGTTCGTACCAGTCCCGCTGGACGGTGCTGCCGGCCCGAACGAAGCGGACGGGATCGTTGGCGATCACTTGGCGCGTCGCGCGACGATCGCCCCGTTCGACCCAGTCGCGATAGGCGGCGCGCTGTTCGTAACGACGCTCGGCACGGCGTTCGGCACGCTGGATCTGGCGACGGACCTCGACGCGGCGTTCGCGAATGTCCTCGCGACGTTCTGCGCGGCGCTGCTCGACCCGGCGCTGCTGCCGGAGATCGCGACCGCGTTCGATACGGCGTTCCATCGCTCGCTCGGCACGACGCTCGTTACCACGCTGCTGGAGACGCCGCTCCTGCGCGATCCGGGCACGATTCTCCTGAACACGCTGGTCGCGGCGCTGGTCGATGCGGCGATCCTGGCGACGCTCGGCGCGGCGTTCCTGCACGCGCTGGGCACGACGCTGTTCGGCGCGCTGCTGCTGGCGCTGCTGCGCGCGTTGCTGTTGACGCTCGGCCCGGCGCTCTTGAGCACGTTGCTGCTGACGCTCCTGTGCGCGTTGCTGCTGCCGCTCCTGCGCTCGCTGAGCTTGGCGCTGCTGCTGGCGCTCCTGAGCACGTTGCGCCTGCCGCTGCTGCGCACGTTGCTGCTGGCGTTCCTGCGCACGCTGTTGCTGACGTTCCTGCGCGCGCTGCTGCTGACGCTGTTGAGCGCGTTCCTGCTGACGCTGCTGGGCGCGCTGTTGCTGACGAGCGTCGGCCTGGCGTGCCTGACGCTGCTCCTGACGGGCATTTCCCCGACGGTCCTGACGCTGCGCTTGGCGTTGCTCGGCGCGCTGCTGGCGGCGGTCCTGGCGATCGGCCCGATCCTTGCCGCGGTCACCGCGCTCGGCGCGTTCGGGCTGGACGTCGACGCTGTCGACACCTGCTGCCGCTGCCGACGGGGCGATGAGCGCCAATCCGGCGACCGATGCAATCAATGAAATTCGGGTCATGAACGACCTCCTGCTGCTTCCAATCTTCAACGCCCAATTTACCAAATGGTGCATGGACCAAGCTTGAACCCAAGTGGAAAATCGCCCCGTTTGCCCCGTTTTGTCGGCAACCCAACGATACTGTAGGCTGGCGTTCAGTTTAGCGTCGGGTTACCGCGGAGCGCATGTCTACCAAGCGTCGCCCCGCCGCCCGCCTCTTCATCTGGCTCCTGTGGTTCGCCCTCCTGCTGTTCCTCGCCAGCATCGTCTGGGTCGGCCTCTACCGCTTCGTGCCGGTCCCCATCACCGCAACGATGCTGATCGACGACAATGACCTCCGCAAGGACTGGGAACCGCTCGAGCGGATCGACCGCGACATGGTTCGCGCCGCCATCGCCGCCGAAGACGGCAAGTTCTGCGCTCATAAGGGCTTTGACTGGGAAGCCATCGAGGAAGCTCGCCGCCGCAACGCGGAAGGCGGCACGCTTCGCGGCGGCTCGACGATCAGTCAGCAGACGGCCAAGAACGTCTTTCTGTGGCAAGGCGGCGGCTATGTCCGCAAAGGCGTCGAAGCCTATTTCACCTTCCTGATCGAAAGGCTGTGGGGAAAGCGGCGGATCATGGAGGTCTATCTCAACGTCGCCGAAACCGGGATCGGCACCTACGGCGTGACCGAAGGCGCGAGGCGCTATTTCGACAAGGATGCGTCCAGTCTTTCGGCGCGCGAGGCCGCGGCGATCGCCGCGGTGCTCCCGCTTCCCAAGGAGCGCCCGGGTCGCAATCCGAGCGGTTTCACCGCACGCTACGGGGCGACCATCGCATCCCGCATCGGCACCGTGGAACGCGACGGCCTCGATGCGTGTGTCTATCCCGAAGGAGAATCGACGATGGACAACGACACCCCCGAACAGCCGCAGCCCGATCCGGCGCCGCGCCCGCAGCCGGCGACCCCCGGTCCGGACCAGGATCCGGCACCCGCGGAGACGCCCCCTCCCGTCGAACCGCAGCCCGATCCGGTCGACCCGAGCCCGAGCGAGACCCCGCCGATCGAAACCCCGCAGGAAACGCCCCCGCTGACGCCCGACAGCGTTCCGGAAGTCTAACCAGCCGCCGAGTAGACGAGCTGCGGTCGCTGCGGCTCGTCGCTCGACAGCGCGACATTGCTTTCGCCCAGCATCCGCTCGAGCCGATCGACGAGATCGGTGTCGAGCGCGAAGTCGCGTCCGAGGAACAGTTCGGCCTGGCGCCCGTCACCCACCGGCACGGTCGCATGAACCGCTCCCCGCCCCCCGTTCGACAGCTCTTCGACGAGAACCGACAGCGCCGCCCGATCTGTGATCGTCACGTCGAGCCGAAGCCGCTGATTGCTCGCCAAGGCGGAAAAGGGCGTGAAACCTCGGACCGTGACGCGCACCTCTTCCTCGCCCTCGCGTCGATCCAGTTCCGCCGAAATGAGGCCCGCTTCGCCCGACTTGGCAGCCGCCTCGATCGCTTCCGACGCAGTCTCGTCGAAGCACATCGCGCTGAACTGGCCCGACGGGTCGGACAGCGTCGCCATCATGTAGCGATTGCCCCGCGCCGAAGTGCGCCAACGGGCTTCCTCGACCAGCGCTGCCATCTTCGCTGCCGCCCGCGATCCCGGCTGGACGTTGAGCTCGCCGAGGTCCGAATGGCGTCGCACCTGATGCGCCGCGATGAGGTGTGCGTCCGCTTCGACCGGGTGCGAAGAGAAATAGAAACCGAAGGCGTCGCGCTCCGCCGTCATCCGTTCGGCACGGTTCCAGCTCGCCTGCGGCAGGCGGATGGCCGCCATTTCGGCTTCCCCCTCGCCGCTGAACAGGGCTGCCTGCCCGCTCATCCGGTCGGACGCCGCTGACTGGGCGTGGCGCAGGATCGTTTCCGCGCCCGCATGCACCGCCGCCCGATCATCTTCGAGCGCGTCGAAAGACCCCGCCCCAGCAAGCGCTTCGAGCTGCCGCCTGTTGAGTAGCCGCGGGTCGATGCGGCCTGCAAAATCCTCGAGGCTGGCGAATTTCCCGTTGGCCTCGCGCTCCTGCGTCAGCTGCTCCATCGCCTTTTCCCCCACGCCCTTGAGCGCGCCGAGGGCGTAACGGACCGCCAGTTCACCGTCCGGACCTTCCTGCACGTCGAATTCGGCCATCGCCTCGTTGATGGTAGGCGCCAGCACCTCGATCCCGGAGCGTTTCGCATCGTCGACGAACAGAGCGAGCTTGTCGGTCAGATTGCTGTCGTAGGTCATCGATGCGGCATAGAATTCGGCCGGATGATGCACTTTCAGCCACGCGGTGTGATAGGCGACGAGCGCATAGGCCGCGGCGTGCGACTTGTTGAAGCCGTAGCCCGCGAACTTGTCGATCAGGTCGAACAGTTCGTTGGCCTTGGCCGGCGCAATGTCGTTTGCGGCCGCGCCTTCGACGAACCGCTTGCGCTGCTTGTCCATCTCCGCCTGAATCTTCTTGCCCATCGCGCGGCGGAGCAGGTCGGCTTCGCCCAGACTGTAGCCCGCCAGCACCTGCGCGGCCTTCATCACCTGTTCCTGGTAGACGAAGATGCCGTAGGTCTCCTTGAGAACGTCCTCCAGTTTCGGGTGGGGATAGGCGATCTCCTTGCGCCCGTTCTTGCGGTCCCCGAACAGCGGGATGTTGTCCATCGGGCCGGGGCGATAGAGCGAGACGAGCGCGATGATATCGCCGAAATTGGTCGGGCGAACGGCCGCCAGCGTTCGGCGCATCCCTTCCGATTCCAACTGGAAGACCCCGACCGTGTCGCCGCGCTGCAAGAGCTTGTAGACTTGGGGGTCGTCCCACTCGAGGCTGGCGTAATCGACCGTCACGCCTTTCTTGGCGCACAGCCGCGCGCCTTCCTTCAGCACCGACAGCGTCTTCAGCCCGAGAAAGTCGAACTTCACCAGGCCCGCCTGCTCGACATGCTTCATGTCGAACTGCGTCACCGGCATGTCCGATCGCGGGTCGCGATAGAGCGGGACGAGCCGATCCAGCGGACGATCCCCGATCACCACCCCCGCCGCATGGGTCGAGGAGTGGCGCGGAAGCCCTTCGAGTTTGGTGGCGAGGTCGAACAGTCGCTTCACGTCGCTGTCGGATTTCACTTCCGCCGCCAGTTCGCTGACGCCGTTGAGCGCGCGTTTGAGGTCCCACGGATCGGTCGGATGGTTGGGCACCAGCTTGGCGAGACGATCGACATGGCCGTAGCTCATCTGGAGGACGCGGCCCGTATCCTTGAGCACCGCGCGTGCCTTCAGCCGCCCGAACGTGATGATCTGCGCCACCTTGTCGCGCCCGTATTTCTCCTGGACGTAGCGGATCACGCGGTCCCGCTTCGTTTCGCAGAAATCGATGTCGAAGTCGGGCATCGACACACGCTCGGGATTGAGAAAGCGTTCGAACAGCAGGTCGAGTTCGAGCGGGTCGAGATCGGTGATGGTCAGTGCCCATGCCACCGCGCTCCCCGCGCCCGAACCACGACCGGGACCGACGGGGATGTCCTCGTCCTTGGCCCATTGAATGAAGTCGGCGACGATCAGGAAGTAGCCGGAGAACCCCATGTTCGCGATGATCTCGAGCTCGTAATCGAGCCGTTCGCGATAGGGTGCCTTGTCATCGTCCGCCTTGTCGGCGAGGCGCTTTTCGAGTCCCGCGTGCGCGGCGCGGCGCAGCGCCTCGTCCTCGTCGTCCGACATGGTCGGCAGGATCGGGCGACGGTCGGGTGCCGCGACCGCGCATCGCCGCGCGATGGCACCCGAATTGGCAACCGCATCGGGAAGATCCGAAAACAGCATCTCGATCTGTCCGGCGTCCTTCAACCATGCCTCGGGCGAACTGGTAACGCGGTCGGGATTATCGACCTGGCTCGAACTGGCGATGCAGAGCATCGCATCGTGCGCGGCATGGAAATCGGGTGTCGAATAATGCGCTGGGTTTGTCGCGACGATAGGATAGCCTCGTGCGTCGGCCAGCGCGATCAGGCGCTTCTCCGCTGCATTCTCGACGGGATGCCCGCGCCGGGACAGTTCGATGTAGAGCCGGTCCGGAAACAGGAGGGAGAGACGCGTTGCGAGCGCTTCCGCCTTGTCGTCCTGCCCGTCGGCGTACAGGCGCGCGATGCCCCCCTCGCCCCCTCCCGACAAAGCGATCAGGCCGTCGGTACGCCCCGCCAGCTGGTCGAACGTGACGTGGGCATCTTCCTCGACCGGCCGGTCCAGATGGGCCGCGGACACGAGGCGACACAGATTGTCGTATCCTGTCTCGTCCTGCGCGTAGAGCGGGAGCCAGTCGATCGCCTTGCCGTCACCGCAATCGGCGGGCCGCTTGACCGCGAGCAGCGTCCCGATGACGGGCTGCACCCCGTCCGCGAACGCCGCCTTGGAAAAACCCATCGCGGCGTAAAGACCGTTTCGGTCGCAAAGCCCTGCGGCAGGAAAGCCCAGTTCCTTCGCGCGCGCGGCGATCGCCTTGGGCTCGATCGCGCCCTCGAGCATGGTAAAGCTCGAGAAGATGCGCAGCGGGACGTAGGTCATGGCGGCAATATGGCGGCTGCGAGGGCGCGCGCCAACCGACTTATCCACAGATTTTCGAATGTTAGGCGAAGCTGATGCCCGGCCCCAGCTTGCCGTCGTGCAACCGCACGACACGGTCCATCTGCGCCGCCAGCGCTTCGTTGTGGGTCGCCACCAGCGCTGCTGAGCCCTCGGTTCGCACCAGTTCCAGGAAGGCCGCGAACACCCGTTCGCTCGTCGCCTCGTCCAGATTGCCCGTGGGTTCGTCCGCCAGGACGATCGGCGGCCGATTGGCCAATGCGCGCGCGACGGCAACGCGCTGCTGCTCCCCGCCCGACAGCTTCGACGGACGATGATCGAGCCGCTCTTCGAGCCCGAGCCGCGTCAGCAGATCCCTCGCGCGAAAGTCGGCGCCTTCGCGGTCCATGCCGTGAATGAGCTGGGGCAGGACGACGTTCTCGAGCGCGTCGAAATCGGGCAGCAGATGGTGGAACTGGTACACGAACCCCAGCGCGTCCCGCCGTAGCTCGGTCCGCTCTTCGGCGTTCAGACGGCTCGCCTCGATCCCGTTGATGCGGATCGACCCGTCGAACCCGCCTTCCAAGAGGCCGACCGCCTGGAGGAGGGTCGACTTGCCCGAACCGGAAGGGCCCAGCAGCCCGACGATCTCGCCCGGCTGGATCGAGAGGTCAACCCCGCGCAGGACATCGATGGTGACATGGCCCTGCGTGAAACTGCGCCGAAGATCGCGGGTCTGGACGACGGCCTCATTCATAGCGAAGCACCTCGACAGGATCGGTCTGCGCGGCCTTCTTCGCCGGGAAGAGCGTCGCGAGGAAGATCAGGACCAGCGTCGTGACGACGATCGCGGCGACCTCGAACGGATCGGTCTTGGCCGGCAGTTCGGACAGAAAGCGAACGCTGGGGTCCCACAATTCCTGCCCGGTCAGGAACTGGATGCCGTTCACGACCTGCTGGCGGAACATGAGGAACAACGTGGCGAGAATGATTCCGAGCAGGATCCCGACCAGGCCGATCGTCAGCCCCACGGTCATGAAGATCTTCGTCATGCCGTTCCGGCTCGCCCCCATCGTGCGGAGGATCGCGATGTCCCGCCGCTTGGCGCGGACGAGCATGATGAGGCTGGATGCGATGTTGAATGCGGCGACGAGGATGATGATCGACACGACCACGAACATGACGACACGCTCGACTTCCAGCGCCTCGAACAGTGCGCTGTTCATCTGGCGCCAGTCGACGAGCACGCCGCTTCCCTGGATGGTCGGAAGAAGCGGGACGAGCACTTCGCGGACCCGGTCGGGATTTTCCACTTCGATCTCGACCATCCCGACATTGTCGCCGAGCATCAGGAGCGTCTGCGCATCCTCCATCGGCATCATGACGTAGCGGGCGTCGAAATCGTACACCCCGACTTCGAAGATGGCGGCAACGCGATAGGAGACGATGCGCGGCAGCGTGCCGACGGGTGTCGACCGTCCCTCGGGACTGATCAGCTGGATTTCCGCGCCCGGATAGGCGCCGAGCGCGGCGGCAAGCCGACTGCCAATCGCGATATTGTCCGATCCCGGCGCGACTTCGAGCAGATTGCCCGACGTGACGTTCTCCGCGATCAGCGCGTTCGTTCGAATGTCCTCGATACGGTTACCGCGCAGCAAGACGCCCTCGACCCGTCCGTTGGCGGACGCCATCAGCGGTTGCTCGATCAGCGGCGTCGCCTCGACCACGCCGGGGAGGCGGACCGCGGCGTCGGAGATTTCCTCCCAGTTGGACAGCTGGCCGTCGAACCCCTGCACGACCGCATGGCCGTTCAATCCGACGATCCGGTCGAACAGGTCGGCGCGAAAGCCGTTCATCACGCTCATCACGCTGATGAGCGCGAAGACGCCGAGCGCCACCGCGACGACCGAAAAGCCAGCGACCACGAAAATGAACCCCTCGCCCTTGTGGGGCAGGAGGTAACGGCGCGCGATCATCCGTTCGTGGGCGGAGAGGATCATGCTGACGATGTTCCGGCGCTGGCCCGCAACAGGGCCGCACGATGCTGGACCCCGGCCCGTGCCGGGGAACAAGAATAGGTCATGCCGTCAACTTGGCCACGACCGCTTCGGGGGACAAGTTCTCGCGCTCCCCCGTTCGTCGATTTTTCAGTTCTACCACGCCGTCCTTCAGTCCGCGCGGACCGACGATGATCTGCCAGGGCAGCCCCATGAGGTCCATGCCGCCCAGCTTCACTCCGCCCCGCTCGTCGCGGTCGTCGTAGAGCGTCTCGACCCCTGCGTCGGACAATCGCGCGTACAGATCGTCCGCCGCCGTCATGGTCGCCTCATCGTCCGCGCGCATGGTGACGAGGCCGACCCGCCACGGTGCGACCGCTTCGGGCCAGACGATTCCGTCGTCATCGTGGCTCGCCTCGATGATCGCACCGACGAGGCGCGACACGCCCACCCCGTAGCTACCCATCAACGGGTTGACCATGTTGCCATCTGGGCCCGAGACCTTGAGGTCCAGCGCGCTGGAATATTTGTCGCCGAAGAAGAAGATATGGCCGACCTCGATTCCGCGGCTGGCCTTGATCGCGTCGCCATGCTCGGCCTCGCGAGCTTCATCTCGCATCTCGTCGGTCGCGGCATAGCGATCGGGATGTTCGATCATCCGGGCGTAGAATTCGTCGAGCGCGGCGCCGTCGTTGGTATCGAAATCCGTCGCGTCGATCAGCGGCTGGTCGTCCCAGACCTTATGGTAGAAGACCTCGCTCTCGCCCGTATCGGCGAGGACGATGAACTCGTGGCTCAACTTGCCGCCGATGGGTCCGGTGTCGGCGCGCATCGGAATGGCCTTCAAGCCCATGCGATCGAACGTGCGCGTGTAGGCGATCAGCTGCCGGAGATAGCTCTTGCGGCCCGCTGCCTCGTCGAGATCGAAGCTGTAGGCGTCCTTCATCAGGAACTCGCGCCCGCGCATCACACCGAAGCGGGGGCGCACCTCGTCGCGGAACTTCCACTGGATGTGGTAAAGCATTGCGGGAAGGTCGCGGTAGCTCTTGGCATAATCGCGGAAGATGATCGTCAGCATCTCCTCGTTCGTCGGGCCATAGAGCATTTCGCGGTCATGCCGGTCGGTGATGCGCAGCATCTCGGGGCCATAGGCATCGTAACGTCCGCTCTCGCGCCACATGTCGGCGGGCTGGATCGTCGGCATCAGCATTTCCTGCCCGATGCGGTCCTGCTCCTCGCGCACGAGGGCCTCGATCTTCCGCAGCACGCGCAGGCCCAGCGGCAGCCAGGCATAGATGCCGCTCGAGGTCTGGCGGATCAGACCCGCCTGCAGCATCAGCTTGTGGCTGACGATTTCGGCGCTGGAAGGGCTTTCTTTCAGGACGGGCAGGAAGGAACGGGACAGGCGCACGGCGCGAGGACTTTCGACTGGGAATGGGACGCGCCTGCTCTAGAGGCGCGAGGCGATGAACACAATCGCTCGCACGGCCAATGCGTGGCCTCTCGGACACAGGTGACCCGAAAGCACCGATGTCGGCCCTTTCGGGGGTGACAAAAAGGTCGCGATCGTCCTAGCCAAAAGGGTGTCCGGCACGCGAACTCGCTCTTCGCCCGGACCCAAAGGGGGCTGACGAGCAATCGTCACGCAAGGACGCCCGGGCACCTCCACTGCCCGGGCGTTTTGTCTTTCCGGGTCATTGATCGCAAAGGTTGCGCCGCTGCCGCGCCGGCGCCATCGTCGACACCGGCACAGCGACAAGGGGCCGCGAATGCACGACTTCCTGCAGCAAATTGCCCGGGGCATCGAGCTCATGGGCGTCGTGGTGATCTGCCTCGGCATCCTCTATGCCACGGTCGTCTTCCTTCTCCGGGTAGCGCGCACCGACAACCGCCTGCGCGCATTCGAGAATTATCGCTCCAACCTCGGACGCGGGATCCTGCTCGGACTGGAGCTGCTGGTGGCGGCCGACATCATCTTCACGATTACGTCCGAACTGACATGGGAATCGGTCGGGCTACTCGGCCTTGTCGTCGTCATCCGGACCTTCCTGTCCTTCAGTCTCGAAACCGAGATCGAGGGCGTCCTTCCTTGGAAACGTCGCTTCGTGAAGGACGGCGACGAACAGGAACGGTAGGGTCGAATTATCGAAGGGAATGGTAGCGGAGGAGGGACTCGAACCCCCGACACGCGGATTATGATTCCGCTTCATCGGCGCGGAAAACCGCGCTTTTCGGCGTCCATGCCCGCTGTGTGCCCGTTCTAGGGAGAGATTACTGCGGGCCGACGATTTTCTCGCCTGCCTCGATCCGCTCATGCGCATCCCAGTCCGAGTATCGCACTCGAACTTCTCCATCTGGACCGAACCCCGCAGGGGATGGTCCGTGGAGCTCACGATACGATTTCAAGTGGCGCAGATGTGGCTGGTCAATCATCCTAGCTCCCTCTGGCTCTTTAGTCCATGAGTATCGAGGCACGAGGATGTCGTAAAAGATGTCGATTGGCATATCGATCGCAACGATGCGGTCCATCGCGATCGAACAGTGCTGGACGATAAATTCTGGTTCGATCATCCCAAAAGCTCCCTCTCGGCAGCCGCAGCGATCGCGGCGTCCTTCTCGTCATCCTTGATGAGGTGACCATAGACATCGAGCGTGGTCTGGATGCTGCTATGCCCCAACCACGTCGTCAGGCGCTTCAGGTCGACCTTCTGGGTGATCCACGCTGACGCCGCCGCATGGCGCAGTTCGTGAAAAGTATGCAGCGCCTTGCCGTCGCCCTTCACCACTCCGGCGTCGACCTGGAGCGGCCAGTATTCGCGGTTGAGCATGTTCGAGTGCAGGCGCACCCCGCCGTCGCTGTTCGGGAATAGCAGGTCGGACGGCGGCGATCGGAGCATCCATTCGCGCAGCGCCTTCACCAGCATCGGCGGGATCGGGATCGTGCGGTAGCCTGCCTTCGACTTCGGGGCGCCGATCACGCCCCACTGGTCGGCGCGCTGCGTCACGGTGCAGGTTGCGGCCTTCAGGTCGAGGCCCGACCGGGGGAAGCCGCGAAGTTCGGACGACCTCATGCCAGTGAATATCGCGGTCAGGAGCATCGGGTGATAGTCGGCATGATTCTCCGCAGCCTCGGCGATCATCGCCTTGAGGTTCGGCTTCGTCGGCACCACGACCTTGCTCTTGCCGCGCGGGGCGCGCTCGATCGTCACGTCCTTGGCGACGTTCTGCGCAACGAGGCCCCTCTCCTGCGCATCGTTGATGATCGCGACGAGCTGGCGCAGCGCCTTCGCTGCCATCGCCCGTGACCGCGAACCGAGCAGCGCATCGACATACAGCCGGACGCGCGGCTTCGTGAGGCGGGACAGCTTCTCCTCGCCTATCAGCGGTTCGATGTGCAAGCGCAGGATCTCGTCATAGGATTTCGTGGTACTGCGCTCGAGGCCGCGCAGCTTCCGCCCATCCAGCCAGAGCGCGCCGGCCACCGCAACCGTCGTGCTGGCACTGTCGGGCGTATGAATGCCCTGCCGGAGCTCATAGCCCAGCTGGTCGCGGTACGCGCTGGCATCGCCCTTCTTCGCGAATGTCTTCTGGCGCGGTGTGCCGCCAGCATCGACATATCGAAGGCGCCAGGCGGTCTTTTTCTCGCCACAGGCGGTAGTCCATTCGCGTTTCGCTATTGTCGACATGGGTCGGGCTCCCCGCTGGCGATGAGGTGTCGACGGACGGACGCGAACAAGATCGTATCGGCTGCCGTCGGGTTCAGAAGCAGCTTGCGCTCAAAATACAGCGCTTTCTCAAGCGATCGAGCCTCCGCAAGTTTGGATGATTTGAGGGACTGGGCTGTGTCCTGCGTGATGAGGATACAATTGTTTTTCGGGAGGCTCTCTGCGGTGTCTTCGACGACCTTAAAAATCTCACTCACGTCTGCAGCTTCTATGCCGCGCAGGTCCAGTATCTCGAACTCATCCTGGCCAGGTAAGGAAACCCTGAATGACTTCCATGAGCCGCTTTTCGACACTTCGATGAAAGGCCAGCGTAGATGGTCGTCCAGATCGTGCCCCTCGCCATCCCTGAGACTTTCGTCCCAATTCCAGATGATGTCAGCGCCCGTGGCGCGGAACAGATTGTTGGCGACCGTCCAGCCTTGAGAATAGACCTCGTAGGCGGAGCGTCGCATCTCCTTCAGGGTTTCCAGTTTGTTCTGACCAGCGAGATAGTTCGCCAGTCGATTGAGGACGGTAGACAAGTTGACTAATGAAACTCGTGATCCTCGTCGCCTCGTGAGTTCTTCGATGGTCCTCGAAAGAAGCGGTGTTGGTGAACTGAAAGCTTGAAAACTCGGTCCGCTTTCTGGGCCTAGCGGATCGTTCGGATCGAGGCTCGAATCACTGAACCGAAACGGTGTTCTACCTGATGGATCAAACCCGAAGTAGACATCGTAGTCCTCATCGATGTCGGCCCCATGCGCTTCGTCGATCTGGATGACCTGATCGGACGCTGCGGCAACGCCAGCAAAAATCCCGAAATATTCTCGCTCCGAGACCTCAAGCGCTCGTTGCGGATCAAGGCCCATCTGCGTGAACTCGAACATCAAAGTGTAGAGGATAAGTTCGCGGTAGCCGTAGGCTGGCACTCGCCCGCCCCCCTGGCCGACCTTCGGGAACGAGAAGTTCTCGAAATTTTTCACCCGCTCCAAATTCTTCAGGCGCGCCCTGAATGCAGTCCGGTGATCACCACCGATGCCATTCACCGCCGCGATTGCGTTCTCGATTCGACTGAAGGTGAACCTCGGCGCTGACGCGAATAATTCGGATAGGGCCTCAATTTGCATTTTAATGTTGCGCTTTCCCGTTACGTACCATACGCGTTAAAGTGCAAATTGAGTTTTTGCAACAGAAAGCGGCAAGGATCGGAAGAATGGAAAATGAAGCGGAACCCCGGGCGCTGCGTGGCGCCGCAGCCATTATGGGATACGCCAATTCGCGGATCGAAGGGGACGGCAAGCTGAGCATCCGCGCGGTTTATCGTCTTTGTGAAGGTGGTGACATCAGGTGTCGCCGGCTGGGTGGGATCCTGATGTCGACCACCCTTTGGGTCGACGAGGCACTCGGTCTCGCACCCGCCGCCGACGAAGCCGCCTAACCGTGGCCCGCGCGATCGGCCGGATCGCGGCCCCCATCATCCTCAAGGCTGTAGGCCTCGCGGGTATTCAGGCGTTCGTCGAGGCGATCGACGATCCAGCCGAACGCAAGGCCACCGTCATGAACTTGCGGACCGCCGGGATCGTCAACGACGATCAGGCGACGATCCTCATCCAGCATAATCATCTGGAGGCAGCGTGAGCCGCATCAGATCCGTTCACCCTGGCCTATGGACTGACGAGCGTTTCGTCTCGGTTTCCGTCGAGGCGCGACTTCTCGCGATCGGCATTTGGAACGAGTGTGACGATCAAGGCTCGTTCGAGTGGGCGCCCCTGAAGCTGAAGATGCGGTTGCTGCCCGCCGACCACGTCGACGCCGAAGCCCTGCTTGGCGAACTTGAGGACGCTCGCCTTGTCCTGAAGTACGAAGTGGACGGAAAAGCTTACGGAGCGGTTCGGAACTTCCAGCGGTATCAACGCCCGAAGAAGCCGAACTCGATCCATCCACAGACCGACGAGGTTCGGAAGTGGGTCGACACTGAGGCCCGCTCAAAGCGCGACGGTGGGGAAGCGGTGGGGAACCAGTCCCGAACCGGTTCCGAAAAAGCCCGCCAGATGAAGGATGGAGGAGGAAGGAGGGATACTCCTGTTTCTAACGAAACAGGGCGGCAGGCCGCCGAGAAGAAATTCTGGGATGCCGCCAAAGCCCTTCTCGCTGACCATGCAAAGGACCCCGGCGCGCTCGTCAACAAATGGCTGCGTGATCACGGCAAGGAATTGACCACGGCGGCGATCAACGCCGCGCAGCTCGAGAATGCGGTCGATCCGATCGCCTACGTCGAAGGCTATTTCCGTCGCCACGATCCGCCGAAGGCCAAGACGCCGCTGGTGCCGCTGTGAGCTGGCAGGACGAGACGAGTTGGCGCCCGACGCGCGCCGGGAAATTCCGCTGCCCGATGTGCAGCGATCACCGAAAAAACAAACGCGAAAAATGCCTGAGCGTATCGGAGAGCACTGATGGTTTCGTCTTCTATTGCCACAACGGATGCGGGTTCACCGGCGGCACCGGCGAAGCTCCACGAGAAGCACGGGGAATGGCTCGAAGCGCGCGGGATTTCCGTGGACCTGGCCGAGAAGCTGGGCCTTTTCACGGCAAAGCGAGAGGGCAAGGCGTGGATCGCCGTTCCCTACGTTCGCCATGCCGAGACGGTGAACCACAAGTATCGCCTGACATCGAAAAAAGATCACCGGATGGATGCGGGCGGGGTTCTCTGTCTGTGGAATCACGACACGCTGAAGACCGACCAGTCGGCACCGCTCGTCGTCTGCGAGGGGGAATGGGACGCACTGACGGCAATTCAGGCGGGGTTTCGCGCCGTCTCCGTCCCGAACGGCGCGAGCGGCGCTGAGCACGACAAACTCGACTATCTTTGGAACAGCCGCGAACTGCTGCTCGAGCAGAAGCAGTTCATCATCGCGACCGACGACGACGAGAAGGGCCGCGCGCTTCGCGATAATCTGATCGCGCATCTTGGCGCGGAGCGATGCAAATTCGTCGAATACCCGCCGGGCTGCAAGGATCTGAACGAGGCTCTGAATATCGACGGCCGCGATGCGGTGGCCGAATGTCTCGCCAAGGCGAAGGACTGCCCGGTCGCGGGGGTCCATCGGCTCTATGATTTCCCCAAGCAGGACAATGTGACCGGTCTTCCGACCGGCATCGACGTGCTGGACGACAAAGGCGCGATCGAGATCGTCCCGACGACGTTCACGGTCCTGTCCGGCTACGCCAACATGGGGAAGTCGACGGTCCTCTACACGGTCATGTCGAGCCTGCTGGCGCGCGGCGTCCGGTGCGCGATATTTGCGCCCGAAGGACGAACCTGGCCAATGGCGAACACGCTGGCGCAGGCGATGCTGGGCTGCAGCCGGTACGAACTGGAACGACACCCCAACCTCTACCCGACGCTCGACGCCATCCACGACCGGCTGTCGATCCTGACGAACCACAACGACGAGGATCTGGAGTTCGACGTCGATACGATGCTGGAGAAGCTCGAATACACGGTCCTCCAGCACAGCGTGAAGTTCATCGCAATCGACCCGTGGAACGAGCTCGACCACAAGCGCCGGCGCGATGAAAGCCTGACCGAATACGTCAGCCGCGCCATCAAGCGCCTTCGCGCCTTCGCCAAGGCCCACAACGTAGCCGTGTGGGTCGTCGCGCACCCGACCAAGCCGGCGAAGGGTAACAGCGGCATGCCATCGCTCTACGATGTTTCAGACAGCGCCCATTGGGCGAACAAGGCGGACTACGGCCTGATCTACCATCGCGACGACAAGAGCAGGAACGACGCTCAACTGGCGATGGTGAAGAAGAAGGAATGGCTGCCGGGCGAGTACGTCAACGAGCGCGTGAAACTCGACCACCGAACGGGAAGGATCTGCAGATATGAAAATTGAGACGGAAGACGGCTTGCTTAGGTCCTATTCGATCAGTGAATTGATCGCCGATCACGAGCGTCGCGAGGCGCTTCCTCCGACCGATCCCAACAGTCCGACCGGATTTGAGCGCGACAACGAAGCCGGCGGATGGGACCTGCACTGGGGCAACTACGCGTACTTCGTGCCGGACGATCGGCTGAAGACGCCAGAGGAGCTTCTTTGGTGGATCCATCATCTCGGGTCGAAAGGATGGAAGCGCATGACGCCAGGACGGATCGCGCGCTTCATCATGACGGTCGCGCTGCGGCGCGGGTGGGAACCTTACGGCGACAACGCTCAAGGCTAGGGAGGCGAGAGTGGGGAGAAATACTCGTTTCGATTTCGGGGCAGAGCGCTATCCGAACGGTCGAAAGAAACAGGAGAAGAAGGGATGCGATCGCGGCAACAAGCGAACGCACCAGCGCGAGCAGCTATTCAGCGCCCTGTGCTTCGCCGACGGCGGTCGCGGAAAGGAAGCTCACGATGGCGTCGGTCAACTGATGCTGATCGGTGCGCTCGACGAAAAGGACATGGAGCCCAACCAGCTCGTGCAGGTGGCGCGGGAATACGCCCGCCTTTACCACGAATGCCTCAACGACGTTGCGCCGACCACGCCACAACTGGAGCGCGTCGACAGCAGCCGCGCCCCCACCCCTGCCGCGCGTCGGCGGAAGGCTCGGGACCAACGAAGGTTCGAGGCGATGGACGATGCGCTGCGAGAACGTCGAGCAGAGCGCGAGGCCGTTCACGAACTGGCGATCGACACGTATTGGAATGACCAGATCGCCGGATGGGTGCAGCGCGCTGTCGTGGCCCACATGGTGCGCACGGCCTTTCCTGGCATGCGGGATATTCAGGCCCAACCGGCCGACCTCGCCACGATCCGTCTCGCACGGCAGGGATTGGTGAGGATGGCCGACGCGGTGGACAGTAATAGGTCGCCCTAGGCCCGATCGATGCTGATGGTATGGTCGAACGGTTCAGAATTGGGGAAAGCCTGATGGAACAGCTTCATCGCCTCGGCGACCGCCAAGTGCAGATCCCCGCTCCCGTGGATTTGCCACTCATGCTGAACCTGTTCCCCGTTCGACTTCGATACCGTTACCCGAATATCCATCGCTCATCTCCTAGTTCGACTAAGCAGTCTCCTGCACCAGGATACGCCTCGCTTGCAATCGGGGTGGAATTATGCTTCAAGGCAAGTGATGTTGATAGGCAGGCTAATAAAGTCATGCCAGAGAGCCCGCCACCGAGCGGGCTTTTTCATGCCCGGACGGGAGGCACGATGGCCGAACGCATCCGAGGCAGGAAGGGCCAGGCACTGAGGCGCCGACGCCTCGCCCGCACCAACGGACTGTGTGAGGACTGCAAGGCCAAGGGAAAGATCACGGTGGCAACGATCGTCGACCACACCATTCCGCTCGCTCATGGCGGCGAGGATGTGGACGAGAACACCCGCAACCTGTGCGACCACTGCAACCAGAAGCGAACCGCCGAGCAGTTCGGACACCGGCAGACGGTAGGCACCGACGAGGACGGATGGCCCATAGGCCGGGGGGCGGCTGACGCTTCAAGGGCTTAGGGGCCGGACACCGCGCGGGTACTGTAATTTTCACAGTCGCGTAATTGCGATAGGGGGTTCGATGTCTCCACAGATCGAGAGCCGCCGCGTTTCCGACCTCATCCCGTATGAGCGCAACGCGCGCACCCATAGCGCGTCCCAGGTCTCACAGTTGGCGGCCTCGATCCGCGAGTTCGGCTGGACGAACCCGCTGCTGATCGACGGGAAGAACAACATCATCGCCGGACATGGCCGGATGCAGGCGGCGCTGAAGCTTGGCATCGACGAAGTGCCGGTGTTGGTCATTGATCACCTCGACGACGCGCAGCGGAAGGCACTGGGTCTGGCTGACAACAAGCTGGCGTTGAACGCGGCTTGGGACGAACAGATGCTAGCGCTCGAAGTCAGCGAACTTCAGGTGAGCGACTTCGACATGAAGCTGATCGGCTTCTCGAATGCGGAGATCGCCGACCTATCCGCCGAGGTGCAGTTCATGCCGGCCGACGAGGGCGATCAGACCCGGCTGGACGAGAAACCGCTGAAGATGTGTCCGGCGTGCGGCCATGAGTTCTAAGCCAACGCTTCGGCTCGATTGGGCAACCAGCGAGGCGGCGCAGTACGCGTGTCGGACCTGGCACTACACAGGCAAGATGCCCAATAGCGGCGTGAAGATCGGCGTCTGGGAGGACGACAAATTCATCGGCGTGATCCTGTTCGGGGTCGGCGCTGCGAACGCGACGAACGGGAAGGCATACGGCCTTGCCCGATCACACGAGATTGCGGAACTCCAGCGGGTCGCGCTGAAGGCGGGCCATGCCTATCCCGTGTCGAAATACGTCTCGATCGCGATCCGGATGCTGAGGAAGCAATCGCCGAAACTGCGCATGCTGATATCGTTCGCCGATCCCGCGCAAGGGCACCACGGCGGGATATACCAGGCAGGCAACTGGATTTACACGGGCCGGTCGGGAAGCGACCACGCCTTTCGCGTGAAGGGGGAGGTACTTCACTGCAAGACGGTCCATTCGCGCGGCTGGAAACAACAGGTCGCATGGCTGCGCGCCAACATCGATCCGAAGGCTGAGAAGGTAGTCGGCGAAGGCAAGTACCGATACCTGATGGCGCTGGACGCCGAGATCGCCGAGCGGATCGCACCGCTGGCGAAACCCTATCCCAAGCGTGCGAAAGAACAGGCCTCCGAGCGCCCCTCGGAGCTGGGCGGTGTAACTCCGACCCGCACGCTCCAGAACACGTAGGTCGCACCATGACACGAGGCCGCAAGCCGAAGCCCACTCACCTGAAGGTGGTCGAGGGCAACCCGGGCCGTCGCCCGCTCAACACGAAGGAGCCGAAGCCGAAAGGTAATCTCTACGATTGCCCCGAGCACCTGAACGCCGATCAGCGCAAGGTGTGGAAATATGCGATCGAGTGCGCGCCGCACGGCCTGCTGAAGCGTGTCGATCGCTCGGTGCTGTTGGCGTGGGTCGTGGCCGAAGACCTTCACCGACAGGCGACCGAGAAGTTGAACGAGCATTCGCTACTCATCTCGACGCCGAACGGAATGCCCGTCCAGACGCCCTACATCTCGATCATCAACAAGCAAGCGGCGATCATGGTGAAGGCTGCATCGGAGATGGGTTTCACGCCCGCGAGCCGAAGCCGCGTCGAGGTGGACGAACCCGAAGAGGGAAATGAGTTCTTCACCCGATAGGGCGACCGCCTACGGCAGAAAAGTCGTCGCCGGAAAGATTACCGCAGGCCCGCACGTCCGCAACGCCTGCCGCCGCCATCTGGACGACATCAAGACCGCGAAGAAGCGCGGGCTGCGCTGGAACAAGACACTGGCAGCGCGCGCGATCCGCTTCTTCGAGACGCAACTGAAGCTGAGCGAAGGGCAGTTCGAGGGGCAACCGTTCGAGGCGCAGCCCGCGCAGGATTTCATCATCGGATCGCTGTTCGGCTGGGAGCGTAAGAGCAGCGAACACGGCTGGGTTCGACGCTTCCGCCGCGCCTATATCGAGCAGGGAAAGGGCAACGGGAAATCGCCTCTGGCGGGAGGGATCGGCCTCTATGGTCTGATGGCCGACGGCGAGCCGGGCGCGGAAATCTACTCCGCGGGCGCGACCCGCGATCAAGCCGCGATCCTGTTTCGCGACGCGGTGAAAATGGTCGACCAGTCGCCGGAGCTCAGCAAGCGGCTGCGCAAGAGCGGCGGGCCGGGTCGAGAGTCGAACCTCGCCTATCTGCTGACCAGTTCGTTTTTCCGGCCGGTAAGTCGCGAAGCGAAGAAGACAGGCTCGGGCCCTCGCCCGCACATGGCGCTGTGCGATGAAATCCACGAGCATCCCGATCGCGGCGTCATGGAAATGCTTGAGCGGGGGTTCAAATTTCGTCGCCAGCCTCTGCTGTTGATGATCACGAACAGCGGCAGCGACCGCAATTCGGTATGCTGGGAAGAGCACGAACACGCGGTCAAGGTCGCGGCGGGCAATCTCAACGCGCGCAGTGACGACGCAGCCTATCTCGGTGAAGTGGTGGACGACACGACGTTCTCCTATGTCTGCGCGCTCGACAAGGACGACGATCCGCTCAACGATCCGAGTTGCTGGGAGAAAGCCAACCCGCTGCTCGGTGTGACGATCACCAAAGAATATCTGGAGATGCAGGTCGCTCAGGCGAAGGCCATGCCTGGGAAGCTCAATGGCATTTTGCGCCTTCACTTCTGCACATGGACTGACGCCGAAACGGCGTGGATGACACAGGCCAATCTGGCGCCCGCACTCGTCGACTTCGAACCGGTGGACGATCACGCGGGTGCGCCAGTCTTTATTGGTGCCGACCTTAGCCAGACGAAGGACATCACTGCCCTTGGTTACTGCGTGCAGACGGGCGCGGTTGAGGACGGCGAGCACGCAGGAAAGCCGATTTACGATGCGTGGGTTCAGGCGTGGACGCCCGGCGATACGATTGCCGATCGCGCACTTGCTGACAAGCAACCCTACGAGGTGTGGGTCAAGCAGGGTCATTTGAACGCGCCGAAGGGAAAGAGCATCAATTACCGCCACGTCGCGCAAGCGATCGCCGAGGCGGAACACGACTACGATATCCGCTGCCTCGCCTACGATCGCTACGCGTTCAGCCGAATGCTCGAACCGGAGATGCAGGAGCTGGGGCTGAGCGTCGAATGCGTCGAGCATCCGCAGGGCGGGACGAAGAAGGGTAAGCCGACCGAGGCCATGAAGGCCGCGGCGAAGAAGGCAGGACGCGAACCCGAGGGCCTGTGGATGCCCATGAGCGTCCGGCAGGTCGAGACGCTGCTGCTGGAAGGGCGGCTGCGCATCCAGCGCAATCCCGTGACCGTGAGCGCGATGATGAGCGCCGTCACCGACGAGGACCGCTGGGGAAACTATTGGCTCGCGAAAGAGCGATCCACGAACAAGATCGACGCCGCCGTCGCTCTCTGCATGGCGGTGGGGGCAGCCTGCGCATTCGAGAGCGCAAAGCCGAAGAAATATCAGATCCTCGTCGTCTGAAGGAAATCAGTACATGGAAAACCGCGCCTACAGCCTGCTGGAAATCAAGCAGGTCGATACCGAGGAACGTGTGATCGAGGGCATCGCCTCGACGCCGACCACCGATCGCCTCGGCGACATTATCGAACCGATGGGCGCGAAGTTCGCCCTGCCCATGCCACTACTGCACCAGCACAACCACAGCCATCCTGTCGGGCATGTCGAGTTCGCGCAGCCCACCGAGAAGGGCATTCCCTTCAAGGCGCGGCTGGCGCGGATTGACGAGCCGGGCGCGCTGAAGGATCGCGTCGACCTCGCTTGGCAAGAAGTGAAATCCGGCCTCGTTCGCGCCGTCTCGATCGGTTTCCGGCTTCTCGAGGATGGAGCCGAGGTCATGAAGGGCGGCGGCTTTCGCATCAAGAAATGGGAATGGATGGAGCTGTCGCTTGTCACGATCCCCGCCAATGCCGAAGCGACCATCCTTCAGGTCAAGACATTCGACCGTCTCGCTCTTGCGGGTGTGAGCCCCGCTGAAGGCGAGAAGGCAGCAATTCCGCAAGACGACCCGCCTGCCGCGTCCGGCAATTCCGTGCGCGTCGTCAAGCTGGATGACCCGGCCCGCGATCGGGCGAAACCCTTTGTCATCAAATCCATCAAGAGGATTGCATAATGGCGACTATCGCAGAGCAGATCGCGGGCTTCGAGCAGAAGCGCGCCTCGTTGGTTGCGGCCAACGAAACCATCATGACCAAAGCCGCTGACGACGGCACCACCCTGGACGAAGAGCAGTCGGAAGCGTTCGACGGCAACAAGGCCGACATCGAAGCGATCGACAAGCATCTCGACCGTCTCCGCGCAATGGGGAAGGCTGCGGCGAGCACCGCCGTGCCGGTCAACGGCGAAGATCCCGACAAGGCTTCTGCGTCGCGTGGCGGGGAGCGCATTCCCGTGCGGGTCGAAAAGAAGCTCGAACCGGGCATCGCATTCGCGCGCATCGCGAAGGTGAAGGCTCTCGCATCGAAGGACCAGATGAGCGTGCGCGAGAAGGCGCGCGACCTCTACGGTGAGCAGTCGGAGACGTTCGCGCACTTTAACAAGGCGGCCGTCACGGCGACCGACACCTCCAGCGCGCTCGTGGGGGATGAATCCTCGGCGTTCGCCGACTTCGTCGAGTACCTCCGCCCGATGACAATCATCGGCAAGTTCGGTCAGAATGGCGTTCCGGCCCTACGTCGGGTGCCGTTCCGCACTCCGCTTGTCGGACAGAGCACGGCGGGTTCGGCCAACTGGGTCGGCGAGGGCAAGGGGAAGCCGGTTACCAAGCCCGACTTCACCCGCACCACGCTCGATCCGCTCAAGGTGGCGGCGATCACCGTCGCGACCGAAGAAGCGCTGCGTGACTCCAGCCCTGCGGCTGAAGGCATCCTGCGCGACGATTTGGCGGCTGCGGTTGCCGAGCGTCTCGACCGCGACTTCATCGATCCGGCCAAGGCTGCGGTGGCGGGTGTCAGCCCGGCGTCGATCACCAACGGCGTCACGTTCCGCGTGGCGAGCGGCACCGATGTCGACGCGCTCCGCGCTGACGTGCAGGCGGTGTTCGCGAACTTCATCGCCGCGAACAATGCTCCGACCAGCGGCGTGTGGATCATGAACGGCATCACCGCCCTCGCGATCTCCATGCTCCGCAATCCGCTCGGCCAGAAGGAATATCCCGACCTCAACATGGGCGGCGGGACCTTCGAGGGCCTGCCGGTCATCGTGTCGGAATATGTCCCGAACGACTACGATCCCGACGACGCGGGCGCGGCGGAAGCCGGTTCGCTCATCGCGCTGGTCAACGCATCCGACATCTACCTCGGCGACGACGGCGGCATGGCGGTCGATCTGTCGCGCGAAGCGTCGATCGAGATGGCCGACAACCCGACGCAGGACAGCACGGGCCCGACGGCCGCGCAGCTGGTTTCGATGTTCCAGACCAACAGCGTCGCGCTGCGGGCGGAACGGACGATCAACTGGGCGAAGCGTCGTGCCACGGCGGTCGCTGCGATCGCCAGCGCCAACTACGCCTAACGGCTTGGGGAGGGGTCGCCATAGCCCCTCCCCTTTCCTTTTCAGGAGACGAGCATGACGAAGCGAAGCGGCTATATGACGCGCGCGCTGGCATCGAAAGATCGCCGCTATGCGCAGATCCTCGGCAAGCTCGGCTATTCGTCCGGCGACGTGGAGGTCGAAGAAGACCTGACCACGCTGCGCGCCGAGTACAAGGCGAAGATCGGGAAGCAGGCCTATCACGGCTGGGATGCTGCGACGCTTCGCGCGAAGATGGCGGAAGCCAAGTAGATGAAGATCCTTGGGGTCGAGATCACGCGGGCCTCGGTTGCGAAAGCGCTGAACCCCGTGGTCGGCGGCTGGCGCCGAGTCCTCGAATCCTTTTCTGGTGCCTGGCAGCAGAATGTCGAGATCGACCAGAAGACGGTCCTGACGAACCCCGTCCTTTTCCGGTGCATGACGTTGATCGCGACCGACATCGCGAAGATGCGCGTGAAGCTGGTCGAGAAGAAGGGCCGCGTGTCGATCGAGACGACCTCGCCCAGCTTCTCGCCCGTGCTCGCGAAGCCAAACGATTACCAGAACCGCATTCAGTTCCTCGAAAGCTGGATGCTGTCGAAGCTCGGCTACGGCAACGCCTACGCGCTCAAGGTGCGCGATCAGCGCGGCGTGGTCGTGAAGCTATTCATTCTCGACCCCAACCGCGTCCGTCCCCTCGTGGCGACGAATGGCGATGTCTATTACGAACTGCGCCGCGACGACCTCAGCAAGCAGAACGCCGAAATGGTCACGGTCCCCGCCCGCGAGATAATCCACGATCGAATCAACACGATCTTTCATCCGCTGATCGGCACGTCGCCGATCTACGCCGCCGGCCTCGCCGCCGTGCAGGGCGTGGAGATGCACAACCACTCGGCGAAGTTCTTCAAGAATGGAGCGCTGCCCAGCGGTTTCGTAAAGGTGCCCGGCGAGATCAAGCAGGAGCACGCCGACGAGCTGCGTGACCATTGGAACAACAGCTACAGCGGCGACAATGCGGGCAAGGTCGCGCTGTTGAGCGACGGCATGGAGTTCGTCGCGGTCACCGCCTCGGCGAAGAACAGCGAACTCGTCGAACAGCTGAAGATGACGGGCGAAGCCATCTGCACCGCTTTCGGCATGCCAGCGCACAAGGTCGGCGTCGGCGCGCCGCCCGCCTACACGAACATCGAGGCGATCAACCGCCAGTACTACACCGACTGCCTGCAGATCCACGTCGAGCAAATCGAGGAAGTGCTGCGCGACGGGCTGGCGCTCCCCGCTCCCTACGAAGCGCAGTTCGACACGGAATTGCTTCTGCGCATGGACATGGCGACGCAGGCCACCGTCGCAAAGGATCTGGCGGGCGCTGGCATCGCGAAGATCAACGAGATGCGCGAATGGTTCGGCTGGGAAGGCATCGAGGGCGGCGACACGTCCTACCTCCAGCAGCAGAACTATTCCCTGGAAGCGCTCAACAAGCGCGACACGCAGGACGATCCGTTCGCGAAGAGCGCGCCGCCCGCGCTGCCCGCGCCTGATAATGACGACGACGAAACCGAGGACGAGGCCGCCAAGGCCCTCGCCGCGATGAAGAAGGGGCTGGCATGAGCTTTGACGGACAGGCCTTCGGCACCGAGATGGTCGATGTCGTGAAGGGTTTCGTCGAGCGCGCGACAGCGCCGCTCGTCGAGGAGATTGCGCAGCTGAAGGCGCGCAAGTCGGTGTCGAAGGCGTTCATCGACCGCAACCACGAGTTGGTCCTCACCTACAGCGACGGGTCGACCGAAAGCCTCGGTATCGTGGTCGGGAAGAACGGTGAGCCCGGCGAGAACGGGAAACATGGCCTGAACGCCGAAGACGTGGACATGGAATTGCTCGAGGACGGCAAGACGCTGCGCATGAGCCTTGTCACGGGCGTGATCGAGCATTCGTTCGACATCTGCTTTCCGGTGATCGTCGATCGCGGCGTCTTCAGTGAGGGCAAGGAATATGCGCGCGGCGACGCGGTGACGTGGGCCGGATCGCTCTGGATCGCGCAGAAGGACACGAGCGAGAAGCCGGGGGGCGATGGGGACGATTGGCGTCTGGCGGTCAAGAAAGGCCGCGACGGGAAGGATAAGAGCTGATGGCGGCGCTCGTGACAATGGAGGAAGCGAAGCGCCAGTTGCGCATCATCGGAAACGAACACGACGAGGACATTGAGGACAAGCGCGTCCAGGCATCGGAGATTGTGATCGACTATCTCGACCAGCAGGCCGACGAAACGTGGACCGACGCGACCGTGCCCGACCACGTAAAGGCGGCGGTCCTTCTGCAGCTTCGCGCACTCTTTGACGGGACGCGTGACGGCATCCCCGACGGCGTGAAGGACATCCTTCGCCGCACTCGAAAGCCGACCTTGGCATGATGGACTCGCGCAAGCTTGATCGCCTCATCACGATCAAGCGGCCGGGCGCACCGGTTGACGATGGTTATTCAGAAGTGCCCGGTGCGCTCGAAACCTACGCGCAGCGCTGGGCATCGTGGATGCCCGCAAATGGTCGCGAGGTGTTCGAGAACCTCGGACGCGAGGCAAAGTCGGGCGGTTCCTTCTGGCTTCACTACGATGCGATCACGGCTGCGATCGAGCCTACCGACAAGATCGAGTGGGATGGTCGGCTTTGGGAAATCCTGAGCATCGCGCAGATCGGCCGGCACGTCGGCATTGAACTCATCGTCACGACGGAGGATTAAGACATGCTCGTTCGCACCATCCGCAAGCACCAGAACGCCTTCGGCGACAAATACACGAAAAACCTACGCAAGCATTACGAAGTCACCGACGAGCAGGGCCAGCGCCTGATCGCGCAGGGACTGGTCGAGGAAGTCGTCGCGAAGAAGGACGATGAAGGTCAAGTTTGAAGGCGGGCGGCAGCTCGAAGCCGCCTTCCGCGAACTGGACATCACGCAGGCGCGCAAGAAGGGGATCGCTCGCCGCGCCCTCGATCGTGCCGCCGAACCGATCCACGACGATTGGGCGGCGCATGTCGATAAGCAGTCGGGCGACATGAAGAAGTCCATCAAGATTGGCAGCCGGAAGGCCACAAAGGCCAATCGCAAGTTCGCGCGCGGCGCGGGCAAGGATATCGTCGAACGCTTCGTCGGCATCGACCTAACGGTCAACGACCGACTGGCTGTCTACGCGCCGATCGAGGAATTGGGCAGCGAGAAGCAACCCGCCAACCCCGCCGGTCGCGCGGCATTCGAGAGCAAGAAAAACGTCGCGCTGGATCGCCTCGGGGATGATCTCTGGGAGGAAATCGAGAAGGTGGCGAAGCGCGTGAACCGGAAGGTGGGAGCCTGATGGAAGATGCGCTGCGCACTCGGTTGAAGGCCGATCCGGCTGTAGCGGCGATCGTCGGTGCGGGCGTCTATTGGGATGAGCGACCACAGGCGACGGCCTATCCCGCCGTGGTGCTCGAAACGATCTTCGGCCAGCGCGACCAGCACCTGAAGGGGTTCGACGGCTTCCATTCGACGCGGGTGCAGGTGAACTGCTTCTCGACCACCAAGAAGGAAGCGGTTTCGCTTCGCGAGGCCGTGATCGCCGCCATCGTTCCCGCAGCGGCTGAAGGCGGCACCGAATTTCTGCGCGCGCAGGACATCGAGGTTCGGCAGGGACCGAAAAGCACCTCGACCGGCACGACGCACAACGAAATCGTCGAAGCGACGATCTGGCACGACTGAGCCAGCCACGGGGCATGCGCCCAACCCATAGCAAGGAAACGAAATGACGACAGAAGCCCGCATTGGGTGGGGCGCGGAGTTCCACCTCGACGACGATGGCGACACGCTGACCGAAATCGGCGAAGTCACCAATATCACCCCGCCCAACCCGCAGACGGAGGACGTGGAAGCGACGCACCTGAAGTCGCCGAACCGTCGGAAGGAATATATTGCGGGCCTGATCGAAGATGGCGAAGGCACTTTCGAGTTGAACCTCGTGCCTGGCTCCGACAGCGACACGCTGATCCAGACTGCGCAGAACGACGGCGTGGCGCGCGATTACAAGATCGTGATCCCCGACGGTGCGTTCGGCTGGGAAATCACCGGCACCTGCTACGTGAAGGGCTATGATCGCGGCAACATCACTGCCGGCGAGAAGATGACGGCCACGGTCACGCTGCGCTTCACCGGCGACAAGACCGAAGCGGCGGCGACTAGCTAATGGTCGCGCCGATCGACGCGAAGACGGAAATCGAGGTGGAGGGTGAGACGATCACTCTTCGCCTCAACTTCCGCACGCTGGCCCTTGCGAAGAAGGCTGGGGCGAACCTTATGAACGGCACCAGCATGGACGCGCTCGAAGTCGCTGCTGCGATCCGGTGCTTGGCTTCGGTCGACCATCCGAAGATGACCGACGAGGAAGGCCTCGCGATCGCCGTGGTGGCGAGCGACGAGGTGGCGGCCGCGATGGAGCGGCTGGCGGTGGACTTCGGATCGCGGGCGAAGGGGGAGCCGGGAAAGCCGGAGAAGGCGACGACCTAGACTACTACGAGCTACTGGCGAACTGGTGCGAAGCCGGTTTCTCGCCGGAAAGCTTCTGGGATCAGACGCCGCGATCGTTCGACGCTGCGATCGAGGGCGCGATCCGGCGCATCGATCGTGACATCGAGACCGGCCTTCAAGTCGCACACGCGATGGCGCGGTTCAACGCCGCCACCAAGACACGCGAGGGGCTTAAACCCTTTGCCGATTACGTCCGCAAAAAGCTGCGGTCGCCCGCCGAGATGGCCGCGATGTTGAAGTCGATGGGCGCTGGCAGCGACATGGTCGTGCGCCGGGTCGAGTTGAAAGGAAAATAGCATGGCGACGATGTTGGGAAGCCTCCTCGTCTCGCTCGGGCTGGAATCCGGTCAATTCAAGTCCGGCATGAGCGACGCGCAGAAGGAGATGGTGAAGACCGAGCGCAAGTTCATGAAGATCGGCTCGAGGATGCAGTCGATCGGTGCGAAAATGTCGCTTGGCCTGACCGCCCCCATTGCAGCGATTGGTGCCGCGGCCGTGCGCATGGGCGCCGACTTCGAAAAGAGCATGTCCAATATCTCCACGCTGGTCGACACGAACGTCGAGAGCATGGAGGCGATGAAGAACTCGGTGCTCGAAATCTCGAAGCGCACCCCCGTCGCGATCTCCGACCTGACCAGCGCGCTTTACGATGTCCGTTCGGCGGGCATCTCCGCCAGCGACGCTATGCAGGTGCTGGAGCGGTCGGCGCAGCTCGGCGTGGCGGGGCTAGGGTCCACGGCGGAGTCGGTCGATCTGGTCACGTCGTCGATCAACGCATTCGGCCTTGAAGGCGAGGAAGCGTCGAAGGTTTACGACAACATCTTCCGCACGGTGCAGGCGGGCAAGACGACGATCAGCCAGCTATCGCAGGGCTTCGGTTCCGTCGCTCCTGTCGTCGCGCAGGCGAATATCGAACTGGACGAATATCTCGCATCGGTGGGGGCCATGACTTCGGTCGGCCTTCCCGCCGCGCAGGCGCAGACGCAAATCCGCGCCGCCATCGCGGGGCTGTCCCGAGAAACGAAGGAAACGTCGGCGGTCTTCGAGACGTTGGGCGCGAAGAACTTCAAGGATCTGGTTGACAAGAGCGGCGGCATGGTCGCGGCGTTCCAGCGGATCGTCGAAGCCACGGGCGGCAGTGAAGCCAAGATCATCAAGCTGGTCGGTTCGGTCGAGGCGTTCAATGCGATCATGTCGCTGTCGGGACAGACCAACGAGACATTCACGAACACCCTGGCGGGCATGCGCGACGGAACCGATGCCGTTGGCGAGGCCTTCGAGAAACAAGCCGGCACGAGCGCGGCAAAGTGGCAGGAGGCGCAGAACTCGCTTCAGGCCAGCGCAATCAAGATCGGAACCGCCCTGGCGCCTGTCGTGTCGCAGCTCGCCGAGATGCTGGCGGGCCTTGCGGGCTGGTTCTCCAGTCTCAGTCCGGCATCGCAGAAGTTCGTGATCGCCCTCGCCGGTATCACCGCTGCGGCGGGACCTGTCTTACTGGTGCTGGGAAACATCGTGTCGATCATTCCCGCCCTCCTGAAGTTGGGGCCCGTATTCTCAGCTATCCGCGTCGCGGCGCTGGCGTTGATGACCAATCCGGTGATCCTCGGCTTCGCAGCGGTGATTGGAGCGATCTATCTGGCGTGGAAGAACTGGGACAAGATCGCGGCGATCGTCCAGAAGCTCTACAATGGCGTGAAGACGTGGCTGCAGGACAAGCTCGGCGCGGTTCTGCGGTGGGTGGGAAAGAAGGTCGAGAACCTTGCCCTGCCCTTCAAGGCGCTCTACACCGCCGTCGTCGGCAACAGCTACATTCCCGACATGGTGGACGGCATCGGGGCGCACATGAAGCGCCTCGACAAGCTGATGGTCGAACAGGCGGAAAATGCCACGGCCAAGACCGCGCAGAAATTCATGGAGCTGCGCGCGCTTCTCGATCGCCTGTTCCCGGAGTCGGCGCGGCTTCTTCAATTCAAGGCCGAACGCCAGCTTATCGCGGACAGCGACCTTTCGGATGAGTTGAAGGCGGCTGCCGATGCGAAGTTGGCCAGAGACTTCTTCAAACCGACGAAGCTGAATGTCGGCGATCGCATCCTTGGCCACGATCGTTTGGACGGGGAAACTGTCGCCGTTAGCGAAGGGCTGCGGGAACTTCCCCGCCTGATCGACTATGCCGCCGAGCGCATGGAAGATTTCAAACGTTTGGGCAGTGCGGCATTCGGGAAGCTTGGCGACGAACTGAAGGGCGTCGTAATGGGCTTCCAGTCGCTCGGCGATGCGGTGAAGAACCTCGCTTCCCGCCTCGCCGACCTCGCGTTCGACTTCGCGTTCAACTCTCTCGGTCGCGGCTTGAGTATTCCTGGCTTTGCGAACGGCACGAATTTCGCGCCGGGCGGACTGGCCTTGGTCGGTGAGCGCGGTCCGGAGATCGTCAACCTGCCGCGGGGATCGTCTGTCTACACCAACGAGCAAAGCGTTGGGATGATGGGCGGCGTCAAAATGACGATCGTCACCCCGAATGCCGACAGCTTCCGCCGTAGCGATCGTCAGATCGCGCGTCGGTGGCGACGGAAGGCTGTCTGATGGGAGGCTTCGTCGACGAATATCTGCCCGACGCCGTACCGGGCTATCCCTGCGTTTCGTCGCCTCGCACAAAGACCACGATCGTTTCGACGCACGGCGGGCGTGAGCAACGTAATCAGGAATGGGAGCACCCGCTCTACCGCTTCACGCTGCCACGGGGTGTCCGTGAATGGTCTGAAGTCGCTGCGCTGCGCGATCACTGGTTGGCGATGCGAGGACCGCTGCACAGTTGGCCGTGGGTCGATCCCTTGGACTTTACAAGCCGGGAGCTGACCGCGCCTAACCCCGACTACGATCCGCCGATCGGCGCGACCGACCAGGCGATCGGCACGGGCACCGGGTTCACCGACAAGTATCAGCTGGTGAAGCGGTACGTGCGGGGTGCGCAGACCTACGTGCGGCCGATCCATCTGCCGGTCGTCTCGACGGTCACGGTGGCGGTCGACGGGGACGTGGTGGATCCCGCTGACTTCTCGGTTTCGCGCGAGGGCGGCGTGGTGTCGCTGGCCGAGCCTCCCGGCAACGGGCTGGCGGTGACGGCGGGGTTCTTTTTTGATGTCGAGGTGCGGTTCGAGGACGACGACGTGTTCGAGGGCATCCTCCAGACGTGGCAGGCGGGCGGGTTCGCCGATCTCTCCTTTATCGAAGTCCGTCCCTGCTGAGGGGCTGACCTACTGACAATTCAAACGCTGGCGTCGGCATTGCCGCGCGGGGAGGTGTATTATCGCTAATAGGTGGTGCGACGGGCTGGCGCGGTACGGCGGCGACAAGACCAAGATGCTCAACGGCTCGTCGGGGCAGGCATGGGCGCAGAATGATGCCGACAGTGGATCGGGCGGCACGCTGTCGACCACGCATGCACGGACGGGCACGCACTGCTTTGTAATGGGGACGGGAACGCGTCCAAGGCTGCGCCGAGTGTTCGGTGCGGCGCTCCAGGAAGTCTTCCTCGGCTATGCGATGCGCTGTGGGGCGCTGCCGACCAACGAAACTTCGTCGGGAATTATTAGCAATGCCACGAGCGGCGGCGTCTGTCTCTTCCTGCTCGGCGACGCCTCGAACAACTCACAGGCTTCGATCTGGCTTGGCACCGACGGCGCGATCATCGCGCGCAATCGCGACACCCTCCTAGGGCGCAGCACACCAGTCGTCGGCAGCGGAGCGTACAACCATTTCGAGCTTTTTGCCGCCGCGGGCAACGGTACGAGCGGAGCGCTCGAAGTTCGCGTCAACGAGCAGACCGTCCTCAATCTCACTGGGATCGACACGGTAGCTAGTGCCAACCTCGAATTTAGTCAATTTACCGTCGGAGCAGGATCACTCGCCAATCAGGACGAACAGGATTATCGCTTTGCCGATTTCTTCTGCAACGACACGGTCGACGACGGGTCGGGGTGTGACACGTTCATTGGCGATTGCAAATCAGCGCTCCTGCAGTTCGACGGAGACACGGCGCAGGCCGACTTCCTAAAGTCGGCGGGTACGAGTGGGTACGAGCTGCTCGACCTGCCGATCGATGATGCCGGGCACATCTACGACACGACGGGCACGGCGCGGAGCGACTTCACGCTCGCCGACCTGCCTGCCAACCTCACCGAGATCCTGACGGCGCGGCCGTTCGGGCGGGTGAAGAAGGACGACGCTGGGACCGCGCTGTTCGCGCCAACTTTGGTGTCGAACGGCGATAAATCGGTGGTGACGCCGCAGCCGATCACGACGGGCTTCGCCTACCACGACAGCAACGTGCCGTTCGACCCCGACACCGGTGCGCCGTGGACGCCAGCGGCCCTCGCGGCGGCATTGGGTGTGATGGAGCGGACGGCTTAGCGTGACGCAGCAAAGCGTCAGCCAAGGCGGGGTGGAGATCCTCTACCGCGCGACGGCCGAGATGCGTGTCAGTCAGTCTGGGGTAGAGGCGCTTACGAAAGAGCGCCCCGCTATGCGCGTTTCGCAGGCTGGCATCGAGATGCTACACCGCGTCCTGCCGAGCTTCTCCATCAGCCAAGGTGGCATCGAATATCTGAACAAAGCCGCTCCCTGCGTGACGCACCTTGCGCAGATCTGGGCGATCAAGCGGTCGGACGGCGAAACGCTTCGGTTCACCAGCCTTGACCGCGACCTGGAATGGGGCGGGCAGACGTATCACGCTTGCGGGTCGATGAGCCCCAGCGCCAGCGAGAATGCGGCCGAAGCGGGGAGCGTGGGCAATATCGACCTGACCGGGCTTGTCGCGGCGGGGTATGTCACTGAAACCGACCTTCAGGGCGGGAAGTATGACGGGGCGCGGGTGCGAGCGGTGCTGGTGCCGTGGAAGGGTGCGGCGTCCGTTCGCGTGCTGCTGGACGGGACGTTCGGGCGGGTCGAGTTTGACGATCGCAGCTTCACGGTCGAAGTGACGGGATCGGGTGGTCGACTGGCGCAGACGCCGCTGGTGCGGACGATGAAGCCCGGATGCGATTATGTGTTCGGCGACAGATATTGCGGGCGCTCGCTCGACGGGCTGATCGTGTCGGGGGCAGTTGAAACGTCGGGCGACGGGCGCAACTTCACCGACAGCGCGCGTAGCGAGGCGGCGGGCTATTTCACGAACGGGATCGTCGCCTTCATCAGCGGCAACAATGGCGGGGTCGAAGCGCGGATCAAGGAGCATGGCGACGGGGGGCAGTTCACGCTGTGGCCGCGGCTGACGTTCCCGATCGCGGCGGGCGACGAGTATGAGATGACGCCCGGTTGTTCGCAGCATCGGGAGAGCGACGGCGGCACGAACGGCTGCATCTCGTGGGATAATTTTGTCAATTACGGCGGCGAGCCGGACAGCCCCGGCGGCGACGCGGTGGCGCGGCGGCCGGACGTGAAGAAATGAGCTTCAACCCCGCGATCTTCATCGCGCAGCTAGGTGCCAGCTATCTGTTGTCGCGCTTCTCGGCGCAGAGCGGGCCGGGCATCGACGAGCTTGCGGTCGAGATCGGCGATTATGGCGCGCCCAAGCCGCGTGTGTACGGGGCGGCGGTGCGTCTGTCGCTGCCGGTGCTGGCGTGGGACGGGCTGCTCGACGAGACCGAGCATGTGGTCGAGGATTATTCCGAGGTCGCGGGCGCGATCAGCGGCGCGGCGGCGGGGTTCCAGATCGGTGGGCCGATCGGGGCGGTGGTCGGCGGGGTGCTGGGGGGACTGCTGGGATCGGCGGCCCCCGAACAGAAATACTGGACCTATTCGGCAACTTGCGGGTGGCTGCTGGCGGATCGGATCGACGACAAGCCGATCGAGGGGCTGGGGTTGCTGTGGGGCCAAGGACGGCTGATCTTCGACTCCGGCGAGACGCCCGCGATCAGCGAGACGCTCGACGCGGACGGCAATCTGCTGAAGCGGGTGTACGGGGCCAACCGTTATTTCAAGAGCCTGACAATCTACGGCGGCGGGGACGAACAGACGGCCGATCCGGTGTTGGAGGGGCGGTTGGGCGACCAGCCCGGCTATCGCCACCGCGCCTATGTGGTGGTGGAAGACCTGCAGCTCGAAAATTTCGGCAATTCGGTGCCGGGGCTGGAAGGGCTGGTCGAGGCAAACGCCAATGTCACGCTGGCGGACTTTGCCGAGGCTATCTGTGCGCGGGCGGGGATCGACCCCGTCCGCAACCTCTCGACCACCGCGCTCATCGATATGCCGCTTCGGGGCTATGCCATCACAGGCGAGACGAGTTGCTGGGATGCGCTGTCGCCGTTGTTTCCCGTCTATCGCTTCGAAGCGGCCGAGCGGGGCGGACAGATCCAGTTCTTCGAGCGGGCGCAGGCGATGCGCGCGACCATCCCCACGAACGCAATGGGGGCGCACGAGGCGGGGACCAGCCCGAACGCGCCGTACCGCTTCACGCGGGCGCAGGACATCGAACTGCCGCAGGAAACGAGTGTCACTTTCATGGACCCGGCGCGCGATTACCAGCCCAACACCGCCTCGGCACAGGCGGCGCACGGGGACGCGCAATCGAACGTGTCGGTGAACCTCAACCTGGTGATGAGCGCGGAGGAAGGGGCGACCGCGGCAGCCACGCTACACTGGGATGCGTGGCTGGGGCGCACGACGCTGACGACGACGCTGACCGGCGCCTGGGCGGGTATCGCGCCGGGGGTGGCGTATGGCGTCCAGACGAAGGATGCGTCGGTGCTGCCGTTCATCGTGCGGCGGGTGACGCGCGGGGCCAACGGGCTGATCGAGGTCGAGGCGCAGTCGGACGAGGCCATCGCCTTCACGGGGCGGGCCTCGGGTGCGAACGCGCCTATCGAGCATGAAAGCACGTTGTTCGCCGACACGGTGGTAGTGCCGATCGACATGCCGATGACGAGCGACGGGCACGACGATTTCGGCTTTTACGTCGCGATGGGGGCGGGGCAGCGATACTGGAACCGGGGGCGGATCGAGGTGTCGAACGGCGGCACGTTCGCGACGTTGCTCGATCAGCCCGATGCGGCGGTGATGGGGGCCGTAGTCGGGACACTGGGGCCGGACGACGAGACGCTGACGGTCGAGCTGTTGCACGATGGCATGACGCTGGAGGATGCAAGCACGGCCGAGCTGGACGCTTACGCTAACTTCCTGTTTGTCGGGATGGGGCGCGGCGAATATATCCAGTTCGCCAGCACGACGAAGATTGCGCCGAAGACGTGGGAATTGAGCGGACTGCGGCGCGGGGTGCGCGGCAGCGAGGACTTCATCGACCAGCACAGCCCGGGCGAGATGGCGGTGGTGATGGGCGAAGGGGGGATCTACCGGATCCCAGTGACGGACGACAGCGGGTGGGGCGATGCGCTCAGCCTGCGCGGCGTGACTTTGTACCAGGACCCTGCGGGGGTGCCGGTGGTGCCGTTCACGAACGTAGGGATCGCCAAGCGCCCGTTCGCGCCCACCGACCTCGTCGGCAGCTTCGATGCGGGCGACCTCGACCTGGCATGGACCGACCGCAGCCGCTTCTTCGGCGCGGACGGCGATGCGCCGGCCGTGTTCGACGTCGAGATCGTGCGCGGCGGGGTGGTGGTGCGGACGCTGGCGGGTCTGTCGAGCCAGGCGGCGACGTATACGGCGGCGCAGCGGACGAGCGACGGGTTCGCGAGCGGGGAGCCGATCGGGGTGCGGGTGTACCGCGTGAACGACGACTTCGGGCGGAGCGCGCCGCTGGCGGACGAATATCTCGAAGCGCTGACCGCCCACAACAGCTTCATCACTGCCGACAGCACGATGTGGACGGCCGACGGGGAGTAAGATGGCGAAACAGACGATCGACACGGGTGCCGTGCCGAACGACGGCACGGGTGACAGCATCCGCACGGCCTTCGGGAAAGCGAACGCGAACTTCGACGAGCTGTACGACGGGGTCGATGGCAGCCTCGAGGTGGCGGCGAACCTTGCGGACCTCGCGGATGCGGCGGATGCGCGAGACAATCTCGACGTCTATTCGACGGGCGAGGTCGATGCCGTGGTGGCGGGAGCGGGAGGCGGCGGGGGCGGCGCGACCACGCTCGACGGGTTGACCGATGTCGACACGACGACGGCCGCCCCAACCGACGGGCAGGCGCTGATCTTCGACGATGTCGACGACACGTGGAAGCCGGGCGACCTACCAAGCGGCGGTGCCGGCGGCGACCTCTTGGCATCGAACAACCTGTCTGACGTCGCCGATGTCGAGGCATCTCAGCAAAACCTCGGCTTAGCGAATGTCGCTCTTGCACAGCCTGCCACGTTCAACTTTTCTGGCAACGGGGAAGCCCGCTTCTACGCCGATGTCGAAATGACGCTGACGCAGCAGGCCACTAGCGGCACGGGAACGATCGCCTACGAGAAGTCCACGACTGCTTCGCCCGCCACGTTCTCGGGCACGACCAGCCCGATCAGCTTGCAGGCCGGGGCATGGCTCAAGGTTACGGCGTCGGCGGTGACGGGCCTCGTCGCAGTCCATCTGAAGCGCACGGCATGATCGTTCAGACCATGCCGTACCCGCCTCCCGCCGGGGGCACTGCGTATCGCTACATCCGACTATTCTTTCCGGACGGCGCTGACATCAACGTTTCGGGTCGTGTCGGCCTGCGGGAAGTCGAAATAGCCGCCACCCTCGGCGGGCCGGATCAATGCTCGGCAGACGCCAGCATCAACCTGTCAGCCGCCGCCAGCAGCAGCAACGTCACTGGAAGCTACCTTCCACGCAATGCCTTTGATGGAATAACCAGCAGCGGCAACGGGTGGTGTTCCGGCACGGGTGCGGGGGTCAACGCTTGGATCAGATACGATTTCCAAACTGGCATTGGGTCACCTGCTGTCTGTTCGGAAGTTCGGGCGTGGCAGGGTTGGACAACCGTTTGCGGCAGCCCTTCTCGGATCGTCGTTCAAGGCTCGGATGACGCAGCCACCTGGACGACGCTCTTTGAGAGCGCGGCGGGACTCTCTTGGTCGGCCGGCGAAATGAAAACGATAACAGCCTGATGCGCGAGAGCAGCGCGGTCGCCCTGCTTAACGCGCTGCGAATGCGCGAAGGCAAGGCTGGGCTTTACGTCGAAAGGTGAGGCGTGGATCAGGAAGACCTCAAGAATATCGCGGCCGCCGCTTTCCCTCAACCGGTGGACAGTACGCGCGATTGGCCGCTCGACAAGTTCAACGAGCACATCGACGAGCGGATCGACCGGAAGGTCAACAAGCTGGTGGTCACGGTCATGTTGAGTGCGTTCGGGGTCATCCTTTCGGTGATCGTCGGCGCCTGGCACGTCTCCAACGAGCTACGCGACGCGGTCGTGCTTGCCGATAAAAGCGATCAGCGGCTCGATCAGCGTGCGTTGTGGATGCAGCGCCAGGAGCAGCACGATCGCGAGCAGGACCGCGTCCTGCGCCAGCTCGATCCGACCTACCAGCCTCCGGGCTTCCGGGAGACACCGTTATGACGATCTTCTCTACCATCGGCGACAAGCTGCGCCAGCGCTGGGCCGAACTGTCCTTGAATTCGATGCGGCTCGGCCTCGGCGCTGTGGTGCTGCTGCTCTACGTCTTTCTCGATGCGGGCGCGCTCTTGCAGCTGGCCCTGTTCCTGATCGAAAACCCGGCGGCACAGAAGGTGGGCGGACTGGCGGCGTCGATCGGGACTTACGAGGTCATTCGCTGGGCCCGCTTCTCCCGTCAGCAAAAGGTGACGGTGCAGGCCGACGGCCGCGTGATCCGCGCCGAGGGTGTCGAGCTGTGACCAAGGGCATTCCCGGAACCGCGATCGCCGCGATGTTGGCGATCGCCACGCCGCAGGTGGCGCAGCACGAAGGGCTGCGGCTCGAGCCCTATCGCGACGTCATCGGCGTCCCGACGGTGTGTTACGGCGAAACTCGGGTCGAGATGCGGGCCTACAGCAAGGTCGAGTGCGACGCGCTGCTCGCGAAGGCGCTTCGCAACGATTTCGGCCTGCGCGTCGCCAGTTCGGCGCCGGGGATATGGACCCAGCCATATGAATGGGCAGCGCACACCAGCCTAACGTTCAACATCGGCCTCGGCGCCTATCGCAAGTCGAGCGTCCTCCGGCTGTATCGCGAGGGCAAGCCGGTCGAGGCCTGCCGGTTCATGCGGCGCTACCGGTTTGCGGGCGGGCGCGTGATCCAGGGTCTCGTCAATCGCCGCGAAGGGCATGGCGCGACGATCGGGGAATATGAACTGTGCCTGGTCGGGGCGATACCCCGCCAGATTGGGGGAGATCGATCATGATACCGCCCGGGTCGCTCTCTATCGCATGGAATAGCATCCCGACCGTCGTGAAGTGGATCGCGCTTGCGGTTCTCGTCCTCGGCATCGCCTACTGCATCGGTAAGGCCGCAGGCAAAGACGATATGAAGCGCAAAAACGCCAAGGCGCAACTTGAGGTCGAGCGCACCGACAGCGCATCGAAGGAAGAGCGCGCGCAAGAGCGTGTCGTCGACCTGTCGCGCAATCGAGATCAGAAAGAGGAGTTGGACGATGTTCGTGAAGCCAATCCGCCTGGCGACGATCGCCGCCGTGCTCGTGGTTGCGCCATCCTGCGCCAGCAAGGGCGTCACGACGATGCCCGCGCCGCCGGCTGCTGACCTCGCTGTCGAGCCGGAACCGCCCTATCCGATCCAAGCGATCACCGCGCCGACAGAGGAAGAGCGGCAGGACGCCGAGGATGCGTGGGATGATGAAGTGCGGGTGTGGGGCGGTCGCGGATGGGCGCAGGTCGCCCGCCTGTGCCGCTGGGCGGTCGACGTGACGCGCTCGACGGTCCAGTGCCCCGCCTCCAGTCTTGAGGAATAGGCCGGGACCGTAGCCCCGACCTGTTAGGCTATCTCTCCAATTCCCCCAGAAGCCGTTTGACGTCCGCCTCGATGAAATCGAAGGGCTCCCCCTTCACCGGCAGATAATTGTCGAGTTCGTGGTGCTTAATCGCTTCGATCTTGACCTGAACGGCGGCGACATCGGGCGCCGGAAAGTTCACGAGCGTTATCGCCGCGTCCGCTGCGGGCTCGTCATAGGTGCGATAGCCGTGGTCGTCGGCCTTCGAACACCGCTCATGGGCCGCGCGTAGCCGTGGATCATCCTTGTTGCCCCTCGCCTCGCTTTCAGCGCATTCATATTCGTAATTCGCCCGCGCGATCGGACCGAAGTCGTAGTTGCAATCCTGAAGGGCCCGGAGCAGGCGCCAGCGCTTCTCCAGCGTCGCGAAATCGGTCATGCGCCCTCTCCTGACAGGAATCGTCTCGCGTCGGCCATCACTGGAATGACAAGGCGTTTATGCCAGGCCGGGATATACTCTCCGTCCTCGCTGTCGATAACGCGCTCAGATAACAGCTGATCCAGCTTCCATAAAAGCGCTGCAGGCCTCGGTGCCGGACAAATAAGTGCGCGGTCCCGAGCGTCGCCTACCGCCTCACCTACGGCGTCGATCTGCTCATTGATTTCATTCCAGCTCACACTGGCTTCGGCTTCGCGAAGCGCAGCGCGATATTGACGCACTCCATCGATCTTCGCCTCGAAGGTTTCCATTGTTGCGGGTGCGAACGATAGGGTCGACCATCCCCTTGAGCGGTACTTTTCGACCTGCTCGTCGAGGTCCATCGCGTGAGTGAGTTGGCGCTTATCGACGAACATGAAGAAACCGAAGTCGATGTAGTCCTCCGGCCTCGGCGCGGCCTTCTCCAGCTCTTCATTGGCCTGATCCCATTCTGCTGACTTCGCTTCATATGCGAGATCGGCGCGCTCGAATGCCTCGAACGCTTCGTCCCATTCGGACGTGTTCTGGTTTTCCATTGGTGGTCTCTCACAGTTTGGCTTTCCACAGCCGTGACCGCTTCGGGCGGTCGCCGGGGGTTGGAAACACGCTGTGAGACGTGTCGGCGGCTTTTAAGCTTGCGCTCTGGACATGACGCACCGCCCCCGGCTATAAGAGCCGAAGTCAGCGCGTCCCGCCAAGGACGCCTGGGCGAGCCGCCAAGCTCGCTTTCGCAGCAAAACCCACGCCAATGGGCAGAACTGCTATCACAGTCCGGGTTTCCACACCCAGCCGGACTTCTACCCGTCAAATCGCTGAGATTGCAACTCCCCTTCGGGGGAAACTTGCGTCCGCAATCCGCGCGGTCCAGCATCGTGCGATGGAACTGATCCTCGTCATCGCTGCCGTCGCCGCGCTGTTCTACCTGATGCGCCGATCGGAAAAGCCGAAGCCCGCGCCGCGCGAGCCGAGGCCGCTGGCCGAGGTGTTGCCCGAACGCTTCGTGGTTTACGATCTGGAGACGACCGGCCTCAGCCCTGCCAAGCACGAGATCATCGAGATCGGCGCGATCCGCGTCCATCGCGACAGTGACCAGCACGAGACCTTCTCCACGCTCGTCATGCCGAAAGGACGCATCTCGTCGCGGATCACCGAAATCACAGGCATCAACCGCGCGATGATCAAGAAGGACGGCATGGAGCCTGTTGCGGCGCTCGTGGCCTTCCGCGAGTTCGTCGGCGACCTCCCGATGGTGGCGTTCAATGCGCCGTTCGACGCGGGCATGCTGGAAGCCGCTTGCGATCGCCACGGTCAGGATCGCTTCCCGAACGAACACGACTGCGCGCTGGCGCTGTCACGGCGCGTTTGGCCTGGTCGAAAGTCCTATCGCCTCAGCGCCATCTGCGCCGACGCTGGCATTAGCCTCAACGGCGAACACCGCGCCCTCGCCGACTGCGAGCGGGCGCTGCGGATATACGTCGCCGCGCGACAGCTTGGGGACTGATCCATGCCCGATCCATGCCCAGTGGAGTAAATCTCAACGCAAGGGAAATCGCGGAAAACTGCGTAAATCGTCGGGAATGATCGGAAAGGATGGGAAACGGGCTATTCGAGCGCTGATTACACAGTAATTCGCAGATTTCCGAGATAAATGATTGGTAGCGGAGGAGGGACTCGAACCCCCGACACGCGGATTATGATTCCGCTGCTCTAACCAGCTGAGCTACTCCGCCCCAATTCGGGCGCGCGCGGATCGGCCACGATGGCCGGGCGGCGCGGTTGCGAGCCTATAGTCGGGGCGCCCATCGTCGTCAATCGACCTTTCGCCGGGCCGAGGAACCGTGCCGCCCCGCATGTCGTTGCCCTCCCGCAATTGATCAAGAAAGACCTTCAACGATGGAACCCGCAACACCGCTCGACACGCTCTGCCGTATCATCATCCGCGCTCGCGAGAACGAGGCGCAGGTGACGACGAACTACGATGGTGACGAGGCACCGGAGAACGTCGACGGCGACGATGACGACGAAGCCTATTCGGTGCTCGACGACGATATCAACACGAGCGTCGAGGAAGAGCTGATGGGGATCCTCGAGGATCTGGCCGAGGATCAACAGGCCGAGGTCTATGCCTTCGTGCTCATCGGACGCGGCGATTTCGACGCGACCGACTGGGACGAGGCGATCGAAGCGGCGGGCGAGGAAAGCGACATCGTGGAATCGCTCATGGAGACCCCGATGCTGGCCTCGATGCTGGAAAGCGGCATGGCGAGCTTCGATCTCGATTGCGACGGCGTCGGCACCATCACCTGAGCGTCGTCACGCGCGCGCCTTGCCGCGAAACGACCAACTGCCCAGTTCTTCCCACGGCCCGCCAAGATAGCGATTGAGGGTGAGTCCCCTGATCGCAAGCGCCCGCGGGTCGAACGCGGCTTTCTTCTGATCGTACAGCGCGCGCGCGACGTCCTTGTCGACCTTGTTCTGGATGGTGACATGCGGTCTCCACCCCCCCTGGTCCTGCGCCGTCAGCATCCCTTCGAACCGTGCCTGGATCGCCGAACGGATCGCCTGCAATTCGTCCGAATGCACGCGATAGGCCACCCCCCGTCCCATGAACATGACCTCGCTCAACCGCGCGGCCGGCGGCGCGAACTCGCTAGCCAGTGTCGCCAGCAGGCGGCCGACCTCGTCCTCGCAACTGGGCGGCAGCGCATGGAACATCGTCAGATGGGCCTTGAGGTAGTTGCGCTCCGGCGGGAAATGCTCGGTGCGTTCGGAATTCAGCCACGACAGGTCGTCCTGTCCCAGCGCGGCGGTGACGATCAGGGCTCCACTCATGCACGCCGAACGGGCCGCTCGCCGAAAAGTTCGTCTTCGGGGGATGGGCGTCCCCCCTCCCCCTCGTTATAGGCCGCGCCCAGAGGATTGTTTCAGGAGAGACTTCGCATGCGCATCGGCATTCCCAAGGAAATCAAGAATCACGAATATCGCGTCGGCCTGACGCCGACGTCGGTCCGCGAACTGACCTCGTTCGGGCACGAGGTGTTCATCGAGACCAATGCCGGCATGGGGATCGATTTCTCCGATGCCGACTACGAGCGCGTCGGCGCCACCGTCGTCGCTGATGCGAAGACGGTGTTCGAAAAGGCCGAGATGATCGTCAAGGTCAAGGAACCGCAGCCCGAAGAGATTGCGATGCTGGAAGAACGGCATACGCTGTTCACCTACCTCCACCTCGCCGCCGACATGCCGCAGACCGAAGGACTGATGCAGTCGGGCGCGACCTGCATTGCCTACGAGACGGTGACGGGACGCAAGGGCGGGCTACCGCTGCTCGCACCGATGAGCGAGGTTGCCGGGCGCATGTCGATCCAGGTCGGCGCGCATTATCTTGAAAAGGAACAGGGCGGTCGCGGCGTGCTGCTGGGCGGCGTTCCCGGGGTGAACCCTGGCAAGGTGGTGATCCTCGGCGGCGGCGTCGCGGGCATCAACGCGGCGATGATGGCGACCGGCCAGCGTGCCGACGTCACCATCTTCGACGTGTCGAACGAGAAGATGGCCGAACTCGACCTGCACTTCGGATCGACGATCAAGACGCAATATTCCACGATCGAGGCGATCCGTCGCCACATCAGTCAGGCGCACCTCGTCATCGGCGCGGTCCTCGTGCCGGGCGACGCGGCGCCCAAGCTCATCACGCGCGAGATGCTGAAGGACATGAAGCGCGGCGCGGTCATGGTCGACATCGCCATCGATCAGGGTGGCTGCTTCGAAACGTCCAAGGCGACCACCCACGACGATCCCGTCTACGAGATCGACGGCATCATCCATTACTGCGTCGCCAACATGCCGGGCGCGGTCGCTCGGACCAGCACGTTCGCGCTCAACAACGCCACGCTGCCGCACGTCATCCGGCTCGCCAATCGCGGCGCCAAGGAGGCGATGGCCAACGACAAGCATCTGGCCGACGGTCTCAACGTTTCGGGTGGAAAGATCCGTCACAAGGCGGTCGCGACCGCGCTGGCGCTGCCTTACGAACCGGTCTGAGCCGCGGCTTGCTGTTCGGCGATCGCGAGGGCTCCCAGAACGAGCGCGCGTCGGTCCGACCCCTCGGGCGCGCGCTCCTCGAGCGAGCGCAGCGCCGGCAGCGCCGCCTCGCCCTCGCCGCTGCGCACCTGCGCTAGCGCCTTGAAGAACAGCGGCCCCTCCGCGTCCCCGCCCAGTTCGATCGCGCGGTCGAAGGCCAGTTCCGCTGCGGGCGACAAGGTGCCCGCATGGTCGGCCAGCGCATTGGCGTAGAGCGACCAGAGCGCGAAGTTGCGCGGATTCTCGCGCACGCCGCTCGCGTACAGCTTGGCCGCACTCTCGGTATTGCCGATCCGCGTCCGGCTGTCGGCCAGGATCGCCCATTGCTCGACCTGGTTGAAGCGCCCGTAGAAGGCCTCGCGCGCGCCGGTGAGGGCCATCGGCGGTCCCATGTCGGGCCTTTCCGCTACCGGACGGGCGGGCAGGCCGGGGCGCCCCGCGATCGCATAGCCCGCTCCCCCCAGCAGCATCGCCGCCAGCGATAGGGTCAGCGTCGCGCCGCGAACCTTGGCGAGCCACAATCCTGCCGCCACCACGCCGATCAGCAGGATGATGATCAGATAGACGGTCATTCGCCTTTACTCCGCCGCACGAACCGCCGCCTCAACAGCCAGGCCGCCAGCGCCAGCAGCACGAGCGGCGCGGCGAACAGCGGCCAGCTGACCGGATCGCCGGAGACCGGGCGATAGGTCACGACGCTTCCGTACCGATCGACCAGCCACCCGCGTACTTCGGCGGGTCGTTCGCCCTTGGCAAGGCGCGCCCGGACGAGATGGCGCATGTCACCCGCCATGTCGGCATCGCTCTCGGCGATCGACTGCCCTTCGCACGTCAGGCAGCGCAATTCCTCCATCAGCTGCACCGCTTCGGCCTCCAGCGCCGGATCGTCGAGCTGGCGGTCCGCATAGTCGGCCGGCGCGGCGGACGTCGCCGCGGCGAGGAAGAGCGCGGCAAACATCATCGAAGCGCCTCCACACGCGCGAGGATGTCGGGCAGGTCGTCCGCCTCGATCGGTCCCTGCCAATGCGCCCGCACCACGCCGTCCGCGTCGATCAGGAACGTTTCGGGCACGCCGGTAGCGCCCAGTTCGAGCATCGCCTGACTGTCGGGATCCGCCCCGATCCGCGCGAAGGGATCGCCATGCCGGTCGAGAAATCGCTGAACGGCTTCTGGCTCGTCTCGCACCGCGATCCCGTCGATCGGCACACCTTGTCGTGCCAGATCGTCCAGATACTCCGCCTCGGCGATACACGGCACGCACCAGCTCCCGAACAGGTTGATCAGATAGGGCTCGTCGCGGCCGATCGGCTCGATCCCCGTCGTCCCGTCGACCATCGGTGGCAGCGACAATTCGGGCAGATGTTCGCCGACCAGCTGGCTCGTCACCTGCGATCCTTCGGACGGCGACGCGAGACGCCACCCCGCGAACGCCAGCAGCGCCAGCGCGATGGCGAGGGGAAGAAGACGGGCTACCATGCGCGCGCCTGTCGATAACCGCCGCTGTCCTCGGCGTCTCGTTCGGCCATCCGGCGACGCCATCCCCGCATGCCCCGCCCGATCAGCGAGATCAGTCCGCCCAGGACGATCAACATTCCGCCCGCCCAGATGAACGTCACGAACGGCTTCCACCACAGGCGGACCTGCCAGCCTTCATCGAGGCTGCCCGAACCGATAGTCGCATAGAGCTGCCCGTCCCAGTTGGTGAGCAGCGCGCTCTCGCTGGTCACGGTGATCGGGGTATTGAACTGTCGCTGCTGCGGCGCAAGTGCGGCGGCTCCGCGCCCGCGCGCGGCGGCGAGTCGTGCCTCGACCGCGGTGAAATTGGCACCGGCTACGGGCGTCACGTCGCGCATCTCGACGGTCCAGGGTCCGACCTCGGCCTGGTCCCCCGGCTCCATGATGGCGAGCCGCTCGGTGGTGAAGGCGCTCTCGCTGGCGACGCCGAGCGTCAGGATGGCGATTCCGAAATGCGCGATCGCCATGGCCCAGGTCGGCGCCCCGATCCGCCAGGGGCGCTTTCGAAACAGCGGCACGAGACTGGCGATCGCGAGCCCTGCCCCCAGCGCCAGCCCGCCCCGCTCGAGCAGACTGATGTCGAGGCCAAGCACGATCGGTATCACCAGGCCTGCCACAGCGGCCAGCGCGGCCACCCGCAGCGACTTGGGAAGCGGGCGCTTCTGTCGCCGCCACGTCAGGCTGGGCCCGACGAATAACAGAGCGATCAGCAACAGCGCCAGCGGGCCGGTGACGAGATTGAAATAGGGCGGACCCACCGAAATGGCCGCACCGAACACCTCGGCGATCAACGGATAGAAGGTCCCGAACAGCACCAGCGCGAGAATGATCGACAACAGCACGTTGTTGGCGACCAGCGCGCTTTCGCGGCTCGTCACCTCGAACGGCTCACCCGCCCGAACCGTGGCGATCTTCCATCCGTAAAGCGCGAAGGCGGCACCGATATAGATCGTCATCAGGATGAGAATGAAGGTCCCGCGCTCCGGATCAACCGCGAACGCATGCACCGACGTGAGCAGTCCCGAACGCACGAGAAACGTCCCCAGCATGCTCATCGCAAAACCCAACAGGGCGAGCATCATCGTCCACGCCCGAAGCGCCTCACGCGCCGCGAGGACCGACACGGAGTGAAGCAGCGCCGTCGCGGCCAGCCACGGGAGCAGCGAGGCATTCTCGACCGGATCCCAGAACCAGTAGCCGCCCCACCCGAGCTCGTAATAGGCCCAGTAGCTCCCCGCCAGGATCCCCGCCGTCAGGAAGGTCCAGGCGACCAGCACCCACGGTCGCATCGCCTCGGCCAGCGAACGGTCGACCCGCCCCGTGAGCATGGCGCCGACCGCCAGACTGAACGCGACCGAAAGCCCGACATAGCCGACATAGAGAAGCGGCGGGTGATAAACGAGCCCGGGATCCTGCAGCAGCGGATTGAGCCCCCTGCCCTCGATCGCGGGCGGCGACAGCCGCGCGAACGGGTTGGACGTCAGCAGCAGAAAGGCGAGAAATCCCGCCGTCAGCGCTCCCTGGCTCCCCAACGTCACGGACAGCGTCCGCCGGTCGAGCGCTCTCGCGAACAGGGCGAGAAGGCCGCCGAACAATGTCAGCAGCACTACCCACAGTAGCATCGACCCTTCATGGTTTCCCCACGCCGCGGCGAGCTTGTAGAAGGCAGGCTTGGCACTGTGGCTGTTGGTCGCGACGAGCGCCACCGACAGATCGACCGCCGCGAACACGCGCAGCAGCATCGCGAAGGCAAGACAGCAGAGCAGCGCCTGCGCCACCGCCAGTCCGCGCAGGGCCGCAGCACGGTCCTCGGTTCCTCGGGTTGCCGTCAGGCCCCACCCGGCCTGAAACAAGGCTAAGCCGAGCGCGAGCCACAAGGCGGCGTGGCCGATTTCGGCGTTCATGAACCCTCGACGCTGTCGGCCGTGTCGCGTTCCTCGGCCTCGCTCGCCAGTTCGGGCGGCATGTAATTCTCGTCATGCTTGGCAAGGATGCGGTCGGCGACGAACGTGCCGTCGGGGGCCAACTGCCCTTCCGCGACCGCGCCCGATCCCTCCACGAACAGGTCGGGCGTGATGCCGCGATAGGCGACCGTCGTGCTGGCCTCCGTGTCGGCGAGGCGGAAGCGAACCTCGAGCCCATCGGTGCTGCGCTCGATCGATCCGTCCTCGACCATTCCGCCGAGGCGAAGGGGAACGCCGGTTTCCACCGTCCCCTCCACGATCTCGCTCGGCGTCACGAAAAAGGCCGCTCGCCCCTGCAGTCCCCACAAGGCGAGCAATGCCGCACCCGCAATGGCGCCGACGGCGATCAGGACGAGGACGAGCCGCTGTTGCTTGGGCGCCATTATGATCGCCCGTCCCGAAGGTCGCGATGGCGCTGCTCGGCGCGGCGCATCGCGCGCCACGAGACGAGGACCAGCACGGCCGTCGCAACGATCGTGATCGCATAAGCGGCGATGACGAAGGGCCACGGCGCCATCAGTGCTGCGCCCCCAACCGCTGCAACCGCGCCTCGACCTTGGTACGCGCGATGTCCGCGCGCATCCGCATCAGCACGATCGCCGCGAACAGCAACGTGAACCCGAGCGCCGCCAGCAGCAGCGGCCACAGCATCGAACCATCGATGCTCGATCGGCCCTCGACGATGCTGATCGAACGACCCTGATGCAGCGTGTTCCACCAGATCACACTGTAGTGAATGATCGGCAGATTGATCGCCCCGACCAATCCGAAGATGGCCGCAATCCGCCCTTCCTGTCCGGGCCCGCGGGAACGCTCGGCATCCGCCAGCGCGACATAGGCCAGATAGAGGAAGAACAGCACCAGCATGCTGGTCAGCCGCCCGTCCCATTCCCACCAGGTCCCCCACGTGGGCCGGCCCCAGATCGATCCGGTCACGAGGCACAGCGCCGCGAACGTCGCTCCCGCGGGCGCGATCGCCCGCGCGGCGATGGCGGCGAGCGGATGCCGCCACACCAGCACCGCAACGCTGGAAACGGCAATGCCGCCCCATCCTGCCATGCCCAGCCACGCGGCGGGGACATGAACATAAAGAATGCGGAACGTGTCGCCCTGCAGATAGTCGGCCGGGACCAGGAACAGCCCGCCGATCAATCCCGCGATCGTCAGCGCGAGACCCGACCACAGCGTCCAGCCGGTGGCGGGGCGCGCAATCTTCAGGAAGCGGGCGGGGTTGGCAAAACGATGCATGGCGGTGCGCGCTCTTTACCCCGCTTCGGCCCGGTGGGCCAGATGGTCCTTAGCCGCGCCCGATCAGTCGCGCGGCCATGGCGTCGGCGACGGCCGCGGGATCGCGGTCGCTCGCATCGCTCTCGCTCCAGATCTGGTCGAGCCGCCCGGGAATGGCGTCGATCCGCTGGCGCACCAGGTCGGCGCCGCCATCGTCGAGATACTCGGTCGAGACGTTGATGATCCCGCCCGCGTTGATGACGTAATCAGGGGCGTAGAGGATATCGCGAGCGGCGAGCCGCTGTCCGTCCTCGGGCGTCCCGAGCTGGTTGTTGGCCGCACCCGCCACGATCGCCGCCTTGATCGCGGGAATGGTGTCGGCATCGAGAATCGCGCCCAGCGCACAGGGGCTGAGGACATCGGCATCAAGCGCCAGAATATCGGCAGGATCGACGACCGTCGCGCCCGTCTCGCGGGCCAGCGCCTCGGCGCGCAGCGCGTCGACATCCGCGATCGACAGCGTCGCGCCGTCGTTCACCAGGTGACGCGCCAGATGGCTCGCCACGCTGCCCGCGCCCTGGATCGCCACGTGGACGCCCGACAGAGTCTCGCGCCCGAGCTTGCGCGCCACCGCGGCGCGAATACCGAGATAGCAGCCGCGGGCGGTGTGCGGGCCGGGATCGCCGCCCACTTCCTCGCCCGCCTCGACGGGCAGGCCCGCGACATAATCGGTCTCGCCCGAGACCGCGATCATGTCGTCGACGGTGATTCCGACGTCCTCGGCGGTAACGTAATTGCCCGCCAGGCCGTCGATCGCGCGCCCGAAGGCGGCAAGCATCGCGGGGGTCTTGGTGCGCTGGGCGTCGGCCAGGATGACGGCCTTGCCGCCCCCCAGCGGCAAGCCCGCCATCGCATTCTTGTAGCTCATCCCGCGCGACAGGCGCAGCACGTCGCTGACGCCCGCCATGTCGTCGGGATACGGCCAAAAGCGCGTTCCGCCCGCTGCCGGACCCAATGCGGTCGAATGCAAGGCGATAATGGCGCGCAATCCACTGGCGCGGTCGGTCACGAAATGCACGACTTCGTGATCGTCGAAATTGGGGTTGCCCAAAACGGTGCTCATGACGGCGTCGTCTCTCCATCGATGCCGGACAGGAAATGGGGCGATCGACGGGACTTGAACCCGCGACATCCGGTACCACAAACCGGTGCTCTAACCAGCTGAGCTACGATCGCCATGAGCGCCCTGGCTGAGGCGCGCCGGTCCCTTTAGGAGTGCAGGCCGCGCTTGGCAAGCCGCGTGACCGGAGAGCGACGAACGGTGCACCGTTCGTCGAATGTCGGGTTGCAGTCTTTCCCGTAAATCATCATAGGGGCATAGGCTTCGAGCCTGCATCCAATGATGTCAAACCATTAAGATAACAGATAGTTAAAGGCCATGGGGGCGTGGCCGACGGAGTAGCTTTCACCCTTCATGACCATTTCTTTGTTGGATACCGATGTCGACCTCGTGCAAACGCTGGTCGGCACTGGCCTCGCCGAGCCTGCCGCCAGGGCGCTCGCTGCCATTCCGTCGCGGATCGAGCAGGCCCATCCCAAGCGTCCCTTTCGCGAAATCGGCTTCACGCGCAATGAACTGATGTTCGTGTGCACCGGCATTCTCGCCAAGTATCGGACCGACGGAAACGGCCGCCGCCAGATCGTCGCCCTCCGTTTTCCGGGCGAAGGGATCCTCCCCGCGAACGATCGGCATTCGAGTGTGGGATTGGCGGCCATCGTGCCGTCGCGGGTGATGGTCGCCTCGGCCGAAGACCTCGATCCGATCCTCGCCGCCCATCCCGAGATCGCGCAATATTTTCTCAAGCAAGTGCAGCGCGAGAATTCGATCAATTACGAATGGCTGCTCAGCTGCGGACGGCGCGACAGCCTTGCGCGGGTCGCGCATCTGTTGCTCGAAATGGCCCGACGGATGCGCGTATCGGCGGAGGAACACGGACTGCTCAATCCGTTCACGCAGCAGGAAGTCGCCGACATTACCGGCCAGACCTCCGTCAACGTCAACCGTATGTTCGCCCAGCTCGAACGCGACGGACTGATCCGCCGTGAGGGGCGCCGGGTTTTCTTCGAACGGACCGAGGAACTGCGGCGTCTCGCCGGTTTCGAGGAAGCCTACTTGGCCTAGCCGAACGGACCGACGACAATGCACCATCGCCCCCGGGCCGCTCAATGACGGTTCGGTAGCGAGGATCGTGCTGTCGGAAGGTGATTAACGCTGGCGGCATGGTGGGCGCGGCAAGGATTGAACTTGCGACCCCACCCGTGTGAAGGGTGTGCTCTACCACTGAGCTACGCGCCCATGCCGAGCGGCGTGAGGGCGGCCTTTAAGTGAGGCCGCGCACCCTGTCCAGAGCGAAGCATGCGATCACGCTCCGCTCCGACGGGTTCATTTCTGCACGGCGTCCTTGAGGACCTTGCCCGGGCGGAACTTGGGCTGCTGGCTGGCCTTGATCTGCATCGGCTCGCCGGTGCGCGGGTTGCGGCCCGTCGAGGCCTTGCGCTCGGTAACCGAGAAATTGCCGAACCCGACCAGGCGCACTTCGTCGCCGCGCTTCAGGGTCGAGGTAATCACTTCGAGCATGGTTTCCACGGCGCGGCTCGCATCGCTACGGCTCAGCCCCGCGCGGTCTGCAATTTCACCGATAAGCTCTTGCTTGTTCATGCGCATCGCCTCCTTTGGGGCGGTCGCCACCGAGATGTCCTTACGCAGAGACTCGGCTGGACCGCCAATCGAACGAAGCCCCGTTAGACCGTCTCGGCGGGGCAGAGTCAAAGGCACTTGTCCCGAAAATTACCCTTTTCGGGACAGTGCACGATGATTTTTCTCGCTTAATGGCGAATGGTCGCTTCCTCGCCGTCTCCTTTGGGCGGGACCAACGGTTCGGTCGACAATTCGTCGGCGTCAGTCCACTCGATCGCCGTCATCTCGGCGGTCAGCGCCCGCGACAGTACTTCATCCACGTGGCGCACGGGAATGATCTCCAGCGACTGCTTGATCGCGTCGGGAATATCCGCGAGATCCTTCTCGTTTTCCTGCGGGATCAGCACGGTGGTGATGCCGCCGCGCAGCGCCGCCAGCAGCTTCTCCTTCAGCCCGCCGATCGGCAGCACCCGGCCACGCAACGTGACTTCGCCCGTCATGGCAACGTCGCGGCGCACCGAAATCCCCGTCAGCGTCGAGATCATCGCGGTGACCATTCCGATGCCCGCGCTCGGCCCGTCCTTGGGCACCGCGCCTTCGGGCAGATGGACGTGGATATCCTTGCGGGAAAAGACGCTCGGCTTGACCCCGTAGGAAGGCGAACGCGCCTTGACGAAGCTCATCGCGGCTTGGATCGATTCCTGCATCACTTCGCCCAGTTTCCCGGTCGTCTTAATCTGACCCTTGCCGGGAACGGTCACCGCCTCGATGGTCAGCAGCTCGCCGCCCACTTCGGTCCAGGCAAGCCCGGTAACGGCACCGATCTGGTCCTCGTCCTCGCCGATACCGTAGCGATGCCGGCGGACGCCCAGATATTCCTGCGCATTCTCTTCCGTGAAGGTGACGCTCTCGGTCTCCTTTTCGAGAATCTTGCGCAACGCCTTGCGGGCCACCTTGGCAATCTCGCGCTCCAGCCGGCGCACACCCGCCTCGCGCGTATAGTGGCGAATCATCGTGCGCAGTCCGTCGTCGGCGAAGGTCAGTTCGCCCTCTTCGACACCATGCTGTTCGAGCTGCTTGGGGATGAGATGGCGCTTGGCGATCTCGACCTTCTCGTCTTCCGTATACCCCTCCAGCCGGATGATCTCCATCCGGTCGAGGAGCGGCTGCGGCATGTCGAGGCTGTTCGCGGTCGTCACGAACATCACGTCCGACAGATCGTAGTCGATCTCGAGATAATGATCGTTGAACTTGTTGTTCTGCTCGGGATCGAGCACCTCCAGCAGCGCCGAGGCCGGGTCGCCGCGGAAATCCTGTCCCAGCTTGTCGATCTCGTCGAGCAGGAACAGCGGGTTGTTGGTCCCCGCCTTCTTCAGGTTCGACACGATCTTGCCCGGAAGCGAGCCGATGTATGTGCGGCGATGGCCGCGAATCTCGGCCTCGTCGCGAACCCCGCCCAGCGACTGGCGGACGAACTCCCGCCCCGTCGCCTTGGCGATGGAACGGCCGAGCGAGGTCTTGCCGACGCCCGGCGGTCCCACGAGGCACAGGATCGGACCCTTCAGCTTGTTGGTCCGGGCCTGCACGGCGAGATATTCGATGATCCGTTCCTTGACCTTTTCCAGCGCGAAATGGTCTTCATCGAGGACGTTCTGCGCTTCCTCGATATCGCGGTTGAGTCGCGACTTCTTGCCCCACGGCAGCGCCAGCAGCACGTCGAGATAGTTGCGCGCGACCGTCGCCTCGGCGGACATCGGCGCCATCGCCTTGAGCTTCTTCAGCTCGGCCTCTGCGCGGGTCTTGGCTTCCTTCGACAGCTTGGTCTTGCGGATCTTCGACGCAAGCTCCTGAAGCTCGTCGCCCTCCTCGTCCTCGTCGCCCAGCTCGCGCTGGATCGCCTTCATCTGTTCGTTGAGGTAATATTCGCGCTGCGTCTTCTCCATCTGGCGCTTCACGCGGCTGCGAATCTTCTTTTCGACCTGCAGCACGCCCAGTTCGCCTTCCATGAAGGCGAACAGCATCTCCAGACGCTTGGCGGGGTTGAGTTCGCCCAGCAGCGACTGCTTGTCGGCGACCTTCACCGACAGCGCGCTGGCGACCGCATCGGCCAACAGGTTGGGATCCTCGATCTCGGCCAGTTGCATGCCGGTCTCGGCTGGCAGCTTCTTGTCGAGCTTTGCATAATTCTCGAACTGGTCGAGGACCGAGCGCATCAGTGCGGCCGTCTCCGGCCCCTCGCCTTCCTCGGCCTCGACGATCTCGACTTCGGCCATCTGATGACCGCCCTCGGCATCCTCGATCTTCTTGAGGCGCGCACGCTGCGCTCCTTCGACGAGCACGCGGACGGTCCCGTCGGGCAGCTTCAGCAGCTGCATCGCGGTCGCGATCACGCCGAGGTCGTACATCTGATCGGGCTGGGGATCGTCCTCGGCAGGATCGAGCTGCGCGACCAGGAAAAGCTGCTTGTCTTCGGCCATCGCCGCTTCGAGCGCGGCGACCGATTTCTCGCGGCCGACGAAGAGGGGAACGATGCGCTGCGGAAAGACGACGATGTCACGCAGCGGGAGAAGGGGAAGGGTCCGTTTTGTCATGTTCGGACATATGGTGATCGCTTTGTGTGCTGACAATGCTTGTAACCCATGGCAAGAAACGGAAAGCTCGGTCCAACACGCTGTTATTCCGGAGTCTTTGGTATGTTTGTGCGTTCTCTGATGGCCGTTCTGGCGGTATCGACTTCTTTCGCTTCCATCGCCGCCGCGCAGGATCAGCAGGTGTTGCGCGAAAAGGCGCCCGAATGGGTCGTCGAACGCGACGTCAACCGTCCGACGGAAGAGACGGGCGCGGCCGCCGATCTGTTCCTGATGGACAGTCAGGCGCGCGTCGATGCGGAAAAGGCGAGCATCTATCTCAAGATGGTCATGCGGCCGAACAATCGGGCCGGTCTGCAACAGGTCGGCACCGTCTATTTTCCCTGGGTGTCGGATCGCGGTCCGGCCTATCTGCACGAACTCACGATCCATCGCGACGGGACGGTCGTCGACCGGCTGAGCGACGCGGACATCCGCGTGATCGACCAGAACCAGCAGCTCGAGCAATCGATGCTGAACGGCATCAAGACGGTCATGGTCCCGGTTCCCGGCCTGCAGGTCGGTGATGAGGTCCACATCGCTTACGGCTTCGACATGCGAAAGGACCTCTTCGGTCTCCCGCCCGAGCAATTGTATGTGAAGGCCAATCTCGGCGACAATACCGCCTTCTACCAACGCATGGTGGCCGACGAGACGGACGGCATCCGCGTCAAATATACGCCGCACTACGGAAAGGTTTCGGCGCAGGACACGAAGTTCGGCAAGGCCTACGACGTACGGGTCGATCGCCTCGCTCTCGATGGATCGCTCAAGCCTCCCATCGTCCCGGTAAAGGCGGACGACGAGGAAGACGAAACGCTCGCCATCCCCGAGCACGCGCCGGCCGACAAGGTGATCGGCTTCTTCCAGGCGGCTCCTTACGCCACCTGGAACGACGCCGCGGCCGCAATGCGTCCTTTCTACGCCGACGTCACGGACATCGACCCCGATGGCGAACTCGCGCAGGTCGCCGATCGCATCATGGCCGAACATGACACGCCCCGCGCCCGCATGCTGGAGGCCTTGCGCGTGGTGCAGGAAGACGTGCGCTATATCGCCATCCTTCTGGGACAGGGTGCCTTCACCCCGGTCGACCCCGAACAGGCGTTCCGCGACCGCGCCGCCGACTGCAAGGCCTCGACCGCGATCCTGATGGCGCTGCTGTCGCGCATGGGCATCGCCAACGACGCGCTTCTCGTACGGTCCGAACAGGGGGGCATCCTCTCGGGATCGCTGCCCGCTCTGATGCTGTTCGATCATGTCATCGCGCGCGCCCATATCGACGGCCAGACCTACTATCTCGACGGGACCGGCTTCGGCGATCTGCGCGCCGACGATCTCAAGGGGAATGACTTCGAATACGGCCTGCCCCTCGTCGCGAACGCCGACCTGGTCGCGATTCCCCGCGCCATGGGCACCGTTCCCGATATGCAATATGTGATCGAATGGGACGGTTCGAACGGGCTGGCGGGCGAGGTTCCGTTCACGGCGACCATCCGGATGGCCGGTTCCCACGCCGCGGAAACCCGCGCTTCCCTCAGCCAGGCACCGTCCCGCGACGTCCACGACACGATGATGAAATCGATGCTGCCAAGCATTCCCAACGACGATATCGATACCGCCGAACTGGTGGACCGCGACGACGACGGTACGCTCCTTATCCGCTATTCGGGCCTCACGCGCCCCGAATGGGAGGAAAGCACGAGTTTCGAGGGGCTTCCCGAAGATGCCGAAAAGGGCGATCGCTATCGTCTGAACGCTGCCCTCGACGCGACCGACTGGCCGGTCGATTTCGATCGCGAGGAAGGTCCCTATCGCGACTGGGACGTGAACATGGGTTCGCCCTATTGGGAAACCACGCGCGAAACCTTCCTCCTCCCTGCGGCGGACGCCGATCTCTACGCTACCGAGGTCAAGGGTTTCACCGAGAAACTGGCGGGTGCGGACGTGACGCGCACGATCACCCGCGACGGACGACGGGTTGAAATCACGACCGAATATCGGGGCCGGACGGACCGCATCACCGCGGCCGAGGCACGCGCCGCCCAGGAGCGGATCGACGAGATCACCGACGCTGACATCTATCTTTATTCGCCGGTTGGGTTCAAACCGGAAGAGGATCCCGATGCCGACGCCGATGAAGATTTCGTACCCCCGCCCATCGTCAGGGTGGAGCCGACGAACGGCTGATCGCGCCTAGGCCGTCCCCGCCAGTTCGGGAAAGGCGACGGCCAGCGCGGGCAGGCTGTTCTGCAGCATGTGCGTCACCGCCGGCAGCAGAAACGCCAGGACCAGCGACCGTTCGCGCCAGACGACGAACAGCAACGAGAAGATCAGGAAGGGCCACCAGATCACGAGGCCCCAGATGGCGGCCTGCATGCTGTGCGCGACCGCCCAACCCGCCGCGCTCACGATCACCGCATAGCCGGGGCGCATGAACTGGAGGAGGACGAGCAGCACGCCGCCCATGATGAGCGTCTCCACGACGGGCGCGAAGATCACGAGACTGAACAGGATCGTCGCCGGCCCCAGCGCCTGCAACGCCGAAAAATCGGGCGCCTCGCCCTGCGGCAGGAGCGCGCGAACGATCGCCGCAATCATCAGCGACCCCAAGATGCACAGAAGCCACGCCCCGATCACCGCCACGACCGGACGGCGGGGCGTCGTCAGAAAGGTGGGGACGAACGGAGGAAATCGACGCGCGCGGGAAGCGTGCGGCTCGCGGGTGCCGGAGACGGTCGGTTCGTTCATCGACTAGGGGACTGGGTTCAGGCCGCCGTGTCGCCGGCGGCCTTGTCCTTGTCCTTCTTGGCATAGACGCGCACGGGTTCCTTGCGGCCCGCGATGACGTCGCCGTCCACATGCACCTCGTCCACGCCTTCCATCGAGGGAAGGTCGAACATCGTGTCGAGCAGAATGCCCTCGAGGATCGAGCGGAGGCCACGCGCACCGGTCTTGCGTTCGATCGCCTTCTTGGCGATTTCGGACAGCGCATCGTCGGTGAAGACCAGCTCGACGTCCTCCATCTCGAACAGCTTGCTGTACTGCTTGACCAGCGCATTCTTGGGCTCGCGTAGGATCTGTACCAGCGCATCCTCGTCGAGATCCTCGAGCGTCGCGATGACCGGCATCCGTCCGATGAATTCGGGGATCAGCCCGAACTTCATGAGATCCTCCGGCTCGGTATGCTTCAACGTCTCGCCGACGCGCTTCTCCTCGGGTGCGGCGACATGCGCGCCGAACCCGATCGACTTGCCTTCGAGCCGGTCGCCGATGACCTTTTCCAGCCCCGCGAACGCACCGCCGCAGATGAACAGGATGTTGGTCGTGTCGACCTGCAGGAATTCCTGCTGCGGATGCTTGCGCCCGCCCTGCGGCGGAACGCTGGCCGTGGTGCCTTCCATCAGCTTCAGAAGCGCTTGCTGCACCCCCTCGCCCGACACGTCGCGGGTGATGGAGGGATTGTCGGCCTTGCGCGAAATCTTGTCGATCTCGTCGATGTAGACGATGCCGCGCTGCGCCTTGTCGACGTTGTAGTCCGACGCCTGCAGCAGCTTCAGGATGATGTTCTCGACGTCCTCGCCGACATAGCCCGCTTCGGTAAGCGTCGTGGCGTCGGCCATCGTGAACGGCACGTCGAGGATCCGCGCCAGCGTCTGCGCCAGCAGCGTCTTGCCGCAGCCCGTGGGCCCGACGAGCAGGATGTTCGACTTGGCGAGTTCGACCTCGCCGCCGGTCTTGGCGCTGTGGTTGAGCCGCTTGTAATGGTTATGCACCGCGACCGAGAGCACGCGCTTGGCGCGGCTCTGCCCGATCACGTAGTCGTCGAGGACTTCATTGATCTCGAGCGGGGTCGGCACGCCGTCCCGCGTCTTGACAAGGCTCGACTTGGTTTCCTCGCGGATGATGTCGTTGCACAGCTCGACGCACTCGTCGCAGATGAACACGGTCGGCCCGGCGATGAGCTTGCGCACCTCGTGCTGCGACTTGCCGCAGAAGGAGCAATAGAGCGTCGACTTGGAGTCGCTGCTGCCGCCGGAAAGCTTGGTCATCGAGATGTCCTCATACTTGTCTGTGCCGCCCGGGGGCGACATGCTCATGCTAGCAGAACGCCTAGCAAGAACAATTGTCGGAAATGATTAACGTCCCCAATGGTGTGGGGGGTCCTTTGCATCGAATATGGAGATAGCGGGCCATGCCCGCAAGGCCGTGCGCGAAGACTGTCCCGAAGCGATCAGAAACGGCCCCCGGTCGCCACCCCCAGGATCAGCAGCGCGTTCATCAGAAGCGCGAGAATCACGATCCAGCTGATCGGCAAGGGATCGCGCCGCGGTTGCGCCCCGCCATGCTCCTGCACCGCGAACGATACGGCGCGCTCGCCGACCTGCCCCGAAGCGGCCGCGCCCGATTGCCCGATGTCGCGATCGTAGGCCGCCCGCGTCTCCTCATTCGACAGGACGGCGAAGGCATGGTTCAACGCCTGTGCCCGTGCCCCGTCGTCGCGGGCGACGTCGGGATGGGCCGAGCGCATCGCCCGGCGATAGGCCGACCGGATCGTCGCCGCATCCGCGTCACGCGCGATGCCAATGAGGGCGTAATGATCGCTCATTCCACCCTCCTAGCATGTCGCGTGCGCGGACGCGATCCGTCCTAGCTCGGCGTCACGTCGCCCGCGTGGGTGTCGTTGTCCTCGCCCTGTTCGGGGCGCTTGGCGAACACCTGATCGATGATGCCGAATTCCTTGGCCTCATCAGCCTCGAGGAAGGTGTCGCGGTCCATCGCCTTCTCGATCTGCTCGATCGGCTTGCCGGTATATTTGGCGTAGAGCGCGTTCATCCGGCTGCGGATGCGCAGGATTTCCTTGGCCTGGATCTCGATGTCCGAAGCCATGCCGCGCGCGCCGCCCGAGGGCTGGTGGACCATGATCCGCGCGTTCGACAGCGCGACCCGCATCCCGGGCTCGCCCGCGGCGAGCAGGAAGCTGCCCATGCTGGCGGCCTGGCCGATGCACACGGTGCCGACCTTGGGGCGGATGTATTGCATCGTGTCGTGGATCGCCATGCCGGCGGTCACCACGCCACCCGGTGAATTGATGTACATGAAGATGTCCTTCTTCGGGTTCTCGGACTCGAGGAAGAGCAGCTGGGCGGTGATGAGCGAGGCCATGTTGTCCTCCACCCCGCCGGTGACGAAGATGATGCGTTCGCGCAGCAGGCGCGAGAAGATGTCGAAGCTGCGTTCGCCCCGGTTCGACTGTTCGATGACGACGGGGACGAGGGCGCTGGCAATATCTTCGTGGTCGAGGCTCATGGAAATTCCTTATCGTTGGCTTGTGGCCCAACATCGGGATTTCCGCGAACCTTTCAAGCCCCGCTTTGGGCGCTGTTGGGTGCCTCGTAGGACAGGTAGGCGAGCCGCCGTATTTCCTTGCGCGCCCGCGTGACCGTCGCGACGATCAGCCCGGTCATGAACAACAGCCCCGCGACCACGCTCATCCCCGTGACGAGGATCGCGGTCGGGAAGCGCGGCACCTCCCCCGTCTGGAAGAAGGTGATGAACAGCGGGATGGCCAGAAACACCGCCAGCGCCTGTAGGAACACCGCGAAGAAGCCGTAGAAGCTGCGCGGACGTTCGACGCGATAGAGCGTGCCGATCATCTTCAGGATGCGCCATCCGTCCGAATAGGTGTTGAGTTTGCTCTCCGATCCCTCCGGCCGCGCCAGATACTTGGTCGCGACCTCGCCGGTCGGCATCCTGAGCTCGAGCGCATGGACGCTCATCTCGGTCTCGGTCTCGAACCCCTCGCTGGAGGCCGGGAAGCTCTTCACGTAGCGGCGCGAATAGGCGCGGTAGCCCGAGAAGATGTCGGTAAAGCTCTTGCCGAACAGCCGCGCGAGCAGGCCGGTGAAGGCGCGATTGCCCAGCACGTGGCCGCCGCGATAGGCTTCCTGCTCCTCGTGGTGGCGGGTGCCGACCACCATGTCGAGTTGCTGTTCCCACAGCATCTCGACCATCTCGGGCGCGGCGGCGGGATCATAGGTCAGATCCCCGTCGGCCATCAGATAGATGTCGGCCTCGATGTCGGCGAACATGCGCCGCACGACGTTGCCCTTGCCCTGCTGGGTGACCGAGCGGACGACGGCACCGCGTGCGCCCGCGATCTCGACCGTCCGGTCCTTCGAATTATTGTCGAAAACGTAGATGGTGGCGTCGGGGAGAACGGCGCGGAAGCCGTCGATCGTCGCTCCGATCGCGGCTTCCTCGTTATAGCAGGGCAGCAGGATCGCTACCCGTGGCGCCTTGCCCCCCGCCATGCACTAGTCCTTCTTCGCAGACGCCTTCTTGGCCGGAGCCTTCTTGGCCGCCGGCTTCTTGGCAGCAGCCCTAGCAGGCGCTTTCTTAGCAGCCGGTTTCTTTTCGGCGGTTTTTTTCGCGGGCGCCTTCTTGGCGGCGGGCTTCTTGTCGTCCGACTTCTTGTCGTCCGCCGTCTTGGCCGCAGGCTTCTTTCCGTCCGCCTTCTTGTCGTCGGCCTTCTTTTTGGCGGCCGGCTTCTTGGCCGCGGCCTTCTTGGCCGGCGCCTTCTTCTTGCCCGACTTGGCCTTGTCCGCCTCGACCTTGATGTCCTCCTCGCGCTCGAGATCTTCCTCGAGTTCCTCGCGGGTCACGGTGCGATCGGTGATGTCGGCCTTGTCGAACAGGAAATCGACGACCTTTTCCTCATACAGCGGCGCGCGAAGCTGCGCGGCGGCCATCGGGTTTTCCTGGACGTACTTGAGGAACTGCTGCTGCTGCTCGGCGGGATACTGCTGCGCCGCCTGCGCGATCAGCCGGTTCATCTCGGGCTGCGTGATCTCGACGCCATTCTGCTGGCCGATCTCGGACAGCAGCAGGCCGAGCCGCACGCGCCGTTCGGCGATCGCGCGATAATCCGCCTCGTCCGCCTCGATTTCCTTCAGCGCGGCTTCGGGATCTTCCTCATGGCTCGCTTCGTGGCGAAGCTGCTGCATGATGTTCTGATATTCCGCATCCACCATCGTCGGTGGGACGGGGAAATCATGCCCCGCCGCCAGCTGGTCGAGTAGCCGCCGCTTCATGTGCGTGCGGGTGAGATTGTTGAGCTCCTGCCCCGCCTGGTCCTTCAGCAGGTCCTTCAGCTGGTCGAGGTCCTTGAGACCCAGCGACTTCGCGAAATCGTCGTCGATCTTGGTCTCGTCCTCGACGCGGACCTTCTTGACCTTGGTCTCGAAGACGGCGTCCTTGCCCTTCAGGTCCTTGGCCGGATAATCCTCGGGGAAGGTCACGTTGAGGTCGCGGCTCTCGCCCGCCTTCACGCCTTCCAGCTGGTCCTCGAACCCGGGAATCAGGCGGCCCGACCCCAGTTCGATTTCCATGTCCTCGGCGGCGCCGCCCTCGAACGGGTCGCCGTCGACCTTGCCGACGAAGTCCAGCACGACGAGGTCGCCCTTGGCCGCCTTCTTGGTCTTGGCCGCGTCCTTCCAGCTCTTCTGGTTCTTCGCCAGTTCCTGCATCCGCGCCTCGACCGCCTTATCGTCGGTCTCGACGTTCAGCCGCTCCAGCTTAATCCCGTCGATGTCGGGCTGCGGGACGTCGGGAAGCACTTCCAGTTTCACCGAAACCTCGGCGTCCTTGCCATGCTCGTAACCGTCGGCGAGCTTCACTTCGGGCTGGATCGCGGGCTTCAGCTTCTTCTCGCGGATCAGCTTGTCGACGCCGCCCTGCACCGCCTGTTCGATCGCCTGCGCCTGGAGCGCCTCGCCGTGCATCTTGCGGATGAGGTTGGGCGGCACCTTGCCGGGGCGAAAGCCGGGCATCCGAATCTGCGGCGCGACGCGCTTGATCTCGGCATCGACATAGCCGTCGATGTCCTTGGCGGGGATGGTGAGGTCGTAGGCCCGTGTCAGGCCCTCGTTCTTGGTTTCGGCAATCTGCATGGTCACGCTTCAAAAACCCCGTAGTCGGATGGAAGATCGGACGGGCGTTCCTGACCCTCGTGCGGGGAAGCGGCGGTGGTGCGGGCGAAGGGACTCGAACCCCCACATCTTGCGATACTGGTACCTAAAACCAGCGCGTCTACCAATTCCGCCACGCCCGCAGTGGGTAAGTGCCCGAAGTGCAGCGCGCTATAGCAAGATGGACGCGCGGGGCAAGAGACGTGGCCGCGAAACCTGCGAAGGGTCCGACGGGTTGAGGGAAGATGGCCAGCAAACCCCCTCGCCCCGAGCGGCGCGTCACCCCCGATCCCGACCCCGACGCGGACGAACCGCGCCGCATCGACCAACCTCCGCCGCAACCCGGCGAACCGCCGCGCCGCGAACGCGACGATCCCGTGTAAACGGCTGAACCCGCGCGCCTGATCTAGTCGGCGCAGCGCACCCCGTGGACGCCGTCGAGGCATTCGCCGTCGATCCGCTGCCCACCGAGCGATACGCCCAGATGCGTCGCGAGCGTCGGAAGGATGTCGACCGTTCGCGCGGGATCGGGACGTCGCACCGGCGCCTCGCCCGGACGATAGAAGACGATCGGCACGCGCCGGTCGTATTCGTACGGGCTGCCGTGGGTCGAGATATAACCCGCGCTCGGCACCGGGATCGGCATGATGAATTCCTTCAGCACGATCACCACGTCTCCGGAACGGGCGGGATGATGGGTCGCGCGTAGCCGCTGGAGGATCGACCATTCGGTCGGATCCCCGATCGGGATCGGCAGCGCCATGATCTCGGCTTCCGAATACACCCCTTCGACCTGGGGATGCGCGGAATAGGCGGTCTTGAGCGCCGCGATCAGCTCGACCGCGACCGAGGCTTCGAGCGCGGGATCGATGTAGATGTCGCCCGATCCGGCCAGCGCGGTCTCCGGCAGGCCCATGTCGGCAAGCACGCCCGCCGCCAGCGCGCCGAATTCGCGATCGACCCGCGCGGCCTGGTCGTTGCCCATCAGCTTCAGCCGCTCGGGAATGGTCAATCCGCCATGATCGGCCGTCAGCATGACCGCATAGTCCAGTCCCCGCGCGTCGAGCGCCTTGAGGAAACCGTCGAGATTCTGGTCGAGCCCGAACAACTGCAGGCACATTTCGCCACCCTGCGGCCCGAACTTGTGGCCGTTGTAATCCGTCGCCGCCAGCGCGAGGCTGATGAGGTCGGTCTGGTCCTGTCGGCCCAACTCCATCTCGTCGATCAGCGCCGCACCCAGCGCCAGCACCGCGCCGTCATAGGCGGGCGTCGTGCGGAAGGCCGAAAGGTCGCCCGGTTCCCAGCCCAACGGATCGTTGCCGATCCGACCGCGATTCTCGACCGTCACGACCGGCTTGGACGCACAATAAGGCGGAATGGAGAAACCATCGGAGCCCGCGTCGAGAAGATTGCGCGTGCTGACCGTCGCCGCGCTGACCACGCTCGGCGCCGGGGTCGTCTGGTCGGTCATCCAGCCATCGTCGCCCCACCACCAGCGCTGGTCGACCTGCCGGCCGCCGAGCATCACGGCGCTGCGGTCCTTGCCGCCCACGACGACGTTGCGCGCCGCGGGGTTCGCGGACTTCATGTATTCGCCCAGCGTCGGCACCATCAGATGTTCGGGGCTGATGACTTGGCGTGCGCCCTGTTCGCCGCGGCGGTCGGGGTCCTCGGCGCAATAGACGCTCTGCTCCTCGTCGCCCCGTTCGCGCTCGATCCAGTTGTTGGCCACGATCCCGCTCCGCGCGGGAAGGCTGCCGGTCAGGATCGTCGCATGGCCGGGACAGGTCTCGGTCGCCGACTGCGCCTGATATCCGTTGATGAACAGCGTTCCCTCGTTCGCCAGCCGCGCCAGTCCGCCCGACATGCGAGGCAGATATTCCTCCATCAGCTCGCTCGACAGCTGGTCAACCGAAATGACCACGAGAAGATCGGGCTGGCCCGCATCTTGCGCCGCCGGCTGGCCGGGGACCGGCAGTCCCGCGACGCTTCCCTCTTGCGGGGCGGTGCAGCCAGCAAGGCCGAGCGCGGTGGCTGCCAGAAGGATCGTCTTACGCATCATCGTCTCCGTTTTCCCGGCGCGTCCTGCGGGCCGCGGCAAATGCCGGGAATCGAGGAGACGCGCGGTCCTGGCTCCGGCCCTCGCCGGAGCGCGTGAATTATCCGTCCAGCTTCGTCCGCAGGATCTGGTTCACCACCTGCGGATTGGCCTGGCCCTTCATCGCCTTCATCGTCTGGCCGACGAAGAAGCCGAACAGGGCCTCCTTGCCATCCTTATATTGCTGAACCTTGTCGGCGTTGGCGGCCAGCACCTTGTCGACCTCCGCTTCGATCGCGCCGGTGTCGCTGGTCTGCTTCATGCCGTGCTTCTCGACGATCTCGGCGGGCGTCCCGCCTTCGTCGATCACCAGCTCCATGACTTCCTTGGCCTGCCCCTTCGAGATGTCGCCGTCGTCGACCATCTTGAGGATCGCCGCGCTCGTCTCCGGCGTGTTGCGCTCGTCGTCGAACGACACGTCCTTCGCATTGAGCACGCCCGGCAGCACGCTGTTCGCCCAGTTGGACGCAGCCTTGGGCTCGGCGCCCGCGTCGAGCAGCCGGTCGAACCAGCGCGCGGTCTCGACCTCTGCGGTCAGCACCGCGGCATTGTAGGGCGTGATCCCCAGATCCTCGTACCGTTTCAGCTTCGCGTCCGGCAGTTCGGGCAGGCTCGCGCGGCATTCGGCGAGGAATGCGTCGTCGAGCTCCAGCGGCAGCAGGTCGGGATCGGGGAAGTAGCGATAATCGTGCGCATCTTCCTTGCTCCGCAGCGGACGCGTCACGCCCTTGGCGACGTCGAACAGGCGGGTCTCCTGCTGCACCCCCTCCCCGCTCTCGATCGCCTTCACCTGCCGTTTGGCCTCATGCTCGATGACCTGCATCACGAAACGCACGCTATTGACGTTCTTCGTCTCCGTACGCGTGCCCAGTTCCTCGCCAGGCTTGCGGACGCTGACGTTCACGTCGGCACGCATCGAGCCTTCTTCCATGTTCCCATCGCAGCTACCGACATAGCGCAGGATCGAGCGCAGCTTGCGTAGATACGCTCCGGCTTCGGCGGGCGAACGCATGTCGGGCTTGGACACGATTTCCATCAGCGCGACGCCGCAGCGGTTGAGATCGACGTAGGACATCGTCGGATGCTGGTCGTGCATCAGCTTGCCCGCGTCCTGCTCGACATGGATGCGCTCGACCCCGATGGTCTTGGTCTCGTCGGGCTTCTGCTCGTCGGGCGCGACCTCCACCTCGCCCTCGCCCACCAGCGGGTGGTAGAGCTGCGAAATCTGGTAGCCCTGCGGCAGGTCGGCGTAGAAATAATTCTTGCGGTCGAAGCGCGACCATTTGTTGATCGCCGCGTCGATCGCCATCCCCGTACGCACCGCCTGCCGGATGCATTCGCGGTTCGGCACCGGCAGCATCCCCGGCATCGCCGCATCGACGAGGCTGACCTGCGTATTGGGCTCCGCCCCGAACGCGGTCGCCGCCCCCGAGAACAGCTTCGCCTCGCTTGTCACCTGCGCATGAACCTCGAGGCCGATCACGACCTCATATTCGCCCTGCTGACCCTTCACTCGATAGTCGGTCATGCCCGATCTTTCCCGTAATTCAATCGCGCCTGCTCCTCGATTTGCTTGAGCGAGCTTTCGACTGCTTCCCAGCCAGCTTTCCCGAGGTACCGTTCAGGAACGATTTCCAGACCGTCCCGGACAAGCTCCGAATGTCGAATTGCGTCGGCCATCGAAAGCTGACCGGACCGAGCCAACACATCCCATAGATACATGGATGATTTCAGCGCCGCGAACGCGAAACCATAGTCTCGCTGGTCGGCTTCACTATCGCCAAAAATGCTCACCACCACTTCTCCGGTAGCTCGATCTTTGGCGCCCGCTCCTCGATCGCCAGCCCCGCGTTCAGCACCGCCTGCTCGTCCATTTCGTTGCCGATCAGGTGCAGTCCCAACGGTAGCCCGTCGCTGTCGAGCCCGCCCGGCACGCTCATCGCGGGCAGGCCTGCGAGGCTCGCCGGAACCGCGAACACGTCGTTCAAGTACATCGCGATCGGATCGTCCGACTTTTCGCCCAGCCCGAACGCTGCACTCGGCGCGGTCGGGGTGAGGATCATGTCGCATTCCTCGAACGCGGTGCGGAAGTCCTGCTTGATCAACGCGCGGACGCGCTGTGCCTTCGTGAAATAGGCGTCGTAGAAGCCCGCCGACAGAACGTAGGTGCCGATCATGATGCGACGCTTCACCTCGGCGCCGAAGCCCTCCGAGCGCGTTGCCTTGTACATGTCGTGCAGGCCACCGCCCTCGACCGTCTCGCGCAAGCCGTACCGAACGCCGTCATAGCGCGCGAGGTTGGACGAGGCTTCGGCGGGCGCGAGGATGTAGTAGGTCGGCAGCGCATATTGCGTGTGCGGCAGCGAGATCTCGACCGGCTCGGCGCCCGCGTCGCGCAGCCATTCGACCCCCTGCTCCCACAAGGCGTCGATGTCGGCGGGCGTGCCGTCGATCCGATATTCCTTGGGAACGCCGACCTTCTTGCCTTTGAGATCGCCCGACAATTCGGCTTCCCACTGCGGCACCGGCGCGTCGAGGCTGGTCGAATCCTTGGGATCGAACCCGCACATGCTTTCCAGAAGGATCGCGCAGTCGCGCACCGTCCGCGCCATCGGCCCCGGCTGGTCGAGCGAGGAGGCGAACGCCACCACGCCCCAGCGGCTGCACCGTCCGTAGGTCGGCTTGATCCCGCAGATGCCGGTGAAGGCCGCCGGCTGGCGGATCGATCCACCCGTGTCGGTCCCCGTCGCGCCCGGCGCGATCCGCGCCGACACCGCCGCCGCGCTGCCGCCCGACGATCCGCCCGGCGTGATCGCTGCGTTCGATCCCTCGCGCCGCCACGGCGAGATGACGTTGCCATGCGCGCAGGTCTCGTTCGACGACCCCATCGCGAACTCGTCCATGTTGAGCTTGCCGAGCATCCCGGCACCCGCGTCGCGGAGCTTGCCCGAAACGGTGCTCTCGTAGGGCGGCTCGAAATTGCCGAGCATCTTCGATCCCGCGCTCGTCAGCACGCCCTCGGTCGCGAACAGGTCCTTCATGCCCAGCGGAATGCCCGACAGCGGCAGAAGCGCGCCCTTGCCCTTCGCCTCGTCGGCCGCCTTCGCCGCCTCGATCGCCTTCTCGGGCGTCTTCACCAGATAGGCATTCAGCGTGTCCGCAGCGTCCACCGCGGCATTGTAGTCCTCGGCGATTTCGACCGCGGAAAACTCGCCGGCGCGAAAGCCGTCACGAAGCTCCGCGATCGTCTTGTGGGTCAGGTCCGCCATCTATTCGATCACCTTCGGTACGCCGAAAAAGCCGTGCTGGGGCTCGGGCGCGTTGGCCAGCACCTTGTCACGGATGTTTCCGTCGGTGACCCCGTCCTCGCGCAGGCGCATCTGCATGTCGACGACGGTGGCGAGCGGCTCGACGCCGTCGGTGTCGACTTCACCGAGCTGCTCGACCCAGTCGAGGATGTTGTTGAGCTCCGGCAGCAGCGTTTCCGCCTCGCTGTCGGACAGTTGGATGCGCGCCAGATTGGCGATGTGGCGCACCTGATCGATCGTGACTGACATGCGGCTCGCTCTAACGCCGCGAGCCCCCGCCTTCAAGCGATGTTGCAGCGCAGCGCGGGCGCGGCTAGTCGCACGTCCCTATGGCAGCGCGCATCTTTCTCTGGATCATCCTGGGTCTCACCCTTCTCGTCGTCGCGGGCGCTTTCGCATGGCATCAGTTCGGCGATCGATTCCTCGCCGAACAGGCGCTTCCGAAGGTGGAATTCACCGCCCCGCCGCCCGACAACGATCCGACCTACGACACCATCGATGCCTGGTGGTCGCGCCCCGACATGGACGAACCGCTCGCCGACTGGGAGCCGGAGGTCACCGCCGATCCCGAAGCGGAGATTCTCGTCGACGAGGACGCCTCGGACGACAACTTGTCTGCCGCAGACGGATCGGACCAGGACGACAGCGCCGACCCTGCGCCGCAGCGCGAAGGCGCCGCCACCTTCTACATTCATCCCACGACCTATCTGCGCACCGACCGCTGGAACGCCGACATGGACCTGACGGGGATCGCCCGCACCCGTGCCGAACTGTTCATCCAGAGCCAGGCCAGCGCCTTTGCGGAAAGCTCGAACGTCTGGGCGCCCAAATATCGACAGGCCAGCTTCGGCACGTTTCTCTCGCAGAGCGCCAATGCGCAAGCCGCGCTCGATGTCGCCTATCGCGACGTGTCGGCGGCGTTCGACGTCTTTCTGGAAGAAAATCCGAACGGACCGATCATCGTCGCGGGGCATAGCCAGGGCGGTCTCCATGCGCTGCGTCTCCTTGCCGAACGTCGTGAGGAGATCGCCGATCGGCTGATTTCCGCCTATGTGGTCGGTTGGCCGATCGACATGGAAGCCGATCTTCCCGCCACCGGTCTCACCGCCTGCACTAGCCGTGAGGAGACCGGATGCCTGATGAGCTGGCTGACGTTCGGCGATCCGCCCAATCCGGGACTGGTGCTGCGCGAATGGCTGAGCGCGGAAGGCTATGCCGGGATCGAGCGTCAGCGCGAGCGGCTGGTCTGTACCAATCCGCTCACCGGCGGCGCGGAGGGCGAGGCGCTGCCGCAGGACAATCCGGGGCTGATCGTCCCCAACCGGCAGCTTTCCGACGCGATGCTGCAGCCGGGAACGGTCGGGGCGACCTGCGATCGCGGGCTGCTGATCCTCAATGGCGAGGTCCCCGAGTTCGGCCCGTACGTCCTTCCCGGCAACAATTATCACGTCTTCGACTATGCGCTCTTCTGGGGCGCGGTGCGCGAGGACGTCGCTGCGCGGCGCACGGCCTGGACCGCGCGCGAAGCCGCATGATCCAGGCCTCCGCCGCCGCGTTTCGCGCCGCCTGCCCCTCGGGCCGGCTCGCGGGCCTCGACGTGGGGACGAAGACCATCGGATTGGCGACCTGCGATGCGCAATGGAGTTTTGCGGGACCGGCGGAAACGATTCGCCGGACCAAGTTCCAGAAGGACCTCGTCCAGCTGACGGCATTCCTCAAGCGCGAACGGATCGCCGGACTCGTCGTCGGCCTCCCCCTGAACATGGACGGCAGCGATTCGCCGCGCACCCAGTCGATCCGTGCGTTCGCGCGAAACCTCGCCCCGCTCGGGTTGCCCGTCCTCCTGTGGGACGAACGCTGGTCGACGATGGCGGTCGAACGGGCGATGGTCGATGCCGACGTCAGCCGTGCCAAGCGTGCCGGGAAGGTCGATGCCCTCGCCGCCGCGCATATCCTTCAGGGGGCGCTCGACGCGCTGGTCAATCTGCCCGACGATTTGTAGGATCGCGGCCATGGACCTGATCCGCCCCGCCGACCTTTCCGACGACCAGCTCGACCGTATTCTGAAGGAAGCCGACAGGTGGCTCTTAGATAACCGTCAGTCTGTCCGGTCGACCGATCGCCACCCCGGCGCCAGCGTCGTACTAGCCTTCTTCGAACCGTCGACGCGTACCCTGTTGAGCTTCGACATGGCGGCGCAGCGACTGGGGGCGATGGTGACGGTGATGCCGGTGGGGATGAGCTCGATCGCCAAGGGCGAAACGCTCGCCGATACCGCACGGACAATCGATGCGATGCGCCCCGACGTGATGGTGATCCGCCACGCCACTCCCGGCGCTCCCGAAGAAGTCGCCGCTGCGATGGAGGCGAGCGTCGTCAACGCCGGTGACGGCACGGGGCAGCACCCCACGCAGGGCCTCCTCGACGTCGCGACGATCCGCCATCACTTCGGGCACGTCGAGGGACTTAACGTCGCGATCTGCGGCGATATCCGGCACAGCCGCGTCGCCAATTCGACCGCCGAACTGCTCGAACGGCTGGGTGCCGAGGTGCGCCGTGCGGGGCCTTCCAAACTCATGCCCGACGGGCACGACGGACCCGACGGCATCGACGAAGCGGTGGCCGGTGCGGACGTCGTGATGATGCTGCGGGTCCAGCGCGAGCGGCTGGACGAGGACCTTGGCGACGGTCCGGGCGAATATCTCGACCGCTACGGTCTGACGGCGGAGCGGTTCGCCACCGCCGCGCCGGGAGCCGTCGTGATGCACCCCGGTCCGATGAACCGCGGGGTCGAGATCGACGGCGCAATCGCCGACGGCGATGCTTCGCTCATCGCGCTCCAGGTCGAGATGGGGGTCGCCACGCGCATGGCGGTCCTCGACTGGATGATCGAAGACCGCCGCACGCACTGAGCTAGTTCAAGACTGTCCGAAATCAGCCTTTGCGATTGAAGGGCGTGTCGCCCGCCATCTTGCGCACGAAGCAGTCGACACCCGCGGCCTTCACCTCGGTGCAGAAACTGCGCGCATCTGCGTCGCTCGCGAAGCCGTGGGCGGCAAGACGGTAAAAGGTCTTGCCGTCGTGACGGAAACGCGCCGCCATCGGCTGGAACGCCTCGAGCGCGCCGAACCGCTGGGTGGCGATGGCCCAACCATGATCCAGAAGATCGCGATCGTGGTAGGACGCCAGCTGGACGACCGAGCGGCTGGCTTCTTCTGCCGCGACCGCCTTCACACGAAGCGACCCCGCCGATTCCGTCAGGCGCACGGCTTCGGTGCTGAGGCCCGGAGCTGCGGTCGAGCGTGCAGCCTTCACCTCGGCGGCAGCGCGGGCAAGCAGTGCGATCGGGGCGATCGGATCGACATCGAGCGCGGCAACGGTGACGGTTTCTTCGCGGCTGACCTCGGCGGCATCGGCTTCAACCAGTGCCACGTCGTGGATGGGGATCTCGATCGACTTGGTGAAGCTGACCGGCGCATCGTCCAGCGCGACACGCGGTGCCATCGCCGTGCGGACAGGCGCAGGGAGCGGTGCCGCCACCGGGGCGGGCGCCGGCGCAACGTTCTGCGGAGCGAGCGCGGCATAGCGCGGCTGATCCGCATTGCGATTGAGCGCGAGCGCAACCGGCTGGCCGGGGTCGGCCTGCGCGGGCGTGACGCCCGTGAGCGCCGCGACCGCATGGCTGGGATGCTCGGGATTGGCCATCGCCATCCAGCTTTGGAGGCGGGCTTCCAGTTCGTCCGCAGGAACATCCTGCGAAGCGATCGTGCGCGCCTGCGTCCAGTCGCCCGTCATGGCGAACGCGAGCGCGAGATTCTGCCGCGTGCGGGCATCGGCCTGCGGGCTGCGCGCGGCGGTGGTGAGAAGATCGACGGCGACCTGCGGACGACCTGCCAGCGCGACGGCGAGACCGAGGTCCGCCGCATTCACGTAGCCACGCGCCTGTTCGAGGCCGTCGAGCGCCTGCGCCGACTTGCCCTGGGCAATCTCGACCAGCGCCTTCTTCAGGATCACCTGAGGCTGTGCGGGCATCAGTTCGAGCGAATCGCGATAGGCCGCTTCGGCGGACGCGAAACGTCCGGCGGCGAAATAGGCGTTGCCCAGAAGAGTGCGATAGCCGACGTCGCGCGGATTGGTTTCGACCGCCCGCTCGGCAAGCCCGACCGCCGCGACGAAGTCTCCCTCGATCAGCGCGGATTGTGCCTTCATCGCCATGCCCATGTTGGCACGGTCGACGTCGCCCGCGAATCCGCCCACCCGGTCGGTGCTGGCAGTGCAGGCGGCGAGCGCGCCCGCCATTGCGGCGGCGGCGATCGCTTGTCCCATTTGCTTCTTCATCTGACTTTCCCCTTCCCTTGGAATCGTCGTCGTGTCGGTTGTTCGGCTAGTCGGCTCTTTCGCCCCTCGCCTGTTCCACCAGTTCGTCGAGCTCGGTCATTTCGCCGAGCAGGCGGTCCAGTGCTTCGGTCACCATCTTCTGCGCCGACTGCCCCGTGAGAGCGCAGGCGAGCCGCAACTTGAGATGCCGCTGCTTGTCGAGGCGCAGCGTGAACGCGGCCTTGTCCTTCGCGCCGGCCTTGGCCTGCGCAACCGCGTGGCTGGACACTGCGCGCGTTTCGAGATCGACCGGCGCCTCGGCGCGCGGCGGATCTGCCAGTGCCATGTCGGCGTCGAGCAATAGCTCGTCCTCGTCCTCGTCCTCGTCCGCCGGCTCGCTCGGGCCTTCGCTCCGATATTCGGCGAAGGACGATTCCATTGGCTCGGGTTCGAAATGATCATCGCGTGCCGGACGCGTGATGAAGGATGCGAAGCGATTGGTCGTGGCAGGGTCGAAATGCTCGTCCGCTTCCTCGTCCGCAGTCGCTTCCTCTTCCTCGCCGTAGACGTCGCCGTCGGCATCATCGTCGCTTGCGCCGGTAAGGCCCGCCGAACCATCAACGGGATCCGCTTCGAAGGCTTCCTCGCCCTCCTCGTCGCCCCAGGCACCGCCTTCTTCGCGCTGCTGATCGGTAAGCGGCTTGAGATCGGCGACCGTGCGCATCAGCTGCGGCGCGTCGAAATCCTCGGCTTCGGCCTGCTCGTCGTCGCTGCCGAGGTCGCCGACATCCGTCGCGCTCTCGCCGTAGGGAGCGAAAGTGCTTTGCGACACGGGCGCACGATCGAAGCTGGTTTCGCGCGATACAAGCTGCGCGGTCGTTTCCTCCGCCTCGGTGTCATCGCTCGATGCGGCGGGAGCGCTCAGCGCGTCCGACTTCTTCGCATCGCGATTGCCGGTGAAGACGTTGGGGCTTTCGTCGGCCTCCGGATCCCACAGCTCTGCGGTCGAGTCGTCGAGGTCCGCATGGTCGTTGGCATAATCCTCGTCGTCTTCGTGCCCGGCATATTGCTGCGCGAGTTGCGCCTGCTGGTCGTGGACGACGGGCTGACTGGGCGTAAGGCCCGACAGCGGATTGCGTGAAATGGATTCGACGTTGCCGCCCTCTTCGCTGGTGACGGCGGGCTCGGTGCCCATGTCGTTCCAGCCGAGATCCTCGAGACCCTCGGATCCAACCTGGCCGAAATTCTGACGCCGCATGGCGGGGCGTGCCGAACCCTTGCGGGCGAGCAGGCCGCCGGAAAGCGACGCGAATGCCTTGGGTGCATTCATGGTCGCTTCTCCTTATCCGACTACCCGGCGGCCGAAGCCTCCGACAGGACGGGGCGCGGCTTGCGCGCTCGACGGACCGGTCTGACCCGGATTGGGGGTGGCGAAGACGGTACGGCGGAAATTCTTTTCCAGCCGATCGGCGACGTAATTCCACAGCTCGGTGATTTCCTGCGCACTGCGACCTTCGGGATCGATCTCCATGACGGTGCGACCGTCGATCATCGAGGCGGCGAAGTCGGTGCGGTGATGCACGGTAACCGGCGCGACGGTGCCATGCTGCGACAGCGCGACGGCGGCTTCGTAGGTGATCTTGGCCTTGGGCGTCGCGGCGTTGACGACGAAGATGGCGGGCTTTCCGGCGCGGTCGCACAAGTCGACGGTCGCGCCGACGGCACGCAGATCGTGCGGGCTGGGGCGGGTCGGAATAACGACCAGTTCGGCCACCGCGATGACCGACTGGATCGCCATCGTGATGGCGGGCGGCGTGTCGATCACGGCGAGTTTGAAACCCTGCTGGCGCAGCACCTCGAGGTCGCTCGCGAGACGAGCGACGGTGGTCTGGGCGAAGGCGGGCATTTCGTCCTCGCGCTCGTTCCACCAGTCGGCAAGGCTGCCCTGCGGATCGATGTCGATGAGGCAGACGGGGCCATGCCCCGCCCGCTGTGCCTGAACCGCTAGGTGGCCCGAAACGGTGGTCTTGCCCGATCCACCCTTCTGCGATGCCATAGCCAAAACGCGCATTGTCTTCCCCTCGCCGGAATTTGGGACGATTTCGTATCGGGACGAGCTTTGGACGACAGGGAGCTAAAATCTGGTTAACGCTTCATGGGGGTTGTTCATCGTATCTTCGTCGAAGAACGCTTGGCGACGGACCGCATGATATCGTAACCGCATCGCAATGGTTTCATGCGAGGAATCAACGCCATGACGAGGCATCTTTCACTATTGCTGGCGCCCGCTGCGCTGATCGCGAGCCCCGCGGCCGCTCAATCGGTGGCGGACGGGATCGCGGCGTGGCGCGGCGGCGATCCGATGCGCGCGGTCGCGATCTGGACGCCGCTGGCCCAGAGCGGGGATGCCGACGCGCAGTACAATCTGGCGCAGGCCTATCGGCTCGGCCGTGGCATCCGCACCGATGCACGCCGTGCCAAGGCGCTGTTCGAAAGCGCGGCGGAAAAGGGCCATCTTGGTGCCCGTACGAACCTTGGACTGATGCTCTATAGCGAGGGCGAACGCGGAGAAGGCCTGAACTGGCTACGCGGTGCGGCAGATCAGGGCGAACCGCGCGCGCTGCTCGTATACGGGACGGCGCTGTTCAATGGCGACGAACTCGATCGCGACGTCGTCACCGGCTATGCGCTCGTCAGCCGCGCGGCAGCCCAGGACCTCGCCGCGGCAAGGAATACGTTGGCCGAAATGGACGATGTCCTCGACGTCGATGATCGTCGCACCGGCGTCGCGCTGGCGCAACGACTGGCACGGGGCGACGAGCGTCTCGTCGACGTTCTCGCCGCGCCTCCCGCCCAGGTGGTGAGCACCCGTCCGGCTCCTGCCGCCCCCCGACCACGTGCGACCTCCACACCGCGACCCGCCGCGTCGACACCGGTTGCGGCGTCGGCGGCGAGCGTCCCGGCTTCGGCCTACACCGTGCAACTCGGCGCCTTTTCCCGGGACGGAGCGGCGCAGTCGCTATTCGCCTCGCTTCGCACCGAACGCGTGTTCGAAGGCAAGCAGCCCTTCTATCGCGAGGTCGGCAGCGTCACCCGGCTCCGCGTCGGCCCGTTCGCTTCGAACCGCGAGGCCGAGGCCGCCTGCGCGGCAATGGAACGACGCGCGCAACCCTGCTTCGTCGTCGCGCCCTAACCTTCGATCCATTCGGCGCGGGCGATCCCGAGCCCCCATAACAGGGCGTCGAGTCCGTGATGCTCGATCCGCGCGTCCGCTTCTGCTGCGACGCGCGGCTTGGCATGATAAGCGACGCCCAGATCGGCGGCGCGAAGCATCGGCAGGTCGTTGGCCCCATCGCCGATGGCGACGACATAACCCCCATCGAGGCGGGCCCGTTCTTCCTCCAGCACGGCAAGTTTGCGATCCGCATCGACGATCGGGCCCTCGACGGTCCCGGTGAGGCGACCGTCCTGGATGGAAAGCCTATTGGAGACGACGCGGTCGAACCCCAGTCGATCCCCAATCACGTCCGCAAAAGCGGTGAACCCGCCCGACACCAAGACGCAGCGGACCCCGCGCGCCTTCAGCGTCTGAACGAGCGTGCGCGCGCCGGGATTGGGGCGGATCCGCGAGGCGAGCAGCCGTTCGATGACACCGGCATCCAGACCGTCCAATAATGCCAAACGCTCGCGCAGCGCGCCTTCGAAATCGAGTTCGCCGCGCATGGCCCGCTCGGTGATCGCCGCGACCCGCTCTCCCACCCCCGCCACTTCGGCAAGTTCGTCGATGCATTCCTGACCGATCATGGTCGAATCCATGTCGGCGAGGAAAAGACGCGGCTCGAACGGGCTTGGCCGATAAACCACGTCCACGCCTGTCGCGCTGTCGACGCGCCCTTCGATTTCGGCTGCGGAGCCTTCGTCGAGCCAGCGCCATTCGCGCGCACCGGCGATGGTGGCGACCCGGCTGGCCTCGAGCCCGTCGGCTGCTATCAGCGTGGATATGGTCACCAAACCTCCTCTCGCGCTCATCGCGGGTCCGACCGCCAGCGGCAAGTCCGAACTGGCACTGCGGCTCGCGGAAAATGCGAACGGAACGATCATCAATGCCGACAGCGCGCAGATATACGCCGATCTACGAATCGTCGCGGCCAGTCCTTCGGCACGAGAACGCGAACGCGCGCCGCACCGGCTTTACGGGGTTCGCGACGGTGGAGAGGCCTGTTCGGCAGCGGACTGGGCGATGCTGGCCAAAGCGGCAGTCGGGCAAGCCATCGACGCGGGCCGACTGCCGATCATCGTCGGCGGAACGGGTCTCTATCTCCGCACCCTCCTCGAAGGAATCGCTCCGGTCCCCGATATCGACCCCGACATCCGCGAGGCGATCAGGACCACCGATACGGCGACCAACTTTTCCTCGTTGGAACGGGAGGATCCGGCGGCGGCGGAGCGGCTGAACAAGGGTGACACCACCCGGATCGCTCGCGCGCTCGAAGTGGTGCGATCATCGGGCAAGCCTTTATCCTTCTGGCAGGCGCGCAAGGAGGGCGGCATCGCGAAGGACGTCACGCTGCGGCCCCTGTTGCTCCTCCCCCCACGCGATTGGCTCGCCGAACGATGCGACCGGCGTTTCGAGACCATGATCGAACAGGGCGTGCTGGAAGAGGTTCGCGAGCTGCTCGGGCGCGGGCTCGACCCTGCGCTCCCCGTCATGCGGGCCATCGGCGTCCCGGAAATCGCGTCCTATCTTGCGGGCGATCGATCGCGCGAGGACATGATTGCGGCAGGACAGCTGGCCACGCGCCAATATATGAAGCGGCAATATACCTGGTTCCGGAACCAGCCTCCCGCCCACTGGCCGCGCTTCGCCGAACCGCTCGACGACGAGGCGGCGATCGAGCGCGCGCTGGCCCTGCTCTCTCCCGCTTGATAGAGCCGGCGGCATGGACATCATTCGTGACGCCGCCATCGACCCCTCCCCGCTGCAGGGCGAGCGCGTCGCCATCATCGGCTACGGCAACCAGGGCCGGGCACAGGCGCTCAACCTTGCCGATAGCGGGATCGACGTCGTTGTCGGTCTGCGAGAAGGCAGCGAGACCTTCGCGAAGGTCGAAGCGGACGGGCTGACGACCCTCCCCCTCGGTGAGGCTCCGAAAGGTGCCGCGCTGACCATGATGCTCGTCCCCGACGAACTCATGACGGGGATCTATGCCACGATCGAACCGTCGCTCCCGAACGGCAGCGCCCTGGGCTTCAGTCACGGGCTCGCCGTCCATTTCGGCCATGTCGTGCCACGCGAAGATCTCGACGTGCTGCTGCTGGCGCCGAAGGGGCCGGGCACCGCTCTCCGCCAGCTCTATACCGAGGACAAGGGCATGCCTGGCCTGTGGGCGGTCCACCGCGACGCCAGCGGACACGCGAAACCGATCGCGCTCGCCTATGGAAAAGCCATCGGATGCGCGCGCGCAGGCCTCATCGCCTCCTCGTTCGAGGAAGAGGCCGTCGCCGATCTGTTCAACGAGCAGGCAGTGGTGTGGGGCGGCGTACCGGCCCTGCTGCTAGCCGGGTACGAAGCACTGGTCGAGGCGGGCTATTCCGAGGAAGTCGCCTATTTCGAATGTATCGGCGAACTGAAGTTACTCGCGGACCTCATCGAAGCGCGCGGAATTGCGGGCATGCGCGAGGTCATCAGCAATACCGCCGAGCTTGGCGCGGTGCTGGGTGGTCCCGCCATCGCGGATTACCACGTGCGCCAGCGGATGCAGGATATTCTCAAGAGCGTTCGCGGTGGGGAGTTCGCGGCGCAGCTCGCCGAGGAAGCCGCGGAAGGCTATCCTCTCCTCTCCGACGCGCGCGCACGCTCGCGCGCTCATGCCTCGGAAGCGGTGCGCGACCGGCTTCAGACGCTTTCGGCGGACGAATCCGAGGAGGACTCGATCGAACGCTCGCCCACCGACGCGCGTTCGAGATAATGACGCTGAAGCTGCCGATGGGTGTCGGCAGCGTCCGGATGATCGGCGGCCATCGCGCGCTCCATCTCCTCGGCGGCGCGACGCGCGTAATAGATGCGGCTTTCCTGCTTCATCGACCGGTCTCCCCTAGGCCAGACGGAGACATTAGCATCGAGAACATAAAAAGTCTCCTCCCCGGAGCGAGCCGGGGAGGAGCGGTCGCGCAACGAATGGATCAGAAGCTGATGCCGAGCGTCCCGACGATCTGGTGCTTCTCGATGTCGCTGTCATAGTCGGCGTAGCGATATTCGCCGCCGATAAAGGCGCCGCGACCGATATAGTATCGCCCGCCCGCGCCGATCCGGTAGCCGTTCTCGTCGTCCGTGACGATCTCGCGGATCTGGGTGTCGCCATCATCGATGATAAGGTCGAGTTCGTTCTCGAGCCGGGTCAGCCCCGCCTTCACGTAAACGTCCCCAAGGGTCGCGACGGGAACCGTGAGACGGCCGCCGATATAAAGGTCGGAGGTGTTGGTAAGCACGCTGTCGTAGACGACACCGTCCTCCTCGAACACGACGCTGTCCTCGATGCCGCTCTTGCCCGCTTCGACGTCGATCCCGAGCGCCACGACGCCCAGTGAGACGTCATAGCCCGCACCGATGGCGATGTAGCCCCCCTCGGCTTCATATTCGGCACCGAAGTCGGAATTGGCCTTCGCGCTGTCGAGACCCGCCTGCAGCTCGACGCGCGGGCCGGAGGGAGCGAACAGCTGGGCAGCGGCCGGCGATGCCGCGAGAACGGACGCGAGCACGGTGCCGGCGGCGAGAGTGGTCTTGATCATTGGAAACTCCAGAAAAAATACGAATGTTGTGTCCCTGACCGCAGCTGAAAGACTTTAGGCGGTGAACGGATAATGATGCCGCGATTCATCGCCGCGAAAGATCGGTTGCAAGTTGCTGAAACTGCTGACCTAATGTCGACCGAACAATTTTTCTACGTCGCTAAGAGCAAGTTTTACCCACGTCGGCCGCCCGTGGTTGCACTGCCCCGATCTTGGCGTCGTCTCGATCTGGCGGAGAAGCGCGTTCATCTCTTCCACCCGCAGGATTCGACCCGCACGAACCGAACCGTGACAGGCCATCGTGCCCGCAACGAGGTCGATGCGGTCCTGCAGCGTCGGCGCGCTTTCTAGTTCTGCCAGTTCGGCAGCCAGATCCGCGAGCAACTTGGGGGCCTTCACCTTGTTGCCCAGCGGCGCCGGGGTCGCCCGAACGAGCATGGTCGAGGGTCCGAAGCGTTCGATCTCGAGGCCAAGGGTCGCAAGTTCGGCAGCCGCCCCCTCCAGACGCTCGCAATCGGCTTCGTCCAGTTCGACCGGCTCGGCGATCAGTAGCGGCTGACTGGCCACCGGATCGCCCTCGCGCGCCGTGCGCATCGCTTCCAGCACGAGCCGTTCGTGCGCGGCGTGCTGATCGACGATGACCAGTCCGTCCTCCGCTTCGGCGACGATATAGGTGGCTGCGACCTGCCCCCGCGCGGCACCGAGCGGGTGGCGGGCGGCGCTGGGCGCGGTCTCGGCGGCAGGCGCGGCCCGGGCGAACGGGGCAGCGCTCATGACGGCTTCGAAGGAGGGCGACGTGCCCGGGTCGTAGGACGCCTGCGTCTCGGCGACCCGCCTCGGCATGCCCGTTCCCTGCGGCATCGGCTGGCGCAGGGGATCGGGGGGCGGGGCCGCGGCGTCCCCATGCCCTTCGACGGTCCAGTTTGCGGGCTGTGCATGCTGCTCGCGCGCCGCCGATAGATGGCCCGCCTCGTCCAGCGCGCGGCGGACCCCGCCGACGATCAGCGCGCGAACGCCCTGCGCGTCGCGAAAGCGGACCTCGGTCTTGGCGGGGTGAACGTTGATATCGACTTCACCCGTCGGACAACTGACGAACAAGGCGGCGATCGGATGGCGGTCGCGCGCGATGAGGTCGCGGTAGGCCCCGCGAAGCGCGCCGACGAGAAGCCGGTCCTTCACCGGGCGGCCGTTGACGAACAGGAATTGCTGGTCGCCCATGCCGCGATTGAAGGTCGGCAGGCTGACGACTCCCTCAAGCCGCAGATCGCCGCGATGATAGTCTACCGCCACCGCATTCCTCGCCAGTTCGGGGGTCAGCAGCGCGGCGACGCGTTCGGGAGGTGATTGCGGCTGGACGGCGATGATCGCGCGACCGTCATGTTCGAAGCGAAAGGCGACATCGGGCCGCGCCATCGCGAGGCGGCGCATCACGTCCAGCGCGGCAAGATATTCCGACCGTGGCGACCGGAGAAACTTGCGACGGGCAGGGACCTTCGCGAACAGTTCTTCCACCGTGACGCGGGTGCCACGGGGCACGCTGGCGGGGCCGTCCTCGACCCTCGCGCCATGGTCCGTGACGATCCGCCAACCTTCGCCGTCGGCCGGGCGGCTTTCCAGCGTGAAGCGCGACACGCTGGCGATGCTGGGCAGTGCCTCTCCGCGAAAGCCGAAGCTGGAGACGTCCTCGATCGCCTCGTCGGGAAGCTTGCTGGTGGCGTGGCGCTCGAGGGCGAGGCGCATGTCGGCGGGGCTCATTCCGTGCCCGTCATCCTCGACGCTGAGCATCGTCAGCCCACCACCCGACAGGGCAACGGATACCCTCCGCGCGCCCGCATCCACGCCGTTTTCCACGAGTTCCTTCAGCGCGCTCGCCGGGCGTTCGACCACCTCGCCCGCCGCGATCCGGTCGATGAGGGCGCTGGGGAGCCTTCTTATTGACATGTTAACGAGTTTCGCTCACTTGATCGGTGCGCCGAAAGCCTCGGATTTCCAAGAGAAATTCATCGCGCTTTCAACAAAATTTGTTTAACGATTGGAGACTGCCGACGCCTCCGTGCGTTCGCGCCACCATAACAGCAAAACGGAAGAACCCCATATGTTCTGGAACAAATGGTTCAAGTGGATGAGCCACGACATGGCCATCGACCTCGGCACCGCCAACACGCTCGTCTACGTGCGCGGACGCGGTATTGTGCTGAACGAACCTTCCGTGGTGGCGATCGAGACCATCAATGGCATTAAGAAGGTCAAGGCGGTCGGCGACGACGCCAAGCTGATGATGGGCAAGACCCCGGACCAGATCGAGGCGATCCGCCCGCTGCGCGATGGCGTCATCGCCGACATCGACGTGGCCGAAGAGATGATCAAGCATTTCATCCAGAAGGTGCATGGCGGCAAGATGCGCAGCTGGCGCTTCCCCGAAATCGTCATCTGCATCCCCTCGGGCGCGACCAATGTCGAACGCCGCGCGATCCGCGACGCCGCCAGCAATGCGGGCGCGAGCGCGGTCTATCTGATCGAGGAGCCGATGGCGGCTGCGATCGGCGCCGACATGCCGGTGACCGAACCCGTCGGTTCGATGGTCGTCGACATCGGCGGCGGCACCACCGAAGTCGCGGTGTTGAGCCTTCGCGGGCTTGCCTACACCACCAGCGTGCGCGTCGGCGGGGACAAGATGGACGAGGCGATCTCGTCCTACGTCCGCCGCAACCACAATCTCCTGATCGGCGAAGCCACGGCGGAGCGGATCAAGAAGGAAGTCGGCATCGCCAAGCCGCCGAGCGACGGCATCGGCGAGACGGTCTACATCAAGGGCCGCGACCTGGTGAACGGCGTTCCCAAGGAAATCGCGATCAACCAGGGCCAGATCGCCGAAGCGCTGTCCGAACCCGTCGGCACGATCGTCGAGGGCGTTCGCATCGCGCTGGAGAACACCGCGCCCGAACTGGCCGCCGACATCTGCGATCAGGGCATCGTCCTGACGGGCGGCGGCGCGCTGCTCGAAGGACTGGACGAGGTGCTGCGCGACGAGACGGGTCTGCCCGTGATCGTTGCCGAGGATCCGCTGACCTGCGTCGCGATGGGAACCGGCCGTGCGCTCGAGGAAGAGCAGTATCGCGGCGTCCTGCTGACCGTCTGAATTGAGGCGTGGCGGGGGCGAGCAAATTCCGCCGTCCGGGGTGGTCGCGACGGGCGCAGTATAGCCTGTTCTTCAGCTTCGTCGCGCTGGGCGTCGGACTGGTCGTCGGGCTGATCCTGCTCGCCGTCAGCGTCGTCGCGCCGCGCACCTTCGAAGGCATCCGCGGCGGGGCGACCGACCTGTTTAGCCCGGTGACCCGGTCGCTGAGCGCCGTCGGCGCCACCACGAGAGGATTGGCGACCGGCGCGGGCGATTACTGGAATGCTGCCCGCCAGAACAGCGCGCTTCGCGAGGAACGCGACGAACTGGCCCGCCGCGCGCTGCGCGCCGAGGCGATCGAACGCGAAAACCAGCAGTTGAAGGAAGCCTTGTCGCTGCGCGAACGGTCGAGCGAACCGGTCGCCAGCGGCCGGATCGTCGGATCGAGCCAGGATAGCGTTCGCCGCTTCGCGATCCTGTCGGCGGGACGGAGCGACGGGGTCCGCATCGGGATGCCGGTGCGCAGCGCCGACGGAATGCTTGGCCGCGTGGTCGGCACGGGAGCCTTTTCCTCGCGCCTGCTTTTGGTGACCGATCGCGCGCTGATCGTGCCGGGACGGATCCTCCGCACCGACGAGCCGGTCATCGCGCGCGGACGCGGCGAAGGGACGATCGACCTTCGTCCGTTGGAAGTCGGACGCAATCCGTTCGAGCCGGGGGACATCGTCATCACCAGCGGTACCGGCGGCCTTTATCCGCCGCTCGTCCCGTTGGCCCGCGTCCTGCGGCTGGACGACGACGGCGCCATTGCGGTCCCGATCGCAACGCCCGCACAATCGTCGGTCGCGATCGTCTTCCCCCCCTATGAACCCGACTCCCTGAGCGGGTTCGAGGCACCGCTGACGGGCACCGAATGATCCTGCGCCGTCGCCAGCGACGCCCGAGTGCCTTCGAACAGGGCCCGCGCAAGAATGCCGAAGCCCTGCCCGCGGTGAGCGTGGTGGTGGCGGGAATGCTGGCGCTGATCCCGGCCATGTCGACAACCGGATGGTGGCCCGATTTCGGGTTGATGGCGCTGATCGCGTGGCGGTTGCAGCGATCCGACCCCTTTCCCAACTGGGCGGCCATTCCGCTGGGGCTGTTCAATGATCTCATCACGCTTCACCCGCTCGGCCTGTCGGTGGTGTGCTTCACGATCGCGCTGATCGTCCTCGACGTCATGGACGCGCGTCGCATCCGCGGCACCTTCTTCACCGACTGGTTCGTTGCCATCCTGTTGATTTCGATCGCCGAATTCATCCAGCTCTGGATCGCCGCCATTCAGGGTGCTGCAATGCCGCTTAATGTAATCATTGCGCCGATCGTCATCTCTTCTTTGCTCTTTCCGGTCATGGCAGGCATCGTCGCGATGCTCGATCGATACCGATTGCGCAAATAGGCGCCAGCGAGACGACAGGCAGGACAAGGGGCATGGCCAAGCAGCCGAAAAAACCGAATCGGGTGACCGAGAACCAGCGCAAGAACGCCTTTTCGCGGCGGGCGATGGTGGTCGGCGGCGCACAGGCGATCCTCGGCACCGCGCTGGTCGCGCGGCTCGGTTATCTGTCGATCAGCCAGAACCAGTATTACCAGACGATGGCAGAGGACAATCGCGTCCAGATGATCATCGTTCCGCCGCGGCGCGGGTGGATGGTCGATCGCAACGGCAAGCCCGTCGCGATCAACCGCTCGGACTTTCGCGTCGACCTCGTTGCCGACCAGGTCCCCGAGGGGAAGCTGGACGTGACATTGAACCGGGCGGCGAGCCTGCTCGACCTCAATCCCGAACAGATCGACCGGATCGAGACCGAATTGGGCGGCAAATCGGGTTATCAGCCCGTTCAGCTGGCCGAGAACGTCGATTACGACCGCTATGCCGCGGTTTCGGTGCGCTTGCCCGACCTCGAAGGCGTCCTGCCGCAGCGGGGCTTCTCGCGCTATTATCCGGCTGGGGCCGCGGTCGGGCATCTCGTCGGCTACGTCGGGACGGCGAGCCGCGAGGAATATGTCGCGGAAGAAAAGAATCCATTGCTGCTGACCCCCGGCTTCAAGATCGGGAAAGAAGGCCTCGAGCAGGTGCTCGAGAAAGGCCTTCGCGGACAACCCGGCGGGCAACGCGTCGAATTGACGGCGCGTGGCAAGCTGGTGCGCGAGCTCGAGCCCAAGCCCGACCGGTCCGGCGAGACCATGCAACTGTCGATCGACGTCGATCTGCAGGAATATGCGGCGCGTCGCCTCGGGAACGAAAGTGGCGCGGTGGTCGTGATCGACTGCCTGACGGGCGACATCCTTTGCCTCGCCTCGATGCCCGCCTACGACCCCAACAGCTTTTCCGACGGGATCGGACAGGTCGAATGGCAGATGCTGTCGGAGAACGAACGGCGCCCGCTGGTCAACAAGACGGTAAGTTCGCTCTATCCGCCGGGCTCCACGCTGAAGCCGATGGCGACGCTGGCGATTCAGCGCGCCGGGATCGACCCCGAGGAACGGGTGAATTGCCCCGGCGGCTACCAGCTCGGCAATCGTTTCTTCCGCTGCCTCAAGCGTCATGGTTCGATGAACATGTACGACGCGGTGATGAAGAGCTGTAACACCTATTTCTACGCGATGAGCCACCGGCTCGGCTACGACGCGTTCGCCGAGGTCGCCAAGGAACTGACGCTCGGGATGCAGTACGACCTGCCGCTGGTCAGTCAGAGCTATGGCACGGTGCCGACCAGCGAGTGGAAACGCGAGAAATACGATCAGAAGTGGACCGGCGCGGATTCGCTCAACAGCGCGATCGGTCAGGGATATGTGATCCTCAACCCGCTGCAGCTGGCGGTGCATACCGCGCGGATCGCGAGCGGTCGTGCGATCCTCCCCAATCTGATCGGCGTGTCGAAGAAGCCGGCACCGATGATGGAAGGGTTCGATCCCGAACATCTGGCGGTCACGCGCGAAGCGATGTGGCGAGTGGTCAATTCCGCCGGGACAGCGGGCGTGTCTGCCGTTCCGGTCGAGGGCGTCGAGGTGGCGGGGAAAACCGGTACCAGCCAGGTCGTCCGGCTTGCGCTCGGCGACGGGAAGAATGTGCCGTGGAAGTACAAGGATCACGGCCATTACGTCTGCTACGCACCGTTCGACGAGCCGCGCTACGCCGCGTGCATCACGATCGAACATGGCGGGACCTCGGGCGCGGCCACGCCGGTGGCGCGCGACGTGCTGACCTTCCTGTTCGACAAGGAACAGGCGATGCAGCGGCTCGCCGAATATGAAGAGCAATGGGGCGGCTCGCTCGCCGAGCGCCAGGCGGCGTTCCAGCAGCGCGTGCTCGATATTGCCGAAGCCCGGGCAGCGGGCCGCGATCCGCTGGCCGGGAACGACGTCACCTGATGTTCAACGGGATCATCCCGGCGCCGCTGGCGCGACTGCCGTGGGGGGCGATCGTCGTCGTGCTGCTGATCGGCACGTTCGGGATCGCGCATCTCTATTCTTCCGCCGGTGGCTCTCTGCAACCATGGGCGCTGCGACAGGGTGCGATCTTCACCTTCATGTTCTTCGTGGCGCTGGGCGTGAGCTACGTGCCGGAAAGCTGGGTCAAGACCCTGACCCCCCTCGCCTATGTCGTCATTCTGGCGATGCTCGTGGCCGTCGAGTTCGTCGGCTTCGTCGGCATGGGGGCACAGCGGTGGATTGACCTTGGGTTCATGAAGCTGCAGCCGTCCGAATTCATGAAGCCCGTGCTGGTACTCATCCTGGCACGTTTCTACGATCTTCTGCCGACGGGCGATCTCAACAAGTGGCGGGCGATCTGGCCGGCGGCCATCCTGACGGGGCTCCCGGCAGGGCTGACCCTGGTCCAGCCCGATCTCGGCACGGCTCTGGTGCTGATCCTCGGCGGGATCGTGGTCATGTTTCTCGCGGGGCTGCCGTGGTGGTATTTCGCGGGCGGCCTGGCCGCGGTGGCGGCGCTCATCCCGATCGCGATCCAGTTCCTCGAACCCTATCAGCAGCGGCGCATCCTCATCTTCCTCGAGCCTGAGGCCGATCCGCTGGGCGCCGGTTACAACCTCACCCAGTCGAAGATCGCGATCGGATCGGGCGGCATGTGGGGCAAGGGATATATGCAAGGCTCGCAGAGCCATCTCGAATATCTTCCCGAGGGACACACCGATTTCGCGTTCAGCGCGATCGTCGAGGAGTGGGGTCTCGTCGGCGGAACGGTGCTGATCTGCGCCTTCGCGGGCCTGATCGCTTGGGGCATGAGCGTATCGCGGCGGGCCAAGACCCGGTTCGCGCAGCTTGCTGCGGCGGGGCTCACGATGACGATCTTCTTCTACGTCGCGATCAACCTGATGATGGTGATGGGTCTTGCCCCCGTTGTCGGTATTCCTCTGCCGCTGGTGTCGAACGGCGGTTCGGTGGTGATGACGACCATGCTGATGGTCGGGCTTCTGATCGCGTTCGACCGGCAGTCCAAGCGGGCCGACCGCCGCCGGCGCGACGGATTGACGGGAGGATAGGCGACTTAATTGTTGCAATGCGATATCGAGCCCGTTATTGGCCGCGGCTCGCGCGGGCAACGACCCGCATTCGCGACAGTGTGGACGCATAGCTCAGTTGGTAGAGCAGCTGACTCTTAATCAGCGGGTCCTAGGTTCGAGCCCTAGTGCGTCCACCATTTTTTCCCGCCGTTTTTGGCATGATCCGCCATCGGCCTTCGGTAGCGCGAAAATGGGAAAATAGTCGCGCAGCAAGCACGGTTTAAGGAAGCGACGTCGAAAGGCGGCTACGTGCCCCGTTCCACTTCCATCAGGCATGATAGCCCGGTTCCAAAAAAGTCTCGGCAGTAATGAATCAATAGCCTTTGCCACTAGCGTGTCTGGTATCTCCGGGGGGCTTCGATATGAAAGCAATTTGCTCGACCTAAACATTCGTTGCCGCTTGGTTTTTGCCCGCACCGGCGGATGCAAAATTTTACGAGGCATCGGTTGCGCGGAAAAAAGCCTATTTTGTGCAATGTCGACGATCAGGATATCCGGATCAAGATCCGCTAATGCTACGAATGTGTCTACTATGAGGACGCATTGAACACGGGCGGAAAACTCGTCTTCCTAGATGTGGGTGGAAGGTGCGATGTAGAAGCGATCTATCTGAAAGCGTCCGTATCCTGTTACCACTAGGGGTCCAAGTGACCCGCGAAAGAAGCGATAGCAACGAGACGAGCGATGAGTTCGTTTTAGCATAACCTATCGCTTAGAGATGGCATAAAGCGAAAACGCGATTTTTAGGACGAATGGCTACGGGGGGAAGGGACCTTATTTTCCCTTACTCCGCAGAGCTCGCTATGCAGAGAATAAGACTTTAGACTTATTCCTTCACGACGAACCCCTCGGGGATCGAAGGTGGATCGTCTCCACGCGTGGCTCGGCTGTACGACTCACCACCGAACCTCCGCGCGTACGTCCTTGCGGACTGCGTTCATCGCTTTCTCGATTGCTTTATTTCGAGCGCTTTGCGGTAAAACTTGCAGCCCGGTGCGGCTATGGCTTCGAGGATAAATTGCTCGACATCCACCAAACTTGCAGGCCGGTGCCGTGATGGACGGCCATAAACAGGCTGAACATCTAGTCATCCGTAGGTAGAGGGCTCGCTCAAGGCAGGCGCTTGCGACGGTAGCGCCTTGCTTGAGATTCCTGCGATCCGCCTTCGGCGACCGACACCGCCGCCCCGACTTCGACCAGCCTCGAATCATAATCGCCGTCCATTTCAGCGATCGCGCGATTGCTCGACGCGTTTGCAACACGGAAGGCCATCGTTGCCAGGTCGCCGGCCGAGGCAATACGCAGTTGGTCGCCCGTTTCGAGCAAGGGTGAGCCGTAATTCAACGCGACAAGATCATCGTCAACGCTTACGACCTCCAGCGGCTCGACCAGGAAGCTGACGTCACGAGCAATGCGACGCGCGATTTCGCGATGCATTCGGTTATAGGCCGTTTCCGGCGCCACTGCACCGGTCGAGCGCACCGAACCTGCTCGTATGTCATGTCCGGTCTCTATCGGTACGTTCATCGACCGCCCGCCAATGCTCGCTCCACTACGATCGCGGACGATAAAGCTGAGGGTCACTTCGCTCGAAGAACTTGAGATCGCATAGCCATTCTGTCCGGGATCAGGCGCCATGGCCACTCCCCCATCGACGAGAGCGGTCAGCGCAATATCGATTGTCCATCCATGCCCACCGACGCCCACCACGGGGCTAGACGCCAACATCGCTTCGACCTGTTGCCGGAGTGTTGGGAATTCGGAGACGCAATCCTTGACGATCCAACTTCTAAAGGATCGCACAGCAGCAATCATACTCGGCGATGCGAGAAGCGCACTATCGTCCGAATATTCTCGGAAATACTGACAGAATTGCGCCGCCTCGATCTCCCCAATCGAAACTCGTTGCTGGGCATGTGCGGCCGGTATCGCGGCGCAATGCATCAGCATTGCGCCGACGAACAAAAGCGTCTTCGCCAACATCGAAGAACCTATTTCGACGCAAGGGAGGGACGAGCGATCGAACCCACACGCGGAGATTGTGCGAACGCACTGATCATGCGTGCTTTCGAAATTCTGGCCTGAACGTCGGTGACTTCGACCGTACCCAGAAACGTCTCGTTCGAAGCTAGAACTTCGCCAGTTGCCGGATCTAGAATTGCCTCGCCCTGCTCATATAAGCTGAGCGTATCGCCAACACGCATGGCGCCTTCACCGTAATTCAGGACGACAATTCCGCCCGACTGAACGGCAGCGACTTGGATCGGATAAATCGTCGTGACGAGTCCCGTCGCAATGTTGTCCGCGGCCGAGCGCATCAGAGCAGAAACGTCATATTGTGAGTCGCCGTCGCACACAGTGTTGCCTTCTTGCGTTTCGGCAATGCGGGTGACGTAGCGCACCTCACCGGTGTTCGCGTCGGTAATTTTGATATCGGCCTCGAGTCGAACCGTACCCTTCTTGCAGCTCGAATTCCGCGAGCCGAGGAGACCGCCGACGATCGACGCGCCGACATCCGTTTTTGACGTGGATGATACCGACGTGATCGTACCGTAGATGAGGTAATCGATACCCTCGAAGCCCCCCATGCGGTCGGGCGAATTGCTGGTGACGACACCGCCTTGCGCTCGCGCTTGTTCTTCCATCAAACGGCTCAGCCGGGCACGCTCCATGACACGAAACTTGTTGGTCGATGCGATCGAAGTCTCGATCATGGTCGAGAAGGTATTGGACTGCCCAGTGCCGGCCAAATCTTCCATCTTAAAAACCCCGACGATCGGACGTTCCGATTGAGCGACGGCGGGCTCGGGCGCCGCAGCAATCATGCCAAAAAACGCCGAGAAGAGAATGGTGATACGCATTGAAGTGCCCCCAATTCTATTTTGCAGATGTCTGATTTCATCCATGGCATAAGTGGTGCGGCCGACCTCCAGGGGGACGCCGGCCGCTGCCTTTAGGCCAAGGGGTAATCGCTCATTTGGTGAACGAAGATATTGTCCTGCGGAGCTATCATCAGATTCTCCTGGGGTGCCACTGCGGTGGGCGTCCATAGGCTGAAGTTCTCGATTTCGACCGAGCTAACCCCTTCCAGGTAGACCTTGAAGTCGACCCCGTCGGTGATCACACCATCGTCGTTCAGGTCGACATAGACGTAGCCGCCGTTCGCATCCGAAACGAAGAAAATGTTGCGCTGCCCTTGGCCGACACCATCGGCAAGCGCCGCCTCTGCATCCGCCATAGAAGTGAAGCTGCCATAGAATGTAAAATTATCGGTGACGCCATCACCATCCATGTCGAACGCGAATCCAATCTCGTCTTCGCTCGAAAAATCGGTGACCGTATCAACGAACGGGATGTCAGCATTCGAATAAAAAACAGTGTCGGCGCCCGATCCGGTAATAATTGTGTCGTTGCCCTTACCGCCCTCGAGCCAGTCGTTGCCCGAGCCGCCATTCAGAATGTCAGTTCCATCCTGCCCGTCGAGACGATCATTTCCTCCACCACCTGAAAGGTCGTCGTTTCCAGATCCTCCAAAGATTTGATCAAGCCCGCTGCCGCCGACTATTAGATCGTCGCCCGCCCCGCCGTCGGCGTAGTTATTACCACCAATGAGGGTGATCGTATCATCACCCTCCTCACCTAGAACACGATCGCCATTTCCGCCGCTCGACCCTGCAACTATGATATCGTCGCCCCGGCCAGCATAAACGGAGTCTCCCTGAACCCCGTCAACAACAATGTAATCAGCTAGAAAAGATCCAAAAACTCTGACTTCGTACGAACGATCACCGGCCGTCTCGCCAGCGAGTAACTGAAGACCAAATCCATCTGCATCGGCCTCAACAATCTGATAAACCTGAAAAAACATTTCAGAAAAGTCACTGGGGGCGTTTAAGTCGTTTAGAGTGTATTGCATCGCCTGCCCGGCATCTGCACTAACACTAATCCGTTCAAATCCAGAGAAGAGACCTCCGTCGTCGAAACTACGCCCATAATTGATCACGAGGCGGTCTTCGCCGAATTCTGAACCGATAATTTCGTCATTGCCTGATAAAGATCCGATCGCAGCCTGAGTCACACCATTGATTTTCAGATTTCCAGTATGAAATGCAGCGTATACATTGAAGGACTGTTTTCCTTCAATAAGGTAGTTGGCGATTTCGAAATCGCCGCTTCCCGAAACGCGAATTACATTCGACTGTACACTGAGAAATTGAATTGTGGAGTCGCGATCTATTACAAATTCCGGCGTTCTTTCGGAATTCGTATCTTGTATCTTTAAAATATCTAGGTTCGCATTATCCATACGAAGTGAACGCTCGAAAGTGTCATTGACAAAACTAATATCCACCGACCCAGAAACATCTTCTAGATTAACAAACTGATCGTATGAGAGAGAGACACCGTCAAGATCGAAGTCTCCAGATCCCTTGATTGTAATAGACTGTACCGACGAGAAACCTGTCATATTTAAAGATATCGAACTATCAGAGATAAGGACGACGCTTTCAAATCCATTTGCGGTTATATTATTGAACGCATTGTCTGTAGCACTACGGATTTCCAACGTATCGCTTCCGCCAAATTCGTCGATCAAGACGTCTCCGGCATTCAGCGTTCGCTCTGTAGCCCGAATGAAATCATCCGCCTCCGTGCCGTAGAGTGTCTCAACGCCCTCCGTAAGAGAAGATCCCTCCGAGGGGAGGTCTCCAAGGATCGTCGGGTTGGAGGTGATTACGAATGAGCCCCATTTCAGGACCGGTGTCGCACCCGAAGTATCGAACGCAAGCGTTTGGGTGCCATCCTCGTTCGCAAAGCCGAGTTCCATGCCAATGGCGCCGGCAGGGATGCGGATCGTGCCCGTCGGCCCTTCGAGTACCAAGACGGTGCCGACGGCTCTCACGAGATAATCGCTAGAGACACCGGCCAAAATAATCGTGTCACCGCCACGATTGAAACTGGCGTCGAACGTCACGTCGCCCCGAAGGACCTTGATGACTTCGCCGCCAGATGTGGTCCCTGTAACCTCAACATTGTCGCCGCCGATCTCCGCGTCTTCGCCACGCTCTGTCAAAATCAGTCTCATGCTATCCCCCTCATGTCTGTTGTCGCCCGCAGGCAGAAACCGAGCATTGCAGAATCACCGGGTCGACCGCGGCTTTCACCAAACGAGAAAAGCCGTCGGAATGGCGTATGTAATCGAAGTGCAGCACGATTGTTGCTGCGAAAGAAGGACGCCCCCACTGTTACTCTACGCAAAAAACATATCCCACAGCGTTCTTATTTACAAATCATGAATTCTAGAGGTATAACAGCAGTTTGACTTGAAGGGACCTGTCGATGTTCCGCCTGCTACGCCCTTTGCGGGCGACTGCCGCTTTAGCCGAGACAATGTTAATTGGAATGCAAGGTCCCAGCTTCACCGCCCCTTTTACAGGCCGCAGAAAAACGTGCGTGAATCTGATCAACGGGTTGCGGACGCTTTGACCAGCGCCGCTGCGTGTCTTCAGGCCAACCCTAGACTGTTCGCACAATATTGGAGGCAAGTTGCAAGCAGACGTGCTCCGGCGACACGCTTTCACCCAAGAACAGGTCTTTTGAGGTATGTGCTATGGCTATCAGTCAATCCGCGTAGGCCGGAGCGCCTCTCGTTCCAGCTTTATCATCGCGCCGATCCTAAAAGGTTCGAATTGGCGGGCTTCGATACGAACCGCCCTTTCGCCTCGCATGCCATCACAACGATCGCGAGTTCCGAGCATTCTTGGGATTATGGAAACATCCCTTTGAAGCATTCCGACGAAAATTCTTCACGGGGGACGCAACAGGGCTCGAAGTCGTCCCGATTGTCGGAGGTGGCTTGAAATCGTTAGATTTGCCATGGGCTCTTGATCAGCGGGTCCTAGGTTCGAGCCCTAGTGCGTCCACCATTTTTCTTCCCCTTTTTCGACAATTAGGCGGTTCGCTTTGCGGGCATGGCTTGATAATGCCCATATCGGAGCAAGGGGTGTTCAATGCGGATCATTCTCGATGTCGACGGCACGTTGACGCGCAACGGATCGGGCGAAGGCTATGCCGACCGCGCGCCGCGCGATTACGTCGTCGCCAAGGTTCGCGCCGCCCGGGCGGCGGGCCACAAGATCATCCTCTACAGCGCCCGCAACATGCGGACGCATTCGGGCGATATCGGCACGATCAATCATCGCACCCTGCCCATCCTTCTGGAATGGCTCGCGCGGCATGACATTCCGTTCGATTTCATCCACATGGGCAAGCCGTGGTGCGGAAACGACGGTTTCTACGTGAGCGCGCACGGCAAGCGACCCAGCGAATGGGCCGCGGAACCGGACGGATCGCAGTGAGCCGCCCCATCCTCATTACCTCTGGCGCCTACGTCGGCGAGGAGATGCAGGCAGAGTTCGGTCGCATCCCCCCGGCATTTCTGCCCGTGGGCCCCACCTACCTCGTCCGCCACCAACTCGCGCGGCTGCCCGGCGACGCCGACGTCACCCTTTCGCTACCCCACGATTTCGATCTCGAGGCCGCGCAGGCGCGATTTCTGGACGAAGCCGGCGTCCGTGTCGTGCGGATCGATCCCCGAAAGTCGCTCGGCATGTCGGTGTTCCAGTCGGTACTGGAAATGGGAATGGGCCCGGGGATCGAGATCGTTCACGGCGACACGCTGGTCGACGCGCCCGCGACCTGTACCCACGACGGCGTATCGATCGAACGGGTGAGCGAGCAATATCGGTGGGGCACGGTCGAGACCGACGGCGATCGCGTGACGGCCCTGCACAGCGATGCCCTGCGCGGCGGCGACAGCGACGAGGCCCGCATCCTCAGCGGCTATTTCGCGATCGGCGACACGCAGGGGTTTCTCAAATGCCTGTCGCGGAGCGACTTCCGGTTCGTGAAGGCGCTCCATCTCTATGCCCAGGATCGTGACGTCGCGGCACGCGAGGATATTGCGGCGCTCGATTTCGGTCATCTGAAGACCTATTATTCCTCGCGCCACGACCTGGCCTCCGCGCGCCATTTCAATGCGCTGGAGATCGACGATTACACGGTCACCAAGCGCAGCGAGCAGACCGAGAAGATCGACGCCGAAGCGAACTGGCTGGCGACCGTGCCCGCCTCGCTGCAACCGTTCACGGCGCGGATGGTGCGTCATTACGGCGAAGCGCCGAGCGGACAATATGAGACCCATTACGCTCATTTTCCCTCGTTGGCGGAATTGTCGCTCGCGCGTCCGCCGCGGATCGTCTGGCGCAAGATTCTCGAAAGCTGCCGGGAGTTTCTCGAACGCGCGGCGCAGGAAACACGGGACGAGGACAGCGGACTGGTGTGGCTGGGGATCGACAAGTTGCGCGAGCGGTTGCGCGACTATCCCGAGACCATGCCGCGAAGGGACGCGCCGCTGACGATCAACGGGCAGTCGGTCGGCACCCTGGAAACGATCTACGAAGGTGTCCGCGCGAGGATCGAGGACGCGTCCGAACGTCCCGCCTCGATCATGCACGGGGACTTCTGTTTCTCGAACATCCTGTTCGACCCGCGGGCGGACCGCATCATGCTGATCGATCCGCGCGGACTGGTGCGCGGCAAGGCGACGTTGTTCGGCGATGCGCGCTACGACATCGCCAAGCTGGGTCACAGTATCGTGGGACGCTACGACCAGATCATGGCCGGACAGCTCGTCGCCACCCGCTCAGACTTGGGAGCCTTCGAGCTTGTCGTTGACGACAACGATCGCCGCGATTGGCTGGAGCGCGAGTTTCTCGGCATGCGGGCGGCGGGGGTCGCGTTCGACGATCCGGTGGTCGGGGCGCTGATGGTGTCGCTGTTCCTGTCTATGGTCCCGCTGCACGGCGACGATCCGGAGCGGCAGCAGACGTTGTTCGCCAACGCCCTGCGACTGGTGGCGGCGCAGGCGGCGGACGCGCGATGACCCTTGCCAGGGGCGATGACCGCAATATCGGCCGAATGGTCGGGATGGCCGGTGCACAGCTGTTTTCGGCCAAGATCGTGCGCCTGGCGATCACAGTCGGCGCAACGGCGGTTCTCGCCCGGCTGCTGACGCCTGCGGACTTCGGAATTTTCGCGATCGTCGCGGTGTTCGTCGCAGCGGCGCGGGCGGTGCTGGAGGGGCTGATCGACGTGCCCGCCATCCGCGACGACGATCTGGATGCCGAAGGCTTGGCCAATCTGATCTGGACCGGGATGCTGCTGATGGCGGGCCTCGGGCTGCTTCTCGTCCTGCTCGGAAGCGTGGCGGCGGAGACGCTGGGTTCCGCGAACTTTCGCGAGGTGCTGCCGGTCACCGCGCTGTGCCTGCTGATCCAGCCGTTCACCGTCGCGGGCACAGCCGTGCTGCGCCGCACACATCGCTTCGCGGTCATTTCGCTGACCATGCCGATTACCGGCTTTTTGTTCGGTGCGACGGCAATAGCACTGGCGCTCCTGGACTTCGGCTTCTGGAGCCTGGTTCTGGCCGATATCCTCGTCCAGCTCGTGACGATGGCCTATATCGTCGTGCGATCGGGCATCTCGCTGCGCGTTCCGGCGGCGTTTCGACCGAGGCGCGCCTTCTCCAGCGGCGGTGCCAGTCTCGTCACCAAGACACAGGTGTGGGCGTGGGCCAATCTCGATACGTTGTTCGCCAGTATCTTTCTCGGCCCGACGGCGGCCGGCATCTACAGCCGCGCCTACAGCCTGACGACGCAGATGAAGGAGCCTTTCGGCCTGCTCGAACAAGTGGTGCGGCAGGCATTCGTCGGGCAACGCACACTCGACGACGACGTGGCCGCGGCGAACGTGCGCAACGGATTGCGGCTCATCACGCTGGTATCCAGCCTGATGGCGGGCGCGGCCATCGCGCTGCGCGAACCGGTCGTGGCCGTCCTGCTCGGCGCACAATGGGGCGCAGTAGTCCTCCCATTCACAATACTTGCAGCAGTCCTGCCGCTCAAAATCGCGAGGTCCTATCTCGACGGCTTCTCTTATGCTCGCGGATCGATTGTCGCGATGCAGAAGCGAAATTGGATTGTGCTTACGATTTTCTTGAGTTTGCTTCTGTTTTTCGCAGATGAGGGCGTTTCTGCTATCGCTTGGGTGGTCGGATTTACCTACCTTATAGCGCCGTTGTTTGTCGGGGATAAAGTTGATCGACGTTTCGCTGGCAATCGGGTTGAACGGTTCGCCATTATGCTCCCTAGTTGGGCCATGGGTGCGGCGATTGCTCTAACCGCAGAATTGCCATCAAGATTTTTTACCGTCTCACAAAACGAAGATTGGATGGCACGCTTTTTGAGCGCTGGCTTCCTTTGTGCAATAGCCCTTTGGATATCTTCAAGGTATTGGCTGCCAATGATAAGACACAAGACTAGATGAGCTAATTTTTAGTGCTTGGACGGCCTATAGAAAGACCGGATTCGGACAAGAAGCTTAAATGCTTTCGATAATATTAGCTGATAGTCTTTGATGCTCTCTTTATGGTCTAGCCTCTGGATTGCTTCATAAAAGAGATGCCAATTTATGCCGGCAATTGCAGCCATCAAACCTTTTGATGAATGCGGCGCAGCCCTCACTGAAAGTTTATGATCGAAAGAATGAGTGTTTTGAGCCTTCCGATCGATGAGATCGGGTACTACTGACGATCCTCGCCATCGGAGAGATTTGATCACTTCAATGCCCAATAAGCGTACTTTTTGATCGTATAGTTTATCGATCAGTTCAGCCGTCCTATTAGGAAAACTATCGATCCTGCTTCTTATTGGAAAACAATAAGGAAAATCGTCAGAGTCGGCTTCAGCAAAAATCATTTTGAGAGGAATATCAAGATGTACATTTCTGCTGCAAAATATTCGAAGATCCCTAGGGAGCAATGAATCGTGAAAGTCTACCATAGCAGAGGTGCTACCCGCAAAATAGAAATCCATCAGGCCAAAGTCTGCACGATAACAACCCGGCGCCCATAGATATTTTGGATCTTCGCTTTCTATCGCTTTCGATATGGAAGAAAGATCGAGACTCTGATCCGATCTTATTCTGATAATATAATCGGGAGAGAATTTTCTAACGGCTTCGTCAACCCCAGCCTTTGCCGACCGATAGCTACGAAATATGTTGTACCTTAATTGCGTATCGCCTCGCCGACGACCAGCATCATTACCCTCGTCATCAAGTCGAAGTATAGTGGCGCCCTCTACCGTAAATGGGACGCCATCATTCCATGTCGAAATGACTATTCGATCATCAAACAAATATCTGTATTTTGAGATTGTCGATTGTATTTCGTCGCGACAATCGTGTCGAACGATCTCTTCTTTTATCACCTTACCGGTGCCTTCGCGCGAGAACGCTTTTCCGTCCTTGCCCTCTGAAATCAAGGGCCCTTGTATCACAAGAGCAAATCTTGGACTGCCGGACTCTTCCTTATCCATTTGTAAAGTCATTTTGATCGCCTCATATTATAGATTTATCAACCGTATTTACTATGGATGTTCTTTGAATTTCGGTCTGATAGAAGTCGTGTTAAAGCTTTAGAAAAGTCTCGGCAAGGCTACGAAAGACGATTATACCCTCTTGATGACCGACCGTTCGCGCCCCGTGGTGCTCGTCACCAAGACCGCGACCCAGAACCAGGGCAACCAGGCGCTGTCGATCGCCTGGCGCGATTTTCTCGTGGACTGCTATCCCGAGCGTAGCGTCCGTTTGGTCGAACGTGGCCCCGCCTATCTTAAGCGCTACCGCCTCTCTTCGATCGCGAAGGACCGCGATCCGGTCGCCGCCTTCGATCGGATCGCCGAAAAGCTCGTTGCCGCCGTGCCGGAGCGTCCCGATCGCGATCCTTCGACCGGCACGGTGCGGCACGATGCCTCGCAGAAGCAGGCGGTCCGGTTCCTGAAACTGCGCCGGATGCTCAATCTTCGCGGTCGGTTGATGCAGTTGGGGGTCGGGCGCGGCGCCTACCTCGACCGATTGTCCTACCTCTGCAATGCGGGCCTCCTGGTGGTGAATCCGGCGGGCGAGTTCTACAATCGCGCCACCGACACCGCCCTTCACTATCTGCTCGAGACGCGCTGTGCGCAGCTGGCAGGTGTGCCGGTGGCGTTCGTCAATCTGAGCTACGAGATCGAGGATCCCGCGTTGTTGCGGATTGCCCGACACGTCCTCGATCAGTGCGACCTCGTCGAATTTCGGGACGAGGAAAGCAGGCGCCATTTCGCCGCCAATGGCGGCGCAGCTGACCCCGTCATCCTTCCCGACGGGGCGACCATGGCGCCGGTGGAACGGGCCGAGCAGCGCGGCGGACGCGGGCTCGCGCTCGCCATCAACGCGTTACAGGTCAACCATTACGACCTCGTCGAGCCGTGGAATGCGCTGGTCGCGCGGCTGGTCGAACGCGAGCCCGTCACGCTGACCAGCAACGAATGGACCACCGATCACCCCTTCTGGAGCCGATACCTGTCGATGGACGGGGTCAGCGCGGAGGGACGCACCCTGCCCTTCGACGAATATGCGCGCTTGCTGTCGCAGTTCGACGTCGTCGTGAGCTCGCGGCTCCATACCTGCGTGCTGGGTCTGGTCGCAGGCGTGCCGATCGTTCCGGTCGAGACGGGAACGTTCAAGCTGACCGGTTTCTTCAACATGATCGGAATGGGCGACGAGCCCATTCGGATGGAGGGCGAAGACTGGCAGGACCGCATTCTCGAGCGCATCGACGCTGTGACTGCGAACCGGGAAGCACGACTGCAAGCGCAGGACGATGCGATCGCGAAGGCACGGGCAGAGTTCGCTCGCGTGCTCGGCAGGCGGTTCGGAGAGATCGAGTTGCGCTGACCGCAATACCGTCAGGTGCGTCGAGGCGCCTCGATGGCATCGGTCGAGGGCCCTTCCAGCCGCTCGCGCGGAATCGGATCGAGACGCGATTTCAGCAGGTTGAGCACCTTGATATAGCCGTAGAGAAGAACGGTCGGCGCCTTCAGGAAAGCCCAGCGGCCGACGCGAGTACGCGAGGCGCGGTCGTTGCCCATCAATAAGGCATAGGAAAGAAAGGCCCGAAGACGGAAAGGGCCGTCCGCCGGCTTCTTCGCCTTGTGCCCAAACATCCGGTTGGCGTAGTAGCGCGCCTTGTCGTCGCCCGACGTCACGATGAGCGGCTTCTGGGCCTTGTAGATGGCTCGGGCCGGCACCTCCTTCAGCGACACGACCCCCTTTTCCATCGCCATCGAGACGAGCTTCTCCGCCGCCGGAGTGCGGACGACCAGCGAACTGTGCTTGATATTCGCGTCGAGAAAGTCGGGAATGAAGATGTCGCCGATACTGAGATCCGCCTCCGCGCCGAGATGTTCGGGGCAGTGGCGGCACAGGTCCTTCGAGAACAGCCACAGCCGCCGAAAGGTGTTGAATTCGCGGAAGGGGATTTCGATGACGCGGCCGTCGGCCTTTTCCAGTTCGATCCCGCCGCGCATGTACTGGCGGTTCGTGCGCATATCGACAATGTCACGTCGGTCGATTCCCAGCCGTTCGAGCACGAGATGCCACAGATCGACCTCGTTGTTGTGACCGCAGAACAGCGAAACGACGAGTTCGACGTTCTGCAGCCGCGTGCCCTTGGCCTGCAGGCTACGAAGGATGCGGGTCTGGCACGGCAATCCGACCAGCCCCAGCCGACCGTCGAACTGTTCGAGGCGACGCCACTCGCGTTCGATCGGAATGTTGAAATAGACGCTCTTGCCGTATCGCTGGACCTCGTCGGGATCGGTGACGATGTCGATCGAATGGCCGATGTCGCCGCTGGAGAAATCCGCGCGGGACAGGACGACGCCGTCCACGACCCCTTCGCGCAGTGCCAGCGCCATCAGCGATGTGACGAGCCCGCCCGCCGCGACCCGTTCGCGCTCCTCATCGTTCGCCGCAAAGCCTGCCCATAGCTGCCGATAGGGCGCAATCTCGCGCTCCTCGACCGTGCGCGGGTCAGCGACGGGACGCTCGCCCGGTGCGGGTGTTTCGATCAATTCGTTCATTGCCGACTTGCAGCGCTGCGCAGCCTCGTGTCGCCACTCCGGTTGCGCTGACCTGACCACCCCCTAAAAGAAATCCGAATCCGATAAGCCTCGCACCATAGCGGATAAAACATGAAGTTCAGCATCTGTGTCCCGAATTATAATTACGCCGGCTACGTCGGCGAGACCCTCCGCAGCGTTCTGACGCAGGATGCGGACGTCGAGGTGATTGTCGCCGACAATGCGAGCAGCGACGACAGCGTTGCGGTGGTCGAAGCGCTCGACGACGATCGGATCGAGCTGCGCCGGAATGCGACGAACGTCGGTTTTGCCGGCAATCTCGATCGGGCGACGCGGGGAGCGAGCGGGGATCGCATGATCCTCCTGTCCTCGGACGATCTGGCGGAGCCCGAGGCATTGCCTGCCTATCGGGCCCTCGCCGACGCGCTCGGCCCGGCGTCCGAACGGGCGATCTTCGGTTCGACCGTCAACATCATCGATGGCGAGGGCAGGAAAACGGGTTCTGGCGGCTTCCCCGAACGCTTCTGGTCCTCGGCGAAGATCGATCCGGAGCTCAGCGAGCAGATCGGTCACACGGTCTATCGCGCGGCGGCCAGGGACGTTCTTCGCGACGCTTTGTCGGTGCTGCAGACGCCCTATGCGTTCGCCACCACCTGTTATCCGCGTAAGCTCTACGAGGCGCTGGAGGGCTATGTCGGCGGCTATCTCTACAATCCCGACAAGATGTTCGCATGGCGTTTGTTGGCGATCGCGGATGAGGCCTTCTTCATCGACGCGCCGCTCTTCTCCTATCGGGTCCACGACGCCAACCAGCAGGCGGGACAGCGGGCCTCGGGCGCGCTCAAGCATTTGATGGACCAGTATCGGGCGACCTTCGACATCGATCCCGCGGTGCTGGACGCAGCGGGGCTCGACAAGACGGATCTGGCAGCCGCGTTCATCGAACAGGACATCGCGCTACGCGGCCTGAGGCTCGTGGCCGAGGGCGAGCGGAAACTGGCGAGGCGCGGGCTCGATTTCGGCCGCGCGGCCTATCCCGGTCTTGTCGGTCGATCGACGCGGATCGCACAGCTACGTGCGTTGCTGGCGATGGGGCCGCTGGGGAGCGCCGTAGCGAAACGGCGCCTCGACAAGGCCCTGTCAGCCTATCGCGACGGCGCGTTTCGATGACATTGCGGCTCGTGATCGCCAGTCCCGATCTCGACGACGCAGGTCCGCACCGGGTACTCACCGAACTGATCACGGGGCTGGATCGCTCGCGGTTCGATCCCGTGTTGTTGGTGGGGCATGGCGGCGGACGCTATTTCGATGCGGTCGAAGCGACGCTACCCGTCGAGATCATCGGCGGCGGGCGCTATCCGGTCCGTCGCTTCGCGGCGGCGATCGACCAGGTCCGGCCGGACCTCGTCTTCACCACGTTGCGAATGAACCCCACCGCCCTCGCCGCCCGCTATCTGCAGCGGTACCGCCCGCCCGTCATCATCCGGCAGGCAAACGCCATGAGCGTCGATTATGCACGCCTGCGCAACCAGTCGCTCATCAAGCACCGCCTCGCCGAATGGGGCGCGAAGCGGCTGATGCGGACCGCGGATCGTATCGTGGCGCAATCGGAGGAGATGGCGGCGGAAGTCCGCAGCGTCACGCGCGGAAAAGTCCCCGTGCAAGCGATCGGCAATCCGATCTCGGTCGAACAGACGCGGGCCGCGGCAGAGCGGCAACGCGCGGCATCCGGCTTCGAAGCGCCGCCCGGTGCGCCCGCGCTGATCAGCGTCGGGCGATTATCCTATCAGAAAGGATACGACCTTCTCCTTTCCGCTTTTGCGAACATCCTGACCGACCATCCCGGTGCCGTTCTCACGATCCGCGGCGAGGGAGAAGACCGCGCCTCGCTCGAGAAACAGGCGCGAGACCTCGGCATCGACAGGTCCGTTCGCCTGCCGGGAACGAGCGCCACGGTGCTGGCCGAGATAGCGGCCGCCGACCTGTTCGTTTCGTCGTCGCGCTACGAAGGGTTCAGCAACGCGATGCTCGAGGCGATGGCGCTCGACACGCCGGTCGCGGCAACCGATTGCCCCGGCGCGAGCCGCGACATGATCATCGACGGTCGAACCGGGATGCTGGCTTCGAGCGTCGACGCCGATGCGATCGCGGCGGCGGTCCGGCGCGTGCTGTCAGCCGATCGCGCCGCGATCGCCGCAGCGGCGCGGAAACACGTGGTGCGCGCGTACGACAAGGCCGCGATCGTGCGAGCCTACGAGGAGCTGTTTGAGGATGTTGCAGCCGGCTCTTGAGATATCGGCCAGGGCGGCTCGCCGCCACGCAGTTCCTCATATTCGTCGGGAACGCCACAAAAGACGATGGCGTCTCGCGGGATCGACGAATAGGTCACCCGCTCGCCACTTGCGATGAGGTGGTTGTAGATCGGCGCGATGTAGAGTTCGCGGCTTGAGGGCTCGGCCCGTTCGGCGGTCAGTGCCGATCGGAAAAGGTCGATCGAGGCGAACTGGTAGAGCCCGTCACTGCAAAGATTGCTGATCGGCACCTTTTCGGTGGTACGCACGACCGTTCGCCCGTCGTCCGCTGCCTCGACGAAAGACCAGTTATCCCCCTCCCCCTCGAAGATTTCCAGATTGCCGACGGATCCACGGTCGAGAGTGGGGAGCGCAACCTTCGGGTGGCGGAAACTATCGATGTTGAAGATCGTCAACGCCCCCTCCACGCCGTCGGCCTGGTCCAGCCCGATCTCGACCGTTTCCGCCTGTCCCGCCGTTTCGTGATCGAGCCGAACGAGCGCGCGACGCCGAACACCGAGGCGATCGAGACGCGCGTCGAGAAATTCTCGTACGCTGCCCGTCTCGCGGTAGATGAAGACGAGTGTCTCCCGATCGAACTCCCCGCGAAAGCTCGACACGGCATGGTCGAACACCGTGCCACCCCACAGCGGCAGCATGAACTTGGGCTGTTCGTATCCCGCCTGGGTGAAACGGCTGCTCAATCCGGCCATCGGAAGGACGATCATCGCTTGGCCTCCGCGTCGAGGAGCGCGGCGATCTCGTCCGGAGAATGTGTCACGAATTCGGCGAACGAGACCAGCCGGTCGTCGATGACGAGATCGTCGGTTCGCCGAGTGGGTCCCCCCAGCGCAATGCCGTCGAATTGCAGCCCCGCATCCTCCAACCGATCGAGGTCGCGTTGCAGATCATTGAGGTGCCGCGTCGACAGCGCACCGGACGGATCGCCGGGGCGGTCCGCGCCGATGGCGAGCACCATCCTGATGCCTCGCTCGCGATAGGGAGCGAGGGCGCGACGGAATGTCTCGATCGAGACATCGAGTTCGCCGTCCAGACAGGAAACGAGATCGCAGCGGTCGAAGACGAGAGTATCGCTCATGAAAGCGGGGCGTAGCGCATCGGGCGCGTGGACGGTAGCACCCCGCGACGACGACGCCCGCTTGACGCGACCGCCGCGGCTTCTAGCGTGCGATGAACGGTACCGGGGAAACATCATCTATGGCCAACGGCAGCGCCCGTCGCATGACCAGCGCATCGCGAAAAGGACGATCGTCGCGCAGTCCGGTGGAAGGGGGTGAGCGCACGACGGCGACGTTGCTGGAGCGCGAACAGCAAACGAAGGTCGTCCCCTGGGCGCTCGGCATTCTGCTCGTTTCGATGATCGCGGGCGGCGGAAGCACGCGCGGCGGCGCCGTCGAGGCGGTGCTGGTCGTGCTGGGGATCGCCATGATCGCCACGCTCTCTCTCCTGCACTGGACCGGTCTTCGCCGTGTCGGGAGGGGCACGATGACGCTCGTCGCGCTCTACGGCGGACTGGCCCTGCTGGCCCTTTTCCAGATCCTTCCCGTGGCGGGCCCGTGGACGATATCGACATTGCACCTGCTGGCGCAGGAAATTCGACAGGTCGCCGGATGGCAGGGACCGCATCCGACACTGAGCCTCGACCCCGATGCGACGCGACGCTTCGCGGCCAGCCTGTCGATCCCCGCGGCCGTCGCCTTCGCGGTCGCGGGCGCGGGGATGCAGGAGCGGCGCCGTATCCTCTTCGCCATTGCGCTGGTGGCGGGCGCGAGCACCCTCCTGGCTGTGCTGCAGTGGGCGTTGGACGGACAGGCGTGGCTGCTGCCGTACGAGCCGTTCGGCCGGGCCAAGGGGGGATTGATGAACAACGTCAATCACCAGGGCCTGCTCGCCTCGCTGGGATTGCTTGCGGCCGCGGGGCATTACGCCATGCGCAAGCGCGAACCCCTGGTTCGAATGAAGCTGCGCGAACGCAAAGGCTATCGCCGCAATCGCGCGATACCGCGCATCTGGTGGGTCGTCGGCGTGGCCGTCTGGACCGTAGTCGGTGTAGCGGTCAGCCTTTCGATGGCCGCGCTTCTTCTGGGCGCGCTCACGCTGGTAGGCCTTCCGTTCATTCTCCGCTTCGAACGGGCGCCGGGAAAGGCGCCGCTGGCCATTGCCGGAGTGCTCGTCGCGTTGCTGGCCGTCGCAGCCGTGGTGCTGTTTGCCGAACCGCTCACTGATCCCGGCGAGCGCAGCGTCACCGCCCGGTTCGCGGTCTATCCGGCCTTGTTCGACCTGCTTCGCGAAAGCTTTCCGTGGGGGATCGGGCTGGGTGCGTTCGTCGCCTCTTATCGCACACAGGAGAGGCTCGAGACGCTCATGAGCTCCTACCTCAACCATGCGCATAACGAGCCGCTGCAGTTCCTCATCGAAACCGGGCTGCCCGGTCTCCTCGTCCTCGGCATCGTCGGCGTGCTGCTGGCCCGCACGACCCGGCGCCGATGGCACGAACGTTCGCTTCCCAAACGGCGAATGATGCTGACAGCGCTGTTCGCCCTTTTCCTGGTGGCGCTCCATTCCATGGTCGACTTCCCGCTGCGCACCACGAGTATCGCCAGTGCGTGCGCCGCTTTCCTCGCGCTCGTCGTGACACAGGCACCGCGTCCCGCCGATGCGATCCGAGTGGCCCCTGTCCGCCTGCTGGCGGGCGTGCCGATGGCCGCGCTCGTCGCACTGCTAGCACTACCCTCCTACCAGTCGTGGACCGCCCAGCATCTTGCCTCCAGCGGCCTCAGCGAGCGAGCCCTCACCAGCGACCCCGCTCACCCGCAGGCGCTGGCCGGACGGGCGTGGCGTTCGGTGCAGGATCGACCTGCCGACGCTCGCGCCGATGCGCGTGCAGCGATCGCGGGTGCGCCGCTTCAATCGTCCGCACTACGGACCCTCCTCGTTCTCGACGGGGAAGCCGACCGGATCGACCGCGAAGGCTGGTCGCTTGCGGGGCAGCTCGGGTGGCACGACCCCGTGACGCAGACGGTGCTGGCGGTCGACGATCTCCAGCGCGGCGACAACGCAGCGGCATCGCAGCATATCATCGCTCTCCTCAGCCGGGGGGGCATGACTCCCGAACTGTCGGCGCTGGTTCGCCCGCAGTTGCTCAACGAGGATTTTCGTCGATCGCTGGTCGGCAGTCTCGAAGGACGAGGCGCGCTTCTCAACCCACTTGTCCAGGTCGACGCGCAGACCAGCGGCGAGGAACTCGATGCGATCGCCGCCTTGAGCGTCCAGCTGCTGGAGGATGGCCATTCGATTTCGACGCAACGGCTCGTCAGCCTGCTCAACCGGCTGGTGCTCGCCGGTCACCGCGAGCAGGCCGTCGCGGTCGAACAGGCCCGGATCGCCGCCGGCCCCGTCGGGCAGGGATACGGCCCCTCGACGCGATCCCCCTTCGATTTTGCGCCGGGCAACCGCGGCAATGCGCGGATCCGGGTCACGCAGGGGAACGAGCGGCTCATCATCGTCGGCGACGGTGGGGCCAGTGCCAGCCTCGTCGGACGATATCTGCCCGTGGCGCCGGGGCCTGTGCGGATCGAAGCGCAACTGGAGGTGCCGAGAGGCGACCCGCGCGTCGCGCTGCAGCTCGAATGTCCCGGTTCGGGGCAGGCGGAAGTGACCTTCGCCGACCGCGCCGGCACGATCCGGCTGGAGACGGAAGCGCGCTGCTACGCCCCCTTGCTCACCGTGCGGATCGTGGACGCCGACGCCCCATATCGGATCGAGCTGATTGACTGGAACACGATGTGATCATCGGGCGGCTTTATTGATTCATCCTAATATTCCCTCGACATTGCGCGGAGTTATGCGTTAACCGGGTCCGGATTTCGGTCCATTATGGTGCCGCTCGGACAATCCTTATCGATCGAGGCTCTGCCATGCGTATTCTGGCGTTACTATCGTTTCTCTTTCTCGCGGCGTGCTCGACGCCCGGGCTCGACCCCAACAGTCAGGTCGTGTCTGTCCAGAGCGAATTGCCAGAACCCACCGCGACCGACATGGGACGCAACCTCGTCGCCTACCGGCTCGGCCCGACCGACGTCATCAACGTATCGGTGCTGAATGCGGACGAACTGAATCGCGAGGGACAGGTTGACGGCGCGGGCATGTTCACGCTGCCGCTGGTCGGAACGATTCAGGCGGGCGGGCTCACGCCGCAGGAAATGTCGGCGGTAATCGCCGATCGCCTGCGCGGTCGCTATCTCAAGGATCCGCAGGTCTCGGTCACGCTGGTCGAAGCGCGGTCGAACACGGTCACGATCGACGGCGCTGTGACGCAGCCCGGCGTCTATCCGGTGGTCGGCGAAATGACGCTGCAGCGCGCGATCGCGACCGCGCGGGGTCTCAACCGCATCGCGAAGGCGGACCGAGTGGTGGTCTTCCGCACGGTCGGCGGCGAGCGCATGGCGGCGATGTTCGATCTCAATCAGGTGCGCGCCGGTCAGCTCGAGGATCCGCGGATCTTTGGCAACGACATCATCGTCGTGGGGGAAAGTGGGGTTCGCCGCTTCCTGAGCGAATTCGGCGGCGTTCCGATCCTGTCTCGCTTCGTTCCGGCCCCGATTCCCTAGGGCCCCTTCCGACATGAACAATCTTCCCACCCCCTTCCGATCTTCGCCGGACCTTCCGGCCGGGCCCGGCATGGCCGTCTCGTTCGACGGGATGGCCGGTCCCGACGAGCGGCTGACCTCGCCGTTCGATTCGCTGCTGCGCATGCTGTGGCAGCGCAAATGGCTGATCGTCGGCATCACCGCGCTGTTCGTCGCGCTCGGCGTTCTGCTGTCGCTCACCACGACGCCGCAATTCCGCGCCGTCGCGCGGTTGCAGATCGACCGTGCCACGCCCGACGTGGTGCGCGTGGACGCGCTGGAAGGACAGGGTGCTAACGATTGGGAATTCTACGAAACCCAGTACGAACTGCTGCGCAGCCGCCGTCTGTCGGCCAAGGTCGTCGACGCGCTGGCCCTCGACGACGAGGTCGGTTTCGTTCTCGGTGCCGAGGCGACGCAGGAGGACCTCGAGGCGATCGACCCCGAACGGCGGCGCGAGATTGCCATCGGCCGCGTCAATCGTGGCACCACGGTCGACCCCGTCGAGGGCAGCGAGATCGTCGATGTCGCGTTCAGCTCCACCGATCCGGAGTATAGCGCCGCCGTCGCCAACGCGCTCGCCGAAGAGTTCATCGAGATGGACATCGAGCAGAAGTTCGAGGCGAGCGCCCGTCTGCGCACCTTTCTCGAGCAGAAGCTTGAGGAGACGCGCGAGGTCCTGGAGGAAAGCGAACGCGAGGCCGCGGACTATGCGCAGGGTCGCGGGATCGTTCAGACCGAGGCGTCGGGTCTCGATGGCGGCAGCATCAACCAGGCGACGCTGACCCGTCTCAATGGTGAGCTCGCGGCGGCTACGGCTGCGCGGGTGCAGGCAGAAGCCGCATTGCGCGCCAATCGCCAGGGCGCCACCGCGGCCGCCTCGCTCGGCAATACGGGCCTCACCCAGATGCGGCAGGAGCGGGCCAGCCTCGGCGTCGAACTGGCGAAGCTGCAGAGCGATTTCGGCCCCGAATATCCCGCCGTGGTGGCGCTGAAGTCGCAGATCGCCGAAATGGATGACGAAATCTCGCGCGAGCAGGGTCGAACCGGCAGCTCGGTTACCACCCAGCTGCGCGGCGATTTCAATCGTGCCGTTCGCGCCGAGAGCGCGCTTCGCGCCCGCGTGGCGCAGGCCAAGGGCACTGTGCTCAACGAACAGCAGCAGCAGATCGGGCTAAACATCATCCAGCGCGATATCGATACCAACCGCCAGCTCTACGACGGTTTGCTCGAACAGTATAAGGCGGTCGGGGTTTCGGCAGCGTCGGAAAGCAATCGCATCTCGATCGTCGATACAGCGCAGGTCCCCGGCGGGCCCTACACGCCCAATATCCCGATGAACCTCGCGATCGCCTTCGTTCTCGGCCTCGCCAGCAGCATGGCGCTGGTGCTGGTGCTCGAACAGCTGCGCAACTCGCGTCTGACGCCCGATACGCTGCCCTCGAAGCTGCGGGTGCCGCTTCTCGGCAACACGCCGCGGATCGAGCAGAAGAAGGGTGCCGTCGCCTCGCCGCAGGATGCGCAGGCACTGTCCGAAGCCTATTATTCGGCGCTGACCGCGATGCGGTTCATCCAGGAACAGGGCCTTCCCAAGTCGGTGTTCGTGACTTCCAGTCGGCAGTACGAGGGCAAGTCGACGACCGCGGCGGCGATCGCCACCGACCTCGCCGCGCTCGGCAACCGGGTAGTCCTGATGGACATCGATCTTCGCGCACCGTCGGTGCACAAGATCGTCGAAGCGCAGCTGGACGTGGGCGTGGCCGACTATCTGGCCGGCCGCGAACAGCTCGCCTCGCTGGTGCGCAAGAGCGAGACGGAGAATCTCGACCTCGTGTTCGGGGGAACCCCTCCGCCCAATCCTTCGCAGCTGCTGTCATCGGGTCGGCTCGAACAATTGATCGCGGAAGCGGGCGAGATGTACGATTATGTCGTGGTCGACGGTCCGCCCGTGCTGGGCCTTGCCGACGCACCGTTGATCGCGCGCGCGGTCGCGGGGACCCTGTTCGTGGTCGAATCGAACCGGACGCCGGCGTCAACGGCGCGGGCCGCGATCGACCGGCTCGTCTCCGTCAACGCAAGGATCGTGGGGGCGCTGATCACCAAATACGATCCGAACAAGGACGGCTACGGATATTCCTACGGAGGCGGCTATGGCTACGGCTACGGCACCCCCTATCAATATGGCGACTGATCCCGTCGGTCGGGCGAAAGCGCGATGATCCGTTCGCTCGTCTCGACGATCTCGGAGCGGGCCCAGTCACTGCCTGCCATCCTCCTGAACCTGCCCTCCGTCGTTCGGGTGGCGTTCGTGATGGTGCTCGACCTCATCCTGTGCGTCGTCGCTGCGGCGCTCGCGCACGTGCTTCGGATCGGGGAGATCTATCTCGATCCCAATGCCTTCGCGCTGACCGTCGCTCTCGCCGTGCTGACATGGTTCCCGCTGGCATTGTGGAGCGGACTCTACCGCGGAATGGCGCGTTATTTCGGATCCTCGGGGTTCGAAAAGCTCGCCTTCATCTGCTTTCTGCAGACCGTCTTCCTGACCTTCGTCTACCTTTTGACCGCGCCGATCGGCGTTCCCCGGACGCTGGGCGTACTGCAGCCGCTCGTCCTGCTTGCATTGCTCGTCATGTCGCGCGTGATCATTTCCTACGGACTGTTGAGTCACGTCCAGCGGGGTGAGGAAGGCACGCCCCAGGAGGCAGGCCTGCGCCGGACTCTCATCGTCGGGGTGGGCGCCGCCGCTCGCCAGATCGCGGTGTCGATGCGGTACGATCCCTCGCTGCAACTGGTCGGCTTCATCGATCCGGCCGATGCGCTTGCCGGGCGCCAGCTCGAGAACAGCAGTGTGTGGGCACTGCGCGATATCGAGCGCGTCCTCGAGAGCGAGAATATCGACAGCCTGTTCCTCGCCAATGAATCGCTCGCCCGCGCGGATCGTCGCCAGTTGATCGCACGGATCCAGTCGGTGCGTCCCCAGGTGTCGATCCGCATTCTGCCGAGTGTGCGCGAGTTGGCGGACGACCGCATCAGCCTCAACGATTTGAAAGAGATCGAGATTGAGGATCTGCTCGGCCGCGACGAGGTCCGTCCGCTGTCGAACCTGATCCGGCCGATCGAAGGCACCACGGTCCTCGTCAGCGGTGCCGGCGGATCGATCGGATCGCAACTGTGCCGTCAGATCGTCGAAGCGGGGCCCGCCTCGCTGATCCTTGCCGAGGTGAGCGAATATGCGCTCTATCGGATCGAGCAGGAATTGCGCGAGGAATCGGAGCGGCAGCAGGTCGGCACCCGGCTCGTTCCGGTCCTTGCCGACCTGTCGCGCGCGGAGGAATGCGAACGTCTGTTCGCCACCCATCGCCCCGACCGGGTCTTTCACGCAGCGGCCTACAAGCACGTCCCGCTGCTCGAGGCCAACGTCATTCGCGGGGCGGCGAACAACATCCGGTCGACACGCTACATGGTCGAGGCGGCCGAGCGATATCGTGTCGATCAGTTCACCCTGATCAGCACCGACAAGGCCGTCCGTCCCGCCAACGTGATGGGCGCATCCAAGCGAGTCTGCGAGCTGATTGTACAAGCCCGCGCAGTCGAGGCGCCCGATCGGCGCATGTGCGCGGTGCGGTTCGGCAACGTCCTCGGATCGTCGGGGTCGGTGGTACCCAAGTTCAAGCGGCAGATCGCGGCGGGCGGGCCCGTCACCGTCACGCACAAGGACGTGATGCGCTATTTCATGACCATTCCCGAAGCCGCCTCGCTGGTCGTGCAGGCAGGTACGATGGCGGAGGGCGGCGAGGTCTTCCTGCTGGAGATGGGCGAGGCCGTCCGCATTGCCGATCTCGCCCACACGATGATCGAACTGACGGGGCTGACCGTTCGCAACGACGCCAACCCCGGCGGGGACATCGAGATCGTGGAAACCGGCCTGCGCGCCGGCGAAAAGCTCTACGAGGAATTGCTGATCGACGCGGATTCCATTCCCACCGAGCACGACCGTATCGTCAAGGCGCGCGAGGAAATGATCCCCTGGTCGAGGCTCGCCCCCTCGTTGGCGGCGTTCGACGAGGCGTTCGACCGGAACGACCCGGATCGCGTCATCGCGTTGATGGAGGAGCTCGTGGCCGGCTTCGAACCACAACATCGCGTCGGAGCGACCGCCGCGGCGTGAACGTCTGCTAGGACTGGATGGCGGAGGCCATGACGTCGCGTGTCACCTGCGCGGCGCGATCGATCTGGCTCGCGGTGATGGTCGGATGGACGAGCCACATCAGGCTGGTCTCGCCGAGTTCGCGCGCCACCGGTAAGGCTTCGGCCGGTGCGTAATCGGTGCCTTCGAACGCCTTTTCCCGATAGATTTCCGAGCAGCTTCCTTGGAAGCAGGGAATTCCCCGTTCGGTAATTTCGGCGACGATGCGGTCACGCGACCAGCCATCTCGAAGCCGTTCGGGCTCGACATAGGCGTAGAATTTGTAGTCGGCATGGCGCATTCCGGATCGCGGGCGGGGCACGCGCAGCGCTTTCGCCTCGACCGCCTCGCCAAGCGCCTCGACCATGCGCGCCGCATTGGCGTTACGGGCCGCAGTCCATCGGTCCATGCGAGCCAGTTGGATCCGGCCAATCGCCGCCTGCATCTCGAGCATGCGCCAGTTGGTCCCGAAACTCTCGTGCAGCCACCGGAACCCGGGCGGGTGCTCGCGTTCGTAGACGGCCGCGAAGCCCTTGCCGTGATCCTTGTGCGCCCACATCGCACGATGCAGCGCGTCATCCTGGCAGGTGACCATCCCGCCCTCGCCGCCCGTCGTCATGATCTTGTCCTGGCAGAAGGACCACCCCGCCGCATCGCCGAAACTGCCCACGCTTCTGCCGTCGATCGTCGCGCCGTGCGCCTGCGCGCAATCCTCGATCACCGCGACGTCGCGCGAGCTCGCAAGATCCATGAGCGTCGGCATGTCGACCGGCCAGCCCGCCAGATGGACGGGAACGACCCCACGTGTCGCCTGGGTAATGTGCGGCTCGATAGTGGCGGGTTCGATATTCCCGCTGTCGCGGTCGATGTCGGCGAACACGGGACGCGCGCCAGCGTTCACCACGCTCGACACCGAAGCGATGAAACTGCGCGGCGTCACGATGACCTCGTCATGTTCGGATCCGCCGTTGCGCGCGCCGATGCCCAGACCGTGCAAGGCGAGATCCAGCGCGACCGTCCCGTTGGCGAGCGCGATGGCGTGAGCGCAATCGCTGTAGTGCGCGAATTCCCGCTCGAACGCACGCCCTTCCCCACCGGTCCAGTAATTCACCCGGCCCGATGCCAGCACGTCGGCGGCGGCCGTCACCTGTTCGGCATCGAAGTCGGGCCAGGATGCGAAGTCTGTGTCAGCCATCCTCGTTCCCCGTGAAGCGCGGCATGATCCGTCCCCCCTCGGCATCGATCCCCGATCGCGCAAACACCTTGCGTACGGTGAGCGCGAGAATCTTCACGTCGAGCCAGAAGGAGCGATGATCGACGTACCAGACGTCGAGCGCGAATTTCTGCGGCCAGGTAATCGCGTTGCGCCCGTTGACCTGCGCCCACCCGGTGATGCCGGGCCGGACTTCGAACCGGCGTTTCTGTACGGGCGAATAGAGTGGGTAGTAATCGTGCAGGAAGGGGCGCGGCCCCACGACACCCATGTCGCCTCGCGCGACATTCCAGAGCGAGGGAAGCTCGTCGAGGCTGAGCGAACGGAGCAGGCGCCCGAAACTCGTCAGCCGCTGTTCGTCGGGAAGCAGCGCTCCCGAAGCGTCGCGTTCATCGGTCATGCTCCGGAACTTGAACAGGTCGAATTCGCGGCCGCCGAAGCCGGTTCGCGGCTGTCGGAAGATGATCGGACTGCCGAGCTTGAGGCGCACGAGCACCGCGATGACAAGCATCAGTGGCAGAGCGAGGGGGAGCGCCAGCAGAAGCGCCAGCAAATCTCCCAGTCTGGCAATCCGTTCATGCATCGATCAGCGCCTCGGCCTGCTCTCGCCGGGACAGCGACACGATGGCCGCTTCGACGCCGGGTCGGTCGAGCGCGTGGCTGAATTGGGATGTCGGCGACACGTCGCCGTCCAGCGCCTTGCCGGCAGCGAACGGCCTGATGACGAGGGTCGGAAGATCGCGAAGATGCGCCCGGTCGATCGCGGGATCAAGCTCGGTTTCCAGCGCATTGCGATACACGACGAGGCCGTCGAGCGGCAGCGTATCCAGCGCCTCCAAGGCAAAATCCAGCGTGTAGGGGAAACAGAGGAAACGACCGATGGCGCCCTCTTTCTTGAGCGCGGCGATTTCGGCTTCGATGGCCTTCGCATCGTCGCGCATGGCATCGATCCGCGAGGGATCGTCGTCGAGGCCCGGCCGCCACATCCATTGAAGATCTGCGATCGTCTCGATCCCCAGTCCCTCGCAATATTCCTCGATCCGGTGGCGCAATCGATCGCCATCGAACCCGTCTTCGTCGAAATGGGGCGCGGCAAGCTTGGCCACGACGTCGAACGCGACGTCGGGCCGCCGGCGGCGCAACTCGGCGAAAATCGCGCAAGTCTGCGACCAGCTGTCATATTCGTGACTGACGTGCAGCTTGCGAACTCCCAGGTCCCAGAGGGCGCCGTAGAACTCGCCCCAGCCCGCGGTGTCGCGGTCATGCTCCAACAGGCGCATCGTGCCCGCGATGATCTTCCGGGGTGCCATGCGACAGGCTAGCGCGCCGCCTGCTCGTCCATCACACCGACATCGATGGCGCATTTGGTGAGGTGGCGGATCGAGGTTTCGTGCCCCGAAAAGGCATTGCGACCGTGCAGGACCTCGCGATCCTTCCACAGCACCGCGTCCCCCGGCTGCATGCGGATTTCGAGCAGTCGATCGCGGATCGCCGGACTGTTGGCGAGAAAGTCGAAATAGCGTTCGCGCAGCGCGGCGTCCCTTTCGTCAACGTCGTCGGCGACGCAATAGTAGTTCCAGTTGACCAGGGTCGGTGCGCCGCTGCGGTCGATGACCGGCTCCACACGCCGATCGCCCGAGCGCGCATGAGCGAGATCGTGATCGTCAAGCGCATCGAGAAGGTCGGGCGCTTCCTTGGCCAAAGCATCGACCAGGTCGTCGGCAGCGATGAAGATCGTCTCGCCCCCCTCGCCTGCCGCCGCGAAGCATAACATCATCGTCGCATTGGGATAGGACGCGACATAGCTCCCGTCGGTATGGAGCGGCTGGGCGTTGGGCGAATGGCGATAGGCGTCGGGATGGTTCGGGTCGTAGCGAACATCGGTCCACAGCCCGCCGCTTCGCTGGGACTCCCGGTCGCCGAGCGTCACGTCCTCGGCCAGATGATGGGCGGTCCCGATGTCGGCGAGATGGCGTTCGTACAGCGACCGCATCGACGGTTCGTCGGCAGGGCCGCCGCGGATCAGGAACACCTTGATGGCTGATTGCTCCCAGGCCTCGCGCAATTGCGCGAAGGTATCGGCCTCGCTCCCTTCGGCGAGGGTCGCGGTCCATAACATCTTCTCAACGCTCACGATTCAACTCCATCGCGTCCACCATGGCCTCGTTGACCTTTGTGACATCAAAGCGCTCGCGCGCATAGTCCAGCGACGCCGCGCCCATTCGCTCGATCCGCTCGGGATTTTCGATCAATTCTCGCATGGCCTGAGCCAGCGCCGCGGCATTGCCGACCGGTACCATCGAACCGTTGACCCCAGGCCGCACCGTCTCGCGGCAGCCGGGCGCATCGGTCGTCACCACTGCCCGGCCCGTCGCCATCGCCTCCAGCGTCGAACGCGGCGTCCCTTCCCGGTAGCTCGGCAGCACGTAGACGTGACAGTTCGCAAGGTGCGGGCGAACGTCGTCGCTGGGTCCCAACCACTCGAGCGCCCCGTGGGCGTTCCAACTTTCCGCTTCTTCCCTCGAGACGGCGTCGGGATTGCTGTCCCGCGCTCCGACGAGAAGGAAACGGGCGTCGTGCCCCTCGCTTTTCAGCATCGCGGCGGCGCGCGCATATTCCCGTACGCCCTTCGCGGACAGCAGTCGGGAAATCATCAGGAATTGCAGCGGGCCGCCAGGCAATGGCTGCGGCGGGTAATGCGACAGATCCACGCCCGAACCACTGACGACCGTCACCGGAACCTTGGCGGGAAGGAGGTTCATCGAGGCAAACAGCGCCGCATCGTCGGGGTTCTGGAAGATGATCGCGCTCGCCCGCGCCAGTGCAGCGCGATAAAGACGCCGGGCGACCCGCTGAACCGCGCCCCGCCGTCCCGTCGCTTCCCCGGTAAATGCATAGCCAAGGCCGGTGATCAGCGCAGTGCGACGCGGGATGCGCGCCAGCCAGCCGGCCAGCATTCCGTAGACAACAGGCTTGATCGTATAGGCGAGCAGATGCTGCGCTCCGATGCGGCGAAGGGTGGCCACCAGCTTGAAAAAGCCTCGTGCGTCGGACAGCGGATTGAGCCCGGTGCGATCGAGGTCGAGCGGCTCGACCGCGATCCCGTGACCGGTCAGGACGGCGCCGACATCGTCGTGCCTCGACAAGTCGGGGGCAAGGCAGGTCACGTCCAATCCCAGGTCGCGAAACCGAAGCAGTAGCGGCGATCGGAAATTGAGAAAGGATCGGGCATCCGAGGCGATGACGACGACGCGTTCAGCCACGGGCGACAGTCGTGGGCATCGGCATCTGACGCGCATAGATCGTCCGCTGCGCGAAGGCATAACTGACCGCCGCGAGGATCCAGAACATGGCGAAGCGCGCCCCGTTGTGCGCGATGCCGTAGAGGAGGAAGCCGACCGTCATCGCTGCGGTCTGCCAGAAGCCGAAAGCCCGCCAGAGTTTGACGATCCAGTCGATGAGGAATCCGGCGAAGAGAAGAAGACCGATCACGCCATACTTGCCGAAGAAGGATGCGATGGTGCTGTGAATTTCATGTCCCACGACCTCGTGCGAACCGGCGGGTCCGAGCCCGAACAGGAAATGCAACGGATTGCCGTTCAACGAGGCGAAGTAGCCGCGCTCGGCGAAACTGTCGTCCTGCTGCTGGCCGATGTCGGACAAGCGCCGCATGAAGGTCAGATCGTCGAAGACGCCGCTGAACAGGAAGAGGGTCAGCGCGACGAAACCGAGCGACAGGATCAGCATCGCCGCGATATCGCCGAGCTTTTCGCGCAGATAGGACTGAATGATCACGCCGAGCGCAAGATATTGCGCCAGCATCCCACTCTTTGACAGCGCGACCAACGACAGGAAGGTCGTGAGGACCAGACCCGCGATGAGCAGCGCATCGCTGATCCGCCGGGTAAAGAAAAGCAAGGCGAGCATCGCCGTCGCCAGCACCGAGAAATAGGCCAGCTGGTTGGGATTCTGGAACGTGCCGACCGCGCGCTCGATCTGGCCCGTCAGGGTATAGTCTCCGGTGGCGACCAGAACCGTGACGGTGATGAACAGCGCGATGAGCAGCCCATTGCGGATGACGCGGTCGTTGGCGGGGTCGTAGGCCATCTGCCGGATCGCGAGGAAACTGAGGACCGGAAAGACCGTGAAGGCGACATCGTCGAAATAGGCGGGATTGCCCTCTTCAATCGTCACGCCGACGGCGGTTCGGACCAGCGCCACGAAACATAGCCAGCCGAGCAGATGGTCGGCCGGGACGAGGTGAACGGGCCGCGAGATTGCCGCGAGAATGAGGACGAGGGTCGCGAAATGACCGATCTGCGGCCCTCCCGCGGGGAGGATATAGACGGGACTGGTGGCGACCGCGAACAGCAGCACCCACTGAATGAAGGTCATCTGCCACGGTGCCGGACGCACCGCGGATTTCATGGCATGATCCTGATAGGAAAGGTCGCCGCGCATCGGGATCAGAGCCGGAGCGTCGACTGGTCGGCCGCGAACCGTGCCTTAAGGTCGAAGAAGGGCGCGTCTTCGCGGGCATAGGCGCGCAGGCTATCGGCGCCCTGATCGAGGAAGATCTGGTGCGGCACGGCGAGGATCACGGCGTCATAATCGCCCGTCTCGGGTTTCTCCGTCATGGTGACGTCGTAGAGACGCTCCGCATCCGCGGCCTCGACCCACGGGTCGTGGATCTCCACCTCGGCACCGAACTGCTCGAGCTCCCGGACGACATCCACCACGCGCGTGTTGCGGACGTCGGGGCAATTTTCCTTGAAGGCGAGACCCAATACGAGGATCCGCGCTCCCTGCACATGCATGCGGCGTTTGAGCATTTCCTTCACCAGCCGGTTGGCGGCATAGGCTCCCATCGCATCGTTCAATCGCCGCCCCGCCAGGATGATCTCGGGATGGTGGCCGATCGCTTCGGCCTTGTGAGTGAGATAGTAGGGGTCGACCCCGATGCAGTGCCCCCCGACAAGACCCGGACGGAAGGGCAGGAAGTTCCATTTCGTGCCCGCCGCCTCCAGTACCGCGAGCGTGTCGATGTCCATCTTGTCGAACAGAATGGCGAGTTCGTTCACGAGCGCGATGTTGAGATCGCGTTGCGTATTCTCGATCACCTTGGCCGCTTCGGCGACGCGGATCGACGGCGCCTTGTGCGTTCCGGCGGTAATGATCGATCGATAGAATTTGTCGATCAGTTCGGCGGCTTCGGGAGTCGAGCCCGCGGTCACCTTCATGATGCTCGGGAGGCGGTGTTCCTTGTCGCCGGGATTGATCCGCTCCGGACTGTAGCCGACGAAAAAGTCGCGATTGACCTTCAACCCCGATTTCTCCTCGAGGACGGGAACGCAATCCTCCTCGGTGCAGCCGGGGTAGACGGTGGATTCGTAGACCACGACATCTCCCGCCCTCAGGTGCGGACCGATCGTCCGGCTCGCGGCGAGCAGGGGACCGAGATCGGGACTGCGATTGGCGTCGATCGGCGTGGGAACGGTGACGATATAGAAATTCGCCTCTGCGAGATCGCCCGCGTCGTGACTGAAACGCAGCCGATCGGCTTCGGCCAGTTCGTCGGGCTCTACCTCCAGCGTCGCATCGCGACCCTCGGACAGCGCGGCGATGCGGTCGGGATTGATGTCGAACCCGAGCGTTTCGCGCTGCTTGCCGAGCTCGACCGCCAGTGGCAGCCCGACATAGCCCAGTCCGATCACCGCCGGCTTGACCTCTTCAATCTGCATCATGTCGAACGAACCCATCTTTACGCGCCACCTCCCCGCAAGGCAGGGAGTGTTCGAGGCGGCTCCTATCGGGTTTCGTCCGCAAAGACCACCATTTCGGAGGAAAACAGGTCCCCTGACCCGCATCGGCATCACCCTGACCGGCCGCGCGTATCTCCCCGAAGCGCATGCCTATGCGCGTTATCTGGAGGCGCGCGGGCATGAGGCGCATTTGGTCACCTCGGCTCGTCATATCGCAGAAGGCGACGTCGCGATCCTGTTTTCCGCCCGAGACATGCTCGATCGCTCGATCGTCGCGCGGCGGATACACGAATATCATAGCCTCAGCATCGGGCGGCTGGCCTGGCTGAAGGACCGGGTCGCGACCTCTTCGCTGATCCCCGAACCCGCCGGGCTGATCCTTCAAGATGGTCTCAGCCATGACCGCTTCGCATCGCGTCTGCCGTCCGGTCCGCCGCGCTTCCGCCGTCCGATGGGGATCGACGACGCGATCTTCGACTGCGCTCGCGATCCGGACCCGGAGCCCGAGTTCGATCTCGTCTATTGCGGCTCGCTCGAACGGCGTCAGGGGCTGGCCGAGACGCTCGGGGCACTGGCGAAACGCGGTTTCACGATCCTGTGCGTCGGGTATGTCGGAACGGGTCTCCCGATTGCCGAACTCGAACGATTGGGCGTGCGTTTTGCCGGACCGAGTTCGCGCGATGCCATTCCCGGCCATCTCGCATCGGCCCGCGCCGGTCTCAATTGGATGCCCGACATCGCTCCGCTCAACCGGCAGGAGAGCACGAAAATGGTCGAATATGCCGCCGCGGGTCTGCCGATCCTCTCGAACCGCTACCCATGGGCCGAAGCGTTCGCGGCGCAGGAAGGCTCGGGCGTGACGTGGATCGATCGCGTTTATCGTCCCGACGATCTCGACGGACTGGAGCGTCCCTCTCTCGATCTCCGCCCGCGCGAATGGTTCGCCATGCTCGACCGTCTCGACTTTACCGGCTTCATCGAGGCGGCGGCCGCGCGTTAGGCGCTTGCGCCGCGCCATCGCCGTGCCCATCCTGCCCCGCATGTGGCTGTCGCCCCCCGCTCGTTCCCTCGCTCCGCGATTGCTCGCGCCCCTTGGTGCGCTGGGCGATGCGGAACTATTGGACCTCATGGCGGACGACTGGGAGACCCTCAGTACCCGGTTCGAGGAGCATCGCGTCGCCGCGCTCGCGCATTGGTGCGCGCAGCAACGCGGAGACCTCGACCGCCTTCCCGACGCGATCGTCTCACGCTGGGGAGAGGAGCGCGCCGGCCATACGATCCGCTCGCTGCACCTTCAGAGGCGGTTGACCGAACTGGCGCGGCTGTTCGCGAGGGAGGGGTTGCAAGCCGTCGCCCTCAAGGGCGCCTATCTCGCCTTCTTCACCTATCCCGAACCCGCGCTTCGACCGATGCGCGATCTGGATTTCGCCTTTCCAGACAAAACGCAGGCGGTGGCCGCATGGACGCTTCTTCGCCACGCGGGCTATACGCTCTATCAATCGTTCGAAGGCGACCCACGGGCCTTGCTCGATGAGAAGCACCAGCTTCCCACCCTCATCGCGCCTGACGGAGAAGTCGCGATCGAGGTGCAGCATCGCCTCTTTCACCATGGCGCGCGGGACCCGGCGTTCGAAGCGCGTTTCTGGACCGATACGCAACAGAAATGCCTTCTCGATACCGCGATCCGCTTTCCCGCGCCGCACTGGCTCACGCTTCACATCGTCGTGCACGGGGTGCGCGATCATCGCTTCGACAGCGGTCCCAACGTCATCGCCGATATCGCGATGCTGGACCGGGCGGGGGTGCTCGATCGGGAACGCGTCGCATCGCTGGCGGAGGATTGGGGTGCGGGCGCGGAATGGTCGATGATCCGAGAACTGGTCGATGCCCAATGGGGCGAGAAATCGGAGAACTCTCCGGAACTCGTCGATGCATGGTCGCTGATGCTGGCGCCGCCGGAGACGGTCACCCGCGCCCGGCAGCGCAGCCGCGTGCTCGGTGGCACGGGCTCGAACCTGCGGCGAAAGCTGCTGCCGAACCGCGCGCTTCTGGAGGGTCGATACGGCGCCACGGGCCGATGGGGCCTGCTGGCCCATGCCGGCCGGCATTATGCGCATCTCCTCCGCAATCGCCTGCCGGCAATGCTCGAAAGCGCCGAACCGGAAGTCGATGCGGCGATGCGGCGACTGGATGCGCGATTGCGCCAGCGTTGAAAATCGGGAAAGAAACGGGCGTTAAGTTTCAGCGGCCCTTGCCGCCGGCCGGGAGTGAAGCGTTTCCATGAGTATCCTCGTCACCGGAGCCGCCGGCTTCATCGGCAGTCATGTCGTCAAGTTTCTCCTCGCGCGCGGCGAGACGGTCGTCGGGATCGACAACCTCAATGCCTATTACGATCCGACGCTGAAGGATGCGCGGCTCGAATCGATCGGAACACCGCGCGGCTTCACGTTCGAGAAAATGGATTTCTCGGATCGCGCCGCGATGGACGACCTCGCGAAGCGGCACCGGTTCGACGGGATCGTCCACTTGGGCGCGCAGGCGGGGGTCCGCCACTCGATCACCAACCCGCACGACTATGTCGACGCCAACCTCGTCGGTCATCTCAACCTGCTCGAACTCTCGCGGCACCAGGAGGTCGCGCACATGGTCTACGCCAGCTCGAGCTCGGTCTACGGCGGCAACACCAAGCTTCCTTTCAGCGTGGCCGACCGCGTCGACCATCCGATCTCGCTCTATGCCGCGACCAAGCGCGCCAACGAACTGATGAGCGAAAGCTACACCCACCTCTATCGCGTGCCGATGACGGGGCTTCGCTTCTTCACGGTCTACGGGCCGTGGGGGCGTCCGGACATGGCGATGTGGATCTTCGCCAAGGCCATGTTCGCGGGCGAGTCCATCCGTCTCTTCAACAAGGGGAAGATGCGCCGCGACTTCACTTATGTCGACGACATCGTCGCCGGGGTCGTCGCCTGTCTCGACCGCCCGCCCGCCGACGACGGCAGCGTCAAGCCGGGGGGAAGCGCGGGACCCCATTCGATTCACAACATCGGCAACAACCATCCCGAGGACATCGAGACGCTGATCGCAATTCTGGAACGGGAAACGGGCCGCGAGGCGCGCATCGAACTGGCGGAAATGCAGCCCGGCGACGTGCCCGCGACCTATGCCGACATCGATGCCTTTCACGCCGTCACCGGCTTTCGCCCCGCCACGAGCCTTGTCGACGGCGTGCACAAGTTCATCCGCTGGTATGCCGATTATCACGACATCGCCCTGCCGAAGGATTGAGTGCGCAATCGTTGCCATATCGGACCAAATCGGGTAGGTAGTCCGTTAAGCATTTTCACAGTGGAGTTAAATGCATGTTCGGAATGATGGCTTTTCTCGGCGCACTCGTCGCCTCCTCGCCCGTGACCTCGATCACGACGCCGGCGAGCGATACCATCCAGCCCGCCATGCAGGACGCGCAGGCGCAGGCCGCGCTCGAGCCGCTGCCCGCAGGCGTCGCGCTCCGCCAGGACTTCCGACTGCTCAACCGCCGCCTCTGCCGGATCACGACCTACAATCGCGACACGAACGAGGAACTGCGGACCGAAATCTTCCGTCCCGAGGACGAGCAGTTCGATTATTGCCGTCGGTGCGCGGCCGGTCTGATTCCGACCGAGAGCGGCGTGCTTTCCGAAGCGGCGGCTGCACCGGGCACGGTTCCGGGTGTCGCTCCGATCGCGGCAGGTGGCATCGGCGCGGTGCCGATTCTCGCACTGTCGGGTGCAGGCGCAGTTGCCCTCGCCATCGCGGCGATCAGCGACAATCCGTCGACCGACCGTCCGCAGAGCCGCTAAGCCTCTTTTTCGAAAGAATTTCCGCCGTTCGTCGAAGCGATTGACGCTTCGGCGCGTGCCGGCGCGTGGGCAATTGCCTTTTGTGGCGCGGGCGGCATGATGACGCTCGACACGTCAACCTACCAAGGATTTCCCCTGACCATGAACCATCTGCGCCTTCTCGCCGCGAGCAGCTGTCTCGTCGCTCTCGCCGCCGCAACCCCCGCCGCCGCCCAGTCGATCGTCCAGCCCGGAGCGCCCGGCGAAGCATCGCGCTCGCTCAGCACCGAAGAGGCGACCCGTATCGCGGACACCTCCTACATCGAGGCCGACGCCACCTTCATGCAGGGCATGATCCATCATCATTACCAGGCGACGCAGATGACGTCGCTGATCGGCGAGCGGACCAGCAACGCCGCGATCCGCGAGGTCGGCGCGCGGATCGATGCCAGCCAGGCGGACGAGATCTCCTTCATGCAGGACTGGCTGCGCTCGCGCGGGGAACATGCCCCCGATCCGGCGGCCCATGCGGGCATGAGCCACAATGCCGCGATGCAGAGCCATCAGGGCATGGATCATTCGATGATGGACGGCATGGCCGGCATGGCGACGCCCGAGCAGATGGCCGCGCTCGCGGCGGCCCGCGGCGACGCCTTCGTTCGCATGTTCCTGACGCTGATGATCGCGCATCACGAAGGCGCGCTCGAGATGGTCAGCGACCTTTACAATACGCCCGGATCGGCGCGCGATCCGCAGCTGGTCGAGTTCGCCAATGACGTGCGCGGCGACCAATTCGCTGAAATCGCCAAGATGAATCTGCTTCTCGCCGGACAGCAGCGCGATCCGCGCGTCGGACTGTCGGCTGGCTTCGACAATGCGGGCGAAGCGATCTCGGGGCTGGTGAAGCTCGCCGCCCTGCCCAAGCCGGCAGGTTTCTTCGAGCCGGGCAACCCCGCCGGCCTCCCGCCGCTGCAGCCCGGCCGCAACGCAGCCGAAGCTGCCGATGAAGTCGGCGAGCAGGCACGCGCCTGGAACGCGCGATCGCCGCTCCTGTCGTTCGCGCAGACCGACATGGCCTTCAAGGACGACCTTCTGGTCACCGGCAACTATCACGGCTTCAACATCTATCGCCTCGATGAAGGCATGCCCGAACTGCTGAGCTCGGTCGTCTGTCCGGGCGGTCAGGGCGACGTATCCGTCGTCGGCGATCTCTTGATCATGAGCGTCGAGCAGGGCCGAGGCCGTGTCGATTGCGGCCGGCAGGGTGTGGCCGAAGACGTCAGCGCCGAACGCTTCCGCGGGCTCCGCATCTTCGACATCTCCGACCTTACCGCCCCGCGTCAGGTCGGTCTCGTCCAGACCTGCCGCGGCAGCCACACTCATTCGGTCGTGGACGCCGACGACACTCGGATCATCGTCTACAATTCGGGCACCAGCTACGTCCGGGACGAAGAAGAACTGGCGGGCTGTGTGACCGGCGCACCCAACGATCCGCGCACCGCGCTCTTCTCGATCGACGTCGTGGAAATCCCCGTCGCCAACCCGGCGCGCGCGCGGATCATCGACAGCCCCCGTATCTTCGCCGACGACGAAACGGGTGAAATCGCCGGCCTCTTCATGGGCGGCCAGATCGATGCAGACTCGCAGTCGACCGCGCAGACCAACCAGTGCCACGACATCACCGTCTTCCCGGCGCTGAACCTCGCGGCGGGTGCGTGCTCGGGCAACGGCATCATCCTCGACATTTCCGACCCGATGGCGCCCAAGCGCATCGATGCGGTCACCGATCGCGGCTTCGCCTACTGGCATTCCGCGACCTTCAACAACGACGGCACCAAGGTCGTGTTCACCGACGAATGGGGTGGCGGCGGTCGTCCGCGCTGCCGCGCTGCCGATCCGATGGATTGGGGTGCCGACGCCATCTACGACATCGAAAACGGCCAGCTGACGTTCCAGAACTACTACAAGATCCCGGCCGCCCAGTCGGACCAGGAAAACTGCGTCGCGCACAATGGTTCGGCGGTCCCCATTCCGGGCCGCGACCTGTTCGCGCAGGCCTGGTACCAGGGCGGATTGTCGATCATGGACTTCACCGACAGCTCCAACCCGATGGAGATCGCCTATTTCGACCGCGGTCCGGTACATCCCGACCGCATGGTGATGGGCGGTTACTGGTCGACCTATTTCTACGACGGCTACCTCTACGGGACCGAGATCGCGCGCGGTCTCGACGTGTTCGCGCTCGCCCCGACCCAGTATCTCAGCCAGAACGAGATCGAAGCGGCCAAGCTGGCGCAGTATCCCGACGACCTCTTCAATCCGCAGACGCAGACGGTCGTCACCTGGCCTGACGTGCCGGTAGTGGCGAAGGCCTATCTCGACCAGCTCGAGCGGGACGGCGGTCTCGAGGCCGCACGCATTGCCGAAGTCCGCCGCGCGCTCGACGCGGGCGACATGGACACGCTCGGCACGCTGGCCGGCGCGGTCGATGGCGAGGGTCGCCGCGGCATGCTCGCCGAGACGCTTCGCGGGATCGTCGGCGCGGGCGGCTAAGGCTCCGCCGGCTTCGAGGCCGAATGCAAAAGGGCAGGAGCGGGATGACCGCCCTGCCCTTTTTTCATGTCCGTATCCGGCGCGCTGGCCGGAAGCGATGGAGCGTCTACGAGCCGCTCTCGTCGGCGCTGCTCTCGCTCGGTCGATCAAGCCTGTAGCGCGGACGAGGATTGTCGTTGGTGGACGGCCAACCTTCGCGCTGCCGCGCGCGGTCCCCGTCGGTTTCCTCGGTCTGGTCGTGAAAGAGCATGACGTTGGTCTCGAACGGCATGTCGATTCCCGCTTCGGTCAGCGCGTAAGCCACATTCTCGAGAACCCGGCTCGACGTGCGCACCTCGTCGCCGCGCACGCTGTTGTGCCACCAGCGCGCCTTGATGGTGATCCAGCTGGCGGCCAGATCGACGACCAGCACGTCGGGGCCCGGGTCCTCCAGCACGCCTTCGGTACCCTTCACGGCGTCGAGGATGACCTGCTTGGCCTCGCGGATGTCGTCGCCGTAGCCGATCCCGATCTCATATTCGCTGCGCCGGTTTTCGTAGGCGTTCCAGACCTTGAGCGGATCCGAATAGATCTGGCTGTTGGGAATAATGATGCGGCGGTTGTCGAACGTCTTGATGAACGTCGCGCGCGTTTCGATCGCCTCCACGCGCCCGCGATATTCGCCGCTCTCGATCTCGTCGCCGACACGGAACGGCTGACGGATGAGGATGAGAATTCCCGCCAGCAGATTGGAGAAGATGTCCTGAAACGCGAAGCCGATGGCGAGGCCGCCGATACCCAGACCACCGATCAGCTGCGCGGGGGTAAGCGAGGGGATGACGACGGTCAGCGCGATGAAGAGCCCGACCAGCAACACCACCCAATAGGCGACCCGCGCGAACACGGTGGACAGCGCATTGTCGCTGTCGCCGAAACTGGCTCGTTCGATCGCCGACCGCACCACCTTGGCGATGATGATGAAGGCGATGAAGATGAGGATGCCGATGCCGATCTTCGGCAGCACGGCGAAGAAACCATCCACGATCCCGTTGATCGTTTCCATGCTCTCGCCGATGTCGGCGCTGATATTGACGTCTTCGGTCTGGTTGGCAGCCATCGCTGGTCGGTCCCCCGTTCGGTGGAATTTCCTTTAAAGTGACCGAACGGGGGAAGCGGTTCCCTCTAACTTTCGCTCACCGCCTCGACATTGTCGTCGGAATTGCGGTCGATGTAGCGATTGTAGGGATCGATCCCGACGAAAGCGGGCCGGCGCGCACTGGTTAGCGTGATCGTGGCGCGGCCGTTCGTCAGCTGCCGCGGCTCGAGATAGATCACGTCGCCTTCGTCGAACTGGCCGAAGCCCGGGCGGTCGGCGAACAACCCGATTTCGATCGGCGCGTCCAGCGGGACTTCGCTCTCGACGCCCTTTCCGTCAGCCACGTACTTGGCGGCATCAACCGTGATCGTCGTCCGCCACCGGTCCCCGACCTGTTCGCTGGTCGCATCGGCGACCGACAGGTCGAACAGGACGATCTTTTCGAACACATCCTCGATCAGTCGGCGCTCCTCTTCGTTGCGCGCCACCTTGCGGACCTCATTCACGAAATCGATCGAGCGGTGATAGGGCGCACCCTTGAAACGCCACTGATCGATGAAATTGGCGAAGGCCCGGTTGACCCGCTCCTCACCGAGGCGATGCGCGAGCAGCGCCATGACATGTCCGCCCTTGCGATAATGGATGTAGGCCTGGTTCTCCATCCGCAGAAGCGGGAGTTCCTCCAGCGCCTCCCCCTTGCGGCCCGACAGATAGGCATCGAGCTCGTACTTCAGGAAGCGGCGCATCTGATCCTCGCCGAGCAGGTCCTTCATCACCATGATCGCCGAATAGCTGGCCATGGTCTCGGTGGTCAGCGCATCGCCCTGCATCCCCGCGCCGACGACCTGGTGCGCCCAATATTGGTGCGCCAGTTCGTGCGCGATAACGTACGTGATGAAGTCGGTATCGTTCTCCCCGATGTCGGTCGTGAAGCCGATGCTTTCCGAATAGGGCATCGTCCCGGCGTAGGCCTGCGCGAAACTGGCGTAGCGCGGGAATTCGATGATGCGCGCGTGATCGAACTGATAGGGTCCGAAATTCTCCTCGTAATAGGAGATGCTCGCTTCCATCGCGTCGAGCATGCGGTCGACGTTCCAATCGTGTTCGGGGTGGTAGTAGACTGTGTGGGTGACGTCGCCGACGGTCCGGCTCGCCTCCGCATAGTGCCCCGAATTGAGGTTAAGGAAGTTGAGGATCGGCTGCGGGCTGACGAAGCGCGCGATACGGCGATCGCCCTCCACCTCGTCCGACACCTTGTTTCCCGGCGCGATCGGAGTCTGGTCGGCGTCGGTCGAGAACGTGATGTCGCTGTTGACCCAGTCGAGCCCTAGCGCATTTTCGCGGGTCGCGCTCATGTCTTCCAATTTGGCGGGACGCAGTTCGGGCTCCAGCCCCTGCCGTCGCCGAGCCTGACGATCGCTCAGGAGGCCGCTGCGGTTCATCCCGATGGTCGGCGTGAATGCGGCCGAATTGAGGAAGGTCGCGTCGGGCGTGATGTTCGTCTTGGGTCCGCCCGAGGTGAAACCCCGGTAGTGGACGCGCCCGGAAAACCGCATCTGGCTCGTCGCCCCCGGGGCGAGCGGCTCGTCGAACCGATAGATGGCATAGCCATAATCCTCGTCGAACATCTCCCGCGTCGCGCCCCGGATGTCGATCTGGTCGAATTGTGTGTCGCTGTCCTTGGCATTGGCGCGCACGTGCAGGGTCTCGATCGGCTGATCGCTGTCGTTGCGCAGGGCATAGACGCCATCGACGTCGAGCCGCCGATCGTCGGGATACAGATCCGCGCGCATCGTCACGTCGGTGACGACCGGCTGCACCACGTCCTCGTACTTCAGATACTTGCGCTCGAAATCGGCGAGCCGCTCCTCGTTCTCGTCGCTCGTGCGATAGGTATTGAGCTGCGTGAAATTATGCTGGGCATAGAGGCCGAGACCGACCATCGCCGCGACCGCGCCGGCCGCGACCATTCCGTTGCCCAGCCCCACGCCCGTACGCTTCACGCGCCGGAAACGGCTCGACAGCGCATTGTCGGTGCCCCGCGGCCACAAGAGATGCGCGGCCAGCACGAGCAGCAACGCGAACGCGAGCCAATAGGCACGCATCACCCACGCGCCCCACGCGAACGGTGCGGGATCGACCATGTCGGACAGCGGCACCGAAGGCGTGTTGGCGTAGATGTAGAGCGGGCTTGTGTAGCCCATGCTGGTCAGCACGATGGTGCCGAGGAACCAGGCAAGGATGATGCCCCAGCCGACATACTTGTTCGGGCTCAATACCTGCACCACGACCGCGAGGATCGCTATCAGCAGGCCATCGACCGCGGCGGGCAGAATGAACCATCCGAAATATCGACCGATCCCGAATTCGTTGGCGCCCATCACAGCCTGGTAGAAGAGGCCCGTGAGCATCCCGGCGAAATTCACCATGAGGATCACGAGGAACACCGCCGCAATCTTTGGAAGAGTCATCACCCACGCGGGAACGGGCGCACTGTCGACGATCTCGTTTAGTTTCGCATCGCGTTCGCGCCACACCGCCTCGCCCCCGTAGAAGGCCGCGATGATCAGGATGAAGAGCGAAAAATTAGTCCCGACACCGTCGATGGTGCTGGCGACGGTGGGATAGCTCCCAGCGCCATAGTTGCCGCCGCCCCACAGGAAGGCCGCGGTCATGCCGATCGCGATGAGCAGCAGGATGACGAGCCCGGGGCTGCGCAGGATCTGGACGGTCTCGACCTTCAGGCGCGATACGAGCTGGGTCCAGATACTGCCACCGGTGGGCTGAACCCGCGCGCCGCCCAGCGTCGGCTCGATGGCTGCGAGTTGCTCCTCCTTGCGCTTGCGCTTGGCCAGCTTCTTTAGCTGGCGCTTCGACGCGGGTTTGTCCGCGAAGCTGAACCGCCACAGGGTGACGGCGAAGAACGCGGCCGCCAGCAGCAGGACGAAGACCCGGTTGAAGCCGAACAAACCCTCGAGCTGGATCAGCCGCGTATTCTGTTCGGACGCCGTCCAGTAGCGGGTCGTCTCGACGAAGGCCCCGGTGCCGAGCGGCTCGAACCGCGCGAAGAGCTCACGCAAGTCGGGATTGGAGCCCGCCAGTCCGGAGACCACCAGATAGCCGACGACGAAGATCACGACCCCGACGTAACTCCACAGCATCGAACGGGTGAGTGTCGCGAGCATGAAGAGGAATGCGCTGGCCAGAATGACGTTAGGGAGCGCGAGCGTGAGATAGGGCCAGCCGTAATAGGCGAATTTCTGCGGCCCGATGGTTTCGGGATCCACCCACGGCATCAACGTGCCGATGAAGGCGCCGAGCAGGACGGGGATGAACCCGACCGCCGCTACCGCGACACCGCCGCCGAACCGGCCGAGCAGCATCTGGTACTTCGTGACCGGGGTCGCACGGATCATCGGTGCGAACTTGGTCTGGTCGTCGCGAACGATCGAATTGGCGACGAAGGCGGTGATGACCATCAGGTAGAAGATCGTCGAGATGCCGGTGAGCAGCGACAGCGCCCAGGGCGAATTCTCGTACATCTGCCCGCCCGCATTGATCTGGACGGTGTCCGATGCGGTGAGGCCGAACCCCAGCATGAAGAAGATGACGCTGCCGACCCAGAAGGTCGGGCTGGAAAGATGGTAGCGAAGCTCGAAGGCGGCGATCTTGGCGATCATGGCGGATCCTCCTTCTTCAGGCCGCGCGGCGGCTGTCGTGGAGGGTCGCGAAATAGACGTCCTCCAGTCCGCCCTCGACCGGCTCGGTCCCCGCCGGCTGGCTTTCCGACAGCAAGTGGACGATCGTCTTGCCCGCGAACAGGCGTGTCGAAATGACATCATGCTGCTCGCGCATCGCGTCGAGCTGGTCATGTTCGATGGTCTTCTTCCACACGCGCCCGCGAGTGGAAGCGATGAGGTCGGCGGGACGTCCTTCCAGTTCCACCCGCCCGTTCGCCAGCACCGCCATGCGCGGGCAGAGATCCGCGACGTCGTCGACGATATGGGTCGACAGGATCACGACCTTTTCATCGCCGATCCCCGCGAGGAGGTTGAGGAAACGGTTGCGCTCCTCGGGGTCCAGCCCCGCGGTCGGTTCGTCGACAATGATCAGATCGGGGTCGCCGATCAGCGCCTGCGCGATCCCGAAACGCTGTCGCATCCCGCCAGAGAAGCCGGCAATCGATTTCTTGCGGACGGACCACAGGTTGGTCTGGTTGAGCAGTGTCTCGACGACCGCCTTGCGATCGCTGGCCGCAATGCCCTTCAGGACCGCCATATGGTCGAGCATCTGATAGGCCGATACGCGCGGATAGACCCCGAAGTCCTGCGGCAGATAGCCGAGGCGGCGGCGCAGCGCGTCGGGATCCGCGATCACGTCCAGATCGCCGAACATGATGCTGCCTTCGCTGGGCGTCTGGAGCGTCGCGATGGTGCGCATCAGCGTGGACTTGCCCGCGCCGTTGGGTCCCAGCAGACCGAACATTCCCTTGGGAATATCCAGCGTCACGTCGTCCAGTGCGCGCGTGCCGTTGGGATAGGTATGGCTGAGATTGGCGATCGACAACATGATAGGCCCCCCGTCTGAATGTCTCGACGGTTATGTGGTGCCCTATTGGGCTAGGACGCTCAAGCCGCGCTTAGACGAATGGGCGGGGGGGAGCCGCGAACGGCGCGGGGCTAGGCTTTTCGCGCCCGCCTGTTATGCGTTGCGAAACGCGACCGAGGAGCCTTCATGAGCCTGCCCCCCATCTTCGACACGCTGCGCATCCCCGTGATCGGCGCACCGCTCTTCATCATCTCGCATCCCGCGTTGGTGATCGCGCAATGCAAGGCGGGGATCGTCGGCAGCTTTCCGGCACTGAACGCCCGCCCCGCGAGCCAGCTCGACGAATGGCTGGCCGAGATCAGCGAGACGCTCGAGGCGCACAACCAGGCCAATCCCGACAATCCGGCGGCGCCCTTCGCGGTCAATCAGATCGTCCATCCGTCCAACACCCGATGGGAGGAAGACCTCAAGCTGTGCGAGAAATACAAGGTCCCGATCGTCATTACCTCGCTCGGTGCACGCGAGGAGCTGAATACGGCGGTGCACGGATGGGGCGGGATCACGCTCCACGACATCATCAACAACCGCTTCGCCAACAAGGCGCTGGAGAAGGGCGCCGACGGCCTGATCGCGGTCGCTTCCGGCGCGGGCGGTCATGCGGGCAATCTGTCGCCCTTCGCGTTGATCCAGGAGATCCGGGATTTCTTCGATGGCCCGCTCTTCCTGTCGGGCGCGATCGCACATGGCGGGGCGGTCCTCGCGGCGCAGGCGATGGGAGCCGATGGCGCCTATATCGGCTCACCCTTCATCGCCACGCACGAAGCGCGGGCGATGGACGACTATAAGCAGGAAATCGTCGACAGCGGCGCGGACGACATCGTCGGCTCGTCGCTCTTCACCGGGGTCTACGGCAATTATCTGAAAGGCTCGATCACCAAGGCCGGGATGGACCCCGACAATCTGCCGGAGAGCGATCCTTCGCAGATGAACTTCGGCGGCGCGAAGGCGTGGAAGGACATCTGGGGGTCGGGTCAGGGCATCGGTCGCGTGAAGGAAGTGATGGGCGCGGGCGACCTCGTCGCGAAACTCGCCGACGAATATGCCGACGCCAGAGCGCGGCTAGCCCGCTAGCGTCTCGTAGGCCGAACGCCAGTCGTCCGGCATCGACTTGGGGCGGCGCGTCCCGGCATCGACGATCACATGGGTGAAATGCCCCTCCGCTGCGGGCGTCGCTGCGCCCTCGGCGAACACGCCGAGATGCCACGTCAAGCTCGATCCGCCTAGACGGGCGATGCGGAGTCCGATCTCGACCTTCTGGGGATAGGCGAGCGGTGCGAAATAGCGGCACCCCGTCTCGACCACGAGCCCGATCGTCTCGCCCGCAATGTCGAGCATGCCGCGTTCGATCATCCACCCGTTCACCGCGCTGTCAAACCAGAAGTAATGAACGCTGTTGTTGACGTGGCCGTAAGGGTCGTTGTCGTTCCAGCGCGTCGCCTGAGGCGCAAAATGACGGTAATAACCGCGCGGACGCGGATCGGGCCGATCGCTCACCACGCCGCCTCGTAAAGGCGGGCGGCGTCGTCCTCATCGATAGGACAGGGATTGTTCACCAGCAGGCGTTGCTGCTTCATCGCCTCGCGCGCCAGCGTCGGGATATCCTCGCGCGGGATGTCGTGGTCGCGCAGCCGCGGCTTCAGACCGCTCGCGACGACCAGTTCCTCGAGCTTCGCGATCAGCCGCTGCGTGCGTCCCTGACTTGCCTCCCCTTCGCAGTCCGGGTCGATGATCGGGGCGAGTTCGGCGTACAGCTCGCGCGCCGCTTCGCTGTTATGCTCCAGCACCGGGCGCAGCATCAGCGCGTTCGAGAGGCCGTGCGGCAGGTGATAAAGCCCGCCAAGGGGATAGGCGAGCGCATGCACCCCCGCGACCGGTGCGTTGGCAAACGCCAGCCCCGCGAGATGCGCACCCAGCAGCATCGCCGCGCGGGCGTCCCGGTTGTCCGGCGTCTCGCACGCGGTCAGCAGATTGTCGGCGAGCAGCTTCAGCGCCTGTTTCGCCAGCATGTCGCTCAGCGGGTTCTTCGCCTTGGCCGATGTGAACGCCTCGATTGCGTGGACCATCGCGTCGATCCCCGTTGCGGCGGTCAGCGCTCGCGGTTTGCCGACCGTCAGCCCGGGATCGAGCGCCGCCCAGGTCGCACCGATCGCGCGGGCGTTGACCCCGCGCTTCTCTCCGCCCTCACAGGTGATGATCGACACGGGCGTGGCTTCCGAACCGGTCCCCGCCGTGGTCGGCACCAGTGCGAGGGGCAGCCCCTTCCCGCTCGCCTGCTCCACGCCCCAGATGTCGTCCAGATCATCTCCCGATCCGATCAGGTAGGCGGCCAGCTTGGCGACATCCATCGGGCTGCCTCCACCGAACCCGACGACGTGGGTGACCGCCGCCTCCGTGCCCATTCGCGTCGCCGCCTCGAGGGTATCGCGCGAGGGATCGGCCTCGACCGCGTCATAGACGTGAACCTCCTGACCAGCGGCCGCCATCGCATCGCGGAACGGAGCGGCCAGGCCGCTCTCGATCATGTGGGTGTCGGTGACGAACAGGCAGTCGCCCTCGGGCAGTGCCTCCGCGAGTCGCGGCGCCACATCCTCGCCGCCGAGGATGACCGGACCCGGATTGAATTGCCATTGTGCCATGGCGGCAAAGCTAGCGGTCGAGGCGTCCGTCCGACAAGTCCTGACGCAACCGCCCCATCAACTCGCGCGCCGGGCTCGGGGCCGCGCCGGGCTCGTGCGCCTGTTCGTCCAGCCGCTTGACCCGCTCGTAGAGATCGGCGCTCTCGCGTATCAGCCGTTGCGCCTGTTCGGGAAAATGTTCGACGAGGGCTTCGTCGAACGGGTTGGCATGGCCCAGGCGCCGCTCGATCACCGCGCTGCCGCCGCGGGCGATCTCCCCCGCCTCGACCGCCCGCTGGGTCAGCAGCCAGGCGACGATATGCATGATTCGCGTCGTGACCTTCAATGATTCGCAGGCGAATCCGACCCGCGCGGTGGCGACCAGCCCGTCGCGATCGACCCGCCCGGCCCCGTCGAAATAGGTCCGCGCCTCGTCGGCCAGCACCATCGCTTCGGTGTAGAGACTGTCGACCAGCCGCGGCGTCAGGCGCAATTCCTCGCCGTCACCCTTGTCGTTCGCCTGGTCCATCCGTTCGCCCATGCCTCCTTATGCCCCTTCAACGCACCGGACCCAAGGATCCGGTCCCTCCGATCCCGAAACGGGACGCCGCACCGTCACGCGATGATATCTGGCGTGGTGTCGTCGGCCAGCGCCGCAATCTCGTCCTTCAGTTTCAACTTCGCCTTCTTCAATCGCGCCAGCTCGAAAAGATCGCTGTTTCCCGCCCTTTCGGCGCGCGCGATTTCGGCATCGAGTCGCCGGTGTTCCGCGCGCATCGCGGCCAGCAGGACGAGAGGATCATCGTCGTTCATCGGACCTTCCTATCGCCAATGCACGGCGCGGTCACCGGCGCCGTTTCCGCGACGAGATTCGAGTCGGTATGGCGACTTTGCAAGTCTTCTGTGGTTTGATCGGTTCATCGACAACGACTCAGCGAAAGGACGTTCGATGGAAAATGCGCATGTCGCGGCTCTTAGCGAAAAGCATCACAAGCTGGACCACCAGATCGAAGTGGAAGAGCATCGCCCCCAGCCCGACACGGCCCTGATCCAGCGTCTGAAGCGAGAGAAATTACGACTGAAAGACGAAATCAGCGAGAGCTGACGCTTCACCGGGAGCGAATGCAAAGAAAAGGGGCCGCGCGATCCGACGATCGCGCGGCCCCTTTGATATTGGATCGGCAAGGAACGCTCAGTCGGTGCGTTCGTCGCGGCTCACGCGCTCGGTGCGCTCGTGCTTTTCCTGCGCCTCCAGGGTCATCGTCGCGATCGGGCGCGCCTCCAGACGCTGCAGCGAGATGGGATCGCCAGTCACGCTGCAATAGCCGTACTCGTCCGAATAAAGCCGACGGATTGCGGCGTCGATCTTCCCGATCAGCTTGCGCTGACGGTCGCGGGTCCGAAGCTCCAGGCTCCAGTCGGTCTCGCTCGACGCGCGGTCGGCGAGGTCGGGTTCGCGAAGGCTGTCGATCTGGAGCTGCGCGAGCGTGGCGCGGCTCTCTTCGACGATGGATTCCTTCCATTCCTTCAATTTCGCGAGGAAATAGGCGCGATGCCGGTCGCACATGAACTCTTCCTCGTTCGAGGGACGATAGTCGTCCTCGAGCGTGATTTCGTCGAATTTCGGTTCGCCGTTCAGGTCGTGAAGCGCCGTCGCCATTCAAACACCCTCCCAAGATCCAGTCCTGATCGTCCAGCGTGCGGGCCATGGCCCGCCCCTGTCGCCAGAGCGATTTTATGTCGGCATTCCCGTTACTTATGGGTGATGCCGATACCCCGCGTGCCCTGTAACTAGTTTTATATCCATTAACAAGCACTGACCTGTGGATAAGTCGGCGGTAGCGGACGACTGTTGCATCGCGGTTTCATGTTTCGCGCGGTCACAAGGCTTGCACCGCGACCCGGCGGCGGCGACAGTCGCTCCATGCGCATCCTTCTTACCAACGACGACGGCATCCACGCCCCCGGCTTTTCCGTGCTCGAGGAAATCGCCGCCCCCTTCGCGAGCGAACTGTGGGCGATCGCTCCGGCCGAGGAACAATCGGGCGCGGGGCACAGCCTCACGCTCCACTCTCCCCTCCGCATCCGCAAGCACGGGGATCGACGGTTCGCGGTCGCGGGCACCCCGACCGATGCCGTCATGCTGGCGCTCGGCCATCTGATGAAGGACAATCGGCCCGATCTCATCCTCTCAGGGGTCAACCGCGGCGCCAATCTGGGCGAAGACGTGACCTACTCGGGGACCGTCTCGGCGGCGATGGAAGGAACGCTCGCAGGCATTCCGGCCATCGCGCTCAGCCAGTGCAGCATGGCGCCGGGCACCAGCGACGGCGTCAAGTGGGACGCAGTTCGCGAATGGGCCCCCAAGGTTCTGGACCGGTTGATCGACGCCCTCCCCCCGCGCGGCACCTTGCTCAACGTGAACTTCCCCCCGCTGCCTGCCGACGAGGTGCGCGGCATCAAGGTGTGCGAACAGGGCTTTCGCGACATGTCGCGGCTGAAGGTCATCGAGCGCAAGGATCCGCGCGGGTTTCGCTACTATTGGTTCGGCACCGGCGAGACGGTCGAGACCCCCGGTCATCGCACCGACCTCGAAGTCATCGCCGACGGCTACGTCGCGGTTTCGCCGCTCCACCTCGACCTCACGCATCACGCCAGCCTCGAGAAATATCGCGGCCTATTCGCCTAGCTCGTCAGAAAATCGACCGCGTCGCCTTCGAGCCGTGCCGCGGTGAGCGTTCCGGACGCGTAGCATCCGGTGTCGAGACCGATGCGGTTCTTCTTCTTCTGGGGTTCCTCGCTGACCGTGTGGCCGTGGACGACGATCAGGCCGTGATCCTTCTTCGACGACAGGAAATCGTCGCGGATCCAGATCAGGTCACGTTCCTTTTGATCCTCCAGCGGGACGCCGGGCCGGATCCCCGCATGAACGAACAGATAGCGACCGATCTTCTTCGAGGTCTTAAGGGTGCGAAAGAAGTCGAGATGCGCGTCGGGGACGTGACGACTGATGAGCTTCTTGACCGACGGCGTATTGAACAACGCCTTCTTGTCGACGCCATAGCTTTCGAGCGTCTGGATGCCGCCATAGGCAAGCCAGCCCAGCGCCTTTCCCTCCAGTGCCTCGAGCATCGCCGCCTCGTGATTACCCTTCAGGAAAATCTGCCTGTCGCCCGGAAGATCGTCGCTCAGCAGCCGTTCGACGACACCCGCGCTGTCGGGCCCGCGGTCGATATAGTCGCCCAAAAAGACGATCGTCGATTTGCCCTCATAGCCATCGAGGTCCTTCGCGATGCGTTTCAGCAACCGCTTCAGCTCCTTGTCGCACCCATGCACGTCGCCGATCGCATACACGCGCTTGCCGGGTTTGAGCGCAGGTGTGGGATCGGGGGTCGAAGACGTGTGTTTGGCCATCGGCCCACCATGCCGACGGCGCGGGGTGCGATCAATGCGTGTGACGGAAGACGACCGACCTTGCCCGGCGATCTTGCCCGCGTGGTCGCCAGCGCGTAGGGCGGGCGCCGACTTGTGGATCGTTCGCTTCCCAGGAGAGCAAAGTTGAGAATCGTCGTTATCGGAACCGGTTACGTGGGCCTCGTTTCGGGCGCCTGTTTCGCCGATTTCGGGCACCAGGTGACCTGCGTCGACAAGGATCCCAAGAAGATCGAGATGCTCGAGGATGGCGTCATGCCGATCTGGGAACCGGGTCTGGAACGCCTGGTCGAAGCCAACGTGACCAAAGGACGGTTGACCTTCACCACCGAACTCGCGCCCGCGCTGCCGGAGGCCGATGCGGTGTTCATCGCGGTCGGCACCCCCTCGCGCCGCGGCGACGGTCATGCCGATCTCACCTATGTCTTCGCCGCGGTGGAGGAACTGGCGCAGGCGCTGAAGCACCCCGTGGTCGTCGTCACCAAGTCGACCGTTCCCGTCGGGACCGGCGACAAGATCGCCGCGATTCTGAAGGAAGAAGGCGCGCCTGAAGGCTGCACCGTTGCCTCGAATCCCGAATTCCTCCGCGAAGGCGCCGCCATCGCGGACTTCAAGCACCCCGACCGCATCCTCATCGGCGCCGATGACGATGGCGCCCGCACGGTGCTGCGCGAAATCTACCGCCCGCTCTTCCTCAACAAGGCCCCAATGCTCTTCGTTAGCCGCCGCACGGCCGAGCTGACGAAATATGCCGCGAACGCCTTCCTCGCGACCAAGATCAGCTTCATCAACGAGATGGCCGACCTGTGCGAAGCCGTCGGAGCGGACGTGCAGGACGTCGCGCGCGGCATCGGGCTCGATAACCGCATCGGTCCCAAGTTCCTCCACGCCGGCCCCGGTTATGGCGGAAGCTGCTTTCCCAAGGACACGCTGGCGCTGCTCAAGACTGCCGAGGAAGCCGGCGTCGATAGCAAGATCGTCAGTGCGGTCGTGAAGGTGAACGACGATCGCAAGAACGCCATGGCGGCGCGCGTCGAGAAAGCCCTGGGCGGCAGTGTGTCGGGCAAGACCATCGCCGTCCTCGGCCTGACCTTCAAACCCAACACCGACGACATGCGCGACGCGCCGTCGATCCCGCTCGTCAACATGCTCTGCGAGAGTGGCGCGACCGTTCGCGCCTTCGATCCGGTCGGTATCGACATGGCGAAGAAGCATATGCCCGACGGCGTGCACTATGCCGAGAATGCCGAGGCGGCGACCGACGGCGCCGACGTCTTGGTCATCGTCACCGAATGGGACGAATTCCGTGCCCTCGACCTCGCCGGCATCGCCGATCGCATGAACGGCAATCAACTGGTCGATCTGCGCAACATCTACGACGCTGCGGAGGCCGAACGGGCAGGCTTCGTCTATACCGGTATCGGTCGGTAGAAACCCGGCGGTTCAGGCGCGCGCACTGTCCAGTTCGAACAGGGGGATGGCGACCTCGAACCCCTTGCCCTCGGCATCGATGAGCTGGAAACTGCCGACCATCGAGCCTTCGGACGTGTCGAGCGGGCATCCCGAGACGTAATCGTGGCTGCCCCCCGGCGCGATCACCGGCATCTCGCCGACCACGCCTTCGCCCCGCACTTCGTGCCGCACACCCAGACCATCCTTGATGACCCAGTGCCGGCTGATCAGTTGCACCGGCTGATCGCGTCCGTTCTCGATCCGCACATGATAGGCCCAGAACCAGCGATTGTCCGCGGGCGAGGATTGCTCGGGCATGAAATTCACGCTGACCCTGACGGTGACGTCGCCCGTCGTCGCCGAATAGGGAAAAAAGGCCTCGAGCGTACCGGAGAGCGGAGTTTCGGTCATCGCCCCCGAGGCTAGGCGAGTCCGGCCGCACGGCGCAAGCGCGTAAGCAGCCGTTCTCTCGCATCGAGCGCTCGTGCCGCACGATCGGTCAGGAGATCGCGCTCGATGAAATGGCCCGAAAGGGTCAGGCCGTCGAGGATCGCGGGCCACTCTCCCGCCCCGCCTTCGAACAGGAACGCGGGCAAGGGCAGCAGCTTGTCGCCATAGGGTTCGGCCGCCCCCCGGCTCACGGCGCGGCCCGAACGGGGGCTGACCGCGACCAAGTCGTCGGCTTCACCCGTCACCGCGCACCCGGACAGGTCGAGCCCGTAGCCAAGTTCGGAGAGCAAAAGCAGTTCGAACCGCACCAGCCCGCTCGCCCATTCCCGCGCCGCGGCCGCACTGGCGACGGCATCGAGCAGCGCGGCGAAGCCGTCGGCGATCGCGGGATAGGGTTGGCGCTCGGGCAGGCTACTGGCGACCAGCGCGCAGCTCCATTCGATCGCCGCCGCAGGGAGCGGCTCGCCGAGGAGCGGCCCGCGCGACACCACCAGTTCGACGCTCGCTTGCGGCAGTTCGTTCTCGCTGCGTGCCGACAGATCGAGACGGACGATGTTTCCCGGCAGGAGAGTCGGCCCCATTCGCCGACCGTGCGCCCCGCGCACATAAGCTGCGACCAGCCCCTCGTTCCGCGACAGGCCGCGCACCACCGCACCACGTTCGCCATGATCGCGAACCGCGACGATGATCGCGTCGAGGCTCAGCCGCATCGGCTCGTCCTACCCGCGCGGATGGAAATAATCGTAGACCTGCCGCGCGACCGCCTTGCTGATTCCCGGCGCCCGCTCGAGATCCTGCAGTCCCGCCGACTTGACCGCCTTGGCCGTCCCGAAATGCATCAGCAGCGAGCGTTTGCGATTGGGGCCGACGCCCGGCACATCGTCGAGGGTCGATCCGGTGAAACTCTTCGCGCGCTTCTGGCGGTGCGATCCGATCGCGAAGCGGTGCGCCTCGTCGCGGAGCCGCTGGAGGTAGAAGAGAAGCGGCGCGTTGGTCGGAAAGGTAATTTCGCGCCCGCCCGGCAAATGGAACACCTCGCGCCCCGCGTTGCGGTCGGGGCCCTTGGCGACACCGACGACCGGCACGTCCTCGACGCCCGCTTCCTCCATGATCTGCATCACGCTCGACAACTGCCCCTTGCCCCCGTCGATCAGCAGCAGGTCGGGCCAGTCACCCTTTTCGCGCGTGGGATCTTCCTTGGCGAGGCGCGCGAAACGGCGGGTCAGAACCTCCTTCATCATCCCGAAATCATCGCCAGGCGTGATGTCGGACTTGATGTTGAACTTGCGATAATTGTTCTTCTTGAAACCCTCGGGTGTCGCCACGATCATCGCGCCGACCGCGTTCGTGCCCATGATATGGCTGTTGTCGTAGACCTCGATCCGCTCGGGCGGGTCTTCTAGTTCGAACGTATCGGCGAGGTCGCGCAGCAGCTTGGCCTGCGTCGTCGTCTCGGCCATCCGGCGGTCGAGCGCTTCCTCGGCGTTGCGGCGCGCCTGCTCGATCAGCTTGCGGCGTGGACCGCGCTGCGGCTGCGTCACCACGACCTTTCGTTCGGCGCGTTCGCTCAACGCTTCGGCGATCAGTTCGTGCTCGGCCGGCAAGTCGTCGACGAGCACGGCCTTGGGCGGCGGCACCTCCTCGTAGAACTGCATCAGGAAGTCGGCCATGACCTCGGCGGGCTCCAGCCCTTCGATATGCGTCGGGAAGAAGGCCCGGTGTCCCCAGTTCTGCCCACCGCGGATGAAGAAGGCCTGCACGCATAGCGTCCCCGCCTTGCGCGCGGCGGCGAACACGTCGGCATCACCCAGTCCCTCGGCATGAATGGTCTGCGACCCCTGGATGTAGGTGAGCGAGCGCAGCCGGTCGCGGTAGATGGCGGCGAGTTCGAAGTCCTGCTTCTCCGCCGCCGCCGCCATCTGCTTGCCGAGCTTGTCCTGGACGCCCGTCGACTTGCCCGCGAGAAACGCCTTCGCGTCGGCCACGTCGGCGGCATAATCCTCAGGACTGATCCGCCCCACGCACGGCCCAGAACAGCGCTTGATCTGATAGAGCAGGCAGGGCCGGTCGCGCCCGCGGAAGAAGCCATCCGAACAACTGCGCAGCTGGAAGATCTTCTGCAGGCCGTTCAGCGTCTTGCGCACCGATCCCGCGCTGGCGAACGGCCCGTAATATTGCCCCTTGGTCCGCCGTGCGCCGCGATGCAGACGCACCTGCGGAAAGTCATGATCCTCGCGCAGCAGGATGAAGGGGAAACTCTTATCGTCGCGGAGCAACACGTTGTACGGCGGACGGAAGCGCTTGATCAGTTGCGCTTCGAGCAGCAGCGCCTCGGCCTCGGTCTGGGTCGTGACGATGGTCATGGAGCGCGTCTGCGCGACCATCCGCTGGAGACGCTTGGAGAGCTGTTTGACCTGCGTGTAGTTGACGACCCGCGATTTCAGCGCCCGCGCCTTGCCCACGTAAAGGACGTCGCCGCGCTCATCGAGCATCCGATAGACACCCGGGCGGCCCGGCAGCGTCCGCACCGTATCGCGGATCGCCTTCACCCCCGCGTCGAGATCGGGCTTGCCCGCCCCCTTGACGGTCGCGGTAGCCTTTTCCTCGTCGAAACGCTCTTTCGCGTCCGGTCTGTCGGGTCGATCCGCCTTGCTCACCCCAGCGAAGATAGGCGGCGCGGCGTGCTTTTTCGAGGGACTATTCGCGCCCCCACACGCGAACCCAATCGACCGCCATCTCCGGTTCGCCGCGCTGGATCGCCTCCAGCGTCGACTGGGGCAGGCCGTAATAGGGTGCGTCGATATTATTGACCTTCGCCGGATAGACGCCGCCGACCGCGAAATTGAGGATGAGATATTTGGGGTTGTCGTAGGACCAGCGCCCCAACTCCTCGATCTCGGGCTTCGTGATCCGCCAGTAGGCACGGTCGTCGACCAGGAAGGTCATGTCGGTCGGTGTCCATTCGACGGCATAGCGATGCCAGCCCGTCACGTCCTCGCCGTCGGGAAAGTAGAAGCGTCTCACCGGTGCTTCCTCGCCCGCATAGCCGGGACCGTGGACGGCGACGCCGATCCAGTCCTTCTCGCCGACATATTCCAGCACGTCGATCTCGCCCGTGTCGGGCCACTGTCCGTTGCCCAGCAACCACCAGGCGGGCCACACGCCGCGGTGATCGGTCATCTTGATGCGCGCCTCGGCGCGGCCATAGGCAAAATCGAACTTGCCCTTGGAGTTGATCCGTCCGGAGACGAAATCGGCCGTTCGGCGCTCCGACTGTTCCGCCCCGGCGCGATACTCGGGCTTGAGCACCAGGACGCCGCCATCGGCGCCCGGCATGGCGGAGCGGAAGGAGATGACTCCCGGCTCATCGACATAGACCTGAAGCTCGTCGTTCACCCAGAAGTCGGGCCCTTCGACGTTCCACTTCGCCCGGTCCAGCGTGCCAGCGTCGAAATCGTCCTCGAACAGGATCGTGCGGGCACTGTCGACCGGCGCGGTCCCGATGATTTCTCCGGCCAGCGGACGCGTGTCGGTGGTGGCGGCACACCCCGCCAGCAGCAGGCTCGTCATTCCGATTGCAAGCGTCCGGATCATGCGGGCTCTCCTTCCCTTGTGAACGTTCACAAGGAATGTGCCCCACGAAATCGCCGCTGTCCAGAGACGCGCAACCCTCAGGCGGGGGCGGCGTCCTTCTCGTCCTCGAGCAGCCAGTCGACCGCCGCCGCCGCATGGATCGCGGTGCTGTCGTAGACCGGAAGCACGTTGGCCCGCGCATCGACCGCCAGCACCAGCTCGGTACAGGCGAGGACGACCCCATCGGCCTTCTGCTTGTCGAGTTCGGTGATCACACTCTTCAACTCGCGCTGGCTGTTGCGGGTCACGATCCCCTTGGCGAGCTCCTCGAAGATGATGCCGTCGACGGTGTCGATCACCGGTTCGGGCAATTCCATCACCTCGAACCCCGCGGCCTCGTAACGCTCGCGCGCGAACCCCTCGCTCATCAGGATCCGCGTCCCCAGCAGCGCGATGCGCTGTCGCTCGTCCTCCTTCAACCGCGCGGTCACGGCATCGGCGATGTGAAGGATCGGCAGATCGGTCGCTTCGGCGACGTCGTCGGCGTAGCGGTTGGTCGTGTTCGACGCGATCAGGATCGCTTCCGCCCCGCCGGCTTTCAGCGCCTCGCCCGCCGCCACGATCCGCCGCCCCGCGCGCTTCTTCTGCCCCGCACGCTGCAACTTGGCGTAGGGCGCCAGGTCGATGCTTTCGATCAGCAGCCGCGCGGAATGGAGCCCGCCCATCCGCCGCGCGACGCCCTCGTTGATGTGACGATAGTAGAGCGCGGTCGAGTTCCAGCTCGTCCCGCCGATGATCCCCAGTTTGCGCACGTGCTGCGAAGCTCCCCTTGCCCCCGCGACCGGGGCAATCCGGCTGGGGGCTTTAACCCAGTAAGCGGTTGAATGATGGCCCCTTAGTCGAGCTTTTTGACGATTTCCTCAACCATTTTCTTGGCATCGGACAGAAGCATCATCGTCTGGTCGCGAAAGAACAGCTCGTTCTCCACCCCGGCATAGCCCGCTCCGCCCATCGACCGCTTGATGAACAATGTCGTGCGCGCCTTTTCCACGTCGAGCACCGGCATGCCGTAGATCGGCGAGGATTTGTCGGTCTTGGCGCTGGGATTGGTCACGTCATTGGCACCGATGACGAAGGCGACGTCCGCCTGCGCGAATTCGCTGTTGATGTCTTCCAGCTCGAACACCTCGTCGTACGGCACGCTGGCCTCGGCGAGCAGCACGTTCATATGCCCCGGCATCCGACCGGCGACGGGATGGATCGCATATTTGACCTCGACGCCCTTCTCCTTGAGCAGATCGACCATTTCGCGCAGGGCATGCTGCGCCTGTGCCACCGCCATCCCGTATCCGGGAACGATGATGACCTTGTCGGCCTGGCCCAACATGAAAGCGGCGTCCTCGGCGCTGCCCTGCTTGTAGGGACGATCGATCGCAGGGCCCGTGTCGCCGCCGCCCCCGCTGTCCTGACCGAAGCCGCCGGCGATCACGCTGATGAAGCTGCGGTTCATCGCCTTGCACATGATGTAGGAAAGGATCGCACCCGACGATCCGACCAGCGCGCCGGTAATGATCATCGCGCTGTTGCCGAGCGTGAAACCCATCGCCGCGGCCGCCCAGCCCGAATAGCTGTTCAGCATGCTGACGACGACCGGCATGTCCGCCCCGCCGATGGGGATGATCAGCAGGAATCCGACGAGAAACGCCAGAACGGTGATCGCGATGAAGAGTTCGGGGGAGGCGAACATCGCGGTCGCGAAGATGCCAGTCAGCACGACGATCGCAACGAGCGTGCCCAGGTTGATGACATGGCGCGCGGGAAGCAGGATGGGCGAACCGCTCATCCGTCCCGACAGCTTGGCGAAGGCGATGACGCTACCGGAAAAGGTGATCGCGCCAATGGCGACGCCCAGCGCCATCTCGATCCGGCTGACCGTGCCGATGGCGAAGTCGGACGTGCCCCCGACGGGGACGAGAAGTCCGAACGCCTCGGGGTTCATGAAGGCAGCCCAGCCGACCAGGACCGCGGCAAGACCGACAAGACTGTGGAACGCGGCGACCAGCTCGGGCATCGCGGTCATCGCGATGCGCCGCGCAATGGTCAGACCGATCGCGGCGCCGATCGCGATCGCGCCCAGGATCGGGCCCAGGACGGACCAGTCGATCTCTGTCCCTTGAATCGTGATTGTGCCGTCGACGACAGGCTCTGTCATGCGACGCGGCAAGTGGGTGACCATCGTCACGACCACCGCGATCGCCATGCCGACCATGCCGTAGGTATTTCCCTTCCGACTGCTCGCCGGGCTCGAAAGGCCGCGGAGCGCAAGGATGAAGCAGACGCCCGCGATCAGATAGGCGAGCATGACCCAGCCGGGCACGGGGACATCGTGTCGCGACAGCGATTCTGCCGTGCCGTCGTACCGGTCGAGCATCGCTTCGCATTGCGCGACGGTGATGTCGGCGGAGCATTCGACCGCGAAGGCGGGTTCGGGCAACAGGATCGCGGCCGCGATGGCAAGGATCAGGAAACGCAGCATCACTTGCGCTCCTTCTTCCTGTACATAGCCAGCATCCGCTGGGTCACCGCGAAGCCGCCGAAGATGTTGATGCTCGCCAGCACGACGCCGACGAGGCCGAGCCATTTGGCGATCGCATTCCCGCTCGCCGCCGCCGCGATCAGCGCCCCGACGATGATGACGCTGGAAATCGCGTTGGTCACCGCCATCAACGGCGTGTGCAGCGCCGGGGTGACCGACCAGACCACGTAATAGCCGACGAAACAGGCCAGCACGAAGATCGACAGGATCGAGATGAAATCCACTTGGGCGCCCCTCCGATTGAACGCGCGACCATGGCAAGGCGCGTCGCACGTGTCGAGGGGCCAGCGACACCGCCGCCGGGCAAGCGGTTAACCGCATTGGGGTTTCCCTTTTGATAACCTTTCTATGGGACAAGCGTCGTCATGGCGACAAATGCCCCCACCCGCCGCGGCGTCGACGACCGCAAGTCGGCTGCCGGCAAGGCCCCCAAGCTGTTCGTATGGACGGTGCTGGCGGCGCTGTTGGTGGGACTGCTGGAACTGGGATTGCCTCTCGACGACGCCGGACGCAGCCTTCGCAACTTGATGCACAAGGAAAGCGCCAGTGGCGATATCGTACTCATCAAGGTCGACAAGGAGAGCCTTGATGCAATCGGTGCCTACAACCCTTGGCCGCGGGAGGTCTTTGCCGAGATCATCGAAGAAGCCAACGCCCTCGGCACGGAGCAGATTTTCTTCGACATGGTGTTTGCAGGAAGATCTTCTTCGGACGACGTTCTGGAAAAGGCCCTGCTTGACGCCCGAAACGTGACCATCGCCGCCACCGAAAACCGTGTCGTGGACGATAGTGTATCGTCGCTGGAGCTTCCGGAAGAACAATTCGAACGCGCGGCCGATCTCGGATCCATCAACGCCTATTTCAACTTCCAGTCCGCAGCGTGGCAACTGGCGTATACAGACCAGATAGGCTCGCGAGCCATCCCGACCTTCGCATCCAAGATGGCAGGCGTCAGAGGCGAGGTGGGGGAAAACTTTCTGATCGATTACTCGATCCAACCCCAGAGCGTCCCGTCGATCAGTGTCGTCGATCTCCTTGAAGGCCGTGTCGATCGCGCCGTGCTGGAAGGCAAGACGGCGATTGTCGGCATCGCAGTGATGCAGTTGGGCGACCAGGTGTACCTTCCGGGGACGGGACGGCGACCGGGCGTCTATGTACAGATTCTAGGGGCGGAAACTTTGAAAAAGGGTCGCCCTATTGATCTCGGCTGGCTACCGGCGGTTATCGTCGGCATTGTTGCGCTAGCAATCGCATGTTGGTCGACCAACGTGGTGACACGTTTCGTCGTTCTTGGCGCCACACCCTTCGCGCTGTTCTTCACGGCGATCGCACTTGAGATGCACCTGATATTCGTCGAGCTTTTCGCGGGTATTTTCGCCGTTCTCGTTGGCCTATCGGTGTTCACTTGGCGCTTCTTCCGCAGCCGAGGATACGTCAACGCTCTTACCAATCTGCCGAATCTCGCCGCGCTCCGCAGCGAGAAAAGCGGCAACGACAAGCCGCTGATCGCGGCGCGGGTCCACAACTTCGCCGAAATCAGCTCGACCCTCAACGCTGATGGCGAGAAGCGACTGGTCGAACAGATTGCCGCGCGTCTGGCGCTGGGGCGCCACAGCGGTTGGAAACTCTACCAGGGCGACGAGGGAATTTTTGCGTGGTTCGTCGATCCTCATACGGCTGTCGCGAACCATCTCGAGGCGCTGCACGCGCTTTTCCGTAGTCCGGTGACCGTAGAAGGACAGCCGTTCGACGTAGCGGTCAGTTTCGGCGTGGAAATGGGCTCGGGACGCAGTCTCGCCAGTCGGCTGAACAGCGCGCTCGTTGCTGCCGACGAGGCCGAGAACGACGCCATCAAGTGGAAGTATCACGACCCCGCACGTCTCGAAAGCACGCCCTGGAAGCTGTCTATGCTGTCGCAGCTCGAGGACGCAATCGAGAACGGCGAAGTCTGGATCGCACTTCAGCCCAAGGTCGAGCTCAAGAACCAGCGCGTCGTCGGCGCGGAAGCGCTCGCGCGGTGGACCCACCCCGAAAAGGGGCCGATCAGCCCGCTCGAATTCGTCGCAGCGGCGGAACAGAGCGACCGCATCGGGAAACTCACCCATTTCGTGCTTGAGGAAGCGGGCAAAGCGGCGGTGCGCCTTCGGCGGATCGAGCCCAAGTTCTCCGTAGCGGTCAATCTGTCCGCCCGTATGCTCAATGATCGCCATCTCACGGGACATGTTCTCTCGATGCTCGATCGATACGATCTCCCGCCCGAGGCCCTGACTCTGGAACTGACGGAAACCGCTGCGCTCGCCGGTACGGGCGCAGACATCGAGTTGCTCTCGCAGCTTCGCTCGATCGGCATCAATATCTCGATCGACGACTATGGTACCGGCCTGTCGACGCTCGACTACCTCAAGCGCGTGCCGGCCAACGAGCTCAAGATCGACCAGAGCTTCATTCGCGCCATGCGCGACAACCGATCCGACATGATCATGGTCCAGTCGACCATTGCCCTTGCCCACTCGCTCGGCCGCACGGTTGTGGCAGAAGGAGTGGAGGACAAGCAGGTCCTCGAGCAGCTCATTCAGCTCGACTGCGATCAGGCGCAGGGCTTTGCGGTGGGCCGCCCGATGACCCTCAAGGAACTCGATCGTCGCCTGACGCGCGAACGCGACCGTCGCGCTGCCTGACCTCTATCCCTAGCGAACACTGTTGACCGTTTCTCGCTGGTAACGACCCGGCGATACGGCAGTTCTTCGCACTCCTTCCTCTCTGCAATCCGCCAATCCGTGAGCACCACCGTGCGGAAACGATCAGCACGCTGAAGTAGGCATTATAGTAAATTCCTTGCTTACCATTCCTATTAAGGTTAATACTGTTCCTGCACTAGGGCATGTCGCCCGCAACTAGGGGACGAAAAATGGTAAAGAAGATCGAAGGCCGTAAAGGCTTCTGGGACTGGGTACTCGGCGGTGGCTGGGGTTCGACCGGCGGCGCTGGCTAAGTCCTCGCTACAATCAAAAGATTGACCCGGCTTCGGTCGGGTTTTTCTTTGCCTTCAGTCGGTTAGCCGACATTGGATCGAGCGGCACACCGCTCGATCATCCCATGGCGCGAAGGCGCTCATGGACGATCTTTCCGCCCTTCGTCAGGCGGATCCCGGCGACGATCTCGTCATCGTCGGGCAACACGAGCCACGGCGAATCACCCGCCGAATCGCTGTGCGCATCCTCTTCCGATTCGGCACTCGACTCCTCGATGAATGCGAGCAGGAAATTGGCGATGTTCCGCGAATAGAGTGCAGCGGCATCGCTCGCGAGCGCGCGCGCGGGCTGTACAGGCCCCATGATCTGGACCCCGTGGCGTTCGACCGTCGCGCCCGCCGTACATCCCTCGACGTTGCCCCCCGCTTCGGCCGCGAGATCGACCACCACGCTGCCCGCCCGCATCGTCGAAAGCTGCGCATCGCTGATCAGCCGCGGCGCCGGCCGCCCGGGAATGAGCGCGGTCGTGATGACGATGTCCTGTTTGGCGAGATGGTTCGAGACCAGTTCGGCCTGCGCCTTGCGATACTCCTCCGAGGTCTCGCCGGCATAACCGCCCTGCCCCTCGCCCTCGATCCCCTCGACATCCTCGACGAAGATCGGCTTGGCGCCGAGCGACTGGATCTGTTCCTTCGTTGCCGATCGCACGTCCGTGGCACTGACCTGCGCGCCGAGCCGCGTGGCGGTCGCGATCGCCTGCAAACCCGCCACGCCCACGCCCATGACGAACACCCGCGCGGGGCTGATCGTCCCGGCCGCGGTCATCATCATCGGAAAGGCGCGCCCGTAGAGATGCGCGGCGTCGATGACCGCCTTGTATCCCGCCAAGTTCGATTGCGAGGACAGGATATCCATCGATTGCGCGCGGGTGATGCGCGGCATCCATTCCATCGCCAACGCTTCGATCCCGGCCTTCGCATAGGCCTCGATCGTGTCGCCGCGCGTCGCTGGCGACAGTGAGCCGATCAGCAGTGCGCCGCTCTTCGCTCCCGCCAGGTCGGCGGGCGGCGGTCCCTGAACGACCAGGATCGCGTGCGCATCGGCGATGGCTTCCTCGCGCGACACGATGGTCGCGCCGGCGTCCTCGAAGGCTGCGTCGGAAAAGCCCGCTCGCTCGCCCGCGCCCCGTTCGACCGCGACCCGCGCGCCCTTGGCGACAAGCTTTCCGACGGTTTCGGGGATGGCCGCGCAGCGCGGCTCGTCCTGCGCTTCCTTGAGGACTCCGAGCTTCATCCGGCGATGATGATCATGACGACGATGACGATCGGAATCACGATATAGATCGACCATTTGAGCAGCGTCAGAAACAGCGACCAGCTCGAATTATGTTCGTCGTAATCCATTTCCGTGGCGGTCGGATATTTCTTCTCGGCCATTGAGGGTCCCTTTTCTGCTGCCCGTCGGCATTTTCGCGCTTCTTCTATCAACCGCGCGGCCCTGCCCACAAGCCCCCACGACACCGCAATCTTAACCGCCCTTTCATCGCTTTGCGTTAAGCCGACGGGAATAAAGGAGACGCCCATGCGCGACGACACGCCCCGCTCGCTGTTGCTTTTGGACTCGGACGCCGACGAACGGCGCCTGGTCTCGAAGGTCGCGCAGCGTGCCGAATGGATGGTGGTGGGCGCCGCCGACCTGTCGACCGCGATCGCGCTGCTGCAGGGGCCGCACGGGCGCGAAGTACGGGCGGCGGTCCTGTCGAGCTGGACGCTCGGCGACGGCTCCGAACGGATCGAGGCATTGCGCGACGTGGCGCCCGACCTTCCGGTCATCGTCCTGGCCGCCGGTGGCGACGTCAGCGTCGCGGTCGACGCGATGCGCGCCGGCGCGAGCGATTTCCTGACCAAGCCCGTCACCCCCGAGCGTCTTCTCGAAGCCCTCGACACCCATGCGGACCGTCGCCGACCCGCGGGCGAGCTGGCACCCATTTCCGAAAAGATCGACGCACCGCTGGAGCTCGAGCAGCTGGTCGGCTCCTCTCCGGGGCTCCGCGCTGCCCAGGCCGTCGCCGCAAAGGCCGCGCGCAACCGCCTTCCGGTGTTCATCTGCGGCGAACCCGGCACCGGCAAGGAAACCTTCGCCCGCGCCATTCACCAGGCAAGCCTTCGCGCCGCTTCTGCGCTCGTCGTACGCGACGCGAAGCTGACCAGCCCCAACGCCATCGACAGCGAACTGTTCGGCCATGCGGAAGGGGCGTTTCCCGGCGCCTTCACCGAGAAGACCGGCGCCCTCGTCGATGCGCATGAAGGCACGCTGCTCCTCAAACATGTGAACCGCCTTCCCCCACGGACGCAGAACCTGCTCGACCGTGCGCTCGCAACGGGCGAGGTGCGCCCGCTCGGCACCAACGGTTCCTCCAGCGTCGACGTGCGGCTGATCGTCACCGCCGAAGGCCCGCTGTCGCTCGACTTCGATGACCGATTGAAGGAGCGGATCGAGGCGACTGCGGTCGTCCTCCCGCCGCTGCGCGAACGTTCCAGCGACATTCCCGCGCTCGCGCGTCACTTCCTCGCCCGCATTGCCGAACAACCGGGCATGCGCCCGCTCGCGATCGACAACGACGCGCTCGCCGTCCTCATGCGCTACGGTTGGCCGGGCAATCTGCGTCAGCTCGCCAGTGTGCTGTTCCGCGCGGCGGTCGCTTGCGAGGGCGCCAGCCTCACCGCCGAGGACTTTCCCCACATCGCGATCCAGTCAAGCTTCACCAAGCGGCGCAGCGACGCGCGACCGACGCTTTCGGCCCACGGTTCCGAACAGGCCCTGCGGGGCTCGGGTCCGGTGACCGTCTTCGACGACGAAGGGCACATCCGCCAGCTGTCGGAGATCGAGGCAGACCTCATCCGCCTCGCCATCGGTCACTATCGCGGACGCATGACCGAAGTTGCCCGCCGGCTCGGCATCGGACGCTCGACCCTCTACCGCAAGCTCGGCGATCTCGGAATCGACACCGCCGCCTGACGCCGCTAGCGAAACGGGCATGACCCGCATCCTCATCACCGGCGCCGCGAGCGGCATCGGCAAGGCCTGCGCCGAACATTTCGATACGGCGGGGGCCGACCTCGTCCTCGTCGACCGCAATCGCGACGCCCTCGCCAAGGTCGCGGGCGAACATGAACATCACATCGCCGATGTCGCCGATGCCGGCTTCTGGTCCCGTCTCGATCCCGGTCCGCTCGACGGGGCGATCGTCAATGCGGGGATCGGCAGCGCCGCTCCGATTACGGACCTTACGTTCGAGGATTGGCGAAAGGTCATGGCGGTCAACCTCGACGGCGCGTTCCTTACCCTGCAGGCGGCGCTCCGGCACGCCACCGAGGAGGCGAGCATCGTCACGATCGCTTCTGCCAGCGGACTGAAAGCGATCCCGCAAACGGCCGCCTACGGAACGAGCAAGGCGGCCCTGATCCACCTGACCAAGGTCGCCGCCGCGGAGGCCGCATCGCGCCGGATCCGCGTCAACGCCATCGCGCCGGGGGGCGTCGACACGCCGATCTGGGACCCAATGGTCGACCCAGCACAGGGCAGGGAGAAATTCATGCGGGCGATGGAGGCGACCGTGCCGATCGGACGCTATGCCCAACCAGACGAAATCGCGCGTCAGGCGGCCTTCCTGATGAGCGAGGCCGCCGCGACCATTACCGGCAGCGTCCTCGTCTGCGACGGTGGGTTCACTCTCTAGACCCGCGGCGTCAGCGCCTGGTCCTTGAGGCCGCGCCAGACCTTCAGCGCCTGGACCGTTTCGGGAACGTCGTGCACGCGAACGATCTGCGCGCCCTGGTCCGCCGCCTTCAGCGCGAGCGCCAGGCTCCCTGCCAGCCGTCGGTCGGCCGGGGCCTCGTTCGACAGCGCGCCGATCATCCGCTTCCGGCTCGCTCCCAGCAGCACGGGACATCCGAGGCCGTGAAACATCGCCAGCTGGTTCATCAGGTCGAGATTGTGCGCGATCGTCTTGCCGAACCCGATCCCCGGGTCGACGATGATCCGCGACCGGTCGATCCCCGCCGCCTCCGCCCGCGCGATCCGATCCTCCAACCACAGCCACACGTCCGCTGCGACATCGTCGTAGGTCGGATTGTCCTGCATCGTCGTGGGATCGCCCTGCGCGTGCATCAGCACCACCGGCACCCCCGCCTTGGCGACCACATCAGCCGATCGTTCGTCCCAACCCAGCGCCGAAACGTCATTCACAAGGTGGACGCCCGCCTCGATCGCCGCTTCCATCACCGCGGCCTTGCGGGTGTCGATGCTGACCGCATTGCCACCGCGCGCCAGCCGCTTGATCAGCGGCACGACCCGGTCGATCTCGTCGCCTTCCCACACGGTCTGTGCCCCCGGGCGCGTGCTTTCTCCGCCGATATCGAGGATCGCCGCCCCCGCGCCCGCCATGTCGGCCCCCGCGAACGCCGCCGCGTCCAGATCTTCGTAAGCACCGCCGTCCGAAAAGCTGTCGGGCGTCGCGTTGATGATCCCCATCACCCGCGGCTGATCGAGCGGAATAGTCCGCTCGCCCAGCATCAGCGGTGGGCGCGGCGCGGTGATCCGCTGCCACTGTGCCGCCATGTCCTCGTCGAAGCGATCCTCGATCCCCTCGACCGGCACCAGATCGCTTCCCGCTCGCCGGTTGGCATCGTCGAGCGCGATCAGCTCGACGCTCGCAAACCACAACAGGCCGCCCGCCAGTCGCGCGACCTTGCCGTCATGCCCGAACGGGGCATCGACGAACCCCGTCGGCCGAAGAATCGTGCGTGTCACGGGCGGCTCAGGCCAGCGCCTTCAGATGCCGCTGCCGCAACGTGTCGAGCGCCACCCAATCGCCGCCATCCTCGACCTGCCAGAAGGTCCAGCCGTTGCAACTCGGCGCCCCCTGCACCGTCTTGCCGACTTGGTGGATGGACCCCTGCACCTCGCCGCAAATGACCGATCCGTCCATCCCGACGACCGCCCGCCAACGGGCCTTGCCGTCCTGGAGCACCGTCCCGGGAGCGATCATCCCGTTCTCGACCAGCTGGCCGAAGGCGACCCGCGGCGCGGCGCGTTTCTCGGCCATGGTGACCATCGCGCTTTCGTCGAGCGGCATCTCCGCCTCGATCCGCTCCTGCGCCGCGGCGATATAATCCTTCTCGCGCTCGATCCCGATCCAGCGTCGGCGCAGCCGCTTGGCGACCGCCCCGGTCGTCCCGGTGCCGAAAAAGGGGTCCAGCACCACGTCGCCGGGCTTCGTGCAGGCCAGAAGCACCCGATACAGAAGCGCTTCGGGCTTCTGCGTCGGATGAACCTTGTCGCCGCCATCGTCCTTCAGCCGTTCGCCGCCCGAGCAGATCGGGATCGACCAGTCCGAGCGCATCTGAAGATCGTCGTTCAACCCCTTCATCGCGCGATAGTTGAAACGATAGCGCGCCTTCTCGCTCTTGGCGCACCAGAGCAATGTCTCGTGCGCATTGGTGAAGCGGGTGCCGCGGAAATTGGGCATCGGGTTGGTCTTGCGCCAGACGATGTCGTTGAGGATCCAGTAGCCGAGGTCCTGCAGGATCGCACCGCACCGGAAGATATTGTGATAGCTGCCGATCACCCAGATCGCGCCGTCGTCCTTCAGGATCCGCCGCGCTTCGGCCAGCCAGTCGCGGGTGAAATCGTCATATTGCGCAAAACTCTCGAACCGGTCCCATTCGTCATCGCAGGCATCGACCTTCCCGCCCTCGGGTCGCAACAGGTCGCCGCCCAGCTGGAGGTTGTAGGGCGGGTCGGCGAAGATCAGGTCCACCGACTTGTCCGGCATGCGGGCCATGTGCGCGATGCAATCGCCCTGCAGGATCCGGTCGAGCGGGAGCGCCCGGGGCTTCGCCTTGCGCCGTTGCGGCTTCACCGCCAGTTCGGGAGCACACCAGGCTTCGATCGGGGTCAGGTCGGTCATGCCCACCGGCGTGAGTCATCGTGTCGCGCCGGTCAAGATTCCGACGCGAATCCAGCCAGATGACGACGCTTTCGCCTGTGGATAACTTTTGGCCGAAACCACAACATCTTGAGTCCGATGCTCCCGGCCGGACTCAACCCCTAGTGGGTGTGGCGCAAAAGACTCGGACCGAAAACTAAAGCAGATGAAGTTGCGCGACCGGCGCGAAACTGCGGCGATGAATGGGGCTCGGACCCCGGCTGCGCAGTGCCTGAAGATGTGCCGCCGTGCCGTAGCCTTTGTGCTGTCCGAACCCGTATCCGGGGTGCACGACCTCATAATTCGCCATCATCTCGTCGCGGCGATGCTTGGCGACGATCGAGGCTGCGGCGATGCACTTCTCGCGCGCGTCGCCGCCCACGATCGCCCGGGCTCCGCCCCACCGCCATTCGGATCGACGTCCGGCGGGAGTCATGTTCCCGTCGATCAGGATTTCCGCCGGATCGCAGCCCAGCGCCTCGCAGCATTGCGCGACCGCCCTGCTCATCGCCAGCATGGTCGCCTGGAAGATGTTGAGCGCGTCGATCTCTTCGACGCTGGCCAGGCCGATGCCATATTTGCATCGCTCCTCGATCCGCCCCGCCAGCACCGCCCGCCGCTCCGGCGACAGCTTCTTGCTGTCGTCCAGTCCGCGGATCGGCTTGCCGCACAGGTGGACCGCCGCCGCCACGACCGGCCCCGCAAGGGGTCCCCGCCCCGCTTCGTCGACGCCGACGATCATGGTCGGATCGCCGACTGCATCAGGCCGGCATTTCCTCCGCACCCTTGCCCATCCGCCACGGCGGATAGCGGCGGTTTTCGCCCGCCTTGTACAGAAACACCGCATTGCCCGCCGGGTCGCGCAACCGCGCCTCGCGCCACATCCACGGCTGTGCGCGCGGTCCATGCTCGAACGGCAGCCCCTCGCGCGCCAGGCGCTCGACCCGCTGGTCGAGATCGTCGCATTCGAAATAGACCGCGAAATTCTCCGCCGTCGGCGCGTCGGGGTCGCACTGCACCGACAATGTCGCGCCGCCACCGGTCTCGAACCGCGCATATTGGTTGTCGGGGCTGTCGACGATCTGCCGCAGCCCGATCTTGGAATAGAATTCGACCATCTTGTCGTAATCGGTTCCGGTCACGGTCAGCTGGTTCATCCGCGGCGGCGCCATGCGATCCGCTTCCCCGACGTCGAGCCGCACCTGGCTGATGCCCAGCGGACCCGACCCCCCGCCGAAGCCCGGCGCCTCGTGCAGCGCCATGCGCACGAACATGCGCGCCCGGTCGATCGATTCGTTCATCGAATGACCCGCGCCCATGAACGTCGCGATCGCGCTCGACAGGGTACAGCCGGTGCCGTGATCGTGGACCGTCTCGATCCGCGTGCCCTGCCAGCTGGTGATATTGTCGTCCTCGATCAGCGCGTCGGCGACCGCCTCGCCCTCCTCGTGTCCCCCCGTCAGCAACACCGGTGCGCCATGCTTGCCGACCAGTTGCAGGGCGGCGGCGATCGGCTCCTCCTCGCCCGTCAGCGCGACGACCTCGGGCGCATTGGGCGTGGCGAGCGTCGCCACTTCGAACAGCTGCGCCAGCGCCTCGATGGTCGCCTCGTCGGCCAGCGCCACGCCACTTGTCGTCACCATGACGGGGTCGAGGATGATGGGGATCTTCCTATCGAGCGACTTCAGCCGATCGGCGATCGCGCGGGTCGTGAAGGCGCTGCCGGTCAGCCCGATCTTGATCGCGTCGACGTCGAAATCGGACAGGACCGCGTCGATCTGCGCCAGCACCGTTTCGGCGGGCACCTGATGGACCGCATCAACGCTCTGCGTGTTCTGCGCGGTGATCGAGGTGATGGCGGTCAGCGGATGCGCGCCCAGCATGGTGATGGTGCGAACGTCCGCCTGGATCCCCGCGCCCCCGCCGCTGTCGCTTCCCGCGATCGTCAGAATGATCGGAATGCTCATGCCACCTCTTCGATCGCGTTGACGACATGGTCGACCCATTTCTCGACCAGCCCCGCATCTTCACCTTCGGCCATCACGCGAACGAGCGGCTCGGTGCCGGACTTGCGGATCACCATCCGCCCGTCCGATGCCAGTGCCGCCTCGGCCTCGCCGATCGCCTTCTTGACGTGCGCGTCGGCCAGCGGATCGCCGCCCGAATAGCGCACGTTCTTCAATAGCTGCGGAATGGTTTCGAACTGGTTGAGGATTTCGCTTGCCGGCCTGCCCCCCGTCACCATCGCGGCCAGTACCTGCAATCCCGCCACCAGTCCGTCGCCGGTCGTCGCATGGTCGGTCAGGATGATGTGCCCCGATTGCTCGCCGCCCACGTTGCAGCCGGTCTCGCGCATCATCTCGAGGACATAACGGTCGCCGACCTTCGCCCGGTGCAGCCCCAGCCCGTGCGCCTCCAGATGCCGCTCGAGGCCGAGGTTGCTCATCACCGTCGCGACCAGGGCATCGCCGCGCAGCTGTCCCCGGTCCTTCAGCGCCAGCGCCATCAGCGCCATCAGCTGGTCGCCGTCGATCAGCTTGCCCTTCTCGTCGCAAACGATCAGTCGGTCGGCGTCTCCGTCCAGCGCCAGGCCGATGTCCGCACCGGTCGCGACGACGGTCTCGCGCATCGTGTCGGTCGCGGTGCTGCCGACGCCCTTGTTGATGTTGGTCCCGTCGGGATTGACCCCGATGGTGACGAGGTCCGCCCCCAGCTCCCACAGCGCCAGCGGCGCGGCCCGGTAGGCAGCACCGTTGGCGCAATCCAGCACGACCTTGAGGCCGTCCAATCGCAGTTCGTCGGGAAAGGTCGACTTGGCGAAATGCACGTACCGCCCGATGGCATCGTCGATCCGCTGGGCACGGCCCACATGCACGGCATCGACCAAATCAGGTTCATCGACGATCAGCGCCTCAATCGCCGCCTCGGCCTCGTCGGACAGCTTGTAGCCGTCGGGCCCGAACAGCTTGATGCCATTGTCCTCATACGGATTGTGGCTCGCCGAGATCATCACGCCCATGTCGGCGCGCATCGAGACGGTCAGCATCGCCACCGCGGGCGTCGGCATCGGGCCCAGCAGCACCACGTCCATGCCCACGCTGGTAAAGCCCGCCACCAGCGCGCTTTCCATCATGTAGCCCGACAGGCGCGTGTCCTTGCCGATCACCACCCGGTGCCGGTGGTCGCCGCGCTGGAAATGCGCCCCCGCGGCCTGCCCGACCTTGAGCGCCAGTCGCGCAGTCATCGGATCGGCGTTGGTACGCCCGCGAATCCCGTCGGTGCCGAAGAATTTCCGTGTCATGACAACGGCGTCTAACCGCCCGCTAGAACCACGTCCACAACCCCACCGGCGCGCGGCCGAGCCAGCCGTGGGCGTAGGTCGCCACGAAGAACAGGATCGTGCCGCCGATCAGCGCGAACATCCCGGGCGCGTGAAAACCGCGCGCGAAGGGAAAGTAGGACGTGTTCGCCTCCCATTCGCTCCAGCTCTCGCCCATCAACCGGCGCTTCTTGATATCCTGCCCCCACGCGCCGCCCAGCGCGGTCACGATGATCGCCAGGCTCAGCACGATGCTCGGCCAAGTCGGATTGACGAGGATGTGCGTCACTCCCCACAGCGCGAAACCCCACATCATCGGATGCCGCGTCGTCGCGAAGACGCCGGTCGCGGGACGGGCCGCATAGGCGTCGGCATCGGGATGCGGCAACGCCGGGTTCTTCACCAAGCTGCCCACGAACGCGATCGACCCGATCCACATCAACAGGCTGCCCACACCCCACATCGGTACCGACACGCCCCACAGCCATGCGGCATCGATCTGCGCAGGCCCGTAGCTTCGCGCCGCCATCACAAGCGTAACGAGGCTGACGATCGAATAGACGGCCGAGAACCCCTTCTCGCCCAGCATCCGTACCATCGGCGTGCGCAGTGGATGGCTCATCGCCAGATGGGTCGCGGCGAACGCGACCGACCAGAAGGCGAGCCACCCGAGCGCGTTCATCGGCGATAGGCGGGCGGAAGGCTCTGCCGCTGGATCGTTCGATAGCGCCGCGCGAGCCGCGACTGGCGCGTCGTCAGGTCCTGCTCCACCCCGTCGATCCACACCCGCTCCGCCGCGCTGCCCAGTTCGAGCGGATCGCCCGACCACAGCACGACGTCGGCTCGTCGCCCGGCGCGGAGTGATCCGATCTCGCCGTCCATCCCCATCATCGCCGCGGGTCGGGAGGAGATCATCGCGAACGCATCGTCCCATTCGACCCCGACGTGACCCGGCAGCCGCTGCAAGGCGACCAGATTGCCCGCCAGCTGACGGCCGTTGCGCGCGTTGCGGTTGAGGAAGTCGGACAGCACCGCCACCCCGACATCGACCCCCGCCGCGCGCAGTCGCCCGATGTTGGACTGGGTCGAGGCCAGCATCTCGAAACTGCCGGGACGGTTGAGCGTGGGTTCGGCGATCACCGGCACGCCCGCCGCTGCGATCCGGTCGGCCACCATCCATCCTTCGGCCGCCCCCATCAGGACGAGGTCGAGCCGCGGAAAGTCCTCGCGCAGCCGCAGCAGGTTGACGATATCCTGCGCGCGGTGAACCGCGACCAGCATCGGCACTTCGCCGCGTAGAACGGGGCGCAGCGCCTCGATATCGGCTTCGAGCAGGAAATCGCCGTCGGGCCGGTCGCCCTCGCGTCGCCCGTCGCGTGCTTCCAGAAGCGCGTCGCGCAGTTCGAGCGCGCTGGCTGAGCGCGATCCGCCCGCCAGCCCCGCGCCGCCCTCGCCCAGATAGACGAGCTGGAAGGCGCGTGGCCGTGTGACGGGGTCGTAATCCTTGGCGGTGTCGATGACCGCTCCCTGCCCCGCGAAGATGCTTTGTTCGGGACCCGGTGCGACGATCGCGCGGGTCACGCCGTCGGCGCGGCTCACCGCGATCGGCTCGGACATCGGATTGATCGACCAGACGACATCGATCGCCGCGCTGTAGGGCGAACCGCCCGCGCTGACGTCGTTCGCGCCGCCGGCACCGCCGTCGACTTCGGCCAGCCCGATGCGGCTGAATCCCGCGACCAGTCCCGGCGTCACCCACTTGCCGGTCGCATCGACGGTGGTCGCCCCCGCCGGCACAGCCACGCTGCCCGCCGGGCCCGCCGCGACGATGCGGCCATTGTCGACGATGACGGTGCCGCCTTCGATCGGCGCCGAGCCGTCGCCGACCACCACTTTGCCGCCGGTGAAGGCGACCGGCTGGGCCAACGCGGGCGAGGCGGCGAAGGCGAGCAAGGATGCGAGCGCGAAACGGATCATTTGACGTCTCCTTCACCGGGCTGGCCGAGTTCGAAATCGCTCACCGGGCGGCGGCTCGGGTCCTGCGCGTCGAACATCAGCGCGCCGTCGATCCACACCTTCGTCGGGCGCGAGTAGATGCTGTAGGGATTGCCGTTCCACAGGACGACGTCGGCCATCTTGCCGGGTTCGAGGCTGCCGGTCTGGTCGAAGATGCGCAGCGACTTGGCGGGGTTGGCGGACAGCCACTGCCACGCCTCGGCCTCGCTGATCTGAATGCCCTGGCGGCGGCCCGCGGCCAGCGCCTTGGCGGCTTCCTGCTGCAACCGCTGGATGCCGTCCGGATCGTCCGAATGAACGATCGCGCACGCACCCGCGGCGTGCACGTACGGCACGTTTTCGAGGATCGCGTCATAGCTTTCCATCTTGAACCCGTACCAGTCCGCCCACATCGACGCGCAGGTCCCCTGGTCGCGCAGAAGGTCGGCGATCTTGTAGGCTTCGACCGCATGCTCGAAGGTCGCGATCTCGTACCCGAACTCCTCGCTCATCTGCAGCATGATCGCCATCTCGTCGGCGCGGTAGCAATGGTTGTGAATCCGGATATCGCCGTCCAGCACGCCGCGCAGCGTATCCATCGTCAGATCGCGGCTCGGCTCGTCGCCGCCGTTTTCCTCATATTCGTCCCATTCGGCGTCATACTCTCGCGCCTCGATCCACTGCGCGCGGGTGACGGCGACGTTGCCCATCCGCGTCGCCGGGCCGCCGCTCTCGCCATAGACGCGCTTGGGGTTCTCTCCGCACGCCATCTTGAGGCCATAGGTCGCTCCCGGGAACTTCATGTCCATCACGCTGCGCCCCGGCACGTTCTTGAGAATGACCGACCGTCCGCCGAACAGGTTGGCGCTGCCCGGCAGGATCTGCAGCGAGGTAATTCCGCCATTCGCCAGCGCGCGCGAGAAACCCGGATCCTGCGGCCACACGCTATGTTCCGTCCAGACGTACGCGGTGTTGGGATCGACCGCCTCGTTCCCATCCGAGTGGCTCTGGGTCGAGGGCGAGGGATAATTGCCGAGGTGGCTGTGCACGTCGATGATGCCGGGGGTGAGGTACATGCCGCTGCCGTCGATCACCCGCGCACCCTCGGGCGCGCCGACGCTGCCCGCCGCGCCGATCGCGCTGACGATCCCGCTTTCCAGGAGGATCGCGCCATTGTCGATCTGCCCGCCGACCCCATCGTAGATGGTCGCCCCCGTGATGAGCGTCGGAACCGAGGGATAGGCCTGGTAGGTCGAGGGATAGGGATTGCGGTCGAAGAAGGTCGGCGGTGCCTTGGCGTCTTCGTTGCCGGTCGTCGCGCAGGCGCCGAGCCCGGCGGCAAGCGTCGCGACGAGCAAAGTGGTGGTGTGCAAGCGAGTCATCTGGGAGCCCCCGTCAGGAATGTCGCCGCTCACCGTAATCGCGGCGGGACAAAAGAAAAGGGCGGAAGCCGCAGCTCCCGCCCTTCGTGTTTCCGATGGGTCGCGACCCGTCAGATATTGCGCCCGGGTTCGTCCCCCGGACCCGGCGGATTGGTCGCCGGATGCAGACCCGCTTCCTGGTTCTCGAGCCCGGCCTGCGCCTGCCCTTCCAGGTCGTCGCCGACATCGTCGTCGCGCAGCGTCTCGAGGTGCATCAGCTTCTTGACGAGGCTGCTGACCAGCATGACGAACACGCCGATCCCGATCGCGGTCAGGCCCATCGTCCAGTAGACACCGAGCGCGCTTTCCCGCGTGATGTCGCCACCCTCGCCCTCGCCCATCAGCGAGCCGAGGAAGCCTGCGACATAGTTGCCGCCAGCCGTCCCGAAGAAGAACGCCGCCATCATCAAGCTCGCCATGTGGCGAACCGACAGCCGGTTCATCGCCGACAGCCCGACAGGCGACAGGCACAATTCGCCGGTCGTCGACAGCAGGTAGAAGAGGAAGATGAACAGCACGGGGACCAGTGCGTCGCCCGCATTGTTCGCGCCCCAGACCAGCACGACGAACGCCAGACCCATCTGGACGATGCCCAGCCCCATCTTGGCGGGCGTCGAGGGTTCGATGCCCTTGCGACCCATCCACTGCCATAGCGCCGCGAAAATTGGGCCGAGCAGGATGATGTAAATGGGGTTGATCGACTGGAACAGCGAGGTCGGAACGCCCGCGCGATCGACGAAACGATCGGTGAACAGGTTCACCGAACCGCCCGCCTGTTCGAACAGGCCCCAGAACACCGGCATCAGCAGGATGAAGAAGATCATCGCGAAGACGCGGTCACGGGCATGGTTGCTGTACTTGCGACCTTCGATCACGCACGCCGCGATCACGAGGCCGAGACCCACCAACGCACCGATGGCGGCGATGGTGTCGCCCCCTTGCGTGGCGATCATGTAGGCCGCGGTTCCGAGCAGCACGAGTACGCCCGCCATGAAGATCGGACGGGTCGAGCCGTCGCTGATCCGACCGCTTTCATCGCCCAAGCGATAGAGCGCCTGCTGCAGGACGTAGCCGAGCAGCAAAATGCCCGAAACGAGCAGGATCCACCCGACCGCTGCCTGGAACTGGATGAGCGCCCAGATGACGAGCACGCCGAGCAGGCCGACCCCGTAGAGCAGCCACTCGAAGTTCATCCCCGCGACCTTCTGCTTCAGCTTGGCCGGAACCGGGCTTTCGCCCTGGCCCATGAGAAGCGGCTTGCCGAGGACGAACACCACGAGGCCGAGCAGCATCCCGATGCCCGCCGCGCCGAAGCCGTAGGCCCAGCCGATGGTCTCGCCGAGATAGCCGGCGATGATCGTGCCCGCCGCGGCGCCGAGGTTAATCCCCATGTAGAAGATGGTGTAGGCGCTGTCGCGGCGGATGTCGGTGCGCGGATAGAGCTGGCCGACGATCACCGAGATGTTCGCCTTGAGGAAGCCCGAACCGACGATGATGAACGCCAGTGCGAGCCAGAAGATGTTGAGCGTGGGATCGTTCTGGTAGCCCGACCCGTCACCTTCGAACGCCATGAAGAAATGGCCGAAAGTGAGGAGGACCGCGCCGAACGCGACCGCCTTGCGCTGACCCAGATACTTGTCGGCCAGCCAGCCGCCGAGCACCGGGGTGATGTACACGAGGCTGGTATAGGCCCCGTAGATAAGGTTCGCGCTGCCATCGGAATACATCCAGTGGCGAACGAGATAGAGGATGAGCAGAGCGCGCATCCCGTAGTAGGAGAAGCGCTCCCACATTTCGGCGAAGAACAGGACGAACAGGCCCTTGGGATGGCCCAGCACTTCCTGCTTGGGCCGCGTGATGACCGCGAGGCCGACCGCAAGGAAGGCGAACAATACGATGGCGGCGATGACGACAATCCAGTCGCCCTCCGCCCATGCGGAAATCGGTTTCAAATCGGTCACTAAGGTCCCTCCCAGTGGACGGCGGGGCGGGTTCATCGCCCGTCGCCATCGAAATGTCATACGCGCGGCACACTAGCGTTTCGTTTCGGTCTGTGAAGCATTTGTTGACGAAAGCTGTGGCGCGAGAGACACGGGCGCGATGGAAACGAACGACACCTCCTCGCTGTTGGCCCATCTAGAGACCCGCCGCTCGGCCCGCCCGCGCGATATCGTGGCGCCCGGACCCGATGCAGCGCAGCTTGGCGAGATCCTGCAACTCGCGGCGCGCACGCCCGATCATGGCGCTCTCGTCCCCTATCGCTTCCTATTGATCGAGGATCGCGAGGCGCTGGCCGACCTGTTCGAGACCGCCTGTTCCGCGGAAGATCCCGATTGCACGCCGTTGAAGCGGCAGAAATTCCGCGACAAGGCGCAATGGGCGCCGACGCTCGTCGCACTGATCGCCGCCCCGATCGAACGGCACAAGATCCCCGTGTGGGAACAGGAACTCACCGTCGGGGCGGTGGGCATGAATCTCCTTCACGCTGTCCACGCTCACGGTTTCGTCGGCGGCTGGATCACCGGCGCGCAAAGCTACGCCCCCGCGGTCGTCGATGCCCTGTGTCGTGGTGGGGAGCGGATCGCGGGCTTCTTCTACATCGGCTCGCCCGGCGAACCGCTGACCGAACGCGATCGACCGGCGATGGACGCGATCGTCTCCCGCTGGCCCTCGTAAAGGCGTCCGCCTGCAACCGGTCGCGATTGCAACTTTATCTGCGCTGCTGTATTAAGCCAGCATGACGCTCGCCAAGACCCCGGAAAAACCCGTCTACGTCCGTATCCGCGAAGAAATCGGCAACGCCATTCTCGTCGGCCAGTACGGCGATGGCGATGCGCTTCCCTCGGTGCGCGTGCTTGCGGGGGAGATGGGTGCCAATCCGCTGACCGTGGCGAAGGCGTATCAGGGTTTTCAGGACGATGGACTGGTCACCGTCAAACGCGGCGTCGGCATGTTCGTCGCCAAAGGCGCTCGTGACAGGCTGCGGGCCGGCGAACGCGAACGCTTCCTCAAGAAGGAATGGCCGGAGATCCGCGACCGGATGGACCGCCTCGGCATTGACGCCGACGACCTCCTCACCGGCGCCTGATCAACCCAGCGCGTCGGCCTCGACCGCATAGAGCAGGTCCGCCCCCGCCCCCGCCGATGCGCCCAGCCCGAACGCTTCGGGCACGACGGTCGCATTAAAGAAGGCGCTCGCCGCCTTCGTCCGCTCGTCGGCATCGGACGCGTGCGCCAGTTTCTCGAGCAGCCAGCCTCCGACCATCACCGAACACATTTCCAGGAACGGAGTCGCGCCCGCCAGCCGGTTGTCCGGCTCGGCGCCACGCAGCATCGCCGCCGTCTGGTCCACCGCGTCGGTCAGCGCCCGCATCCGCTCGTCCTCGGTATCGGCGCGTATGTCGGCGACCAGCCCGTCGAAGGCGAGCCCGCCGTCCATGTCCAGCTTGCGCCCGACCAGATCCGCTGCCTGGATGCCGTTGGTACCTTCGTAGATCGGCGCGATCCGTGCATCGCGCAGGAACTGTGCCGCACCCGTTTCCTCGACATAGCCCATGCCGCCATGCACCTGGATGCCGAGGCTGGCGACCTCGCATCCGACATCGGTCGACCAGGCCTTCGCCATCGGGGTCAGGACGTCGCCGCGCATCCGCATCTGCTTGTCGCCCGCTGCGCCCCAGTCGAGACAGCCGAAGGTGTAATAGCAAAGCGCGCGTGCCGCATCGGTCAGCGCCCGCATCCGCATCAGCATCCGGCGCACGTCGGGATGTTCGGCGATGGCGCTGGCCGCCCCCGCCCGGGCACCCTGCTTGCGTTCCGCGGCATAGGCGACCGCTTTCTGCGTCGCGGCCTCGGCGATGCCGACGCCCTGGAGGCCGACGTTCACGCGCGCATTGTTCATCATCACGAACATGGCCTTCATTCCGCCATGCTCGGGTCCGATCATCCAGCCCTTCGCGCCGCCCTCGTCCCCATATTGCATGATGCAGGTGGGCGAGGCGTGGATGCCCATCTTTTCTTCCAGCTTTGTGCAGACGACGTCGTTGCGCGTACCGTCGGGCAGCACCTTGGGCACCAGGAACAACGAGATGCCGCGCGTGCCCTGCGGCGCGTCGGGCGTGCGGGCGAGCACCAGGTGGATGATATTGTCGGCAAGGTCGTGCTCGCCATAAGTGATGTAGATTTTCTGACCCGAAATCAGCCAGTTGCCTTCGCCGTCCGGTATCGCCTTGGTGGTCAGCGCCCCGACGTCGCTCCCCGCCTGCGGCTCGGTCAGGTTCATCGTCGCGGGCCATTCGCCCGACACGATAGGTGCGAGGTAGGTATCCTTCAGCGTGTCCGATCCATAGGCTTCCAGCGCCTCGATCGCCCCCAGGCTGAGCATCGGACACAGCGCGAAAGCGATGTTGGTGGCGTTCAGATTTTCCATCAGCGCCGCCGACAACGACAGCGGCATTGACTGACCGCCATATTCCTCGGGCGCCGACAGGGTCATCCACCCCCCTTCGACGAATTGCTGATAGGCTTCGCGAAAGCCCTCCGGCATCGTGACCACACCGTCGTCGAGCTTCGCGCCGACCGTATCGCCTTTCTCGCGCAACGGCAGGAACTCACCGACCGCAAACTGCGCCGCACCCTCCAGGATCGCCTCGACCGTGTCGGCGTCCGCACCCTCGAACCGATCGCTCTTGGCGAGCTCGGGAAGGCGAACGACATCGCGCAGAATGCGGGCCTGGGTGGCGACCGGAACGGAGAATGACATTCGAAATCCTTCACAAAGCGGGTTGCGGACTGCATAGCGCGCCGATCATGGCCCCGCCACTCCCGACCGAAATCCGCCCCGCCGACAAGGACGGCATCGAACGTGCGGTTCGTTTGCTGGAACAGGGCGCGCCGGTCGCGGTGCCGACCGAGACGGTCTACGGCCTCGCCGCAGACGCGACTGATTCCATGGCCGTGGCGCGAATTTACAAGGCGAAGGGGCGGCCCGACTTCAATCCCCTCATCACGCACGTTTTCGATATCGAGGCGGCGCGGCGGCTGGCTGTGTTCTCGGACGAGGCATTGGAATTGGCGGATGCGCACTGGCCGGGGCCGTTGACCCTTGTCCTGCCGCGGCGTCCAGACACGGAAATTTCTGAGGTCGTAACCGCGGGCCTCCCGACCATCGCGATCCGCGTGCCCGCGCATCCGGTGATGCGCGCGTTGCTCCATCGCTTTGGCAAACCGCTGGCGGCGCCGAGCGCCAACGCCAGCGGGCGCATCAGCCCGACCCAAGCGGGCCATGTCGCGCACAGCCTGGCGGGCCGCATCCGGCTGATCCTCGATGGTGGATCGACCGATGCCGGGATCGAGAGCACCATCGTGGCGGTGTCGGGCGACAAGCTCCGGTTGCTACGCCCCGGCCCGATCGACGTGGAAGGCGCCACGCAAGCGTCCGGTGATGCGATCGAAGCGCCCGGACAATTGCCGAGTCATTATGCGCCACAAAAGCCGATCCGGCTCGATGTGTGCAAGGCCGCCGAGAACGAAGTTCTCATCGGCTACGGCGATGTACGAGGCGATCTGTATCTGGGAGCAGACCCGGTGACCGCAGCATCGCGCCTGTTCGCCCTGCTGCATGAAGCCGACGAGGCCGATGCCGAGCGCATCGCCGTCGCCCCTATTGAGGGCGAGGGTCTGTCGGCCGCGATCCGGGATCGGCTCAAACGGGCTGCCACTCCGCGCTGATCCTCAGCGACGACGACATTCGCCGAAGAGGCCTTAGGCCCCCACGCCGTCCTTCACCTTTTCCGCGAAGCTCTTGCGAAACTTGCGCAGCTTGGGATCGATGATCGCCATGCAATAGGGGTTGGTGCGCCCATTCTGCGCATAATAGTCCTGATGATAGTCCTCGGCCGGATACCAAGTGTCGTCGGGTTCGATGGTCGTCACGACGCGTCCGTCGAGCTTTTCGTTCTCCGCCGCGATCGCTTGTTCGGCGACGGCGCGCTGTTCGTCGTCCTGTGGGAAGATGGCGCTGCGGTACTGCGTCCCGATATCATTGCCCTGTCGGTTGAGCTGCGTCGGGTCGTGTGTCGCGAAGAAAATCGCGAGCAAATCCTCGTACGAGATGACATCGGGATCGAACGTCACCTTCACCGCCTCGGCGTGGCCGGTGTCGCCGCCGCAGACCTGGCGATAGGTCGGATTGACGACTTCGCCGCCGATATAGCCGCTTTCGACGCGTTCAACGCCGATCACGTCGAGGAACACCGCTTCGGTGCACCAGAAGCAACCGTTGGCGAGGATGGCAGTTTGGGTGGACATGGCAATTGGTCTCCTATCTTGCCCTCAAGATAGGATGCGCCACGCGGCAGAAAAGGGTCAGCGCGCCCGGTAAGACTAGCTGTAGCTGGCTTTCAGACTGGCCAGCTCGAGCCGCTTGGCCATCCATTCGGCCAGTTCCTCGAATTCGAGCGGACGATCGAAGACGATCCCCGCGCGGCGATCCGAATACCAGCGGATCTCGCCCTTGATCGGGCGCAGGCTTTCGACGACCACCACCACCTTCTGGCCGAGGCAATATTCCTCGATCGGTTCGACCTTCATCCCGCCCAGCGAAATATCGTGAACGTCGACGGTGTAGTAGAGCTTGCCGATCCGGACATTGGCCTTGCAATCGACGTGCAGTCGCGGCGGACGCGGGCGAAAGCCGTGGCGCGGCTTGCGACCGGCAAGCATCTCGCCGAGATCGATGTTCTGTTCGAACTTGAAGCCCGCCGTGCCCTCACGGGTCCAGACGACCTTGCCCGGGATCATCTGCGAATTCAGCTCGAGGCTCACGATGTCGCCGACTTCGTAGGCATTGGTCACCTCGGCCATCAGCCCACCCGCGGACAGGTTGCGGACCCGGACCAACTGTTCTTTGCCGGACTGGTCGACGCATTTGGCGACCCGCAACATGGGCATCACTCGCTCGTCGATGCGGCGCTCGACGGGGCGCGGGACTTCGGTCGTCAACGAGAAGATCGTCGATTCAAAAGCGAGATTGTCCTGCCCGAAAGGGCGGTTTTGGCGTCGGCGGATGAACGAGCCCAGCATCCGATACTCCTGTCAGGAACCTATCAGTCGCTGCACCCTATCGTGCCCGAGGTTAAAAAGACGTTTCCTCTCCGAGACTTCCGCGCTAGTGTTGGTTATCGATGCGTTAACCACGAGCAAGAGGAAGCGAATGACGGCACGCCCGCCCCGGCTGCTCCTGATCGACGACGAGCCCGCGCTAGCGCGCTTTCTTGCCGATGCCGCGCGGATCAGCGGTTTCGAGCCGGAAATTGCCGTCGATCACCGCGATTTTCGCGAGCGGTTCGGCGCACAGCGACCCGACATGGTGGCGATCGATCTCGGCATGCCGGGGATGGATGGGATCGAATTGCTGCGTTTTCTCGCCAGCGAAAATGCCGATCAGCCGGTGATGATCATCTCCGGCTTCGATGAGCGCATCATCGACACGGCGTTCCGATTGGGCGAGGAACTGGGTCTCACCATGGTCGGGCCTGTTACGAAGCCGGCCCGGCTGGACGCGCTCGAAGCCTTGTTCGACAGCGTGCGCGAACGGCTGGCGGCGTGAGCCCGGTCGTGGGTAGCGACGACAAGACCCTTCTCGGCGGTTTCGAACGGGCACTCGTCGAGGACCGGCTGACTCTCGTCTATCAGCCCAAGATCGATCTTTCGACCGGCGCGCTGCTCCGGGTCGAGGCGCTCGTGCGCTGGGAAGACGAGACCTATGGCGCCGTTCCGCCGGCCCGCTTCGTGCCGCTTGCCGAACGTCACGGTCTGATCGACCCGCTGACCCATTGGGGTCTCGATGCGGCCTTCACGCAATGGAAGAGCTGGCGCGATGCCGGGATCGATACCGGTCTTGCCTTCAACATTTCCGCCATCAGCCTCAAGAAACTGGGATTTCCGGATCTCGTCGAGCGCAAGTGCGCCGAGCACGGGCTGCCGGTCGAGAAGCTGGTGCTCGAGCTGACCGAGAGCGCGACTCAGCCGCTCGTCATGCTGATGGACACGCTGACCCGTTTTCGGATCAAGGGCATCGAGCTGGCGATCGACGATTTCGGTGCAGGCTATTCCAGCCTGATGCACCTTCGCCAGCTGCCCTTCACCGAGCTCAAGATCGATCGGTTCTTCACCAACGATGCGGTGCGCTCGCGCGAGAGCCGGGCGATCATCCGCTCGATCATCGGACTGGCGCACGATCTCGGGATCAGGGCGACGGGCGAGGGCGTGGAAAGCGATACGCAGCTTCACATGCTGCGGGCCGCGGGGGCCGACATCGCGCAGGGATACCGGATCGCCAGACCTTTGGCACCGCGCGATCTACCCGCCTGGATCGACCGCTGGAGGCACGAATGGAATGCGCTTCAGTCGGACGGCGAGGACGATCCCAGCGCCGCGCTGATCTGATCGTCGTCGAGCCCGGCAGCGCGTAGCACCTCGCGCGCGCCATCCTTACCAGCGCTTCGCGCAAACGGTTCGGGACGCTCTCCATAGCGCGGCACAGGTGCTGGCGCCCTCCCCTTCCCCAACAGTGCGAATGCCCCTCGCTCTCGATGCTGCGGATGACGATCGATCTCGTCGATGGCCGGAACGAGCGTGACACAGGCATCCTTGCCGGCAAACGCTTTTTCCCATTGGCTCGAGGGTTCCGCGCCGATGCGCTCCTCGATCACCTCCGCCTGCTCGGACCATCTCGACTTATCGTCGTTCGCGAACAACGGGTCGGACTCCAGCCCGAGCGTCTTCAGGAATTGCCGCCGAAACTGCGGTTCGAGCGCACCCACGGCGATATATTGACCGTCCGAACAGCGGTACGTGCGATAGAAGGGAGCGCCGCCGTCCAGATGGTTGCTCTCCGGCTCACCAGACCATTCACCGATCTGCGACAGACCGAACAGCATGCTGCCCACGAGTGCAGTGCCTTCCGTGATTGAGGCGTCGATGACCCGACCCTTCGACGCTCCCCCGCGCACTTCCAGCAGCGAAGCGAGCATGCCGAAACACAGCATCATGGCGCCGCCCGCATAGTCGGCGATCAGGTTAGCCGGCGGTACCGGAGGGTGGTTCCTGGCCCCCATTCCCCGCAGCAAGCCCGACATGGCGAGGTAGTTGATGTCGTGCCCCGCCTGCTGGCTCAGCGGTCCGGTCTGGCCGTAGCCCGTCAATCGACCGATCGCGAGCCGGGGATTGATGGCCTGCAACTCGGCGGGGCCGATGCCGAGCGCTTCGATCCGTCCCGGTCGATACGGATCGATAAGGGCGTCGGCGTCCTTCACCAGTGCGAACAGCGCCGCGCGGGCGTCCTCGCGACGGAGGTCGAGAGGAAGATCGATGCGACCGCGTTCGACCGGATCTTCGGGGAGCTTCAGCCGATCCGCGCGCTCGATGCGGATGATCCTCGCCCCGTGGTCGGCAAACATCATCGCGGCGAAAGGAGCGGGCCCGATACCCGCCAGTTCGATGATCGTCAGATCCTGAAGAGGCCCTGCCATCGTCGAAGTAATGACGCGGCTTTCGTCCAAGTCAAATCCGCTCTTCGTACCGACATGGCCGCCGCCGCCCCGCTCCGGGTCTTTTCAAGGCGTAAGGAATTACCCATATTGATACCGTGAACGACCAGAATCCCAGTGGTGGCGCTCCGCGTCCGACGCCTTCTCCGACCGTCGCGCCCGAAAAAATTGCGCCGGCGGCATCCGTGACACGGCTGATCGAATCCAGCCCCGTCGCTTCGGTCATCTCGGATCCGCGCCTCAAGGACAATCCGATTGTCGCCTGTAATGACGCGTTCGTCGAATTGTCGGGGTATGATCGCAAGGAGATACTGGGCCGGAATTGTCGCTTTCTGGCCGGCCCCGGAACGGAACCTTGGCTGTCGGAAACGATCCGCGAGGGTGTCCGCGAGCGGAAACCCGTGCTGGTGGAGATTCTCAACTACAAGAAGGACGGAACACCCTTCCGCAACGCGGTCGTGGTTGCCCCGATCTTCGACGATGACGACGAGCTGGAATATTTCCTCGGGTCTCAGGTGGAATTGTCGGACAATTCGCCGGGACCGTCGACATCGCGCCGCATCCAGAGCGCCGAAATGGTGAAGACGCTTTCACCCCGCCAGCGCCAGGTGATGCAGATGGTTGCTTCGGGCCTTCGAAACAAGCAGATCGCCTACGAACTCGGCCTGTCGGAAAAGACCGTGAAAATGCACCGCGGTCTGGTGATGGAGAAGCTCAACCTGCGGACCAGTGCCGACCTCGTCCGGACGGCGGTCGAAGCGGGCATCTGATCGGTCGGAACGGAGCGCCTCACTTTTGCGCTACTGCGTGCTCCGCCAAAGAGCTGAAAGTCATGATGGGAGGCGGAATTGCTCCGTCCCATTTCAAATTGTGACCGATCAGTCGGTCGACCGGGGTAGATTGTCGCGCACGACCTGACAGCGTGCCCGCAGTCGCTGTGGAATCCGGATTTCCGCTTTCTTGGGCGGATCGAACTGGGCGGCTGCCACGCGTTTGCAAATTGTCATTTTCTCTCTCCCTTGCCCTCTCAAAGATTCACGAGGTGGGGAGTTGCGCTTATCCGTTACGGGCACGACGAGACGTGTGAAATGTCGGAAAAGGCGAGAAAGATTAGGATACATGCCGGCCTAACCGGTGGGTCTCGATCTGAACAAAACGTTTGTCGACGAAACAATCTTTCAACGTTGGAAAGGAAAATGGCTGGGGTGCCAGGATATGCAGCCCCAGCCCCTCGCGGGGATAAGGTGAGCGGATGCCCCTCATCGCGAGATCGAGGAGACCTCTCATAATGGCGTGCATCGGCTTTACAGAATCACGCTTCTTTTAGGTTCGAGCAGACTTAACATCCGCCTTTCCCCTCTTCAGCCTTCCTTGGCGGACGCCGCTTCGACCGTCTGGCAGCGTACCGCTCGTCCTAAAGGTGTTGAGCCAAGCCTTTGCCTGCAAAAGCTTCGAGGTTGAGTTGGACAGTGGTCGCGCAGTTTGATCAGCGCGGCAGACCAAAGGAAATTCATTGTCGAGCGGATCATGTTGCGCGGCGCGAAGATCGCTTTCTGAGGCCTTGGCAACGCTAGCAGCCGAGCGCGCCTCTTAAACCATGCAAGCCTGAACACTTAAGAAAGTGCTCGACGTCTGTTCTCACGCGATGCTTCGCCTGCCATGCTTTGAACATGACGAAGCTCGTAATTGCGAACTGGAACGTCGAATGGGCGACCTCGCGATCTCAAAGGGGGAAGGCAATCAATGCCATCCTCTCCAAGGAGTCTCCGGATCTCGTATGCCTGACTGAAGCCAACTCCTCCTTTTTTGATAGCGAACACGTCATCGAGGCCAGCGTGGACTATGGATATGAGCAAGACGGCGACCGGCGGAAGGTTATCCTCGGCTCCAATCGACCCTGGTCCAACGTCACCCGCGGCGAAGATCTCGCCCTTCCGCCGGGCAGGTTCGTTGCGGGCACCACCGATACGGCTTTCGGCCCCGTCCATGTCATCGGGGTGTGCATTCCCTGGCGCGACGCGCACGTGCGGACGGGGCGCCGGGATCGACGGCCGTGGGAAGAGCATCTTCTGTTTCTGAAAGGCCTTGAGCCATACCTAGCCGACCGGACGGGCCGCACGATCGTAGTCGGCGACTTCAACCAGCGACTTCCCCGGCGCCGACAGCCCGCGGAGGTGCATGAAGCCTTGATGCGCTGCTTCGGTCCCCATTGGAAGGTTGCCACCGAAGGACTGACAGACGCTGCGGATCCCACGCTATTGATCACCTCGTGGTCGGCGATGAGCTTCGCGCCGATATATCGGGCGTCCTGCCCGCTACGAACGGAGCGGGCTTAAGGCTGTCCGACCATTTCGGTTTCACCGCCGCAATCACCGAGGCTCAGCAGCCGCGCTGATCTAACGTGCGCCCCGGCGCGTTCAGGCGAACGGATCATCCGTCCGCCGCGAGGCGAAGCGCTCAACATGCTGCCGAAGGCGGTCTTTGGACGCCGGCTCGTGGGACGACGCTTCGGCCACGCGCCGTTCGCAATCGGCGGCAACCCGCTCGAGAAGATCGATCAACTCGGTCAGCCGTCGCGATCCCCGCTCCTCCGGCATTTCTCGTGCTTCTGCGAGGTCCTGGCGGATCAAAGTCGGCACATGCCGGTTCGCCATCCGCTGCACCTCCATCGCTCCGAGATCGAGGCTTCGCCCCTCGCACCACCGCGAAGCTCTCTTCATGCTCTCGCGCACGACGCTGATCCGTGCGGCGCTTTCGGGCATCACTGCGATCAACCGGTCCCAAGGATCGCGTGAAAATGCCCAAGGGGTCGGTCGTTTCGGAATGGGCGGTAGCTCCGGCGCCACGACCTTCCGATCCTCGACGGCCGGGACCGGCAGGCGTGCGATGATCAGAAACGAGAGCGCGAAAACCGACAGCGTTACAACGAACGGAATCCAGCCATCCTCGTCCCCGGTGGGCACAAACGAAACGGCCAGCATACCCCCCACGATCGCGAGAACAGTCGAGAGCACGATGACCTTGAACCAGTGCAATGCGGATTGCAGCAACGGCCTAGCGAAAAAGAAGAAGAAAACGGCGAGCGCCGCCAGAGTCCACCATAGAGCCATTCGGAAACGTTAGGAGCGCACATCGGACCGGTAAAGTCGGACGACTCCTTGGCGCTCTGCTGGGCGCATCCTCAGTAACTTTTACCGCTCGTGCGATATGGCCTGAAGCTAAACCGCCCGCGTCTCAACGCCGAAACACCGCCTTGAAGCTCCACGCCATCAACGCGAGGATCGCCAAACTGATCAGCGTCCCCCAGACCCAGTAGGGCAGCAGCAACTGGTCGGCGATCGCGCCCGTATCGGATTGATGCATCGTCCCGCCGACATTCCCTCCGTCGCTGAAGAGATAGCCGAACTGCTGCCAGGCGCTGATGCAGGCTTGGATGCCGAGCAACTGCACCGCCATGCGCTGGACGTTGGGTGTACCGCGGCGTGCCAACAGGAGGATCAGGGCACCCAATGCTGGCAGCACGAGCCAGCCGGTCACCGACCGCACCCAGATGACCGTAGTCACGATCAAGGCGGCGCCAAGAAGGGTCAGCCCCGCGCGCGATGCGGTCGCCTTTCTGGAGGAGATGATGAGCAACGATCCGGCCAGCGCCGGCCCTATGGGACCGCTCGCCGCGATGAACGCATCGGTCACTCACCAGCCGTCCGCAGGACGCAACAGCCGCGCATACCCCGAGCCGTCGGGAAAAATGACGAGGTGATCGAAGCGCGAGCCCGTCACCATGGCAGCAATCCCGTGCCCCATTTCATGAAACCAGGTGGCGAGGATCGTGAAAGGGTAGAGGATCAGGCTCCCGATAGCGGTCTGCCACAACAAGATCGAAACAAGGCCAATCCCCAGCAGCGTGAAGACCTGGCCTTTTCGGGAAACAGGCATAGGAGAAGCGATCATTCGTTCGCCCTAATCGTTCAGCATCCGCACGGCCATAGGCCGACAACGCATAGAATGTCGCCGCCGACCACCCAGAAATGCTGCGAATTCTCGTAATCGTTTGACGCCCCGTGCTGCTTCCATCAGGTCAGTGACCGGGGGAGTATGCTTCATCAACGCCATCATCTGACGAACCGCCTGCACGAATGGCGAGAGCGGCGATACGAGGCAGCGGCGCTCGAGCTGCAGCAACTTGCCGCCGACCTCGTTACCGATATCACCGCCGAGATTGCCTTCCTGCCGGACCGCGCCCTCCTGCTGAAGCAGGTCGGCTACATCAAGCGACGGGTCGTGAGAGAAATCGACGCAGCCGCGAAGGCTACGATGGAGCGTCATGTGGCCAAGGCGAACGAGGAGCTGCGCTTGCTCGCCGAAGAGATGCTCGCATGGCAGTCTTCACGAGCCGATCATCTGGATGCGGAAACCTTGCGAGCGCTCGGCGACGTTGCGTCGGCTGCGGCGCCGCTCGCGGGTGATCTCGCTGTCACCGCGTCGCTCTCGAGTCTTGCGAAGGTCGCGAGCGCCGGCATCCTCGGCTTGGGTGTCGCCCCTTTAATCAGCTGGCCGGCCGTCATCGTGGGCGGGACGGTGGCATCGGGCCTTCTCGCGACAGGCGTCATCAGGGCCAATCCGCTGGCAGCCAAAGCGCGCCGCCGTCTCGTCGAAGCAACGCGCGACACCATCGTCGCACATCTCCTCACCGGCTCGGAAAAGCAGCCTTCATTGTTGCGACAGTATGGCGACATGCTCGATCGAACGGTCGAAAACGCAAGGGGTCCTGATCGAATATGATTGAACACATCGTCACGCGCGCCATTCCCGCCGCCGCACAGGCCGGCCTGCAGAGTGGAGAGCTGTCGCTGTTCGGGTCGGTCATTCGCCACGCCAGTTCGGGCCAGATCGCCTACCATCTCCAAGAGACGGGCGCGGTCGCAAAATTCCTCGCATCCGCCAATCCGCTCGGCGGCATTGGTAAATTCGCTGAGGTTGCCGCACAACTGGGCGGCGACATGATGCTCTACCGACAGGGTCAGCAGATCAAGGAATCGGTCGAACTCGTCCTTGCTCAGCAGGTCACCGGGCTCGCGCTCTCCGGTGCAGCGCTAGGCGTTTCCGTCCTCGGCTTTGCGGCCTTGTCACGAAAGATCGGGAAGATCGATTCGAAGATCGACGCGCTGGCGGCCGGGCAGGACGCCATATTGAGCGCGGTCGAGGATCTGCGTTCGGCAACAGTCACGCAGGATCTCGTCGATCTCAAGACGATCGCGCAGCAATGGGAAGAGAGCTGGTCGCTGTCCTCGCCCGCCGCGCAATTGGAGCGAGTGGCTGATGGCGGGCACCGGCTCGCCAACCGTTTCCACGAACGCGCAATGGTGAGCCTGACGCAGCACGGCGACGTCCTTGCCGCGTCTCCCCTTCTCGATGCGCACGGGCTGGCCCAGGCCACCCGTATCGCGGCAAGGCTCGCTTCCGACGAAAAGGCCGCCGCCATCGCCGCCTCGCACGACGCGATGCTGCAATATGACGAGCTCGTCGACCATGCGAATGCCACCCGCGGGGCGATCGAACATCTCGGGCAGGAGTGGGACGCGACGTCGGCGGAGGGGCGCGAGGCACTTCAGCGACAGCTTGCCGACCGTCGCCACATCGCCACCGCCCTCCGAGACCGTGCCGACGCAACGGATGCGACGAGCGACCTGATCAAGCTTCTCGCCCAGCGCTCGGCGAATGGACGCGCGTTTCTCGAGAGGGCTAGAGCCGAGGAGGAAGCGCCCTTCCTACTGATCGAGGCGTCAAACTAATTAGGCGCTCTGGTAGTGCTGGACAACAGTCAGCGAAATGACCGCAGGTCGTCCAGAAACTCGCTTCCCGGCGCGACGCCGGTCACCAGCAATTGATCGCGGGCGCGGGTGCAGGCGACGTAGAGTAGGTGTCGCTCGGTTTCGAATGCGGCTTCCAATTCGCCAACATCGCCAATTGCATCGAAACGCGATGGGTCGGGGATCACATCCTCGTCGCAAGCCATCACTGCGACCGCGGGGAATTCGCGCCCCTTGGCCTCGTGCATCGTGACGACGCGAACGCCTCCGTCGTCGTATCCGTTGAAGCCTGCCTCTTTCGCAGCAGCACGCGCCCGATCGAACTGATCGCGACTGCGCACGAGGATCGCGATGTCGGAGGGAGCGATGTCGTCGCGGACACAGGCCTTCAAGAAGGAGCCGACGGCCAACGCCTCGTCCTCGACGCCGTCGAAAAGGCGAATGTCCGGCTCGGGTCCATCGAAGACGGACATGGTGCCTCGCCTTCCTTCCTCCACCCCGTCCATGTCGGTGATCGACGGCGGGAGAAGCCTGTCTGCCATCGCCCTGATCTGGTGGGATGTGCGGTAATTGACCTTGAGCGAGTGGCTGCGTCCGCGAATGTCGAGCCCGAGCTTCGCCCAACTGAACGGTAAGCGGAAGATCCGTTGCCCGATGTCCCCCGCCAAGAAGAGCGCGTCCCCAAGATCCTGCCCGGCCTGGGCCAGAAAGCGCACCTGCGCCACGGTCAGGTCCTGCGCCTCGTCGACCACGACATGGTCGAACGGCAACCGACCTCCCCCCTTTATCCATTCGGTGACGCGGCCGAAGATCATGGCATTGGTCACGAGATTGCGTTTCCTGAGGCACTCCCGCACGTAATCGAAGACGCCCCACGCCGCTTCACGCTGGGCCGCGCCCAATCGAGTGCGACGACCGACGCGAGGAATCACCGCATAGCTTTCCTCGTCGACGACTCCCCACGCGTCCACCAGCTCGGTCCATTCCTCGAGAAGGAAGGTCTCGGTCAGACCGCCACCGAGGCCCGCATCCTTCGCAGCACCGATCATCGCCCGGATTTGCGAGGGCGTCGCGCGATTGGGATGACCACACAACCCGGTGTAGAGTTCGCTGGCAGCCTGATCGAGCGTTCGCACCGTCATGCGCTCCCTCACCGCGGTTCGCGACTGCGTGAGCAGATCGAGCTTCGTGGACAAGGACGCGGCGAGATCTTTGGTGAAGGTCGTTACGAGGACCCGGGCATCCGAATTCGCTTCCGCAAGATGAACCGCGCGATGCAGCGCGACGATGGTTTTGCCCGTCCCCGCAGACCCCGTGACGCGCGTCGGTCCCGTCACCGGGCGTGAGACTAGGTCCCTTTGCGCCGGATGGAGGAAGACCGCCCATTTCTCGAACGGCGCATCCAGCGCGGCCTGCAATTCCTCGATATTGTCGAGCACGCGGAAGCGGCGCTGTGCGTCGGGATGTGCGAACGGGTTCTCGCCCGCATCCACAGGCTCGACGACATGGTCCTCCAGCTTTCCGCCTGTCGCAAAATCATAAAGCGCCTCCGCGGCCTCGGCGGGCAGACGGTCGAACAGCCCATCGACTTCGGCCGCGGCCATCGCGCGCACCGCTTCGAGCCAGTCGCGCGGAACGCCGACATCGAGCAACTGATCGTCGCTCAGGGCCCAAAACGGCTGCTCCGTCGCGAACTCAGGACTGGCGACAGGCTGGTCGGCAACGCTGGTCGGATTCTCCGTTCGCTCGACAAGCTGGACGATCTGCATCGCCCCGGTCCGCTCGTGCGGGACGATTTTGCGCCGTTCAGCCCAGCGGTACGCATCGTCGTGATGTCCGACGTACGCCAGCAGATTGTCCTCGCCGTCGCGTCGCAGGATGATGCGAAGGTCGCGGCTGACCCGCGCGGACCAGAGGTTGTCGTCGCCGGCGCGCTTGATCCGCTCAAGACTAAGCCCCCCGCCCTTTGGGTCAGTCATCAGATCGAAGGTCGTGATCTTGACCTGCTTCTGCTCCTGATGACTCAGCTTGCCGAGGGCATCGGCGAAGGTGGAAGAATAGAGGAGGGTCACGTCTTCCGCGGCTCCTCGACAACTTCATCATCCGGAAATGTCGAAGCTTTTCGAGCTGCCTGTCGTGCTTGCTCGGCGAGGCGCAGATCGCTTCTGGGTTTCTCAAGCGCCGCACGCGCCTTCTTCACGCGCTCTTCGGCCTCCTTCACCAACTTGTTCGATTGCGCTCGCCACTGAAAAACTGACAGACCTGCGCGGCGCGCCTTCTCAATCGTGAGGAAGCCTCTAAATTTATCAGTCTTTTTGCTGGCTTTTTTCTTCCTTTTCTTCTCGATTTTTCCACGCGCCAGTCGCCCTAGCCCTACGAAAGACCCGTGTAGCCCGGCCCAGCCGGAGCCCCCAACGCGGCGCTTCTTCACCCCCTCTAAACCTCCAGCACCTTCATCACCTCGTCGCCGAGATGGTTGACCACCTTCACCGCGACCCGCCCGTCGCTCGGCCGCTCGAACGGCCGTGACCGCGTCCGGTTGAGGCTTTCCCACGCTTCCTGGTCGATCTCGGCCTTCAGCGTGGTCTTCAGCGCCTTGTACGGATCGTTCGCGCCCGGGAAGTAGGCGTGGCGCACGAAGAAGCTCTCGTAATTGTAGTCCGTGTCGATGAACCACACCGCGATGTCGTCCGCGTCGCCGCTCTCGATTTGGCCGCCCTTGTACATATCGACGCCCATCACCTCGATGCTGACCATGCCCTCGCCCTCGTCGTGCACGGCGATGTCGGGCTCGCCGAACACGGTGAATAGGTTGCCTGCACCGGTGTTGGCGAGGTCGGGCATGTGGAGGTCGGGGTTGATGCGCGCCTGCAGCACGGTGAGCGGACCCATCTTGGTGAGCTCGCCCGCATGCGCGTCGAAGTTGAACGCGGCAGCGATGAGAATGTCGAACCCGGCGTCGCAGGCTTCCTTCGCCGCGGCCACCAGCGCGGGGCGCGACACGGTCCCATATTCGGGTCCGACGAAGATGGCGGCACGGCGCGTCGGCCGGTCGCCCGAATTGGGAAATTTCCCAACTTCCTCCTCGCCGTCGCTCTCCGCCTCGTCGAGCGATCGCTGCACGACCGTGCCCTCGGCGACCACGAATTCGCCCGGCCACAGCTTCATCGTCTCGAAGACGAGCTTGTCGGCCTTGGCGCGCTGCTGCACGCCCGAGCGCTTGAGATTGTCGAGCACCATCTCGGCAAAGTCGGCGCGTTCGCCGCTTTCGCCTTTCTTGGCCCTGCCCTCGGCCGCCTCGATCTCGTCGAAAAGGCTGTCGTCCACGTCCACGGCGGGGACGCGGTGGGGGCTGAGGCTTTCGACCGTGAACGGGCCGGCCACGCGGACGCGGCTCTTGTCCTCGTAAGGCTGGTCGTAGAGATATTCGGTGTCCGCCTTGGCGGCGATGCTGGCATCGATTTCCTGCTGACGTTCGATGCGCAGCTTCCACCATTCGGCGTGAAGCTTCTCGCACTCCGGGTCGTTCCAGGGATCGACCGGATGTTCGGGCAGCGTGTCGAGAGTGTAGTCGCGGCCCAGATCCTCATTCAGCTTGCCGAGCCACTTTATGCGAACGGCATCTGAGCCGGGACCGCGCGCCTTCTCCAGCGCCTTCGCGGCATCGTCAGGCCACGGCGCGCCGGGTTCGCGCGGCATGGTCCATTCCTCGAAGCGCGGCCGGTCGGGGTCGGAGCCGTCGCGGCCGCGCATCGCGTTGATCTCGGCGCGCAGGGGTTCGAGCTTTTCCTGATACTCCTCCCAGATCGTGTCGATCTCGGCATTGTTGGCGATACTTTTGAGTGTGATGTGCGGCACGCGCTTGTAGACGAAGCCCTGGCGGATGCGGCCCTGTGTCGGCGTGTCGCGCGGCGGGGTGCGGGTGATCTCGCCTTCCTTCACCTGCCCCTCGCGGCTGTCGGCGAGCAGATACCAGGGATAGCGTGCGCCCATGATCCGCGCCCGGGCGAGCGCGAGCGCGACCCGGCTCGTGTCGATCGTGATCCACCGCCGCCCCCACTGCTCGGCGACATAGGCGGTGCTGCCCGAGCCGCAGGTCGGATCGATCACTAGGTCACCGGGATCGGTTGTCATCAGGATGCAGCGTTCGATTGCGAGGTGAGCAGTCTGAACGACGTAGACTTTCTCGCCACCGAATTGGTTTTGACCGACAGTATCCGTCCACACATTAGCAATGGGAAAAACAGGATTGTCTTGAAGTCTACGAAGCTGACCGAGTCCCTTTCCTGCTTGGACGACGCGACCCGCGAGCATCAAGCGGGCCATACCCTGTTCAGTCGTGCCCCACCATCTCGGCTCCGATCGATATTTCTTTCCTCGAAAATTAATGTCGTAGCGCGAGCCGGGGCCAGGTTTTGTAAGGTCGCCCACTCCAGCAAGTTCGCCGTCGGTGATATTCTGAGGATCGTTACGTTCGTCACGAGTGGCTGCTCGGATCACTCCATCTGAAGCTAGAACTTTGGTCAATCCGGTAGCGCCCTGTTCCGGCGTTTTATTCAACATTAGCTGGCGATATTTGATGCGGTCTTTCTCTTTCGCATACCAAACGATGTAATCATTAGCAGTAGGAAGGAGGTTAGCGCCAAACCCGGAATTCTTGTTGAAGCTGATTAAACTGACGAAGTTCTCGTCCCCAAATACCTCGTCCATTAGCGCTCGGACCCGGTGGACGTTCTCATCCGAGATCTGGACGAAAACGCTGCCGCTCTCGGTCAGCAGGTCGCGCGCGACAGTCAGGCGGTCGCGCAGATAGGTGAGGTAGGAGTGGATGCCGTCCGCCCAAGTGTCGCGGAAGGCTTTCACCTGCTCAGGCTCGCGCGTCAGGTGATCGGCCTTGCCGTCCTTCACATCGCGCGATGTGGTGGACCACTGGAAGTTAGAGTTGAACTTGATGCCATAGGGCGGGTCGATATAGATGCACTGCACCTGGCCCTTGAGCCCCTCGCGCTCCGCCAGCGATGCCATCACCTTCAGTCCATCGCCCAGGATCATGCGGTTCGACCAGTGCTGGTCATGCGCGTAGAACTCGGTCCGCGCCTCCGGATCGACGCCATTGAAATCGGCGAAGAGATCGCCGAACAGCCCGGCCTCGTCGTCTGCTTCGTCGCGCTGGCTGGCGCGCTTCAGGTCTTCGATCAGCGCCTTGGGATGAATCTTCTCCTGGATATAGAGCGGCGGCGCCTCGACCACGAGGTCCGACCAGTCCGCCACATCCTTCCCCCGCCACACCAGCTGCGGATCGAGATCGCGATTGCGCCGCTCGTAAGCGACCTCGATCGGCCGCTTGACCTCGGCATCGACGAAGGTCTCGAGCTCCGCCGTCGGCGCGTTCTTGCGGGTTGCCTCGTCGTGCGTGAGGGTTTCGACGGTGAGGGGTTTCTTGGGCTTGGGCATTATTTGCGGTCCTGCGGCGCGCATTTGTGCGTGATTTCGAGTTCCTCGATCAATCGGCGATGATCCTCCTTCAGTGGGTCTTCCGTCACTAGTGCGACCTCGATTAGCTTGCCCTTCAAACTAGGCATTGCTTCAGAAACCGCCCGATATTTCACGCATTGAAATATCCCGCGATAATGTTCGGGATCCCCGCAAAACCGCGGTTTGACCTCAACAAGCCATAGCGTGTCAGCAGTTTCCAAGAGCACGTCGGCGACGTCTGCAGAGTCCAATCGAAATTCTGGCTCCGCTTCAATGCAATGCGGTTCGCCGGTCACAAATTCGGGGTTATTTTTGACCCACTCCTTGAGGTTGCGATGCGCATCGCTTTCGCCGCGTGGGTCGTAACCGTACGGCTTTCCGCCGGAATCGATCTTCAGCTTTGAATGATTAGGCGTGGCAAGTTTGTCCGGGTCGTCAGCCCACGAGGCGGCTTCAGAAATCGATACTTGTTTCTGCAGCCAATCGAGCATTTTGCGACGCGACAGCTTTTTGTCTTCGGAATCTTTGGCGTTGCCTCCGTTAACGTAATAGATGCCGGTCGATCCAATTCGATGTCCCACTGGGAGCTGGAATTTCTCTCGCTCATCCAATGGGATCAAAGCGGCGTGTTCGCTCACCAAGCTGAATTTGTATCGGTCGGCTCCTTTAATTGTGGGGAACGACGGATCGCCGTCATATTCCTTCCGCACCTCATATGGCACGATACTCGCACCTTCATACCAACCGACAAGTCGTAGCCTCGATCTATCGTCCGGCTTCGACACGAGAAAGACCGTCCATTTTTGGTCCGTCTTGTTCGCCAGAGATTCTGTACTGCGGAGATAGGCGTAGTAGCGCCCCTCGTGTGGTTTAAAGTTGAAAGCCTCAACCCCGGTGCCGTGATCGCGCACATAGCCATGGCTGCTCTTGACCGGTGTGCCGCCATAATCTTCCGACCAGCCGATATTCGCGATGATCACATTCTCCCACATGCTCATGCCCCCACTCCATCCATCCAGTCCTGGATCACCCGCTCGAATTCGCTCTGCATCGTCCATTTCTCGGTGAATTCGGCGAAGGCCCAGCGGCCCATCGTGCCGAGCGTATTCACCCCCGGCACCCAATAGGTGCGCATCGTGTCGGCCTTGTCCTTCGCATCCTCGTTGCGGAAGCCCTTGATCTCGACGACCACATGTAGCGGATCGTCCGGGCCTTGGCCGTCGTCGACCTTCAGGATGAAGTCGGGCCGATAGCGGCGCGCCTCGCCGCCGGCGCGATAGGGCACCTCGAAGCCGAGGTTGTGGTTCTTCACCCAGGCGAGCACGCGCGGATGTGCATCGGCGACGCGGCAGAACTCCAGCTCCCAGTCGCTGTCCGCGATCGCATAGTTGACGTGGCACTTGGGGCCCGTCTGGTAGCGGTCCTGACTGGTGTTGAAGCCGACATGCCGGGTCGAGCCCTCGCGATTGTAGGGGTCGAGCATGGCGATGACGCGATTGCCGCCCTCCTCGCCGCGGTGGATCGCCTTCTTGATGCGTTCCGCCACCCGGTCGGCGATGTCGTAGTAGAGCAATTGCGCAGGCTGCGTGTCGCCCTTCAGCACCAGATGGTCGGCCATCCAACGACGGACGATCTTGCGCATCTCCATGACAAGCGAGGGGTTCGCGATCTCGCCGTCTTCGGTGAAGTGGCGCTGGACGAGACGGTTCGCGAGCTTGAAGACGATTTCGGTCTGCCGCTTCATCGAGAGATGGTCGAGATTGAAGTCCGCCGTCTCGCCGATGATCCCCGAGTTCACCGTCTTGGTCGCGCCCGCCAGTTCGGGTGTCAGTTCGAGCGTGGAATCATCGTTGAATTCTGCGCTCAGCGTGTCGCGCGGCAGTTCGGTGCGATAGCCCTCGACCCGCGGGAAACGGATCTCGACGTCGTCGCGCTCGGGGCTGATCGCCTCGACGCGCACCATCGGCGGCGGCGGGGTGATGTTCGCCTGGACGGGCTGAGCGGTGAAGTCGAACGGGATGCCGAAGATGTCGGCATATTCGACCGCGAACTTGCCCTCCGCATCGGCTTGGTACGACACGCGGCGCAGCGCTCGCCCGATGACCTGCTCGCAGAGGAGCTGTGTCCCGAACGCGCGGACACCAAGGACGTGGGTGACCGTATTCGCGTCCCACCCCTCGGTGAGCATCGAAACGGAAACCACGCAGCGAATGTTGGCACCCAGTTGCCCCGGGCGCCCGACGGTATTCATCACCTCGCGCAGGATCGCCGTGTCATCGATCTTCTCGGCCGCGGCTCGGTCGCCGGTGCGCTGGACGAACTCCTCCTTAAATCGTTCAATCTCACTCTGTGCGGCGTTCTTGAACTCCGCACTGATCGCCTCGCCGCTGTCGATCTGCTGACTGTCGATCAGAAGCGTGCGCATCAACGGAAGCTCCGTATCGTCCGGTGCGTAGTTTCGGAAAAGCTCGCACTTCCCTCGCTGGAGCGTCCGGTTCCCGTTTTTGTCCTCGACCTCGTAGCCCGCGATGTAATCGTGGACGAGCTTACTAGTCGCCGTGTTGTTGCAGACGACGATAAAGACGGGTTCGACGTTGAGGCCGGCGGCTTTCCAAGCATCGAAGGTCTTCACGTAATGGCCGTAGAGCGCGTCGATCGCAGACAGCAGCTCGTTGGGCAGCTTCTGAGGATCATCGAAGCCCGACTTGCCGCGCCCCTTCTTCGGGAGCTTCTTGCCAATATGCTCCCACAGGTCGCGAAACATCGGCATGTCGCCATGCTCGACGTTGTCGACGATCGGCACGCGCGGCAGCTTCACGATGCCGCACTCGATGGCGTCCATCAGGCTGAAGTCGCTCATGACCCAGCCGAACAGCGATCCCTCGCGGTAGCCCGAGCCTTTCAGGAAAAATGGCGTGGCCGACAGATCGTAGACCATGTTGATCCCGAGCGTGCGTTTGACCGCCTCGAGACCGCTGATCCACAGCCGCGCCGCCTCGTTGTTCTCCTTCGCTTCGGCCTTCTCGTCGCCCTTGAGGGTCTTCTCCTCCTCCGCCGTCAGCGGGCGCTCGCGGTAGCAGTGGTGTGCCTCGTCGTTCAGCACGACGACGTTTTTCATACCCAGCAGCGGTCCTGCCACACGCCGCAGCATCGCACCGTCGCTCTCGGGCTTCGTGACCGTATTCAGCGCCGCCTGCTGGACCTTGTTGAGGCTGACCTCGTCCTTCTTCTTGAACGAGTGATAGTTCGTGATGACGATCTTCGCCTGCCCCAGGTCGCGGAGCATGTCCTCGGGCACGAGTTGGCGGTGCGCGTAATAGCTTTCGGGGTCATTCGGTTGCAGCACCCGCAGCCGATCCTTGATGGTGATCCCCGGCGCGACGATGAGGAAGCCCTTGCTGAACTTCTTGGCGTTCGGATGGCGTACCGCGTTCAATGTGTGCCATGCGATCAACATCGCCATCACCGTCGTTTTCCCCGCCCCGGTCGCCAGCTTGAGCGCCATCCGCATGAGGGCCGGATTGGAAGCGGCATTAGCGGCTTCTAGGTGCGTCCAGAACCTACGGCCCTGCGCAGAAGTCTTAGGGGCAACCTCGGTTAGCCAGATAACCGTTTCGACCGCCTCGATCTGGCAGAAGAAAGGGGGAAGAGGCATTTCGCCGGACCGCCAATGCCGAAGCAGCCGGGCGGTAGTGGGCGTTACATGCCACTGGCTTTCCGACAATGTCCTCCAACTGGCGACAGCCGACCGAATTCCGTTGATGACTTCGGTCGGATTATATTCCTGACCGCCCTCACCGAGAAGAAAATCGCCCTGTTCCGCCGAAGCATTCCTGCCTCGGCGGGTCCTCGCCTTGGGAATAGGCGTCGTGAGGTCGCTTTTTCGTCGGCCGGGCTCGATAATTCCAGTCGGCTGACCACCCTCGCCGAGATGCCAATGCCGGTCCGGCAGCGCATAGGGTGAGTTGAGGATCGGCGATTGAAAGAACTCTTCACTACTCATTCGAATACTGCCCCCCAACTTCGGCGTGGAAGATAACCCGCTTTTCGATGACGACGCAAACGATCTAGCGCTTCATCGACGCGAACGACGCTGCTTCCTTAAATAGTTTTTCGACGTCTTCGCTCTGGCCATTATCGCGGCCGAAGATGCCGTATCGACTGGGATGGGGCATGGCGAGGATGCGCTTGCCGTCCGGACTGTCGTAGACATCGATGCTGGCATTGCCCCAGCCCGTCGACATTCGAGCGACCCATTTCGCTTCCATGAGCTCTGCAAGATACTGCGCGGGCATCTTCCCCATCGTGATGAAGAGCTGCGCCGGGGAAATGCCCAGCACCCAAGTCCAAAGCTTGCGCGCCGTCTCGATCGCCGCTTCGCGATTTTCGAGCTTATCCCATGTCGGCGAACGGAATGGCACGAATTGCGCGCAGAGCACGTCGTCCTCGGCCAAACCGAGGAGCTCATGCCAGCGATGAATCTGCTTCTGGAGCGGGTTGTACGTATCTCTCGCGCCCCACCTTTCCGAGAAATAGGTATTCTTCTCGCTGTCCCAGTGTCGGCCATATTGAGAGGGATCGCCGCCGCCACCGGGGTTCAGCCCGACAATGGCGACCTTTGCCGACCGAAGTGCTTCCTCGGGCGTCCCCATGAACGACCAGCCAAGCTTATGGCCTTGATCCTCATAAGCCTTTTCGATGACGTCCTTTGAAAATTCTTTCACTTTCTATCCCCTTTATTCTTGTCATTCGTGATCGAGTGGAATCATGCCGTAAAGCGTGCGCGCCGGACACTAGATCAATTGGAAAGCCGCTGTGCCGCTTCTTTGGCTAGCCATCCTGCGATGACGTCAGGGTCGCGTTCGCCAAGAAGCGCTGCTCGCCTTCGGACCACATCGAAATCTCCCGGCGTCAGCGACGCCGCAAAATGGCCGGTAGTGGGAAGGGGTTCGCCAGTCATGCGCCTGAACAGCGTAGCGCTCTGATCGACATTGAGGCTGTCAAACGAGACACGCAGCGCGAAGCGCCGCTGGCTGGCCGGGTCGAGCATGGTCGCAAGATTGGTGGTGGCGACGAACGGGTGCTCAAGATCCTCCATCTGCCGGAGCAGCTCGTTGGTCTGCGAGCGTTCCCAGCTACGATGCGCAGCCCTTCGATCGGCGAGGAAATCGTCGGCCTCGTCGATGAGCAGCAAACTTCTCGATCGCCTCGCCTCCGCGAACGCATCGGCGATGGCCTGCTCGGTACCACCGACATAGCAGTCGAGGAGATCTGACCCGCGCTTTTCGATGAGGTCGAGCCCCAATCGTCGCGCGAGGAAGCGGGCGTAGGCGCTCTTGCCGGTGCCCGAAGGTCCGGAAAGCAGCATGCTCCACCCCCGCGTCGATGAGTGCACCAGCCGGTCGCAGAGCGAACGGAGGTCGATGTCCGCGTTGGAGAGGTCAGGGTCAAAATCGAACAACTGTTCACGATATCGCGGGCGGCGGCCGGTCGTCGCCAACATCATCTCCTCACCGGCGAGGATGGCGTCTTTTGCATTACCGCCAATGCGCGAGGCCGTCTTCATGGCGCCAGCGACGATCGCCGGCGTGACGTCGAGTTGCGCAAGTTGCGCAGCCTCGTCTTTATGCAGTGGGATGCCCTCTGAGCGGCTGACCTGAAGGGCAATCCGCTCTCGCTTCGAGCGCGAAGGCTTGTCGAATCGAATAGCCAGGGCCATGCGACGAATGATCGACTCCTCGATGGCACGGGTCTCGTTCATGATCCATATGAGTGGCACCTGCGGGCGATCGACAAGGTTATTGAGCCACATCTTGGATCGTTTCGCAGGAAACCCGCCGCCCAAGATCAGGACGTCATCGGCCTCATCGAAGATCAGCAGATGATCGTTCGATCCTCCGGTGATCGCTTGCAGCGTTCTGAGCTCCTGCAATCGATCCCTACGGTCCGGCTCCTCTCCATTGGCGTCGGTCTCGCCCACAAGGATCGGACGTCGACCCACGTCTTTCGCAATCAGTTTCGCGAACTCGGTCTTTCCCGTGCCGGGCGGTCCGTAAAAAAGCAGCGATGCGGGAGCGCCGCTGGCGACGATGCGCCGCACGAGCGAGGCAACATCGCCGAGGTGATCGAAATCGGAAAAATCCAAATTTGTCGGATCGACCTCAGGCAAGAGCAGGCGTTTAAGATCAGTTTTCCGCGAGATCCCGGATCGGGCGACGCGGATCAGAAGATCCGACGTGCGGATTTCTCCATCGCCATACTTACCGATCAAGCCAGCTTGCACCAACTTCGATGATGACGCCACGCAGCGTTCGAACTCGGTCGCAGACAGCCCGACCAAAGGTGAGATCGCTGCAAAATCTGCGGAACTCTGACGCCCGGATTTTCCGAGTGCTTCGAGCAGCTCCTCCCAGCGTTGATCGATGGCTGAACGCGCTAGGACAAGCGCGATACGTGTGGAGGCCTCATCTGCGCCGACCATTTGGCACAGCGCCGTAATTCCCAATTTCAGTGGGCTTTTACGCAATGGTCGTCGCGGCGCCGGGCGAGCAAATCGTTTAGCAATTGCTGGCCGATCATTGGGCGCAATGGCATCCAGATCGAAGTGGGGTGCATCCGGGTCGGAAAGGTGAGAAGCATAAACCCGCAGCAGTTCTTCGGCCGACTTCCGCAGGCGCGTTTCTGAAAGGTGTCGAACGGCCGTCACCCACGCGTTTCGAAACGCCTCGAACTCGAGGTCAACTTCGTTCGGCGCGGCCTCTCCGGGAATGCGGTCGGCTACTGTTGATTGGAAATTCTCGGTCTGCATTCAAACGGAATACAATGGTCATACGACATATTCGGTCGGATCAATTGAAACCGTCGGGTGCCTGCAAAGAGAAATCGTTATCGCACTAACTAGCCTCGCAGTCCGCCCAATCGCGGGCTGCATGGTCTGTTGTCACCAAGGGCCGTGTCAGCGAATGAAGCGCGGAGACGATCGCATCTTCACTAGCGGCAATATCCAGCGTTCCGATCGAAAGCCGGTCCGCCCCACCGACGATGCCGAAACCCCTCTGCATCCGCGACCCTGAACCCGGGTCGGCAGGATACAGCAACATCAGTTCTTTCGTCCGGTAGAGCCGTGCATAGGCCATCAGCTGGTAGACATCGCCCTGCTGGATCCCGCGCTTGCGGTCGGTCGGCTCGCCGAGCTTTTTCCACTTGGTATCGATGATCGCGACGATCTCGCTCCCACGGTAGAGAATGAAGTCGGGCTTCGTCTGGAAGAGGTTGCCTCTCTCGAGATGCTCGCCTGTGTGATCGCCTAAGCAGAAAGCGCGCCCGCCCTGTTCGGTCACGCTGATGTCCGTCCCCGCCCACGCTTGCCGGAGCAGCGCGCCGACATAGGCCTCGAACAGATCGTTCATCGGAAACAGCAGGGTGATGCCTGCCTTGCCTGGCGCGTGGTGGGTCGCCTGCCAGTCGCGGCGAAGCAGCAGTTCGGCGAGATCGAGGAGACCTTTCCAGCGACGGTTCGTGCGGTCGATCTGCACCTCGTCCCACGGCAACATCGACAGCGGCTTCAACTCGATGTCGGCGAAGGCGTGACGAAGTTCGGAAAGTCGCCGCTGCGTCTCGAAACTTCTTGCGTGGTGGGCGAGCGAGGTCACTGCGGCGGCCATGATCTGCATGAGCGGAGTGTTGGCGTCGAGTTCGTCGAAGCAGCACGCCAGTCGATCGGGCCGGACGGCATGATGCGTGAATTGCCGAGCCACATCGAGCCGGCCCCGGAGCGCTACGAGGTCGTCGTGATGGCCTTGGTAACGCCGCGGGAGCCCGCGCCGTACTTCGCCGAGAAGCTGGTCGGCGAACACGCGGATGATGATGTCGAGCAGCGTCTCTCCCTGGCGCGCAAGATCGGCTGTAGCCCCGATCGAAAGATCGAGACCCAGCGCCACCTGCAGCATCCGCAACAGCCGGGAACGGACGTTGGCAGCGTCCTCGTCCGCAAGATCGGGGTCGACCTTCGGAAGGATCTCGAGGCTGCACCCCTCCGCAGCGATGACCCCCACCATCTGACGCGCACTCAGTTTCGTGTGGAGATCGACGAGGACATTCGTCCCTTCTTCGTGCGCGCAGGGATGCGCCCTCGCCGCGGCGAGCAGGGCGTCAGCCTGCGAACGCGTGAAGCCGCCTTCGCCGACCGGCCTATTCCCCCACTCGCGAACGCTGAGGTGCGTCATCCTTCGAGCTGGGCTTGCGACGCAGCGTCCGACAAGCCCGCGAGCTTGCGGTAAGCATCGACGTCGAAGCTGTTACGGACGCTCCAGCGTTTCCGGTCCCCGACGTCATTCATTCCGGGTGGCGCTTTGAGAGCAGCTTCTTCGATAAAGCCATCGCCCAACACTGCGTGGATGCGGCCGAAGTCCTCGAAGAAATACTCCTGCAAGAGCGGAATGACCTTGCGCCGTATGACATCGTCGATCGCCGCTTTGTCGCGGCTCCCATCGCCCATGAAGAAAGCGTGACCGATCGAATGTTCGCGGTCGAGCAGGAATTCGATCCGGGCATTGATCGTTTCCAGCACCTTACGAAGCGGGATGCCGCCAACGTCCTCGGGAAGCAGGCTCGGGTCCGGCGCGACTTCCTCGAACTGGAAACGTCGCCGGAGCGCCGTGTCGAGCAGTGCGATCGAGCGGTCGGCGGTGTTCATGGTACCGATGAGATGGAGGTTGGCAGGAACGCTGAACGAGCGTTTCGAATAGGGCAGCGTCACGCTCAGAGCATTGGCCATGCCAGCGCGTTTGTCTGGTTCGATCAGGGTAATGAGCTCGCCGAACACCTTCGAGATGTTCGCGCGGTTGATCTCGTCGATGATGAGAACGTGCGGAAGCAGGTCGCCCTCCTCGCCATCGTTCTCGCCGCTGTTCATCAATCGCTCGAGCGCCGCTTCATTGAGCTGCGATTTGGGAAGCGGATAGATGGTGTCGAGGCTAAAGCGCTTGTCGGGCATGAGCTCGCCCACCGGCAGCCCTTCCGCATCGCTCCATAGCCATCGGACCGCACGCCGATGCGAATATTTCCCTGAGCTGCGCGGTGCATATTCGTAGGGTCCTTCGACAAGACCGATGGCACGGAAGGCATTAAGGCCCTTCGTTACGACCACCACATCTCCAATCGAAAGCTGGTTACGGAAACGGTCCGGCGACTTCACCACCCCGTGCCGGACGGAGATATCTTCATCGGGCGCACCGGCTCGCGCGACTTCGAGAATAGCCTCTTGATCGTCGAACCGAGGGTCGCTCCAGTCGGCATTTCCAAAGCCCAATAGGAGCACGGACTGCTCTAGCGCTTCTTCGAACACCCACTCGCTGTGCGGATCGTTGGATTGCCCGAGCGACATTTTGAAGACCTGTCGGCCATCAAGCGTGAGGCGATCCCCGCTCCGCTTGACCCGCCGCGCGGCGCGTTCTGCAATGCGATGGAAGACTCCACTCTCGGCCTTGAGGCGAAAGCCCTGCGATGCCCCATCGTCGCCCTCGGCGATGTCGGGTCGCAACCCTTCAATGAAATCCTCGTATCCGAACGACTGGTGAAAGGTCACAAAGTCGATCTGGCGGCTGTCGATGAGTTCGCGATATCGCGTCATCAGCGCGGAGCGCCGCTCTTCCTGCGTGTCTCCCGAAGGCACGTCCCCGTCGCAAAGGCGGACAGCCTCCGCCGCGGTCCGATAGGTTTTCCCGGTGCCCGGCGGGCCGTAGAGAATGAGGTTTGTCGGCTTCATCGTGATGTCTTTCTCGTGCGTGCTCGGGAACAGGCGGTCGCGCCAATAGGGTTGGGCGAGGAACCATTCGATGTCCTGCTCCTCACCTTCCAGAAGGAAACGGCGCAGGCGATCGGCAGTCTCGTTCTCGCCGGGGTCGGACAGCCGCCAAACCGTGCCGTTGTTGGTGTAGAGGTACCACGTGCGGGCCTCCGCCCACTCCTCCCAATCCACCCCGACCCGAACACCATCTTCGCTAACCTCCGTGATGGTCCCCAACGCCGTGAACCGCATCCCACTCACGCGACCGCCATTGGCGTCAAACGGGAGATCGTCGGACTGGTGAAAATAGTGACGCATCGCGATGTGGTCGCCGACCTGCATCGCCCGCATGCGGTCGTTATAAGCGCTGCCGCTATCGTTCAGCAGGCTCCATTCTTCGCGCTGGACGAAGCGCGTCGTCCCGTCTTCTTCGCCCGAACGCGCCGTCACGATCCACAGCGGCGTGTCGTCGAGAACGCCCGGCTCGCCGAGCCGCGTGCTGCATGCCACCCAAATGAAACCCTGGACGTCCCACAGATCGCGCGGCTGCCAGCCCCACTCGTCTCGCATGATGACGAAGAGCTCTTCGGCTTTTGCGGTCGCGCGGGCAAGTTCATCTGCAGTGAGCGGCGACCAACCAAACAGCCGCTCGTCTTCGAGCGCGAGAAAAAGATTGGTGAACCGGTCGGTGCGAAGACCGATCGCCCGCGCAGGATGCGTGAGCGCGGCAACCAGCGTCGGGATGGTCCGGCTGTCGCTGTACGGATTGCTTTTCGCGCTGGCGAATGCGGGCTCCCAGGTTCGCTCGACGAACTCGATCACCGCCGCCTGAGGGTCCTCGCTCAGCGCGATATCGGCAGCCGCTTCTTCGAGCAGCCCCGGATGATCGCGACGACGATCCCTCAGACCATTTGCCATTCGCCAGCCGAGCAGATTGCTTTCCAGCCCGCCGTCGCCTGCGATCAAATCGAGCAGGCGCCCGCCAAGCGCGCGCCTGTCATTCGACAGGGTCTTCACCGCCTCGGCCGCGGCGTCGATCAGCTTGCGCTTGTAAGCGTCCTCTTCCTTGGCGAATTGTTGCGAACCGGGAAAGCCGCCGGAGCCTTCAAAGTCAGGAAACTTCTTAAGAAAGCGCCGCTTCAATCGAATTAAAGCGTCGTCCTTACCGGCGGCGGCAGGCCATAATCCTTCACGAGTTGGATTGTTCGGCAGCCAAGCTTCGATTGCGTCCCGCCTTGCTTCCAACATAGCCTCAAAGGCTTCAGCATCTTCCCTAGTGGCACGAAAAAGGCCGTCTAAACCGAGGCTATCTGCCTGATGGTTAAATTCAATCGTCGGTTTGGAAGCGTGAAGAGCCCCCACTGTTCCGCGAGCGATCACCCCATTTTCTGAAAAGCGCCCCAGTCGTATTTGGGGGATGTTCGTTCGGTACCAGTCAAGACCTACGGAATGCGCTGCCCTCGCCATCCGACAAAAGTTCTTCGTTGTGTCTTCGTCCCACTTTTTGCGCCGGGCGTGAAAATAATCGCAGCTATCGAAGCGGGCCAATAGCTGTTCATCTGATAACTGCGAGTTCGATGTATCGTTGACGAATGCCCTGTAATATCGAAGCGACTGCCTCAGATGGTTACGCTCGCCTTCGTTACCCAATTCGGCAGGAAGCGATGCTGGATCGGCTAACCTTTGTGCCACCTCATCGATACGGCTGTCGGTGATTAGCTCATCCAAATCGCCAAAATGGCGATCAATTTTGCGCAGTTTGCTCAACTGTGTGGATATCGTGCTGTCCTGCAAACGCCGAACATTCTTCATCCAAACTCGAAATTCTTCTTCCCTCATCGGGTCCCCTCTCCGACCGCCCATGCGAGCGTATTCAGTAATTGCAGTTCTTCCACGCTGTCGGCGTTGAGATCGACGAGGCGCGGATTCATCACGAATATCGACAGGATCCGTCCCCGGCTCACCGCAACATTCAACCGGTTCTTCGAATAGAAGAAATCGGTGTGGCGCGGCAGATCGTCGGGGCTCGATGTCGTCATCGAGACGATTACGACCTCGGCCTCCTGACCCTGGAACTTGTCGACCGTTCCGACGCGTGTGCCATGAGGAAGGCGCGCCTTCAGATGGTTCACCTGCGCGTTAAAGGGCGCGACGACGAGAATATCCTGCAACCCGATCTCGCCCACCGTGCCGTCGCGGCCCGTGAAGTGCGTGCCGATCAGCTCGTCGATCAGCCCGGCGATGCGCTCGGCTTCCTCGGCGCTGACCTGGCTGCACCCCTCGTGATCCATCGCCGAGATGCTGAGGCCATGCGGCTTGAGCGCATCGTCCTGCCAGTCCTCGACATGCAGCCGCCGGTTCGCGCAATCGGGATGCGCTTTCAGTCGGCCCTCGTAAACCGCATCGGAAATAAAGCGGCAAAGGTCGGGATGCATTCTCCAGCTCGTGTCCAGCAGGATGCCGCGATCGGACGCGACGGTCGCTGCGCCCTCGAGATAATAATCGAGAGCGGAAAGCCCACTTTCGCCGGGATGCGCGCCCTGGACAGGCTGGGGTAGCTGCATCTGATCGCCGACCAACACGAGATTTCGCGTCGATCCCGCCATCGCGACCATGTTGCCGAGCGAGACCTGCCCCGCCTCGTCGATGAAGAGGTAGTCGAGCTTCCCCTCCATTTCTTCCCGCGCGAACAGGAACGCCGTGCCGCCGATGAGGGCGTAACTCCCCTCTTCGATGTCCTTGTTCTGGTCGGTCCAGCCGATGTTCTCGCCATCGAAGCGCGACTCTTCGTTCTGCGCGCTCGCCTTCTTGATACCGTCGAAGAACACCCCGCGTTCGGCGGCGACGTCCTCGACTTTCTGAAGCAGGTTGTCGATCGCCTTGTGGCTGTTCGAAGTGATGCCGATCCGCTTGCCGTCCTCGATCAGCGAGACGATGACATGGGCGCTGGTAAAGGTCTTCCCCGTTCCCGGCGGGCCCTGAATGAGCAGAAGGCTATCATCGAGATTGCGCGCGTTGCGCGTTGTCGCATCGACAAGGCTTTCCTCGTCGCGAACGAGGGCTCCCTCTGTAGCGACCTCAAAGCGCGGCTTATTCCGTCGAAGCAAATCCATCAGCGCCGCAGAGCCGCCACCAGCCGCAAGCGCCTCGGCATTCCGCAGCACGCCCATCGCGAGTACCTTGTCGGGGATCGGCCAGCCCGCGATTATCGCACCATCTTCGGGGAAATCGCCGGCGGCAACGCCGCGCTTCACCTCGACCCAGCCATTTTCTATATCGAGATCGAAGATGGTCCCCAACGTCTCCATCGAAGGCGCGTGCAGGACACCATCGCCGGGACGCAGTTTCGTGTCCTGTTTGGGAGACACCGAATAGCGCGCCACATATGAGCGCTTTTCGGTGCGGATCCAGTCGCCACCAAAGGGCTGCAATCCTCCGATGCATTCAAGATCGTCGAGCCATTCGTTTTCGCTTGCGTCGCACCGATCAAAGACCGCCCACAGCGCCGGCTTCTTCGCGCGATGGTGGAAGTCGACCAGATGCGCGAGGGTCTCCCCGACGCCGCCCGCCAGTCGCTCGGATGTGCGCAGGCGCTCGCGGAGACGCTCCTTGCGCAATTCCAGTTCGTTTCGCTCCTCGACCTTGGCGAGATCGACTTCGCCGCGCCCTTCCTTGACCCACCAGTCGAGATCGTCACGTCGCTGGTTGAGCAACCAGTCGCGCAGCCCCTCGGTGTTGACGCAATCGACGCGGTTGTAGTCGAGAATGTTCTCGAGGATGGCGTCGCCTGCGGCCGTGCCCTGCGCCTCCTTCCATCGGTGATAATAGACGATGGAAGCGCCCGCGGTGGCGACGTCTTCTTCGCGTGCCGGCGCAAAGAACTTCTCGAGCGACTTGAGGCTCATGTCGCGCTTCGAGGTCCGGATAGCATGCCGCGCGATGGCGTAGAGATCGACGAACTTTTCCGCGCGCAGAAGATCGTCGACCTCCTGTTCGCGCGAGGCGAACGCCGTTGCGAGACGCCGAAGTGCTGTGATCTCGTAGTGCGCGTAGTGATAGACGTGCGCTGCGGGATGATCGCGAAGATGCGCCACGAAGAAATCGACGACCTTCTCGAAGGCAGCGCGCTCTGCCTCGCGGTCGTGCGCCCAGTGATGAATGAATTTCGCCCTCCCCTGCTCGTCGCGCAGGTGGATGCCCCAAAGATACTCAAGGCCGCCGGGGTGATGCGGATCGCCCTCAAGGTCGAAGAAAAGGTCCGCCGGATCCGGCTTGGGGAAGCGCAGGAAGCCGCGGTCCTCGGCTTCGGGTAGTGCCTCGACAATCGCCGTACCGTTTCGAGCTTCTTCGAGCTGCAACTGTGCCTGCCGCAGCAGCTTTGCAAACATTGCATCCGCCAGCTTGGGAATGCGGCGCGAGGGATCGGCCTCGGCCAGCGCCGTCAGGGTGTCGATCCCGGCATCACGCAGCTTCTTGATCTGCGGCCGGCTCATGCCCGCGACACGCGACAGGTGGTCCGCCTCCTCCCATCCTTGCGCGCAATAATCACGCCATCCGCACAGGCCGCACGCCGAGCAGGGCTCTCCGGCTTCAAGCGATGGTGACCGATCGAGGCTGTCAACGAAAGCGAGATAGCGCTGCTGCGCTGCTTTTACGCTGTGGTGGAAGTCCGCCGCCGCGAAGGAACGCCGACTATTGTCGCCGAGGACGACATGGAGCCGCTTCGGCGCGCAACCTTGCGCGTCTTCGACCATTTGCGCGTAGAGCGAGAGCTGGATGAGATGTTTTGCGCGCGGCTCGCGGGCGAGTTTGGTGTCGACAGGCTCGTAGCTCCAGCTTCCGAAATCCGAAGGGGTGTCGACCCGCTCGAGAAAATCGATGTGGCCGATCCAATTATCGTGACGAAGAGTCGCCTGGAAGATGACATCGATGCCCTCCCGCATCGCGTCGATAGTCGCAGCGATCCGGTCGTCGAGCGAGCCCCTTTCGGGGATTTCCGAGACGTTGCCGTTCGAGCGGCATTGCTTGAGGTAGGCAGCCTCATGATCAAGGCCGGCCTGCGCAAGCAACTCCATTTCCTCGTCGTCCGAAACCGGATCGGGCAAGACGGCTGGGTCAAGCCTCTTCGCCATCGTGAGCGCGATGGATCGCGGGCAGCCGAGATAGGCGTTCAGATCGCTCGCCGAATGAATGATGTGGTCGTCAAAGATACGCATGACGTGCAACTACCCCCTCGATGCGACAGAAACGGTCGCATCTTTCGCTTGTCACTATGATAAGCGTGCGACAGTATCGAGCAAGTTAATCGGGGTTGGGGGGGCCGACATGACATCGCCGCGAAAGATGCCATTACGGCGCGCCCTCGACCTCATCCGCGAACTTGGAGCTTCGAGCGAAGGTCTGACGCTCGACGAGATGGCCGAGAAACTGGGCCAGACCCGACGCTCGGCCGAACGGACCCGTGATCTCATTGCCGGGGAGTTCGAACTCATCGAAACGCGCGATGGCGAAGGTCGCAAGCGCTTCCGCATCCCCGACATTCCGCAAGTCTATCTGCGCCCGAGCGCCATCGAGATCGCCGCCTTGGAAGCGGAAGTTGCGGCGCTAAGGCGAAAGGGTAGCGGTCAGGCAACGGTCCTCGCCCAATTGCTCGGCAAGCTGAACGGTCTCCTCCGCGAGGACGAACGCATCCGCTTGGCCCCCGACCTTGAAGCGCTGCTCAGCTATCAGCGTTCCTTTGTCGGCCCGGGTCCGGCGCTGCCCGCCACGATCGAGGCTCAGACACAGATTGCCACCGCGATGATGGCAGGTGCCTGCATCGAATTCACCTACACCAAGCCCGAAGGACAGCCTGCCTGGCGGCGCGTCAGCCCATGCGGCCTTCTGCATGGCCCCACCACCTATCTCGTCGGAATGATGGACGACCTCGAACCGCTCCTTTTTCGCGTCGATCGCATGTCGGAGGTTAAGGTCAGCGACCGGATGGCAACGGTGCCCGCCGAATTCGATTTAGATGAGTGGCTCGCGCGGGGTTTCGGCATCTGGCGCGGTGACATGCATGACGTGATCCTCCGCGTCCTCCCCCATGCCGCCGACAAAGCACGAGCGTGGCGTTTCCACCCCAAGCAGCAATGCGAGGAACGAGACGATGGGAGCCTCGTGATAACATTCTCTGCCAGCGGGCTGCGCGAAATGGCCGAGCACCTGTTCACTTGGGTCGGCGACATCGTGATTGAAGCGCCCGACGCCCTGCGCGACGAGATGAACGAGCGCCTTAGGAATGCTCGGGCGATGGTCGCGCCGAGAACGGCACTTCTTTGAGGCCGATCGACAGTTTTGAGGCTGTGACTGCTTCTGGGCCGACTGCGGACTTTCTGCTTTTAGACAGCCTTCTCCAAAAACGGACTAGGCGCCCATGGGAAGAAAATTCATCATCGCGGGGAATTGGACAATCGCGTCAGAGAATTTAGGTTTCCTCGAGCGAAATCGGCTCGCTGATTGTTTGGATTTGAGCTTTTGCCGTTGCTCAGGTGGCCTCGGGTCAGCAAGACCTTGGTGCAGTCGTCTGGCAAGACGTTCCGCTTTGAATGTTGGCCTGAAAAGCGTACCAAAAGTGGAATATTTACATTTATGGTGTGCACCATGTGGTGTTTGCACACTGCTTTTTGGGGTTCTCTATGCCAGCCGCAGTCACTCCCTTGAGTCCACGGTTTCTACACCTTGATTCGTTGAAGGCCTCGCCCCGTCCCGTATCGATGAAGGAATGGTTGGCTGATCGCCGGCCAGAATTTCTTTCGACCAATAGTGGTGCCGATCCCGTTGCATTTCAGACTTGGCGCAACTTCAAGGAAGCCTTTGCGCCCGAGCTTATTGCGCAAGCATATGAGGAAACGTCATCCTCTTTAGGTCACGAAGTCACTTCAGCCATTGATCCGTTTGGGGGTTCCGGCACGACCGCTCTCGCTTCGCAATTCCTAGGCGTTCATCCAACAACCATTGAGGTAAATCCTTATCTTGCGGATCTCATTGAGTCGAAGCTGGTTAGCTACGACACCGAGCGCCTGCTGGCAGATTACCAGCGGGTGTTGCAGAACTTCTCGGATCTAACGGCAAACCAGTTTCCGGAGGCGCCAAAGACCTTTGTGGAGCCGGGACACAAGGACCGCTACATCTTCTCGCACAAAGTCGCGTCTAGGCTTGCGGGCCTGTTTGCGGCTGTCGCCGAGATAAGAGACGTAAGAAATAGGAGACTGATGCGTGTCCTCCTTTCATCGATAGCTGTCGATCTTAGCAATGTGGTCGTGAGCGGGAAGGGCCGCCGGTATCGCCGAGGCTGGCAGGATCGCACGATATCAACTTCAGATGTGATGGCGGCTTTCGATGACGCTTTTTGCCAAGCCGCTTATGACATTAAAAGGTTCGAGCGTCGCAAGTGTGTCGATTATCGATTGCTTCGAGGAGATTCCCGAAAACTTATTCCTGCTAATGGCGAGTACGACATGGCCGTATTTTCGCCGCCCTACCCAAACAGCTTCGACTACACAGACGTATACAACGTAGAGCTTTGGGCAGGTGGCTATTTTACCAGCGCTGAGGCGAATAAGGTACTTCGCCACAAGACCCTGCGAAGCCATGTTCAAATCGCAAGGTCGTTCTACGCGAGTGAATTGCCTTCAGAGAAACTCAAAGTGGTCGCGGCGCAGCTGGACGGCGTCCGAGAAGAACTCTGGAATAAGCGCATCCCCGATATGGTGATCGCATATTTCGCTGACATGCAACGCGTGATGAGCAAGCTCTCATCTTCGCTTGTGCGAGGAGGGCGGATGTACGCGGTGGTGGGAGATAGCCGCTATCAAGGTATACAGATTCCGGTCGCCGAGATCCTAATCGAGATTGCCTCGCCCTTGGGCTATAACCTTGTTGCAAGCGAACCTTTTCGCTCCATGAGGGCATCACCTCAACAGGGCGGTCGAGCAGAGTTAATCGAGTCGTTGATCGTCATGGAAAAACGGTGATCATCCATCGCTGTTACGCTTTCGAGAGGCTCTAGCGCTTCGGTAAAGAAACCACCGCCACAGCCTGATCTCATTATCATTCGCCTCCTCAAAGATATCTTCAAAGGTAGCCTCATCCCCAAAATCTGATCCACGCATGTCATAGCAACAAAGAGCCGATTTGTTGGCGTGAAGCGCTTCGCGAAATCTAATCGCTTGGCTCAGCCCCTCTTCGACAGCTTCTGCTACTTTAGAAGCAGGCACTTTTTTATTTCCCGAAGTTTTTTCGCGCAGCGCCTTCAATTCAAGTTGCCAATGGGGCTGCAAATAATTGCCCCCTATCGGCCTTACGCGTTTCTCAAGAATGTATACGTCCGCCCTGCCCTCAGTATTGGGGACTTCTGGCCTTACCTGAAAATTCGCTCCAAAGTGGCCATTAAGGTGGCGGACCAATTCACCTTGTATAACTTTCTCAGTATTCTCCACAGGTACACCTTTTGACGCCTCGGACCACACTCTGGACTTGTTGCCTTCTGCGGCGAGTTGCGGTGTTCTAAGTGCGGTTTCGTAAAAGCCGTCCAGTACTTCCTTTAATTTCGTATCTTCTATCTCTGTTTCGAAAAAGAAAACCTCATTGAGCAGATCGGGGTTTGCATAACCTTCCCGATAAAGGAGCGTTATTGGCTCCTCACCTCGCCAATCAATCACCAGCGTAGGCAAACTCTCAAAACCAAATCTCGAAACAAGTGCCTCAAGATCCTTCTGTTCCCCTGCTTCGATTTCTCGGCAAAATGTTTGGCCAATCCGACTGTTCGTAAGAATGAGGTGGCCCGAAATTGGATCATGCCCATTGCGGAGAAGTGAGTTAGCGGGCCAGTCAGTTTTCATCGCAGGCAAGGAATCACTGAGAATGAAGACAGTGACTCCGGCTTTTTCTCCTTGCTCACGTCGCGCGTTGGCGAGCTTCGACGCGGCGTATAGAAAGTTCGCTATGAGCTCTCCCGCAAAGGTTGGTGGAATCAAAACCTCGTCAACGACGCTCTGAATCTCACCTATACTTACGCCGCCTGTGCCCCTATCCATAGGCGCGCCTATCCAACAACCTCAGGTAAAGCGCCATCGTTTCAGAGGGTGTATATGTAACTCCTTCCGGTGCAAATTGTTGGAAGGCGTAAAGAGTGTTGGCGGTGGGATTTTCCAGGGGAGATACAAATTCTGCGAAGTCCACAACTCGGTTAATCGAAACCGCAGGGTCAGTCCAAGATGCATCCTCTTCCGCAGCTTCGTCTCTCTTATCGTTTTCAATTAGCGCGAAAGCGAAGGCTAATTCCTGCAGAAAGTGAAACACCTTCTCTTCGTCGGGAAACACTCGAAGCGGCTGCAAAATCTGATCCGCTCCTTGAGGATTTAGATAATAAGTAGCGGCCAGAATCGTGGGGTCGGAGGAGTCTGCCAGCAAAGAGCCAATTTGAATGATCCCCTGACCAACGCAAAAATCCACCGCCTCTGCCACAACCAACGATTGCGGGCCACGAACTTCCTTCAAAACAGAGCCTTCGATTGGAGCTACTCCCCATTGGGGAGAAAGGACGTTCGCCAAATATATAAAGGCTTGCAAATCTTCAGAGGCGACAGGTGTCAAGCCAGCACGCTCCAGAGCGTACATTGCCTGAACGATCCTCGCCAATATCGGGACGTCGAGATCATGAACGTCATGCATCTGAAATGATCTCGTGCAGCTTCTCCATATATTCAGGCTTTAAGGAATCTAGTGCCGCAGTTGGTTTTGCTTGATCAATCAGGTTGACGATCCGCTGCCACTTCTCTCCTTTTTTGTAGTTCGAAAGCAATTTGGGGATAAGGCCGCCCTCGACGATGTTGCAGGCTAGTATGATGTTGTTCTCATCTAGCGCGGCGAAGCTCGCGAAAAGCGCTCCCGCCCTTTCCGCAAAAATTGCATCTACGCTCCCCTCTGGCCCATCAACGACAAGAGTTGCACCATCACCACCGATCACGGTGAGCAAAGCCATGCGAAAAATGATGTCCAAATAGAGGCGCTGGGAGTACGATACCTGATCCTCAGTTCGGCGGATATACTGGCCTAAAGTGGCTCCGGAGGTGAGTTCAGTTTCGAACGCAGGAAAGGATAGCTTTCGACCGGTCTGGCCTATCTTCACGTTTCGAGGTGAATAGACTAGTCTGACCTTCTCAGCGAAAAACGGGGCTGCAGTTTCGTCAAAGACCTTTTCGATTTGGACGCGGATTGTCTCGACCGCTGCGGAAACTTCGTCGAGGAGAATGGCAATTCGGCTCTCAGCCTCGGCTCTTTCGCTCTTGAATTCCTCAACTTGTCGAATAAGCGCGTCAATACGATTTTCTTCCTCTCGCATTCGCTCTTTGTCGTCCGCTGGCAGTTGGCGGACTAACCGCCGTATCTTAGTGAGTGATTTCTCCTGCGCGTCCTTATATTTTTCGGTCTCAGCCTCTAATTTATGGACCTGACCGCTTAGATTGGCGAAGTTGCTTCGGTGGACGTCTAGGGCACCTTCTGCCTTCTCAATCCCCTTATGGGCATCGCTCACTTGCGAACGCCACTCTTCACCGAGGTCTAGGCCATTGTCGGGCAACGATTTGACGTTCGCGCAGACTGGGCATTTCCCTGCCTTCACGCGCTTTTCAATCTTATCCGCCTGCGCCTTTGCCTCGTGTCCGCAAGCCAAACAGAACCCATCGGAAAAGAGCTTCAAATAGATGTACTGAAGGCTAAGATCGAGACCTGCAAACGCCTGACGGATAGATTCAAACTTTAGTTTCTCATATTTCGCAGTCTGGTTCAGAAGATCTGCTTCGGACCTCTTCAGCTGTAGGCGGATGTTATCTCTTTCATCCTTAAGCTGCTCCAACTCCTCCGAAATTTCGCTTAATCGTGCCTCTACATTTTCAAGGCTAGCGCGCTCGGCTCTGAGTTTGGCTCTTGTGTTGTTCGCATTCTTCAGATTCTTGAGCTTCTTCTCCTGGCTCTTTCTCATCTTGTGCAGGACCGCGCCTAGATTTCGCGCAGAACTGTCAGCCGAGATAATCTCTTGCTCTAACTCGCGAAGCTGTGGTGCTAACTTGGGAACCAAAAGGCCGCGAAAAACCTCATATTGAGCTTCAACGTTCCAAATGAGAGAGGTCTGACTCTCAAGGACAAAGGTGAGATATTCGAGGACCCTCACAACGTCATCGAAAGATCCAACCCCAACAGATTCTGCCAAAGCGAACTGGTAGCTCCCTTCATCCGTAAAAGCTTCTGCGTTGCCATTCTTTAGGCGACTTGCTTCGATGAGGGACAGGTCTGCAAGGTCACGGGTTACAGTGAACTGGTCTTCACCCACCTTGCAAGTGATCGTGGCCACCGCGTCAGCGGCTGCATCTGCGACCCTAACCGCAAACATCCGTTTGTTTGCTACCTGTAGATCGTTTCGTTGGCCGGCAAAGCCTGCCGGACGCAGTCGGACGTTGCCAGAAATCATCATCCGCATCAGCAGAAGCAAAGTGCTCTTACCGAGGCCGTTTACTCCGAGTATCAGCCAAGGACCGTCATCGAAGGAAATCTTCAGCCCCTCGCCGTCGACCTCGCCGGGATACAAATGGTAGTCGCATACGACCAAACTGCTTATTTTGGGAAAGTTTATGGAAGCAGTAGCCTCGCTCATTTAGGGGCGCGCCCTTTGTAACTGAACGACCTAAAAAGCTGTAAGCGTGCACACCAAATAGTCATGATAGTTCGTCATTCCCCCTCAGCGATTCATCCAATCGTCTTGCCGTCTGATTGTCTAGTCATATTTCGCTCGTAGATCGGAGATGTCACCAAAAACATAGGATCATGGCCCCGACGAGGCCTCAGCCCGCCAACCCAGCGCGAGCAACGTACATCTGGTCCAATGGTGTTCACCGGCCCTAAGCTTTCAACGTTATAGAAAAGAGCACTGTGAACGAGAGTGGCCTGAAGAGTCCAACTTATAAAGAAAAGGCTGCTTTCACGCATCGCGTCTTTGACAATAAGCGTCCGGAAGTAGGGCGCATTCCCGTCATTCGACCATGCATGCCCGAGCCGCAGCGAACTCTGATCTCACCGGCGGACCCTGTCTTATCAACATCGCTCACCAGCCCCGTTCAAGATTGGTCGTGTCGATGGGAGAGCATTCGAGCGTCGGGACATGGCCCCGGAAAATCGGCATATTCAGCTGCGCAGGCTCGAGATGGGCGGTCAGAGCAGGCAGAAGCTTGATGTTATCCAGCATTTTGATGAGCTCGGCGTCATTGACGTAGCGTTCATCCGTTTCGCTCTTTCCGGCATGGCCCAGCATGTCGGCCCGTTCTTCGGAGAAGACACGAGCGCGTTTCAAGCTTGCACCGAACCCGTGGCGGATGCCGTGAATTTCCGCATCGGGGCTCAAGCCCCCGCGACGCCGAAAGTGCTTCCAACAGAGATCTAGAAATTGATCGCCAAAGCTTTCCGATTTGTTCGTTGGTCGCAGCTCGGGGAAGAGAGCCTTGTATCCACGCGTCTGCGCCTCGCGGACGAAATCGATTAAGCCAAGACGGATCATCTCGGGATGAAGAGGGAGATATCTGCGGGATGCGCCATTCTTGATGGGCCCGTTATGCGAAACGCGGATCGCGACGAATGGGATCTCATGATCGAGCACAAAGTCACATGGGCATAGCTTGCAGGCCTCTTCGCGCCGCAAACCCCAGTACCAGATCAAAATAGGGATCCAGTAGAAGAAGTCGTGGACGATCGTCCTTCCGGCCTTGAACCGCCGATTGAGCGTTCCCGGACCTTTACCACCAGCATGGGCGGCCGAACCAGTGAACGTCGGCAGCCTGAAAAGCGTCTCGAGATCCGATCGGCAAATCGAAGGGCGCTCGTCTCGCGCGCGCGTGTTTCGATCCGTGTCGGGCTCTCTCAAGATCGATAGATCGATTTGTGGGACCGTATAGCCGGCACCCTTGGCCCAAGCTAGAAGCGTCGAAATGCCAGTAACGTCACGATTGAAGGTCTTCGTGCTGGGGCCGGCGCCCTCATCGATGCCCTCGCTCTCACCATCCGCAATCTCAGAGAGAATCAGACGGGCTTCGTCCGGATCGAGCGGGCTGAGCTTGCTCACGATGAGACGACGCTTCTCAAAGAATGTCGATATCGTCCGTTGATTGATCTGGCTCAAGGGCACGTCGCCCATGAGAAGGACGAACAGGCTGCCAAGCGATCTCCTCTGCCGCGCGGTCTTCGCCGACCATCGCTTACGCTTTAGCTTCGCTTTCGACGCGAGCACCGCGACGTCGAAGAGATTGGGATCATCACGACTGCTCTGATCAGGCTCCATCGGCGTAGCGACCGGCTGTTCGGGAACGAATTGCTCTGTGGGGAACGCCGAGGCCGGGGGCGCCATATTGGGCGAGCTCTGCGGCCGAGCGAACCGAGATGTTGGTCCAAAACCCTGTGCCGACGCATTGGCGTCGAGGCAGGCATCGCGATACGGCTCGAAAAGTGCCCTGCGAAGCGTGCGCGCGAGCGCCTCGTAGGGCTCAAATCCCAATTCGCGCAGCCAACCGTTCACCCACCGACGATTGATGAACTCCTCGCCCTCTTCAGCGAGCCCGATGACGGCTTTCAGGTTCTCGACCCGCTTCGGTCCCCAGCGAGCGATGAGATATTCTTCTTCGGCTTGCGTCAGTGGCTGATCGCTGCCCAGTTCCAAGCAGCGATGATAATAATCCGCAAACGCTCGGTTGGCCGTAAAATGCATATCGGCATGTCGCGGCGTCTGGCGCTGCTGATCGATAAAGAACGCCAGCTTTTCATCATAGGCGACCCGCAACACCTACTGAATGTCGCTCTCTGATAGGCGCGCGTCAGCCGCCCTGATTTTCTTCTCGAGCATCGTCTGGATTTCCCCCGTGGATGCGGTCAGCAAAGCCCCCCTGCTGATCGCCTCCGATTTATGGTACGTTTGCAAGGATATACGGAAATCGAGGGGTCGAAAAGCGGATATTGAAATCTTGCGGCGCCACCAGAAGCAGCGACCGCGCAGGTAGATGTTGGGATGTCTCGACATGGTCGTGACCCTTTTCCGAAGGGGCACAGGAGGTGGCACACCCCTGGGGGCATTCCTCCGCGGCCGGCGGTGATTTGCCAGCGATATCGGATAATTAGTCGAGAAGTGGCTGGGGTGGCAGGATTCGAACCTGCGCATGGCGATACCAAAAACCGCTGCCTTACCGCTTGGCTACACCCCAGCAATGCGCGCGCTTATAGCGCGACGCGCGAGCATGAAAAGCCCGTCAGGCCATGATATCGCCGCGTCTGGCGTCGAGGTCGACGATATTTTCGCCCAGCATTTCGGGACGACCGAAAAGGAATCCCTGCAGGCTGCCCACGCCCAGCTCGCGCATGATGTCGGCCTGCGCCTGCGTTTCCACACCCTCGGCAGTGGTTTCGATCCCGAGCCCGTGCGCCAGCGCCAGGATGGCATGGACGATGGCGACGCATTGCTGGTCTCCGGCCGCCGCCGCCCGGACGAAACTCTGGTCGATCTTGATCTTCGAGAAATGCGCCCGCGAAAGGTAACCGAACGAGGAATAGCCCTTGCCGAAGTCGTCGAGAACCATGCGCACCCCGAGACCGCGCAACCGCTCGATCGAAGCGAGCGTGTCGGGATCGTCTCCCAGAAACACGGTCTCGGTCACTTCCAGCTCCAGCCGATGGGGATGGAGGCCCGACAGCGCCAGCGCATTCACGACCGTCTTGGCAAGACTGGCGCCGGTCAGCTGCGCAGCACTGATGTTAACCGCAATGCGCACCTTGTCCTGCCAGCGCGCTGCCTCTTGGCACGCCTCGCGGATGACCCAGTCGCCGATCTGATGGATGAGACCGGCATCCTCGATGATGGGGATGAAGCGATGCGGAGGAATGGCGCCCCTCTCGGGATGGTGCCAGCGCAGCAGCGCCTCTCGCCCGACGACGTCGCCCGTTTCGGCATCCACGATGGGCTGATAGGCCAGCCGCATGTCCTGGTTCTTGAGCGCGTCGCGAACATCGTTCTCGAGCAGGCGATGATCCTCTGCCTCCTCCAGCATCGTGCGGTCGTAGAAAGCGAAACCGCCCCGGCCCGACCGCTTCGCGCTGTAGAGTGCAAGGTCGGCGGATCGCATGATCTGGCCCTCGCGCTGTCCATCCTGCGGACCGACCGCGATCCCGATGGTGGCGCCGACGTTGATGTTCGCAGCGCCGACGACGACGCTGCGCGAGATTTCGCTCACCACATTCTCGGCGAGGCCGCTGAGCGAATAGCGATCGAGATCGCCCTGCCAGACGATCGCGAATTCATCGCCGCCCAGGCGCCCCACATGACCGTCCTTGCCGACCACGCTTTCCAGCCGCTTGGCGATCTCGCACAAAAGCGTGTCGCCGATCGCATGGCCGAGCGTGTCGTTGACGAGCTTGAACCGATCGAGATCGACCAGCATGAGCGCGCATCCCGCCCGCCCCTGCGCATCGCCGAGCAGGCTTTCTTCCAGCAACTCGCGGATCAACAGGCGATTGGCGATCCCGGTGAGCGGGTCCGAGCGTGCCGCCCCGAGTGCATCGGCGTTCGCGATGCGGGCCTCGGTCACGTCGGAAGCGACGCCCTTCCACCCCAGCAGTCGCCCGTTCTCGTCGTAGTGGGGCCGACCTGACAGCGACCACCAGCGATCGGTCCGAACCTGCGGAACCACGACGTCGCGAAAAGCAACATTGTCGCGCAGATTAGTGAATAGCTGTCGCACTCCGCTCGACATGTGCTGATACCGACCGTCGGGATCGATGAATCTGGTGGCGGAGATTCCCACAATCTGTTCCGGCCGGATTCGGATCGTCCGCGCCAGCTGATGGGAAATCCGGGTGAAGGCGAGGTCCGCGTCCAGCTCCCACATGCCGCCCGATCCGGGCGCGTCGAGTTCGCGCAGAAGCTCGACCAGTTCGCCCATCTCGGAGAGTTCCATCTGGCTGCGGGTCTGGATGAACAGCTCGCGTGCGATGACGACGACGACGGTTGCCAGCGCGGCGCCATAACATGCGGTCAGCGCACCGAGCGCGGCCATGTTGACCTGCCACGCGATCGCAAGACCGCCGATCGTGAGGATCGTGGTATAGGCGATCGCCGCCGGCGGGACGTAGACGAGCAAGAAGGATCCCGTGCTGATGAGCACGACACCCAGCGCGGCGAGCATCAATTGCTGGAAGGGCGGAGCCTGGCCGAACCACACGAACGCCGGAACGAGCCACAGGATCGTCAACATCGCAGTGCCCAGAGTCGCGGTCGCGAACGTGGCCGGATGTTCGGCCCTGTAGGTATGATCCTTCACCAGCTTCGTATGGCGCCGGATGAACATGGTGGCGAACAAGGCGCTGATCGCCAGCCAGATCGCGAGGTGAAGGGCGGGAACGAACGGAAAGAGGATGATCGTCGTCAGGCCCGCGACCGCAAAATTGCCCGACATCACGCGCGGACCATAGCGGAGGAATTGCATCACCTGCCGCGCCCGCACCGCGGAGATCATGGGAGATCGAGGGCGGCGCAGCGAAAGCAGGTCGGCGAGCGAGAAATTGGCCGTGCGCGAATGGTCGGCCCGTCCCCCCGCTTGCCCGGTCGTCGAAGCCGGAATGGTGCCTTCCCGCAAAACCATTGTTCGGAGAACTCGCCCCTGTCTCAACGAATACGCGTCTCACCGCCTAATAGAACGGGTGAGTATCAAGATTTGGTTAGAATCTCAACGCGCTGATAAGTCTAGCGATTCTTCGCTCGTTGATGGACCAGATCGTCATAGTCCTGACGCAGTTGTCGCGATATGTCGCCGGGCGTGAATGTCCACGGACCCGCCTCGCGGACGAACGTCACTTCCGCGGCGCTTCCCGTCAGGAAGAATTCCTCGAACGTGGCCAGTTCCTCCGGCCAGATGCGTTTTTCGACGACTTCGATTCCGCGCTGTTTGGCCAAGTCGATGACCGTGCGACGCGTGATTCCGTTCAAGAAGATATCGGCGATCGGCGTGTAAAGCGTTCCTTCGCGAACGAAGAAGGCATTGGCACCCGTCGCCTCGGCCACGCGTCCTTCCCAGTCGAACATCAACGCATCGTCGTAACCCCGCCCCTCGGCGTGATGCTTCGACAAGGTGCAGATCATGTAGAGACCCGCTGCTTTCGCATGGACCGGGGCGGTATGCGGGGCCGGGCGGCGATAGGGCGCGATGTCGAGGCGAATGCCCTTTTCCGCCTTTTCCTCGTCGAAATACTTGCCCCATTGCCACGCCGCGACCGCCATGTGCGGCTTGGTGGCCTGCGCGCTGACCCCCATCTGCTCCGAACCGCGCCAGGCGACTGGGCGGACATAGGCATCTGTCAGACCGTTGGCTTCGAGCACCGCATTGCAGACATCGTCGATTTCCTGGGCGCTCCACGGCAATTCGAAGCCAAGCATCTTCGCCGATGCGCGCAAGCGTTCCGAATGCTCGGTCAGCTTGAAGATGGTGCCGTTATAGGCGCGCTGTCCCTCGAACACGCTGGATGCATAGTGCATCGCGTGGGTGAGGATATGGACGTTCGCCTTGCGCCACTCGCGCATTTCGCCGTCCATCCAGATGTAGCCGTCGCGGTCGTCGTACGGTTGAACCATGGGCGTCTTTTCTCCTGATGCGCGGGGAGTAAGCGCAGCATGCGGCAGCGGTCAACCGCGTGCGGCAGCGGCCATCTCTTCGGTGCGACATCGTGCCGCCTCTACCGTACGTCGGACGAGGTCGAAAAGCGCGCTGTCGTGATCCAGAACGTCGAGCCCGGCCTGCGTCGAACCGCCTGGGCTGGCAACGCGACAGGCCAACTCATCGAGCGGTTCTCCCGACGCCAGCGCCATTCGCCCAGTACCGCCGATCGTCTGCAGCGCGGCGCGGCGCGCAAGACCGGGCGACAGGCCGAGGCGCTCGGCCTCCTCGATCATCGCGGCCGCGAACCGGGCGACGTAGGCAGGCCCCGACCCCGCAACGGCGCTGATCGCGGTGAGATCGTCTTCCCGTTCCCCCCAGATGCCGACACCGAGCGGTGCGACATAGGCATCGACCGTCTCGCGGACTTGCTCGTCGGCATCGTCGCTATAGAGACCCACGACGCCTTCGCCCTCGCTGACCGGAAGATTGGGCATCAGCCGGACGATGCTTCGCGCGTCGGGGAAAAGGCGACGCAGCGAGACGCATTCCACCCCCGCCAGGATCGACAGGACGATGGTCCGATCGCCGACAACGGATCCGAGCCGCGATGCGACGTCTTCGACCTGATGCGGTTTGTGACCGAGCCAGCAGTGCGAAATATCACGATCCGGAAGCTTGCTGCGGACGGAGACGCCCTCGATCGTGCGCCCGCTCGGCGAGAACACCGTCAGTCCCGAAAGATCGGTCCCGGCCTTGCGCCACCCCTCGACCATCGCCCCGCCCATATTGCCGCAGCCGACGAACCAGCTGTTGGCGGGAAAGAGCCGGCTCACGCCTCCCCGGCCGTGTCGATCAGGGCCGCCTGGATCGCTTCGCTCGGGCTCTTGTCGCCCCACAGCACGAACTGGAACACAGGGAAGAAGCGTTCGCATTCCTCCAGCGCCGCTTCGCTGATGCCTTCTGCGGTTTCGAGCGGGACCGTCTCGTCCGCACCGACCAGAACCGCATGGCGAAAGGCGATGACGCCCGGCCCCGGCCAATATTCGAAATGGCCGAGCCAGAGCTGCTCGTTGATCATGCCGAGGGCTTCGTAGATCGCCGGTTTCTTGTCGGTGACAACCTTGATGTCGGGAAAGGCGAGGAACTGCAGCACCTGGTCGTCGGGGCGCCAGACGGCACGCAATTCGTACTGCGACCAGCTACCGCTGGCACTGGCGATGACCTCGCCGTCGCCCAGTCGCTCCGACGCCCACCCACGCGCATCGAAATAGGCCGCGAACATCTCGATCGGCGCGCCTTCGAGCGTTTCCTCGCTATGGCTCGACATGGCGACCATCCCTTATTTGCGAGGCGAGGATTTCGTGGCGGACGGCTTGGTGGAGACGGCGTCCATGGCGTCGAGACGCGCTTTCAACTGCTCGTTTTCCTCGCGTGCCTTGACCGCCATCGCCTTGACCGCTTCGAATTCCTCGCGGGTGACCATATCTTCGGTCCAAACAAGGTCGCGAAGCCGTTCCTTGAAACCCGCCTCGGCCTCGCGGCCCATGCCGGCGAACGTTCCCGCCGCACCATTCACCACCTTGGCCAGATCGTCGAAAAACTTGTTCTGCGATTGCATGCGTATCGTCTCCGTCAGCCGAACAGCGGCTGCGCCGCGTCGGGATTGAGCGCCACGATCGCCCGATTGAGCGAAAAGGCGAAGATGAGCCACGCAAGATAGGGCAGCATCAGCGCGCCCGCTAGGGGGGAGAGGCCGAAGAAGCGTCGCGTCGCCAGCGTGGCGAGGACCAGGATCGCGACGATATGCCATTGCGCGATATCGATCGCCCGGGCGCCGAAGAACACGTAGCTCCACGCAAAATTCAGGAGAAGCTGCACGACGAACAGGACGATCGCAGTACGCCGCGTCCGGCTCGGTGGATGCGCGAGGATGATGGCCAGTGCCAGTCCCTGCAGCGCATAAAGGATCGGCCAGACGATCCCGAACGCCGCGCCGGGCGGTTGAAACGAGGGCTTATCGAGCGCTTCGTACCATCCATCGGGACGGAAGAAGTAGCCCGACAGGCTCCCTGCCACCACGATCAGCGGCACCAGCCAGATCGCAAATTTGCCGATCGCCTTCCATTCCGGCTTCTCGCTCATCTCTTCTCCTTCCTCGCTCCGAGCAGAAATTCGACATTCCCCTCGGGCCCCGTAATCGGACTTTGCTCGACGCCCGCAACGGCCCAGCCCTTTGATTCGACCCAGACCGCAGCCTCGCGGCATACCCGATCGTGAACGGCCGGATCGCGGACCACGCCGCCCTTGCCTACCTCGGCGCGCCCCGCTTCGAACTGCGGCTTGACCAAGGCGATCAGCATTGCCTCCGGCGCGGCGAGGTCGAGCGCGGCGTCGAGGACCTTCGCAAGACCGATGAAGCTGGCGTCGCACACCACCATCTGCGGTGGCTCGTCGATCACTTCGGCGGTGAGCGAGCGGGCGTTGGTTTGTTCGTGGACGACCACGCGCTCGTCGCTCCGCAGCTTCCACGCTAACTGATTGGTCCCGACGTCGACCGCATAGACCTTGGCCGCTCCGCGCGTCAGAAGGACATCGGTGAAGCCGCCCGTCGAGGATCCGACGTCCAACGCCGTCAGACCGGTCACGTCGAAGCCGAAATGGCTTAGGCCATGATCGAGCTTCATTCCTCCCCGGGACACCCACGGATGCTCTTTGCCGCGGACTTCGAGCGGCGCGTCGGGTTTGAGCGCCTCGCCGGCCTTGGTGATCTTGCGCTCGCCCGTGAAGACGGTGCCCGCAAGGATCAGCGCCTGCGCTTTCGACCGGCTTTCCACCAACCCGCGCTCGACCAGCAACACATCCGCCCTAATATTTCTCGCCATCGACTTCGGTCGCTTCCTCGCGCCGTCCTTCTTCGAGCTGCTCGCTCGCCTCTTCCTCGCCGTCGGGATCGGCGGTGGGTGTAACCATACGCGTCTGCGCCTCGGTGACGAGGCACACGGTGAAAGAGACGGGAAAGTGGTCGGAACCCGCACTTTGATGTCGGTCCATCGCCACGAGCCGCCAGTGCGGACTCAAAAACACATGATCGAGCGGCCAGCGCATCAGAGGCCAGTTGGCGTTGAAGGTCGGCATGAGCTTGCGCCCCACCCGCGGATCCTGCGTTCCCGACACCTCCGCGAACATGCGCGTCGTCTGCGACCAAGCCACGTCGTTGAGATCGCCCATGACGATCGACGCCCCGCCCTCGCGCCGCGCGTCACGCCCGACCAGAACCAGTTCGGCATCGCGCTCGCCCGTATCGTCGCCTGGCCGCGGAGGTTCGGGGTGGATGGCGTAGACGAGAACCTCGCTACCGTCGCGCATGGTCACCGTGGCGTCGATCGAGGGAATATCGTCCTGTACTCGGTACAGGATCTCCCCCGTCATCGGCAGCTTGGAATAGAGGTGCATCCCGTAGCTGTTCTCGAGCGGAACGGCGATGCGATGCGGGTAGTCGGCGTGGAGCGGCTGCATCGCCTCTTCCCACGCCGCATCGCTCTCGGTCAGTAGCACGACGTCGGCATCCACCGCCCGGATTTCCGCCAGCATCTCCTCGTAGCGATCGTTTTCGATCAGGACGTTGGCGCCCATCAGCGACACTTGCCGATCGGACGGACAGTTTTGCGCGGTCTTCACTTCGTTCGGATAGAAAAAGAGGAAGCGTGCTGCGTGAAAGAACTGCCACCCGGTCGCGACGACGAGCAGCGATAGGATGAACAAGGATCGTCCTCGCCGTGGATCAGGGGTCATCACGGCGTAGAGGACGGCGACGACCAGTCCTGCAAATCCGAATTGCATGCGCGGATAATCGAGGACGCGGATGAACCACAAATCGGTCTGCCAAGCAGGCAGGAAAGCCGCGATCACGAGAAGGACAGCGACCAATCCGATCCCGCCGACCACCCAGCGGCGCCAGCCTTCGTAATGCGGACGGGAGGTACCGTTCAGCGCCATCGGACCGCTCGGCTTGTCAAAATACGTACGGCCAAAACAGGACTACCCCGCCGACAAGTGCGGTCACGTTGCTGATCAGCACCGCCGCCGACGCGACATCCTTTGCTTTGCCGATCATCGGATGGTGGTCGAGCGTGACGGCGTCGGCGGTTCGCTCGATCGCGGTATTCACCGCTTCGGCAAACCAGGCGAACCCGATGAAAATGATGACCAGCACCCAGTCGAGCCGCTGCAGTTCGACCGTCACGCCCAAGGCAATCGCGGCCAGCGACGTGACGGCGTGAAACCGGGTGGTGGGCTCCTCTCGCCACAGCGTTGCCAGCCCTTTCAGTGCGAACCGGAACGCCTTGAGGCGTCCGATCAGCGAAAATCGTCGCTCGCTCAGGCGCGGGCACCTTCGTGCGCGCTGACATCGTTGCGCTGTAGCGCGGTGAGAACCGTTTCGACAATATCGGGAGCGGTGAGTTTGGCCTCCTCATATTGCTTCTCGGGGGAGTCCTGATCCTGGAAGGTATCGGGAAGCCGCATGGTCCGGATCTTGACTCCACTGTCAGTCAGCCCCTCGTCGCTGGCCATCGTGAGGACGTGGGCGCCAAACCCTCCGACCGCTGCTTCCTCGATCGTCACCGCGACTTCGTGGCGCGACAGGAGGTCGCGAATGAGCGCCTCGTCGAGCGGCTTGGCGAACCGCATGTCCGCGATCGTGACGCTGAGACCCTTGGCCTCCAGCATGTCGGCGGCCTTCTTGCATTCTTCCATCCGCGCGCCGAGGCACATCAGCGCGACGGTCTTGCCCTCCTTGACGATCCGGCCCTTGCCGATTTCGAGAAGTTCGGGCTCGTCAGGAATATCGACGCCGGTGCCTGCGCCGCGCGGGTAGCGGACCGCGATCGGGCCGTCGTCATGGGCCGCCATCGTGTGGACCATCTTGGTCAGTTCGGCCTCGTCGCTCGCGGCCATCACGACGAAGTTGGGGAGGGTGCAGAGGTACGCGAGGTCGAAGCTTCCGGCATGGGTCGATCCGTCGGATCCGACCAGTCCCGCCCGGTCCATCGCGAACCGGACCGGCAAATTCTGGATGGCGACGTCGTGAACGACCTGGTCGTAGGCGCGCTGGAGGAAGGTGGAATAGATGGCGACGAAAGGCTTCGCGCCCTGCGCCGCAAGCCCCGCCGCGAAGCAGACGCCATGCTGTTCGGCGATGCCGACGTCGAACATGCGGTCAGGAAAGGCCTGTTCGAACGCATCCATGCCCGTCCCACCCGGCATGGCGGCGGTGATGCCGACGATCTTGTCGTCCTTTTCGGCCGCCGCGATGAGTGCGTTGGCGAACACCTTGGTATAGCTTGGCGGGCCGCCGCTCGACTTCTTCTGTTCGCCCGACACGACGTCGAACTTGGCGACGCCATGATATTTGTCGGCGGCATTTTCCGCCGGCTCGTAGCCCTTGCCCTTGACCGTCCTCGCATGGACGAGGATCGGACCTTCCTTCGCGTCGCGGACATTCTCGAGAATCTCGACGAGCGTCACGACGTCGTGCCCGTCGACGGGGCCCACGTAATAGAAGCCCAGCTCCTCGAACAACGTGCCGCCGGTGACCATGCCGCGCGCATATTCCTCGGCCTTGGACGCGGTCTTGGTCGCTCCTGCACCGAGGCGCCGGAACAGCCGCTTCGCGAAATCGCGGGTCTTCAGGTAGGTATCGCTCGAAACGAGGCGGGCGAGGTAGTGCGACAGGCCGCCCACGGGAGGCGCGATCGACATGTCGTTATCGTTGAGGATGACGACCAAACGATTGCCCGCCTGTTCGGCGTTGTTCATCGCTTCGTAGGCCAGACCCGCGCTCATCGCGCCGTCGCCGATGACCGCGACGACACGGCCGTCGCGGTTCGAAAGCTTGTTCGCGACCGCAAAACCGACCCCCGCGCTGATCGAGGTAGAGCTGTGCGCCGCGCCGAAGGGGTCATATTCGCTTTCGGACCGCTTGGTGAAGCCCGACAGACCCCCGCCCTGCCGGATGGTGCGGATCCGGTCGCGGCGACCCGTCACGATCTTGTGCGGGTAGCATTGATGGCCCACGTCCCAGATTAACCGGTCGTTCGGCGTATCGAACACGTAGTGGATCGCCACCGTGAGCTCGACGACGCCAAGCCCCGCGCCCAAGTGGCCGCCCGTCACCGAAACGGCATCGACCATCTCGGCGCGCAGTTCGTCGGCCAGCTGCTTCAGCTGCTTCTTCTCGAGCTTGCGGATATCGGCGGGATACTGGACCTGGTCCAGCAGGGGCGTATCGGGGCGCTGTGTCATGGGTCCTGATCCTAGCGTTGGGTCAGGGACAAGTCATTACCTTCTTGCGCGATCGCGGCCGCCACTGTTTCGCATGGGTCCACGCGCGCCTGAGGACCCCTAAAGGTAGGAGCGCAGGCTAGTCCGCGCACTCTCCACAAGTGCCGCGCACTTCGATGACGGGACGCTTGGGCTGGAATCCCGTGCCCGCCGCCATGTCGCGCAGTCCGCCCGACAATTTGTCATCGTCGACGTGCGTCGCCTTTCCGCAATCGTCGCAGATCAGGAAGATGCAATCGTGAAGGCAGCCCGGATGCTCGTTCGCAATGTAGGCATTGGCGCTTTCCACGCGGTTGGCGAGGTTGGTCGATACGAACAGATCGAGGATGCGGTAGACGCTGTTAGCCGCGACCCGCTTACCTCGCGCCTCGCCGACTTTCTCGGCGATGTCGTAGGCGGATGCGGGCTGATCGAAGGTCGCGAGCGCGTCGAACACGTGCGCGCGCATGTCCGTCCACTGTTCGCCCGCGGCCCGCATCTGTTCGCCCGCAGCAACGCGAAGGTCGTCGCCCGAATGCGCACTATGATCGTGATGCCTGGCCATGCGGACGATATAAGAGGTCGTTCCGACCCCCGCAAGCGTACCCGCGCGCTAGTCGCGCGCGATGCTGTTGAGGCGGTGGCCGAGGGCAAGCAGCCCGACGCCCAAAAGCGTTGCCAGGATCTCGCTGCCACCATGCGGGAGCGACAGCGCTCCCATCATCACGCCGAGACCCATGCCGCCGACCGCGCCCGGCATCATGTAGCCATGTTCGCTGATACCGCGGCCGATGGCGAAAGCGCCGATGATGACGGCGAAACCGAGCCCGACTTCATGCAGAAGATCGGATCCGAAGATACCGCCGGCGCTCGCCAGAATTGCCACCAGGACGGTCGTGACGACGCAATGCACCGCGCAAAGGGTCGAAAGGCCGATCCCCAAGCGGTCGAGAAAGCTGGAATTGCGCAGAAGCGTCGTCATGGCTCGCCATATAGGCCAAACGGGTGCGCGATACAATATCACATTTCATCTTTTTCCGTTTCGCAGGATGGCCGCGAGGGCCGAAGGCTAAGTCCTTGGTTCCTCTTTCCAAAGGCGATGGCCGGCGGCATAGGAGCCGGCGATGAACCGCTCCGCTTCCTTTTCCGCCGCGACCGCCCGACCGCTCGCGCTCGCCAACTGGCTGTTTGCCGTGGCCGCCTTCGTGTTCGTCATGGTGGTGGTCGGCGGGATCACGCGACTGACCGAAAGCGGGTTGTCGATCACGCAATGGGACCTCGTGACCGGTACGCTGCCGCCGCTGACGGAAGCGAAGTGGCAGAGCGAATTCGCGCTGTATCGCGAGACCACCGAGTATATCGAGGTCAACGGACCCGCCGGCATGGATCTTGCGCAGTTCAAGCACATCTATTTCTGGGAATGGTTTCATCGCTTCCTCGCGCGAATGGTGGGGGTCGTGTTCGCGCTCCCGCTCGTCTGGTTCTGGGTGAAGAAGGCCATCCCCAAAGGGTACAAACCGCGCCTACTCGCGCTGCTGGCACTGGGTGCCAGCCAGGGGGCGCTGGGGTGGTACATGGTGCAATCGGGTCTGATCGGACGGACCGACGTGTCGCACTTCCGCCTGTCGATGCATCTGTTGACCGCGCTTTTCATTCTGGCGGGACTGGTCTGGACCGCGCTCGATCTACGGCGGCTTGCGGCTCGCCGCCGACGAGCAACCCTGCAGACCTTCGCGCTGCCGGTGGCGATCGTCCTGTTCGTCCAGCTCCTGCTCGGTGCATGGGTCGCGGGGCTGAACGCTGGATACATCACCACCGAATGGCCCCTGATGAACGACGCGTTCTGGCCCGCGGGGATCGACTGGGCGCGGGGGGCGTGGTTCGCGCTGACGCATGATCCGTATCTCATCCACTGGCTGCACCGTTGGTTCGCCTTCGCGGCGTTGGGCGCCCTCATCATGCTCGCCATCCGCGTAAAGCCCCGCGACCGGCGCGCCAGCAGCGCGCTCCATGCCACCGTGGGCATCCAGATGCTGCTCGGCATCGCGACCGTCCTGTCGGGAATGAACATCGTTCTCGCAGTTTTGCACCAGGCAAACGGCGCCCTGCTCGTCGCGAGTGTCGCATGGAGCGCTCATGTGCTAGGACGGCGCGCATGATAGACCCGTCCCCCTGCAGTGTTTTCATCATGTGTTCGACCCTCGGCGAGGCGCAGCAGATCGCGCGCACGCTTGTCGAGGAACGCCACGCTGCCTGCGTGAACATCCTCGGCCAGGCGAAATCCATCTATCGCTGGGAAGGCCAGATCGAAACGGGTGCCGAATTCCCGATTATCGCGAAGACGCGCATGGACGCCGCCGACGCCTTGATCGCACGGGTACAGGCGATGCACGGCTATTCCAATCCGGCCATCACGGTTTGGCCGATCGCCAAGACGCCGACGGAATATGCCGATTGGGTGGCGGAAAATTCGGGCCCACGAGGCGACGTCGGCAGCGATCTGGTATAATAATACCCGCCAGCAAACGCGCGGATTGCTTGACTTAATCGCACCTTTCCATCATTAGCGCGCCCAACGGCGGGGGCCGGATGCCCTCGCCTTTCGTTTTTTTGACAGGAGATCAGGGCATGAAGGCGCTGATGAAGACGACCAAGCCGGCCAAGCCGCACGAGGTCGAGAAGAAATGGCATCTCATCGATGCCGAAAACCTGGTCGTTGGGCGTCTCGCCAGCGAGATCGCGAAGCTCATTCGCGGCAAGCACAAGGCAAGCTTCACGCCGCACGTCGACAATGGCGATCACGTCGTGGTCATCAACGCCGACAAGGTCCGCTTCACCTCGGACAAGGCGAACAAGAAGATCTACTACAAGCACACCGGCTATGTCGGCGGGATCAAGGAAACGACCCCGGCGAAGATCCTCGAGGGCAAGTTCCCCGAGCGCGTGCTGGAAAAGGCCGTCAAGAACATGGTCCCGCGCGGGCCGCTGGGCCGTGCGGTCATGAAGAACCTGCACCTTTATAACGGCACCGAGCATCCGCACGATGGCCAGAGCCCCGAGGTCTATGACTTCGGCTCCAAGAACCGCAAGAATAAGGTGGGCGCATAATGGCCGACGAAAAGAAGGGCCTCGACGCGCTTGGCGAACTGACCAAGCAGCAGCAGGGCACGACCAACGAAGAAACCGTAACCGCTCCCGAGAAGACCGAGAGCGCCGCTACGGAAGAGGAAACGCCGAAGGCGCCCGAGCAGGAGCCCGCGCCGCTTCGCGAGCAGGAAATCGACGACCTGGGCCGCGCCTATGCGACCGGTCGACGCAAGGATGCCGTCGCGCGCGTCTGGCTCAAGCCGGGTTCGGGCAAGATCACGGTCAACGGCCGCGACCAGGGCGTCTATTTCGCCCGTCCGACGCAGCGCCTCGTCATCAACCAGCCGTTCGGCATCACCGATCGTGCCGGCCAGTATGACGTGATCGCCACCGTCAAGGGCGGCGGCCTGTCGGGCCAGGCCGGTGCGGTCCTTCACGGCATCGCCCAGGCGCTGACCCGCTACGAGCCGGCGCTCCGCTCGACGGTCAAGGCCGCTGGCTTCCTCACGCGCGACAGCCGCGTGGTCGAGCGTAAGAAGTACGGCCGCGCCAAGGCTCGCCGCAGCTTCCAGTTCTCGAAGCGCTAAGCGAACGAGCACCAGAACGAGAAGAGGGCCGTCCGGGCGACCGGGCGGCCTTTTTCGTTTGCGAGCAGACCGTTAACAAACATCATGGTGAATATCCGGAACATCGGTTCGGGTTCGCGAGCTTACTTCGGTAGACTTTCCGGAGTAGAATCATGCCCTTCACCATCGCCGAGCGGGAGCGCGCCGCTCTTTTCGAACCCGACACCCCTGAAGACGCCGAGAGGGCATCCAACGACGATACCGTCGAACGCGCGGAGGTCTTCGACGCCGAAGGCATCTCGAGCGAGCGGCAATGCGCCTATTTCGGGTGCGACGAGCAGACGTTGCACCGACTTCACGCCCGGGCCGCCGCGCGCTGATGTTCACGCAGCTGAACCCGCCACTTCCCATGGATGTGGAAGGAAAAGGCCCGGGGCAGGCATGCGGGGTCATCGACTATGGTGCCGAACATCATCTGATCTGGGTCGTCGCCCTCGACGACGGCGGCGAGATATGGTGCACGCCCAATCCGAAGGCCCGGATGCAGACCAACTGGACGATGGATCGGCATCGGGAACGCCTCGGCAGCGGCGATGTCGCGCCCCATCCGGCGGCCGCACGCACCCGTGGCTGAGTTGCCGCGGACAGAGCCCTCCTCGCCCTTGTCGAACCGGTTTCGCCAGCGGATCGAGGCGAACGGCTATCCCTGCGTCGGCGCCAAGGGCGCGTTGTCGCGCGATCAGATGACCTTCTACGAGGGCCGATCGATCGCATCCGCATGGGACGATGTGGCCCTGTCCCGCGATCTCGCCATCTTCGCTCGCGAATATGTGCGCCTCCGCCCTCTTTTCTGCACCTTCGTCGCGGCCTTTCCCGATAGCCCGCCGCTCGACGAGGCGGCGTTCGAAAAGGCGGTATGGACACGCATCGCCTCGCTGCAGGCAAAGGACGAGTGGCTCGGCTACGACTATGACGAGAATGTCGACGAGGACCCCGCCAGCCCGCAATTCTCGTTGAGCTTCGGCGGGCAGGCGTTCTTCGTCGTGGGCATGCACCCGGCTGCCAGCCGTCCTGCCCGGCGGTTCGACTGTCCTGTCATGGTCTTCAACCTGCACGATCAGTTCGAACGGCTGCGCGAGGATGGCCGGTACGAGAAGATGCGCGCGACCATTCTGGAACGCGACCGGGAAGTGGCGGGTTCGATCAATCCGATGCTGACACGGTTCGGCGAACAGTCTGAAGCCCGGCAATATAGCGGGCGCGCGGTCGGCCCCGACTGGAAATGCCCTTGGCCGGGGCGGGAGAACAAGCAATGAGCGACGACAGCCTGGTGACAGAGAACCGCATTCCTCCGCAAAGCGGCGCCGCCTTCGAACTTCGCAAGGGCGATCGACTGGTCGTGATCGACCCGGAAGGAGAGCAGGTCGCCGATCTGTTGGCGTTCAATACCCATGATCTGGACGAGGTGATCAGCAACGGGCGGACGTTCGATTACGCCGACACCATCTATCTGACCAAGGGCGCGACCTTGTTCTCCAATCGGTCGAACCCGATGCTGACCATCGTGGAGGACGATGTCGGTCGGCACGATTTCCTGCTCACGCCGTGCAGCCGCGATACGTTCGATCGGCTGTACGACGATATCGACGACGATCGGCCCGGATGCTTCGGAAATCTCGCCGCCGTGCTCGCTCCCTACGGGATCGAGCCCGACGCCATCCCCTGCGCCTTCAACTGCTTCATGAACGTGCCCGTCGATGGCGAAAGCGGGCGTTTCACGGTCGAACCGCCACTGTCGAAGGCGGGCGACCGGTTGGTGTTCGAGGCACAGATGGACCTGCTGATTGGCCTCACTGCCTGTTCGGCCCCCAAGTCCAACAATGGATCGACCAAGCCGATCGACTTCGCGATCCTTAGCTGACCGCTGGTCGAACGACTCTGGACCGACGCGCGATTGGGCTTATGCTGTCGATCATGAAGTATCTCGCCCCCCTCGCAGCGCTGACGCTGTTCGCCGCCCCTGCCCATGCGCAGGATATTGCCCCCGCCGACGCGATCGGCACATGGGAAGGAATGCTGGAAATTCCGGGCATGCCGCTTCGCTTCGTCATCGATCTGTCCGACGAGGATGGCGACGGCGCGCTTGAGGCAATGGCCTACAGCCCCGATCAGGGGGGCGGCGGTCTGCCCGTCAATGGCGTTGCCCTCGAAGCCAATGTCCTGACCATCAACATTCCCGAAGTGAGCGCCTCTTACGAAGGCACCTGGAACGGCGAGGCCTTCGTTGGCACCTTTAAGCAGGGCCCGGGCGAACTGCCGCTGACCCTCGAACGCTCCGACTGGAGCCCCGATGCCGAGGCCGCTTCCGGCGACGACTGAAAGCGTCCGGCCGACACCGCCGTCCGTGAACGTCTGGCGGAACTGGTTGCTGACAAGCCCGGGTATGTCGCCGTGGCCGCGCGGTTCGACGCGAATGGCGCGGCGCAGACCTTCGCTGTCGGCGAAGCGGACGCCGAGACACGATTCGAGATCGGATCGATCACGAAGCTCTTCACCAGCCTTCTCCTCGCGGACATGGTGCTGGCCGGGGAGGTCGCGCTCGACGATCCGGTGACCGACTACCTGCCCGACGGAGCCTTGGCGCAGGCACCGGGGATCACGCTGCGCATGTTGGCACGGCACCGGAGCGGGCTGCCGGGTCTGCCTTACAACATGTTCGTGGGCGGGTCGGCCTTCGCGCCAGACCAGGCAAATCCCTACTCGGAGTTCGACGAGGCCGCGTTTCTGGAATGGGTCGAAGGCGTCGAGCCCGATGCGGAACCGGAAGCCGAGTTCGCCTATTCCAATGCCGGTTTCGCGCTGCTCGGGCAGGCCCTCGCCCGCGCGGCGGGGCAACCGTACGAGACGCTGCTCATTGAGCGGATCGTGCGACCGATGCAACTCGGACAAACCGACTTCCAGAAGGACGGTCTGGTCACCGCCTACGCGAACGGAGATGTAACGCCGCCGTGGGACCTGGCCATGCTGGCACCCGCGGGTGCGCTGGTCTCCACGCTTGAGGACATGATCGCATTCGGTCGCATCATTGCCGATCCGACCGAACGATGGGAACGCCATGTCGCGATGATCGCCGCCGATCCGGTCGCCGCGATGGGCCAGGCCGAGATCGGCCTCGGTCTGATCCAGGTCGATGTCGGTCAACAGACCTTCTGGCTGCACAACGGAGGAACGGGCGGCTTCTCCACCTCGCTGTGGGTCGAGCCCGGTACGGGACGCGGCGCGGTCGTCCTTCTCAACAGCATGGACGAGCGATCCGAACCGATCGCGATGTGGATGTTGCGCCGGACGCGATCCTGATCCTCTTGCGCCTCGCCCCGTTTCGGGTCAGGACGCGCGCCCATGACGAATGAAGACGAGATCGACGGCCTCCTCGATGAGCTTGAGGCCATTTACGAGAAGAGTGTCGCCAATCTTCATGCTGCCCTCGGCGCCTATGCGGCCGATGGCGAGCGGCCCGGCGAGGATGCGCGGCGCGGGGGACTGTTCGCCTATCCCGAGCTGCGAGTGGATCACGACCCGCGCGGCGAAGTACCCGTTCCCGGCCGCGCCTTCGCGCGCCTCAACACCCCCGGAACGTACATCACTTCGGTCGCGCGCCCGGCGATGTTCCGTGCCTATCTGAAGGAACAGCTCGCGCACCTCGTGCGAGACTATGACGTGACCGTTTCGGTCGGGCGAAGTCATAGCGAGATCCCCTACCCCTTCGTCCTCGACCAACTCGACCTCGACCTGTCGGGAATTTCGTCGTCCGAACTGTCGCGCTGGTTCCCGTCGACCGATCTCGAGCTGATCGGCGACGAGGTCGCGGACGGCGTGTGGGACTTCTCGCTTCACCCCAGCCGCCCGCTCGCGTTGTTCGACGGGCCGCGGACCGACTTCAGTCTCGCCCGTTTGAAACATTACAGCGGAACCTCCCCGTGGCATTTCCAGCGTTACGTGCTGTTCACCAACTATGTCCGCTACGTCGACGAATTCGTACGCTTTGCCATCGACGAGTTGCGCCGCGACGACAGCCGGTTCGTCGCCTTCAGCGTGCCGGGAGGATATTACGAGCGTGGCCAGCTGACCGACGCCGAGGCGCAGATCGCGGCGGGGACGTGGCGGCGCCACCAGATGCCAGCCTATCACCTGATTGCGGAAGACGGTGAAGGGGTCAGCCTCGTCAATATCGGCGTCGGCCCGTCCAACGCCAAGACGATCTGCGACCATATCGCGGTTCTCCGGCCCGAGGCATGGTTGATGATCGGCCATTGCGGCGGGCTCCGGCCCAGCCAGACGATCGGCGACTATGTCCTCGCCCACGCCTACCTTCGCGACGACCATGTGCTCGATGAGATGCTGCCGGTGGAAATTCCCATCCCCGCCATCGCGGAGGTCCAGACTGCGCTCTTCAATGCCGCGATCGATGTCACGGGCGAAGGCGAGGACGAGCTCAAGAAGCGGCTGCGAACCGGTACCGTCGTCACCACCGACGATCGCAACTGGGAATTACGCTACACCCTGTCCGCGATGCGCTTCAACCAGAGCCGTGCGGTCGGAATCGACATGGAAAGCGCCACCGTCGCCGCACAGGGTTATCGGTTCAGGGTTCCTTTCGGCACGTTGCTTTGCGTCTCCGACAAACCGCTGCACGGCGAACTGAAGCTGCCGGGACAGGCCAATGCCTTCTACGAAAAAGCGATCAGCCAGCACCTTCGGATCGGCATCGCCGCACTCGAACATCTGCGGCACGAAGGCGACGGCCTGCACAGCCGGAAACTGCGGAGCTTCGACGAACCTCCGCTGCGCTGACGCTTGCCATCGGGCGCGGCAATCTGCCATGACTTTGCCGAAGGATTGCTTGGGGACAGCGGAATGAAAGAGGGCGGCGGGCGGCCGAAGAGTATTGCCGAGACCATCGAGAGCCGGTCGTTCGGCGATCTGCCCTTCTCGATCTGCATTACCGATCCGAATCTCGAGGACAATCCCATCGTCTATGTGAACGATAATTTCGTTCGCGTGACGGGCTACAGTTCGCATATGGCGATCGGGCGTAACTGCCGTTTCCTGCAGGGCGAGGACACCAACGAGGCGGATCGCGACCGGCTGCGCACCGCGATCACCGAAGGGCGCGAGGTGAGCGTCGATATCCGCAACTATCGCGCCGACGGCAGCCCGTTCGTGAACCGCCTGCTGATCTCACCTTTGCACGACGATGATGGCGACCTCAGCTTCTTCCTGGGCATCCAGCTAGAACATGACGGATCGGGAGAGCAGGAACGCCGCGCCGACGAACTCGACAAGTCGCTTCGCGAGGTACAGCACCGGGTCAAGAACCATCTTCAGCTTCTGCTCGGCCTTATTCGCATGGAATCGCGCAAGACCACCGATCCCAAGGCCAGCCTCGATATTCTGGGTAACCGGGTCGAAGCACTGAACCTGCTCTATCAGGACTTCGCCAAGAGCGGCACAGGCAAGGGTCAGACCGTGGGTCTGGGTGCCTACATCAGCCGCGTGGCAAGCGCGCTCAACATGCTGGACGGACATCGCGATATCGTCGTCAACATCGAGGTGGAGACGTTCGAGGCCAGCATCGATGCCGCAAGCCATGTCGGGTTGCTGGTTTCCGAACTCATGACCAACGCGCTCCAACATGCGTTCGACCCCGACGAGCAGGGGCGGATCGAGATCCGTCTTCGCGACGGCGGGGACCATGTCCTTCTCGAAGTGGACGACGATGGACACGGCCTGCCCGATGACAGCGACTGGCCCAAGAAAGGCAATCTGGGCGCGCGGATCGTGCGCGATCTCGTTGCCTCGCTGAAGGGTAAGATCGAGGTGAACAGCAGTTCCGATGGCACGGTCGTCGGAATTCGCATTCCGAAACGCACGCTTCGCGAACGGTGAGCACCGATAAGCTGATTGCCGCGGCTCGCGACGCCGCGCTGCGTGCCTACGCTCCCTACTCCGGTTTCTCGGTCGGCTGCGCCATCGAGAGCGTCGACGGCGATATCGTCACCGGCGCCAACCTGGAAAACGCCTGTTACCGGCTTGGTCTGTGTGCCGAACAGAGCGCGCTGACCGCGGCGCAACACCGCTTCGGGCTGGCCCGTGTCGCTCGGATCGCGGTCGCGGGCGGAGACGGATCGGGCATCGCGCTGGCGGGGGATCAGCCGGTCATGCCGTGCGGCGGCTGTCGGCAGGCGATCCTCGAAGCCTCGCACGTCGCCGGCCGCGATATCGAGATTCTTGCGGCATCCGGCGATGGGCAGCAGATCGAACGGCGCACGATCCACGGCCTCCTCCCCGACGGTTTCGGGCCGGACAATCTTCAGGATGGCGAATAGACGTCAAGGGTGGCACCATCGCGGACCTGCCGCGTTGATGAGGCGAGTTCCCGTGTCGAACCAACCGAAAGCCATTCCCACCCATGGCACCAACCGTCAGTCTCTTTGCACTCCAGCTGGGCGTGTTCGTCTTTCTGGGCGTCAAGATGGCCGCAATTCACCTGGCGCTGGGCCGCCAGAGTGCGCTGGGATGGTTGATGGGCGGGCTCTTGATCGCGATCGGACAGTCGCTTGCGTTCAGCGTGCTGTCCCCGTCGCGCTATGAAATTCTCGTCGCGTTCGTCGGAATGCCGCTGTGCTTCTATGCTGTCAGTCGCTCGATCCGCCTGCTGACCGGACAGCACCAGACGCATCGAACATTCTGGCTGATTGTCGCTGCGGCGACCGGTCTTGCCGCCACGTTACTGCTCGCGGGCGCTCCCTATCTCATTCCCGGTGTCATGCTAAAGACGACGCTGGCCGCGGTCGCAGTCGAATGCGCGTGGCGCCTGTGGCACGCCGAGACCCGCCATCCGCTCGATGCACCGCTGATCGCCTTGCTCGTCGGCATTTCCGGCTATTACGCCTATCATGTGCCTCACTGGCTGCTGTCCCATTCGCTGGCCACGCCGGACACGGCGTTCGTCTTCTCGCCCGCGCACGACATGTTCCTGACCGCGCTGGGCGCGATGGCCAGCCTCATCGTCCTGTTCCTGATGTGGCGAAGCCTCTCGCAGCTCATGGGTCAGCTGCTTCGTCGTTCGACCCGCGACGACGCCACCGGCCTCTACCGCCGCGATGCCTTCATGGCACGTGCCGAGGACGCGCGCGGGCGCAGAGGCGTCGTCGCGTTCTGCGATATCGACAAGTTCAAGCGCATCAACGACCGGCTCGGCCATGCGGCGGGGGATCGCGTGATCGCCGATCTTGCGTTCATGCTTTCGGCGACCTCGCCGATCGCGGGACGAATGGGCGGCGACGAATTCGCCATCCTGCTGCCCGACATGGATTGTCGTTCGGGCAAGCTGATTCTCGACCGGTTGCGCCGCCAGTTCGGGGAGGCCGACCACGCCCTTCCCTCCACCCCTCCGGCCGAAACGACGATCAGCTTCGGGATCGCCTGCTATGACGCCGACGAAGCGCTGTCGGTCGCGCTGGGCCGCGCCGACCGCGCGCTCTATGCCGCCAAGCGAAAGGGACGCAACTGCGTGGTCGTCGACAAGGGGCGTTACGACGTTGCACCGATCGCCGAACCGCGAATGCCGGTAAAGGGCCTTCTCGCCTAGACGAAGATCGCGATCTGCTGGCGCCCGATCGCGAGGCAATCGCCGTCAGCGCTCCACAATTTCATGTCCTGCGTCGTCATGCCGCGTGAAGCGCGATCCGCCTCAGCTCGCGCCAGAAACCAGCCGTCCATGTTGTCCGGGATCGTCAGAATGTCGATGTGCCACGTCACGCTCGATAGCGGTCCCATCACCGGAAAACGGACGATCGCGGCGGGAGGCGGGGCATCGGCAATGGCGAGAAGCGCAGTGACGGGATCGACGCCCGGTGGTTCGGTAAAGCGGGTCCAGACCGCCATCATGGGATCACCACCGGTCCCACCCTGCTGGCCGGCGCCGAGGCGCATGTCGAAATTGCGAGTGAAGCCGGGCGCACGGCCATCGCCTTCGGGGAAAAGCGAGCGCGAGCTCTCGGGATCGTCGGCGTCGGTGATCGGCGGCGCTCCGATCGTCACCCCGCTGTCACGCGGATGGGCAAAGACGAAACTGGCGCGCAGCACGGGACCGTCGTCCCCCACCGCCTCGACCGCCACCATCGTCGTGGAGCGCCCCCGCCGCAGCAGACCGGGAAGAAAATGGAGTTTGCCTTGCGCGGGGCCGACGAAAACGCATTGCGCACTGACCAGCGGTGGCAGATCGTCGAAGTAACGTCGGGCCGCCTCGTACGCGAGCGCGAGCGTCATGCCCCCGTATAGCGTGCGCCCCTGCGCCCATTCCTCGGGCGCATCGATGGTGTAGCGATCGCCGTCCCGCCGCAACTCTGCGATACTCTCCGACAAGCGGGCCATTCTTACTTCTCCTTTTGCGGTCCGATTTGATCGACCGGTTGTCCGGGGGGAACGGACTATTCGGGCTCGGATCGAAAAAAGGCATTCATCGCGGCGCGATAGGCCGTCTCCGCCACCGTATGCGCGGTCGCCACCGCGATCGAGGCGAAAAGCGCCAGCGTCATGCCAGCTTGATCTCGCGAAGCCGCTCCATCAGGTAATCGTGGCTATTGATGGGCTCCCACTGCGGCTGTTCTCCTGCGGGAACGGTGCTCGGCAGCGCCTCGATCGTGAAGTCGGGTCGGAAGTGCAGGAAGAAGGGCATCGAATAGCGTGCCTTGCTCGCCCGCTCGGGCGCGGGATTGATGACCCGATGACTGGTCGATCGAAGCTTGCCGTTGGTCAGTCTTTGCAACATGTCGCCGATGTTGATGACGAGTTCGCCGGGCTTGGGCAGCACGTCCAACCATTCGCCATCCCGGGTCTGCAGCTGAAGTCCCGCTTCCTCGGCGCCCAGAAGCAGCGTGATCGTATTGATGTCTTCATGGGCGCCGGCGCGGATGTGCTCGCCGGTCGGCTCGTCTTGCGGCGGATAGTGCAGGAGCCGCATCACCGAATTCCCCTCCCGCACGCTGTCGAGGAACCAGTCGGTGTCGATGTCCAGATAATCGGCGATGGCGGCCAGCACCTTGCGCCCAGCCGCGTCGAAGGCGTCATAGAGTTCGAGAAAGGTCTCGCGGAAACCCGCGACTTCATCGGGCCAGACGTTGGGCGGCATCACCTCGGCGAACCGATGACCCTCGGGCAGTTCGCGCCCGACGTGATAGAATTCCTTCAGATCGTGGGCCTTGGCACCCTTGGCGGTTTCGATCCCAAAAGGCGTGAGGCCGCGCGCGCCACCCATACCCTCAATGAAATATTGCCGCTTCACCTCTTCGGGGAGCGCGAAAAATTCCTTCGACTTCTCCTCGGCCCGTTCGATCAGTTCCTGCGGAATCCCGTGATCGCGGACGATCGCGAACCCGTAGGTGACGAAACTCTCGCCGAGTTCGCGAGAAAAAGCGGGATCGTCCGCTTGAGACAGGCTGACCGAAGCGACGGTGTCGGACGTGATCGTGGCGTTCATGAGACGTTTCCTAGCGCCGCGGGTCGGGGCGCGCAAATCCGGTGCGAAGGCAGGCAGATCAGAGGCTGAGCAACAGACCCGCCAACGCCGCGCTCATCAGGTTGGCGAGGCTGCCCGCCGCCAATGCGCGGAGGCCAAGCCGAGCGATGGTGGGGCGCTGATTGGGCGCGAGGCCGCCGGTCACCGCCATCTGGATCGCGATCGAGCTGAAGTTGGCGAAGCCGCACAAAGCGAAGGTCACGATCGCCACCGTGCGAGGCGAGAGGCCCTCCAGCCCGCCGAGTTCGATAAAGGCGACGAATTCGTTCAGAACCACCTTGGTCCCGAACAGACCGCCCGCGACATTGGCCTCGTCCCACGGCACGCCGATCAGATACATAATCGGCTGGAACAGGTAGCCGACGATCTGCTGGAAGGTCAGGCCCTCGACCCCGAACCAGCCGCCGACACCGCCCAGGATACCGTTCGCCAGGGCGACCAATGCGACGAAACTCAGCACCATTGCAGCGACCGCGACGGCGAGCTTCACGCCGGTCTGCGCGCCCATCGCGGCGGCCATGATGATGTTGGCCGGCTTTTCCTCGCCCTCGTGGGGATCGACCTCGTCGACATGGTCCTCGAGCGCCGCAGTGACCCCGTCGCCAGGCGCCTTCTTCAGCGCCACGTCGGCGCCTTCGCCTTCGACGATGACGCGCGGATCCGGCATGATGATCTTGGCCATCAGGATGCCGCCCGGCGCGCTCATGAAAGCGGCGGCGAGCAGATATTCGATGTCGATCCCCATCGCTGCGTAGGCAGCGAGAATGGTTCCGGCGACACCCGCCATTCCCACCGCCATGATCGTAAACAGCTGGCTGGGCGCCAGATTGGCGAGATAGGGTTTGACGACCAGCGGGCTTTCCGACTGGCCCACGAAGATATTCGCGCCGCTGGCAAGGCTTTCGACCTTGGTGATCCCGGTGATTTTTTGGAGCCCGCCGCCGACCCATTTGATGATCAGCTGCATCACGCCGACATGATAGAGGATCGCGATCAGCGCGGCGAAGAAGACGATTACCGGAAGCGCCGCGATGGCGAAGCTGTTGCCGCCGATTTCGGGGTCGGCGATGGGACCGAAGATGAATTGCGTGCCCGCTGCCGAGTAGCCGAGAAGCGCGGAAACGCCCCCCGCCATCCACTCAAGCGCCGCCGCACCGCCGTCGGTCGCCAGCACGAGCGCCGCGATCGCAGCCTGTAGCGCGAAAGCCGCGCCGACGACCCGAAGCCGGATCGCGCGGCGGTCCGTCGACAGCAGCAAGGCGAGCAAGAGGATGACCGCGATACCCGCGATACTCATCAGGATTTGCATGTGTCGCCCTCCCCGGCGCTCTACCAGACCATGCCTTGTTGGCGCTTCGTCGCCGCGGCGTCCAGCTTCTCGATCGCTTCGACGGGATCGTGTGCCATCAACAGCTGGTCCCGCCGGTCGGCGCTCATGAATCCCTCGTCGCGAACGGTATCGCAGAAGGACGCGAAACCGTCCCAGAAACCATCGACGTTGAGGAGGCAGAAGGGCTTGGCGTGATAGCCGAGCGCGTTCCACGTCCATGCTTCCATCAATTCGTCCATCGTCCCGATTCCACCCGGAAGGCACACGAACGCATCCGTCAGTTCGGTCATCTTGGCCTTGCGTTCGTGCATCCCCGGCACGGGATGGAGTTCGGTCAGGCCCTGGTGCGCGACTTCGACGTCGACAAGACTTTGCGGAATGACGCCATAGACCTTGCCGCCCGCCTCCAGCACGGTGTCGGCGACGATCCCCATCAGCCCCAGCTTGCCGCCCCCGTAGACGAGGTCGATACCGCGCGCGGCCATCGCCTCGGCCAGTGCGACGGCCATTTCGCGATAGGCGGGCTTCTCGCCCGCCTGGTGGCCGCAATAGATGGCAATCCGCCGGAGCGTCACAGGTCGATCCGTTTGCCGAGGTCCGCACCGGGACGCGCGCCGTAATGCGAAATGACCTCCGCGGCGGCGATCGCGCCGGTCTGCAAGGATTTCTCGAGATCCGCGCCCTTCGCCCGCGCTACGAGGAAGCCGGCCGCAAAGAGATCGCCCGCTCCGGTAGTGTCGACGATCCGGTCCACAGGTGCAGCCGGAACCTTCACCGCCCGGCCGTCCTGCCATGCCGCCGCGCCATTCGGGCCATCGGTCACCACGATGGTAGGAACCGACAAACGAAGCGATGCAACGGCCGTATCGGTATCGTTCGCTCCGGTAAGCATGCGCACCTCGTCGGCATTGCAGAAGAGGATATCGACACCTCGGCCGTTGATCATTTCGAGGAACGGATCGCGCCGCTCGGCGATGCAGACGCTTTCGGAAAGAGTGAAGGCGACTTCCCGCTTGGCTTCGTGCGCGATCCGCCGCGCCGCCATCATGGCCGCACGGGGCTTTTCCGGTCCGAACAGATAGCCTTCGAGGTAGAGGATGCCACTTTCGCGGATCAGATCGGGGTCGATCGCGTCGGCCGACAATTCGTGGCTGGCGCCCGGGGCGGTGTTCATCGTGCGCTGCCCATCAGGCGTCACCAGTATCAGACAGCGTCCCGTCGGTAGACCTGCTTGTGGATCGAGCGGAGGGGTATCGAAGGCGACGCCGAGCGATTTCAGATCGTGCGCGAAGATGCCACCGAACTGATCGTCCGCAACCTGGCCGATGAAGGCCGCCTTGCCACCCATTGCGGCGATCCCGGCCATGCTGTTGGCCGCCGACCCGCCCGAATGTTCCTCCGCCACGCCCATCTTGGCGTACAGTGCGTCGGCCTGCGCCGGGTCCAGCAGCTGCATCGATCCCGCGGGAAGGTGATTTTCCGTCAGGAACGACGGATCGCAAGGCGCGATCACGTCGACGATGGCATCACCCATCGCCACGATATCGAAGCGCGTGTCGCTCATTCCTGCTGCGCCCCCTACCCCGGGATGAAGAGAAGCGCCGTCGCTAACGGCGCCCCTGCGGGGCGTCAATCAAAAGCCTTTCCTTTGCCGCAACGAGACGGCAGACAATCGCGCCATGACCGACCAGCCGCATCGCCCCGCCCCCGTTTCCATCCCCAAGTCTCTTTTCGCACTCGCCGTCTTCTACGGCGGAATGGTGTGCATCGCGGGCGTGTTCGCGAACAAGCAGGTCGAATTGTTCCCCGTGCCCGGGTTCGGCACCTTGGCAGTCGAAGCAGGGATCTTCGCATTCCTCCTGTTGGTGGTGACAACCTCGGCGGTGACCGAACTGTTCGGCGCGACGACGGGGCGGCGGATGGTCTTTCTCGGCTTCGTACCGCTCTTGGTCGCCAGCGCGCTGACGGTCTTGATCCTCGCGCTCCCCGCCGCACCCGAGATGGAGGCGGAGCGGCTTTCCGCTTTCAATCTGCTGCTCGCCTCGACCCCGCGGATCTGGCTCGGAGGGATCGTGGCCTACGGTATTTCGACGCTTCTCAACGTCTGGATCTTCGACCGGATGCGGCGTGCGGGCGGACGGCTTCTGTGGCTGCGCAGCGCGGTCGCGGGGATGGTCAGCCAGGCGCTCGACACGCTCATCTTCATCTCGATCGCCTTCTACGGGGTCTTTCCGATCGCCAACCTGATGGCCGGGCAGATGCTCGCGAAGGTCGTCCTTTCGGCGATCCTGTTCCCCCCGCTGATCTATCTGATGGTCGGACTGGCGCGCCGGCTCGATGCGCCGACCGCCGAACGGGCATCCGTCGCTGCATAGACCGCCACGAATTTTCTCACAGTGATCGCCGCGCTCTCCGAGTGGAGTTCGTAGCGGTCATTCGGCACGCCGCGGGCAACCTTCCCGCCCGCCCAACGGTTGCGCGGTGCATGGACATCCAATTTAACGAAGAAAACGGCCGTGGCCGCTGGCACCTCCAACCGAAGGACAGCGACGAAGCGGCCGAAATGACCTTCAGCCGTACCAACGACAAGCTGATCATGATCGACCATACTTACGTGCCGCCCGCAGCGCGCGGCCAAGGCCTCGTCGAGAAACTCGCCGAGCGCGCCTACAAGTATGCGAAGGAAAAGGGCTGGAGGATCGCCCCCGTCTGTCCCTTCTTCAAGGCCGAGGCGCAGCGCCACGGCTGGGACGACATCGTCGAGGGCTAACGTACCAACGCGAAGGTCAGCTGTAGCGACACGCTCTCGCCGATGTCCGCGCCGATCCCACCCCCGCCGGGAGCCGGCGGCGGCGGCGGCGGAGGCGGCGGAGGCGGGGCGCCCACCGCGCTTCCCGTTACCCTGATGGGACTGCGATTGGTCGATGCTCCGACCCCCACTTCGACGAGCCGCGCTCTCGAAAAGCCGAAGAGCCGCGCATATTCGTCCGCTTCCTCGCGGGCCCGTTCGACGGCGCGCTCGCGTGCTTCGCGGCGCAGCCCCAATCGATCCTCGAAGTCGAAATAGGGCCCGTTGACATCGTTCGCGCCGGCGAGGGTCACGTCCTCGATCATTCCGACGATGTCGAGAGTGAGCGGTGCTTCGACCTGTACGGTCGAAGTCGCCTGAAAACCGCGGTCGATGTAGTCCCGAGTGTCGGGATCCCGCTCGCGCCAACGACCCAGAGAGATCGTCCGCGTATCGATGTCCTCCGGCTCGACCCCGGCTGCCACGATTGCGGAACGGATGGCCGCGATGGTGCGTGTTGCTTCTGCCATCGCGTCGCTGGCGTTCGCACTCTGCGCCAACACGCCGATATTCAACCGCACGATGTCGGCGGGCGTCGTCACGGTTTCGCTGACATTCAGCGACAGGAGCGGCGTCTCGAGCGCCTGCGGCAGTTGCGCCTCGACCGATTGCGCGAGAGCGGGCGCCGGAAGGGCGAGCGTCAGGGCCAATGTGGTAACGAGAAGTCGCATGCCGTCGTCCTTTCGCGGGTAATTCGGTACTCAACTTACCTGTCGATCCGCCCGTCGCAATCCCCTTGCCGTCCATCCGCCTTCCGGCGCGACCCGACCATGCTATGCTCGCCCCGAATTTCAGGAGAGACAGGCATGATAGTCCCGCCCCCCATCAGCTCTGACGCTCATATCGATGCCGATCGGTACGACGACATGTATCGCCGTTCGATCGGGGGTGGCGATGCTTTCTGGCTGGATCAGGCAAAGCGCCTCGACTGGGCGACCGAGCCGACCAAGGCGGGCGACTGGTCGTTCGATCCCGTCGACATACGCTGGTACGAGGACGGCATCCTCAATCTCTGCCACAACGCGGTCGACCGTCACGTCGAATCCGGACACGGCGATCAGGTCGCGATGCTCTTCGAACCCGACGATCCCGCCGACGAGGTCCGCCGCCTCACCTATGCCGACCTCCAGCGCGAGACGGTCCGCTTCGCCAATGCGCTGAAGGCGATCGGCGTCACGAAGGGATCTCGCGTCACCATCTACATGCCGATGACTCCCGAAGGCGCGATCGCGATGCTCGCCTGTGCACGGCTGGGCGCGGTGCATTCGGTGGTATTCGGCGGCTTCTCGCCCGATGCGCTCGCGGGACGGATCGTCGATTGCGACAGCCGGTTCGTCGTCACTGCAGATGCCGGAAGACGCGGTGGCATGACCGTTCCGCTGAAGGCCAACGTCGACGCTGCCCTCTCGCGCGACGGTGTGGACGTCAGCGGCGTCCTTGTCATCCGCAATACCGGCGAGCCGATCGACTGGATCGAGGGTCGCGACCAATGGCTCCACGACGCCGCGTCCGATGCACCCTGCCCTTGCGAGCCCATGCACGCGGAAGATCCGCTTTTCATCCTCTACACGTCGGGATCGACCGGGAAGCCAAAGGGGGTCGTCCACACCACCGGCGGCTATGGCGTCTGGGCGGCCATGACATTCGAGCTGACGTTCGACTATCGCGAAGGCGAGATTTACTGGTGCACCGCGGACATCGGCTGGGTCACGGGGCATAGTTACATCGTCTACGGCCCGCTCATCAATCGCGCGACCAGCCTCCTGTTCGAGGGCGTGCCCACCTGGCCCGACGCAGGCCGTTTCTGGCAGGTCGTCGCGAAGCACGGCGTGAACAGCTTCTACACTGCCCCGACCGCCATTCGCGCACTGATGCGCGAGGGGGACATGCACGTCACGAGGCACGACCGCTCCTCGCTGCGCGTCCTCGGCACGGTCGGCGAGCCGATCAATCCCGAAGCCTGGCGCTGGTATTACGAGGTCGTCGGCGACGAGCGTTGCGCGGTGGTCGATACTTGGTGGCAGACCGAGACCGGCGGTCACATGATCACGACCCTGCCCGCCGCTCACGCGATGAAGCCCGGCAGCGCGGGCCTTCCCTTCTTCGGCGTGCAGCCGGAAATGTTCGACGCCGACGGCAATATCCTCGACGGCGAAGCCGAGGGTAATCTCACCATCGCCGCCAGCTGGCCCGGACAGGCGCGGACGGTCTACGGCGATCACGAACGCTTCGTGCAAACCTATTTCAGCGCCTATCCGGGTCGCTATTTTACCGGCGACGGCTGCCGCCGCGACGCCGACGGATACTATTGGATCACCGGCCGCGTGGACGATGTGATCAATGTTTCGGGCCACCGAATAGGGACCGCCGAAATCGAAAGCGCACTCGTCCTCCACCCCAAGGTTGCCGAGGCCGCCGTTGTCGGCTTTCCCCACGACATCAAGGGTCAGGGTATCTACGCATACGTCACGTTGAACGCTGACGTCGCCGCCGACGACGACCTTGCCGCCGAACTGACCCGCCATGTCCGCAAGGAAATCGGTCCTATCGCCACGCCCGACCACCTCCACTACGCCCCCGGTCTTCCCAAGACCCGTTCAGGAAAAATCATGCGCCGCATCCTTCGAAAAATTGCGGAGGGCGACACGTCGAACCTCGGCGATACGTCGACCCTCGCCGATCCGCAGGTGGTCGAGCAATTGGTCGCCGGCGCGCCGACGCGCTAGGCGATTCGGCGTGATCGAATGGTGGGATATTGCGACGGGCCTGTTTTCAGGCGCGCTGGTCGGCTTCACACTAGGACTGATCGGCGGCGGCGGATCGATCCTCGCGGTGCCGTTGATGGTCTACCTCGTCGGCGTGCGCGAACCACACGTCGCGATCGGAACGTCTGCGCTCGCCGTTGCCGCGAACGCGGCACTTGGGCTCGGCGGCCATGCACGTGCGGGCAATGTCCAGTGGCGCGAGGGGCTGGTCTTCGCCGCCGCTGGGGTAATTGGTGCAGCAGGCGGCTCGACGCTCGGAAAGGCATTCGACGGACAGGGGCTGCTCTTCCTCTTCGCCATCCTGATGATCGCCATCGCCGTTCTCATGCTGAGGCGCGGCGATCGCGGAAGCGGACAACGCGCGAAATTCGAGCCGGTCCGTCTGGCACTGTTCGGTCTTGGTGCTGGCGCACTCTCGGGTTTCTTCGGTATCGGCGGCGGCTTCCTGATCGTCCCGGCGCTCATCGCCGCCAGCGGGATCGCGATGCTCGGCGCGGTCGGGACCAGCCTCGTGGCGGTGACGGCCTTTGGACTGACCACCGCCGTCAATTACGCCCTGTCGGGGCTTGTCGATTGGTCGCTTGCGGGCCTCTTCATCGCGGGCGGACTGCTCGGTTCTACCGCGGGCACGCGCGCCGCCCGTACGCTCTCGGCCAAAGGTGCCCTGACCAAGGCCTTCGCAGCGATCATCATTCTCGTCGCGCTCTACATGCTCTACCAGAGCGGCACCGAATTGCTGGAGCGCCGCGCATGACCGTTACCGTGCAAGCAACTTCCTTCGATCCCGGTGAAGCTCTCGCTGCCTTCCTTCCTCGGGCGGGCGAAGGCGCGGTCGCGAGTTTTGTCGGTACCGTGCGCGGCGACGGCATCGATATGCTGACGCTGGATCACTATCCGGGCTTCACCGAACGCGCGCTCCAGACGATTGCCAGCGAGATCCGCGAGACCTTCGCCTTGACCGCCGTGCAGATCATCCATCGCTACGGTACGATGACCCCAGCCCAACCCATCATGTTCGCCGCCACCGCCGCCCCTCACCGCCGCGCAGCGCTCGACGCGCTCGACACCCTCATGGAACGGTTGAAACATGATGCGCCTTTCTGGAAGCGCGAAACCGGTCCCGATGGCGATCGCTGGCTAGAACCGCCGCCCCGCCTCTGACCCGCGAAGCGTGCGGCGCAATACGACGCGCCGCTGGATAGGGTCTTCGTGATCGGATAGGGATAGGGGCATGACGGATAGCAAGACGGTTCGACCGGGAGACGTGGTCAAGCGACATCGGCTATCGACGCGGCTGTGGCACTGGACCAACGTGGTCGCTTTCTTCGTCATGCTGATGAGCGGATTCATGATCTTCAATGCCCATCCGCGGCTCTACTGGGGCTCCTACGGTGCGAACTACGACACGCCCTGGTTGGTCATCGACGACGAGAACGGGCGCGGTTTCGTCCAGGTCGGATCGGTCGATATCACGACCACCGGAGTGCTCGGCGTCTACGACGACAAGGAGGGCGTCACTCGCACCCGCGCCTTCCCGTGGTGGGCGACAATTCCCTCCGGCTATTCGCTGTCCGAGGGGCGGCGCTGGCATCTGGCCTTCGCGTGGATCCTGTCTTTCTCGCTGCTGGCCTACACGATCGTGTCGCTGGTGAACCGTCATTTCCAGCGCGACCTGAAATTCCGACGGAATGAACTCAGCCCGCGGCACATCTGGCAAGACATCAAGGATCATGCCCGCCTGCGCTTTCCGACCGGGGCTGCGGCGCTCGACTACAATGTGCTTCAGAAATTGAGCTATGCGGTCGTGCTGTTCCTGTTCCTGCCCGGCATCATCCTCACGGGCCTCACCATGTCGCCGGGGTTCAATGCGACCTTGCCCTTCCTCCTCGACCTGTTCGGCGGACGACAGTCGGCGCGTTCGTTGCACTTCATCTTCGCGTTCGCGCTGCTCGGTTTCTTCTTCGTCCATGTCGCCATGGTGGTAGCCGCGGGGCCCATCAACGAAATCCGTTCGATGATCTCGGGACGGTTCCGGATCCCCGGTCGAAGCGAGCAGCCAGACCGGCGCGACCCCCTGCCGGAGGCCGCCGAATGAGCGACCGCCTGATCAGCCGCCGCAAAATGCTCGTCGGCCTGTCCGCTGCAGGCGGCGGATTGGCGCTGTCGGGATGCGACGCGCTCAATGAAGATCCCACGTTCAATCGCTTTCTCGATCAGTTCGAAAAGCTGAACGAGGGGTCGCATCGTCTCCTTACGGACCGCTTGGCGCTGGCGCGAGAATACCGGCCCGAGGACCGATCCCCGGTGTTTCGAGTGAACGGAACCCGGACGGTCGAGAATGACAGCTACCAGCGGCACCTAGCCGAGGGCTTCGCTAACTGGAGATTGCGGGTCGACGGCCTCGTCGAGCGTCCCTTGTCGATCTCGATGGCGCAGCTGAAAGGTTTGCCGCAGCGCACCCAGATAACCCGTCACGATTGCGTGGAGGGATGGAGCGCGATCGGTCAGTGGACCGGACCGCAACTCGGCCGTATTCTCGACATCGCGGGACTTCGGGACAGTGCCAACTACCTGCTTTTCCACTGCGCCGATCTCTATGGAAACGACCCCTACTACGAGACCATCGACCTGATCGATGCCTATCATCCGCAGACCATCATGGCCTGGGTCCTGAACGGCGAGGCATTGCCCGAAGGAAACGGTGCCCCCGTACGGCTGCGGGTCGAACGGCAGCTTGGTTACAAGCACGCGAAATTCGTGATGCGGATCGAGGCGATCGAGGATTTCCGGCGCATCGCGGGGGGCCGTGGCGGCCTGTGGGAAGATCGCGCCAACTACGAATGGTACGCGGGCATCTGATCCTCGCAACCAGCGCCGAACGCGCACCGCCGTTCGTCGCAAGGCGTTTGGCTCGAAAAAGCGACCTGTCGTCTAACTTTTGTTAGAGCACTGAAAAAAACGGGCTTTTTTGCTGCTCACGGAACTATGGGCGGCTTCTCTTGCTTCGTCTCATGGGGGGCGATTTGAACAGGAGAGCGTAATGACTCAACAAGCCCCGCCATACGATCGAACAAACCCCGAAGGTGCGAAGCGCGATATCGAACGGGACGCGCACGACCTGAAAGAGACTGCCAAAGAGCAGGCCGAGGGCCGCGCCCGGCAGGAAAAGGACCGCATTGCTTCGGGCGCCCGCTCGGCATCTTCGGCCATTCAAACGGCTGCCGATGAAATGCGGAATGACGGCGATACGCCCGACTGGCTCGCATCGGCTTTCTCGAGCGCCGCTCGCCAGGTCGACGACGTTGCCAGGCGCGTCCAGGACAAGAGCCCGCGTGAACTCGCCGGAGAGACGCGCCGTTTCGCGCGTGACAATCCCACCGCCTTCCTCGCCGCCTCCGCCGCTGTCGGCTTCGCGGCCGCACGGTTCCTGAGAGCCGGTGCGGAAGAGCATGAGGATATTCCGCTCGGCTCGAACAACCGACAGTCCCGCGATCAGGATTTCGACGAACCGCTTCAGACCCGTATGTCGCAGCGTGTCGGCGATCGCGACGACGACTGGGGTCGCGGTGCCATCGGCACGACCGCACCCGATCGACCTGCGGCGACGCCCGTTGGTGGCACGCCGTCGGTGAAGACGCCGGGTGGTTCGCGATGAACCCGGAACCACGACACGATGAGAATATCGTCGATCTGGTCGGAAAGCTGAGCAGTCAGAGCGCCCATCTCGCACAACAGCAGATCAACCTCGTTCAGGCGGAAATGCGCGAAACTTCGCGCGACATCAAAGCCTCGATCGGTGGGATGATGGGAGCCGCCGTGCTCGGTATTGCCGGCCTCGGCGTCACGCTCATGGGCATCGCCTATCTTATCGGCGATGCGATGGGCGATCGCGATCTGGCGACGTTGCTGGTCGGTCTGGCGACCCTGCTGATCGCCGGCATCGTCTATGCCTCTGCCAAGTCGAAACTGGACAAGAGCAACCTTGCGCCCACGCGGACGATCGAGACGGTCGAACGCGCCCCCGACGCGGTCGCTCATCCCCACCAACACGAAGGAACCGCATCATGAACACGACAGACACCCACGATCCGGACGCGATCGAAGCCGACATCAAGCGCACGCAGGACGAAATGGGTGAAACGGTCAACCGGATCGGCGACCGGTTCACGCCCCGCAACCTGTTCAACGAACTGCTCGACAAGGCAGACGAGAACGGGATCGATGCTCGCTATCTTCTCGACGGCGCACGCCGCAATCCGCTGGCGCTTGGCCTAATCTCTGCCGGGACAATCTGGCTGATCAGCGATGCCGATGCCAAGCCGTCGGCCTTCACGTCCAACAAGTCCAAGACGAACTTCGACGACGACCAAGCCTGGGGCGACACCTACGATCCCGATCATCGCGGCTACGTCGATCACATGTCGCGCTTCGAGCGTCGTCAGGACGAGGACGAGCTTTCCTACCAGCGCCGCCGCGACGAGCATCGGGGTTCCTACCTGCTGATCGAGAGAAACCATGACGAGGACGATCATGCCTATCGTCAGAGGTTGAACGACGCGACCGACCGCATTCGCGAGAAGCGCGACCAGTTTGCGTCGGCGGCACGTCAGCGGGGTCACGACATCGCCGAGGGCGGTCGCCACGCGGCGGAAAAGGGAAAGCAAGCCGCCCGCCGCGGCAAGGAAGCCTTTTTCGACAATCCGATGATCGGTGGACTGATCGCCGCAGCAGTCGGAGCGGTGGCAGGCGCTGCTGTTCCCTCGACCCGCACCGAGCGCGAGTATCTCGGCGACACGGGTCGGAAGGCAATCGACCGCGCCGAGGACAAGGCGATGGATGCCGAACGCCAGGCCATGCAGAAAAAGGACGAAATGGTCGAACGCGCCGACCGTAGGATGGAAGAGGCCGGGCCCGCTTAGGGACCAACCCACATCCTCAGAAGCCGAAGGGCCGGTAGCGACATAATGCGGTCGCTACCGGCCCTTTTTTTCATGCTCCCGGCTCTCGGCAGAAGCGATGCGGTGGGGCCAAAGGCGTCTCGCCACGGCCTAACCCGTCAGTCCTTTTCGACAGCCGGTTTCATCATCCGGCGATGCACCTTCGCCATCAGTTCATCCGGAATGATTCCGGCGGCAGCGAACTGCAACTTGTTGAGGAAGCCGCTGACCTCCTGCGTTTCGCCGTCCAGCATCGCCTGATAGCCGTTGCGAGCGACCTTTTTCGGATCGGCTTTGGGCGCATCGTCCATCCCGCCCCCATCGAGGTCGGCGCGCTCGAAAAATTCGGTGTCCGTCACGCCGGGAAGCAGGCTCGATACCGTGACATCGCTGTCCCGCATTTCCTCGGCAAGACCGACGACAAAATCGTCGATGAACGCCTTCGTTGAATTGTAGGTGAGATTGAAGGGTCCCGGCATGTCACCCACGATGGACCCCGTAACGAGGATGCGACCATGGTTGGCTTGCAGCATCCGCCGCCCGATGCGGTGGATCAGGGAGATCGTGCCCGTGACGTTCGTGTCCAGAACCTTCTTGATCGAGGGCCAGTCGGTTTCGAGAAACTTGCCCCCCTGCCCCTGTCCGGCATTGGCGATAAGGGCATCGACCGGGCGTGACCCGATCGCCTCCATCAGTTCGTCGATCCCCTGTTCGGTGTCGAGGTCGGTACGAAGGGTCTCGATCTCCGTCGCACCCCCCTCCCTCGCGGCTGTAACTCCGTCGTCTAGCGGCCGATCCGCTACCAGCAACAGGGCGACACCGTCCTCGCCGGCCCGACGTGCCAGTTCGAGACCGATGCCACTCGAGGCACCCGTGATGACGGCAAAGCCGGTCAGCCTGTCGATCTTGTTCTTGCTCACGAGACAGTCTCCATTCCGGGCTTGAGGACGACCTTCGTCCATTCGTTCTGCTTCGAACTGAAATTCTCATAGCCCTTGGCCGCATCTTCGAGAGGCAGATGGTGAGAGATGAGGAAGGTCGTGTCGATCGTCCCGTCCTCGATCTTCTCCAGCAGGTCCTTGGTATACTTCTGGACATGGGTCTGGCCTGATCGGACCTGCAGACCCTTTTCCATGAGCGCCCCCAGGGGGAACTGGTCGGTCATTCCGCCATAGACGCCAGGAATCGAGACCCTCCCTCCGCGGCGACAGGCGAGGATGGCCTGTTTGAGCGCGCTCGCGCGATCCGCGCCGAAGCCGACCTTCTGCTTCACCACGTCGAGCATGTTGTCGATGCCGAAGCCATGCGATTCCATACCCACAGCATCGATGACGGCATCGACACCGATTCCGCCCGACATTTCCATCAATGCTTCGCGCACATCGACATCGTGGAAGTTGAGGGTGTCGGCCCCCAGTTTTTTCGCGAGCTCCAGACGATGAGGGTAATGGTCGATTGCGATGACCTTGGAAGCGCCCATAGTGATCGCCGACTGGATCGCGAACAGTCCGACCGGGCCACAGCCCCAGACGGCCACGGTATCGTCGGGCTGAATCTCGGCGTTCTCCGCGCCCATCCATCCGGTAGGAAGAATGTCGGATAGGAACAGGACCTTGTCGTCGTCCAGATGGTCGGGGATGACGATCGGGCCGACGTCCGAGAACGGGACGCGCACATATTCCGCCTGCCCTCCCGAATAGCCTCCGGTCAGGTGCGAATAGCCGAACAGCCCGGCCATCGCATGGCCGTACAGCGTCGCCGACATGTCCTGCTTCTCCACGGGATTCGAATTGGAGCAGCAGCTGTATTGCTGGACCGCGCAATGAAAGCATTGTCCGCAACTGATGGTGAAAGGAACGACGACGCGCTGCCCTTTCTTGAGCGTGCTGTCCGGTCCCGTCTCGACAACCTCGCCCATGAATTCGTGACCCAGGACGTCGCCCGACTGCACGCCCGGAATGACGCCATCATAAAGATGGAGGTCGGAGCCGCAGATGGCGGTGCTCGTCACCTTGAGGATGGCATCGCGGGGATTGACGATCTCGGGATCCGAGACGGTTTCGACGCGGACGTCCTTTGTGCCTTGCCATGTCAGTGCGCGCATCATCCGTTCTCCTGCTGCTTGACGGATCGCTGTTGATCCTTGGTTCGCGCCGAGGTCGCGATTTCGCCCGTTTCCATCAGCATCTTGAATCGTTTGAGGTCGTGGCGGGCCTGAATGGCGGGTTCGCGAAGGAACAGCTTGGCGACGCCGCGGCCGAGAACACCGGCGGGCGGGTCGTAGGCGAGATCGATCCCGACCCGAGTGCCCCGATCGCCGGGAGCATCCTCGAACGTGACCTTGCCCGAAGTCGTGATGTCGGATCCTTCGACCGATTTCCAGGCGATGAACTCTCCGTTCTTTTCGCCGGAAACGACGGTTTCTACGTCCACCGTCTGCCCCGCGGGTGCGCGGATCACCCAGACGTTACGATCGCCGCCTTTCGGTTCGATGCGATCGAGGTTCTCCATGAAGGAGGGCAGGTTCTGAAAATCCCGAAAATAGTCGAACAACTCCTGCCGATCCTTCCGGATCGTGACGCTACGCCCGACAAGGGCGAGATCGCCGTCTTGGTTGCGTCGAGCGAAACGAGGGGCGTCTCCGGAGCCAGACCTAGACGATCTCAGCTTGGAAGCGCCCACCGCCGCTGCGCCGGCAGCGACCGCCAGCCCGGCGATCGCGCCGACGGCAAGGCGAACCTTCTCACGCTTTTCCTTGTCCGTTTCCCTGTCCGACATCTCGACCTCCTTCTTCTGTTCGAAGAGTCAGCGCATGCGCTCCCCAGGCCGTTCCGCAGACTGATCGAGGTTTACCGTTTCTTCGAGGCGCCCATTCGCTTTTGGCATTAGGTATACCGCTCAGCCAAAGGAGATTGAGATGGACGGCCCCGTGGAATGGATCGCATCGATCGGTGCGATCGTGGCGGCCCTGATGATTGCAATCGATCACAGCCGGAAAATGACCGGCTACGGCTTCCTGCTTTTCGTCGGTGTGAGCGTTTTGTGGATCTATTCCGGACTGACGGGTGGTGGGATGCCGTTGACCGCAATGAACATCGTCCTCTTGGCGATCAACGGCTGGGGCGTATGGCGCTACCTCTACAACGAGCCGAGGAAAGCCGTCGGTCCGAACTAGAGCGAGGTTGTCCGAATAAGTTCGGATCGACTGCCAACTATCTGAATACGAGTGATCGATATGGCACTGTATCCACACGGCGGCGGCAACGACTTCTCAATCCGGGTGGGGGTCCGTAGACGGACTGCTCAAGAGCGTTCCGTTCGAAAGTCAAACCATGACTGATTCCAAATCTATCGAACCGTCTGCCCAAGGGCGTCAGGGTGCCGTGGATCGGGAATTTCCCATCGACGGAGGCGAGATGGGGCGGCGGATCCGCGCTTTCGACTGGAACTCCACCGCCTTGGGTGAACGGGCGAGCTGGCCGGTAGAGCTGAAGACCCTGGTAGAACTGATGTTGGGGTCGAGCCAGCCGATGTTCGTGGTATGGGGCAGCGAGCGCATCCTGCTTTTCAATGATGCCTACTGCGAGATCCTCGCGAACAAATCCGACACGGCCCTTGGGCGCGACATCCTCGAAGTGTGGGAAGAAATCCGGGAGGACCTCCTTCCGATCGTCGAGCAGGTCCTGCGTGGCGAAGCGGTCCAGAACGACGATATCGAACTCTGGATCGATCGCCGAGGGTATCGGGAGGAAACGCATTTTTCCTTCTCCTACACTCCCGTTCGCGACCACACCGGCCAAGTCAGGGGGTTCTTCTGCGCTTGTCAGGAGACCACGAAACAGGTCGTCGTCGAGCGTGCCCTTCGCGAAAGCGAGGCAGACGCGCGCGACAATGCGCACCGGGTCCAACTCGCGCTCGACGCCGGAGCCATCGGGGGGACGTGGTTCTGGAACCTCGAGACCGATTGCATTTCGGTCGACGAGGCCTTTCTCACTGCCGTCGGCCTCGATCCCGACCTCGATCCCGACCTCGATCGGGATGCCTTGCGATACGAGGACTTCGTCAAGACCGTTCATCCCGAGGATAAGGCCGACGTCGCGGCCGCGATCGAAAGAGGACTGGAGAAGGGCGGATCCTATGCCATCCAGTATCGCGTTCGCCGCCGCGATGGTCGCTATTACTGGATCGAAGCGAACGGGAGGATCGATAAGGGATCGAACGACCGCGAGGGCACGTTCACCGGAGTCTTGCTCGACATGGAAGAGCGGCGCCGGACGGAGTTGGCGCTTCAGGAAAGCTCCCGCCGCCTCGACGCCATCCTCGACAACACGCGTGAAGCCGTCTTCCTGATGGATGAGAACCAGCAGTGCGTTTACGCCAACCGCGCTGCCGAGACGCTCACCGGCTATTCGCTGGAACAGATGGAGGGACGCCCGCTTCACGACGTCGTTCACCACACCCGCCCGGACGGCACCCCCTACCCGCTCGATGAATGTCCGATCGATCGCGCTTTCCCGACGAGGGCACAAATGCAGGGAGAAGAGCTCTTCGTGGCCCCGGACGGATCCTTTTATCCGGTCGCCTTCACGGCGAGTCCCGTACTCGACGATGACGGGTCGCCGATCGGTACGGTCATCGAAGCGAGGAACATCGCCGATGAAAAGGCCGCCGAACTGGCTTTGCGAGCGAGCGAAGAGCGCCTTCGATTCCTCAGCGGCCTCGACGAAGGGTTGCGGGATGCGCGTGACGCGGAATCGGCGATGATGACTGCCGCCGCGATCCTGGGGTCGCATCTCGGCGCTTCACGATGTGCCTACGCGACGGTCGACGACGATAATAACTCCTTCACGATCCTTGACGACTACACCGCTGCGGACGTGCCGAGCTCCGTCGGCCAATACAGCCTCGACCTCTTCGGATCGCGCGCTTCGTCGAGCATGCGGAACGGAGAGACGCTGATCGTTCGCGATGTCGGCGGCGAGATTGGCGAAGGCGACGGTGGCGGCAGTTTCGGGGAACTGGGCATTGCCGCGATCATCTGTTGCCCCCTCGTGCGAGACGGCCAGTTACGGGCGATGATGGCAGTCCATCAGGATCATCCGAGGAACTGGACTACGCAGGAAATCAGCCTCGTCGAAACGGCAGTCGAACGCTGCTGGGCTCATGTGGAGCGCGTCCATTCGCAAGCTCGGTTGCTGCAGGCCGAAGAGCGATATCGGCTGGCCGTGAAAGCGACCAACGACGCGGTGTGGGACTGGGACTTGTCCTTGGACTCCGTCCAGTGGAGCGACGCGCTACTGACCAACTTCGGCTATGGCGAGAGCGTTCTCTCCTCCACCGGCGGGTGGTGGCTCGACCGCATCCACCCGGAGGATCGTACGCGCGTGTCCGACAGCATCCATTCGGCCATCCGCGGCAATGCCAAGCACTGGCAAGCCGAGTATCGGTTCAGAAACGCCGAGGGCGAAGACGTTCACGTTATCGATCGCGGCTTCGTCATTCGCGACAGCAACGGCAAGGCCACACGCATGGTGGGGGCGTTGCAGGACCTGACCGAACGACGGCGTTCGGAACAGATGCTTCGCACGGTCAACGAAGAGCTCGAGCAACGGGTCGCTGAGGAGATGGCCGAGCGGTCAAAAGCCGAAGACGCGCTTCGCCAGGCGCAGAAAATGGAAGCGGTCGGACAGCTGACGGGCGGCATCGCCCATGATTTCAACAACCTCCTCACCATCATCACCGGCAACGTCGACATGGCGAGGCGCGCGCTTCAGGCCGACGAAAACCTCAATGAAAGAGCCGATCGCGCGCTAGGAAATGCGGCCAAGGGGGCCGAGCGCGCCGCCTCGCTCACTCAGCGTTTGCTGGCCTTTTCCCGACGCCAGCCGCTTTCGCCGCAGCTGCTTCGGGCGGATCGGCTCGTCAACGACATGTCGGATCTGGTCCGCCGCTCGATCGGTGAAACGATCGAGCTGCGCGTGGAGGCCGATCCCGATCTCTGGCAGATCAAGGCCGATCCCAACCAGCTGGAAGCTTCCATCCTCAATCTCGTAGTGAATGCGCGCGACGCCATGCCCCGGGGCGGCACCCTCACCATTGGAGCCGCAAACGCCCGGCCCGAACGCGATCACCCGGACGACCAGGACGAGCGCGGGCCGGGCGAGTATGTCGTCATTTTCATCACCGATAGCGGGGAGGGAATGGCGAAGGACGTTCTCGATCGCGCCTTCGAACCCTTTTTCACGACGAAGGAGGTCGGCAAGGGCACGGGGCTCGGTCTGTCCATGGTCTACGGTTTCACCAAACAATCGGGCGGCTACATGGAAATCGTGTCGGACGAAGGTGATGGAACCACCGTTCGCCTCTTCCTTCCGCGGGCGTTCGGTGCGGTCCGCTCGGCGAAAGACGAACCGAAGGCAGTGTCGGAAACGGCCGGCTCGAAACGATGCATCCTTGTCGTCGAGGATGACGACGACGTCCGAAACTACACTGCGGAAAGCCTGCGTGAGCTCGGATATATGGTACGCGAGGCCAATTCCGGCAGCGCAGCGGTCAAGGTCCTCGAAGCGGATGGCGACGAGGTTGATCTGGTGTTCAGCGACGTCGTCATGCCCGGGATGACTGGCCGGGAACTCGCCAGGATCGTCCAGCGCGACTTCCCCGAGATCCGCACGCTTCTGACGAGCGGATACACGCGTGATCTTGCCGGGACGGCATCGGAGGGTTCGGGGAACCGAATTCTCGCCAAGCCCTTCACGTTCGCAGAGCTCAGCCGCGAGGTTTCGGCGGTTCTGCAATGATAGCGAAAGAGCTTTTCTGATCGAATACTGACTGCCCTAACACCACGATGGGCGACACCGGGGCGCCATGAGGCTGCCCCGATGTCGAAGTTCGTTCGGTCAGCTGAAATCTCGTTTGTCCGAAGATTACTGGCCGCTGTAAGGGATGGTGGACTTGTGCACCGCCATTCGCAGGTCCCCTTCGCCGTCGCGGATGTAACCGATCGTGTATTCGACCTTCGTTTCCGCGCTGCCGTCGGCGGGCGTGAAATAGTAGTTCCCCATCGCAACGGCCATATGGCAGATGTTGTTGGTGATCCCGGCATTCTGCCAGCGGACATTGGTCCAAGGCTTGATCGCGAAGCCCTTGTCTTCAGGGTAGGATTCGTTGCCGCCCACGAAATAGGACAGCGCGCCGTCGAACGACGGCCGGAACTGCTCGACCGACGCGAGGGTCGGTTTGAACAGGACCAGGCTTTGGTCGTAGGCATAGAATTCGTTGATATGATCGGCGGCCGCCTTACGGTAGTCGCCGCCTGCCGAATAGACCTTGCCGATACTGACGATGCCCTCGCCCCAGGCTTCCTGCGCCGCGACGACTTCCTGCTCGGTGATGCAGCGAAGCTGCTGCTCGGTCGGCTGCAGGCTCTGTCCGCTGCCAATGGGAGCCGCATTCTGCGCATGAGCCGGCAGCGCTACCATCGAGGTCAGCGCAGACGCGATCAAAAACATCTTCATGGTCATTCTCCTTTATCTCCGGTGGGATGGGATTGGCGATGATCGGAAAGCGACATGCCGGAGTAACCCATGCCCCTTTCCTCGCGCGAAAGTGGTTCGTCGGGCCAGTCGGGCTCTGGCAATCCGCGGGTCTTCCACAAGGAATAGACGATCCCGGACGCGATCAGGCCGAAGGTGACGCCGAGGCTGATCGAGGCGGGAATCTTTCCGCCGTCCAACACGAAGTCGGCGATGAATATCTTGGAGCCGATAAAGACGAGAACGGCAGCCAGCGCATATTTGAGATAGTGGAAACGATGGATCATCGCTGCGAGCGCGAAATACAGCGCGCGCAAACCGAGGATCGCGAAGATGTTCGACGTGTAGACGATGAAGGTGTCGGTCGTGATCGCGAAGATCGCGGGCACGCTATCGAGCGCGAACACCAGGTCGGCAATATTGATGACGACGAGCGCAAGGAGCAGCGGTGTAGCCGCGCGGACGATCTTGCCGGTCTTCGGATCCTCGACCTTGACCAGAAACCGCTGTCCGTGAAGCTCCTTCGTCACCGGCATTTGGCTCGAGATGAACTTTACGACCGGGTTCTTGGAGATGTCGGGCGCCTCGTCGCCGGCAAAGAACATCTTGATGCCTGTGGCGATCAGGAAGGCCGCAAAGAGGTAGAGGACCCAATAGGCCTCAGCGAGCAGAGCGGCACCGCCCGCGATCATCAGGCCGCGAAGCACGATCACCGCCATGATCCCCCAGAGAAGCGCGCGATACTGGTATTTCCGCGGGATCGCGAAATAGGTGAAGATCAGGCTGATCACGAAGACATTGTCGATCGACAGCGCCTTCTCGATGAAGAAGCCGGTGAAGTATTCCATTCCGGACTGGGCCCCGCGCGCAGCCCAGACCCACGCCCCGAACAGGATGGCAACGCCGATATAGAAAGCGCTCAGCTTGAGGCTTTCGGCAATGCCGAGTTCGCGATCCTCCTTGTGAAGGACGCCGAGGTCGAAAGCAGTAAGAACGACGACGATGGCGAGAAAGGCTGCCCAGAACCAGACGGGCGTCCCGAGCCACTCGGCAAGCAAGAACTCTGGCACGAATATAATCCTCATGAGCTGGATCGGCAGCTTCGCCATCAGGCGCGAAACTGTCGGCGATGCCCGGACTTCCGTCAGGACTGACGGGCACGAGATTGCGTTCGACGTGAATTGGAGATGCGCTGAAGGCCGACTTTGTCGGGCGCTTCACGAAGCCTCCGGCACGACGATCCTCTTATCGCGACGCGCCGGATCGCCGCCAAGTCATGCGATAAAGCATGTCCTTCGCGCGCAGTTTGAGCTTCTTGAGCTTGGCGATGGCGAATTGATCGGGAAACTTGCGGCGCTGTTGCACTCGCAGTTGTGCGTCGATCTTCTGATGCAGTTCGGTCAGTCGAAATATGCGGGCCGTCATCATTCTCTCCGTAGACGAAGTTCATGGTGATCGGAGAACCGATGCGTTTCGATGCGACCTATCGAAGGGGAAACAGGGCCTCGGTTCGCATCGGTTCTTCCGATACGAACCGACATCACGTGGTTCGCTCAACCGTTGAGCGAAGCGCGCCAGAGGGGCCCGGTCCGTAGGTTTGAAACTAGCCGATCCCGTTTGGGTTCCAATATGACCCGAAGGACGTACCGAGTGGCGCGCCCGAAGTGAAAATGGTGGGCACTCTGATCATTGGATAATTTCGATTGGAAGGCCAGCGTAACGTCCGCTTTGCGCCCTACATCCCGCCGTTCGGCCTTGTCGCTGACGATCCCGAAAGCCGCCATTCGTTTCGCAAGCGCTCAACTGGTTCAGACCCGACATTGCGCTGCCGGCCCAACATGCGTGGCCAAAATTAAATTCGAAGTGCAGCAATCAGGGCGTCCCGAGCCATGGCCACGCGCGGGTGTCGCAGCGATGAGCGTGCCCAGACGAGGTAGTAAGCGTTGCGCGGCACCGTAATCGGCGCGGGTATCTCGATCAGCGTGCAGGCAGCGCGTTCGCTACGGGTGAGATAGCCGGGCAGTACCGTCCAGCCGAGGTCCGCGCACAATCCCGACCGTAGCACCCTCAGATCGGGTGCCGTCAAGGCGGGCTGGCTGGTCAGCTCGATTTGGTTTGCAAGGAGCCAGGTTCGCAGCAATGGCCGGTCGAGATCGTAGGCGAGATGGGCTGTTTGATTGAGCCCTTCGACCGACGGCAATTCGGCAATCCGCATGGCCACGGAGGGAGAGGCTACGGCGAGCAGGTGTTCCTCGCCCAGCGCATGGAAGGCCAACCGCGGATCTTCGGGTTGCGAGGCGGTGACAGCCAGATGTACTCTGTCTTCGAGGAGCATGGCATAAAGCGCCTCGCGCCCGCCGATATGCAGCCGCAGGTCCAGCCCTGCTTCCAGCAGCGGAGCCAGTCGAGGCGTGATCATTTCGCCCAGGAGGTCCGACGGCGCGGCGATGTGGACCGTGCCCGAGATGCGCGACGATCGGGCCCGCGCGCTGGCCAGTGCCGATTCCGCCGTGTCGAGGCTGCTTCCGATCGAAGCCGCGAGATCGTCGGCAATTATTGTTGGTCGAACACCCCGTGAATGGCGATCGAACAGGGGACGGCCCAATTGCGCCTCGAGCGATGCGATGTGCTGCGACGCGGCCGGTTGGGTGATGCCGATTGCCCGGGCCGCTTCGCTCAGTGAACGACGGCGGTAGACTTCGACGAAGGTGCGCAACTGCAGGAGGGACATTGCGGTTCCATATGCGGATTTATGGCCGTCCGCCATTCCCGTTGGATTTCATGATGCCGTTCTCTGCCCATCTAGGCCGCCGAAAGGAACGAGCGAGTGCAAAATCGCCGCCAACTGCTGAAAGCTTTCATCGCTGTCTTTGTGGCGGGTGTGGCTGCGCGGGTTGCGTTTGCTCGTGTCCCCAAGATCAACGGAAAAGGACAATTGACGATGAACCGTATTCTGATGGTAGCCACCTCCGCCGACCGCATGACCCCCGGCACCGAACCGACGGGTGTCTGGCTCGAGGAACTTACCACCCCGTATTATGCGTTCCGCGATGCGGGCGCCGACGTGACGCTGGCCTCGATTAAGGGTGGTGCCATCCCCGTAGACCAGCGCAGCGTCAACGCCGACGGCGAGAACGACGCTTCGGTCGAGCGTTATCTGAAGGACGACGACCTGAAGGCCGAGGTTGCCAGCACCCCTGTATTCACAAGCATCGATCCCGCCGGCTACGACGCGCTGTTCCTGCCCGGCGGTCACGGCACCATGTTCGATTACCCCGGCAGCGACGAACTGGCGCGCCTGGTCGAACGCTTCGACCGCGAAGGCAAGATCGTCGCCGCCGTCTGCCATGGACCGGCAGGGCTGGTCTCGGCGAAGAAGGCCGATGGCACGCCCTTCGTCGCCGGTCGCCGTGTCGCGGGCTTCACGGACAGCGAGGAGCGCGCGGTCGGCCTTGATCAGGCGGTGCCGTTCCTGCTCGAAACGCGTCTCAAGGAACTCGGCGGCAAGCACGAAGGCGGCCCCGATTTTGCCCCCTTCGCCTTGCGCGACGGCAATCTCGTGACCGGCCAGAACCCCGCCAGCGCTACCCGCACCGCGGAGCTCGTGATGGAAGCCCTCAAGGACAAGGTCGCCTGATCATGCGCTATCTCCACACCATGCTGCGCGTCGCCGATCCCGAGGCGGCGATCAGTTTCTTCACGCTGTTGGGTCTCAAGGAGACCCGGCGCATGGAGAACCAGGCCGGGCGTTACACGCTAATCTATCTTGCCGCCGACGAGGATTTCCGCGGCGACGGCCAGCAGGGCGAAGCCGAGGTCGAGCTGACGTACAACTGGCCGCCCGAGGACGGCAGCCCTGCCGAGACTTATACCGGGGGCCGCAACTTCGGCCATCTCGCCTACGGGGTCGACGACATCTACGAAACGTGCGCGCGGCTGCAGGCGGGCGGCGTGACGATCAATCGCCCCCCGCGTGACGGATACATGGCGTTCGTCCGCTCGCCGGACGGGATCTCGATCGAACTGCTGCAGAAGGGCGAACACAAGGCTCCTGCCGAACCCTGGGCCTCCATGTCCAACACGGGCGAATGGTGATGGCGAAATTGTTCGAACCGATTGAGGTTGGCGGGTTGCGGCTCGCCAACCGCATCGTCATCGCGCCGATGTGCCAGTATTCGGCCGAGGACGGCGCGATGACCGACTGGCACCAGATGCATCTCGGCCAGTTGGCGCTGTCGGGCGCGGGCGCGCTGACGATAGAGGCGACCGCGGTCAGCCCGGAAGGGCGCATCACCTACGGTGACGTCGGCCTGTACGATGACCGTACCGAAGCGGCGATGCGAAGCGTGCTCGAAAGTGTGCGCCGTTGGTCGGACATCCCGCTGATCATCCAGCTGGCCCATGCTGGCCGCAAGGCGAGCTGCGCCAAGCCGTGGCAAGGCGGAACGCAGATCGCCCCCGATGCGGAGAATGGCTGGCAGACCGTGGCACCCAGCGCCATTCCCTTCGCTCGGGACGACCATCCCCCTGTCGAACTGGACAAGTTAGGGCTTGCCCGCATCCGGGAGGCGTTCGCGGATGCCGCCCGGCGCGCCGGCAGGCTCGGCATCGAAGCCATCCAGATCCACGTCGCGCATGGCTATCTGCTCCACGAGTTTCTTTCGCCGATCTCCAACCGGCGCGGCGACGAATACGGCGGCAGCCTCGACAACCGGATGCGGTTCCCGCTCGAAGTGTTCGGTGCCGTGCGCGAAGCGTTTCCAGCCGACCGCCCGGTGACCGTCCGCGTTTCCGGGACCGACTGGGTCGAAGGCGGCTGGACAGCGGAGGAAACCGCATTGTTTGCACAGGAGCTGGAGCGGCGCGGTTGTTCGGCAATCCACGTCTCCGGCGGCGGCCTCGACAGGCGCCAGCAAATCCCGGTCGGCCCCGGCTATCAGGTGCCGCTGGCGAGGACGGTCAAGGACGCGGTCGCCATGCCTGTCGTGGCGGTCGGAATGATCACCGATCCGCACCAGGCGGAGCGCATCCTCGAAGACGGGCATGCCGACGCGATAGCGATAGCCCGCGCTGCGCTTTGGGATCCGCGCTGGCCCTGGCACGCCGCCGCCGCGCTTGGCGCATCGGTAAAGGCACCCCCGCAACATCTCCGGTCCGAGCCCCACGAAGCGGGCCGCATTCTCAAGGAAATGATCCCATGAAAATCTCCGTCAAACTGCTTCTTGCCGCTGGCGCTGCCCTCTCGCTTGCCGCCTGCTCGACGACCCGCGAGGGTGCATCCGCGCCCCAGATCGAACAGGTGGCGACCTTCGGTGGCGCGATGCCGACTGGCGTGACCGTCGCCCCCAACGGGCGCATTTTCGTCAACTTCCCGCAATGGGGCGACAACGCGCCGTTCACGGTTGCCGAGCTGGTCGACGGCAAGGCGGTGCCTTATCCCGACGCCGTGACCAACCAGCCCGATCCGGCCGACCCGGCTGGGCATTTTATCTCGGTGCAGAGCGTGGTGGCCGACGGCGCCAATCGCCTCTGGGTGCTCGACACGGCGGCGCCCAAATTCTCTCAACCGCAGGCCGGCGGGGCAAAGCTGGTGGCGATCGACCTTGCGACCGACCGGGTGGTGAAGACGATCGTCCTGCCGCCCAGCGTGGTGCTGCCCACGACCTACCTCAACGACGTGCGCTTCGATCTGCGTCAGGGCGCCGAGGGCGTCGCCTACATCACTGACAGCAGCAACGCGGGGATCGGCGGCATCATCGTCGTCGATATCGCCAGCGGGCGTGCGATCCGGCGCCTGTCGAACCATGTGACGACCAATCCGGAGCCCGGCTTCACCCCGGTTGTCGACGGCGCGGTGCTCATGAACCGCCCGGCCGACGGACCCGCGACGCCGCTAGCAATCGCGAGCGACGCAATCGGGCTTAGCGCCGACGGCAGCTTGCTCTACTACGGGCCACTATCCGGCCGCACGCTGCACGCGGTCCCCACGGCCATGCTGCGCGATCCTGCGGTGACCGAGGAGGAACTGGCCCGCGCGGTACGCAGCCTGGGGCGCAAAGGCGCTTCGGACGGGATTGCCGAAGACGACCGGGGCCGCGTGTTCGCCGGCGATTACGAGAACAACGCGATCCGCATGCTCGACCAGGGCCTCTGGACGACGGTGGTCAGCGACCCCCGCATCAGCTGGCCCGACACGCTGTCGATCGGCACCGACGGCTATCTCTACTTCACCGCCAACCAGCTCCATCGCCAACCAGGCTTCCACGGCGGGCGGGACTTGCGCCGCAAGCCTTACGAGCTGCTCCGCATCCGGGTGGGCGCCGGGCCCGTCCTTTTGCGCTCACAGTGATCCCATCAGGCCGGGCAGGCTCGAGCGGGACCGCGATCCGGCAAAAAATCAACAACTGACTTGAAGGAATACAGACATGACAAAAGGTATCGAAGGCAAGGTCGTTCTCATTACCGGCGGCAGCAGCGGCATCGGCGCGGAAACAGCGCGTCTTCTCGCGGAACGCGGCGCGAAGGTGGCCATCGCCGCGCGGCGCAAGGACAGGCTCGACGAGGTCGTCGCGGATATCGGCGCAAATGGCGGCACGGCACGTAGCTATGCGCTGGACGTGACCGACAAATCGGCAATCCAGTCCGTCGTTGCCGCAATCATCGCCGACTTCGGCCGCCTCGACGTGCTGATCAACAATGCCGGGCTGATGCCGATCCGTCCGATGGCCGAGGTCAACACCGACGAGTGGGACCAGATGATCGACGTCAATCTGAAGGGTACGCTCTACGGCATCGCGGCGGCCCTTCCCGGTTTTCTCGAGCAGGGCAGCGGTCACATCATCAACTTGAGCTCGGTTGCTGGCATCAAGGTCTTCGCACCGGGCGGCACGGTCTACTCCGGCACCAAGTTCGCCGTCAGCGCGATCAGTGAGGGCTTGCGCCACGAGGTGGGGGAAAAGGTCCGGGTCACGTCAATCGAGCCTGGAGCTGTCGAAAGCGATCTGAAGTTCACGACATCCGGCACGGCTGCCGAGACGGTGCTGGACTTCTACAAGCAGGCCATCCCGACGGCATCGGTGGCGCGTGCTATCGCGTTCGCTGTCGAACAACCTGATGACGTCGACATCAACGCGATCGTCATCCGGCCGACCGCACAGGAGTTCTGATTTCGACGAGGGGGCGGGGCCGCGTGTGCTCCGCCTCATGGGGAACGTGCCGGTCTGCTCGTCCGTTACTTTGCCGAATAATATCTGTCCGTTTCACTTGAGGAATAAATTATGCCCAAATTTGCCCTGTATGTACCGCTGAAGGCCAAGCCCGGAAAAGAGCGCGATGTCGCCGATTTCTTGACCTCGGCATTGCCGCTCGTTCAAGCTGAGCCGGGTACTCAGACATGGTATGCGATCGAGGAAGGTCCCGGTGAGTACGCGATCTTCGATACGTTCGACACGGAGGAGGATCGCCAGGCCCATCTTGACGGCAAGGTTGCCGCCGCCCTGATGGACAAGGCGGACGAACTGTTCTCTGAACCGCCGCAAATTCACAAGTACACCCTGCTGGCCGCCAAATAGCGGAGCGGTCGGCACCCTAGCACGTCGCTCTCGCCCGCGGGGGGACCCGCGCGCGGCGGCGTGCGCTGAACAGCTTTCCTGAACTGGCCAAGGAGACACAATATGCAGACGATCCAGTCACTCGACCTGAACGACGCGCGGACGATTATCGATGCGGGGATCGCTGAGGCCGAGCGGATCGGCAGCCCGTCGAACATCGCGGTGGTGGACGCGGGCGGCTGCCTCCTGGCGTTTGCGCGGATGGACGATGCGTGGCGCGGCAGCGTCGACATCGCGATCAGCAAGGCGTGGACAGCGCGCGCGTTCGACGTCGAGACCAAGGCGCTGGCGAAGCTCGCCCAGCCGGGTGCCGACTTCTACGGCATCCATGCCTCCAACGACGGCAAGGTGATGATCTTCGCCGGGGGCGTGCCGATCAAGGAGGGCGAGACCGTGATCGGCGCGGTGGGCGTGTCGGGCGGCACCGGCAAGCAGGATCAGAGCGTGGCCGAGGCAGCGGCGCAGGCGTTCGCGCGCGGCTGAGCCTTGGTGCGCGGCGGTGTCGGCTCACTCGGCGGCGGGCTCGGGCGCCTTCAAGCATTTCGACAGGCGTGATGCTGGTTGGACGGAGGTCGTGCTTAGGCCGGGCATCTGACCTTAATCTTGGACGGAATAGGAGATAATTATGACTTTAGAAGGCAAATCAGTCGCCATTCTGATCGCACCCCGCGGGACGGAAGAACCAGAATTCTCGAAGCCCAAGCAAGCTGTGGAGGACGCTGGTGGCAAAGTGACCGTGGTCAGTTTTGAACCGGGCAAGGCTCGCACAGTCAATGGCGATCTCGACGAGGGCGGCAGCTATACTATCGACAAGACGTTTTCCGAGGTGAAAGCCGACGATTTCGACGGACTTGTCGTGCCCGGAGGGACTGTCGGTGCCGACAAGCTGCGCGGCAGCGACGAGGCAATCGGTTTCATCCGGGCCTTCTTCGATCAGAAAAAACCTGTTGCGGCCATATGCCATGCACCCTGGACTTTGATCGAGGCGGGAGCGCTCAAGGGTCGCAACTTGACGTCCTACCCGACGCTAAAGGTCGATATCGAGAACGCCGGCGGTGCATGGACCGATGAGGAAGTCGTGGTCGACAACGGCCTTGTTACCAGCCGCGATCCCGATGATTTGCCCGCCTTCTGTGCCAAACTCGTCGAGGAAATCGCAGCAGGGAATTAAGACGGAGCGTTTCGACGAACCATGTGAAGTGCCCTCTCAATGGAGAAGGTCCGCAAAAAGCAAGCGTGGCGGATGGCCAGCGATTGGCCGTCCGCCACGCCGCGTATTAAACGAACAAAGCGCACCTGACGGGCACTCAAACCCTGAACTGCGTCAACCACGGGGATGTGCTGCCAGATTCGACCCATTCCAACATGGGGTTGAGATGCCCCTGATCGAACGTGCGTTCGATCAGATTTACGACCTTACGGCGCCGCCTTGAGATAGCGGGCGGTGAGACTACCTTCCGCTTCCGCAACGACGCCAGGGACGCCGCTGGCAACGATACGATATTATCGCTCGAAGGAACAGAACCCAAACCGGATCGGCGGTAGAAGCCGAATTTAAACTTGTTGAGCCTGCCACTGGCGCGTGAAGTATCCTTCGCAAGCCTTCGCGCAGCAAGGTGAATGACTAGGAGTCTTCTTATGGATCGGATGCCCGCACTCTTTATCGGCCACGGAAGCCCGATGAACACGCTCGAGAGCAATGGCTACACCTCGGCCTGGCGGGCATTCGGGCCTGAGTTGCCCCGCCCCAAGGCGATCCTCGTGGTTTCTGCACATTGGTATTTCGGTGCCACGGCGGTGACGGCCATGGCACGCCCTCGCACAATCCACGATTTCTACGGTTTCCCACAGGAGCTGTTCGACTTTGAATATCCGGCCAAGGGCGATCCGGACCTCGCGAAAGAGATCGTTGAGCTGGTGAAGCCAGAGTGGGTGGGTCTCGACCAGGATCAGTGGGGTCTCGATCACGGAACGTGGTCGGTGCTCGCGCACCTCTACCCTGAGGCCGACATCCCGGTGGTGCAGCTCTCGATCAACGCGCTCAAGCCGCTGAGCTATCATGTTGACCTTGGCGCAAGACTGGCAGCCTTGCAGGACCGCGGCGTCCTGGTGGTCGCTAGCGGAAATGTCGTTCACAACCTTCGAGCCGTGCGCTGGAACCAGCCCGATTTTGCGTTCGACTGGGCAGAGCGTTTCGACGAAGCAGCGGTTCGCCAACTGGCAGAAAACCCTGGCGATCTGCTGCGCCTTGTTAAGCATCCCGATTATGCCGCGGCGGTTCCAACGCCCGACCATTTCGTTCCACTGCTTTATCTTGCCGGAATGGCGGCTGCCCGCAACGAAACCCTTGATCCGCTGGTGCGCGGCTATTCGATGGGTTCAGTGTCCATGACCTGTTACGGTCTTGGCACTGAAGGTTTGGCATGCTCCGAAAAAATGGGCGCGGCAAACTTACCCAGTGATGTGCCGGCCGACCAGACAAATACATGATATCTCGACACAAGGGGGACAGGTATGATGAAGTCACGACGGAAGATGCGAAGCGTCTGAGATTGTCTTGATCCTTGAACACGGGAACATGTCGGAATTCTGGCTCTGCCCTCTCGGCTCGCGAAGTCGCGCCTAATGATCTTGCCTTCCTAAAAGGACGTGTTCGACCGAACTGACGAGGATCATGCCGCGGATTTTCTCGACCATCAGCTGTGGGCGCTGCGCACAAGCCTCGACCAAGACGCAGTAATCGTCCCCCTCTTTGTCGATGACGGCACGATAAACAGGTGCACCCTGTAGCGACATGAGGTCGAGCACACGCAAAGGCATGTCGAGCGAGACCGAGGGCATGATCTTGCGTGCCGCCAGCTTCGGTGTGCAGCGCTGCTTGAGCGGGCAGGCGCCGCAGTCCTTCTCGCGCGCCCGGTAGCGGATGAAGCCATCGGCGTTGTCGCGCGGAAGCGGGGTCCTGAAGTTGCGGTTCGATGGGCGCAGGCGATTGGCGCAGGTGCAGATGTAGCTGTCGTCGTCATGATCGAAGGTGAAGGCCGACCGCTCGAAGGTATCGTCGCGGCGGGCGGACTTGTCGAACACCGGGATATGCGGTTCGATGCCCTTGTCCTCGACCAGCCAGGCGAGGTTCGGCGCGAAGCCATAGGCGGTATCTGTCACCAGCTCCTCGGGCCACAGGCCGAAGCGTTCCTGCGTGCGCTCGATCATCCGGCGCTGCGCGAGCACCTCAGCCTGGCGGATCGCGGTCGTGGCTTCGACATCGACGATGACCCCATGGTCGAGGTCGATCAAGTAGTTGGTGGAGTAGGCATAGAAAGCCGATCCGCGCGCCGCCGCGGTCCAGCGCGCTGCGGGATCGGTGAGAGGTTGATGCGCTTGTATGTCACCGGCGTCGATCCGCCGAACGCAGCATCGTCCAAGACCTCGAGATACTCGGCAACGGCACGACCGCAGGCCTCGGACGGGAGACCTTCTTCTCCCGGCACTAAACGCTGGCGGTGGCCATCGCCACGGATTAGGCTGGCATCTACCGCGAAGCCCTCGGCACCAACCAACCCCTCAGCCATGCAGTGTTCCACGGTAAGCTCGAACAGCTTGCGTAGGAGGTCGCTGTCGCGGAAGCGACCGTGCCGGTTCTTCGACAAGGTCGAGTGATCGGGCACCGCGCCATCCAGATCGAGCCGGCAGAACCAGCGATAGGCGAGGTTGAGATGGACCTCGTCACACAGCCGCCGTTTCGACCGGATACCCATGCAATAGCACACGATCAGCATCCGGATCATCAACTCGGGATCGATCGAGGGTCGCCCCATCGCGCTGTAGAACGGCTTCAGGTGCTCGCGGATGCCGGACAGATCGACGAACCGGTCGATCGACCGCAGCAGGTGATCACCCGGCACATGATCCTCAATGCGGAAGCTGTAGAACAGCGCTTCCTGCATTACCGTCCGCTCGCCCATCATCGCCTGATCTTCGCTTGCCTGCGAAGACTGAATCAGGACTTCACGCCCATCCCAAGCGGGAGTTTTTCAACAGAATACGACCTCATTCCGGCCGTAGCGAACATCCTCATCGCAACCTAAACGCTGACGTTGAGTTCTTGGAGATTGAGTGCTGTCGCGTTCTTTTGATGGCCAACCCTCGGTATGGGAGAAATGCCACGGGCTACCCTCAACATGAGCAAGCGATTCAAGGTCGACAGCTTTTGAGGATTGAGCTTCGAGCACCGCCGCTGCTTGGTACCCGATTCATCCTTTTTCGATGCCGAAGGACCAAAGGACGCTAACGGCCGTATCTGGTTCGACCACCCAGATGGCGACGTACTCGTATGCGCCGGTAGCTAGCGCGACAGCGACGAATGGGGCGTAGCTATTCGATCACCATGACCGACGCTTTGAAAGAGGGCCTCACGCTGCCACAGCCAGAAGCCGATCATTCTCATACCCGCCGATCGCTGGCTTGATCACAACCGCACCGAGGCCGTGGCGGCCGCCGACCTAATTGAGACGAACTCATGATAGGTCGGACGTCCGCTTCTTGGCGCGAGGGTTAGCTCATTCAGTTTCAGATATCCGATAACTGAATCACAGTTCCTCCGGCTTCATCACGCATTTGATGCAGCCATCGTCCTTGTCGCGAAAGGTCTTGTAGAAATCGGGCCCGTCCTTGAGGTCGCCCCGATGGGTGATGATGCCCGAAAGGTCGATCTCACCAGCCTCCACCCGTTCGAGCAGCGGCGCAAGATAGCGCTGCATGTGTGTCTGTCCCGATTTCATGGTGAGCCCCTTGTTCATGAAAGGCCCGATCGGGAACGTTATCTTATCCGCATAGACGCCGGGGACGGACAGCGTCCCGCCCTTGCGCACCGACACGATCATTTCCTGCAGCGCAAACGGCTGATCTGACATGCCGGTGGTGTGCAGCTCGACTTTGTCCTTGATATCGCCGAGCACGCCGTGCCCGTGAGCTTCGGCGCCGACCGCGTCGATGCATGCATCCGGTCCCCGGCCACCAGTCATTTCGTCGAGCGCCTCCTTAACGTCGGTCTGGCTGTAATCGATGGTTTCGGCCTTGCCGTAGCTCGCGGCGAGTTCAAGCCGTTCAGGCACTCGGTCGATCACGATGACCCGCTTGGCACCCATCATCCACGCGCTGCGCACGGCAAACTGGCCTACCGGGCCCGCGCCCCACACGGCGACGGTCTTGCCCTTCTCGTCGCCGATCGCGTTTTCCGCCGCCATCCACCCTGTGGGGAAGATGTCCGACAGGAACAGCACCTTGTCGTCGGCGAGATCGTTGTTGACCTTGATCGGCCCGACATCAGCGTGCGGGACCCTGACATATTCGGCCTGCCCCCCCGAATAGCCGCCGGTGAGATGCGAGTAGCCGAACAGGCCGGCGGGCGCGTGGCCCATAGCTTGGCGGGCGTTTTCCGCGGTGCGGTTGGTGGTGTCGCAAAGTGAATAGAGCTCACGCTGGCAGAACCAGCACTCACCGCACGAGATCGTGAACGGGACGACCACGCGGTCGCCGACCTTGAGACGTTTGACATCTGCACCCACCTCGACGACCTCGCCCATGAACTCGTGGCCCAAGATGTCGCCTTCCTTCATCTTGGGGATCACGCCGTCCATCAGGTGAAGGTCCGAGCCGCAAATGGCCGTGGAGCTGACCTTGAGTATGCAGTCCTTCGGGTCCTCGATGCTGGGATCGTCGACCGTTTCGCAGCGGATGTCGTTCGTTCCGTTCCAGACTAATGCGCGCATATTTGGACCCTTTTCGATGATTTCGGTCATTCCTTCAAGCCTTTCAAACTCCAGAAGTTCCCAGTCTGACAGGTGTTAGACGGCCATTGGGTTGGGATCGACCGAGGCGTTTTTTTACGCTTTGCTTGATGCCATCGATCGAGTTGCCGAAATGGGAATGACAGCACCATCGCAATTGACTGTCCTCTCAGCCTGCAATGACACTAGTAGCTTGTTATCGCTTGCAAGTGCTTAGGCCGGTGCCAGGATGCTTCAATGGTAGCGTGCTTGACACACCTCGTGGCATCGGAAGAGATGGCCGACGCGGATCGCTTCCTCTGGCCGATCCCACATAGGGAAGTGTCCGCTGCGCTCGAACCAGCGCATTGTCGCTTGCGGGAAGGCAGCCTTCGCGCGCATGGCCTGTTGCGGCAGGCACAGGCGATCCTTCTGACCCCGGCCGATGACCATCTGGGCCGACCGGGGCGCAGGGCCTTCCCGCATCGGGCCAGTGGCAAGGTCCTTCACCAAGGAGTCGAACGTAGGCGTATCGGCAAACGACTGCAGTTAATTCAAGACGAAAGCGGGATCGAGCGCCCACGGTCTTTCGGAAAGCTGCAGCATGAATGCAGTCCGGCCGGTGACATTTCGAGTGAGGGCGGGAAGCGCTGGTCGCAAAGCCCTTACTAGAGCAGTCGATGTCGTTATGGTGGCCTGGAAGAACGTCCGCTCCCGCTCCCACCCTTGCCAGAAGCCGCCCGGGTCCAGGGCGACGACTGAGCCAGCGCGACTGCGCCGCGCCATCTCGAATACAAGAAGAGCGCCCAAGGAGCTGCCGACTATGTCGATCCCTGTAAGGTTCTCTTTGACGAGCGAATCGTCTAGGCTCCGCGCAAGCCCTTGGAACGTACCGCTGTCGTTCTGTGCGGGAGCCTGCCCGTGGCCAGGCAGTTCCAGGATAATCAACTCTCTCGCTTGGAAGAGGGCAGGCGAGATCGTATCCCAGGACCGACGGCTTCCCCCCCAAAGCCGTGGGCGCGGAGGATGGGTTTTCCGCAGCCTAGTCGCGGGTGGAGTATGCTCATGCAAAGGTAAGGGGTCGCAAGGACTTAGGCCCCCCGCCCCGAATGTCCACATCGCCAGTAAAGTCGCTAATAACGGACAGTCCGCTCTCGTGTCGGTAGCCGATCGGCTGCTTTGCCGAATTTCGACCCTATCAGCAGACAGTCTGGAAACGGCCCACAATTCGACACTGGCGCAACGTCGAGGCACTTGCGAACCCCCGGTTCCGGGGCAATGTCGCTTGGATGCAGTCCAAATCGGAAAATCAAGATGTCGGCCTGCATGGTTCCAGAGTTGAGCTGATTGACGCGCAGCTTCGCGTGGGTGCGTTTTCGCCGCACCGCCATGATACCTATACAATCGCGGTGACCACGTCTGGCGTCCAGTCGTTCAATTACCGCGGTAAGCGTTGGCAGTCGCTGCCCGGGCAAGTAGTGATCCTGCATCCTGACGAAGTGCACGACGGGTACTGCTGCAACCAGACGGGCTTTTCCTATCGGGCGGCCTATCTGAGGCATGCCCATGTCCAGACCGTGATCGGGGGCGCGGCGCTTCCATTTCTGGCCGAAGGGGTTTCAACCGACGCCGATCTGGTCGGCTCGGCGCTTCGCCTGATCGCGATGTGCTCTGCCGGGAATGAACTGTTCGGCTATCAGGACGCTCTCCACCAGTTCGTGTCTGCGATGCAGCGGTGCGAAGACGGCCCGCCGGCCAGGCGGAGTGTCAATCGCGAAGCCGTGATGCGGGTGCGAGAATTCCTCGACAGCGTTCCGGGCCCCGGGACGAACCTCGATCAACTCGAAGAACTCGCCGGCTATGACCGCTGGCAACTTTCGCGCGACTTCCGTGCGCTGCTTGGGACCAGTCCCTATCGCTATCTGCAATGCCGCAGACTTGAGCTAGCTGGACAGCTTCTGCGCAGCGGGCTTGGCATGGCCGCAGCTGCTCACGAGGCCGGGTTCGCGGATCAGAGCCACTTTGGCCGGGTCTTCAAGCGCACTTTCGGGACCACGCCATTGGCCTGGCACCGGCCCGGGCAGCCGCGCACAATCATTCTATAAGCCTGACCAGCCCCCGGGCTAAAAAGCCGGAATGATACCTACAATCTTTTCGCCCGAACCGCATCGCGGCTGGCTGCCCTGGGCCTGGATTTCGCCAGTGGTCTGCATCCTGATTGTCGCCTTCTCCAGTGTCCCGATCGATATTGGCCTTGAATGGATCGGCGTGGTCGATGCCGAGGGAAAGCCAGGGTCTGCATTCGAGTTTTGCGTGTTCCTGCTGTTGCCATTCGCGGCGATGGGCGCTGCTGTCTGGGCCTGGTCGCGGTTTGTCGAGCGCCGCAGCCTTGCGACCTTGGGCCTCACCGGCGGGCAAAGGCTGCGCAAGTATCTGGCCGGATTAGCGATAGGAGTCGGCATGATCGTCCTGGCGGTCGGCTCGATCTGGCTCGCCGGTGGCTATGTCAGCGGAGATATCCTTCCCGCCCTTTCCTCGCCAGCATCGCTGTTGTGGATTGCGATCCTGCTGCCCTGCTTCGCCTTCCAGTCAGGCGTGGAGGAGTTCATCTTTCGCGGCTGGCTGCTATCGGCGGCCACGCGCCGCTTGAACCTGGCAGCCGGGTTCATCGCCAGTTCGATTGCTTTTACATTTCTTCACTTTTCACCGCACCAGCAGCCGGTCCGTGAAATTGTCATGACGTTCACCTTCGGGATGTTTGCCTGCGCCTGGGCATGGCGTGCCGGCAGCATCTGGGGCGTGATGGGCTGGCATGCGGGCTGGAACTGGTTCACCGGCGTCGGCTTCGCCGTGCCGATCACCGAGCTCGATCTGCAGTTGCCGGCCTTGCTTGTGCAACTGACGCCTTCCGGCCCGGACGTCCTGACCGGCGGGCCCGCCGGGCCGGAGAGCAGTGTGCTGACGATCGGCCTGCTGGCTGCGGCCACGCTGCTCCTGTTGTTATGGCCCAGAGACTCCATGGCCGCTGCGCAGGGTACACCACCTGGAGGCAGCGACACGACAACACGGGAATCCACATGAAGCCTCCAGTGAATGACGGCTTTGTCGGCGGTACCGACTAACGCAACCAACCGACCATACGGCAGCCGAGCCCGTCGTCACGCCTCACGCCCGGAAGCGGGCGGTCCGCTTCCGGCCCAATGACAGTCAGCTAAGATCGACGCTTATCGAACACATCCGCCAACCGCTGCGGTTTTGAACTTCTCGTGTGAGCTGATCGACCTGAATTTCTCAATGACCGCCACCATGTCTTTCTGCTGCAGTGCCGTCTCGGCTGCCCTTCTGTAAAGCTGCGCCGTCGTCGACGATAGCGGAAGATCGAGGTTCAGCTCGTGGGTGGCGGCGAGGATGAGGTTTGCTCGCGCGCGAAACGGACGACGAATGCCGCCCTAGCCATCGTTGCCCTACGGCGTCCGGTCATAAAGCCGGCGACAGGCTCGTCGCGCTGCTTGGCGCTCCTCGCGGCCGCCTACCCGTGGTTCGGGCGCCGACGATGTCGTGCCGATCGACTGGTTCGGTGGGCGGCAATCGTACGGGCGCGTGGTGAATTACCAGCGAGGGAGTGGACCTATCGTACGCGATGGTCGCGCCTAGCGCGGCATTGCGCCGGTCGCGGCATTGAGGGGATCATCACTGTCGTTAGATTGGGCGATAAGACATCCTATGCCGAACCGCATCGCAACACTGCTTCGGATCAGCTATCTAATCTACTCGTGCGCTGTCGCATCAGCCAGACCAGCCCTCCGATCCAGACGATAAGAATAGCGCTTCTCTCTGCCGTCCCGTTGGGTTCAAGCGGACCGTGGCGAACGACGATCGTAAGGACGATGCACACGGTGACTGCCGCGAAAAGTTGTTTCAGCATAACTTCCTCCTGCAGAAGTGATGGTCCCATCCGGCGCGAATGGCATGAGTGCGGGGTGATAATTTGATGATTGCACGAAAAAGCCCGACCCCTGGAGTAGGGCCGGGCTTACGCTATACGCGGTCTCGAATGCGGCGCGTATCGACAAAGTTCCAAGCGGTTGCTCTTCCGCTCCACGAATTAGGCCCGACCTCCACCGCAAGACATACCGGGTGACTTCGAGGTGCAGCAAATCGAGCCGGCCAGATTAGTTTCGCGAACGGTCAGAGAGAGCACTTCTGACGGAATTTGAATTTATGGTGATGCAATCGCCGGCTCCAAACTTACTCGCTCGATACCACCGGGCGAGATCGAGAAGACGACCCCATATTTCGCCAGCTCGTCGACCTGTGTGTCGGGGACGCCAACCATGCGAGCCAATTGTGGCGCGGTATTGGAATGGGCGACGATCAAGGCCGGAACGCCGTCGCCCATGACCGCTTGGAGCAGTGCATCTGGGCGGCCCGGGTCATAGGTGATGAGAGTTAGCCCCAGGGCTTCGGCGAGCGGCGCTGCCGACTGCCGGGCCCTCGCCGTGTCGGTCACGTAGATCGCGGCGACGTTGCGGGTACCCAACACTTCGGCGAGACGACGGGCCTGCGCCCGCCCCACGGCCGTCAGTGGGTGCTCTCCATTTTCCTCGGCTTCGAAATGACGCGTGAGAAAGATCGCTGCGCCGACCTTGGGCGCCTGTGCAGTCAAATTCTTAGCGGCTCGCGATGCCTCGTCGAGAAGCACGTCTAGCGCCGCCCGATCGTAGAAGCGCCCGTCCGCCATCACCGCCAGCGGTCGTTGCAGCGCCGATAGATCGGAAAGGGGGTTGGCAGAAAGGAGCAAAAGATCGGCCCGCGTGCCCACTGCGATTGTACCGAAGTCCGCTTGCTGTCCCGTCGCCGACCCCTGATCCGGTAGCGACCTGAAATAGGCTGCCGGCAGGACTGTCGCAGCACGGAGCGCTTTCTCGGCCCCGACGACGGCTGCGAGGGTCTCGATCTCCTCGTGCAGTGCCAGACCCCACACATGGAACGCCTGCGCGGTGTCCGAGCCAGCCATCAAGGCAACGCCCCGGGCATCCAGCTGCCGCACGATCTCGCGACGCAATTGTATGAGATCGGCCCCATGCTCGGGGGAAATCTGCGCTACCAGCTGGGCACGCTGCTCCGACCATTGCTCGATCGCCGCATCGGGGACATACCGCATGGCGGTACTAGCTCGTAGATCCGAAATACTCCGCTCCGTATCGAGAAGCTTTTCGAATAGAGAGAGCGTGGGCACCTGATAGGACTGCGCGCGCGCTGCCAAATCGAACACCGCGCTATCGGCGAGGCGCGCGCGGTCCACTTTCGAAAGAACTGGTGAAGGAGGGATCTGGCCGAATTCGACGGCCCGCTCCGGAGCGTCGGTCGGTAATAGTGCCTGGATGAAGCCGTCGAGATGCTCGATCTGCTGGTTCCCGGCAATTGCCCGTTCGAGCCCAACCGCGTTGGAAACATGACCCGCCGTACCAAGGCTGTGTCGGTCCGCTTCCGTCTTTACCGCTTGCCAGACCTGCGGATCGGAAATCAAATGCGACTTGATGAAATCGTAACCGGCAGCGTCGATTTCGCGCACGGCTTCCTCTGCCGCTTTGACCGTCGTGAGCTTCTGATCTGACAGCGCGGGGGACCCGGCATAGATCCGAGGACCGACAATCGCGCCAGAGGCAAGACGCTCCCGCAGTGTGAGGTGTTCGGGAGCACCAGCCATGCTGCGGGCGGTTGTCACACCATACGCTAGCATCACCGCTGCGGCTCGCTGCGCGGGGTCTCCGGGTTCGCCCTCCGCAGGTGCAAAATGAACATGCATGTCGACGAGGCCGGGCATTAGAAATTGTCCGCGCGCATCGATCACTCGGCCCGCGCGTGAGAGATCGTCAGGCACGAAAGGTCGCACCTCGAGGATCCGGTTTCCAGCGACCACAACCGTCTGGCGCTGAGCGATTGCCTCCCCGGTCATGGGCAAGACGTCCGCGCCAGCGAAGATCGTCGCTCCTGCCGACACCGCGTCCGAAACGGACTGGGTCTCATCCACCGCCGCACAGGCGCCCAGGGCGAGATGCAGTCCGAATAAAATAAGGGGGAGTCGGGTGAGGCGCTGTGCGCGCCATGCGATAAGTCGGATCATGTCTTGCTTCTAGCAACATCAGCGTCCGCGGGAATTGACCGCTCTTGCGAATTTCACGTCGGATTGCCGAAGCGAATGGATCGTTCGTCGATCCTTCGATCTGCATCAGCAGCCGGCGCTTAGGCTTTGGCCATGACCGTTACTCCCAGGCAGAATGCAGATTGCGCGACATCGCGACCGACCGCGCGCTTCGCCAGGATCGAGGGAACGCTCGCACCGGAGCGGCTCGGCGTTCCGTCGGGCGACGGTAAGCTGATCCTTTCGCAAATTCGCAAAGGGGTGGTCGCAAGCCCGCCGCGCCGTTCGATCGGCCTGAAATATGTTGCATCCGGCACCGAATATTATTGCTTGGACAATCGGTCCTACGTTGTGGAAGGCGGCAATTTTCTGTTCGTACCCGAAGGATTTCATGGCGAAGCCGGGCGAGCGACTGTCGGGGAAACCGCGTTCGGTCTTTGCGTACATCTGCGCGACCGCGACGCTGTATCTCTCGCAGCCGAGCGTCTCGAAGAGCCGATCATTTTCCCCGTATTATGTTCGCCCCTTGGCCGCATGTTGGAGCGAACTCATCGTTCTCTGCATGCGCGGCCCGAGCGCGGTGCCGCACTAGCCGGTCCGATGTTGGATAGGATCGACGCGGGAATTGAGACCTTTTTGGGGGATGCGCTGCGCGGCATTGACTCTATGACGGCGGTAAAGCGTGCGACACGATACGAGAATTTTCGCCGCCTCAACGCAGCGCAAGCGTATCTGCACGACATTAATGATCGACCGGTAGAGTTGGCCGAACTCGCACGAGTTGCCCGGATGTCGAGGTTCCAGCTTGCGCGCCTCTTTGCAGATCGTTTCGGCTTGCCGCCGTCGGCCTACCACCGCCGCCTCCGCCTGGTCCGAGCCCAGGCGATGATAGCGGCAGGAAAGATCAATTGTACCGAAGCGGCGTTCCGTTACGGGTTCGGTGGGAGCGCCCAGTTCAGCCGCGCGTACAGCCGCACCTTCGGCATCCCGCCATCTCGATCGAAGACGCAACTCATCAATGAGATATGATAGTCTTGAATAGCGATGCTGACGATGAGGCTGCATTCGCAAGCCGACGGCAGCTTTTCGCACTTCGGGGTCAGAATCGGACGGTCCCCTTCCGGCCCAGTTACAGACCTAGACGGCGACATCGCAGCCACGACTGCTTTGAGTTTCCTGACTTGGCGGGGCGACCGGCCGCAATGGGGTGGGGAGCGGACGTTCGCTCCCTCTGTCTATTTGAGGCGTGCGCGTACTTCAGTAAGCGTGGCGGGCCACTCATCCGTCACACCCACCCTCACGATCTGCTCGCCTTGCACTAGCGCGTAGCTCAGGCCGGTGCCAGTACTGCCAATGACAGCGCATCCTCCACGGGCGTCGGATCGTCGCGCGTAAACCTCATCCGACAAGAAGAGAAGGTAGGTTTCGTTCGGGTAAATAAGTGTGCCGCTGCCTCCGACAGCGCCTTCGACCCAGCCGCGAACATCACGTAGGAACCTGACATTGGGGATGTCCTCTTGACCGCCCTTAAGCGGCTCGATCAGTTTCCACTCGCTGTCCAATTCGAAACGGTCCGCGCGCGCACGAGGCGTGGCTGAGATAAGTCTTTCCACTACGATCCGATCTGCGAATTTGGCAGACCCCGCAAACCCTGTTTGGAAGTCTCGAAAGTTTCGCGCTGCAAAACATTGGTCGTCGAGCACGGGCGTAGAGCATGCCGAGATCGCAAGCAGCATCAACAACGCAAGCCTGCTCATTCAAGGTTGCCTTACCAGCTCGAGAGTATAGTCGCCGCTGGTGAGGACGAGACTGCCGTCGGCGGCCAGTTCCGCGCTGGGATCGCCGTGGAGGATATCGAGCAGGCGCACACCCGTTAGCGGATCGAGACCAGCATCTGCGATGGTCGCGAGCGGGCAGTGTTCACGCTGGTCCGCTTTTATCTTCGATCCGCTCACGAGCCGTCTGTCATCCGCGTACACGTAATCGATCGCGAGGTTGGGACATGCTGTGAACCATGCGCGACTAGGTTCGATACGCAGGACGATCGACTCGTCGGTCAGGCTCGACCCTGAACTGCCGCCTCCTGCATGCGTGCGGGTTCGAAAGCGGAATGTCCAGCGACCTTCGAGCTGGCTTTGCGTCGGCGCAAAATCGAGCCGACGGATGGCGGGGTCCTGCAACACAAGCTCAGTCGTACCCGCGCGAAGCAGCAGACGGCCTTTGTCGAGCGCTGTGATCGTGGGCGATTGTAGGAAGAAGTCGAAGAAGCGCTCGTCCTGAGCATGACGGTCCGGCGAACATCCCATTTCGGTGGTCGGGAGCGGGAGGCCGTCAATAGGCGCTAGACGACCCTCTTCCAAGACGACATTGGCGCTCGAGTAGTTGCAGCGAAGGCGCATCGCGACGCTGCGGTCGAAAATGTCGACATAAGCGCCCCCGCGCGTGTCGAGTGTGTCTTTCTCGAACCGCAGGACATCCCATCGACCGAGATAAGGATTGCTGCTCTGCGCGGTTCGTGGCGCCTCGGAGGCGATCGGTGGGGGCGGCAGCGGTTCGGTTTTCTCTATCGGGTTGTTACAGGCCGCCAGCCCGAAAATCGCTACGATGAGGATACGCATCACAAGCTCTCCGGTCGAAAGACCTGAAACAGGCAATTGGTCTGCGAAGTTCCCGAAACGAAAGTCTTCGGCGATGGTGGCAATGTATTGGCTTCAACTGCGACAAAAGTCGATAGCTCTAAGCCCAAGATTTGAGTCTGACTGTCCGGCCATCATCATCGTGTTGAAAGTTCGCAATTAGGGTCGGAAACCGAACGGCAGCTTTCCGCGCCTGACGGCCGGAACCGGACGGTCCGTAGACGGCCCAGAAGCCGTCACTCATTTATATGGATTGCTCCAAAAGGATGATTTCATCGGCGCTCAGATCAAATAGGGCGTAGACCTTGGCATTGATCTCCCGCTCGCAAGTGCGGATGCGGTCGGTCAGTCGCTCGATTTCGCCACGATTTTCGCTAAGCCAGTCGTCCCAGTCGTTGCGTTCTTTCAGCGGAATGTCGGCCTTCAGCGCCTTCTTCACCTCCCTCTGGAAAGCCGCGAAACTGGGCAGCGTCCACCATTCCTTGAGCTTGTTGGTCAGCTTGGCCGACTCTGGATCAGCGGCAAGGTCGGGAATGCGGCGCGTGACTTCCTGCTGGAGGCAATAGCGTTCCTCTGCCGCGGCTTGCGCGGTTTCGGCCAGGCTGGCCAGTTCGGCCTTTTGATCGTCGGTGGCGATGGGGATTGGAATCGTTTCCATATGCTGAGCCGTTGCTTCGAAGAAACCGCCCCGGACAGCGGTCGTCCTACTCGTAAAATGAAACCATCCCACGGCAGAATTCAGTATTGCCAGAAGCCAACCATCCCGCGTCGGAACGAAATAAGTCTTATTGTTGGAAAAGATTCCAGGTCCTACTAGGCTGCTAATCGGTTCATCCTGAAAGTGCCCATAAACGATCTTCGGATTTTCGAGGGCGGGGACATAAGCCTCCTGTGCCTGCTGCAATTCGAACCACTCCTGCTTTGTCGCGCGCTTCTCCAGCCGCTCCCTGAACGGCAGCAGCCAATCACGGATAGCGGGATAGTCGTCGATGGCGATGCGGTTTTTGGGAATGTATATAATCCATAGGCCGCGGGGCTCGGCCCGCCAGCGTTTGAGATCTTTGCCCTCCAGCCAGGGCTTCAGCAATTCCGCGGATCTTGCATCCTCGCGGCACAGCCGTTCCTTGGTCGGCGTGTCGATAACGAAGGCCTCGTTCAGCCCGGTCTTGATGCCATAGAGCGGTGAGCCGCCAACGTCCTTCAGCGTCGGCCGTCCGGCGACGATCTTTTCCCGCAGGCGGCGCAACGCCGGACTTTCCAGTTTCCACGAACCATCGCCCAGCGCGCCCTGCGGATAGGGCTCGCGCGCATCTTCGAACGCACCTGCGAAATCAGCTTCGGGCAGCGCGTCCACGTTCCAAAAATCCAGCGCATGGTCCCTGTTCGGTGCCCCTGCGCGCAGGGTCATGATGACCGGATAGGTCGTGACGCCTTCGAAGATCTGGATGTCGCCGAAATCGACCACGTTCTCGATCGCGGCCTTTGTGCGCAGGAAATGGCGCAAGGGCTTCCCAGAGCCGGTCTTGAAGAAGGTCGAGCTGCTGATGTAGCCAAGCCTGCCGCCGGCTTTGAGCAGAGTGACCCCGCGCTCGAAGAAATAGGCGTAGAGATCGGCCCGGTCGGACACAACCTCATACCGCTTCTCCAGCCACGGCTTCATCGGTTTGAGCAATTCCATCCGTACATAGGGCGGATTGCCTAGAACCACGTCGAACCCACCCTCGGCGAACACCTGCGGGAATGCCTCCTTCCAGGCGAAGCCGTGTTCGCGATAGGCGTAGCTGGAGTCCTCAATCAAGCTATCGCCGACCTTCAGATTTTTATCGAGCGTGTCGAGAACCTTCCCGCGCCGCGCGGTCTTGATCCACAGGCTGAGCTTGGCGATTTCCACGCTCTCGCTGTTCACGTCCACTCCGAACAGATTGTTCGTCAGAATTTCGCTGTCGGGATCGTAGAGGTCGCCCATATGGCCGGTGCCGGAGAGTTCCGCGATCCGGGTATTGGCGCGTTCCAGCGCGGCCTTAAGCCAGTCGAATGCCATGATCAGAAACACGCCCGAACCGCAGGCAGGATCGACGATCCGAAGGGAGGTCAATCGGTCGCGATACTCCTCCCAAGCTGTTCGCTCCGCTTTGGCGGATTTCCACTTGATCGGATCGTCGTCGGCTTGCGCACCGGGTTTGGCGTGGCGAGCGAGCATGTCGGCGAAAATCTCACGTTCATGCGCGCCCAGCGTCTGGTCGACGATGAAGCGGGCGACGTAATCGGGCGTATAGACCACGCCGTCGCGTTTTCGCCTTCCACTGGTGCCACTGGCTTTGGTTTCGACCGGTTCCTCGCCCAACGCCTGCGCCTGCAGCGCTTCAACATCGGCAATTGATTGCTCGAAAATATGTCCGAGGACGGTGACCGAGACTTCGCTGGCGAAGTCATATTCGGCAAGGCGCTTGAACCCTTCGCAGATGCTGTCGGGCAGGTTGAGGTCGGGGATAACCGGATCGCGCGAGAACAGGCCGCCATTGTAGCGCGGGATGTTGAGGTGGGTATTACCCTCGTCGATGGCGCGGAACAGGCCGAGGAAGTTCTGCCAGACGGGACGCGGGTTATACGGGTCGGCGTGTTCGAACGCGCGCAGCAGACTGTCGTCGGGCAGCAGGCCGTTGTCTTCGGCAAAGGCGATAAACAGAACCCGGTCGAGAATTGTCTGCGCCGCGCTGATCGCTTTCAAAGGATCGAGCTCTGCTCGGTCGACACGCACGGCCTCGACTAGCTTGCCGCGCAACTCTTTGTAGAGCCGGTAAAGCTTCGTGGTGATGTCTCGGTCTTCGCGGCGGCTTTGGGCGAGTATTTCCGAAGTCCGTCCTCCGAGAAGATTTTTTGCGGAAAGCAATAACAGCATACGGCTCGCCAGCGCCGATGCATCGCCTTGTGCAAGGTCGAAAGGCTCGAAAAATTGCCGGCCATCGGCGTAGCTGTAGAGGCGGATTTCGAGATAATTCGAAACAAGAATCCATTTGGTGCCAACGTTGTCCGATGCATACTCCCATGCCTGTTGAACCGGGCTTTTCGCCCGTCCTGGCATAATTGCATCAAGATCGTGAGTTTTGGCGCCCTTCAATTCAAACGGAGCTACGATCGATCTCGATTTTGGCGTGAAGTGTCCGAGCGCCAAATCGACAGCACCTGCTCCTATCGAAGCTTTGGATGCGACCGTCCATTCACCAGTCTCATTGAAAGGGCGATAACCGAGGAGCCTGGTGACGATCCGCTCTTTGAATTGATCTTCGATTTCGGTTTCAGATTGGGAGAAGATGCTGCCATCATGAATGGTCGAAGCCCACGATTGCAAATTTGATATTTGATCTGGGCTCGCCATCGAGGCCGTGGCCAAGTGGCGACCTAGCGTTTTGCGATTGAAAAGGATCTCGGCCATTCAGAATCCTTACGTTTCATTGCACGGATCGCAAGCGCGCTCGCCAACTTACCTTTTTCGATCGGTTCATCCCATTAGCCTGACAACGGTCTGCTCAACCTGAATCAAATCAGGCGCCGGATTCAGAGGGACTGCACGATGAAGGTCGCCAGCATCGAATTCGATTTGAAAGATGCGATTGGAAACAGGGCGGCCGAACGGGCCGAGATTCAGTACCAAAGTCTGGTCATGGGACACTCTCAACGGGATCGCCGACTTTGAGACACAGCCTTTCATACACGTGGACGTTGGCCCTTTTTAATCGCCTTCTCATCTCCTGCTCCTCGGGCGTCCGATCCTTATCGCGCTGGAGCCTGCGAATTGCATTTCTGCGCGTCTGGTCCCCGGCGTTAAGAGACGCGCCTCGTCCATTATGATTCATTCCCGACGCCACGTGGCACCGATACAAGTTCATCAGACTTAAACATCTCTGCACGCTCCCCCGCCCCAAGCTCTTGGCCGAAAAAGGTTTGATTTCGAACGCGCACGAACCTCTCTTTATCAATGTCCGCAAGTTTGGACGCAGATCACGCTCCATCTGCATGAAGCGAAGCAAGCAAACGAAAGCGGCTTCCAGCGCAGGACAACCAAACCACTTTTGCGAGAAATTTGGCGCGAAATTATCCTCTGAGAAGGGGGCAAGGGCAATCGACAATGGCGAGGTCGGGCATGAAATCAATCGCTGGATTTCGCCCTTCCATCTCTCGACATCGTTTTCGGTTTTATAGGGTTCGTAGAACTTGCCTGTTTGGATAACGCCAGGGAGCTTGCTTTCTAAATTAGCCTCAAGTTCTGCGAGCGCTATTTCCTTTTCCCTTTCGTCGCTCATCTCGTTAATCGCTTGAAGGCGGTTAAAAAGTTCGAATTGAGCAGAAAAGGTTCCGAGCATTGATGCAGGAGGTAGAAGCTTCATATCGTTTTTCTCAAAGACGGAGAAAGCTGGAGATTCGCTGAAGAAAGCAAAAAAGATGAACACCTGCAGATCATGCGCCCCCCAAAGAAGTGAATGGCGATGCAGCGTTTCTTCTACGACATCACTCCGGAGGCCATCTAGGGCCTCGCCCTTGTGCAGCGCCTCAAGGACTCGATCCAGCCGACCCGCGACAAGGTCTTGATATAGATCAGGACGATATTTCGACATTTGAACGAGATTATCGACATGGCGTTTCAGCCGCTCTGCGCTGTCCTCATTTAAGGTGCCCGACCATCCCATAATGACTTCATGAATAAGGTCTTCTGCCTCCCCACGATGGATCATTTGCCTACAAAGCTTCGTCAATTGTGCTTCGATGTCTCTACCTTTTGGAATGTAGTCGTCCGGGATCGTGAGCGTCCATCTATTCAAATAGCCTAAAGGCAGGTCTCGAAAATCCGTGAACTCAGGATGAAACAGCCTCCTCGAAGCTGCTAGATTGTCCGTTTCGCCATAAAAGTTTCCCTCATAGACGTCCCAAAAATAGGCCTCCATGCCCTCAGGCCCCGGGAGGCCATATGTGTCAGGAATAAACGCGAAATCCGATGCAACGCACTCTCGTTCTAGGCTCGCCAGACGATGCCTTTCACGCGTTTCACGAGCCTGCTCCGAAAGCGCCGATCTATTCTTCTTTCGTTCACTTGGATGCCCCGATATCTGCTTATTCACGAGATTGCCGCTTTCGCCTCATCGATTTTTGCGAGTAACCCTGACGCCATAATCTGAAGATCTTTTGAAAGTTTTTGCGCCTCCAACACGGACGCATACCCCGTACGGCCTTCTTGTTGCTCCGAATTGGCCTTGTTCAACGCAGCTTCGAGTTCGCGTTCCTTTTCCTGGAAGCTAGCGAAAGTAGCGTCGATATCATCGGGTAGCTCGATGGGCATCATGCTTGCTCCGAAGGAAAATCAGGCGCGGTCCAATAATTCGGATTCCCGCCGATTGCCCTTATCCAGTCGAAGGCCTCACCGCGATTGCAGAAAACGCGCCTCGGCAAATCCAAGAGTTCACATATTTCATCGATGAGGTAATCTTGATCGACGGTGACGGTGCGCTTCCTCCACGGCTCATCTTCTCCGCACCTCCCGCTTTCGAGGAATGACCGCACCGCCGCGTCATACAATCGCTTCCTCCATCGCCATGCGATTGCGGCACCCGTTCGCCTGCAATAATCTGACCTCACATCGGAGTTCTGGATAGTTTGAAGTAGCGATACAATCCGCGCATCGGGATGTTGGAGAAGTGCTTCGCCCATCCATTTTACCATCAGGCGAGGGCGGGCAAGAAGACCAGTAAGGAACCGAACATCTAGATCCTCCAATCCCATCAATACCAGCGCAGAACCCAAGCGGTATTTATTGGCATCCATTGAATGCGGGCCTCCGCGTCGATGCGGAGCAACGTTTGCCAGTCGACGCAGTTCGGTGAGCGGAGCTTCGGTGGACACGAGGTCGGCATTGAGAGCTGCGCTCATTCCATCAAGCTGCTCTAGAAGTTCCGTCAGAACGGGATCGGTTCGATTGGTCGTCATGAGATCATCATAGCGGATTCGCCACAACCAAATCCCAACCTATCCGCAACTACCCCACCGCTCGGCCGACACCGGACAGGTTGGGATAGGAAATACCAGCTCGCTTTACGAAGAGTGGAAGTGAGAGGGGGGTGGTGCGCGATAAAGTGTTTCTCGTTTGCGAAGCGACCCGAGCAACACCAACCCACCCCCCCCCTCGAGAAGCAGAATAGGTCGAAGATGCAGCTTGAGTCACAGTCGTTGAAATCACGAAATGCGGCATTCGCAGACGTGCTCAAGGCTGCCCGATCGGCTCGCTACCGCGATACGATGGCGAGTCGGGCTGCCGCCCGGGACGACGCTAAACGGGATCGGCTCCATCGACGGCGTATCCGGCAGGATGAGCAGGAGCTGGAACGGCTTCGCCGACATGGCATCAGGATCAAGGTGCCTGAGAACCATCGACCTAGGCTCGGACATCGGACGGCGAAGAAGCTCTATCATCGCACGAAAGGTATTTGCGAAGGATCAATCGGAACGAGCATCGCGCGCGGACCAGACGGAAAGTTCTCGCTGCACTTCAGCTTTGTCGCCAGAGGCCTCGCCTCACGCGGCAAAAGGGTCTGGCGATCAGGTGAGGCCGTTCGTGCATCTCGCTACATTACCCGCGAGGATGCGTTGGAAGATGAGGAGCGCGGCTGGTGGTCGAACATTGCCGACGACCGTAGCGAATTGGTCGCCTTTCTCCGTACGCTGGAGGATGTCGAGCGTCACGATCGCAGGAATGCGAACGTCTACTGTACGGAAATCATCTCGCTTCCCTACGAGATGACCGCGCAGCAGCGGCGCGAAACGGTCGATGCGATCTGCGGCTTCTTTCGCGAGCGCGGGCTTCCGTTTGTTGCCGCGCTACACAAGCCCGATCGAGGTGGCGACCAGCGAAATTACCATTGCCACCTTATCTACTCATTGCGACCGGCGAGACGCCTCGAACCGTTCGAATGGTCGTTTGGCCTCGCCAAGAACACCGATATTAATTGCCCCGAAGGCATTCGCTGTCGACGTCAGGCGGTGGTGGCGACGATCAACGATCATCTGCACCGCGCTCAGATTGCGAAGATTTACACGCCGCTCAGTAACCAAGCCCGAGGGATGCCGCCCCCGCCGCCAAAGAATGGCCAAATCAAAACCTGGGCGATGCGTCGCCTCAAAGCCAATGAAACCCGATTGGCGCGCCTGAATCGGTTCCGATCACTTGTAGCGGACATACGAGCTAGCCTGCAGAGGCATCCACCGCGCATCGAAGCCATATCGCGAACATTACATGATCGCTTAGCGCTCATAGCCACGACGGAAGACCGATCAACCAGCGCGGCACATGCCAGATTGAACTCGTGCCAAGAGCATCTATCGAACAATTTGGCGGGATTAAAGCGATCGATCCGCTCCTTGGAGCTCGGACGACTTCTAGGCGTAGCGTCGGCAAAGACACTCTCCCGCCTTTCGAAAATGAAGGACGAGGTCCGATCGGAGAATGCGCACCCCTTCGGTCCTGAGGGTCGCCTGACGACACGCCGGGTTAGGGTCGAAGCCCTCCACGAACATCTTTCAGCACGATTTACGTCTTTCGAAGATCGAATGCGAAGTGTTTCATCGGCTCCATTTCGGCGCAGCGGAGGCCTGAGTATCTCCATAGACACCGCTCATTCCAGGCTGAAGGTGCGTCTGGATGCTATTCAAGGACGAGTGAGATCCTCGATAGCAGACGCCATAGGACGGCTGGAGCTCGCCCAATCGCGAAGTCGGGAAATTCTAGACCTCTATTCCTCTTCAGTCGCAGCAAGCCGCCAGAGGCCGGTCCGATCGACGGTCACAGCCAAGATGCTCGACGAGGTCCAGGACCTTCCATCGACGCTTTCGGAGAATTTCACCTCGCCAAGGCCCGCTTCGACGATAGAACCGGCCGGAGCCGCTCGGCCTGTCGACCTCCACATGCGAGCTCGACAAGAGCGCCTTCGCGCACATTTGCGAGCCAGGTCCGCTGGTTCGTCAGATCCTGACGCCACGGCACCGGCTGCACCCAGCAAGAATCAAACGAAGAGGGCACGTCCGAGACCGACGGGCGGTGTCGACGTGCGATCAAATCCCATGGGAGAAATTGATCGTTTCGCGTCAGTCACCAGACAGGTGGAAAACGCAGCTCCGAAATCGAAAGAGCAGCCTGAAAAATCGCCAGCGACGCCACCGCAGCCTGACGCTGAGCTGAAAAATGCCGGGCAGGCGACTGGCGAGGCCGATCTCGGCCAAGAATTCGCAAGAGAACCTGAACGTCGCCGGACCGAGATATCCGAGCAGACCAAGGAAACACCCCCGATCCCAACGTCGAGCGAGCCTTCATCGTCGGCTGATGAGGATTTTGAGAGGCTGCGCCGGCTACAGGAGATGATGAACCAGCAAAGAGGAAGGTGAAGGATGCGCGCCGCTGGCGCGGAAATGGAATGGAAGGGAGGGAGCAAGCTTCCTTCGGAATGAAAAATAGAGGGAAGCGGCCAACGAAAACGGAGCTTCCCAATGAACAACAATCCCCTCTTCAAACCATCAATCGTCAGCGAGCGCATGAGCTCTTTGATGCTTTGCCTGACCGAGCAGGCTCGAGGCTACAAGATCGGGCACGGCCTTCCCGCCGGAGCCCTCTATCTTCCCGACATTCACTTGGTGATTGCGACGACGCCGTGCCTTCCGCCGGCCTTCGATCGAGCCATGCAATTTGTTGGTTCGAAAGGCGGCGTCGACGTCCTTCTCGCGCATCACGGCTTCTTCCCCGAGGTGCTCGATGACGTCATCTTCAGCTTCTTCTCGACGGCTAGGAACGCAACTACGCGCCACCGGCTCTTTATCGACGGCAAAAACCGCACCTGGCTCGTCGGCCCCCATCCGGGCCGTCATTTTCTTTTGAACCGCACAGGGCTGCAAGCCTTGGACATCCCTCCATTTGCGTCGGAGGACGAGCGGAGCGATGGCCTTTGCCGTGCAGCGAAGCTGATCGCCAATCTGACCTTCGGGCGAGAGGTCGCCTGATGGCCCGGAAAATGAAAGCGCCGCCAGGATTGGACTACGATCCCGTAGTGGGCGCGCACCCCAATCTGTCGTTCGGAGTCGCAAAAGCCGAAGGCACGAATGGCCTCAACGCCACGAGGTTTGTCGCGAAGCGCCTCTTCCCGGTGTCGGCACCAAAAGACTGGGCAGCACCGTGGCCCTTGCCTTCATGCTATCGGCATGACGTCCTGCTGCCGGTTGGGGCGAGTGACGATTTTGATACGGCGCGGCGCCTCGTCGAAGCCTACGACGACCAGAGCTTCGGGGAGGTCAAGGATCTCGCCATCATCGTGACCTTGCGGTTCCCGGAAGTCGACGAGCCAGGCGATCCCATCCAACTTCATAGCGCATGGGAGACAGGACGCGCATTCGGGATGACACTCGTGAGAACATATGGCGCACCGGCGATTGCTGTTATGCACGTGCCGGCTCGGGCCTCGCGCCCGGGCGTACCTCATGTTCACCTCATGTTGCTCGCACGGCAACTCCTGCCGTCAGGCTTCGGGAAGTTCCTTCGATCTCTCCTTGCCGATGAAGGAAGGGACTTGGTCGATAGCCATTGGTCGGAACAACTGAACCAATCGACTTGACGAAGCTATCAAGTCTAGGTCGTGGCGTAGCGCGCGAAATTCGCACCATTCCAAGAGGTTGAACCCTTTCGGGGATAGGTTGGAATTTGGTCTCCCCGATTCGTGCGACAAAGTCAGCATGAACAATCGGGACGGAGAAACGAAAGGAGATTGTGGCGGCCGGTGCGTGGTCGACCTGCTTCCCGAAAGCTTTGCCTGCAGCGACGCTGAATTAGAGCTCGTCGACAAACTTCTGGGAGGAGAATTGCATGAACTGTTCGAGAGGAAAAGAGAATGAGTGGTGATGCCCGGCCGAGAGTCTGCGTCTACGCGCGCGTATCGACGGGACGACAGGCCACGAACGACCTGTCGATCCCGGATCAGATCGCGCGCGCGGAAAAGTGGTGTGAGGCGAACAATGCCGAACTCGTAGCAACGAGGATCGATGCGGGTGCGTCGGCGACCGACGACAATCGTCCCGAATTCCAGCGGATGATCGACGCGGCTACGTCCGATGACAAGCCCTACGATATCATTGTCGTGCATTCGCTGTCGCGGATATTTCGCAACGCCGTTCACTTCATGCAGTATCGAGCGCAGCTTCGCCGCGCGAAGGTAAGGATCGTCTCGATCACGCAGGAGTTTGGCGATGACGAAGCGTCGGATCTCGCGATGGGGATGCTCGCTCTGTTTGACGAATATCAGTCGGGCGAGACGGCCAAGCATACGCAACGGGCAATGCAAAAAAATGCCGAACTGGGCTTCTGGAACGGTCAGACGCCGCCGCTTGGTTACCGAACCTATGAGGCGGAGAAGCGGGGCAGCAAGATCAAGAAGAAGCTTGAGTTGTTCGACGATGAGGCATTCGTGGTGCGGAAGATCTTCAGCCTCTATCTCAACGGACCGCCGGGCGAACTCCCGCTGGGCATCACGCGTCTCGCTGGGTGGCTCAATAAGAATGGCTACAAGAATCGCGGCAAGAAATTTCACGTTTCCAACGTGCAGAAGATTCTTCGCAATACGGCCTATGTCGGCGTCGCCTTCTACAACAAGCGAGATACCAAGCTGGGCGTGACACGACCGGAGGAAGAATGGATTCCGATCCCGGTTCCACCGATCGTATCGGAAGAAGACTTCCAAGCGGTCCAAGCGCGCTTGGTCCAAAAACGACCGACAATGACCCCAGCTCGGGTCACAACGACCAGCAATCTTCTGATCGGACTTGCGAAGTGCGGGTGTGACGGCGACGGCTGTGGCGGTGGCATGACCTTATCGACCGGCAAAGGTGGTCGGTATCGATATTACGCCTGTTCAAACAAAGCCCGCGCTGGCCAAACGGCATGCAAAGGCAACCGCATAACGATGACCAAACTGGATGAGGCGGTTCTCGACGCGATCGAGGCTCGACTTCTCGATCCAGAACGCTTGAAGGCCCTTCTGGCGGGATGGCTCGACCATTCCGATCAAGCCATCTCCGAACGACGCGAATCCTTGAAGTCGCTGCGCGGTCGCAAAACCCACCTCGAAGCTGGCCTCGAGCGGTTGCTCGATCTTGTGGCTGACGGTCATTTTTCATCAAGCGACGCCATTTTCTCGAAGAAGCATGGCGATCTCTCGTCCCAACTCGCTCAAGTGAAGACAGACATCGTGTTGCTGGAAAGGCAACTGGCCAGTTCGGACCGAAGGATCACTCGTGAACGGATTGAGCAATTCGCCGAGCTGCTTCGGGACAAGTTGCGTGGTGACGACCCTGCTATGCGACAAGCCTATGCAAGAATGATCGTCGAACGCGTCGAAGTGGGCTCGGACATCATAAGGATTACAGGAGGCACGAACGATATCGCCCGTGGCGTTGGTCGGGTGGGCACCATGCAAAAAGGCACAGTACCCACCTTCGAACGTAAATGGCGCACCCGACAGGATTCGAACCTGTGACCTCTGCCTTCGGAGGGCAGAGGTCTGGGCAATCCTGAGGCAAGAATCCTCCTAAACCCATGTTTTAAAGTCTAAGCTTGTCCTAGTGTGTCCCTAGTTGTATTCCATACTCATTACATACAGATTGGACGGCAATGACAGACCTGAGCAGAGTTGGTGACCGGAATAGGCTGAAGGCCGAGCGCGAGCCGCATTGGCAGCGGTTGCGAGCAGGGTGCTTTATCGGTTTTCGGCCTTCCAAACGTGGAGGCAAAGGCACATGGATTGCGCGGATATATGACGACGACAAGGGCCGTTATCAGGTCAAATCACTGGGGGACTACGGAACGCTTCTTGGGAATGAGATGTTTGCCGCCGCCAAAAGAGACACTGAGGTTCTCGCTGATCTCGTCGAAAGTGGCGGCAACGTAAAAATCAAGTTTGAAACCGTAGCGGATGTCTGCGGCGAATATGCCAAGACGAGGCCCGATGCGGCTGGCCGTTTCAGGCGGCACATCTACAGCGATCCTATCGCTAAGATAAAGCTGGGAAAGCTTCGCCGTCGCCATCTGCAAGACTGGCGGAAGCGCTTGGAAGCCAAGCCCGCATTGGTTTCTCGTCGTAAGAGTGGGGAAAACATCTACCGGGAGCGCGCAGCCTCTTCCGTTAATCGCGATATGGCTGCCGTTCGTGCGGCTCTAGCGACAGTTTTGTCTCCTGGAGACCCTAAAACAGATGCAGCTTGGCAAGAAGCATTGAAACCTACTCCCGGTGCTGATGGTCGTCGAACGCTCTACCTTGATCATTCTGAGCGCAAAAAGCTTCTTGAAAACCTCGACAAGGAAGCCGCGCCCTTCTTTCGCGCTTTATGCTTATTGCCGCTTCGGCCTGGAGCCTTGGCATCATTGCGTGTCCGCAATTTTGAAAAGCGGACAAGCGAACTGACCATTGGCAAGGACAAGAAAGGCAAACCGCGACGGATCAAGATACCGTCAGACGCCGCGAAACTTATGGAAGAACAAGTTCAGAACAAGATGCTCAATGCACCTTTGTTCATGCGAGCCAATGGCAAACAGTGGGACAAGAATACTTGGAAAGTACCAATCAAGGCAGCTGCAAAAAAAGCAGGCCTTAGCAATGAAACTACAGCGTATTCGCTCCGACATAGCACGATTACGGATCTCGTAACGGCCGGCTTGCCGCTCCTCACCATTGCGCAGATTTCGGGAACGTCTGCCGAAATGATCGAAAAACACTACGGTCACTTAATCAGCGAAGCAGCATTAAAGGCTTTGGCCACATTGGCCCTTTGAATGAGTTGCGACCGAGTGCCCGAGATTAGTGAAACGGGTCAGCGTTTATAAGCATCACACTTCATGCCGCGACGTTTCGAGGCCCTCGAAGTAGCGGTCACTAAATCCTAATGGTTGGGGTGCACGGGCGGCGTCCGGGAAGCTGGGCGCCCGTCTTCGGCTCAGGAACCATAAAGGAAAATCATTGAATTCTCAGATTAAAGCCGAGCCGGCCAGCGAGCTGGAACCATCGAGGAAGCTCTTTTCTAGAGCAGCTTGCGAAGCGCTAGATCGCGTTGCCAGGTGGGGCCAACCGGAGACTTTCGAGCCACTGGATGCCGATGCGCTGTATCGCCTCCAGAACAGACTGGATTCGATCGCATCACTTTACGAGGCTCAAAAGTCCGTATCTACGATCGCGACCTCGTCACAACGATTGGACCACTACTGCAAAGTTCGGTCGAACGCACTTCGGCTATTGAACTGTTTTGACTTGAACGCAGGCAGCAGGGTTCGCGATCTCAACATCGGTCACCTCTCTATCGGGGGCGTTTTCGAGTCAGACAATCTTGACTCAAATGAAACACTCAGATCGCTTTTGAAGCTGGTGAAGGAATGCGATCGCCTAATCAGCCTTGAAGACGGTGGCGAAGAACGGGGACGCAAGCCTTCGGTAAACCTCCAACTCCTCTTCGCTCGGCTTGGCAACCTTTATGAGGAGACTTGGGTCGGTGGAAATGTGGGCATTAGCGTTGATGATGCTGGTAGAGGCGGCCCTGCAGTCCGCTTTATGAGAGACGCAGCATTTCCTATTGTTGGCCGAAAGTTGGGCGCCAACACAATCGCAGGTGCGTACAGAGAATCGAAACGCATCCCCTCTGATTTTATCATATTCTGACGCTTCAATCTGGATAGGTCGCCCACGAGCCAAAGCTACCGGGCGACCTAACTCCATAGCCACTCGTCTTGGCAAGCCATCGGATTTCGAAGGGTGCACGATTATGAACCCCGGCATGAACGCAGCGCCTCAATCTCCCCGGATTGATTATTGCCGAGTGGTCAGATTTCGGTCTCCCATGAAGACTGTGTAGGAAATGCCGAAAAATTCCTGAATTCTTGCACTCTAGGCCATTGGCCGACGCAGGTACGTTTGTCCGCATCCACAAAGAAGGAAACGGACATGAAATACCCAATCAAGAACCCAGACCCGAACGGAAACGGATCTGAGCCATTTGCCTACACCGTCGAGGAAGCGGCCCGTATTGCCTGCCTTTCGAGATCGACGCTCTACCTCGCCTTGCAGGACGGAACTCTCGTCGGCCGGAAGGCTGGTCGTCGGACGCTCATTCGCCCGGACGATCTTTGGGTATTCGTGAAGAACCTGCCTCTTTTCGGCGGCGACCAATCCGACGGGGGCGAATGATATGCGCAAGTCCGTCAGCAAGGTGTGTCAGGCAAAAGATACGCGCGGTGCGGCTGAGGCGATTGTAAATCGCGCCAATGCAATCAAAAAAGTCCCGGCCAAGGTGCGGGCTCTCGAAATTGCCAGGATCGTACTCAAAGGGGCGCCCCATTTCAGCTCATCTGAACTCGATGATGCGGAGATCCAGAGCATTCTTGAGAGCGAAGATATCGGCCTTGCCACCTTCAAGAAGGGGCTTAGCGACGCTCGCAAGGAACTGGCGAAAAAGCCGAAGCCATCGTCGCCACGGAGCGCGCGCGCAGCCAAGGAACCTTCACCCGCCTCTCGGCCAGCGAAGCCCTACCCGCCCCGCACTCCTCCCGAAGGCGAACCAGCCTACGTCGAAAATGTAGACTCCAAGCTTCTTTGATGCGGCCGGCATCGCGCCAACGCGCGAGCATGAGCAAAGGTAAATCTAATGCAAATTAAATCTCAAGGATGCGGGGTCAATTCTCCGCCGGAACTTCCCACGCCTGCCCTCCCGATCCACCGCCCCTTTCCCGTGCTGACGTTCGAGGGTACGAAGGGCGGCATATCGAAGAGCTTTACGGCGAATTCTTTCGCAGCCGCTCTTGAGCGCCGAGCCATAGGGTGGGCGGGCTTCGATGGCGATTTCGACAACGCCCACCTCGCCCGGTTCAATGCTGACGCCGATGTCACGAGGTTCCACTCTAACGCCGAAATTGGCTGGGACCGGTTGTTCGAAGCGATTTTGGACGTCGATCCAGCTAAGGCAGTACTTCTTGACCTGCCGTCTCAGGTTGGAGAGGTTTTCCAAAGGGAGTTACCGCGGCTGGAGGCAACCCTGCGCTACGTTGAACGACCGCACCTGCGGCTGTGGGTTTGTGCGCCGGGATATGACAGCGTCAACTTGCTGCGGGGCTATGGCCGGCAAGTCAGCTTCGACCGCAGTTTTGCAGTATTGAGCCTTCGCAAAGCAAAGCGCGAGGACTTCAGCCTGTGGGATAATAGCAAGACGCGCAGGGATTTCCTGGATGGTGGCGGGCAGGAAATTGTCCTTCCCAACATGCCTGATGGCCTCCGCAAGGTGATTGATGAAAAAGGGCTCTCTCTCAATTCTGCAGCTGCGCAACTGTGGCAGTATCCTTGGCTCGTCGAAGATCTTGAGGCTTTTCTCGCGCAAATCGATGAGACGTTCGCTCCAGTTATCCGGAGGTTCGCATGAGCGTCACCAGTCTGAACATCCACGAGCGCTTCAAAGCTCTGAGTGGTCGTGAGATGACCGCCGATGAGAATTCTCAGTTGCGCGACATACTAGCACAGGCTCCAGATGGCATGGCGCAAAGCCCATCCTTCATTTTTCGTCTGCTCGTCGATTTGTTGGCGGTCAACAGACTGGATAATACAATCCAGGGTGCGCGCAAGACAATCAATGATTCCGTCGAAATCGATTCTGGTCCAGCACTCGATAGGCTCCTGCAGAAGGCCATCAAGAAGGTGCACGAATCGTCGCCCTCTACCCAACAGGCATATTACAAGGCCTGTTTGTCAGGCGCAGCCATCTTTCTCACTGCGTTCGCATTTGCGTGGATCGGTCTCCTTATCTTCCACGCTACAGGCGTTGTTCGGCCGCTGTGGTTCTCAGAGGAATCTTTCGCGAAAATTCATTTCGCTGAAGAGGTCGAACAGGCCGTGGGCGGCAGCGTGGACTGGAGTCGTCGCCAAGCCCCCTTGGACGAGTCGCTCGTCGCTGTCGTAAATTTCGCCAGCGCGCGAGGCACAAACGCGGACCCCTATCACCTGCTTAGGCTCTACGAGTCATGCAAGTATCCTGGGCAGGAGTCGTATCGGTCCCGTGGCGAACTTATGTGCCGGTACGATGCGATGAGCGATTAGTATCCGATATGCGGATTTCTGCATTCTTCGGATACCCAACGAGTGAATCATTCTGGCTCGCCTCGTTCTCGCAAACGCGCTCAAGAACGGTTCTCGATGCGGTCAGCATTTTCATGCAGCGAGGATAAGGCAATCTCGCTTTATCCTAGAATTTGCTGAGCCCAGTCTCCCGGGCTCTTCCAAGAAATCTCAAACGCGAGCCGACAGGGCCCGCGGAAGTCTCAACAAAGGCGTCCTCCTTTCCCAATCAGGGAGGAAAATTCAAGGCAGGTTGGAACGTGTTTACACGTTCAGATCTGTGCTCGGCGGGCGCCTTCTCGCACAGGGAAATTTAGAATGACAAAGACAGTATCGTTGCGCCTGAAGCCGCACCAGATCGAGGAAATCAAGGTTGCAGCATTGGCTGCCAACCTTCCTGTTGCTACATATCTATACAGGCGAGTCACTGACACGCCGATCCTGTCGACGCCAGCGCTGGCGGCATTGGCGAAGCTCGTCGGTCTGTTACACAAACTTGAGATCAATGGGCGCTGCGATCTGCATGCTCTGGACGAACTTCGCGCATTGGTTCGCGAGCTTTCCCAAACGCCAATCGGGCCGGATGCCTCCAAATGATCGTCAAACGCATCCGCAAAAAAGCTCCCCGCAAGCGGCGCTCGCTCGACGAAATCCGAACGATCGTGAATGTGCTCTCAACCTACGTGCTGAACGCCAGCGCGGGCCGAGTACTGGACGCCGACGGCGAGAATGCGCTTGCGAGTTATGTGCTTGATACGCAAGTTCTCGCCGGCCATGTCATTGAGCCCGGGGAGAAGGTCGATCTGCACGGCACTCGTTGTTTAGAAGGGAGCGCGCTCGTCGGGCTTCAGCGCCAGATGCTCGCCGCCAATTTGCTCACGCCTGGCGCAGTCGATCCGATCGAGCATTACGTCATGAGCTGGAAATCGCACGAACGACCTGCCTTGAAAGAGATCGAGGACGCAGTAGACATCTTCGCGCAGGAGATGGGTTACCAAGATTGCCAGATCGTCTGGGCCACTCATTCAAACACAAAAAATTATCACCTTCATCTCGTGGTCAACAGGATCGACCTTGCGAAGCAAAAGGTGGTCAGCCCCGGCAATGGTTGGGAAATTGATCGACTTCACCAGGTCGCCGCGCTCATTGAAGATGCGCAAGGCTGGTCGCCCGAGCGGAACGCGATCTACGCCGCGTGCTGTGGCGAGGTCCGCGAACGCCTGACGGGAAAGGTCATGCGGCGCGCGGATGGGTCGCGCGATGGATGCGCCACCCGCAAAAAGACCGCTCCCGAGAAGTCGCGCAATCCAGAATTTGAGACGATTGCCGAAGCCTTGAGAAAAGCGCGAAGTTGGCAGGATCTGCACAATCGCCTCAACAAAGTGAATGCGGCATACCGCGAGAAAGGTTCGGGTGCAGAGATTGTCATCGGTAAGGTGCGGATGAAAGCGAGCGACTTCGGTCGGGAATTTTCTTACGGCGAGATGACGAAAAAGTTGGGAGAATTTACGCCCGATCCATTACGCGAAAAGGACCCGTACGAGGATTATCTGGCCGCGCTTCGCGAAGAACGTTCCCGCGTACGGGAAGCCCTGAACGAGGCGTTGGAGCAGATCAAAGCGAGACGCAAATTTTTAGAGAAAAAGGCCCGGGTCGAAAAAGAGACCTATGAAGCTGTGATTGCAGAAGCACGTCTCAAGTTATGCTTCGATTTGGCAGAGGCTGAGGTGAAAAAGGCCTTTGATCGCTCTCGCGCCACCATCGCCGCTAACAAGCTACGCCGCGAGGCGTGGTACGAGGCCAATTGCCCCGACCCCATCAAGGTCGGCCTTCCAGAGATGGTCTTCAGTCCGAACATCTTGCGAGACGAGGCGATCGCGAGTGACTACGGCCTGATTAGCCGCCATCGCGATCACACCGTGGAGTATCGCGATGCTGACGGCAGTCTCGCGGTCACCGATGTCGGTGTTGTTTTGATCATCCATCGGATCGAAAGGAATGCGGTCGCGGCCAGCCTGGCCATGGCAAACGCCCGCGGTGACCGCATTCTCGTCGCAGGCTCGAAGGAGTTCCTCGATATCTGTAAGGAAGTCGCGAAAGCAAAAGGATACGCCCTCGTGCGGGAAAACGGAGAGATGCTCCACGATCCAGCGGTCGTTGACAGAAAGGTTATTTCGTCAAAGGCAGCGAACAAAGGCAAGAGCAGATCCGCTGCGCCGGCCCAGGAGAAGCGCGGCAAGGCAGAACCGAAGAAGCTGGAAGAGAACCAGCCGGAAAGGTCCGTTCCAAGAAAGAAGTCGACCCATTTCTCGCGCTTTCCAGCGCCAGCCCGCGACGATGAGAACGATGAATTGAGCGATGCCGTGCGCTTGGCGGTTATGAATGGGCGAGGAAAAGGATCCGGCTTGTAAGAACGTCTGGAGAGGGGCCGCTAGCGGTCAGTCGGCTATTAGTGTTGTTCTCAAGCAGACAAGCCGTTCGGCCAAACTCTCAATCCACGGCAAAAAGCGATCAATCACCAATCGCTAGCAGTTTAGGTCTCCGCTTACGGATCTGCGATTGGCAGCGACTAGCAGCCCTTTTTGGCGGATATCCGTCTATTTCCGCGCTGGTTTTGCGTCTGAGATCGAATGAAATACTCTGCTCGTCGATTGGACGAATGCGGCCGTTCTACTTCGGGCTCAATCCATAGACGCTAAGTGAACCGCTTACCTTCGTCCTCCCAAGCCGACAACGCTCCGGCTTTTCCCGATTCCGACAGATGCGGTTGCTTTCATAATCATCGAGGCGATTTTCTGCGCGCTGCTCACATAGCACAATGCCATGCCGGCAAGCGCCTGGCACGGGGACAGCAAAGCCGGGCAAGCGGAACCCCGCGAGTCGGGTTGGGCTTCACGCGGGGTTCCTGGACGGCCCCTTGGGGGCACCTGCGACCCGCAGGGCTTCGGGGGGAGGCGGGGCCGTCCTTTCCTGATCTTGCGATGTTCGTTGCGGTTTCCTGCCCAAGGTATCTCCTGAATAGCCGTGTCACCGGGGAACGCGCCCGATCACATGCTGTCCATGTCGTGATCGGCCATCGAGGACATGTCATGGCCCGCATGGGGATCGGCGGGCGGGGTCGCCTCGCTCGCGGGTTGCGTGCGCGTTGCTGGCGCTGCGGGTGTGGCAGTTGCGCGTGATGCGGGCGGGACAGCGCGCCGTGACGCAGGCGTGGCGGCGCCAATTGTCGAAAGAGCGTCCTGACGTGCGGCCGCTGCCTCATTTTCGGAGGGAGAGGTTGCCGGGTCTGCAAGACCCGCCTCGGGTGCCGTGCCAGGCATCACCGCAGTTCCGCCCATAGGCGAAACCTCAGCAGCCGGTGTGCTCTCCTGCGCTTGGTCACAAGCGGCGAGAGCGAACGTCAATGGCGCGGTCGCGAGAAATGCTATCGCGGTGTTCGATTTCAGAATTCGCATGTTATTCAACTCCTTCAGAGCCACGAAACGCCAAGATGGTCCGGTCCGTGCGCGAGCTCGCCGCCAAGGAACCCCTGGATGAGAACGAGTGCCGCCATGGAGAAGATCGACGCGCGCAACCATGCGCGGCTCTGGCTCGGCCTGCTCGCGAGGTATGCCATCGCAATACCGAGAACCGCGATCAGCATACCGGTCCATCGATGGACTTGCATGACAGTATCGCCGCCGAACCACAGACCGGTGTGAATCCATCCGAACAGAACTGCGACGACTGCGCCGATTGCTCCGCCGTAGACGAGTACGCGCACCGCACTTTCCAGGCCCGCTCCTTTCCGGCGCATCACGAACAATTCGGTGGCCGCAGCCATGAAAAACAAGGCGATCGGGAAGTGGATCGTTGCCGGATGCAGCTTTTTCAGTACGGCCATGACGCCGGTTTCGCTCTCATCCGCATGGCCACCGGCCTCGTCATGGGCTGCGCCCGCTTCATCGTGCGCGCCGGAGGACTCGCCAGCATCCGCAGTCTCGCCCATCTGCGCCATGGCCGCCTGGTCGTGCACATCGCCATTGGTGGCAGCAGGCGCGGCGCTCGCCTCTTCGCCGTGCTTTTCGTCGCCATGAGCCTGAACGGGTCCGACGAAGAGCAGGCTTGCGGCGAGCAGCGCCAGAAATGAGGGGGATTTCATGTCTCGTATGTCTCCCGACCCTGCAGTTAAAGTGCGACCTATGTGCCTGATACGCACGGCAGCCGCGTGCCCCTCGCATTAATTTGATAGTTCAGCGCGACTGAAGTGCGCCCGGGTGGTCACGCTTGCTGGCGGCATCATCGCGATCGTCGAACGCATTCGGCTCCTGGCCGCGTTCGGCCTGGCGAACGAGGGTAAGGCGTTCGCCCACGCGAATAAGCCCCATGGGCTCAGGCGAGCTTGCTCTTCTTTGCGCGGCGGCGCAGCCTCGGCATCCGGTTCGCCAGCAGGACGAAACCCGACAGGGCTATGATCGTGCCGCCAATGCCGAACAGCAGCAGCCACCAACTGTTGATGCGGTCGCGCTCGGTCCAGTCCATGATGTGGAGGCCCCAGATGAAATCGAACAGGCGCCATGTATCGCTGCGCGCCGCCCCGAGCGTGCTGCTGGCGGCATCGATGTAGATGCGCGTCGAAGCCTCGTCAGCATAGGTGACCTGCCAGGCCGGAAAAGGGCCGCGAAACTCGGTTCCGATGGGGTCATCGACGATCCGTGCGGCCTCGATGGTCGTGCGCGGCCCGGTCCATGCGCGCAAGGCGATGGATTTTGCCGTTGCCGCCGAGATGGGGGAGAGTTTACGCCCAGTCACCGGATCGTGGAGGCTCACGCTACCGTCAACCTTGCGGACCTCGGTCACGGCATCGCCGTCGAGCGAACGTGTCGTTACCGCTGCAAGAGTACCGTCGTTTGCGACCCAGGCCGGGAGCGGGGCATCGGCGGGCAGCGCCTCTTGTTCACGCGAAACGACATGTTCGGAGCGAACTTCTTCCAGGTCGAGAAACGACATGAGGGCGCCGGTTCCCATCCACAAGAGAACCTGGACACCGACGAAAATCGCCAGCCATTTGTGGATCTTGCTGCCGAGCACATGCAGGCGCAGCTTCAGCGACGGCGTTGCCAACCGGTGCTACCTCTTCGAAAGCCGTAATCAGTTGCGCGGCGCGCGCGACGAGGAATGGTACTGGACGATTCTCCACCCGTCCGCATCGTGAGCAAGCACCGATGTCGCCACGCCGTCGCGCTCGATCACCCGGCCATCGCTAAGTTCGATGCGATAGCCATACGTCTCATAGGCATGGGCCATGTGCCCCATCCGGGTGACGGTCAGCGTGGGGTCGGTAAAGGTGAAGCTCACAATCGCGTCGAGCTCGGAGCCCAAATGGTGCTCCATGTAATTGGCAAAGCTTCCTTCGGCCTTGCCATTCTCGAAGATCGCCGAGTCCTCGGCGAAGAGCGCGCGCATTGCCTGCGCGTCGCGCGCTTCAAGAGCGGTGCGATAGGCCTTGAGGGTTTCTTCAGCGCCCGCAACATCGTCCGCCGAAGGGTCCATCGCGTGCATCTGATGGTTCGCATGGGAAGAGTGGTCCATCTGCTGCGCGAAGGCTGGCAGCGGTATCAGCGTGGCAACAAGCGCAGTCGCCGCGATGCGTGTCAAAGTCTTGGTCATGGAAGTTCTATCCTTTTTGAGATTTCAGAACCAGAATCGCACACCGACGACATAATTGGTGACGCTCGGATCCTCTCCGGCGGCCCGCGCAAAATCCGCGCTGTCGCCGATGCGCCATTCCTGGGAAACGCCGACATAGGGCGCGAATTCGCGTGCGAACTCGTAGCGAAGACGCAGACCTGCCTCGATCCGGTCGAGGCCAGCGCCAATGCCGAGTTCGGGAATATCCTGAGCGGAAAGTGCGATTTCGGCACGCGGTTGAAGGATCAGCCGCTGCGTGATGCGCTGATCAAGTTCGCCCTCAAAACGCGCCGTCACATCGCCCTTGGTGGAGACGAAGGCCGCGGCATCGACCTCGAACTGGTAAGGCGCGATCCCTTGGATACCGATAACCGCGTGCGTGCGTTCCGGACCGGTCAGGTCCTGGCGAACACCCGCCTGGAAATCGAAGAAGGGCGCAATGGCGCGGCTCCAGAGCGCCTGGACCTCGGCGCCTTCTATGGGTTCGCCGAAGCTGCCCTCACCCTCGGACTTGAACCAGAATTTGTCGATGTCGCCGCCATAATATCCCTGGATGTCCCACAGATATCCATCCTTCCCCTCGCGGGCGCGGTACTCGAGCCGGTCGCCCTGAAACCAGAAGCGCATTCCTCCGTCGGTCTCGCGGACAAGCTCGCGGCGCGCTTCGTTCATGGCTTCCTCGCCCCAGATGGCGACCGCCGCGCGCGCTGGGCCGCTCCCTGCTTCTGGAGGAGGCGGCAGCAGCGGGATATCATCGTCCGAGCCCATCTGCATCGCCGAATGGTCCATGCCCTGCCTGTCCTGCGAAGGCGTCTCCCCATGGTTCATCTGGCTGTGATCCATCTGCCCATGGTCCATCGACGAACTGGCCTCCGCCTGACCCATCTCGCCGTGATTCATCTGCGAATGATCCATCGCGCCTTCGGCGGGCTTGCCCTGCGGCATCGAGCCGTGATCCATTCCTTCATGACTTTCGGGCGATGCCTGTGGACGGGCAGCGTCCACAGGCATTGTCATGCCAGAATGGCCATCCTGAGCGGTCATCGCACCATGATCCATGGTTGAGTGATCCATCTGCGAGCGGTCCATGGCCGCTTCAGGTTGAGCAGCCGGTTCGCATGCTCCATCTGCAACCGGATGCCCCATCGCGCGATGGCGCTCGGCTTCTTCCTCGCACTTCGTCTTCGCGTCAGCCTGCGCCTCGGCGCTTTGCTGCGGCTCCGCCGGCGAATGACCGGCATGCTGCGCCGCCGCGGGGGAGGCGAGAACTGAGCCGGCTGCGACCGATGCGAGCAGGCTGACAATACGAATTTTCATGCTTCGCTCCCGTCGGGATTGGCGACCGTGACGATCTGAAACATCCCGGCATGCATGTGGTAGAGAAGGTGACAGTGGAAGGCCCAGTCGCCCGGCTCGTCCGCCGTCAGGTCGAACTGCGCGCTGCCACCCGGCTGCAGGATTACCGTGTGCTTGAGCGGTTGACGATCGGCCGGCGCGCCATTGACCAGCTCGAAGAAATGACCGTGCAAGTGAATGGGGTGCGCCATCATCGTGTCGTTGACGAGCTTCACGCGCACGCGCTCGTTATAGGCGAAACGGATCGGCTCGTCTGAGACGGCGGAGAACTTCTTGCCGTCGAACGACCACATGTAGCGCTCCATATTGCCGGTCAGATGAATTTCCATTCGCCGGGACGGCGTGCGGCCCTCGCGGTGTGGAGTCAGAGCGCGCAGCTTGCGATAGTCGAGCGTACGATGCGGCACATCGGCGAGACCGATGCCGGGATCGCCCATGCGGTCGACCGGGTTCATCGAGACCATGTCGAGACCGGGCCCGACCTTCACATCGGGCGGCAGAAGTGACGTGTCGCGCATCTGCATCCCCGACATGCCGGCCATGCCTGCCATCTCGGATTGGCCGGACGAACCATGATCCATCCCCGCCATGTCGCCGCCACTTCCGTGGTCCATGCCCGACATGCCGGCATCGCCAGACGAGCCGTGGTCCATGCCGCTCATGCCCATGTCGGCCATGGTCAGAAGCGGCGGATCGCGCAGCGGCGGAATGGCGGCGCGAGCGCCGGGTGCGCTCGCGAGTGTGGCAATACCCATGCCCGAGCGGTCCATCGACTCCGCGACCAGCGTGTAGGCTTGTTGCGCGCCCGGCGTCACGACGACGTCGTATGTCTCGGCCACACCGATCTGGAACTCGTCGACCTCCACCGGCTCGACGTTCTGCCCGTCCGCCTGAACGATGGTCATCGGCAGGCCGGGAATGCGAATATTGAAGAAGGTCATGGCGCCGGCATTGATGAAGCGCAGCCGCACGCGTTCGCCCGGGCGGAAGAGGTATTCCAGATTGTCGAGCGGGCCATGGCCGTTCAGAAGATAGGTATAAGCCGCGCTCGACACGTCGAGGATGTCCGTCGGCATCATGCGCATTTTCGCCCACATCCGGCGATCCTCGCCCGAAAGCGGGTAATCGTCGGTCCAGGTGTTCTGGTTGTAGTTGAAGTAGCCTTCGCCCTTCTTGAGCTTGTCGAAAATCGTGTGGGGCGACATTTCGCTGAATTCGCTCAGCACCACGATATATTCGCGGTCGGCCTGGACCGGATCGGGTCCGGCGGGGTCGACCACGATCGCGCCGTAATGCCCGGCCTGTTCCTGCAGGCCGCTATGCGAGTGCCACCAGTAGGTACCCGACTGGCGAACCGGAAATTCGGCGGTGAAGGTCTCTCCCGGTTTGACGCCGGGAAAGCTCACGCCAGGCACTCCATCGAGCTGAAACGGCACGAGCAGACCGTGCCAGTGGATCGAGGTATCTTCCTCGAGCTGGTTATGGACATTGAGCCGGACGGTCGTGCCTTCCTGCAATCGCAACAGCGGACCGGGGATCGTGCCATTGACGGCGATCGCGCCGCCGCGCCTGTTGCCGGTCGCGAAGGCCGATCGGGCAACGGTGAGGTCGATATTGGGGCCGGATATCTCGTCCAGCCCCTTGCGGGCGTTACCTGCGAGGATGTCCGCGCCCCGTGCCCAGGCAGGCATCGCCCCGGCAAGGCCGAGCAGACCCATTCCTCCTGCTCCGGCTCCGAGAAACTTGCGTCGATTGACGGCGATCATAAAGGGCTCCTGACTTGGCGTTTACCGATACTTACGCGCGCGCCCAGCCAACCCCTCAAAGTTTTTCGAAGCGCTCCTTCAGCCTGTTGCGCGCGCGATATACGCGGGTTTCGATCGCCTTTTCGGTCGTTCCGAGAAGATCGGCCGCCTCGGCCTGGCTACGCCCCTCGATGGTCACGAGCACAAGCGCTTCGCGCAGCCTTACAGGCATTCGCGCGATCTCGGCCTGAACGAGATTGAGCTCTTCCCTGGAAACGGCCAACGCTTCAGGACCCGGCAAATCGTCGGCGATGGAATGGAGTTCGTCATCACCCGACAGTCCGAAAAAGCCCGCGACCTTGCGCCTGCGCAAACGGTCCCGGCAGCGGTTGAGGACGACGGTTGTCAGATAGGGTCCGATCGGCTTGTCCGGATCAAGCCGATGGCGCGTCAGCCACACCGAAGCGAGGCTGTCCTGAACAACGTCCTCGGCCTGAGAAGGAGAGGAAAGCATGCGTGTCCCGAGCGCGAGAAGCCGACCAGTTTCATGCTCGACGAGTTGGCTGAAAGCCCGCTTGTTTCCAGCCCTCGCCTGCGAAACAAGGGCCTCATCCGGATTGTCGCCCGCCCCCGACATGGCGCTTCAGTCGCGAGGGTCGCGGGTCAAGGCGTCGGAGACCTTGCGGTCGAACTGGCGTTGCTGCTCGGGTTCGAGAATTTCGCGCATGTCGAAGACATGGCGCACCGTTGCTTTCTGCAGATCGCCCATGCGTGCATGCACCTCGTCGATCGCGGCCGAGACCTCGGGACCGTACTCATGCTCGGTTTCCATCGCCTGGGCGAGCCGGGCATTGGCTGCACGCGCCGATCCTTCGAGCCGTGCCCTTTCGACAGCGAAACGAGCCTCGAGCGCATCGAGACGCTGCTCCTGGTCGGCCGTCAGGGTGAGTTCGTCGTGCACGAAATCGTGGAGGCCGGAGCCAGCCTCGTGATTGGCCCAGCGGTCCGCGGCAATCGCGCCGAGGCATCCTGCAAGTGCTGCGAGAAGCACCGCGAGAACGATATGCGTCGTCTTCAAACCCTATTGCTCCACATGGAGGAGCGCCGATGGGGACAGCTGTTCGCCGAGGATAAGACTCTCGCCAAATGACGCGGAAGACGTGCCATAGCCGCCGGGCCAACCGCTCGTTCCGGCGCCAGCTCCAAGCCCGACGACGAACAGACCGACGAACAGAGCCGTCCGGCGGCGTCGGTCGGCGATTTCGCCAAGCTGTCCGGCGCGCTGCCAAACGCCATCCATGAAGTCGGCGGGGACCTCGCTGGTGCCGGTGGCGGAAAGGGTTCCGAGCACCGCATCAAGAGAGTGATTGTCACGCATCCGAAAAACTCCTGTGGGTTGCACGTGTCCTATACGCGCTCGCCTGCACAATCCCTTAAACTTCTTTTTTTGAGGGAATGTCCACCACCATACGTAATCGAGACGGGTCTGTCAGAATCGGGTCGAACCCGGGATGAATGGAAACCAACTCGTGAGCAATATCACCGCACCTGAAGATCACGGCGAATTTACGCCTCTTCTTGGCAAGAGCTTTCTGACGCCGCTTTACGACCGGGCGATCGGTCTGTTCACCCGCGAACATCTCTGGCGCCAAAGGATTGTCGAAGAGCTGCACCTTGTCCCCGGCGACCGGGTGATCGATGTTGGCAGCGGAACCGGCACTCTTCTCAAGGCCTTGATGACGGATTGTCCGGAAGCGGGTCTGATCGGTGTCGAACCCGACCCGGATGCGCTCGCGCTTGCGCGGCGCAAGTTTGGCGCGGGAGCCGATCTCGTGAAATGGCACAATGGCTTTCTCGAAAGCCTCAAGCTACCCGCAGGGTGGCAGCCGAACAAGATCGTCAGCAGCCTCGTCCTGCACCAGGTCCCCTTGCGCAAGAAGCAGACAATTCTGGAAACCATCGAAAGCTTGCTCGTGCCAGGCGGAACCGTGTTGATCTCCGATTATATGAAGCAAGATAACCCACTCATGCGGAGCCTCTTCCGGGCGACCGTCCAGTCTCTTGACGACATAAGCGACACGCAGCCCAGCGCCGACGGCGAAGTCGAAAAACTGTTCGCCGAAATCTTCACCGAGCCATGCCTGCTCCAACGGTTCCCGACGGCAACCGGGACGATCTCGCTATGGCGCGGATACAAGAAAGGAATTGCACAATGAATTTGAAAAAGCCTTCGCTGCTCCGGCGATCGATTAGCGGCGCGGCCTTGCTCGTGCTGGCAGCCTGTTCGAACGTGGCTCAGGCAGCGACCTATACGATGTTCCGGGATCCAGGATGTGGGTGCTGTCTCAACTGGGCAGGCCATGTCGAAGACGGGAGGAACACGAAGGTGGCATCGGTCGACAGCAACGACATGGCGGCGATCAAGACCGCGCGGGGCGTACCCCAAGAGTTATGGTCATGCCATACGATGGAGGTCGATGGATACATCATCGAAGGTCACGTGCCTGCAGAAGCCGTCGCCAAGCTTTTGCGCGAACGGCCCGCCGGCGTTGCCGGCATCGCGGTTCCGGGAATGCCTCTGGGATCGCCCGGCATGGAGGCCGGAAACCGGATCCAGCCTTACGACGTCATCGCCTTTGGCCCAACCGGACAGAGCGTCTTCGCGTCCTTTCCGTAAGGGGGTGAAGCCACTCCATGCGTCGGCATGAAAGGTTGCAGGCGATGAGGACTAATTGCGGGAAGCGACACAGAAGCCTGTCGAACTTCTCGCCGGGTCCGGGCTGGCTGCCCCCACAGTCCCGGACCCTTCCAATTTGTATGATTGCAGCACGCACGAAATAGGAGAAATGCGATAGTCAAAAGCTCGGTCAGAAATGCTGGATCTTTTTAAGGGGTGAACCTCTGCCCAACGTACTGCTTGTCGTGATGCTTCTCGGACGGGATGACATAGACAGGGGAAAGACTTGCAGACAGATGGCGACGATCAACATAGCGAGAATGCGGGCTCGATAACGTTGCTGGGCGGTGTCGCGATGGGGACCGGCGTCATGATTGGCGCAGGTATCTTCGCACTGACCGGCCAGATTGCCGAACTGGCTGGACCGTTATTTCCGCTTTCTTTCATAGTCGGCGCGCTGGTTACCTCGCTTGCCGCCTACAGCTACATCAAGATGTCGAACCGCTGGCCCTCCTCTGGCGGCATCGCGATGATCCTTCAGAAGGCTTACGGACCGGGCGTCGTTGCAGCATCGGCATCGCTCCTGATGGCGCTGTCGATGGTCATCAACGAAAGCCTGGTCGCTCGGACCTTCGCGACCTATGCCTTACGGCCCTTTGGGCTCGAAAGCAGCGGCATTCTGGTCTCCGTCGCGGCACTGGCCCTCATCGTTTTCGCCTATTTCGTGAATGCTGCCGGCAACAAATCGGTCAGCGGGTTTTCGCTCATTATGTCGGCAATCAAGATCGGCGGCATCGCCCTGTTCGCAATTGCGGCGATCTGGGCCACCGGATTTTCAGGCGGTGCCTTCGCAGAGCCGGTCGCGCTTTCGGGCCTCGACGCGTTGCTCGCTTCGGTCGCTTTCTCGATCCTCGCTTTCAAGGGTTTCACCACCATCACCAACAGCGGCGGCGAAATCATCGATCCGCATCGGAATGTCGGCAGAACCATTATCATTTCGATCGCAGTATGCGTGGTCGTCTACCTTCTCGTCGCGGTGGCGGTCGGCGCCAGCCTCAGCACTTCAGAAATAGCCGAGGCGCGCGATTACTCTCTTGCGGCAGCTGCGCGCCCCGCGCTCGGAGAGCTTGGCTTCTATTTCACAGTCGCAATCGCGATCGCAGCCACGACCTCGGGTGTCATCGCCAGTGTTTTCGCCGTTTCGCGAATGCTGACGATGCTGACCGAGATGAAGATGATCCCGCATAGCCATTTCGGCATGAGCGGACCGATCCGCAGTCACATGCTGGTCTATACCGTAGTGATTGCCGGCACGCTCGCGGTCCTGTTCGATCTGTCGCGGATCGCTTCGCTCGGAGCATTTTTCTATCTCGTAATGGACATGCTTGTGCATTGGGGCGTGCTGCGCGGTTTGCGGGAAGAGATCGGTGCGCGTGCCTGGGTGCTATGGTCGGCACTCGTGGCGGACAGCGTAGTCCTGACAGCTTTTGCCTTCGCCAAGCTCAAAACCGACCCTGCGGTCGTCGCCTATGCGGTCGCAGGCATTGCCGCCGTTTTCATCGCCGAATGGTTCTATTTGTCCAGGCGTTCGCAAGCGATGGACTCCGCTTCAGAAAGACCGGCGGAAGAGAGGCGGTGACCCCGTTAGTAGAACACGAGCGCAAAGGCAGCGACCAAAAGCCGACGAGGATCGAGGCGCCAAGTTCGCGGATCAAAAGAAATTCAAGACGGAGCATATCGTGACGACTAAAACTGCCACCGTTTACCGAATGGTCATGCCGGACCACGTTTGTCCGTATGGATTGAAAACGGTTGATTTGCTCAAACGCGAAGGTTTCGAGGTGGACGACCACCATTTGAAAACGCGCGAGGAGACCGATGCGTTCAAAGAGCACCATGGGGTAGAAACCACCCCCCAAACCTTCATCGGCGGGAAGCGCATCGGAGGTTACGACGATGTCCGTGAGCATGTCGGCAAGAAAAGAACGCAAGCCGGTGATGACGAGACCAGCTACCAGCCCGTCATTGCCATTTTCGGCGTCGCTTTCCTCCTGGGTCTGGCAATTAGCTGGTACGTTTTCGACACGATTTTCACGGTGGAAGCGGTCGAATGGTTTGTCAGCCTATCGATGGCCTTGCTCGCGATCCAGAAGTTGCAGGACGTGCGCAGCTTCTCGACCATGTTCCTCAACTACGATCTGCTGGCGCGACGCTGGGTACGATATGGATTTCTATATCCGTTCGGTGAGGGTTTGGCTGGAATATTAATGGTCGCGCACGCGCTTCCGATCGTCTCGGTTCCGGTATCGCTGTTCATAGGGACGGTCGGCGCGGTCAGCGTGTTCAAGGCGGTCTACATCGACAAGCGCGAGTTGAAATGCGCTTGCGTCGGCGGAAGCAGCAACGTGCCGCTCGGCTTCGTATCGTTGACCGAGAACCTATTCATGATCGGTATGGGTCTTTGGATGGGTGCCAAGGCCCTGGGTTGGGTCTCGCTATGATTTGGGCACTGCTTCTCGGTTTCGCGCTGTTCGCGATCTCTCTCTACTTCCACATGTTGATGCTGCGCGGGGCGAAAGCCGTTTCTCCGCCAGGCAAGGACCCACGCCATTTCCGGCTGCTTGCAGGCTCCAGCCTCGTTCTTCTCAGCCATCTGGTCATCGCCGGCATATTCGCGGGCGGAATGTATCTCGCTTCCGTCTGGGGCCTTGGCGGGCTCGAGAAGGACGTCATCAACAGCTGGATGGATTATTACTACTTCGCGCTGATCACGATCTCGACGGTCGGTCTCGGCGATATTCTGCCCGCCGGGCACATGCGCGCCATTTCCGGCATCGCCGCCCTTACCGGGTTCCTGATGATCAGTTGCACCGCCCAATATGTCTATCAAACCATGAGCGAAAAGGAGAATTGATATGGCTGAAGCTAGGCACGATGCACACGAAAAAGGTGGAGGGGGCGGCAACTACTGGCGGTTCATGGCAATGGTATCGACCTCGACCGTGATCATGTTCTTCCTGATGTATGCCAACAGCTTCGACATGGACGACGTTTTCTGGAGCGAGACGCGCTTCTGGATGATGTTCGTCATGGGCGCGATGATGATGGTGGTCATGCTTCTCTTCATGTGGGGCATGTACAAGGACCGGACCAAGAACTTCATCATCTTGGGTGTCGGAGCCGTCGTCTTCGCGCTCGCGCTATGGCTCGTACGCAGCCAGACCACGGTGGACGATACCGAATACATGGCCGCGATGATCCCGCACCACTCGATCGCGATCATGACTAGCGAGAGGGCGAGCCTGAAGGATCCGCGGGTTCGCGAACTCGCGCAGGCCATCATCGTCGCGCAGCGGCGCGAGATCGCCGAGATGAAATATCTCATCCAGGACATCGAGGAAAACGGTCCGCGCACCGAAGAACGCCTGCCCGAGGAGATGCAGCAATGAACAAGATCGCAATCCTGACGCTTGCAGCCCTCCCTCTGGCGGCCTGCAACACCAATTCCGCGGTCGGCAATGATCGCGAAGCACAGCTCGATCCCCCGGCAACTGCGGCGCCGATAGAGAGTGCTGCGAGCGCTCTTGCCAACCTCAGCCCGGGCCTCATGCTGCCCGAGACCATGAGCGACGCGGACCTCGCCACGCTGGGAGTGGAGAACACGTGTCAGTTTCGCCTGACTGAGGTCGCGTTTCCGTCGTTCGTCTACGACAACAGCGGTGGCGGCGCGATCAAGATCAACGGCAAGCTGATCCCTGTCACAGCAAGCGCCTCGGGTGAGTATGCGAATGGTGAGCTTCGTATCCGCACGCGCCTTCTCGATGACGAAGGAGACGCGGGCCTGCAGATGCAGGAACTCATCGTCGCCGGACCTCGGATGAAGGACGAGTTCGGGTTCTGGGGGTACACGACCTGCGGCAACAGCGAGGCGTGAACACGAGCGAGCGGGCGCCAGCGTGCGTCGGCGCCCGCTCCATGATCACGACGGGCCCGGCACGCGCGGCCAGATTCATAATGAGGTACGACAGTGGCAGCTGAGCCTGTGACCGATGCAGCACCCATTGCGGTCTTCGGTGCCGGAGGAAAGACCGGTACGGAAATACTGCGCCATGCGGTTCGCAAGGGCATCGCGGTTCGAGCGTTCGAGCACACCTTGCCCGAACCATCGGACCGGGTCGATAACGTCGAGTACTTCCAATGCGATGTACTCAATGACGACTTCAGCAGCGAGCTCGAAGGTTGCCGTGCTGTTATTTCCGCACTCGGTATAGGGTTTAGTCCATCGACGGCGATCGATCCGCCTCCGCTTTACACGGAGGGAACCCGCAGGCTGGTGGAAGCGATGTCGGCAACCGGCATTTCCCGGATCGTCGTGATATCGGCAGCGTTCGTAGAGGCGCAGCCCAGCGTTCCTGCATGGTTCGAGCTCACAGCAAGACCAGCCTTGCACAAAATTCTCGCACAGATGCGCGCAATGGAAGATCTTCTGGAGCGCGCGAAAGGCCTGGAATGGACGGCTGCGCGACCGGGCTGGCTCCTGGACGAACCCTATACCGGTGAAGCCGTCATTTCCGACGAGCGCCTTGCCGAAGGTTGCTTTCGCTGCCGGCACGCGGATCTTGCGGCATCGATGCTCGAATTCGTCTGCGAGAACACCTGGGTCAACGCCAAGCCCGCAATAGCCCGCCCAGAAGAAGACCGCTTCGAAAGCATGACAGCGCTGAAAGCCGAACTGGGAATCGACTGAGGAGGAGGCGGCATGTTCGAGACACGTACGGCGACAATCGGGAGGGGTCACGATAATTTTGAGACTCTCCGCAGGCTGCATGACCTTGTCTTAAAAGCGGCAAAGCTCTAGGTGAGTGTGATGCGAGCCTTGCGTACCCTAGGACTGTTATTGATCGCCTGCGGGCTATTCGTCCAGTCGGCCGCGCATGCTTCTGCTCTTCCTCAGGTCGTCGACGCAGGCGATCCGGCCTGCGCAGAGATGGAAACGATGGCGGGCGCGACTTCCACGGAAGATGACGGCAGCGCACCTTGCAAGAACCTTCGGCTGGATTGTCTGGTGGCGCTCGGGTGCATTGCGCCGCTCGCTCCCGGCGCTGATGCGACCCTTTCCGAAGACTTACCGGCGCAGGCTGCTCAATTCAGCGGTTTGATCTCCAATTCGCTCGCCGCCCTAAGGCTGGGGCCAGAACCGCCACCTCCGCAATTTCCGGCATGACCCGCGTGCAGGCTTAAGCCTGCGCGCTCCTGCCTCTGGATGAACGGCCTGCGCTCGACGCGGGCCGGTGATCCGGAACGCGTGTTTGACGCGCTCCTTTTGCGGAATGAACAATCATGAAACGAGTATGCTGGACCGCGCTTCCGGTCCTGCTGGCCATTGCGCCGGCAAGTAATGCCCAGTCGGTGGGCTATGAAGAAGCTTTGCGAGCAGCGGCTAGCGACCAGCCGCAGGTTCGAACAAGCGAGCTGCGACTGGACGCCCGGCGCGAGATCGCCGACGCTGCCGATGAACTGCCTGACCCGCGCCTTCGCGCGGGCATCCAGAACCTGCCGGTAAGCGGGCCGGCCGCGTTTGATCTGGGTCGCCAGCTTCCCACGCAGATCCAAGTCGGAATCGAACAGGAGATTCCCAATCTCGCAAAGCGCAGGGCCCGGTCTGGAATGGCGGACGCCGACATCGACTTTGCCGCAGCACAGTTGATTCAAACCCGTTACAGGGTGTGCGTCAACGCAGGAAAGGCATGGATCTCGTTGGCTTACGCCCAACGGGCTCTGACCGTGGCCGACGATGCGCTTGCTGAAATCGGGGGGCTCGTGCCACTCGCGCGCAGTTCTGTAGCCGCCGGTTCGGCCAGACCCGCCGAAAGTCTCGAAATACGCCGTGCCGTGCTCGAGGTCGAAGATATGCGGACCAAGATTGAAGCCGACCGAGAGGCCGCGCAAGCCATGCTGTCGCGCTATACCGCTCTGACGAACGCTATCGCGACCGGAACCACGCCTTCGCCCGATCTCGATCCCGAAGGTTTGCGGGCAAGTTTGCAAAGCAATCCGGAACTTGTCGTGGCGCTTGCGCAGGTTCGTCAAGCGGAAGCGCGAAGTGATCTTGCCCGATCGGAAAGGCGTCCGGATTTCGGCGTCAATGTGAGCTATGGAAGGCGCGATCCCGACTTTGGCGATGTCGTCTCGGTGATGGGTTCGATCACGCTCCCGATTTTCGCCGACCGGCGCCAAAACCCGCGTGTAGCCGCCGCCGACGCCGAGGCGGCGGCGGCGCAGTCGGCCAGAGCAGACCGGCTCCGTGAACTCGAAGCCCAGTTCGAGACCGATCTCGCCGCATGGCGCAGCGCTTATCGACAATGGCAGCGCGCGACGGACGAACTGCTCCCTCTTGCCGAAAGCCGCGTGGACCTCGAACGCGCGAGCTTTGCCGCAGGCCGCGCGGATCTGCTCGACATCATCGACGCCATCAAAACGCTCGCCATGCTGCGGGTGGAAATTCTGCAACGCGAAGAGGCGTCCGTCGAGGCCGCCGCGAACCTGCGACTGACTTATGGGGAGTATGGCCGATGAAACCCGCAATGGGAGCCGCGTGGGACAGGCTGTCGCCGCGCCAGAAATCCTGGATGATGGCAGGCACGGTCGCGCTCATCAGTCTTGCCGCCGGCTATGGTCTCTCGCAGCTCGGCGAAGGCCAAGGTGGTGCAAGCGACGCGGGCGGCAGTGCGACCGAATGCGAGGAGGTCCTTTACTGGTACGACCCGATGGTGCCGGGGCAGCACTTCGACGAGCCGGGCAAGTCGCCCTTCATGGATATGCAGCTGGTGCCCAAGTGCGCGGGCGAGGAGGCCACTGCAGGCGTCAGGATAGATCCCGGCCTGGTGCAGAATTTCGGCATCCGCACCACTGAAGCCGAGTACGGCGTCCTCGAGCCGGAAATAACCGTCACAGGCGTTCTGGCCTACAATGAACGCGACGTCGCGATCGTCCAGCCACGTGCCGGAGGCTATGTACAAAGAACCTACGGCCGCGCGCCCGACGATGTCGTTGGACGGGGCGCGCCGCTCGCGGATATCCTGGTTCCCGAATGGGGCGGAGCGCAGCAGGAGTATCTGGCCGTCCTGAACAGCGGTGATGAAGAACTTGCGCAGGCCATGCGCGAACGCATGCGCCTTTTGGGCATGCCTCCAGGCCTGATCTCATCGGTAGGGCGCAATGGACGTCCGCAGTCCACGATCACCGTTACCGCGCCGATTGGAGGTGCCATCACATCGCTCGGCGTGCGTCCGGGAATGACAGTCATGGCCGGACAGACGCTCGCCGAGATAACCGGTTTCTCACCGATCTGGCTCGAAGCCGCGGTGCCTGAAAGGCAGGCGGCGACTGTCCGCGTCGGGCAACCTGTCAGCGCGACGCTGACCGCATTCCCCGAGGAACGCTTCTCCGGGCCCATCATCGCTATCCTGCCGAGCGCGCAGGATGCAAGCCGTACGATCACCGTTCGTGCGCAACTGCCCAATGCATCCGGGCGCCTCAAGCCGGGCATGTTCGCACAGGTCTCGCTGACCCCGGACACACGCCGCGCGCTGCTGGTACCGTCCGAAGCGGTTATCAGGACCGGACGTCGAACCATCGTGATGGTGAAGCAGGACGAGGGCGGTTTCATGCCCGCCGAGGTCCGGATCGGCCGCGAAGCGGGTGGAAGGACCGAAGTGCTGGCCGGTCTGTCGGCAGGCGACCAGGTCGTGACATCGGGTCAGTTCCTGCTCGATTCCGAAGCAAGCCTCACCGGACTGGACGTCCGTCCGATAGATCAGGCAGATGACGCTTCCACCGGCGGCGAGGACGCACCAGCGACCTTCGGTGCCACCGGCACGATCCAGTCGATCGCCAATGGTTCGGTGACGCTGCGGCATGGTCCTGTGCCCCGGCTCGATTGGCCCGCGATGACCATGACCTTCCGCACGAAGAGCGCGGCGCAAATGCGCGGGCTCGAGACGGGAGACAGGGTGCGCTTCACCTTCACCCAGCAGGATGCCGGCCCCCGGATCGAGTCTATCACGAGGGCCGGACAATGATTGCTCGGATAATCGATGCCTCGATCGCCAACCGCCTGTTTATCGTTCTCGCCGCCGTCGCGGTAACGCTGGCCGGTTTCTGGGCGGTGCGCACGACGCCGGTCGACGCGTTGCCCGATCTGACCGATGTGCAGGTTGTGGTCCGGTCAAACTATCCGGGTCAGGCCCCCCGGATCGTCGAGGAACAGGTCACCTATCCCCTGGCAACGACCATGCTCTCGGTGCCGGGGGCGAAAACCGTCCGTGGCTATTCGATGTTCGGTGACAGCTATGTCTATATCATCTTCGAGGACGGTACCGACCTCTACTGGGCACGCTCGCGCGTGCTCGAATATCTCAACCAGGTGCAGAACCGCCTGCCCGATGGCGTCACGAGCACGCTTGGGCCCGATGCAACCGGTGTGGGGTGGATCTACGAATATGCGCTCGTCGACCGGACCGGCGGGCACGACCTTGCCGGACTGCGCAGCCTGCAGGACTGGTTCCTGCGCTACGAGCTCAAGACGATTCCCGGCATTGCCGAGGTCGCCAGCGTCGGCGGAATGGTCAAGCAATACCAGGTCGTGCTGGAACCTTACCGGATGGCATCGCTCGGCGTGACTCACGCCGAGATCGTGAGCGCAATCCAGGCCGCCAACCAGGAAGCGGGCGGCTCGATCGTCGAGATGGGCGAAGCCGAATATATGGTGCGTGCCTCGGGCTATCTCGGCGACCTCGAGGATTTTCGGCAGATTCCACTACGCACTGCGAGCGGCGGCATTCCGGTCACGCTTGGCGACGTAGCGACAATCCAGGTAGGCCCCGAGCTGCGCCGTGGCATCGCCGAGCTCAATGGCGAAGGCGAGGTTGCCGGGGGCATCATCGTTCTGCGCCAGGGCGCGGATGCGCGAAGCGCGATCCAAGCCGTGGAACTCAAACTCGACGACTTGCAGGCAAGCCTTCCCGAAGGCGTCGAGATCGTCACGACCTACGATCGCTCTCAGCTCATCGATGCGTCTATAGAGAACCTCACCACGAAGCTCATCGAAGAGTTTATCGTCGTGGCGCTCGTATGCGCGCTGTTCCTCTGGCACGCGCGTTCGGCACTTGTCGCCATCATCACCCTGCCTTTGGGCGTGCTCGCGGCCTTCATCGTGATGCGCATCCAGGGCGTCAATGCCAACATCATGTCGCTGGGTGGAATAGCCATCGCGGTCGGTGCGATGGTCGATGCCGCCGTCGTCATGATTGAGAACGCGCACAAGCATCTCGAGCGATGGGAACACGAGAATCCCGATACCGCGCTCGCGGTGAAGGAACGCTGGCGGATCATCGCCGATGCATCGAAGGAAGTGGGACCGGCGTTGTTCTTCAGTCTGCTGATCATTACGCTGTCGTTCCTACCGGTCTTCACCCTGCAGGCGCAGGAAGGGCGGTTGTTCGCTCCGCTCGCTTTCACCAAGACCTATGCCATGGCGGCCGCGGCCATTCTGTCGGTAACGCTGGTGCCGGTAATGATGGGATGGCTGATCCGTGGCAAGATCCCTTCGGAGGATTCCAATTTTCTCAACCGCTGGCTGACGAAAATCTATCGTCCGGGGCTCGACTGGGTCATGCGGCGCCCAAAGGCAACGCTGGTGATCGCGGCGCTGATCTTCCTGACCACCGCGATCCCCTTCACCCGGCTTGGCGGCGAGTTCCTCCCGCCGCTCGATGAAGGCGATTTGCTTTATATGCCGAGCGCGCTGCCCGGCCTTTCCCCCGGCGAGGCTTCGGCGCTGCTGCAGCGCACCGATCGCCTGATCAAGTCGGTCCCCGAGGTGGAAACGGTGTTCGGCAAGGCGGGGCGCGCCGATACAGCGACGGATCCGGCTCCCCTGACGATGTTCGAAACGACGATCCGCTTCAAGCCGCGCGAGGAGTGGCGCGAGGGAATGACGCCCGATCTGCTGGTCGAGGAACTTGACCGGGTCGTTCAGGTGCCGGGCCTCGCCAATGTCTGGGTGCCGCCGATCCGCAACCGGATCGACATGCTCGCGACCGGGATCAAGAGCCCGATCGGGGTCAAGGTTTCAGGCGACGATCTCGATCAACTCGAACGCGTTGCACTCGATGTGGAGCGTATCGCCAAGACCGTGCCTGGCGTGAGTTCCGCCCTGGCGGAGCGCCTGTCGGGCGGTCGCTATGTCGATGTCGATATCGACCGGATGGCGGCCGCGCGATACGGGCTCAACATTGCCGACATCCAGCAGATCGTCTCTGGTGCAGTTGGCGGTGCCAATGTCGCACGGACCGTCGAGGGGCTGGCGCGCTATCCGATCAATGTGCGCTATCCCCGCGAAATCAGGGACAGCGTCGAGGAACTCAGGGCCTTGCCGGTTCTGACGCCGTCCGGCCAACAGATCACGCTTGGCACTGTCGCCCGTATCGCCGTCAGCGACGGTCCGCCCATGCTCAAGAGCGAACAGGGCCGACTGACCAGCTACATCTACGTCGACGTCCGGGGCCGCGATCTTACTTCGGTGGTCGCCGATCTGCAGGAGGTCGTCGCCGCGGGTGTCGATCTTCCTGCCGGCGTCAGCCTGTCCTATGCGGGCCAGTTCGAATATCTGACGCGCGCCTATGAGCGACTGAAGGTCGTGGTTCCCGCGACGCTTGCGATCATTTTCCTGCTGCTCTATCTCATTTTCCGGCGCTGGGACGAAGCCTTGCTGATCATGGGCACGCTGCCCTTCGCGCTGACGGGCGGATACTGGTTGCTCTATCTGATGGGCTACAACCAGTCGGTGGCGACTGCGGTCGGTTTCATCGCGCTTGCCGGCGTCTCCGCCGAATTCGGCGTAGTGATGCTGATTTACCTGAAAGCCGCACTGGAGCGGCGACGCGGTGATCTGAGCGCCGAAGAAGTAGACGAGGCCATCCGGGAAGGCGCGCTCCTGCGCGTGCGGCCCAAGGCGATGACCGTCGCAGTCATCCTTGCGGGTCTCTTTCCGATCCTGATCGGCACCGGCGCGGGCTCGGAAGTCATGAGCCGCATCGCCGCGCCGATGGTTGGCGGCATGATCACCGCCCCGCTCCTGTCCATGTTCCTGCTTCCCGCCGCCTATCTGTTGTTGCGGCGCCCCCGTCCGGAAAAACCGGCCAACCCTCAAGGAGAAGAAGAGTGCGTACCCCAACCTACATGATCCTGCTCGCGGCACCGCTGGCGCTTGCAGCCTGCGACGCTGCAGACGACAGCTCAGAGACCATGATGTCAGACGACATGGCGAACTCGGACAGCATGCCCATGTCAGGCGAAATGCCGATGGCGGAGGAGACCGGCGGCGAGCAGAGCGCCAGCGCGGAGGGAACGGTTACAGCCATCGATTCCGAGGCGGGCACGGTGACCATCGAGCATGGTCCGGTCGAAAGTATCGGATGGCCCGCGATGACCATGACCTTCGAAGCCGACGCGCAAATCCTCGAACAGGTCAGTGTCGGTGAGGGAATAGCCTTTGAATTTCGTACTGGAACCGAAGGCAGCGTCGTTACCTCGGTAACGCCGCGATAGGACGGTGGGTGGGAGGCGCTCGGTTGCGCCGGTGCCTCCCACGCAAAAACAGGTGAATATGCCAGGTATCGACAGGCCCGACTTTAAGGATCGCCGCGACTTCATCAAGAGCGCCGGCCTCGCGGCGACGGGTTTCGCCGCGCTGCCGCTGCTGGGTTGCGGTACGCAAAGCAGGATGTCGCTCGATCAGGGAGGCGAAAGCAATCCTCTTGCCATACCTCGGCTACAGGCAGGAACGATCGAACGGGGCGAGCGTGTCTTTCGCCTGTCCCTGACACCGGGCGAGAAAGAATTCGTGCCCGGCACGGCGTCACCGACGATCGGTATCGACGCATCCTATCTCGGCCCGACCCTCGAAATGCGCCGCGGCGAACAGGTTCGCTTTCACATCGACAACAAGCTTGCCGAAGATGCGACCGTTCACTGGCATGGTTTCGAACTTCCCGCCACAGCGGATGGCGGGCCGCACCAGCTCATACGGCCCGGTGAGCGCTGGAGCCCGTCCTTCGAAATACGCCAGCGCGCTTCGTTATACTGGTATCATTCGCATCTGCATCGCCGGGCCGGACCACAGGTCTATGCCGGACTTGCTGCCCCGATCTACGTGCGCGACGAGGAAGAGGATCGCCTCGATCTGCCGAGCCGGTACGGTGTAGATGACATACCGCTCGTCGTGCAGGATCGCGTGATCGACGGCGCGGGTCGCCTTGTTTACCCGCTCGATATGCACTCGCGGATGATGGGGGTGATGGGTGAGCGCATCTATGTGAACGGAACGGCCAATGCCGTTTTCGAGGCCGCCGCCGGTCCGCTGCGCCTGCGGCTTCTCAATGGATCGAATGCGCGGTTCTACACCTTCTCGCTCGAAGGTGATCGTCCGATGCAACTCATCGCAAGCGATGGCGGCCTGCTTGCCGCGCCAAGCGAGGTTCGCAGTCTTACCCTTGCCCCAGGCGAACGCGCACAAGTGATCGTCGATCTTTCCGAAGGGCGCCCGCTCCGGCTGATTGCCAGCAGCCCTGCTAACGCCATGGGCATGATGGGCGGGCAAGGCGGGGGTATGATGGGCGGCGGAATGATGGGAAACCGGGCCGATCGCGAGAGGCAGGGGCGCACGTTTTCGATCCTCGATATGCGCCCCTCAGGCGCGTCAACTCCAGTAATGCTCCCGCCCACTCTGGCCGCGCTTGCTGCGCCAGACCCCTCACTCGCCGTTCGCAGCCGCCGTTTCGTGCTCGATATGGGCATGATGGGCCGGGGCATGTCGATTAACGGCGAAACCATGGACATGGACGTCATCAATCAGCGCGTACCGGTGGGTCAGTGGGAAATATGGGAAATCGCCAACGCATCGATGATGGCCCATCCCTTTCATATTCATAACGTGCAGTTCCGCTTGCTCGACCGGGACGGTCGGCCTCCGCGGGCGGAAGAGGCGGGATTCAAGGACACCGTAATCGTCAACCCGCGTGAACAGGTCAGGCTGCTGTTACGGTTCGAAGAAAATACCGATCCCGACACTCCCTACATGTATCACTGCCATATCCTCGAGCACGAGGACGCAGGCATGATGGGGCAGTTCGTGGTGATGGCCAATTAGGGGAGAACGACAGATGAGCGATGGGCACAATGCAATCGAGGGTATGGCGACCGACCCCGTTTGCGGAATGAGCGTGAAGATGGACGGCGCCCGCTTCGTCGATCGACACGAGGGTGGCGACCATTACTTCTGCTCCTCGCGCTGCCTCGACAAGTTCCGCGCGGATCCGGAGATGTATCTTTCGAAGGCGCACCTCGATGCTGTCGAGGATGTCCCGGAAGGTACGATATACACCTGTCCGATGCATCCGGAGATCCGGCAGCCGGGGCCGGGCTCTTGCCCGATATGCGGGATGGCCCTCGAACCCGAAACGGTCACTCTGAACGAGGGCCCCGATCCCGAACTCGTCGACATGCGGCGAAGGTTCTGGTGGAGCGCGCTCTTCACGCTGCCGCTCTTCGCCTATGCGATGGGCGACATGATCCCGTCGCGACCGTTCGATCAGGTCATCGAACCCGCTATCGCGCAGTGGCTGCAGCTCCTGCTGGCAACTCCGGTGGTGCTTTGGGGCGGCTGGCCCTTCTTCACCCGCGCGCTGCAATCGGTCCGGACCATGAACCTCAACATGTTCACCCTGATTGGCTTCGGCGTCGCCATCGCCTATCTGTTCAGCCTTGTGGCAACCCTCGCCCCGGAAATCTTTCCCGAGGCATTCCGCGATCATGCGGGCCGGGTCGGCGTCTATTACGAGGCCGCAGCGGTTATCACGACCCTCGTGCTGCTCGGGCAGGTGCTCGAGCTCAAGGCGCGCGGATCGACATCGAGCGCCTTGCGAGCGCTTCTCGAACTCGCACCCCCGACCGCGATGAAGATCTTCGGTCGCGGGGACGAGCGCGAAGTACCGCTCGATGAATTGACGTCGGGGGACCTGCTGCGCGTGCGTCCGGGCGACAAGGTCCCCGTCGATGGCACGCTCGAGGATGGAAGCAGTGCCATCGACGAATCCATGATCAGTGGCGAACCCATTCCCGTCAAGAAAAGCGCGGGCGATCCCGTGATCGGGGGCACCGTAAACCAGACCGGCAGCTTCACCATGCGCGCGACGCAGGTCGGCGCGGACACCATGCTCTCGAAGATCGTGCAGATGGTCGCGGAGGCCCAGCGCAGCCGGGCACCGATCCAGCGGCTCGCCGACCAGGTCACCGGATGGTTCGTACCCATCGTCGTCCTTGTCGCTATCGTGAGTTTTGTCGTCTGGGCCATCTGGGGACCGGCACCGGCCCTTGCCTACGCGCTCGTCAACGCGGTCGCCGTTCTGATCATCGCGTGTCCCTGCGCGCTCGGACTGGCGACGCCGATGTCGATCATGACCGGTACCGGCAAGGGCGCGCAGCACGGGATCCTGATCAAGAACGCCGAAGCGCTCGAAACGCTGGAAAAGATCGATACGCTGGTCGTCGACAAGACCGGAACGCTGACCCGGGGCAAGCCTGATCTTGTCGACGTAAAACCGCAGCCAAATTTCGACGAGCAGGAATTGCTGAGCCTTGTCGCTGCCGTTGAGAGAGGAAGCGAGCATCCGCTCGCCCACGCGATCGTGGAAGGGGCTCAAAACAGGGGCGCTGCCATTCTCGACGCTTCCGATATCGAATCCGTGACCGGCGAAGGTATCCAGGCAAATGTCGACAAGCGCCTGGTCGCGATCGGGAATGAAAAGATGATGGAGCGTATAGGGGCGCTCGAAGAAGGCTGGCGGTCAACGGCGGACGAAGGCCGAAGCCTCGGACAGACGGTGATGTTCGTGGCCGTGGACGGGGCACCGGCAGGCCTTATCGCGGTCGCCGATCCGATCAAGGCAACCAGCCGCACCGCTATTGCCGCGTTGCATGAGCGCGGCATCAAGATCGTGATGCTTACCGGCGACAGCGAAGCCACCGCGCGTGCGGTAGCAAGCCAGGTCGGTATCGACGAAGTCGAAGCGAACGTCTCGCCCGAGGACAAACATCGCAAGATCGAGCAGTTGAAGAGCGATGGTCGCCGGGTCGCTATGGCCGGCGACGGCATAAACGACGCACCCGCGCTTGCCGCTTCGCATGTCGGCATCGCGATGGGAACGGGTACCGATGTCGCGATCGAAAGCGCGGGCGTGACATTGGTGCGCGGCGACCTCGTCGGCGTTGTTCAGGCGCTCGTCCTGTCTCGGGCCACTATGCGCAACATCAGGCAGAACCTGTTCTTTGCCTTTGCGTATAATGCGCTCGGAATTCCGGTCGCTGCAGGTGTCCTCTATCCATGGACCGGGTTGCTTTTGAACCCGATGATCGCGGCCGCAGCGATGAGCCTGTCTTCGGTATCGGTGATCGGCAACGCCCTGCGCCTGCGCGGCCTCGCTCTTCCCAAATTCGATACCTGAGCGATGGGGACGGGACGGAGATCGCAGGAGTGACGAATCAGACGATGCAGGATCAGGACCAAATCTCTGAGGAATCGCGCGAATGGCGCGGTGCTCATCCAGCCCTCTGGATCGCGATATTCGGAATTCTCATCGCTTTCGCCTGGGAGATGCTCCAGCTTCCTTTCTACCAGTCGGGAGGTCTGTCGCCTGCCGAGGCAGCACGTCGCTGCGGCCTGGCCTCGTTCGGCGATGCCGGGATCATGGTGGCCGCTTATCTCGGCGCCTCTGTCGGCAGTGGTAAAACGCCGTGGCTCGTAGACTGGCCGATCTCGCGTTTTGTCGTGTTCCTGGGAATCGGCCTGGCCATTACTGCCATGGTCGAAGTGCTGGCTGTCGGTGCCGACTGGGGGTGGTCCTATAGTGCAATCATGCCGCTTGTGCCCGGAACCAAAATCGGTCTCATACCGATCGCGATGTGGGTCGCGGTTCCCACAGCCTCCTTGTGGCTCGCGCGCCGTCTCGGCACCGGACCCCGCTGATCGCAAACCGGGATCACCTATCCCTCGACAGCTGCCGGCTGCGGTCCCGATGGTGATCGACTTATCCGAAATCCGGCAATCAGAGCGAGCAGCGTGAGCAATTGCGCGCCGATCGTCTCGACAGTCGGGAAGAAGCCGAGTTCGGCGAGGCGCGGCAAGCCGGCAATGAAAGTGGCGGAAAGAACTCCGGCCTCCTGGAAAGCGCCCACGCCCTTGCCCGCGAGAATGACCGCAAGGATCGCAATCAGGATAGCACTATAGCGGAAGAACTGGGTGATCGGCAGTTTGCGGCTGTAGCGCAGCATAACCCATGCGATGAACGCTAGCAGCGCGACTGCGGACAAGGCACCTGCCAATATGATGCCGCTGCTCTGCGGGTTCCACAGGGCAGCGTAGAACAGAATAGTCTCGAACGCTTCCCGGTAGACGACCACGAATGCAAGACCAAAGAGAAACCATGCCGATCCGCGCGAAAGCGCCTTGCCCATTTTTTCCTGGATATAGCGCCGCCACTCCTCGGCCTGGGATTTGCCGTGCATCCAGATCCCGACCGATACGAGAATGACAGCCGCAAGCAGCGCGCCGATCCCTTCGGTCATCTCGCGGCTCGCCCCGCTGATGCTTACGAAGTAGGTTGCTACGACCCAGGTGGCGACACCTGCGAAAAGAGCAGCGATCCACCCACCATGGATATAGGGCAATACCTCGGAGCGCTGCGACTTTTTCACAAAGGCGATCATGGCGATCACAACCAGAATTGCTTCGATCCCCTCGCGCAGGAGAATGGTGAACGCCCCGAGAAAGGTCGAGATTTCGCTGGCCGCCTCAGGAGCCAACGCTTCCTCGGCTCTTGCCAGCAGACTATCGATGCGAGCCCTTAGTTGCTGTAGTTCGGATGGATTCGCACCGGACTCTATTCCGGCCCGGAATTGCCCGAGCGCCTGTTCTACCTCCCGCATCAAACCGCCATCGCGCGTTGCCAGGAGGGCCTCCAGGGGTTCAAACCCGTCGAGATAGGCAGACAGGGCAAGCTGCCGCGCTTCCTCTCGGTTGCCAGCCCGATAAGCTGACAGGCTGCGATCGAGCGTATCGCGAACGAAGGCGAGCGAACCTGCGTCATTTGCCTGTCCCACCGCATCGGGATTGGCGCGAAGATAGGCCATGACGGCGAGCGCACGGTCCTCGCCGATCTGCTCGGCCAGACTTTCCGGTGTGAGCGCGGCGAGCGTCTCGAGATCGGGGACAAGCTGGCGTATGCCATCATCTTCCCGCCAAATACGCTCGCCCTTGGCCACATCTTCAAAAGCAATGCTGCCGGCATGGAATGCAAGCGCCCAGCGATCCTCGTCGGACAGCGATGCGAAGCTGGCCATGGACGTTCCTTCCAGCCCTTGCGCGATGACCTGGTAAAGCCCGAACGCACTGCGCTGCCGCGCCCGGTCGATATCGGTGAAGTCGATCGGCGGGGGATCAAGTGCCTGCATTGCGGCCGGTGGCGCACTTCCGGCGGCGCCGTGACACGAGGCGCAGTTCTGCGCGAAGAGAGTGCGGGCGCGGTCAAGGTCGGGCGCTTGCGAAGGGGCAAGCGGAACCGGGTAGGCTGTCAGCAACGAGGCTGCCAGCGCGCGCGCTAAGCGCCCAACTCGCTCGGCGGGTTCCTTATTGGCGATCAGAGCTCGCAGCTGGTCCGATCGGCGGATGAGTGCTCGATTGTCTTTAGTATCCGGCAATGCAGCGATCTGCCGCGCCACGACATCGGAAAACTCCACCATTTCGCGATATTCGAATTCGTCGGCAACACGTCCCTCGGAAACGGCGGAGGCGTAGTCGACCGCGATATAATCGAGCAGACGCCAGGTGGTTCGCACGTCGGGTTCTTCCGCGTTCGCGGTGACGGACAGACACAGCGCAAGCGCCAGCAGAATGAGCCGCAGTGCCGGATGGACGGTGGCGGAGACGATGCGATGCATGAGGGGTCTCTATATCTGTTGCAATTAATTCGCAATAGCAGGGTGTAGACGGAAATGTATTTCCTCCAACCCCCGATTGCGGGGATATTCTGGAGTTTAGGTAGAGCGCAGTTCGCCACGGGCCTGTTTGGAGACTTCGGCACTTCCCCACACCGCCAGTCCTGCCATGATGCTCGCCACAACCAGATCGGGCCACGCACGGCCGGTGCCGAAAACGCCAATCGCTGCCGCCAGCACGGCGATATTACCGATCGCGTCGTTGCGCGAACAGATCCACACCGAGCGCATGTTCGCATCGCCCGAGCGATACCGGAACAGCATCGCGGCGACGGCGAGATTTACCGCCAGAGCAAGAGAACCGATGGCGCCCATCGTTCCCGGGTCGGGCGACGCCCCGACAAAGAAACCCCAGATGGCCGAGCCGAGCACCCACAGGCCGAAAGCCAGCATGGTCGCCGCCTTTACGAGAGCCGCACGCGCGCGCCAGACGAGCGCCATCCCCGCTACACCGAGACTGATAGCATAGTTTGCCGCATCACCGAGAAAGTCGAGCGCGTCGGCCTGCAAGGCGCGCGAATCCGCAGCAATGCCTGCCACGATCTCCACGCCGAACATGATTGCATTAAGGCCCAGTGCGATCCACAGAATGCGCCGCCATGTCGGATCGTTGTTGTTTGCACCGGCCTCATCGGGGCCGCAGCAGGTCTTTCCCATTTACTCGACTCCTTGCGTCGATCCGCCCTATGCACCTTGTAGTAACTACAAGGTCAAGCGGCAGGAGCCTTTGTCATGAGAATTGGTCAACTTGCCCGGATAACCGGCGTCAAATCCGAAACAATCCGCTTCTACGAGCGTGAGGGTATCCTCGCTGCCCCTCCACGCACGCGGGCCAATTATCGCGATTATGGACCAGCAGAGGAAGCGCGCCTTAACTTCATACGGCGCGCGCGTGATCTCGGCTTCTCCATGGCACGCATCAGGGAATTGCTCGATCTCTCCGATGATGCCGACCGGTCCTGCGCGGGCATCGACGCTCTGGCCAGAAGCCATCTCGGCGAGGTCGAGCGCAAGATCGCGAGCCTGGAGGCGTTGCGGACGGAACTTGGGCGTATGATCGCTGCCTGCGAGCAAGACACTGTAGGCGATTGCCGCATCATCGATGCACTTGCGGGTACCGCCGAGCCTTGATGTCCGCGCCTCGTGCGCCAGTTCGGTCAGGCTCGCCAATGCACGGCTTTTGTCGGCCGCCCATAAGAGACTTAACTTCGGGAAAGGCCGACGAGTGCGAAGCTGCCCGTGTCGCCATCCCGGGTCTGTCGAACGGGCTATGATGCCGCCGCAGGCCAGTTCCAGACGGCCATTTTTTCAATGCTCATATCCGCCATAGTGTAGGGGATCCCGCCGACGCCAAGCCCGGAGCGGCGCAGCCCTGCAAAAGGCATCCAGTCCACGCGGAATGCCGTATGGTCGTTCACCATCACAGCCGATCCCGCCAGAGACTGGTTGACCCGTTTTGAGGCTTGGCGCTTCGCCGTCTACCTTGCGACCGGCCTCGTAATAACGGCTTTCGTCGAAATCCTGGCGGTCGGCGCCGATTGGGGATGGACGTACAGCGAGAGCATGCCTCTGCTGCCGGGGACCGACATTGGCCTAGTCCCCATGCTGATGTGGATTGTGGTCCCTTCAGCGACTTTGTGGTTCGCGCGGCGAATGGGAACCGGACCCGCGCGATAGGAAGTTGATCAACTGGTTCAGCAGCAACTAGCCGAGGTGGAGCGCAAAATCTCCGATCTAATGGCTTTACGAGACGAGCTGGGACAGATGTTACGGTCCTGCGAGTCGGACAAGATCGGTGAATGCAAGGTCATCGGATGCCTCGGGCACCATAGCGTTGTGCAAGATCTCAATGGCTGTCCGCTTGTGGATCACCCATGGAAGGAGTGGAACGGCCGAAATGGGGCGCGAAGCGGTCATCAAGAAATGTTGCGGGCTTCACGACATCTCGTCCGCGAAAGGATAGTTGAGTAATGTCATTGGAGGACTGAGTGGCTGACGCCGAAAGGTGAAAATTCCACTGAGGCGCGCAGACTTGCAGCCGGCTGCGCGCCGCCTCGAGACTCCCATGACAAAGAAAGAAACCAAAGGAAGAGCGTCCTACGCTGGCGCTCTCCTTATCTGTCGTAACCTTGCCCAGCTTACTGCCTACGAAATGGTCGGCGACCAGATCATGATGCCGGATAATGGCGGCAGCCAAACCAGCATCTCACAATCGCTGATCCTCATGCCGGGCGTTCGGCTCGCATCTGATGAGATGGCGAGGGGCATCGCGAAGCTCGGAACCACCGCCATCGGCGTCAGGTGCCTTCACTCTCCCGATGCTCAACGAGTTGCCGACTTCACCGTGCTGTTCGTTGCGAACGGCAACGCCGAGCGATTTGCCGCCATGCGCGCGTGGATCGATCAAGATGGCGGCCTTTATCTCATACCCGATGAAGACACCGCCAAGGCCGGCGACACATGCTTCAAGTTCGATCGCGGCCTGCGCAAGGCCACGCGACCCTGGACGGACGACGCCGACCGCCAGCGCGGTCTTGCAGAAGCAATGGTCCTGCTTCTGGCTGAAGGGGCCGACCAGCGGCCTAGCTGATCCCAGAATGAAGAGAAGGCTCGGCGTGTAGGCCGAGTAGATAATGAAACTAGAGGGGAGAGCGAGCTCGGCCAGAGCGACCTCCTCGAAGGATATTTCCCAATGAACATGATTACCCTGAACCGCCCGCTCGAGGGCGAACCCTTGCGGCCGTGGATTACGCACCGGACGCGCAGCCGTTTTGCCTCGCTCGTGACGTCCTGCGGTCTTGCCAGTGTCGAAGCTGCTCGCATCAACGAGAGTATCGCGCGCGGCTTCTTCGCAGACGACGAAGCGGGCGTGGTGCTGACTGCAACCTCCTGTGATCGCCCCCTGTTCTATCCCGAGTGTGAATTGCTGTCGCAATTCCTGAGCCAGGACCTTGTCCTGATGCGCTTCGACCCGCTGAAGGGCGCATCCTTCGATGTCTTGCTGGAAGGTAGCCAGACCTGGCTGTGCAAATACCTTGCCTGGCGCCGCGATGGCGAAGCCCTCTGGCTAGTTCCCGCACATACCGCAGGCCCCTTCTTTCGGTTGAACAAGGAAGGGCTCGATACCTTCGAAGGCGCGCCTTACGAGAACGGGTCTCAGCGCTATGCCGGGATCATCCGGACGGTCGACATGCCCTCTTTCGAAGGGAGGTTCTGATCATGGCAAAAGCAAAAACCAAAGATACCAAGATCGCTCAGATCAAAGCGGTGCCTCCCAAGGTCAAGATGAAGATCTTCGAACACGAGCCGTGTGACGAGCACCCTGACTTTAGCTGGTTCCGTTACTGGTACGAGACCGAATTCGACCGTGCGACCGTGACCGACTGGATCGAGAAGAAGAGCGTCCCCGGCGACGATCCGAAGTTCGGCCGTGCGGCGCGGATCGAGGTCTTGCTTCCGCCCAGCGCGCCGGCTGATTACACAAATATCGAGTTCTTGACCCGGCGGTTCGACGAGACCTTGCCGCCTTTCGAGAAGCACGCGTTGATCCAGGCCAAGATCATGCTCGACGACGATGAAGCCTGGCACATCGGCTATGAGCGGGTACGCAGCTTTGCTCGTTCCCATTTCGCTCACCGGTACGTGGTCATCCTCATCGCGCATATCCCTGGCACGGCCGGCCTCAAGGGTCAGGGCAATCACATTCACTGTGCGGTTCTCTCGAGGACGATCAATATCAATGGCTTTGGCGGAGCATGCACGAACCTGTGCAGCGATCGGGGCTACGAGGCGGCGGTCGCTGCGTGGCAGGAACACAAGAAGACTTGGGACGTGGCGGCATGAGCGCGGAAGAGGACACCAAGCCCTCCGAATTTCTGGCTAACCATTTGGCCCGCAAAGGGCCGGACGAGGTCAAAAAGGTGCAAGCCTCGGTCGACCGCGCTCGCGAGCTTTTAGCAAGCGGCGAGGTCCAGCTATACCGGGAAGGGGAGAACCCTTTCGAGCTGGCTCCGTATCCATGGGAGGTCAGCGAGGTTCCGGCCAATGCTCCCAGACGCATCTTTCTCGGGACGGTGAGCGATTTGGCGACAGGGCAGGGCCACACGGTCTATTTTGCGGCCGCCCTGGCGTGGAATGAAGACGAGTTTCGCCGGAAGATGGCTGCTCACATCGGGCACGCGCTCGCCAACGGTGCCAAGGTAAATCCCGGCGTGGAAGACTTCCACTTCTCAAAGACCTTCATCTCGCCGTCACTCCGGCAGACCTTGGAGAAGTTCGACGAGGGGAAGGATGCGCCGGCAGCGTTCTTTTTTCTCAGCCAGTGGCATGAAAATCGGTCTTGAATTGAAGCAGCTGCCGCTCAGCGCTAGACCATTTAGCGGGAGCGGCAGTTTTGCGCCCTAATGTCGGTCATTCGCGGTTTCTGCCTATTCGCCCCATCTCGGACATCCGACGGCGTGACGAGCCCCTTTTGATTTGGAAGATTGCCACAGTGTGCAAGACTAATTCGCTCGTCTCCTCGACGATCGACTCGTCCAACATCTCTGTTGCTGCATTCAAAAGCGACGATCGTCCGGCATTCAGGATGAGAGCCGACGAGCTATCTTACGCCAGTGTTCGTCCATTTCCATCAACTTGAAAAGAAAAGGCCCGGCGGTTTATCGCCGAGCCTCACTCGTCCTAATATATATTGATGTTAGGAGTCGGCCCCTGAGTCATCTACCATTTCACTGCTCCTACTTTCACCACTAATAGCTCTTATAAGTTAACCGATGATGGATATCGCTCGTTCCATGCCGAGTTAGCGGCCAGTCACACCTTGTGCAAGTGACCTAGTTACGATTGTCAGTACCGAGGAATGGCGGTTTGAGGGGCTCACCACGTTTCATTGCTATCTCCATCTCCGCCAAATCCCGCCGGAAATCTTCAGCCGTGCAATATAGGTACGTCCAGCAGCTGAAGACGAAGAAGCCGAATTCGGATCGAGCGTGCGCTTCGTCGAGTTGCACCAGGGAGTCGTCGACTTGCTTTGCCAATGCACACGCCAGCGCGGCGCATTGGTGCCGATTCGCCTCCGATTTAGATGTCGAGTGCAACACCCCACAGAGAAAGCTCACGTCTTTCTCGTGTACAGCCCTTTCGTTCCCCCATTTTGCCATCAGCAAATTGAAGCGCGATGCCAAATCTTCGGGCCTGTCTTGTAGTACCTTGCGGATCAGATCGATCGCCTCGCTGAAACGCCGTGCACCGATGAGAGCGATCGAGGCTGAATTGATGATGTCCCGCCAGAATTCATCTGAGATGTCGGTATTGTTAAGCTTTTCAATGAAGCCGTCGGCTACGAAATCGAGATTCTCTCGTTTAGTCATCAGATAAGGAGAGAGCTCGATCATAGCTCGAGATTTGGTTTCGGGATTTCCAAAGATTTGCCGTGCGACCGCCTCAGGCTCTTTGGTGACGGAACTCAACAAGCGAGCAGCGGGCATGAAATCGAAGGATGAAGCGTCTTTTGAGGTGAGAACATCGATCAAATCGGTAAGCGCCTCGTCCTTTTTGTTGAGGTTGATCCGCGCCACGGCCCGCAGAAGTCTGTGTCGTACGCCATCCGAGCCATGCTTGATCGCCACCGACAATGAGTGCTCCTCGTCTTCATAAAGCTGGGCTTCGGAAAAGACTTCCGCGGCGAGCGATGCGATCTCTGAATCCTCAGGGTGCCTTCTTTGAATCTGTTTGGCCTTTTCTGGGATCGCAGTGCTTGCCTGACTGCTCTTCACTTTTCGCGCAGCCTCGAAAATCTCGGGCATTCGAGTGAGCGCAACGATCGCTCCGTCGCGGTCTTCGCGGTTTTCCGCCATGATCGCGTGAGCCAGTTTTCGATACTGGCGTGCGAGCTTCGATTTTTCGCGCGACAAGGCGATCACCGGAAGGTCGAGAAGCGCCATATTCGCCCAATGCCCGATGGTGACGACGGGTGGCTCCAGTTGCGTAGGATCGCCATATCGCAATTCTTCGCGAGCGGATTGGAGCGATCGGCCGAGAATGTCGTCCTCGTCAAAAGCTTCAGGCAAGTTGGAAGGGCAGAAAAGCAATTCGATATGCCTGCCTCCGCGCTTGGGTTCAGTGCGGATGAGCTCCACGATCGGCCCTAGGCCGACGATGTTCTGACGCGTGGGGATGAACATTAGGACCACAACGTCCGGGATCTGGCGCGTGCAAATGCCACTGACGTCTGTATTGCCAGTACGACTGTCGACCAAGACATAGTCGAACCCCTTGCCTTCAAATTGCGCCCATTGATTCTTGAGGTCTTCGATTAAGAGGTATCCCTCGCGCTCTTCGTAGAGATGTGCCCAATCGATGGATGAAAAAGCTTGGGAATAATGCGGCGACGTATTGTCTCCGGCCGGCATCACCCAGACCGGGATGTCGGGCGCAATCTCGCACTTGGTGATGTAGCCGGACACCGCCGGTGCTGCATTGGTCTCCAGATAATCGTGGACAAAGTCCACGATGCCGGGTTTGCCGCGCACTTCTTCGAAGGGCCCGTAGCTCGGGATGCCCGGTGCCTCCAGATCGAAGTCGACGATGAGGACGCGGCGCCCCATTTCGCTGAGGATCGCCGCGACATTTGCGAGGGCCATCGTGCGACCCACGCCGCCTTTATAAGAATAGAAGGTGGTGACAAACACGATTAGTGCATCGCTGCAATTGGAGGATGGAGAAAGTCGACTCCCCTCGGTTTCATGCTCTGTACGTCAGTACGAAATGTAGGTCTTCCACCGCGGCGTCTTGGCATCGAAGGTGTCGCAGTACGATATTCACTCCGCGCTGGTACCAGTGCACATTGCTCCTGCGGCAACGCTCTTGACAGTGCTGGAGCCAACTCGGCGTTCATCGCCTCAATCGCCTTGGCCTCATCGACTGCGTCCCGCTCAAGCTTGTCATTATCTGCGAGCCATGACGCTACGTCGCTCCAGTTCCACAAGGGGCGCTGACTTGTCAGGCTGACCACCGGGCTCGGGAAATCTTTCCCCCGGCTCCCATTTGCGTAAAGCGAAATGACTTGCCGGGTGAGACCTGCACGATCGGCGATGTCGCTCGCTGAGACGAGCGGATCCGGTTCTACCCGCAGGACATGTGCGCCCGCTTTCTCGACGCTTTCTTTCGCGCTGCGAAGCGCCTTTGCAAAGCTGGAGGATTCACGGTCGAAGCGAATGACGAATCGTCCGCGCTGGATGGCCACCAACGCATCGTCACAGCCGGCATCGAGAAAGCGATCCTGCCATTCTTCATCGTCTAGCGACAGGCCGTCAGCGACGATTGTGAATTCATAGGTTTTCATCATCAGCCTCCTTTTCGTTTTCACTCTTCGTCTTTTCCGGCGCCCCTTCGCCCGCCGTCGGGCGGTGCGGGCAGGCATCGATGGCCCTTAAGATCTGCTTGGCGTGGTTGGCGGCGCTCTTGGGCGTGCTCCAGATCGACATCCGACAGCCGTCGCGAGACGCCTGGGGGCACTTGACGGCTCCCCAAGGCTTGGCGCGCGGGCCTGCTTTCTCGATCTTCCAACCCATGTCCTCCGCCCGGCGAAGCGCATCCTCGATCTCGGATTTTGAATGCTTCGGCCGAGTCATTTGCCCCTGCTAGGCCCTTCGTTGACGAGCGTCAACAATATGTAGTGAAGTGTTGACAAATGTCAACGCCGGGGGTAAATGAGGCGCAAGGCCGGTGTGGTATCGGTCGTTCCCACCCGGCATTCGCCGACGACAGATAGGCTTTGAACATGGCGACCCTTCCCGATATTTCCCAATCGCCCTTCGGCAATCTCGTGCAGATCGACCCCGTTGAGGCTGCGCTAATGGACTTGGCCCGCGCGCTCCAGTTGACGCCGTCCATGCATCGCGAGGCGACCCGCCGCTATGACGCGCTCGCCGTGCATGTCGATCGCAATGGAAGCCCGCTCGAAGACAGGGTCAGCGAAGTTTATCCCTCAGGAAGCTTTGCCATCCATGCCGCGATCCGCTCGGACATCACGCGCGACCAGCATGACGTCGATGCCGTTCTCGAACTGTGTGTCAGGTCGGAGGCGGACCCCGAGCGTGTGCTCGACGAGCTCTATTCGGCGATCGTTTCGACGGACGACGAAACCTATCGCGGACTGAAGGTGGAACGGAACAGCCGCTGCGTGACGGTGCATTATACGGATGGGGTGACGGTCGATTTGATGCCCGTCGTGCGATTGGCTGGCCAGGAACCCCGGGTTGCGAAGCTGTTCCACTCCAAGCCCGAAACGGGCGAGTGCTATCACAAGGAGGTGAACCCCTGTGGGTTCGCCAAGCATTTCAACAAGACCGTTGAACTAAGCGCGACGTTCCAGATGCGTTTCGACCATCGCCGGACGCTGGTCGAGGGCGCAAGCTTCGCTGACCAGCAGGCCGGCTATAGCGTGATGGAGAAGGCCGACACACAGCCCATGCCTGATCATGTGCCGCTGGACCAGAAGGCGCCGAGGGTGGTTGCCCTGCAGATCCTCAAGCGCTTTCGCGACAAGCGGTATCGCAATTGCGATGACCATAAGGGCTGCCGAAAGCCGCCGTCGATTGTCATGGCCGCTCTTGCGCTGGAGGCACCTCCCTCCTCGTCCAACCTGACCGATGAGGTCATTGCTGTCGCCACGGCAATTCGAAATTCGATCGTGGCGGCCGATCGGGTTGGGCAACTCATCGAAGTGCGCAATCCGTCGCATCATCCCGACCTCTTTACCGATCGCTGGCCGGAGGATCAGTCGGCACAGCGCTTGTGGGCTGCCGACCTCCAGCATTTCATCGGGAGCATTACCGAGTTGCGCCGAAATGGATTCGATCCGGTACGCACCAAAAGGGTGTTTGATGATCTCTTCGGTGAGAAGGTCGGCACGCGGGTCCTTGAGGATCATTTCCGCGTCCAGAACAAGGCGATCGATGAGGGCCGAGCCGGCATGACAAGGGACGGCCGGCCCGTCTCGCCTGCCATGCCTGCTGGAGCGGCCTCTGCCGGCAAGGCAGGGGTGGCTGTGGCGGCGGGCCTCGGAGCGATGGCGAACGATCACGCGCCTTCGATTATCAAGCCGCTTCGCTCGAACACCGGGATGGGTGATCGGCCCCGATGATGATTTCGATAGAGCGCCAGATCGCGGATATGGCCGCGCATCTTCCAGACTGGACCGTCGAACTCCTAGATGCGCGTTCGGCCGTTTGGATAGGATCGCTCCAACCTTACACGACGCGCTATACGATCCGTATCGAGCAGCGCATACCCTACTTGGTCGAAAACCGAACTCTGATCGATGTACAGCCCTTGATTGAAGTGCTTTCTCCGAAGTTGATGCTTCAACCCGGCAACCCGGAAGGGGATTTGCCACACGTATATTGGAGCTTGCCGCAGACCGAGCGCGCAGGTCCCTTCTTGTGCGTGTTCGATGCTGAGGCGCGCGAGTGGACGCTTGATGATCCTTTGTCACACAGCATCGTTCCTTTTACGCTTCATTGGCTCCAGTCCTACGAGGGCTGGTTGGCGTGCGGCGACTGGTTAGGATTCGGCCGTCATACAGGAGGAAAAAGAACCGGTGTCTGCTAGTTCGACAAGCGCCGAGCGCGCTTTAGCGCCGCTTCCAACCCACCTCCGCTCTGATGGGCTCCGACAAGATCGGCGCCAGCAGCTCCCTTGGCAGCAGGAGGAATTCAGGATCCTATCGATTGACGGCGGCGGTATTCGTGGCATTCTCCCGGCGAGCATTCTGACCGAGTGCGAACGTGCTTTTACCGGTGGTACGTCGGCGGGCCGATATTTCGATATGATCGCTGGCACGTCGACAGGCGGCATTATCGCGTTGGGCCTGGGACATGGCTTACCCGCATCTCAGGTTCTCGATCTTTATCTCAAGCACGGCGGCGAGATTTTCCCGTCGAAGCCCAAGCGCACGGGGTGGCGGGAGAAGATGGCCGGATGGATCGCGCTGGCCCGTAATGTACGGAAGGTACGTTATCGACCCGATGTCCTTAATGAGCTGCTGGTGGAGACGTTCGGCACGAGCGTTCTTGGAGAATCAACGCGCCGATTGGTTATTCCGACCTTTGACGGGAATACCAAGGTGAATGTTCTTAAAACGCCGCATCACCCCGATTTCCAACAGGACTGGAAGCAAAGCATGGTCGATGTAGCACTGGCCACGTCTGCCGCGCCGACCTACTTCCCGCCGCACAAGGTGGATGAGAAGGTTTACGCCGATGGGGGCGTCTGGGCGAATAACCCGGTCATGCTGGCCCTCGTCGATGCTCTCACCTGTTATGATTTAGATCGTCACTCGGTCCGCATCCTCTCGCTTGGTTGCAGCTCGGGAAAGTTGAGTATTAACGAGAAGCAGATCAACCGAGGCGGACTATGGGATTGGCGTGAGGTCGTGACCGCGGCTATGGATCTGAGCGGACAGAATGCCGATGGACAGGCTGGCCTGCTGATTGGGCGTGAGCGCCTATTGCGTATCGACCAATGTGATCAGAAAAAATCGATTGCACTTGACGATTATGCCGAGGCTAAGTCCGCGCTCCCGTCGCTGGCGAAAGAATTGTTCAATCGCCATCACGCGAAATTGCAGGAGTTCTTTTCTGTCGCCCGCCCCGAAACCAACGCCTACTATGGGCCCCGGTCCCTTCTTGAGACCAGTGAGCCCAGTCGGTTGGCGTGAGTATATCATGGCGGCAGCCCTTTCTTAACGATACGATCGATCGCAAGACCATATTCGTATGGGACGAAGTCGGTGTCAGTCAGGGCCTCATTTTCACCTGAAACAAGACCGTCCGCTATCGGCCCATTAGCTGATACCGTCCCACGTAAGTCCAAACCGCGCCAGAAACTTGCGCAGACGATCGGCGTCGTTCGTCGATTTGCGCTCACCCCGCGAGACCGCAAACAGTTCTCGCCCCGCAGCCGACAACGACGCACTGCGACGGCAGACCGCGATTACATGTTCCAACTGCGCCTGGTCGAAGGGGTCGATCCGGGCGATGGTATCGGCTGGCAGGACTTCGGCAAGCGCACTGTCACCAGCTCGGTCGCCCTCGCCGTGCCAAAGTCGCCCGAGCCGCGCGATTTCTGAGGTAACCGTAGCCGCGTCGATCCGTCCGTCCTGGCTGAGCGTCGCCATGCGGGTGATGCTGGCCGACAGGTCGCGAAAGTTGCCGTTCCAAGTTGCCTCATTGCTCGTTGCGAAGGCGAGGTAGGCCCTGCGCGCCTCGGCGTTGAAGGTGACGCGCAGGTCTTCCGCCTTGGCGAAGCGTTCCAGTTCATAGTCGAGGTTGGGCTCGATGTCCTCGCGGCGCTCGGCAAGGCCGGGGAGAGCGAAGGTCCATAGGTTGAGCCGGGCGAACAGGTCTTCGCGGAAACGACCTTCTCCGATCTCAGCGACGAGGTCGCGGTTGGTGCCGGCGATTAGCTGGAAATCGCTTGCCACTTCCTTGTCCGATCCCACGGGAAGGAAGCGCTTGTCCTCCACCGCGCGCAAGATCATCGCCTGCTCGTCGAGGCCGAGTTCCCCGATCTCGTCGAGAAACAGCATGCCCTTATCGGCGCTGCGGAGCAGGCCAGCGCGTTCGGCGACCGCGCCGGTGAAGGCGCCCCTAGTGTGGCCGAACAGGGCGGCCATCGCGTTGTCGCCTTTCAAAGTCGCGCAGTTGACCTCGACGAACGGACCGGAGAGGCGGTGGCGCTCGACCTTGAGTTCGTAGATTCGGCGGGCGAGCGCGCTCTTGCCCGCGCCGGTCGGTCCCATCAACAGAAGTGGCGCGGAAGAGCGCGTTGCGACCTGCTCGATTTCGTCGATCATGGTGTTGAAGGCCGCGTTGCGCGTCTCGATCCCGCCCTTGAGAAACGACGTGCTTACCCGGCTGCCTTCGGCAAAGCGCTGCGCGATAGTGTCGTAGCGAGATAGGTCGAGGTCGATCGCGTTCCAAACACCCGAGGGGTCGGGTGCGCCGCGCTTCGGCTGGGTCTGCAACAGCTTGCCAGGAATGAACCGGGCTTCGGTCAGCAAGAACATGCAGATTTGCGCAACGTGGGTGCCTGTAGTGATATGGACGAGGTAGTCCTCGCCCTCGGGATCAAATTCGAAGCTCTGCGCAAAGTCGAGTAGCTCGGTGTAGACCTCCTCAAAATCCCAAGCATCGTCAAAATTCATCACGCGCGGTTCGACACTCGTCTCCGGCGAGACGCCGGCGATGTCGTCGGCGATGAAGCGTGCCAGCCCCTCGTGCTGGCGTCCGTGGAGCAGGATCAGCCGATCAACGCGCAGGTCCGGCTGCATGCACAACCCCACCGTTGGTCGCCACTTGCTCCACCGTGACGCGTCACGCTTGCTCGCGTCGAGTGTCGAGCCGAGGAATCCGATTACCGTCGTGCGCCGCATTATTATCCTTTAGGATAAATCACGATAAAAAACTATAAGAAATACAGTTATAGAGGCACGTACGATCTTAGTGCTGTCTCATCATGAACCCCTGCGATCCCGGATCCCTGCGGGCATTTCCGTCTTCCCGAATGAGTTTGGCACGCTGCCTGCAAAGCTAGGAGCGCCGGGTTTATCGAACGCCCGGTGACGATGACGCCGGGGTGGCCGGAATGGGCCGGCCACCCCTAAGGCTGCCGCAGCAAGGACAAATGATGACTCAGACAGGCTACGAACTTCAGCAGGTAGACGGCGGAGCGCCGATCAAGATGTGGACGCGCGGCGTTCCCGTCGATGACAAGGCGCGCGACCAGCTCTCCCGAGCGGCGAAGATGCCGTTCATCTTCAAACATGTTGCTGCCATGCCCGACGTCCATGTCGGCATCGGGGCGACCGTCGGTTCGGTCATCCCGACCAAAGGCGCGGTGATCCCCGCGGCCGTCGGCGTGGATATTGGCTGCGGCATGATGGCTGCGCGCACTTCGCTTATGGCCAGTGACCTTCCCGACAACCTTGAAGACATCCGCTCGACTATCGAGAAAGCCGTGCCGCATGGCCGTTCCGCGGGCCGCGGCGGACGCGATAAGGGCGCCTGGGGCGATCCGCCGTCGGAGACGGTCGAGGCTTGGGCAACCCTCGTTCATCGGTTCGATCGGATTGTGGTGAAGTATCCCAAGCTGGAGCGCGCCAATCACCTCGTGCATCTCGGCACGCTGGGGACGGGCAACCACTTCATCGAACTGTGCCTCGACGAGGAGCAGCGCGTCTGGGTGATGCTACATTCCGGCAGCCGCGGCGTCGGCAACGCGATCGGGCGTTATTTCATCGAACTGGCGAAGGGAGATATGCGCAAGTGGCATATCAACTTGCCGGACGAGGACCTTGCCTACTTCCCGGAAGGCACCGACCATTTCGACGATTACGTCGAGGCGGTTGAATGGGCGCAGGACTTCGCCAAGCTCAACCGGCACGTGATGATGACGCACACGATCGCGGCGCTTCGCAGCCAGATCGCCAAGCCCTTCACGGCGGAATGCGAGGCGGTGAACTGCCATCACAACTACGTGACGCGCGAAAACCACTTCGGTGAGAACGTTCTTGTCACCCGCAAGGGCGCGGTGCGCGCGGCGAAGGGAACGATGGGTATCATCCCCGGATCGATGGGTGCGAAGAGCTTCATCGTGCGCGGCCTCGGCAACGCGGACAGCTTCGACAGCTGTTCGCACGGCGCTGGCCGGGTGATGAGCCGGACCCAGGCCAAGAAAGAGGTCTCGCTCGAAGAGCATATCGCCGACACGGCTGGGGTCGAATGCCGTAAGGATGCAGGGGTGATTGACGAGACGCCCCGGGCCTACAAGCCGATCGAAAAGGTCATGGCCGCGCAGGCCGATCTGGTCGAAATCGTCCACACGTTGAAGCAGGTGGTGTGCGTGAAGGGATAATCCCTTCACGCCGCCATCCGATTATCCAGGATTACGCCATGATCACTATCGACGGCTCCGAAGGCGAAGGCGGCGGGCAGATGCTGCGCAACGCCTGCGCGCTGTCGCTCGTCACAGGCGAGCCTTTCATCATCGAAAAAATCCGCGCGGGCCGCGATCAGCCCGGGCTTATGCGCCAGCACCTGACCGCGATCGAGGCCGCCTGCGCCATTGGCGGGGCCGATTGCGAGGGATTGCAGCTCGGCTCCAACCGCATCACCTTCAAGCCAGGTTCGGTGACGCCGGGCGATTATCGCTTTGCCGTCGGAACGGCGGGCTCGACCGCGCTCGTCCTCCAGACGATACTCGTGCCGCTCGCGCTGGCCGACAAGCCGTCGCACCTAATTATTGAGGGCGGCACCCATGCCAACATGGCCCCCCCGTTCGACTTCATCGCGAAGTGCTTCCTTCCCATCTTTGAGCGTATGGGGCCGCGCGTCTCAGCCCGCATCAAGCGACACGGTTTCTTCCCGCGCGGGGGCGGCCGGATCGAAATCGACATCGAGCCTTCACCGTTGCGTCGGATCGAATGCATTGAGCGGGGCGAACTCCGCGAGCGGTCGGGCATGATTGTCTCCGCCTCGCTCGGCGACGGCAAGATCCCGCAGCGCATTCGAAAGGCGACACTTAAAGCGCTGACCGAGTGGGACGAAACCATGGTGTCCATTCGGGATTTGCCTGCCGACCAAGGCCCGGGCGTGGCGATGACGTTGGAAGCCGCCTACGAGCATGTGACCGAGGTCGTTTCGGGTTTCGGCAAGCTGGGCGTGTCGGCAGAACGGATTGGAACCACCGCGGGCAGGCGTATGGCCGGTTACCAGGCGTCGAGTGCCTTTGCGGGACCGTACCTGCAGGACCAACTCCTCCTGCCAATGTCGATAGCGGGTGGCGGCACCTTCACTAGCGTGAAGGTCAGCGAGCACACTCGCACTGCGGCAGACGTTATCACCAAATTTACGGGACGCAGCGCGCAATTCGAAGATGCGGACACAAGGGGAACTTTGGTCCGGTTATCCTAGAGACGATTCAAAAGCGGACAGTCCACACACGGCCCCAAAGCTACCGCGCCCAAGCCTAGGCTACGTGTCACTTTTTTCCGTAGGTCCGCCAGCTTCTTCAACGGCTCTCGTTTGGGGATAAAAGCTGGGTAACTATCGAACCCTCTCGACTCTGGCGGGGAGTCGCGGAATCATGTCGGGGTCTGTCCTGAAAAGACGAAAGCCCAGCGGTAGGACGCTGGGCCTTCAGATCAGGAGAGCTTCGCAAAACCGGTCGTAGGGGCGCGAAGCTGAGGTAACCTGACGCGCACTATCTGCGCTGACTGAAAGCCTTCGTCAAGCCTCTGCGTCGTGCCAGACCAAAGAGGTAATACTATGGCACGCAAAGAAGGGCGCAACCGCGCCAAACTAACCGATGAAACGATTCGCGCCATCTGGGATCGTCTTCGCCTAGGCGAGATCCAACACGATATCGCGGCGGACTTTGGCATCAACCAAGGCCGAATTTCTGAGGTCAACACTGGAAAGCGGGGTGGCCATATCACTGGCCTTCGCCCGGTCTAAGCCGGAGAGGGGTGGGTCTCGGCCCGCCCCTCATTCACCGGACAAGCCGCCCGCAGCAGAGTATTGTCAGCCTCAAAGTTCGTTAACCGATTGACGAAGCTACCTCATCTATTAGCTTCCCTCACAAACAGGGGGGGAACTAATGGAAATCGAAGCCAGCATCGCAGAACTGCAAGCAACTTTGCGGAAGCACCGCGAAAAGCTCGCTACCAAAGAAGCCGCTAAGACTACGCTTGTTCTGCCGTTCCTCAGAGCGCTCGGTTACAACATCTTCGACCCAGACGAAGTTGTGCCGGAATTCACTTGCGACGTTGGCACCAAGAAGGGTGAGAAGGTCGACTACGGGATTTGTGTTGGCGGCGAGATCAAGATCCTAGTCGAATGCAAACCTGCCAACGGCGACCTTTCAATTAAACATGCGAGCCAGCTCTATCGGTATTTCGCTGCCACCGATGCGCGACTTGCCCTGCTGACGAATGGCGTCATCTATCGGTTCTTCACGGATGCCGAGAAAACCAACATGATGGACGATCGGCCGTTCTTCACATTCGATCTCGATAACTACAAAGCCTCTGATCTTCGAACACTTGCAACTTTCCAGCGCGCTGACTTCGATCTTGCTCGGATTGTCTCACATGCCGGAGCGCTAAAACTTCAGTCTGAAGTTTTGGCAGAGCTACGCAAGGAGTTCGATGAGCCTTCGGACGATCTTGTCAAAATCATCGCCGGCCGGCTGCATGATGGGATCATCACTAAAGGTGTCAGGGACCGATTTCGGTCTGCTATTACCCAAGCCTACGGTTCGTTGATTAGGGACGGAGTCCACCAGAGACTTGAGAAGGCGATTAGCGGGGGCAGTGACGAACCAGACCATCAAATGGCTGAGGTCGATCAAGGCGCGGTCGAGACTACAGACGTAGAGATTGAGGGTTTCAACATCATCCGGGCCATTTGTGCAGAGAAGGTCGATCCCTCTCGCATGGTGATGCGAGACGCTAAGTCCTACTGCGCGATCCTCCCGGACGATAACAACCGGCGTACGATTGCACGGATGCATTTCAATAGTCCTACCTCGCGCTATCTGGGGCTATTCAGCGGAAAGGATGAAGCCCGGGAAGGCGTTATGGGGCCGGTAGATATCTTCAAGCACAAGCGGGCAATTTTGAAGCGTGTAGCTGAGCTTGAGGAAGAGTGAGGGCTGTTCCTAAAATGTGCCAGCAGACTTATCGCTAGCTGCCCGTCCCCTTAGATAGCGAAATCACGTCGGCAACGTCTGATGACTTTACCACGGAAGGCTGAGAGATCGCCGCTGAGTGGCTGAACCAACAGCGAATCATAGTTCTCCTCCCAATGGGCGCCCGGGATAGCCAACTTCATGGAATTTTCATGGATTAGACGGTCGCACATACGAAGTGCTTGAAAAATGGTGCTGCTGGGGAGGATTGAACTCCCGGCCTCACCCTTACCAAGGCAAGCGTTAGCTTGCGGTCTCGGACGCCAAGCCGATTACGATTAGCGCTCGCGCCAACCGTAGAAGTTTGGACCCTTGCCGAATCAGGCGGCGAAGGGCTCGCGCAACACATGTATCGTGCGCCGCCATCCACATGAGTTCGGGGGCGTCCACCGATAATCGATTACATGCGCATTCCATACAAAATAGAATTAGCATCGCTAAGTCATTGAAAATATGGCGCACCCGACAGGATTCGAACCTGTGACCTCTGCCTTCGGAGGGCAGCGCTCTATCCAGCTGAGCTACGGGTGCCTCGTGTCAAACTGGTCTGCCCGATACCCAATGGGACGGCCCGACACAAATGAAAAAGCCCTCGCCGTCCGCCCTTCGGTCCAGTTGCGATTCGCTACCCGACCACGGGCGAAACGAGTGCAGAGAGCAGCGTGACAAATCTGCATCCCGAACGAACTTTCGACCGGGCTGCATTCTGACGCTTTCGATAAAGCCTTTGTTATTCAATGCGTTGCGAGACCTTGCACGAGATCGGGACATCCTCGGTTCGCGATCCGATACCGTCAGTCTTGCTGTTGCAACAATTGCGCGCTTAAGGGCGCGAGCGTCCGGGCGAACGACATCCGCCTATCTGATCAATGACACACCAACCCTTGGGGGGAATTGGACACATGAATAAGTTTCTGCTCAGCAGCAGCGCGCTCGCTGCCTGCGCGCTCGTTCCGGGCGTTGCGCACGCCCAGTCCACCGGCTCCATCGAGTTCGACGACGATGACGCCATCATCATTACCGGGACGGCCGCGACCGACGCCGAGGGCGTCGAGATCCCCGACGATCCCAAGGCCAAGCAGGTCCTCGGCGAAGAGATCATCCGTCGCCAGCGCCCGGGTCAGACGGTCAACGACATCGTCAACCTCGTTCCCGGCGTCAGCTTCCAGAACAACGACCCCTGGGGTTCCTCGGGCGGTGGCTTCACCATCCGCGGCTTCACCTCGGACCGCATCTCGCAGACCCTCGACGGCCTGCCGCTGAACGATTCGGGCAACTACGCCCTCTACACGAACCAGCAGGTCGATCCCGAAGTCCTCGAGGAAGTGAACGTCAACCTCGGCGTGACCGACGTCGACAGCCCCACGGCCTCGGCCGTCGGCGGCACCATCAACATCCGCACGCGCCTCCCCGCGCGCGATCCGGGCGTCGTTTCGACGCTGACCTACGGTAACGTCGCGGCCGAGGGCAATTCGTTCGACAGCCCCTATTATCGCGCGTTCGGCATGGTCGATTTCGGTGACCTGACCGGAAGCGGCACGACCGCCTTCTTCTCGGCCAGCTATCTCAACTACGACGTGCCCTACAACTCCTACGGCCAGGTCGACAAACAGCAGTACAACGGCCGCGTCTTCCAGGAACTCGACAACGGCAACTTCATCTCGCTGTCGGGCCACTACAACGAAAATCGCAATAACTTCGCGGGTTCGGTCAATTATCAGGAACTGCTCGACGCGTTTGCCGCAGGCGACGGTGCCGCTCGCTTCCGTCTCGACGAAGATGATCTCAATTTCCCCTGCACCGTGGACAGCGTTCCCGGTACGCCGGGCGTCGCCGACGGCGTCAACGGCTGCGGCGCGGAATTCTCGCGTCGCTACAACCCGTCGAACACCGGCAACCTGCGCGTATCCTCGCTCGTCAACCTCACCGACCGGCTGACGCTCACGATTGATCCCAGCTATCAGTATGTGAAGGCCAACGGCGGCGGCAACGAAGAGCTGATCGAGGGCGTCTGCTTCCTCGGCGTCGGCAACCGCTGTAACGGCAACCCCGCCACCGCGCCCCAGCTGACCGGCTTTATCCGCGGCGGCTATTACTACGGTCGCGATCTCAACGGCGACGGCGATACGCTCGACCAGCTCAGCGGTTTCGACCCCAGCCAGACGCGAACCCACCGCGTCGGCGTGATCTCGAACCTGATCTACGACCTCAGCGACGATCACCGCGTGCGCGTCGCGTACACGCTCGATCATGCCAACCACCGTCAGACGGGCCAGACCTCGATCGCCGAAATCGACGGCGAGATCCCCGACGTCTTCCCGGTCAATGATCCGGTCCGCACCCGCGACGGTTTTGAACTGAACAAGCGCGATCGCCAGTCCTACGCGATTCTCAACCAGGTTTCGGCCGAATATCGCGGTCAGTATCTCGATGACGATCTCACGACCGTCGTCGGGCTGCGCGCGCCGTTCTTCGTCCGCGACCTCGACCAGAACTGCTTCACCACCTCGGCTTCGGGCTTCATCGATTGTATCGGCGACCCGCGTCTCGTGGAAATCTATCGCGCGAACAACCCCAACGTGTCGGCGCCGCAGGAGCGTCGCTACACCTACAACGAGCTGCTGCCGAATGTCGGTTTCACCTACGCGTTCGGTGATGCCTCGGTCTTCGGCAACTACGCGCGCGGCCTCTCGGTCCCGGGCACCGACACCCTGTACGACAGCTTCTTCTTCCCCGACACGGACGATGCCCGTCCCGATCCGGAGACGACCGACAGCTTCGACGCCGGCGTTCGCTACCAGAACCGTCAGTGGCAGGCGCAGATCGCGGGCTACTTCACCAAGTACAATAACCGCCTCGCGGTCTCGTACGACCCGCTTCTCGATGAATCGATCACGCGCAACCTCGGCCCGGTCGACAAGTATGGCTTCGATGCCTCGATCGCCTACAGCCCGGCCCCCGCGACCCTGTTCTACGTCTTCGGTGGCGTGAACGAGAGCGAGATCAAGGAAGACGTGATCGACGACGTCGATGCCAACGGCAATCCGATCCTGATCCCGACGGCGGGGAAGAGCGAGAGCGGCGCACCGTTGTGGATGGTCGGCGGCCGCGTTCAGCAGGCCTTCGGTCCGCTCGAACTCGGTGTCCAGGCGAAGTACACCGGCAAGCGGTTTGCCAACGACATCAACACCGAGGAAGTCCCGGGATACATGCTCGTCGATGCGGACGTCCGCTTCGACCTCGGTGAAATCGGTGCGAACAACACCGCGGCATTGCAGTTCAATGTCACGAACGTGTTTGATGAAGCGTACATCGGTTACGTCTCGCCGAGCTTCGATGCCGAGCCGTCCTTCATCCAGATCGGCGCACCCCGTGCGCTCAGCCTCTCGTTCATCCTCGGCTATTAAGCCGTCGACGAGACGATCGTCTTACGAGGGGGGCGGTGCCGAAAGGCGCCGCCCCTTTCGTTTGCGCTATTGGAGGATCGCGATTGATTGAGACGGCCCCGGTCGTGGACGCGCGTCCCCGCATCCATACCGTCGGCACTGCCAGAACTTCAGGTCAGGCCGCCGGCCATGTCTCGAGGCGAGCGACAAAATCGCTCAGCCACGCATTGGTCTGGTGCCCGTCGACGACGCGATGATCGATCGTGAGCGTGACATAGGCCATCGGACGGATGACCATCACGTCCTGTCCATCCAACTCGCGCACCACGACCCGCTTCTCCAGCTTGCCGACGCCGAGGATCGCCGCCTGTCCTTGGTGCAGGATGATCGGGGCAGCCAGCAGGCTGCCCGACACGCCATGGTTGGAAATGGTGAAGCTTCCGCCCGTCACCTCGCTTCGCTGAAGCTTGTTGTCGCGCGCGCGGTTCGTGAGATCGCCGAGCTTCTCGCCGATCTGCTCCAGCGTGAGGGCGCCGGCATCCTTCACGACCGGAACGACAAGACCCTTGTCGCCGAGCGCCGTGCCGACCCCGATATCGATCGTGTCCGAAACCGCGATGCGATCTTCTTCCCATCGCCCGTTGATCGCCGGCACCATCGCCATGGCCTGCGCGGCGGCCTTCACGATGTAGGCGGTGTAGCTGAGCTTGACGCCCCTCGCCTTCATCGCGGCCTTGTGCGCGGCGACGGCGCTGAAATCGGCTTCGAACAGGGCGGTGACATGCGGCGCGTCCGTGACGGCTTTCAGCATGTTGTCCGCGATCGCGCGGCGCATCCGGTCGTGCGGAATATCGTCCGACGCAAAATCCTCGACCACGCGCGGCTGCGCGGTGGTGGGCTTGCCGACATGGGCGACGGTAGCGCTCGCTACCGCCTTGTCGACATCGGCCAGCGTCACGCGCCCGTCGCGGCCCGTTCCTTCGATAATGTCGGGATCGAGATCGTGCTGGATCACCGCCCGTTTGACGGCGGGCGACAGGCGCGTTTCTTTCGCGATCCGTCGCCTTGAATCCGTTGATGGCCGCGGCGCCGCTTCCGGACCCTTCACCTCCACGCTCGCCGTCTCGGTAGCAGCGTCGGTTTCCGCTTCTCCCTCCGGATCGATCCGCGCCAGCAGCGCCCCCGGCTCGGCCTCGGCGTCGCTGTCGAGCAAAATCTCGCGCAACACCCCATCGGCGGGGGCCGGCACTTCCTGCGTCACCTTGTCGGTTTCCAGCTCGACCAGCGGATCGTTGACGCGGACCCGTTCGCCCACCTTGGCCAGCCAGCCGCGCACGACCGCCTTGGTCCCTTCCTGTTCGTCGGGAACGACGACGTCGATCAGGCCCATCAGAAAGCCACCATTTCGTCGATCTTGGCGCGGATATCCTCGACGCTGGGCACCGCCGCCTCCAGCAGTGTAGGATGATGGGGCGAGGGAATGTCGGGCATCGTCACCCGTTCGACCGGCGCGTCGAGATCGAGGAACGCCTCGTCCGCCACAACCGCCGCAATCTCCGCACCGAACCCGCCGGTCCGCAGATCCTCGTGCACGATCAGACAGCGATGCGTTTTCGCAATGCTGTCCAGCACCATCTCGCGGTCCCACGGTTGCAACGTGCGCAGGTCGATGACGTCGGCCTCTCCGTCCTTCGCCGCTTCCTCGCAGCGAGGAACCATCGCCCCCCAGGTCACGATCGTGATCTTGTCGCCCTCACGCGTTTTTTTCGCGCGTCCGAACGGAAGGACATAGCCCTCGCCCGGCCACGGCCGCCGTGCCCAGCTGTCGTCGAGCATCGCCCTGTGTTCGAAGAAGATCGTCGGGTCGTTTCCGCGCAGCGCCATGCGCAGCAGTCCTACCGCATCCTCGGCATTCGACGGCACCGCGACGCGCCAGCCGGGATTGTGGACGAACTGCACCTCGTTCGTCTGGCTGTGCCACGGATCCCCGCACTTGAAGAAGCCGCCGGGCACCCGCAGCACCATCGGCGCGGCGAAGCGATTATCGGTGCGCCAGCGGATCGTGCCGCAATCGTTGATCTGTTCGGTCGCGGGTTCGGCATATTTGCGGAACTGGATTTCGGGTACCGGCAACAATCCCGCCATCGCCATTCCCACCGCGCGCCCGACAATGCCTTCCTCGTTCAGTGAGGTATCGAAGACGCGGTCGTGCCCGAACTTTTCCTGCAACCCCAGCGTGACCGCATGAACCCCGCCCTTGGGACCGACATCCTCGCCGAACACGCTCATTCTCGGGTTGGCGGCCAGTTCCTGGTCCAGCGCCCGCCGGATCGCAGTGACCATGTTGATGCGCTGACCATCGGGCCGCGGGTCTTCGTGCGTTCCATCAAGGCTCAGCCCGGCCTGCCCGCCGACCTGCGCGTGTTCGCCTTCGAAGAACACGTCCTGCGTGATCGTCGCGGGATCGGCCACGCCCCGCGCTTCGGCTCGTTCGCGCGCCTTGTCGACCTCGTGCGCGACGGAGGCTTCGATCCTGTCCCAATCGAGATTGTTGTTCAGCGCCTTCAGCTTGGGCAACGGATCGCGCGCCCATTCGGCCGCGATCTCGTCCTCGCTCTTGTAGGTCTGGGTATCCTGCGCGCTGTGCCCTTCCAACCGCGGCACCGTCAGCCGGCATAGCACCGGACCCTTGCGCGAGCGGACATGCGCCACCGCCTGGCTAATCTGCCGCGCCGCCGACTCGGGCTCGGTCCCGTCTCCGTCGAGGATCGTCAGACCTTCGAAGCTCGCCAGGTTCGCCGCGATGTTCTGACCGGGCGTCTGATAGGTGGAAGGCACCGAAATCCCGTATCCGTTGTCCTCGATGAAGAAGAGCATCGGCAGTTGCTGCGTCGTTGCAATGGTCAGCGCCGACCAGAAGCCGCCCGTCGCACAGCTGGCATCGCCGCCCAGCACGACCGCGATGGCGCCGTCATCCTCCTCGCCCAGGACGCTGGCCTTGTAGGTGATCGACTGCGCCCACCCGGCGGCAGGCGTATATTGCGCGCCGACGCCTCCGCACATTGGCAGGGCGTGGCATCCCCCGGGATTGGGATAGTTGAAAACGACCCCGATATCCTTGCCGTTCGAATAGCCGCCGGCACGGCCCATGCCGGATCCCAGCGCGTCGGCAAGATCGACGCCGAGCGCCAGCAGCATGGGGCGCGAGCGATAATAGCCGCAGGCCGCATCTCCGTCGCGCAGGTGAAGCCCCAGCAGGACTTGCGCCATGTCATGCCCGCGCGCGGAAAACTGGTAGAGGACCTTCTTTGCCGGAACGAGTTCCTCTTCCTCCAGCCGATCCATCTCGCGACTGGTCAGAACGAGGCGCGCGACCTCTTCCCAGCTAAAGGCGGGGTCGTCGCTCGACGCCCCCTCGGTATCGCGGCGTGGATCGGCCTCAGCCATCCATCACCGCCTTCACGGCCTGGCAGAAATGATCGACCTGGTCGTCGCCCATCCCGCAAACATTGAACCGCCCCGAACCCGCCACATAGATGGCGAACTCCTCGCGCAACCGCTCGACCTGCTGAGGGTTGATCGGCAGCATCGAGAACATGCCCTTCTGCGCGCCGATATAATCGAGGCGCGGGTCACAGGCGGCGATCTTGCTGCGCAGCGAATTGATCCGGTCGCGCATCCCATCGAGTTCGGCACGCCAGATGTCGCGCAATTCCTCGTCCTCCAGAACGATGCGCACGCACGCCGCACCATGATCGGGCGGCATCGACCACATCTCGCGGGCGAGCTGCTGCATATGGTCGAGCGCCTTCTCCGCAGCCTCGCCGCTCGCCGCCTTTACGAACAGCGCGCCGACGCGGTCGCGGTACATGCCGAAATTCTTGTCGCAGCTTTGCGCCACGATCGCCTCGTCGACCGCCTCGACGACACTGCGCATCCCTGCCGCATCCTCGTCCAGCCCGTCGCCCAGTCCCTGATAGGCGATGTCGATGAAGGGGATCAGCCCTTTGTCGGCGACGACCGCGCGGACCTTCGCCCACTGCCCGGCGTCGAGGTCAGCGCCCGTGGGGTTGTGACAGCAACCGTGCAGCAGCGCGATGTCGCCTTCGGCGGCATTTTCGAACGCCTCCATCATCGCATCGAAGCGGATGCAGGTCTGCGACTTGGCGTAATAATCGTAGGTCGCGATCTTGAGACCCGCTCCCGACAGGATGGGTTCGTGGTTGGGCCAGGTCGGCGTACCGACATGAACCGTCGCGTTCGGGCGCGCCGTCTTGACGAGCTTCGCGCCCAGCGTGAGCGCACCGCAGCCACCTGGCGTCTGCAATCCGACGATCCGCTCGCCCGTCGCATGTCCGAATACCAGTTCCCCGACGAGTTCGGCGTACCGCTTGTCGCCGCGCATCCCGAGATATTTCTTGCTGTCCTGCGCCTCGTGCAACCGCGCCTCGGCGGTCTTGATCGCCGCCATGACCGGGGTATCGCCGTCGCTCGTCTTGTAGATGCCGACGCCCGCGTCGATCTTGATGTCGCGATGGTCGGCGGCGGCCATCACCATGAGCTGCAACAGCGCATCGGTCTCGATGGCGGGGAGGCCGGAAAAGAGGTCCTGCATGGCGACCCGCTTAGCCCTAAGCCGCGCATTCCGTAAAGGCGTCAGGCATCATAATCGACGCGCACGTCGTCTCCGACCGGCACCGACTGGCAGGTCAGCACGTAACCGGCCTCGATCTCCTCGTCGGTCAGGCCGTACCGTGCGCCCTGCTCCACTTCGCCTTCGGTGACCTTGGCACGGCAGGTCGCGCACACGCCCGCCTTGCAGGCATAAGGCGCCGGCAGTCCCGCCGCCCGCGCGCTGTCGAGGATATTGTCGCCGTCGAATTCGACCTTTCGCGCTCGCCCGTCGAGCGTGACCCAGAAGGTGTGCCCCGCCGCTTCCTGCTTGGCCGCCGCGACCTTCTTCGCCTGCCCCGCGGAGGGTGCGGAAGCGGTGAACCGCTCGATGTGGATCCGGTCCTTGGCAACGTCATGGTCGAGCAGCGCCGCCTCCGCCGCGTCCATCATCGGTCCGGGACCGCAGATGAAATAGGCATCGACCGACTGGGGGTCGTCGAGCAACGTCTCGATCACCCGGTCGCACGTCGTCCGATCGAGCATCCCGTTGAACAGGTCGACGTCGCCTTCCTCGTCGGACAGGAAGTGGAACGGCTGGAAACGCGACAGGTACCGGTCCTTCAGGTCGCTGATACCGTCGAGGAAGATGACGCTCGAGCTGTCGCGATTGCCGTAGAACAACGTGAAACGCGCGTTCGGCTCAATGTTGAGCGCGGTCCGAACGAGGCTCATCACGGGCGTGATACCCGATCCGCCGGCAAACCCGACGTAGTGGCGCGGCGGGGCGGCGGGATCGAACTCGATCGTGAAACTGCCGTGCGGCGGCATCACTTCCATCGTGTCGCCTACCGACAATTCGTCGCCGACCCAGTTGGAAAAGCGACCGCCCGCGATCCGCTTGACGGTCACCTTCAACTGGTCCTCGTGAGGCGCGACGCACAGCGAATAGTTGCGCCGCAATTCCTCGCCGTCGACCTCGGCCTTCAACGTCAGATGCTGGCCGGCCTTGAACGCGAACAGCGGCTTGTGCTCGTCCGGCACGTCGAAGCGGATCGAATTGGCGTCCCGCGTCTCGCGAACGATTTCCGCGACCCGCAACGGGATGAAATGGTCCTTACTCATGCCAGAGCCATCACCATTGGGCGTCGGGATAGGTGCGCGGCAGATACTGCATTACCGCAAGCAGATGGCCGAGGTGCTCCGAATGATGCCCGCGACGCCCGCCCATGATGGGGCGATGGTCTTCGGGCACACCGATGGTGGCCTCCTCGAACGCCGCGCGGATCGCCTCGCGATACTCGTTCTCGAAGCTGCGCGGATCGGCGGCGATCCCCCGCTCGACCAGCGTCTCCAGATCCTCGGTCACCTCGAACAGTTCGGGTACGAATCGCCAGTTCCAGTCGATCCCGGCGACCATCTTTTTCCGGCTCTCCTCTGTCCCGTCGCCCAGCCGAACGAGCCAGTCGCGCGACAGTTCGCGGTGATAGGCGACTTCCTTCACGCTCTTCGCTGCGATGCCGGCGATGGCCTCGTCGCTCGATCCGGCCAGACGCTGCAGCAGCATGTGTTGCCAGGTCGAGAACAGGAATTGCCGCGCCATCGTCTGCGCAAAGTCGCCATTGGGCTGTTCGACCATGAGACAATTCCTGAAATCGAGCACGTCGCGCCGAAAGGCGAGGGCATCGGCATCGGCGACACTGTCGTCGTGCTGCGCTGCGAGGCCGAGCCAGTTGGTGGCCTGCCCGATCAGGTCGAGACCGATATTGGCCAGGCTAAGATCCACTTCGACCGATGCCGCATGCCCGGCCCATTCGCCGAGCCGCTGGCCCAGGATGAGTGCATCGTCGCCGAGCATCGTGACGTAAGCGGTCGTCGCCTCGTCATGCGCGCCCGCCGTCGGTGCGTCGAACTCCCCCTTGGGCGTACCCGCGTCCTTCGCCCGCGCTTTGGCTTCATCCTTTTCGCTGATCGTCGGTAGGCTCGGCATCAGATATGTTTCACCTCGTCGGGAATTTCGTAAAAGGTCGGGTGGCGGTAGATCTTGTCTTCCGCAGGTTCGAACACCTGGCCGCTCTCGTCGGGATCGCTCGCGACGATATGGTCGGATTTCACCACCCACAGGCTCACGCCCTCCATCCGCCGCGTATAGGTGTCGCGCGCATGGTTGAGCGCCATGTCCTTGTCGGGCGCATGGACGCTGCCGACGTGGCGATGCGACAGTCCGCCCTTCGCGCGAACGAACACTTCCCATAGCGGCCAATCGGACATGATACCTCCTGCACTCCCGAACGGATGAGGGGGACATAGGGATGCACGAGGGAACAAGGCAAGCGATGCTGCGGTTGCGAATTGCATGACCGATCAATCCGTCCGCGCCTTCACCCCCCGCGATGGCGTCCTGCACTGCGAAGGCGTGTCGCTCCTTACGATCGCGGAAGCGGTCGGCACGCCCACCTACGTCTATTCCGCCGCCATGCTGCGCGGCGCGGCCCGTTCGATGCAAGCCGCGCTCGCGGGGCTCGACGATCCGGTCATCGCCTATGCCATGAAGGCGAACAGCAATCCCGCCGTTCTCCGCCTTCTGGCCGAAGAGGGCTTGGGCGCCGACATCGTGTCGATCGGCGAATATCGCCGTGCTCGCGCCGCCGGGATCGCGACCGACCGCATCGTCTTTTCGGGGGTCGGCAAGACTGTGGCCGAGATGGAAGAGGCCCTTGCGGGCGGCCTGCTTCAGTTCAACGTCGAGAGCGTGGAGGAATTGCGCGACCTGTCGGCTGTGGCGGCGCGCATGAACCTGACCGCGCCCGTGGGGCTGCGCATCAACCCCGATGTGGCGGCGGGAACGCATGCGAAGATCACGACCGGCACCGCCGATACCAAGTTCGGCATCCCCGCCGCCGACGCGATGGCAGCCTTTCGCGAGGCCCGAACGCTGCCCGGCATCGCCGCCCACGGGATCACCATCCATATCGGCAGCCAACTGACCAGCCTCGATCCGCTTGAGCAGGCGTTCGCGCGCCTCGGCGAACTGATCGTCGATCTCCGCGCCGACGGCAGCGACATCCGCCTCGCCGATCTCGGCGGCGGGCTGGGAGTGGACTACGGCCCCGATCAGCCCAATCCACCCACCCTCGCCGACTATGGCGCGCTGGTCGAGAAGGCCACGCGAGCGTGGAACGTGCGGCTGGCGTTCGAGCCGGGCCGCCTGATCGCGGGCGAGGCCGGAGTGCTGCTGGCGCGGGTGGTGCGGATCAAGCCGGGGGCGAAGGCGCCTTGGCTCATTCTCGATGCGGCCATGAACGACCTGATGCGGCCTACGCTCTACGACGCTTACCATCTGATCGAGGCGGTGCGCCCCGGTGGCAAGCGGGAACGGTACAATGTCGTCGGACCCGTATGCGAGAGCGGAGACACGTTCGCGCGCCGCCGCGAGATGGATCATGTCGAACCGGGCGAACTGGTCGTGTTCCGCACCGTCGGCGCCTACGGGGCGGTCATGGCCAACGGCTACAATTCACGTGCGCTCACACCCGAAGTGATGGTCGATGGCGACCGTTGGGCACTGGTGCGCGAGCGCGTCGATCTCGCCGCCGTGAGCGACGTGAAGGACCCGGCTTGGCGCTGAACGCCTAGGCGACCTGCTTGGCTTCCTGCTTGGCCTGGTAGGCGTCTGCGGCCTCGCGGACCCATGCCTGGCTTTCCCAGGCCTCGCGCCGCGCCTTCAACCGTTCCTTGGCGACCGGACCTTCGCCGCGAACGACGGCGTAGAATTCTTCCCAGTCGATCGCACCGAAATCGTAGCTGCCCTTTTCCTCGTTCCACTCGAGGTCCGCGTCGGGAACCTTGAGTCCGAGGAAATCCGCCTGCGGCACCGTGATATCGACGAATTTCTGGCGCAACTCGTCGTTGGTCTCGCGCTTGATCCTCCAGCGCATCGACCGTTCGGTGTTGGGCGACTTGTCGTCGGGCGGTCCGAACATCATCAGGCTCGGCCACCACCAGCGGTTGAGCGCATCCTGCGCCATGCGCCGCTGCTCTTCGGTTCCGTTGGCGAGCGCGATCATCGCTTCGTAACCCTGCCGCTGGTGGAAGCTCTCTTCCTTGCAGACGCGGACCATCGCGCGGGCGTAGGGGCCATAGCTGGCGCGTTGGAGCGGCACCTGGTTCATGATCGCCGCACCGTCGACCAGCCAGCCGATCGCGGCGATGTCCGCCCACGTCAGCGTCGGATAGTTGAAGATCGTCGAATATTTGGCGCGCCCGTCATGAAGCGCCTCGATCATCTCCTCGCGGCTGGTGCCGAGCGTTTCGGCGGCGCAATAGAGATAGAGACCATGTCCCGCCTCATCCTGCACCTTCGCCAGAAGAATGGCCTTGCGGCGCAGGCTCGGCGCGCGGGAGATCCAATTGCCCTCGGGCAGCATGCCGACGATCTCGCTATGCGCGTGCTGCGAGATCTGCCGCACGAGCGTCTTGCGGTACGCCTCGGGCATCCAGTCCTTGGGTTCGATGAACTCGTCCGCCGCCACCCGCGCCTCGAAGGCGTCGACGAGATGCTGCGGCTCGCCCCCGTCGATCGAGGTGACCTTGGAACCTTTGTCAGGTCCGTTTTGCTTGTCGAGTTCTGTCGTATACATATGCTAGACATAGTGGAGAGACACGCCCGGTTCAATTCGGTCGTTAGATGGTAGGACGCCGGGGACCGATGAAATGAGGGCGAAAACGCATCCGCAACAGGAGGAACGCCTCGCTGCGTTGCGTCGATACGAGATTCTCGACACGCCGAGAGAGAAGGAATTCGACGACGTCGTGAAGTCGGTCGCCGCGATGTGCGGGACGCCCGTTTCGGTCGTGAACTTCATCGACGCCGACCGGCAATGGTTCAAGGCGGAAACCGGGCTGGGCGTTCGCTCCACTCCGCTCGACACCAGCCTGTGTAGCCACGTCATTCTCGAAAATGACTTCGTCGAGATTCCGGATACCCTCGAGGATCCGCGGATGTCGGACAACCCGCTCTGTACCGCCGAAGACGGGTTTCGCTTCTACGCCGGGGCTCTTCTCAAGTCCGCGGACGGCTTCCCCTTGGGAACGTTGTGCGTCCTCGATCGCGTGCCGCGGCGACTTACTGCGGACCAGCGCGATCTGATGAATGTACTCGCCGCCAGGGTTGTCCGAGAGCTGGAATTCCGTCTGGCGCTGCGGACGCAGGAAGTGCTTCGGCGCGAGATCGACCATCGCGTGAAGAACAGCCTGACGATGATGGCGGCCATTCTCCATCTCGAAGGCAAGCGCGCCAAGCACGAGGAGACGCGGCATGCGATCGAGGCGATCAACCACCGGCTGGGATCGCTAGCGTCGCTGCACGAGGAAGTCTATCGACATGCTGACGGCGAGTATATCGACGCGGACAAGCTTCTCGAGCGCAGCGTGGAACATATGCGCGCCTTCGTGCCCGACAATGTCGCGATCGAGACACGAGTCGATCCCGTTCGTGTCTCGACCTCGAACGCCAATCCGATCGTGCTGATCGTCAACGAGTTCGTCAGCAATTCGGGCAAGCACGGCTTCACCGAGGGCAAGGGCGGCACCATCACCATCTCGCTGGACGAGCATGAAGACGGCAGCGCGACCCTCACCTGCCGGGACGACGGTTCGGCGGACGAAGACAGCCTTCGCGCGCTGCAAGGGAGCGATGGCCTCGGGCAGAAGGTCACCGAAACCCTCGCCCGATCACTGGGAACCCACGCCCACTGGTCGCTCGCCCGGCCGGGCCTCGCGCTCAGCGTGGGTCCCTTCCACGGCGGAGCTTCGACGCCGTGATGCGCGAGTGCCCCAAGTGCCAGTCGATGCAGACCGAGGAAGGGTTCATCGTCGACCACGGCTATGGCGAAAAGCACGTCGCCGCCTTCAATCGCGGCGCGCCCGACAAGAAATGGTGGGGGCTGAAGTCGAAGAAGCAGGACCGCCTGGCCATCGCGACCTACCGCTGCACGCGGTGCGGATATCTTGAGAGTTATGCGAAGTGACCGCGAACAGTCCGAGGACCAAAACAACGATGGTCGCCTTGATGCTCGCTGGATGCAGTGCCGAGGTATCGCCCTCCGATAGGCTTACAGGATGTCAGAAAGCTGAATTAGCCGGAGAGCTTCTTGACGGTTCGGTCGAATGTTGGGCCGATCAACCGGTACAAAGATATTCGGGCTTCATAAACTATGAGCAAGAAGCCGTCTTGTTCTTCGAGGCGCTTCCCGATGATAGTCTCTCTTTCGATGAGCTTGTGGAGCATCCGTGGGCGTACCTACCCAGCGATTTTGAACAGCGCGCAAATGGTCGGGGGCTGTATGCTGTGATAGTGCGAGGACGTCGGTCAGTCGAAGAGGGCGCATATGGTCACTTTAATCTTTTCCATCACGCGATCGACATCATTGCCGTTGAAAAGATCGAAAAACTCGAAGCCTACGAATGAGTAGCCCAATCTTTCTCAGCTGATACGGTACTATGGCAAATTCGCGATGAATTCGCTTTAACGAATAAATGACCGACACCATCCTCCTAACCCGCCACGACCACGTCGCAACGATCACCCTCAACCGCCCCGATCGGCTGAACAGCTTCACCGCCGACATGCATCGCGAACTGCAGGCGGCGCTCGACGAAACGGGCGACGCACGGGTGATCGTCCTGACCGGCGCGGGCCGCGGCTTTTGCGCGGGGCAGGATCTCAATGATCGCAAGGTCGCGCCGGGCGAAAAGGTCGACCTCGGCGAAACGGTCGAGGCGAGTTGGAATCCGCTGATCCGTCGCCTCGCGACGATGGACCAGCCGGTTATCTGCGCGGTCAATGGCGTGGCGGCGGGTGCGGGCGCGAATATCGCGTTGGCGTGCGACCTGACCTTCGCGGCGAAGAGCGCCAAGTTCATCCAGAGCTTTTCCGCGCTCGGCCTCATCCCCGACAGCGGCGGAAGCTGGCACCTGCCGCGCCTCGTCGGACAGCAGCGCGCGCTGGGACTTGCCCTGACGGGCGAACCGCTGATGGCGGAGCAGGCGGCCGACTGGGGACTGATCTGGAAAGCAGTCGACGATGATGAGTTGATGGACGAGGTCATGACGACCGCGCAAAAGCTGGCGAGCCTTCCGCCACTCGGTCTTGCGGCGATCAAGAACATCGTTCGCACCACTGGATCGCGGACGCTGGACGAGGAACTCGACCTGCAGCGTGACGAAATGCGTCGCCTGGGGTACACCCACGACTATGCGGAGGGCGTCGCAGCCTTTCTCGAGAAGCGGAAGGCGACGTTCGAAGGCCGCTGAGTGCCGACCTCGCCTTCATGGCGAAAAAATCCGGCAGACGGAGCTCGGTTGCCGCCTGCCGGAAGCCGGATCGTTCAACCCCAGTCCGTGCGCGTCAGACGATCGACAGCAACGCGCGCGCCCCGATCTCCAATGACTGCACGAGCGCGATCGTCGTCACCACGCCCGCGACCGCGATACCGAACCAGAAAAACAGTCCCGAACCACTATCTTCCGGTTCGGATGCGTCCATCGTCGTCGAGGCGCCGGCCCGCTCGATAAAGCGTCGATCCGCTTGCTGACGTGTCAGCAGAGTTCGGTCACGATCGGACGTCTCGCCTTTCGCATCGCGATGCGACCGTTCAGCCTCGTCGGCGTCGATCCGCAGGATCGACCGACTGTTCTCGACGCGGCGGGGGAAGGACCGGTCGTCGGTCATAACAGCGAACTGGTGACGCATTTCCATCCGTGCGGGATAGCGCGAAGCACCGCTCGACGCCCGGCAAAGCCGGTCCGATGCGGAGCGACCCGCCGCCTTGTCGCGCCCCGCCGCGCGTCCTAAGCGCCTCTACCGAAGGAGACGCCCGCGATGAAAACGCTCGAATTGATGAACTATGCTGCCGACCAGTGGGTGCGCGGCGACGGTGAATTACGCTCGATCCCGAGTGCGATCGATGGCGCACAAGTCGCGAAAACGGGGTCGGACGGTCTGGATTTCGCCGCGATGCTGGCGCACGCGCGTGACGTCGGCGGACCTGCACTGCGGGCGATGACTTTTCACGAACGTGCCTGGATGCTGAAGGATCTGGGTCTCGCCATCATGGAGCGGAAAGAGGAGCTGTACGCACTCAATCCTCATTCGGGAGCGACGCGCGGCGACGGGTGGATCGACATCGACGGCGGCGCACTGACGCTGCTGTCCTACAGCTCGACCGGCCGCAAGAAGTTGCCCGACGCCCACGTCATGCTGGAAGGCGAACAGGAAGCGCTCGCCAAGGACCCGGGGTTCGTCGGCCAGCACATCATGACGCCCAAGCAGGGCGCGGCGGTGCACATCAACGCCTTCAACTTCCCCGTGTGGGGCATGCTGGAAAAGGTCGCCCCAACATTACTCGCCGGCATGCCGTGCATCGTGAAACCGGCCACCGCGACCAGCTATCTTGCCGAAGCGGCGTTCCGGATCATGATCGAGACGGGCGTCCTTCCCGAAGGCGCGGTGCAATTGATCGTCGGCGGTGTCGGCGACCTCTTCGACCATCTCGGCGGACAGGACGTGGTCAGCTTTACCGGATCGGCGGCGACGGCTGGCAAGCTCAAGAACCATCCCACGGTATTGCGCGAAAGCGTGACCTTCGTGGCCGAACAGGACAGCCTCAACGCCAGCGTGCTGGGACCCGATGCGGGGCCGGACACGCCGGAATTCGAGCTATTCATCGCCGAAGTCGCTCGCGAAATGACGGTCAAGGCGGGACAGAAATGCACCGCCATCCGCCGCGCGCTGGTGCCTGGGGCGCACTTGGATGCGGTCGAGGCAGCCTTGAAGGACAAGCTGGCGGCGCTGACCATTGGCGATCCGCGCGAGAAGGACACGACGCTCGGCGCGCTGGTCAGCTGTTCGCAGCGCGACGACGTTCGGGAGAAGATCGGCGAACTGGTTTCGGGCGGGGCGCGCATCGTCCACGGCGATCCCGATGCGGAACGCGGCGTCGCGGGCGGAGCCTTCATCGATCCGGTCCTGCTCCGTGCCGACGATCCGTGGAAGGCCGATGCGGTGCACGACGTCGAAGCGTTCGGCCCGGTGGCGACCATCATGCCCTATCGCGACCTCGACGATGCGATCGCGCTGGCGAACCGCGGGATGGGTAGCCTTGCCCTGTCGATGTTCAGCAATGATCCCGACGCCGCGGGCCAGTTCGTTCGCGGCGCGGCGGCCTTTCACGGGCGAATACTGGTCATCAATCGCGACAATGCGAAGCTGTCGACGGGGCACGGCAGCCCCCTCCCCGTCCTCGTTCACGGCGGCCCCGGACGCGCGGGCGGCAGCGAGGAGATGGGCGGGCTTCGCGGTCTGCACCACTACATGCAGCGCACCGCGATCCAGTCGACCCCCGCGATGATCGCGGCGATCAGCCAGCAATATGTCGCGGGCGCGCCGAAGCACGAAAGCGCGGTCCATCCTTTCCGCCTCAAGATGAGCGAGATGGATCTCGGCCAGACCTTCTTCTCCGAGGCGCGCAAGGTCACGGTCGAGGACATCGAGCATTTCGCGGAGTTCACCGGCGACAAATTCTACGCCCACATGGACGAGGAAGCCGCGAAGGCCTCCCCGATCTTCGAAGGCCGCGTGGCGCACGGTTATCTGATCCTGAGCTTCGCCGCGGGTCTGTTCGTCGATCCCGATCCGGGCCCCGTCTTGGCGAACACCGGGCTCGAGGACCTCAAATTCCTCACGCCGCTCTATCCCGGTGACACGATGCGGGTCGAGCTGACGGTCAAGTCCAAGTCGATCAAGTCCGACGAGACCGGGGTCGTGAAGTGGGCCGTCGAGATTTTCAACCAGGACGACGACGCCGTCGCGACCTATACACTGTTGACCGAAAATACGCCCTAGACCCGGAACGACCCGCGGCTTTCTCCCATTGATTCATTGAGATGGCGCCGTTGGTGCCACACAAAAAAGGGAGTTACCATTATGCAGATCGATCAGATCATGACGAAGAACATCAAGACCGTTGCGCCGAGCGCGACGGCCAAGGACGCGGCGAGCTTCATGCTGTCGGAAGATACGGGTTTCGTGCCGGTATGCGATGGACAGAAACTGGTCGGGACCATCACTGATCGCGACATCGCCGTTCGTGGCGTCGCGTCGGGCAAGGGTGCCGACTGCAGCGTGTCCGAACTGATGAGCGACAGCCCCGTCTTCCTGTCGGTGTCCGACAGCGTCGAGGAAGCCGCCAAGAAGATGAAGGAATATCAGGTACGCCGCTTGCCGGTGATTGGTGAAAACCAGGAACTCGTCGGCGTCGTTAGCCTCGGCGACATCGCCCGCGAGACCGGACAGAGCTTCGACGAGATGGCGCTTGAAGGCGTCAGTGCGAAGGGTTCGCTCAACCAGCAGGGCTAACCCCCCCCACCACACAAACGAAAGGGCCCGGGAGCATGACGCTTCCGGGCCCTTTTTCGTCTCCACAACGTGGAGCGATCAGCCGAGCCGGGTGATCGCCTCGTCGATCAACTTCGCATCGGTATCGCTGTCGGCCTTCGCAGCGATGATCTGCGCGGCGGCAGCCTTCGCAGCCATCGCGGTTTTCGCCTTCAGTTCCGCGACAGCGGCGCGCTGTTCCGAAGCGATCTTCGCCTCGGCCATCGCTTTCTTCCGCGCGACCATGTCCGTCGCGTCGGTCTCTGCCTTGGCGATGATCTGCGCGGCTTCCTCGTCGGCACGGGCGCGGATCGCGGCGGCGTCCTTTTCGGCGGCCTTAGCCTTGCCTTCATATTCGGTGCGCAGCTTCTCGGCCTCTTCGCGCAGCTGCCGGGCTTCGTCCAGTTGTTCGCGGATCGCCGCGATCTTGGCATCGAGGCTTTTGCCGATCGCGCCCGGGACCCGCTTCCAGACCATCAGCAGGATGACGAGCGTCATGGCGATGGCGACCCACACTGCGCCGTCGGCGAAGTAGCTGGGATAGCCTTCCTCGTGCGTGGTGATCGGCAGTTCGGCGATCGGTTCGCCGGGCGGGTTCTGGCTAGCCATCGGCCAGCTCCTTCTTCACCGCGCTGGTGGCGGTACGCTTGTCGACGGTGAGGCCCGAGACCTTGGCGACCATCGCCTGCGTGGCTTCGGCGGCCAGGCTCTCCAGCTCGGCCAATGCGGCCTCGCGCTGGGTCGCCAGGTCGGCGGCGGCGGCGTCGAGCTTCTTGTCGATATTGCTGTCGGCGCGCTGCATCTTGGCGGCGGTTTTCTTGGCAGCCTCGGCCTTCGCGTCGGCATTGGCCTTGGCCGCCTCGCTGCGGGCAGCATCGAGGGAGGCGCGATAGTCCTCCTCGAGCTTGTCCGCATTGGCTTGCGCCTGTTCGGCTTCCTTGAGGTCGGCCGCGATCTGGTCGTCGCGCCGATCCACCGTCTGCTGGATCTTGGGCACCATGCCATAGCCGATGAAGACCAAGATGGCGCCGAAGAAGACCGTCAGCCAGAAGATCTGCGAGGCGTAGATTTCCGCGATTTGCGCGATTTGCGGCATGAACCGACCTCAAGAAGCCTTTTGGGGTACGCTTCGACGCTTAGGCGACGAAGAGCAGGATGATCGCGACGACGAACGCGAGCAGACCGAGAAGTTCGGCGGCGGCGAAGCCGATGAACAGGCGGCCCTGCTGGCTGTCGGCCGCGGCCGGGTTGCGCAGCGCGCTTTCGAGGAACGAGCCGAACACGTTACCCACGCCGATGGCGGCCATGCCGGCACCGATGGCGGCGAGACCCGCACCGATCAATTTTGCAGCTTCTGCGTCCATGATAAGACTCCCAGTTGAAATATGCGTGATTAGTGAAGGTTGATCGCGTCGTTGAGGTACAGCGACGTGAGCAGGGCGAAAACATAGGCCTGGATACCGGCGACCAGGATCTCGAGCATCGAGACGCCGACCATCAGCAGCATCGAGGGAAGGCTGACGACCGCCAGCGTGGCGATCCCGCCCGCCGACCCGTTGATGACGAACCCCGCGAGCACCTTGAGAAGGATATGCCCAGCGGTCATGGCCACGAACAGTCGCAGGCCGAGGCTGATCGGGCGGAACAGGAAGCTGAACAGCTCGATCAGGAAGATGAGCGGGATCATCGGCTTGGGCGTGCCGTGCGGAATGAACAGGCTGAAGAAATGCAGCCCGTGCTTCGCGAACCCGACGATCAGCACCAGCGCGAAACTCACCACGGCGAGCACGCCGGTGATCGTCAGGTGGCTGGTCACGGTGAAGGCATGGACGCCGAACAGGGCCGTCGGGAACAGCCCCAGCAGGTTGGCAAACAGGATGAACATGAACAGCGAAAAGACATAGGGCACGAAGGCGCGGCCGTTCTTGCCGATGTTGGTATCGATCATGTCGGTGATGAAGCCGGTGAAGCCCTCTACCGCCATCTGCCAGCGACCCGGGATCAGCTCGCGCTTCAACCCGCCCAGCATGAACACGAACAGGACGACGAGCGTCGCTGCCATCCAGGCGGCGGAATTGGTAAAGGGGATTTCGTAGCCGGCGATCTGCCAGCCTTCGCCGAACATGGGATGCACCTCGAACTGGTACATCGGGTCGATCTTGCCGCCTTCTGCCTCGGTCGCCACTGTCAGTCGTTCCCGTCTCTACCGAGCCCGCTCTGCGTGCTCGAAAATCTCACGATGCTCCAGAAGCCGCCGACGATCCCGAGGACGAGACCGACGACCAGAGCGATGCCTCCGGTGTCGAACAGGCGATCCACCGCCCACCCCACGAAGGCGCCACCAAGCACGCCGCCGAGAAGGTAGGACAGGACCCGACTGCCGGCCGCCTCGTTCTTGTCGGGCGGCGGGCGATTGGCCCCGGTCCGTTCCGCTTCCTTTGCCTGCGCTCGTCGGAGCCGCTCTTCGAGCGAATCGATTCGCGCATCCTCGGGAAGGTTCGACGCCTGCTTGTCGGGTCTGTCGTCGGCCACCGTATCTCCCTTACATCAAGTGCCAGCGTTTCGGGGGAAAGCTGGCACCGGGAGCCGGGGCGTTCAGGCAAGCCCGCCAAGGCAGCGCCCCTTTATGAAGCGGGGGGATGGGTGTCAACCGTTGGCGGCGGAACCGCAGCGCCGTTCGCTCGCTCCCTTTCCATGACAAACCCTGCCCCTTTCCCGGTCGGCGTCGCGTTCCTGTTGTGCGCCTGCGCGCCGCAGGACGACGGCGCTCTCGGCCAGCCCGAGACGACGCCCGAGCCTCCCGTCGCCATGTCCGATCCGCCCGCGCCCCAGGCACAGCCCAGCGCAGTCCGCATCGTCGAACAGAACGCCCTCATTGATTTTACCGCATCATGGCCCGCGGAAGCCGCTGCGGTCGAGGCGATCGACGCGCGCTTTCGCGAGCAGGCCGCCACCAGCAAGGCCGAACTGATCCGAATGGCGGAGGAGGAAGGCTCGCTCAGCACGCAGCAGCAGCGCGAATTCAATGGGCTGTCCACCTCGACCGAATGGACCACCGCGGGTGAGAGCGAGTTGCTCCTCAGCCTGAGTGCGGCCGTTTCCAGCTATACCGGCGGAGCGCATCCCAATTACGGGACCGCCACCCTCCTCTGGGATCGCGCGGCAAACGAGGAGCGCCGGGTCTCCGCCCTGTTCGGTGGAGCCGGCTCGATGACGCAGACGCTCGGCACCCGCTTTTGCGACCGTCTCGATGCCGAGCGTGACGATCGCCGCGGCGGCATCGCGGTCGACGGTATGTTCGGCGAATGCCCGCCTCTGAGCGATATTTCCGTCATTCCGACCGACAGCGACCGCAACGGACTGTTCGACCAGTTCGTCCTCGTCGCCGACCCCTATGTCGCCGGACCGTATGCAGAGGGGGAATATCGGATCACCCTGCCGGTCGATGCCGCCATCGCCGCGGCGCTCGACGCACGTTACGCCGGCGAATTCGAGACCGTTCGCTGAACCTTGGCGCGGCGCACACGCGTCGCTAGGCTGCGGCACGCTCGGGCTCCGGGAGGCATCGCCTTCTCGATCGAGGACACGTGCCTATGAGCGAAGCCGATCCTGCCTCTCCCGCCGGTCATCGGCAGCGGTTGCGCGAGCGATTTCTGGAAAGCGGCGAGCAGGCTTTGCTCGATCACGAGCTGGTCGAATATCTGCTGACCGTCACGCTCCGGCGGGGCGACACCAAGGCGATGGCGAAGCGTCTACTGGCACAGTTCGGCGGATATGCCGAATTGCTCGATGCCGATGTCGGTACCCTCCGGGCCGAAGGAGTCACCGAGGCACAGATCGGCGCGCTGAAGATCGCGGCCGCCACCGCCCGCCGCCTTCTCGAGCAACGCGCCCGCAAGGACGATGTCCTATCGAACTGGCAGGCCGTGCTCGACTATCTCCAGGCCAAAATGGCATGGCGTGGGACGGAGGAGGTGCGCGCACTGTTTCTCGACACCAAGAACCGGCTGATCGCCAATGAGCGCTTGTGGGAGGGCACGGTCGATGAAAGCGCGGTCCATGTCCGCGAGGTACTGAAGCGCGCGCTCCAGCTGGAGGCGGCGGCGCTGATCCTCGTGCATAACCACCCATCGGGCGACCCCACCCCCAGCCGCGCTGACAAGCAGATCACGCGCGAGATCGTCGAGGCGGGTCGGCCGCTGCGGATCACCGTCCACGACCATCTCGTCATCGGCGGCGCCACGCCGTTTAGTTTCCGCCAGCAGGGCCTGCTCTAACATCGGATGGCGGACGGTTGTGAGGGCAGATCGGTGCTGCTAATCGGCGCTCTCCTTCCTTCCGGAGCTCTCCATGGTCCCCCGCTACGCCCGCCCCGAGATGACCGCCATCTGGTCGACGGAAAACCGCTACCGCATCTGGTGGGCGATCGAAGTCTTCGCCGCCGAAGCGATGGGCGACATCGGGATGATTCCCACCGAAGACGCGCAGAAGATCCGCAAGGCCTACGACGAGGATGTCCTCGGCGAGATCGACGTGCCCGCCATCGACGCGATCGAAGCGGTCACCAAGCATGACGTCATCGCCTTTCTGACCTGGGCCGGCGAAAAGCTCGGACCTGAGCGACGGTTCCTGCACCAGGGCATGACGTCGAGCGACGTGCTCGATACCAGCCTCGCGGTCCAGCTGACCCAGTCCGCCGATCTCCTGATCGAGGGCATGAAAACGCTGCTCGAGGTCATCGAGCGCCGCGCGCACGAACACAAGCACACCCCGACGATGGGTCGCAGCCACGGCATCCATGCCGAACCGACCAGTTTCGGTCTGAAGCTGGCGGGCGCCTATGCCGAATTCGACCGCGGTTTGGCGCGGCTCCGGTCGGCGCGCGAGGAAATCGCGACCTGCGCCATTTCCGGCGCGGTCGGCACCTTCGCGAACATCGATCCCGCGATCGAGGAACATGTCGCCAAGGAATTGGGCCTGACGCCCGAACCCATCTCGACGCAGGTCATTCCCCGCGACCGCCACGCCGAATTCTTTTCGACCCTCGCGGTCATCGCCAGTTCGATCGAACGCGTCGCGGTCGAAGTGCGCCACCTGCAACGCACCGAGGTTCTGGAGGCAGAGGAATATTTCTCGCCCGGCCAGAAGGGCTCGAGCGCGATGCCGCACAAGCGTAATCCCGTCCTCACCGAAAACCTCACCGGCCTCGCCCGCATGGTGCGCGCCTACGCCCTGCCGGCGCTGGAGAATGTCGCGCTGTGGCACGAGCGGGACATCTCCCATTCGTCCGTCGAGCGGTTCATCGGACCGGATGCGTGCATCACTCTCGATTTCGCTCTCGCGCGGCTGACGGGCGTCGTCGACAAGCTGCTCGTTTATCCCGAACGGATGCAGGCCAACCTCGACCGGATGGGCGGCCTCATCCATTCGCAGCGCGTCCTGCTGGCGCTGACGCAGAAGGGCCTCACGCGCGAGGAAAGCTACGCCATCGTCCAGCGCAACGCGATGAAGGTCTGGGACAGCGACGGGCGACTGAAACTGCTCGACCTCCTGAAGGACGACGACGAGGTATCGGAGCGCATGGACGAGGACGAGCTGGAAGCGCTCTTCGACCTCGACCACCATCTCGCCCGCGTCGACACGATCTTCGAGCGCGTCTTCGGGTCTTGAGCGTTCGTTTCGCCCTTCGCGACGGCACGCACGACAAGCATCAGGCACTCGATGCCCGCTTCGCCGCGCTCGACCTGTCCAACCGTGCCGATTATGTGCATTTCCTGAAGGCGCAGGCCGCCGCGCTGCTGCCGCTCGAGGCGACCCTCGACCATGCCGGCGCCGCGCAGCTTCTCGACGATTGGCCGGGGCATCGGCGGGGCGCCGCGCTGGTTGCCGACCTCGACGCCTTGGGCGAACGGATCCCGACCCCCGTTCGCGTCCCTTCGTTTCTGGGTCCGCCCGACATTCTCGGCGCGCTCTACGTACTCGAAGGCTCGCGGCTGGGCGGCAAGATGCTCGTCAAACAGGTTCCCGACGCCCTGCCGACGGCATTTCTTTCGCATCGTCCGCCACTTGCGTGGCGAGACTTTGTTGCGCTTCTTGAACAAAATCTCGCCAGCCCCGTTGACCGTGCGGTAGCATTACGTGCAGCAGAGGCCGCATTCGACGTCTTTTCCGACGCAGCGTCTCGTATCGCGGGGAATGAATGAATAAGGCCGAAGAGTTCGACGGTCCGGTCGACCTGACAAATTGCGATCGTGAACCAATCCATCAGCTGGGCGCTATCCAGCCGATCGGATTCCTTCTCGTATTGTCCACCGACTGGCAGGTGATGCGCCACTCGGCGAACGTGCGCGACTTCCTTCCGGACCTCCCGGAGGACCTTAATGGCACGCGCGCGCAGGATTTCCTGTCGGGCGAGGCCATTCACACGCTCCGTAACCGCATGGCGCTGCTGCGCGGCCCGGATGCGCAGGAACGCGCCTTCAACATCGAATTGAGCGAGACCGTCGACCGCAAGTTCGATGTCGCGATTCACATGATCGACGGACAGGTCATCCTTGAGGCGGAACCGGCCTCGGAAAAGAACCAGGGCGATGCGACCGGCACCGTGCGCTCGATGGTCAGCCGTCTCGACGGCGCGCCCGACATGGAACGCTTCTTCAACGAAGGCGCGCGTCAGGTTCGCGCGCTGACCGGTTTCGACCGTGTCATGATCTACCGCTTCGACGACGACGGTTCGGGCGAGGTGGTGGCGGAATCGGCGCGCGGCGGCATCGGTAGTTTTCTCGGCCTCAACTATCCCTCGACCGACATCCCCAAGCAGGCGCGCGAACTCTACACCCGCTCGCTTCTCCGGGTCATCACCGATGTCGACAGCAAGCCAGTTCCGATCGTCCCCGAACTCAATGCCGAGAAGCAGCCGCTCGATCTGTCGCTCTCCGTCCTTCGTGCGGTGAGCCCCATCCACATCGAATATCTCAAGAACATGGGGGTCGCCGCCTCCATGTCGATCTCGCTGATCGTCGAGGGCAAGCTGTGGGGCCTCGTCGCCTGCCACCATTATTCCCCCCGCTGTCCCAGCTTCGAGCGGCGCTCGGTCGCCGAACTGTTCAGCCAGCTGTTCTCGATGCGGATCGAAAGCCGCGAGCGCGAGGAGGTGATGGAGCTGGAGCGTCAGGCGCGCGACATGTCCGATCAACTGCTCGGAGCCATCGCCACCGACGATACGCTCCTGCGCGACCCCAGCTGGTTCGCCGATATCGTCACCGGGGTCATTCCCGCGGACGGTGTCGCGGTCTGGATCAACGGCAATTACGCGTTCGCGGGCCAGACCCCCGCGACCGAGGATTTCGCTCGCATCGTACGCGCCCTCAATTCCACCGCGGCGGGCAAGGTCTACAGCACCGATCACATCGCCGATCTGGTCGAGGGTGCAGAGAAATATGCCGGCAAGGCGGCCGGCCTTCTCGCCATTCCCATCAGTCGAACCCCACGCGACTATGTCGTCCTGTTCCGCGAAGAGCGGATCCGTTCGGTCCGCTGGGCGGGCAACCCGCAGAAGCCCGCCAGCTACGGCCCCAACGGCATGCGTCTCCATCCGCGGCAGAGCTTCGAGGAATGGAAGGAGGTCGTACAGCACCGGTCCAAGCCGTTCGTCCAGGTCGAACGCCGGATCGCGGAAACCCTGCGCGCAACCCTCATCGAGGTCGTGCTGCGCCTGTCGGACGAAGCCAGTGCCGAGCGAAAGGCCGCCAACGACCGGCAGGAACTGCTGATCGCCGAGCTCAATCACCGCGTCCGCAACATTCTCTCGCTCATTCGCGGCCTCATTCGCCAGTCGAAGCCCAGCGCCGACGTCAGCATCGAGGAATTCGTCCAGCTGATCGACGGGCGCATCCACGCGCTCGCCCGCGCCCACAACCAGATCACCGAGGATCATTGGGGGCCCGCCCAGTTCCAGCAGCTCATCGACGCCGAAGTCGCCGCCTTCCTCGTCAACAAGGCGAACCGAGTGCGTACCAAGGGTCCCGCCGTGCTGCTCAATCCCCAGGCCTATTCGACGATGGCGCTCGTGATCCACGAACTGGTCACCAACTCCGCCAAATATGGAAGCTTGTCGGATTCGGGCAGCGTCGACATCAAATGGGAAGTCGATGAAACCGGCCATCTCCAAATCCGCTGGAGCGAAACCGGCGGCCCGCTGGTGGAAGAACCCACGCGACAGGGGTTCGGCACGACCATCATCGAACGCTCCATCCCCTACGATCTCGGGGGGAAGGCGACGATGGACTTCCGCCCCGACGGGCTGCACGCGACCTTCCTGATCCCGCCCCGTCATCTGACCCGTCACACGGGCGATGAAGGCAAGCACGCCGTGACCGCTCGCGACCCGCGACCGGACCGACGTTCCGCGAAGGAAGTCAGCGAGAAGGAAAGCCAGAACATCAACGCCCGCCTGTTGGAGGATCGGAAGATCCTGCTGGTCGAAGACAGCCTCATCATCGCGCTCGATGCCGAGGATATTCTGATGCGGCTCGGCGCGGCGGACGTCATTACCGAGGCGACCCCCGATGGCGCCATTGCGGCGATCGGCAACAACGCGTTCGATTTCGCGCTGCTCGACATCAATCTGGGCGACAGCAACAGCTTCCAGATCGCTGACCAATTGGCCGCGAACGACATCGATTTCGTCTTTGCCACCGGATACGGGGAACAGGCCGACATTCCGCCGCAGCATCGGAAGCGGATGGTATTCCAGAAGCCCTATACGATCGCGACCGTGTCCCGTCGCCTCAGCGAATATTTCGACGAGAAGGACGCGGCGTCAGCCTGACCGTCCGTAACGTCAGCGCGGCGAATAATCAGTGCTGCCCGTGAGGCTTTTGTAGACCGCTTCGATGAACTTGGGTTTGGTGATGAAGCCTTCGCCCACATCGACGTCGTCCATGATTCCGGCCCTCTGCACGGTATCGAGATCCTCGCCCGCATCGACCCGCATCTTCACCGCGTCGCGCACCATGACCAGCATGTCGTGATAGGCCATCAATTCCGCATGGCCCGCGATGGGGCCGTGGCCCGGAACGATCGTCCAGCTTTCGTCGACGCGATCGAGGACCGTTTTTGCTGAGGCGATCATGCCGTCGATCCCCCCGCCCGCACCGAGGTCGATGAAGGGCAAGGTGACCTGATGGAAGAAGGTGTCGCCCATGTGCACGACCTTCGAACCCATGAAATAGACGTGTGCATCGCCATCGGTATGCGCATGATGGACATGGTCGATCCCGATGATCTCGCCGTTCCACTCCAGATCGATTCCGCTCTCGAACGTCAGCACCGGCAGCGCCGCATGGCCCATCTCCTGCCCCACGCGCTCGGCGATCCGCGCGCGGACATTGTCGTGCGCCATGATAAGCGCGCGGGTTGCCGCAAGGTTCTCGTTCCCGCCCGTATGATCGCCGTGAAAATGCGTATTCACGACGAAGGCGACCTCGCCGTCCGCCACTGCATTGGCGGCCGCGAGGATCTTGTCGGTCAGCGGCGCATATTGATCGTCGACGAGGATTTTGCCGTCGGGACCGTGTTGCAGCGCGATATTTCCGCCTTGGCCGAACAGGACGCACACCCGCTCGCTCACGCATTCTGTCCTGATCTCGACCTCGCTCATGTCCTGCGCGGACGCCGGCGCGGCGAAGAAAGCGGTGGTAGCAAGTACGCTAAGAATCGCCGTTTTCATGGATCTGTCCCCTGTCGTTCGCGACGAGGATGGTGGGACGGATCGACGACGTCAACGATGCGCTAAGGTCCGTAGGCGGCGGAGCGGGCACGTCCGATCAGGCGGTGAACGCACCCTTCACCCGCGCGAAGAACCCCTTGGTTGCAGGACATTCGTCACCCGTTTCCGTTTCGCGGAATTCCCGCAGCAATTCCTTCTGCCGCTTCGACATGCGCACGGGCGTCTCGACATGGACGCGCGCGATCATGTCGCCCCGGCCCGCCGAATTGACGAGGCTCATCCCCGCACCGCGCTTCTGCAGCGTCTCGCCCGACTGGGTGCCGGGGGAAATCCTGAAGCCGACCTTGTCGCCATCGACGCCCGGCACTTCGATATCGCCGCCGAGCGCTGCCGTGGTGAAGCTCACCGGCACGTCGGCGACCAGCGTCGATCCCTCGCGCACGAACAGCGGGTGTCGTTTCATGTGCACGAACAGGTAGAGGTCGCCCGCCGGCGCGCCGCGCACCCCCGCCTCGCCTTCGCGGGCGACGCGGATGCGGGTCCCTTCGTCGACGCCCGCCGGAATATCAACCGACAGCTTGCGCTTCTTGAGCATCCGGCCGTCGCCGTTGCAGTGGTTGCACGGATCGGCGACGACCTGACCCGTTCCCATGCAGGCCGCACAGCCCCGCTCCACGACGAAGAACCCCTGCTGCGCCCGGACCTTGCCCATCCCGCCGCAGGTTTCGCAGCGAACGGGCTTGCTGGTTCCCGCCGACCCGTTGCCCTCGCACGGTTCGCAATCGGCCATCGCCTCGATGGTGATGGTCTTCTTCACGCCCGCGAAGGCCTCTTCCAGTGTCAGGTCGAGATCGTAGCGCAGGTCCGACCCGCGCCCCGGCGCAGGCTGACGGCCGCCGCGCCCGCGACCCGCCATCTCCCCGAAGATCGAGGAGAAGATGTCGTTGAAGTCCGCGGCGCCGCCGCCTCCCCCGAAGGGACCGCCCGATCCGCCGCCGCCATTCTCGAACGCCGCCTTGCCGAACCGATCGTAGGCGGCCCGCTTCTGCGGATCCTTCAGAACGTCATAGGCTTCGTTGACAGCCTTGAAGCGCGCCTCCTGGTCGGCGCAGCCCTGATGCCGGTCGGGATGGCATTCCATCGCCGCCTTGCGATAGGCGCTCTTGATCGACGCCGCGTCGGCGCGCTTGTCAATGCCCAGCAGGTCGTAATAGTCGGTATCGGTCACGAGAACACTCCGCGTCCGGCAGGAACAGCGCAGCGGGCGGAGAGCCTAATGCCCCCCGCCCGCACGAGGATCCGCACGGACATCAGTCCGCTTTTTCGTTCTGGTTCTCGTCTTCGTCGACCTCGGAGAATTCCGCATCGACGACATCGTCCTCGGCGGCTTCCTCGGTCGCATCGGCCGTGTCGGCCTGCGCCTCGGCACCCGCCGACTGCTCGGCCTGGTAGATCGCCTGGCCCAGCTTCATGGCTTCCTGCGCCAGCGCTTCGGACTTCGATTTCACCGTTTCGGCATCATCGCCTTCCAGCGCTTCCTTGGTCTCGCGCAGCTTTTCCTCGATCGCCGACTTGGTATCGGCATCGACCTTGTCGCCATGCTCCTCGAGCTGCTTTTCGGTCGTGTGGACGAGGCTTTCGGCCTGGTTGCGGACCTCGGCCATTTCCTTGCGCTTCTTGTCCTCGTCGGCATACTGCTCGGCTTCCGACACCATCTTCTCGATGTCCTCGTCCGACAGACCGCCGCTGGCCTGGATGCGGATCTGCTGTTCCTTGCCGGTGCCCTTGTCCTTCGCACTGACGTTCACGATCCCGTTGGCATCGATGTCGAACGTCACCTCGATCTGCGGCACGCCGCGCGGAGCGGCGGGAATGCCGACCAGGTCGAACTGGCCGAGCATCTTGTTGTCGCTCGCCATCTCGCGTTCGCCCTGGAACACCCGGATTGTCACCGCATTCTGATTGTCGTCCGCGGTCGAGAAGGTCTGCGATTTCTTGGTCGGGATGGTCGTATTGCGATCGATCATCCGCGTGAAGACCCCGCCCAGCGTCTCGATACCGAGAGACAACGGCGTCACGTCTAGCAGCAGCACGTCCTTGACGTCGCCCTGCAGCACGCCTGCCTGGATCGCCGCGCCGATGGCGACGACTTCGTCGGGATTAACGCCCGTGTGGGGCTTCTTGCCGAAGAATTCCTCGACCGTTTCGCGCACCTTCGGCATGCGGGTCATCCCGCCCACCAGCACGACTTCGTCGATCTCGTTCTTCTCGACGCCCGCGTCCTTCAAGGCCTTCTTGCACGGCTCGAGCGTCCGCTTGATCAGCTCGCCGACCAGCTTCTCGAGGTCCGAACGGCTGATCGTCTCGACAAGGTGCAGCGGGGTGGACGAGCCACCTTCCATGCGCGCGGTGATGAAGGGCTGGTTGACCTCGGTCGTCGAGGTGCTCGACAGCTCGATCTTCGCCTTTTCGGCCGCTTCCTTCAGGCGCTGCAGCGCGAGGCGGTCCTTCTTGAGATCGATGTTTTCCTTCTTCTGGAACTGCGCAGCCAGATATTCCACGATCGCGGCGTCGAAATCCTCACCGCCGAGGAAGGTATCGCCATTGGTCGACTTCACCTCGAACACGCCGTCGCCCAGTTCGAGCACGGAGATATCGAAGGTCCCGCCACCAAGGTCGTAGACCGCGATGGTCTTGTTGCCTTCCTGCTTGTCGATCCCGTAGCCGAGTGCCGCGGCAGTCGGCTCGTTGATGATGCGCAGCACTTCCAGACCCGCGATCTGGCCGGCGTCCTTGGTCGCCTGGCGCTGCGCGTCGTTGAAGTAGGCAGGGACGGTAATGACCGCCTGCGTCACCGTTTCGCCAAGATAAGCCTCGGCGGTTTCCTTCATCTTCTGAAGGATGAACGCACTGATCTGGCTGGGCGAGAAATCCTTGTCGCCCGCCTTGACCCATGCATCGCCGTTCGATCCCTTAACGATCTCGTAGGGCACCAGCTCGGTGTCCTTCTTCGTCACGGGGTCGTCGAAGCGGCGCCCGATCAGGCGCTTCACCGCGAAAACGGTATTGTCGGGGTTGGTGACCGCCTGGCGCTTGGCCGGCTGACCGACGAGGCGTTCCCCGTCCTTGGTGAAGGCGACGATCGACGGCGTCGTCCGCGCGCCTTCGGAATTTTCGATGACCTTGGGTTTTCCGCCTTCCATGACGGCCACACAGCTGTTGGTCGTTCCCAGGTCGATGCCGATAACTTTGGACATATACTTCCCTCTCTTCTCGGGTCCCCTGATGAGCCCGCACTCGATGCGGCCCCGAAATTGAACTTCGAGGGCGATATAGGTGTGGCTTTGTCGCCATCAAGGGCGCGACTATGTCAGCCTCCGACCGCCGTCGGGGACGGCTGGGACGATTGCGATTGAGATTAATCTGTGTTAACTGTTTTGGGTCAGCTAGATGCTGTTCCACCGAAGTATGATGACAAATCTAGCCGACTGCCTTGCAACGCTAAGGGAGACGGCACCATGCCCGAATACGGAATGATTACCTGCTACAATCACGACCACCATGCCGGCATCATCGAGGCCGAGGAGGACGGCGCGCAGATCGCTGTCGATCAGCATGACCTCGATCGGTCCGACACAGACGACCTTAAGCGGCACTATCGGGTCGCATTCGATCGGGTGGAGCGGGAGGACGGCCATCTGCATGCCCGTAACGTTCAGATGCTGCAGCCGATCGGGACTTGGCGGACGCACCGCCATATCGGCGACCGGCGCTTTCGCGGCCAGTCGCGCAACCCGTTCTAGGGCATCGCCATGCCGCCATTCACGTGGAGTGTCTGGCCGGTGATGTAGGCGGCCTCGTCGCTGGCGAGATAGGCGACCGCCGCGCCGATATCGGCGCCCTCGCCCATGCTGCCCATCGGGATGCGCGAGAGGATCGCCTCACGCTGCTTGTCGTCCAGCGCATCGGTCATCGCGCTCGCCATGAAGCCCGGCGCGACGCAATTGACCGTGATGTTTCGGCTGGCGACTTCCTGCGCCAGCGCCTTGGACATTCCGACCAGCCCCGCCTTGGCGGCGACATAGTTCATCTGTCCCGGATTGCCCGTCTCGCCGACCACGGACGAAATATTGACGATCCGCCCGCCCCGGGCGCGCATCATCGGCTTGACCGCCGCGCGCATCAGCCGGAACGCGGCCTCGAGGTTGACCTTGATGACTTGGTCCCATTCCTCGTCCTTCATCCGCATCGCGAGATTGTCGCGTGTGATGCCGGCATTGTTGACGAGAATGTCGAGTTTTCCGAGCGCCTCGACCGCAGCCGGAACGAGCCCGTCGACGCTGTCACCGTCCGATAGGTCCGCGACCAGCGTCACGTGATCGCCGCCCAGTTCGGCCGCGAATGCCTTCAGCTTCTCGTCGTTAGATCCCGACAGCGCCAGCCGAGCGCCCTGCGCCGCCAATGCCTTTGAGATCTCGCTGCCGAGCCCGCCGCTGGCGCCCGTGACGAGCGCGGTTTTTCCTTCGAGTGAAAACATCGTCTATCCCCTGTTCCTCAGGCGTCCTTCGCGAACGCCTCGATATCCTCGAGCGTGACGAGGCTGACCGTCTCCGCATCGGGCAAAGTCTTGCGGACCATGCCCGCCAGGACCTTGCCGCCGACTTCCACGAAGCGGGTGACCCCCGCATCGCCCATCGCCAGCACGCATTCACGCCAGCGAACGCGGCCCGTAACCTGCTCGATCAGCCGCCGTTCGATATCCGCCGGATCGCGGCTCGCGCTCGCCGACACGTTCTGCATGAGCGGCACTGTCGGCGTCGCGATGGTGACGTCGCCGAACGCCTTCGCCATCCTGTCCTGCGCAGGCATCATCAGCCCGCAGTGGAAAGGCGCCGATACCGGCAGCGGGATGGCCCGCTTGGCACCCATGTCCTTGGCCATGCCGACCAGTCGGTCGATCGCGCTCCGGTGACCCGACACGACCACTTGTCCCGGATCATTGTCGTTGGCGACCGAACAGACTTCGTCCCCCTCGATCGCGGCTTCGGCGATTTCGTTGGCGCGCATCACGTCGACGCCCAGCAGCGCCGCCATGCCGCCTTCGCCGACCGGCACCGCATCCTGCATGGCATTGCCGCGCAGCCGCAACAGCTTGGCGGTGGTCGTCAGATCGAGCCCGCGCGCCGCACACAGCGCGGAATATTCGCCGAGGCTGTGCCCCGCCACGAAACCCGCCTTGTCGGCCAGATCGACGCCCATGACGCGCAGCACGGCGATCGAATGCGCCATGATCGCGGGCTGGGCATTGGCGGTCAGCGTCAACTCGTCCTCGGGTCCCTCGCGCATGAGGCGAAACAGATCCTCGCCCAGCGCGTCGTTGACCTCTTCGAACGTCTGTCGTGCCCGCGGTTCGGCGTCGGCCAGTTCGGCGCCCATGCCGACCTTCTGGCTCCCCTGTCCGGGAAAAATATATGCGTCCATCACTGGCTCCCTTTTGTCGGCGGCGGGCTAGACCGACCCGACTTCGGAGGCAAGCACCCCCTCGGCTCGTCGTAAATATCGTTAACCTTTTGGAACCGATGGTCGAGCGGACGATTGAGCAGCGACCACAGGCCGGTGGGCGGACGTGCCGCCCTAGAGTTAACGGCCCTTTCATCAGGACTAACTTATTATGATTAAACAGTTTCTGTTTGCCGGTGGCGCCGCTCTGGCGCTCACCGCCAGCCCCGCTTTTGCCCAGGAAGCTCCTGCCAGCGAAACCGAAATCTATGTCGGCGGCCAGGTCGGCTACCACAGCATCGACGAGATCGACTTCAACGAGATCGGCGTGGACGCGTCGACCGACATCGACGGCCTCACCTACGGCGGTTTTGCCGGCGTCATCCTTCCCTCGCGTAGCGACCTGCTGCTCGGCGCCGAAGCCAATTACATGGTCGGCACCGATGCGATCGATCGCGAGTATGGCGTCGCCGGGCTCGTCGGCACCCGCTTCGGCTCGAACAGCCGCGTCTTCCTCAAGGCCGGCTACCAGTGGGTCGACTTCGACGTCGCCGACATTGCCGGCCAAAGCGCCGACGACCTCGGCCTGTCCGGCCCGGCGCGTGACGCCTTCATCGACGACGTCGCCTTCGTGGTCGACGGCGACGACGTCGGTAGCGGCTTCCTGATCGGCGCGGGCGTCGACGTGGGCGTCGGCCCCGGCTTCCTGCGTCTCGGCGCGGACACGGTCGAATTCGACACCGTGCGCGCGACCGCGGGCTTCGGCATCAACTTCTAGTGCCAGCCCGTTCCCGCTTCGGCGGGAACAAATGAAAAAGGGGCCGGTCGGCAACTCGCCGCCCGGCCCCTTTTCTTGTTTCGATGGAAGGACGTGCGTCTAACGCATGATCATCCCGCCATCGACGACATATTCGCTGCCGTTCACGTAGGACGCATCGTCCGACAGCAGGAAGGTTGTGACCGCCGCCACTTCCTCCGGATTGCCGAAGCGACCGAGCGCGACCTGCTTCTTGATCCGTTCGGCCATCTCTTTCTGGTCGTCTTCGTCCATTCCGCCCGATTCCTCGGCAAACTTCGCCATGAAGCCGGTGTCGATCGGTCCCGGCGCCACCGAATTGACCCGGATGTTTCGGCTGCCGAGCTCGTTCGCCCAGCTGCGCGCCAACGCCGACACGCTCGCCTTGGTCGCGCCATAGACCGCCCCGCCCGGCATGCCCGAATGGCTCGCTACGCTCCCGGTCAGCAGCACCGCGCCGCCGTCCTTCACGCTGTCGGCCAGTCCGGCCATCTGCAGGATCGGGCCGCGGACGTTGGTGTTCATCATGCGGTCGAACGCCTCCTGCTCGGTCCCGCCCGCGGGGGTGCGCCCGCCATAGCCGGCATTGAGATACAGGCCGTCGATCTGTCCCATCTGGTCCTTGACCTTCTGCGCCAGGTCCTTCGCGGCTTCGGGATCGGATGCATCGTTGCGCAGCACCAGGCTGGCATCGGGAAGCTCGCGCCCCGCCTGGTCCAGATGGTCCTGGCTGTGCCCGGTCACGGCGACCTCGCCGCCCTCCTCGACAATCCGCTTGGCGGTCGCCAGACCGATGCCGTTGGTCCCGCCGGTGATCAGGACACGCTTTCCTTCGAAACGATTGCTCATGGGAATTCTCCGTTGATGATGGGTTCGTAAAGGCAACGGAGTGTCGTTCGGCCACGTTCCGCCGACTGCCGGTCGATCAGGCAGGCCGTTCGAAACCCGCGTGGACGGCGGAGGGTCGAACCCGGATCAGTCGAGCGCGAGTGGAACGCTGGAGAAGCATCGGCAGCAGGTTCACGACCATATTGCCGAGCATGAGACCGATCGCCCACGCCGGCCATCCTCCCGCCCACGCGGCCAGCGACGATCCCGTGCCGAACCACCAGAAGCCGTGATGCGCCCGTTCGGACCGGAAACTGCGCCGCGACGCGGCCTCGAGAGCGTCGGGACCGACATGGACACGATAGCCCGGGAAGCGGGCTCGGACCTTGCGATTGATGCGATCGCCGTCGGTGATGATCGCGCGCAGCCGGTCGAACCCCAGGCGGCGGTAGAGGCGACGCTCCAGGGCCAGCGAGGACGACGCGTACCAACCGCGCGGTAGCAGCGCGACCGCGAAGCCCATCGCGATGGCAAGGGCGAGCCACGGTGTGACATCCTGCTCGAACGGCGGCGCCTCCGGCGAACGCATCCCATAGGCGCGAAGCCAGAACAGAACGAGGATTCCCAGCCATGCGCCGAACAGGCCGTGCGGCAACGCGTTCAGCTTGCCCGCGTAGGTTTCTGCCTCCGCGCGATCGTGCCGGGAAGTGTCGCTCACCTGATGCCGCCCCCTCCTGTCCAGGCCTTGCCATCGCGGTCCTTTTCGGGCAAGTGCGCGTTCGACCGGACGGGCCTGCCCGCTTCCGGCGATAACGTTTGACGACAGCCGGAGGGGTGGTGCGCATGGTGCGGCCATCAGCGATCGGCCAAAATGAGAGAAGACGATATGGCTCTTTACGAGCATATCTTCCTCGCGCGTCAGGACCTTGCGCAAGCGCAGGTCGACACGCTGACCGAGGAAGCATCCAAGATCATCACCGACAACGACGGCAAGGTGGTCGAGACCGAAGCCTGGGGCGTGAAGTCCCTCGCCTACAAGATCCAGAAGAACCGCAAGGCGCACTTCGTCATGATGCGGCTCGACACGCCCCCCGCCGCGATCGCGGAGCTGGAGCGTCAGACCCGCATCAACGAGGACGTGGTCCGCTACATGACCATCCGCGTCGACGAGCATGAAGAAGGCCCGTCCGCGATGATGCGCAAGAACGAGCGCAGCGAACGCAAGAAGAGGGAGCGCAACTAATGGCTCGTCCGTTTTTCCGCCGCCGCAAGTCCTGCCCCTTCTCGGGCAACGACGCGCCCGTCATCGACTACAAGGACGTCCGTCTGCTGCAGGGCTTCGTGTCCGAGCGTGGCAAGATCGTCCCCAGCCGTATCACCGCCGTCAGTGCCAAGAAGCAGCGCGAGCTCGCCAAGGCGATCAAGCGCGCGCGTCACATCGGCCTGATGCCGTACGTCGTTAAGTAAGGAGAACAGACATGGACGTGATCCTGCTTGAACGCGTCGAGAAGCTCGGCGCCATCGGCGACGTGGTTTCCGTCAAGAACGGTTATGCGCGCAACTATCTGCTTCCCAACAAGAAGGCCCTCCGCGCCAATGCCGCGAACAAGGCCGTCTTCGAAGCGAACCGCGAGCGCATCGAGAAGGAAAATGCCGAGAAGCGCGACGTTGCCGCTGAAGAAGGCAAGAAGATGGACGGCACCGAACTGGTGATGATCCGTCAGGCCTCGAACACCGGCCAGCTCTACGGCTCGGTCGCCACCCGCGACGTGGTCGCCGGCATGGAGGAAAAGGGCTTCCAGATCGAGAAGAGCCAGGTCCAGCTGGTCCGCCCGATCAAGGCCATCGGCATGCACGACGTCAACGTCGTCCTGCACCCCGAGGTGACTATCGTCGTGAAGGCGAACGTCGCCCGCTCGACCGAGGAAGCCGAACTGCAGGCGCAGGGCGTCGACATCATCCAGCAGATGTACGAGGAAGAACAGGCCGAACTTCGCGAAACCGCCATCGAAGCGGGCGTCGATGAAGAAGCCGTCCTCGAGCCGGGCGAAGTCGTCAACGAAGACGGCGAGATCGAAGTCGCCGAGGGCGTCGAGGAGCACCCGCTCAAGGGAACCGCCGACGAAACCCCGAGCGAGGCCGAAGTCGAAGCCGCGACCGACGACACGTCGAGCGACGGCGACGATACCGACGCCGAAACGGCCGACGAAGACAAGAGCGAGGAAGAGTAAGGCTCTTTCCACCGCTGTCGTCTTCACGACGAACAAGGAGCCGCTCGGGAAACCGGGCGGCTCTTTTCGTCTCGCCGGAACGCCCCCCGTCCCTTCCCGTTGGTACGGCGAAGGAGACAATCACATGAGTGACGACAACAAGAACGACCGCCTCGAAAAGGACCCGAAGCCGAAGAACTATTCGGACAAGGCCCGCATCGACGCGATGGACGCCGAGAAGTTCGACACCGTCGACTATCAGAAGGATGCGCAGGGCGAACCGCGCAAGGCCACGACTGACGAAGAAGAATAGGCCCTCTGTTCTGCCGGAAAACCGGGCGTCGATCCTCTACGGGATCGGCGCCCGTTTCATATCCGGCGCGCCACCTCGTGACCGATCTTGGCGAAATAGGCCTGCTCGCGCTGGACCGAACCGGCCAGCGACGGGCGCGCCAGCATGCGCTTCGTCCATTCGTCGAGCTTGGGATAGCGTGACCAGTCGACCTTCGCCCCCGCATGGTCGAGGTTGGCGAACGGGCTGGCCAGCGCCAGGTCGGCGATGCTGAGCGTGTCGCCCACCAGATGCTCGCCCCCGGGCATCTCGCTCTCGAGATAGTCGAGCAACAGGGGCAGTTCCTCCGCCTCCGCACGGTCCGCCATCTCCAGATCGCCTTCCTTGCCCTCGAACCGCGGCGCCACCACGCGGTGGAAGAACAACTTGGCGATACAGCCGAACAGAATCGTATCGGCGAACTCCTCCCACCAGACCGCCCGCCCCCGTTCGCGCGCGTCGGCGGGATACAACGCGGGATCGGGATGCTTGGCCTCCAGATAGTGCGCGATCGCCGAGGAATCGGACAGGAGATAGTCTCCATCGCGCAGCGCCGGCATCTTGCCCAGCGGACTGGCCTCGCGGAACTCGGGGTCCCGGTCGCCCCGTCCGACGGTCTTGATCTTGAAGTCGACGTCCTTCTCGATCGCCACCGCGATCACCTTGCGGACATAGGGCGACATGCTCGCGCCGTAGATGATCATCGTGCGCTTTCTCCTGGCTTCATCGGATCCGGTAGTAATCCGCCACCCGGTCGAGCGCTAGGGTCAGCACCAGCTTGCCCGACCGCGCGGGCCAGCCCAGCGCCCCCTCCGCCTCGCGCATCCCCTCACCGGCGCAGACGATCCGCCACAAGATATCCGACAGCCCCGTTCCCGCGTGAGTGAGCGCTTCGTCGAACCGCGCCTTCGCATCGATCTGCGCCCCGCTCAGGTCGGGGGCCGAGCCGCTTCCGCCCCGCGACCGCGCGACGGGCGCCGCATCCCACGCCATCGTCGTGCGCTGCGCCAGTTGCGCGCGCTCCCAGTCGGCGCGGAGACGCTCGCCCGCCTCGTACTGCCGCTCGCTGACATGACCGCGCGACCGCAACCAGCCGAGCGGGCTTTCATGCCGGTGGACGGTGACGCTCCGCCGAACGGGTCGTCCCCCGACGATGTCGCCTTCGATCCCCCGCTCCTCCAGGATCCGCGGATCGCTCCATACGCCCGTTTCCGCGCGCTCCTTCCTCGTGTCTTCCATGCCATCTCCTCAGGTCGTCCTGCGAATCGTCGTCGCGAATGGCCTTGCCATGACGGCACATCTGTAGGACAGTGAAAAACCGATCTGGTTACAGGAACGCATCATGCAATCACGAATCCGAGATGTTCGCCGCGCCAAGGGCCTGACGTTGGCCGAGGTGGCGGAACGCTGCGACCCGCCCACCACGGCGCAGACGATCGGACGCCTCGAGACTGGCACCCGCACCCTGTCGATCGACTGGGTCAACCGCATCGCCGCCGCGCTCGACGTCGACAGCGCCGATCTCCTCGCCCATGCCGACGCGGACGAGGCGGGGGTCGATGCGCTGCTGGCAGCCGACGGTCATGCCCGTGCCCCGACGAAGCGGCTCATCGCGCTGCCCCCCGCGAGCCGCGCCGACACCGTTATCGTGCGGGTTACCGGCGGCGTCGGCGACTATCGCAGCGGCGATGAGATCTGGTGCCGTCGCCTCGACGCCGACCAGTTCGGCCAGGCCCTCAACCGCGACGTGCTCGTTCCCCGACCCGCCGGCCGTTATGCCTTTGGTCGAATGATCGACCGGTCGGACGGACAATTGTTGATCCTTCCGCCCGGCCCGGGCAACCGTCAGAGCGTCGTGCGGGACCCGGGGTGGATCGCGGTCGCCGAACGGCTGGTGCGGACGCTTTGAACGCGTTTGAGGGGGAACGATGATGAACAAGAATACGCAAGGCTGCATCGGACTGGGCGCGATCGGGTTGGTCCTGCTGGTCGTGATCGGGATCGTCATGGCCGTCTGGCCGCAATACCGCGTCTATCAGCAGGAACTGGCGGGCAAGGCCCGCTATGCCGAGGCCGAGAGCAGCCGCCGCATCGCCATCCTCGAAGCGCAGGCCGCCAAGGAGAGCGCCACGCAGTTCGCGGAGGCCGAGGTCATCCGCGCCCAGGGCGCTGCCGATGCCAACCGGATCCTCCAGGACAGCCTCGGCGGTCCCGAAGGCTATCTGCGCTACCTCCAGATTCAGGCGATCGACGAAAAGAACGCCTCGCTCATCTATATTCCGACCGAAAGCGGCCTTCCCATCACCGAAGCCGGGCGCCTGCCCGCCCCCGCCGCTTCCAGCATCGCTGCATCGGAGGAATAGCATCGGGATCGGGGGACGAACGGTGCGACCGAAACCCGCGCTGGAAGGGCGCGAGCGGGCTCTTCTGTGGACCGGTGCGCTGCTCGTCGCTGCCGCCTTCGTCGCCCGTCCCGTTCTCGAAGCGACCTATTTCCACCAGAGCTGGTGGATCAACTGGAGCTGGCTCGACCAGTTCGCTCGGCAGTTCCTCGCGGGCGATCTCTATCCGCAATGGCTCGAACAATCGCACGGCGGCCTCGGCGCACCCAGTTTCTATTTCTATCCGCCGCTAACCTTCTACGCGGGCATTCCCTTCATCGCGCTCGGCTTCTCCACCGATCAGGCGCTGGTTGCCGTCAACGCGCTGATCGTCGTCATCAGCGCCCTTACCGCCCACGCATGGTTCCGCGCCGGCGGCCGACGCGCGCTCGTTCCCGCTCTTCTTTATGCCTCCGCGCCCTTCTTCCTGTTCGACCTGCTCTATCGCGGCGCGATCGCCGAACAGATGGCCTATGCATGGCTGCCGCTCATGGGCCTCGGAATATTGCGGGCGCACCAGCGCCGCGGCGGGCACGTCGCCGCAATTGCGGTCGCGTTGGTGCTTCTCAGCCACCTTCTGATCGCCATGGTCGCGCTGATCCTGCTCGCCATACCCTACGCGCTGTCGCTCTCGCGGCGGCCTGGCGACTGGTGGCGCATGGGATGGCCGTTCGCCGTCGGCCTCCTCATCTCGGCCGTCTTCGTCCTTCCCGCCATCGCGCTCGAACCCTATCGCAGCAGCGAGGTCTTGTGGGGCCGCGACTATTTCAAACCCGCTTACTGGAACCTGCTTCTCCGCCGGTGGGACGATTTCATCGCGCCGTTGGTCGCAATCCTCGCCTTGGGCGCGATCGGTGCCGCGTGGATGTGGGTTCGCACGAAACACTGGGCCGCCGCGCTGGCGTTCGGTTGCGCCCTCGTTTCGCTCGGCGCGGTTCCGCTGTTCGACCTTCCGCTCCTGTCGCGCATCCAGTTCCCGTTCCGCGCCAGCGGCTTCGTGACCTTGTGGACCGCCTTCGCGCTCGCGAGCGTCGCCAAGTCCGACCGAACTCTATGGGCGGCGGCAGCGCTCGCGCACCTGATGCTACCGGTGATGGCCTTCACCGACGTTCGCGAACCCTCGCTCGACCCAGACTTCATCCGCGCCAACCACGCCGACGTCGTCGAAATGCTGCCGCCCGGAACGATCAAGGACGACTGGACGGGCAACGGCCGCGAAGACGCCGTCGCGGTCCGCCGCTTCGCCAAAGCCGATCCCCTCGTCGTACCCCGCTTCTATTTCCCGATATGGGTCGCCGAATGCGGTGGGCGTCGAATGGATGTAACACAGGATACGAGTGGCCTGATCAGGCTTCCGGAGGCGGGATGTTCGATCGGACGGCGCACGCTACCGGTCGAATGGTGGGCACGGGGCTTGAGCCTTCTGGGACTCGCCCTGCTGGCCCTGATCGTCACACGGGCGAGGAGGCGATCGCCGGTCAGGCGCTAGAACCGGCCTCTCCTGCAGAATTGCCCGCACATCGAAAACAATGGGAATGGTGGGCGGTGACGGGCTCGAACCGCCGACCCTCTCGGTGTAAACGAGATGCTCTACCAACTGAGCTAACCGCCCGACGCCACGCGCTGTATCGCGGCAGGAAGCGCCTCGCAAGCGGCCTCACACCGCCGGGATCGACCCTACCTTCGCGAAATAGGCTCGCAGAGCGCGGCTGGACTGTTCCGACAGCTCGACGAACACGCGGCGCCCGTCGTGGGGATCGCTGCGGCGAACGAACAATTTCTTGTCGACCATCGTCTTCATCCAGCGCAGCGCGGTCGTCGGCGGCACCGCGGCCGCCATGCACAGCGACGAGACCGGAACGCGGTGTTGCGCGATCTCGGCGGCCAGCAGGTCCAGCATCATGTCCCACGCCGGATCATGGAACAGCGACTTGTCGAAGAACTGCTCGCGCATCCGCCGCGCGCGGATCAGCGCGCGAACGGTGTCGGCGGACAGGTCGCTGTCGGGCGCGTCCAACGCCGCTTCGGGGTTCACCGCGGGCGGGCTGGCATCGTAGCTCTCGTCGCTCAATTGCGCGAGCGCGGCGGCGATCCGCTGCACTTCTTCCGACAGCTTGCGCAACGCCTCGGGGTCGCTCGAACCGGCCTCGGCCACCCCGTCGATGTCGCGCGATCCCCGCGCGGCCAGCATCGAGATCGCCGCCGCGCGCGTCCCCTCGTCCGGCGCGACGAGCAGTTCGACCTGGTCGCCGACCACTGCCTCGACCGCGTCGAGAAGGTCGGCGGACAAGGCGATCGCACTCGGCACCTCGCCGCTGTCGGAACGGGCATCGAACGCCATGAGCCAATGGTCGAGCGCCGTGCCCGGATCTGTGTCGAGTTCGATCCACACCGGTCGATCCCCCAGCCGGTCGACCGTCGTGTCCTGCCACAGAAAGCGTTCGACCACCTCGATGCCGAGCCGCTCGACGAAACGAGCGATCTGATCGAGCCGTTCGTGATCGTCCGCGACCACATCGATGGCGGGGGGCAGGATCGCCTCGCGGCTGTTCCCGAAGTCCGTTTCACGATTCACTGGAATGCACGTCCCTGTTGCAACGCGATCCGTCGCCGCAAACTGGGCGACCGGGATCGAGTGGGTCCGAGCGCCGCCGATGCTAGCGACTTGAGCCACGGCGCGCCAGCCTCTTCTCGTTCCGGTCCGATCCGGAGATGTTGGCAAGGCAAATGCAACCCCTGCTGCCGCAGACGGTCTTCGTGAACGACCAGTCCCCACCCCTGACCCAGCGTACCGCCAAGCGCGCCCGCCGCCTCGCCGAGCTGGAAGATGTTCTGACCGACTGCGCCCGGCTGCTCGACGCCATCGCGCCCGGTTGTCCCGAGGCGCGCTTGATCGAACAGCGGATCGAACGTGCCCAGCGCGAGATCGACCGGCTACGCAGCCACGGCAACGTCGCCCCCGCCCGCGCGGATCAGCAGCGCGACCTGCTCGACCAGCTGTCCTACTGGAGCGGCAATGTCCTCGATCTCTATCCCGCGGCGTCGTCGAAGCGCTGAAGCGCCCCGATCGCGGGGGGCTGCCACCCCGACGTCGCCACGAAGCCGGGATTGAAGAAACGCGGCTTTCCATAGGCGAGCGGTGCCCCGTCCGGCCCGTCGATCCGCCCCCCCGCGGCCAGCAGGATCGCGTGACCCGCGGCCGTGTCCCATTCCATCGTCGGCGACAGCCGCGGATAGATGTCCGCCCGCCCCTCGGCCAGCAGACAGAATTTGAGGCTCGATCCGATCGCCAGTCGCTCGTGGCCCTCGGGACAGGCCCGCTCGACATAGCGCAGCGTCTCGTCCGTCAGATGAGATTTCGACGTCAGCGCCATCGCTTTTGCCGATCGCTCGCGCACCGCGATCGCGCGCCGCTCGCCCGCCCGTTCGACCCATGCCCCCGCGCCCAGAACGCCCGCATAGGTGGCGCCCGACACGGGAACGTGGATGACACCGAATGTCGGCACGCCATCCTCGATCAGTCCGATGTTGACGGTATAATCCTCGCCGCCGCGGACGAATTCCTTGGTGCCGTCCAGCGGATCGACCAGGAAGTAGCGGTCGCCGTGCGCGGGTATATGGCCCGCCTCGACCTGTTCTTCCGCGACGACCGGAACGTCGGGGGCGAGGTCGCGCAGCGCCGCCAGGATCACCGCTTCCGCCGCGCGATCGGCGCGCGTGACGGGACTGTCGTCGGCCTTGTGCTCGACCGCGAACCCTTCCTCGACCACCCGGAGGATCGCCGCCCCCGCCGCCCGCACCGTGGCGGCCAGCGGGTCGACGAGGGCGCGCCGGTCGATCACGCCCTTCCGTCCTAGCGCGGCGCCATGCGGATACCGCCGTCCAGCCGGATGCTTTCGGCATTCAGGTAGGTCGTCTGCGCGATGAAGGCCGCCAATTCGGCATATTCCTCGGCCTGGCCCAGCCGCTTGGGAAACGGCACCTGCTCGCCCAGCGCGGTCTGCACCTTCTCGGGCATCATCGCGACCATCGGCGTCTTGAACACGCCCGGAAGGATCGTGTTCACGCGAATGCCGTCGCCCATGAGGTCGCGCGCGATCGGCAGCGCCATCGCAAGCACGCCGCCCTTCGATGCGGAATAGGCGGCCTGCCCGATCTGCCCGTCCTCGGCAGCCACCGAAGCGGTGTTGATGATGCAGCCGCGCTCGCCGTCGTCGAGCGGGTCGAGGCCGACCATCCCGTGCGCCGAATGGGCGATACAGCGGAACGAGCCGATCAGGTTGATGTTGATGGCCAGTTCGAACTGGATCATCGGATAGAGCAGCCGCTCCTCGGTTTCCTTGTTCTTGCCGACCGTCTTGGCGGCGTTGGCGACGCCCGCGCAATTGACCAGAATGCGCTCCTGCCCGTTGGCCTCGCGCGCCTTTTCGAACCCCGCCTTCACCGCATCGTCGCTGGTGACGTCCACGTCGCAGAAGGTGCCGCCGATGTCGCTCGCGACCTTCTCGCCCGCATCGCCGTTCCGGTCAAAGATGGCGACCTTCGCCCCCATGCTCGCCAGCTTGCGCGCGGTGGCTTCGCCCAGACCCGATGCGCCGCCCGTGACGACCGCTGCTACTCCATCGACCTTCATGCTCGTTCTCCCGTTGAATGTTGGGTAGCCGACAAAGCGGCTTTTTTCTGCTATACGGCTCGTGGGCTAACGGGATGCGGGCCGAACAATCAACCCGAAACCCGAGCCGTATTGCGTTCGCTTGAGGCCTTTTTTGGATCGCCTCGCACCAATCGAAGAGGGGACAAGACGATGACACATCTTCTGACGACAGCCGCGGCGATGGCATTGCTCGCCCAGCCCGCGATCGCGCAGGATCGCGACGGGTTCGAAGGCAGCGGCCCGTCCATGAGCCGCGACAATCCGGACGGCGCCACGCAGCGCTCGGCCGCGGCCTATATCAAGATCGGCGACATCAAGGGCGAAAGCACGGACCGTCGAACCGGCGGCAATGGCGGCGGATTGATGGCCCAGGACGACTGGGTCGAGGCGACCCGGCTGGCTTGGGGCGATGCGGGATCGATGATGGAGGGCCAGGACTTGCGCCTCGTCCCGGCCGCGGACATCCGCGTCAATCGCTGGGAAACCGCCGCGCGGGCGTCCGACGATGCCGGGACCGGGCTTGCCACCGGCAAGCGACAGCACCGTGCGGTGACGGCCGGCGGAATTGACGAGGATTGCAACGACAGTTGCGAGGCGCCCCGGCCGGGTGTTCGCGTGAGGCCCCTCGATAAGGCCAGTCCCTACATCATGCATCGCGACATCGACAAATCGACCCCGCTCCTGATGACGGCGCTTCGCTCCAGCGAATGTCCGGCGGGCGTACAGATGGCCAGCATGGACGTTCGCGAGGGCGACCAGACCATCCGGCTCAGCGACGTCACGGTCGAAGGCTGTCAGGCTTCGAGCGGGCCCCAGCAGCCCGGTCAGCCGATCTATGACGCGATCGTCTTTTCCTACGGCGAGCGCCAGGCCGGGGACGATCTCACGCTGCGCAAGCGCCCGGGTCGCCGCTAACTAGTCCGCTTTTTCCACGACGGCCAGCAGCGCATCGACCGCGACCTGCTGGCCGGCGCTGGCATTCAATTCCGCGACCGTCCCGTCGAACGGCGCGGTCAGCGCGTGCTCCATTTTCATCGCCTCGAGCGTCAGCAGTCGATCGCCCGCGCTCACCTTCTGCCCCGCCTCGACCGCGACGCTCGTGACCTTGCCTGGCATGGGCGCGACGATCGCGCCGTCGCCGACCGCCGCTCCGGCGCCGGGGCGTGTGGTCAGCGCGAATTCGTGCGTCTCTCCACCCGAGAACAGGACCACCCGTTCGTCATCGCGAAAGCCCGACGCCTCCAGCGTTTCGCCTCCTTCGGCAAGGTCGATCGTCCGCGTCTCGCCCTTGAACCTGAGCGCGATCGCCGCGCGCGGCGGCGCGTTGAGGCGAAATCCCGCGAGCGGGTCGGGCGTTTCCTCGGCCATCCCGATCATCGCGGCGGTACGCCATTGATCCTCGCTCGGCATGCCGTCGGAGATCAACGTTTCTTCATGCGCGGCGATGAACCCGGTATCGAGCCTGGCCGCCACGAAATCCTCGTGCGTCAATGCGCGCAGCAAAAAGCCCGCGTTGGTCCGCACCGGCCAGATCTCGACCCCGCCGATCAGCCGCGCCAGCGTCTCGATCGCGGCGTCGCGATCCTCGCCCTTCGCTACCAGCTTCGCGATCATGGGATCGTAATGCGGGCTGATCTCGTCGCCTTCCTCGACCCCCGTCTCGATCCGCTTGCGACGTTTGCCCCGCCACTGGTTGCGACCGAGATCGAAATGATCGAGCGTTCCCGTCGACGGCAGGAAACCCGTCGCGGGATCCTCGGCATAGAGGCGCGCCTCGATCGCGTGACCGTCGATCCGCAATTCCTCCTGCGTCATCGGAAGCTTCTCGCCCGCCGCCACGCGTAGCTGCCACTCGACCAGATCGACGCCGGTGATCTCCTCGGTCACCGGATGTTCGACCTGCAGCCGGGTATTCATTTCCATGAAGTAGATGCGATCCGCGTCGAGGCCGTCGCGCGCATCGGCGATGAACTCGACCGTCCCCGCGCCCTCGTAGTCCACCGCCTGCCCCGCCCTGACCGCGGCGGCGCACACCTTGGCGCGCGTCGCCTCGTCCATGCCGGGCGCAGGCGCTTCCTCGATCACTTTCTGATGACGCCGTTGCAGCGAACAGTCGCGCTCGAACAGGTGCAGCACCGTCCCGTGCGTATCGCCGAACAGCTGCACCTCGATATGGCGCGGACTTTCGATCCATTTCTCCAGAATGACGACATCGTTGCCGAAACTCGCCGTCGCCTCGCGTTTGACACTGTCGAGCGCCTGTAGGAATTCTCCTTCGCGCTCGACCTTGCGCATCCCCTTCCCACCACCTCCGGCGACCGCCTTGATCAGCACGGGATAGCCGATTTCCTTGGCTTCTTCAGCTAACCGTTGCGGTGTCTGGTCCTCGCCGAGATAGCCTGGCGTCACCGGCACGCCCGCGTCCGCCATCAGCGTCTTGGCCGCATCCTTCAATCCCATCGCGCGGATGCTGTCGGGTTTGGGTCCGACCCAGATCAGTCCGGCGTCGATCACCGCTTGAGCGAATCCGGCATTCTCCGACAGGAAGCCGTATCCTGGGTGGATCGCCTCGGCGCCCGTTTCCCTCGCGGCCACGATGATCGCGTCGCCTTTCAGATAGCTTTCGCTGCTCGGTGCGGGGCCGATGCGGATGGCCTCGTCGGCACTGCGGACGTGGAGCGCGTCGGCGTCGGCATCGGAATAGACCGCGACGGTGGCGACCCCCATCTTGCGCGCGGTGCGCATGATGCGGCAGGCGATCTCGCCCCGGTTGGCGATGAGCAGCTTGGAAAACATGGCTCCCCGCTTATCGGTGCGGGCGATGCGGGTCCAGAGCCGCAGTCGAAACCAGGGGCCCATTCGTGCGGCTGGCTACATCCTAAAGACGCCGAATTTCGGCTGGTCGTCGATAGGAGCGTTGAGACAGGCTTCGAAGGCGAGGCCCAGCACGTCTCGGGTCTGGGCAGGATCGATGATGCCGTCGTCCCACAGCCGCGCCGTGGCGTACCATGGGTTGCCCTCGTCCTCGTATTTCTGGCGGATCGGCGCCTTGAAGTCTTCGGCCTCCTCTTCGCTCCAGCTGTCCGCGTCGCGGTGGACGGTGGCCAGGACGGATGCTGCCTGCTCTCCGCCCATCACGCTGATGCGGCTGTTCGGCCAGGTGAAAAGAAAATCGGGACTATAGGCCCGCCCTGCCATGCCATAATTGCCCGCGCCGAAGCTGCCGCCGATCAGCACGGTGATCTTGGGTACCTGCGCGGTGGCGACCGCGGTGACGAGCTTGGCGCCGTGCTTGGCGATGCCCTCCGCCTCATACTTGCCGCCGACCATGAAGCCCGACACGTTCTGGAGGAAGAGGAGCGGGATCTTTCGCTCGGCGGCCAGCTCGATGAAGTGCGCGCCCTTCACGGCAGACTCGGAGAAGATTACCCCATTGTTGGCAAGGATCGCGACCGGCATTCCGTGGATATGCGCGAAGCCGCAGACGAGTGTGTTGCCATAGAGCGGCTTGAATTCGTGGAACTCGGACGCGTCGACGATCCGCGCGATGACCTCGTGCACGTCGTAGGGCGCGCGCACATCGTCGGGGATGATCGAGTAAAGCTCTTCCGCGTCGAATTTCGGCGCTCGCGGTTCGCGATAGTTGAGATCGGCATTCACCTCCGGCTGCGGCAACGTCGAGACGATGTCGCGCACGATGGTCAGCGCATGTTCGTCATTCTCGGCGAGGTGATCGACCACGCCCGATGTCTTGGCATGCAGTGCGCCGCCACCGAGATCCTCGGCGCTGATCTCCTCGCCCGTTGCAGCTTTCACCAGCGGCGGGCCGGCAAGAAAGATGGTGCCCTGATCCTTCACGATGACGCTTTCATCGCTCATCGCGGGGACATAGGCGCCGCCCGCGGTGCAGCTTCCCATCACGCAGGCGATCTGGGGGATGCCCTTCGCGCTCATGTTCGCCTGGTTGAAGAAGATGCGCCCGAAATGGTCGCGGTCGGGAAAGACCTCTGCCTGGTGCGGAAGGTTCGCACCGCCGGAATCGACGAGATAAATGCAGGGCAGCCGGAGTTTCTGCGCGATCTCCTGCGCGCGCAGATGCTTCTTCACCGTCATCGGATAATAGGTGCCGCCCTTCACGGTGGCATCGTTGCAGACGATCATTACCTGCCGCCCGTCGACCCGCCCGATCCCGGCGATCATCCCCGCGCCGGGAATGTCGTCCTTGTACATGTCGTGCGCGGCAAGCTGCCCGATCTCAAGAAAGGGCGCACCCGGATCGAGCAGCCGCTCGACGCGGTCGCGCGGCAACAGCTTTCCGCGCCCGACGTGCCGCTCGCGAGAACCTTCGCTGCCGCCCAATGCCGCCTTGGCGACATCGTCGCGCAGTCGTTTCACGAGGCCGCGGTTATGCTCCGCGCGGGCTTTCGCTTCGGTGCTGTCGAGGTCGGACTGGCTGGTCAGGGTCGGTGCGCTCATGGCGCCGAGGCCTAACGCCCCTCCCCGACTTTGCAAGACTATCGCTCGGGATTCGCCGCGCCGAGCGCCTGCGCATAGTCGACCACCGCCTTGCGTTCTTTTGAAGTCAGATAGCCGAAATGCTCGCGGCCGACTAAGCCCATCAGCCCAAGTTCACGTCCCTCCAGTCCTTCCCCGGTCGTCAGCAATTTCGTGAACGCGGCATCATCGTACATCGGCGCGACGTCGGCGATTGCCGGCGTGAAGTCGGGAACGCCTTCGAGCTCGGCGCCGTGGCATTCGGCACAACTGGTGGTCGCGATCTGACGCCCCAGCGCGTGACGCGGACCAAGATTCTTTGGCAGTGATTCCCGATGGTCGCCCATCTGTTTGGAAACCGGAAGTTGAACGCCCTGCTCGACCATCGCCAGAAAGGCGGGCGTCGGCGCAGGCAGTGGGCTGGCGTCACCCATCGGTTTGACCGTCCGAAGATGCGCCATCAGCGCATCCACGTCCGCGCCGGAGAGATGCTGAAAGATCGCGCTTGGCATCATCCACATGTCGTCGCGGGTCGGATGCTTGCCCTCGGTTAGAAGCGCCTTCAATTGCGCATCGGTCATGTCGGGAATCACCCGGGTGATGTTCGAGGCCCAGATCCCGCTCTGCGGAAACCCTTCATCGACGGGCGGAAAGGGCATGCCTGTGAGATCGCCGGTATGACAGCCCCGACAACCCAGAACATGGCTCAACCGCTCGCCATGCGCGAGCATCGCCGTTCGGTCATCGCCATAATCCGCGCCATCATAACTGATCGCTGCCGCAATCCTCTTGGCGCCTTCGCTCGACTCCGCGGCTCTATCTTCGCTGTCCGCAACAGCGCACGCAAACAGGCCGGCACTTGCCAGCAGCAACACGAACGTACGCATCCTGCTTCTCCCCCTGAATGTTGAGGGAGAGAGTAAACTAGATCAATAAAACATGAAAGCTTATTGGCGGTGCTAACCGCCGGCCCCCACCAGCTCGCGCCCGATCAGCATCCGCCGGATCTCGTTCGTCCCCGCGCCGATGTCGAGCAGCTTGGCATCGCGCAGATAGCGTTCGACAGGCCAGTCCTTGGTATAGCCCGCGCCGCCCAAGGCCTGCACCGCCTCGCCCGCAACCTTGAAGGCGCTTTCCGACGCAAGCAGGATCGCGCCCGCCGCATCGAAGCGCGTCGTCTTGTCGGCGTCGCAGTTCTTGGCGACCGTGTAGACGTAGGCCCGGGCAGAATTGAGCGCGACATACATGTCGGCGATCTTCGCCTGCATCAGCTGGAACGAACCGATCGGTGTTCCGAACTGCTTGCGCTCGCGCACGTAGGGAAGCACCGTGTCGAGACAGGCCTGCATGATGCCCAGCTGAATCCCCGCCAGCACGGTGCGCTCATAGTCGAGGCCGCTCATCAACACCGCGACACCGCCATTCTCCGGACCCATGATCCGCTCTTCGGGAACGAAGCAGTCGTTGAACACCAGCTCGCTGGTCGGCGAACCGCGCATCCCCATCTTGTCCAGCTTCTGGCCGATCGAGAAACCCTCGTCGCCCTTTTCGATCAGGAAGGTGGTGATGCCCCGCGAACCCTCGCCGGTCTTCGCATAGACGACCAGCGTCTCGGCGTGGGCGCCATTGGTGATCCAGAACTTGGTGCCGTTGAGAACGTAGCCCCCATCCTTCTTCTCGGCCTTCAGCTTCATACTCACGACGTCGCTGCCCGCGTTCGCTTCGCTCATCGCCAGTGCGCCGACATGCTCGCCCGAAATCAGCCCCGGGAGATACTTCTCCTTCTGAGCGTCCGACCCCCATTTGGCGATCTGGTTGATGCACAGGTTCGTATGCGCGCCGTAGGACAGCCCCACGCTGGCCGACGCCCGCGCAATCTCTTCCTGCGCGACCACATGTTCAAGATAGCCGAGGCCGAGCCCGCCATCGGCCTCCGGCACGGTGATGCCGTGCAGGCCCAGCTCGCCCATCTGCGGCCACAGTTCGATGGGGAAACGGTCCTCGCGGTCGATCTCCTCGGCCAGCGGCGCGATCTTCTCGCGCGCGAAGCGTTCGGTGGTCTCGCGGATCTGGTCGGCCATGTCGCCGAGCATGAAATCGAGGGCGGGCTCGTTGGTCATTCGTGTCTCCTGTTCGGCTGCGCGCGTAGCAGGAGAGACGAATTGCTTACAAGGCGGGCTTTCGCGGCGGGTTCAGCTCGCCCTGATGGCAGGTGGCGCAATTCACCCGGTTGCGGTCCATGTCGGTCCAGCTCGCGAACGGTTCGCCTGGCAGCTTCTCGCTCGAATTGATCATGTGCGTCAGTTCGAGCATCATTCGCGCCTGCTGCTTCGCGGGCTTTGCGTCGCTCGCGAAATCGTAGGTGGAAAGCGGCGCACCTTCTTCTCCGACGTGGCAGTACGAACACTGCACGCCCAGCGACTGCGAGAAATGCTGCATCAGCGCCATGACCTCGTCGGGTGGCGTGGCGGGATCGAGTACCTTGGCGTTCGCCATCGTCTCGGCATGTTCGGGGTGCGCGTGGGCGGCTGCAACGAACAGACAGGCCGACAGCGCCAAAAGCGTGGGCGCGGCGCGCGTCACCTCGTTCAGCTACCGAAGGGCGACGGGGCGGTCCCGATGCGGCAGTTGGTGCTGAACCAGCTGCGGCGACAGGTTTCGCCTTTCTTCTCGCGACGTTCGGCTTTCGGCTGCGGCTTCTTTTCGCGAGCGCGCTCTTCGGTCTCTTCCTCTTCCTCGCGGGGCCCGGCAGCGCGCATCGACTGGTCGGTGGTCCCACCTGCAAGGCTCGAGACGAGAACCGGCGGTAGCGCCGGTGCCGCGTTCGCCATCGTCAGTGCAAACCATCCGATCGTCATGTGACTATCCTTCTCTCGGCCCTCATTGCCTCGCGAGGCGTGCATCCTGTCGCAGCGAGATGAACGGGCGATTGATAGCCCGCGACACCGTGACTATGTGCGCTTTAACGCAAAACCAACGGCGATGCGAGCGGCGCTCGAAGGAAGTTCGAACCGAGGCCCCCGGGCCACACCGCTCGCGTCCGCCACATGAGGAGATTCGATCCATGAGCCAGACCGTCATCCTTTCTTACGCCCGTACCCCGATGGGATCGATGCAGGGCGCGCTTTCCGGCGCCAGCGCCACCGAACTTGGTGCCACCGCGGTCAAGGCGGCGGTCGAGCGCGCCGGCGTCGACGGCGAAGCGATCGACCGTATCTACATGGGCTGCGTCCTGCCCGCAGGCCTCGGCCAGGCGCCCGCGCGACAGGCGGCCCTGACGGCGGGCCTTCCCAAGAGCGTGCAGGCAACCACCGTCAACAAAGTCTGCGGTTCGGGGATGCAGACGGTCATCCAGGCGGACGAAGCGATCCGTGCGGGCAACGCGACTACCATCGTGGCGGGCGGCATGGAGAGCATGACCAATGCGCCCTACCTGCTGAAAAAGCATCGTGGCGGCGCGCGGCTCGGCCATGATGCCGCCTACGACCATATGTTTCTCGACGGGCTCGAGGATGCCTACGAGGAAGGCCGCGCGATGGGCACTTTCGCGCAGGACACCGCGGACGATTACCAGCTGACCCGCGAAAGCATGGACGATTATTCGATCGAAAGCCTCGCCCGCGCCAATCGCGCCATCGAGGAAGGCGACTTCGACGACGAAGTCGTTGCCGTCACCATCACCGACCGCAAGGGCGAAACTGTCGTCGACAAGGACGAAGCCCCCTCGCGCGGCACTCCCGACAAAATCCCCACGCTTCGGCCCGCCTTCAAGAAGGACGGGACCATCACGGCGGCGACCTCCAGCTCGATCTCCGACGGCGCGGCCGCCGTCGTGGTTACCAGCAAGGAAGCTGCCGAGGCCGCGGGCCAGACACCCGTCGCTCATATCGTCGCCACCGCCGCCCACGCGCAGTTGCCCAAGGAATTCACCATCGCGCCGATTGGTGCGATCGAGAAGGTTCTCGACAAGGCCGGGTGGAAGGTGGACGACGTCGATCTGTGGGAAGTGAACGAGGCTTTCGCCTGCGTCGCGATGTTCGCGATGAAGGACCTCGGCATTCCGCATGACAAGATCAACGTCAACGGCGGCGGCACCGCACTCGGCCACCCCATCGGGGCGAGTGGCACGCGTATCCTCGTCACCCTGCTCGCCGCCCTGAAGAAGCGCGGCCTCAAGAAGGGCGTCGCGAGCCTTTGCATCGGTGGTGGCGAAGCCACCGCCATCGCAGTGGAGATGGCCTGAACTCCGATTCGATTAAACGCCAGAGTGCCCATCCTCCCTCCCGGCTGAGAAGGGGATGGGCACGCTGTACAAGCGCTTGAAAAAGGACCGTTTCCCTTTAGGGTCCAACCCGACGACACCAGGCCGGGGGGCCCGACGTGAAATTTTGGATCATTGCCGGGCTCGCTTGCCTCGCCGCCTGCCGGGACGATGCCGCCGAACCGCAGTCGGCCGAGCAATTGCCATCGAGCGATGAAGAGGCCGAGGCTCCCGTCACATATCCGGAGCCGGAAGTGGCCGGCCGCGCCTTTCGCATCGAGGGTATCCCGACCATCGACCGCACCGTCTTCGGAACGAAGCGCCGCTATCGCAACGAGCTGAACGGCGAGACCGTCCAGACCGGCTATTATGCCGTGACACCCGATAACCAGCTTTGCTTTCACTTCGACGATGTCGCAGGCAATCCCTGCTTCTCGCTGCACCCCGACCCCGACGAAGACGGCGCCTATATCCTGGCCCGCGTCGGGAGGCCGGCGGAGGCGCGGCTGATCGAGGATGGACCGAGCGACCTCGATGGCTGAACCCGAAACCCCTCCCCCGCCCGAGCCTCCAGAGCCGCCCGCGCACCGACGCGCGCCTCGAATGCTGCGCGGCTGGTTCGGTAAACTGCGCCGCCGCCGCTGGCTCAAGCTGTTCGCGTTCGAATTCACTGTCGTGTTGCTGGGCGTTCTCGCCGCGACGGGTCTCAACCATATCTTTTCCGAACGCGCCGCAGAGGCGCGCGCCGAAGACGCGCTGGACAGCCTGCGGGTCGAACTCGCCATGCTCGATCTGGGTGTCGAACGCCGATTGCGCACCTACCCCTGCACCATCTGGCGGCTCGAACAGATCGAGAAACGCATCAAGGACGAGCCTGCGGCGATCGAGCACCAGATGTATCATCCGCCGATGCAGGCGCTGGTCACCTTTCCGGGTTGGGGTTCGGAAACGATCGCCGAATATCGCCGCTATCTGAACGAGGAACAGATCGAGAGCATCACCAAGATCGGCGAGTTCGCCGATCAGCTCGAGAAGAATCAGGCGATCGAGGACGAGGCGTGGAACGACATCCATCGCATCTCCGAGGATCTGGGCGAGGCGACCGACGCCGATCTTTCGGAGGCGAAGGGCGGGCTGGTCACCGCCAAGCTGATCATCGTCGACATCTGGGGGATCGCGGGCTTCCTGCGCGAGGAACTCGAAACCCTCGATGTGAAGGGCGATTATTCGAGTCTCGACCAAATGCGGCAGCTGCCGTTCGTCTGCGACAAGATGCTCGGCTATTCGGTCGAGGACCAGATGGAAGAGCTTAGCGAGAGCGGCCGTCTCGTTACCGGCCAGCTTATCGAAAGCTGGTACCCCAACACGCGCGAGGGTCGCGCGGAGCAGGAAGCGGCGGCCGCGCGTTAGACATTCATGCTCGACAAGACGACTCGGACCGCCCGCCTCTACCGCATGAAGATGGACAAGCATGTCTGTCCCTTCGGTCTCCAGGCCAAGCACCTTCTCAAATCCAAGGGCTACACGGTCGAGGATCACCCCCTCACCAGCCGCGCCGAAACCGATGCGTTCAAGGCCGAACACGACGTCGACACGACGCCGCAGATCTTCATCGGCGACGAACGGATCGGAGGATACGAGGATCTGCGCCGCCATCTCGGCCTGAAGGTTCGCGATCCCGACGCCAAGACCTATCGGCCCGTCATCGCCCTGTTCGGCATGGCCGCCGCGATGGCGCTCGTCATCATGCTCGGCCTGCGCGTATCCGGCACCGACGCCGGCTTTGGCGGCTGGCTCGAACTGTTCGTCCCCATCTCGATGTGTCTGCTCGCTCTCCAGAAGCTGCAGGACGTGCGCTCCTTCGCCACCATGTTCCTGAACTACGATCTGCTGGCGCGACGCTGGGTGCCCTACGGTCGCATCTATCCGTGGCTCGAAGGATTAGCGGGCGTCCTGATGCTCGGGCAGATCCTGTTGCCGCTCGCGATCCCGGTCGCGCTGTTCATCGGCATCATCGGTGCAATCAGCGTTTTCAAGGCCGTCTACATCGACCGACGCGAGCTCAAGTGCGCTTGCGTGGGGGGCGGAAACAATGTGCCGCTCGGCTTCATCAGCCTGACGGAAAACCTGATGATGATCGGCATGGCGATCTGGATGGCACTGCGCTTCGTCTAGTTCGTTGGTAACCCGAACCGAACTGGGGAGAATAAGTGTGAACAAGCTCATCCTGATTGCAGCCGCCGCGCCGCTGTCGCTCGCCCTGTCCGCGTGCGGGGGCAATGACGTCGACGCGCCCGACAGCGAGAACGTCGATCTGACCGTCGGAGAGGACGGCGCAGTCGTCGACAACGAGGTCGCGCTCGGGAACCAGACCAACACGGTCGAGGGGACGCCCTATGCCGACACGGCCTGGGAATATACCGGCGCCGACGGCACCGTCATCACCAGCTCGCTCCGCAGCGACGGCTCCTATCAGGACGTCGGCGGCGACGAGGTGCGGGACCAGGGAACCTGGAGCTACGACGAACAGAACCGCATCTGCTTCGACAGCAGTATGGAAAACGACAACGACCAGTGTTGGGACGGCCCGCCGCAACCCGTGGGGAACGGACAGTCCTACGTCGCGAATTCGGATACGGGCATGAGCATGGAGCTGACGCGCACCACCTATCGGCCCGCGGCACGCGAAGCGCCTGGCAGCTGACGGGGGCGCCAAGCCGCCTCGATGAAGCAATTCCGTAACAAATTAGCGGCCTCTTTCGCATAGCCCTTTGATTCGACGAACGAAACGTTAGGTTCGACGAACACTTTTGCCGAAGGAGTGATTCGAATGTCCGTAATCCTGTCCCTCACCCTCGCTGCCCTGATCCAGGATGCGCCGCAGACCGTGGTCTCGGCGGGTCCGGAATATGAGGAAAAGCAGGGAATCTATGACATCAGCTTTCGCAACCAGCCGGTTGCCGTCGCCGTCCTCGGCGCAGATGGGAGCTATATCCAGGTCGATCCCAAGGGCGAGCGGGTTACCGGCACCTACGAACTGAAAGGCAAGGATCTTTGCTATCAGCCCGACGAGGGCGAGCAGACCTGCTGGTTCCAGACCAGCCGCGAGAACGACGGATGGCGCAAGCTCGTCAATCGCAAGAACGACGTCGAAGTCTGGATGAAGCGCCGCGAGAACTAGGTCGCCGTCGACCGTCGGCGCTCGGACGCCGACGGTCCACGATCGCTTCGATTTCCCTGCCCGATCTTAAGGTGCCGGTGAGACTTTGTGCCTAATCCTCGGTTCATGGGAAATCCGGGGAATACGCATGAAGAAGATTGTCTGGCTGCCGTTCCTTTTGTGCGCGGGCTGCTCGTCCGAGCCGCAGGGCGACAGAACGACCGAGTTTTCTCGACCACCGTTCATGGCGACATCGGTGGCGATGGCTCCGTCCTGGACCCCGGCTCGTGCCGACCGTTCCGCGAGCGAAGCCATACTTCCACCATCCGGAAACTATGAATTTCGCGCTGGCGACGGCCAATCCGTCCCTCTCCGTATCGACGGCGGACGCCTCGCCGTCCGCAAGGAGGGGCGAACGATGGAAGGTCGACTGAAGATCGTGGGCGATCAGCTATGCCTGTCCGCGGGTGACGGCCGGCCGGACTGCATGCGCCGCAGTGCGGACGGAGACTGGTCGGACGACCGGGTCCGCCGCGGCGGAATTCGCCTCCTGCCGCGCTAGTCCTGCCGCGCTAGTTGATTTCTTCGTTCTCGTCGGCGCCCCAGACGTCGTCCTGCGACACCCACCCTTCGCGCTCGCCGAAGCGAACGAGACAGGCGTTTCCGTTACATTCCTCGACCCGTCCCACCACACCGGGTTCGGCGCGGTAGCGGGTCGGACTGTTCGCGCTGTCGCTCGCCCGAACGGCGATCGGCGCCTCGGCGGTGACCAGCACGGTCCGGCGGTCCGACAGCAACGCGACGGCCATCCAGCCCGTCGTGCCGTCGGGATCCTCGATCTTGCGCCAGTTGTCGTAACGCTGGACCACCTTCACCGGCAGATCGCGTCGCTGGTAAAGCCAGATACCGGGAAAATTCCGACCCGGGCCGGTGCGCATCATCGCCTGCCCCGACGAGATGCTGGCCCAATAGGGCACGGCGCGGTCTTCCTGCGCCGACGCGGAGGTGGACAGCATCACGGCCGCCATCGCGGCGGTAGGGAGCATCCACCGCCCCGCTGCCGTCCGCCAATCGACCATCACGCGCCCTCCAGAATACGGTCGACCAACTGCCCGACGGTCGGCACGAACCCGTTGGAGTAGAAGGGGTCCTGCTTGAACCGGTAGGCGGCGTGGCCCGCGAACATCAGATTTTCGTCGATCGGGCCGCCATGCGCGATGTCCTGCAGCGTTTTTTGAATGCAGAAGCTGCGCGGATCGGCCAGCCGGCCGGTCGTGTTCTTCTCGTTGTCGGCCCAGCTGGAAAAGCTGCATTGCGACAGGCAGCCCATGCAGTCCGCCTGATCCTTGCGGATCATGTCGCGCTCTTCCTCACTCGCGAAGACGAGCGTGTCGGCGGGTGTCTTCATCGCTTCGGTATGCCCCGCCGCATGCCATTCGCGCGCCTTCTGAAGATCGGCCTTGGTCACCCAATATTGCTTGCGGCCCTTGATCCCGACGTCGAGCGCGAACTGGTGGTCGCCCTCCTGTTCCTTGGTAAACGGAATCTGCCGTTCCGACCGCGCCTCCAGGCTTTTCAGAAAGGGGTTTCGGACCGCACTGGAATAGAAGCCGGTGGGAGAGAATTTGTGCAACAGCACGTCGCCCTCCTCCAGCTCCATCAACCGCGCCTTCCATTCGGGCGGGATCGGGCTTTCCTGCGTCAGCAGCGGGCGCGTTCCGAACTGGAAGGCGATCGGCCCCAGTTCTTCATTCTCGATCCAGTCGTTCCATTCGTCGAGCCGCCACACGCCGCCCGCCATTACGATCGGGACTTCGGGCGCATCGTTCTCGCGCATCATCTTCCGCAACTCGGCAACGCGCGGGTAGGGATCCTGCGGTTCGCGCGGATTCTCGGCATTGGACAAGCCATTGTGTCCGCCCGCCAGCCACGGATCCTCGTACACCACGGCGCCGAGACCGTCGGGATGCTTCGAATAAGCGCGTTTCCAGAGTGCGCGGAACGCCCGTCCCGACGAGATGATCGGAAGATATTTCACGCCATGTTCGCGCGCGATCTCGCTCAACCGGTAGGGCATGCCCGCGCCGCAGGTGACGCCGTCGACTATGTCCGCGCAATTGTCGAGCAGGCCCTCGAGTACCCGTTCCGCACCGCCCATTTCCCACAGCACGTTGACGTTGATCGCGCCTTCGCCGTTCGCCAGTTCGTGCGCCTTGGTGACCTGCGCGGTTGCACCATCGATCGCATACTGGACCAGTTCCTCGTGCCGCCCGCGACGGGTCATTTCCTCGTAGACCTGCGGAATGATCCGGCCCTCGGGGTCGTAGCTGTCGGCATTGACCGCACTGACCGTGCCGATGCCGCCCGCAGCCGCCCACGCGCCCGACGAAGCATGATTGGTCGCGCTGACCCCCTTGCCGCCTTCGATCAGCGGCCAGACGGACTTTCCATTATACTCGATCTTCTTGAGGCCTTTGAACGCCACACGTCTCTCCTGACACTGGTGTTAGGCGCTATAGCAGCCGTATCGGCCGCTACAATGGCGGCTTAATCGCTGAGCGCGAAATCCAGCCCGATATCGACCGCCGGCGCGCCCATCGTGATCTTGCTGGTCGAGATGAAATCGACCCCCGTTTCCGCAACCGCCCGGATCGTGGACAGATCGATACCGCCGGAGGCTTCCAGCGGGACGCGCCCTCCGACCAGCGCCACCGCTTCGCGAAGGACATCGGGCGGCATGTTGTCGAGCAGCAAGCGGTTCGCTCCTGCGGCCAAGGCGGGCTCGATTTGATCGATCCGGTCGACCTCGACCTGGACGTCCAGTCCGTGATCGGCACCTGCAGCCGCCGCCACGGTGGCCGCGATATCGCCGTTATTCACCGCGATATGATTGTCCTTGATCAACAGCCCGTCGTCCATCCGCAGGCGGTGGTTCGACGCCCCTCCCATCGCGCTGGCATACTTCGACAGCGCGCGCAGCCCGGGAATGGTCTTGCGCGTATCGAGCACGACGGCCTCGGTCCCGTCGACCGCATCGGCAAACCGCCGGGCCATCGTGGCCATCCCGCACATCACCTGAAGCGTGTTCAGCGCCGAGCGTTCCGCCGCCAGCATGGCGCGCGCGTTGCCGTGGAGCGTCATCAGGTCGCGCCCCGCTTCGACCCGCTCGCCATCCTCGACCAGCAATTCGATCTCGACGTCCGGGTCGAGGTGGCGGAAGAAAGCGGCGGCGACGTCCAACCCCGCGACCACGATTTCCTCGCGCGTGTCCATCACCGCCTCGAACATCGCCCCTTCGGGCAGCGTCGAAGCGGAGGTGACGTCACCGCCCGAGCCGAGATCTTCCTGCAGGACGGTGTCCACGAATTTGTCGATGTCGAAATCCTCGAGCGGGTCGCTCATGCCTTCTTCCCCTCCCCAGCGCGCGCGACTTCCGCGACGAGACCCATCGCGTTCGCGCTCGTCGGCTGCCAGTGCGCATCGTCGGCATTGCGCGCATAATGATGCTGGCGCCGCTCGACGAACTCGTCGCCGTCCCAGCCGATCACCGTAACGACGCAGTTGAACCGGTTCGCCTCGATCAGGTTGAAGCTTGCCGGTTCGATCTTGATGCGTGTGGAAAATGCCGTGCCCGCCTGGATCGCCAGCGCCGACCCGTCGCCCTTCGGCAGGTCGAGCGAGCGGTGCACGCTCGAGGTATGGTTGTGCCCGGTAAGGATGAGGTCGATCCCGCAATCGTCGGTCGCGTTCACGGCCGCGACCTGGTTCTGCACCGCATCGCCCAGCTTTTCCCCGCGCGGAAGTTTCCACAACGGGTGGTGGCACGTCAGGATGCGCAGCGCATCGAGCGAGGCAGCCTCGAACTTCTCGCGCATCATCGCGATCTGATCGTCGGAAATCTTGCCGTTCTTGATGACGAGTCCGCGCGCCGTGTTGAGCCCCAGGATGGCGATGCCATCCTGTTCCACCCACGGATTGAGGTCATCGCCCCATTTTCCCATATGCTTGACGTAGTCCGCCGTCGGCCGGGTGAAACGCTTGACGAGATCGAAGCTCGGCACGTCATGGTTGCCGGGCACGACGATCAGCTTGTGACCCCGGTCCTCGATCTTCTGCAGCCACGCGCGCGCCAGCTCGTATTCGCCGGGATCGTTCCATTGGGTGAGATCGCCTGCGACGATGACGTAGTCGGCGTGCGTGTCGCCGATGAACTGCTCGCAGGCAGCGACCAGATGTTCCTCGTGAATTCCGAAATGGACGTCGGACAGGTGCAGGATACGATGCATGGAGAAGTGAATGCCCCGCTCTTTCGATTAGTTCAGAGGGACGCTAGGCAGGCCTTATGGATCGCACAACCGCCAACACCGGCACCAAAGCGGTCAGCGACCGGCTGGCCTTCGACGAGAACGCGCTGCTGGCGTGGATGGAAGCGGGGGTCGCCGGATTCGAAGGCCCGCTGACCGTCGAACAGTTCAAGGGCGGCCAGTCTAATCCCACCTACAGACTGTCGAGCCCGTCGGGCGACTATGTTCTTCGCCGCAAACCGCCTGGGAAGCTCCTGAAGGGCGCCCATGCGGTCGAGCGAGAGTATCGCGTCATGTCGGCCCTGGGCGAACAGGGGTTCGCCGTTCCGGCGACGCACGGGCTGGAAGAGGACGAAAGCGTCATCGGGACACCCTTTTTCGTCATGAACATGGTCCCAGGGCGAATCGTCTGGGAGGCGCATTTTCCCGGGATCGAGGACAAGGCCGCCCACTTCGACGCCATGAACGCGACCATCGCGCGGCTGCACGGCTACGATCCGGAGGCGATCGGGCTCGGCGACTACGGCAGGGGCGAGGCGTTCGTGGAACGTCAGGTCAAACGCTGGTCGGACCAGTATCGCAAGGATACCGACGCCGGCCGGGTCGCGGCGATGGACGAACTTGTCGACTGGCTGGAAGACCATGCGCCCGATCGCTCGGACGAGCCCGTGCGGGTCATTCACGGCGACTTTCGCTGCGACAACATGATCTTCGCGCCGGACGCGCCGCGGGTCGATGCGGTGCTCGACTGGGAACTGTCGACGCTCGGCGATCCCGGGGCCGACTTCGCCTATCATCTGCTGATGTATCGCATGCCGTCGGCGGGGAGTTTCACGGGCCTCCTGGGCCGCGATCTCGACGACCTCGGCATCCCGAGCGAAGACGAATATGTCGCCGCCTATTGCGAGCGAACGGGGCGCGACGGGCTAGCCGACCTCGACTATCTCATCGTCTACAACATGTTCCGGCTGTGCGGAATCGTCCACGGTATCAAGGGACGCATCGCGCGCGGAAACGCATCGAGCGCCCATGCGGTCGAAACCGCAAAGGCGCTCGAACCGCTGGCAGAGCTCGCCCTCGCCAACGCGAAAGCGGCCCGGCTCTAGGCTGCCCTACTCGTCGCCCCCGTCGACCGGGAAACCGCGACGGCGAAGCAGCGCATCGACGTCCGGATCGCGACCGCGGAACTCGCGGTAGGCCTCGGCGCGGTCGGTGGCGTTGCCGGTCATCAGGATATTCTCGGCAAAGCGGCGCGCCACTTCGGAATCGTACGGATTACCCGTCTCGGCAAAGGCCTCCCACGTGTCCGCGTCCATCGTCTCCGACCAGAGATAGCTGTAGTAGCCCGCCGAATAGGCGTCGGACGAAAACAGGTGGTTGAAGTGCGGAAGGCGGTGACGCATCACCGTCTCGACCGGCATCCCGATATTGGCGAGCGCGGTCTTCTCGAATTCGTCGACATCCACGTCCCCGTCGGGATCGCGATGCAGCGCCATGTCGACGAGCGCGCTCGACAGATATTGGACCGTCGAGAACCCCTCGTTGAAGGTCGAGCTGGCCTCGATCTTGTCGAGCAGTTCCTGCGGCATCGGTTCGCCCGTCTCGTAATGCTTCGCGAAGCGGCTCAGGACCGGCTCGGTCAGCAGCCAATTCTCATTCACCTGGCTCGGATACTCGACGAAATCGCGCTGATTGCCCGCGAGGCTCGGGTAGTCGACGTCGACCAGCATGTAGTGGATCGCGTGACCGAACTCGTGCCAGAGCGTCTGCGCATCATCGAGGCTGATGAGCACCGGTTCGCCCGGTTGCGGCTTGTTGAAATTGTTGTTGTTGGTGAACAGCCCCGGCTCGTCCCCGGTCAGCTCGGTGCCGATGCGGAAGCTGTTCATCCACGCACCCGACCGCTTGCCGTCGCGCGCGTAGGTGTCGAAATAGAACAGGCCGATATTCTCGCCGGTCCGGCTGTTGTTCACCTCGAACGTGCGGATGTCGGGGTGATAGACCGGCACCTCGCCCGTATTCTCGGTCATGGTGATGCCGTACAACTGCTGCGCCGACCAGATCATCCCGTCGACCATGTTGTTGAGTTCGAAGTAGGGCTTCAACTCGTCCTGGCTGAGGTCGTAGCGATCCTTGCGCACCATCTCCTGATAGTAGCGGTAATCCCACGGCTGGATCTCGCTCACGCCGTCGCGGCGCGCGAAAACCAGCATGTCCTCGACTTCCTGGTCGACCCGCGCGACTGCGGCGGGCCAGACCTTCATCATCAGTTCCATTGCATTGTCGGGGGTGCCGGCCATCGTGTCCTGCATGCGCCAATGGGCGTGGCTCTCATATCCCAACAGGTCGGCGCGCTGGGCACGGACCTTCACGATGTCGGCGATCACCTGGTTGGTGTCGTTCGCATCGCCATTGTCGCCGCGGTTGACGAACTTGTTCCAGATCGTCTCGCGGAACGCGCGATCGGTCGCGAAGCTCAACACGGGATCGACCATCGAGCGGGTGTTCTTGATCGCGTAGGCGCCCATCGACTGGCTCTCGCCCGCCGCCCGGGCAGCGCTCACCACGTCGGACGGCACGCCCGCAAGCTGAGCCTCAGTCGCGGCAGTATAGACATTCTCGTCAGCCAGAACCTTGGCCGAAAAATCGCTGAACAGCTCGGCCAGACGGGCATTGTAGGCCGACAGTTGCTCCTTGCCCGCTGCGTCCAGCTCGGCTCCGTTGCGGACGTAGCTTTCGTAGCGACGCTCGAGCACGCGCATCTGCTGGCTCGTCAGGTCGAGGTTCTGGCGATTGTCGTACAGCGTCTTGATTCGCTGGAAGAGCGCTTCGTTGAGCGTCACTTCATCGTAGGCGGCCGCCAGCTTGGGGCTCCATTCGCGGTCGATCGCCTGCACTTCGGGCGTCGAGATGTTGCTCGAATAGACGCCGAAGATCGACTGGACGCGGTCCAGCCGCTCGCCCGATGTCTCGAGCGCATCGATCGTGTTGGCAAACGTCGGCGCGGCGGCGTTCGACGCGATCGCGTCGACCTCGGCCAGATATTCGTCGACGGCAACCGTATAGGCCTGGTCGAACATCGAGACGTCATATTCGTCCCACTGTGGGACGCCGCCATAGGGACCTTCCCATTCCTGCAGCACCGGGTTGAACGCCACCGCGTCGGCCCCCCGGTTATCGGCGGCCTGGGTGGCCATGGCGGCGGCGGTCGCGATCGCGGCGTCCTCGCCGACCGTGCCGCACGCAGCGAGCGAAAGGCTCGCGCAACCCGCGAGCAGAAGAGTCTTGGTCATGTTGGATTGGTCCTTCGGGAAATAACATTGCCATGGGTCTAGCATAGCCAAGCTGAACCTGACCGTAAGCTAGCTTTTCGCATCGTCCGCGTGGGCCAGATACGCCATCAGCCGCACGTCCACCGCAATGCCTTCGTCGCGCTTCGCGGCCACGAAGGACCCGATGTCGCGGAGCGGCACCTCATGCACTGTGATGTCCTCGCCATCGGTCCCTCCGCCCGCACCGACCTTCACGCACTCGTGCGCCCGAACGGCGGTGAAGCTTTCCGCTACGAGGCCGGGAGAGGAATAGAATTCGCCGATCACTTCGATCCGTCCGGGCCGATAACCGGTTTCTTCCTCCAGCTCGCGCTGCGCGGCCGATGCGACTGTGTCATCCTTGCCGCCGTCATCGTCGCCGATCAGTCCGGCAGGCAGTTCGAGGCATCGTTTTCCGATCGGAATCCGGTGCTGTTCGACAATCAGGAGGCGGCCTTCGATCAGGGCCTCGATCACCACCGCGCGGATCCCGCGGGCACGTCGGACATATTCCCAACGCCCATCCTTCACCGCGACGATGAAGTCGCCTTCGTATTTGATCTCGGGATCGCTCAACTACAGCTCGATAAGCTTATCGGGGATTTCGTTGGTATCCTCGCTCGACTTGGGGAAATGCTCTTCCAGCACCAGTCCGATCTCGTGAATCGCCGCGCAGATCCCGTCGGTAACGCGGCCCTCCTTCACCGGCCCCAGAAGCGCTGCCATGGCTTCCGCCCAAACTTCGGGCTCGACCGCTTCGGTAATTGCGTCGTCGTGCACGATCTCGGCGCGATGCTCTCCCATCGAAAGGTAGATGAGGATGCCCGTACGCCCGATCGTTCGCCGCTCCGCACCGGCCTTGTAGATGTCGATGGCGCGTCGCCGGACCCGCCGCGTCTTTGTCGCGGTCGGAGTGAGCGCCAGCCGCAACGGCATCCAGCGGAGCGCCAGCCACAACAGCACGAAGATCAGGAGCGAACCGAACAGCAGCATCGTCAGCAATGCCTGGACCGTGGGTTCTGCCCAGCCGCCGAACAGAGCGACTTCGACCCGTTCGAGGACACCCGGAAACGTCGCTGCCAATGCCAGCAGGATGAAGGTCGCGAGGATCGGCCATTGCAATCCCACGTCATGATACTTGTCGGACAGCTTGGCCGTCACCGCGATGATCTCGCCGTCCGATCGCTGTTCGGCCTTGGCGATCGCGTCCGAAACGCGCTGATGGTCCGCTGCGGTCAGTTCGATCATCTACCAGCCCCCCGATGCGCCGCCGCCGCCGAAGCCGCCGCCGCCGAAGCCGCCGCCGAACCCGCCACCGCCGAAACCACCACCGCCGCCGAAGCCGCCGCCCCCGCCCCAGCCGCCACGACTGCCCCGCGAGATCGCGTCCAAGCCCCACAGCATGATGGCGAGGTCGCCCGAATCCATGCCCCGCCGACGACGTCGCCGCCGCTTCTTCCCGCCCTTGCGGTCGTCATCGTCATCATCTTCGTCGTCATCGTCGCGCCCGCGATAGGCGCTGCCCATCCGGCTCATCCCGCGGAGAAAGCTCAACGCCACGAAAGCCATGACGAGGAGGATGAACGCCCCCGAAAAACCGCCGACCGAACCACTGCGCTGCTCTTCCTCGGCAGCGAGCGCGTCCGCGCGGGCGCGTGCCTCCGCCGGGCTGAGCGCCAGGCTCTCGAACATCTGCGTCAGCCCCGCCTCGATGCCACCCGCGAAATCGCCCGCCTTGAAGGCCGGGCTGATGGTGTTGCGAATGATCCGCCCCGCCACGATGTCCGGAAGGAAGACGCGGGCGCCATATCCCGTCTCGATGCGCACTTCGCGTTCCTCGCGCGCGACCAGAAGGATGACGCCGTCATCCTCTTCGGCATCGCCGACGCCCCATGTCCGCCCCAGCTGATACCCGTAATTCTCGATCGTCTGACCGCCCAGATCGTTGAGCGTGACGACGTAGATCGGCCGCCCGGTCGCATCGAAATTGTCCTGAAGCTTGCGATTGAGCGCCAGTTCCTCGGCATCGCTCAGGAAGGCACCCTGATCGAGAAACCAGCTATTTTCCGGCCGCGGAGGAAAGTCGATGTCCTGCGCCCGCGCGGGCAGCGCCCACGCCATCGCCATCGCAAGCAGCGCCAAGGACGCGGCGATCCAGCCGAAACCGGACCGCGCCGTGGACGCTTTTGGCGACTGGAAACGGTTGGTGAGCGCGTTCACCCCTAATTGTCGAATTCGACCTCGGGCGCGACGTCGGCGCCCGCGGCGGCTTCGAAGGGAACCTTGGGTTCCGCGCCGTGGATCACCTTCGCGCCGATCGCGTCGGGGAAAGTGCGGATCGTGGTGTTATAGTTGCGCACCGCCTCGTTATAGTCGCGGCGAGCGACAAGGATGGAGTTCTCCGTCCCTTCCAGTTGCACCATCAGGTCCGCGAAGCGTCCCTGCGACTGAAGCTCGGGATATCGTTCCATGATGACCGTGCCCAACAGGCTGCGAGCGCCCGACAGCTGCGCCTGCGCATCGCCATAGGCGCGCACGGCATCGGCATCGTCGAGCTGTTCGGGCGAAAGCTGGGTCGACGTCGCACGCGCACGTGCTTCGGTGATCTGCGTCAGCGTCGTCTCTTCCCGATCGGCAGCGGCCTCGACCGTTTCGACGAGATTGCCGATGAGATCGTTGCGACGCTGATATTCGGCCTGAAGATTGCCGAACTGGGCGTTCACCTGCTCCTCTGCCGTCGGCACGCTGTTGATCCCGCATCCCGCCAGGCCCAAGGCCGCCAGCGGGACCAGAAGCCCGGTTTTGCGCACGATGCTCATATCCCTAATCTCCCCGAAAACCACGTGTATTAGCCACATAGGACGGCTCGATGCCGTTTTCAATCGCGCCGCGATGGCATAGGGCGGTCGCGGAGACAATCATTCACGGGAGAACGCGACCCATGTGGAAAGACTTCAAGGCCTTCATCGCCAAAGGAAACGTCATCGACCTGGCGGTGGCAGTGATTATCGGGGGTGCATTCGCGCTCATCACCGCGGCGCTGACCGAAGACGTCATCATGCCGCTCGTCGGCGCCATTTTCGGCGGTCTCGACTTCTCCAACTATTTCGTTCTGCTCGGCGATATTCCCGAGGGATACGAAGGTTCGACGACCAACTATGCGGAATTGAAGGAAGCGGGCGCGCCCGTGCTGGGCTACGGCGCATTCGTCACCACCGTGATCAATTTTCTCATCCTCGGCTTCATCATCTTCCTGATGGTCCGCTGGGTGAAGTCGGTGATCGAACGCGAACAGGCGGCCGAACCCGAAAAGCCTGCCGAGCCGACCGAAGTCGAACTCCTCAAGGAAATTCGCGACGAACTGAAGGCTCAGCGGCCCACAACAACGCCGCCTTCGGCCTGATCCTGAAAGGGAAATGGGGGGTTTTCTGTTGCCCGGTAACCCCCCGAACCGCTGGAATCCCCTTCTGTTGCCCGGTGGGGTCCGACCGCGCTTATGGCTTTGTAACGTTCGCCCGTGAGGGCTACTGGTTACGCGGCAATAGCGAGTGCTTCGTTATCGTTAGCACTTGTGATGTTGAGCCGTTGCGGTGGACTCAAACCGGTCGGCAACCGGACCTTTACCACGCTCGTCGATCCTATTTCGCCCCCATCAGCAAGGGTGAATTTATCACCGTTGGTGGTGGAGGCGCCGGGGTACTGCCCCCCGGGTCCGATGCGCTTATTCCGTCCGATACTCTACCGACATAGCCGGTTGCCCGGCACACCCTAGATAGGACAGCTCGCCCCGCTCGACAAGTCGCGGGGAACCGTTCGCTTCCGGAACGATTCGACGGTCGTCCCGTTGTCCCCATGGAAAACTGGCCCGATAGAAGGCCGGAAAATCGCACATAACGAGGGAAACCCACATCATGAAAAAGATCACTTTTGCTATGACCGCTGCTGCCGCCGTCGCCTTGTCGGCGTGCAACCCGTCCGAAGACGCTGCCGGCGACGCCGTGGCCGAAGCGGGCGAAGAACGCACCGAGGCTCTCGAGGAAGCGGCCGATAACGCCGACACCGAAGCCGAAGAGGAACGTCTCGAAGCGGCCGCGGAAGAATCGAACATCCGAGCCGAGGCGCGCGAGGAAGTTGCCGAAGGCGACATGGAAGATGCACGCGAAATCGCTGACGAGCTGGACGAAGTCGAGCAATAGGGCAATTGGCCGAACGCGGCCAAAAACGATCACGCTACGCGGGTCGGCTCCCCATCGGGGGGCCGGCCCGTATGCATTTGATAGATTGACAAGTCGTCTCGGTGGCGGAACCATTATACCGGGATCGCCGTTGAGCGATTCAATGGTGTCACGTCCTCAATGGACGGACGCTGTGGAGACCATACTACTCAAGGGAATTACCACTATGAAGAAGCTCGTTATCGCCGTTGCCGGCGCCGCCGCCCTTTCGCTCGCCGCCTGCAGCGCGGAACAGGACCAGGAAGACATGGTCGAAGAGCAGAATGACGCCGAAGTCGAAGCCATGGAAGACCAGGCCGACATGATGGAAGACCAGGGCATGGAAGCGGAAGCTGACGCCATGGAAGACCAGGCCGACGCCATGGAAGAGCAGGGCGAAGTCATGGAAGAGCAGGCTGAAGACGCCGACGGCGACGTCCTCTAAGGACCCATCCGTTACCGTTCATTCAGTCTGAAGACCTTTCGATGAACCGGATCGTGTTTGCGTTTGCCGTACCGGCGGCGCTGACGCTCGCTTCCTGCGGAGTTGCGGAGGATGACGCCGAAGGCGTGATCGCTGCGGAAGAGCAGGAAGCTGAGAGAACCGACGACCCGGCCATCGATGCCGAAGCCGAGGCGCTTGAGCGTCAGGCCGAAGCACTCGAAGAACAGGTCGAAGCCGAAGAACAACGCGCCGAGGCGAACGCCGAAGCGATGTAAAACGGCAGCGGGCCGTCCCTCGGGGCGGCCCGCCATCGATAGGAAAACAGTCATGAAGAAAATCGCTTTTACGCTTCTCGCCGCTTCTGCCTTCACGCTGGCCGCTTGTGCCGGTGAGTCCGAAGAGGACGTGGCCGCCGACGACACCATCGTCGACGAAAGCTACGATGAGAATGCCGACAGCCTCGACGACACGATGGCGGACATGCCCGAAATCGACGAGCCGGTCGTTTCCGACCCGACGCCCCCCGCGACGCCCGAACCCGAAATGGATGAGAACGACGTGATGGCGGAGGATCCGGAAACCGAAGAAGTGCTGGGAATGTAATTCCTCACGACTTCGGTCGCGCTAAGCGATACGAATCACGAATGGGGCCGGAAAAGCGAGCGCTTTTCCGGCCCTTTTTTCGGTCCGATACGTTCAACCCCCATATGACCTTGTCTAAGGCCATTCCGGCCGCCACCCTCATCATGGTCCGCGACGGCACCGATGGTCGGCCCGAAACGCTGATGGTTCGCCGCACGCAGCGCATGGCGTTTGCCGCCGGTGCCTGGGTCTGGCCCGGCGGACGCATCGACGAAGCAGACGCCGCGCTCGAATGGCGCCCCGAATATGTCGCCGCGGTTCGAGAAATGCTCGAGGAAGTGGGGCTTCCGGTCGCACTCGACCCGCTCCCCGATGCCGGACTAGCCGCCTCGCTTCAGCGCAAACTGCTCGGCGGGGCCACCCTGCCCGCCTTGATCGAACGGCATGGCCTCCGTTTGGAAGGTGAGCTGCTGACGCCCTACGCGCGTTGGGCCCCTGAGCTCGAACTCAAACGGCGGTTCGATACCTGGTTTATTCTCGTCCGCGCGCCGGGATCGCTCCCGCCGATCATTCCGCAGGAAAGCGAAGTTGCCGAAGCCCGATGGGTGGCCCCCGCACGAATGCTCGAGGAAATTGCCGCGGGCGAAGCACATGCGATCTTTCCCACGATGCGTACCCTCGAACGTCTCGCCACGTGCGAGCGGATCGACGATCTGTTCGCGGATGCCGAGCGATTTCCCGCGCAAAAGATTGTGCCGTGGGTCGAGGATCGCGACGGCGAGGAAATGATCTGCATTCCCGACACGATGGGCTTTCCCGTGACCGCCGTTCCCACGCGCGAGGCGTTTCGTGGAGAGCGTTAAGGCGGCCCGCATCGCGCTTCGCTTTACCATTCTTGCCATTGTCGCGGTCGCACTCTGGCTCGCGTGGACCGAATACCAACGCTACGTCGCCGAGTTTCCGGAAAAGTTTCCCTGGACCGAACTCGATCTGGCCGATCCTGTCGGACCGTTCACCGCCCGGAAGCTGGCGGCACTGGAAGACGACCCCGACCGATGCCTCGCCCTCGTCCGGGCAGTCGGACTGGCCGAGGACTTCGCCCCTTCGCGGGACCCCGGCAATCCCGAATGCGGCTACGCCGACGGGATCGCAGTGAACGATCTCGGCGTCCCACCCCGTCCCGCCGCCCTGGTCACTTCCTGCCCCGCCGCCGCCGCGCTCTACCTCTGGCAGCGCGATACGCTGCCCGCCGCCGCGCAGACACACCTGGGAACCGACATCGCTTCGTTCAGCCATGCCGGTAGTTACAGCTGTCGCCGCCTCTACGGCCGCCCCGACGGCCCCTGGTCGCGCCATGCCACCGCCGACGCGGTCGACGTCACGGGCTTCACGCTCGTTGATGGGCGAACCGTCTCGTTGATCGCCGACTGGAACGGCGATGCCGATGACGCCGCCTTTCTACGCGCGGCGCGGGACGGTGCCTGCGACCTGTTCGGATCGGTTCTCTCGCCCGACTACAACGCCGCACACGCCGACCACTTCCATCTCGCCATGCGGCCCGGCGATTGGTCCGCCTGCCGCTGACCGTCGTCCCCGCCCAAACGAAAAGGGCCGCGAGAACAAGTCCTCGCGGCCCCTTTTTCGTCTGTTCGGCCCGTCACGGGCCGGCACACCGTCCTACGACAGGTGCTTGGACAGATGCTTGTTCATCTCGAACATCGTGCAGCGATCCTTGCCGAAGATCGGACGCAGCTTGTCGTCGGCGATGATCTCGCGCTTGTTTTCCGGATTTTGCAGGTTGTTCGAACGAATGTGATCCCACACCTTCGAGACGACCTGGCTGCGCGGCAGCGGCTCCGAACCGACGATTTCTGCCAGCTCGGGGGACGGTTTCACGGGCCGTGCGAGCCCTCCGCCCGCTTTACGCCCCGAACCGCTCTTTTTCTCTGCCATGATAATTGGCCCTCCTGTTGAAACTACAAGGTTCAGTAGAGCGCGGTTGTGAGGGTCCTGCAAGGGGAATAGCGAAAAATTGCGCCCGAAACGATCAGCGTGACGAAAAGGGCACGACCTTGTTGGCGGCATCGTGGCCGATATCGGCGCGCCCGCGATAGTCTATCCCGGCCCGCTCGCACCACCGCGCGACGATCGCCTCGGCTTCCTCGCCGAAATCGGGGTCGTTGTGCGGCACGTCGCTGACCCTGCCAAGACGCAGGCTTGCCGGCCGTTCGCTCTGCCCGGTCAGCATGAACATCGCCCGATCGATCGCATAGAGGTGTTCCGCCACTTCCTCGATCAGCAATTCCGCGCCCGCCAGTCGTGGCGCGATCGGGGTCCCCAGCATGCTGACGAGCACCTCGAGATTGAACGCGAGCGTCGGGCGGTCGGACGTCAGGTCGGCTTCGAGCGCAGATCGCTCTTGCCGCGCGAGCCACGCGATCGCGCGGTCGATCGCCTCGATGCCCCCGATCCGTAGCGCGTCCTGCGCCATCGGGCCGTGCGCGACCCCCACCCCTTCGCGGTGCAGCGCAGATAGAAGGAAACCCGCATCGGAAAAGCCCATGACGGCCTTGTCACGCGCACCCGCTGGCAGCTGTGCGGCCACCGCTTCGGCGATGCGGTTCGATCCGTAGCCGCCACGCGCGCACCAGACGGCATCGACAGCATCGTTCGCCATGAGCTCGAGAATGGCTGCAAGCCGCTCCGCATCGCTGCCGGCGAAATGGCCCGCACGCGAGAAGCATTGCGGATGCACGTCCACCGCGACCCCCGCCGCGGCCGCCCGCGCCGCGATCATCGGGACGGCTGCCGGATCGAGCGGGCAACTCGGCGCGACTATGGCAATCCTCATGGGTCCTCCGATTGCGGTTCGCTTCGGGATGGCATAGCGAGACGCGAATGACCAACAGCTACTTTTTCTGCGGCATCGGCGGATCGGGCATGCTGCCGCTGGCCGCCATCATGCGGGCGCGCGGCCACCAGGTCTCGGGCAGCGACCGCTCGCTCGACGCAGGCCGCATGGCCGCCAAGTTCGACTATCTGCGCAGCCTCGACATCGACCTGTTCGATCAGGACGGCTCGGGCCTTCGCGAAGGGCAAGTCCTCGTCGCATCGGCGGCGGTCGAGGATCAGGTGCCCGACGTCGTGCGGGCCAGGGAATTGGGCCTCACCCGTAAGGCCCGCCCTGAATTGCTCGCGGAGTTTCTCAACGCCGCGAAGACCAGCATCGCCATCGGCGGCACATCGGGCAAATCGACCGTCACCGGAATGGTGGGCTGGATCCTGCACGAAGCCGCGCGTCGCCCCACCGTGATGAACGGTGCCGTGATGAAGAATTTCGCGGGCCCCCATGCGCCGTTCGCTTCCGCTCTGGTCGGCAACCCCGACCTGTTCGCCGCCGAAGTGGACGAGAGCGACGGGTCGATCGTTCTCTATCGGCCGACCGTGGCGCTGGTGAACAACATCAGTCTCGATCATCAGACGATGGAGGAATTGCGCCAACTGTTCGGCGATTTCCTGCGCGCGGGGGACCAAGCGCTCTACAACGCCGACGATGTAGAGAGTCGCGGGATCGCCCCCGATGGCGCGCTCGGCTTCGGGTTCGACCCGGCGCAATCGCCCGCCTACCGGGGACTCGATCTCGAGCTGCATGACGAGGAAGTGCGCTTCACGCTGCTGCACGATGGCGAGGCGCATGCAGTCCACCTTCCCATGCCGGGACGACACAACGCCATGAACGCGCTCGCCGCGCTGGCCGCCTGTCACGCTGCCGGCGTGCCGCTGTCCGACGGTGCGGCGGCGCTGGCACGGTTCGCCGGACTGAAACGTCGACTGGAGCGCGTCGGGGAAGCGCGCGGCATCACGGTCTACGACGATTTCGGGCACAATCCCGACAAGATCGCCGCGACGCTCAAGACGATGCGCGCCCGCGATCGCCGACTAATCGTGATGTTCCAGCCGCACGGCTATGGCCCGCTGCGCCAGATGGGCGAGGAATTGAGCGCGACCTTTGCTCAGTATCTCCGACCCGACGATCGGCTCTATTTGCCCGATCCCGTCTATCAGGGCGGAACGACCGACAAGTCGCGCGGCAGCGCCTGGCTTTCGCAGGCCGTCACCGCGGCCGGGGCGCACGCGACCCATATCGCCGATCGCGACGATATCGCGCGGACGATTGTGGAGGCGGCACGACCGGGCGACATCGTCCTCGTCATGGGCGCGCGCGACGACAGTCTAATCGCCTACGCCCGCGACCTCCTGGACGGCCTTGCAGGGGAGCGCGACTGATGGGCGGACCGGTCGGCTGGATCCTCGACGAGCGGGACCGCGAACGTCTTCTCGAGCGGTTCGTCCCGCGCTTCGAGCGGGTGATCGCCCATCACGTGACGCAATGGGGCCACCGCCGCCGCGCGCCGGTTCCAGCCCCCGCCATGCTCGCGATCGTGGGGCACGTCGCCGACGCATCGATCGAAGCGCTCCTCGTCACTGTCGATGGCAGGATCGAACGCCCCGACGGCAGTCGCTACCATTGTACCTGGAGCCTCGACCCCGCTTCCGGGCGCGTGCCGAAGGACGCGAATGCCATGATCGCGGAAACCGATTGGACGTCGGTGGACCCCCTGCCGGTGTCCGCGGCTCCGGGATATGTCGCGTGAGCGCGCGACTGTTCCTCGACTGCGACGGCGTCCTCGCGGATTTCGACGGCGGGGTGCGCCGCCTTTCGGGGCTCGATCCCGACGCGTTGACGGAGCGTCATGGACGAGGCGGCTTCTGGAAACGGCTCGCCCGCGCCGACGGCTTCTACGAACATCTGGACCCGTTGCCGGGCGCGGACGCGATGGTCGATCGGGTGAGACACCTCGACCCCACCATCCTGACCGGTCTGCCAATGGGAAAATGGGCAGAACCGCAGAAACGGGCTTGGGCGAAGAAACACTTTCCCGACCTCGACGTAATCACCTGCATGGCACGCGACAAATGGACGTTTGCGCGCCCCGGCGACGTGCTCGTCGACGATCGCGAACATGCGCGCGAGCCCTGGGTGGAAAAAGGAAAGGGCCGCTTCGTGCTGCATACCAGCCCCGAAGCGACCCTCGCCGAACTCGCAGAAATCTTCGACCTTTAGGCAGCAGCCTCCGCGTCGACCTTCTCGACCCATTCAGGCCAGAATACCGGCTCCCGCCCGGACCAGCCCGCCGCCGTCGCCGCGGTTTCGCTGATCGACTGGAGAAGGATCCGGCGCCGGTCCGGGTGCAGGACGGGTAGGCTTGCCGCCGCGCAGAAGGCGCTCGGCAGCCACGGCCGTACCGCAGCGCCCAACAGGCGCTCGTAGAGGAAGCGATAGGCGGCAAAACTGCCGATACGATCCTCGCCGAGGTCGAAGGCGCTGATCGTCGTCAGGAGACCGACGAACGGTTCGAGCATGTCGAGCGCGTGGTCGTCGGGAATCTCGCTGCGCACCATATCGAGCCGCGCATAGTAATGCTTCTGCTCGAGGATCGACTTCGCCTCGGCCTCGCTGCGCGCCCAGGTATCGACCGGATCCTTGCGACCGAACGCCGTGTCGAGCGAACGGCGGATGTATCGCTGCGTGGCCTTCGGGAAGGATGCGAATTCCTTCATCTCGCCAATCAGCAACTTGCCTGTTTTCGGACCCCCGCCCGTCCAACCCTTCATCCGTTCGTCTCCTTCAGCACCTTGAAATGCGACGATAGCCGATGGTCCTTTATCAAAACTTAACCATACGGGCGCTCGTCCCTCCCCGATGCGATTGAGGCGTGTGCGAGCGCTTTTCGCAAGCGCGAACAGGCCCGGCCCATCGATGGAGCCGAGCCTGTCGCTATTAGGTCACTGTGGATAACTGGGCGTTGCGGCGACGCAACAATCCCCGAAAAGCCAGCGGCTTATTCCTCCTCGTCGCTCTTGGGAGCGTTGGAATTGGGATGCGGGCTATCGTCTGCATGCTGCGCGGCCGAAATCGGATCGGACGCATCCATCGACTCATCGGAACCGACATCGACCTGCAGGTCCTTGTCGTCGGGATCCTTCTTCAGCTTCTCCTGAAGGGTCTTGCTCGGCTCGTCCTTGGGGGGGTTCTTGTGGCTCATCACGGGTTCCTTCAATCGCTATGCCCGAACAACGAGCGCACCTGTCGGCGCGTTCCTTCGATCAACCGCGTGTTCGGTTCTGCAAAGACCGGCACGCCGACTGGAAATGCGGCGCGATTGCCGATAGTCGATGGAAATGCGTCACGCGCCCGTCCAGAAAAGCTCCGCGAAGCCCCTGTTCGCCGATTGGAAGATCGCCGCGTCGAGCATCGCCGCCTTCTGGGTGATCTATGCCTTCATGGTGGTCGGGCGCGCGCTTCTGTCCGACAGTCCCGGTAGCGTCATCCTCCAGCGACTGCCTATGATCGGCACCGGCATGGTGCTGACCTGCTGCATCTATTTCGCCATCCAGGCGGTCGACGAAGGCACCCGCATCCGCGTGCGCGCCGCCATTGCCGCGCTGGCTTCGATCGTCGCCGCGATCGCGCAGGCGCTTTTGATCATCACGATGGCCCCGCTACAGAACGATCAGGGGGAGGAATATCGGATCGAGGCACGTGAGGGCGCGATCATCACGCAGCGCGGCAACGAGGTGACCATCCAGCGTCATTCGGGCGAACAGCCGATGATCTTCACGCTTCCCAAGCTTGACGAGCTCGACGAGTTCGAGCAACTGCGCATCGCTGCCGACGCAGCGGTCATCTGGCTGTTCTTCTTCGCTGCATGGAGCGCGGTCTATCTCGCCGCGGTCAGCGCCAATCAGGTCGCCGATACCCGCCGCCGCCTCGCCGCCGCGAAGGCCGAGGCGCAGGCCGCTCAGGTCCGCGCCCTTCGTTACCAGGTCAATCCGCACTTCCTGTTCAACACGCTCAACAGCCTGTCCTCGCTGGTGATGACCAATCGCAACGAACAGGCCGAGAGCATGCTGATCGCCCTCTCTACCTTTTTCCGCACTTCGCTCTCGCTCGATCCCAATGCGGCGGTCACGCTCGAGCAAGAGATCGACCTCCAGCGGCTCTATCTCGATATCGAACAGCGCCGTTTCCCCGAAAGACTTCGCGTCGACATCGATCTCCCCGCCGAGCTGGAAGACTTGAGCGTGCCTGCGCTGATCCTTCAGCCGCTGGTCGAGAATGCCATCAAGTACGGTGTCAGCCGCACCCGCCAACCGGTTACGATCGAGATCGGCGGCGCCATGCGGCCCGACGGGCGCGCCGCGATCCACGTTTTCAATTCCGCACCGTCCGGCGTTGCCGTCGACCGTCCCGCGCCGGCCGGAACCGGGACCGGACTGACCAACGTCTGCGAACGACTGGCCGCGCAATATGGCGGGAAAGCGGAATGCCGTTTCGGACCGGTCGAAGACGGTTATCGCGTCGACCTGATCATTCCGCGCGAGGAGATGAACGCTTGAGCGAAAAGACCCGCATCCTGATCGCCGACGACGAGCCGCTGGCCGCCGAACGTCTGGAAACGCTGCTCGGCCGCCGCGACGACGTCGAACATGTCGGTAGCGCTTCCGACGGCGAGGAAGCCGTTCAGCTCGCCAACGAAACGATGCCCGACGTGGTGCTTCTCGACATTGCCATGCCGGGCCTCGACGGGATCGAGGTCGCCCGCGCATTGTCCAAGCTTACGCCCCGGCCTGCCATCGTCTTCGTCACGGCATTCGACCAGTTTGCGGTCGCTGCCTTCGATGTCGCGGCGGTCGATTATGTCATGAAACCGGTCGAGGCCGCACGGCTCGACAAGGCCATCGACCGTGCCCGGGATAGGATTGCCGAGGGACCTTCCGATCAGGGCAGCGATCACGAAAGCGATTATCTCGAAGAATTCTGGGCGTCGGACCTCTCGGGCCTCGTCCGCATCGCCGCCGACGACATCGACCGCGTGTCTGCCGAGCGGGACTACATGCGGCTCCATGTCGGTCAGCGGAGTTGGCTTATCCACCATTCGATGACGGCGCTGGAGCAGGGCCTGGATCCTGCCAAATTCGCGCGCCTGCACCGTTCCGCGATCGTCCGCCGCGACTTCATCACGGGATTCTCGCGCAATCCGTCGGGTCGCTGGGTCGCACGGCTTGGCGACGGCAGCGAACAACCGGTCGGAAGGCTCTATTCGGAAAAGGTCAAGGAAATCTCCGGTCGCTGACCGGCCACGCCCCTTTTTGGTCCGAAGTTGCCTTAACTTTCGTCAAATTCGCGGAAACTCCGATGCGGGGAGGATGTTTATCACCCTGACGGGGGCGTTTTGAATACGATCGTTCGCGCACCCGACGAGGTTCTCGAACCGGAAAGAGGTGCGGTGTCTATTCAGGATGACACAGGAATATTGACGCAAATGCGGGTCTGGGCGGTCCAGACCGAGCGTTTCTATCGCGATGTCGCGGCGCATATCGAGAACCGTCAGCTGACCCAGCTGCTCGTCAATTGCGCCGATGACCGCGCCGCCATCATCGAACGGCTCGACGAGGTCGTCGCGGAAATGGGCGGAACGGTCGAAGCGGCCGACCACGACGACGTCTGTGGTCCCGACCCGACGCGCTCGGTGCCCAGCGACGATTTCGAAACCCTGCTCGAACGACTTGCCGCGTGCGATATGGCTGTCCACGACCGCCTTGCGGCGCTCCTCGATGGGTCGGAAGTCAAAGCATCGACCCACCTGATCGCCGACGAAGCCCTGCTCCTGCTCCGCCACACCGCCAAGAAACTTCGCCGCATCGTTGTTCAAGCCCGCAACGCCAGTGTCGCAGCCGCAATGGACGGTAAATAGCCAAGGCGTTCGAGCATCGACATCGCCGGAAGGTTAGGCGCGCGCCGCCGCATCGCCGCGCCAGGCTTTCCAGACTTTTTTCAGCCCCCCAACGAGAATGGGGACCAGAAGCTAGGCTTCTGATCCCCACATGCGCCGAGCGACTTTGCCGGTGTTAGTCCGGTTTACCACTTCCGCCCGAAGGCTTCTGTGGCCACCTCGACCATCCTTGCGCGCCCGCTCAGGCGTCGCTCGTCACCATCCGGTCTGCCCACATGATGGGCTCTCCCGTCGGACCCTTCCGGATCCACTGTTGAGAGCTTGCACTCACGACAGCTTTTCCTTCCGGCTCCGTCGACAGCCGCACCGTCAAGCGATGCGCCTCCCGATGGCTCGTCGCGGCCCTTCTTGGGCCGGGCTCCGTGTCGCGCCCTTCGCTGCTACTGGTCCGAAGACCTGCTGCAGCGCGGCTGCGTTCGGCACTCCCGGCTCTTCCGGCGCCTCTCAAACCGGCTGGTCCGAGATGGTGGCGGTCCGGGTTCGACACCCTTTCGGTCCGAAGACCGTCCGGGCTCCCCCGGTCGCCGCATCTCATCGCCTGCCGGCGGAGATCGGAACTTGCGATCCCTTCCTTCCGAAGAAGGCCGGGCGCTTCGTCCCGATCACCCATTCTTTATGGGCGATGCCGGGCGCGTTTCCCAGCGCGCAAAAGCTGTTTCTGCCTGTGGATAACGGGGATATCGTGCGTAAGACGCGGATTTCGCGGACACGATCCCAATTTCGGAGGCCGGATAGCTGCGCGCAATGCGATTCGCAAGATCGTTTCGCCCCTTCCCCGCCGACTCGGTCGCGGGTTGCCCGAATGTTCTCCCCCACCTACCTAGGGCCGGTGACCGAATCCTCTCCGCCCGACACCGCCCCGCCCGCCTATCTCGCGCGCCTCAACCCCGCGCAGCGCGAGGCGGCCGAAACGCTCGACGGCCCCGTCCTCATTCTCGCGGGCGCGGGCACGGGAAAGACCGCGACCCTCACCGCTCGCCTCGCGCATCTCATCGCCACCCGCCGCGCCTGGCCGAGCCAGATCCTCGCGGTCACCTTCACCAACAAGGCCGCGCGCGAGATGAAGGAGCGGGTCGCCGACATCACCAACGGTGCGGTCGACAACATGCCTTGGCTCGGCACCTTCCACAGCGTCTGCGCCCGAATGCTCCGGCGCCATGCCGAGCTGGTTGGGCTGCAAAGCAACTTTACGATCATCGACACCGACGACCAGCTGCGGCTGCTGAAACAACTCGTCGAGGCCGCGCGGATCGATCCCAAGCGCTGGCCCCCGCGCGCGCTCGCGGGCCTGATCGACCAGTGGAAGAACAAGGGCCAGACTCCATCGCAACTCTCCGCCGCCGACGCGCAGGCCTGGGGCGATGGCAAGGCCGGCGATCTCTACCGGGAATATCAGGACCGGCTGAAAGCCGTGAACGCCGCCGATTTCGGCGACCTGCTGCTCCACATGCTCACCATCTTCAAGGCGCATCCCGACGTGCTGCAAGAATGGCGGAAGCGGTTCAAATATCTGCTCGTCGACGAATATCAGGACACCAACGCCAGCCAGTACGAATGGCTGAGGCTCCTCGCCGCGCCCGATAATAACATCGCCTGCGTCGGCGACGACGATCAGTCGATCTATTCGTGGCGCGGCGCCGACGTTTCGAACATCCTGCGCTTCGAACGCGATTTTCCCGGCGCGAAGATCGTTCGACTGGAACAGAATTACCGGTCGACCGGCCACATTCTCGCCGCCGCCAGCGGCGTCATCGCGCACAATAGCGGTCGTCTCGGCAAGCAGCTCTGGACCGAGGCTGGCAAGGGCGAGAAGGTGCGCGTCATCGGGGTCTGGGACGGGCCCGAGGAGGCTCGCCGTGTCGGCGAAGAAATCGAGAACCAGGTCTCAAAGGGGCGAGGTCTGAACGACGTCGCCATCCTCGTGCGCGCACAGCACCAGACCCGCGAGTTCGAAGAACGCTTCATCGCCATCGGCATGGACTACCAGATCATCGGCGGGTTCCGCTTCTACGAACGTGCCGAGATTCGCGACGCCATCGCCTACCTGCGCCTCATCCACCAGCCGCAGGACGACCTCGCCTTCGACCGGATCGTCAACACGCCCAAGCGCGGGCTGGGCGACAAGGCGGTCGCCACCATCCATCAATATGCGCGCAGCCAGGGTCTGCCCCTGCTGCTCGCCGCCGCGCAGATCCTCGACACGGACGAACTCACCGCCCGTGCCCGCGGATCGCTGGGTCGCTTCGTCGGCGACATTGCTCGCTGGCGCACGCTGGCCGCCGGCACGTCCGCCGCACCCAGCGAGAACGGCGAACGACAGGTCATGGAGAGCGGTACGCGCGCCCTCACCCCGTCCGAGCTGATGCAGCAGGCCATGGAGGAATCGGGCTATGTCGCGATGCTCCAGGCCGACAAGTCCGCCGAGGCGCAGGGCCGGCTAGAGAACCTCGCCGAACTCGCCCGCGCGATGGAGGAATATGACAGCCTCGAGAGCTTCCTCGAACATGTCAGCCTCGTCATGGACACCGACCGCGACAAGGACGGCGAGCGGGTGACGCTGATGACCATCCACGCCGCCAAGGGGCTCGAGTTTCCGATCGTCTTCTGCGCAGGCTGGGAAGAGGGTCTGTTCCCCTCGCAACGTGCGCTGGACGAAGGGGGGCAGGCGAGCCTCGAGGAGGAACGCCGCCTTGCCTATGTCGCCATCACCCGCGCACGCGAGCGGGCGACCGTGCTGCACGCCGCCAACCGACGCATCTACGGCCAGTGGACCAGCTCCATTCCCTCCCGCTTCGTCGAGGAACTGCCGGACGACCACACCGAACAGGAACAGACCATGTCGGGCGGGGCCAGTCTTTGGAAGGCTCAGTTCAGCGCCAACGACGATCCTTTCGCCCATGTCGCTCGCCCCGCCTCCCGCGGTCCGGGGTTCAAGCGGGCGATGTCATCGGGCGACGACGGGCGCCTGTCGCGCGAGGAAATGATCGCGCGCAGTCGCGGCCCTGTCGACGTGAAGGCCAGCGCCGTCAGCCTCGGAAACAAGGGTCGCGACGATCTTTCCACCGGCATGCGCGTCTTTCACGGCAAATTCGGCTATGGCACGATCGAGGCGATCGAAGGCAACAAGCTGGAAATCGAATTCGAGAAGGCGGGTCGCAAGCGGGTGCTGGACAGCTTCGTCAACCTCGACGCTTGACCTGTCCGGAGGATCTTTAGCCGAGGGCGTTGTTGAGCCAGCGGATCGGGCCGATCGCCAGCACGGCGATCAGCGTCCAATCATACCATCGCCGCCGGACGAAGACGGCGGCCAGTAGTGCGCCGGTCAGAACGAGATCGACCGAGCGGTTCAGAAGATAATATCGCCACGCCGCCCACGACTTCTCCATCGTCACGAAATTGCCGAGATGGTCGAACAGGACGAGGATGAACAGCAGCGACCATAGATAGGATCGCTCCTTGTCCCAAAACGCCCGCAAGTCGGTACCGCCGGTCGCCCCTTCCCCGCCCGCATCGGGCAGACTGGCCGACGTCAGGAGGAAGACCAGCGTCAGCTCGAACATGATCGGGACGAATTCCCCGATCGTGATCCGCCCGCTTCCCATTCCGGCCAAAGCCCACCAGATCATCAGCACGGTCATCAGCGCCATCAGCGCGAAGATCATCGGCAATGGGTCCCACCGCACTCGATGGCGGACGCGCAGCAGACGATGAAGACTCGTCAACTGGTCGGTAATCGCGACGCCCATGACGAGCGATGCAAAGACGATGGCCCCCTCCATGCCCCGACCGTTGCCGCTTTACCGCGGCGGCGCAAGGGGATCAGACCATCGCTGCGCGCAGCCGCAGCCGCGTGCCTTTGGCGAGGCTCTCCACTTCCATCTGCGCATCGGCCTGCCGAGCGAAGGCGTCCATCAGACCGGCGCCCAAGCCGCTTCCCTGCGGCGCGGCGGTTTCCTGACGGCCGACCCCGTCATCGTCGACGGCAAAGTCCCAGCCCGACGGGTCTCCCGACAGGCGAATGACGACCTCGCCCTTCCGGCCGCCCGGAAAGGCATATTTGGCGGCGTTGGTGAGTGCCTCGTTGAGGACGAGGCCGAGCGCCACGGCCTTTTCCTTGGGAAGGCGGATGTCGGCGATCTCGCCTCGCAGCGCCACCCGGTCGTCGAACAGCGCCGTGCCGAGCATGTCCATGAGGCTCTCCAGATAGGGGCGCATCGCAACGTCGAGGCTGCCGCCCTCGGTGTCCTCGCTGAAATGGGCATAGGCCTCGGCAAAGCTGTGAACGCGCCCGATGGCGGTATCGAGCGTGGCCCGCACGTCGGGACTTTCCTCGCGGCGCTTCTGAATTTCGAGCAGGCTGGCAACGAGCGCGAAATTGTTCTTCGTCCGATGCCCCAGCTCGAGCATCGCGACTTCGCGCCGCTCGATCTCCTCGTCGCGCTGGGCACTGGCGCGTTCGACCGCATCCCGAAACGCTTCGGCGAACACCATGATGACGAGGCCCGCGACCGCATTGATGAGCACGCGCGGCCCCTCGCCAGGATTTTCGAAGACCAGGCTATACTGGAACGGCAGCACCGCCCACCAGGCGTAGAGGAACGTGATGACGAAGGCGGTCAACCCGGCCCGCCATCGGCCATAGAGCGTCGCGATCATGATGGTGGGGAAGATCATCGCGAACGGCCCCGAGGTCGGCGCCCACAGATTGATCAGTTCGCGCAGGCCGATCATCACGCCCGCGCACAAGGCTCCGAGCGCCACTTGCTTGCCCAGACCCCGTGGCGTCTGCCGCGCGGGTCTGGCAAGTCGCAATTTTCCCTGATCGGTCATTCGAACCTCGTCCCCGCGACGCTACTTGGCCCCGACGGGGGCAGCGGTCGCCAGCACCCATAGCCGACTTTTCGCGCGAGCCGCAAAACAATCGACAGCGCCGTGTCCCCGAATGCCAAACGGGCGCCCCGTTTCCGGGACGCCCGCTTGAATGTCTGCCAGAACGATCAGGTTCAGGCAGGCATCGGCTGCGCTTGCTGCGCCTGGATCTGCGCTTGTTCGGCGCGCATCTCGGCTTTGCGGATCTCTTCCGCGGCGCGCAGCTTGTCGGCGGCGATGGCACGGTTGGCGAGCTTCTCCCAGCTAGCGGCGGCGCGCTCGTGGCGTTCCTTCACCTTTTGCAACGTCGCGGCATCGGCCTTGGCACGTTCTTCTTCCATCCGTTCGATCAGGAATTCGGTCTGATGGGCCAAAAGGGGTCTCCTAGTTAAAACACGGCGCGCGGCGCGCCGTCGGGGGCACGAGATACGTCAGCTCAGAACGGGCGGACGCCCACGCCGGACGGCGCGAGCTGACAGGGGCGGGTTATCGGAATCGTCGGAGAGGCTGCAAGCAGCGGGACGGCGTCATGCCAGTCGATGGGGGACGATCGAGCGATAGTGGCACTTTTATAGAACATAAACGAGAAAAACGCAAAAAACCGCCAAATCCGGGATTCATTGCAGTCTAAAACCGAATCGACTCAGACAAACTCGACGGTGGTGCCTTGCGAAACCGCCTGCGAAAGCCGTTCGGCATCCCAATTGGTCAGCCGCACGCAGCCGTGGCTGGAGGTCTTTCCGATGAGCCGTGGATCGGGACTGCCGTGGATGCCGTACCCGTCCTTGCTGAGGTCGATCCAGATCCCGCCGACGGGATTGTTGGGCCCCGCGGGAATGGTCAGCGGCTCGTCGCCGCCCCAGCTCAAGTCGCTGGGATCGAAGGTATAGTTCGCTTCCGGCGCGACTGCATTGACTTCCATGGTGCCCGACGGACTGGGAAATTCACTGCTCCCGACCGTGGCGGGAAAGGTGGCGATCAACTGACCGCTTTCATCGAAGGCGCGCAGCTCGTTCTCGTCTCCGTCGATCTCGATCCGTGCGACGGCGGCAAGCGGATCGGCGGCGACGTTGGCCACCCGGATCGTATCGCCCTGCCCGAAGCCGCTGCCGGGATTCATGGCTTTCAGGAAACTCTCGCTCATGCCGAACTTCTCGGCCAGCATTTCGCTTGCCGACCCGTAGCCGACATTGCCTGTCTCGGCCTGAGCTTCCATGCCGTCCGCCGGGTCGGTGAACCCGCCAGCGACATCTTCGGATGTGATCGTATAGTCCTTGAGCAAGGGCGCATCCCCCGCCTGGCTGGTCATCTTTTCGAGGGTCTCCTCGTCGACCGCGCCGGTCGCCTCGAGCCCGTTGGCGGATTGAAACGCTTCGATCGCGCGCGCCGTGTTGCCGCCCGGATAGCCGTCGATGACACCCGGCGAATGATGCAGACGCGCGGCGAGGATCTGGGCCGCGAGCGTGGCCGACTGACGTTCGCCCGACAGGCTCGGCGCCGATCCGCCCCATGCCCCATCAGGAAGCGACTGGGCGGCGCTCGGGTTTGCGGCAAAGAGAAGAGCGGCGGCGGTCATTCCGAGCGCCGAACGAAGCGGTTTTTTGTTGGACATATCCTGTCAACGCCCGCCCGGTGGGATGGTTCAGCCGTCGAGCTCGAGCCAGTCGCGGGTTTCCAGTCCGTAGAGCATGTCGAAAAATTCGAACTGCAGCCCATGCGGCTGCCCCGTGTCGCTGTTCCAGAAGGCGACGATGCCCGCCTCGCGCTCCGGATCGAACAGGATGAAGCTGCGATAGCCATCGACCCCGCCGCGATGCCCGACGATGCGGTGCCCGGCATAGTCGTAGGTTCGCCAGCCGAGCCCGTAACGCGCGTCCGACAAACGTTCGCGATAATCCCGCATCCGCCGCATCTCACCCGGCGTCTCGATGAGCGGCTGGTGCGCGGTCTCGATCGCCGCGTCGGGCAGGATCTCGGGGAAATGGCCCATCTGCGCCTGCAGCCAGATGGTGGCATCGATGATCGATGAATTCACTCCGCCCGCCGCGGGAACGCGATAATAGGCGTCGGTCACGTCATATTCGCGGCCGCCGCGATTGAACGGATGCGCCCAGTTGTCGTCCATCATCAACCCGTCGCGGGTGGCGCTGGCGCGGGTCATGCCGAGGGGCGCGAACAGATGCGATTTCAGCGCCGTGTCGTAGGGCGCACCGGTTACCATCTCGACCGCTTCCGACGCGGCATCGAAAGCGACGTTCTGATAACTCCAGCAGGACCCGACGGGGCAGATCTGCACCAGTTCGCCCAGTTGGCGGCGGATATCGTCGGGGTCCTGCCCGTCTTCCAGCTTGTCGTCGTAGGCGTTTCGCCAGATCCCGAGCCGATGGCTCAACGTGTCGCGCAGCGTCGCGGAGAAGTGATTGTTCTCCGGCAGGGTGAGCGTCGAGCTGTAGGACGCGATGGGGCGGTCGAGCCGCAAGGCCCCTTCCTCGTCGAGCTTCGCGGCCATCACCCCCGCCACGCCCTTGGAGACGGAAGCCCAGCGGAACACCGTGTTTACGTCCACCGGCTCGCCATCGTCGGCGGCAGTTCGGGTGCCATAGCCTTTGAGAAAGGCGATTTCGCCATCCAGCACCACGCCGACCGCCAGACCCGCCATCGGACCATGTTCGTCCATCAATTGCGTCACGCGCGCATCGAGACGGGCGAAATTCACGCTCCCACCTGATACGGCACTCGGCGCGGCCAGCGGAACATGGGCCGGTCCGGCCTGTTCTGCCGGGACCTCGGAGCTGTCCAACACGCCAATCCCGCCGAGAAAGGCGACGATCGCGGCCAGCGGCAGTCCGAATTGAGTCAGACGAATATGGTTCATGTCAGGCGTGTCATCTCCTCCCTCAACGCGGTCGCTTCGCGCACGGTCCATCATGTCCCGCGGCCCGCGACGATGTCACCCCCCATCGGCTTTACGCCCGCATGGCTTTTGGGCAAGGGGAAGCGATGCAGAAACTGAAGATCTTCGCATACGTCCTGCCCGCCATCGTGCTGACGGCCTTTTCGGTTGCCAACTGGCATGACGTGATGATCGATTTGTGGGGCGACCGGCGGCTGGCGATCAAGCTGCCGTGGCTCCTGCTCGTCACCTTCGCTCTCGGGTTTCTGCCGACCTGGCTGATCGACCGGTTCAAGCTGGCGCGGCTGCGCACGCGATTGCGCACGCTGGAAGGCGAACGCGACGCCGCGCGCCGTCCGCCGCCGCCCGAACCGTCCAGCCCTTTTTGAGGAACCGCATTCCATGTCCAGTCCGCTTTTCGTCGCCCTCGACACCCCCCGTCTCGACACCGCCCAGAACCTCGCCGTTGCCGTGAAGGGCCATGTCGGCGGGTTCAAGCTGGGGCTCGAGTTCTTCGGCGCGCAGGGTCGCGAGGGCGTCAGCCGGTTGCGCGAACGAGGTCTGCCGATCTTCCTCGATCTCAAGCTGCATGACATTCCCAATACCGTCTCCAAGGCGGTCGCCGCCATCGCCGACCTTCGTCCCCGTATTCTCACCGTCCATGCGGCGGGCGGGATCGACATGATGCGCGCGGCCAAGGAAGCAGCGAGCGAAGTCACCCGCGTCGTCGGCGTGACGATGCTGACGAGCCTGTCGGACGAGGATCTCAAGCGCCACGGCAGCAACCTCAAGTCGCAAAAATATGTCGAGCGGCTGGCCGATCTGTCTCGTGAGGCCGGTCTCGACGGCATCGTCTGCTCCGGCTTGGAGGTCGAGGCCATGCGCAAGGCTTGGCCCGAGGGCTATCTGGTCGTCCCCGGCGTGCGTCCGGCGGGCAGCGGGCAAGAGGCCGATCAGAAACGCGTCGTCACCCCAACCGAGGCGATGGAGCGCGGCGCCTCCGTCGTGGTCGTCGGGCGCCCGATCACGCAGGCCGCCGATCCGCAGGCTGCGGCCAAGGCCATCAACGACAGTCTCGACGCCCTTTGACAGGCACGGGCGGGGCACCTAGCACCGCGGCGATGAGCAAGACGAGGACAGGCGCATGAGCTGGATCGACCGCGTTCGTAACGGCATTCCCTTTCTGCCCAAGCGGCAGAGCGATGACCAGCTATGGCATAAGTGTTCGAGCTGCGAGAGCATGATCTTCACCAAGGAATGGGCGGAGAACAGCTACGTCTGCCCCCGCTGCGACCATCACGACCGCATCGGTTCGGCCGAGCGGTTCGAACAGGTGCTCGACGGCTCGCCCCTGCGGCTTCCCGCGCCCGAAGCAGCCGAGGATCCGCTCAAGTTTCGCGACAGCAAGCGCTACGTGGACCGCATTAAGGCGGCGCGCGCCAAAACGCAGGTCCAGGACGCACTGGTCACGGCCTATGGTGCGATCGGCGGGCAGCCGGCGATCGTGGCGGTGCAGGATTTCGCCTTTATGGGCGGATCGATGGGGACGGCGGTCGGCGCGGGCATCGTCGCGGGTATCCGCGAGGCGATCGAGCGAAACTGCCCGTATGTCCTGTTCACCGCCGCGGGCGGCGCACGAATGCAGGAAGGCATTCTCAGCCTCATGCAGATGCCCAAGACAACCGTGGCGCTGGCCGAACTGAAGGACGCGGGGCTGCCCTACATCGTCATCCTCACCGACCCCACCACCGGCGGGGTCACGGCCAGCTATGCGATGCTCGGCGACGTGCAGATCGCCGAACCGGGTGCACTGATCGGCTTTGCCGGACGCCGCGTGATCGAGCAGACGATCCGCGAGCAACTGCCCGAAGGCTTCCAGCGCGCCGAATATCTGTTCGAGCACGGAATGCTCGACATGGTGGTGCATCGCCACCAGCTGAAGGAACGGCTCGCGCAGCTCCTCTCTTATCTCGCTCCCCAGACCGATACGGAAGAAGCGGCCTAGTGCAGGACGGCGCACGGTCGGACGATCCGGCCGTCCAGGCACAGCTCGACCGGCTGGAGGCGCTCGGCCACGGCGGCGACCGCAGCGCGCAGGAACTGGACGTCATGCGCGACCTCGTGGCGGCGCTGGGCGATCCTCAGGACCGGCTTCCTCCCGTCTTCCACGTCGCGGGCACCAACGGCAAAGGCTCGACCATCGCCTTCCTTCGTGCGGGGTTGGAGGCGGCGGGCAAGCGCGTCCACGTCTTCACCTCGCCGCACCTCGTACGCTTCAACGAGCGGATCCGGCTCGGCGGCAGCCTCATTTCCGATACCGCGCTCGCTCCCCTCCTCGAAGAAGTGCTCGATGTAGCGGAGCGAAACGCCCTCGCGCCCAGCTTCTTCGAAGCCACGACCGCGGCTGCCTTCCTTGCGTTCGAGCGCTCGCCCGCCGATGCCTTGTTGCTCGAAGTCGGCATGGGCGGGCGCCTCGACGCCACCAACCTCGTCGACCGGCCCGTAGCGACGGGGATCGCCGCCCTCGGCCTCGACCACACGCGCTGGCTGGGCGACACGCTGCCGCAGATCGCAGCGGAAAAGGCGGGCATCGCGAAGGCCCGCGTGCCGCTCTTGGTCCAGCGCCAGCCACCCGCCGCGCTCGACGCCATCGCCGCGGTCGCCGCCAAGGTGGGCGCATCCCTCTTCGTGCAGGACCGCGACTGGACGATCGAACACCATGGCGACCGACTGCTCTATCGCGGGAACGGCGATCTAGAGCTTCCTGCTCCGGTGCTCCCCGGCCCGCACCAGATCGACAATGCGGGGCTTGCGCTCGCCATGATGCATTTCCAGACTCAAATCGGTCTCGACCGTCCGGCACTGGCCGCGACGACGCGGTTCGCCCGCTGGCCTGCGCGCCTGCAGTCGATCGAGGAAGGTCGGCTGCGCGAGCGGCTGGGTAGCGACGCGACGCTGATCCTCGACGGCGCGCACAATGCAGAGGCGGCACGCGCCGTGGCCCGGACGCTGGCAGGAAGACGGCTCCACCTCGTCTCCGGCGTGCTCGCCAACCGCGATCCGCTCGCCGTGCTGACCCCCTTCGCGCGAATGCTCGCGAGTTTCACCGCAGTCCCGATCCCGGGCCACGATCATCACGATCCCTCGGCGCTGGCGGCGATGATCGACGGAACGGACAGCGCCCCCGCCCCCGATCTGGCGAGCGCGTTCGACCGTGTCGCCCTACGCGCTGCGCCCGGCGACACGGTGCTGGTCATCGGCTCGCTCTATCTGGCGGGCGTCTTCCTCGCCGAGAACGGCACCCCGCCCTCCTAGGCGAACTCGGCCTCGGGCGGTGGGGCGTTCTGGATGCCGCGACCGCCCATCCGCCGCTGACGCCCCCATTCGACGAGGCACAGGACAAAGGCGATCATCCCGATCCCGGTCGTCAGGATGAAGACGAAATAATAGCCTTGCTCCTCGATCAGCTGCCCCAAGGGCGCACGACCGAGCGTGCCGACCAGCAGCGCGAGGCTCGACAGCAACGCATACTGCACCGCGCTATAGCCCTTGGCGACGATGCTGGAGAGGTAAGCGACGAACGCCGCCCCCGCGAGGCCGACCGCGAGATTCTCGCCCGCGATGGTGATCATGAGCTTGGCAAGATCCGGCGTCCCTCCCGGGAAACTCGTGACGAGCGCGGTGAAGCCGGTGTAGTCGCTCACCGCCTGCATCGTCGCGCCGCCGATGGCGAGGTCGGCGTACAGCAGGTTGGTAAGTGCCGCGACCAGCGCGCCGAGGCTGAGTGCCGCCATCCGCCCGATGAGCGTCAGAAGCACCCCGCCGAGCGCCAGCCCGAGCAGCAGCGCCCCGACCCCGAAGAACTTCGACGCGACCGCCACTTCGTCGTTGGTGTAGTTCAGCTCGCCCAGGTAGAAAGGATAGGCGAAACTGCCCCAGATGGCGTCGCAGATGCGGTAGGTCAGCACGAGCGCGATCACGAGAATGGCACTCGACCCCAGCCGTCCGATGATCTCCGTGAGCGGCAGCACCAGCGCCCGATAGCCGAAGTCCATCGCCCGCTCGCTTCCCGTCGCGACGGGCGCGGGTTCGTGAAGGACGTCGACGCCCTTCTTCTGCCGCGCCACCAGCCACGCCGCGATCGCCGCCGGAACCACGATCGTCGCCAGCATGATGATCGGGCCCCACCAGGTGATGAACTGCACGCTGTCTGGCCGCGATTCGGGATCCGACGACAGGCTCATCACCATGAACGTCCCCACGATCAGCAGCGCGATGCCCCACAGGCTACCGATGATCGCCAGTGCGTTGCGGCGGACACGGGGGGTCAACTGCCCCGGCTGGCGCAGCGCGGTCAGTTCGTCGGCAGCGGCATCGACCTGCGTCTGCGTCCGACGGGCATCAGGAGCGCCGATCCCGACCAGTCCGATCAGGAAGATCGTCCCCCCGAAGATCGCATAGGTCTCCGGCCAGCCGATCCGCGCGGCGAGGATCAGGGCCAGTGCCCCGCCCGCCAGCGCCGCAAGACGGTATCCCATCTGGTAGATGGTCGAGAGGATGTCGATCGTTGCCACCTCGTCCGCCACGTCCACGCGCCACGCATCGATGACGATGTCCTGCGTGGCGCTCGCGAACGCCGCGAGCCCCGCCAGCAGCGAGAACCAGCCCAGTTGCGTCAACGGGTTGAGGATTGACAACGTCAGCAGACAGATGCCGATCAATATCTGCGCGGTGACGATCCACTGCTTGCGATGGCCGAGTTTCTTGAGGAGCGGAATGTCGATGCGATCGAGCGCGGGCGACCACAGGAACTTGAAGGCATAGGCAAGGCCGATCAGCGAGAAAACGCCCATCGTCTCCAGATCGACCTCTGCCTCGCTGAGCCAGGCGTAGAGCGTGCCGAGCACCAGCGAATAGGGGAGCCCCGCGGCGAACCCGAACAGCAGCATGTAGATCGTCTTGGGATGCTTGAGCGCCCCCAGAAGCTCGCGCCATCCGGGCTTGCTCGTCGATTCGTCCGCCACTCGTCACCTCGTTCTCAATGCAATGCGCCACGCTAGGGCCGCGCAAGGCTGCGGAAAAGGGGGTGAACGCGCCGTGACTTGCGCGGGCGCGGCGATCGGCGCACGTTTGCGTCATGGACATGCCGACTTCCCGTCTCCGGATGACCCCCGGCCAACGCGCCCTCGCCGAACGGATGCTGCGCGGCGATCACGACATCGGCGACGAAGCGCGCCGGATCGAGACCAAACGTTACATCGACCCCGAACGTCACGTCCGCGAGCTTGCGCATTGCTTCCGCGGCTTTCCCACCGCGCTATGTCCGTCCGCGCTGATCGGACCCGACCAGATGATCCGCCACGACGCCAGCGGTCTCGATCTCATCGTTGCACGCGATCGCGACGGGGCAATCCACGTCCTCGGCAACAGCTGCGCGCATCGCGCCACAAGGCTGGTCGACGAGGACGGCGTCCTCCCCGCGCGCAAGATCGTCTGTCCTTACCATGCCTGGACCTACCGACCGAACGGCGACCTTGCCGCCCTGCCCCGGCCCGAGGCCTTTCCGGGCCTGTGCAAGGAAGACCATGCGCTCAAGACCTATCCGGCGCGTGAGATCGGCGGGCTGGTGTGGTTCTACGGAGATGGCTCGGGAGAGGATTTCTCCCCCATCGAACCGCTCGGACCGGACCTCGACGCGATCGGTCTCGACGCGATGCGTTTCTATCGCCGCAATCTTCATACGGTCGCCGCCGACTGGAAGATGATCGTCGATGCGTTCAGCGAAAGCTATCACGTCAAGCGGCTTCACGCCCGTTCGATCGGCGAGTTCTTCGCCGACGGCGTGGCGGTCATGGACCGGATGGGGCCGCATCAACGCTTCATCGTCGGTCGGGCGGGCCATGCCGAACCCGTCGATCTCGACGATTGGCAAGCGGTCCGCGAGACGATGACCTTCACCTACCAGATCTTCCCCAACACCGTCGTCGTGGTCAGTCCCGACTACGTCAACGTGCTCATCGTCCACCCCACGTCGGCCGGGCGCTGCAAGGTCGAGGATTTCATGTTGGTCCCCGATGTGTCGGACGCCGAGGCGAAAGCACTCGAGGGACGCTGGTCAAAAAGCTGGGAGCTACTCGACCAACATACGTTCGGTGGCGAGGATTTCCGTGCGGCGGCGCTATGCCAGCGCGGCGTCGAGGCAGGCCTCCGCGACGAGATGATCGTCGGTACGCTCGAGAACGGGATGATCGCCTTTCACGACGAACTGGATGCGCGTCTGGCCTGAGAGGCCCGATCAGCCGATATCGTAAAGCGTCAGTCCCTTGACCTCGCCCGGCTCTTCGCCGGCCAGGATTGCATCGATCGCCGCCACCGCATCCTTGAGCTGCTTGTCCGTATAGGGTTTTTCCAGCGACCCCAGGGCATAGACCGCGCAATCGGTCGGCGGCTTGCCGGTCGCGAACAGCACGGGCACGCCCTTCGTCTTGGCCAGTTCGGCGACGTCGATCCCGCTCTTCTCGCCAGCCAGGTCGATATCGGCGATGACGAGGTCCACCTCTTCCGCCTCGATGTCGCGGCGCGCGTCCTCGTAATTGTCGCGCGTGCCGACGACTTCGTAGCCCAGCCGTTCCAGCCGCTGCTCGTTGTCGAACGCCATCAAGGGTTCATCCTCGACGACGAGAACACGTTTAATCGCTCGCTTGCGCTTCCAGAACAGGATGAACGCCCCTACATACCGGCAAATGACTTCATCCGACAAGCGCCGGACGGGCCGTTCCGGTTCCCCCCAATCGCCACCGCGCGAAGAACAGCGGATCGCCAAGCTCCTGGCACGCGCTGGCGTGGCCTCGCGCCGCGAAGTCGAGCGGATGATCGAAGCGCGGCGGATCGCCATCGACGGCAAGGTGCTCGAGACCCCCGCCACACTGGTGAAGAATCTCAACGGCGTCACCGTCGACGGCAGTCCCGTGGGTCCCGCCGAACAGACCCGCCTGTTCGCCTTTCACAAGCCGCGCGGCTGCCTGACCGCGACCCGCGACCCGAAGGGACGGCGGACGATCTACGACGCGCTGCCCCGCGGCGGTCGATTGCCGCGGCTGATGCCGGTCGGGCGGCTCGACTATAACACCGAGGGTCTGCTGCTGATGACCAACGACGGCGGGTTCAAGCGCCAGCTCGAACTGCCCGCCACCGGCGTGCCGCGAACCTATCGCGCGCGTGCCTTCGGCAGCGTGGCGCAGGAGCAGCTCGAGGAATTGGCCGAAGGCATCACGATCGACGGAATGCGCTACGGCTCGATCGACGCCAATCTGGAACGCTCCAGCGGCGCCAACATCTGGGTCGAGATGACCCTGACCGAGGGCAAGAACCGCGAGGTTCGCCGCGTCCTCGAGCATCTGGGGCTCGAAGTCTCTCGTCTCATCCGCACCGCCTACGGCTCCTTCGCGCTCGAGGACATGCCCCGCGGCGCGCTCCGCGAAGTGCCGCGCGAAACCTTGTTCCAGTTCCGGCAGGGCCTGTGAGGGTCATCGCGGGACAGTATCGCGGCCGCCCGCTCGCCGCTCCGCCGGGGCGAACAACGCGCCCCACGGCGGACCGCACGCGCGAGACGCTTTTTTCCATGCTGACCAGTCGCATCGGCAGCTTCGGCGAACTGCATGTCGCCGATCTCTTCGCCGGCTCGGGAGCGCTTGGGATCGAGGCGCTTTCGCGGGGCGCCGAACGCGCCCATTTCGTCGAAAACGACGGCGCGGCACGGCAGGCGATCGAGGCAAACCTGCGAAGCTTCGACCTGTCGGACCGCGCGCAAGTCGTCGGGGGATCGGCGCTCGCGCTTCCGCCGCCGCCCCGACCCTTCGACGTCATCTTCGCCGATCCGCCCTATGCGAAGGGGAGCGGGAATGGGGTCGTGGCCGCGATCCATGCGGCCGACTGGCTCGCGCCGGCCGGCTGGCTGGCAGTCGAGACCGACGCCAAGGAAGAGGTCTCTCCCGGCCCCTTCCAGCTCGCGGTGAGCCGCAAGGTCGGACGCGCACGCGTCAGCTTACTCTTCCGCGTCCCCTGACGAGCCGTCGTCCCGTGGCTCGTTGGCCGCGCGGCGCGCCTTCGCGGCCTCCATTTCGGCCATGAACCTCTTGCCCATCGCGGCGGCTGCGGCCCTGCCCGCCAGTTTCAGCGTTTCCTTCGATCCGCCGGCGGTGCCCCGCGCCCGTGTCATCTGCCCTTCGGCAAGGCTCGCCACCGCCGCAACGGCGCCTGCCGCGACAAGGTCGGCGACCAGCGGATGATCGACAAGCTTGCCGATCGCCTCCATCCCCTCGTCCAATGACTTGCGGCTCGGCTGCTCGTCGGGCTCTGGTGCGTCGATCCGTTCCGCCTCGCGCACCTTCCTGGCCTTCTTCGCCTTCTTCTTCGAAACCTTGGCGGCTTCCGCCTCGGTCACGATCTCGTTCTTCTTTTTTTTCTTCTTCGCCATCACCGATCCCTCAAGCAAACTGCGTCATCTTCTCGTCGGGGAACGCGCGGGCGAGCGCCGACGCTTCCTCGACCGTCCCGTTCAGCCACTGGTCGTGTTCGTCGCGCTCCAGCATCACCGGCATCGCCTTGGGATGCACGGCCCCGACCATCTCGTTGGGCGCGCACGTCAGGAAAGCATAGTAGCCTCGGCTCTCTCCCGGCCGCCAAAGCCCCGCGAAGGCGAACGGCGCCTCGTCCGCGCGGCCGAACCAATGCTTCACCTTTCGTCCCGTGACGGGGTCGTGCGCCGCGCTCCATTCGGAAAAGCGGGTCACCGGCACCAGACAGCGCCGCTCCGGATTGGCAAGTGCCGAGCGCCAAAACGGCGAAGCGAGGTTGCGCACGTTGGTGACGGGCCGCCCGCCCGCCGCCTGGGGACCCGGAAATCCCCATTCCATGCGGTCTAGCCGCAGCGCGTCATCCGCGCGGCGCAAAACCGGCGCTTCCATCTTGGGATAGATCTCGTCCTGCGGCGCGACATTCGCCCGATCGCCCTCGAACGGCCCGAAGAGCTTGCGCATTTCGTCGACCGTCGCGGTCATCTGGTAGAGATTGCACATGCGCCGTCCGCCCACTGTATTGACTTGGTAATACAGTAAGAAGTATGAGCTGGAGCTTCAAGAGGGGGGATCGTTCTCATGTACAGTCAGCAGGAACTCGACGACGCGGTCGCCGCGGGTGCCATCACGTCCGACAGCGCCAACGCACTTCGCGCCTTCGTGGCCAACCAGCGCCATTCGACCATCGTGGACGAGGAGCAGTTCCGGCTGCTTACCGGCTTCAACGATATCTTCGTTGCGATCGCGGGCGTCATCCTGCTGTTCGCGGTCGGGTGGATCGGTCACTCGCTCGGTGCCGCCATCGATCTCGATTTCGACGGCAACGGCCCCTCCCCGCTCTCGGGCGCGGCGGTCGCCGCCACCGCCTGGGGCCTCGCGAGCTACTTCACTGCGCGGCGTCGCATGGCGCTTCCGTCGATCCTGTTCCTGTTCGCCTTCATCGGCGGGCTGTTCTGGGCCGCAGGAACCACGCTGGGGCTGATCTTCGAGGATGCCATTCGCGGCAACGACGACGAAGCGCTTGCCGCCTGGCTCGCTGCTGTCGCCGCTGCGGTCGCCGCCGCCGGTGCCTATCTCCACTGGCGCCGCTTCAAGGTGCCCGTCACGGTAGCCGCCGGCGCCGTCAGTGCAGCCGGCATCATCGGTGCCATCGTGGTCGCCATCTTCGCGCCCAGCGTCTCCAACGACGCACTCGACACCATTCTCCTCGTCACCGCGCTTCTTCTCGGGATCGGGGTGTTCCTCTTCGCGATGCGCTGGGACATGGCCGATCCGTCGCGCGTGACCCGCAAGAGCGACGTCGCCTTCTGGCTTCACCTCGCCGCCGCGCCGATGATCGTCCATCCCGTTTTCGCGCTGCTGGGCCTGACGGGCGGCAGCGCGAGCGTGGGGGAAGGCGTGCTCGTCATCATCCTCTACGTTGCGCTGGCGGGGGTCGCGCTGGCGATCGACCGGCGCGCGGTGCTGGTGTCGGGGCTGCTCTACGTCCTGTTCGCGCTGACCCGCCTGTTCGAGGAGTTCGGAGCGGTCGAACTCAACATCGCCTTGACGGCCTTCGTCATCGGTTCGGCACTGCTGCTGCTCTCGGCCTTCTGGCACGAAGCGCGGGGCGCTGTTCTGAAAATACTTCCCGCGGGTCTCGTGGGGCGATTGCCCGACCTCCATTCGGTGCGACGCCAGGCCGCCGCCGAGGTCAGTCCTTCACAAGCTTGATCAGCCGCCGTTCGAGCGGGGCGAGCACGGGCTTCAATTCGTGCCCCCGCTTCAACACCTGACCCTGTTCGGTGATGACCGCGTACATGCCTTGCTTGCTGCGCAAGGCGGGGCGTTTCTCGATCCGGATTTCGGGGTTCTCGGCGTGGCGCCGGAAGCAGGCGAACACCGCAACCTCGCGGTCCATGCGAACGGCATAGTCGCGCCAGTGCCCCGCCGCGACCATCCGGCCATAGAGATCGAGGATCGTCATGAATTCCTCGCGGTCCCAGCCGGTCTGACCCGACCCGGCCGGAAAGGGCATCACCACGCTCATGCCGAGCGGCTCTCCTTGCCTGTCACATCGGCGCGGTCGCCTGCCTTGGCATCGGCTTTCAACCGTTCGATCTCGCGCTCCATCTGACACAGCCGTCGTTCGACGGGGTCCGACAGATCATCGCACGGCGTACCGTAGGGCACGAAGCGGCGACTTGTGTCCGCCTCCACCGGGATGGGCCGGGCCAGCGGCCCGACCATCGTCGCGCCTTCCGGCACGTCCTTCGCCACGACCGAATTGGCCCCGATCCGGGCGCCCTTGCCGACCGTGATCGGACCCAGGATCTGCGCGCCCGATCCGATCACGACATTGTCCTCCAACGTCGGATGGCGCTTGCCCGGCACCCCGTCGAACGGGCTCGTCCCGCCCAGGGTCACGCACTGGTAGATCGTGACATTGTCGCCGATCACGGAGGTTTCGCCAATCACGGTGAAGCCATGGTCGATGAAGAAATTCTTCCCGATCGTCGCACCGGGATGGATGTCGATCGCGGTCAGCGCGCGCGAGAGATGATTGACCATCCGCGCAAGGAAATAAAGCCGCGAGCAGAACAGGTCGTGCGCGACCTTATGCAGCCCCAGCGCGAGCACGCCGGGATAGAAAAGCACTTCCCAGCGCGAGCGGGCGGCGGGATCGCGCGCCTTGACGCTGTCGAGATAGGTGATCAGCCGGATGGCCACGGGCGACGTCTTCCTTGCAGTCCTTCGGGATCATGTAGGGTCGGAACGCGCGAGGCGCAAATCGGCGCCATGACGGACGCGCGGATTGTCGAACGATCCAGCCATTCTTACATGGATGCTTTGATCGACCGAATCGATTGAGGGGAGCGATGGCCGTCCATCTGCCGACGATCAAGCAGTTGCAATATCTGGTGGCGCTGAACGAGCATGGCCATTTCGGCCGCGCGGCGGAGCATTGTTTCGTGACGCAGTCGACGCTGTCCGCCGGCATCCGCGAACTGGAAACGATCCTCGACACCGTGTTGGTCGAGCGAACGCGCCGCGTGGTGCGCTTCACCCCGCTCGGCGAGAAGGTGGCGGCGCGCGCGCGCAGCGTGCTCGCGGAAACCGAAATGCTCACCGCGCTCGTCCGCGCAGAGGGCCAGCCGCTGGCGGGCGACCTTCGCCTCGGCGTCATCCCGACGATCGCCCCCTTCCTCCTCCCGCGCCTCCTGCCCCGGGTTCGCAAGGACTATCCCGATCTCAAGCTCTTCCTGCGCGAGGAGACGAGCCAGGCGTGCTGCGAGGCCCTCCATCGGGGGCAGCTCGATTGCGTGCTGCTGGCGCTTCCCTACGCCTGCGGAGAGGTCGATCACGCGATCGTCGCCTCGGACCGCCTGTTCATCGCCTACCCGCGCGGCGAGGCACCCGATCTCGCCGCCATTCCCCCCGCCGAGATCGAGGAAGGCCGCCTGCTGATGCTCGAGGACGGCCATTGTCTCAAGGATCACGCCCTCGCGGCCTGCAACCGCCCGGAAATCCGCGCATCGGCGGCGATGATGGGGACGAGCCTCCATACTCTCGTCCAGATGGTGGACAATGGCCTCGGCGTGACCTTCATCCCCGAAATGGCGCTGGCCGCGGGCATCATCGATCATACGGGGATCGAGGCGCGACCCGTCGAAAGCGACAATGGCGCTCGCGACATCGCGCTGGCCTGGCGAAAGAACAGCCCGCGGGCGGAGGAATTCGAGATGCTGGGCGACCTGCTTCGCCGTCTGGTGGCGGAGCTTCTGGCGGCCTAGTCCATGTGGCGCAGGCCGACCCGGAGATAGTCGTAGCCGGTCACGCACGTCAGCACCGCCGCGCCCCACAGGCTGGCGATCCCCACCTGATGGATCCAGTATTGCGAGGGGAACGCACCGCCGAGGATCAGCGCACCGAGCGAGACCATCTGCAGCGTCGTCTTCCACTTGGCCAACCGACTGACCGGTACCGAGACGTTGAGAGGCCCCAGGAATTCGCGCAGGCCCGACACGATGATCTCGCGCAACAGGATGATCAGCGCGGGAATGATCGTCAGTCCGGCAATGACCGGCTCCGGCTCGTCCGCCACCCGCCGCGTGGCGAGCAGCATGATGATGACCGCGGCGACCATAATCTTGTCGGCGATGGGGTCGAGGAACTGACCCAGCCGGCTGATCTGCCCCTGCGCCCGCGCGAGGTAGCCGTCGATGTAATCGGTTACCCCGACGAGGCTGTAGAGAATGAAGGTGATCGCATAATGGATCGGGCTGGGATCCCACAGCAGCCAGACCAGGATCGGAACCGCGAAGATGCGCGACAGGGTCAGCATGTTGGGAAGCGTCAGCATGGTTGCGGAGCCTTCTAGGCAAATGGACCGGCGAGCGCCATTTTCTTTTTGCCGCGCCGATACGCGCGTCTAGGGTCGCGCGATGCCCAGTCCCGTCACCCTCCTCGCCAAACGTCGGTTCGGTCCATTGTTCGCCACCCAGTTTCTAGGCGCGATGAACGACAATCTCTTCCGTTCCGCGATGGTGTTGCTGGTGATCTTCTCGATCTACGCCGACCCGGCTCGCGAAGGAGCCTTCTCGGCGATCGCGGGCGGGCTGTTCATCCTCCCCTTCCTGTTGTTCGGTGCGCTGGCGGGACAGCTTGCCGACAGCCGCGACAAGGCGATGCTGACGCGGCACATCAAGACCGCGGAAATTCTCGTCATGCTCGGCGGGGCAGCGGGTCTCATCCTCCAGTCGGTTCCGCTCCTTCTCTTCACCCTCTTTCTGACCGGGACCCAGTCGGCCTTCTTCGGCCCCATCAAATACGCTGTCCTCCCACAGCATCTGGAGAAGAAAGAGGTGCTGGGCGGCACCGGGCTGATCGAGGCGGGGACCTATGTCGCGGTGCTGCTCGGCACCATTCTCGGCGGGCTGGTCCTCGTCGATCAGGCCGACGGCACGCAAAGCGCGGGACTGGGCGCGGCGGGGGTGCTGGTGACCGCCGCCATCGGACGCTGGTTCGCGGGCCGCATGCCCCCTGCTCCGCCCGAACCCGAAATGGCGGGGCGTCGGCTCGACTGGAACCTGTTTCGCGCGACCTGGCACCTGCTGCGCGACGTGATGCGGCAACCGGACCTCGCACTGGCGATCGTCGCGATCAGCATCTTCTGGTCGTTCGCGCTGCTGCTCGGTTCGCAATTTCCGCCCCTGACGAAGAACGAGTTGGGCGCTGACGAGAATGTCGCGGTTCTCTTCTTCGCACTCTTTTCGGTCGGGGTCGCTGCAGGGTCGGTTCTGGTCAACCGTCTGACCAGGGGCGACGTCAGCGCACGGTTCAGCGCGCCCGCCGCCATCGGCATCGCGCTGCTGCTGATCGATCTCAAGCGCCGGGTCGAAGCGCAGGCCGTGTTCGCGGGGCCGCTGCGCACCATCGAGGAGTTTCTCGCCACCAACCAGGGATGGTGGGTGCTGGTGGACATTCTGGGGATCGCGATCCTCGCAGGGATTTTCGTCGTCCCGCTCTATGCTTTCCTGACCACGCGGGTCGCGCCATCCATGACCGCGCGCGCAATCGCCGCCAACAATGTGGTCAATGCCGCACTGATGGTGACCGCCTCGCTGATCCTCGCATCGATAGTCGGCGCGGGGATCGACATCGCGGCGACGTTATGGCTGACAGCGGGCTTCTGCGTCGCCGGCGCGGCGGCGGCGTTCGCGCTGGCGCGGCGCGGCTAGGCGATGAATAGCGACGTGAACAGGAAGCCTGCGCCGAAGGTATAGCCGAACAAGCGAAGATCGTCACCGTGGCGGCCCGCACGCTCCTCGATCCCCGTATAGGCATCGCGGCTCGCGCGGCGAAGCGCGGCGAGAAAGAGGTCGAAACGGCTACGGGCACTGATCTGCATAACCAATCCCTAACGCGCCGTTTACCAAAAGGGCACCATGGATTGATCGCGCTGTTCAAAAGCGGGACAGGGCTCGAGAACCTCGTGCCGGGCTCAGCCGGCTACCTGCGTTTCGGATGACCCGTCGTCGATCGCTTCGGGCTTGGGATCGCCGGCCGTATCCGGATCGGTCAGCGCGGACGCGCCGGGCTGGCGCAGCAATTGCTCGGCCTGGTCGGCGGTCATCGGCTTTCCGAAGTACCAGCCTTGGCCGAAGCGGCAGCCCATTTCCATCACCATCGCATGGGTACGCGCATTCTCGACCCCCTCGACCACCACGGGGGTGTCGAGCGCATCGGCCAATGTCGTGATCGCGCGCACGATCGCACGGCTTTCCCGGTCGGTGGCGAGCGAGGAAACGAAGCTGCGGTCGATCTTGATGAGATCGAGCGGCATGGCGCGAAGGTGCGACAGGCTGGAAAAACCCGTCCCGAAATCGTCGAGCGCGATGCGTATTCCCTGATTCTTCATGCTGGTCACGATGGTGCGCGCCATCTCGATGTCCGCGAACAGCGACCCTTCGGTAATCTCGACGATCAGCCGTTCCGCGGGAAACCCTGTCTCGGTCAGCATGCGGACCAGTTTCTGCGCCAGCCAGTTATCGGCGAGTTGCGAGGGCGCGATGTTGATCGACAGGTCGATCTCGTTCGGCCACGCGGCCGCGATGCGGAGCGCACGGCGGAACAGCCCATCCGTCAGCGGGCCGATCAGGTGATGTTCCTCGGCCACCGGAATGAACCGGTCGGGAGTGATCAGCCCGGCGAGCGGGTGGTTCCAGCGCGCCAGCACCTCGAAGCCCGAAATCTGGCCCGTCGCAAAATCGATCTGTGGCTCGAAAAAGGGCAGGAACTGGTCGGTATCGACGCCGTGGCGAATCCCCTGCTCGATCTCCGAATGCACCAGCAGTTCGCGCTCCATGCCCTCGTCGAACCAGATCGGCCGGGCCAGTCGCCCCGCCTTGCCCGCGGCCAGCGCGATGTCGGCGCGGCGCAGTAGGTCGCGTGCCTTCAGTTCGCCGACGGGCGCCTGCGCGATGCCGACGTGGGCGCCCACCTGGATCGACTTGTCGTCGATCGAAAAGGGACGCGTCACGCGGTCCAGCAGCTCGACGGCGAGCGCTTCGATCGACTCGCGGTCATTCCTTCCGCCGGGCGATGCGATGATCGCGAACTCGTCGCCCGATACCCGCGCCACGGATGCGGAACCGTCTGCCACCTCGACGATGACCCCCGCGATCCGGCGCAGCAATTCGTCACCGACGTCGAACCCATGACGCTCGTTGATGGTCTTGAACCGATTGAGCTGGATCGAGATGACCGCCACCGAACCGGCGTCCGGTTCGCCTTTCTCGTGTATCCAATGACCCGCCTCGGTGAAGCCCTTGCGGTTGAGAAGGCCCGTCATCCCGTCGGTGCTCGCCTGTTCCTGCGCCCGGCGCTCGCTTTCCTCGCGGCGCTGGATCTCGTGCTGGACGTCGACATAGTAGCGCCATCCGAACAGGATCAGCGCGATGTTCAGCGTGATCGTGGTGGCCGAAACGCCCAATTGCGCCGTGATCCCCTCGACCCCCCGGTCCAGACGCACGAAGAAACTGGTGCCGTTGTAGAGGAGCAGCGCGAAGGCGGCGAGCAGAACGGACAGGACGACGATCTCGCGGCGACCCATCCGGGTTCGCCAGGTCAGACGCCTGGTGCGGCGCGTGTACCCCTCACTGTCCATCGGGCGGAAGTAGCGGCCCACTGGTTAAGGAATTGGTCACGGCGCTCCGCTCGAAACGCGCAAAAAAGACGGTGGTGCGGACGGCGGGACTTGAACCCGCACTCCCGGTTAAGGGAAGCCGATTTTAAGTCGGATGCGTCTACCGATTCCGCCACGTCCGCACGCGGCCGGGGTTAGCGCCTGACACGAACCCCGCCAAGCATATGCTGAGCCTCGCGGACGCCGCCGCCGGTTCAGTCGTTGTCGGCTTTTTGCGCGTTGAGGTTCAACCGTTCCCGCATTTCCTTGCCCGGCTTGAAATAGGGCACGCGCTTGGCGGCAACGTCGACGGGCTCGCCCGTCCGGGGATTGCGGCCGACGCGCGCGTCGCGCTGGCGGGTCGAGAAGGCGCCGAAACCACGCAATTCCACCCGCCCGCCATCGGCAAGGTGATCGGTGATGCTCTCGAACAGGCTGGAAACGACGCTCTCGACTTCCTTCTGAGTGAGGTCGGGAAAGTCTTCGCAGATCTTGGTGACGAGTTCGGAACGGATCATGGCAGCGGTCTCAACCCCCCGGGTTCATGTGGCGGCCGCCCCCCGGCGCCGCTCTTCACTCCGCGGATGATTGACGAAAAAAACGGGGCAGTGCAAGCCCTTGCCTGCACTGCCCCGCTTGATCTGTCCGGTGATGGGACGAGAGGCTTATTCGGCCTCGTCGCCACCCTTCTCCTTGAGCGCTGCGCCCAGGATGTCGCCCAGCGACGCGCCGCTGTCCGACGAACCGTACTGCTTGACCGCTTCCTTCTCCTCGGAGATCTGCAGCGCCTTGATCGAATAGTTGGGCTTCTTCGAACGATCGAAGCCGGTGACCATCGCGTCGAACTTCTGCCCGATCTGGAAACGCTCCGGACGCTGCTCGTCGCGGTCGCGACCGAGATCGCTGCGACGGATGAAGCCGATGGGGCCATCGTCGCCCGCCTGCACTTCCAGCCCGCCGTCGCGAACGTCGAGAACGGTGACCGTCTTGGTCTCGCCCTTCTTGACGCCGTCGGCATCCGCCGACACGCCGCCGCGCTCGAGCTGCTTCATGCCGAGGCTGATGCGCTCCTTCTCGATATCGACGTCGAGCACGACGGCCTTGACCGTCTCGCCCTTGTGATGAAGCTGGAGCGCTTCCTCGCCGGTGATGCCCCACGCGATGTCCGACATGTGGACCATGCCGTCGACGTCGCCGGGAAGGCCGATGAACAGGCCGAATTCGGTCGAATTCTTGACCTCGCCCTCGACTTCGGTGCCGACCGGGAACTGTTCGGCGAAATCGTCCCACGGATTGCTCTGCGCCTGCTTGAGGCCGAGGCTGATGCGACGCTTTTCCTCGTCGACCTCGAGCACCTTCACATCGACTTCCTGCGACGTGCTGACGATCTTGCCCGGATGGACGTTCTTCTTGGTCCAGCTCATTTCCGACACGTGGACCAGGCCTTCGATGCCCGGCTCGAGCTCGACGAACGCACCATATTCGGTGATGTTCGTGACGCGGCCCGTAAAGGTCGTGTCGATCGGATACTTGGCGCTCGCGCCTTCCCACGGATCCGCTTCCAGCTGCTTCATGCCGAGGCTGATGCGCTGCGTTTCGCGGTTGATGCGGATGATCTGCACCTTGACCGTGTCGCCGATGTTGATGATCTCGCTGGGATGACCGACGCGCTTGTAGCTTATGTCGGTGACGTGCAGCAGGCCGTCGATTCCGCCGAGATCCACGAACGCACCATAATCGGTGATGTTCTTGACCACGCCCTCGATGACCTGGCCTTCGGTGAGGCTCTGGATCAGGCCCGAACGCTGTTCGGCGCGCGTTTCCTCGAGGATGGCGCGGCGCGACACGACGATGTTGCCGCGACGACGATCCATCTTGAGGATCTGGAACGGCTGCGGGATTTCCATCAGCGGGGTGACGTCGCGCACGGGGCGGATGTCGACCTGGCTACCGGGAAGGAAGGCCACCGCACCGCCGAGATCGACGGTGAAGCCGCCCTTCACGCGGCCGAAGATCGTGCCCTCGACGCGCTCGTCGGCCTCGAATTCCTTCTCCAGCTTGTCCCACGCGGCTTCGCGGCGGGCGCGGTCGCGCGACAGCATCGCCTCGCCCTGCGCATTCTCGACGCGATCGACATAGACTTCGACCTCGTCGCCGACGCTAATTTCGCATTCCTTGCCCGGGGGCGTGAATTCCTTGAGCGCGACGCGTCCTTCGCTCTTCAATCCGACGTCGATGATGGCGAGATCGTTCTCGATCCCCGTCACCTTGCCGGTGACGACCTTGCCTTCGAAGCCCTCGTCTTCGCCGCCCAGTTTCTCGTTGAGCATGTCCGCGAATTCATCGCGCGTGGGAAATGCCGTATCGGCCATAAGCAATAATGTCTTTCGTCTCTGGTTTGCCGCCGAGCCTCCACCATCGGAGCACTCTTCTCCTCGCGGACTTGGACAAACCCCATGATTGCCGCGCGAGGCTCGTCCCCGTGCAGCATCCGACGGTTGCGAAGGGTCGTGGCGGCTTCAACGGGCGGGCGTTCGGCGAAATTCGTCGCCGAAACAGTCAACTCGCCGGGAGACGGGCCTCCACGAGCGCAATCGCTCGTCGGACGGCGCGCTCTATAGTCATTTCGCTCGTGTCGAGCAAGTCCGCGTCCGCAGCCTGAGCGAGGGGCGCCTCGGCGCGGGCGGCATCGCGTTCGTCGCGGGCGCGGATATCGACGAGCACGTCCTCGTAATGGACGTTCATGCCTTGGCCCTGCAGCTCCGCCGTTCGGCGCCGCGCGCGAGTCTCGGGCGAGGCGGTGACGTACAGCTTGGCGTTCGCATCGGGGGCGATCACCGTGCCGATATCGCGTCCGTCGAGAACCGCGCCGCCGTCGCGCGCCGCAAAGGCCCGCTGCCGCTCGAGCAGCGCCGTGCGGACGCCCGGATAGGCCGACACGCGGCTGGCGATCTCGCCCACCGTTTCGGTGCGCAGCTCCGCATCGTCCATGTCGATCTGCTCCAGCCCCTCGACCGCGCGGCGCGCCTCGAACGGGTTGCCGGGATCACCGCCGAACCGGAACAGCGCCAGAGCCACCGCGCGGTAGAGCAGCCCCGTATCCATGTGCGGCAGGTCGAACCGCTCGGCCAGCGCGCGGGCGATCGTCCCCTTCCCGCTGGCCGCGGGGCCATCGACGGCGATGACGAGCGATGAGGGCTGGCCTTTCATGTGACGGGGCTTTGACAGCGCCATGGGCCTATGGCAAGGCGCGCTCTTGCAAAGAGGGGCTTGCCGCCTCAAGTGCGGCATCGAACGAAACCCAAGAGGATATTTCATGGTCAAGCCCGAATGGGGTACCAAGCGCACCTGCCCGAAGTGCAGCACGCGTTTCTACGATCTCGGCAACGACGAGCCGGTCACCTGCATCGAATGCGGCGAGGAGTGGATCCCCGAGCCGGTGCTGAAGTCCAAGCAGCCGCTGCCGTTCGACGATGCCGACACCAAGAAGAAGGACGAGGATCTGTCGGGCGACGATCTCGATGTCGATGAGGATGATGACGGCGGCAGCGCCGACGACGACGTCGATCTCGACACCGGGGACGAGGATCTGAAGGTCAAGAAGACCTCGGACGACGACGACGACAGCTAGGATCGTCGGGGCGAGCCGCGCGGCCTATATTAGGGGTTGCAAAGCGCGCCGATTTTCCTAAACCGCGCCAGCACTTTGGATACGGGGCCGTAGCTCAGCTGGGAGAGCGCTACAATGGCATTGTAGAGGTCAGGGGTTCGATCCCCCTCGGCTCCACCATCCGAAAAATCGAAAGCCCCGGGACGCCGCCGACCCCGCGTTCCGGGGCTTTTCGCGTCGGGGGCATGCGACAGTTACTCGATGCGAACTCCACCCACGAACGCGAGACTGCCGAAGATCAGTCACGCGGCGAGGAACTTCGGAACGCGCGGCGCCTTCGTCGAGGAAGGAGCAAGCCACCCCATGATCATCCGTGACCCCGATCCTGCCGCCCCGCTGCGCATCGCGGTCGTCGGCCATGTCCGCTTTCCCATCGCCGCCCCGTTCGCAGGCGGGATGGAGGCGCACTCCCATTCGCTCGTCCGCGCGCTGATGGCACGGGGCCACGATGTCGCGCTGTTCGCGGCGGGCGACGGCGATCCCGCGCTCCCGCTGGTTCCCATCGTCGATCGCCACTATGAAGCCGAGATGCCTTGGGCGCGGTGGCACGGAACCCCCCGGTTCGCCGCGATGCAGAAGGCGATCTTCGCGCGGGCATGGGACGAGATCGAGAGGTTTGCGCCCGACGTCGTCCACAACAACAGCCTGTCGAGCGATTTCATTAAGAGCGCCGCGGCACACAGCATTCCGACGGTCACCACGCTCCACGTTCCCCCGTTCCGCCAGCTCGGCGACGCCATCGCCTCCTCTCTGACGGTCCCATGGCTTCGCTACGCCACGGTCAGCGAGGCGCAACGTCGCCGCTGGTCGCCCGACGCCCACCCCGCGTTCCGCGCCATCCCTAACGGGATCGACGGTTGGCACTGGCGTCCGCGCGGAGAAAAGCATGCCGCCGCCGTCTGGGCCGGCCGGATCACGCCGACGAAGGGCACCGGAGATGCGGTCCGCGCCGCGCGGTCAGCGGGCGTCGCGCTCAATCTGTTCGGTCCTGTCGAGAACGAACTCTTCTTCGACGAACATGTCGCGCCCTTCCTGTCCGATACCATCCGCTTTCACGGGCCGGTCGGTCCCGACCGCCTGAGCGAGGAGGTCGCGCGCGCCTCGGTCGCACTCGTCACCCCCTGCTGGGACGAACCCTTCGGTCTCGTCGCCGCCGAGGCGCTGGCCTGCGGCACCCCCGTCGCCGGCTATTCGCGCGGCGCGATCCCCGAAGTTGTGGGGTCCTGCGGCGTGCTGGTCGAGGAAGGCGACGTCGAAGGGCTCGCGCGCGCCATTCCCAAGGCGCAGGCGATCGATCCCGTTTCCTGCCGCGAGCGCGGCCTCGAATTCCGTCACGATGTCATGATCGACACGTACGAGCGGCTCTATGCCGACGCCATCGCCGCCTTGTCCTCCAGCGCTTCGAGCACGCGGCTCGAACTGGCGTAAGGCATGTGCGCCTGCTGGCGCGTCAGATCGAGATCGGCCTCGCGCGTCGGGCGCAGCCGCTGCCAGCGCCCGTCGACGATGCCCGCCAGCCCCATCAGTTCGAAACAGCGCAACCAGTGCTCCATCGTATGATGGCCCCATTTCTCGCAGAAACGCTCGGCATTGGCGATCACGCTGTCGAGATGGTGGACCGGTGGCATGTGGTGGGGATGATATTGATGATAGACGCGTGCGCCCCGCACCCATCGGAATTCCAGCGCCGCTTCGGCGGCACTGCGACCGAAATCGGTGTCCTCGCCGCCATAGCCGTCATAGGTCTCGTCGAACCCGCCGACCTGCGCCCAGTCCTGCGCCGTCATGGCGAAGTTCAACGACCAGAAGCAGCGGTAGTCGGTGCATTCTCCCAGCGGCGTCGTGGGCGGACCCGCACGCTCGGAATGCTCGACCGAAATGGCGTCGAAGCGGTTCCAGTCGATCCCCTCGTCGGTCGCTCCGTCGGGAAGATAGCGCACCTCGCCCATCAGGACGCCCCCGGCATCCGCGACGTTCGCATAATCGGCGGTCAGAGTCGGGGTCGGAATGCAGTCGACGTCGAGAAACACGAGAAAGTCGCCGCGCGCGCTCTCGGCGGCGAGATTGCGCGCCCGGGCGAGCGGCAGCCCCTCGCCGCCGACGAACAGCTGGCGGACAGGGAATTCGCAGTCGGGAAGATCGTATTCCTCGTCCTGCATCAGGGCGATGACCAGCTCATCGGGTTGCCGCTCGGAAGCGCGCAACCCGCGAACGAGATTTTCCATATGGTTCGCCCGGCCCCCGCCAAGCGTCAGAACACTCAATTTCATGCCGGGATCCGCCGTTCCTTGCTCTCCACACCGCCCCACAGGTCATGCCCCAGGCGGTCGAGCCATCGTGCCGCCTTGATGGCAGCGGAAGGGTCGTAGAGCGCACGCTGCGCTTCGGGATCGATCGCCATGGCCTCGTCGACCGTAGTGCGCCACGCGGCCACATGGCTCGGCCAGTCGGTCCGTGCGGCGGCCACGCGGGCGCGGCCCAGTGCCGCGACTTTCTCGCTCTGCTCGTCAAAATAGCGCCATTCGGGCACCACCACCCACGGCCGGCCCAACGCCAGGATCTGGTGCACCGTGCTATTGCCCGCGCTCGACACGACGAGATCCGCGGCCGCCAGCCAGTCGGACACATTGTCGACCCAGCCGCGATGGGAGAGGTTGCCGGGCGGCGTCGAATGCCATTCGTGCCGAACCTTCCCCAGCGTGACCCAGTCGATATCGGGAAAGGCGCGCGCCGCGATGGTCACGGGCGTGGTGCAGAATCCCTCGCCGCCGCCACCGCCGAACACGACCGCCAGTCGCCGTCCTTCGGGGACACCGATCGCCCGTCGCGCCTCTTCGCGCGTGCGATCGGGTCGCGTCACCCCCACGCCCGGAAAGAAACGGGTGCGGTCGGCAAGATGTCGGCGATCGGGCTGGTCCAGCGCTTCGTGATAGGGGGCCAACAATCCCGCGGCGGCCGCATAGGATGCCTCGTGCCCCGGGTCGCTCCGGTCGCCATGTTGCAACACCGCGACGTGCGGGACCGACGCGATGCGCGCTAACTGACCCAATTCGGCGCTCACGTCCGTCACGAATAGCGCGGGCTCCTCGCGATCGAACCAGTCGGTGATCCGCGCGACCGCATGGCGGATCGTCGACCAGCCGAGCGGCGCGCAGTGCAAGGTGTCGGGCGTCGGCGCATCGGCCATCGCGGCGGGTGCGCCCTCGGGTTCCTCGAACAATGACGGCAGGGCCATCCGCTCCACCCGCCCGTCGAGGTCGGGGAACTGGTCGATGTCGGCGGACATCAGCGTCACCGGCCGTTCCCCGATCAACTGGTTGGCGATGGCGGCGGCGCGATTGGCATGGCCGCGTCCTTGGTGATGCACGAACATCCCGATCGGTTTCACGATGCCACCCGTCGTTCGGCCTGCGCGGCGGCGACCAGCCCCTCGACCACGCCGAGCGCATGGGGGTGACGGGCCACGCGCACGTTGGCCCGGTCGGTCAGATAGGACAATTCGTGGCTGTGGTTCGACACCAGCACCGCATTGGCGCAGCTTTCGAGCATGTCGGCATCGTTGCCGCTGTCGCCGACGGCCACGATCTTGCGCTCGTCGAGCCCCATCCGATTCGCCGCCCACCGCATCGCCGCGCCCTTGCCGGCCCGTGCGGGAAGGACATCGAGCAACCGGTCGTGGCTCGCGATCACGCGCGCCGCCACTCCCGCTTGCTCGAGCGCTCGCTCGACCCGTCCGGGCACGTCAGGATCGTCGAAGAAATAGGACCGTTTGTAGGTCCGCTGCTCGTGGGCGTCCTGCGGCTCGAGACCGTCCATTTCGGCCAGAGCAGCGATCACTCCTTCGGGGTGCCAGTCGTGCGCGATATGCGCCGAATAATCTTCGTCGCGTTCGAGCGATCCTCCGCGACGCCAGTAGATCTCGCTTCCCACCGAGGTGATCAGCAGTGTCGGCGACGGCAGGTCCCATTCGCCGAGAATCCGCCGCGCCTGCTGCAGCGAACGGCCCGTCGCCACCCCGAACCGCCATCCCTTCTGCGCGCTCAACAGGCGCGACAGACGGGCGGCACCGCGGCGGCAACCGGTTAGGGTATTGTCGATATCGCACAGCGCCAGCAATTCGATCGGCGGCGCAACCGCCACCGGCTTCTCGTCGAGGTCCCTGACGATGCGAACGAACTCGCCCGCATAATCGTCCCAGCTCCACTGCGCCGCCCGTTCGCGACCGCGTCGGGCATGGATCTCCCACCGCTCGGGATCCTGCAGCAATCCGATCATCGCCTTGGCGAAGGCCGGCTCGTTCTCCGGGTCGATGGCCACGCCGTGGCCCAGCGTCTCGATGATATCGCGCGGCCCGCCGCGGGCGGTCGCCACGGTCGGTACGCCGTGGCTCGCCGCCTCCACGATGGTCAGACCATAGGGTTCGAACAATGCCGGGTTGGCGAAGATGCCGCGCTGCCGCGACGCGAGACGATAAAGCCCCTCCACCGTCTCGCCGTCGTGACGCTTGGGGATCGCAACATGGCCGTACAGATCGTGCCGGTCGATCGCCTCCAGCAACGCCCGATGCACGCTCGCGCTTTCCGCATCCTCCTCGGCGATATCCGACCGCAGACCCGCCAGGATGACGAGGTTCGCCGCTTCGCGCAGCGAGCGATGGTCCCCCATCATCCGCACCAGGCTGACGAGGTTCTTCTTCTCGACCGGCCGCGCGACCGCGAAGATGAAGGGCCGCTCGGGATCGGTCAGAAACGGTGCGATGGCCTCACGCGCCTTCGCGATCGCACCCACGCTCACATCGCGCCGCTCGATCCCCGGCGGCACCTGATGGATCGTCTCGACCCGCGCGCCTTTGTAACCGAGCAACTGACGCTCGCATTCGTCTCGCGAGCTGCCGATGATCGCATCGGCGCCCGCCACGGCGGCGCGTTCCTGTTCGAGGCGCGGACAGAGCGACGCGCGGCTCTCGGGCATCGCCTCGGCCTTGTCGAGCGCGAGGCTGTGCGCCGTATAGACGACACGGCATCCGAACCGGTCGCGCGCCGCGAAGGCCGCTTCGGCCGCATCGGCAAAATGGGCATGGAGAACGTCGGGCGCGCCATTTGTTTCGAAATGGTCGAGCAGCGCGTGCGTGAAGGCGGGAAGATCGGCGGCCAGTCGTTCCTTCGCCAGATAGCGGGGATCGCCGCTGTCGATGCGCACGATCCGGCACCGCTCGCTCACCCTCTCTTCGGCAAGTGCATGAAACGGGCCCAGAGCCCGGTCGTCGAACCGGCGCGTGTAGATATCGACGCCGGTGACCCCCGGCGTCCGCGCCAGCGCCTGCGCCTCGCCCAGCAGATAGGTGATGTGGCCGCCCGTGTCCGGCGTGAGACCGTAAGCGACCGGCGGCGCCTTGATGCAACCGCCAAGAGCAATCAGCCCGATCCTCATCGCCAGGAAACCGATTTTCGAATGAAACCCATAAAGAACAAGACGCTAGGTGATCGTCCCCGTTCCTTCGAAATGCGCTGATCTTTGTTAGAAGGCCCTAATAAGGGTCGCGCAGCGACAGTTCGCCCTCGCCGTACAGATAGTCGGGCCGGAACTCGCCGAGCTTCGCCAGGCCTTCCCGATCGAGGATGGCGATCCCCGAATCCTCCTCGCGATTGTCGATCAGCCCCTGCTCGCGCAGCAGCCGGAACGTGCGGTTCGCATGAACGGCGGTGATCCCCGACGCCTCGGCGAAGTCCTGCTGCCGCATCGGCACGTCGAGTATCCGTCCATCGAACCGGTCGATAAACTCGAGCCGGCAGGCAAGTTCGCTGATCAGGTGCGCGATCCGCCCCTCGGCGTTCAATCGGCCCAGACGGAACACCCACTCCCGATGGATAGCGGCGTCGAGCAACGTCGAGAACCACATGATGCGCGTCAGTCGCGGATGCTCGTCCACCAGCTTCTGCAGTGCCGTATGCTCGAAAACCGCCAAAGTCGCGCGATCGAGTGCGGCCACATCATGGTCGAGCCGCTTCATGGGAAAGCTGTGCAGATCGACCCAGTCGCCCGCGACCTGGATCCCGACGCTCTGTCGATAGCCGCGCCGGTCGTCGAGATAACGGGTCATGAAACCGTCGACGAGATAGTAGCTGCGATCGACGAGGTCGCCGCGCTTGATGAGCACCTGGCGCGGTTCGATGGTGACGATTTCTTCGATGGCATTTTCCATCGCGTCGATCTCCTCACGCTTCAGCACATGGCGAAGCCGGCTTTTCAGGAATAGTTCGGTCGTGACCCCCGTCTCGCTCATCTGGCTGGATACCCCTTCCTGCATGATGTCCTTTTCGCTCCCCTTATTTTTTGTCGAGAACCTCGACACTCTCCAACAGCATCTCGTCGAGCGTGTCGCCATGAAGCACGCTCACGTCGCCCGTCGATTCCAGCACCGCCGCGCGCACCTTGCTGAGATCGAGGACGTTGGCCTCGCGCAGCTTGGCGACCATGTCGTCGCGGCTCACCCGTGTCCGGTCCAGCGCCTCGTCGAGAAACGCGCCATCGCGCATCAGCATGATCGGACTGTTGCCGATCGCATCCTCGAACGGATCGCTCGACTTGCGGATCCGCGAGATGACGAACTGCACCACGAACAGGGCCGAGATGGCGACGATCGCCTGCGCGAAGCCCGACCATTCGGTCGCCTGCGCCGACCCCGCGAGGAGCGAGCCGACCGCCACGGTCATGACGAAATCGAAGCTGGTCATCTTGGAAAAGCTGCGCAGCCCCAGGATGCGGACGTTGAAGGTGACCCACACGAGTCCGATCGCCCCGAGCAGAAGGCCGCGCAAGGCGACGTCGATGACGGGGTCTGTGCTGAACATGATGCCCCAATGCGCGGCGCGGCTCTTCGGGTCCGTGCCCCGCGAAAAGCGAGACCCCGTCTGTCGCGCACCAAAAAAGAGGCGGCGGAAGCTTGTCGCTCCCGCCGCCCCTCTTTGGCTCTGAAAGTCGCTTGGACTTAGAGTTCGTTGGCAACTTCGTTGAAGGTGTTGCCGAGGTTCGAACCGATCGAGCTCATCGCGGCGATCGCCGCAACGGCGATCAGCGCGGCGATCAGGCCGTATTCGATCGCGGTCGCACCCTTGTCGTCAAGCATCTTGAAAATCTTGGTCATCACTGGTCTCCTAATGGCTCCACAATTTACTTCGGAAGGGCTTCCCCTGCCGTGTCCGCCGACACGGGAATTGCCCGCATCCGGTAGGTCCCAAATAAGGAGGTAGAGGTTGAGAAACCTTTAAAGTCGGGGGTTTCGGTTTGTTAACCTTTGGACCCGGAAGCGGCGCGAAACCGCGCTATTTTCTAAAGACGTCCGAAAAAGTCTTCGATTTCCCGCACCATATCGTCAAAAATATCGGGCTCGCGTCGGTCGGGTAGCGGCACGACCGGCGGGTCTGCACGGACGGGGGGCGCGGGCCGGAAATCGCGCGGCAACCGCGGCCCGGCCGTTCCGTCCACGCGCAGCGCCGCCGACATGAAATCCCTGAAGATCGATGCCGGCAGGGTGCCGCCGGACACGTCGCCCAACGACTCGTTGTCGTCGTGCCCGACCCACACTCCTACCACCAAATTGCCCGCGAAGCCGATGAAGATGGCGTCGCGATTGTCCTGGGTCGTGCCGGTCTTGCCGAACGTCGGCGTGCCCAGCGCCGCTCGCCGCCCGGTGCCGTCGTTGGCGGCGGCATAGAGAAGGTCGAGCATCGGCTCCCATTCCTGATAGGGATCGAGCCGTGCGCGCCGACCGAGCATCGTGTCGTCCTCCTCCGAATCGATCCCGCGGACCTCGACCGGATAGCGCCCGCTGGCGATCGCGGCATAAGCGGCCGTCATCTCGATCAGCGGCACCCCGCCGGTACCGAGCGCGTAGCTGGGGCCGTCGGGAATGTCCGACACGATCCCCAGTTCGCGCGCGGTCCGCACGATCCGCTCGCGGCCGACCTCGCGCGCCAGCCGGACGGTGGCGGCGTTGGAGGACCGGGCGAACGCCTCGCGCAGCGTGATCGACCCTCGATACTGGCCGTCGCTGTTGCGCGGGCTCCACCCGTCGATGGTGATCGGCGCGTCCTCGATCCGGTCGTCGGGGTCCCACCCCGATCGCAGCGCCGCGAGATAGACCGCGAGCTTGAATGCGCTCCCCGGCTGGCGCCGCGCCTGTGTGGCGCGATTGAAGGGACTGGCCTTGTAGGAGCGTCCGCCGATCAAGGCGACGACCTCGCCCGTCGGACGCATCGCGACGAACCCGACCTGCCGGTCGCCGAGGTTGGCGTTGACCGTCGCGCGCACCGCGATCCGCTGCAGATCGCTGTCCAGCGTCGTCGGCACCCGCGCCAGCCCATAGTCCGCGCGCATCCGCCGCGCGGCCTGCGGTGCCACCCAGTCGGCAAAATAGGTTCCCGTCGGCAGGGTCGAGCGCCGGCCGCGCAGCTCGGCGAGCGGCATCCCGCTCGCCTGGCCCTGCGCCAGCGCACCCGTTTCCTCCATCGCGCCGAGGACCACGCGGCTGCGCGCCTGCGCCGCGTCGAGATCGCGCGTCGGGGCCAGCCGCGTCGGCGCCTTGACCATCCCCGCCAGCATTGCCGCCTCGGCGACGCTCAACTGTTCGGGAGCCCGGCCGAAATAATGTCCCGCCGCTGCGCGGAGCCCATAGACGCCGTCGCCGAAATAGATGCTCGACAGGTAACGCGACAGGATCTCGTCCTTGGTCAGCCAGCCCTCCAGCCAGAACGCGATGATCGCTTCCTGCGCCTTGCGGCTCAGCTTGCGTTCCCCGTCGAGAAAGGCGGTCTTGGCGAGTTGCTGGGTGATCGTCGATCCGCCCTGTCGCACGCCGCCCGCCTGCGCATTCTCGATCGCCGCCCGCGCGATGCCACGCGGATCGATACCCCAGTGCGAATAGAAGCGCCGGTCCTCGATCGACACGAACGCCTGCGTCACGTGCGCCGGCAACTGCGTCACGTCGACCGGTTCTTCCTTGAGCGCGCCGCGCCGCGCGACCGGATTGCCCTCATTGTCGAGGAACAGCATCGCCGGACTTTCGAGCGGCTCGAGGCTACGCCCGAGGGGCGCGGTCACGATCAGCCAGATTAGCGTCGCGAGCAGCAGCGCGGCGAAAGCGGTGAACCCCCAGCGCAGCCAGCGGCGCTTGCCGCGGCGACGGGGCGGCGGCGGGGCACCTTCCTCGTCGTGCAACCACGGTTCGTCGTCCGCGCCGTCGTCGAAATAGTCGTCGGCAACGCCGTCGTGAGGCGTGTCGAACGCCGCATCCTGCGCGCCGAGACGGTCCAGATAATCGCGCTCCGCCATACTCGTTGCGGGCCTGCTCCTTCGTCGTTGCCTTCCGAATAGGTGTGTTATAGAATTAAAACACCCATGTCCATGTCATCCGCCGCTTGCTGAACCACCTCTGAAACACCACATCTCCTCACGATGGTCCCGCCTCTCGCCACTCCTTTGCGACTTCTCCCGGCCCTTGTCGCGCTGGCACTGGCCGGTTGCGCTGGCGAGCGGTCGAGCCAGACCCATATTCTCGTCCTCGACGAAGAGACAGCGAACGATCTGGAAACCGCCGCACTGGCGCAGGGACTGGTCGCTTTCGACGCCGAAGGAGGCATCGTCCCCGCGCTCGCCGCAAGCTGGCATGTCAGCGACGACGGGTTGAGCTACATCTTCCGCCTCGACGATGCCCGGTGGAGCGACGGGGACCCGGTCGCCGCCGATCGCGTCGCGCGCACGCTGGCCCGCCAGTTCGAGGAAGCCAGCGTTCCCTTCGGCGATACCGTCGGCGCGATCGAGGACATCGAGGCGATGACCGACCGCGTCATCGAGATCCGCCTGAACAGCCCCCGGCCCTTCCTCCTCCAACTCCTCGCCCAACCAACGTTCGCGATCCGCGACGGCGACGTCGCGACGGGCCCCTTCACCGTCCTGCCCAGCGAGGCGGACGACGACGAGGAAGGCGCCATTCTTCTCGGCCGGCTCGCCGACGACATGGACGAGGAGGTCGTGAGCGAACAGCGCTTGATGATCGAACAGGCGGGCATTGTGGACGCGCTCGAACGATTCGCGGCGGGCGAGGTCGATCTCGTGACCGGCGGACGCTTCGACACTCTTCCCCTGGCGCAGGAGGCGAGCGGCCTGTTCGGGGCGCCGCGGATCGACCCGGTCGCCGGACTGTTCGGCCTGCGCCCGGTCAGTGACAGCGCTCTCCTTGCGGATCCGGAACTGCGCGGCGCGCTCAACCGCGCGATCGACCGCGACGCGCTCGTTCGATCGCTGGGCGTATCGGGGCTGCTTCCCCGCGCCACGATCCTGCAATCGGGACTCGACGTTCCCAGCGACGCGACCGTCCCCGACTTCGTCCAGGCCGATCTGGAGGCACGGCGTTCCGGCGCGCGCGCACTGCTCGAGGAACGCGACCTCGACGGGTCGACCGTCACCGTCGACCTGCCCCAGGGCCCCGGCGCTGACACGCTGTTCCAGCGGCTCGTCGCCGACTGGGGGACGATCGGGTTGCGGGTCGAGCGCGCCAACGGGCCATCGAACGCGGATTTCGTCCTCGTCGATGCGGTCGCACCGGCGATGAACGCGGGCTGGTATCTCAACCACTTCCGCTGCGACCGCAGCACGATCTGCAGCGAGGAAACCGATTCGCTTCTGGATCGCGCCCGCGATACCCGCGATCTCGCGGAGCGGCGTCAGGCGCTGCTCGAAGCCACCCTGCGGATCCAGAACGAGGCCCTGTTCCTGCCGCTGGCCGCCCCGGTGCGCTGGTCGCTGGTGGGAGCCGGGCTCGACGGATTTGTCGAGAATCGTTTTGCGCGGCATGATGCCGGCTTGCTCCGTTCGAGAGAGGGCCGCCGATGACCGGAACCGACCTGTACGACCGCGCCCGTCTGTCGAAGGAACCGGGCGACGTGCGCCGCCGGATCGAACGGCTCGAAAAGCTGCTCGAAAACCTCTTCGTCGTTCCCGGCATCAACCGCCCCGTCGGCCTCGATGCGCTCTTGAGCCTCGTTCCCGGCGTCGGCACCCTCTCGGGCGCCGCGCTCGGGAGCTATCTGGTCTGGGAAGCGCGCAACCTCGGCCTGTCGAAATGGCAGCTGGCGCGGATGAACCTCAACACGCTCCTGGACATGGGTCTGGGCGCAATCCCCGTGATCGGCGTCGTCCCCGACTTCTTTTTCCGTTCCAACAGCCGCAACCTGCGAATCGTGCGCAAGCATCTCGACCGCCACCACCCGGCGAGCGACCCTGCCGCCTTGCCTCGCGAATAGGCGCGTTACCGCGCCGTTCGCGGCGATCATCGACCTTCCCGCCGTCGATTTCCCGATCTCGCTCGGACGCCATCGACAAGGTACTCAGCCCAACGCCTCACCCGCGAGCTTCAGGCGTATCTAACCCCTCACACCCTGCCGCTCTCCGATGAACAGCTTGGCGTTGCGGTAGCGTAACGAAAGGAACCTCACCCGTCCTGCGGCTTTGATTGGGTGAACTCGCTTTGAAAAAGGTCAATATTATGAAAACGCTAGCTGCATTGCTGGCGACCGCCGCGCTCGCTCTGACGACCCCCGCGACTGCCGCCAACTCGATCGATACCGCGACTTCCGTTTCCAAGAACGCGAAGGAAGTCGAGGCCGAAGTGACCTACGACGCCTCGACCACCGAACGCACCTATTTCTATAATGGCGTCGCCTACGATTATACTGCCGCCGACGTGCGCATCACCGGCGACATTGCCGGCGGGACCAACACGCTCGAAACCCATGCCGCGCGCACCGAGGCCGCCAAGCAGGCCGAACGGGGCTTTCGCGACATGAAGGACAAGTTCGGCGTATCGTCCATCTCGGCCAACAAGTATCGCTGGGATGACGACGGAGCGTCGGGCGACATGCGCATCGTCGTGTCCATCTCGAAGCAGCTAGCCTTCGCCTACAAGGGCGACACGCTGGTCGGCGCCGCATCGGTTTCGACCGCCCGTGACAACAAGCTCACGCCGCAGGGCATCTTCCCCATCTGGATGAAGAAATCGATGCATTACTCCAAGGCCTACGACAACACGCCGATGCCCTACACGCAATTCATCGACAAGTACGGCATCGCGCTGCACGCTGGCCCCAATCCCGGCTATGCCGCGAGCGCGGGTTGCGTCCGACTGCCCAAGCAGTTCGCCAAGAACATCTTCTCGATGACCGATATCGGTTCGACGGTGCTGATCGGCGCGTAAGGCGCGCCACCATGGCACCGCACCAGGCGGTCCCCGCAGGCGAGTGCGGGGACCGCCTTTCTTTTATTTGCTCAGTCGCCGTCCATCTGCGGTTTGCCGACGTCGCCCTGCCCCACGGTCCGTCCGGCCATGTCGAGCATTCGGTCGAGGGGCTTGCGCGCCGCGTCCATCAATTCTGGGCTGAGGTCGATCTGGGGCTCCAGATCGCGCAGCGCGACGTAGAGCTTCTCCAGCGTGTTGAGCGCCATGTACGGGCACATGTTGCAATTGCAGTTCCCGTCGCCCCCCGGCACGCCGATGAACGTCGTATCGGGCCGCGCCTTCTCCATCTGGTGGATGATGTGCGGCTCGGTGGCGACCAGCACCGTGTCGGCCTGCGCCTCGGCACAGAATTTCAGGATCGAACTGGTCGACCCGACATGATCGGCATGCTCGACGATATGCGGTGGGCATTCGGGATGCGCCGCCACCGGCGCGTCGGGATGCTCGGCCTTCAATTTAAGAAGTTCGGTTTCCGAGAACGCCTGGTGCACGATGCAGATGCCCGGCCACAGCAGCATGTCGCGCCCCGACTTGCGCGCCAGATAGCCGCCGAGATGCCGGTCGGGCGCGAAGATGATTTTCTGGTCTTTCGGAATCTGGTCGAGGATGACCTGCGCCGAACTCGACGTCACGATGATGTCCGACAGCGCTTTCACCTCCGCCGAACAGTTGATGTACGTCAGCGCGATATGATCGGGATGCGCCTCGCGGAACGCCTTGAACTGGTCCGGCGGGCAACTGTCTTCCAGGCTGCACCCGGCATCCATGTCGGGCAGGATGACGGTCTTCTTGGGCGACAGGATCTTCGCCGTCTCCGCCATGAACCGTACCCCGCAAAAGGCGATCACCTCGGCATCGGTCGCCGCCGCCTTGCGCGACAGATCGAGACTGTCGCCCACGAAATCGGCGAGGTCCTGGATTTCGGGCTTCTGATAGTAATGCGCCAGAATGACCGCATTGCGCTCCTTCTTCAGCCGCTCGATCTCGGACAGCAGCTCCTCGCCCACGGGCGGGCGTTCGATTGTGCTCATCAATTCGCTCCTTGGCGCGCTCGGCGCTCGTTGCGGTCGCGGATCGCATCGGCCGGTCGGCGCGAGGCGTCCAGATATTCGTCATTGTCGGGATCGGGGTCGCTGGCGAAGCGCGCCACGACCCGTGCATTCTCCATCCCCGCCACGGCCAGCGGAAGCTCGAAATTGCGCGCCACCGCATCGCGGGCTGCCTCCCGCGCCGCGTTCATCGGGACCGCGCTGCGGGCCTGGGCGCGAAGATCGCGCAGCGCCGCGGCCTGATTGGCGTCGCTCAACACCTCCTCGGCATCGGTCACCGCGCCGAGGATCCCCTCGTCGGCATATTCACGCGCGCCTTCCAGATCGACGTCCGGCCCGGCGATTTCCAGTTCGGGCAACGTTACCGTCAGCGTCGAACTGGCCGGATCCCACTCCAGATCCTCGCGCGTCAGGCTCGCCATGTCGATCTCGTAGCGCGCGGTCCCGGGCAGGATCAGCGTACGCTCCGCCGACAGCAGCCCGCCGAACCGCCGCTGGCGCGACGTCACCACCGCCACGAAGCGGGCGGTAAAGGGCGTCAGCCGGTTCTGCGCCTGCATCGCCTGCAGGCTCGTCGACACGATCGTGTCGGGGTCCGGTCCCCGCTCGGCCTCGCCGAGCAACCGGCTCGCGAGCGTGTAGCCGATCAGCAGGACCACCACGACCAGCCCGGTCAGGATAATCGGGCGCCACACGCCCTGCTTCTTTTCCATTTCTAGGTCGCCGATTGCCATACGCCCTCCTCGACCTCCTCAACGCGGCCCTGCCGCCGAAGTTCTATGAGATGCGCATGCACCGATCCCCCCGCGGCGGGCACCAGGCGCTCGTCCAGCCCGGGATAGCAGTTCGCGACGATCGTCGGGATGTCCTCGTCTCCCGCCGCGACCCGGTCCATGATCTGTTTCTCGCGACTTTTCCGATGGCCCAGCAGGTGCCGGACCAGCCGCCGCGGCTGTTCGATCGGCTTGCCGTGCGCCGGGAAATAAATCTCGTCCTGTTCGCGATCCAGCAACGTCTCGAGGCTCGCCAGATAGGCGCCCATGTCCCCATCGGGCGGAACCACCACCGTCGTCGACCAGCCCATGACGTGATCGCCCGTCAGCAACGCCCCGCGCCACGCGTAACAGAGATGGTTCGACGTGTGCCCCGGGGTCGCGACCGCCACCAGCATCTCCTCCCCGATCGCCAAGCCCTCACCGTCGGCCAGTACCCGGTCGGGACTGTAGTCGTGATCGAAGCTCGCGTCCGCGCGCGGCCCCGTGTCCTCGAGCGCCAGCGGCGCGCAGCCGACGATCGGCGCCCCGGTGCGCGCCGCCAGCGGCTGGCTGGCGGGGCTGTGATCGCGGTGGGTGTGGGTGCAGGCGATGGCGACCGTCTCGCGCGCGCCGATCGCGGCGATGATCGCCTCGACATGATCGTCGAGATCGGGACCGGGGTCGACCACCACCACCCGCTCGGTATCGCCGACCAGATAGGTCTGCGTACCGGTGTGGGTATAGGGCGACGGATTGCGCGCCAGCACGCGCTCGATCCCCGGATGCACGGGCTCGGCAAGGGTGTAGGGAGCGTCCACGGCACGGGTGTTGCCATGAACGCTCCCCGCGCGCCAGAGCCTCGGGGGTTCGGGACAGACCCTCAGCGGTTCCGGCGGGCTTCCATGTCGCGGAGCGCCGCGGTCATCCCGACTTCTGCGGCATCGAGAGACTGGACGACAATCGACTCGTCGACCGACGACAGCGAGCTTTCGATGATCGCCCCCATGTCCATCGCCGCGAGCGTGCTGCGTGCCGCCTGAAGACCGGCGATTACCGCTTCGGGATTGCCGCCTTCGGCCCGGATCTCGGCGGATTCGGCCCGGACTTCGGCGATCGCCTCGTCGATCTCGCGCAGGCCCTCGGCGATTTCCGCTTCCGCCTCGACGCTCTCGCGCCGCGCTTCCTCGCGCGCTTCGCGCATGTCGACCCGGAATTCGCGCATGACCTCCGGGCGCTCCGCGCGCAGTTCGGCCAGTTCGCTGCGCAATTCGCGGATCACCGCGTCGAACTCGGCGCGCTCGGCGGGCGTCATCTGGCTGTAGGGCTTGGACCCACCGCGCGTCATGACGCGGCGAGTCTCGCTCTCGCCCCACTCGCCCTCGTATCCCTCGCCCAAGTCCTGCATCGCGGACAGGCTGGCGGCGAGCGGCGCCAGCGGCGCTTCGGGCGGCTTCGGTGCTTCGGGAGCCTTCGGCGGCCTTGGTGCCTCGGGCGGCAAGGGCGCTGCGGGCGCTTCGGGCGCATCGCCATCGACATAAGCGACCGCGCGGCTGGCGGTGGCGGGAACGATCACCACCGCGGCGGCAGCGATCAGCAGGACGCCCAGCGGGCGGTGCGACACATTCTTCATCATGGTCAGTCTCCGTTTGAGATCGGTGTCGCGGGCATTGGCGGTCAGGATGCGCAGCGGCGCGGCGGAGCGGGCGATGGCGCGGCCGTAGTCGGCCCGTGCCGCGCTTCCCCGCCGTGCCAGGACGCGAGCGTCGCAAGCGGCTTCCTGGTCGAAATGAAAGGCGGCGTAAGCCTTCCAGGCGATGGGGTTGAACCAGTGGAGCGAGAGGAGGACGAGCCCCGCCTGCCGCGCCCACAGATCCCCCGAACGGTGATGCGAAAGTTCATGCTCGAGCGCCAGCTCCAGCTCGGTGTCGCTGCACGCGTCGAGATAGGTCTGGGGGAGCGCGATCACGCGGCGAAGCGTGCCGAGCGCCATCGGCCCGGGCGCCTCGGGCGAGACGATCAGTTCGATCCCCCCGAACCGTCCGCGCCGCGTTCCGGCGGCGAGCACCGCGCGGCGATCACGGTAGTAGCGCAGCTGGTGCCAGCCGAAGGTCGCGATCGCTCCGGCGCCCCACACGGTCAGGAACAGCAGCCCGACGTCGATCGTCTCGAGCCACGCCGTCAACGTGTCGAGCGCGCTCGTGCGCACCGCACCGGCGGTCTTGTTCATGACGGCGACATCGACCCCGATCCCGTCCGTCGACAGAGAGAGCCCCGCTCCGGACCCCGCGCCGACAGCGGCGGGTTCGCGCTCCAGCGTGGTCGTCATTGTCGGCATCGTCAGCCGCGCGATCGGCAGCAACCACAACGCATAGGCGACCCGCGCCCCGAACTTCTCAGCAACGGCGCCGCGCACGGCAAGCACCGCCACCATCAGGACTGCGGTCCACAACAGGGTATCGAGCAGCCAGTCGGTCATTGCTTGAGCTCCTTCAGCAGCGCCTCGATCTCGGCGATCTCCTCGTCCGAAATCGCCTCGTCCTCGGCCAGCCTTGCGATCATCGGCGACAGCCTGCCCCCGAACAGGCGATCGACCAGCCGCCGCGATTCATCGCCGACATAGGCCTCGCGCCGGATCGCGGGGGAATAGAGATAGCGCCGTCCGTCGGCCCGATAGGCAACCGCACCCTTGGTCGTCAGCCGCGATAGCATCGTCTTGATCGTCGGCAGGCTCCAGCCGCGCTCCTCGACCCCCGGGGCGTCGGCCACCGCGGTCGCGGTCAGCGGTTCGTCCGCTGCCCACAGCGCTTCCATGATTTCCAGTTCGGCTTCGCTGACACGTTTGTCCATCGGGAATCGCCCCTTTCGATTACTCCTGTAGTCATTACGACTATAGATGTAAACGTCAAGCGTGTTTCGACGGATGGCCTGCGGTCATTCGGGCAAGTAGAAAAACGCGAACCGAGGCGTATTCGGGGTTCGCTTTCGCGACTAGCTGGAAACCAGTTCGGCGGCCTTGCGCGCCCGTTCCTCGCCGGGGCCCCCGCCCTCTGCGGCGGCGCGGTCGGCCGCATTGGCCAGCGCGGCGGGATAGATGGTGCCGAACAGTCGCTGCATCGCCGCAGCCCAGCTATAGGGTTCGGCCAGCGCGCGCGCCGCGTCGCCCATCGCGGCGCGATCGCCGTTCCACAGTTCCAGCGCGGCCTTCGCCATCGCATCCGCGTCGCCGACCGGGACCAGGGCCCCGGCCTCGGGCGGCACGCGGTCGATCATCGCACCGGCCGCGACGCCCACGACCGGAAGCCCGCACGCCTGCGCCTCGATGATGGAAATGCCGAACGTCTCGAACGCCATGCCGGTCAGATAGATGTCCGCGCTCGCCAACCACCGGGCGAGCAGGTCGCGATCCGCAACATAGCCGGGCGCGTGAAGACGGGGATGCGAGGCGGCCAGCGCATCGCGCATCGGCCCCTCGCCCAGCATCAGAAGGTGCGCGCCCAGTTCCTCGGGCAACCGGCGGAAGGCCGCACCCACCACGTCGGCACCCTTCTCCGCGTCCAGCCGTCCGGCATAGATGAACAGCGGCGCGTCGGCGGCGACGCCCAGACTGTCCCGCAGCGCCGCGTCGCGCAGCGCGGGGCGGAAGCTGCGCAGCTCGACGCCGCGGTGCATCCGGTGGACGGGATCGATGCCCAGCGATTCCAGTCGCGCGCCCCCGCCATGGACGCTCATCGCGTAGACCGCGTCGAATTTCTTGTAGAGCCGCTCGCAATAGGCATAGGCGCGGTTGCGTCCCCATGCGGCCATCCGCGGCCAGCCCCATCCCTCGATCGTCTCGCCGATATAAACGGTCGGAAAATCGGTGCAGTAGCCGCCGACCGTCCCCGTTCCGGGATGGGCACGCGCATGGCGCAAAGCCGCCCACGGCAGGTTGTAGGCGTCCTGACACTCGATGATGTCCGGCAGATGCTCGCCCAGCAATTCGCGCACCGCATTGTTGCGCAGCAGCAGCCGATAGTTGGTCCTTTTGGGCACCAGCGGCGACTTGATCGTGCAATGGATCGAACGCCCCTCGACCCGCACCGCGTCGCGGTCCCCCGGGACGATCAGCAGGTGCCGGAAATCGGTATTCTCGAGAATGTGGCGTCGCTTGCGCCGGATATAGGTCCCGATCCCGCCGCCCGTCTCCGACCAGCTTTGCGTCAAATCGCAGATCGTCAGCGGACGGGGGCTCTGCTGCAGCATCAGGCCGCGCGGCCCCACTTGTCGGAAAATTTGACAACCTTGATCGCGGACGCATCACGCGCACTGCTATTTATCGCCGATTTCTGCCGTTCCGGCAAACTGGCACGCGCCGTGCAATGTGTTGGACGTCCACATTGGTTCCACAAACCAAGCCAAAGGGACGGTGAAAGAGGTATCTGGTCCCCTTTCACCGTCCCTTTTTCTTTACCGGTCGCGAGAATGGGCTCAGCCCTTGGTCTTCTGGTCGATCAGCGTCTTCAACTCGCCGCTCTCGACCATTTCCATCATGATGTCCGACCCGCCGACGAACTCGCCACCGACATAGAGCTGGGGAATGGTCGGCCAGTCCGAATAATCCTTAATGCCGGCGCGGATCTCCTGATCGGCGAGCACGTCGACAGTCTCGAATTCGGTCTCCAGATGGTCGAGTATCGCCACCGCCCGCGCGGAAAAGCCGCACTGCGGAAACAGTTTCGATCCCTTCATGAACAACACCACATCGTTGTTCTTCACGGTCTCGTCGATCTTGGTCTTGGCGTCGCTCATGCTCGGGTCCCTTATTGCTTCGTGTCAGAGGGACATTTGGTGGTCAGTTGCAACGCATGCAACTCCCCGCCCATCTTGCCCCCGAACGCGGCATAGACCTTCTGGTGCTGCTTCACCCGGCTCAGCCCCTCGAACTGGGCGCTGGTCACCACGGCGGCCCAATGGTCGTTGTCGCCCGCCAGATCGGTCAGTTCGACGGTCGCATCGGGCAGCGCATCCTTGATGTGCGCCGTAATCTCCTCGGCGCTCATCGGCATCAGTCCATGCTCTCGATGAAATGACGACGGGCCTCGACCTGCTTGTTCTCCAGCGCGGCGCGGATGTCGGCTTCGCTGACATCGCATTCGGCGTTGGTGAGATCGCCCAGCACCTTGCGGATGACGTCCTCGTCGCCCGCTTCCTCGAAATCGGCGCGCACGACTTCCTTGGCGTAATTGTCCGCCTCGACGTCGGTCAGGCCCATCTTTTCCGCCGCCCAGTGACCGAGCAGCCGATTGCGGCGCGCGGTGATCTTGAACTGCATTTCCTGGTCGCGAGCAAACTTGTTCTCGAACGCCTTTTCGCGATCGTTCATGTCGGCCATCGGCTGTCCCCTTATATACTATAGAGTGCGTATCGTCCCGCGCGATAAGCCGCGCGGGACCGACAGGCAACTAGAGGTTCGCGGCCTCGTCGCGATTGGCCTGCTCGGCCGCCGCATCGATTTCGGCGACCCGTTCGCGATTGCCGTCGAAGCCGTAGACGTCGGCGGCATAGCTCATCGACCCGTCGACCGCCTGCGCCGTCATGTAGGTGACGAACACCGGCACGCCCTCGGGCAACGTGTCGTGCGTTTCGGCCGCGTCGATATCGGGAACGCCCTGGCCTTTATACAGCCAGCTAGCGAAACGACGCGCATCCTCGAGCCGGATGCAGCCGTTCGACCGTGCGCGATCGGTCTCGTTGAAATACGTTTTCATCGGCGTGTCGTGCAGATAGATGCCGGTGGCGTTGGGGAAGTTGAACTTGAAGTTGCCCATCGAGTTCGCCCCGCCCGGCAGCTGCCGGACCTTCAGCGCATCGGGAACCGACAGTGCGGTCGACCAGTCGACGTCCGCCGGACTGAGGATCGCGGCATCGTTCGCCCACCTGTCCACGATCTCGTACCCGCGGCTCTTCAGATAGCTGTTGCCCTGGTTCTTGATATTGTTGCCGACGGTCTTGCGCAGCACCGCGAACGGGACGTGCCAATAGGGATTGTGGGTCGCGTAATGGATCGTCGACATGATCATCGGCGTACGGGAATCGATGCCCTGCGAGATCTCGTTCCGACCGACGACGACCTTCATACTGTCGACGGGTTGTCCGCCGTCGTACATCCACAACCGCTGGCTGGCGATGTCGACCAGCACGAAGCGGTTGCGCTTCGGCAGCGCGCGCAAGCGCATCAGCGTGCCGCGCAGCGCATCCTTCGCCTCGGGCTCGAGGCTGCGGCCATAGGTATGGGCCTGTTGGCGCAGACCTTCATAGACCACGTTCATCGTCGTCTGCTGGCGCACCAGCGTGTCGAGGTTCGGCGCGTGGGTCAGCAGCGTCTGGTGATCGGTGCGCGAGAAACGGCGCGGGATCTGCGCTCCGTCGCCATATTCGACATAAGGCACTTCGGCCTGCAGCGTCGTGACATAATCGAGGTAAGCCCGGTCGAGCAGCGTGGCGAGCCCTCGGGCCGCCATCGCGTCGCCCGCGGCGGCCTTGCGTTGAAGTTCCTTCGCCTGAGCCGCGAGCGCGGGCCCCTCGGCGTAACCTTCGAAATCGGCATATTCGAGCAGGCCGATCAGCCGCTCGGCGGCCGCAGTCTGCTCGGGCGCACCCGACCAGCGGGCGTCGCTGGCCTGGACGGCACCATTGGCGGGGGTCGAACGGTCCTGCGCGAGCGCCGGATGAGCGGCCAGAAACAGCGCAGGAATGGCGGCAAAGAGAGAAATCTTGTTCATGGGTCTCACTGTTACAGGAAATAAAGTTGGTTTACGATGAACAAGATAGCCTTTCGTTCGCTCCATGTCTTGTTCTGACGGCTCGAAAAGGCTTGAAGAACTGTGTCGTCCATGCAACGGAACTTGGCGAAGCGGGGGCATCGTGGAACGTTACCTCGTATCGCGCTTTGGCATGAAACCAGCAGTAAGAGGGTATTCATCTATGAAAAAAACATTGGCACTTGCAGCGCTCGGCGCCGCGACGTTTATGACGTCGCCCGCGCTTGCGCAGGATCGTGGGCCGTATATCGGCATCGAAGGCGGCTTCCTGTTCCCCGATGAACAGGACGCGGCCATCACGGCGAACGTTGGCGGAACCACGGTTTCGAACTTCTACGTTCGCGACTATGAAGACGGCTACGACATCGACGCCATTCTCGGCTACGATTTCGGCTTCTTCCGGGTCGAAGTCGAAGGCGCCTATAAGAAGGCCAACATCGACCAGCTCCGCAACTTCGAAGGTTTCGGCAGCGCGTTCAACGCCGCCCTGCTCGATACCATCGACGATGACGATGACGGCTCGACGGTTCCGGTCTTCCTGACCAACGACGATTTTGACATCCTCAACATCGATGCCGACGCCAAGGTCTGGTCGGTCATGGCCAACGGCCTGCTCGACTTCGGTGGTGGCGGAATCAACTTCTACGGTGGTGGCGGTATTGGCTACGGCCAGCTCGACCAGCTCGGGTTCAATGACGGCGGCCTCGCCTACCAGGGCATCGCCGGCATCCGTTTCGCGATCACCCCGAACGTCGAAATTGGCGCGAAGTATCGTTACTTCGTCCTCGAACTCGATGGCGACGAATTCGGTCCGCTCTTCTCGAGCGCGAACAGCAACCAGCTGGTGCAGACGAGCTTCAACGACGAGTGGGAATCGCAGTCCATGATGGGCTCGGTGATCTTCAACTTCGGTCGCGAAGCTGCTCCCCCGCCGCCGCCTCCCCCGCCGCCCCCGCCGCCGCCGCCTCCGCCGCCGGCGACGATTACCTGCCCCGACGGCACGGTGATCTTGGCGACGGAAGACTGCCCGCCGCCGCCGCCGCCGCCGCCGCCGCCGCCTCCCCCGCCGGAGCCGGAGCGTGGCTAACGCCCGCGGCACCCGGTAACGGGCGCCAGAACAGGGAAGGGTCGGTCTTCGGACCGGCCCTTTTTTGTTGCCAGCCTGGGAGAGATCCGGATTCCGCGAACCGAACTACGGACGGCGTCGCGCTTGTCGGACAAATCCAACAGCCGGCACCTTCCACCTGCCGATCAGCTATCCGTTGAAGTGTCGGGTCAGCGGCTGAAGAACCACAGGCTGAGGAACAGCCCTGCCAGTGCCAGCGCGATGAACGCGCGGTACCATTGCCGACGAGCGAAACCGGCCTCGCCCCGCCGCCGCGCCATGAACGCGCGTTCGCCGTAGGCGTAGCCGAACAGGCCGAACACGACGCCCAGCGTCAGCGTCACCCACGACGGATCGAACCCGTCGTTGCCGAAGATGATTGCCGCGATCACGAGCCCCAACGGCACCGCCCAGCAGCCTACCGGCATCAGCGGCAACGCCTTGGGGTCGTTCAGTTGCGCCATCAGTCCATCGTGACGACGATCTTCCCGATCGCCTCGCGCGATCCCAGGGTCGCGATCGCCTCCCCACCTTTCTCAAGCGGGAAGGTCTCGGTCACGACCGGCGCGATCTTGCCCGCGTCCCACAGGCGGAAAAGCTCGGCGACGTGCGCGGCGTTGGCCTTGGAATCGCGTTGCGCAAACGCGCCCCAGAACACGCCCGAGACCTCCGCTTCCTTGAGCAGAGTGAGGTTGAGCGGCGGCGCGGGAATGCCCGCGGGAAATCCCACCACCAGGTAGCGGCCCTGCCAGCCGAGACTGCGCAGCGCGGGTTCGGCATAGGCCCCGCCGACGGGGTCCATGACCACGTCGAAACCTTCGCCCCGTGCAGCATCCTTGAACTGCTGCGACAACGCCTTTTGCGCATCGCGGTCGAGGTCGCCGCGTGGGTAGACGATCGCCTCGTCCGCGCCGGCTTTCTTCGCGGCATCGGCCTTGTCCTCGTTCGATACGGCCGCGACGACACGCGCACCCATCGCCTTGCCGAGTTCGATCGTCGCCAGGCCGACTCCGCCCGCGGCACCGAGGACGAGCATCTCGTCGCCTTCGGCCAGTCGACCACGGTCCTTCAAGGCGTGGATCGCCGTTGCGTAGGTCAACAGCATCGCTGCCCCGTCGGTGAATGAATGGCTTTCGGGCAGCGGGATCGCGCTCTTCGCCGGAATGACGACCTGTTCGGCCAACCCGCCGAAGCCGGGCACCGCGATAACCCGGTCCCCGACCGAAATGCCCTCGACCCCGTCACCCAGCGCGTCGACAACACCCGCGATTTCGCCTCCCGGGGCGAAGGGGCGCGGCGGTTTCATCTGATACTTGTCCTCGATGATGAGGACGTCGGGATAGTTGATTGCGCTCGCCTTCACCGCGACACGAACCTCGCCCGGGCCGGGTTCGGGCGGCTCAATGTCGTCGAGTTTGAGCGTTTCGGGGCCACCCACTTCGTGGCTGCGAAGAATGCGCATCGGTCTTTCTCCTCTAGTCGATCCCGCGGGCGTGGGCCTCGGAGACGACCTCTTCCGCGGTCATGCCGTCGAACGTGCGGCGGCGCAGCAGGTCCTTGTCGGCGGTCCGGTGCGATCGCTGGCCCACCGAATTCATCGCCTCATCGAAGACCAGCCGGTCTTCGAGCGGCAGTTGCGCACGGGCGGCGGCGGCAGAAGCCACGAACGCTTCCTCGCTCGATCCGTCGAGCGTCACCGCCTCGCCCCCGCCCTCGCAGCCCGCGACGGCCAGCGCAGCAGCGGCGGCGATCGCCAGCCTCAAAGCGCGACCTCGTACGCCGCGGTCGTCTTCTCGGCGATCTCGTCCTCGGTCACGTCGGGGGCCAGTTCGATCAGTTCGAACGCGCTGTCGTGGTCCTTGCGGCGGAACACGCCGAGATCGGTAATGATCATGTCGACGACGTTCTGCCCGGTAAGCGGCAGGTCGCATGCGGGCTTGAACTTCGGATCGCCGCCCTTCGACACATGTTCCATCACCACGATGATCTTCTTGACCCCCGCGACGAGGTCCATCGCGCCGCCCATGCCCTTGATCATCTTGCCGGGGATCATCCAGTTGGCGATGTCGCCGTCCTCGCTGACCTCCATCGCGCCCAGGACGGTCAGATCGATATGTCCGCCGCGGATCATCGAGAAGCTGGTCGCGCTGTCGAAATAGCTCGACTGCGGCAGCTGGCTGATCGTTTGCTTGCCCGCGTTGATCAGGTCGGCATCGACCTCGTCCTTCGTCGGGAACGGTCCGATGCCGAGCATCCCGTTTTCCGACTGCAGCGTGACCGTCTTCCCCTCGGGAATGTAGTTGGCGACCAGCGTCGGAATCCCGATACCGAGATTGACGAAATAGCCATCCTGAAGCTCCTTGGCGGCGCGCTCCGCCATCTGATTACGATCCCAGGGCATCAATCGCCTCCTTGATTATCCATGTCGATCGGCAGCGGCATCGTGGGCGTTTCCTGCTGCCAGAGAATGGAGTGGACCTTCCAGGTCCCGCTTCCGTCCTGCATCAGTTGAAAGCTGTTGATCCCGCGCACCCTGCGCAGTTCGCCGTCCATCGTGAAAGTACCTTCATACGACGACCAGACCTGCGCCAGATTGCCGTAGAGTTCGAGCCGATGACCGATCTCGCGCTCCGTAAAGCCGTTCTCGATCAGGAACGGTCCGCTGCTGGTGATGTAATCGTCGACCGTCCCGCCGCGTAGCCCTTGCGGCGTGATTGCGTAGAGCCGGGCGTCGTCAGTGAACATCGCGCGCATCGCGTCCCAGTCGCGTTCCTGCCCGGCTGGTCCGGAGATGACGGCATAGACGTCGCGCATGACCCGATCGATCGCGGCGACATCCTCGGCGTCGTGCGGGGCAACGATGCTGGCTTCCTCGGCGGGTTGGGCGGCCAGTGGCACGGCGGCGGCCAGAAGGGCGGCGATCAGCATCATGCGTCTTCCTTCTCGCGGGTCGTCACGAATTCGATCTTCTTGTCGTAGGGCGCGCCGGTGATCAGGCGATCGACGAATACGGCGGGCAGATGGATGCAGTCGGGATCGAGCGAACCCGTCGGGACGATTTCCTCGACCTCCACGACGCAGATCTTGCCGCAGGTCGCGGCAGGCTGGTTGAAGTTGCGCGCGGTCTTGCGGAACATCACGTTGCCCGCCTCGTCCGCCTTCCACCCCTTCACGATCGACAAGTCGGCGAAGATGCCGCGCTCGAGAATGTAATCCTCTCCGTCGAACTGCTTCACTTCCTTGCCCTCGGCAACGACCGTGCCGACGCCCGTCTTGGTGTAGAAGCCCGGGATGCCCGCCCCGCCCGCGCGCATCCGTTCAGCGAGCGTTCCCTGCGGGCAGAATTCGACTTCGAGCTCCTTGGCGAGGAATTGCCGCTCGAACTCCTTGTTCTCGCCGACATAGGACGAGATCATCTTCTTCACCTGCTTGGTACGAAGCAGCTTGCCAATGCCCTCGTTGTCGATCCCGGCATTGTTCGACGCGAAGGTGAGATCCTTCACCCCGCTATCGCGGATCGCGTCGAGCAGTCGTTCGGGAATACCGCACAGGCCGAAGCCTCCAGCGGCAATCAGCATCCCGTCTCTCAGGACCCCATCAAGCGCCGCGGTGGCGGAATCGTAAATCAGTTTCATGTCGGACGGCTCCTTCGTGGCTTGCCCCCGGCCTAGGTTCGCAGAACCATGCTGACAAGCCGTTCGTCGAACCCGAACTTGACTTGGCCGGGTGGGACGCCCTTTCGTGAGGGCGAACGCAAAACACGGGGGGTGAACGTCGATGGCATTGCTGTTGATGGACGGGGTGACGAAGCGGTTCGGCGATATTGTTGCCGTCGACGATGTCGGGTTCGAGGTCCGGCCGGGGGAGATCTTCGGATTTCTCGGCGGCAACGGAGCGGGCAAGACGACCAGCATGCGCATGGTGCTCGACATCATTCGCCCGACGAAAGGGCGGATCGAGGTACTGGGCGGCCCGCCGGGTCCCGAACAGGGCGACCGCATCGGCTTCCTTCCCGAAGAACGCGGCCTCTATCCCAAGATGAGCGCGATCGAGACGGTTGCCTATTTCGGACAGATGAAGGGCATGAGCCCCGGCGACGCCAAGCGCGAGGGGCTGGCGCTGCTCGAACGTTTCGGTCTTGGCGACCGCGCCAAATCGCCGATCCAGGACATGTCGAAGGGCATGGCGCAAAAGGTCCAGCTGGCGACCTCGATCGTCAATTCGCCCGAGTTGCTGATCCTCGACGAACCCTTCTCGGGCCTCGATCCGGTCAACCAGCAACTGCTCGAGGACGAGATCCTGCGCGCCCGGGACAAGGGTGCGGCGGTCGTCTTCTCGACCCACGTGATGCAGCATGTCGAACGACTGTGCGACCGGATGCTCGTGCTCAAGAAGGGTGCGAAGCAGTTCGAGGGGACGCCGGACGAGGCGCGCGAACTGCTTGCCACCAAGGTTCAAATGACCAGCCAAGTCGATCCCACGACCCTGCCTGGCGTCGCGAAGGTCGAGGCGGTCGGCACGGGTGCCGGCGGCTGGAAGGACTATGAAGTCACGCTCCGATCCGACACGCGCGCCATGGACCTGCTGGAACGGTTGACCGCTTCCGGGACCGCGCTGCGACGGTTCGACGTCGACCGCGCGAGCCTGCACGACGTCTTCGTGCATCTCGTCGGCGAGGAGAATGTGAAATGAAGAACGTCCTGCTCATCGCCGCGCGCGAATTCCGTCACATCGCCCGCATGAAGAGCTTCTGGGTGACCATGTTGCTGCTCCCCGCGCTCTTGTTCGTGGGTCCGCTGATCACCGATCTGCTCGATGACGACGAAGCCGAACGGATCGTCCTCATCGACCGCGACGCCGGACCGGTCGGCGAAGCGATCCAGCAGCGCATCGAGATCGAGAACGACCTGGAAACTCTACGCTCGCTCTCGCGCTACGCCAGGCGTCACGATCTGGAAGAACGGATCGAGGGAGTGGTGTGGACCGAATATGCGCGCGATTTCACGCCTGCGGACGCTGCGGCGTTTCGCGAAAGCGGCGGGATCGAGGCGGCGCAGGAGCGGATCGATGCGGTGCGCGACGAAACGACGCCGCCGTTCGAGGCGCCCGCGCCCTGGTACGAGATCGTCGATACGCCCGAGACGCTCGCCGGATTGTCGGCAGAGGCGATCGAGGAGCAGCGCGGCACCATCTTCGACGGGGGTGACGAAGCCAATCCGCCCCCCGATCTCGTCGTCCTGATCGACGAAGATTATGCCGAGACTCCGGCGATCCAGCTGTTCGCGGACGACACCCCCAGCCGGACGCTCGTCGGACTGATCCAGGGCGTGTCGCAGGGCGAACTTCGCGGTCGCCTGATGAGCGAGCGCGGTATCGCGCCCGCCGACATTCTCGCGATCGACGGCGCGACGCCCGTCATCACCACGTCGACCCCGCCGCCGGGCGGCGGCGCCGAAGATGTCACCGTCATCCGGTCCCTGCTGCCGTTGGCGCTGGCCTATATGTTGATGATGAGCATCATCCTGTCGGGCAACTGGCTCGTCCAGGGTGCGGTCGAGGAACGGTCGAACAAGCTGATCGAAAGCGTGCTCGCCTGCGTGCGGCCACAACAACTGATGGCGGGCAAGTTGCTCGGGACCGTCGCCATCGGCCTGTCGATGACGCTCGTATGGGTGGCCTGCGCGGTTTTCGTCGGACTTACCCAACAGAACGCCATCGCCGAATTCATCGGCACCGCGATCGAGCCTGTCGCCAACGTCGGCGCCGTGACGACGATCCTGTTCTTCTATATTCTGGGATATGTCGCGCTTTCCACCATCTTCCTCGGTGTCGGCGTGCTCAGCGACGACATGAACGAGGCGCAGGGCTATCTCATGCCGGTGATGATCGTCCTGCTGCTGCCCATCACCTTCCTGCTGCAGGCTGTCATCTCAGGCGGCGCATCGAAAATCGTCGAGGCGATGACGTGGATTCCGCCCCTGACGCCCTTCGTGGTGCTTGCACGGCTCGGCAGCGGGATCGGCGCGCTCGAGCTGATCGGGGCGGCAATCCTCCTCGTCGGGTTTACCGCTCTGATGCTCCACCTGCTTGGGCGCTTGTTCCAGCAGAGCCTGCTGTCCTCCGGGCAGAAGCGCGGGCTTTCGGCCATCGTCGGCCGGTTCAAGGCCCCCGCCGACTGATAGACGGTTCGCTGCGCCCTGCCCGCGTCAGGGTAGCGGCGGTCGTGCGATCACGATGCGCGCGGCGTCGGGTGCAGGAATCGGGCGTGCAGGCTCGACGGTCGGGTTGTCGGCATATCCCGTCGTCTCGTGCGGGACCTCCATCACCTGTTCGGGCATGCCGCCACCGGAAACGGTCACCCCTAGAGACGCCCAGCCGTCGTCGCCGGGCGACAACCGGAAGACGGGGAGTTGCGACGGTCCGATCTCGTCTAGGATTCGATAGCCGCTGCCCGCGCGTCTCAGTACGTAGAGGCTGCACCCACCCGTCCCGCAGATCATCGGGGACATTGCATAGGCCAACACTTCCGCCGTGCCGTCACCGTCCAGGTCGGCGGTCCCGATTTCCAGACTTAGCGACGACGGATCACCGATTGCGTCGCGCAATTCGTTGTAGAGCAGCGTTGCGACAGCCTGTTCATCGACTTCGCTCTGCGCATCGGGTGTCGGCGCCGCGGTCGCCGACGTCTCCGCCTCGTCGATTTCGGATGCCCCCTTTTCGGGCGGCGGGGGGACCGGCTCCTCGCAGGCCGCCAAAACGAGCGGAAGGGTCAGAACAATCGCGCGCATCGCCGCATCTCCTCGATCGAGTTCGCGGCCTTGATAGCATGAATCGAAAGGGCGTCACCGCGCATCCGCGGCAACGCCCTTTCGACTAGCTTCTTGTCGGATCAGCCGCGCAGCTTGGCGAGGACGCCCTGGAGCTGCATGGCATTGGACATGTCGCCCTCGACCTTCAGCTTGCCCGTCATGAAGGCGGTCATGCCGTCGAGCTGCCCGTCGGCCATGGCCTGCCAATCTTCCCACTTTACCTTGATCGTGGTGTCGGCTTCGCCGTCCTCTTCGGTCACCTTGTGGTCGACGCCGTCGAGCATGATCACGCCCTTGTCGTCATAATCGATCTTGACCTTCTTGCCTTCGACCCAGGCTTCGTTTTCCTGCATCTTGGCGGCGAGTTCGGCTTTATCCATGTGCTGGCTCCTGACATTGTTGTTCGTTCAACGTCTGACCTAGGGCCAGGCTCCGACCCTTTCAACCGCGAAACGGTCGGCCTATGAGCGAGCCCATGACCTATCAAACCGATCTCAAGCTCTTCATCGACGGTGCGTGGAAGGCTGGCGAAGGCCGCGACGTCATGCCCGTCACCAACCCCGCAACCGGCGAAACGCTCGCGGAGGTGCCGCTCGCCAGCAAAGACGATCTCGACGCTGCATTGCTGGCTGCCGACCGCGCCTTTCCCGTCTGGCGCGCAACGCCGGTCGAGAAGCGCGCTGCCATCCTTCACAAGGCGGCGCGCTATCTGAAGGACAATGCGAAGGACATCGGCGCCTCGATGACGCAGGAGCAGGGCAAACCACTCGCCGAGGCGGTCGGCGAAGTCCACGGCGCGGCGAGCATGTTCGAATGGTATGCGGAGGAAGCCAAGCGCGACTATGGCCGTACACTCGTGCGCCCCGTCGGGCAGCGCAGCATCGTGCAGCGTCAGCCGGTGGGCGTGGTCGCGACCTTCACCCCGTGGAACTTCCCCATCTACCTTCTCTCCAAGAAAGTCGCCGCAGCGTTGGCGGCGGGGTGCAGCGTCATTTCGAAGCCGCCCGAAGAAACTCCCGCCTGCGTCAACGCGGTCGCGAAGGCGCTCGATCACGCAGGCTTGCCGCAAGGCGTGTTCCAGCTAGTGCACGGCGAGCCCGACATGGTGAGCCGCCACCTGATGGCCTCGCCGATCGTGCGGAAGGTCAGCTTCACCGGCTCGGTCGCGATCGGGAGACATTTGATGAGCCTCGCCGCCGATGGGCTGAAGCGTCTCACGCTCGAACTGGGCGGTCACGCCCCGGTGCTGGTTTTCGACGATGTCGATCTCGACGCGACGCTCGACAAGCTGGTCCCCCAGAAATTCCGCAACGCCGGGCAGGTGTGCGTCTCCCCCACCCGCTTCTACGTGCAGGAAGGCATCTACGATCGCTTCGTCGAAGGGTTCGCCGAGCGGACGCAGCGAGTGAAGGTCGGCAACGGGATGGACGACGGTGTCCAGATGGGTCCCCTCGCCCACGAACGACGCCTCCCTGCCGTCGGGGATCTGGTCGCCGACGCCAAGGCAAAGGGAGCGCGCGTGCTCGCGGGAGGCGAGCCGACGGGTAATGCCAACTTCTTCGCCCCAACCCTGCTTGCCGATGTCCCGCTCGAAGCGAATATCATGAACGACGAGCCGTTCGGCCCGGTCGCCGTGACCCGGCCCTTCAAGGATCTCGACGAAGCGCTGCATCAGGCCAATCGCCTCCCGTACGGCCTCGCGGCCTTCGCCTTCACCAACGATCTGCACCGCGCCAACGTGCTCGGCGACATGATCGAGGCGGGAATGGTCGGCATCAACAGTTTCGCCATTTCCAGCGCGGACGCCCCCTTCGGTGGAGTGAAGGATTCGGGCTTCGGCAGCGAGGGCGGCAAGGAGGGTCTGGAGACCTATCAGGTCGTGAAGGCGATCCACATGGCGTGACCCGGGACGGGACGTTGTGGAACCGTCACGACCGGTCGGCATTGATGATCATAATTCTCTCAAGGAGCCTTCCATATGGCCGATATGAACGACCCCAATCCGAACAACCCCGACCCCAATCTCAATAACCCCAATACCGCCGAGACCAATCCGCCCCGCTCCACCGGCGGTGGTGGCGGATCGACCGCCATCATCGCGCTGGTCGCGATCGTCGCGGTGATCGCGATCCTCTTCTTCACCGGTGTCATCGGCGGCGGCGCGGAAGCGGTCGGCGACGAGACCAGCGTCGATGTCGACGTCGAAGCGCCGGAAATCCCGGACGTCGACGTCGATGTTCCCGAAATCGACACCAGCGACCTGGAAGTCGGCGACGGCGAGTAGGCTTTCCGTCCGGCATCGTCGGATGAATGATAGAGGCGGCGTCCCGGGAACGGGGCGCCGCTTTTTCTTTGGGACGAGCTACCCCGGTTCGGAGTGCTTTCGGCTCAGCCTCCGCGACCCCGCTCTTCACTCGACGAGACGCGAATTCGAGTGACCTCGGCGGCAGAATGGCCGAATGGTGTCCTCTATCGACGGGAACACCGCGCAGCGTCGTTCCGTTGGTGGAATATCTGGGGATAAAAAGGAACATCCATGGCTGAAAAATCGGGCAACAAGACCCTCATCATCATCGTCGTGATCGTCGTCATTCTGGCGATTCTGGCGTACGCGCTCGACCTGTTCGGTCTTCGCGTTTCCGGCGGCGACGCCCCCGAGGTCCAGGTCGAGGGCGGCGAACTGCCGGACGTCGATGCCGAGGCCGCGGATATCGACGTCGGTACCGAGGAGGTCACCGTCGAGACGCCGACGATCGAAGTGGACGGCGTCGAGGACGGCGAAGCCGACACTGCCGAATAAGCCGAAAGATCGGGTCGGGAGGCGGCGAACCTCCCGGCCCCTTTTTGGCCTTCTCCGGCACATCGCCGGGCGATAGGAGCGCGTCATGACCCAACGTCCGACGCCGCGCACCGGCGGCCGCATTCTCGTCGATCAATTGCTCGCACAGGGCGTCGACCGCCTCTTCACCGTTCCGGGCGAGAGCTTTCTCGCCGTGCTCGACGCACTCCACGACAGCCCCCAAATCGATGTGGTCGTCTGCCGCCAGGAAGGCGGCGTCGCCTACATGGCGGATGCCGATGGCAAGATGACCGGGCGCCCCGGCATCGCGTTCGTCACGCGCGGTCCAGGTGCGACCAACGCCAGCGCGGGCGTCCACGTTGCGATGCAGGATTCGACTCCGATGATCCTGTTCATCGGCGATCTCGACCGCGGCGATCGCGACCGCGAGGGTTTTCAGGAAATCGACTTTCCTGCCTTCTTCGCGCCGATCGCGAAGTGGGCTGCGCGGATCGACGATGCGCGGCGGATCCCCGAATATGTGGCGCGCGCCTTTCGCGTCGCGACTGCCGGTCGGCCCGGTCCGGTCGTGCTGGCGCTGCCCGAAGACATGCTGCGCGACGAGGTCGAGGCGCTCGACCGCCCCGCCATCACCCCCGCCGCCATCGCCCCCGACCCGGGCGCGATCGGTGCTTTGCACGACCTGCTGAAAGATGCCGCCAGCCCGATCGCGATCGTTGGCGGCGCCAACTGGGACCCATGCGCCGCGCATTATTTCGCGAGTTGGGCCGAGCGTGTGGGGATTCCCGTCGCCGCGGCCTTCCGGCGGCAGGACGCGGTAGCGAACGATTGCACCGTCTACGCCGGACAACTTGGTTACGGCCCCAATCCGAAGTTGCAGCAGCGGGTGCGCGAGGCGGATCTCGTCCTCGCCGTCGGCGCGCGGTTGGGCGAAGCGACCACCGACGGCTATACTCTTCTTACCCCCGATCACCCCGAGCAGACCCTGGTTCACGTTCACCCTGATCCGAACGAGTTGAGCCGTGTCTATCGCACCGATCTCCCGATCGTCGCCGACATGGCCGAATTCGCCGAGACGCTCGACGCGTGGCATGACGATGATCTCGCGCGTTTCGGTGCGGGCGAGGAAGCGCACCGCGAATGGCTCGACTGGTCGACCGTCCGACCCCGCGAAGGCGTACGGCTGGACCTCGGCCCGTGCGTCGCGGCGATGCGCGAAAAGCTCCCCGCCGACACGATCATCTGCAACGGAGCAGGCAACTTCTCGGGCTGGTGGCATCGGTATTGGCATTACGCCGCTACCTCGTCCCAACTTGCGCCGACCAGCGGAACTATGGGTTATGGCCTGCCCGCAAGCGTCGCTGCGAGCCGTAGGTTCGCCGACCGCACTGTCGTGTGCGTGGCGGGAGACGGCGATTTCCTTATGAACGGGCAGGAACTGGCGACAGCCGCGGCGCTCGATCTCGACCTTCTGATCCTCGTCGTCGACAATGGATCCTATGGCACGATCCGCATGCATCAGGAGCGGGAGTATCCTGGGCGGGTCAGCGCGACCGGCCTAGCAGCGGGGAATCCCGATTTCGTCGCGCTTGTACAGGCGTTCGGTGGCTGGGGCGAGCGGGTGGAGGCCACCGCAGACTTCGCCCCTGCGCTCGATCGGGCGATGGAACGCGGCGGGATTCGCCTGCTTCACCTCGTCACCGACGTGGACGTGATTTCGACCGCCGCCACGCTGGGAGAGATGCGTGGTCGCGCGGAAGGCCGTTCGACCTAGCAGCACGTCCGTCCCAAGCGTGGCCTCGGACGACGAACGTACGGCTGGAAACGATTACCGTTGAAGGCTTGGGGCGCTCGTCATGACCGAATCGAACGCCAGCTCCTCGCACCGTTCGAGATCGAACATTTGCGACCATCGCCGCGTGCCGCGAGCATCTGGATCGATGAACAACGACGGAAGGGCCTCGGTCGCGTCGCTCCGCCGTTGAAAATGGGCATTCTTGCGGGATGGGCCATACGCGGATCGATCTCGCACGGGTGCAACATGATCGATGTCCATCGGCATTTCCTCCCAGTCGATACGGACATCCTCGCGGGACTATCCCTTTGCGAACAGTAAAATGCGATCGGTCCGGATCGCTCAGGTTCGCCTCTCGCGAAGATGGCGCCCGAAGGTAAAGGAATTGCAAAGCAACGCAGCGCCGCGCACGACGAGGCATCTTACCGTCCAAGACGGCAACCGGATCCTCTAGCGGACACGCAAAAAGGGCCGGTCCGCAAGGACCAGCCCTTCTACCGGGGATAAACCCCGTTCAAGCGCTGAACGCTTAAATATCGTTGCCAAGCTTGCCCTTGACTTCGCCCTTGGCCTGCTGGGCTTTACCCTTCACTTCTTGATTGCGGCCTTCAGCGCGGGTCTCGGGGTTATTCGATTCCTGCTTGATTTCGCCAGCGGCTTCGTTGGCATTGCCTTTGATTTTGTCGGTCAGTTCACCCATCGGATTTACTCCTTCTTTTTCCGTATGTTACCTGACCAACGAGTGGTGACACCGTTGGTGCCTCCATACGGCGCAAGAAGCCATCGCTTGGGCGGAGAGTGTCGGATGGGCAGCTCTTCTACCCGGTCGCAAACACCAGTAAGGTCCGCCCTATGACCGACCTAGTTCCAGCTCGACGTCAATCCGGCCTACGATGGCGCGTGGCACTGTGTGCGTTCGGGGGTCTGATGATCGCATACGTGATCGCTTTCGCAGCAACAGGTCAGTACGAGGCCGGACGCACGATCGAGGCAGCCTTTCGCAATAGCCTTCCCGCAGTCCTGTTGGGAATGCTCGCGGACATAGTTCTGCGTCCGTTATGGAATGGTGGGCGAGCGTGGCGGCTGATCCTGTTGGTGCCGGGGGCTCTCCTCTACACCTTCGGCTGGTACGCTGCGGTTGTCGTGTTCATCGCTGCGCGCGAAGGGGGGTGGTTTGCAGGCGGCTTCACCGTCGAACCCTTCACACAGCCGGTCAATTCCTGGTTTCTTTTCCAGGGGATCAGCTATTTCGCCGTCGCCGCCGCCCTGAGCTACGCAGGTCACCTGCATCGGATGCTGGTCACCGCGCTGGCCGAGCGGGGCGCCACACCTTCCGCCGGGAACGCCCCTATCCTCGTTCGGGTCGATGGCGATCTGCGCGCGTTCGATCCTTCCGACATCCTGATCGCTTCGGGCGCCGGCGACTATGTCGAGTTGGTCACTCGCAACGAACGGCTGCTGACGGGCGGGTCGCTGGGCGAATATGAGCGGCGCCTGCCGGAGCAGGAGTTCGTTCGGCTTCATCGGTCGCACCTCGTCGCCCTGGCCGCGATCGCGCGAGCCGAACCGGCGGGCAATGGTCGAACCACCGTCCACCTCGTCAACGGCGATAGCATCATCTCCTCGCGCGCCGGCAGCGCCCGCTTGCGCGAACGAAGCTTCTGAACTCGATGTCGATTGACCGATAGCAGGTGTCGGTTGGCGGATAAATGAGCGGTAGGGGATGTGCGCTCCCTAGGTCAGATCGAACCACGCGCTATCGCAAAGGACCCCGACATGTTCCGAACCGCTCTCGCTTACATCGCGCTCTTCGTCGGCGCGCCCGCTGCAGCGCAGGAGGCGCGACTCTTTACCGACGTTCGCATCCTGACGATGGACGAGGATGTCGGGGTGATCGAGCGCGGCTGGGTTCACGTCGAAAACGGGCGCATCGCGGCCATGGGCAGCGGCACGCCGTCCCCTGATCAAGCCGCGGGTATACAGCGGATCGAAGGCAGTGGCACAACGCTGATGCCAGGACTTCATGACATGCATGTCCATTACTGGCGCGGGAGCCAAGGGTTGAGCTACCTCCTCAACGGCATCACCAGCGTACGCAATATGACCGGTAGCACCAGCGATGCGTTACTCTCCCAAGGCGCGGCGGATGGAGCTATTCTCGGTCCGCGCGTCACCGGGCCGGGACCGCTCATGGACGGCGATCCACCGGTCCGCTCGGGGATCTCGCTGGTCCTGACAAGCCCCGAACAGGCCGTGGGCGCCGTCCGCGCCCAGGCCACCGCATATTTTCCCGCGATCAAGCTCTACGAACGGCTCGACGCCGAGACGTTCCGCGCCGCAGTTGCCGAAGCCAAACGCCTTGATCTGAAAATCTACGCTCACACGCCCGACAGCCTGACGGTCGAAGAAATGCTCGATCTCGGCATCGACAGCCTCGAACATCTCGACGGGCTCTCCGAGGTCCTCGTCGACAAGGAGCGGCTCGGAGATCGATCGGGGTCGGTCGCCGAGTGGGCAGAGGCAGAGCCGGCGCGATTTCCGGAATGGGTCGGTCGGGTGAAGGATTCGGGCGTCACCGGTGTCCCTACACTGGCTCTGTCGTACGGTCGCCGCGATGCGCGCGATGAGGGCGATGCCTGGTACGACCGACCCGAATTGGCGATCTTCAGCGAAAATGACGTCGCATGGTGGCGCTCGAGCATCGCCGAGGGGGGCTTTGTCTCCAGGAGTTTTCCCGATCTCGACGCAGCTATCGCCAACAAGGTCTCCTTTGTCAGCGCATTGCGCGAGGCAGGCGTGCCGTTGCTGATCGGCACCGATCCGCCCAACCCCTTCGTCCTGTCAGGCTATGCCATCCATGACGAGTTTCGCGGGTTTCTCGACGCCGGATACACCGCGGAAGAGGTGATGCGAATCGCGACGCGCGACGCGGCTTTGTTCTCGGGGCGCGAGGATCTGGGAATCGTGAGGAGCGAGGCGCGCGCCGACCTCCTTTTGGTCGACGGCGATCCGCGCTCGGATATCACTGTCCTGCGCCGACCGCGCGGCGTCATGGTCGCGGGTCATTGGTACGATCGCACGGCCCTCGATACAGCCTTCGCGGACCGCGCTGCGCAAATCGCCTCACCGGCGACGGCGATCGCGTCGGACGACTAGATCAGCCCCGACAGCGGGCTCGATGGGTCGGCGTAGCGGCGCTGGCCCATCCGCCCGGCCAGATAGGCATCGCGACCCGCCTCGACCGCCAGCCGCATGGCACGGGCCATGCGCACCGGGTCCTTCGCCTCGGCAATCGCAGTGTTCATCAGGACGCCGTCACAGCCCAGTTCCATCGCCACCGCGGCATCGCTAGCCGTGCCGACGCCTGCATCGACCAGCACCGGAACGCTCGCACCCTCGACGATCAGCCGGATCGTGACACGGTTCTGGATGCCGAGGCCCGATCCGATCGGCGCACCCAGCGGCATGATCGCCACCGCGCCCGCGTCCTCGAGTTGTTTCGCGGCGATCGGATCGTCGACGCAATAGACCATCGGATGAAAACCTTCGTTCGCCAGTATTTCGGTCGCCTTCAGCGTCTCACGCATATCGGGATAAAGCGTCTTCGCCTCGCCCAGCACTTCCAGTTTCACGAGGTCCCAGCCCCCCGCCTCGCGCGCCAGTCGCAGGGTGCGGATCGCCTCGTCGGCGGTAAAACAGCCGGCGGTATTGGGAAGGTAGGTGATCTTCTTCGGGTCGATATGATCCTGCAGCGTCGGCTGTCCCGGATCGCTGACGTTCACGCGCCGTACCGCGACCGTGACGATTTCCGCCCCGGAAGCCTCCACGGCGGCGGCATTCTCCGCGAAATCCTTGTACTTGCCCGTGCCGACGATCAACCGCGAGGTGAAGGTCCGGCCCGCGACCGACCACGTATCATTCTGTTTTTCCGTCATGCCGGCGTCCCTAGCGATCAACCGCCGCCGACGAAATGGACGATCTCATATTCGTCCCCATCCTCGACGCAGACTTCGTCCAGCGTGCCCCGGGGCACGACTTCCAGATTGCGTTCGACCGCGACACGATGCGGATCGAGGCCGATGTCGCGGACCAGTTGGGCGATGCTGGTCTCGGGTTTGACGCGACGGTGATCGCCGTTGACGCGGACCGCGAGGGTGGGATCGAGAGACATGCTGCTGATTGCCGCCCGTGCGGACGGCCCTTCCGTTACGTTGCTGTGGCTCATATAGGGACGATCCATGACTTCGCCAGCACAGATCCTCGTCCTCAACGGGCCGAACCTCAACATGCTCGGGCAGCGCCAGACGCAGCTCTACGGCCCCGACACGCTCGACGACATCACCGTCGCGATGCAGGAACGCGCCAAGCCCGCCGGGATGCAGGTGACGGTCAAGCAATCCAATCACGAAGGTCAGCTGATCGACTGGCTGCACGAAGCCCACGAGCAGAAGGTCGCGGCGGTCATCCTGAATGCGGGCGCTCTCAGCCATACGTCGGTCTCGCTGCGCGATGCGGTCGAGGCGATCGACCCGCCCGTTCTCGAAGTGCACATTACCAATATCTACGCGCGCGAAGGCTTCCGTCGCCAGAGCCTGATCAGTCATGTCGCGCGCGGCGGGCTGCAGGGGTTCGGCGCTCACGGTTATCTCATGGCGCTGGACGCCGCGCATCGCATCGTCCTAGGAAAAGGCCGGAAAAGCGGGAGCAAGAAGACGCCCGCGCAACAACAGCAGGGAATATCGGATGAGCAAAAGCAACGGCACTGAGCCGATGCGCGTCGACAGCGCCTTGGTCCGCGAACTGGCGGAATTGTTGAGCGACAATTCGCTGACCGAAATCGAGGTCGAGGACGGTGATCGCAAGATCAAGGTACGCCGCGAGGCCGCGCCGGTGCACGCCGCGCCTGCCTACGCGCCGCAGCCCGCCGCTCCGCAGCCGGCGGCTTCCCCCGCGGCCGACAACGCGCCCGTCGAGAATGCGACGGAGGCTCCTTCCGGAACGCCCGTCAAGGCGCCGATGGTCGGCACCGCCTATCTTTCGCCCGAACCCGGCTCCGACCCGTTCGTCCGCGAGGGCGACACGGTGAAGGAAGGCGACACGTTGCTGATCGTCGAGGCGATGAAGGTCATGAACCCCATCACCGCGCCCGTGTCCGGCACCGTCAAGGCGATTAACGTCGCCGACGCCCAACCGGTCGAGTTCGACCAGCCGCTCGTGATCATCGACTAGGCACGACATGGCCCAGATTCAGAAATTGTTGATCGCCAACCGCGGCGAAATCGCGCTGCGCATCCACCGCGCCTGCCACGAAATGGGGATCAAGACGGTCGCGGTTCATTCGACCGCCGATGCCGACGCGATGCACGTTCGCCTCGCCGACGAGACCGTCTGCATCGGCCCGCCGCCCAGTCCCGACAGCTATCTCAATATCGCCAACATCATTTCCGCCGCCGAGGTAACGCACGCCGATGCGATCCATCCCGGCTACGGTTTCCTGTCGGAAAATGCCAAGTTCGCCGAGATCGTCGAATCGCACGGGCTGACCTGGGTCGGTCCCAAGCCCGAGCACATCCGCGTCATGGGCGACAAGGTCGCAGCGAAGAAGACTGCTGGCGAGCTCGGGCTTCCTCTCGTTCCCGGCAGCGAAGGCGCGCTGGAAAGCGTCGAACAAGCGAAGGAACTCGCCGACCAGGTGGGCTATCCCGTCCTGATCAAAGCGGCGTCCGGCGGCGGCGGTCGCGGCATGAAGGTCGTGCCCGAAGCCGACCAGCTCGAAAGCCTCATGAAGCAGGCGTCGAGCGAGGCGAAGAACGCCTTCGGCGACGCAACCGTCTACATGGAAAAATATCTCGGCAATCCTCGCCACATCGAATTTCAGGTGTTCGGCGACGGCGAGGGCCAGGCGATCCATCTGGGCGAACGCGACTGCTCGATCCAGCGCCGCCACCAGAAGGTTATCGAGGAAGCCCCCTCTCCCGTCATCAGCGCCGAGGAACGCGCCCGCATGGGCAAACGCTGCGCCGACGCGATGGCCGAAATGGGCTATCGCGGCGCCGGCACGATCGAGTTCCTCTACGAGAACGGCGAATTCTACTTCATCGAGATGAATACCCGGCTGCAGGTCGAGCATCCGGTGACCGAAATGATTTCGGGCATCGACTTGGTCCGCGAACAGATCCGCATCGCCCAGGGCGACGGGCTTTCGGTCCGCCAGGAGCAGGTCCATCTTCACGGACATGCCATCGAATGCCGCATCAATGCCGAGGATCCGCGCACCTTCGCCCCCAGCCCCGGCCGGGTGGAGAATTACGTCGCGCCGGGCGGAATGCACGTGCGCGTCGATAGCGGTCTCTACGCCGGCTATACCGTGCCGCCCTATTACGACAGCATGATCGGCAAGCTGATCGTTTATGGCACCGACCGCGAACGGTGCATCATGCGCCTGCGCCGGGCGCTCGAGGAATTCGTGCTCGGCGGCATGAAGACGACGGTGCCCTTGCATCAGCGGATCATCGACACCGAGGAATTTGCGAGCGGCGATTATACGATCAAGTGGCTGGAGGAGTGGCTCGCGGGCCAGGACGACTGATGGTCGGGGTTCGACCGCTCCTCGACGAGCGGGCCTACGGGTTCGCAACCGTCCATCCGCGCGACCCTTGGCCCGATGCGCTGCGGCCGCTCGCCACCTTCGAGGAGGCAGAAGGCACCAGCGTCATCGCGCCGCTCGAAGAACTGGAGGCGCTCGGCCTCGACCCCGCGGGAAGCTGGGCACTGGTCACGCTGGGGTTCGAAAGCCGCCTGGACGGTATCGGGCTGACCGCCAAGGTGTCGCGCGCGCTGGCCGATGCCAGCATTCCCTGCAACGTGGTCGCCGCTTTCCATCACGACCATCTGTTCGTGCCATGGAATCGGCGCGCGAAGGCGCTGTCGATCCTCAAGGAGACACAGGCCCCATGAGCAAGTCGGCACGCATGACTTTTACGCCCCGCTGCGGCACCGCACGAAAGACGAAGGCGATCCTGGAGGACGGGGGCTACGAGGTCACCACCATCGATTATCTCGCGGGCGACCTGTCGCGAGAGGAACTCGAACGGCTGTTCGACCGCGCCGGCATGACGCCGCGCGACGGTCTGCGCGCCAAGGAACCGATCGCCCGCGATCTCGGCCTGCTCGACGATGAAGTGAGCGATGAGGCGATCCTCGATGCGATGATGGAGCATCCGATCCTGATCGAACGCCCGTTGGTGGAGACCGACAAGGGCGTCGTCCTCGCACGGCCGCAGGACAAGGTACGCGACATCCTGTAAATTCGGGTCCGATGACCGAATCGCTCGACCCTCGCATGCTTCTTCGTGGCTATGCCGCGGGCATCTTTCCGATGGCCGACAGCGCGACCGCGCCCGATATCTTCTGGGTCGAACCGCGTCAGCGCGCGATCCTGCCGCTGGACGGCTTTCACCTCTCCCGAAGCCTTGCCAAGCGGGTCCGCTCCGACCGGTTCTCCGTCACGCGCGACCGCGCGTTCGAGGCGGTGCTGGCAGGGTGCGCGGACCGCGAGGAAACGTGGATCAACCCGACCATCGAACGGGCGGTCTTGGGCCTCCACGCCGCGGGGCACGCCCACTCGATCGAAACGTGGCAGGATGGCGAACTGGTCGGCGGGCTCTATGGCGTGCAGCTCGGCGGCGCCTTCTTCGGCGAAAGTATGTTCAGCCGCCGCACCGACGCCTCCAAGGTCGCGCTCGCCTGGCTGGTCGCGCGGCTATGGGCCGGCGGGTTCCGGCTGCTCGACTGTCAGTTCATTACCGATCATCTGAAAAGTTTGGGCGCGATCATCGTGCCGCGCCCGCGCTATCTGCAGCTGCTGTCAGACGCGCTGGCCGTCGATGGAGGCGCGGTCGATCGACCTCGTCCAATCCGGGCACAGCGCGACGCGCCCGACTTCTATGCGCTCGATTCGCTTGGCAGCGGTTCCGTTTCCGGCGGTGATACCGGGCCTTCGGGGAAGCTCATCGCGCAGCTTTTGACCCAGACGTCATAGACGGGGTGCTCGACCACGTTGAGCGACGGGCTTTCGCGATAGACCCAGCCTGAGAAGACGCGCTCGACCTGTTCAGATCCGCGCACGCGCACGTCGAGCTGGACGAAGGCGCCGGTCCAGGGCTGGTCCTCCCACGGAGCCGTCGTTTCGCAAGCGCGAAGTCGCACCCGTGCATCGCCGATGCGCACTTCCTGACCGGGACTGAGTTCGAGGTCGCGGGTCAGCCCGTTGCGCTTGTTGAGAAAACCGATCGTTGCGACCCGCTCCGCCATCGGCGTGACTCCGGGCAGCGCCGAATTGTCGACGACGACGTCGCTCTCCTCGATCTCCAGCTCGGGCTCCTCCTGCGCCTCGGGAGGCGCCCGGCCTTCGCACGCCGCAAGGCCGAGGGTCGCCGCGGCAAGGAGCGTGATCTTATTCAGGGGTCCAGGCTTCATAGTCGCCCGTGGCTGCCGCGCGCTGACCCGGTCGCCCAAGCGACCCGCCCGGACGATACGCCTCGGCAGTACCGGTAAGATTGGGGGTGGCATCGCGCTCGAACGATCGACGAGGCGGCAGGCTCTCGTCAGGCAGATCGTCGATGGTGCCTCGCAGCCAGGCGTTCCAGCCGGGCGGCGTGCGGCTCGCGTCGTTCGAGCCCTCATAGATCACCCAGCGACGCGCCGGATCCTTCTTGTGCCGGTAGTAGGCATTGCCGAGCGCGTCGGTGCCGACCTTTTCGCCGTGCCGAGATGTGAACAGCCCGGTGCCGAAGCTGGCACCGTTCCACCAGGTGAACATTTGCTGGAGCATACCCATGACCGCAGCGCTTACGGGATGAGGGGCATCGAGCGCAAGCGGCTAGAGCTGCACCTTGTCACCCTCGGAAATGCCCAGCTCCGCCGCACGACCGCCGGCGATCTCAAGTACATTCTGCACCGGTTCGAGACTGGAATAGGGCGCTTCCGATAGCGGCAGCGTGTTCGCGTGAATGGTCGCGATCGTGCCGTCGGCGCGGATGTAGATGATGTCCAAGGGAATATACGTGTTGCGCATCCAGAAGCCGCGCACCGCCTCGTCGTCATAGAGGAAGATCATGCCGCGGTCGGGGGCCAGCGTCTCGCGGAACATGAGGCCCCGATTTTGCTGCTCGCGCGTTTCCGCGACCTCGACAGTGAAAGGATGGGTCTGCCCGTCCGACGTGGTGACCGCGATTTCCCGTTCCGCGAGACCGGAGGGAGCGGTCACCACTTCCTCGGCGGCGGGCTGGCAAGCGGCGAGCGGCGTGGCCACCATCGCGGCGAGCAGCGCCGCAAGCGCGGTCCTCATTCCTGTCGCAGACTGACGGCGGTGAGACCCTTCTTGCCCTGCGCGATCCGTGCGTCCATCCGGTCGCCCGGTTCCAGGTCGAGGATCTGCCCCTCGCGGACCGTTTCCATATGAATGAAGATGTCCGGCTCGCTCTCCCCGACGCGGTTGACGAACCCATAGCCCTTGACGCGATTGAACCATTTGACCTCCACCGGTTCGAACGGATCGGCGGCCTCGATCAAGGCTTCCCGGTCCGCCCGTTCGGCAGAAGAAATGGACGAGCGCGGGCCCTGAGGCAAGGCCGTCGTGTCATCGATCGAGACGATCTTGCTCGCCTGCCAACCGCGCTCATGTTCGTGCGCCTCGACCTCGAGCGTCGCGCCCTCGGGCAAGGTGCGGCGATCGTGCGGCTCGAGAAGCGAGAAGTGAAGGAGAACGTCGCCGTCGACGTCGTCGCTGACGAGGAACCCGAACCCGCGCGTCGCGTCGAACCATTTGACGATGCCACTGATCTCGACACACGGCGGCGCGCCGATCTCGCCGTCCTGTTCGGTAGCGCCATCATTTCGATACACGTCACAAATTCCTACTTTACGGAGTCCGTTCTACCAGAAATTTTAGTGTCGTGGAACCGACATACGTATTCCGGTGCTACGGCAAAAGGGCGGTGGCATCAGGGTTCCGACAGTGCGTCCGGATCGACGTCCGCCCCCGGTTCGAGATCGAGGATCCTCGCGGCCAACGCGAAATCATGCCCGGCGCGGGCGAAGGCGGCCAGCGCGCGCTGGCGGTCGCGCGGATCGAGGATGGCGCCACTGTCATCACCGACCGCAAAGGGCCCCAGGCGCCGTCGCCGGGCGAACTGGAGTGCCGCCGCGACGCTCTCGGATTGCGCCGCATCGAGCGCCGCGCTCCTGTCTTCCTCTTCGATCCCGGCGGCATAGAGTGCCTGCCCGACGCGCCGTGGGCCATAGCCTCGGGAAGTCAGGTCGCGCCCTTTCATCGCCGCAAAAGCTGCGTCATCGACATAGCCTCGATCCGCGAAACGCGCGACCAGCGCCGTCACGTCGGGATCTGACTCGTCGTCCCACCCACGCTCGCGCAGCTTGCGGTTCAGGTAGGTCGCCAACTTGGCCCGGCTGGTCGCGAACCGACCCACATAATGCAGCGCCAATTCCTCCAGGCGTTGCGAATCGAGAGGTTTGCCGGGGCGTTTCATCGGGGCGAACCTGTCACATTCCGCCATGTTTGTGCCATAGTCGCGCAGCAATGGGGAACGCTCGGGACATCCGAAGGGGGTCTCGCGCGTCGGCACCGCCCGCGCATCGCGAGGAAACAGACAGGACATTTCCATTGCTCGACACTGCCACCCGTACCCAAGACGATCTCGCGCCCGAAGGCACCACGCCGACGCGCGACGATCTGCCGCGGCGGATTGCCGACTTCGCCACGTTGGGCGAGGCGCTGGACTATGCCGCCGGGGGACGGCGCGGCATGAACTTCCACGATGCGCGTGGAACGCTGACACGCTCGTATCCTTATGCGGAACTGCGCCAGGACGCGCTCGATCATGCCCGGCGCTTCATGGCGCTCGGCCTTCAGCCGGGTGATCGCGTCGCGCTGGTCGCCGAAACCAATCCGGATTTCGCCGCCGCTTTCTTCGGCGCGGTCTATGCGGGGTTGTGGCCGGTGCCGCTGCCGCTTCCGACCAGTTTCGGCGGGCGGGATGCCTACACCGAACAATTGACCGTGATGCTGACCAGCAGCGATCCGCAGCTCTTTCTGTACCCGGAGGAAATGGCAAGCTTTACGACTGACGCCGCCGACGGTCGCGGCGTACCGCATCGTAGCTGGGAATCGCTCCAGCAGGTCGAGGCCGGCGACGACGCGTTGCCGGCGGCCGACCCCGACGCCATCGCCTATCTCCAGTACAGTTCGGGCTCGACCCGTTTCCCGCACGGCGTCGCGGTCACCCATCGCCAATTGCTCGAAAATCTTCGGGCGCATGGGCTCGGCCTCAACGTCGAGGAGATCGACACCGACCGCTGTGTCAGCTGGTTGCCGTGGTATCATGACATGGGGCTGGTCGGCTGCATGCTGTCGCCGATGGCGAACCAATTGTCCGCCGACTACATGAAGACCGAGGACTTCGCGCGTCGCCCGCTGACCTGGCTCGATCTTATCAGCCGCAATCCCGGCACGACCCTCTCCTATTCGCCGACCTTCGGCTACGACATCTGCGCGCGGCGTATCTCGTCCAAGACCAAGGCCGAGGATCGTTTCGACCTCACCCGCTGGCGCATCGCAGGCAACGGCGCCGACATGATCCGCCCCGACGTGATGCAGAGTTTCGTCGACGCCTACGCCGACGCGGGCTTCGACCCGAAGGCGTTCTGCCCCAGCTATGGCCTCGCCGAAGCCACGCTCGCGGTCAGTCTGATGCCGCCGGGCGAAGGCATTCGCATGGAACTGGTCGAGGAAGAAAAGCTTGCCGGCAGCGCCCCTGCCCCGGGTGGCGAGGATCGTCCCCAGCGTTACCGCGCCATCGTCAATTGCGGCAAGGCGGTCGAGGGCATGGAGATCGCCATCCGCGATGCCGACGATCGCATTCTTGCCGATCGCCAGGTGGGTCGCGTGCTGGTTCGCGGCGGCAGCGTCATGACCGGCTATTTCCGGGACGAGGAGTCGACCAAAGCCTGTCTCTCTGAAGACGGCTGGCTCGACACCGGCGATATGGGATACCTGTCCGACGACTATATCTTCATCGTCGGGCGCGCGAAGGACATGATCATCATCAACGGGCGCAACCATTGGCCGCAGGACATCGAATGGGCGGTCGAACAGCTTCCCGGCTTCAAGTCGGGCGACATCGCCGCTTTCGCGCTGACCACCGAAACGGGCGAGGAACTGCCCGCGGTACTGGTTCATTGCCGCGTGTCCGACGTCGATGAACGCGGCAAGCTGAAGGACGACATCAAGGAACGGGTTCGATCGATTACCGGCATATCGCCGATCGTCGAACTGGTCCCGCCGCGCAGCCTGCCCCGCACCAGTTCGGGCAAGCTCAGCCGCGTGAAGGCCCGCAACATGTATGTGTCGGGCGAAATCCAGCCGGTCGACATGGCGGCCTGACAGGCTAAAACGGTTGCGCTCGCAGCGGGTTCGCCGTTAAGAGCGCCATCGGCCTTAGGGGTATAGCTCAGTTGGTAGAGCATCGGTCTCCAAAACCGAGGGTCGCGGGTTCAAGTCCTGCTGCCCCTGCCAGGCCGTCCGGGGGGACACATGACCACGACGACGCGCGCCGCGACTGACCGACGCCGCGACGCGATCGCGATGATCGGTATCGCCATCGTCGTTCTGGTTCTTCGCCTCCCCCTGCATTCCATCGCCGTCTTGAGCGTCGACGAGAGCGCCTACATGCTCGTCGCACGCGATCTGCTCGATGGCGTCTGGCCCTTTGCCGGCAATTTCGATCACAAGCCCGTCGGCATCTACTATCATTACGCTGTCGCGATGGGATTGGGAGGCGAGGACCCGTCCAGTATCCGCTGGCTCACCACGATCGCCGCGCTCGTCAGCGCACTCGTGCTTTTCTGGATGGCGAGGGCTCTGGCGCAATTGCCGCTGTTTTTCGCGGTCACGGTGGCGATTGTGTGGAGCTTCGCAAGTTTCGGGCTCGAAGGCTTCTCTGCCAATACCGAAATGATCATCGCGCCTTACCTTATCGGCTGGATCGCGACTTTTCTCGCCTTCGCCAGAGGGCACGCCGGTTTCGTGAATAGCGTGCTGTTGTCAGGCGCGTTCGCCGGCGTTGCAGTGCAGATCAACTACTTGGGAGGTCCGCTACTCGCCTGCCTCTACGTGGCAGCGTTGGTCGGCGCGCCGCGCGCCGGACTAAAGTGGGCGCTCGCGTCGGGAAGCGTGTCGATCCTCGTCGCGCTGTTGCAATGGCTCCCGCTGATCGTGGCGGGGACGCTACCGAACTACCTTCTGCTGCAAGCCGAATTCCTGTTCAATTATCAGGGCACTGCCGACCGGGTCGCGTGGGATGCCGTTCTTCCCCCGCTTCTGGGGCAGCTGCTCCCGCTGCTCGTCATCGTCCTTGTCGCCCTTGTCCTGCTTAGACCCGGCCGCGATCAACGCGACTTCGTCGTCATCGGGTCAGGAGCGACGATCGGTGGACTGGGTGCCGCACTGACATCCTTCCACCTCTACGCCCATTATTTCTATCTCGTGCTGCCCGGTCTCTTCATCCTCGCCATCGCGCTGCTCGCGGCCGCCGAAGGGACTCACCGCCGCCTCTTCGCCTATGCCTTGATCGCCGCGGGCATTCCCGGCCTTCTCATCGTACTGGGCGAGCTCGACCGCGGATACACCATGCCGACGCCAGAGCAGCTGACCGCCGATCCTGGGATCGACCGCAACCGCGCCGTCGCCGCGCATTACCGACCCGTCATTCCAGCGGGCAGCACCGGATACGTCGTTTGCGACCAGCCCGCGCTCTACCTCCTCCTCGACTTGGAGGACGTCACTGACACGCCCTTCTGGATCCTCCACCTCTATCCCTTCCTCGAGCGCATCGATGCCGCCGAGGAAGTCGCGTTCATCCGCGCGGAACAACCCGAATTCCTCCTCATCGGCACCAGCTGCACGCCCGCTGCCGAAGCCCTCGTGCGCAGCGCCTTTGCCGATTACCGAAGGGCGGACGAATATCTCAATGTGGAATTGTGGACCGCTCCCCAAGCCCGCTTGAACTGAATCGAACTTGCCGCTACATCGCCTTTCCATGCGACATGGGTAGTCAGATGCCCCGCACCGGCACCCGGCCGGCGGCGGGGGAAGCCTCCTACCCGGAACGCGCCGATAAGGAAGAGACGCAACGTGGCCAAGACCAACCCCGGACAGTTCATCCGCGAAGTGCGCAGCGAGACGCGCAAGGTCGTCTGGCCGACGCGCAAGGAAACGGTCCAAACCGCCATCATGGTGATGATCATGACCACCATCCTCGCGATCTTCTTCCTCGGCATCGACACGGTGTTTTCGAGCATCGTGGAATTTCTCATCGGCCTTCTCGGCTGACACGGGCACACAGGATCATTCACGCATGGCACGCTGGTACATCATCCACGCTTATTCGGGTTTCGAAGGCAAGGTTAAGGAAGCCGTCCTCTCCGAGGCGAAGCGCCTGAACCTCGAGGAAGCGGTCGAGCGCGTCGAAGTGCCGACCGAAACCATCACCGAGATCAAGCGCGGCAAGAAGGTCCAGTCGGAGCGCAAGTTCATGCCGGGCTACGTGCTCGCCAAGCTGACCATGACCGACGATGTCTTCCACCTCGTCAAGAACACGCCCAAGGTCACGGGCTTTCTCGGGTTGAACGGCAAGCCGCAGCCGATCCCCGACGCCCAGGCCAATCGCATGCTCGACACCAAGGAAGAAACTGCCGACGCGCCCAAGCAGAAGATCTCGGTCGACTACGAGATCGGCGACAACGTCAAGGTGCTGGACGGCCCGTTCGCCAGCTTCACCGGCATCGTCGAGGAACTCAACTTCGAGCGCAATGTGGTCAAGGTTTCGGTCTCGATCTTCGGTCGCGCTACGCCGGTCGAACTGGAATTCGACCAGGTCGAACTGGTCAAGTAACCACGAGATTTGCGGGCGGTCCTGCGGATCGCGCTTTACTTGACCCTCGTGCGGGAGCATCAGCCCGCGAATGGCCGCGCTGCGCGATCCCATTCGCCTGATTCCTGTCCTGTTCCTGACGCTGATCTTGATCGGCACGCTACTGCTCAGCCTGCCGCTTGCCTCGGCGAGCGGCGACCGCGCGCCGCTGCTTGCAGCCTTCTTCACCGCCACCTCCGCCGTCTCGGTCACCGGGCTGATCACCGTCGATACCGCCACCTACTGGTCGCCGTTCGGACAGGGAGTTGTCCTTCTCCTGTTCCAGATCGGCGGGTTCGGCATCATGACCGCCGCGACATTGTTCGGACTGATGGCGGGCCGCGGTGTCGGTCTGCGCGAGCGTATGGCCACGCAGATCGAACGCAACCGCCTTGTCGACGCCAGCACCGCCTCGGTGCTCAAGCTCGTCTTTCTGGTCACGATACTCGTAGAATGCAGCGTGGCGCTCGTCCTAGCGGCGCGCTTCGCCGGTGCCCACGACCTGTCGGCAGGCGCGGCGGTCTGGCACGGACTCTTCCATTCGGTCAGCGCGTTCAACAACGCCGGATTTTCCAGCTTCACCGATAGCGTGATGAGTTTCCAGAACGACGCCCTCATTCTCGGTCCGATCATGGTCGCGGTCGTCATCACCGCCTTGGGCTTTCCTGTGATGTACGACCTGCGCCGCCACCGCACCCGTTGGCGCCGCTGGTCGCTGCACAGCAAGATCACCGTTGCCGGTACCGTCGCACTGCTTGTCTACGGTTTCGCTTCGACGCTGGCGGGCGAATGGACCAATCCCGATACGCTCGGCCCGATGGGGTGGGGCGCCAAGGCGCTCAACGCTGCCTTCCATTCGGTGATGCCCCGCACCGCCGGGTTCAACAGCCTCGACGTTTCCGCCTTCCGCGACGAGACGCTGATGGCGAACTATCTTCTGATGTTCATCGGCGGGGGCAGTGCCGGGACCGCGGGCGGGATCAAGATCACGACCTTCGTCGTCCTCTTCTCCATCGTCCTGTCGGAAATTCTCGGGCGGCGCGATGCGGGCATCTTCGAGCGCCGCTTCGGTCGCGAGATCGAACGGCAGGCACTATCGGTCGCGGTGCTCGCCGCCGCGCTCATCTTCATCAGCGCCATCTACATCTCCTCGATCACCCGCCTCGATCTGGCCGACATCCTGTTCGAATGCATTTCCGCCTTCTCGACCGTCGGTCTGTCGACGGGCATCACCGCGGCGCTTCCCCCCAGTGCGTTGGTGGTGTTGTGCGTCCTGATGTTCGTCGGCCGGGTGGGAACCATCACCGTGGCGACCGCGCTTGCTCTCGGCACGCGCGAGCGGCCTTATCGTTATCCGGAAGAGAACCCCATTGTCGGCTAGAAACAAGCATCAGAAACCCGTTCTCGTCATCGGTCTCGGCCGCTTCGGAGGCGCCGTCGCGCTGACGCTCGAGCGCATGGGGCAGGAAGTGATGGGGGTCGACATCGACCCGGGCCCGGTCGCCGCCTTCTCGCGCGAATTGACGCAGACGGTCGAGGCCGACTGCACCACTCTTTCAACGCTCGAACGCCTCGGTGCCGCCGACTTCGAAGTCGCGGTCGTCGCCATCGGCAGCAGTATCGAAGCCAGCGTGCTGACCGTGCTCGCTTTGTCCGATCTGGGACTGACGAATATCTGGGCCAAGGCGACCAACGACAATCATGCCCGCATTCTCGAACGCACGGGCGCACAGCATGTCGTTTTTCCCGAACAGTCGATGGGCAAGCGCGTCGCGCACCTGCTCAACGAACGGCTCCTCGATTTCATTGCCTTCGACGACGAATTCGCCATCGCCCGACTGCGCGCGCCCGAACCCCTTGTCGGCCGCGCCCTCGAAGCCTCCGCTTGTCGCCAGCGCTTCTCCGTGACGGTCGTGGGAGTGAAGCGCGAAGCGGAGAATTTTATCCACGCGGTGCCCGAGACCATCATCGACGCCGACGACGAGCTCGTCGTGTCGGGTCGGATCGCGGACATCGAGGGCTTCGCCGCGATCTGACCTGCGGGCCGGAACTTGCAAAAGACGGCGTACGCCGCTATCTCGCCGCCCGTTCCATCGAAAGATGAAGCTTCGCGCGGCAGGGCTCGCCTCGGCAACCCGCTATGACCGCTTAACATGAGCGTCCCGCCTCGATGCGGTACGCGACAGTGTGAAAGGAGGCCATCATGGCCAAGAAGATCAGCGGCTATATCAAGCTGCAGGTGCCAGCCGGCGTCGCCAACCCCTCCCCGCCCATCGGGCCGGCGCTGGGTCAGCGCGGTGTCAACATCATGGAATTCTGCAAGGCCTTCAACGCCGCCACGCAGGATCTGGAAAAGAACATGCCGATCCCCACGACCATCACGGTCTATGCGGATCGCAGCTTCTCGTTCACGACTAAGACCCCGCCCGCCAGCTTCCTCTTGAAGCGTGCCGCCAAGCTGAAGAAGGGTGCGAGCGCGCCCGGTACCGACATTGCCGGCACCATCAAGCGTTCGAAAGTTCGCGAGATCGCCGAGCAGAAGATGGCCGATCTCAATGCCAACGATCTCGATCAGGCGACCAAGATCATCGAGGGCAGCGCGCGCTCGATGGGTCTCGAAGTGGTGGAGGGCTAAGGACATGGCGAAGAAACTCACCAAGAAGCAGCAGGCGCAGTACAAGCTCGTCGACAACGAGGAAATCTATGGCGTCGATCAGGCGATCAAGCTGTTGAAGGAATGCGCCACCGCCAAGTTCGACGAGACCGTCGAAGTCTCGATGAACCTGGGCGTCGATCCGCGCCACTCGGACCAGATGGTCCGCGGCGTCGTCGCCATGCCCAACGGCACCGGCAAGACGCTGAAGGTCGCGGTGTTTGCCAAGGGCGACAAGGCTGCCGAAGCCGAAGCCGCCGGCGCGGACAAGGTCGGCGCCGAAGATCTCATGGAAGACATGCAGAACGGCAACCTCGATTATGACCGCGTCATCGCAACGCCGGACATGATGGGTGTCGTCGGTCGCCTCGGTAAGGTGCTGGGTCCCAAGGGCCTGATGCCGAACCCGAAGCTCGGCACGGTCACGCCGAACCCGGCCGAAGCCGTCAAGAACGCCAAGGCCGGCGAAGTCCAGTATCGCGCCGAGAAGAACGGTATCGTTCACGCGGGCATCGGCAAGGCCAGCTTCGAGGAAGCCAAGCTGCGCGAGAATTTCGACGCCTTCGTCGGCGCGATCATGAAGGCCAAGCCTTCGGGTGCCAAGGGCCGCTACGTGCAGAAGGTCGCGATCACCTCGACCATGGGTCCGGGCCTCAAGCTCGACCTCGCAGACATCGAAGGCACGCAGGCGGCCAAGGAAGCAAGCTAGACTTCCTTCCGACACAAAGCGGACCACAAGAAAAAGGGGCCGGCGGGACAAAATCCCGTCGGCCCCTTTTCGTGGTGGGGTCGGAAAGAGGGCCGGAGCCCTTATTCGCTCCCCCCCATCGTACCGATCGCGCCGAGGTCGAGATCGGCCGCAGCAATGACTTCGACATCGTCGCGGATGGCGCGAAGGTCGTCGAGGAACAGGTCGGCATCGCCGACGATGATGATCGACACGGTGTTGGGCGTGAGGAAGCTGCCGATCTGTGCCGTGTCGGCCGCTGCGACCGCATCGAGGCGCTCCGGATAAGCGAGCACTTCGGCGGGCGTCTTGCCTTCCAGAAGTCCGCTCGCCACCGCGCCGCCGATCCCCGCGCTGCGCTCGATCCCACGCTGGAAACTGCCCTTGAGCAACGTCCGACGCTGTTCGACCACGTCGTCAACCAGCGGTTCTCTGCCGATCCGTGCAATTTCGGCCAACAGGATCTGTGCGACTTCGGCGGCGCTTTCGTTCTTGGTCTGCGCGCTGGCGGTGAACAGCCCGCTCTCGGCATAGTCCGACAGCCCCGAATAGGAGCCGTAGGAGAGCGCCCGCTTCACGCGGATTTCCTCGAACAGCCGCGCGGTGGACGACCCGCCGAGCTCCGCATTGGCAAGGATGCTCGGATAATAAGCGGGATCCTCGTCGGTCACGCCACGCGCGACCGCATAGACCGCCGCCTGTCCGGTCCCGGGCAGATCGACGACGAGCGTGCGCGCGGGCATGGGATCGCCCGCCAGGCTCGTCGGCAACGTCACCGTGCCGCTATCCTGCCAATCGCCGAACGCCGCTTCCGCGACACGCTTGGCTTCGGCGGTATCGACCCCGCCCGACACGACGATGCTCGACAAGGATGGCTGCCAGTAGGTCCGGGCGTATTGCGCAACGTCGGCGCGGGTCAGCGCGGCCACCGTCGTCGGCGTTCCGCCCGACACGTTGCCATAGGCCGCTTCGCCGAACAGCACGGGGCGAATCAGAAGCCCTGCGATATTCCCCGGGTCGTTGAATGCCACCTTGAGCCCGTCCAGCGTCTGGCTCTGAAGCAGATCGAATTCGTCCTGCGGGAAACTCGCGTCGCGCACGATCCGCGCCAGGATCGCACTCGCCTCGGCGAACGACCCGGCGGGCGCGGTGACCGAGAAGCGCGTGCCCTCGAGGCCCGCGTTGGCGGAGAAGTTGGCGCCCAGTCGCTCGAGCGAGGCCGCAACCTGGTCCGCGCTGGCATTGCTTGTCCCCTTCTCGGCCAGCGCGGTCGCCATGTCCGCCAGACCTGCCTTGTCCCGGCTGTCGACGATCGAACCGGTGCGCACGACCAGCGTCATCGTCGCGATCGGCGTGTCGCCGGTGTCGATGGTGACGAGGTCCATGCCGTTCGACAGCTCGTCCTCGACGATGTCGGGCAGCGCATAATCGGGCGCTTCGCCGGGCGCCGGCCATTCCATCCGCTCGCCTTCGGGCAGCACCGCGTCGTACTGCTGCCGGCTTGCGGTCGGAAGAGCCCGAAATTCGGGCATTGGAGCGGGATTGGTCCAGGTCGACGGATCGCCCTCGCCATTAACGTAGCGAAGCCGCAATTCACCCGATGGCGCCAGATAGGTCCGTGCGGCGGCCAGCAGGTCCGCGGTCGTCGCCGCCTTGATCCGATCGAGATAGACATCGGGGAAGGACGGATCGCCCGTCTGGACCAAGGCCTCGCCGATCGTGAAGGCGCGGCTCGAGAACAGTTCGCGCTGCGACAGCGCGGAGGCGAGAATTTCGTTCTTCGCCTCGAACAATTCTTCTTCGGTCACGCCGTCCGCGATCAGCCGCGCGATCTCGCGGTCCATCGCGGCGGTCAGTTCGGGCTCGGTCGCATCGCTCGCCTGTGTGGCGGAGATGTAGAAGGCGCCGCGTTCCTCGCTGTCGGCGGCATAGGCCGACGCACCAACCGACAGGCCGGTCTTCACCAGCGCCTTGTCGAGCCGGTTGTTCTCCCCCCGCGACAGGATCGCGGCGATCAGGTCCATGTGCGCCACCGTCGGATCGGTCACCGGCGGCAGCAGATAGGCGCGCCCGAACACCGGCAGCGGCACATTGGGCCCCGACCCCGTCACCGTGCGGGGAACGATCGGGGCCTCCTCGGCAGTGATCTCCAGCGGAATGGGGTTGGGCCGCGCGGGAATCTCGGCAAAATATTTATCGACCAGTTGCCGAAGTTCGGCCGGATCGTAATTGCCCGCCACGATCAGCGTCGCGGTATCCGGCCCATAATAGGCCGCATGGAAATTGTGCGCGTCCTCGAGGGTCGCGGAATCGAGATCCTCGATCGACCCGATGCCCGGGCGCCGCTGGGGCAGATTGGTGTAGACGTTTTCCGGCAGTACGAAGCGCTGGAAGCGACCGTAGGGCGGGGCCAGAACGCGTTGGCGCAGCTCCTCCTTCACGACGTCGCGCTCGATGTCGAACACGTCCTGGTCGATCACCGGACGGTCCATCCGTTCCGCATGCGTCCACAACAGCCGTTCTAGATATTCGGCCGGAACGATCTCGTAATAGTTGGTCCGGTCCGCCCCGTTCGACGCGTTGCGCGTGCCGCCGATGTTGGCGACCATCTTGCTGATCTCGTTGTAGGGAATATTGAGCGTCTTACGGCTGAGGAGATGCTCGAACAGATGGGCGAACCCGCTGCGCCCTTCGGGATCGAGCTTCGAACCGATGTCGTACCACATGCTCGTCATCACGTTGGGCGTGCTCTCGTCGTGCACCGCGATCACGCGCAGTCCATTGTCGAGCGTCCATTCTTCGTAATCGATGCGCGGCACGTCGAGATCGACCTGCGCGTCCTGTGCGACGGCAGTGACGGGCATGGCAACGGCCATCGTGGCGGCGGATACGGCGGCAAGCAGCGATTTCATCGGATCATTCCCCTGGGTCTTGGACAGAGGATCAGCCTAGGCGGCCTACCAGGGATGGCAACCGCTCGTTCGACGAATGACGATTTGTCCGTTGCTTCGAAGGCGACCACGTAGAAAACATGGCCGCTCTCAACGTCAGCGCAGCTGGCTGTCCTTGGAGCCCCGGCGGTTGATGGCGCTGTGCCGAATGCTCGCGTCGCGTCCGGACTGGCATTCGACACAGGTGCGTACGCCCGGCAACGCCTCGCGGCGGCGCGGCGGGATGTCCTCGCCGCATACCTCGCACTCCTTGAGGCTCTCGCCTTTCGCCAGACGCGCGCGGGCGGCGGCGACGGCATCGCTCACCGTATCGTCGATCTGATCCTGCACTGCGCCATCGCGCGTCCAGCCGCCCGCCATGCGCCTACTCCTTGTCGATCTGTTCGAGCACGCCGAGTTGCTGCGCGATGCCCAGTTCGTCGGTCGAGCCCCACCGTTCGGTGCAGCGGCCCTGATCATCGAACTTCGCCAGCTGCAAAGCGGCAACCTCGAAGCTCTTGCCGGTCGGCGCCGCGCCCTTCCATTCGCCCTTGTGCGTTCCCGACAACGTATAGCGCATGGTGACGTAGTCGTCGGTGGCGACCAGTTCCTTTCCCTCGCCCTTCAGGTTGGGGAAGCTCTCGTGCATCGAACGGAAAAAATCCTTCAGTCCCTCGATGCCGGGTCCCTGGTCGGGCGCGGGATCATGATCGACGAACGAGGGGGCGAGCAATTCGTCGAGCACCTCGTACTTCTGGTTGGTGGCGACTTCCTCGCCCCAGCGTTCGACGCACTTGCGGTTGGCTTCCTGGCCCATAATTTTTCTTCCTTTTCGATGACTTATCTTGGTCTCTCAATGGATGGGACGCGGGTTTGCTCCCTATGGTGAAGGGTTGACACCCCGAACGATATGGGTAGGAAGCGAGCCGAAGCCGCCTCCGGGCGGTTTTCTCGTCCGAGACAGTCGCTGGGCTTCGCCCTTAATTCGCGACCTAGACGGGGAAGATGAAAGACTTTTCGGCCCGCCGCTCCGATGCGTGCATCCGCCGAACCGGTCGATCCCCTCCCCCTTGGACCTTTGCCTCGTCGGCCTGGCCGCCGGGGCGACGCTCGTTCGCAATGGTGCGGACGGGCGAACGCAATGGGAGTTAAGGCATGGATCGTCAGCAGAAAGCTGATCTGGTCGCCGAGCTCAAGACCGTCTTTGCGGAGACGGGCGTTGTCGTCGTGACCCGGAACAACGGGCTCACGGTCGCGCAGTCGTCCGACCTTCGCAATCAGATGCGCGACGCCGGTGCCCAGTTCAAGGTTGCGAAGAACCGCCTCGCGCTCATCGCGCTCGAAGACTCGACGTACCAGCCGATCAGCGACCTTCTCAAGGGTCCGACCGCGCTGGCAACGTCGTCCGATCCCGTCGCGGCGGCCAAGGTGGCCGTCAATTTCGCCAAGGATAACGAACAGTTCGAGATCCTCGGCGGCGCGATGGGCGACACCGTCCTCGACGTGAACGGCATCAAGGCACTGGCCGAACTGCCCTCGCTCGACGAACTGCGCGGTACGCTGGTCGGCCTCATTCAGGCCCCGGCGACGAAGATCGCACGGATCACGAAGGAACCCGCGGGTATGCTCGCGCGCGTTCTGAGCGCGAAGGCTGCGGCCTGATCATCAGGTTTGGTTGAACACATCAATTAATTCAGGGCCGCATGAGCCCACATGGAGATACAAATGGCTGATCTGGATAAAATCGTAAAAGACCTCTCGGAACTCACCGTCATGGAAGCGGCCGAGCTCGCGAAGAAGCTGGAAGAAGAGTGGGGCGTTAGCGCCTCGGCTGCCGTCGCCGTTGCCGGCCCGGCCGCTGGTGGCGGTGGCGAAGCCGCTGCTGAAGAAAAGGACGAATTCGACGTGATCCTCACCGGCGACGGTGGCAAGAAGATCAACGTCATCAAGGAAGTCCGTGCCATCACCGGCCTGGGTCTCGGCGAAGCCAAGGCGCTGGTCGAAGGTGCGCCCAAGCCGATCAAGGAAGGCGCGTCGAAGGACGAAGCCAACGAGATCAAGGAAAAGATCGAAGCGGCCGGCGGTACCGTTGAGCTCAAGTAGTCTTTTCTTCGCATCTTGCGAAACGAGGAAGGCGGCTCCCGGCAACGGGGGCCGCCTTTTTCGTTCCAGTACTACGAACTTTTGGCGGTAAAGTGCGATTTTTGTGCGATAAAGCGTTCCTTCGGCAGGCATGAACCGCGGACCGTGACCACATGATCGACCATTGTTTCGGTGTATCCCGCGTCAACCTAAATCACCGGAGACACTGATGACCATGTTGAAGACCGCTGCCGCCGCCCTCGCCATCGCTACGATGGGGGCACCCGCTCTCGCCGCCGACACCGATCACGACCATGACCAGAACGCACAGATGAGCAACCAGACGATCGTCGAGGTCGCTGCGGGGAATGAGGACTTCTCCACGCTCGTCGCCGCCGTGCAGGCTGCCGAACTGGCCGGCGCGCTTTCGGGAGAGGGTCCCTATACGGTCTTCGCTCCCACCGACGCCGCGTTCAATGCACTTCCTGCCGGGACCGTCGATACCTTGCTGCAGCCGGCCAACCGCGAGATGTTGAGCAACATCCTGCTCTATCATGTCGTCGAGGGCGATCTGAAGGCGAGCGACATCGTCGCGACGCTTCGCCAGAACGGCGGCACCGCCAGCCTCCCCACGCTCGCCGAGAATGCCTCCATCACCGCAGCTCTCTATGACGGCAAGGTCTATCTGTCCGACTACAAGGGCCAGTCGATCGGCGTGATCGCGACCGATGTCGATGCGTCGAACGGCACCATCCACGTGCTCGACAAGGTATTGATGCCGTCGTCCTAGATCTCGAAAGCCCGAACGGCTCCAAGGGCGGCTCCCGATAAAGGGGCCGCCCTTTGTCATTCGTGGTCCGGCCGCGGGCGACGAGGCGAAGGCGGCGGGACGCGACCGTGTGGTCAGCGCCCGCGGCCCTCCGGACCTCCCCTACCGCGAGCCCGGGCGCGCGGCGTAGCTCCCTATTCCGCGGCCGCTACCACCGTCGCAGCAGGCACGAAGGGCCGGATGCCGAAGGCGGGATAGATGTCGGCCGGGAAATACACCCGCCCGTCCTTCGCCACCATGCTGATGTTCTTCAGCTGCGTCAGGTCGGCCGTCGGATCGCCCGCGACCAGGAAAAAGTCGGCGAGTTTCCCGCGCTCGATCGATCCCAGGTCCTGATCCTGTCCCATGTAGCGCGCCATATCGATGGTCGCGCGGGCCAGCACGTCCTCGCGGCTCATGCCGAGCCCTTCGAACAACTGCAGTTCGCGGTGATAGTTGAACCCGCCGCCCATATCGGTGCCGGGAACGAGCATGATCCCACGCTCGTGCATCTGCGTCAGCACGTCGACGATGAACGCGTAGGCCGCGACATATTCGGCGCGCTCTTCGGGGCCGTCGGTGCCGAACAGTTCCTGCCGCATCGAACGTTGCGTCGCGGCCGGCATATTGTCGTAGATATCGACGTAGCCCGGAGCGACCTTCCCGTTCTCGGCCGTCAGCCCGAGTTCGTGAATGACCAGCGTGGGGTCGTGCGCCACGCCCTTCGCGACCATTTCGTCTAGCGTCGCCTGCACCGCCGGCGCATCGGCCCCGAGTTCGGGAAACCGCTTCATCGCTAGGAAGCGGAACAGCGTGCGCGTATCCTCGTCCTTCTCGATGACCCAGCCCAGCATCGCCTGGTTGGCATGGGTAATCTCGTCGTATCCCATCGCGATCATCTCGTCCGCGGTCGCAAAGGCGGGAACGTGGCCATGGACTTTCAAGCCCAGCTTCTTGGCCTCGGCGATCGCGGCGCGGTTCCACTCGGGACGCATGGAATTATAGAGCTTCACGCCCCAGAATCCCATTGCGGCATAGTCGCGAACCGCCTGCACCGCGGCATCGGCACTGTCGACGAGGATGCCGGTTCGCGAGGAAAATTCGCTTTCCCCCTCGATGAAGCCGGAACGGGTGATGCGGGGCCCGGCAATCTCGCCCGCCTCGATCCGTTCGATCAGGGTGGCGAGAACCTCGTTGCGGTTGCCGACGTCGCGGATCGAGGTGATGCCGGCGAGGATGTTGGTGAGCGCGCTTTCCTGTCCGACATGGCCGTGCATCTCGTACATGCCCGGAACCAGCGTGCCGCCCGCTCCGTCGATGACCGTCTCGCCCTTCGTGGTCGGCGATCCCGCCGCCTCGATCAGCGCGATGCGGTCGCCCGCCATGACGACGTCCATCGGCCCGGTGCGACGCTTGTTGACGCTGTCGAACACATGGACATTGCGGATCCGCACCGGCCCGTCGAACGTCATCGCATGCTCGGTCTGCAAGCCCGACAGCCGCTCTGCCGACAGTTCCGCCGCGCGCTCCCGCAGGCGCGTGTCCGCTGCCTCATAACCCTTGCGTACCAGCGCGAACCCGGGGGATGCAGTCGCGAACAATTCGCCGTCGGTATCGAGTGTCACGTAGGACGGCGTCTGGTCGAGGCCCGTCAGTTCGTAGGTGATCGTCTCCAGCGCCCCGTCCGCGCCATCGTAGGTGTGCCGCTCCAGTTCGCGCAGACGCGCCGTTCCGCCGGGAAGCACCGGCAGACTCATGTCGGGCGCGTTGACGAGCAGTTCGACGAGCCCCGTCGAGCTGCCGGACTGCGACACGTAGAAAGCGAGCGCCTCGGCCTCTCCCCCGCCTGCCGCGTCCTGCCACACTGCGCGACCGTCGGTGAAGGTGAAGCGCTCGTCGATCGGGCTGCCGAAGGTCGTCGTCCCCTCGACCGTCCAGCTGACGGGGAGGCCGTCCTCGTTCAGCCGCACGACCTCGCTCGTCGTCGGACCGCGTCCGTTCTGCTTGATGTCTGTCTCGATCTCGACGGTATTCCCGTCGCGGTCGACCTTCACGTATCCGATGTCCGCGTCGTTCGTGAGAGCGCGATATTCGGTCTGCTGCGCCATCGCGGCGGCGGGCAGGACGAAGGCGGTTGCGGCAAGCAAGGCGGTCTTGAACATGGCGGGATCCCCTGTTGATCAGGGGGCGAAGAGTTGCGCCAAACCCGGGGGGATGACAAGTCAGTCCGCTCGCGCCTCTTTGGATTGGGCGATTTCGGCTCCGAACAGCAGTGCATAAGCTGCTAGATACAGCCAAAGTTGCAGCACCACGACGGCGCCCAGCGCGCCATAGGTCGCATTGTAACTTCCGAAATTGCGGACGTAGATGGCGAAACCGATCGTGCCGATGCCGAGCAGGATCGAAGCGACGACCGCCCCGGCGAAGCTGGGCTTGCGCGGCGGTCGGCCTGCTGCAGGCCCGTAGTGATAGATGATGGACAGGCTCACCGTCGCGATCACGGCGAAGGTCAGCCAGCCGACCCACTTGATCGCTCCCGTCGCCCAGCCGGGCAGCGACGGCAGGACCGTCTCGACTAGGCTCAGCGCCGCAACCGCGCCGAACCCCGCCAGCAAGGTCGCCAGCAACAACAGGATGATCAGCACCGACGCGCGTGTCTGGCCGATGAAACCTCGCTTCTGGTCGACGTTGTTCACGATGTTGAGCGCCACGATCACCGCCTTGGCACCCTTCGTCGCGCCGAAGATGGCGGTGCCGAGCGCGATCACCAGACCGAGCGCGGTCTTCCCCGTGTCGCCCGCAGCGAGCCCGCGCATCTGGTCGATGACGATCTCGGCAGCACTCTGTGGCAAGGTCCGCGCCACCGCCGCGGCCTGTTCGACCACGTCGGCAGGATCGGCGACGAGCCCATAGGTCAACACCATGGCCGCCAGCAGCGGCACCATCGCGAGAAAGGCGTAGAAAGCGACGCCGGCGGCGAGCAGTCCGAGATTGTCGGCATCGGCCCGCGCCCAGCTGTCCTTGGCAGTATCGAGAATTCGCATGGTCCACGAACGGATGGAATCACCGATGGATGCGCGAATTATCATTACGCAGGCGTATTCGTTTTTCGGGTGCTTTTAGGACCGTTCTGGCTACTCGATCTGCGGGTGCCCTGCGATCCAGGAACCGGTTTGTACCACTTGCAATCGGCGATGCGGACGTTAAATAGGAGCTATCCAACTTCATGTGGCTTCGCCGCAGCAGCCGCTGCGCCCGGGGCCCTCCTGCCTTTCCGGGCCACTTTCCAATTTGCGCATGGAAAGAACGAATGGAAAGGATTTCCAGGATCAAGCGCCGGACTTGAACAGTGGGCCCGCGAGGGATGACGCGCGCCCGTAAGCCCGAGGAACACCATGGCTACCCAATCGAAAGACGTGCCGACCACCCAGGGTCGCTCGCTGAAGTCGCGCCGAATTCGCAAGATTTTCGGTAACATTCACGAAGTATCGGAAATGCCGAACCTTATCGAGGTTCAGCGCGAATCCTACGAGGATTTCCTCCGTTCCGACAAGCAGCGCGACTATGTCTCGGGTCTCGAGAAAACGCTGCGCAGCGTCTTCCCGATCCAAGATTTCGCCGGCACGGCGCATCTCGATTTCGACGGCTATGAACTCGAAAAGCCCAAGTACGACACCGAAGAGTGCCGCCAGCGCGGGCTGACCTACGCTGCGCCGATGCGCGTCACCCTGCGCCTCACCTCGTTCGAGATCGATCCCGACACCGAAGCCAAGTCGGTCATCGATATCAAGGAACAGGATGTCTACATGGGCGACATGCCGCTCATGACCGAGAACGGCACCTTCATCATCAACGGCACCGAGCGCGTCATCGTCTCCCAGATGCACCGTTCGCCCGGCGTGCTGTTCGACCATGATCGCGGCAAGACCCATGCGTCCGGCAAGTATCTTTTCGCCGCGCGCGTCATTCCCTATCGCGGGTCGTGGCTCGATTTCGAATTCGACGCCAAGGACATCGTCAACGTCCGCATCGACCGCAAGCGCAAGCTTCCGGTCACGACGCTGCTCTATGCGCTGGGCCTCAACCACGAGGAAATCTTCGAGCATTTCTACGATCGCGTGACGTGGAAGCGCGGCAAGCAGGGTTGGGAATTGCCCTTCCGCAGCGAAGCGTGGCGCGGCCTCAAGCCGACCTACGATCTCGTCGATGCCAACACCGGTGAAGTCGTCTTCCCCGCCGGCGAGAAGATCACGCCGCGCAAGGCCAAGAAGGCCGAGAGCGACGGGCTGGAAACGCTTGTCATTCCGACCGAGGAAATCTTCGGCAAGTTCGCCGCCTACGACCTCGTCAACAGCAAGACCGGCGAGATCTACATCGAGGCGGGCGATGAGGTTTCGGAAGAAAACCTCGAGAAGCTCGACAAGGCAAAGATCAAGGAAATCGAACTCCTCGACATCGATTACGTCAACACCGGCCCCTGGATGCGCAACACGCTGCAGGCGGACAAGGCCGAGGATACGGATCAGGCGCTGGCCGACATCTATCGGGTCATGCGTCCGGGCGAACCGCCCACCCGCGAAACCGCGGACGCGCTGTTCTACGGCCTGTTCTTTGACCCCGAGCGCTACGACCTGTCGGCCGTCGGCCGCGTGAAGCTCAACATGCGTCTCGACCTCGATGCCGAGGATACGGTCACGACGCTGCGCCGCGAAGACATTCTCGCGGTCGTGAAGCAGCTCGTCGACCTCAAGGACGGCAAGGGCGAGATCGACGATATCGACAACCTCGCCAACCGCCGCGTTCGGTCGGTCGGCGAACTGCTGGAAAACCAGTATCGCGTCGGCCTTCTGCGCATGGAGCGCGCGGTCAAGGAGCGCATGAGCTCGGTCGACGTCTCGACCGTCATGCCCAACGATCTCATCAACGCGAAGCCTTCGGTGGCCGCGGTGCGCGAATTCTTCGGCTCCTCGCAGCTGTCGCAGTTCATGGATCAGACCAACCCGCTTTCCGAAGTCACGCACAAGCGTCGTGTCTCGGCGCTCGGGCCGGGCGGTCTGACGCGCGAGCGCGCGGGCTTCGAAGTTCGCGACGTTCACCCGACCCACTACGGCCGTATCTGCCCGATCGAGACGCCCGAAGGCCCGAACATCGGCCTCATCAACTCGCTCGCCAGCTTCAGCCGCGTGAACAAGTACGGCTTCATCGAGACGCCGTATCGCAAGGTCGTCGACAACAAGGTCACCGACGAGGTGGTCTATCTGTCCGCGATGGAAGAGCAGAAGCACACCATCGCACAGGCGAACGCCGACTTGAACGACGATGGCAGCTTCGTCGAGGAAATCGTCTCCAGCCGTCAGGCGGGCGAATTCCTGATGGCGCAGCGCGATCAGATCACGCTGATGGACGTCAGCCCCAAGCAGCTCGTGTCGGTCGCCGCCTCGCTTATCCCGTTCCTCGAGAACGATGACGCCAACCGCGCGCTGATGGGTTCGAACATGCAGCGTCAGGCCGTGCCGCTGGTCCAGGCCGACGCGCCGCTGGTCGGCACCGGCATGGAAGAAACCGTCGCGCGCGACAGTGGCGCCGCGATCGCGGCACGCCGTGCCGGCGTTATCGACCAGGTCGATGCTACGCGTATCGTCATCCGCGTCACCGACGACGTGAAGGCGGGCGAGAGCGGCGTCGATATCTACACGCTGCAGAAGTTCCAGCGGTCGAACCAGAACACCTGCATCAACCAGCGTCCGTTGGTGAAGGTGGGCGAGAAGATCGAGGCGGGCGAGATCATCGCCGACGGTCCCTCGACCCAGTTCGGCGAACTGGCGCTTGGCCGCAACGTGCTCGTCGCGTTCATGCCCTGGAACGGCTACAACTACGAGGATTCGATCCTCATCAGCGAACGCATCGTGAAGGACGACGTCTTTACCTCGATCCATATCGAGGAATTCGAAGTCGCCGCTCGCGATACCAAGCTGGGGCCGGAAGACATCACCCGCGACATTCCCAACGTCGGCGAGGAAGCACTCCGCAACCTCGACGAGGCGGGCATCGTCTACATCGGCGCCGAAGTGCACCCGGGCGACATCCTTTGCGGCAAGATCACGCCGAAGGGCGAAAGCCCGATGACGCCGGAAGAAAAGCTTCTCCGCGCCATCTTCGGTGAAAAGGCCAGCGACGTGCGCGACACCTCGCTGCGCCTGCCGCCGGGCGTTGCGGGCACCGTCGTCGACGTGCGCACCTTCAACCGCCACGGCATCGACATCGACGATCGTACCCGCGCCATCCAGGCCGAGGAGAAGGAGCGGCTGAAGAAGGACGCGCACGACGAGAAGACCATTCTCAACCGCGCGACCTACAACCGTCTTGCCGAACTGCTCGTCGGGCAGACGGCTACCGCGGTCCCCAAGGGCATCAAGAAGGGCGCCAAGCTCGATCCGCAGATGCTCGAGGGCGTCGAGCGCAAGCTGTGGTGGAAGATCGCCGTGAAGGACGATGCCGCCCAGGCCGATCTCGAAGCCATGAAGGGCCAGTATGACGAGGCGGTCGGTCGCATCGACGCCAAGCTCGACGACCGTGTCCAGAAGCTGGAAGCGGGCGACGAACTGCCGCCGGGCGTGCTCAAGATGGTCAAAGTCTTCGTCGCGGTGAAGCGCAAGCTGCAGCCGGGCGACAAGATGGCCGGCCGTCACGGCAACAAGGGTGTCATCAGCCGGATCCTTCCGGTCGAGGACATGCCGTTCCTCGAGGACGGGACCCACGCCGACATCGTGCTGAACCCGCTCGGCGTGCCGTCGCGGATGAACGTCGGGCAAATCTTCGAAACGCACCTCGGCTGGGCCGCTCGCGGCCTCGGCCAGCAGATCGGCAGCCTGCTCGAGGACATCCATGCCAAGGGCAAGGACATCGCCAAGAAGGACCTCGACGGCGTCAAGTCGCATCTGAAGGGCGTCTACGGCGAGAAGTATCACGCCGAGATCGACGGGCGCGACGAAGAGCGGACGATGGAGCTGGCACAGAACCTCGTCTACGGCGTCCCGATGGGCACCCCGGTCTTCGACGGTGCCCGCCAGGCCGATGTCGCCGACATGCTGGAGAAAGCCGGGCTCGACCGTTCGGGTCAGGTCACGCTGTATGACGGCCGCACCGGTGAAGCCTTCGACCGCAAGGTCACCGTCGGCTACATCTACATGCTCAAGCTGCACCACCTCGTGGACGACAAGATCCACGCGCGTTCGATCGGGCCGTACAGCCTCGTCACGCAGCAGCCGCTGGGCGGCAAGGCCCAGTTCGGCGGCCAGCGCTTCGGCGAAATGGAGGTCTGGGCACTCCAGGCCTACGGTGCCGCCTATACGCTGCAGGAAATGCTGACGGTGAAGTCGGACGACGTGGTCGGCCGCACCAAGGTCTACGAGGCGATCGTCAAGGGCGACGACACGTTCGAGGCCGGTATCCCCGAAAGCTTCAACGTGCTGGTCAAGGAAATGCGCTCGCTCGGCATGAGCGTCGATCTCAACTCCGTCGCGGACGGTGACGACGATGACGATGGCGACACCCCCGCCATCGCCGCCGAGTAAGCGAACAAGGAAAAGACAAGATGAACGAACTGACCAACTTCGCGAACCCGGCCGCCAAGCCGGAAACGTTCGACACCATCAAGATCGGCATTGCCTCGCCCGACCGCATCCGCTCGTGGAGCTTCGGCGAGATCAAGAAGCCCGAGACGATCAACTACCGCACGTTCAAGCCCGAGCGTGACGGCCTGTTCTGCGCGCGCATCTTCGGTCCGATCAAGGATTACGAATGCCTGTGCGGCAAGTACAAGCGCATGAAATACAAGGGCATCGTTTGCGAGAAGTGCGGCGTCGAGGTCACCGTCTCGAAGGTTCGCCGCGAGCGCATGGGCCATATCGAATTGGCCGCGCCGGTCGCTCACATCTGGTACCTGAAGTCGCTGCCCTCGCGCATCGGCCTCCTGATGGACATGCAGCTCAAGCAGCTCGAGCGCGTGCTGTATTTCGAGTCCTATGTCGTCATCGAACCGGGCCTGACGCCGCTGGAGAAGTTCCAGCTGCTGACCGAGGACGAACTGCTCGAAGCGCAGGACGAATATGGCGAGGACGCCTTCAGCGCCGGGATCGGTGCCGAGGCGGTCAAGCAAATGATGATGGACCTCGATCTCGAGCAGGAACTCGAGGATCTCAAGACCGAGCTGGCCGAGACCAAGTCGACGCTCAAGCCCAAGAAGATCATCAAGCGCATGAAGATCGTCGAGAGCTTCATCGAGAGCGGGAACCGCCCCGAATGGATGATCCTCGACGTCGTGCCGGTCATTCCGCCCGACCTTCGCCCGCTCGTTCCGCTGGACGGCGGCCGCTTCGCGACGTCCGATCTCAACGATCTCTATCGCCGCGTCATCAACCGCAACAACCGCCTGAAGCGCCTCATGGAGCTCCGCGCGCCCGACATCATCGTGCGGAACGAAAAGCGCATGCTGCAGGAATCGGTCGACGCCTTGTTCGACAACGGTCGCCGCGGTCGTACGATCACGGGTGCCAACAAGCGCCCGCTGAAGTCGCTGTCCGACATGCTCAAGGGCAAGCAGGGCCGCTTCCGTCAGAACCTGCTCGGCAAGCGCGTCGACTATTCGGGCCGTTCGGTCATCGTGACCGGGCCGGAACTCAAGCTGCACCAGTGCGGCCTGCCCAAGAAGATGGCGCTCGAGCTCTTCAAGCCGTTCATCTACTCGCGCCTCGACGCCAAGGGCCTCAGCATGACGCTGAAGCAGGCCAAGAAGTGGGTGGAAAAGGAGCGCAAGGAAGTCTGGGACATCCTCGACGAGGTGATCCGCGAACATCCCGTGCTCTTGAACCGCGCGCCGACGCTTCACCGTCTCGGCATCCAGGCGTTCGAACCGGTCTTGATCGAGGGCAAGGCGATCCAGCTTCACCCGCTGGTCTGTGCCGCCTTCAACGCCGACTTCGACGGTGACCAGATGGCCGTCCATGTCCCGCTGAGCCTCGAGGCGCAGCTGGAAGCGCGCGTGCTGATGATGTCGACCAACAACATCCTCTCGCCCGCCAACGGCAAGCCGATCATCGTGCCGTCGCAGGACATGATCCTCGGTCTCTACTACATCACGATGGAGAAAGAGGGCGAGCCCGGCGAAGGGTCGATCTTCACCGACATGACCGAAGTGCACCAGGCACTGAACGTCGGCGCGGTGACGCTCCACACCAAGATCACGGCGCGCATTCCGCAGACCAACGAAAAGGGCGAGACCGAGATGGTCCGCGTGGAAACCACGCCGGGCCGGATGCTGCTGGGCGAAAAACTGCCCGCCAGCCACAAGGTCCCGTTCGAGACCGTCAACCGCCTTCTCACCAAGAAGGAAATCGGCGACGTCATCGACACCGTCTATCGTCACACCGGTCAGAAGGCGACGGTCATCTTCGCCGACCAGATCATGACGCTGGGCTTCCAGAACGCTTTCAAGGCGGGGATCAGCTTCGGGATGGATGACATGATCATCCCCGACGCCAAGGAGAAGCTCGTCGACGACACGCGCGCGATGGTCGCCGATTACGAGCAGCAGTATCAGGACGGCCTGATCACCCAGCAGGAAAAGTACAACAAGGTCATCGATGCCTGGAGCCGTTGCGGCGACCAGGTCGCGAGCGCCATGATGGACGAAATCCAGGCGGTGAAGAAGAACGAGGACGGTCGTACCAGCGACGTCAACTCGATCTACATGATGGCCCATTCGGGCGCGCGTGGTAGCCCCGCGCAGATCAAGCAGCTCGCCGGGATGCGCGGACTGATGGCCAAGCCGTCGGGCGAGATCATCGAGACCCCGATCATCTCGAACTTCAAGGAAGGCCTGACCGTCCTCGAATATTTCAACTCGACCCACGGTGCCCGCAAGGGTCTCGCGGACACGGCGTTGAAGACCGCCAACTCGGGCTATCTCACGCGTCGTCTCGTCGACGTGTCGCAGGATTGCACGATCGTCGATCTCGACTGCAAGACCGACAACGTCCTTGAAATGCGCGCCATCGTGCAGGGCGGCAGCGTCATCGCGTCGCTGTCCGAACGCGTCCTTGGCCGCACCACGGGCGAAGACATCGTCGATTCCGAGACCGACAAGGTCGCGATCAAGTCCGGCACGCTCATCGACGAGGCGCTGGCGCGCCAGATCGAGGACCTGGGCGTGCAGGCGCTCAAGATCCGTTCGCCGCTGCTGTGCGAAAGCAAGCAGGGCGTCTGCGGCAAGTGCTACGGGCGCGATCTCGCTCGCGGTACGCCGGTGAACATCGGCGAAGCGGTCGGCGTCATTGCCGCCCAGTCGATCGGTGAGCCCGGCACCCAGCTGACGATGCGGACCTTCCACATCGGCGGCGCGGCGCAGCTCAACGAGCAGTCGAACCTCGAAGCGCCGGTCGACGGCAAGATCGAGTATCGCGACATGCCGACGATCGTCGATACGAAGGGCCGCACCCTGTCGCTGTCGCGCGGTGGCGAAATCGCCATCCTCGACATCGACGGGCGCGAACTGTCGACCCACAAGATTCCGTACGGCGCGACGCTGATCTACGACAACGGCCACACGGTCGAACGTGGAGACAAGCTCGCCGAATGGGATCCCTCGTTCAGCCCGGTCATCACCGAGCATGGCGGCAAGGTGAAGTACCAGGACATCATCGATCAGCGCACCCTCGAGGAGCAGACCGACGAAAGCACCGGCATTTCGCAGCGCGTCATCACCGAGGATCAGGGCAAGTCGAAGAAGGAGGATCTTCGTCCGCGTCTGACCATGACGGGCGACAAGGACGAAGAAGCGGGCGTCTACCGTCTCGTGACGGGCGCGATCATCGCGGTCGAGGACGGTGCGAGCGTCGAGGCCGGCACGGTCATCGCGCGTCTGCCGCGGGAAGCCGCCAAGACCCGCGACATCACCGGTGGTCTGCCGCGCGTCGCCGAACTGTTCGAGGCGCGCAAGCCCAAGGACAATTCGGTCATTGCCAAGATCTCGGGCAAGTTCACCTTCGTCCGCGACTATAAGGCGAAGCGCAAGGTCGCCATCGTTCCGGAGGAAGGGGATACGGTCGAGTATCTGATCCCCAAGACCAAGGTGATCGACGTCCAGGAAGGCGATTACGTCAAGAAGGGCGACAATCTCGTCGCCGGGTCGCCCGATCCGCACGACATCCTCGAGGTGATGGGCGTCGAAGCGCTGTCCGAATATCTCGTCAACGAGATCCAGGAAGTCTATCGACTTCAGGGCGTGAAGATCAACGACAAGCACATCGAGGTGATCGTTCGCCAGATGCTGCAGAAGGTCGAGATCACCGAGAGCGGCGACACTACGCTACTGGTTGGCGAACAGGTCGATCGCGACGAGATGGACGAAGCCAATGCCAAGCTGCCCCCGCGCAAGAAGAAGGCGCAGGGCAAGCCGATCCTTCTCGGAATCACCAAGGCGTCGCTGCAGACCCGCAGCTTCATCTCGGCGGCTTCGTTCCAGGAAACGACCCGCGTTCTCACCGAAGCCTCGGTGCAGGGCAAGGTCGACACGCTGAACGGGCTCAAGGAGAACGTCATCGTGGGTCGTCTCATCCCCGCCGGTACTGGCGCGGGCATGAACCGCGTCCGCATCGCCGCCAATTCGCGCGATGTGGCGCTGCGTGCTCAGCAGAAGAAGCTGGCCGACAGCATTGCTGCGGCGGCGGAAGCCGAGGAACTGCGGAAGGCCGAAGCGGCCGAGCGTGACGCCAATCCGGAGGTCGTTGCCGAGGCCACCGAGGATCCGCTCGCCGAGGTCACGCCTTCGGGCGACGGTTCGGACGCGGCCGCAGGCGATTACGCCGATGCCCCGACCGATGCCGACGCCGAAGCCGAAGCCGGTGCCGAAGCAGACGCCGACACGAGCGGCGAGGAAGAGTAAGGGCTTCAGTCCCGACTTCGCCGGCAAAATAGAAAAGGGCCCCGGAGAGACGATCTCCGGGGCCCTTTCTTCGTTCCGACTTGGCGGACGGACTAGCAATCCTGTCCGTTGATGACCTCTTCACCGCACTCGCCGGCCGACTTGATGTCCTCGCCCAGCCCCTGCACCGCGTTGCAGGCGGCCAGGGCCAGCGCGGCGACGGTAAGAGCCGAAAGTCTCGCGATCGTTCGTTTCATTGCTTCCTCGCTACTCGGTGAAACTTGTGATCGCGACGCTGCGGGGAACCGCCTTGCGCCAAGCTGAACCCGAAACGAAAAAGGCCTCGCCGCGAAGGCAAGCCCTTTCCGCTCCCGAACGAACGGGAAAGCGAGACTAGCAGTCGCGCCCGTCCAGCACGTCCTCGCCGCACTCGCCGGCCGAGGAAATATCTTCGCCGACACCCTTCACGGTGTTGCAGCCCGAAATCGCGAACGCACCGCCGAGAAGCGCGGCCAACATCATCTTGCGAAACATCACTCATTCTCCTTTTTGATGCGCGAAGAACGATACGGTGGCGTAATTGGTTTCCGCGGCGCGATAAAATGACGTCAGACCGCGACCGGCGCCTTGATGTGCGGATGCGGGTCGTAGCCTTCGAACGAGAAGTCGGCGGGCTCGTAATCGAACAGGCCCTGCCCACGGTCCTCGATCCGTAGCCGTGGCAGGTCGCGCGGTTCGCGCGTCAGCTGTTCGCGCGCCTGGTCGAGATGATTGGAGTAGAGATGCACGTCCCCCCCCGTCCACACGAAGTCGCCCACCTCCAGCCCGGTCTCGCGTGCCAGGATGTGCGTCAGCAGCGCGTAACTGGCGATGTTGAACGGGACACCGAGGAACAGGTCGGCGCTGCGTTGATAGAGCTGCAGGCTCAACTTCCCGTTCGCCACGTGCGTCTGGAACAGGCAATGGCACGGAGCCAGCGCCATCTGCGACAACTCCCCCGGGTTCCATGCGCTGACGATCTGGCGGCGGCTCGCCGGGTTCTGGCGGATCTGCTCGACCAGCCCCTCGATCTGGTCGATCGCACCGCCGACGGGTGTTTCCCAGCGTCGCCATTGCTTGCCATAGACAGGGCCGAGGTCGCCGTTCTCGTCGGCCCATTCGTCCCAGATGCTGACCTTGCGATCCTGCAGCCAGCGGACATTGGTGTCCCCGTTCAGGAACCACAGCAGCTCGACGATGATCGAACGAAGATGAAGTTTCTTGGTCGTCAGGAGCGGAAAGCCTGCGCCGAGGTCGAACCGCATCTGCGCTCCGAAAACACTCAGCGTCCCGACCCCCGTGCGGTCGTCCTGCTCGGCCCCGTCGTCGAGCACCCGTTGCATGAGATCGAGATATGCGCGCATCAGTTACACGGCTCGATCGAGCGAGGTTCGGGCAGGTCGCCGTCGATCCGGAAAGTCGCGAAATAGGCGTTGCCGCCTTCGAGCTGCGTCATGTCGACCCGTGACAGGCCGAGCGCTCCGAATTCGCAGTCGAGCAAGTCGGGCGGCATCCCGTGCCGCTTCACCGGACGGTCCGCGTCCACCACCACGATCAGCCCGTCGTCGTTCAGCGATTGGCGAAGGTTCCAGAGGAACTGATAGGGCTCGGTCACTTCGTGATACATGTGGACGAGGAAGATGCGGTCGAAACTCTTGCGCGGCAAGCGCGGATCGTCGCCCTCGCCCAATCCGACCAGCACGTTCGCTAGCCCCTCGCGCTGAACCCGCTGGGCTAGCGCGTCGCGCACCGAAGGCTGGATATCCTGCGCGACGACCCTTCCCGACGCTCCGACGCGCGGGCTCAGCCGGACGGTATAATATCCCTCGCCCGCACCGATGTCGGCGACGTTCATGCCTTCCTCGATGCCGGCCAGCTCCATGACCTGTTCCGCCTCGCCCATCCGGTCGCGTGCATCTTCGGTCGAAAAGCGATCCGACACGATCGAGGCGACGGGACGGTTCAGCGTCGGAAACCCGTCCTCGTCCACTCGCGGTCCGCGGTCGCAGGCGACGAGCGCGAGTAGCGGCAGCATCGCCGCGATCGCTCTAGGCATCGTCGTCATCCTCGACCTCGACCGTCTCGCCCGTGACGCGCTGCGACAGCGCTGCGGCCATGAACTTGTCGAGATCGCCGTCGAGAACGTCGCCCGGCGCGGTCGACACGACACCGGTACGAAGATCCTTCACCTGCTGATACGGCTGGAGAACGTAGCTGCGGATCTGATGCCCCCATCCGATGTCCGTCTTGGTCGCGTTGGCCGCGTTCGCCTCTTCCTCGCGGCGCTGCAACTCGGCTTCGTACAGGCGCGCCTTCAGCTGCTTCATCGCCTCGGCCTTGTTCTTGTGCTGCGAGCGCTGCGACTGCGATGCGACGACGATGTTGGTGGGGACGTGCGTGATCCGCACCGCGCTGTCGGTCGTATTGATATGCTGCCCGCCCGCACCCGACGCGCGATAGGTATCGATGCGCAGATCGCTTTCCACGATCTCGATGTCGATGTCGTCGTCGACCTCGGGATAGACCCAGACGCTGGAGAAACTCGTGTGGCGCCGCGCGCTGCTGTCGTAGGGACTGATGCGCACCAGCCGATGCACGCCGCTTTCCGTCTTGGCGTAGCCATAGGCATTCTCGCCCTTGAGAAGCAGCGTCGCGGACTTGATCCCCGCCTGTTCGCCGGCATGGTGATCGACCAGTTCGACCTTCATGCCGCGCCGCTCGGCCCAGCGGGTGTACATGCGCTGGAGCATCTCGGCCCAATCCTGACTCTCGGTCCCGCCAGCGCCCGCATTGACTTCGACATAGGCATTGTTGCCGTCGGCTTCGCCTGCGAGCAGCGCCTCGACCTTGTCCTTCTCGGCCCGCTCGGCAAGTTGTCCGAGAGAGGTCAGCGCCTCGCTCACCATGCCATCGTCGCCCTCGGCCTCCGCCATCTCGATCAGTTCGAGCGTGTCGCTGAGTTCGGTTTCGATCCGCCGCGTCGCGCCGATCGCGCCGTCGAGGCGCGTGCGCTCACGCATCAGCTCCTGCGCCTTTTTGGGGTCCGCCCACAGGTCAGGGTCCTCGGCGGCGGCGTTCAGTTCGTCGAGACGCTTCTGTGCCTTGTCCCAGTCGATGAATCGACGAAGGAGTTCGGTAGCGGCGTTGATCTGGTCGGCGTGGGCTTGCGCTTCGGCGCGCATGGGAAATTCCTGGAATGGGGTGCTGGGATGCAGCCCTAGTAAATCCCGCCCTCCCTTTGCAAGAAATCGCTCTCGTCGGGGGGCGGCGGTGCGGCGGGTTCGGGGGCCTGGCGAACGACCCGCGGACGGGGGGCGGGCGCCGGTGCTTCGTCTTCTTCCTGCTGCGGACGTCGCGCGCGGAACGAACGACGCGGCTCGGTCTGCGGCTGGAACGCTTCCCATATAACCGCGCTGTTCTTGACCTCTTCGGTCGGGAAGGCACCGTAGACGCGCTCGCCCGAACGACGATCAATACGAACCATACGGATGCCCTCGGGCGCAACGAACGGGGTCTTGGGCGCATCTGCGAGCGCCTTTTCCGCGAACATGCGGAATACCGGTCCGGCGATCGAACCGCCCTGCACCCAGCTTCCGCCCATTTCGCGGTTGTCGTCATAACCGATATAGGTTCCGGTCACGACGTCGGGGGTTCCGCCGACGAACCAGACGTTGGTCGGCCCGGTGGTGGTCCCGGTCTTGCCGAACAACGGGCGATCGAGACTTGCAAGGCTCTGCGCCGTCCCGCGAGTCACCACGCCTTCAAGGATATGCACCATCTGGTAGGCGGCCATCGGATCGACCAGCTGGCGCCCGCGCCGCGGCGGACGCGGCATCGGCCCGCCGTCCCAGTCGGCCGCGTTCAGGCCTTCCATCGCCTCACCGCGATTGTCCTCGCGATAGATCACTTCGCCTTCGCGGTTCTGGACATAGTCGATCAGGCTGGGACGAAGCTCGCGCCCGTGATTGGCCATGATCGAATAGGCATTGGTCAGGCCCAGGACCGTCACTTCGCTCGCACCGAGCGCGGTAGAGAGGAACGGTTCGGGCTCGCCGAGGCCGAGTTTCTTCGCGTTGGCGACGACCTTGCCGATGCCCGTGTCGCTGGCGACGCGGACGGTCATCAGGTTGCGCGACTGCTCGACCCCCCAGCGCATCGTCTTGGGCCCCGAATAACGGCCGTCGAAATTGCGGAAACACTTCTCGCCCAGGTTCGCGCCCTGCCAGACGCAGAACGGCCCGTCGACGATGGTCGAAGCGGGGGTGTAGCCGTTTTCCAGTGCGGTCAGGTAGACGATCGGCTTGAACGACGAACCAGGCTGGCGCTGCGCCTGCGTGGCACGGTTGAAGCTGGACCCGCTGACGTCGAACCCGCCCTGCATCGCCAGGACGCGGCCGGTGTCCACTTCCTGCGCGACGAAGGCGCCGCCGACCAACGGGATCGACCGCAGCGCGTACCGGTTGTTGCCCTCTTCCTTGACGGTGATGATCATGCCCGGCGCGAACTGGTCGAAGGCGATGCCGCCGCCGCCGCGCACCGGCATGTTGGCCTCTCCGCGCGAAATGGTGGCGGTCTCGCCGCCCACGAACCCGATCGTCGCGCTCGACCCGCCCTTCTCGAGCACCACGGCCTTTTTCCAGTCCCCGAACCCGGTGCCGACCTGCGCGATGCGCAACTGGCTTTCCCAGTCCTGGTCCATGTCCACCGTCAGCCCGAGGTCGCGCCAGCCGCGCGGCCCGTCGAACCGGGCCAGCGCTTCGCGCAACGCCTCGGCCGCGGCGTCCTGCATCACCGGTTTCATCGAGGTCCGCACCCACAGGCCGCCCGAATAGATTCCGTTCTCGCTGTCCTCGGCGTCCTCGCCGAACCGCTCCAGCAGGTCGCGGCGCACTTCCTCCAGGAAATAGCCGCCGCGTTCCACGAACGCCTGGCTGGATCCTTGTGGGATCGCGCTCAACTCGACCCCAGCGGCACGTGCACGCTCGCCCTCGGAGATATAGTCGTTCGCCGCCATCTGGTTGAGCACGTAATTGCGCCGCGCGGTCGCGCGTGCCTTGTGGCGAACGGGATGATAGTTGCTCGGGCCCTTGGGGATTGCGGCAAGGTAGGAAACCTCGTGCAGGTCCAGATCGGCGACGTCCTTGTCGAAATAGGCGCGGCTGGCCGCCTGCACGCCATAGGCGTTCCGCCCGAGAAAGATCTCGTTGAGATAGAGTGCGAGGATCTCTTCCTTGGTCAGCGTGTCTTCGATCCGAAAGGCGAGCACCGCCTCGCGAATCTTGCGCAGGATCGAATAATCGTCATCGCCCGACAGGTTTTTGGCGACTTGCTGGGTGATGGTGGACGACCCGCGCGATCGCCCGCCGCCCGTTACCGTCTTTACCGTGAATTCGCCGATCGCCGCTACCAGGCCCGGATAATCGATCCCGCCATGCTGGAAGAACGTCTTGTCCTCGGCCGAAATGAACGCCTCGACTACTTGGTCGGGATAATCGTCGTAGGACAGTTCGACGCGCCGCTGCCGGGCATAGGTGCCGATCGGCTCGCCGTCGTAACCGCGAACGATGGTCGGCAGATCGGGGCGATAGGCAAGGATTTCCTCACGGCTCATCGTATTGGCCGCCGCCACCACGAACAACGCGATCAGCACTGCAAATCCCGCGAACATCGCGATGACGGCCCATCGCACCCAGCGCTTCTCGCGCCACGGGTCCAGACGGCTGTGCACCGCATTGTTGAACGGCACGAGGTTCGGGAGCCGGTCGGCGAGCGCGGCAAAGTCGGGTTGGCGAAACATCGGCGACGTTCTAGCGCGCGCAGTTTGACCGCACAATGAACCGTTTGGTCGATATGGATCAGGACGAACGGCGGGCAAGGTCCGCTTCGATCGCCGAGGCCAGCGCCTCGGCCAGCGGTGCGCGGCCTTCCTTGCTGCGAAGGCGAGCCTCGTCCTCGCGGTTCGAAAGATAACCAGCCTCGACCAGAACGCCGGGCACCTGCCCGAAACGAAGCACGTAGAAATTGGCGAACTGGTGCGGCGTGGGACGCAGCGGCACGCCGCTCCCCTCCCCCGCCCGCCGCAGGATGGCGCGAGCGAAGGCCGCGCTCATCGCCATCTGGTCGCGTAGTGCCAGGTCGGTCAGCAGGAATTCGACCGGCGCGTTGGCATCGGACAGCACGCGGCCGACGCGCTCCGCCTCCGCGGCGGCAAGTTCGGCCGCCTCGGTCGTGGATGCGATGTCGGCCAGCGAATAGACGGTCACCCCCGTCGCCCCCGCATTGGGCGCAGCATCCATATGGATCGACAGGAACAGGTCGGGCGAAAGCCGCCGCGTCAGGTCGGCGCGCTGATCGAGGCTCAACGTCGTATCGCCCTCGCGGGTCAGCGCGCTGCGAACGCGCCCGCGTTCCTCCAGAATGGCCTGGACCTCGCGCGCCAGTGCCAGCGTCAGCGCTTTCTCGCTCGCCCCGCCCACGCCCTGCGCACCCCCGTCGCGCCCACCATGTCCCGGATCGATAAGCACGAGCGGCGCATCGGGCGAACGCGCCTCGTGGATCGTTATGTCGTCGAGCGGCACCTGCAAGTCGACGCGCAGACCCCCGCGCCGCGCTTCGCCGATGACGGCCGACGATGCTTCCGTCCGATCATCGCCCGGCGTCTCCGTCGCGGTGGACAGCCACCACAACAGCCCCGCCACGACGACGAGCGCAACGGCGAGAAGGAAAACGAAACGGCGCGGCATGAACGCGGGTTTAGCATGACGCGGAAAAGCATGGCGATGCTTATTGTCACTGTTTGGCATGGATGCTACGCCTCGGTTTCCTGCAACGGCTCCACACGGGCGCTGTTTCGGGAACGAGGAACGGCCATTCCGGCCCGACCCGAACCCAACGAGGTTGACGCTACATGAGCCCGACGACAGCCCTCAGCGCGATTGCCCACCGGCCGCGCGGCGCGTCGCTCATGCACGCAGCAGCAATTTTTCACACATCTGCGCCCGCCGACCGCACGGTCCCGGGCGCTTTTTCAATGCCACCGCGATGCGTAGCGACGCCGCCCGGTGGCCGGAGAACGTCCAATGTCCACGCGCATGCTCATCGATGCGCGCCACCCGGAAGAAACCCGGGTCGCCGTAGCCGATGGAAACCGAATCCAGGAATTTGATTTCGAAAGTGCCGAGCACAAGCAGCTCAAGGGGAATATCTATCTAGCCAAGGTCACGAGGGTCGAACCCTCGTTGCAGGCCGCGTTCGTCGATTATGGCGGCAACCGGCACGGCTTCCTCGCCTTTTCGGAAATTCACCCCGACTATTACCAGATCCCGAAGGAAGATCGCGACTCCCTGCTTGCCGAAGAGGCCGAGCATGCGGCGGAGGAACAGCGGCTGCGCGAGGACGAGGACGACGATGTCGGCGAAGAGCCCGATGTCGAGGAAGAAGGCCTCGCCTCCGACGCCTCGCCCGTCGACGAGACCGCGGTCGAACAGGTCCGCAATAAGCGCCGCGCCCTGCGCCGTCGGTACAAGATCCAGGACGTCATCCAGCGCCGTCAGGTGCTGCTCGTCCAAGTCGTGAAGGAAGAACGCGGCAACAAGGGCGCCGCGCTCACCACCTATCTGAGCCTTGCGGGCCGCTATTGCGTCCTCATGCCCAATACCACGCACGGTGGAGGCATCAGCCGCAAGATCTCGAACGGCGCGGACCGCAAGCGGTTGAAGCAGATCATGTCCGACCTGAAGCTGCCCAGCAGCATGGGTCTGATCGTGCGGACCGCGGGGCTGTCGCGCACCAAGACCGAGATCAAGCGCGACTTCGACTATCTCGCGCGCCTGTGGGACGAAATCCGCGAAAAGACGCTGAAATCGGCCGCGCCCGCGCTCGTCTATCGCGACAGCGACCTCGTCAAGCGCGCGATCCGCGACCTTTATAGTCGCGAAATCGACGAGGTGCTGGTGGAAGGCGAGGACGGCTACAAGGCCGCTCGCCGCTTCATGAAGCTTCTGATGCCCAGCCACGTGCGACGGGTGAAGAATTACGAGGACCCCACGCCCATCTTCCAGCGCTACGGGATCGAGGACAGCCTGACAGGCATGTACCAGCCGCTCGTGCAGCTCAAATCGGGCGGATATCTGGTCATCAACCCGACCGAAGCACTGGTGTCGATCGACATCAACTCGGGTCGCTCCACCAAGGAGCACAACATCGAGAACACGGCCTTCCAGACCAACCTGGAAGCGGCCAAGGAAATCGCCCGTCAGCTGCGTCTTCGCGACATGGCCGGCCTCATCGTCATCGACTTCATCGACATGGAACAGAACGGCCATGTGCGCAAAGTCGAGAAAGCGATGAAGGATGCGCTCAAGAACGATCGCGCGCGGATCCAGGTCGGGCGCATCTCGTCGTTCGGCCTTCTGGAAATGAGCCGCCAGCGCCTGCGCACCGGCGTGCTCGAAGCATCGACGCACAGCTGCCCACATTGCGACGGCACCGGCCTGATGCGCACCGCATCCAGTTCGGGTCTCAGCGCGCTGCGCATGATCGAGGACGAAGCCGCGCGCGGCAAGGGATCGACGATCATCCTGTGCGCCGGTCGCGACACGGCCATCTTCCTCTTGAACAAGAAGCGCGCCGAACTGGCGGAGGTCGAGGAACGCTACGGCGTGACGGTCGAGGTCGAGATCGACGAGGAATATGAAGGCGCGAAGATGCGCGTCGAATCCAAAGGCCCCAAACCCGATCGTCGCTTCGAGAACAAGCCGATCGTCGACACCCCCTCCCCCCGCGACGAGGACGAAGATCTCGACGACGAGATGGACGAGGACGACGAAGACGAGGACGTTCAGAAGGACGACCGCTCCGACGCCGAGGAAGAGGATGGCGACGGGGACGGTGATGATCGTCCCAAGCGTCGCCGTCGTCGCCGAGGAGGCCGCGGTCGACGTCGCGGCGGGCGCGGTCGCGGCGAACAGCGCGATCAACAGGGCGATGGCGATTCCGATGCTTCGGACGACACCGACGATTCCGGATCCGACGATCGCAAACGCGGCAAGGATGCCGACGATGATCGCGACGAGAAACCGAAACGCGCGCGCCGTCGTCGAAAGGCGGACGACGAGGCGTCGGCCAAAGGCGACGATGATCGTGGCAGCGACGGAAAGGACGAGGGCGACAGCGACGAAAAGCCCATGACCCGTCGGCGTCCGCGCGCCAAGGCGAAGGACGAGGATACGGATGTCTCGGCCGACAAGCCCAAGCCGAAGCGGAGCCGCGCCAAGAAACCAGACGCCGACACGGACACGGCGACCGACGACGGCGACGATGCCAAGCCCGCGCCAAAGCCTCGGCGTCCGCGCGCCAAGAAGGTCGAGGACGCTCCCAAGCCCAAGACGAAGCCGAAATCGTCGAAGGGCCCCAAGGAGCCCGCACTCGGCAGCGCCACCAAGGCGGCCGGGAACGAACCGGAAGCCGCTCCCCCTCCGGCCGACGACTCCTCGAAAGCCAAGAGTCCCTCGAGGAGCGCCAAGTCCGCATCGGACGCTTCCGACACGACGAACAGCGAACCCGCCAAGGACGAAGCGCCCCGCCGCGGTTGGTGGCAGCGGACCTTTGGCTGAGTCTGATCGGACGCCGCGGACTTCGGTTCGCGGCGTCTTTCAGCACCCGTTCATGCCCCGACGGGCACGCCACCCGGCATGACGCGCGCTTCCCGACCGATCGCCACCGTGCTGGCGATGCTGTTCCTCAGCCTTTCGCTTCTCGCCCGCCCTGCTGCGGCTCAGACCTTCCTTCGCGACGCCGAGACCGAGGCGATGTTCAACGCCGCGTCCGACCCGCTGGTCGAGGCGGCGGGCATGCGTCCCGGCAATGTCGAATTCGTGTTGCTCGACGATCCGTCGATCAACGCCTTCGTCGCGGGCGGCCAGCGCGTCTACGTTCACTCCGGACTGATCATGGAAGCCGACCATGTCGGTCAGTTGCAGGCAGTGCTCGCGCACGAACTCGGCCATGTCGAGGGCGGACATATCCTTCGTGCCAAGGGCGGGGTCCAGGACGCGACCGCCGTCTCGATCGTCTCGCTGATCCTCGGCGGGCTGGCCGTCGCGGCGGGCAACGGTGAAGCCGGCCTCGGCGCGATCGCGCTGGGTCAGCAGGTCGCGATGAGCCGCTTTCTCGCCTTCAGCCGCACGCAGGAAAGCTCCGCCGACCAGGCGGGCGCACGCTATCTCATGGACGCGGGCGTGTCCGGTCAGGGCTATATCGAATTCTTCAAGAAGCTCCAGAATCAGGAGTATCGCCTCAATATTCCGCAGGAAGACAGCTACGCGCGCACGCATCCGCTGACCCGCGAACGCATCCAGGTCCTGCGCGAGGCGCTCGAGGACGATCAGGCGTGGGACCGGCCCCCCGATCCCGAGCTCGACGCCCGGTTCCAGCGCGTGAAGGCCAAGCTCATCGGCTATCTCGACCCGCAGCGTGCGCTTCGCGACTATCCGCATGGCGACACCAGCATCGCGGGCCGCACCGCGCGGGCCTACGCCTATCATCAGGGCGGCTATCCCGACGAGGCGGCGGTGGAAACCAGCGCGCTTCTCGAAGCCCGGCCCGACGATCCCTTCCTGCTCGAACTGCATGGTCAGATCCTGCTGGAGAACGGCGCGGCCGCCGATGCGCTCGGACCGCTGCGTCGCGCCGTCGAACGCGCCCCTGACCAGCCGCTCATTGCCACCACGCTCGGCCACGCGCTCGTCTCGCTGGAAGACCGCGAACTCCTCCCCGAGGCCGAGCAGGTATTGCGCGGCGCGGTGGCGCGCGACCGCACCAACGGCTTCGCCTGGTACAACCTCGGTGTCATCTACGATCGCAACGGGGACGATGCGCGTGCCGCGCTCGCGTCCGCCGAACGCTTCCAGATCCTCGGCCAACACAAACTCGCGCTGGCGTCCGCGCGCCGCGCAATGGGCGGGATCGAGCAACAGGGACCCGATTGGATTCGCGCGCAGGACATCGCCCTGACCAGCGAACATGAACTGAAACGAGCAGGCATCGAAACCGACCGATGAACAAATCGACCCTTCTTGCCGGCCTCGGCGGCGGTATCGTCGGCGCCGGCCTTACCGCAGCCGTCATCATCACCGCCGCGCCCTCGCTCATGGGCGAACGGCTCGTGCGCCAGAGCCTCGTCGAAAATCCCGAAATCCTGATCGAGGCCAGCGACGCGCTTCGCCTTGCGGAGATGCGCCCCGTTCTCGATGGCAACCGCGACGCCCTCGAGACCGCCTTCGCCTCCAGCGCGATCGGCGCGTCGGCCGAGGATGCCGATGTCGTTATGGTCGAGTTTTTCGATTACGCCTGCGGTTACTGCCGCCAGGCGAAGCCTGAGATCGAACGACTGGTCTCCGAGGATCCCGGCCTTCGCGTCGTCTATCGCGAACTTCCCGTGCTGGGCGAGAACAGCGTCGTCGCTGCCCGCGCCTCGCTTGCTGCCAGCAAGGCGGGCAAGTTCAAGGCGTTCCATGATGCCATGTACGCGGCCGGTCGCCCCGGCGAGGAGAGCATCGACGAAGCGCTCGCCGCCGTCGGTCTGACGCGCGAAGGCCTATCCGATCCCGCGATCGAGGCCGAACTCAACCAGAATTTCGAACTCGCCAATGCGCTGGGCGCCAGCGGAACCCCCACCTTCGTCATCGGCGACACGATCATTCCGTCGGCCGAAGGCTACGACGCCTACAAGGCCGCCATCGCCAAGGCTCGCGACGAGGCCTAAGCCTCGGCGTCGACGGACGGTCCGCGGAACCCTTTCGCCACCACATACCACTCGCTCGACCCCTTGCGGCTGGCCGGCGGCTTGGCATGCTTCACGCTGTCGAAGTTCTTGTTGAGCAGGTCGACCAGCGCCTTGTCGGCACCACCCGCCAGCACTTTCGCCACGAACGCTCCGCCGGGACGCAGGACGTCGAGCGCGAAGTCCAGCCCCGCTTCGACCAGCCCCATCGTCCGCAGATGGTCGGTCTGCTTGTGCCCGATCGTGTTGGCCGCCATGTCGGACAGCACCAGGTCGGCCGGTCCGCCCAGTTCGTCCTTCAACCGGTCGGGCGCTGCATCGTCCATGAAATCCATCTCCAGCAGCACGGCACCCTCGATCGGGTCGGTCGGCAGGATATCGATCCCCACGACCTTCGCGTGCGGCACCTGCTGGCGCACCACCTGTGTCCAGCCGCCCGGTGCATGGCCGAGATCGATCACGTTCTTCACGCCCTTCAGCAGCGCGAACCGTTCGTCGAGTTCGATCAGCTTGTAGGCGGCGCGGCTGCGATAGCCGTCGGCCTTCGCCTTTTTGACGTAAGGATCGTCGAGCTGCCGCTGCAACCAGCGGGTCGATCCCGCCGTACGCCGCCGCGCGGTCCGCACCCGCTCCTTGCCGCCACCGCGTCCGCGTCCCCTGCTCATAGCGAATAGCCGTCGCGCGCCATCAGGCTGCGCAAGATGCCCTCGCGGATCCCGCGATCGGCAATGCCCAGCTTCACCGCGGGCCAGATATCGAGGATCGCCTCGAGGATCGCGCATCCCGCCACCACCAGGTCGGCACGCTCCGACCCAATGCAGGGCAGTGCCGCACGGCCCGAAAAATCGGCCTGCGCGATGTGCTGGGTGATGTCGCGCATCGAGGATACGGGAACGTGCAACCCGTCGACCGCCCGCCGGTCGTAGGCGGGCAATTCCAGATAGACGCTCGCCAACGTCGTGACGGTACCGCTGGTGCCGAGCAAACGGATGTCGTCGCGATCCTTCGGAAGCCATTCGGCGAACCGCGCGAACCCCTCGCGCGCGCGCCGCCGCATGCGCTCGTAGGCTGCGACCCGATCGGGCCCTTCCAGATTCTCGCGCCCCTCGCTGTCGGTCAGGCTGACAACGCCCCACGGCGCCGACCACCAGGCGCGGATCTTGGGCAGGTCGTCCTGCGGCTCGACCAGAACCAGTTCGGTCGATCCGCCGCCAATGTCGAAGATCACCGCCGGACCCTTGCCCGGCCCCAACAGCTTGTGACAGCCCAGCACCGCCAGCCGCGCTTCTTCCTGCGGCGCGATGATGTCGAGACAGATGCCCGTCTCGCGCTTTACCCGTTCGACGAAATGACGTCCGTTCGCGGCGCGGCGACATGCCTCGGTCGCGACCGACCGCGACAGCGTGACGTTGCGGCGACGCAGCTTTTGCGAACAGACCGACAATGCGCTCACTGCCCGGTCCATCGATTCCTGGCTCAACCGCCCGCTGGCGGACAGCCCCTCGCCCAGCCGCACGATCCGACTGAAGGCGTCAATGACGGTAAAGCCCTCGCGCTCGTCGGGCCGCGCGATGAGCAAGCGACAATTGTTGGTGCCGAGATCGAGCGCGCCATAGCTGGCGTTGGCCGCGCGGCGCGCGGGACGTGGGGGGGAGCCTCGGGACCGCGCATCGCGGCGCGGGGGAGACGGTTTGGCGGCATCCTGCGCCATAATATTAAACTACTTTCAATACGACACCGCGCATCCAAATATCGCGCGCGGCTGACCTGTCCCCTTTCTAGCGCCAATCGGGCGAAAAGTGCAATGGAGCACAATCGCTTGGCCTCATCGGCATGTTGACAGGCCGCGTGCGCGCCCCTAATTGCCGCGGCCACGCACTCGCACCGGCTCACCGCCGGCCGCCGCGATTGCCCCATCGTCTAATGGTAAGACTACGGACTCTGAATCCGTCAATCGTGGTTCGAATCCACGTGGGGCATCCACTTCTTAGTCATTTTCCCAATACTCCCTATGGGTTAGCCCTCTTAGCTGTCTAACTTTTCGACGGGGTTAGACACTTCACTCCCGTATGCCTTCTCCATCGCGCTATCAGCGCGCTCGGCATTTCCATCGTCCCCGGCGTATCGGCGATACTCGCGAACAGTCTTATGGCCGGTGATCGCCATTCCTTCTTCATCGCTACAGCCCGCCATCCTGAGGCGTCGTGCCGCGGCCTTCCGCAATCCATGCGCTGAACAGTGTGGTAGGTCGGCGGCGATGCAGGCGCGCTTCACGAGATTGTAGAAGCCCTTGGCAGTGAACGCACCGCCGCCTTTATTCTCTAGCACCAGCGTTTCGCCTAGCGGTCCCGCGTCCAGCGCCTCGCGCAATGGCTTAACGATAGGCACGTCCACGGCGTTAGCCGTCTTGCTTTGGCGAAGTCGGATGCGGCCATCGGCAATTCCCTTCCGGCTCAGGAATCGCACGTCTCCGCTTCGCTGAGCACCATACAGCAGCAAGGCGAAGGCAAGCCGTGATTTTGTGCCTACAGGATGCTTATTCTCGAACTGGGTAAGCTCAGCTTCCGTCCAGCGATGATAGCCCTCGCTATCGGTCTTTGGTGCACGAGTGTCTTTTACGGGGTCGAATGTCCCAGGCACCAGCCGCTCGCGCCGCGCTATGATAAAGAGCTGAGTGAGCAACTTCCTTAGGCGTGCAGCCGCATGTGGCTTGTGCCGCATTCCATTCATTACGCGCTGGATGCGCTGAGCGTCGAAGACTCGTATTGCATCGTCGCCGAAGCGAGCACGGAACCGCTCTAGGACGCCCCGATAGACGCCTTGCGTTGCGGGTCGAAGGTCTTGAAAGGCGGTGTCCGAATAGTAGCGCGCAATGGCATCGGAAACGCTTCCGGGCTTGATCCGACCGACACCCACTTGCAGCGTCTCTTGCTCCAGGCAGGCGGCATATTCGCGCTCGAATGCCTTCGTGCCAAAAGGTGCTTTGAAATAGTGCGCGGGATAGCCCTTGCGGCGGAAGCGATATCGAACCTTGCCGTGTCGGTCGGGAAAGCTCGTCACATAGGGCGGCTTCCTAATCACGACGCGGCCCAATCATCTAGGCGATCGTCTAGGTCGTCATTGCAGGAAGCCACCCCTTCCGCTGGCCGGGTCATAGTGAAATCGAAATTGCCCAGTGCATCGACGCGACCCTTCAAGACGACGCCATGCGCGGCAACTGTCGTCGCCATGCGCTCGAGGTCGTCTTTCGAGATAAGAGCTTTGCGTCCTGCCATGAGCCTATTCTACCGATTCGCTGTTCGGGGTTGTAGGTTCGCTCGCTCCACGCGGGTTCCAGCCTTCCACCTGGCGCACTTCGTCCGGGTCGAGCACGCCCGTCTCCAGCGCAATCTTGTGCGCGTTCCAGCGGGTTTCGGGATCTCCGCGCAAGAAGCCGGAAAGGTCCAGCTCCAGCTCGTAAGGGCCATTGGTCGGGAACAGGGACCGGGCAAACTCCGCCTCGATCTTGCGCGCCCAGGGGGCAAGGCAGAAGGTCGCGAACCAAAGGCCTGCCTGTGCGGCATTCGTGAACGTATTGTTTTCGTAGGACTGCACGATCGGCGGGGGCACTTGGAACAGTCGGCAGATTTCGACGACGCCGAACTTGCGCGTCTCCAGCAACTCCGAATCCTCCGGGCTGATACTGATGGCTTTCCAGTCAAGCCCGCCTTCCAGCACGATCGGGCGGCCCGCATTCTTCGCGCCCATGAACCGATCGGCCAGCTTTTCACGAATGTAGTTTGCTTGCTCGGCATTCAATTGATGATCGCTTTTCAGCGCGCCCGTAGGAGCCGCGCCGTTCGCAAGAAAGCTCCGCGCCCATTCGTCTGCGGCATGGACGCCGGAAACCGTCTCAGCGGCCCTTGAAAGCCGCGACACACCGATCTTACCGTCGTTCGTCCGATCGCGAAGGTGCAGCACCTCACCTTCCAGCAGCCGCGTCGAGCGGCCCTTGCCGTCCGATACGTCATAGGCCAGCCGCCCGGTGGAAAGCTCCTGCACCGTCACCATGCTCCACGGATGATAGCGTAAGCCCGAAACCTGCCCGTTTCCGCCGCGCTCGATCTCGAGCAGGCCGTTTCCGGTCAGCAGCGCCGACGCAATCCAATGCTCGATGCCGTCGCACCATGTCATCGCAGGGTTCATCCCGCCGCGCACAAGGCGGCTCAGCGGGTGCGCGAGATGCTCCAGCCGATTGTCGCCCTCGATGCGATAAACTCGCGCCGGGACGTAGGCGAGCGCGGTGGCGATCGCCGTCGTGCAGGCCAGCACCGTCGAAAGGTTCTCGGCTGCTCGGGCGCTGAGCGCCGCGTGATAGCCCGTCATCGGCGCGAGCGCCTGCCAGCTCGGGTCGAGCGGAGACGTGTCTGAGCGGCGTTCATAGCCCAATAGGCCCGCCATTCGATCGATCATGCCCATTGCCGCGCCTCCGCCAGCCGTAGGGCGCGAGTGCGATGCAGCGTCTTGTCGCCGGCCTGTCGAGCACGAAGCGCAATCTCGGTGCCCTCATAGGCAGGCCATGCCGACACAACGCTGATTTCCTTGAGGCCAATCAGGCTCAGCGTTCGCACGTCGCCGTTCCAGCTTTCGCCGCCCTCGGGCACCGTGAAACCAAAGCTCATGCCGCCAAGGTCGCCGCGCTCCGCAAGCGCCAGCACGTCGCGGCCCGGTTGCGTGTCGGGAAGCTGGAGCGTGAAGGCGAGGCCCTTGTCATCCTCGCGTAGCTCCAGCGTGCCCGTGCGGGTGCGGCCCAGCACCTTGCCGCTGTCATGGTCGAGCAGCGCCAGAATATCGCCAGACAAAGCGGCCCTGAAAGCACCGGGCACAATTCGCTCCCGAAACCGTCCAAGGTCCGCCTCGCTGGAAAAGGTGGCGGCATAACCCTCCAACTTGCGGCCTGAGGTCCGCAAGTCGGTGGCAAAACGCCGTTCGAGGGTTGCCGCCGCGTTCATTCGGGCACCACCTCGAACTCCGCCGAAACCTTGAAGGTCACGGCATCGCCAGCCTTATTCGGTTCGGCCTTGTCCACCGTAAAGCCTGCCCGCTGGAGGTTCTTCACGGCCCGCTCGATCTGGCGGGTGTCGATCGCCCGCGCCATTATGCGTTCACTCCGGTAGCGGAGACGAAGCTGGCAGGACGGCGCACGCCGAAGTCCACCGTCGCCATCGCCCGGATCAAAATGTTGCCTTTGGCGTAGCTCGTTTCGGCAAACGGATTGACCAAAATGTCGAGCTGGCTCCAGATGCCAATCAGCAAGTCGCGGAAGTCGCCATAGACCAGCCCGTTGTCGTCGCCGTCGCCGCGATCGGTCGGCACCTGATTGGTGAAATAGGCAGGCTCGTCATGGAAGGTTTCGGAAACGGGGATAGCCCGCCCGTCCGCCGTGCGAAGTTTCATCGCCAGAGCGCGAACGCCATTGGTCGAGACGAAAGCACGGCTGTCGCCAATGTTCGCCACGTCCGCCGCCGCGATCATATCGGCAGTGATTGTGAATAGATCGGTCGAGAATGGCACGGTCGGCACGTTAGGGTCGTTCAGGATGCCAAGCGGCTCCGCTCCCGTCCCGCTGCCCGCGATCGCCGCACGGTCGATCTCCAGCGCAATGTCGCGACTCATCATCTGGCGCACCAGTCCTTCGACCTGGGGCGAGGATTGCTGGAGCAGCTGGCGTGAAAGCTCGGTGATGACGCCCACGTGATGCGGGGTCAGGGTCAAGCTGTCGAAGGTCGCGTTGCCAGTCGGCAGCGCCTCGTCCTCATTTATCCAGCCGACGTTAGGGCTGCCCGTCTCGCGGGGAATAACCACGTCGCCAGTCAGTCCGGTCAGCGTCGTCGCGCCAAGGCGCGAGACGATCGCCGTGTTGGTCAGCGCCGATGTGAAGAGGTCAGGCCTGAAGCTCTCCGGGGCAACCGCCGCTGCCGTTGCTGTGGTCGAAGCTGCCCGCTGCTCAAAAACCTCGGTGGCGACGTAAACGCCCCTGGCAGGCCCGCCCGCACGTTCGGCAAGCATGGCTTGTTCGCGTTCGACCTTCGCCTTGTCGCGCACGGCCATGCCCGCGCCGTAGCGTAGCGTTTCGACGACGTTTTGATTGCGAAGCTCGGCAAATTCGCCGTTATCGTCGCCAGCAATGACCCGCCCCTGTTCGGTGCGCTCCGCTGCCTCGATCTTCTTGGCCCGATCCAGCTTCGCGTCGAGCGTTCGCAGCTCCGTTTCCGCCGTCTCGAATGCGGTGTTGTCATCATTTGTGTGAGCGGTCGTCATGCGGTCCATGATCGCCGCCCGCTGTTCCACCAGGTCCGCAGTTTTCACGTTGTCATTCCTTCTAACTGGCGGGGGCGCTGAGGCCCCCGCGCTGAGCCAGCCGACAGCCTCACGGCGTTGGCATTCGGTTCGACCCGGAGCAGCGTCGTGCGTGCTCCTGTGTCAGCGTCGTGCATGACGCGCCCGGTCGAGAGGCGGGTTCGGTTCACTCGATTTCGTCCGAAGGGTCGCGGAACGTCGAGGTTTCTTCGTCGATGTAATGCGCCACCATGTCACGCTCTTTGCCGATGCGGAAAGTAGTGACCTTGCGAATGTCCGTGCCGCTGAGCAGCACGTCGTCCCATTCGTCCGCAGCCGGAACGTCATGCGAGAGCATCGCGTGCCCGCTGCCGATGTAGCTTTCCACGTAGCTAATGGCCCGTGCATCTGGGTGAACTTTCGCGAGGTTCCCGATAGCGCAGGCAATGCGACCAGCACCCTCCACGGTGTAGCCGTCTCCCATAAGACGCTTGAACAGCATCAACGTCAGAAGGTCGTCCGGGTCGAACAGTCGTGCTCGACCGGGAACGGTCGCTGGAGCGCACGCATACTGACCAGCCGCAATATATTCGTTCAAGCGATCGCGGTTTAGACCGACGATGCGGCACGCAATCGCAGTGGAGACTCGGGGTGTGGCCATTCTTCAATCCTCTTGTTTCTTCCCAAGAGGTAGCACGGCTCTTGGATTTGTCCAAGAACTTTTTTCACGTAGCCCATGGGTCTAGTGGTCCTTTGGTCTGATCGTCGCCATATCGCGGAATAACGGTGTGATTGTAGAGGCCTCCCGTATCGGCAGCGCCGCTGTCAGAAAGTGGGCAGCCGGGGCCGGACGGCATGCGATGCATCATGGGGTCGCTTGTGTTGATGCCGTCCTCGTCATGGACGCCGGAGGGATCGTCCTCTTCCAAGTCGGGATCGAAGTTTTCGGCGTCGGGGTCGCCGTCGATCGCGTCGAGCACGGCAATCAGCACCTCGACCGCGCTGGCGATCGTGTCGCGGTCGAAATCGACAAAAGGATTCGGGGTGTTGTGATGGGCGGATTCCGCCCTAAGGATGGCCTCAGCCATGACGCAGCTCCTTGATAGCTCGTTGGGGTTAGAGGCGGCTCGGCGCGCCAACGCCGGGTCGTCTCGCTTTCAATAACGCACGAATGCAGGGGAAGGTCAATGATCGACGCAAAGCAGCTTAAATCGCTTAAGATACAGGATTGCAACCCGGGCGACCTCGTTCTGGCCAACCAGCATACGTCTGGTGCGACGCCTGGATTAGTGGCGAAAGACGGAGACGGACTGGGCGTGTTATGGTTTGGCAGAAACGAGGGAGACAATTATTCCTTTCGGCCCATGCAATCTGGGCAAACGGCCTTCCTAGTAGTTTCAGATTGGCGAATTAAGGTAGAGATCGACTCGTACACGTCACCCTTTAAAGGCGATTATGAGCCTGGGAGTGTGGCGATCGACGACGGCAAAATCTGCCTTATCGGCACTCGTGGTCATTCGACCTGTCTCTATTCGATCGACGGTCAACGAATGGATGATGTGAAAGCGGACTTCATGTTCTCTGAGTGGAGCGTTGTCATCGGCGAAGGGCCAGAAACTGTTCAGCTCTGGCCTTTGAAAGCCGAAGACTAGAGCACACGCACCGAGTCCAGCGTCAGATAGTTGGTCGGCTCCTCGATTGCCGCCGCGCCAACGGCCATGATGCTCGCCACGATCCCGTCGATGCGGTCGAGGCTCTTAGCCTTCGTCGGCTTCCGGTTGCCTGCCGGGTCCGTTTCGACAATGACGTTGCCCGCCTGCCAGCGCAGCAGCGGATTGTTATTGTGCTGGAGCTTGCGGGTCAGCAACGCCGTCTCGAAGGCATCCACCGCCGCCGCATAGCTCCTGAAACCGGGCACAAAGTCCACTAGCGGCAGGTCAATGCCTTCGTCGCTCAGCAGCTTCTTGAGCCGTGCCATCTGCCAACGGTCAAAGGCGATGGCCTCAACCTGATAGCGGGTGCGAATGTCGGCAAGCTGGAGCGCAATGGCGAGGTCGTCGCGAGCGTTGCCTACGGTCGTCTCGGCCCAGCCGTCCGCCGCCCATCGGTCGTAGGGCACCCGGTCCGTCTCGACGCGCTTGGAAATCGTGTCGCGCGGGAACCAATGCCACGCGAGCAGCTTGCCCTGGTCGGGAAAATAGAGCGCCAGCGCGGTCAGATCCTTCGTGCTCGACAGGTCCAGACCGCCAAAGCACCGCTCCCCTTCCAGCTCGGCAATGTCGAACGGCTCCCCATTCGCATCCCAGTCCGCCTGCTCGATAAAGCGGCCCTCGGCTGCCACGCGCTGATTGAGCTGGAGCAGGCGAAAGCTCGGCTCGAATGAAGGCGAGCGCATCGCCCGCGCCGCCGCGTCGGCAAACTGCTCCTCATTCAGAAACTCGCCAAGCGCCGGGTTCGCCGCCGCCCACGCCTCGCGATCGTCCAACGCGCAGTCCTCGAGGGCCGCGTGCAGTTGCGTGTAGATCGTCGGCACTGGTTCCGCGTCGAGCATTTCACTAAAAAAGTGGAGGTCTTCGGCGGCTTGCGTCGAAATCGTCACGCCCAACGCGGATCGCCGCTTGCCCATGCCAGTGCTCAAATTGTCCCACAGTTCGCGGCTCCGCCACTGCGCCACCTCGTCGGCAATCCAGAATGACGGCGCGAGACCATGCGCCTTCCGTGCGTCCGACGTGAGCGCACGCCAACGGGAATTGCTTTCCTCGTCGGTGATTTCCTTGTGCCAGTCTCGGATGTTTACCCGCGCCGCCATCCATGGCGTGGCCTCGATGTAGGCCCTCGTTTGATGATACAGGACACCCGCCTGCTCGCGATCGAGCGCGGCTGCATAGCACTCACCATACGGCTCCTGGCATGGCCCTAGCAGGTGCGCGAGGCTCAGGCCCGATAGCAATGCGCTCTTACCGTTGCCCCTCGCCACGCTCAGTGCCGCCAAGCGCACCCGTCGCTCCCCGTCATCGGTGCGGGGGCCATAGACGCCCCGCACGAACTGGCGCTGAAACTCCAGCAGCTCCAGCCGCTCGCCAGCCTTCAAGCCGGAGACGATCGGCAGCGTTTCGAGGAACGCCATTACCCGCTCGGCCTCGGGCATCCCATCCTTGTCCCAAGAATGCGAAACGCTCGCCGCGTCATATGCCTGAGCCGCCGCACGCAGCTTCCCCGCACCGGGGCCGCGCTTACCCATGACGGTCGCTCGGTAAAACTAATTGACGAAGCGGGACGAGGGGCGGTCCTAGTCGCGCAGCCCTGAGCGATATTTTTTCTAGCGTCGGACGTGACTGACTGTCACACGTCGTCAGTTCAAAATGCGGAGTATAGCGATGAGCGTAAGATTTGCGCTGGGCGCAACGATCGCGTCGATAGTGCTCGCGGCACCAGTATGGGCTGCTGAGTGGGAATACGTCGGACGAATTAACACGTCCGAGGGCTGGGAATTTTATAGCGTCGATAAAACGTCGGTAAGGCTGATCGGAAACCAACGAACCTTTTGGACGAAGGTCGAGCTGATCACGCCTGATCGTGATGAAAGCTATACTGCTCGCAAATCGTTCTGGCGCCTCGATTGCAGGCAATGGACGATGGCCGCCGTCTCCGAGGTGCGTTATGACGCCGCCGGAAATGTAGTCGCCAGCGTCACCGATGAAATTTCGCTGCGTCCGATAGTCCCCGAAACGATCGGAGAAGCTGTCGCAGAATATGCGTGCAAAGCGCCTCATCGTTGACCACCCCACGGGTGCCGCTCGTCAAGCGGGTTGCCGTCCGCATCGCATCCACGCCGGGGCTTGTCTGAGCGCACCGCACCAGCTTCTGCTCCCCGTGCCGTCTTTGCCGAATGACAGGACGGACATAAACAGCGCAGGCCATCGAGCGCCGGGAAGGCTGGCCCGCCGTCGCTGATGGCATGGACATGATCGACGTGCTTGGCAGGCCGCATTATCGAGATTGCCTTGCAGTCCTCGCATAGCGGCTGCTGAGACAGCTTCAGCTTGCGGAGCCGCTGCCATTGCGCGGTGTTGTAGGGCCAATCAGCCATGCTCCGGCCCCGCCACGGCGATGATGTGAAGGCCCTTGAGCGTGCCCGCCAGCTTTACGGCTCGCGGACGCGGAACGCCCTTGGCCCTCAGCAGCCTCTCGATCTCGCGGACCTGTAGCGGACGGCTGATTGCATCGAGCACGCGCAACGCCGCGGCCTTCTCGGCAGGCGTCATCGCCGCCACCATTGTATGAAGATCAATCATGGCCTGGCCCGCTTTCATCGAGAGTGGCGGGGGCACTCAAGGCCCCGCCCTCTATATCTTTAGATATAGGGGTGTGTGTGAGCGCACTCGGCGCAAGAGGCTCAGCGCGGTCAGCGCAGGGTGTCAGCGCGGGGTCAGCGCAAAGGTCAGCGCACTTTATCAGCAAGCCCTCGCGGTCCTTTCTGCCGACGTTGCAAACCACTCCCCGCTCGATCGCGCCGATGCGGAAGAGGCGGTCCATCGCTGCTGCCAGTCGCTTCTTTCCGATGCCTTTCGCCTCGGGCATTTCGGCAAATACGGCCGGAGCAAAAGTGCGGCTGTATTCGCTGTCTGAGACAGGCCGCTGCTGGCGATTGCGAAGCTCAAGGCAACGAATGAATGCCGCATTATCCGCGCTCGCCTTCACCGTCTCGGCAAGCTGCTCCTGAAAGCTTTCCGGCAGGTCAACGTCGAGCACGTAGGCCCATTCATGCCAGCGGAAGCGGGCGGCTTCTCCGCCCTTCCCATAATTCAACTTGGGATTGCTGAGCACGCGAGCGTCCCGATCGAGCACCACGCCGTTCTCATCATGCACCAGCTCCAGGGTCGCTTGCGAGCGCACTGCATTGAGCCAAGCCGTCGAGCCAGAATAGCTATCGCCGCTCTTGTTCGGGTGCCCGATCAGGACGATCGCCGCGCCCGTCTCGCCTGCCAACCGATTGAGCAGGTTCACGAACTGCGTCACGTCGCCACGGTCGTTCTCGTTGCCGTCGAACAGGTGTGCGACGTTATCGAGGAAAACCAGCTTGGCGTCGGTTGCCCGCATCGTCCGGGCAAGGTCGTTGTAGAGCGCGGTCGTCACCCGACGCTCGCCAATGTCGTGAGCGGCAGGCTCGACACGCACGCCGATGACATTATCCAGCTCGCCTCGACGGCTCACAAGATGCAGCCGATCGGCAAGGCTCGCCATATCCACGCCCAGCGCCTCGCAGATGTGCTGCTGGCGCCAGTGAAGCTGCTCGGCGTCGTCTTCGCAGGTGACGTAGAGGGAAGCAGTCGGCTGAACGCCCAATCCAAGACAGGGGATGCCCGCCGCCGCGCAGGTCGCGAGCTGTTGCGCGAGCAGGCTCTTGCCCGACGCACCCGCTCCCGTGAACAATGTCACTTCGCCAGCCGGAACTACGCCCTCGACCGCAAAAGCCTTGGGCACGGCCCGCACCGCGCTCAGGGCGCGTAGGTCGAGCGTTGCTAGTGAGCCTTGTGCAGCTTTGCGCGGGGTGCCGTTTGGATTGTCGTTGTCGATCGCGAGACGGGCAATCGCGGCCCGTTCTTCGGAAGTGGGGCCAAGGTTCATTGCCATGCTCCTTCCGCGTCCGTTTGTTCGGCTTGCACCGCCGTCAGCATGAGGCGGTTGCAGAGCTTCACGATGTTATCGAGCACGGCTAGCGTGGTCGGCGCGTAGATGGTCCCGGTGGCATAATCTGAGGCCATCCAGGCGAGCGTCCGCGCTTGATCGCTTTTCGTGCTGGCGATCATCGAGGCCGCGCAATTCTTGAACGTGCGGAGCTTCGCCCGGAGCGCATATTCCTCGGGGCCAACCTCGGCAGACATGAAGTGCCGAATGTCGTCGAGGGGCTTGGCGATCGGGGTGTGAGCGGTCATTGCACGCCCTCCCCGTTCCATGTAAGATGCACCTGCTTTTCCGCCGTCATGGAATTGCGCGCCCTCGCCTCGGTGCCAGCCGACGCGGGGGCTTTTCGTTGGTCGGGTGGGTCGAAAAGGTTAGACACTCGAAAACTGACGCCCTTGGCAAATCTGGGCGACAGCGTTCCGGTTAGCCTTTTCAAGTGCTTAGTATCATTTGGTTTGTTCATGCCCACGTGGGGCATCCAGCGTTTTTCCTCATTCAGCCAGCCCTGCCGCTTCACGATGAGCTTGCGGAAGCGACAGGGGCGGACAGCATCCTCAGAAGTCGATCGAGAGCGATGCCTTCGCGGTCCGCGGCGCGCCCTGAAGGAGTGCCGGATTGAAGGCGTCGAAGGCGCTTGCCCAATAGGCCTCGTCGGTGACGTTATCGATGGTCGCCCGCAGCGTCAGCGGCGCATCGCCGACCGCAAAGACGTATCGCGCGCCGATGTCGAGGACGGTCCAGTCGTCGAGTTGCAGCGTGTTGGCGATGTTGGCCTGCTGTTCGCCCGTGTGCGTGACGCGTCCCGTGAGCGTCAGCCCGGGAAGCATGCTCACGTCCCACTCGACATTGGCATTGGCGGCGAACTGCGGCACTCCGGGCGCCTCCGATCCGTTGTCGAAGGTGGCGTCGGCGACAGCGAACCCGGTGATGATCCGCAGACCCGGCAGGGGCTCTCCGTTGAGCGTGAACTCTATTCCCTCGTTGCGCTGCTCGCCGATGTAGGCGAAGCGCGTACCGCCCGCTCCGTCATCCTCGAAACCTTCGCCCGGACGTTCGATCCGGTAGAGCGAAAGCGTCGCGAACAGGGCCGGATCGAAAAAGAATTTGCCCCCGATCTCGTATTGGGTCGACATGCGCGGCGCCAGTACGGCGCCGGGGTTGGAAATCTCCGCATCGATCGGCGCGACCGCGCCTTCCTGCAACGCCTCGATGTAGTTGGCATAGACCGACAGGCCCTCGACCGGCTTCACGACAACGCCCGCCACCGGCGTGACGGCGCTTTCCGAATATTCGGTGTCGAGCGCACCGCCGAAATAGCTGAAGCGTTCGATGTCGATATGCTGGTAGCGCCCGCCCGCCGTCAGCAGGACCTTCCCGTCCAGCAGGTCGATCGTGTCGGACGCGAACAGGCTCTTCAGCCTCCGCTCGGTAATCGGAAAAGGATCGTCGAGATCGCCGCCGGCAAAGGCAATCGGTTGCAGGACGACCTGTTGCGGGTCGTACAGATTGGTGTCGAACGGCGAATAGAATTCGTAGGCGGTGCGGTCCTGCTGCCAGATCATACTCCCCCCGACGTTCAGCGTATGCGCGACGCTGCCGGTATCGAAACCGGCGCGCAGCCCGATCTCGACCGCCTTGCTGTCCTGTTCGTACGGAATGAAGGAATGGAAGCCGCTCGACGCTTCCCCGGTGGTCGCATCGGCGACCTGGATCCCGCCATAGATGCCTTCCTCGTCGCCGCGCCGTGCACCCGCCTTGGCGTAGAACAGCGTTTCGGGCGCCAGATCGACTTCCAGATCGAGCGTGCCGAACACGTCGGCCAGTTCGGTATAGGTATAATCCTGCGCGTAATTGTCGCTTGCGTCCGGGACGTCGGGAATCGCGTCCGCCAGCAATGTGACCTTGGGCCGAAGGCTCTCGACCCGCACGTTCTGGTAGGCAAGGTCGAGCGCGACCCGGAACCTGCCACCGTCATAGTCGACTGCACCGCCGATCACGCGCGCGGCGCGGTCCTCGCGGTCGATCGCCACCTCGCCGTCGCGATAGGCGCCGTTGATCCGCACGCCCAGTTCGTCGCCCGATCCGAAGCGCCGCGCCACGTCGAAGCTGCCACCGATATGGCCGTCGCCCACGAACGTCGCGGTCGCGCGCGTTCGATCCTCGACCGCGCGCTTCAGGAGCAGGTTGACGCTACCGCCGACGCCCGATCCACCGGGTGCCGCACCGTTGAGGAAGGCCGACGATCCGTTGAGAACCTGAACCTGTTCGAACAGTTCGGGGGCGATCAACTGGCGCGGTGCGATACCGTACAGTCCATTGACCCCGACATCGTCGCCGAACAGCGAGAACCCCCGTATGACGAACTGCTCGGCCGCATTTCCGAATCCGTAGGTGGTGCGGACCGTGGGATCGTTCTCCAGGACCTCGCCGATCGTCAGCGGCTGCTGGTTGTAGATCAGCGTTTCATCGAAAGCCCGGATGTTGAAGGGCAGATTCTCGGCCGGCTGGTCGCCGAGCGCACCGGCGTCACCGCCGTTGACGACTTCGGTCGCATTGTCGCGCTGCGCGGTGATGATGATCGTCTCGCTGGATGGATCGTCGGCCTCCTGCGCGGCAGCAGGCGACGCAAGAACGGTGGCCAAGGCGACAAGGGAACAGGCGGAAAGACGCATCTTCATTCGAAAATATCCTGTGGTGTTGGAAAAGGGATTCAGCCGCGCCGGGCCCATGCCCGGGCGAGCGCGAACAGCGGGATGCCGAGCAGGATCCACGCCATCGTGTCGCGGATACCGCCGCCGGTTAGACCGACCACGAGACCCACGACCGTCGCCAGAAAGAGCGCGACCGGAATGGCGAGGATGCGCGCGAACGATGCGCGCGGCTGACGGCGCTGACGGGCGGGCGGGATCATGCGACGACCTTTTCGCGCTTCGATCGGACGCGCCTAGCACCCGCCACGATCTCGTCGACACGGCGATCGACATGGCCGGGGCGGCGCCGCAACCACAGCCGGAGCCCGGTCCAGAGCACCCAGATCGTCAGAAGCGTCATCGTCGCCCAGATCAACTTGAGGACAAGGCCACCGTAGTCGCCGAAGTGAAGAGGCTTGGAGAGCATGAGCGCCTGGTTGAGCGCTGGCATCGCGCGAGCGTCGGTAAGTTCGCCCGTTCGCGCATCGACCAGCGCGGGGGTCAGGAGGTTCTGCGTCAGCGGTCGGTCGCCCTGAAAGAAGATCGCGTAATGCTGCGGCGTGCTCCAGGCCCCTCCGGGGAAGCCGATGAATTGCGGCGATCGACCCTGGAGGGCAGCCTGGGCGCTGCTCATCGCGGTATCCAGCGACCCGTACAGCGACGGGTCGAGCGCAGGCTGGTCGGCATATCGTGCGGTCATGGCCGCCAGCTCGCCATTCTGCCACCGTTCGGTCAGCGGATCGGCAAGAGCGTTGATGATCCCGGTGATGCCGACCACCAGCATCCAGCCGAGCGCGACGATCCCGACAAGGTTGTGGCGATCGAGCGTCCGCACCCGCGGGCTCCGTCGTTCGCGCAGCGTGCCGAACGGCAATCGCCGCATGAAGGGAGCATACAGCACGACACCGGACACGAGCGCCAGCACGAACAACACGCCCATCGCGCCGAGGAACAACATGCCCGGCAGGCCGAGAAAGAGATCGGTATGCAGAGTCAGAACGAAGTTCATGAACCCGCCGGTCGGCGCCGGACCGAGCGCCTCGCCCGTCGCGCGGTCGAAAAACAGAAGCGTCATTTCCGAACCCGCTGCATCGGGTGACGGCCCGGTGGTCACGGTAAGCAGCGGACTGTCCTGACTGAACGCCATGAACAGCGGCACCTCGCCCGGCCGCTCCGACAAGGCGGTCGCCAGCATCATGTCCAGCGATCGGCCATCCGCCGCCGAAGCGGGACCGACGAGCGACGTTTCGTAATCCTCGCCCAGTAACCCATCGATCTCGTCGTGAAAGATGAGCGGAAGCCCCGTGACGCACAGCATCAACAGGAATGCGGTCGAGACGAGGCTCGTCCATTTGTGGATCAGGAACCAGGATTTGATGGTGCGCCGTTTCACCGGTCGACCGACTAGAGAGACGATCCGCAACCGTCAATGATAATCATTCTCAATAGCAACTACCTCGAAAAGCCCACCCGACGGTATCGCCGAGCCATCCACCATCTGCCTCGACGCAACTTTGGGCGGCTCCGGACCATTAGTGTCGCGCTTATGAAATCATCCTTTCTTTCCGATCCCGACAACGGCCCCGCCTGGGACATGATCGCCGCCGACGGCCCCGTGATGGCGACCGCCATCCACGCGGGCCATCACGTCCGCCTCGAGCTTCAGCCGTGGCTTTGTATCGACGTGCCCGAACGCCTGCGCGAGGAAGACCCGATGACGGACTATTTCGTCACCGTCGGCGATACCGTCGTGCGCGCCAATCGGTCGCGCTTCGAATGCGATCTCAACCGCCCGCGCGAGGGGTGCATCTCCAACGACCCCGAGGACACGTGGGGCCTCACCATCTGGCGCGACGACCTTCCCGAAGAACAGATGGAGCGCTCGCGCCGGCTGCACGACGATTTCTATGCGGCCGCCACCCGCCGCATCGACGCCATGATCGCGCAGCATGGTCGCATCCTGCTGCTGGATCTTCACAGCTACAATTATCGCCGTGACGGGGCGGAGGGCGAGCCCGCCCCGCTCCCGAACAACCCCGACATCGACCTTGGCGTCACCACGCTCGACCGCCCCGTCTACGGAGACCTCGTCGACCGCTTCGCGCGCAAGCTGCGCAGCGTTCCGATCGACGGACGCACCCCCGACGTGCGTGAAAACAAGCGGTTCGAGGATGGTGGCAACTTCCCCGAATGGCTCCATGCCCGTTACGGCGAAGACGCGTGCATCATGACGCTGGAATACAAGAAGATCTTCATGGACGAATGGGGACGCAGCGCCGACATTCTCGCGCTCCAGTCGCTGCGCCACGGCCTCTCCCTGGCGGTCGCCGACGCGCGGGCGTGGCTCGCGGAGACGCGCTGATGGTAGTGGGGGCGCGATACGAACTGTCGCCGGCCGCGCGCGAGGTCGATCGGACGTTGAGCCGGATCGACGCGACGCTCAACTGGCTTCACTATTTCATGCCGACCAACATCGCCGAGGTGCACAAGGGCTTCTTCGCCAGCGGATGCCAGTCCCTGCCTGCGGTCGAGTATCCGCCCATCGACATCGATCTCGACGAACAGCGCGCCACGCTACTCGGCCTGCCCGTCCACGACATCGACGACCCGCTGATCGAAGTCTTGCTGATCGAGAAGCAGCGCGAGCTCGACCGCCAGATCCAGCTCATCCGCATGCGCGGAAAGGACGGCATCGCGCAGGCCTCGATCGACCTGTTCGGATCAGTCGGCGACCGGATGCGCGAACGCGCCGAACAGATCCTAGCCCATGTTCCCGACGCGCGAGAGCCCGATCTCGACTGCGATTGCGACCAGTTCCGCGATCGGGCGTGCGAGGAATTCGCGGCCCTTGCCGCACGCGGAACCGACTTCAACCAGACCGCCATCGTCAACGAGAACGAGGGCACCGGCCTCTTCACGGAGGATGGCAATCTCAACATTCCCCGCGACTTTCGCGTCGCCTGCGACCGGATGGTGCCGTTGATCCAGCACGAGGTCGGCACGCACAGCGTCACCCGTCACAACGGCGCGCGCCAACCGCTCAAGACCCTTGCCCTCGGCCTCGCCGACTATGACGTGCTGCAGGAAGGGCTGGCGGTCATGGCCGAATATCTTTGCGGCTTCCTCCCGCCGCGTCGCCTGCGCATGCTCGCCGCGCGCGTCATCGCCGCCGACCTTGCCGTCCGCGGCTTCTCGCCCGCCGACATTTACACCTCGATGCGCGAACAGTGCGGCATCGGCGAGGAAGACGCTTTCGACACCATGCTGCGATCCCTGCGTGGCGGCTGTTTCACCAAGGACGCGCTTTACCTCAAGGGCCTCGTCGAACTGGTCGCCTATCTCCATCACGGCGGCAATTACGAGATCCTCTTTCTCGGCAAATTCTCGCTCAAGCAGCTGCCCACGCTTGAGAAGCTGGTCGATCGCGGGCTGCTCGAGAAGCCCGACCTCCTCCCCACCTATTTCGACGACGAGGTAGCCATGGCGCGGCTCGAGACCGTTCGCCGCGCCGACATCGTCGACCTCTATCAAGAAAGACCCGCCCCATGAAAATCGCCATCGTCGTCAATCGCGTCGCGACCGAACAGGAAGATTATTCCTCCTCCCGCCTCGCGCGCATCGCCCTCGCGCGCGGACACGACGTCGCGCTCGTCGAGCTGGGGCGTTTCATCTACGACGCGACCGGAAGCATCTGCGCGCACGCCGTCGTCGCCCCGCAGAAGAAGTTCAAGTCCGACGCCGACTATATCGAGGCTATCCAGGACATCGAGCAGGAACGCATCAACCTCGACGACTATGACGTGATGCTGCTCCGCTCCGATCCCGCCGACGAGCTCAGCGAGCGTCCCTGGGCCCCCGCCGCCGCGCTCCTGTTCGGTCAGCTCGCCGCCAAGCAGGGCCCGATCGTCCTCAACGATCCGAGCTATCTCACCGACGCCGTCAACAAGACCTATTTCCAGCATTTCCCGGAGGCAGTGCGGCCCAAAACGGTCATCACCCGCTCCGAGGACGAAGTCCGTGCCTTCCTCGACGATGAAGGCGGCAAGGCGGTCATCAAGCCGCTCCAAGGGTCGGGCGGTCAGGGCGTCTTCGTCCTCGACGAGGACAATCGCCAGAACCTCAGCCAGACAGTCGAGGCGGTCACCCGCGACGGCTACGCCATTGTCCAGGAATATCTTGCCGGTGCCGCCGACGGCGACGTGCGCATGATCACGCTGAACGGTAGGCCGCTGGTGGTCGACGGCACCTACGCTTGCCTGCGCCGCTACAACGAGAGCGACGATGCGCGCTCGAACATCTCAGCCGGCGGCAGCAGCGAGATGATCGAACCGACCGACGAGATGCTCGCCGTGGCCGAACTGGTCGCGCCCAAGCTGATCGCCGACGGCATGTATCTCGCCGGTCTCGACATCGTCGGCGACAAGATGATGGAAGTGAACGTCGATACCCCGGGTGCGATCAGCTACATGGACGATGCCTCGGGCAAGGATTTCACCGGCGCCATCCTCGACGACCTCGAACGCAAGGTGCGCCTGCGCAAGGAATATGGCGGCCGCCTTTCGAACCGTCAGCTCGCCATGATCTGATGTCGATCCAGCGTCGAACGCGGCGCTCGCGACTGATCGATATCAGCCCGAACGTCCCTTCGTTGCGGGAACGTTGCCGACCCGATTGGGGTTGAGGCCACGAAGGCAGTCGGAGGGCGTTCATGGTCGGAGCAGCGATGAAGCCGGCCGTGGCGTGGCTCAAGACCTACTCCGGCAGCGCCTTCGTGAAGGACTTGATCGCCGGGCTAGTCCTTTCGATCCTGCTGGTGCCGCAGGCGATGGCCTATGCCCAGCTCGCAGGCCTCCCGCCCGAGACCGGCCTTTTCGCGGCACTCTTCCCGCCGATCCTTTATGCTATTTTCGGATCGAGCCTCTACGTTTCGCTCGGCCCCGTCGCGCTGGTCTCGCTGATCGTCGCCGATGCGACCGCAGGCAGCGATCCCGCGGGCGTCACCATCATCGCTCTACAGGCAGGCGCGATCCTGTGCACCATCGGCGCGCTCGGCCTCGGCCGGCTCGTCAACTTCATCAGCGAACCCGCACTTCTCGGCTTCACTGCCGCCGCCGCCGTGCTGATCGCGTTCAGCCAGCTTCCCACCCTCCTCGGCATCACGACCGATCGCGCGGGCGACCTTCCGACCGCTCTGTCCGGGCTCCTCAACTCGATCGGAGAGCTTGAAGGAACGACCGCCATCATCGGCATCGTCGCCACCGTTCTCCTGCTCATTCTCGGAAAATTCGCCGCCCCTGCCCTCTGGAAGATCGGGCTTCATCCCCCGTGGCGACAAGCGGTCGCCAAGTCGCTTCCCCTGCTGGTCATCATCGGTGCGGCGTTGCTCGCGGCGCGGCTCAACGATGTCGCCACGGTCGAACCGATCAGCGGCGGTCTGCCGACCATCCCCTGGCCGCTGGGCGACCTCGACCTGTGGGTCGCGCTCCTCCCCAGCAGTCTTGCCGTGGCCGTCATCATTTTCGTCACCGCGACCGCCGTGTCCAAGTCTCTGGCGGGCAGCGATCGCCGCGCCCTCGATTCAAGCCGCGAGGCGTTCGCGGTCGGCGCGGGGAACATCGTCGCCGCCATGACCGGTGGCTATGCCGTCGGCGCCAGCCTGTCGCGCTCCGCGCTCGTCGAGGAGTCGGGAGCAGTCTCGCCGATCGCTTCGGTGGTTGCCTCGGGCGTCGTCCTGCTGACCCTGCTGCTGCTCGCGCCGTTGCTCGCCTACCTGCCCACCACCGCGCTCGCCGCGCTGGTGATCAGCGCGGTCTTCGGCCTCATCAAGGTCCGCGCGATCCGGTCGGTGTGGCGGCACGACCGGCTCGAAGGCTGGATCATTATCGTCTGCTTCCTCGCCACCCTCGCCTTTGGCGTGCGTATGGGCCTTTTGATCGGCGCCAGCGTCAGCCTGATCCATCACCTGTGGTTCTCCTCGGTGCCGCGCGTCACGCGTGTGGGCACCGACGACGGGGGAGTCTCGTTCCGATCCATCGACCGCGACGACGTCATGCTCGAAACGCTCCCCGTCCTCGTGCTGCGCATCGATCGTTCGATCTTCTTCGGCAATGCCGAATTCGTGGAGGACGAGATCAACAAGCTGATGGGCCGCCACGAAGAGGTCACGTGCCTTGTTCTCGACATGCGGGCGGTCAACGACATCGACGCCAGCGGCGCCGCTATGCTCGACCGCCTCGCCCAGCGGCTGCGGCTCAAGCATGTCACGCTTCATTTCGCGGCTGTCCATCAACCGGTCTATCACCGGCTCTCCTCGCTCGCCGATACCGGGTTCAAGTGCCATCGGACTGTCGGCAAGGCCGTCGCCGACTGCGGCGTCGAGCTCGATCACTACGTCGAGCCGGCCGAGACCGAAGAATGAATCGGCCACATACTTCACCTCCAAGCAGCAACCTTCGTTCAAATTATTTGTCATCACAATGACTTAACTTTTCGCGGACAGTGACTTGTCCGGGCTCCGAAACAATGTATCGTTGGATTTCACGCTTTTCAATTAACGGAAAGTAAACCCTCGCCGCCCTTCCGCTAGTTCAGAAAGCCGTTTTCCAATGACCAGCCCCCATTCTGGACACGCGCGACTATGCGCGACCGTCGCAAGTTCGCTTGTCCTGCTGTCGGCGACGCCCGCCTGGTCCCAGGCGTTGCCCCCCGTTTCCGAAAGCGAAGAAGCCGACGACAACGACGATCGCCCAATCATCATCTACGGCCGTGCTATCGACCGGATCGGCGTGGCCCAGTCGGGAAGCCAGGGCACCGTCGGTTTCGCCGATTTCGAGAATATCCCGATCTCCCGCACCGGCGAGTTGGTCGAGAACGTTCCCGGGGTCATCGCAACCCAACATTCGGGCAACGGCAAGGCCAATCAATATTTCCTGCGTGGCTTCAATCTCGATCACGGCACCGATTTCGCGGGCTTCGTGGACGGCGTGCCGATCAACATGCGCAGCCACGGGCATGGCCAAGGCTATCTCGACTTCAATTTCATCATTCCCGAAACGATCGAACGGATCGACTATCGCAAGGGCCCCTATTTCGCCGATATCGGCGATTTCAGTGCGGCCGGAACCGTCGCGTTCCGCACCCGCGACCGCATCAATCCGTTCATCAAGGGCGAGATCGGGGCTTTCAATTTCCGCCGCGCGGTCGCGGGAAGCAGCATCGACGCGGGCCCGGGCGATTTGCTCGTCACCGGAGAAGCGCAATTTTACGACGGCCCCTGGGTTCTGGACGAAGATCTCGAACGCTTCACCGGCCTCGCGAAATATAGCGTGACCGACGACGACAAGAGCCTGTCCTTTCAGCTGAACGCCTACGACGCCCGCTGGACCTGACCGATCAGATCCCCGAACGCGCCGTCGAAAGCGGGCGGGTCGATCGTTTCGGATTTATCGACGATGATCTGGGCGGCAACACCACGCGGCTGGGCGCGGTCGCCAATGCCTCGTTCGGCGCGACCAACCTGTCCGCCTACGCGCACAGTTACGATTTCCGCCTCGTCTCCAACTTCACCTACTTTCTCGAAGACCCGATCGACGGCGACGAATTTGTGCAGATCGACGAGCGCGTCGTGCTTGGCGGGGCCGCCAGCCATCGCTTCGACTTCGATCCCGTCCGGCTGACCGTCGGAGCCGACCTCCGCCACGACGCCATCGAGCGCGTCGGTCTGTTCGAAAGCGTCGACGGGATGGCGGTGTCGCCCATCCGCACCGACAGCATCGACCAGACCGGCATCGGTCTCTATGCCAGCGCCGAAGTCGCGCTGACAGACCGCGTCCGCGCCATCGGCGGGCTACGCTACGACCGTCTGTCTTATTCGGTCGACGCCGATCTCGCCGCCAATTCGGGCGACGGCAGCGACGATCTGTTCGCACCCAAGGCATCGCTCGCGTGGCGCGTCCTCGACGAGCTGGAACTCTATGCCAACTACGGCCAGAGCTTCCACTCCAACGATGCGCGCGGCGCGGCCATCGCCATCGATCCGACCAGCGGCGATCCCGCCGACCCCGTCCCGCTGCTCGCCCGCGCCGAGGGCGCCGAACTAGGCGCGCGCGTCGAACGCGGAACCTTGAGCGCCTCGTTGGTCGGCTATTGGCTGGAGTTGGACAGCGAACTGGTGTTCGTCGGCGATGGCGGAGCGACAGAGCCCAACGACGGATCGCGCCGCTACGGGATCGAGGCGGACCTGTTCTGGCAGGCGACCGACGAGATCGTCCTCGATGCCGCCTACAGCACCACCGACGCCCGCTTCATCGGCCCGCCCGATGGCGAGGACGACATTCCAGGCGCCGTCCCGACCGTCGTCTCGGCAGGCATCCGATATCAGCCGATCCAGCCGCTGTCCTTCACCGCGCGTCTCCGCCACTTCTCGAGCGCGCCGCTGATCGAGGACGGGTCGGTCACGTCGGACCCCACCACGCTCGTAAACCTTGGTGCCTATTATGAACTAGGTGCGATCACGCTGGGTGCCGAATTGTTCAACGCCTTCGACAGCGAAGACGCGGACATCACCTATTTCTACGAATCGCGCCTCGCCGACGAGCCGGTCGGGGTCGAGGACCGCCACTTCCACCCCGTCGAGCCGCGCCAGTTGCGCTTCAGCATCGAAGCCCGTTTCTGACGCCAAAAGGGGGCCGGTGCCGTGAAGCACCGACCCCCTTCCCTCTCTTGTAACGAGAGAGAGGCTCTCAGGCGTTACGCCTGGTAGAAGATGTGGACGCCGACCTTGTTCACTTCCTTGAACGCCAGCCGCCACGACGGGGCGACATAGTCGGCATGATACCAGAGCACGTCGCCGCGCACGATGTCGTGCGCATCGTCGATCGCGACCTTGGCCACCGCCTTGGCGGTTTCCCAGGCCTGGCGCTCATGAATCTTGGGGAACTGGCGGTCCACGACGAAGCTGAACTGCTTGTACTGCTTGACGACGTCGCACCAATTGTCGGGATAGCGGCTGCTCTCGGTGCGGTTGATCACCACGTCGGCGACCGCCAGCTGACCTTCGAGGCTTTCGCCGCGCGCCTCGAAATAGACCGCGTTGGCGAGGCACCATTCTTGCTCGTCGAGCGCGACGTCGGCGATGCCGCGACGGTCTTCGACCAGTTCGGGAAGCGGCTTGGCGACATCGGCGGCCCGGTCGAGGAACGCCTCGCGGGTCTGATCGGAAAGCATGTCCGGCCCGCTCATCTGAGCATGAACCTGGGCACCCCCCGCGGTTGCAAGCAAAACGGCACCGATCACCGGCGCAGCGCCGGAGCTGAAAAGCGTCTTCATATTGTTATCATCTGTCGTGCGGCACGTGGAAATCCGCCCGCGGTCACGCTATATGCATGACCTCGCTCGCGGTCGGTTCCTGTCCGTCTTGCCCTCGCTCGACACCAACCCTCCACGGTGGTGCGAGCCCTCGCTCTCTCTCGTTACAGAGCCTATTTAGTTCCGACGATTTGAAAAAAAACCGCCTAAGCGACGAACCGTTGGAACCAACGGACGAAAACTGCAACACACTGAAATAGTTGAACAATTTTAGCTTTGAGTCCCGATTTTGCTGTCTGTTCGATGAATAGGACAGTCAGAAATGCAGTTCGGCGACGGCCCTGAACGGCTCGTCGCCTACTCCCACAATCTGAATCGCTCTCAGAACGGCCTAGTCGGCCTTCTTCGCCGCTTTCTTCCGCTCGTGTGGGTCGAGATGGCGCTTGCGAATCCGAACGACGTCGGGCGTGACCTCGACCAGTTCGTCGTCCTGGATATAGGCGATCGACTGTTCGAGGGTCATCTTCCGGGGCGGTGTCAGGCGGATGCCCTCATCCTTGCCGGTCGAGCGGAAGTTGGTGAGCTGCTTCGACTTCTGCGCATTCACTTCGAGATCCTGCGGCTTCGCATTTTCCCCGATCACCATGCCCTGATAGAGCTTCTCGCCCGGGCTGACGAACAGGATGCCGCGATCTTCCAGCGCATTGAGCGCGTAGGCGATCGCCTCGCCCTTATCCATCGAGATGAGGACGCCATTCTGACGCCCCTCGATCTTACCCTTGTGGGGGCCGTACTTCTCGAACACGCGGTTCATGATCCCGGTGCCGCGCGTGTCGGACAGAAATTCGCCGTGATAGCCGATCAGGCCACGGCTCGGTGCGCTGAACGTCAGACGCGTCTTGCCACCGCCGCTCGGGCGCATGTCGGTCATCTCGGCCTTCCGCAGCGCCATCTTCTCGACGACCGTGCCCGAAAAATCATCGTCGACGTCGACGACGACCGTCTCGTACGGCTCCTCGCGGCCCTCGGGCCCGTCGCGGAACAGAACGCGCGGGCGGCTGATCGACAGTTCGAACCCTTCGCGGCGCATGTTCTCGATCAACACGCCGAGCTGCAGTTCGCCACGCCCCGCCACTTCGAACGCGTCCTTGTCGGCGCTCTCGGTGACCCGGATCGCGACGTTGGTCTCGGCTTCGCGCTCCAGTCGGTCGCGGATGACGCGGCTCTGCACCTTGTCGCCGTCCTGGCCCGCGTAGGGGCTGTCGTTCACGGCGAACGTCATCGACAGCGTCGGCGGATCGATCTCGCGCGCTTCCAGCGGCTCGGTCATGTTCGGGGTACCGATGGTATTCGACACGGTCGCATCGACGAGGCCGGCGATCGCGATGATGTCGCCCGCCTTGGCGCTGTCGACCGGGACGCGCTCCAGACCGTCGAAGCTGAACAGCTTGGTGCAGCGACCGCTTTCGACCTTCTTGCCGTTGACGTCCATCGCGAGGATGGGGTCGCCCACGGTAAGCGTGCCCTGTTCGACCCGCCCCGTCAGGATGCGGCCGAGAAAATTGTCGCGATCGAGCAGCGTCGCGAGCATCTTGAACTCGGCATCGACATCGAGGCCCGGTGCGGGGACATGCTCGACGATCCGCTCGAACAGCGGCGTCAGATCGCCTTCGCGTACGTCGTCGGTGAGCCCGGCATAACCCGACCGGCCACTGGCGTAGAGAACGGGGAAGTCCAGCTGCTCGTCGGTGGCGTCGAGATTGAGGAACAGTTCGAAGACTTCGTCGAGCACTTCCGCGGCGCGCGCGTCGGGACGGTCGATCTTGTTGACCACCACGATCGGACGCAGGCCAAGGCCGAGCGCCTTGCCGGTCACGAACTTGGTCTGCGGCATCGGCCCTTCGGCCGCGTCGACCAGCAGGATCACCCCGTCGACCATCGACAGAATGCGTTCCACCTCGGCGCCGAAGTCGGCGTGGCCGGGCGTATCGACGATGTTGATGCGCGTGTCTCGCCACTCGACCGACGTGCATTTGGCGAGAATGGTGATCCCGCGCTCTTTCTCGAGTTCGTTCGAATCCATCGCGCGTTCTTCCACGCGCTGATTTTCGCGGAACGTGCCCGACTGGCGGAAAAGCTGGTCGACCAGCGTGGTCTTGCCATGATCGACGTGCGCGATGATCGCCACGTTGCGTAGCTGCTGCATAATTTCAAAGTCCGGTTAGGGGGTTTGGGCGCCCACTAGCCGATTGTGCAGCGCAATAATAGTCCTTGCGTGACGATGGTGGTGGTCGCGAGGAGCCACGAGCTCCTCGCGACGAGACCCGATCAGCCCTTGGCGGTGAACTTCTCGCCCTTTTCCGCCTTGTCGAGCAGCAGCTGAGAGAAGCTGAATTCCTTGCCCATGCGGTCCTGCTGCTTCTTGAGGCCGTCCACGATCGTCTGCGGCCCTTCCTGATCGGCCCAGTACATCGGCCCGCCCTTGTAGACCGGCCAGCCGTAACCGTAGATCCACACGACATCGATGTCGCTCGCGCGCTGCGCCTTGCCTTCCTCGAGAATCTTCGCGCCCTCGTTGATCATCGGATAGATGGTCCGCTGGACGATTTCCTCGTCGGAAATCTCGCGCGTTTCGGTGATGCCTTCCTGGTCGCGGAAGTCCTGGATGATCGCGGCGGTCACGTCCGACGGGCTGGGGCGGCGCTTGTCGTCATAGTCGTAGAAGCCCGCCTGCTTCTTCTGGCCCCAGCGCTCCTTGGCGCACAAGGCGTCACGGATGCTTTCGATGCGTTCGGGATCGCGGTGCCAGCCGATATCGACGCCGGCGAGGTCGGCCATCTGGAACGGACCCATCGGCATCCCGAAGTCCACGTGTACCTTGTCCACCTGGCTCGGCGTGGCTCCTTCGAGCAACAGCTTCTCCGCCTCCAGCTGGCGCGGAATGAGCATGCGGTTGCCGATGAAGCCGTAGCAGACCCCCGCGATGACGGCGACTTTCTTGATCTTCTTGGCAAGCTGCATCGCCGTCACGAGCACGTCGTCCGCCGTCTTGTCGCCTCGCACGACTTCCAGCAATTTCATGATGTTGGCAGGCGAGAAGAAATGCAGCCCGACGACGTCCTGCGGACGGCCCGTCGCAGCCGCTATCTCGTTGATGTCGAGATAGGAGGTGTTGGAGGCGAGGATCGCGCCTTCCTTGGCGATGCCGTCGAGCCGACCGAAGATTTCCTTCTTCACGTCCATATTCTCGTAGACCGCCTCGATGATCAGGTCGCACTTCGACAGTTCCTCGAAATCGAGCGTGGGGTGCAGTGCTCTCATCGCCTGTTCGACCTGCTCGGCGCTCATCTTGCCCTTGGCGGCGGTTGCTTCGTAATTCTTGCGCATCACGCCGGTGCCGCGGTCGAGCGCTTCCTGGTTCATTTCGACGATGGTCACGGGGATTCCCGCGGACAGGAAGTTCATCGAAATCCCGCCGCCCATCGTGCCCGCGCCGATCACGCCGACGCGCTCGATCTTGCGGGGTTCGACGCTGTCGTCGACGCCTTCGATCTTGGCGGCCTTGCGTTCGGCGAAGAAGAAATATTGCCGCGCACGCGCCTGCGGTCCGCTCATCAGCTCCATGAACTTCTGGCGCTCGAAGCTGATGCCTTCTGCGAACGGCTTCTCGGTCGCGGCCTTGACGGTTTCGAGGTTCGCCTGAGGAGCCACATCACCACGGAACAGCTTGGCGTTGTTCTTCTTGAATTCTTCGAAGACGGACGGATCGACGTTCTCGACACGGTCCTGCCGCTCGCTCGAGCGGGGCAGCGGACGGGTGTCGGCAACGTCATGCGCGTAGGCCACCGCCTGCTCGATCAGGTCACCCTCGATGATCTTGTCAACAAGGCCCGCGTCGGCGGCCTGGTGCGCACTGATGGGCTTGCCCGTCACCGCCATCTGCAGCGCCAGTTCGGGCCCCGCGACGCGCGGTGCACGCTGCGTGCCCCCTGCGCCGGGAAGCAAACCGAGATTCACTTCGGGAAAGCCCAACTTCGCGCTCGGCAGCGCGACACGATAGTGACAGCCCAGCGCGATCTCGCACCCGCCCCCCAGCGCGGTGCCGTGGATCGCCGCGACGACGGGCTTCTCGCTCGCCTCGATCTTGTCGACCACGTCGGGCAGCCACGGCATGACCGGCGGCTTGCCGAACTCGCTGATGTCCGCGCCGGCGAAGAAGGTCCGGCCCTTGCAGGCGATCACGATGGCCTTCACGCCATCGTCGGCATTGGCTTCCTCGATCTCGCGGACGAGGCCCTGCCGCACGGGCGCGCTGATCGCGTTCACCGGCGGGTTGTCGGACCAGATGATGCGAACGTCGCTATGGTCTTCGCGGGTGATGGGATCGTCGCTCATAAGGGTGGTTCTCCTGGATTGGAATCAGCTGGCGGTGCGGCCGTAGGCCTGCCGGGTGAAGGGGTGCGAGCTCGAAAGCCCGCCGTCGACCACCAACGCATGGCCGTTGACGTAGGATGCCTCGTCGGAGGCGAGGAACAGCGCGGCGGCGGCAATCTCTTCCGGTTCGCCCCCGCGCTGAAGGGGATTGAGCTGGCCGATATGCTTCTCGACGCCCTTGTCGCGGACATAGTCGTAGATCGGCTTGGTCATCCCCGTTTCGATCAGGCCCGGGCAGATCGCATTGACCCGCACCCCCGAGCCGGTGAGCTGCTGCGCGCCGATCTTGACGAGGTTGATGACTCCCGCCTTCGACGCCGTATAGGCCGGTCCGCCCGCGCCCGATCGAAGCCCGGCGACGCTGGCGGTCGCGATGATCGACCCGCCGCCGCCGGCCTTCATCGCGGGCGCCGCATATTTGATCGCCATCGCCGGGCCGATCAGATTGACGCGCAGGATCTCCGCCCAGATCTTCTCGTCCTGGTCGAAGATTCCGTCAAAACCGCCCGATACGCCCGCATTGGCGAACATCACGTCGAGCCGCCCGTGCCGCTCGACCGTTTCCTGGACGAGCTGTTTGATACCGTCTTCCGACCCCGCGTCGACCTCGACATCGGCATTCCTGAGGTCGGCGCCGACGACCGTGGCGCCTTCGCCCCGGAACAATTCGACCGTCGCGCGCCCGATACCCGATCCGGCCCCCGTGACGATCGCGACCTTGCCCTCGAGGCGCTGGCTCAAAGCCCCGCCCCCACGGTCGATCCGCCATCGACCACGATGCTCTGCCCGGTCATGTAACTCGACGCGGGCGAAGCGAGGAACACCGCGGCGCCCGCAATCTCCTCGGGCTCGCCGATGCGCTGCAATGGCATGTGACGGGTAATCTTCTTGAGCAGGTCGGGATTTTCCCACAGCGCCTTGGCGAAATCGGTACGGATGAGACCCGGGGCGATGCAGTTCACGCGAACCTTCTTCGGCCCGAATTCCGCCGCGAGGTTGCGTGCCAGCTGGAAGTCCGCCGCCTTCGACACGTTATAGGCACCGATCGTGGTGCTGGCCGTCATGCCGCCGATCGAGGAGACGATGACGATCGAGCCGTCCTCGCGCTCCAGCATGCCCGGCGCGACCATCTGGATCAGCCAATGGTTGCTGATGACATTGTTCTGCAGAATCTTCTCGAACTGCTCGTCGCTGATCCCGCCCATCGGCCCGAAATAGGGGTTGGACGCGGCATTGCAGACGAGGATGTCGATCTGTCCGAATGCGCCCTTGGCCTGGTCGACAAGCGACTGGAGCGCCGCCTTGTCGGAGATGTTCGCCGCGACCGCGATGGCGTTGCCGCCGGGCGCGTCGTTGATCCCCGCGGCGACTTCCTCGCAGGTTTCCTGCGTCCGGCTCGAGATGACGACATTGGCGCCGCGCTGCGCGAGGCTCTCCGCGATCGCCTTGCCGATGCCGCGGCTGGACCCGGTGACGATGGCGGTCTTGCCCGAAAGGTCGAAGGGATCGGTCATCGGCTGATCTCCGCATGCTTGGCATATTCCATTCGGGCGATGCTGCGCGCGTGAACCTCGTCCGGACCGTCTGCGAGACGCAGCGTGCGGATGCCCGCCCACATCCCTGCGAGCGGCGTGTCCTGGCTGACGCCCGCTCCGCCGAACGCCTGAACGGCATCGTCGATGACCTTCAACGCCATCGTCGGTGCCTTTACCTTGATCATCGCGATCTCGGCCTTGGCCTCCTTGTTGCCGACGCGGTCCATCATGTCCGCGGCCTTGAGGCATAACAGGCGCGTGCAGTCGATCTCGATCCGCGCATCGGCGACGCGCTGTTCCCAGACGCTATGTTCCGCGATCCGCTTGCCGAACGCCTCGCGGCTGTTGAGCCGCTTGACCATCAGTTCCAGCGCCTCTTCCGCCGCGCCGATGGTGCGCATGCAATGGTGGATGCGTCCCGGCCCGAGCCGACCCTGCGCGATCTCGAACCCGCGGCCTTCGCCCAGCAACAGATTCTCCGCCGGTACGCGCACCTTGTTCAACACGATGTCCATGTGCCCGTGCGGCGCATCGTCATAACCATAGACGCTGAGCGGTCGCTTGATCTCCACGCCCTCGGCGTCGAGCGGCATCAGGATCATCGACTGCTGCTTGTAGCGATGCTCGTCGGGATTGGTCTTGCCCATCACGATCGCCAGCTTGGCGCGCGGATCGCCCGCCCCCGACGACCACCACTTGCGTCCGTCGATGACATAGTCGTCGCCATCACGGGTGATCGAACATTCGATATTGGTCGCGTCGGACGAGGCGACACCCGGCTCGGTCATCAGGAAGGCCGATCGAATCTTACCCTTCATCAGCGGATCGAGCCAGCGATCCTTGTGCGCGCGGGTGCCGTAGCGGTGCAGCACTTCCATGTTGCCCGTGTCGGGCGCGGAGCAGTTGAACACCTCGCTCGACCAGCTGATCCGCCCCATCTCCTCGGCGCACAGGGCATATTCGAGGTTGGTGAGCTGCTCGCCTTCGAATTCGAAGCTCTCGTCGACATGCGACAACGCACCGCCCGGCGGCATGAACAGGTTCCACAGCCCCGCTTCGCGAGCCTTGGGCTTCAGATCCTCGATCACCTGCACCGGCTGCCAGCGGTCGCCGTCCGCGATCTGTGCGTGATAATCGGCGACTCGCGGGCGAACATGCTCGTTGATGAATTCGCGCACGCGACCACGAAAATGCGCCTGCTTTTCCGTAAGGTCGAAATCCATTTTGCTGCTCTCCCGCCGCTCTTCCGGTTGCGCAATCATCGGTTGCGCTTCAAAACGGGAGCTAATTGACGCTTTGGTAAAGGACAAGGGCATGGCCGACCTGGAGAGTTTTGCGCGCGACGTACGGAATTGGCTCGACGAACATGTGCCCGATTCCATGCGCACCCCCGCGACCAGCGAAAAGGACCTCGTCTGGGGCGGGCGCAAGCAGCAATTGTCGGATGACCAGCGCTCCTGGCTGGACGCAGCGGCCGGTCGCGGCTGGACCGTCCCCGACTGGCCCAGCGAATATGGCGGCGGCGGCCTGTCTCCTGAGGAAGCGAAGATCCTCAAGCGCGAGATGAGGAAGATGGGCGTGCGCACCCCGCTTTCCAGCTTCGGCATCTCGATGCTCGGCCCGGCACTCCTGAAATTCGGGACCGAAGAACAGAAGAAACGCTTCCTGCCCGAAATCGCGCGGGGCGAGATCCGCTGGTGCCAGGGCTATTCCGAACCCGGCGCCGGAAGCGACCTCGCGGGCCTGCGCACCAGCGCGGAGGACAAGGGCGACCATTATCTCGTCAACGGCCAGAAGGTCTGGACGAGCTACGCCGATCAGTCCGACTGGATCTTCTGCCTCGTTCGTACGTCGAAGGAATCGAAGCACGGCGGCATCAGCTTCCTGCTCTTCGACATGGAATCGGAGGGCGTGTCGACCAAGCCCATCCGTCTGATCAGCGGCTATTCTCCCTTCTGCGAAACTTTCTTCGACGACGTGAAGGTCCCCAAGGACCAACTCGTTCACAACGAGAACGAAGGCTGGACCGTCGCCAAATATCTCCTCGGCCACGAGCGCGAGATGATCTCGGGCATGGGGCTGGGCGGCGGTGCCGGCAGCTCGATGCTGTCCGAGGCCATCTCCGATCCTGACCCGATCCTCGCCGCCGATCTCGTGCGCTTCGACGTCGACGCGCTCGCCTTCCAGGCGATGAGCGAAGCCTTCATCGACAAGCTCAAAGCGGGCGAGGCGCATCCCGCCGAACCCAGCATGATGAAATATGCCGGGACCGAGCTGAACAAGCGCCGCCATGAATTGGTCATGCAGGGCGGCGGGTCGGACGCCCTCGAATGGTCGTCGGAACGCAGCCGGGAGGGTAAGAAGCCACGCGAGTGGCTGCGAACCAAGGCCAACTCGATCGAAGGCGGCACCAGCGAAATTCAGCTCGGTATCGTTGCCAAGCACATCCTTGGCCTTCCGGGAGCCTGACATGCTGAAGTTGAACGACGACCAGATCATGCTCCAGGACACGGTCCGCCCCTTCATGGCGGACGACGGGGCGATCGGAAAACAGCTTCGCCACTGGCGCGATAAGGATTGCAAGGACGGCTTCGGGCATGTCCTTTGGAAACAGTTCGCCGAACTCGGACTGACCGGTATCCTCATTCCCGAAGATCAGGGCGGTAGCGGCCTCGGCCAGGTCGAGGCCAATGTCGTGCTCGAGGAAGTAGGGCGAAATCTCACCCCCTCCCCCTTCCTCACGACCGCCGTAGCGGCGGTCCGCGCGCTGGAAGGCACCGCCCACGCCGACGCGCATTTCCCCGGCATCCTGTCCGGCGACACCGTCGCCGCGCTCGCCATCGACGAAGGCGTACATCATGACCCGGCGGCCATCGCCCTCGAAGCGAAGCGTTCGGGCAACGGCTTCAGCCTGTCGGGCGCCAAGCAGTTCGTGGTGCATGGCGCCAGCGCCGACCTCATCCTCATCGCCGCCCGCACCGCCGGCAGCGTGGGGGAGGAAGACGGCATCACGCTCTTCGCCGTCGCCCCCGACGCCAAGGGCCTCGATATCGAAAACCTCGAAATGACCGATCATAGCAAGGCCGCCCGGCTCACTCTCGACGGGGTCGAAGTCGATGCCGATGCGGTGGTGGGCGAGGTCGACGGCGGTTTTTCCGTCCTCGAACGCGCTCTCTCGGCCGGGCGCGCAGGTGCCGCTTCCGAACTGACGGGCGTGGCCGCGGGTGCCTTCGCCATGACCAACGACTATCTGAAACAGCGCAAGCAGTTCGGACAGGAAATCGGTCGCTTCCAGGCGCTCCAGCATCGCGCCGCGCACCTGTGGGGCGAGGTCGAGATCGCCCGCGCCGTCACGCTCAAGGCCGCGCAGCTGATGGACGAGGAATCGGATCGCGCTTCGCTGTTCGTGTCGGTCGCCAAGGCCAAGGCGGGCAGCGTCTCGCGCCTCGCGGTGCAGGAAGCCATCCAGATGCACGGCGGCATCGGCATGACCGACGAACATGACATCGGATTCTACATGAAGCGGCAGGCGGTCGTCGACGAACTGTTCGGAAGCCCCAACTTCCATGCCCTTCGCGTGGCGGGCCGCTAGCGCTCCAGAAGGAACGTCATCCGCGCGCTCGCGATCGGCTCCTCGCGCCGGTCCTGCCATGCGAAAGCATCGACATTGGCAATCCGCCTTCCGAGCCGTTCGATCACCGCGTCGGCGACCGTGTCCCGCGCCCGCCCGCCGCGCATGAAATCGGTCGTCACCGTTACCGGCTTGATGCGCACCGCCTCGTCTTCCAGCCGCTGCCGCAACGTCCCGAAAGCGGCGAACTCCAGCAGCGCGGCGATGGTCCCGCCGTGGAGATAGCCGGGTCGACCCGTCACATCCTCGTGGAACGGCATGGTGAACACCAACCGCCCGTCCTCGATTCTCGCCGACAGGCGCAGCAATTCGGCATAGGGCGGCAGGTCCAGCATCGCGCCCGCCTAGCGCATGGTGCGCCGCGCTGTCAGCCCTTTCCGCCAGCCCCGCGCACCGCGCGGAGAAGATGCGGCAGGAAACTTGCTCCGCGCACGGGCTTCGTATAGCGGACGGCGCATCAATTCCGATCCGAAGGCAGCGCCATGAAAGCACGCGTCACCATCACCCTGAAACCCGGCGTTCTCGACCCGCAGGGCAAGGCGGTGCATCATGCGCTCGGCGGTCTGGGGTTCGAGGGCGTCGAAGACGTTCGCGTCGGCAAGGTCATCATGCTCGACCTCGCCGACGGCACGGACGAGGATCGCATCGCGGCGATGTGCGAACAGCTGCTCGCCAATACGGTCATCGAGAATTACGCGATTGAGATCCTATGAAATCGGCGCTGATCGTCTTTCCCGGTTCCAACTGCGATCGCGATCTCGAGGTCGCCTTCGCACAGGCGACGGGCACGCCGCCGACGCGAGTGTGGCACCGCGAGACCTCGCTTCCCGACGGCGTCGATCTGATCGGGCTTCCGGGCGGCTTTTCCTACGGCGACTATCTTCGCTCGGGCGCGATGGCGGCGCGTAGCCCCATCATGCGCGCGGTCGCCGAAGCGGCGGATCGCGGCGTCCCGACCATCGGCATCTGCAACGGCTTCCAACTTCTCACCGAAGCCCAGCTCCTTCCGGGCGCGCTGATGCGCAACGCCGGGCTTCACTTCATCTGCCGGACCGCCGAACTGACCGTCGAGAACGTCGCGACTCCCTTCACGCGCGGTTATGCCGAGGGTGAACGGATCCGCATCCCGGTCGCGCACCACGACGGCAACTATCAGGCCGACGAAGCGACGCTCGACCGCATCGAAGGCGATGGTCGCGTCGCCTTTCGCTACGCCGACAATGTCAATGGCTCGGCGCGCAGCATCGCGGGGATCGTCAACGCCAACGGCAACGTGCTCGGCATGATGCCCCACCCCGAACGCGCCTTCGAAGCCGCGCACGGAAACACCGACGGCAGACGCCTGTTCGAAGGGCTGCTCGAAACCGTCGGCTAATCCTCGCCACCACGGACCAATTCGGTTATCGGCAACTCCCAACGCGTCCGTAGCTCAGTTGGATAGAGCGCGGGACTTCTAATCCTGAGGTCGAAGGTTCGAATCCTTCCGGGCGCGCCATTTACGTTCGAAGGTGGGCACTGTGCCTTTTTGCATGGTGCCCACCCGACCGACGCCACGGGCGATATCGTTCGTGCCTCCTTTAATCCTTATAATGTTCGAGCCCACTTCGACGCGTTCGACGATCATTCGTGCATAGGCTTGTCGCATGGCAGGGTCGTCACCCCGCAGCTTGTCCCGAAGCAGCTCGGCGAATTGCTCAATCCGTTCACGAGTGACTCTTCGGTCCGAACTGGCCAGTTGCCGTTCCAGCAGCACGATGTCTGTCTTCACTTGAGCGAGTTGGGACGAGAGATCGCCATGCTTTTTCGCAAAGATGGCGTCGCTCGATGAAAAATGACCGTCGGCCACAAGATCGAGCAACCGCTCGAGGCCAGCTTCAAGGTGGGTTTTGCGAGCGCGCAGCGACTTCAAGGTTTCGCGCCGGTCGGAGATGGCTTTATCGGAGTGGTCGAGCCATCCCGCAAGAAGAGCCCTCAAGCGGTCGGGCTGGAGAAGCCGAGCCTCGATTGCGTCGAGAACCGCTTCATCCAATTTAGGCATCGAAATGCGGTTGCCCTTGCATGCCGTTCCGCCAGCACGGGCCCTGTTTGAACAAGCGTAATATCGATATCGACCGCCTTTGCCGGTCGATAAGGTCATGCCGCCGCCGCAGCCGTCGCCCTCACACCCGCACTTCGCCAGTCCGATGAGAAGATTGCTGGTCGTTGTGACTCGCGCCGGGGTCATTGCGGGTCGTTGTTGGAAAAGGCGCGCCTGAACCGTTTGAAAGTCCTCTTCCGATACGATCGGTGGAACCGGGATTGGGATCCACTCCTCCTTGGGTCGTGTCACACCCAGCTTGGAATCGCGCTTATTGTAGAAGGCGACTCCAACGTAGGCCGTATTCCGCAGTATCTTCTGTACGTTCGACAAATGAAATTTCTTACCGCGATGCTTGTAGCCGTTGTCGTTAAGCCAGGCTGCGAGACGTGTGATGCCCAGCGGCAGTTCGCCGGGCGGACCGTTGAGATAGAGGCAGAAGATCTTCCGCACGATGAATGCTTCGTCTTCAAATACTTCGAGCTTCTTCTTGATCTTGCTGCCGCGCTTTTCCGCCTCGTATGTTCGATATCCAAGCGGCGGGGTCTGTCCGTTCCAGAAGCCCAGCTCGGCGTTCTTCAGCATCGCTCGTTGCGTATGCTTCGCCGTTTCGAGTGACTGGTATTCGTCAAACAGGGCGAGCATTCCCATCGCGAGGTCCGACGCTTCGTCGTCACCGAATTCCTGCGTGATCGAGACGATTCGCACCTGTGCGCGGCGAAGCTCCGCTCGATACTGCATAAAGTGAACCGCGTTGCGAAACATCCGCGATAGCGAATATGCGACAATGATATCGTAGGGCTTCTCGTCGGAAGTCGCCGCCACGATCATCCGCTGGAATTCGGGACGATTGTCATCGGTCGCCGACGCACCCGCATCGATCCTCGTTGCCACGAGTTCAGCGTTGTTCGCCTCGCACCACTTTTCCACACGTGCGATCTGATCCGGGATGGACAGGTCGTTATCTGCCTGCCGTCCCGTCGATACGCGTGCGTAGGCGCAAACCTTCGGGCGGGTATCACCACTCATTCTCGTTTCCTCTCGAACAGTTCATGCAATTCTCTTCCCAGAAGTCTGTCGACGAGCTCTAATTCAGCGGCTCCACAGGCAAAGCTTTCGGGAAGCAGGTCGACCACGCGCCGACCGCCACAATCTCCTTTCGTTTCTCCATCCCGATTGCTCATGCGGAGCTTGTCGCACGATTCGGGGAGTCCAGTTTCCAACCTATCCCCTGGAGGGTTCAACCTCTTGGAATGGTGAGAATTTCGTGCGTCACGCCAAGGCTTGGACGCGACAGTTTGGTCAAGTCGATTGGCTCAGGTGTTCCGACCAATGGCTATCGACCAAGTCCCTACCCTCGTCGGCAAGGAGCGGTCGAAGGAACTTCCCGAAGCCTGACGGCAGGAGTTGCCGTGCGAGCAACATGAGGTGAACATGAGGTACGCCCGGGCGCGAGGCCCGAGCCGGCACGTGCATGACAGCAATCGCCGGTGCGCCATATGTTCTCACGAGTGTCATCCCGAATGCGCGTCCTGTCTCCCATGCGCTATGAAGTTGGATGGGATCGCCTGGCTCGTCGACTTCCGGGAACCGCAAGGTCACGATGATGACGAGATCCTTGACCTCCCCGAAGCTCTGGTCGTCGTAGGCTTCGACGAGGCGCCGCGCCGTATCAAAATCGTCACTCGCCCCAACCGGCAGCAGGACGTCGTGCCGATAGCATGAAGGCAAGGGCCACGGTGCTGCCCAGTCTTTCGGTGCCGACACCGGGAAGAGGCGCTTCGCGACGAACCGCGTGGCGTTGAGGCCATTCGTGCCTTCGGCTCTTGCGACTCCGAACGACAGATTGGGGTGCGCGCCCATTACAGGATCGTAGTCTAGGCCCGGCGGCGCCTTGATCATACGAGCCATCAGGCGACCTTTCGCCCGAAGGTCAGATTGGCGATCAGCTTCGCTGCACGGCAAAGGCCATCGCTCCGCTCGTCGTCCGACGCAAACGGCGGGATGTCCGAGAGTTGCAACCCTGTGCGGTTCAGAAGAAAATGACGGCCCGGATGGCGACCGACAAGCCAGGTGCGGTGCTTTCGATCGATGAAGAGCCGGTGACGCGTTGTCGCGTCGTTGTCTGTCGAGTAGACGCTGAAGATGACGTCATCGAGCACCTCGGGGAAGAAGCCGTGATGCGCGAGAAGGACGTCGATGCCGCCTTTCGACCCAACAAATTGCATGGCTCGATCGAAGGCCGGCGGAAGACACGGCGTCGTCGCAATCACCAAGTGAATGTCGGGAAGATAGAGGGCGCCGGCGGGAAGGCCGCGCCCGATCGTGTAGCCTCGAGCCTGCTCGATCAGGCAAAGCATCAAAGAGCTCATGCGCTCGCTGACGATTGAGGGTTTGAAGAGAGGGTTATTGTTCATCGGGAAGCTCCGTGTTCGTTGATCGCTTCCCTCTGTTTTTCATTCCGAAGGAAGCTTGCTCCCTCCTTTCCATTCCATTTACGCGCCAGTGGCGCGCACCTTCACCTTCCTCTTTGCTGGTTCATCATCTCCTGTAGCCGGCGCAGCCTCTCGAAATCCTCGTCAGCCGACGATGAAGGCTCGCTCGAAGGTGGAATCGGGGGCGTTCCCTTGGTCTCCTTCGATACCTCGGTCTGACGACGTTCGGGTTCTCTCGCGAATTCTTGGCCGGCATCAGCCTCGCTATTCGCCGGCCCGGCATTTTTTAGCTCAGCATCGGCCCGCCGTGGCGTTGACAGCGATTCTTTAGGCTGCTCTTCCGATTGCGGAGCCGAACTTTCTACCTGCTTGGTGGCTGACGCGGGACGGTCATTCTCTCCCATGGGATTTGATCGCACGTCGACGCTGCCCATCGGTCTCGGACGTGCCCTCATCATTTGAGTCTTGCCGGGTGCCGTCGATGTGGTCGCGTCAGGATCCGACGAACCAGCGGACCTGACTCGCAAATGCGCGCGAAGGCGCTGTTGTCGATCTCTCATGTCGAGGTCGACAGGCTGAGCGGCTCCGACCGGTTCTATCGTCGGAGCGGGCCTTGGCGAGGCAAAATTCTCCGACAGCGCCGATGGAGGGTTTTGGACCTCGTCGAGCATCTTGGCGGTAACCGTCGATCGGACCGGCCTCCGGCGGCTTGCTGCGACTGAAGAGGAATAGAGGTCTAGAACTTCCCGACTGCGCGATTGGGCAACCTCCAGCCGTCCAAGGGCCTCTGCTATCGAGGATCTTACTCGTTCCTTGATAGCATTCAGACGCACCTTCAGCATGGAATTAGCGGTGTCTACGGGGTTACCCTGATCTCCGCTGCGCGGAGATGTCGCCGATGCACCAGCTCGCATTCGATCTTCGAATGACGTCAATCTCGCCGAGAGGTGTTGGAGGAGGGCTTCGACCCTGACCCGGCGTGTCGTCAGGCGACCTTCAGGACCGAAGGGGCGCGCATTCTCCGATCGGACCTCGTCCTTCATTTTTAAGAGGCTGGAGAGTGTCCTAGCCGACGCTACACTTAGACGTCGTCTGAGCTCCGATGAACGGATCGATCGCTCCATTCCCGCCAGTTTGTTCGAAAGATGCTCTTGGCACGAGTTCAATCGGGCATGTGAAGCGCTGGTTGCTCGGTCTTCGGTCGTGGCTACGAGCGTCAAGCGATCATGTAATGTTCGCGATATTGCTTCGATGCGCGGGTGAAGCCTCTGCAGGCTATCTCGCATGTCCGCCACAAGTGATCGGAACCGATTCAAAAGCGCTAATCGGGTTTCATTGGCTTTGAGGCGCCGCATCGCCCAGGTTTTGATTTGACCATTCTTTGGCGGCGGGGACGGCATCCCTCGGGCGCGGTTGCTGAGCGGCGTGTAGGTCTTGGCAATCCGAGCGCGACGCAGATGCTCGTTGATCGTCGCCACCACCGCCCCGCGTCGACTGCGAATGCCGTCGGGGCAATTGATGTCGGCTTCCTTGGCCAGTCCGAACGACCATTCGAACGGTTCGAGGCGCTTCGCTGGTCGCAATGAGTAGATGAGGTGGCAATGATAGTTCCGCTGATCGCCTCCACGATCGGGCGTATGTAGCGCGGCAACCAATGGAAGCCCGCGCTCGCGAAAGAAGCCGCAGATCGCATCGACCGTTTCGCGCCGCTGCTGCGCGGTCATCTCGTAGGGAAGCGAGATGATTTCCGTACAGTAGACATTGGCATTCTTGCGATCGTGGCGTTCGACGTCTTCCAGTAAGCGGAAAAAAGCGACCAACTCGCTGCGGTCGTCGGCGATGTTCGACCACCAGCCGCGCTCTTCTTCTTCCAATGCGTCTTCGCGTGTGATGTAGCGGGCTGCGCGGACGGCCTCTCCCGAACGCCAAATCCGTTTGCCGCGCGCGCCAAGGCCCCTGGCGACGAAACTGAAATGCAGCGAGAACTTTCCATCGGGACCGCGAGCGACGCTGGTTCCGACTGATCCTTCGAGGATCCCTTTGATGCGATGGTAGAGCTTCTTTGCTGTTTGCCGGCCGAGCCGTGGCCGATGGTTTTCGGGAACCCTAATCCGAATGCCATGTCGGCGAAGCCGTTGCAGCTCCCGCTCGTCCTGACGGATGCGGCGTCGATGTAGCCGATCCCGTGTAGCGTCGTCCCGGGCGGCAGCCCGACTCGCCATCGTATCGCGATAGCGAGCCGAGCGGACGGCCTGGAGAGCGTCTGCCAAAGCCGCATTTCGTGATTTCAATGATTGGGACTCAAGCTGCATTCTTCGACCTGTTCTGCTTCTCGGGGGGGGGGTGGGTTGGTGGTGCTCGGGTCGCTTCGCGAACGAGAAACACTTTATTGCGCACCACCCCCCTCTCACTTCCGACCTATCCCTACCCGCCCCTCGAACTTGCGACTTCCAACCTATCCCCTGAACCGAGGGGGATTCGTGGCGTGGGGGATAGGTTGGAATAGGGACCGGGGAAGATGGATTATCCATTCCCTCATGACGAACGAATCGAACGAGCTGAACCCGGTCGCCGACGTGCTGAAGCGACTTGGTGAATCGCAAAGACTGATGGAAGGAGACATCGAGATAGTACGCGAGGGCATCTCCGAGCTACGCCGGCTATCGCAAGCCGCGTCCCATCGCCGAGGCGGAGCAGGATCGCGCGATGCGAAGAAATACGAGCTTGGTTCGGTGCTCTGGTTGCACGGTCTCGGCGACCTCGACGCGCAGACCCTGACCGGCTTGCTCGCGCATCCCGCACTGCTGTTGAGATGGCTCGGTCAGGAACTGATACGCGACGAGAGCGCTCCGGTCGTCGTGCTGGTGGCACGGCTTCTGTCGCAGCCCGGCAGGGCCGCATTCCTCAAGCAGTGGGGCCGGATCCTCGAGTGGCGGTACCGAAAGCCGCTCTACGACGCGACCGTGTCCTCTTTCTTGGAAAGCGGCCGAACCGGTCCGGATGAGGCATGGCGAAGCCGCGACATTAAGATCGAACAACAGGCCCTTATGGATACGCTAGCAGATTTACTCGAGATCGACGACCCTCAACTCAAGACGAGAGGCGAAGCTTTCGACTGGATCTATAAGTACGGCGGCAATCCGACTTATTGGCGCGAGCCACCCATTCCCGATGTTGGGGGGGGCGAGCAATGACCCAGGGACCCACGATAGATGATACTTTTGTGCGCTTCGAAAAAGTCGAACGGCAGTTGGAGAAGAAATTACAGGAGGCAGAGAAAGAGCAGGCTGAAGGTCGAACCGGTCTGCAGGCCATCATGGACGCTCAGGCGCTTTCACGCGAACTTAACTCGATCGGGATGACATTAACGCTCATGATCGATGAAGCGAGGAAAGCGTTGTGAAGGGAAAGGCGGTGTACGGGAACAAGAAGGAGAAGAAGAAGCAAAAGCGTACCCTTCGCGACCAAGAGACCAGAAAACTCCATAAAGAGGCTAATAAGAAAAGAGGATTCCGCGACGCAAGTTTTGAGTCTCTGATCGACCCATTGGTGTCCGGTCTTGAGAGGAATGGTCGGAACTTCGACGCGGCAGCTTTTTACCAATGGAAGCTTCATCAAATCCTATACGCGGACACGCCACCGGGTGAGTATGCGATGCGACTGTTCGACCCTTCGATCAAGAGCGTTCATGTTCTTGCTTTTGGATTGCTGACTCATCGGCTCGACACGATCCCGGACGAGCTTATTCCGCAGCAAGGAGATCTCGAAACGGACCTCCGGATTTTATGCGAACGAATGATCACGCGCAATCGAGACGAGGGCCTGATCGAAAGGACTATCGAGGGCTGGGGCGGAAAATTATGGACTGAAACTGAGATGGAGAACCATGTCGATCAATTGATCGACATTTTGCGTGTAGATCGACGACTGTATTTGTCGATCGTTTCCGGGCGGCATTGGGAGGTCGTGGAGGCCTTGGCGCACGACGAAATCCCCAAGGCATTATCTCCAGAAGCAATCAAGCGTATCTTGTTCCGCCAAGGTCACCTCTGGTGCGCGCACGATGTCCAGCTGGTGGTTGCTCGGAACCGCTTCTACGAGAAATTCCTAGTGGAAGGTGTGGTCCAACACGACAAAGAGGTTTTGCGTGTGAAGACCTATGTTGACGCCTTCAAAGAGGCTTTTTCGCAGCTCGAAAGGTTCTGCGCCATTCAGAATTTTGAGGGTTCAGAAAGAAAGGCCGCGGAAGAAAAGTTCCTCGACAGTTTGGGAAAGTCCAAGCTCAAAGAACTCAAATCTTCGCTGGAGACGAGCGTTGCATCGACGTCGTTAGCCGATGACGCCGCGGTTTTTGTCAGGCTCGAAGAGATTGAACGCGAAATCGCTTCCCGCGTCGACAATCCGACATCGGAGCTTATGAAGATTCTGAGCGGCCAGACTGATCCCAATTCATTAACTACGACCTTTCACAAAAAGTTTTTCGGTTTCACGAACCTGAAAGCAACCGCGCTATGCGTGATGCGACTTCTGCAATTCGAGGTCGAAGGTGCGGGCATGATCGATTCGGCAGTTGAAGCAGCTCGAAAGGAAGGTACGCCTGTATTTGCGCCGATGGGGCGATTTTCAGACGGTGAGCAATTCTCTCAGAAAGGAAATCGCGCTGGGTCATCTCTGAAAGATCGTTTTACGGCACTCTTATGGGAAGTGCGACGGGTTCTGCTTGAAGATATCAACGAAAGTGGGGATGAGCCCATCAAGAAATCGTACGAGGAATTTAAGGCAGCGATCGAAAATATTCGCGCATGCGAAAAAAAAGATGCGAAGGCCACCAAGTTTTATCGGGACGAGATACTCATGATCGACGTTCTTCCTGACCGAAGGTTCAAAAGACTCGAGCATTTGTTGTGATTTTGCCAAGTGTCTCAAGGGGCGCGCCCTCATCATAAGCTGCGCGCATGGTGCTGCGTAGAAACAGATTTTCCGCTTTCCACCCGTCATAGGCCAAAACTCAGCAACGAAAAACGCGCTGATGCCCAAAGGTCTGAACTTAGCTCTCGATACCAAAGCCAGCCACCCTAGCCTAGCGCCCGTTTCCGGCGCCGCTCTCTTTCTATGCTTCGGCTAAAGCCCCCATCCGCATGGCTGAAGTCGGAAGCAACCAAGCCCTCAGGCGAATGGTTCCTCTTTAGCTTTGTGACGCTCTAGGCTAGTCATTCGAGCTGCGCGAAGGGGAAAGCCATGCCGCGAGCCGCCATCATGTCGACCACCCATTCCATCACATCCCGAGCGGACAAGGTCCGGCGCGAGATTTCCCCGAGGCTGGACAGCAAACGCCGATCCGAGCTCGGACAATTTCTGACCCCGGAGCCTGTGGCGGTCGATATGGCGGCGATGTTCGGGGATTTGCCTGAGGAAGTCCGCCTCCTCGACGCTGGCGCTGGCGTGGGCTCCCTGACTGCCGCATTCGTTACCGAAGCCTTGTCCCGGGAGGGGCAGGCCCGGTCGATTTCGGTGACGGCTTTCGAGGTCGATCCGGCCCTGACCGAGCTGCTAGCGCAGACCCTCGAGGACTGTCGGGCGGCTTGCGAGAAAGCGGGGGTCCGATTCGCATCTCGCATTGTGGAGGGCGATTACATCCTGCACTCTGCTGAGCCGCTCCTTGAGGCGTTCGAAAACTTCAACTGCGCAATTTTGAATCCGCCCTATGCCAAGATCAACAGTGCCTCTCGCTGGCGTCTCGCCTTGCGGTCGCAGGGCATCGAGACCGTGAACCTCTACTCCGCTTTCGTCGCGCTCGCCCTGAACCAGCTCAGGCCTGGCGGAGAGCTCGTCGCCATTACCCCCCGCTCGTTCTGCAATGGGCCGTACTACCGACCCTTCCGGGAGCACCTGCTTGGGCTATCAAGTCTCGAGCGGTTGTATGTGTTTGAGTCGCGCAAGAAGGCCTTCAAGGACGATGCCGTCCTGCAAGAGAACTTGATTCTCCATCTGCGCCGCGGCGTGCCGCAGTCCTCGACCGTCCGGCTCGAGACTGATGGAGGAGACGCGCGGGAGGTTCCCATCGAGCAGGTCGTGCGACCCGGCGATAAGCACCGCTTTATCCGGCTGACGCTCTCGAGCGAGGACGCGGCGCTGGCGGAGCGGGTGCAGGCGTTGCCCTGTACGCTGGCCGACCTCGACTTGCAGGTCTCGACCGGCCGCGTTGTCGATTTCCGAAGGCGTGAGGAGCTGCGCAAGGACGCGGGCGAGGGCACCGCCCCGCTGATCTATTCGTCGCATCTCCGGCACGGGGTTGTCCGCTGGCCTATCCCCGATTTTAAGAAGAGCAACGCCATTGCCATAACGCAGCGCGTGGAGCGGGAGCTCGTCCCGCCCGGCCGGTATATTCTCGCCAAGCGCTTCTCCTCGAAGGAGGAGAAACGGCGGCTCGTCGTCTCGGTCTACGATGCGGAAGTCCCGGCGGCCTTCGACAACAAGCTGAATTTCTTCCATCGGAACGGGTCCGGGTTGCCGGACGAGATCGCCTTGGGCCTAGCCGCATTCCTGAATTCGACTGCCGTTGACGATTACTTCCGGCTGTTTTCAGGCCACACGCAGGTGAATGCAACGGACCTCCGCAATCTGCATTTCCCCTCGCTCGAGGACCTCGAGCGCCTCGGCCGCGCTGCCCCCGTTGGGCAGGAGGCCATAGATGCGGCAGTCGAGGCCATCCTCTAGGCCTTGAGCAAGAGCTGCTTTGAGGGGTCCTCACGTATCCAGATGTAGGTCTCGACCGCGATGTTGCGCTGCTTCCCCTGCCGAGCGGCCGTCTCCCGCCACGTCCGATAGGCGGTGGTGAAGCCTACTCCGGCCTTGCCGCAGCGCTGCGCGAATGCCTGCATCCCCCTTACCTTGTGAGCATCGACCTCCCCATCGCTAGTGACGGCTTCGATTACCCAAAGCCAATCGGTCTCCGGATGCCAAAGGAGAATGTCCGGCATCGGGTCCGCCAACGTGAGCTCGGCTCCGGCGGCCTGCATCTTGGCGCGCTCCTCGTCGCTTATCCGGTCCCCGTCGCTGTCGTCCACGTAAAGGACCTCGTACCCTTCGAGGAAGCGCGGGGCGTAGTGTTCGACACAGTCGTTAATGAGCGCCGCGTGTCCGGTGTCCGAGGCCTTCTTCGCTGCCTCGGCCATCTTGGCCTGAAAGGCGAGGCGCTCGCGGGCCGCGTCCTGCGCAGACCAAGCCTCGAGTTTCTCTTGCCACTCCCCGTGCGGTGCCGTGAGGATTTCCTGGAAGGCCTCCTCGAGGCGGTAGGACGAGTTGGGGCTCTTCGCCTTGGTGTGACCGGGGACAAATTCGCCGTCCTTGAGCGTGACGGCTTCGATACCCCCGAGATCGCGTAGCGGCTTGATCCAGTAGTCGCGGCCCTCCCGGTCGAGCTTTAGCGCGCCGCGTTGGAGGATGCCGATATGGCAGGCGAGATGCGCGGTCGATGCGCCGTCCGCGATGGTCGAACCCTTTGGTGCCTTCGAGAACCAGCTCGAGGTCTCGTTATCGAGGAGGGCGAACACCGCATCGACAAGGTCGTTGTTGCCGTGGAGGTCTATCTGGGCGAGGACTTGCCGTATCTTGTCCTTCGATACGCCTTGATGCTCGTCCGGCACTCCCCGGCCGTCCGCTTGCATCCTATATTCCCTGAGTTTCCGAACGTCCCCCTCGAGCGCCATCCCATTCCTCGCATTGCGTTTTTCGACGCAATGGGAATGGCACACGGAGAGTTCAGTTGCCAGCGCTGGGGCGCTTGCTATCCGCGCCGTGGCGTAGCACCGTTGTGATAGTCGTGGTCAGCTTGCCCGCGGCTCGCCATGCCTCGAAGCACTCGCCGTGGAGACGTTCGAGGTCCGCGATCATCACCTTGCGGCCGTCCTCAGTCTGAATCTTGAAATTGTGCCTCTCGAAGAAGCCGTGCATTAGCTGATTTCTTGCCCTTAGTGCGGAAGCGAAACCCTCCTCCAAGTCGCCTTCGATAGTGATGTACCGCTTGAGATCGTTTAACAGCCGCCCGAGCGTGCTCCGGTCAATATTGTCGAGAACCTCTCGAGCAGCGACTCCGTCTGGCCAGACGTGCCAATCGTTCTCCAATCCTGAGAGGCCCAGAAGCAAGGTGCCCAATTCGGTCTCGAAGAGTTGAGCCGCCTCCGCTGCGATGCCGTATTTTGCGTACAGCTCATGCCGGTTCGCCATGCCTTCGTATTCAACTTCGAGCTGCGAACCGCTCATCGCCGCTATCCCTTGACCGGCGAGGGCGCCGCAGCACCAAGCTCGCCAATGAATCGACTTGGCAGTAGGTTCGCCAGCGCTCCTGATTGCGTTTTGAAGGCCACATTCGCGCCGTAAGCGTCCTTCGCCGGCATCTGTTGGGCGTATGTGATGAACAAGCTTCCCGGCCGGTCATTGTCGGGGTCTGCCTTCACCCGGGTGACGCCAACATAAAATAGACGCCGGGCCTCCTCGAGCGCCGCATCTTTCGCTTCCTTTGAGGGAGCGTCATCAAAGGAAGGTGGGAGGATTCCCTCCACGCAACCTGCAATGAACACGTATGGCGAGCTGAGCCCCTTGCTCTTGTGAAGGCTCATGAGCCGGACCTCTTCGACCGTGGGCGGAATGTCCGGCTGGGTAATCTCCCTCATCATGGCGGAGAGAAGGTCCTCGGGCGTCTCGGCCGTTTCCATCTGCGCCAGCGCGAGTTGGCGCAGTTCCGATACGTCAGGGTCCGCGTCCGGGAACAGGGCGTCAGTGAACGCTGTGAGATCGTCCTTCACCGCCTCGAGCTCGTTGAGGCCTTCCTTGATGAGCTTGAACTGCGCGATCAGCGGCTTGGTGTAGGGGATGGCGAGCGCCTCGTCCGCGAGCTTGTCCATCGCAACCCAAGGACTATCTCCGCTGGCCTCGCAATGTTGCCGCACCCGTGCGTATGGCTTGCATCGGAAATCGTCCCGGTCCCAACCAAGAAGGTAGCGCAGCGCAACCCGGTCCTCGTTGTCGAGGAATAGCTTGAACAGCGCAAAACGCATTTGCGCCGTCTGAGAATCGAGCTGGCTCTCCTCATAGTAGGACTTTGCCGGGATGCCCTCGCCTCTCAGCGCGTTCAATATCGGTTTTGTCGCCACCGCGCGTTGGACGAGGATGATTATCTCGCTCGGGTGAACCTCGTTCTGGAGAAGCTCATTCACCTTGGCTGTGATCCATGTGGCCTCGCTGTGGAGGTACGGGACTTGCACGATGGCTACCTCGCCCTCTCCCTTGTCAGGAAGAGGTGTTAGCTCGCGCGGCACGCGATTGGTGTTCACGCTGATGAGGGCATTCGCCATCTCGACCACTGTGGTTGGGCAACGGTAGCAATCTGCCATCTCGAGATCGGCGCAAGCGGGGTGGATGTCCTTCCATTCCCTGATTCCATCAGGGTGGGCACACTTGAAGCTGTAGATCGACTGGTCATCGTCGCCCACGATGCAGATTTCCGCGTCATCGCCGAGGTAGGCAATCGCTGTCTGTTCGGCCTTGTTGAGGTCCTGATACTCGTCGACAAGCAAGTGCTTGAACTCGGACCGCTCAGCCGCCGCTGGATTGCTCTTAAGGTAACGGACGAGGTACGGAATCAGCTCGCCAATCAGCATCCCGTGGTGAAACTCGAGCCACGCGAGAAGAGCGGCCTGAAACTCCTTTTCCCCGTCAGTCTTTGCGAAGCCCGGCTCGTCGCCTTGGCTCTGCGCCCAAGCAGCAGTGTAACCCTGAATCATCTTGTTTGCAGCGCGCTTGCCACCGCTCGCGTCCGCAATGTCGCTGACAAGGGCCTTCACCTCGAAGGAATTGAGCGAGCGCGGCGTCCGCCCCACGGCTTCGAGGACGTGCTTGCGCGATAGGATGCGCATGGCGAGGCTGTGAAGGGTTTGGCCTTCGAGCTCCTCGCACCCAGGAACACCGAGCTTTTGCAATTCGCGGTGTAGGTCCTCCGCCGCAACGCGGGTGAAGGTCACAGCCAGAAGCTCCTTTGGGGAAACACCTTCCTCTAGAAGCCGCGCCACCCGACGCTTCATCGCGAACGACTTGCCCGTGCCGGGACCGGCTATGACGCGCACACGTTGCTCCGGTGCTGATGCGATGCCGTATGCTACGCTTCCAGTGTCCAGTCCTTCGTCCCAAGCCATTCGAATCCCCCGGTTAAGTCGCCCACGCCTAGCAAAAGAGGAGCGGCTTTGCACCGGGTATCGCGTTACCTTGCCGGTTGCCTAGGGCCGGCCGCCCGAGGGCGGAAATACGGGAAAGTCTTGGAAATAATGGAGCGGGCGAGGCGATCCGAACGCCCGACCCCAACCTTGGCCAGTTCGGGCCGAATAGCTGCTTTTTTTGCTACATACAATTTGAAATGCAGCGGCTGCCTTTGAGCGCGTAGCAGACGGAAAGCCGAACGACCGTGATTGGGCCGAGTGCGGAAGGCCCGCTTTAAGGCGATTCCCCTCTCTATAGGGCATCGAAATGTACTCCCTCATCGTACTAAGGTGATCCCCTTCGATCCCAAGCCTAGGGCCTACCGTTCAGGGCTCCCTCCATCCCAATCCCAAGGACTTCTGGATCGCGATCCAGCCATTTGTCATGGCGGCGATCGCCCGATCGAGATTTGCTCTGGCCTGTTCGCGCTGGCGGATCGAAGTGTTGAGTTCGCCTTGCGAGATTACCCCCGCGGCGCGGCGTTGCTCGTTAAGCTCCGCAGCCGTGTCGGCCTGTCGACTGATCTGCGCCAGCGCGGCTACGTTGGCTCTTTGTTGCCCGAACCGGGCAAGCGATTGTTCGGCGTCGCGCAGTGCGCCAAGGACCACTTCAACATAACGCGCTTCGGCCTCGTCGCGCGCACTCTCGGCCTGATCGATCGATGCTGCCGTGCGGCCGAAGTCAAGCAGGTTCCACTGCAGCCGCGGCAAAGCGATTGCCGATAAGTTGCCCGGGTCCAGGATGTCGTCCGGCTCTGATCCGCCCAAACCGAGAATCCCCATGAAGGAAAGCTTAGGGAAACGAGCAGCCTCTGCCACGCCAATGCGCGCATTCGCCGCGGCCAGCATGCGTTCGGCGGCTCGAACATCCGGCCGCCGCGCTATCAGCGCTGCGGGATCGCCCACCGCGACCCGTTCGGGGGGAAGCGGAATTTCGGCCTGAGCCGCCAGGAGCTCGTCGAGTGCGCCGGGCGCTTCGCCCGTCAGCACCGCGAGCGTGTCCTTGAACACATCGATGTCCGCTTGAGCTTCCGCGATCTGCGACTTGAGCAGTTCGAGCTCGGCGTTCGCGTCACCGACCGGAAACAGTGGGAGAGTGCCCTGTGTATAGCGCTGATAGGTCAGTTCGAGAATCTGCTGCTGCAATTCCCGTTCTCGCTCGACAAGCTCGAGCCGCCCCTGCGCTTCTCGCAGGCTCACATACGCCCGCGCGACTTCGGCGGCGAGCTGGACTTTCGCATCCTCGGCGTTCGCCACCGAGGCCGCAGCCTGAGCGTTAATGGCCTCGACACGCCGTGCCTGCCCCCCGGCGAAATCGATCTCCCAGTTTGCGTTGAGCCCGACGTTGTAGACGCTGAGGCTGTCCTGCTCTTCGTCGTCAGCAGGAGGGCCGGGCGATCCCGGTGGCGGGCCGCTGCCGATATCTAGCCCTGGGATATTCGCCTGGACCGCAGTCGCCTGCGCAGCCACGGCGGGTAGCCGGTTGGCGCGCCCCTGGCGGACAGCAGCCCTTGCCTGTTCGATGCGAGCGCGCGCCGCGGCGACGCCCGGATTGCCGGCCAGCGCGCGCGCCTCCAGTTCATTGAGAACCGGATCGCCGAGCAACGTCCACCAGTCGCCGGCAATCGGCGCTAACGGATCGATTTCGGGGCCGGCCCGTACGAACGCATTGCCTGCGGCGGTCGCAAGTTGCGGGGGACCGGCATAGTCGGGACCGGACATGCAACCCGCGAGGAGCGCCATGGGAGCGAGGAGGGTTAGGGTCTTGCGCATAGAGTTCTCAGTGCATCGAAAGGGATACGTTCTTCGGGAGAGGCTTGAGGAACAGTACCAGCGGCACCGTGACCAGGGTAATCGCGCCCATGGCGAAAAAGACATCGTTGTACGTCATCACGAACGCATCGCGCTGAATGATGCCGGAAAGCATCTCCAGCGCGGCCTGTGGGCTGCCCAGCGACGCCGTCATGCCATCCAGATATTCCTGTAGTCGGGGGCTGTTAGCGTTGAGGGTTTCTTCCATGCGCCGACTATGATGCCACAGGCGCTGATCCTGGAACGAGGCGAGCCCCGCGAGCGCGAACGAGCCCCCGAGGTTTCGCGCCGCGTTGAAGATCCCGGAAGCATCGCCGGCATCCTCCTTGGCAACCGAAGCTACCGTCGCCTGGTTGAGGAACATCATCGTGAGGATCATGCCGATGCCACGCAGGAACTGGCTTTCGGTGAACACTCCACCTCCCGATTCCGCTGTCAGATTTATGCTGACGAAACAGCTTAGCGCCATGATGAACATGCCCGCGCCCACAGCAATCCGGATGTGAATCCTTCGTATCATGAAGGGCAACACAGGCATCAGTAAGAAGGCCGGAACACCCATCCAGAAGATTACGAACCCAGTCTGCAAGGCGTTGTAATCGGAGATTATCGCAAGAAATTGCGGGATCACGTAGGTCGAGCCATACATGACCATGCCGAGCGCCAGTGCCATCACCACGACGCTGGCAAACTGCCTGCTGAGCATCAGGCGCAATTTGAGCACCGGTTTGCGCGCGTAAAGCTGTCCGTAGGTCAGAAGTGCAAATCCCACGACCGTCATCAGTGTGAGCTGGACGATCAGCGTGGAATCGAACCACTCCTCACGGTGGCCTTCTTCAAGCACGATGGTCAGCCCACCCAACCCAAGGATCATACCAGCTATTCCCGCCCAATCAGCCTCGCGCAGGTAAACCCAGTCGGGCTTTTCATGGGGTAGCCCGATGAATAGTAAAGCAAGGAGCAACGCGCAGACGGGCACGTTGACGAAGAAGGCGTAGTGCCAGCTCAGGTTCTCGGTAAGCCAGCCCCCCACCAACGGGCCCATTACCGGCCCAAGAACCACGGTCATTCCGAAGAGCGCCATGCCGATCGGCTGTTGCGATGGAGGCAGTCGCTTTGCGACGATGGTCATGGCGGTTGGAATAAGCGCGCCGCCCATGAACCCTTGACCGGTGCGACCGATGATCATCGTCGTCAGATCGGTGGCAATGCCGCACAACACCGAAAAGGCCGTGAAGGCAGAAACCGCGACGATGAGCAGCGTGCGAAGGCCGAGCAGTCTTTCCAGCCACGCGCTCAGAGGGATGACAATGATCTCGGCAACAAGGAAGGCTGTCGCGATCCAGGTGCCCTCGGTTCCGGTCGCGCCGATTTCCCCCTGGATCGTCGGCAGCGCCGAATTGACGATCGAGATGTCAAGCGTTGCTAGCATCGCCCCCAGCGCACCGGCGGCTACGGCGATCCAGGCCGTAGCATCGGCCTTTTCGACCGGGGGCGAAACCGCTCCAGCGGCGCCTGCCATCGGTCAGTCTCCGGCCGCGTTGCGGATCGAATCGAGTTCGTCTCTGGCGGCGCGCGTATCGACACTCGCGACAACAGACATGCCCGGCACCAGCAGACGCAGGATCTCGGGCGAAGCCTCGATGGATATGCGGACCGGCACGCGCTGAACGATCTTGGTGAAATTACCCGTCGCGTTTTGCGGAGGTAGGATCGAGAATTCTGCGCCGGTTCCGGGGGCGATACTTTCCACTCTTCCCGATAACTCGAGGTCGGGCAGCGCGTCGATTTCCAAGGTGACGGGTTGCCCGGGGCGAACGAGACCGAGTTGCGTTTCCTTGAAATTCGCCGTCACATAGAGGCGGTCGGTGGGAACTACGCTCATCAACCGCTGGCCGGGCTGGACAAATTGTCCGGGCCGGACCGTGAGGTCACCCACCCGTCCGGAAATGCTGGCCCGGAGCGTGGTCGATGACAGGTTCAGGCGGGCGGCCTCAAGCTGCGCACGAGCTGCGTTGGCCTGCGAATTGGCCTGGTCTATCTGCTCGTCAAGCGTGCCTTGCCGCCGCTGTGCAGCCGTGAGCGCGGCGCGCGCCGCTGCGACCTGGGCCTGCGCTTCTCTGGCCTGGGCCTGCAGCTGGTCGAGCCTCTCGCGCGGCTCCGCTCCCGAAGCAGCAAGGGGGCGATAACGGGCAACCTGCTCCGCAGCCAGACCGACCTGCGCAGATGCCGCAGCCAGTTGGGCGCGGGCCTGCGCGATAGCCGCGTCCTGCTCTCGCTGCTGGGCGCGAACCGTATCCGCTCCGGCGAGCGATGCGGCAATCTGGGCTTCGACCTGGTTTGTCTGGGCACGATAATCCCGCACGTCCAGCTGGACAAGTGCATCGCCCGACGCAACCGTTTGATTCTCCGTAACCAGTACGCGCTCGACGTAGCCAGCAATTTTGGGAGAGATGATGACGCTGTCGGCGGCGATATAAGCGTTATCGGTAGACTGCTGGAATCTGCCGTACGTCTGATGATTGTAATACCAGTAGCCCCCGACGAGCAGGACGAGAATGCCGGCAATCAGCAGGCCCAGCCGGACCCGCGGACTCGACAACGCCTTCGGACGCGCGCCGTCATCGATATCGCCTGCTGTCTCGTCCGCCATGGTAATCTCGCTCCTCGCCATCGTTCGAGCCGTTGCGCGAGCGATATAGCGGTCCCAACGAAATACGAAAGTACTTTACTATTTTTTTTCCCGCCGGATAGGTCATCGGCATGACTGAAGACGAGGACTCTCTCTCACGCGACAATGTCATCAGCGACGATGATCGAGCGATTTTCATGATGGACGAGATCAGCCGCGCCGCGCGGAAGGCATTCGATGGCCGAGCGCAGCCGCTGGGCCTCAATCGCACGCAGTGGCGTGTGCTGGCGCAGCTCATCAAAGATCCTGCCCTGAACCAGACCGACATCGCCGGGCGTCTCGAACTCGAATCCGCCACCATTGGCCTTGCGGTCACCGCCTTGACCCAGAAAGGCTTTATCGAGCGCCGCCGTGACCCAGCAGACGGGCGGTCGTGGAGCCTGTGCCTGACCAGACGGGTTGAGGAAATACTTCCTGACCTCAGACTGGCCGCAGACGCGATTCACCTGAGGATATGGAGCGGAATGACGCCGCAACAGAAGAGCACCTTGCATTCGCTTCTGGAGATGGTCAGCGAAAACGTACGGCGGGATGTTCTCTGATGGCAGACATGACGCCTCCGCGCATGAGTGACCGGAAGCGACTTGCGCAGGTCATAGCGATACTCGGCCGCCACGGGCTGGGCGGCATCGTGTCCGCGTTGGTATCAGGCCGATCTCAAACCAATACACATCCGACGCGCCCGGAAGCCCTGGTCGAGGCACTGCGCGAATTGGGACCGGTTGCGACCAAGCTTGGCCAGATCCTCGCGATGCGAAGCGATCTCTTGGGGCCCGATTGGACGGCGGCGCTATCGCAGCTGCACGATCGCGTTCCGGGCGTACCGTTCGAATGTATCGAGGCTCCGCTCGCCCAAGCGCTCGGGGAAGACGCCGGCGAGTACTTCCGCGAGTTGGATCGGGAGCCGATCGCGGCCGGCTCTATAGCGCAGGTGCACGCAGGAATACGGAGCGACGGCGTTGCGGTCATCGTCAAGATCCGACGGCCGGAGATCGAAAGCATCGTGGATGCCGACATGCGTTTACTGCGGCGCATTGCGCGATTGGCACAGCGCGCAAGTCCCCTTGTCGAAAGGCAGAGACCCGACGAACTGCTGCGGTTTTTTGCCGAAAGCCTCGATCGTGAGATGGATCTGGGTGCTGAAGCACGCGCGAGCGCGGAAATTGGCGGCTATATTGCACGGTTCGGGATCGAGACGGCCCAATTCGATGACGAGGTGAGCGGGCGCTGTCTGAATATCCAGGAGCGGGTCGATGCGATCCCGGCGACCGACCTAGTGACATTGAAGGATGCTGGCGTGGATCTTGCTTCCGTCGCGCGCAGCTATGCCCGTGCGGTGCTGAGCATGATAATCTTCAACGGTCGCTTTCACGCCGATCCGCATCCCGGTAATGTGCTGATCCGCCCCGACGGGACCCCGGTATTCATCGACTTTGGCGCGGTGGGAACTCTGCTGCCCGAGCGGCGCGACGAACTGGTGCGCCTTTCACTGGCGATCGCCGGAGACGATATCGACGATCTGGTCGACGTTGTTCTGCAGTGGGCAGGCCATCCGGCGGTCGATCGCGAGGCGCTCACGACATCGCTCAAGCAATTGGTCGGCAAGTTTCGTAACACGCTTCTCGACCAGATCGACCTGTCTGGCATCTTCGCCGATGTATTCGAGCTTCTGCGAACTTACCAACTGGCTCTACCCGGCGACCTCGCCTTGATGCTGCGTACGCTGCTTACCGCCGAAGGGTTCGTACGCCGGCTTGACCCGCGCTTCGACATTACGTCCGAACTTGCTCCGATCGGTAAGCAACTGCTGATGGAGCGTGCCAGCTTGGCAAACCTGCGCGGAAGTGCCCGGCGGACAGCGTCGACGCTGATGCGCGCGCTTCTCGGCACCCCCGAGATCGTAGAGAACCTGGCGTCCATCGCGCGCCGGGGACAGCTGCCGATCCGGATCGACCCCCAGGATCTTGCGCGACTGCAAAGGCCGCTAAGTGCGCCGCCCTTGCGTTCCAGCGACCTGATTGCGGCAGCGCTCATCGTATCGGCAGCCATTCTGGCAGACTTGTCGATATTTGCAGCCATTGGATGCGCCTTGGCGGCGCTGGTATTCTTTTTTCTCGCCCGCAGGCAGCGCTCGTGAACGAGGATCGCCTGTTGCTTCCTGGCGCCGACGGCCTGACGCTTGTCGCAAGCGCGTTCGGACCGACTGACGGATTGCCTTTGCTTCTGGCTCATGGAGGCGGACAGACGCGGCGCGCCTGGAGAAAGGTCGCCACTCGCCTGGGCCGGGCCGAATACCGGGCGATCGCCCTCGACCTCAGGGGGCACGGCGAAAGTCCATGGTCCCCGACCGGCGACTACGATGTGCACGATTTCGGCCGGGATCTCGTTGCAGTTGCGCAGAGTTTCGAGCGCATTCCCGCGCTCATCGGTGCGTCACTGGGTGGATTGGCGGGACTTGTGGCCGAGGGCATCATCGCGCCCGGCACGTTCGCCTCGCTAACACTGGTGACATAACGCCACAGATGGAAGCGAACGGGGTCGCGCGGGTCCTCGGCTTCATGGCGCAACATGCACGAGAAGGGTTCGGATCACCCGAACACGCATCCGCGTCAATCGCAGCATATCTGCCGCACCGCGAGAGACGGCAAAGTTCCTCGGGATTGAAGAGTTACCTTCGAAAAGGACCGGACGGTCGGTATTATTGGCACTGGGATCCGGCATTCGTTGAGAACATTACGCGCCGACGCACTATTTCCGACGACGTTACCGCGACATCGACGGAACTTCTTCAGGCAGCGTCGGCGCTGTCCCTTCCGGTCCCTCTAGTGCGTGGTGGATCTAGCGACCTTGTTTCTCCCGAAGGCGCCGCTGAATTCCGGAAATTGGTTCCCGATACGCAATTCAGCGACATCGCTGGTGCGTCGCATATGGTTGCGGGCGACGATAACGATGCGTTCGGCGACGCAGTCCAGCAGTGCCTGGTACACCGTGCGAAGTTGTGAGGCGACCGGCCTCCCCGGGGTGGTTGTCCCGGGGATAGGCACCGGGCCGAGCCACCCGGCGCGGCCGGGTCCGGTGGATGGCGGGCACTTAGTGTAAAGCCCAAACTGTTGCAAGTGCGAAGAAAGGGCGGGCATAGTCCGCCCGGTCGAAGGGCAGCTTTCGGGCAGGGATCGCAGATCGTCGAATGGCCGAAAGTAGGGCGCAAAGCCGACATCACGCTGGCCTTTCAACTGAAATTATCCAATGTTCTGAGTGCCCATCATTTTCACTTCGGGCGCACCACCTTTTCCATTCTTACGCGACGCCAGGCGCCCGTGACGCGCCGGTCCGGTTGTGGAACGCGCCGAGCCTTGCAACGCGGGTGCCGTTCGGTCGGTTGTCTTCATGAACTGATTTTTATGAAGGAGCGCGCCGCATGGCCGACACGATCACCACCATCAATCCCACTACCGAAGAAGAAATCGATACCTTCGAGCTGATCAGCGAAAAGGACGCCGCCGATGCGGTCCAGCGCTGTCACGATGCGTTCGTTCTCTGGTCGCAACGCCCCGCAGAGGAACGCGCCGAGATCATTGGCAAGATCGGCGACACGCTCGCCGCCAACAAGGAAAAGCTCGCGCAGAAGATGACCGAAGAAGTCGGCAAGCTCATCGGCGACAGCCGTGACGAGGTCGATCTGTGCGTCGCCATCTGCAAGTTCACTGCCGCCAACGGCCCGAAGGAGCTGGCCGACGAGGAACGCTCGCTGTTCGCGGGCGACGGCAAGGGCGTGGTCGCACATCGCCCGATCGGCGTCGTCTACGGCATCCAGCCGTGGAATTTCCCCGCCTATCAGGTCATTCGCTATTCGATCGCCAGTCTGATGGCCGGTAACGGCGTCCTTCTAAAGCATGCCTCCAACTGCACCGGTTCGGGCATCATGCTACGGCATCTCTACGAAGAAGCGGGCCTTCCCGAGGATCTCTTCACCGTTCTCGTCATCGACCATGATTTGTCCGACACCGTGATCGAGAACGATCTCGTCCGCGGCGTCACGCTCACGGGCAGCGATTCCAGCGGCAAGCATGTCGGCGAACTGGCCGGCCGCAAGCTGAAGAAGTCGGTGCTCGAGCTGGGATCGAACGACGCCTATCTCGTCCTCGACGACGCGGACGTGGACCAGGCCGTGAAGATTTCGGTCCAGGGCCGCCTCTACAATAACGCGCAGACCTGCATCAACGCCAAGCGGTTCATCGTGACCGAGAAGAATTACGACGAGTTCGTCGAGAAATTCGTGAAGGCGTTCGAGGATTGCACGGTAGGCGATCCGCTCGAGGACGACACCGACCTCGGCCCGATGGCGCGCGAGGACCTGCGCGAAACGCTGATCGAACAAATGAACGAGAGCATCGACAAGGGTGCGCGCCTCTTGACCGGCGGAAAGAAGATCGATCGCAAGGGCTGGTTCTTCCAGCCGACGATCCTCGACAATCTCGCTCCCGGAATGCCCGCCTACGACGATGAATTCTTCGGCCCGGTGGCCAGCGTCATCAAGGCGGTCGACGACGAAGACGCGATCCGCATCGCCAATTCGTCGCGCTACGGCCTCGGCGGCGGCATCTTCTCGAAGGACGAGGACAAGGCGCGCCGCATCGCGATCGACCACTTCGATACCGGCATGGTCTTCATCAACGGCTTCGGTCTTGCCGATCCCAACATGCCGTTCGGCGGCGTGAAGGACTCGGGCTACGGTCGCGAGCATGGCGGCTTCGGTATGAAGGAATTCACCAACGCCAAGGCTGTCTTCCTCAACAGCTAGAGCCTCGATCCCTCCCGCTACCGCTCGGCCGGGCCTTCTTCGCGGAGGGTCCGGTCGAGCAGCATGTGGGGGGTGGCGAGCGCGATGAGGATGGCAGCCAATAGTGCCGCGCTCCACCATCCCTGCGTCATGCCCGCAATCAGGAACGTCGCCCCGACCAGCGCGACCAGGCCCAGTGCCCCCAGGCGCCAGCCCTTTCGCCATCCCGCCTCGCCGAGCAATTCGACGACCCGGGGAAGAGCGTGAAACGCGAAGAAGGCCGCCGCGATGGCGACCAGCGGCGGCAGGACGGCGTAACCGACGAACGATGCCGCCAGCCCAGCGGCCAACGGGCTGCGCCGGACGATCGCCCATACCGTCAGCAGTACCGCCCCCACCCCCGCGGCGCCGAGCAGCGCGACCAATGCTTCGGATCCGCGCCCGGCGATCGTATCGACCAGAAGGAAGGTTTCGTTCGGGCGCAATAAGGCGCTGCCTCCCACCAGCGCCAGCGCTTCGGCCGCCCCCGCGATGCGGTCGCCGGTCCGCTGCCCCGTTTCGCGCGCCACGTGCCAGACCGACAGGGCGAAGAAGGCGACCAGCCCGGCGACGGGGTTGAAGATCATCACGCCCACCATCGCCAGCGCCACCGCGAGATAGGTCGCGCTATACCCCCATCCCGGCAACACCAGCCGTCCGTTCTCCCGGTCCAGCCCGCCATGGAAAAGCCCCAGCCCGAACAGGAAAGCGGCGAGCCAGTGCGCCCGAACGCCTGCCATCAGGAGAAGCACGCACCCCGCAAGGATCCCGGCATAACAAAAGAGCGACAGGACGATGCCGTCCCGCCGCTCCTTCGACATCCGGCGAATTCTAGTCGCGCGCACCCTTCACCGGGGTCGGCACCGCTCCCATCGCTTCGATCGCGGGCGCATAGCCCTCGAGCGCGCTGCGACGCAGCAGGAAACGCGACAGGATCACGCCATAGATCAGCTTGGTCGAGATATCCGCGATGCTGAAGAGCAGCTGACGAATGACCACCACGTCGCCGTTGATGCCCAACTGCGGCAGTGCGTAGGCGATCGGATAGAGGCCCCAGGTCGCGAGGAAATACCACCACAACTTGTCGGGGAAACCCTTCAGCTCCGCCGGTGCCTCGGCACGTCCGCGGCTCATCGTGGCGCGCACCTCGACCAGCAGCCAGACGAAGAACAGGGTGGAGATAATGCCCCACAGGTTGAGCTGCGCCATGTCGTCGGTCTCGCCGAACTGGCCGATCAGTCCCGTCCAGATCATCAGCACCGCCGGGATCGCCATGCGAATGGCGCGCTTGTGCACCTCGGGCCGGCCCAGTGCGAAGGCCAGCGGCAATTGCGTCAGCAGCAACGGCACGGTGATGGTCCAGTTGCCGTAGCGGAAAGCGTTGGTGAACGTCTGCCCGTCCGAAATCGGCGCATAGAGTCCGCCGACGAAGCTGTAGCTTTCCTGCCAGAGCGAGAACTCGCGCAGCAGGCTCAGACCCGCCGACGCCATCACCAGCGCCGACAGCAGCGGTACCAGCCGGTAACGCGGCGCAAGGTCGCGCATCGTGAACAGGAAATAGAGGATGAAGGCGAAATGCGCCCCATAGCTGACCATCAGGATCAGTGATCCCAACGTATATTGCTGGTCGGTCAAGGCGACCAGGTTCTCGATGTTGGTAACCACACTTTCCATGAGCACTACTCCCAGAGGGAGCGCGAATAACCCTGCTGTTTTCGGCGCGTAACGGAAACAAAGCCTGAGGGCGCGCTTTTGGTTCCCGATGCTGAATCGGATCGAACGCAAAAACGTACCCCGGCCGCTGGGGCTGCTCGTGCGCCTGTGGCACAGCTACTGGCTGCTGCCGGCGCTGATGATCTGTGCCACGATCGCGCTGTTCGCGCTGTTGCGCTGGCTCGATGCTGCGGGGGCGGCGCGCTGGCTGCGCGACGGGAATGTCGTTCTCACCGACAGCGGGACGACAATGGCCGACGGCGCGCAGGTCGCGGTCGGGGTGACCAGCGCGATCGCGACGCTCTACGTCTCCATTACCTTGCTGGTGCTCACCATTGCGGCGGGCAATCTCGGGGTGCGGCTGATCGACCGGTGGATCGCCCGTCCCTTCATCCGCTTCACATTGGGTTTCTTTCTCGCGGCACTGGCCTTGAGCCTCGCCTTCCTGCTCACCGTCGATGACAGCGCGACGCCCGACGCACTGCCCCACGGGCCCAGCCTGTTCCTCGCCGCGGTCCTGCTCGTCGAACTGGTCTGGCTCGCCCTCGCGCTCCAGGATCTCGGACGGGCGGTATTCGTCGATACTGCCATCGGTCGCATCCGCGACGATTCGACCGCCCGCCCGGCCCCCGATTTCGCGCGCGTTTCGAACGAGGATTGGGAAGGCTCGCACATCTTCGGCGCGCGCTGGCAGGGCTATGTCCGGACCACCGACATCGACCGCCTGTCGCGGATCGCGCACGAGTGCGACACCGAATTTCGTCTCCTCAAAAGCGCGGGCGATCACGTGCTGCCGGGCGAGCCCCTGCTGCAGTCCCGGCAGCCGATGTCGCCGGCGATACAGGATCGGCTCGCGAAAGCCTTTCTGGTCTGCGAAACGCGCGGGGACGAAGAGGGTCTTTCCTACCGCGTCCGTCTGCTCGTGGAGATTGCGGCGCGCGCCCTCTCCCCCGCCATCAACGACATTTACACCGCCCGCGCCTGCGTCGATGCGTTGGTGGAAATCATGCTGCACCATAAGGACCGGGTGACCGAACCGGGGAAGCTGTTACAGGAGATCGACCGCGTCGCCTGTCCCACCGCCTCGTTCCAGCGGTTGTTCGACACCCCCCTCGACGCACTGCGTCAGGCTGCTGCCAAATATCCCTCGATCGCCATCCGGCTCATCGAGCGGATGGGCACCGCAGCCGCGCTGTCGCAGGACGATCGCTTCGCCGCCCATGTTGAGAGCCACGCACGCCGCATGCGCGACCACGGGATCGATCAGGCCGAACTGGATGCGGATGCCGAGGATATCGCCCGCGCCTATTCCACGGGGTTCGGCGCTTAGATCAGCTTCCCAGGATTGAGGATGCCGTGCGGGTCGAACGCCGCCTTGAGCCGTCGCAGCATCGCCACCCGATCGGGATCCAGCCGCGCCAACTCGCCGCGCTTCATCTGCCCGATGCCATGCTCCGCGCTGATCGATCCGCCCCGCTCCTGCACGACATCGTGGACCGTCCGCTCGATCGCCGCCCCCTCGGTCGCACGCCATCCCTCGCTCGCCCGCTCCATCGCCCGCACGTGAAGGTGGATATTGCCATCGCCCAGATGCCCGTATCCCGACACCGACACGCCCGGATATTCCCGCTCCAGCCGCTCGGCAATCTCCACCAGGAAATCCGGCATCGCATCGACGGGAACCGAGATGTCGTGGCTGTTCGCCATACCGAAGTGCCGCTTCTCGGCGTCCGACAGATGATGACGGATCGCCCACATCGCCGCGCTCTGCTGCTCGGACCGCGCCACGACGGCATCGTCCGCCAGCCCCGCCTCGATCGCCTCGGCAAGTCGCGCTTCCAGCGCGGCACGGCACTCGCCCGGCTCTCCGCTCCCCTTCGCCTCGATCAGGACATGATGCTCCACCGGCCCCTCGATCGGTGGCTTGAATTCGAATTCGGCCTGTGCCGCCGCGACGACATCGCCCGGCATATATTCGAACCCCTCTATCCCCTCCATCCGCGCTTCGAGAAACCGCAGCAGCTCGAGCGCACGGTGCGGGCTCGCCACCCCCACCCACGCCGTCGCCCGATCGGCGGGCACAGGTACCAGTCGCAGCCGCACCGCGATGATCACGCCGAACAATCCCTCGGCCCCGATCATCAGCCGATCGACCCGCGGACCGCGATTGTCCTTCTTGAGACCCGACAGCGTATTCACCCGCGTCCCGTCGGCCATCACGGCGTCGATACCGCGGACCATCTCGCCCATCGTCCCGTGGCGCAGCACTTCGGTCCCGCCCGCATTGGTGCTGACCAGCCCGCCGACCGTCGCCGATCCCCGCGCGCCGAGATCCAGTGGCAGCCGCAAGCCGTCTTCCGCCAACCGCGTCTGAAGCGTGTCGAGAACCACCCCCGCCCCGACGACGCACTCGCGGCTCCCTGCATCCACCTCGATCCGGTCCAGCCCGCGCAGCGACAGGATGACCGCCTCGCCGCTTTTGTCGGGGGTGGCACCGCCGACCATCGAGCTGTTGCCTCCCTGCGGCACCACCGCGACCCGGTGACGATTGGCCGCACGCAGGATCGCCGCGACCTCCGCGCCGTCGTCGGGCCGAAGCAGCGCCGCCGCCCTTCCCGTCCATCGCCCGCGCCAGTCGGTCAGCCACGGTTCTATAGCGGCCGCATCGGTGACGATCGCGCGCGCGGGAAGCTCCCCCCTCAGTTCCTCGATCATGGCTGATGGATTGCCCATGCGCCCTTCCTATCGCGCCGCGAACCGCGCATGAAGCCCCGCATGACCGATCGCCCGCTCGCCATGATCATCGCCCGCGCCGCCAACGGCGCGATCGGCAAGGACGGCGACCTCCCATGGCACCTGCCCGCCGACCTCAAGCGTTTCAAGCGGCTGACGATGGGCGGCGCAATGATCATGGGCCGCAAGACCTTCGACAGCCTGCCCGGGCTTCTTCCCGGACGGCGACACATCGTCCTCACCCGCGATGCGGATTGGGAGGCCGACGGTGCAGAGGTAGCGCACGATCCCGACGCGGCGCTCGCGCTGGCAGGCCAGGATCCGGCATGGGTGATCGGGGGCGCGGAAGTCTTTCGCGTCTTCCTGCCTCGCGCGACCCGGATCGAGTTGACCCATGTCGCCGCGACACCCGATGCCGACACCTTTCTCGACGACCCGCGCGATCTGGACGGCTGGGAAGAAACCGCGCGCGAGGATCATCCGGCGACGGAGACCCGTCCGGCCTTCGCCTTCGTCACGCTAGAGCGCGCTCGCTAGCGCGCCACCGTCGCGGCGAACGACTGCGCCTGTTCGGCCAGCACGCCGTCGACTGCCCCCGCCAGTTGCGCGCCCTCGCCGTTGACGAACCCCGTGACCTTGTAATCGATCACGAACTGCCGCCCGGTTTCGGTGTCGGCAATCTCCCAGGTCATCGTCCCGCTGGCGGCGACGTAGCGAAGCGGCCCCAGCCCGCCTTCCATGACGATCTGCGTGCCCGGTCGCATCGACACCACTTCCATATGCTTGACGAACCCCCCGCCCCACGTCTCGCACAGGCATCCCCCCGGCACGAGATCGAGGCTGAAGAAACCCGCATCGCCCGAATAGGTATGCGCATCGCTCCACCACAGCGCAGGGCGGCTGAGGATGGCAAAGGCGGACGCGGCATCGGCAGCGATCGGCACGCTCTGGCGAACGTGAAAGGCATTGGGCGAGGCACTGACCACTTCGGCGGCGGCCGGAGCGGAGATGAGCGCGCATGCGGCCATGGCGATGGTGATAATGGTCTTCACGTTTGTCCCTCCGCGTTGTCCCCGCACGCGCGGGGCTCGGTCACGGAAAGACAAAACGAACATCGGCAGGATTGCAAGGCGTCCGCGATCGGGTCCGGGGCGGACGATGCAGCGGACTAGCTGTCCAGCACTTCGTCGATCGCCGCGGCGACTTCTTCGACGGTGCCCATCCCGTCGACGCGACGCACCAGTCCCTGCTCCTCGTAATAGGGCAGGATCGGCGCGGTCTTGGCGCGATATTCGGCCATCCGCTTGCGCACGGTTTCCTCGTTGTCGTCGGGACGCTTCTTGAATTCGGTCGATCCGCACACGTCGCACACGCCCTCTTTCTCGGGCGGCTTGGCGGTCTCGTGATACAGCGCGCCGCAGTTGGCGCATGAAAACCGCCCGCAGATCCGTTCCACCAGCGCGTCCTCGTCGACGACCAGTTCGATGACATGCGCCAGCGAGCGGTCGTGGTCGGCCAGCAGCAGTTCCAATGCCTCGGCCTGCGGCTGCGTCCGGGGATAGCCATCGAAGATCGCGCCCTTGTCGGCCTCTTCCAGATGTTCGCCGATCAATGCGGAAACGATCGCGTCGCTCACCAGCTCGCCGCGGTCCATCACGTCGCGAACCTGGCGTCCCACAGGGCTGTCCTTGTCGCGTGCGGCGCGCAGCATATCGCCGGTCGACAGCTGCTTCATCCCCCGCGTCTCCTCGAGGCGGTGCGCCTGCGTGCCCTTCCCCGCGCCCGGCGGTCCCAACAGGATGATATCCACGCTCGCTCCCCAGAGAATCGCGTTACGGTCCGGTGACAAGCGCTAGCGACTAGCGCCGCCGACCGCCACCCTTGAGCTTCGCCTTCTTGATGAGGTCGCCATACTGATGCGCGATCAGGTGGCTCTGCACCTGGCTCACGAAATCCATCGTGACGTTCACGATGATGAGCAGGCTGGTCCCGCCCAAGAGCGCCGAACCGATCGGGAACTGGGTGAACAGGATTTCCGGGATCAGACAGATCAGCACCAGATAGACCGCGCCGACCGTGGTGATGCGGTTGAGCAGATAGTCGAAATACTGCTCGGTCGCCTTGCCCGGACGGATGCCCGGAACGAACCCGCCTGCACGCTTCAAATTCTCGCTCGTCTCTTCGCTGTTGAACTGCACCGACGTGTAGAAGAAGCAGAAGAAGGCGATGCCGGCACCATAGAGCAGCAGGTAGAGCGGTGCGCCGCGCTGCAGATAGGTCGACAGGGTGATGAGGATGTCGCTCGTCCCGCTCGATGCTTCCGCACCGCCACCGGCGAACTGGATGACCGTCAGCGGCATCAACAGAATCGAGGAGGCGAAGATCGGCGGGATCACGCCCGCGGTGTTGATCTTCACGGGAAGGTGGCTGCGCTCCTGCTGCATCATCCCGCGCGCGGTCGCCCGCTTGGGATATTGCACCAGCACGCGGCGCTGCGCCCGCTCGACGAAGCAGATGACGAGGATCAAGACGATCAGCGCGACGATGATCGACACGACGACCAGCGGGTCGAGCGTGCCCGAACGGCCACCCTCGAACAGCTGTGCCAGCGTCTGCGGCATGGTCGCCACGATGCCCGCCATGATGATGAGGCTGATGCCGTTGCCGATGCCGCGGCTGGTGATCTGCTCGCCCATCCACATCAGCAACAGCGTGCCGCCGATCAGCGTGATCGTCGCGGAGACACGGAACAGCATGCCGGGGTCGACGACCGCCTGGATGCCCTGCGCCGCGCCCAGCCCTTCGAGGCCGGTGGCGATGAAATAGCCCTGCACCATCGTCAGTGCGACGGTCAGGTAGCGGGTGTACTGGTTGAGCTTCTTGCGCCCGACCTCGCCCTCTTTCTTCAGCTGCTTCCACGGCTCGTGGAGCGCCGCGCCCAGCTGCACCACGATCGAAGCCGTGATGTAGGGCATGATGCCAAGCGCGATGATGCTCATCCGCTCGAGGCTGCCGCCCGAAAAGGCGTTGAAGAAATCGAGGACGCCGCCGCGCTGCGTATCGAACAGCGCGCTCATCGCACGCGGATCGATACCGGGGATGGGAACGAAGGACAGGAAACGGAAGACGATCAGCACGCCGAGCGTGAACCACAGACGCTTCTTGAGGTCGGTGGCCTTGCGGAAGCTGCCGAAATTCACTCCGGCGGCCATTTGTTCGGCGGACGTCGCCATAGGTCTCGTTTCCCTTCGCTCGTCCCGCCCCCCGGCGGGATCGGCCCTATATAGGACCCCTTCCCGTCATTGCGAGCGTCGCGAAGCAATCCGGACCCACGGAGGGGATTGCCGCGCCGCCTCGCTGCTCGCAATGACGCGGATAGGTGAGGTTTTAGTCTTCCGACTTCTCGTCGGTCTTGGCGGGCGCGGTCACTTCGACCTTGCCGCCGGCCTTCTCGACCGCATCGATGGCACCCTTGGAAGCGCCCGCGACCTTGAAATTGGCCTTCGCCGTGATCTCGCCCTTGCCGAGCAGACGCACGCCGTGCTTGCCGCCACGGGTCAGGCCGATCGCGTTGAGCGCGTCCTGGTCGATGACCTTCTTGGCGTCGAGCTTCTTCTCGTCGATCGCCTTCTGGACCTGGCCGACGTTGACGATGGCATAATCCTTGCCGAACGGATTGTTGAACCCGCGCTTCGGCAGCCGCATGTGAAGCGGCATCTGGCCGCCCTCGAAGCCGTTGACGGCGACGCCCGAACGGCTCTTCTGGCCCTTCTGGCCGCGACCGGCGGTCTTGCCCTTGCCCGAACCGATGCCGCGTCCGACGCGCATCCGGCCCTTGCGGGCGCCTTCATTGTCCTTGAGGTCGTTGATCTTGATCGTCATGTCTGCACTCGCTTTCGCTGTTGTTCGCGCTGGAAAGAATGGGTCCGGCGCGTGGCCGGACCCGGGAAATCATCGCTGAAGCCCTAGGCTTCCTCGACGCTCAGAAGGTGCCGGACCTTCTTCACCTGGCCGAGGACTTCGGGGGTCGCCTTCACCTCGATGGTGCGATGCATCTTGTTGAGGCCGAGCCCCACGAGCGTCGCGCGCTGCGCCTTGTCCTTGCGGATCGGCGAACCCGTCTGGGTGATCTTCAGCGTCTTGCTGTCGTCTTTCTTGGCCATCGTTCTACTCCGTCACCGCGTCGGCGGTGGCTTCGGCTTCCGCCTTGTCCATCCCGCCACGGCCCAGCAGGTCCGCGACCTTCTTGCCGCGACGCTGCGCGACCGAGCGCGGGCTCGTCTGGTCCTTGAGCGCCTCGAAGGTCGCACGGATCATGTTGAAGGGGTTGGCGGTGCCGTTCGACTTGGTCACGACGTCCGCGACGCCGAGGCTCTCGAACACGGCACGCATCGGACCGCCGGCGATGATGCCGGTGCCGGGAGGCGCGGAGCGAACCACGACCTTGCCCGCGCCAAAGTGGCCCTTGCCATCATGATGCAGCGTGCGACCGTCCTTCAGCGGCACGCGGACCATGGCCTTCTTGGCCGCCGCGGTCGCCTTGTTGATGGCTTCCGGCACTTCGCGGGCCTTGCCCGACCCGAAACCGGCCTTGCCGTTGCCGTCGCCGACCACGACCAAAGCGGCGAAACCGAAGCGCTTACCGCCCTTCACCGTCTTCGACACGCGGTTGATGTGGACCAGCTTCTCGATCAGCTCCTCGCCGTCGTCGTCCTGCCCGCGTCCACGGCCGCCGCGATTGTCGCGACCGCCACGGCCACGTCCGCCACCGCCGCCACGATTGTCGCGACCGCGCGGTGCGTTGGAACGGCCGCCCTTGCGGGCCTGTTCCTCGGCCTTTTCACCGGCATTCTTCAGATTGGCTTCGGCCTGCGCAGCCGCAACCTCGGGGGTCTCGGCGACACCGGGAGCCTGCTCGCCATGCGCGGTATCGTCGGCCTTGGCTTCCTCGGCCTTGGCGTCGGCCTTCGCGTCCGCCTTGGCTTCGGTCTTGGTCTCTTCGGCCTTCGTTTCGGTCGCCTTGGTCTCCTCGACCGTGGCGTCGTCGTTTTTCTTTTCGTCAGCCATACTTAAAACTCCAGCCCTTCTTCGCGGGCGGCATCGGCCAGCGCCTTGACGCGGCCATGGAACAGGAACCCGCCGCGGTCGAACACGACCTTGTCGACGCCGGCCTTCTTGGCCTTCGCGGCGACGGCCTTGCCGACGGTGGCGGCGGCCTCGACGTTGGCGCCCGACTTGGCCTTGACGTCCTTGTCGAGGCTCGATGCGCTCGCGATCGTCGTGCCCGCGGCATCGTCGATGACCTGCGCGTAGATATGTTTGCCCGAGCGGTGAACGCTGAGGCGCGGACGGCCCGAGGCGCGCGCCTTGAGTGCCGAGCGAACCCGGCGGCGGCGGCGGTCGAAGAGGGAAAGTTTCGCCATCTTACTTCTTCTTGCCTTCCTTGCGGAAAATATATTCGCCCTGGTACTTGATGCCCTTGCCCTTGTACGGCTCGGGCTTGCGCCACTGGCGGATTTCCGCCGCGAAGTGGCCGACCTTCTGCTTGTCGATACCCGATACCTGGACGGTGGTCGCATCGGGCGTCGCGACCGAAATGCCTTCCGGCACATCCAGATCGACGTCGTGCGAGTAGCCGAGCTGAAGCTTGAGCTTCTTGCCCTGCGCCTGCGCACGGTAACCGACGCCGTTGATCTCGAGCGTCTTGGAATAACCTTCGGTCACCCCGTCGACGAGGTTCTGGAGCAGCGTGCGCTGCATTCCCCAGACCTGGCGGCTACGCTGCGACATGTTGTGCGGAACGACGCTGATCTCGCCGTCCGAAATGTCGAACTTCACGAGGTCGTCCATCATTTCCATCGCGAGCTCGCCCTTGGGACCCTTGACCGAGAGCGTCTGCCCTTCGGTCTTCGCGGTCACGCCATCGGGGAGCGCAACGGGTTTCTTGCCGATGCGGCTCATTAGAACACCTCCGCCAGCACTTCGCCGCCGACATTGTTCTCGCGTGCTTCGGCGTCCGACAGGACACCGCGCGGGGTCGACACGATGGTGATGCCGAGACCATTGCGGACGCGCGGCAGATCGCTCGCACCCGAATAGACCCGACGACCGGGCTTCGACACGCGCGCCAGATGCTGGATCGCGGGCTGCCCTTCGAAATATTTCAGTTCGATCCGCAGGCCGTCCTTGCCCGCCAACTCTTCTTCCGAATAGCCGCGGATGAACCCTTCGCGCTGCAGCACGTCGAGGACGTTCGCGCGAAGCTTGGACCGCGGCGACAGGATCGAATCCTTGCGCGCCTGCTGGCCGTTGCGAATACGGGTGAGCATATCACCCAGGGGATCGGTCATTGCCATGCCAGTACTCCTTACCAGCTCGACTTGGTGAGGCCGGGGATGAGGCCCTTGTTGCCCAGTTCGCGCAGCATGATGCGCGACAGGCGGAACTTGCGATAATAACCGCGGCTACGGCCGGTCAGCTCGCAGCGGTTGCGGATACGGGTCGGGTTCGCGTTGCGCGGCAGCTCGGCCATCTTCAGACGCGCGATGAGACGTTCGGTCTCGTCGAGCGACTTGTCGTTCGCCTGCGCCTTCAGCTTCGCATACTTGTCCGCATATTTCTTCGCGAGCGCCTTGCGCTTCTCGTTCTTGTTCACGGAACTCAGTTTCGCCATGACTTAAGTTCTCTCTTTCCTTGCTTGAGGATCCGAGAGACTGCGTATGTTACGCAGCCTCGGCTTCCTGCTTCGCTTCCGCGGGGAACGGGAAGTTGAAGAGGCGCAGCAGTTCGCGCGCTTCCTCGTCGCTCTTCGCGGTGGTGGTGACGATGACGTCCATGCCCCGGACCGTATCGACGCTGTCGTACGAGATTTCCGGGAAGACGATCTGCTCTTTCAGACCCATCGCATAGTTGCCGCGACCGTCGAACGACTTCGGGTTCAGGCCCCGGAAATCGCGAACGCGCGGCAGCGCGATGGTGACCAGGCGGTCGAGGAATTCGTACATGCGATCGCGACGAAGGGTGACCTTCGCGCCGATCGGCATGCCTTCACGCAGCTTGAACTGCGCGATCGACTTCTTGGCGTTGATGATCACCGGCTTCTGGCCCGCGATCAGTTCCATTTCCTCGGCCGCCTTCTGGACCTTCTTCTTGTCCTGCGTGGCTTCGCCGACACCCATGTTGATGACGACTTTCTCGATCCGCGGGACCTCGAGATGGTTCTTGTAGCCGAACTTCTCGGTCATCGCCTTCACGATGCGATCGTCGTAATCGGCTTTCAGGCGAGGGGTATAATCCTTAGCCATCGATTTTCTCTCCCGAGCGCGTGGCGACACGCACCTTCTTGCCGTCGACGGTTTCGAACCGCACGCGGGTGGCCTTGCCGTCCTTGGGATCGGCCAGCGCGACCTTCGAGGCGTGCATCGGCGCTTCGCGCTTCTCCAGACCGCCGTTGGGGTCCGTCTGCGTCGGCTTCTTGTGGCGGGTGATGATGTTCACGCCGTCCACCACGACCTTGCCTTCCTTCGGCAGGACCTTGGTGACGTCGCCGGTCTTGCCCTTGTCCTTGCCGGACAGGATGACGACCGTATCGCCCTTCTTGATCTTCGCGGCCATGACTAGAGTACCTCCGGTGCCAGGCTGACGATCTTCATGTGCTTCTTGGCGCGCAGTTCGCGCACCACCGGGCCGAAGATACGGGTGCCGATCGGCTCCTCGTTCTTGTTGACCAGCACGGCGGCGTTGCCGTCGAAGCGAATGACCGAACCGTCGGAACGGCGGATGTCCTTGGCGGTCCGCACGATGACGGCGCGATGGACATCGCCCTTCTTCACCTTGCCGCGCGGGGCGGCTTCCTTCACCGACACGACGATCGTGTCGCCGACGGTGGCGAACCGGCGCTTCGAGCCGCCCAGTACCTTGATGCACTGGACGCGCTTGGCACCCGAATTGTCCGCCACGTCGAGGTTGGATTGCATCTGGATCATTTCAGATCACCCTTCCCTTACGCTTCGGTGGGCACGTCTGCGGGATCCGCAGCGGCCACACGTTCGAGCACTTTCCAGCTCTTGGTTTTCGAAATCGGCGTGCATTCCTCGATGCGCACCGTTTCGCCCTGCGAGATCTCGTTGTTCTCGTCGTGGGCGTGATACTTCTTCGACCGCTTGATGATCTTGCCGTACAGCGGGTGCTTTACCCGGCGCTCGACACGGACCACCACGGTCTTGTCGCCCTTGTCGGAGACGACCGTTCCCTGAAGGATACGTTTCGGCATTCTTCGTCTCCTATTCCGCGCTCGCCGCTTCGGCGGCGCGCTGGTTCTGAAGCGTCATGATCTGCGCGATGGTACGGCGCACTTCCCTGACGCGGGCGGGCTTCTCGAGCTGACCGGTGGCCGACTGGAAGCGCAGGTTGAACTGCTCCTTCTTCAGCTGGCTCAGCTCGTCGGCCAGCTGGTCGTCGGTCTTGGCTTTGAGATCGTCGATCTTCGCCATTACTTCTTCTCCTCGATCAGGCTCTCGCCGAAGCGGGCCACGACCTTGGTCTTGATCGGCAGCTTCTCCGCGGCACGCTCGAAAGCGGCCTTGGCGAGCGGACCGGGAACCCCGTCCAGCTCGAAGATGATGCGGCCGGGCTTGACGCGGGCGACCCAAAATTCGGGGCTGCCCTTGCCCTTGCCCATGCGGACTTCGGCCGGCTTCTTCGAAACCGGGACGTCCGGGAAGATGCGGATCCACAGACGGCCCTGGCGGCGCATGTGACGCGTGATCGCGCGGCGGGCCGCTTCGATCTGGCGCGCGGTGATGCGCTCGGGTTCCATCGCCTTCAGGCCATAAGCACCGAAATTGAGCTCGGTACCGCCCTTGGCGTTGCCGTGGATGCGGCCCTTGAAGGCCTTGCGGAATTTGGTGCGCTTCGGTTGCAGCATGTCTCTATTTCCTTACCGGCGCCGGTCGTCGCGCGCCGGGCGGACGCCCGACGTCTGCGCGTCCATCATGAGCTTTTCCTGGGCCATCGGGTCGTGACCCATGATCTCGCCCTTGAAGACCCACACCTTGATGCCGCTGACGCCATAGGCCGTGTAGGCCGTGGCTTCGGCGTAATCGACGTTGCCGCGCAGCGTGTGCAGCGGCACGCGGCCTTCGCGATACCATTCGGTTCGCGCGATTTCCGCGCCGCCCAGACGGCCCGAGCAGGTGATGCGGATACCTTCGGCACCCAGACGCAGCGCCGACTGCACCGCGCGCTTCATGGCGCGGCGGAAGGCGATGCGGCGTTCCAGCTGGTCGGCCACGCCCTGCGCGACGAGGCGCGCGTCGATTTCCGGCTTGCGGATCTCGACGATGTTCAGGCTCAGCTCGCTGTCGGTCATCTTGGCCAGCTTGGCCTTCAGCTTCTCGATGTCCGCACCCTTCTTGCCGATGATGACACCGGGGCGCGCGGCATAGATCGAGATGCGGCACAGCTTGGCCGGGCGTTCGATCACGACCTTCGAGATCGCCGCCTGCGGCAGTTCCTTCATGATGAACCGGCGGATCTTCAGATCCTCCAGCAGCTGCTGACCGTAGTCCTGGCCTTCCGCGAACCAGCGCGAGTCCCAGGTACGGTTGATCTGCAGCCGCAGGCCGATGGGGTTGCTCTTGTGACCCATTAGGCTTCTTCCTGCTCGCGAACGACGACCCGCAGACGCGAAAACGGCTTTTCGATCCGGGTCGAACGGCCGCGCGCGCGGGTTGCGAAACGCTTCATGGTGATCGACTTGCCGACTGAGGCTTCCGCCACGATCAGCGCATCGACGTCGAGATTGTGGTTGTTCTCGGCATTGGCGACGGCCGACGCGAGCACCTTGTACGCGTCCTCGGCCATTCCCTTGTTCGAGAACTTGAGGATGTTGAGCGCGTCCTCGACCTTGCGGCCGCGGATGAGGCCCGCGACGAGGTTCAGCTTGCGGCTCGACCCACGGATCATGGTGCCGGTGGCAAGCGCCTCGTTGTCGGCGACCTTGCGGGGGGATTTCGGCTTGGCCATTAGCGCTTGCCCTTCTTGTCGGCGGCGTGACCCGGGAAGCTGCGCGTCGGCGCGAACTCACCAAGCTTCATGCCGACCATCTCTTCCGAGACCGCGACCGGCACGAATTTCTTGCCGTTGTAGACGTTGAACGTGAGCCCCACGAACTGCGGGAGGATCGTCGAACGACGCGACCAGGTCTTGATCGGCTTGGCGTTCGACTGCTCCTGCGCTTCCTCGGCTTTCTTGAGGAGCGACAGTTCGACAAAGGGACCTTTCCAGACGGAACGAGCCATGTTCGTTTAGCCCTTCTTCTTGGCGTGACGCGAACGGATGATATACTTGTCCGTCTGCTTGTTCTTGCGAGTACGAGCGCCCTTGGTCGGCTTGCCCCACGGGGTCACCGGATGGCGACCGCCCGAGGTCCGGCCTTCACCACCGCCGTGCGGGTGGTCGACCGGGTTCTTCGCGACACCACGGGTCAGCGGGCGCTTGCCCTTCCAGCGGTTGCGACCGGCCTTGGCGAGCGTCGTGTTCGAATTGTCCGGGTTCGACACCGCACCGACCGAAGCCATGCAGTCCGAGCGGATGTAGCGCTGCTCGCCCGAGTTCATGCGGACGATCACCATGCCGCGGTCACGACCGACGACCTGGCAATAGGTGCCCGCGGCACGCGCGATCTGGCCGCCCTTGCCGGGCTTCAGCTCGATGTTGTGGACGATCGTGCCGACCGGCATCTGGCCGATCTTCATCGCGTTGCCCGGCTTCACGTCGACCTTTTCGCCCGCGACGACCTTGTCGCCCGGCGCCAGACGCTGCGGCGCGATGATATAGGCCTGTTCGCCGTCGCCATAGGTGACGAGCGCGATGTAGGCCGAACGGTTGGGATCATATTCCAGACGCTCGACAGTCGCTTCGCCTTCCTTGCGGCGCTTGAAGTCGACCAGACGATACTTCTGCTTGTGCCCGCCGCCGATGCCGCGCGCGGTCACGTGACCCTTGTTGTTGCGGCCGCCGGTCTTCTTCTTGCCTTCGGTCAGCGCCTTGACGGGACCGCCCTTGTGCAGACCCGAACGGTCGACGAGGACGAGACCGCGGCGTGCCGGGCTGGTCGGACGGAATTGCTTGAGTGCCATGGTTCCTTAGACCCCGCTCGTGATGTCGATCGAATCACCCTCTTTCAGGGTCACGATCGCTTTTTTCTCGTCGTTGCGCTTGTAGGGACGACCCTTCCAGCGCTTCGTCTTGCCCTTCTGGACGATGGTGTTGACCTTCGTCACCTCGACCTCGAACAGCGCTTCCACGGCAGCCTTGATCTGCGGCTTCGTGGCTTCGCCCGCGACCTTGAAGACGACCGCATTGTGCTCGGACGCCATCGTCGACTTCTCGGTGATGTGCGGGGCGAGGATCACGTCGTAGTGACGGTTCTCGACCACTTTCTTGTCTGCCTTAGCCATTGAAACGGGCCTCCAGCTTTTCCAGACCCGCGCGCGTCAGCACGAGCGTGTCGTGGCGCAGGATGTCGTACACGTTGGCGCCGACCGCAGGCATCAGGTTGATGCCCATGAGGTTCGAGCTGGCGCGGGCAAACCCGACGTTCAGCGCTTCGCCGTCGATGACCAGGTTGGTCTTGCCGAAGCCGAGCTTGTCGAGCTTGCCCTGGAGCACCTTGGTCTTGGCGTCGCCGTTCATGTCGAGATTGTCGAGGATGATCAGCTTGCCGTCCTTGGCCTTGGCCGAGAGCGCCATCTTCAGGCCCAGTGCGCGGACCTTCTTGTTGAGGCTCGAGGAGAAAGTGCGGGCGCGGGCGCCGTGCGCCTTGCCACCGCCGATGAAGATCGGGGCGCGACGCGAACCGTGACGGGCCGTACCGCCGCCCTTCTGCTTGCCGTACTTCTTGCTGGTGCGCGCCACGTCCGAACGCTCGCGGGTCGCACGCGCCGGGGCGCGGCGGTTGACGAGCTGCCAGGTGACGACGCGATGGAGGATGTCCTCGCGCGGCTCCACGCCGAAGATGCCGTCGTCGAGCGTGACGTCGTCGCCGCCCTTCTTGGCATCGAGGGTCTGTACCTTGACCTTCATGGCTTAGCCTTCCTTGCCTTCGTCGGCCTCGGGCTTGGTGTCGCCCTCGTCCTTGGCTTCTTCATTGCTGCTCGCGGTCTGCTCTTCGGCCATCGCTTCCACCTCAGCCTGGGTGAAGGTCGGCGCGGCTTCCTGCGTCGCGGCGGTTTCGATCATGCCGGCGGGCGCTTCTTCCGAGGCGACCTCGTCGGCGTTGCGGCGCATCGCGGCCGGGAACGGAACGTTCTCGGGCAGCGGCACCTTCACCGCGTCGGTGACCATCAGCCAGCCACCCTTCGAACCGGGCACGCTGCCCTTCACGAAGATGAGGCCGCGCTCCACGTCGGTGCGCACGATCATCAGATTCTGCTGGGTGCGATTACGCGCGCCCATGTGACCGGCCATCTTCTTGTTCTTGAAGACGCGGCCCGGATCCTGGCGGTTACCCGTCGAGCCGTGCGAACGGTGCGAGATCGACACGCCGTGCGTGGCGCGCAGACCGCCGAAGCCCCAGCGCTTCATGGCGCCGGCAAAGCCCTTGCCCTGCGTCACGCCCTGGATGTCGACCAGCTGGCCGGCGATGAAATGGTCCGCGGTGATGTTGGCACCCACGTCGAGCAGCGCGTCTTCGTCGACACGGAACTCGGCGAGGCGCTTCTTGGGCTCGACCTCGGCCTTGCCGAAAGCTTCGCGCTGCGGCTTGGCGACATTCTTCGCCTTCGCCTTGCCAGCACCCAGAACCACCGAAGTATAGCCGTCGCGTTCGGCTTCCCGACGGGCCACGACCTGCAGCTCTTCCAGCTGGAGGACGGTGACCGGCACATGCCGACCGTCTTCCTGGAACAAGCGGGTCATCCCCATCTTTTTCGCGATCACGCCAGTGCGCATGACCTAAAACTCCCATCAGAGGCACGCCGACGACAGACCGTCTTCGACGTGCTTGCGACCCATCAATGTATGCGAACCCCCGCTCGGGTCGTTCCTTCCGATGGGAAGGAGGCGGGGGACGCAGTCCACGGCCGATGCCGTGCGGTATCCCTTGTGCTTCCGTCCGGCATGAACCGGGCGAGGCGCTCATCGCGTATCGCGAAAAGCGCCTTTGTCAAAACAACCAAGTGGCTGAGTTGACGCGGCCTTTAGGCCAGTTTGATCTCCACGTCCACCCCTGCGGCGAGATCGAGCTTCATCAAAGCATCGACCGTCTGCGGCGTGGGCTGCACGATATCGAGCAGCCGCTTGTAGGTGCGGACCTCGAACTGCTCGCGCGACTTCTTGTCGATGTGCGGCGAGCGGTTCACGGTGAACTTCTCGATGCGCGTCGGCAGCGGAATGGGACCGCGGATGAGGGCACCCGTGCGGCGTGCGGTATCGGCGATATCGCCAGTTGCCTGGTCGAGAACCCGATGGTCGAAAGCCTTCAGACGAATGCGAATATTCTGCGTTTCCATGTCCACTCACCGATGCGAAAGAGCCAAGGCTGTTTCCAGCCCAAAAAAACAAGAGGCCAATCCCGCTTCTGCCCGGCGTACCGGAACGGGCGACCTCCCTAAAACTTGTGCGACAAGGGACGAATCCCCGTCTGTGAGGGCGCGTCTACAGTCGGTGGGGAGCGAGATCAACCCCCCTTGTAGGTCAGCTGGCGTAAGAATTGGCCGATTGAGGCGACATCCGACTGCAGGAAGCGTAGGATTGCGCCGGCCCGCCGACGAGGTGCGGAGGTGCGGCTCGGGTCAGCGATCCTGTGGCAAGGGCAGCCGCATCAGGATCTCGTCATAGTATCTATCGTCGATCTTGATGTCCCTACTCTCGCGGCCATATTCGCGGAAACCCGCACCGACATAGAGGCGTATAGCCACGTCGTTTTCGGCGACGACCGTCAGGATCACCTCTTCGAATTGCCCGCGCGCATGCGAGAGGCTGGCATCGAGCAGCCGTTTTCCGATGCCGAGGGCACGCCGGTCTGGATCGACGAACATTCCCCAAAGGATCACCTTGTGCCGGAGCTTTACCTTGGCGCGCAAAGCCAGTCCCACGCACCCGACCAACGCCCCCTCGGTCCACGCGCCAAACAGCATTCCCTCGCTCACCCGCTGGCCCCACTCGTCATCGGAAAGACTGGCTTCCTCGGTGAACGATGCGCCGAACGATTCTGGGTTCGATTCCAGCGCGGAGAGTCGCAGCGCCCTATAGGCAGCGACCTGATCGGGTCCGAGACGTGAAACGCTGAAATTCACCGGTTTGCATCCTTCGGGCCCCTTTCAGTTATCATTGTCCGTGCCGGACACAAGCGCAGTCACGCGCTGCGAGTGGAGCGCCCGGCATCTGAGCGGCCCACGCAGAAACGAAAAAGGCCCGGCGCTTCCATCGAAGCACCGGGCCTTTTTCTTGTCGAACGCTCCTTGAAGGAGCGCGCGAGGCTTACGCGGTGATCTTGCCGACCACGCCCGCGCCGACCGTACGGCCGCCTTCGCGGATGGCGAAGCGCAGGCCCTGGTCCATGGCGATCGGAGCGATCAGCTTGACGCCGAGCGACACGTTGTCGCCGGGCATGACCATTTCCGTGCCTTCGGGCAGCGTGATTTCACCGGTCACGTCGGTCGTCCGGAAGTAGAACTGCGGACGGTAGTTGGCGAAGAACGGCGTGTGACGGCCGCCTTCGTCCTTCGACAGGACGTAGACTTCGGCTTCGAAATCGGTGTGCGGCGTGATCGAACCCGGCTTGGCCAGAACCTGGCCACGCTCGACTTCTTCACGGCCGACGCCGCGGATCAGCGCGCCGACATTGTCGCCCGCCTGGCCCTGGTCGAGCAGCTTGCGGAACATTTCGACGCCGGTCACGGTCGTCTTGGTCGTGTCCTTGATGCCGACGATTTCGACTTCGTCACCCACGTTCACGATGCCGGTTTCAATACGACCGGTCACCACGGTGCCGCGGCCCGAGATCGAGAACACGTCTTCGATCGGCATGAGGAAGTCCTTGTCGAGCGGACGATCCGGCTCGGGGATCCACTCGTCAACCGCCGCCATCAGCTTCAGGATCGCGTCCTGGCCGATTTCGCGGTTGGAGTCTTCCAGGGCGGCCAGCGCCGAACCGGCGATGATCGGAATGTTGTCGCCGTCGAAGTCGCGCTTGGAAAGTTCTTCGCGGATTTCGAGTTCGACGAGTTCGAGCAGCTCGGGATCGTCGACCTGGTCGACCTTGTTGAGCCACACGACCATCGTGGGAACGCCGACCTGCTTGGCGAGCAGGATGTGCTCCTTGGTCTGCGGCATCGGGCCGTCGGCGGCCGAAACGACGAGGATCGCGCCGTCCATCTGCGCGGCGCCGGTGATCATGTTCTTCACATAATCGGCGTGGCCCGGGCAATCGACGTGCGCGTAGTGGCGCTTCTCGGTTTCATACTCGACGTGCGCCGTCGAGATGGTGATGCCGCGCTCGCGCTCTTCGGGAGCCTTGTCGATGTTCGCGAAATCGACCGCCGTGCCGGTGCCGCTTTCGGCCAGCGTCTTGGTGATCGCCGCGGTCAGCGACGTCTTGCCATGATCGACGTGACCGATGGTGCCGATGTTGACGTGCGGTTTGTTCCGCTCGAATTTTGCCTTCGCCATTATACGCCTCTTTTCGTCTGTTCGTCTGTCTTCGATGATGTTTGGGACGCTCCGCTCCCGAAAGACCGGAGCGCCCTTAACGTTTAAAATGCCGGAGCGCTAGCCCCGTTACGCCAGCTTTGCCTTGAGTTCGTCCGCGACGTTCTGCGGGACTTCGTCGTAGTGCGAGAACTGCATGCTGTACTGGGCCCGGCCCGAAGTGAAGCTGCGCAGTTCGTTGATGTAGCCGAACATGTTGGCCAGCGGGACCATCGCCTCGACGACCTGTGCGTTGCCGCGGCTGTCGGTACCCTGGATCTGGCCACGACGGCTGTTCAAGTCGCCGATCACATCGCCGAGATAGTCCTCGGGAGTGACCACTTCAACCTTCATCACCGGCTCGAGCAGCTTGATGCCGGCCCGCTGCGCGATCTCGCGCATCGCGGCACGACCCGCGATCTCGAACGCCAGCGCGCTGGAGTCGACGTCGTGATACTTGCCGTCGGTCAGCTCGATGTCGAAGTCGATGATCGGGAAGCCGATGAGGCTGCCGGTCTCGGCGGTCTCGCGCATGCCCTTCTCGACCGACGGGATATATTCCTTGGGAATGTTCCCGCCCTTGACGTTGTCGACGAAGTTGATGCCCGCGCCGCGTTCGCCCGGCGTGACGTTGATCTTCACTTCGGCGAACTGGCCCGAACCACCCGACTGCTTCTTGTGGGTATAGGTCATCTCGGTCGCCTTCTTCAGCGACTCGCGATAGGCCACCTGCGGCGCACCGACGTTGGCGTCGACCTTGAACTCGCGCTTCATGCGATCGACGATGATGTCGAGGTGAAGCTCGCCCATGCCCTTGATGATCGTCTGACCGCTTTCGTGGTCGGTCGTCACGCGGAAGCTGGGATCCTCGGCGGCGAGGCGATTGAGCGCGATGCCCATCTTTTCCTGGTCGGCCTTGGTCTTGGGTTCCACCGACAGTTCGATGACGGGATCGGGGAATTCCATGCGCTCAAGGATGATCGGCGCGCGTTCGGCGCACAACGTATCCCCGGTGGTGGTGTCCTTCAGACCCGCGATCGCGACGATGTCGCCCGCGAACGCCTCATCGATGTCTTCGCGGTTGTTCGAGTGCATGAGCAGCATGCGCCCGATCTTTTCCTTCTTGTCCTTGACCGTGTTCAGCACGCCGCCCTTCGACAGCTTGCCCGAATAGATGCGGCAGAAGGTGAGCGAGCCGACGAACGGATCGTTCATGATCTTGAACGCCAGCGCGGCGAACGGCGCGTCGTCGTCCGACTTGCGGGTCGCGGTTTCGTCGCTGTCAGGGATGACGCCCTCGATGGCCGGCACGTCGACCGGGCTCGGCATGTAGTCGACGATCGCGTCGAGCAGGGGCTGAACGCCCTTGTTCTTGAACGCCGAGCCGCACAGCACCGGAACGAACGCACGCGCCAGCGTACCCTTGCGGATCAGCTTCTTGAGCGTCTCGGTGTCGGGCTGTTCGCCTTCGAGATAGGCCATCATCGCATCGTCGTCCTGTTCGACGGCGAGCTCGACGAGCTTCTCGCGATATTCGTTGGCCTTGTCCTGGAGGTCGGCCGGGATGTCGACATAGTTGAATTCGGCGCCGAGGCCTTCCGATTCCCACACCACGCCGCGCATCTCGACGAGGTCGACGATGCCCTGGAGCTGGTCTTCCGCACCGATCGGCAGCGCCAGCACGAGCGGCGTCGCGCCGAGGCGCTCGACGATCGAGTTGACGCAGTAATAGAAGTCCGCGCCGGTGCGATCGAGCTTGTTGATGAAGCACATCCGCGGAACCTTGTACTTGTCCGCCTGGCGCCACACCGTTTCCGACTGCGGCTCCACGCCCGCGACGCCGTCGAACACCGCGACCGCGCCGTCGAGCACGCGCAGCGAACGCTCGACTTCGATCGTGAAGTCGACGTGGCCGGGCGTGTCGATGATGTTGATGCGGTGGCGGGGAAGGCCCGAGTCCTCGGGCGGCCAGAAGGTCGTGGTCGCGGCCGACGTGATCGTGATCCCGCGCTCCTGCTCCTGCTCCATCCAGTCCATCGTGGCGGCGCCGTCATGGACTTCGCCGATCTTGTAGGACTTGCCGGTATAATAGAGAATGCGCTCGGTCGTCGTCGTCTTGCCGGCATCGATGTGCGCCATGATGCCGATATTGCGATAGCGCTCGATCGGATAGTCGCGGGCCATGTTCAGTACCTCGAAAAGTTGCGGGGCGATAACGGGATGCGCCCCATGTAATGATTAGTTTGACCGGATGAAGACGATCGCCACCACGGCGAGCGCCAAACCGATCAGGAAGCCGGTCGAAGCGATCCGCTCGCGCTCCGCGGGAGTGACCGAACGCCACCCCGCCGCGAAGCCCGAACGGAACAGCCGCAGCCGGTCCACCCGCCCAACTACCAGCGGTAGTGCGAGAAGGCGCGGTTGGCTTCGGCCATGCGGTGCGTGTCTTCACGCTTCTTGACCGCGTTGCCGCGGTTTTGGCTGGCGTCCATCAGTTCGCCCGACAGGCGCGCGGCCATCGTCTTCTCGTTGCGCGACCGAGCGGCCGAGATCAGCCAGCGGATCGCCAGCGCCTGCGCACGTTCGGGGCGGACCTCGACGGGCACCTGGTAGGTGGCACCACCGACGCGGCGCGAACGCACTTCGACGCCCGGCTTGATGTTGTTGAGAGCCTCGTGGAACACGCCGAGGGGGTCGGCCTTCATGCGGGCTTCGACATTGTCGAGCGCACCGTAGACGATGCTTTCCGCAACCGACTTCTTACCGTCGAGCATGATATTGTTCATGAACTTCGACAGGACCAGATCACCGAACTTGGGATCGGGAAGGATGACGCGCTTTTCTGGGCGACGACGACGGGACATAGGATGATCCTTTTAAAGAGCGGCGCGCGGGATGGGCACGATGCCTCCCGCCGCGACCGACAAAACCAGCTTACTTGGGCTTCTTGGCGCCATACTTGGAGCGCGACTGACGGCGATCCTTGACACCCTGCGTGTCGAGCACGCCGCGAAGCACGTGATAGCGAACGCCGGGAAGGTCGCGCACACGCCCGCCGCGGATCAGCACGACGCTGTGCTCCTGCAGGTTGTGGCCTTCGCCCGGGATGTAGCTGATGACCTCGCGCTGGTTCGTCAGGCGCACCTTGGCGACCTTGCGCAGCGCCGAGTTCGGCTTCTTCGGGGTGGTCGTATAGACGCGGGTGCAGACGCCACGCTTCTGCGGGTTCTGTTCCATCGCAGGGACCTTGGACTTGGCCTTCTGCGGTTCGCGACCCTTGCGGATCAACTGGTTAATCGTCGGCATGAAGCCTTCACCTTTCTTCTGACCGGGTCATTCCGGCGGTTACTGCGAGCAGGCGCAACAGCATATCGAAGGGCGCTCCCCTTCCCGGCTTTCTTCCGGGAACGAAAACCCCTTGGAAAATCTCGCCTGTCGTTGTTCAGCTCTTGTCCGGCCGGACTTTCCGGAACGGACGTGCGCGCCCTTAAAAGAGAGCCGCGCCCACGTCAAGCCGGAGCTGACTCATGCGACCCGGCGCCGCGACCGACCGACACCCTGCGGCCAGCTATCCGTTGCACGGTCCGGTGGCGACGCCTTCGGCCTCAGTCGCGCTTCAACGGAACCTCGATCCGCGCGAAATAGCCGGGGCGGTCGCTCCGCACTTCCATCACCGCGTCGAGCTGGCTCGACAGCGCGCTGATGAGTGCCCGCCCGATCCCGCGGCCCGTATCGTTGGCGGGCGCGGAAAAGCCGGGTCCGTTGTCGGCATATTCGATCAACAGCTGCGTCTTCGTCACTTCGATCCCCACCGTTATCTCGGGGCGATCAACGTCGGAAAAGGCATGCTTCATCGAGTTCAGCACCAGTTCGTTGAGTGCCAGCGCCAACGGCACCGCCTCTTCGGTACCGAAGGACGCATGGCCCTTCTGCCGGACCGCGAGTTCGACCTTGGTATCGCCGGAAAGCGCCTTGACCGTATCGGTCAGCATTGCCGCCAGAAATCCCACGATCTCAAGTTCGTCGTGGGTTCCCGTCTCGTACAGCTGCCGATGGATATCGGCGAGCACCGTGACGCGCGAGGCAATGTCCGACAAGGCGCGCCGCGCGGCCTCGTCCTCCAGCTTGCGCGAATGCAGTGTCAGCAGCGACGTCACCAGCGCCAGATTGTTCTTCACGCGGTGGTTGACCTCGTAAAGAAGGACGTCCTTGGCCTTCAGCGCTTCCTGCAACTTGCGATCGGCCGCCAGTTCGTCGGTACAGTCCGACATGGTCAGTACCGCCGCGATCTGGCGTCCGTTCTTGTCCTTGACCGGCGTCGCCGATCCGATCGCGTCGATGATCTTTCCGTCGGGCCGCTGGATCTTCCAGTGTGCGTCCTCGATCGTCTCGCCGTCCAGCACCGCGCGCGCCAACGGCAGATCGCGCGGCGGATGCGGTTTCTCGTCGACGGTGAGCAGATGATAGGTCGCGCTATAGTCCTCGGGCGACACATGAAGAGCCTCGACCCCGTGGATCTTCGCCGCTGCGGCGTTGACGTAGATGAGCTCGCCGTTCGCATCCGCGACGATCACGCCCTCGGCCAGCTGCGCGAGCGCCGCCAGCAGGACGGGCCGTTGATCGGCGGTTTCGATCGAGAACAGGGTTTCTACGAGGCCCATGACTCTACCCCATTCACAAGGGCCGCACGATGCCGAACCCGGATAATCCGTTTAGACTGAATGGATTAACGAAAGCAAATCGTTTCATCGCAGAACCGATTCTGTTCGACGACTTCCTTCCTCAGTCCTTCATGGGATCGTGGCCCCAGTTCATGAGGCTGTAGCGCCAGTCGCTGTCCTCGATGTCGCTTGACGGCTTCTGGGCCATGTGACGGTTTACGTAGCCCAGGACCTTTTCCATGTGATCGTGGTCCGCGGCCGTCAGCTCGCCCACGTTCTTGCGCTTGATTGCGACGATCCGCCGGCCCGACCGATGCCCGGTGCTCTCGCCACCGTCGCTGTCCCCTACCGATTTGGACTCTTCGGTGTCGAGCCAGTCTTCCAATTCGCTGGGGCTCATGTTCACCGCGTCGCGGAAGTCCTTGCGGATATCGGTCCGCTCGTCGTCGTCGCGCTCGCTCATCACTGTCTCCTTCCAGGTTCGAAAGCGCCAATCGGCGAGCGACCTATCGGGTTGCGCGTTGCTCGTTCTTGGCGGTCTCGGCTGCGGCGATCGCTTCCATTTCCGCGCTGGCCTGATCGTTCAGCGTGACGAGCTTGGGCTCCGCGCCCGTTTCCGGGACCACGAGCCAGATCGCACCCAGGTCGAAGAAGGCGCCCTTGTCCGGCACCACCGTGAGATCCTCGAGCTCCAGGTTCTGCATGCGATCCAGCGTCCGGTCGGTGAAGATGCGGTCGAAGGCAGCCTCCAGCGAAGCCCGATCGCGGATCTCCTCGCGCTCGCCAGCACTGTTGATGAACAGAAGCGGGATTCCCGCCCGTTCGAGGACCGCGGCCCGATCGCGATTGCTGGCGCTGTCACGCAGCGCCTCGATCGTGCGCACGAATTGCGTCGCGCTGGTCGCAGTAGCGCAGCTGATCGCGCCGCCTTCGGCAGCGTCGTTCGCGCGATCGAAATCGCGCTCGCTCTGCCCGCCGTAATCGTCGGCCTGTTCGCGCACGGCCCAGATATCCTCGAGGCAGTCGGTGGCCGCCTCGCCGCCGGGGCGGGCCCGTTCGCCCTCGGGGCCCTGCGCCAGCTCGATCGCGCGCTCGGCATCGCTCTCGCGCGTGGGTTCGGTCCCGTCGCATCCGGAAAGCAAAATCCCCAGCGCCGCGACACCGGCGATGGCGTTAACTCGTGCGAGGATCGGCATAGTCACCCTCCCTGAACATGCGGCGGCGACGTTCGGAGCGATTGATCAATCCTTCCGCCTGCTGCCCATTCTGTGCGCGTGAATAGACCAGTTGCTCCGCGATCGCCTCATAATCCTCCGCGTCGATCGCCCGGTTGAGCGCGGGGCTGCGATCGCGCGATACGTTGCCAGGCCCGACGTTGTAGACGAGGTCGACCAGCGCATCGAATTCGTGCTGCTTCACTCTCGTATTGCGTAGCAGGCGCCGCACCGCCGAGGCCGCCTTGTCGAGATCCTGTTCGAGCAGTCGGTTCATCCGCTCGCGCGAGATACGGTCGCCGACGCGCAGTCCGTCCGCCGGCGTCACCAGATGTCCTGCCCCCACCGTCGGCAGGCCGGACACGTCGCGATAGACGGTCAGCACCTGACCCTCCTCTTCGCGGATGATGGATTTCAATTCGTCGCTAACGCCGAAATCGTTCGCCAGCGCGCGTGCATCGCTCATCACCGCTTCTTCCTCGATCGCTTCCTTCTCGATCGCGCTCAGACCGAGGCCGGACAGCGCATCGAAGATCGCGACATCGCGGGACCAGCTGTAATAGCCGAGCCAGGCGAGCCCCAGCACCACGACCACGGCGGTGATTTCGCGCCACGCCAGTGGCAGGCGCCGATCCTTGTGTCCGACCTTCGGCCGGTCGCGATGGTCGGCCGTGCCGATGCTTCCGAGACGGGCGTCGACGGGGCGCCGGGGTTCGGTTTCTGATGTGACGCCGCCTCTCCTGCGATGGTGTCGGTGCGAGGACGTCCCAACCAACGTCCGCGTTCCAGCCTCGCCCGCATCTCCTTCGAGATCAACCCCACCGCCGCGTCAGATATGCAGCACCCGTCCGTAGGCTGCGAGCACGCTCTCGTGCATCATTTCGCTCAAGGTCGGGTGAGGATAGACGGTGTTCATGAAGTCCTGCTCGACCAGTTCGGCCTGCTTGCCGACGGTATAGCCCTGGATCAGTTCCGTGACTTCGGCGCCGATCATGTGCGCGCCCAACAGTTCGCCGGTCTCGGCATCGAACACGGTCTTGATGAAGCCCTGCGTCTCGCCCAACGCGATCGCCTTGCCGTTGCCGATGAAGGGAAACTTGCCGACCTTGACCGTGTGCCCGGCTTCCTTGGCCTTGGCCTCGGTCAGCCCGACCGATGCGACCTGCGGGTGGCAGTAGGTGCAGCCCGGAATGTTCTTCACGTCCATCGCGTGCGGATGCACGTCCTTGTTGCCCATCTCCTGCGCGATCGCCTCGACGCAGATGATGCCTTCGTGGCTGGCCTTATGCGCGAGCCATGGCGGCGCGGTGACGTCGCCGATCGCCCACAGGCCCTTCACGTTGGTGCGGCAATGTTCGTCGGTGTCGATATGGCCCTTGGTGGTTTTCACCTTGAGCGCTTCCAGTCCGATCTTCTCGGTGTTCGGCACGATGCCGATGGCGACGATGCAATGGGTGAACGTATCTTCTCTAAGTTTGCCCGTATGATCCTTGATCTTGGCCTTCACGCCCTTGTTGGAAACGTCCAACGCCTCGACCCCCGCCTTGGCGTGGATGGTCATGCCCTGCTTCTTCAATTGCTTGAGAAGCTCGGCAGAAATCTCCTCGTCTTCGACGGGGACGATGCGATCCATCATTTCGACGACGGTCACGTTGGCGCCCATGTCGTTGTAGAAGCTCGCGAACTCGATGCCGATCGCGCCCGAGCCGATGACCAACAGGTCCTTGGGCATTTCCTTCGGCACCATCGCGTGGCGATAGGTCCAGATCCGCTCCCCGTCCGCCGGTGCGAAGGGCAGGTCGCGCGCCCGCGCACCCGTCGCGACGATGATGTGCTTGGCCTTGAGGCTGGTCTTCTTTCCGTCCTCGCCCGTCACCTCGAGTTCGCCCGCGCTCTTCAGGACGCCCGTGCCCATATGCACGTCGATCTTGTTCTTCTTCATCAGGCCCGTGACGCCCTGATTGAGCTGCTTGGCGACCCCGCGGCTCCGCGCGACGACCTTTTCGAGGTCCATCCCGACGTTATCCGCCTTCAGCCCGAAGCTTTCGGCATGCTTCATGTGATGCAGGATCTCGCCCGAACGCAGCAGCGCCTTCGTCGGGATGCAGCCCCAGTTGAGGCAGATGCCGCCAAGGCTCTCACGCTCGACGATCGCCGTCTTCAGGCCCAGCTGCGACGCGCGGATGGCCGCGACATAGCCGCCGGGTCCGCTTCCAAGGACGATGAGATCGTAGCTGTCGGCCATACGTGCGCTCCTGAGTGGTTCAGGAGCGGGGTAACGGCGCGGCTATGCGCCCACAAGACCCCTAGCTATGCCATTCGAAAAAGCTGCGCAGCGCGAAGGCCGCGACCAGGAACAGGGGAATCGAGAACAGGAGTCCCGGCGAATGGGCGAACGGGCGGATCGTGCCCCAGTTCGCCGCGCTCTGCTGCCACACGCCGCCCGCGCCTCCGAAGAACAGGGGCGCCACGACCGCGAGGGCCGCCGCCAGCAGAATAGCCGTGGTCCATTTCATCGAGCGGGTCCCTTCCCCGAATGTCTCCCGAAAAAAGAATGGCGGGATAGGGTAAAGAAAGGGTTACCGCGCGACCGGGCGTTTCTCGTTGTCCGCGGTCACCGCGACGAAGGTGAAGGTGCCGCTCGCCACTTCGAAGACCCGCGGTCCATCGCGTTCGCGGCCCTCGGCGCGGGCGCGGATGGTCATCGAGGTGGTGCCTTCACGGACCAGTTCGGCATAGACCGACAGCTCGTCCCCCACCTCCATCGCGCCCGGAAAAGCGAGATCGGTCGCAGCGACGACGACCGCCTTGCCCTTCGAATGGCGCGAGGCGAGCGACCCCGCCGCGAGCGCCATCTGGCTCATCAACCACCCGCCAAAGATCCCGCCGTAGGGATTGGTGTCCGCCGGCATCGCGGTGACGCGGATGAGGGGGTCAGTCATTTGAGATTAGAGTTCCGTGTTAGAAGAATGTAAAACGCTGCCCCAACGAGGCCTCCCGCCACCCCAACTATAGCTGCATGGTTTGTGACCGAATAACCCATCGCGACGACGGTCAACGAAATCCACAAAAATCCGGTAGCGCCCGCTATAGCTACGATAAAGACGGGATGTGCTTTCAATTTCAGTCCACGTGTCAAAGCTAGAAGGGGCATACCGACTAGGACACAGTATGAAAGAACGAAGGAAAGTGCACCGACTACGGCTACGCCACCAAAGAAAATTGTTTGTGGAAATGTGAGCGCTATCGGCTCCCCGGAAAACCTAGTGACTTTGAGCAGGCCAAGGATTCCGAATATCACGGAAACCCCGATGCCGGAGATGAAGAGAGCATCTAAAGGCTTATGCCGCGAGTGGAAAACTCTAGCCAATGCTCACCTCTAAGCAACTAACCCCATCGGGCTTTCGACCCGCTTAGAACCCGACCATAGAGACTGGTGTCCGACGGCGTCGCCGTGGCTAGGGATGAAGGGTTTAGTCATGAAAAAGCGAGATACAAAGTCGGAGTCCATCCGACCACCAAAGCGAACCAAGCAGTCGCTGCCGTAGCTGCCTTCCATGCCCCGGCGGCCGCCAAAAGATGAAAGAGCAGCACGATCGCCCCAATGCTGTATGCCTCCAATGCGGTTGCATCCAAAGTCGCATTTGAAATGGCTACGAAACCGAACGCCACGAATAAACCGATTGGCAGAAGTGCAAATGTCAAAAGGCGTCGTATCAACATTCCCAACGCCTCGACGGTTTGGCTCAAGCCACCAAACCCATCGGGTTTTCGACCAGCTTCTTGAACGCCTGCATCAGCTTGGCGCCGTCCGCGCCGTCGATGGCGCGGTGGTCGAAGCTGCCGGTGGCGCTCATCACGGTCGCGATCTGGACCGCGTCGTCGACGATGTGCGCGCGCTTCTCGCCCGCACCGACCGCGAGGATCATCGCCTGTGGCGGGTTGATGACCGCGTCGAACTGCTTGATCCCAAACATCCCCATGTTGGAGATGCTCGCGGTACCGCCCTGATATTCCTCCGGCGCCAGCTTGCCTTCCTTGGCGCGGGCAGCGAGGTCCTTCACCTCGTCCGAAATCGCCGAGAGCGACTTGGTGTCCGCGCCTGTCACGATCGGCGTGATCAGCCCGCCGTCGATGCTGACCGCGACCGAAATGTCGGCGCGCTTGTATTTGATGAGGTTCGAGCCCGCGAAGGACACGTTGCATTCGGGCACTTCCATGAGCGCCTTGGCGAGCGCCTTGATCAGCAAGTCGTTGACCGACAGCTTCTGCCCGCGCTCCTCGATGCTCCCGTTGATCTGGCTGCGCAGCTTGAGCAGCGCGTCGAGCTGACAATCGACGGTGAGGTAGATATGCGGGATCTGCTGCTTCGCTTCGGTCAGGCGGCGCGCGATCGTCTTGCGCATGTTGGACAGCTTCTCGACCTCGTGCGGGATGTCGAGCGGTTCGACCTCGGCGGGCGCGACGCCCGGAGCGCTCGGCGACGGCGCGGCGGCCTCGACCGGCGCGGCGTCCTTCGCAGGCGACTTGCCCGCGGCGGCGTCGATGTCGGCGCGCACGATCCGTCCGTTCGGGCCGGAGCCTTCGAGCGTGGTGAGGTCAATCCCCTGCGCCTCGGCCAGCCGACGCGCGAGCGGGCTAGCCTTCACGCGCTCGCCATCCTTGACCGGCGCGGCGGGGGCCTTGGTGTCGGCGGAGGCCTCGGACTTTGGGGGCGCGTCGACCGATTTCGATTCCGCCTTCGGACCGTCGTCGCGGCCATAGCCCTTGTCGGGCGCGGGCGCGGCTTCGGGCGCGCTTTTCGTTTCCGGCGCATCGTTCGACGGCGCGGAAACTTCCTCGCCCTCCTCGCCGATCATCGCGATAACGGTGCCGACCGCGACGTTGTCGGTGCCTTCCTCGACCAGGATCTTGAGCAGCGTTCCTTCGTCGACCGCCTCGAATTCCATGGTCGCCTTGTCGGTCTCGATCTCCGCCAGCAGGTCTCCGCTAGCGATCGCGTCGCCTTCCTTGACCAGCCATTTCGCCAGTGTCCCCTCCTCCATGGTGGGCGAGAGCGCGGGCATCTTGAGTTCGGTGGCCATCAGACGAAATCCTCCTGTCGCCCCCGCTCAAAGCCGATGGTCTCCGGAGCGTCAAGGGTTCGCCGCACCTTGCGCGCCCTTCCGTTTTGACGCAGCGTCGCAGGCGTTCAGGGGAGAGTGACATGGACCAGACCTATCTGGTGATCGTCAACGAAAGCGACGAGGCACGCGTCAGCCTTCGCTTCGTCGCCAAGCGCGCGCAGAAGACCGACCGCGGGGTCGAGGTGCTGGCCATCGTCGAGCCGCAAGGCTTCGTCCAGTGGGGCGGGGTTCAGGCGGCGATCGAGGAAGAGGACATGCACCGCGTGGAGGCGGCCATTGCCGCAACCGTCGGCGAGATCGTGGAGACGAGCGGCATCAAGCCGACCATCACCATCCGCCAGGGCGACCCCATCAAGGTCATCAAGGAAATGATCGAGAATCGCGACGACATCGCCGCGTTGGTGCTGGGCGCGAAGGCGGGGACGAACCCCGGCCCCATCGTGAAGCATTTCACTGGCGAGGGCGCGGGCGATCTGCCCTGCCCCGTGCTGCTCGTGCCGGGAGGTTTGAGCGACGAGCGGATCGAGATCCTGGCCTAGAGCGCTCCTTCGAGCACGCGGCACAATCTCTCGCACCCGGCCTGATCCTCGGCATCGAAGCGCGCCGGGGTGGGGCTGTCGAGGTCGAGCACGGCGACCAGTTCGCCATTCTTGACGATCGGCACCACCAGCTCGCTCCGGCTCGCCGCGTCGCAGGCGATATGGCCGGGAAACGCGTGGACGTCCTCGACCCGCTGCGTTTCGCGGCTTTCGGCCGCCGCGCCGCACACGCCCTTGCCGAACGGAATGCGGATGCAGGCCGCGCGACCTTGAAATGGCCCCAGCACCAATTCGCCGTCGATATTGCGATAGAAGCCCGCCCAGTTGAGATCGCCGAGCTGCTCCATGATCAGCGATGATGCGTTGGCCATGTTGGCGACCGCATCGGGTTCGTCCGCGACAAGGCTTTTTAACGCCTTCGCCAGTTCGTCGTAGAAAGCCGCCTTGTCGCTGGCCTCGATCTTGAAATCGTACATGCTGTGGGTCCCGTCAGTGCTTGCGCAGATCGACCTTGCCGCGCAATTCCTTCTTGCGTCCGCGCTTGACCTTGGTGTCGACGCGTTTCTGCTTGGCGCTCCAGCTCGGCTTGGTCTTCTTGCGCTTCTTGGGCTGGACATGGGCCTTGGCAATCAGCTCGGCAAGCCGCGCGCGCACCGCATCGCGATTGTCCTTGCGGCTGCGCGAGCCCTTCGCCGTCAGGATCAGTTCGCGGCGATCCTTCGTCACCTTGCTTCCCGCCAGGTGCCGCAACCGGTTCAGTACGCGTCCATGCAACCCCAGCGCCATCAGGTCGACGCGCAGCTGGACACCGGTTTCGGTCGTATTGGCATGCTGGCCGCCCGGTCCGCTCGCGGCGAGAAAGGTTTCCTCCAGCGCCTCGTCGGGAATGACGACATTGTCAGGCGACATCGAACGTCCCCGTGCGCGTCCAGTCGGGGAAATGTTCGGGCAAGGGCGCGATCAGCTTGATCATCTTGCCCTTGGGCCGCGGCACTTCCAGCCGTTCGGCGTGAAGCATCATCGGCCCGCCCGGGTATCCGTAGACGCGGTCCCCGATGATCCCGTGCCCCAGCCCCTCGCGCGCATGGACGCGGATCTGGTGCGTGCGGCCCGTCTCCGGCACGAACTCGACGAGGCTTCGATCGCCTTCGACATGCAGGCGACGCCAGCGGGTCACCGCGGGCTTGCCGTCGGGATCGGCGACCATGCGCCATCCCGCCTGCTCGCTCGACACCTTGGCCACCGGTAGATCGATCTCGCCTTCCTCGTCCGCGACGGCGCCGCCGACCACCGCGAGATAGCGCTTGCGAACGAGGTGCTCCTCGAAGGCGCGCTGTACCCATTTGCGGGCGGGCGGGTGGCGCGCGAGCAGCAGGCAGCCCGACGTGTCCTGATCAAGCCGGTGCATGATCGCGGGCATCCGCTTGTAATTCTGCCGCAGCGAGGCAAGCGACGCTTCGACCGAATCGCCACCGCGTCGCGGTGTATCGACGGGCAAGCCCTGCGGTTTGTCGATCGCGACCACGTCGGCGTCGATCAGGAGGATCCGGTCTTGAAGGTTCATGGCGCCGCCCTACCCATCCTTGAGCAATGGCGAAAGTCCGCGCCGCATCGGCCTGAGTCTTTGGCGTCACACCGACCGCGCAAAATCGCCCGCGTTAACCTTTATACCTTTGTTAACTTTTGTGGCTCAGATACGAAATGGTTAATGGTCGCTTAGACGACGTTAAGGCCGGGTAACTCTTGGGAAGGGTGGACTGCTCGGCCGACAGAAACGGGGAAGCAAATATGCGTGTTCTGCTGATCGAAGACGAAGCGACGATTGCGAAAAGCATCGAGATGATGCTCTCGACCGAAGGCTTCAACACGTACGTCACCGATCTTGGCGAGGAAGGCCTCGATCTCGGCAAGCTCTACGATTACGATATCATCCTTCTGGACCTCAACCTGCCCGACATGCACGGTTACGACGTCCTCAAGAAACTCCGCACCGCCAAGGTGCAGACGCCGGTCCTGATCCTGTCGGGCATCGGCGAAATGGATTCGAAGGTCCGCGCACTGGGCTTCGGGGCCGACGATTACGTCACCAAGCCCTTCCACCGCGAGGAACTGGTAGCGCGCATCCACGCCATCGTCCGTCGGTCGAAGGGGCACAGCCAGTCGGTCATCCGCACCGGCAAGCTGGCCGTGAACCTCGATGCGAAGACGGTCGAAGTCGACGGCAACCGCGTCCACCTCACGGGCAAGGAATATGCGATGCTCGAGCTGCTCAGCTTGCGAAAGGGCACGACGCTGACCAAGGAAATGTTCCTGAACCACCTCTATGGCGGAATGGACGAACCCGAACTGAAGATCATCGACGTCTTCATCTGCAAGCTCAGGAAGAAACTGTCGCTGGCCTGCGGCGGAGAGAATTACATCGAGACGGTCTGGGGCCGCGGCTACGTGCTGCGCGACCAGCAAGAAGAAACCAGCGGCGAGACCGAAGCCGCCTGACGATCGATTGCGGAGCGGGATGGAAGCGGCGCCGACCGGGGGGACGGCGCCGCTACTTTTTTGCACTAGGCAACCGTCGCCCGCAGCGCGTCGTAGGCATTGCCGTCGACCGCCTTGCCGATTTCGCGCTCGATGATCTCCAGCGCCACCTTCTGCGGAAGCGCGGCGCGATAGGGCCGATCCGCGGTAAGCGCATCGTAGAAATCGCAGACCGTGATGATCCGCGTCTCGGAGCCGATCTGTTCATCGCGCAGCCCCAGCGGGTAACCCGCGCCGTCGATCCGCTCGTGGTGCGCGGCCGCGACACCCGCCATGTCCTGAAAGCAACCGACCCGCGACAGGATCTCCCGCGTGTGCGCAGCATGCCCCCGCATCTCGACCCATTCCCCCTCCCCCAGCTTGCCGGGTTTCTCGAGCACGCGGCTCGATACGCCCAGCTTGCCGATATCATGGAGTAGGGCGGCGCGGTGAAGCCAGCGTAGCCGCGAGGGGTTCAATCCCATCGTACGCCCCATCGCGCCGGCGATCTGAGCGACCCGTCCCGAATGCCCGCCCGTGTAGGGACTTTTCGCATCGACGACGGCACCGAACGCAGCGGCGATCGCATCGAGCGAATCGTCGTCGACCGTGAACTCGTCGTCGCGGGGCGCTATGGCGGCGACCGTCGCGTCCACCAACGCACTTTCGAGCCCGGTCCAGAACCCCGGGTCGTCGGCCGCACGCAGAAAATGCTGCGCCAGTTTGGGATCGAGCCAGCTTCCGGCGCGGCGGGCCACCTCGCCGGTCGCGGCCTCGCGCCCCCCGTGACGGTGAAAGACATCCGCAATCTGCGCCAGCAGGGCGATCCGGGAGCCGATCGGGATCTGTTCGCCTTCCAGACGTTCGGGTCGTCCCGACCCGTCGAACCGTTCATCGAGATGGAAAATGCCCTGCGCGACCTCCTCGTCGAAGGACAGTTGCCGCGCAACGTTCGCGCCGCGAGTGCAACGCGCCTCGATCATCTCCTGCGCGACGGCATCGCCATTCTTGAGGATGTTCGCGATCTTCGCCAGCTTCGTGAGCAGACCGGCTCCATCACCGGTCCGCGCGAACACGAATTTCAGCGTCGCCGGAAGGCCCTGCGGGACGGTTTTCCACGCCTGCTTGAATTCGCGATCATCGGTCGCATAAAGCTCCGCGATCCGTGCAGCGTTGCTCGAGCAGCCAAGATCCTTGAGCAGGGTCGTATAGTAGATGGTGCCCCGTTCGGCTTCGGTCAGGCCCATCCGCGCCGCGACCTTCATGGCGATATAGGTGGACCGCACCGAATGACCCGCCGGCTGTCCCTCCGTGAGGTCGAGCGCGTAGGAGAGGCCGCCGAGCAGATCGGCGCGCCGCGCGACACCCGAGGCGGATCGCGCTTCGATCAGGGGTGAATGGAAGATGGGCGAACTCCTGCGACGTGCAGGACACCCTGACCCATGAACCGATAAGGCGCTGTTAGCGGCTGTGGTTAACGACTTACCATCGGTGTCGAACCGTCAGGACCTCAGACCGTCAAGCGGCGCCGCACCGGCGGAGGTTGGCGATTTTCGGCCGGAACGTCGGCTTCCTCCATCGGGCGCCAGCCGTCGCGTCCCAGCCGTTCCATCGGCCTGAAACGCGCCTTGTACGCCATGCGGTCCGATCCTTCGACCCAATAGCCGAGATAGACGTAAGGCAGGCCCGCCGCCTGGGCACGCAGGACATGATCGAGGATGATGTAGGTGCCCAGACCCTGCCGCGCCTGCGGCGAGGTATCGAAGAAACTGTAGATCATGCTGATCCCGTCGGACTGCTGGTCCGAGAGGCAGGCGCCGACCAGCTTGCCGGGGCGACCGTCTTCGGCCGGCTCGCGGTATTCGATCACATGGGTATTGACCGGCGACTGCTCGACCATATCGGCATAATCGCTCTCGTCCATTTCGGCCATGCCGCCGCCCGGATGCCGCGCGGTAAGGTAGCGCGAGAGCAGGTCGTACTGCTCCTCCGTCGCCCACGGCCGAACCGCACTGACCATCAGATCGTCGTGCTGCCGCGTCAGCCGTCGCTGCGTCCGACCCGGTTTGAAATCGCTCGCGCGGATGCGCACCGAAACGCAGGCATCGCAATCGGTGCAGCTCGGACGATAGGCGACCGACTGCGACCGGCGAAAACCGATCTTGCCCAGCGCCTCGTTGAGCTCGCCCGCATTGCGGCCGGTCAATTCGGTGAACACCTTCCGCTCCACCTTGCCCGGAAGATAGGGGCAGGGAGCGGGATTGGTGACGAAAAATTTCGGGAAGCGGAATGGGGCGCTCACCCTTGCGATCTCCTGTACTGATCCGTTGCCTGTCGAAACTAGGAACGAAGTTAACAGGGACGCAACACTTTTGGCACCGGCGAGGTGCCACATTTTGAATCGATCCGTGCCGATCTGAAACGAAACGCGGTAAACGGAGGTGCGCGTCAGGACATTTCGTCGTCGGCGGCGCTCAGGCGGTCGGCCCGTTCCACGCCGAAACCGCACTCGGTCAGCTTGTCGATCACCCGATCCACCGCGGAAGCATCGCGCGCTTCGCACTCCACTTCGATCAGCGTGTCCTTTGCCGGGAGCGCGTTGAAGATGCGGTGATGGTTGGTCTCGATGATGTTGACCCCGCACTCGTGGAATTTAGCGGTGATGGTCGCCAGCGCGCCCGGCCGGTCTTCGGCCGCGATCTTCAAGCGCGCGATGCGGCCCGCGCGTACCAGTTCGCGCACCAGAACGTTGGAAAGCAGGTGCGGATCGATATTACCGCCGCACAGGACGGTGCCGACCTTCTTGCCGCGAAACCGCTCGGGACTTTCGAGGATGTACGCCAGTCCCGCCGCGCCCGCTCCCTCGACCACCGACTTCTCGATCCCGACCAGCAGCGCGACCGCATGCTCGATCGCCGCTTCGCTGACCAGTTCGATCCGGTCGACATGTTCGCCGATGATCTTGCGGGTGATCTGCCCCGGCTGCTTGACCGCAATCCCTTCCGCCAGCGTGGCGCCGCCGGTCACCGCTTCGGTGCCTTCCACGATGCACTTCATCGCGGGGAACATCGCCGCCTCGACTCCGATCAGCTCGATCTTCGGATTATGCGCCCGCGCGGCGATCGCGATGCCGCTCATCAAGCCGCCGCCACCGATCGGCACGACGAGGCAATCGAGATCGGGGGCCACGGCCAGCATCTCCAGCCCGACCGTGCCCTGCCCCGCGATCACGTCGGGGTCGTCGAACGGGTGGACGAAGACATAGCCTTTTTCCTCGGCAAGCTGAGTCGCGTGGGCGAAGGCATCGTCGAACACCTTGCCTTCCAGCACGACGGTCGCGCCATGCCCCTCGGTCTGCTCAACCTTGATGGTGGGCGTGGGCGTCGGCATCACGATCGTCACCGGAATACCGAGCCGGGCGCCGTGATAGGCCACAGCCTGGGCATGGTTGCCCGCGCTCGCGGCGATCACGCCACGCCGCTTTTCCTCCTCGGTCAGTTGGCTGAGCTTGTTGAGGGCGCCGCGCTCCTTGTAGGCGGCGGTGAACTGGTAGTTTTCGAACTTGAGCCAGACTTCGGCGCCGACCATCTCGCCGAGGGTCACGCTCTTGGCCATCTTGGTTTCGAGCACCTGCCCCGCGATCCGCTCGTGGGCGGCGCGCACGTCGTCGATCGTCACGCTCATCTTTTCTCTCCCTGACGCCGCCGCCTAGCCCTTCCGCTGTCCGGCGACAATGCTATGCGTAGGACATGATCAAGCACGCTTTCCTCGCCGCCAGCGCGGCTTTCGCCATCGCCGCCACCCCCGCCGCCGCGCAGACGGTCTACACCAACATGAACGGCGTTCATGCCACCGCGGACGGCGAAATTCAGCGCTTTGCCGGTATCGTCGTCGACGCCGACGGACGCATCGTGTCGCTGATGCAGCCCGGCCAGTCGCTGCCGCGCGGGGGTTACGAGGTGGTCGATCTGCGCGGGGCGAATGTCCTTCCCGGACTGATCGACGCGCATGGTCACGTGATGGGCCTCGGCGATGCCCAGCTCAATCTCGACCTTACCGGCACGTCGTCGATCGCGGACCTGCAGCAGCGGTTGGCAGCATATTCCGAGGCGAATCCCGACCTGCCGTTCCTGTACGGTCGCGGTTGGAACCAGGAACTGTTCGACGAAGTCCGTTTCCCCACCGCCGCCGATCTCGACGCCGTGGTGGGCAACCGCCCGGTGATTCTCGGCCGCGTCGACGGTCATGCGGTTGTGGCCAACAGTGCCGCGATCCGCCGGGCCAATATCACCGCTGACACGCAGGATCCCGAAGGCGGCGCGATCGAACGGCTCGCCGACGGCAATCCTGCGGGCGTGTTCGTCGATACCGCCGAGGAGCTGCTCTACGTCGGCATGCCGCGGGGCACCGCCGCCGATGCGGATCGCGCGCTCGCCGCGGCCCAGACGTTCGCGCTTTCCGAAGGCCTCACCGCCGTCGCCGACATGGGCACCAGCATCGATGGCTGGAACGCTATGCGCCGCGCCGGCGATGCGGGCGAGCTCAAGGTGCGCATCATGAGCTATTCGGCCGCCCTCGAACCGGCGTTCAGCATCGCGGGCACCGGCCCCACTCCGTGGCTGTACGATGGCAAGCTGCGCATGGGCGGGATCAAGCTCTATTCGGACGGCGCGCTCGGCTCGCGCGGCGCGCTGCTGAAAGAACCCTACGAAGACAAGCCCGACACGCTGGGACTGCCTGTCACCCCGATGGACGAACTGGGCGAGCTCGCCCGCCAGGGTGCCGAGCGCGGTTTCCAGCTGGCGATCCACGCGATCGGCGATGCCGCCAACGACGGCGTTCTCGACATCCTCGAGAACCTCAAGGCAACGCAGGTCATGGCGGTGTCGCCGCGCCATCGGATCGAGCATGTGCAGATCGTCGACCCCGTCGATCTTCCCCGTCTCGCCGCCGCCGACGTGATCGCCTCGATGCAGCCCGTGCACCAGACGAGCGACTGGCAGATGGCCGAAAAACGGCTCGGCATGGATCGGCTTGGTGGCGCCTATGCATGGAAAAGCCTGCTCGACAGCGGCGCGCGCCTCGCCTTCGGTTCCGACTTTCCGGTAGAGCATCCCAATCCCTTCGCGGGGCTCGAAGTGGCCGTCACCCGGGTCGATGCCAGCGGCGAACCCGTAGGCGGATGGCGCGCCGAGGAAGCCGTCGATCTCGGCACCGCGCTGGCCGCCTTTACCGTCCATGCCGCCTATGCGGGGTTCGCGGAGGAACAGTTCGGCGCGCTCGAGCCGGGTCGCTATGCCGATTTCATTATCGTGGATCGTGACATTTCCGCGATCAATCCCTCGCAGATCAGCGAGACCGACGTTCTCGCCACCTATGTGGGCGGTGAACGCGTCTGGAGCGCGCAGGACTGACGCTCCGCAACGTTGATTGCTGCCGGTTTCCCGTCAGCTCGCTGCTGCGCGTTCGGTCAGCATCGAAGGCGTGAGGAGCTGGGGCAGTTCCTCCGCTTCCTCGCCCGGCGGATACCATAGATAGAGCGGGACCGCGCCGCGCTGTCGCTCTTCGAGGAAGCGGGTGATGGTGTCGTTCCCATCGGTCCAATCGGCCACGAAGACGGCAACATCGGCTTCATCGAAAGCCTCGCGCACGCTGTCGCGGGCGATGGCGACGCGCTCGTTGGCCTTGCAGGTGAGGCACCAGTCGGCGGTGAAATAGACGAAGACGGGCCGCCCAGCGCCCCGCGCAGCGGCGACGCGCTCGGGGCTCCAAGCCGTCGCGCCCGGAACGCTGACGTTGCGCTCGATCGGGCGGTCGGGAAGCGTCACGATGCCGAGCAGGGCGACCGCGCCGACGGCCGCCACCGCGGTGCGAAGCATCCCGACGCGCCGGGCGATCAGGCCGAAGATGGCGGCCATCAAGCCCAATGCGAAGATGCCGCCCGCCAGTCCGACCGGTCCCGCCAGTCGCCACAGGAGCCACAGGCAGGCAGCGACGGTCAGCCCCATCGGAAGCGCGAGCCAGCGCTTGAAGGTGGTCATCCACGGACCCGGGCGCGGCATCCTTCGCCGCAGCGCGGGAATGAACCCCAGCGCAAGGAAGGGAAGCGCGAGACCCAGCCCGAGCATCGCGAAAATGCCCATGCCGACGAGCGGCGGGAGCAGGAGCGCGGTGCCGATGGCGGTGCCGAGAAACGGTCCCGCGCAGGGCGTGGCGACGAACGCGGCCAGCGCTCCGGTCCCGATGGAGGAACGGGTTTCGACATCGCCGGCCACGACCGGAAGCTCGAACAGACCGAGCAGATTATAGGTAATCGCACCTGACAGGAGGAGTAGGACGAAGATGGTCCGCGGATCCTGAAGCTGGAAGGCCCAGCCGACCGCATTGCCGCCTTCGCGCAGCAGGATCAGCAGCAGGCCGAGCGAGGCAGTGCCTAGTACCGCGCCGAGTGTATAGCCGAGCGCGTCACGACGGGCGCGCGTCTCGCTGGTCCCCGAGCGGGCCAGATGCAGCGCCTTGATGGTCAGGACCGGAAAGACGCACGGCATGAGATTGAGAAGCAGTCCGCCGATCAACGCGCCCGCCAGCGCGAGCAACGTCGCTTCTCCCCCGCCATCCCCGGTGATCGGTCGCCCTCCCGTCGGAACCTCGCCCGGACGAGCGCGAAATTCCAGGCCCTGCCCGTTGCCCAGCCGGATCACCCCCGCCAGCGACGCGGGGTCGGCGCCCTCGCGCGCGACCAGATCGACGATCAGCCGGTCGCCGTCACGGCGAAAGCGCTGCTCTGCCGAATAGTCGATCACCCTGTCGTCGGCGAGGAACAGGGTCGGTTCGCCAACGTCTAGCGTTTCGGGAACGGGCAGCGCGATGGACAATGTTTCGCCCGTTTTCGCAAATCGCGCCGGGGTTTCCAACAGGCGCGGCAGGTCGCGGCGATAGGCGTCGAACTCGTAGCCCCGATCCGTCCCCTCGCCGATGGGAATGGCGAGATCCACGCGTCCCTGTTCGGGAACGCATACCTCGTCGGTGCAGGCGAGCCAGCGCATGTCGGCCGCGATTCGCACCACGCCGGAGGAGCGCGGCGGCACCGTCAGCCGGGTCAGCAGGGCATGATCGCCCTTGTAGACGTAGTTGATGAGACCCGCGGCCTCCAGGATGACCGGTGTCGGGAAGCGCAGGTCGCCCACCTCGACGCCGTCGGGGACGTCCCATTCGATCTGGAGCGGCAGGCCGGCGTCGCCGGGGTTGAGCCAATAGCCGTGCCAGCCGGGATCGGTGCGGAAGACGATGGCCAGTTCCACCTCGCCGCCGCCCACCGGAACGGGACCTTCGGCGACGAGCGTGGGACGGATGTTGTTCTGCTGCCCCCACGCAGGCCCGGAGGCTGCGAACAGGGCGAGAAGCAACAGGAGGAAGCGCGCCAGCATGGCCCCGCCCTAGCTTGCCGCCGCAGCCTCGTCGAGATTGGGCGAAAGGCGGCGTTTGGCGGTCGCCAGGTCGATCCCGGCACGCTCGGCATAGTCCGCGACCTGGTCCGCCCCGACACGCGCCACCCCGAAATAGGCCGCATCGGCATGCGCGAAATAGAATCCCGACACTGCGCTTGCGGGCCACATTGCATTGTTCTCGGTCAGCGTGATGCCCGCAGGTTCTCCGCCGAGCAGCGCGAAGAGCGGCGGTTTCAGCCCATGGTCGGGACAGGCGGGATAGCCGGGCGCGGGCCGGATGCCGCGATACTTTTCGGCGATCAGCTGATCGTTGCCCAAATCCTCGTCCGGAGCGTAGGCCCATAGTTGGGTGCGAACATGCTGGTGCAAACGCTCCGCGAACGCTTCCGCAAACCGGTCGGCGAGCGCCTTCAGGAGGATCGCGGAGAAATCGTCTCCGGCTGCCTCGAACGCCTTCGCCCGTTCATCGGCGCCGTGGATCGCCACGGCGAACCCGCCGACATGGTCGTCCGCGTCGGCGACGAAATCGGCGAGGCAGAAATTGGCGCGGTCGCCGGGTTTCTTCACCTGCTGGCGGAGGAACGGCATGCGCTGTCCATCGACGATCACGTCGTCGCCATCGCGGTGCGCGGGCCAGACCTGCGCCACGCCGCGCGCAGTCAGCCACTTTTCCTCGATGATGCGATCGAGCATGGCCTGCGCCTCGGCGTACAGTTCGGTCGCGGTTTCGCCGACGACCTCGTCCTCGAGGATGGCGGGAAAGGTGCCGGCCAGTTCCCAGGACCGGAAAAAGGGCGTCCAGTCGATCGTCTCGCGCAGGTCGGCGAGATCCCAGTCGTCGAACAGGTGCCGGCCCGGTTTGGCGGGCGCGGTGGCGACCCCTTCGGGATCGAACGTCGGAGCGTTGGCGCGCGCCTCGGCAAGGCTCAGGATCGCGCCCTTGCCCTTTCCGGCGCGGGCATCGCGCACCTTGGCATAATCTGCCGCAATATCCCCGACATAGGCCGCACGCCCTTCGCCCATCAACTTCGACGCCACGCCGACCGCGCGGCTGGCATCGACGACGTGCAGAACCGGCCCGGAGTAGGCGGGCGCGATCTTGAGCGCGGTATGCACGCGGCTGGTCGTGGCCCCGCCGATCAGCAGCGGCAGGTCCATTCCCTCGCGCTCCATTTCGCTGGCGTTGTGTACCATTTCATCGAGGCTGGGCGTGATGAGACCCGACAGTCCGATCATGTCGGCCTGTCGCGCGCGTGCCGCGTCGAGAATGTCGCCCCACGCGACCATCACGCCCAGATCGACCACTTCGTAGCCGTTACACTGCAGGACGACCCCGACGATGTTCTTGCCGATGTCGTGGACGTCGCCCTTGACCGTCGCGAGCACGATCCGGCCCTTCGTGGAATTGGATCCGCCGACATTCTCCCGCTCGATATAGGGAAGCAGCCGCGCCACCGCCTTTTTCATCACGCGCGCGGACTTGACGACCTGGGGCAGGAACATCTTTCCCGATCCGAACAGGTCGCCGACATGGTTCATGCCGTCCATCAACGGTCCTTCGATGACCTCGATGGCGCGGCCGCGCGACTGTCGCGCCTCTTCCACGTCCTCCTCGACATGGGCGTCGATTCCCTTGACCAGCGCGTGGGTCAGCCGTTCCTCGACCGGGCGGTCACGCCAGCTGTCGTCCTTCGTCGAGGCCTTGGCGCCCTGTCCCTGATAGCGCTGGGCCAGATCGATCAGCTTGTCGGTCGCGCCGTCGTGCCGGTCGAACAGCACGTCCTCGCACGCCTCGCGCAGTTCGGGATCGATCTCGTCATAGACGTCGAGCTGACCCGCGTTGACGATCGCCATGCCGAGACCCGCGGGAATGGCGTGGAAGAGGAACACCGAATGGAGCGCGCGGCGCACCGTTTCGTTGCCCCGGAACGAGAAGCTGAGGTTCGACAGGCCGCCGGAGATATGTGCGCCCGGGCAGCGCTGGCGGATTTCCTTCGTCGCCTCGATGAAATCGAGGCCGTAGCGACGATGCTCGTCGATGCCTGTCGCGACGGCGAAGATATTCGGGTCGAAGATGATGTCGTGGGCGGGAAAGCCGTTGGCGAGCAGAAGGTCGTAGGCGCGGGCGCAGATCTCGACCTTGCGCTTCTTCGTGTCGGCCTGGCCCGTTTCGTCGAACGCCATCACGACCACCGCCGCGCCGAGATCGCGGCACTTGGCGGCCAGCTTCAGGAAAGGCTCCTCGCCTTCCTTGAGGCTGATCGAATTGACGATCGGCTTGCCGGACACGCATTTGATCCCGGCCTCGATCACCTCCCACTTGGAGCTGTCGACCATGACGGGCACGCGGGCGATGTCGGGTTCGGCGGCGATGCGTTTCAGAAACGTCGTCATCGCCTCGACCCCGTCGAGCAGGGCTTCGTCCATGTTCACGTCGATGATTTGCGCGCCATTCTCGACCTGTTCGCGCGCGACTTCGACGGCGGCGTCATAGTCGTCGGCCTGGATGAGCTTGCGGAATTTGGCGGAACCGGTGACGTTGGTCCGCTCGCCGATATTGATGAAATTGACGGCGGCGCTCGTCACGAGGCGATCTCCAAGGGTTCTAGGCCGGCGAGCACCATGTCCGACGTGCGCGTGGCCGGACGTCGCGGAATGGCGCCCGCGCATTCCCTGGCAATGGCGGCAATATGCTCCGGCGTGGTGCCGCAGCAGCCGCCGACGATATCGACCAGTCCTTCCTCCAGCCACTCGGCAACCTGGCGCGCGGTCTCTCCCGGACCCTCGTCATATTCGCCCAGATCGTTGGGCAGCCCCGCGTTGGGATAGGCCATCACGAGGGTCGCCGCGCGCGCATGCAGCGCCTTCAGATGCGGCCGCAGCGCTTCCGCGCCGAAGCTGCAGTTGAGGCCGATGGTGAGCGGATCGGCGTGGCGGACGGTCGCCCAGAAAGCCTCGACCGTGTGGCCCGACAGATTGCGGCCCGACAGGTCGGTCAGCGTCATCGAGAGCATCAACGGCAGATCTCGCCCGATCTCGCGCTCGACATTCTTTGTCGCAACGACCGCCGCTTTCGCGTTCAGCGTGTCGAACACCGTTTCGACGAGGATGAAATCGACCCCGCCGTTTGCCAGCGCGCGTACCTGCCCTTCGTAGACGCTCACCACTTCATCGAAGCTAACTTCGCGATAGCCGGGGTCCGCCACGTCGGGGGACAGGGACAAGGTCTTGTTGGTCGGTCCCACCGCGCCCGCGACGAAGCGGGGGGCCTCGTCGGTCGAGAAGCGGTCGGCGACCCGCCGAACGATGGCGGCGCCTGCGATATTGATGTCGTCGACGAGATGCGCGGCGTCATAGTCGGCCTGGCTGATCGCGTTGGCGTTGAAGCTGTTGGTGGCCAGCACGTGCGCCCCGGCCTGCGCATAGGCGATGCAGATCGCCTCGATCGCGTCGGGCTGTGTAAGGTTGAGGAGGTCGTTGTTGCCGCGCTGCTCCCGCTCGAGCGCGACGTTGCCGCGAAACTGCGCCTCGCCCAGCCCCAGCTTCTGGATCGCGGTGCCGTAGGCCCCGTCCTTGACCAGCACCCGACGGGCGGCAAGCGCGCGCAATTGTTCGGCCTTCGTCATTTGGGGCTCACTCCCAGCAGGCGGCAGATGGCGAAGCTCAACTCCGCTCGGTTCAAGGTGTAGAAATGGAAGTGACGGACGCCGCCGGCATAAAGCTGTCCGCACAGTTCGGCCGCGATCGTCGCCGCGACCAGTTCGCGCTCGCGCGGGGTGTCGTCCAGTCCGACGAACCGTCTGGCCATCCAGTCGGGAATGTTCGCGCCGCACATCCCGGCGAATTTCTGGGTCTGTGCGACGTTGGAAACGGGCAGGATGCCGGGGACCAGTTCGATCTCGCGGCCGCGCGCGGCGAGCGCATCGCGCAGCCGGAAGAAGGGTTCGGGATCGAAGAAGAACTGGCTGATCGCGCGGCTCGCCCCCGCGTCGATCTTGCGCAGCAGATGATCGAGGTCGGCATCGAAGCTCAGCGCCTCGGGATGGCATTCGGGGTAGGCGGCGACCGACACGTCGAAGTCCGCCACCTTCTTCAGGCCTTCGACCAGCTCGACCGCGTTCGCGTAGCCGTCCGGATGGGGGGCGAACGTCGCGCCCTCGGACGGCGGGTCACCGCGCAGGGCGACGATGTGCCGCACGCCCGCTTCCCAATAGTCGCGCGCGACGGCATCGACCTCCTCCCGCGTGGCCGCGACGCAGGTGAGGTGCGCCGCGGGCGTCAGGTCGGTTTCATCGACGATCCGCTTGACCGTTTCGTGCGTCCGTTCGCGGGTCGATCCCCCCGCACCGTACGTCACCGACACGAAACGCGGCGCCAGCGGGGCCAGACGCTCGACCGATTCCCACAAGCGGTCCTGCATCTTGTCGGTCTTGGGCGGGAAGAATTCGAAGCTGACGTCGATGTCGCCCGACGGGCGCTCGAACAGGGGTTTGGGGGCATCGGCAGTCGTATCGGTCATGCGGCTTTCTCCCGGGCCGCGCGCGGCCGGTCGGCCGCCCACAGCATGACGTTCAATTCTCCCTCGATCCGCACGGGCCGCGCGGGTTTGAGACCCGCCAGCTTGACCATGCCGCGGATGCTGTCGGTCGCGAAACCCAGCCGCTGATGGCCATGATCGCGGCGGAGTTCCTCGCGGTCGTGCGCCTCGAAATCGACCAGCAGCAGGCGCCCGCCGGGTGCAAGGATGCGGGCCGCTTCGTCGATCGCGGCGCGGGGCTGGTGCGCGAAGTGCAGGACCTGATGCACGATCACCGTGTCGGCGCTTTCATCGGCGAGCGGCAGCGCGAACATGTCACCTTGACGAAGACTCGTCTCGGTCTCGGCTACGTCGAGCCGCACGCGCGCCAGCCGCAGCATGTCGGGCGAACGGTCGATGCCGATCGCCTGGCTCGCGCCGGGGGCGAACAGTTCGAGCATCCGCCCCGTCCCGGTGCCGATGTCGACAAGCCGGCCCAGCGGTCGGCCCTTGAGAAGATCGGCCATCGCCGCCTCGATCTCCTCCTCGTCGGCATGCAGGCCGCGAAGGAGGTCCCATTGTTCGGCACGCTGCGCGAACCAGCGGCTGGCGGTTTCCGCGCGTTCGATCCGAATCGCTTCCAGACGTTTCGCGTCGGCCTCGACCGATCGGGCCAGGGCCCCCGCGAGCCCGCCTTCGACCAGTTCGTACAGCGGATCGTCGATCGCGATCCGCGGCTCGACGAACGTCCAAGCCCCCTCCTTGCGCCGCTTGACCAGCGCGGCCTCGTCGAGAATCTTTAGGTGGCGCGACACGCGCGGCTGGCTCTGGCCGAGCGCCAGCGCGATCTCGCCCACCGTCAATTCCATTTCGCGCACGAGCAGCAGGATGCGCAGGCGGCTTTCCTCGCCCAGCGCCTGGAAGGTGTTGAGGATGTCCATGCCGACATTCATGGGTTAAAGACATAAAGAATTCTTTATGTCTGCCAAGGCTTTTTCCATGGAAGGCGAGATTACTGCCGAAACATCAATCTATTGCATGGGTGTTCGCGACCTTGTAAAAATAGTGTCAGACCCGCCCTTATCGGCGGGTCTTTGCCTTGTGGTCGCGTTGAGCGGGCACGCTAACAAGGAATGGATTACATCATGAAGAAGATTGCTCTGACCGCCATGGTCCTCGGCCTCGGCCTCGCCGCTTGTGAAGCGCAGACCGACGAAGCCGTCGAAGCGGATATGGAAAATGCCGGTGAAGCCATGGAAGCGGACGCTGAAGCCGCTGGCGAAGCCGTCGAAGGCGCCACCGACAACGCCATGGAAGACATGGATGCGGCCGCTGACGAAGCCGAAATGGAAATGGAAGAAGCCGGCAACGAAATGGAAGCCGAAGTCGACAGCGAAATGTAAGCTGGCGAAAGCCTTCTTTCATCATCCGATGAAAAGAGAGAGGGTCGTCCACTGCGGTGGGCGGCCCTTTCTTTTTGCGACTGTCGGATTTTGCGCTAGGGTGAAGCCATGGTTCGCCTCGTCGCCCTGACGCTGATCGTCGCATCGCTCGCCGCCTGTGGACAGAAGCCGCCCGAGCGGCCCGACCGTCGCGCGAACGAACGTCTGGACAGCATCGAGGCGCGTCTCGATGCCGCCGAAATCGCCGATCCCACGCCGCCGACCGACCCTGCCGTCACCGAATGAGCGCGTCCGGGACGGGCGAAACGAAAAAGGCCGGGGCGTGAACCCCGGCCTTTTCCTTTTGCCATCGGTGATGGGGAGCGGGACTAGAAGTCCATGCCGCCCATGCCACCCATGCCGCCCGGCATGCCGCCGCCGCCGCCGGAATTCTTGTCATCCGGCAGTTCGGCCACGGTGGCTTCCGTGGTGATCAGCAGGCCGGCGACCGAAGCGGCGTCCTGCAACGCGGTGCGCACGACCTTGGTGGGATCGACGACGCCCGCACTCACGAGGTTTTCGTAGGTGTCGTTGGCGGCGTTGAAGCCCATCGAGGGGTCGTTGCCGTCGGTCAGCTTGCCCGCGACGACGGCGCCGTCGAAGCCCGCATTCTGCGCGATCTGGCGAACCGGCGCCTCCAGCGCGCGGCGAACGATGTCGATGCCGCGGGTCTGGTCGTCGTTCTCGCCGGTCATGCCGTCGAGCGCCGACTTGGCGTAGAGCAGCGCGGTACCGCCGCCCGGAACGATGCCTTCCTCGACCGCAGCGCGCGTGGCGTGCAGCGCATCGTCGACGCGGTCCTTGCGTTCCTTGACCTCGACTTCGGTGGCGCCGCCGACCTTGATGACGGCAACGCCGCCCGCAAGTTTGGCGAGGCGCTCCTGGAGCTTCTCGCGGTCATAGTCGCTGGTCGTGTTCTCGATCTGCTGGCGGATGGCGCCGGTACGCGCGTCGATCGCGTCCTTCTCGCCCGCGCCGTCGACGAGGACGGTGTTGTCCTTGTCGATCTTCACGCGCTTGGCGGTGCCGAGCATGTTGAGCGTGACGTTCTCCAGCTTGATGCCGAGATCCTCACTGATCATCTCGCCACCCGTCAGGATCGCGATGTCCTCGAGCATCGCCTTGCGACGATCGCCGAAGCCCGGTGCCTTGACCGCCGCGACCTTGAGGCCGCCACGCAGCTTGTTCACGACGAGGGTCGCGAGGGCTTCGCCTTCGATGTCTTCCGCGATGATGAGCAGCGGACGACCCGACTGGACGGCGCTCTCGAGGATCGGGAGCATCGCCTGAAGGTTCGACAGCTTCTTCTCGTGGATCAGGATGTACGGATCGTTGAGTTCGACCGTCATCTTTTCCGGATCGGTGATGAAGTAAGGCGACAGGTAGCCGCGGTCGAACTGCATGCCTTCGACGACGTCGAGTTCGAATTCGAGACCCTTGGCCTCTTCGACCGTGATGACGCCTTCCTTGCCGACCTTGTCCATCGCTTCGGCGATCTTCTCGCCGACTTCGCGGTCGCCGTTGGCCGAGATGATGCCGACCTGGGCGATTTCCTCGTTGCCGCTGACGGGCTTGGAGCGATCCTTGAGATCCGCGACGACCTTCGTGACGGCAAGATCGATGCCGCGCTTCAGGTCCATCGGGTTCATGCCGGCGGACACCGACTTCATGCCTTCCTTGACGATCGACTGGGCGAGCACGGTCGCGGTCGTCGTACCGTCACCGGCGATGTCGTTGGTCTTCGAGGCGACTTCACGCAGCATCTGCGCGCCCATGTTCTCGAACTTGTCCTTGAGCTCGATTTCCTTGGCGACGCTGACGCCGTCCTTGGTGATGCGCGGTGCGCCGAAGCTCTTCTCGATGACGACGTTGCGGCCCTTGGGGCCGAGCGTCACTTTGACGGCGTCGGCGAGAATGTCGACACCCTTCATGATGCGTTCGCGGGCGTCCCGCGAGAATTTGACGTCCTTGGCAGCCATGTGATTGCCTTTCTGTAAGGTTCTGAATTCGCGAGGAAGCGGGCCTTAGGAGACGATCCCGAGGATGTCGCTTTCCTTCATGATGATAAGGTCTTCGCCGTCGATCTTGACCTCGGTGCCCGACCATTTGCCGAACAGGATCTTGTCGCCGGCGCTCACGTCGAGCGGGGTGATCTTGCCGTCTTCGGAACGGGTGCCCGAGCCCACGGCGACGACTTCGCCTTCCTGCGGCTTTTCCTTGGCACTGTCGGGGATGATGATTCCCCCGGCGGTCTTTTCGTCGGCCTCGACACGGCGGACGAGAACACGGTCGTGAAGCGGTTTGAAAGCCATTTGCGGCCCCTCTTCTGTTAATGATGATCTTAGCTGGCACTCCCCAGTCGAGAGTGCCAGCCGTGGCACGCATTTGGGTGCCGCCCCCGAGCCTGTCAACAGGTCCGCCGGCCAAAAAATTCGTCGCAGCTTTGCCAGGCAACCACCCTGCGGGGCGGATTAGCGCCATAGCTGCCAAAGATCCGCGGAAAACTAATATACTTAAATGAACTTCGGAATTCTGCCGCTTATTGGGAGGGTTCAACGCGACAAAAAAGAACGGACATCCCAAATGGCTGAAATTCCTGTAGAAAAACGATCCTCCGGGATCCCCTGGTGGATCGGGGTGCTGGCGCTGCTGGTGGTCCTTGGACTCGCCTGGTGGCTGCTCGCCGCCAACGACGATGACGATGCCGCGGTCGACGCCGACGCCAATGCCGCGGAATATTCCGCCGATACGTCGACCGATACGATGGCCATGGACGACCTCGACCAGACCGACACCCTCGCGATCGGATCCTCGATCGATGTCGAGAATGTCCGCGTCATCGAACTGGCGGGCGACATGTCCTTCTGGGCCGAAATCGACGGGCGCCGTACGTTCGTGATCTTCGATCAGGAGCAGACGCCCTCCGACATGACCGAAGGTGAATTCGACATCAATCCGGGTTCGATCCTGTCGATGACCGGCGACGTGTTCGCTTCGAGCGAGGCCATTCCTTCCGCCATCGACGCGCAGGTTCCCGCCAACGTCGACCGCTACGTCGTCGCGCGCACCATCGAGATGGCCACCCCCTCCAACTAGAAAGTTTTCCTATGAAACATGACAAACGCTACGAGCATCTCGATCGCCTCGACGGATACGAACTGAGCAACGAGGCACAGGACGTCCGCGGTTATCCGCTCGTCACGCCCGATGGCCAGCGCATCGGCAAGATCGACGATCTTCTAGTGGATGGCGATCGCAACGAAGTGGCCGCCGTCCGACTGGAAGACGGTCGCTGCACCGCCGTCGAGCCGCTCGACATCCATGACGACGTGGTCGTGTACGGCGATCGCGCCGAGGCGTTCGCCAATCGCGACAACGACTATGGAAAGACCGAGGTCTCTAAGGAGAAGGTCATCCCCATCGCCGAAGAACGGGTCGCCATCGGCAAGCGCGTTCGCGAAGGCGGAAAGGGCATGACCGTCACGACCCGCGTCGAGAAGGAACAGGTCTCCGAAGACGTGAGCCTGCGCAAGGAAGACGTCACCGCCGAGCGGCGCGACGTCAAGGACCGGCGCGTGTCGGACAAGGACGCCGACGCCCTGTTCAAGGGCGACAGCGTCAGCATGACCGAACGCAGCGAGGAGGCGGTCGTCGCGAAGGACACCGTCGTGACCGACGAGGTGGTCCTTCAGAAACGCAGCGGCGACAAGGTCGAACATGTCGACGAGACCGTTCGCAAGACCAAGGTCGATATCGACAAGAACAAGCGCCGCGACCGCTAGCGCTCGATCGCGACGATCAGGAGAAACGGGGGGTCGGCTGCTATCGAGCGCCGACCCCTTTTTTTCGAGCAGAACACCCAAGAAAAGGACGACCGAAATGACCGATCCGCAATCACCCCGCGACGACGTCGTGGAAGAAAGCACCGTGCCGATCGTGGAAGAGCGGGTCGACCTCAAGACCCGCGAACGCGAGCGGCAGGTAACGGTAATGACCCGGGCGGTGCGCGAGGAAGTCACTCTCAGCGAAGACCTTCGTCACCGGCGCGTCGAAATCGAGCGTATCGCGTGCGACCGACTCGTCGACAAACCCCCTGCCCCGCGCTTCGAAGATGGGGTCACGATCCTGTCCGTCGTCGAAGAGGAGCTGGTCGTCACCCGTCAGCTACGACTGGTGGAGGAAATCCGCATGACCCAGGTCGAGGAGACCGAGACGGTCGAACGAACCGAAATGCTGCGCCGGCTCGAGCCGGAAATCCGCCGCGACGACGATCGTCCGTCCGAGACGCCCTAGGCCTCGCTCGTCAGCCCGAGGGCCTCGCGTCGCTGCCAGCGCCACCACATCAGCACCGCGACGATGGCCAGTCCGATGGCGAGGCCCGACCAGATGCCGACCCCGTCCCAGCCGCGCTCGAACGCCAGCCACGCGCCGGCCCCGATCCCGATCAGCCAGTAGCCGATGAAGGTGAAGACCATCGGCACGCGGGTGTCGTGAAGCCCGCGCAGCACCCCGGCACCCACGACCTGCGCCCCGTCGACGATCTGGAAGATGGCCGCAATGACGAGGAAGCTGGCGCCCAGCGCAACCACCTCGGCATTCTCGGGCGTGTCGGCGAGGAAAAGGCCGATGAGCTGCTGCGGAAACAGGAACAGGAAGAGCGCCATGAAGCTCATGAAGCCGATGCCCAGCACCCAGGCGACATTGCCCGCGATGGCGATACCCTGCCGGTCGCCGCGGCCCAGCATCACGCCGACGCGGACGGTCGCTGCCTGGCTGATCCCCCACGGCACCATGAAGGACAGTGCGGCGATCTGCAGCGCGATGGCGTGCGCGGCCAGCGCGTTCTGGCCGACGAGGCCCATGAGATAGGCGGCCGCGGAAAAGATCCCGCCCTCGAATCCCATCGCCAGACCGATCGGCAGCCCGAGCTTCCACATGTTGCGATAGCGGTCCCAGTCGGGGCGCCAGAAACGCGCGAACAGGTGATAGCGGCGGAACTGCCGGTCGCTCAGCACCACCACGACCATCGCGGCCGCCATCAGTGTCCAGGTGATGGTGCTGGCGATTCCCGCACCGAACACGCCCAGTTCGGGCGCCCCCCATTCACCGAAGATCAGCGCATAATCGAGCAGCGAATTGATCGGGATGCTGGAGGCCGAGATGAGCAGGATCCAGCCGGGTCGTTCGAGCGCGGCGAGGAAATTGCGCATGGCGTTGAACAGGAGGAAGAGAAAGGTCGACCAGAGATAGCCCCACAGGAAGGTCTGCGCGTCGGCGGCGAGCGCGGGATCCTGTCCCAGCCAGCCGATCACCATTTCGGCATTCATCAGGATCGCCCATACCGGCACCGTGATGGTGATCGCGAGCCAGACCGATTGACGGAACGAGCGGCGCACGTCCTTCACGCGGCCCCTGCCCCGTCCGAGCGCCGTCGCCATCATCGGGCTCGCCGCTGTGATCACGCCCAGCGCGATCAGGTTCAGCGCGAAGGTGAGGTTGAGCGCAAGCGCCACCGCGGCGAGTTCTGCCGTTCCGTAGCGCCCGACGAAGAAGGTATCGATCGCCTGGACCGAGGCCATCGTGAGGTTGGTGAGGATCAGCGGCCAGGCGAGCGCGAGCGTGACGCGAAGTTCGCGTTTCCAGCTGGTTTCGGGTGCGCGTGCGGCCATGACCGGCTGCCGCTACCCGTCGTCGCCCTTGGCCGTCCAGCGAATAAGGGTGGCACGCGGCGCTCGCCGCCCTATCTTCGGTGGCAAGACACGAGGAGACGTCATGAGTTTCGCACGCGCCATCTGGAAATTGCTGGTCGGGGTGAAGGACCTTCTGGTCCTCATCTTCATGTTCCTGTTCTTCGGGGTGCTGTTCGTGGCGTTGCAGGGCACGCCCGACCCCGTGGTCGGCGACGGCGTGCTGGTCATGGACCTCGACGGGATCGTGGTCGAGGAAGCCAGCGCCCCCGATCCGCTCGCCGCGCTGGCCGGTGCGCCCTCGATCGGCGAATGGGAACTGGCCGACCTCGTCGCGGCGCTGGAGCTGGCGAAGGACGACGAGCGGGTGGAAGCGGTCGCCCTCGACCTCGACGGCTTCCTCGGCGGCGGACAGAGCGCGATGACGACCCTGGGCGATGCGATCGCCGAAGTCGCCGCGGAGAAACCCGTCATCGCCTACGCCACCGGCTATGTCGGCGACGGATATCAATTGGCCGCGCACGCGACCGAGATTCATCTCAACCCGCTCGGCACCGTCGCGCTGGCGGGACCGGGGGGCAACAACCTCTATTTCGGCGCCCTGCTCGACCGGCTGGGGGTCAGCGCCAACGTCTATCGCGCGGGCGATTTCAAGTCGGCGACCGAACCCTATACCGAAACACAGATGAGTCCCGAGGCGAGGCAGAATGCCGAGGCGCTGGCGGGCGCTTTGTTCGAACAATGGCGCGAGGACGTGCGCGCGGCTCGGCCCGACGCTCAGATCGACCGGATTCTCAACGATCCGGCGGCGGTCGCGGCGGAGCAGCCCGATCTGGCTGCGGCATCGCTCGGTCTCGGGCTGGTCGACAGCCTTTCGACGCGCGAGGAGTTTCACGCACGGCTGGCGAGCCTCGGCGGCGAGAACGAGGACGCCATGGGCGGGTTCGAGCGCATCGAACTGGCCGACTATATCGGCATCGAACTTGACGATACGAACGACGGGCCGATCGGCGTCGTCACCATTGCCGGCACCATCGTCGACGGTTTCTCCCCCGTCGGAGAGGCGGCGGGCGGCAGCATCGCGCAGGCGATCCGCGAGGCGGGCAAGGACGAAGGGCTCGAGGCACTGGTGCTGCGGATCGACAGCCCCGGCGGATCGGTACTCGCGTCGGAAGAGATCCGCACCGCCATCGCCGACGTGAAGGCCGACAGGGACATACCGGTCGTGGCGAGCTTCGCCAACGTAGCGGCGTCCGGCGGCTATTGGGTGGCGATGGATGCCGACGCGATCTTTGCCGAACCGTCGACCGTCACCGGGTCGATCGGCGTGTTCGCCGTACTGCCCAGTTTCGAGGGCACGATGGAGCAGCTCGGCATCGGCGTCGACGGCATCAGGACGACGCCGCTTTCGGGCGAGCCGGACCTGTTCGCAGGGCCGAGCGACGCGGCCGATGCGGTATTCCAGGCTGGGGTCGACAGCATCTACGATCGCTTCCTGACCCTCGTCGCGCAGAACCGCGACATTCCCCGCGCACGCGCCGAGCAGTTGGGCGGCGGACGCGTCTACGACGGTGGAACCGCACGCCAGCTGGGACTGGTCGATCGGTTCGGCGGGCTCGAAGAAGCGGTCGCTTATGCCGCAGAGCTGGCGGAAATCGACGGCGAACCCGGCATCCGCCGGATCCAGCGTGCGGACGATTTCGGCTTCTTCCGCGATCTTTTCGGCGTGCGCGCCGACGCGGCGCCCGTCGATCCGTGGACGCGGATCGCAGGTCGACCCGACGCCGCGCTCGCGGAAGCGATCGGGACGATCGAACAATTGATGAGCGGCCCCGCCATGCAGGCGCGCTGCCTCGAATGCCGGATGGTCACGGCACCGCCCGCAGCGCCCGTCGAAACGAGCTGGTGGAAGCGGCTCCTATCGCTTTGACCGCCGTCGCCATTGCGACAGCGGGAGCAGGACCAGCGCCATCAGGATCGTGACGAGCGAAAGCGCGCTGAACACGCGGAGCCAGTTGTTCGCGATATGCTCGCGCGTCTGCAGGTCCATGATGTGGATGCCCCACATGAAGTCGAAGGCGCGCCACCACCCGGTCCGCACCGCCGCGATGCGTCCCGTGTCGCGTTCGACATAGAAGCGCGTCCCATCCTCGGTTTCGATCGCCCAGGCGGGCGTTTCGCGCCGCCAGTCGAGGGGAGGATCGGCAGTATCGACCGCACGCACGGATGCGATAGGGCTCGTCCCGACATAGCGCGCCTCGACCTCGGCGCGGGCATCGGCGGCGCTGAACGGCTCGGCACGGCGCCCTGCCTCGGCCTCGATCAGCGTGTCGCCGTTCAATACCCAATAGAGGCCCCGCTCGCGAGCGACGAGTTCAAGGCTCGTCTCCCCCTGCATTTCTCCGGGGAGCAACGGGGTACGCTCGAGCGTCGGGACGGCTTCGGCGGACAACAGATGCTCGCCGCGCACTTCCTCGATCGGCTTCAGCACCATGAAAAAGCCCGACAACGTCCAGAACAGCAACGGCACCCCTACCAGCCAGCCGAGCCAGATATGCCATTGGCGAAGCGATTTACGTAAGCGCATTCGACCCCCGTCATCCCGGCACCGGCCAAGATCCCTGTCGTTGCCGCGCGCACGGGCGCGGCGGCACGGTCTCCAGTTTTCGCCGGGGGTGAGGCGGTTGTAAAGCGTGCCGGTCTAGATGTGGATCGGTTTGCCCTGCACCGCCATCGCCGCTTCCTTGATGGCTTCGGCATGGGTCGGATGGGCGTGGCAGGTGTAGGCGATGTCCTCGCTCGTGGCGCCGAATTCCATCGCCTGCGTGACCTGCGCGATCAGGGTGCCGGCGAGCGAGGAGATGATCCATACACCCAGCACGCGGTCGGTTTCCGCGTCGGCGATGATCTTCACGAACCCGTCGGTGTCGCGATTGGTCTTGGCGCGGCTGTTCGCCATGAACGGAAACTTGCCGACCTTGATCGAGAAGCCGTCTTCCTTGGCCTGTTCGGTGGTGAGGCCCACGCCCGCGATCTCGGGGTAGGTATAGACGACCGAGGGAATGAGGTCGTGGTTCACGATGCCCACTTCGCCCGCGATATTCTCCGCGACCGCAATGCCTTCGTCCTCGGCTTTGTGCGCGAGCATGGGGCCCGGGACGCAGTCGCCGATCGCCCAGACGCCCTCGGCGCTGGTCGCGAAATCATGGTCGGTCTCGATCTGGCCGCGATCGTTGACCGACAGCCCGACGGCGTCGAGCCCGAGATTGTCGGTATTGGCGCGGCGACCGATCGAGACGAGCACGACATCGGCCTCGAGGGTCTCGGTATCGCCGCCCTTGGCCGGCTCCATCGAGAGAACCGCCTTGTCGCCCTTCACCTCGCAACCGGTGACCTTGGTTCCGAGCTTGTATTCGAAGCCCTGCTTCTTGAAGATCTTGTTGGCTTCCTTGCGGACTTCTTCGTCCATTCCAGGCAGGATCTGGTCGAGATATTCAACCACGGTGACCTTCGCGCCCAGGCGCCGCCAGACGCTGCCGAGTTCCAGCCCGATCACGCCGCCGCCGATGACGACCATATGGTCGGGCACCTTGGGAAGCTTCAGCGCGCCGGTCGAATCGACGACGACATGCTGGTCGTTATCGACTTCCACGCCCGGAAGCGGCGTGACCGACGAGCCGGTGGCGATGACAATGTCCTTGGCGGTCACGCTCTTGCCGTCGACATCGACGGTGTGCGCACCGGTAAACCTGGCGTGGCCCTTGAGCCAGTCGACCTTGTTCTTCTTGAACAGGAATTCGATGCCGCCGGTGAGACCCTTCACGGCCTCGGCCTTCTCCGCATGCATCTGGTCGAGATCGAGGCTCGCGCCTTCGAGATTGATCCCGAACTTCTTCAGATGTCCGCCCTTGGCTTCTTCGTAAAGGTGAGAGGCATGCAACAACGCCTTCGACGGGATGCAACCGACGTTGAGGCAGGTCCCGCCCAGCGTTTCGCGGCTTTCGGCGCAGGCGGTCTTCAACCCCAGCTGCGCGGCGCGGATCGCAGCGACATAGCCGCCGGGCCCCGAACCGATCACGAGAACGTCATAGTCGTATTTGTCAGCCATCGAGCGCCTGCCTCATCATGTCATTCTGATCCTTGGGCTTCGACATAGGGCCTGTCCCCCAAAGGGCAAGGCGGGCCCGGCTCAGAAGCTGTTTTCGGGCGGCGGCTCCAGCCCTTCGGGTCGGTTGGGCGAGAGACCCTGTTCGCTCGCGCATTCGGAAAGAATCTGTTCGATCCGCGCACGATCGACCTGCGCCAGTTCGGAGACGTCCTTTTCGAGCAGCCGGTCGGCGCTGCAACCGCATACCGGCGTCAACGTGTCGTTCGAGAAGCCGACATTCGCGGCAACACCCTCGCATCGCTCGACGAACGCGGCGCGGGCCTGTTCGCCCAGTTGGTCCTTGGCCATTTCGCCCGCCATGTCGCAGGCCGCGAGGCCCAGGAGGAAGGGGGCGAGGAGATGAATCGGTCGGATCATGTCAGAAGCTTTCGATGGGCACTCCCTCGCTCATCGCACGACGCGAGCGCGAGCGGCAGTGCCCCTAGAGGTCGATCAGCAGGCGAGTGGGATCCTCTAGCGCTTCCTTGACCCGGACGAGGAAGGTCACCGCCTCGCGCCCGTCGATCAGGCGATGATCGTAGGACAACGCCAGATACATCATTGGACGGATCACGACCTCGCCATCGACCGCGACGGGGCGCTCCTCGATCCGGTGCATGCCCAGCACCGCCGACTGCGGCGGATTGATGATCGGGGTCGACAGCAGGCTGCCGAACACGCCGCCGTTGGAAATGGTGAAGGTGCCGCCCTGCATCTCTTCCATCGTGAGCTGGCCATCCTTGGCCCGTGCACCGTAATCGGCGATCGTCTTCTCGATATCGGCGAAGCTCATTTGATCCGCCGAACGGATGACGGGGACGACGAGGCCCTTGGGCGCCGAGACCGCGACCGAGACGTCGAGATAGTCGTGATAGACGATCTCGTCGCCCTCGATGCGAGCGTTGACCGACGGCACGTCCTTGGCGGCGAGCGCGCAGGCCTTGATGAAGAAGCTCATGAAGCCGAGGCGCACGCCGTGCTTCTTGGCGAACATATCTTTGTAATTGCCGCGCGCTTCCATGACCGCGCTCATGTCCACGTCGTTGAACGTGGTGAGCAACGCGGCCTCGTTCTGCGCCTCCTTGAGGCGCTTGGCGATCGTCTGGCGGATGCGCGTCATCTTGACCCGCTCCTCGCGCCGCTCGCCGGCCGCAGACTGTAGCGCCGGAGCGGCGGTGGCGGCCTTGGCCTTGGCGGCGGGTGCGGGGGCGGCGGCAGGCGCCTCGCCCTTCTCCTTCGCGGCCTTCAGCACGTCGTCCTTCGTGATACGGCCGTCCTTGCCGGTGCCGGCGATCTTGGAAGGGTCGACGCCGTGCTCGAGCACCGCTCTGCGCACGGAGGGGCTCAGCGTCAGGTCGCCCGAGGCGACTTCGCCCGCCTCGTGCTGGTCGACGACGTCGTTGTTTTCCTGGATCGCGTCGGGGCCGCCATATTCGGCTTGCTCGTCACGGGCGGGCTTCTTCTCGTCCGCGACCGTTTCGGTGCCCTGGCCCTCGCCGACCTTCGCGATCAGCGCGCCGACCTCGACCGTGTCGCCCTCGGCCACTTCGTGGCTTTCGATCACGCCCGCGACGGGACTCGGCACGTCGACCGAGACCTTGTCGGTCTCGAGACTCGCGATCGGCTCGTCCTGTTCGACCGGATCGCCGACCTGTTTCAGCCACTCGCCGACCGTCGCTTCGGTGATGCTTTCGCCCAGTGTCGGGACCTTGACCTCGGTTGCCATCGGGTTCGTTTCTTCCTTCGGTGGTTCGGCTGGTGCCTTAGAGCCCCAGCGCCTGTTCGATCAAGGCGGCTTGCTGCTTGGCGTGGCGGCTGGCGAGCCCCGTGGCGGGCGATGCCGAGGCGTCGCGTCCCGCATAGACGGGGCGCATCCCCTCGTGCCCCGCTTCGGTGAGGCATCGTTCGATCAGTTCGTGCGCCAAGAGCCAGCTGCCCTGGTTGCGCGGCTCTTCCTGACACCAGGTGAGCTTTTCGAGATTGGGCATGGCGGCGAGGCGTTTGACCAGCGGCTCGATTGGGAAGGGATAGAGCTGCTCGATGCGAATGATCTGCGTATCGTCGATGCCCGCCTCGTCGCGCTTGTCCATGAGGTCGAACGCGACCTTGCCCGAACAGAGCACGACTTTCTTCGTCGCGTCGCTCGGCGCCCCGTCGGGATCCGACAGGATACGGTAGAAATGGCCATGCTCGGCGTCGGTGAAATCGGCGCGGGTCGATTGCGCGCGCTTGTGGCGCAGCAGCGATTTGGGCGTCATGATCACCAGCGGCTTGCGGAAATCGCGGTTCATCTGGCGGCGCAGGACATGAAAATAGTTGGCCGGCATCGTGATGTTGCAGACCTGCATGTTGTCTTCCGCGCACAGCTGGAGGAAGCGTTCGAGACGCGCGGACGAATGCTCGGGCCCCTGCCCCTCGTACCCGTGGGGCAGCAGCAGGACGAGCCCGCTGGCGCGCAGCCACTTGGCCTCTCCGCTAGCGATGAACTGGTCGATCATGATCTGCGCGCCGTTGGCGAAGTCGCCGAACTGCGCTTCCCACAGCGTCAGCGTCATGGGATCGGCGATCGAATAGCCATATTCGAACCCCATCACCCCATATTCCGAGAGCGGCGAATCGCGCACTTCGAACAAGGGCCCGCCGCCCGTGTCCATCTCGCGCAGCGGGATGAACTTCTCGCCCGAATTCTGGTCGACCCAGACGGCGTGGCGCTGCGAAAAGGTGCCGCGCCCGCTGTCCTGTCCCGACAGGCGCACGCCATAGCCATCAAGGCTCAAGCTTCCGAACGCCAGCGCTTCGGCCGTCGCCCAGTCGATCCCCGCGCCTTCGTCCAGCGCCTTGCGCTTGGCCTTCAGGATACGCGCGAGCGTCTTGTGGACGTCGAGGTTTTCGGGGACGTCGGTGAGGACTTCGGTGAGCTTGTCGTAGGTTTCGCCCGATATGTGCGTATCAATGTTGCGGCGGCCCGAGACGGTTTCCTCGGGGCTCTGCAGCTTGGACCAGCGGCCACCGAACCAGTCGGCCTGCTTGGGTTCGTAGCCGTTGCCCGCCTCGAATTCCTCCTCGAGGTGGCGCGTGAAGTCCTCGACCTTACCGTCGACCCACTGCTTGCCGACCACGCCTTCCTCTATCAACCGGGCGGCGTAGATTTCGCTGATCGGCGGGTGCTGGCGGATTTCGTCGTACATCAACGGCTGGGTGAAGCTCGGCTCGTCGCCTTCGTTGTGACCGAAGCGGCGATAGCACCACATGTCGATCACGACGTCGCGCCCGAACTGCTGACGGAATTCGATCGCCACCTTGCACGCCCAGGTCACCGCCTCCGGATCGTCGGCGTTGACGTGGAGGATGGGGGCCTGGATCGACTTGGCGATGTCGGAGGGATAGGGGCTCGATCGCGCGAACTGGGGCGAGGTGGTGAAGCCGACCTGGTTGTTGATCACGAAATGGATCGTGCCGCCGGTGCCATAGCCCGGAAGCCCGCTCATCATCAGGCATTCGGCCACCACGCCCTGTCCCGCGAAGGCGGCATCGCCGTGCAGCAGGATGGGCAGCACGGTCTTGCCATGCTTGTCCCCGCGAATGGTCATGATCGCGCGGCACTTGCCCAGCACGACGGGATCTACCGCTTCGAGGTGCGAGGGGTTGGGGACGAGGCTCAGATGCACGTCGTTGCCGTCGAACGACCGGTCGCTCGAGGTGCCGAGGTGATATTTGACGTCGCCCGACCCGCCCACTTCCTCGGGGTTGGAGGCACCGCCCGCGAATTCGTGGAAGATGGCGCGATAGGGTTTGCCCATGACGTTCGCGAGCACGTTCAGCCGTCCGCGGTGCGCCATGCCCACGGTCATCTCGGTGACGCCCATCTGGCCGCCATATTTGATGATCGCTTCCAGCGCGGGGATCGCGCTCTCGCCGCCGTCGAGGCCGAACCGCTTGGTGCCGACATATTTGCGCGCGAGGAATTTCTCCCACTGCTCGCCCTCGATCACCTTTTCGAGGATCGCGATCTTGCCTTCGGGGGTGAAATGGATCTCGGCATTCTTGCCCTCGGCGCGGTCCTGGATGAAGCGCCGCTCGTCGAGATCGTTGATGTGCATGTATTCGACGCCGACGGTGCCGCAATAATTGGCCTGCAGGATGCCGGTGATGGTGCGGATCGTCGCGCGGTCGAGGTCGAGGACCCCGCCCAGCCAGACTTCCTGGTCGAGATCGGGAAAGCCGTGATAGGCGGGGGTGAGCTCTTCGGGAAATTCATGGTGCGACAGACCGAGCGGATCGAGCTGCGCCGCCAGATGCCCGCGTACGCGGTAGGTACGGATGAGCATCATCGCGCGGATCGAATTGTCGGCGACGCGGATGAGTTCGGCTTCGTCGGTCACGCCCGAGGCCTGGGCCGCTTCCTTGGCTTTCTCGACATAGTTCGCCTCGACGGGATCGAGTCCCAGGTTCGTTTCGTCGAGGCTCGTCACGGGCCAGTTGTCGCGGGCCCAGGAAGGACCTTCTTTTTTCTCGGGTGTGAGGGCGTCCATGGAGGCTCCGGCGGGCTGTTCGTCCTTCCCGACCTACGTTCGGGAGGCTAGGTGGTTTCGTGAGGGCGGGGATTAGGCCGCGCCGTGACTATTGGCTAGACCCGATGGAGTTCGCTTTGACGCACCGACACGCTTTCGCCGTCACCTTGTGCATCGCTCTTGCCGCCTGCGCACAGCCTGCGGTGCAGCGCGATGCCTTGCCGCGCGCCGCGTCGTTACCCGAACCCGCCCTCGCGCTGACCGCGCCCGATGGCGTCGGTGCCTTCCTGACCTGCCTGCGCGAGCGCGGCGTCACGATCGTCAGTGCGCACCGCGGCGGGCCGATGGCGGGCTATCCGGAAAATGCGCTGGAGACGATGGCAGCGCGATTGGCAGAGGCCCCCATGATGCTGGAAATCGACGTGCGGCAGACGGCGGACGGCACTTATGTCCTCTTCCATGATGACGATCTCGACCAGGATACCGACGGGACCGGACCGCTCGCCTCGCGCTCGCTCGCAGAACTGGAAACGGTCCGTTACGATATCGGTGGCTACGGCATCTCGACGCTGGAGGAGGTGCTCGACTGGTCGAAGGGCCGTGCGATCCTGCAACTCGATGTGAAGCGCGGGGTGGCGTTCGAGCCGCTCCTCGATTGGCTGGAGGCACGCGGCGCGCAGGACCGCGCGTTGGTCATCACCTATAATGCCGACGATGCGGTGACCGTGGCGCAGAACAGCGACTTGCTGATTTCCGCCAGCATCAACACCGAGGACGATTTGGCGGCCTACGAAGCCTCCGGCGTACCGTCCGATCGGATGACCGCGTGGACCGGTCTCCAGGCCCCCCGTCCCGCCTTGTGGCGATACCTCGGCGAAAGCGGCATCAGCGCCAACTACGGCACCTACGCGACGCTCGACGAACAGGACGGGAGCGCCGAGGCCTACGCCGCGCTGGCAAGCGCGGGCCTGCATATCCTGTCGTCGGATCGTCCGACCTTCGCCTACGAAGCGCTCCAGCGGCAGCAGGACTTTCCCGCCGCCGCGCGCGCCTGTTCGGGCTAGCCCTTCAGCACTGCCGAAAGCGTCGTGCCGAGTTCGCTCGGGCTTTTCGAAACGGTGATGCCGGCTTCTTCCATCGCGGCGATCTTGTCTTCCGCGCCGCCCTTGCCGCCCGAAACGATCGCGCCGGCATGACCCATCCGGCGGCCCGGAGGCGCCGTCTTGCCCGCGATAAAGCCGACGGTGGGCTTCTTGCGACCCTTCTTCGCCTCGTCGGCGAGGAATTGCGCGGCCTGCTCCTCGGCGTCGCCGCCGATCTCGCCGATCATGATGATGCTTTCGGTCGCATCGTCGGCAAGGAACAGCTCGAGCACGTCGATGAAGTTGGTGCCGTTGACCGGATCGCCGCCGATGCCGACCGCGGTCGACTGGCCGAGGCCCTCGTTGGTCGTCTGGAACACCGCTTCGTAGGTCAGCGTGCCCGAGCGGCTGACCACCCCGACGCTGCCCTTGGAAAAGATCTTGCCCGGCATGATACCGATCTTGCACTCGCCCGGCGTCAGCACGCCCGGGCAGTTCGGCCCGATGAGCCGCGATTTGGAGCCTTCCAGCGCCGCCTTCACCTTAACCATGTCGAGCACCGGAATGCCTTCGGTGATCGCGACGATCAGCGGCACTTCGGCCGCGATCGCTTCGCAGATCGCGTCGGCCGCGAAGGGCGGTGGCACGTAGATGACGCTGGCGTCCGCGCCGGTCGCCTCGACGGCCTCGGCCACGGTGTCGAAGTTGGGCAAGCCAAGGTGCGTCGTCCCGCCCTTCCCCGGCGTGACGCCCGCGACCATCTGCGTTCCGTAATCGAGCGCCTGCTGCGTATGGAAGGTGCCGGTGTCGCCCGTCATCCCCTGCGTGATGACCTTGGTATTCTTGTCGACGAGAATGCTCATATGATGTCCTTGGCGGTCGAAATGGGGGATCAATCGGCGGGAAGCGCAGTGACGGTGAAGCGAGCGTAGGGTTCGTCGGCGTCGCCTTCGGGCTCGATCTTGATCTGCTTGCCCTCGACGTCCCAGAAATAGGCGGGACCGTCCTGGCGCGCCGGCATGCCGATGATCGCCGACAGCTCCTGGGCGAGCGGGCCGTAGGCCGCGGTGTCGGCAAGCGCGGCGGAAACGACGCACTGCTTGGCGTCCAGTTCGTCCTTCGAGGCGATGATGTAGGCGTCATTGCCCTTCTTGGCGTAAAGCCCGCGCACCTTGCGCTTGCTCACGCCGCGGCCGCGCGCCTCGGCGGCGCGGAAATCATGGTCCCGAAGCTGGTCGAGATGGATCCAGTCGGCGGTCGTCACCGCGCGGCACGCAGCCAGCGATTCGGCGACCTGCGCCGCATCGGGCACGTCCTGCGCCATCGCAGGAGCGGCCGTGCCGGCAAGCGCGGCGGCGGAAAGAAGAGTGAGGATACGCATCGACCCGTCCTTCCTTACTTCAGGCTCTCGTCCATGCCCTTGCAGGCATCGACCAGTTCCTCGACCGCGTCGATCGAAACGCCGAGGTTCTTTTTCTCCTCGTCGGACAATTCGATCTCGATGACGTCCTCGATGCCGTCCGCGCCGATCATCGCGGGCACGCCGACATAGAGGCCATCGACCCCATATTTGCCTTCGACATAGGCGGCGCAGGGCAGTACGCGCTTCTGATCGACGAGGTAGGCTTCGGCCATCGCGATCGCGCTGGTCGCGGGGGCGTAGAAGGCACTGCCGGTCTTCAGGAGGCCGACGATCTCGCCGCCGCCGCCACGCGTGCGCTGGACGATCTCGTCGATGCGGTCTTCCGACACGCCCTTGATCTTGGCGAGGTCGTTCACGGGAATGCCGTTGATCGTCGAATAGCTGAGCACCGGCACCATCGTGTCGCCGTGCCCGCCGAGGACGAAGGCATTCACGTCCTTGACCGAGACGTCGAATTCCCACGCGAGGAAGGTCGCGAAGCGCGAGGAGTCCAGAACGCCCGCCATGCCCACGACTTTGTTGTGCGGCAGGCCCGAGAATTCGCGCAGCGCCCAGACCATCGCGTCGAGCGGATTGGTGATGCAGATGACGAACGCGTCGGGGCAGTTGTTCTTGATGCCCTCGCCCACCGCCTTCATCACCTTGAGGTTGATCCCGAGCAGATCGTCGCGGCTCATGCCGGGCTTGCGGGGAACGCCCGCGGTGACGATCACCACATCGGCGCCGGCGATATCGGCATAATCGTTGGTGCCGCTGATCTTGGCATCGAAGCCCTCGACCGGGCCGCACTGCGACAGGTCCAGCGCCTTGCCCTGCGGCAACCCCTCGGCGATGTCGAACAGGACGATGTCGCCCATTTCCTTCTTGGCGGCGAGATGGGCGAGCGTGCCGCCGATCATGCCGGAGCCGATGAGCGCGATTTTCTTGCGGGCCATGGGGGTCCTTTCGGGATGCGAGACTTTTCGGTGCGGTCGCGGGTGCGACTCTCTTGTGCGCGCACCTAACCCGCCCGCGAGCGACCTGCAACCGCCAAGCGATGCTCGCGGTCCTACCGAACGGTGCATCGCCGATCCTGCTCCGTTCGCCGTAAACCGCGCTTTTCGGCAGCAACGGTTCAGGCGGCCCTGCTATTGTTACTCCCATGAAACAGATCGCAATCCTGGCGCTCGGCGCCGCCGCCTTCGCCGCCACCCCCGCTGCCGCGCAGCCGGCGCACGCAAAGGGCGGCAAGAACAAGAACCAGTCGTCCTACTCCTACGGCTATGCCCAGCAGGGCTGCCCGCCGGGCTTGGCAAAGAAGAACAACGGTTGCCAGCCGCCGGGACAGGCGAAGAAACGGTACGAGCGCGGCTATCGGTTCGACGCCCGCTACGATGACTGGACGCCCTACGACCGGCTTCCGTATGACGTGCGCCGTCGCTACGACCTCGATCCGCGCGATCGTTACATCTACGACAATAACTACGTCTATCGCGTCGACCCCACGACGTTGATCGTCCGGCAGGTTCTGGACGCGATATTCTGATCGGCAGACAGCATGCCGTTAACCTTGTGAAAAGGCCTTTCGATTGAGCGGCCTTTTTCTTTGACAGCATGGGAGCGCGTTTGCAGTTTCTTCATCAGGCCATGCGAGCGGCATGGGTTCACCGGGGAAATTGGGGAAACGCCAATGGATAAAGTGATCGCCGTCGCGGCGGTAATCTTCGCGGCCGCCGTGCTGGGCAGTGTTGCCGCCTGGTTGATGGGGCATCCGCACCGACCCGACATCGGCGACACGTCGCGCCGGGGGGCGCGGCGCTACGGTCTGGCAACCTACCTGATGGTGGGGATCGTCGCGGCGGGGGCCGTGCCGCTGCTTTTGAGCCTTGTGCGGTCCGAACTGGTGACGGGCATCTTTCTTGCCGAATGGGCCGACATCTACGAGAATCTCGTGATCCTGTTCGGGTTGGGGCTGGTCGCCGCCTATGCCGGCCGCTTCGCCGTGGAGAGCAGCGACCGTCGCATGCTCGACGATCTCGACACGATGCGCGACCAGTTGCGCGAGGCGCAAGCCAAGGCGCGGGCGCTGGCAGAGTATGTCGACGATCGCTCCGCCGACGAACGCAAGCTCGCGAAGGGCGCGGCGGCGAAGAAGGAGGCCGAAAAGCACCAGCAGGTCGCCCGGTCGTTCAGCGAGGCGCAGGCACTCTACGTCGCGAGCCTCGGCAAGACCGATCACGCCGTGCTGCGCGCGATGACGGCGCGCGACTATCGCACCGCCGCCGGGGTCGCGGCGGATCTCGAACTGCCGCGCTTCAAGGTCAGCGACATGCTGGACGACATGGCCGAGGCAGGGTTGCTGAAAGCCGAGGAATCGCCGGTCACTCACGGACGCCGTTTCGCGATCACGCAGGTCGGCTGGGCCGCGCTGCATGTCGAACACAGGGCCGAACCGGTCGCGAAGGTCGCCTAGGGTTCTTCGCCCCGGTCGAGATAGGCTTCGCTCTGCATCTCCTCGAGGCGGCTGACGGTTCGGGCGAATTCGAAACTGCCGTCGCCCGAGGGATAGAGGTCTTCGGGCTCCGCTTCGGCGGCAACCAGCAGGCGCACTCCGCCCTCGTAGAGCGCGTCGATCAGCTGGACGAACCGTGCCGCCTCGTTGCGCATCTCGCGCTCCATGACCGGCACGCCGACGAGGATCACGGTGTGAAACGCCTCCGCGATGACGAGATAGTCGCTCGACCCGCGCGGTTCGCCGCACAAGCGCTGGAAGCTGAAGACCGCGACTCCGCCCAGCGCCTTGGGCACGTGAAGGGTGCGCCCGCCGCCGACATCGAGCTCGGTCGAGGGCACGTTCTCGGACTCGGTCTCGGCATGGCCGGTCAGCTGGAAGAAGGCGTCGCTCAATGCGCGGGTCGCCGCCTCGCCCAGCGGCGAATGCCACAGGTCCAGCGCCTTCATCCGGTCGAGCCGATAGTCGGTCGGACCGTTCAACGGCACCACCTGCATCTGAGCCTCGATCAGCCGGATGAAGGGAAGGAATAGCTGGCGGTTGAGGCCGTCCTTGTAGAGATCGTTGGGGGGGCGATTGGACGTCGTCACGATGCCGACGCCTTCGTCGATGAGCGCGGTGAACAGCCGGCTCATCAGCATCGCGTCGGCGGTGTTGGTGACCATCATCTCGTCGAAGGCGAGGAAGCGCGCCTCGCCCGCAATCTCCTGCGCGACGTGGATCAACGGGTCCTCGATCTCTGCATCGCGCGCTTTTCGCAGGCGCGCGTGAACGTCGAGCATGAAGGGCGCGAAATGGGCGCGGCGCTTCGGCTCAGCTTCGATATGCTCGAACGCCATGTCCATGAGCATCGACTTGCCGCGTCCCACCCCGCCCCACATGTAGACGCCGCACGGCGCCGGTGTCTCGCGCCCGAACAGGCGGCTGAGAAATCCGGTTCGCGTCCGGCCGAGATCGGCGGCAAAGCGGTCGAGCGCCGCGACCGCCTCCATCTGGTCGGAATCGCGCTGCAGATCGCCCGCGGCGACCCGCGCCTCGTAGGCCTCGCGGACGGGTCCGCTACTTGTCGTCATCACCCTTCTTTCGCGGGTCGCGAACGCGCTTGCAGGTTCCGCTGAACGCGTAGCAGGGCCGTCCCTCCTGCTCGAGATGACCCGACAGGAAGACGATCCCGCCGGGCGTCTGTCGCAGCAGCTTCACGTGCGCATCGAGCGGAACGTCCGCGCGCCCGCGATCCATGAACCGGGTATGGCAGTCGAGCGTGACGTAATGCGCCCGTTCCATGCCGGCGACGAACCCGCCCGCGAACATCGCCATGTCGATGAAGCTCATCACGCACCCACCGTGGATCGAGCCACCGGGATTTAGATGTCGCTCTTCGGGAAACATCCGCACGATGCCGGTCCCCGGCTCGTCGCCCGGCTTGAAGATCATCAGCCCAATCTGAGCGGCGAAGCTGTCGGGATTGTCCCAACCGCCCCACCAGAACCAGCCCGGATAGTCGGGATGCGGCTGGTAGGAGCGGTTGCGAGGTTTTTCAGGAGTTTTATGGGGCATCACATCTTCGTCATGGCGAGGGAGCGCAACGACCGCGGAGAACCGTCGCGCTGATCGGGACTGGAAGGCCTGGCCGTCCAGCAACCTCGCTACGCTCGCGATGACGGATTGGGAAGGGCGGCCTAGGCCGCGCGGGCCGCGATCATCTTCTTGGTTTCGGCAATCGCCTTGGCGGGGTTGAGACCCTTGGGACAGGCATTGGCGCAGTTCATGATCGTGTGACAGCGATAGAGACGATAGGGATCCTCGAGCTGGTCCAGTCGCTCGCCGGTCGCCTCGTCGCGACTGTCGGCCAGCCAGCGATAGGCCTGCAGCAGGATCGCAGGGCCGAGGAACTTGTCGCTGTTCCACCAATAGCTCGGGCAGGCGGTCGAGCAGCAGGCGCACATGATGCATTCGTACAGACCGTCCAGCTTGGCGCGGTCCTCCGGTGCCTGCTCGCGCTCCTTGCCAGAGGGTTCGGGCGTCTCGCTCTTCAGCCAGGGCTGGATCGAGGCATATTGCGCGTAGAAATGCGTGAAATCGCCGACCAGGTCCTTGACCACTTCCATGTGCGGCAGCGGGTGGATCGTCAGCGTGCCCGAATAATCCTCGATCGCGCTGGTGCAGGCGAGACCGTTCTTGCCGTCCATGTTCATCGAGCACGATCCGCAGATGCCCTCGCGGCACGACCGGCGAAAGGTCAGCGTCGGGTCGATCTCGTTCTTGATCTTGATGATCGCGTCGAGAACCATCGGCCCGCACTTGTCGAGATCGACGACATATTCATCGTAACGCGGATTCTCTCCCTTTTCGGGGTCGTAGCGATAGATCTTAAACGTCTTGAGGTTGGTGCCTTCCTGCGCTTCGTGGCGCACGCCCTTCTTGATCTTGCTGTTCTTGGGCAGGGTAAATTCGGCCACGGGCGATCCTCGGATAAACGGTTGAGCTTGTGCGCCATATGGCGACGCCGGCGCAGTTTGTGAAGACAGTCGAAGGGCGGCCCTAGAGAGCCTTGACCGCCTCCAGCACCTCTTCGGCGTGTCCCGCCACCTTCACCTTGGGCCAGGCTTTCTTGATGATCCCGTCCGCACCGACGATGAATGTCGACCGGTGCATGCCCTGATAGGTGCGCCCGTAATTCTTCTTCTCACCCCACGAGCCAAAGCCGTCGGACACACTACCGTCCTCGTCGGCGACCAGCGGGACGGTCAGGTCGTGCTTCTTGGTGAAGCGGTCGTGGCTCGCCATCGGGTCGCGGGATACGCCGACGACCTTCGCGCCCGCCTCGCGAAACGCCTCGAGATGCTCGGAGAAGGCGATCGCTTCCTTCGTGCACCCCGGCGTATTGTCCTTGGGATAGAAGAAAACGACCAGCGTTCCTTTCGGATCGTGCAGATCGATCATTTCGCCCGTCCCGGTCTTCACCGTGCAGTTCGGGGCCTTGTCTCCGGCTTCAAGCATGACGCACCTCTTTCCAATACTGTGCTATTCTTAGGCGGGCCGCGTCGTGCGCCGCAAGGGCAGCGTCCCAGTCTCCGAAGCCCAAACGCTCGGCAACCAGCCCGCGTGCCGAACGCGACGGGCTGGCGCTGTCGGGCGCGACCAGACGCAGCAGCACCAGCATCCGCGTCAGCAGATCGTGGTCGGCGAGCAACGTCTCCGGCGCCCTGCCGGCATCGACGAGCATCCCCAGCGCCGTCCGCAGATCGGGCACCAACCCCTCGCCGCTCGACAATTGCGTGACGTGCATCGCGAACTCGAGATCGACCAGTCCGCCCTCGCCCAGCTTGATGTCGAGCGGTCCAGCGGGTGGTTTGTGCGCTCTCATGTCGGCGCGCATGATCCGTGCGTCGTGGGCGACGTCGGGATTGTCGCGATCGGCCTTCAGGATGCGCGACAGGATGGCGTCGATGCGCGCGCGTCCCTTCTCGCTGCCGAACAGGGGGCGCGCCCGGGTCAGCGCCATATGCTCCCATGTCCAGGCATCGCGCCGTTGATAGGCTTCGAACCCTGCGAAACCGACCGCGAGACTTCCCGTTAGCCCCTCGGGCCGCAACCGCGTATCGACTTCGTAAAGCGGTCCCGCGGCCGTCGGCACGGACAGGGCGGCGACGATGCGATTGGCGAGACGGTTGTAATAATCCGCCGGGGTGAGCGGTTTGATGCCGGCGCTCTTCGCGGCTTTGCCGTGGTCGTAGAGAAACACGAGGTCGAGATCGCTGGCATGGGTCAGCGCTTCGCCCCCCAGCCGCCCCAATCCGACGATCACCAGCCCTGCGCCGTCGAAGCGCCCATGAACGATCTCGAACTCCGCCTGCGTACGGGCCGCCAGCGCACGGATCGCGCCCTCCGCGACATGGGCATAGCCGCGCGCGACATCGAGCGGATCGGTCTCGCCGTCGATCAACTGCACGCCCAGCGCGAACCGTTTCTCGTTCACCAGCCGACGCGCACGATCGAGCGCGAGATCATAGTCGAGCGTCGCGGTGGCATCGGTCAGCCGTGCTGCGAACCCCGCCGCGCTTCCGGGCGAATCGAAGGCGGATTTGTCGAGCAGTCCGTCGAGCAGCCCCGGCCGCCGCGCCAGTTGGGTCGCCAAGGCCGGGCTGAACGCGAGGATGCGCGCGAGCAGGCGCGCCAGCGTCGGCTCGGCCTCGAGTAGGCGATAGAGGTTGATCGCGCTCGGCACCCGCTCGACGATGTCGGCGAAGCGGTTGAACGCATGCGCCGGATCGGGCGCGGCGGCGATGGCATCGAGCATGACGGGCAGCATCGCCTCGAACGCCTCGCGCGCCTTCGCGCTGCGCAACGAGCGGGCCTTGCCCGACCGCCACCCCGCGATCAACCGCGCCGCATTGGCACCGTCCGCGACGCCCCGTTCGTCCAGCACGCGGGTCAGCGTATCCCGGTCCGATGGGAGCCGCTCGGCCTGTTCGGCCACCAGTTCATCGAAGCGCGGCGCGACGGCATCGACATGCGGCCGCAGGCTGGCGAGCCACGCCGCCCCATCGGCCGCGCCCGCCAGATGCGCGACATTGTCGATTGCCGCCGCGCCCTCGGGAATGGTGTGGGTCTGGCGGTCCTCGACCATCTGGAGCCGGTGTTCGGCATCGCGCAACGTGCGGTAGGCGCGCGACAGTTCGGCGACCTCTTCGTGCGGCAGATGTCCCGCCATCCCGAGCGCCGCCAAGGCATCGAGCGTCGCGGGCACCCGCAACGCCGGATCGCGCCCGCCGTGGATCATCTGGAGGGACTGCGCGTAGAATTCGATCTCGCGGATCCCGCCGCGTCCTCGCTTGACGTCGAACCCCGGCCCGAACGCCTGCCCGCCCGCATATTCGGTGCGGACCAGTCCTGCGATGCTGCGTACTTCGTCGATCACGCCGAAATCGAGCGCACGTCGCCACACGAACGGTTCGACCGCGTCGAGGAACCGCTGACCCAGAAAGCGGTCGCCGCCCGCCGCCCGCGCACGGATGAAGGCGGCGCGTTCCCATCCCATCGCGGCGCTCTCGTAATGCGAGATGGCGGCATTGACGGATAGTGCGATGGGCGTCGCCTCGCTGGCGGGGCGCAAGCGCAGGTCGACGCGCGCGACATAGCCCTCGCCGGTCCGCTCCTGAAGCAAGGCGACGAAATTGCGCGCGATGCGGACCGCGCGATCGCCGACGTCGCGGCCCTCCCGTACCGGCAGACGGTCGGGGTCGTAGAGCAGGATGAGATCGACGTCGGAGGAATAGTTGAGCTCGCGACTGCCCAGCTTGCCGAGCGCGATCGCGGTCATGCCCTCCAGCGGCGCGCCCTCGACTTCCTGGTCAATGGCCACGGCCAACGCACGGTCGATGGCGCTTTCGGCAAAGTCGGACAATGTCCGCGTGACCGTGACCAGATCCCATTCGCCCGAAAGGTCGGCCAGTGCCACCGCCAGCGCCAGCGCGTCGCGGCGACGACGAAGTTGCACGCCCGGCTCGTCCGCCTGCAGCGCAAGGGCGGCCGCGACGGCGGCATCCGAACCCTCGCTGACGAAGGTTTCGAGAATCTCGGGCCGCCTTCGTGCGGCGCCCCTCAGGAAGGGCGCGAACTGCTGTGCCCTTTGGGCAACATTTCGGCGCTGGTTGGGCTCGATTCCCATCATCGGTCCATGCCCGAAACGGCGAACCGATGAAACGCTAAGCGACTTCCGGCGTTGTGGACCTTGAGATGTATAGCAATGCACAAAAGATTATGACGGACGACGACAACTCCTACCCGCGCTCAGGCGCCAAACGCACGGTGATGCGCGGCCCGGGCGGCGATGCGCCCCTGAGCAACTACCTGCGCCTGGTGTACGACCGCGACGTGGATGCCGGTGTGCCGCGGGAATTTCAGGAGCTTCTCGACCAGCTCGATTAGGGCTCGGTCTCGATTTCGCATACGAATTCAGTGGCATCCGACAACCGGATGCTATTTTTCGTTCGAAAGCTCGTCGACCTGGCTCATGATGTTCTGGAGCGCGGAGCGTTCCGGATCGGTGTCGTGCTGCGCGCGCGGCGCCAATTCGTCCGAATCCATCAGATTTTCGAGCGCCACGCGACCGCGTGCGACGCGGCTCTTGATCGTGCCGACCGCACATCCGCAAATCTGCGCCGCTTCCTCATAGGCGAACCCGCCCGCACCGACGAGGATCAGGGCCTCGCGCTGCGGCTGGGGTAGTTGCATCAACGCGCGCTGCATGTCGCCCAGTTCGACGTGACGATCCTGTGCCGCGGGAGCGGCGAGGATCTTCGCGGCCGTCACATCGTCCCACTCGCCCTTGAAGCGCGCGCGGCGCATCTGCGACAGGAAGAGGTTGCGAAGAATGATGAAGGTCCAAGCACGCATGTTGGTGCCGGCCTGGAAGCGCTTGCGCGCCGCCCATGCCTTCAACAATGTCTCCTGCACGAGGTCGTCGGCGGTATCGCGGTTGCCGGACAGCGAGCGACCGAATGCACGCAGATGCGGAATCACCTGCGCCAGCTGGTCCTTGAACTCGTCATCGGGCAGCGGAACGGGATCAGGCTTCTTCTCGCCGTCCTCATGTTCCTGCGGTTTAGCCAACGATCATTCCCCCAAACTCGAATCAAGACGTCATGCGCCGATGCAACGAAGCAGATCGGTGCAGCAAAATGAAGGTAGGGACGAACCGATGTCGAAACAACCGGTTGGCGCCCCCTCCTTCGTTATCGTTGAAATTTTGCCTAGGCGGGAACGGTCGCCGCGTCGAAGAACAGTGCCTGGCTGATTGCCGCCTTCACCGTCGACCGCTGGAACGGCTTGGTGATGAGGAACGTCGGCTCCGGGCGCTCGCCCGTCAGGAGACGCTCGGGGAAGGCCGTGATGAAGATCACCGGCACCCGGAAATCGGCGAGGATGTCCTTGACCGCGTCGATGCCCGAGGAATCGTCCGCCAGCTGGATGTCGGCGAGGACCAGGCTCGGACGATCCGACTTGGCCTGCGCCACCGCCTCATCGCGGGTGACCGCCACGCCGGTGACGTTGTGACCAAGATCGCGCACGATCGTCTCGATATCCATCGCGATGATCGGTTCGTCCTCGATGATGAGAACGTCGGCACGCGTCTGCTTCTCGATTTCTTCGGTCGCTTCCCGAACCAGCTTCTCGACATCCTCGGGGGAGGAATCGATCAGATAGGCGGTGTCTTCGTTCGAGAACCCTTCGAGGCTCGTCAGCAGCAGCGCCTGGCGCGACAGCGGCGTGATCTGCGACAGGCGCGCTTGCGTCACACTTTCGGGATTACCCATGTCGGTCGCCGTCGGATCGCTGTCGTCATCGATGTGGGCACTGCCCCAGATGGCATGGAAGGTGCGGTAGAGCCCGAGCCGCGGATCGCGGTCGCGGGGGAATTCTTCGGGGTTGTCGACGATCGTTTCGAGCGTGGTGCGCACGTAATTGTCGCCATGTACCTGGCTGCCGGTCAGCGCACGCGCATAGCGGCGAAGAAAGGGCAGATGCGGGGCGAGTTCCTGACCAAGTGACATAAAAGCGCTCTACTCCAAAAGGGATGCCGTCCGGTCCCCCCTTGGGACGGTTTCGGCTCCGTTGCAACAGACCCCCGTGATGGAAAGTAACCCTTCCGATCGCGACGGCGGCGCGCATGACGCGCTCCGATGGTTTCGTTGAGGGAACAAAGCGCAGGCCATTTGGTTTCAATCCGAGAATAACGGTCCGGGCGAACAGGCTCGATAAGCACGGAACGGAGCCACGGGCGATCGCCCACCAATCGGTTGACGGGCGGGGCAGCGGGCCGCTACCTCCCGCCGCCTCGGCGGGAGCCACACGGAACATTGGGCCGCAATGACCGTGTTAGAGTTTACTGAGTTCAAAGCGCAGGCGCTTCAGCCGCGCGAAGGGGAAATTTCGTTGAACGCCAAACCCGATCGCGATGAAGAGCCGATGCCCGACAAGTCAGACGCGTCCAAAAAGCCTGCGGCGAAGGCCGAGGATAAGGGCAAATCGGGCGGGGATTCGGTAAGCCGCGTTCTCAAGACCGTCTACGACGACACACTTCGCGAGAGCATTCCCGACGAATTTCGCGACCTTCTGTCCAAGCTGGACTAGGGCAGCGCGGCGCGCGGCATGAGCGATGATCGTCCCTCGCGCGGGTTTCGCTCGACACCTTTCAAACTGTTTCTGGCGCTCACGCTGACGCTGCTGCCGATCGGCGCGATCATCATCTGGGCGACCATCGCAGAGTTGAACGATCGGCGCGATGCCTTGCGGGGTCAGACCCAGGCTGAAATGCTGGTGGCCGCGCGAGCGATCGAGGGTCTGATTGGACGCAACGTGCTTGCGCTGCGGATCGCAGCCTATGGCGCGATCGCGACCGACGGCCAGAACCCTTGCGACGAAGCGCGTGCGGCCTTGTCTGTCGCTCCTGCGGTGGCGCGCGATTTCCGGATTTCGACCGCCGACAACAATCAGTTGTGCGGTGACCTCGTCCCCAGCGGCGTGCGTCCCGGACAGCCCGTGGGCCCCGGTGAAGTTTCGTTATGGATCAACCGCGAGGAAGACGGCCTCTATCTCTCGATCGGCATTCCCGAAGCGATCGCGACCGGGAGAATCAGTCGCGCCGAATTGATCGAAGCCATCGATGCGGAGGCGGAGATGGTCGATCTCTTCCTTCTGCGCGACGGCACCCGGACCTTATCTCTGCTGTCCGAAGACAATGTCGGTGAAGGCGAGCGCCAGACCGAGACCCTCGAAATCGATATCGCACGGGGTCGCCTGACCGCGGAAGCCAGCGGCAGTTTCGTCGATATCACGCTGCGCGACCGGTTGATGATCTTCCTCCCGCTCGCGATGTGGGCGATCGCCGCGATCCTGTCCTGGGCACTCATCCATTTCGTCCTGATGCGACCGCTGCGCCGCCTCAACAGCGCGGTGCGCGACTATGATATCGACAGCCATGATTTCGTGCCGCCCGACAAGCTCGGCCCGGCAGCGGAAATCCGCGAACTGGGTCAAAGTTTCTCCGATACGGTCGACCGGATCGAGGCCGGCGAACGCGAACTGGTCGAGGCCGTCGAGAATCAGCGCAAGCTGGTGCGCGAAGTGCATCACCGCGTGAAGAACAACCTTCAGGTCGTCGCCAGCCTTCTCAACATCCATTCGCGCGGCGCGGAGGGCGAGGAAGCGCAGGCCGCCTATGCCGGGATCGGCCGCCGCGTCGAGGCGCTGTCGGTCGTCCACCGCAACCATTTCGCGGAGATCGAGGAAAGCCGCGGCATCCAGCTACGCCCGCTCATCACCGAACTGTCCACCTCGCTGCGCGCCAGCGCGCCGGGTGGACGGCAGGTCGATTTCGCGCTCGACCTCGAAAGCGCCGCGACAACGCAGGATGCCGCCGTATCCGCGGCCTTCTTCATCACCGAAATCGTCGAACATGCCTTCAACCGCGGCGACTGCGAGGCGGTCGAGATCGGTCTGCGGCGCACGAGCGAACTCACCGCCCGCCTGTCGGTCGCGAGCGAAGCGTTGATCGGCGACGAGGGCGACCCGGGCGGCCATGTCCAGTTCGAACGGATCATCGACGGGCTGTCGCGCCAGCTCCGCTCCCCGCTGGACAAGAAACTGGGAAGCTATGCCGTCGAACTGCCGGTCTTTCCGCACGACGACAGCGCCCGCCCCGCGTAAACTTCGGGCGCACCGAAAAAATTGAATCGCGGTCGGAACCCCTCGGCGAAAGTGGCGTTGATAGCCTTGGATAGTGACCTTTTGCCCCCCCGCTCTCGCTATCCGATCACGCGGGCCCGGACTTGCCAACCCTCCCCCCCCCCGGTGGCAAATCCGGGCCCCCATTTTTTTCGGGGCTCCCGACATTCACATCCGAGGTTGAAACTTCAGTTGGCGCATCCGTCGTCGACGGCGCAGCGGCGGTCGTTGCGTCCACACGGTCTTCGGCTGCCGCCTCGCGGCGAGAACGGCGCCAGTGCGTCAGCCGGATCGCGACGATCGCCAGTTCGTAGAGCAGCACCAGCGGCACCGCGAGGATGATCTGGCTCACCGCATCGGGCGGGGTAAGCACCGCGGCGATCGCGAATGCCGCGACGATCATGTACCGCCGGCCCTTGGACAGTTGCTCGCGCGTCACCAGCCCGGCGCGCTCGAGGATCATCAGCAGAATGGGCAGCAGGAAGGCGACCCCGAAGCCGAACAGGAACTTGGTCGCGAACCCAAGATAATTGCCGATGGCGGGCAGTGCTTCGGTCTCCACGCCGCCGATCTCGCCCTCGAATCCCAGCAGGAATTCCAGCGCGATCGGCATGGCCACGAAATAGGCGAAGCTCGCTCCCCCCGCGAAGAAGAAGGGCGTGAGGATGAGGAACGGCAGGAACGCCATCTTTTCCTTGGCATAGAGCCCCGGGGCGACGAATCGCCACAGCTGGACCGCCAGCATCGGAAAGGTGATCATCAGCGCCGCGAACAGCGCCACCTTCACCTCGACGAAGAACGCCTCGAAGATGTCGGTGAAGATGAGCCGTCCCTCGCCCGCCGCGAGCAAGGGCTGGACCAGCACGCCGAAAATCGGCTTGGCGGCGTAGAAACAGGCGAAGAAGGCAATCCCCAGCGTCGCCACGACCCACAACAGGCGCGAGCGCAGTTCGATGAGATGCTCGAGCAGCGGCATCTTGGTGTCGTCGACGTCCTTCACGGCAGCTCGCGACCCTCCTCGGGCCCGCGCTCGCCCGCACCGCGGGCGTCGGACTTGTCGCCATCCTGTGCCGACTTGTCCTTCGGCGCGTCATCGGGCCGTTCGAGCGGCAGCATCGTGTCGGTGAACTGTTCGGGCGGAAATTCGGCCATGATGGCGGCGTTCTGCGCCTTCCACTGCTTTTCCATTTCCTCCATCTCGGCCTCGCGCACGACGGCGTCGATGCCGGCGGTGAAATGACGGGTATAGGCGCGCACCTTGCCGATGAAGCGCCCGACGGTGCGCATCAGACCCGGCAACTCCTTGGGCCCGACGAACAGCAGCGCGGCGAGCGCCACGACCAGCAGCTCCATCGACCCGATCCCGAACATGGCGGTATTCTCCCGCGCAGCGCCTAGCGGGCGCGCGGATCCTGCTCGCGGTCGCGGCTGACCTCGGCGTCGATCGTCCGGTCTTCACGCGGCAACTGGCGCGGCTCGGCGGGGCGCTGCTGCGCCTCGTCCTCGTCGGCCATGCCCTTCTTGAAGCTCTTCAGCCCCTGGGCGACGTCGCCCATCATGCTCGAAAAGCGTCCGCGGCCGAACAGCAGCAGGATGATGAAGGCGAGGATCAGGAGACCCGGAAGACCGATATTACCCATGGTGATGTCCAATCGTGGCAAAAAAGAAGCGTCCGACCCGATCTAGGCGCTGTCGGCGTCACTTTCTACCTCGGATGCGTCGACGTCGTCGTCTTCTCCGCCGTCCAGCGCCAGCTCCAGTTCCTCCTCGTCGACTGGATCGAGCAGACCGGCGGCCTTCAGATCGTCCATCCCGGGAAGGTCGCGGCGGCTCTCCAGCCCGAAATGCGTCAGGAAGCTCTTGGTGGTGGCATATTGGAGCGGCCGACCCGGCACCTCGCGCCGCCGCGCGGTCCGGATCCAGTCGGCAGCCATGAGCACGTCCAACGTGCCCTTGGAAATCTGCACCCCGCGAACCGCCTCGATCTCGGCACGCGTGACGGGTTCGTGATAGGCGATGATCGCCAGCGTCTCGGTGGCGGCGCGCGACAGGCGCCGGGGTTCCTCGCGCGTGCGGCGAAGAAGATGCGCCAGATCGCCCGCCGTCTCGAAATGCCAGCGATCGCCGCGTTTCACGATCGCGATGCCGCGTCCGTCGTAATGCGCCGTCAGGTCATTGAGCGCCGCGCGGACATCGCCGTCCCCCGCATGCGCGGCGATCTGTTCGGTGGTCAGCGGTTCCTCGCTGGCGAACAGCACGGCCTCCACACTGCGGGCGAATTGATCGATCATCCGCGCTTTACCCGAATGGGGGCGAACGCTTCGGCCTGCTTCATCCTGAGCTGCCCCTGTCGCGCCAGTTCCAGACTGGCGAGGAACGAAGACGCCAGCGCGCTCCTCAGGAACGCAGGATCGTCGGATCGCGGCAGAAAGCGCGTCAGCTCGGTCCACTCGATCGCGATGCCCAGCATGCCGCCCAGTCGCTCCATCGCCGCCTCGAGCGTCATCACGTGGCGGTCGTGGACGACGTGCATCGCGGGACGGGTGCGCGCGCGAACCTGTCCATAAGCGGCATAGAGGTCGTAGGAACTGACCTGCCACTGCGTTTCGCGTTCGGTCCGCAACCCTTCGGGCGTGCCGCGCGGAAATACGTCGCGCCCCACCCGGTCACGCGCCAGCAGCCTCGCGCCCGCCTCGCGCATTGCGTCGAGCCGCAGCAGTCGCTGCTGTAGTCTCCACGCCAGTTCCTCGGGACTGGGGTCGGCGTCGGGATCGGCCGGGAGCAGCAGGCAGCTTTTGAGATAGGCGAGCCATGCCGCCATCACGAGATAGTCGGCCGCAACCTCCAGCTCGAGCTTCGCCGCTTCCTCGATGTAGGTAACATACTGGATCGCCAAGTCGAGGATCGAGATGTGCGTGAGATCGACCCGCTGCGCCCGTGCGAGATCGAGAAGCAGGTCGAGCGGCCCCTCCCAATTCTCGAGGTCGAGATGCAGCGCCTGCCGATCGGTCGGTGCGTGAAAGGCGAACTCGTAGGCCACGGTGCGAGCCTAGCGCAACGATCCTGCAACACAATGTCCGTTGTCGGAGGAGGACCTAGTCCTCCGAGATGCCCAGCAATTCGTCGCGCTTGGCGATGCATTCCTCGAAACCCATCGGATCGAAATCCGGCTCGAGCGCCATCGCGACCTGCATCCGCGCGACGCTGCGCGGGGTCATGGTCGGCGCGACCTCGGCCACGTCGCGCATCTCGTCCATCTTGCCCGAGCAATGCAGCGCCACGTCGCAGCCGGCATAGATCACGCCGATGGCGCGCTCGGCCATCGATCCCGTCATTGCCGCCATGTTGAGATCATCGGAAATCAGCCAGCCGTCGAAGCCCAGACGCCCGCGGATGATATCCTCGATCACGGTCGAGGACTGGCTGGCGATATAGTCGGGATCCCAGGCGGAATAGACGATGTGCGCCACCATCCCCATCGGGGCGTGGGCAAGCTTTTCGAACGGTGCCAGGTCGATGTCGAGTTCGGGCGCGGTCGCGGTGACCAGCGGCCGTTCCTTATGGCTGTCGACCAGTGCGCGTCCGTGGCCGGGCATATGCTTGACGATCGACACGACCCCGCCCGAATGCAGCCCCTTGATCACCGCGTCGCCCAACTGGCCGACCATGACGGGATCGGTACCGAGCGCCCGGTCGCCGACGATCTCGTCCGCGCCTTCCTGTCGCACGTCGAGGACGGGGAGCGCGTCGACGGTGATCCCGCATTCCGACAGCATGATCGCGATCGCCCGCGCGTTCAGCCGCGCCGCTTCCTCCGCATCGCGCGGGTTCTTCTCGTAATGCTTGGCGAAGACCCCCATCGGCGGAAAGGCGGGCCAGTTGGGCGGTGCCAGTCGCGAAACGCGCCCGCCTTCCTGGTCGATCAGGATCGGCAGCCGCGCGCGCCCGTGCAGTTCCTTCAGACTTTCGGTCAGGGCGGATAGCTGGCCGCGGTCCTCCACGTTGCGCCCGAACAGGATGTAGCCCGCCGGATCGGCCTCGCGAAAGAAATCGGCTTCTTCTTGGGTAAGGGCGGTCCCGGCCAGCCCGTAAATGACGGATTGCATCAGTTGACGATCACGCAGCTTTCCCCCGCCGCGTCAAGCGCGGCGCAGGCGGACCGTGCGGCGGCAGCGTCGGGTGCCCCGGCGCGCAGGCGATACAATTGCTGACCGTTGACCGTCGCCGCGACGATCCGTTTGTCGAGCGCCGCCACCTCGGGAAAGCGCGAGGAAAGGAGCGCCCAGCCCGTCTCCGCCTTCGCGCGGGAGGAATAGGCGCCCAATTGCACCAATGCGGGCGGGGCAGCACCGGGTTCGGGCGTCGCGGGTGTTGCCGGCTCGCTCGCCGGCTCCTCGACCTCGATGCGCGGGGCCTGTTCGCCCAGCCGCTCGGTGTCGAGCCGGGCGTCGGGATCCTCGCCCGCACTGGTAGCGAAAGCCGTACCGCTGTCCTCCGACAGGTCGAGCCCGCCGGGATCGTCGGGCCGGATCTTGTAGGGCGTGTTGGGCGCGGCGATCAGCTCGGGCTCGCCCGTCGCGGTTCCGGTCGTCGCATCGCGGCCCAGCCAGAACGTCGTTCCCGCCACCGCCGCAAGCAGCGCGATGACGATCGCCGCACCGATCGCGATCTTGGTCGCGGAGATCGCGCCCGACGAATCGTCGTCCTCGACCTCCTGCAGCCAGGGGAGCCGGTCTTCGTCCGCGATATCGGCCATCAACGCATCTCCTCGGCGGCCTCGACGCCCATGATGGCGAGACCGTTCTTGAGAACCTGCCCGATGCCGCGCGCCAATTCCAGCCGCGCGCGCGACAGCGCTGGCTCTTCTTCCGAGAGGAAGCGCTTTTGCGGATCGTCGTTGCCGCGGTTCCACGCCGCATGGAATGCCGCCGCCAGGTCGTAGAGATAGAAAGCGATCCGGTGCGGCTCGTACGCCTGCGCCGCCGCGCCGACGATGCGCGGGAACTGCGCGGCCAGCTTGATGAGGCCCCGTTCCTCTTCGTCGAGCAGCGACAGATCCGCCTCGCCCGCGTCGAGGCCCGCCTCGGCCGCCTTGCGTCCCAGCGAGGAAATGCGCGCGTGGGCATATTGGACGTAGAAGACGGGGTTTTCCTTGGTCGCCTCGGTCACCTTCGCGAAATCGAAATCGAGGGGCGCGTCGGCCTTGCGAGTGAGCATCATGAAGCGCACCACGTCCTTGCCGACCTCCTCGACCATCTCGGCAAGCGTCACGAAATTACCCGACCGCTTGGACATCTTCACCGGTTCGCCGTCGCGGAACAGCCGCACCATCTGCACCAGCTTCACGTCGAGGCTCTTGTCTCCGCCGGTCAGCGCGGTGACCGCCGACTGGATGCGCTTGACCGTGCCCGCATGGTCCGCGCCCCAGATGTTGACCAGATGGTCGGCGTTCTGGCTCTTCTGGAAATGATAGGCCGCGTCGGCGCCGAAATAGGTCCAGCTGCCATCGGATTTCTTCATCGGGCGATCCTGGTCGTCGCCGAACCGCGTCGACCGGAACAGCGTCAGCTCGATCGGCTCCCAGTCGTCGGGCGTCTCGCCCTTGGGCTTCTCGAGCATGCCTTCGTACACGAGACCCTTGCCGCGCAGCGTCGCCATCGCCTCGTCGACCTTGCCCGACGCCTGCAGCTCGGCCTCGGACGCGAACTTGTCATGCTCGATCCCGAGCAGCTTCAGGTCGGCGCGGATGCGGTCCATCATCTTGTCGACCACCGCGGGCTTGAAGACGGGCAGCCAGTCGCTTTCCGGCGCATCGACGTACTTGTCGCCGTAATCCGCCGCCAGCGCCTCGCCGACGGGGATCAGATAATCGCCCGGATAAAGGCCTTCTGGGATCTCTCCGATGTCATGCCCGAGCGCCTCCAGATAGCGAAGATGCGCCGAGCGTGCGAGCGTATCGACCTGGCTCCCCGCATCGTTGACATAATATTCGCGGATGACCGTGCTGCCCGCAAACTCGAGCAGCGCGGCGAGCGCATCGCCGACCACCGCGCCGCGGCAATGCCCCATGTGCATCGGACCCGTCGGGTTCGCGCTGACATATTCGATGTTCACCGTCCGCGCGTCGGGATCGGCGGGCGCGCGTCCGTAGTCACCGCCCTCGCCGATGATGGTGGCCAGCTCGTGCTGCCAAATCGTCGGTTCGAGCCGGAGGTTGATGAACCCAGGCCCCGCGACCTCGACCCCCGTCACGCCATCGACCTTCTCCAGCCGCGGGGCCAGTTCGCCCGCCAGTGCGCGCGGATTGGTCCCCGCGGGCTTGGCCAGCACCATCGCCGCATTGGTCGCGAGGTCGCCATGCGCCGGATCGCGCGGAGGCTCGACCGCCACCGCCTTGCGCGGCAGGGCTTCGGGCAACGTGCCGTCGGCGACGAGATCGTCGAGAATGGTGTCGAGTTCGGACTGGAAGCGGGCGTAGAGAGACATGGAAATGCGCAATTCCGATGAGAAATGGGTCTGCCCAGCCTCTAGCCTGCAAGGTCCCGCGGCGCAAAGCTTCTAGGGCAGGCGCGCGAATTCCTCGCTCGACGGGATTTCCTCGCCCGGACCCTCGGCCGCCCGCCTAGCCGCGTCGCGCAGCCGCCAGTCGCGCTCGAACAACCAGTAAGCCAGCCCGACGCAGGCGCCATAGACGATCCCGGCATCGACCGGGATCGGGCTGTCCATTCCCGGCCGCGCGAACCCGCCCGCGAAGACGCTGGTGAGCGTCACCCGCGTGATGAATCCGGCCAGCCCGCCCATCAGGACCGCCGCGATCCCGACCCACGGCCGCTTCCAGGCGTCGCCCACCGCCGCGGCGGCCGGATAGCCGAAGATGAGGATTCCGAACGCGCTGATGGGAACGAGCAGCCCCGTGAACAGCATCAGCGACCAGACCGTGCGCAGCCGTTCTTCAAGGCTTCCGTCGCCCAGGCCCAGCAGCATCGCCGCGATCGCCACGCTGCCCGCGAACGTGCCGATGATCGAGGACATCACGATCGGCGCGCGCGGCATGAACGGCTTCATCATGATGCCGCCCCCGATCCCGCGAACGTCTTGATCTGCTCGTTATGATGAATGAAGCGCCCCTTCCCCGGCGCCTCGACCAGAGCCGCGATGGCCCGCGCGACCGTCTCCGCATCCACTGAACGCAGCTTACGCGGCAGAAGCGGATTGACCAGCGGCGAGACGAGAATGCCCAACCGTTCCTTCCACCGCCGCTCGCTTCCGCGCTTGCCGCGAAGCAGTCCCGGCCGAACGATGTCGAGCCGCTCGAAACCGAGGCTTTCGAGATCCGCCTCCATCTGGCCCTTGATCGCCAGATAGCGGTTCTTCGACGTCGCATCGGCCATGCTCGACGACACGACGATCATGCGCGTCGCACCCGCCGACTGCGCCGCGCGCGCGAACTCGACGACGCCATGCCGGTCGATCCGGTCGTATTTCTCCCAGTCCTTCGCCTTGGCCCAGGTCGTCCCCGTCGTGCCGATCGCGACGTCCACCCGCTCTCCGTCGAGGAGGTCGGGCCATTCGCTCATCTCGCCCAGCTTTTCGGTAACGTGGCCGCGATCGCTCTCGGTCGAGCGCCGCGCAAGACTGAGGACGTCGTGCGACGACAGCAGCGGCACCAGCCTCGACCCGATCAACCCCGATGCCCCGATCAGCGCGATGCGGGTCAAAAGCGGTCTGCCGGAAGCGGGCTCTTGCCGCACCAGTCCTGATAGCGCCGGATGGCGAAGGGGTCGGTCATTCCGGCAATATAGTCGCCGATCGCCCGTTTGCGATGGGTCTCCCCCTCGCCGCGCTGCCAACCGCCCGGGAGCGGAGCGTCCTTCGCGATGAGCGCGTCGGCCAGACCTGCCACGACCTGCTTGGCTCCCTCGCGCACTGGCTGCAATTCGGGGCTGTCGTAAAGATCGGCGTAGAGATGACGTTTCAGACCGCGCTCGTCGGTCCGCATCTCCTCGGAGAATCCGACCAGCGTCCGCCCCGCCGCACGCACGTCGTCCGGCGTCTCGACCCCCGCCGCGGCAATCCGCGCCCGCGTTTCCGCCAGGACGTCGCCGACCATCGTCCCGATCATGTCGCGCACCAGCGCGGCCTGTCGGCGCGCGCGATCGAGGCCCGGATGCCGTGCCTCGATCGCGCGCCAGTGGCGTTCGACCATCGGCAAGGCGAGCAACGCGTCGAGATCGAGGATCCCCGCACGCAACCCGTCGTCGATATCGTGATTGTCGTAAGCGATGTCGTCGGCGATCGCCGCCACCTGCGCCTCGAGGCTGGCATGTGTCGACAGCGCCAGATTGAACGCCGCGTCCACTTCCGCCAGCGCCCAGCCCGGATCGGCGACGGGTCCGTTGTGCTTGGCAAGACCCTCCAGCGTCTCCCACGTGAGGTTCAGCCCGTCGAACCCCGGATAGGGACATTCCAGCGCGGTCAGCAACCGAACGCTGTGCCCGTTATGGTCGAACCCCCCGGCGTCGGCGAGCGCGTCCGAAAGCGCATCCTCCCCGGCATGACCGAACGGCGGATGGCCGAGGTCGTGGGCGAGACACAGTGCTTCGGTCAGATCCTCGTTCAGCCCCAGCGTGCGCGCCATCGCACGCCCGATCTGCGCCACTTCCAGACTGTGCGTCAGCCGGACGCGATAATGATCGCCGTCGGGGGCGACGAACACCTGCGTCTTGTGACGAAGACGGCGAAAGGCGTTGGAATGGATGATCCGGTCGCGGTCGCGCTGGAACGCATCGCGCGGGCCCCGCGGCCCGCGATCGTCTTCACTATGCTGGCGGTGGCGCGAATGCGCGGGGTCGCTTCGCAGCGAGGGTGCCAGCAAGAAAAGTCCCCTACAGTCGGTCGATCCGGAGCCGCGAGGGATTGCGCGTCCAGGCGAAGCTGTCCACCCCTTCCGCGCGTAGACGGTTCACCAGTTCCTGCGCCTCGGTACGGCTGTCGAACGGGCCGACCAGCAGCCGGTGAAAGCTCGCGCCACGCGTCAGCAAGGCGTCGCGCCCCGTCAGCGCACCATTCGCCCGGCTGGTAATGCGCCGCCATTCGAAGGTCATGGCATCCCGATCGTCACTCCCCGCCAATTGCACGAAATGCGTCCCCGCCACCCCGATGTCGCTCGCGGCCGACGTGGCGGCCACCGTGGCGACCGGCCGCGGCCGTTCAACCTTGGGCGTAGGGGCGGGAGGCGCTTCATACTTGGGCCGCGGCGGCGGCGGCGCGTCGAACTTCGGCGTCGGAGCGGCGGGAACGGCGACTTCCGCAACCCGCGGACGCACCGGCTCGGGCGTCGCAGCGGGATCGCTGGCGAGAAGCTGGTCGATCGAGGCAAGCCGCCCCTGACCGTCGGCACTCGCATCGACGCCCCGGCTTGCGGTGGCGATCGGAGTCGACCGTTCAAGCGCGCGCGACTGGCTCACCACCTCGGCGGGATCATCGTCGATCCGCACGCGGCGCGGCCGGGCCCCGGCGCGTTCCTGCGCCTCGGTGGGAATGTCGAGACGATAGCGCGGGCTGCTGCGCTGTTCGGGAACGTCGGTCACGACATTGCTGCGCCCGACCTGCTCGATCAGCCGTTCGCGCTCGGGACTGGTGGAGCGGGTGGTAACCGCCACGCGCTCGCCCGCGCTCCGGGCGGAGCGGATGGGAACGGCATTGCGCCGCGGCGTCGACGGAGCGGCATTGGCATATTCCACATCGTTCTCGGTCGGGAAGATGCCGAGATGCACCGCTGCCGCCTTCTGCCGGTCCGACAGACGCGGCAGCATCCGCAGGAACGGCTCGATCGCATCTCCCGACCCCGGCATCACGCTCTCGATCGCACGCCGCGCATTTTCGGTATCGCCGGTCAGCGCCAGAATGAACGCCCGCGCCCGCAATGCTTCCGTGTCGCCCGCGGAAATCTGCGGGTTGATGAGGGCGATCGCGCCGGCACGGTCACCTTCCATCGCCAGATTGAGTGCCAGGCGGCGAGCGGCCGCCTGCGCATCGGGGCCGCGCAACGCCGCGCGATAATTGACCTCGGCCGCATCGCGATTGCCGGTCAGATCGAAGGCCAGCCCGCGTCCCGCACCGATCTGCGCATCGCTGCCGCCCGCGCCCGACGCGCGATCGAAGTAATCGAGCGCCTTGTCGGCCTGGTTCATGTAGGCGGCCAGCGTCCCCAACCCCGCCAGCACGCGCGGATCGCCCGGCCGGATTTCCGCCGCGCGACCGTAAAAGGCCGCCGCGGAAGGAAGATCGCCGATTTCCAGCGTCTGACGCCCCGCATCGAGCAGGGCGTCGAGATCGCGCGGACTGTTCTCCAGCGTTTTAAGGCTCTCGGTCAGATTGCCGGACTGCTGCGCGTGCGCCGCACCCGGCACCGTCAGCCCGAGCGTCAGCGCCGTCGCTGCGGCCAGTGCGGCCTTGGCGGAGCGTTTCCTATTCACAATTCGCATGGCGACAGCCCTTGCCGCGAAAAAGCTTGCCCGTCGCTGACCACGTCCGGTCGCATCGACCAGACGTGGCGCAGAGACGACGAGCGGCGCTCGCAACGCGTTAAATTCCTTACTTGTTCTGCCGGTTAAGGAAGGAGGGAATGTCCATGTCCTTCGACCCGAATCCGGGGCCGTCGTCCTCGCCGGTCGCGGCGGCGCCGCGCGCGATGTTGCTCATCCGCTCGAACAGCGTTCCACCACCCGATGGCGGCGGCGCGGGAATGGGATTGGGGCGGGCCGAACCCTTGTCCGCGAGCAGCGACGGCGTGTCGATCGTCTCGGCAGCCTCGGCCTCCTCCTCGTCCTCCGCCGGCGGCGCGATCGGCGCACTGATGACCGGCGAGGTGAGAATGTCGTCGCTTTCGAGGTCGAGCGTGTCTTCTTCGCGATCGTTGGCCGTGGCTGCAATCTCGTCACGATCGTCGGCGGGCTGCGCCATCGCGTCGGTAAGATCCAGCAGGTCGTCGGACGCATCCTCGCTCGACGATGCATCGGACCGCTCCGCCTCGGCGGTCATCGGGCTGCGCGGTGCGGCGACCGGCGCGCTCGACAGGCCCGAACGGCCCGAACCCGGGAAACTGAACACCTGACCCTGCGTCCGCGAAACGCTTTCGCTGGGCGATTTGGCGGCTTCGGCGGCATCGATACCCGTGGCGACGACGGAAACGCGAATCTTGCCCTCCAGATCGTCGTTGAAGGCGCTGCCCCAGATGATGTTGGCGTCCTCGTCGACCAGTTCCTTGATGTGGCTGGCGGCCTCGTCGACCTCCATCAGCTTCATGTCCATGCCGCCGGTGATCGAGATGATGACGCCCTTCGCGCCCTTCATTGAAACGCCGTCGAGCAGCGGGTTGCTGATGGCCTTTTCGGCGGCCTCGATGGCGCGGTTCTCGCCCTCGGCCTCGCCGGTGCCCATCATCGCCTTGCCCATCTCGCCCATCACGCTGCGAACGTCGGCGAAATCGAGGTTGATGAGGCCGGGCATGACCATGAGGTCGGTGATGCCGCGCACGCCCTGCTGCAGCACCTCGTCGGCCATTTCGAAGGCTTCCTTGAAGGTGGTGTCGGGGGTCGCGAGGCGGAACAGGTTCTGGTTGGGAATGACGATCAGCGTATCGACGTGCTGCTGCAGTTCCTCGATGCCGCTGTCGGCGGCACGACCGCGGCGCGATCCCTCGAAGGCGAACGGCTTGGTCACGACCCCAACGGTCAGGATCCCCTTGGCGCGCGCGGCCTTGGCGATGACGGGTGCGGCGCCGGTCCCGGTGCCCCCGCCCATGCCGGCGGCGACGAAGACCATGTGGCTACCGTCCAGCGCCTGCTCGATATCCTCGATCGTTTCCTCGGCCGCCGCACGGCCGATCTCGGGCCGCGAACCGGCACCCAGACCCTGCGTGATCTTGAGGCCGAGCTGCAACCGCGTCGAGGCGGTCGAATTGTTCAACGCCTGCGCGTCGGTGTTGGCGACCAGGAAATCGACCCCCTGAACATCGGCGTCCATCATGTTGGCGATGGCGTTGCCGCCGGCGCCGCCGACCCCGATCACGCTGATGCGCGGGCGCAGTTCGTCCACGTCGGGCCGTTGGAAATCGATGCTCATTCTGGTGTCTCCCCGGTTCAGCCAAGCTGTTGAATCTCGCCCGTGAATCTTTGCACATCGCGCGACTCCGCCAAAGCGAAAAATGCCTCGGCCCAGCAATTAGTGAAGAAATGATTCAGGATGGGACGATTGATCGAGTCGCTGATTCTTTTTCGGTTGATCAATCGCCCTTCAACGCGGCGATAAGCCGTCCGACCAGCCCCTGTCCCCGCCGCCGCCGTGCGCCCGCCGCCGCCATGTCGGCCTGACCGCCCAACCCGTCCTCGTGGGCGATCATCAGCAGCCCGACCAATGTCGAGAAGCCGGGCCCGGCCTGCGCCTCGGGCAGGCCCTTCAATCGCTTGGGCCGGCCGATCCGCACGCGGTGACCCAGAACGCCCTGAAGGTAGTCGTCGATATTCTTGAGGTCCGCGCCGCCGCCGGTGATGACCACCTGTCGCTTCGCGGGCCCGGAGAATCCCAGCGCGCGCAGCGCCTCGTCAATCTCGCCCGCCAGTTCGTCCAGCCGCTGGCGAATGACGCTGACCAATTGTGCGCGGGTCAGCCGCGCCGCTTCGCCCGCGCCGCCGATCGTCGCGTCGATGCGCTCGTGATTGTCGCTCGGGCTCTGATTCGCGGACCCGTGAAAGCATTTCATCCGCTCCGCATCGCGCCGCGACACGCCGAACGCCATCGCGATGTCCTCGCTGATATCGCGCGCGCCCAGCGGGATCGTGCGCAGCCCCGCCAGCATGCCGCCGATCCACAGCGACACCGTCGTCACGTCCGCGCCCAGTTCGATCATCGCCACGCCCAGTTCGCGCTCGTCCTTCGACAGACACGCCCGCGCCGCCGCCATCGGCCCCGCCACGATGGCGCCCACGCCGAGATGCGCCGACCGGATGATCGTGTCGAGATTACGGAACGGCGCCTTGTCGGCCGCGATGACATGGATCGCCACGCCCAGCCGTTCGGCATGCAGCCCGCGCGGATTGACGACACCCGTGACCCCGTCGAGCGTGTAGAGCGCGGGCTGGGCGTGCAGCACCACCTGCCCCTCGCGTTCCAGCGCGCCGTGTCCCGCCTCGAGCAACGCGGCGATGTCGCCGTCCTCGACCTCCATCCCGCCGATCTCGATCTCGACATTGGCGACGTCGCTCATCAGCCCGCCCGCCGCGAAACCGGCAAACACGTCCTCGATCGCCAGCCCGCTGGTGCGTTCGGCGAGGTCGACCGTCTCGCGGACCGCGGTCTCGGCCTCGGCCATGTCGACGATATAGCCGCGCTTGACCCCGCGGCTCTCGCGCTGTCCCGACCCGACGATCTCCAGCTGCCCTTCGGCATTCGGACGCGCGATCAGCGTCGCGACCTTCGACGATCCGATATCGAGTGCGGTCAGTAGGTTGCCGGGCGGACGGGCCATCATTCGCTCTCCCGATCGGCGAATTCGGGCGACCGCGCGATCATCCGCCCCGGCAGCCGCAGATCGTAACGTTCCACCCCGATCCCGAGCAGCGCCGCCTTGCGGTCCATCTCCAGGAACTTCTCCAGCGCGTCGCCCGCCTCGCGCTCGCCCTCGGGCAGCACGATGATCTCGCCCGTCTCGACATTGAGGTTCCAGCGCCGCTCGCCCACCCAGCTCGCCGACGCGAGCCGCGCCCGCAGCGGCGGCACCCGGTCGAGGATGCGATTGAGCTGCATCAGCTCCCGATTGGCGCCCGCCCCCATCAGCAACGGCAGATCGGGCATCGCCGCGATCGGCACCCGCTCGAGGATCACGCCTTCCTCGTCGACCAGGAACAGCCGGTCGTCGCCCTGCCACAGGGCCTTGGCCTCGCGCTCGACCACGTCGATGACCAGCGTGTCGGGATAGCGCCGCGATACGCGCGCGTCCCGAACGTAGGGAAATTGCAGCAGCTCGGCCCTCACCGCCTCGACGTCGACCAGCGGCAAGGCGCGTGTGCGCTGATTGAGCGCGGCCTGATAGATCGTGTCGCTGTCCATCTTCTCGACGCCCTTCACCTCGATCGAGCGGACCTTGAGCCCCAGGTCGCCCATCGCCTCGCCCCCCGCGCGGCCAGCCATCGCGGGAACTTCGAACACGAACAGCAGGGCGATCGCCACCACCGCCGCCAGCGCCATCGCCGCGCCTTTTGCGACCCGATCCGCGCCGGGCGTCGGCTGGGCCTTGCGCTTGGGCGCCGGCTTTCGCTTCACAGGTTTACGCCGTGCCGCCACCTTAGCCGAGCGCCTCCGCGATCAGTCGCTCGCACAGTTCGCCATAGGAAATGCCGCGATAATTCGCCTGTTCGGGGACCAGGCTCAGGGGCGTCATTCCCGGCTGCGTATTGGTCTCGAGCAGGAACAGACCGTCGAGCCCCCGCTCTTCGTCCCACCGGAAATCGGAGCGCGAGCAGCCCTCGCATCCCAACAGCCGGTGCGCTTTCACCGCCAGTTCCTTCATCCGCTCGGCGACCTCGTCCGGCACCTCGGCGGGGCAGACATGCACCGTCCGCCCGTCGGTATATTTGTGCGCGAAATCGTACCAGCCGCTCTCGATCTTCAGCTCCGTCACCGCCAGCGCTTCATTGCCCAGCACCGCCACGGTCAGTTCGTGCCCGGCGATGAACTCCTCGGCGAGCAGCCGATCGAATTTCTGCCACGGCCCCTCGGCGTCCCGACCGATCGGTGACCCATAGTCGCTTTCATCGGTCACGATCGCCACGCCTACCGACGATCCTTCATCGAGCGGTTTGAGCACATAGGGACGCGGCATGGGATCCTCGCGGTAGAGACTGTCGCTCTTCACAATCCGCCCGGGCGGCATCGGGATGCCGTGCGGCTCCAACACCGCCTTGGTCAGCTGCTTGTCGATCGCGACCGCCGAGGTCGTGCAGCCCGAATGGGTGTAGGGGATCTGCATGATGTCGAGCAGTCCCTGCACGCGCCCGTCCTCACCGGGCGATCCGTGCAGCGCGTTGAACACGACATCGGGCCGCAATTCCGCCAGCACGGCGGCGATGTTGCGATCCATGTCGACGGGTGTGACGTCGGTGAATCCCTGCCCCTTCAACGCCTTCACGACGCCCTCGCCCGACGACAGAGACACGTCGCGCTCCGCCGACCAGCCGCCCATCAGAACGACGATCTTCATGCCCTTGTCGAGATTGCTCATCGCCGCCCCACTCGCTTGATTTCCCATTCGAGTTCCTGGCCCGAATGCTCCTTGACCCGTCGCCGCACCTCGTCGCCCAGATCCTCGATATCCGCGCTCGAGGCGTCGCCCGTGTTGATGAGAAAATTGCAATGCTTCTCGCTCACCTGCGCACCCCCTTTCTGGAGACCGCGGCACCCCGCCTCGTCGACGAACTTCCACGCCGATCCCTTCTCTGGGTTCTTGAACGTCGATCCGCCCGTCTTCGTGCGCACCGGCTGCGATTCCTCGCGCGCCTCCTGGATCCGATCCATCTCGGCCTGGATCGCTTGCGGATCGCCCGGTTCGCCGCGCAGCGTCGCACCGATGACGATCGTTCCTTCCGGAAGATCGCTGTGGCGATAGGAATAGCCCAGCTGCCCGTTCGACAGGGTCAGTTGGCTGCCGTCGCGGGTGACCACCTCGGCCTCGACCAGGATCTCGCGTGTCTCGCGACCATAGGCGCCGCCGTTCATGCGCACGAAGCCGCCCAGCGTGCCGGGGATCGAGCGAAGGAATTCCATTCCCGCGATCCCCGCATCGCGTGCCGCGGAGCTGATCAGCACGCCATGCGCGCCCGCACCGCACTGCAACGTCGTCTCGTCGATCTGCTCGACGGTGGCGAACGCCTTGCCCAGTTTCACGACCACTCCCTCGACCCCCCCGTCGCGGACGATGAGGTTCGAACCGAGGCCCAGCCCCATGACCGGAATGTCGTCGTCGAGATCGGACAGGAAATTCGCCAGGTCCTTCGCGTCCGCCGGTTCGAACAACCAGTCGGCATTGCCTCCGGATTTGAACCAGACGAGCTTCTTGAGCGGCGCGTCGGCGGTCAGCTTGCCCCGCACCTCGATTTCATCGGGCGCGCTCACTTCGCTTTCCTTGCCTGACGGATCCCGTCGGCGAGCCGCGCGGCCCAGCCGGTGATGTCGCCCGCGCCCATGCAGATGATGACGTCATTCTTGGCCGCCACGTCGCGCAGTGCCAGCGCCAGATCCTCTTCGTCTTCGACGGTGCGGACCATGCGGTGCCCGCGCTGGCGGATGCCGTCGGCGAGCGCGGTGGAATCCACCCCCTCGATCGGATCCTCGCCCGCTTCGTAGACGGGCGCGACCATCACGACATCGGCCTCGTTGAAGCTCGTCTGGAACTCGTCCATCAGCTCCTGCAGGCGGGTGTAGCGATGCGGCTGCACCACCGCGATCACGCGGCTCTCGGGACAGGCGTCGCGCGCCGCTTCCAGCACCGCTTTGATCTCCACCGGATGGTGGGCGTAATCGTCGATGATCGTCGCGCCGCCGATCTCTCCGACCTTGGAGAAGCGCCGCTTGACGCCGTCGAAGCTCTTGAAGCCCTCGCGGATCTGCTCCTCGTCGACGCCCAGCTCCATCGCAGCGCCGATCGCGCCCAGCGCATTGAGAATATTATGCTTGCCCGGAATGGGGATGTGGATGTCGCGCATCGTTGTCACCTCGCCGTCGCGATCGGTGAACACGACATCGATACAAGTCCCGCCCAGCTCGGGGCGAAGATTGTCGGCCCGAAGGTCGGCCTGCTGCGAAAAGCCATAGGTGCGGATGCGCCGATCCTGCACCTGGCCGATGACGTTCTGGACCTCCGGATGGTCGATGCACATCACCGCGAGTCCATAGAAGGGGACGTTCTCGACGAACTGACAGAAGGCCGCCTTCACCTCGTCGAACCCGCCATAATGGTCGAGGTGCTCGGGATCGATATTGGTGACGATCGCGATCGTGCCGTCGAGGCGCAGGAAACTGCCATCGGATTCGTCGGCCTCGACCACCATCCATTCGCTCGATCCCAGCCGCGCGTTGGACCCGTAGCGGTTGATGATCCCCCCGTTGATGACCGTCGGGTCGATCCCGCCCGCATCCAGCAGCGCCGCGACCATGCTGGTCGTTGTCGTCTTGCCGTGGGTGCCCGCGACCGCGATGGTCCGCTGCATCTTCATCAGTTCGGCGAGCATTTCGGACCGCTTCACGAGCGGCAGCCGCCGTTCCTTGGCCGCTTCGACCTCGACGTTGGTCCGGCGGATCGCGGTCGAACAGACGACGACTTCGGCATCGCCCAGATTGTCGGCATCGTGGCCGATATGCACGGGAATGCCGAGGCCCTGGAGCTTCTCGACCACCGGGCCGTCCTTCACGTCCGAGCCCTGCACCTTGTAGCCGAGCTGGTGCATCACTTCGGCGATACCCGACATGCCGATCCCGCCGATCCCGACGAAATGGATGGTGCCCAATTCCTGTCCTTGCGCCTGCATCTTCATGCCGCCACTCCCGCCGGCGTGCTACCGGGCCGCGCCACGCCGACAGGTCCGACGGGCACCGGCGCGTCCCCCGCCGCGATCCGCTCGACGAGGTCGGCAAGATCCTGCGCCGCTCGTGGCCGCCCGACGCTGAGCGATCGATGCGCGGCGTTGGCCAGCGCCTGCGGATCGCCGCAGATTTCCGCCACCTGTTCAGCTAGCCGTTGCACTGTAAAGTCGGGTTGTTTGATCATCACCGCGCCGCCCGCCTTGGCCATTTCGCGCGCGTTCGCGGTCTGGTGATCGTCGGTCGCGATCGGCAGCGGCACGAGGATCGCCGGCCGCCCCGCCGCGGTCAGTTCGGCAATGGTCGATGCGCCCGCTCGCGCGATGATCAGATGCGCATTCCCGATCCGCCGCGGCATGTCCTCGATATAGGTCAGCGTCTCGGCGGGAATCTTCAGTTCCGCGTAGCGTGCGCGCACCTGCTCGATATCCTCGGGCCGGCACTGCTGCACGACATTCAGACGGTGCCGCAGCTCGTCGGGCAATTGTCCCAGACCCTCGGGCACGACATCGGACAGGATGCTCGCCCCCTGGCTGCCGCCCGTCACCAGGATATGCAGCGGGCTGGTGCCGTCGAAATCGGGAAAGGGCATCTCGCCCAGCCGCGACACTTCGACGCGCACGGGATTGCCGACCAGCACGTGCTTGTCCGGAACGCTCGATCGCTGGACGGTCTTGTAGGCCGTCGCCACCGCCCTCGCCCGGCGCGACAGCATCCGGTTGACCCGCCCCAGGACCGCATTCTGTTCGTGCAGGATCGTCGGGATGCCCAGGCCCTGCGCCGCGAGCAGCGCGGGAAAAGCGGGATAGCCTCCGAAGCCCACCACGCAGTCGGGGGTGAAATCGCGATACAGTTCCTTGGCCCGGCCACGACCCTTCAGCACGCTGAAGAACGCCTTGATCATTCCGATCGGCCCGCCGCCCAACCGGCCCGCGGGCAGTTCCTCGACCGGCACGTCGTCGAAGATCGCGGGGATCTTCGCCCCGCGCGCATCGGTGACGAGCATCACGCCATGCCCGCGATCCTTCAGTTCGTTGGCGAGCGCGTGCGCGGGGACCATGTGTCCGCCGGTGCCGCCGGCCGCTAGCGTGATGTTCATGCCCCGCTCCATCGTACGACATAAGGAGATCGATTGAGGTAGGGGTTGCGGCGGCTGAACGCCAGCAGCAAGCCCATCCCCAATGATAGCGCGAGCATCGACGATCCGCCATAACTGATGAACGGCAGAGTCATGCCCTTGGACGGCGCGATCTGCACGTTGACCGCCATGTTGATGAACGCCTGCAGCCCGAATTGCAGCGCCAACCCGCTCGCCGCGAGGATGGCGAGCGGCTGTTCCTCGTCGAGGAGTTTCACCAGCACCCGCGCGATGATCATCATGTAGAGGATCGCGATGGCGAGACAGGCGATCAGTCCGAATTCCTCGCCAATCACGCTATAGATATAGTCGGTGTGCGGTTCGGGCAGATTGAACTTCATCGTCCCAGCCCCGGGGCCTTTCCCGAAGATACCGCCCGCGGTCAGCGTCGCCATCGCGCGGTCGGTCTGGAAGCTGTCGCCCTCGCCGAACAGGAACGCGTCGATGCGGCTCGTCGCGACGTCGTAGAAGAAATAGGCCGCCACGATCCCGACGATCCCTGCGATCGCCAGCGCCGCCAGCAGCTTCATCCGCGCGCCCGCCAGCGCGAACATCGCCGCCCAGGTTGCGAAGAAGATGACCGTCGTCCCGAAATCGGGCTGCCTCATCAGGAGGAAACCGGTGAACAGGGTGAGCAGTCCCGACGCCCCCGCCCGCGCCACGAAGCTCAGTTTGCGCGTGAAGATCCAGGCGAGCGTGACCACGAAGGCGGGCTTCAGAAACTCCGACGGCTGGAAGCGCGAGATGCCCAGATCGAGCCAGCGCTTTGCGCCGTTGATCTCGCTTCCGACGAAGGGCACCAAAGCGAGCGCGACGATGCCCACGCCGGTCGCCAGCAGGCACAGCCGCGCCAGCATCGGTTTTGGCAGCATCGAGACGAGGATCATCACCGGGATCGAGGCGAGGATCCACATCACCTGGCGCCAGAAGAAATAGAGTTCGGGCAACCGCTGGCTGGTACTCGAATAGCGATCGGCCCCCGCCGGGCTCGCGGCCGCCACCGCGATCAACCCGATCGAGACCAGCAGCGCGATCAGCAGCAAGAGGACGCGGTCGATTTCCCAGAACCAGCGGGCGACGTTCGATCGGTCGGCACGGCCGTAGCGGGCGCTTTTGAGCATCAGTCCAATTTCCCCACCGCCGCACGGAACGCCTCGCCGCGCTCCTCGAAATCGCGGAACTGATCGAAACTGGCACAGGCGGGCGAGAGCAGCACGGTATCGCCGGGGACCGCATCCGCCGCCGCCAGCACGACCGCTTCCGCAACGGTCTTGGCCCGAACCGTTTCGACCTTGCCGTTAAGGCTCGCCTCGAACCGTTCGGTCGATTTTCCGACCAGATACGCCTTCACGACCTGATCGAGCCTATCCATCAACGGGTCCAACCCCTCGGCCTTCGCCTCGCCGCCCACGATCCAGCGGATCGACGAGAATGCAGCGAGTGCGGGTGCGGTTGCCTCGGCATTGGTGGCCTTGCTGTCGTTCACGAAGCGAACACCCTCGCGTTCCCCGACGATCTCCATCCGGTGCGGCAGTCCCTTGAAAGAGATCAGCCCCTGCTCGATCGCATCGCGCTCCAACCCGAGCGCGGCGCAGGCCAGCACGGCCGCCGTCGCATTCTGCTCGTTGTGTGGTCCCCGCAGTGCTTCGCTCATTCCGCGCGGCGAGGCAGCACGAACGGTACGCATGTCGATCGCCACCCCTTTCTCTCTCTGCATCCCGAACAACCGCACCTTGGAATCCCGATATCTCTCGAACGACCCGTCATACCGTTCCAGATGGTCCGGCGTCACGTTGAGAAGTATCGCCACTTCGCAGTCGAGGCTGCGGGTCAGATCGATCTGGTAGCTCGACAGTTCGAGAACATAGACCGCGCCGTCGGGCAGTGGGTCGCGCGACAGGATGGGGTCGCCGATATTGCCCGCGGCGATGCTCGGCACGCCGGCCTCGCGAAGCACGTGGTCGATCAGCGCGGTCGTCGTCGATTTGCCGTTGGTGCCGGTGATTCCGACCACCGAATGGGTGGGAAGGGATGCCCGCGCCCTGGCGAACAGTTCGACGTCGCCGATGATCTCGCACCCTGCCGCCCGCGCGGCCTCGGCGATCGGATGAGAATTGATCGGCACACCGGGCGACACCACGAGGCTGTCGAACCCGCCGAGACCTGCTTCGAGAAAATCCACTCCCTCCGCGAACGGATTGGCTGCCTTGCGCGCTTCCTCGCGGTCGTCCCAGCAGGCGACCTCGCAGCCCGATTTCACCAGCGCGCTGACGGTGGCCAGCCCCGACCGGGCGAGGCCGTAGACGGCGTAGCGTTTTCCCTGCCAGGCTTCGGAAAGGATCACCGCAGTTTCAGCGTACTGAGGCCCGCCAGCGCCAGCACGAAACTGATGATCCAGAAGCGGATGACCACCGTCGGTTCGCTCCAGCCCATCTGTTCGAAATGATGGTGGATCGGCGCCATCTTGAAGATGCGGCGACCCGTGCGTTTGAAGAAGAAGACCTGCAACACAACGCTCACCGCTTCGAGGACGAAGAGCCCGCCGATGATGGCAAGGACGAACTCATGGTGCGTCGCGACGGCGATTGCGCCAAGAGCACCCCCCAGCGCAAGACTGCCCGTATCGCCCATGAAAACGGCGGCCGGGGGCGCGTTGAACCACAGGAACGCCAGTCCGGCCCCCACGATCGCAAGCAGCACCACGGTCAGGTCGCCCACGCCCAAAACGTGCGGAATGCCGAGATATTCGGAGAAGACCGCGTTCCCGACAAGATAGGCGATCAGCGCGAAGGCGACGCTGGCGATGATGACGGGCATCGTGGCCAGGCCGTCGAGGCCATCGGTGAGGTTCACCGCATTGCCGAACGCGACGATCACGAACGCCCCGAACGCGATGTAGAACCAGCCCAGATCGATCAGCGATCCGCTGACGAACGGCACGTAGAGGCTGGTTCCCGACAGGTCGATCATCATCCACGTCGCGAACCCGGCGATGGCGAATTCGAGAAGCAAGCGAACCCGCCCGGGAATCCCCGCATGATGGGCCTTTTTGACCTTGTCGTAGTCGTCGAGGAAGCCGATCAGTCCGAACCCGGCGGTCACCAGCAGTACCGCCCAGACGTATCGATTGGTGAGATCCATCCACAACAGCACCGACAGGAAGACGGAGATCAGGATAAGCAAGCCGCCCATCGTCGGGGTACCGCGTTTCGCGAGGTGCGATTGCGGCCCGTCGGCCCGGATCGGCTGACCTTTGCCCTGCCGAATGCGCAGCCAGTTGATGAACGCCGGGCCGAGCAGCAACCCGATCAGCAGCGCGGTGCCCGTCGCGGCTCCCGCGCGAAAGGTGATATAGCGAATAAGGTTGAAGGGACCGGGAAAGCCCAGCCAGTCGGCGATCAGGTAGAGCATGGGCCCTCCCTTTTCACAGTCTCGACGAGCTTGCCAAGCCCCATCGAATTGCTGGCCTTCACCAGCACCGCGTCGCCCGCGCGAAGCTCGGCCCGCAAACGCTCGGTCGTGGCCTCGGCATCCGGGAGGGCGATCGCCTCGATCCCCGCCTGCTCGAGCGGCTGTTTCAGCACTGCCATTGCCTCGCCGACGAGAAGCGCCAGGCCGACCTTCGCGTCGATGATCGGGGTCGCCAGCGCGCGGTGCAGTTCGTCCGAGCGCTCGCCCAATTCCTTCATGTCGCCGAGGACGACAATGCGTCGTTCCGCCTTCTGCGTCCCCAGCACGCGGAGCGTCGCTTCCATCGACGCCGAGTTTGCGTTGTAGCTCTCGTCGATCAGCACCGCCTCGCCGTCGTCGACCGGAACGATGATCCTCTCGCCCCTTCCCGCCAGACCGCCCATGTCCGCCAGCGCCAGCCCTGCCACCGCGACATCTTCGCCCGCGACCGTGATCGCGGTCAGGACGGCGAGTGCGTTGGTGACCCAATGGTCGCCCGACTGCGCGATGGTGAAGGTCAGGTCGCGGCCGGGTAGCCGCGCCGTGAGCAACTGGCCCCCGCGCCGCGCTTCGGCCACGTGCAGGGCCGCCGCATCACCTTCGACCCCACCGAAGGTCAGCGTCCGTTGCGCCTTCCTCTGCGCGGCGCGGATCAGCCGGTCGCGATAGTCGCTCGCTTCCGGCACGATCGCCGTGCCGCCCTCTTCCAGCCCCTCGAAGATTTCCGCCTTCGCATTGGCGATGGCGTCCATCGTGCCGAGATTCTCGATGTGGGCGGGAGCGATGGCAGTGACGATGGCGATATGCGGTCGGACGAGCCGGGTCAGCGCGGCAATCTCGCCCGCATGGTTCATGCCCATCTCGAAGACCCCGATCCGCGTATCGCGCGGCATCCGCGCCAGGCTGAGCGGAACGCCGGTATGATTGTTGTAGCTCTTGACCGACCGATGCGCCCGGCCGCGGGTCACGCGGTGGGCCGCGGTATAAAGCGCCTCCTTGGTCGAGGTCTTGCCGACACTTCCCGTTACACCGATGACCACCGCATCTTGCGAAAGCCGGGTGCGCGCCGCCTTCGCCAAGGCCTCGAGCGCTTCCGGGACATCTTCCACCAGCACGTGGGGCAGATCGACCGGGCGCGATACCAACGCGGCGGTCGCGCCCACCTCCTTCGCCTTGGCGATGAAATCATGCCCGTCGAACTGGGTCCCCGGCATGGCGACGAACAGGTGCCCCGCCTCGATCTCGCGACTATCGAAGGCCATCCCCGTGACAGCGAACGACGCGCTCGCCGTCCCGCCGGTTGCGGCGACGATCTCGTCTGAGGTCCAGAGCGGGGTCATCCGGCCCGCCCCGTCACGCCGCGCATTCGCGGGCAACCTCGACATCGTCGAAGGGCAAGGTCTGATCGCCGACGATCTGTCCCTGTTCGTGGCCCTTGCCCGCGAGCAGGACGATATCCCCCGCGCCGGCCAGCGAAAGGGCGTGCGCAATCGCCTGGCGCCGTCCCGCGACCTCGATGGCCCGCGGTGCGCCCTGAAGAATCGCCTTGCGGATGGTCGCGGCGTCCTCGCTCCGCGGGTTGTCGTCGGTAACGATCACGATATCCGAATGGCCTGCCGCCACTTCGCCCATCGGCGCGCGCTTGCCCGTATCCCGGTCCCCGCCCGCGCCGAACAGGGTGATGAGGCGGCCCTCGACATGCGGTTTCAGCGCCGCGATCGCCGCCTCCAGCGCATCGGGGGTATGCGCATAATCGACATAGACGGGCGCACCGCGCGAGGTGATGACCGCTCGTTCCAGTCGTCCGCGGACGGGGCTCAACCGTCCCATCGCGGCGAACAATTTGCCCCATTCGGCCCCCGTCGCCAGCGCAAGGCCCGCCGCGACCAGCACGTTGGCCGCCTGGTAGGCCCCGATCAGCGGCAGCTTGAGCAAGTGCGTTTCGCCGTCGTGGGTCAGGCTGACGGCCTGTCCGAGCGGGGTCGCCCGTCGCTCCCCGAGGCGGATCGTCTCGCCGCGGCTGCCGACCGTCATGATGCGCACGCCCCGCGCCTTGGCCCGCGCGATCACCGTGTCGGACTGCGCGTCGTCGGTCCACACTACGGCGATCCCGTCGTCCGCCAGCAGTTGTTCGAACAGCTGCATCTTGGCTTCGAAATAGTCCTCCATCGTCTCATGATAGTCGAGATGGTCGCGGGAGAAGTTGGTGAAGGCGGCGGCTTTTACCGGGATGCCCGACACGCGATGCTGGTGGAGGCCGTGGCTCGACGCCTCGAACGCGACGTGGCTGATGCCCATCCGCCGCATTCCGGCAAGGTTGTTGAGGAAGGTCACGATATCGGGACTGGTCAGCCCGGTCGTCACCTGATCGTCGGCCGTCGTCACGCCCAGCGTCCCGATCGACGCCGAACGGTGACCCATCATCCGCCACAGCTGACGCGTCATCTCGACGCTGGACGTCTTGCCGTTGGTCCCCGTCACCGCGACCAGATGATCGGGATACGGCGCGTAGAAACGGCCCGCCGCCTCCGCGAAATCGCGACGGGGATCCTCGCTCGCGATATGTTCCGCCCCTTCGACCCGCGCTTCGGGTCGGGCGATGACGCCGATCGCGCCATTCTCGATCGCACCCTCGATATAGTCCTCGCCGTTGTGCGCTGCGCCGCGAAAGGCGCCGAAGACATTTCCGTCGACGACCTTGCGATGGTCGATCGCAAAGCCGGTGATTTTGACATCGCTCGCGCGACGCGCGAGGTCGCAAAGCCGCAATGATCCCTCCTAAGGCTCGCGGACGTGGGGCAGCACCTGGCTCATGTCCGGTTCGCGCTTCTCGTCGGGCGTGACGCCGAGCATCGGCGCGATCCGCGACACGGTCTTGGACACGACCGGTGCCACGTTCCAACCCGCCGTTCGGAACCCGAACGTCTCGGGCAGTCCCTTGGGTTCATCGAGCATCACGACGATCACATAACGCGGCGCATCGATCGGGAAGACGCCTGCGAAACTGTTGACAACCAGCTGACGCGAGTAGCGGCCGTTGACGATCTTTTCCGCCGTCCCCGTCTTGCCGCCGATGCGATAGCCCGGCGCGTCGGCCTTGCGCCCGGTGCCGTTGGTAACGACTAGCCGCAGCAAGGCGCGCATCGCCTCGCTCGTCTCGGGGCTGAAGACGCGCTCGCCCTTGGCGCGAGGATGGTTCGCATCGACCTTGCGGATCGTCGGGGTTCGATAGAGGCCGCCATTGAACAGCGTCGCATAGCCGCTGGCGAGATGGATCGGGGTCACCGCAATCCCGTGCCCATAACCCACCGTGGCGATTTCGGTCGGGCCCCACTGCTTGGGCGTCAACGGACGTCCGCGTTCGGGCAGTTCGTGACCGAGCTTTTCGGTGAAGCCCATTTTGCGAAGGAAAGCGCGCTGGCGCTCCGCTCCGACCTGCGCCGCAATCTGCGCGGTGCCGATGTTGGAGCTTTCCATCATGATCTCGGCCACCGAGCAGGGTCGGCCGAACGGATGCGTATCGCGGATGCGCCGGTTGCCGACCTGGAGGCTGCCCGGGCACGGATACATCTGCCCCATCGATCGGATGTCGCCGGTTTCCATCCCCATCGCGACGGTGAACGGCTTGAAGGTGGATCCCAGTTCGTAAACGCCAAGGCTGGCGCGGTTAAAGCGTGCTTCCGTCCCGCCCTGCCCCGCGGTGTTGGGATTGAGCTGCGGCAAGCTGGTCAGCGCGAGGATCTCACCCGAATGGATGTCCATGATGACCCCCGCCGCGCCGATCGCGGAGAATTTGGTCATGGCGGCGGCAAGCTCTGCCTTCAGCGCGCCCTGGACGGGTGCCGAAATGCTGAGCGCGACAGGATCGCCTTTGCGCGCGGGGTCGGTCAGTTCGTCTTCGAACGCCCGTTCCGCCCCCGCCACGCCGCGCCCGTCGATGTCGGTGTAGCCGATCACGTGCGCGGCCAGGGCGGTCTGCGGGTAGAGCCGGTCGGGTTCGCGCGTGAGTTGCAGGCCGGGTTCGCCGAGCGCATTGACCGCCTCGACCAGCCGCGGTCCCGCGCGACGCCGCAGGTAGGAAAATTTCTTCTTGCTGGTGAGCAGTTCGTAATAGTCGGCCTCGTCGCGCTCGGGCATCAACTTGGCGAGCGCGCGCGACAGATCCAGTTTGTTGCCGATGACCTTGTGGGGCTGAACCGCGACGGTCCATCCCTCGATCGTGCGCGCCAGGGGCTGGCCGTCGCGGTCGACGATGTCGCCGCGCGCGGGAAGGTAGCTGCTTGCGATCCGCGAGCCCGCCTCGTCCGCGCCGAAGATGCCCAGATAGAAAATCCGCCCCGAGATCGCGACGATCCCGAAGCCGAACAGCAGCATCGCGATCATCAACCTTTGGTGCATCATCGACAGAAGGCGGCGCTTCTGCCCCTGTAGCCGGACGCGATCGGTCGTGGGCCGATCGGTCGCGGGTGCCGCGGGGTCGAAATCGTGGCGGGCGACGTTCATCGCGAGCCGCCAGCGACCGGCAGCGGCGCAAGCGGATCGGAATTTTTCTCGGCCTTGGGCTTCTCGACCTTCGGCGTCGGTGCGGGAGGCGGATTGGGCGTCGCCGACCTTTCGACCGGCGACGCCGCTTGGGGCCCCGCGCCCTCAACCGTGGATTTCTTCTCGACCTTCTTTCGCTCGCCAGTCTTCTGAACTGCGCGCGTTGTCTCCATGCTCGCCTGCACCAGCAGGGGAGCGCTCTCGGACGAATCTGCTGCCGGCGCTTCTGCGAAGATGATGGGCGCATCCATGCGATTGGGTTCTTCGGGCCGGATCATCGCGGCGACAACATAAGCGTCGGCGGCGAACTGGTCGGCGTCGGGCGCCGAAAGCTGCAGGAAATTGACGTTCCAGCGCTCGAGTTGCGACAGGCGCCCGCGGGTCCCGATCTCGGTTTCCAGATCGCGGATGTCGCGGCTTGCGAGCGCGATCTGATGCTCCACCCGCTCCAGTTCGGCGCGCGAGGTCGCGACCTGCAGGCTGATCAGATAGCAGACGAGAACCGCCGCGCCTGCGCCCAGCGTCCAGAGAATGTGCGAGAAGCCCCTCATGCCGCCTGCCTCCAGGCCGGTGCATCGGTGCGCGTCGCGGCGCGCAGCTTCGAGGAACGGGCGCGCGGATTGGCCGCGACCTCGGCTTCGCCGGGCGCAATCGCCTTCGACACGTCGGTGAAGGTCGGCGTCGGACCGTCCTGCCGTTCGGGCATGTGACGCGATCCGCCGGGCAGATTGCCCGACCGTTCGCGGAAGAAGTTCTTGACGATGCGATCCTCGAGACTGTGGAAGCTCACCACCGCCAACCGACCCCCCGGCTTCAGGACGCGTTCGGCGGCCGAAAGCCCCTTTTCCAATTCCTCCAGCTCTGCATTCAGATGGATGCGGATAGCCTGGAAGGTGCGCGTCGCAGGATCGGTCTTCATGCCCTTGTGGTGGCCCAGCGTCTTGCGGACGACATCGGCCAGTTCGCCGGTCCGGGACAGCGGCCGCGCCCGCGCGATGGCGGCGGCGACACGGCGGGCGCGCGGCTCCTCGCCGTAGCGCTTGATGATCCGCGCCAGCTCGCCCTCGTCCGCGTCGTTCACGAAATCCGCGGCGGTCGGCCCGGCCTGCTCCATGCGCATGTCGAGCGGCCCGTCCTCGCGGAAGCTGAAGCCTCGCGCGGCCTCGTCGATCTGCATCGAGGAAACGCCAAGGTCGAGGACGACCCCGTCGACCGCGCCGTCGATCTGCGCATCCATCTGGCTGAAGGTCGCCGCGATCAGCGTCAGCCGCTCGTCGGGCAGTCGCTCCTTGGCCGCCGCGATGGCATCGGGGTCGCGATCGAAGCCGATGACCTCACCCGCGCCCGCATCGAGGATCGCGCGCGAATAGCCGCCCGCGCCGAACGTGCCGTCCACGATCCGCGCGCCATCGGTCACGCGCAGTTCCCGCACGATTTCGTCCAGCAGAACGGGGATATGGGGCGCATCACCGATCACTTCGCCCGCTCCTCGAGCCGGTAACGCGCGATATCCTTCATGTCCTCGGGGATGCGTTCGTCGGCGAGGAATGTGTCGGGGTTCCACATCTGAAAGGTCTCGCCCACACCGATGAACAGCGCGAGGTCGGCAATGCCGCCCTTGGATCGCATCATCGGCGGCAAGACGATCCGGCCGGTCTTGTCGTAACCGACTTCTTCGGTCGCGCCGAACGCCATCAGGTTGGCGGTCATGTAGTCGAGGTCGCCCGCGATCGCGCTTTCGGACTTTTCCGCGCGCCGTTCCATCTTCTGATGCTTGAGCGCGGCATAGCCGGGATCGTAGCCGTCGAGGCAAGGGAAGACCGCGTGCTTCGCCAGGACAATGGTGCGGGCATCGCCGCGCCGTTCGATCACCGATCGCAGGAATGCGGGAACGGAGACGCGACCCTTGGCGTCTACCGCGTTCACCGCGCTCCCTTGAAATAGATGATCCAGTGCCATTGTCCCCGTTCTCGGCCTCCCTGTCGGAAGCCTCGCCCTCGCCGATCCACCGGGGACACGGCCATCAAGAGGGCCGCAGGTGGACGGACGACGGCGAAGCTGCCGAACAGGTTGTGTGTAACCCAAAGGCGGATGGGAGACAATGGGATTTGATGGGTTTCAGTGGTTCACCATGGTTTTATGAGGATTCCAGCGGGGTTTGACGGGCAGCCGGACAGCATCGCCCTCCCGCCCCGAAAAGCGTGACCCTGTGGATAAGTCTGTGAACGCGGTAGCCGGGGAAGCGAGTCGTCAGGAGGCCAGCCGCAGCAGAAGCGCTTCCAGCGCTCGGCGATTGGCCATGCCGGCGTCGTCCGGCTCGACGATGAAGTCGGCATCGGCCACGATCAGTGCCCGGCCCGCCCCGATGCTGCAGTCGGCGATGAACCCTTCCGCCTCGAGCGTGCAGTTGTCGCCGACCAGACGGAACTGTCCCGGCGCCCGGGTCAGCACTTCGGCGCCCCCGATCGACCGTCTCGCCGTACCGTTCGTCACCGGTCCGTCGAGCAGCAGGCCCCAGTGTCCCAGCAGTCCGTTATCGGTGAAGAAGGGCGGCGGATAGTCGCCCCCCAACGTCGGGGGGCCCCGGTCGATCGCGAAACCGGGATCGGCCAGCAGCAAGACGCGCCCGCCCGCCCGCACCCATTCATCGAGCGCAACCAGATTTTCCGCGGTCTGGGCCCGTGCGTGCGCCATCAGCAGCAGATCGCCCTCGGCCAACTCGGACGTGCCCGTGGCCGCGATGCCCAGCAGATCGAACTCCTCCTCGAGACTTTCCCGCAAGAGATTTCGCTCGCCGTCGGCCGAGCCGTCGAGGAAGAATTCCTCGTTGCTCGGAAAGCCCGGTCCGAAGAGGATGGGCAGAGAGGATAGCAGTAGAAGTCGCGGCTGCTCCTCTCCCGGCGCCTCCGGCGACGACCCATTCATGTTCAGCGGATCGTCGCGCTCCTCCGCCGCCGGTGCGCACCCGCCAGCAAGAAGACAGGCGATCGACGCCGCCAGCAGCCTCTTCACCGGCGCGGCTGTTCGCTGGGTGCGCGTGGCGCGGGGGTCGCGGGAACGGTCGCGCGCGGAGGTTCCGCCACGATCAGCTCCTCGGTGGTCGGATCGATTGGGATGGGAATGGGATCGACCGGCTGCGGCTCGGGCTCTCCGGGCGTTCCCGGCGCCGCACCGATTTCGGACAAGGGTTCGGCGGGTGCATCGGCCTCGGCCACTGCCGCCTCGGTCTCGTTGGCTGCTGGCTCCTCCTCGCGCGTGACCGCGGTGCCGACCAGTACCAGCGCAAGTGCGAAGGCCAGGCCGGTCAGTCCGACCTGAATGCGTTTGAGGGGAATACGGCCCATGGGCGCCACGCTACGCCCGCCGGTCGGGGGATGCAATCGGTCAGGCTCGACGCGCGGAAACGGACTTGCGTCGCTCTCCCGTCGCGGTAAGGCCATCGTCGATGAACCGTCTTGCCCTCCTCGCCGCCCTCGTCGTCCCGCTCGCCGCGTGCGCGGACAGCGACGCTCCCGACGATTCCGTCACGCAGGTCGAAGAGCCCGCCGGCACGACCGACCCCGCCTACGCACAACCGATGGACCCGATCGAGGGCGATGGCGAATTTCAGACTTTGGAAACGCTTTCCTACGCCTGCGAGGACGGAACGACGTTAACCGTCGATTGGAATTATCGCGAAGGACCCGACGGTCGCGAAATGCAGCCGCGGGCACGCGCCGACGATGGAACCCCTGTGACGCTGCGCCGCGAGGACCGGTTCGGCCCGTTCGTCGGAAACGGCAACGAATTGATCGGCGGGGTCGAGGCGGAGCGCATCGAACTCAACGGGCAGCGCTGCGAACGCACCGAGTAATCCCTTGGCACGTCGCGCGCCCTTTTCTAAGAGCCGCGCATGACCGACATCACGCCCCAGACCGTCGCCGAACACGGCCTCTCGCCGTCCGAATACGAGACCATCCAGGGGGCGCTCGGGCGCGATCCCAATCTCGTCGAACTGGGCATCTTCTCGGTGATGTGGTCGGAACACTGCTCCTACAAGTCCTCTCGCCTGCATCTGAAGAAACTTCCGACCGAAGCGCCCTGGGTGATTCAGGGACCGGGCGAGAATGCGGGCGTCATCGATATCGGCGACGGCGATGCCGCGGTCTTCAAGATGGAGAGCCACAACCACCCCAGCTACATCGAGCCGTATCAGGGCGCGGCGACCGGCGTGGGCGGCATCCTTCGCGACGTTTTCACCATGGGCGCCCGCCCGGTCGCCAATATGAACGCGCTGCGCTTCGGCGATCCCCAGCATCCCAAGATGCGCCACCTGATCGCGGGCGTCGTCGCGGGGATCGGCGGCTACGGCAATTGCGTCGGCGTTCCGACCGTGGGCGGCGAAACCAATTTCGACCCCGCCTACAACGGCAACATCCTCGTCAACGCGATGACGGTCGGCGTCGCGAAGGCCGACAAGATCTTCTATTCCGCCGCGACCGGTATCGGCAATCCGATCGTCTACGTCGGTTCCAAGACCGGCCGCGATGGCATCCACGGCGCGACCATGGCCTCCGCCGACTTTGATGAAGGCATCGAGGAAAAGCGCCCCACGGTCCAGGTCGGCGATCCGTTCACCGAAAAGCTGCTGATCGAGGCCTGCCTCGAGCTGATGGCCACCGATGCCATCGTCGCCATCCAGGACATGGGCGCAGCGGGTCTCACTTCCTCGTCGGTCGAAATGGCGACCAACGGCGAGACCGGGCTCCACCTCGTCATGGACAAGGTGCCTCAGCGCGAAGAGGGGATGACGCCCTATGAGATGATGCTGTCGGAAAGCCAGGAGCGCATGCTCATGGTGCTGAAGCCTGGCAAGGAAGACATGGCCCGCGCCATCTTCGAGAAATGGGAACTGGACTTCGCGGTCATCGGCACGGTCACCGACACTCAGCGGATGGTTCTCGAATTCGAAGGCGAGACCGTCTGCGACATCCCGCTGGGGCCGCTCGCCGACAAGGCACCCGAATATGACCGACCGCACCTGTCGCCCGACGAATATCGGGAATGGGCGAAGGTGGACGCGCTGGAAGACGTGCCGGCGTGCGACGACCCGACCGCCGACCTGCTGAAAATGATGGCGAGCCCCCAACTCGCCAGCCGCCGCTGGATCTGGGAGCAATATGACAGCCAGGTCGGCGCGGACACCGTCGCCGCGTCCGGCGGCGATGCCGCACTGGTGCGTGTCCATGGCGCGGACAAGGCGATCGCCATCACCACCGACTGCACCCCGCGCTATTGCTACGCCGACCCGGTCGAGGGCGGGCGCCAAGCGATCGCGGAAGCCTATCGCAACCTCTCCGCCGTCGGCGCGCGTCCCCTCGCGGTGACCAACTGTCTCAATTTCGGCAATCCCGAACGGCCCGAAATCATGGCGCAGTTCGTCGGCTGTCTTGAAGGGATGGGCGAGGCGTGCCGCGCACTGGATTTCCCGATCGTGTCGGGCAACGTCAGCCTCTACAACGAAAGCAAGGCGACGGGCGGCGGCAGCGCCATCCTCCCGACCCCCGCCATCGGCGGGGTCGGGATCATCGATGACTGGAAGAAGGCGGCGGGTATCGGTCTGGGCATGGTCGGCGAAGACGTCGTCATCGTCGGCGACGTCCATCATACCGATCTCGGCCAGTCGCTCTGGCTGCAGCTCTGCCACGACCGCCGCGAAGGAGCCCCGCCCCGCGTGGACCTCGCCGCCGTGCGCACAACGTCCGAACTGATCCGCGACGCCATCGACCAGCGGCTCGTGACCGCTGTACACGATGTATCCGATGGCGGGGCGCTGGTCGCGATCGCCGAAATGGCATTGGCCGCGAACCGTGGCGTCACCCTCACCAGCGACGTCGCCAACGCCCGCGCCGACTGGTTCTGCGAAAGCCAGGCAGCCTTCGTCGTGACTACCAATCGCCTGCCCGAGCTGAAAGGCGCGCTGGCCGAAGCAGGGATTCCCTTCGACGTGTGCGGAACGGTGGCGCCCGATCCCGTGATAGCGATCGACGATGCGCGCCTCGACCTTGCCGAACTGCGCAAGGCACACGAGGCCTTCCTCCCCGAGCTGATGGCGAGCGAACTTTAGCATTCACCGTCCGACACTATTGCAAATCATTCGCATTAGCGTATCGTGGCCCGCATGGTCATCTGCCATTGCAACCTGATTCGCGAAAAGGACATTCGTGCTGCCGCGCAGCGGGGATGTCCGGATGCTGAAACGGCCTATCGATCGCTGGGGTGCAGCTTCCAGTGCGGCGGGTGCGAGGATCATGCCGACGATCTGGTATCGGATGAGCGCGCCGCGCTGATCCCCGATCGCGACGTTCGCGCCGCCTAAGACCTACGCCTGCTAATCACTCGCATTAGCGTAAAAACCGCGTTTTTCCGCCATTTTCTCTTGCGACTGTCGTGCGGGCGACCTATAGCGGCGCCATTGCTCGCACAGGCACGAAGGAACGCGCGATGGCCAAGATTTCCGACCCCAAGGTCATGGACTATCTCAACAAGGCGCTCACCAACGAGCTCACTGCGGTCAATCAATATTGGCTTCATTATCGCCTGCTCGAACATTGGGGTGTCGAGCGGCTCGCCGCGTTCGAGCGCAAGGAATCGATCGAGGAAATGGAGCATGCCGACTGGCTGACCGAACGGATCCTCTTCCTCGACGGCCATCCCAACTTCCAGCGGCTGGGCTCGGTCCGTACCGGTGAGACGGTCGAGGAAGTGATTCAGGCCGATCTCGATCTCGAGATGGAAGCGATTCCTTTGCTCCGCGACGCGCTCCAGCATTGCGAGGACACGCGCGATTACGTCAGCCGCGACCTGTTCGCGAAGATCCTGCACAACGAGGAAGAGCATCTCGACTATCTCGAGCGTCAGCAGGAGATGATCGAGCGGATGGGAATCCAGAACTATATTCAGCTCCAGTCGAAGCCTGCTGACGAGGAAAAGAAGGACGGCGGCTACTAGGCGCTGCGACCCGGCGGACCTACAGTGGGGACATGCGACCCGTCCCTTCCCAGCCCTACACGAGCCTGCCCGACCTGTCGGACGCCGAGCGCATTGCCGCCGCGAACGCTTTCTACGACAGCATCAAGGACCGCCGCTCCTGTCGCTTCTTCACCAACGCGCCCGTCCCGCGCGACGTGATCGAGACCGCGATACGCGCCGCCGGCACCGCCCCCAACGGCGCCAATCATCAGCCGTGGCATTTCGCGGTCGTCGAGAGCCCAGAGATCAAGGCGAAGATTCGCGCCGCTGCGGAGAAAGAGGAGCGCGCCTTCTACGAGGGCAAGGCGGGGGAGGAATGGCTCGACGCGCTCGCCCCGATCGGCACCGATGCCGACAAACCCTTCCTCGAAATCGCGCCCTACCTGATCGTCGTCTTCGCACAGCGCAAAGGCGGACCCGCGGCGGGCGAACAGCGCCAGAACTATTACGTTACCGAAAGCGTCGGGATCGCCTGCGGTCTGCTGATCGCCACCCTTCACAAGGCGGGGCTTGCAACGCTCACGCATACGCCCAGTCCGATGGGATTCCTGCGCGACATTTGCGGCCGGCCCAAGGACGAGAAGCCCGTTATGGTGATCGTTGCCGGCCTGCCCGCCAAGGATGCCACCACCCCGCTTCACGCCGCCAGCAGGAAACCGCTCGACGAGATCATGTCGATCCTCTGAACCATCGTTCGTCGGCCCGTGGTATGACACGGGTCGCTGGTCGATCCGCGATGGCGCACCCGTCCCGATGCGACCATGGGACAGCCAGGAGAAGGCTTCCGCCCTAGCCGGAGCCGCAGAGCGAGACCGTGACCACCCCCGACCGTATCGACAGCCTCGACCATATTCGCGGGATTGCGGTCATGGGGATCTTCTCGGCCAACGTCATCGCGATGGGGCTGATGCAGTCCGCGCTGTCGAGCCCCACGTTGCTCGGCCTCGAACATTGGGGCGACCGGCTGGTCTGGATTCTCAATCTCATCTTCGTCGACGGCAAGATGCGCGGACTGTTCTCCATCCTGTTCGGCGCCGGTCTCGTCCTGATCAGCGAAAAGGCGATCGCGAAGGGGCGCATGCCCGCAGCATTACATTTCCCGCGTCTCGCCGTGCTCGCGTTGTTCGGACTGGCGCATTACCTGTTTCTCTGGTGGGGCGACATTCTGCTCCACTATGCGATCATCGGCACGATCGCCTTCTTCTTCTACGACAAGGCACCCCGGTTCCTGTTCGCCTGGGCGACGATTTTCCTGATCGCCAATGCGCTCCTGATGGGCTCGGTCGCCTGGTACATGATGGACGCCGCGGCCAGTAATCCGGCGATGGCGGGCCTGATGACGGCCGCTCCTGCCAGCGCCGACGAGATTGCGGCTGCGAACGCCTTCCACCAAAACATCGGCACCCATCTCGCGCATCAGCTAGAGCGCGCCTGGCCGCATCACAGTTCGCTGACCCTCTTCCTCCTCCCTGAAACGCTCGGGCTGATGCTGCTCGGCATGGCGACCTACAAATCGGGATTTCTCGGCGGAGAACTTTCGGACCGCACCTATCGGCGCTGGGCGTTGTTCGGGATCGGCGGCGCGGTGGTTGTCGGCGGCTTCGCGGCTTGGCTCGCCGCCGTCCACGACTTCGCTCCCCTGTTCGCGCAGATCGCCGAAGGTGGCCTGATCGCCTGGATAAAGCCGGTCCAGATGCTGGGGTACGCCGCGCTCGTCATCCTGCTTTTCCGAAGAGGCGGCCCATTCGCGGCACGCGTGGCGGCTGTGGGGCGCATGGCCTTCTCCAACTACCTCGCGCCGACGATCATCATGACGCCGATCCTCTTCGGTTTCGGCGCAGGGCTGTTCAACCAGCTGTCGCGCGGGACCCTGTGGATCGCCTTCGTCCCCGCGATGTGGGCGCTGATGCTGATTTGGTCGAAACCCTGGTTGGAGCGCTATCGCTATGGACCGCTCGAATGGTTGTGGCGAAGCCTTGCACGACGTCGCCTCGAACCAATGCGCCGGTGAGCGGGGCGGAGCGCGCCTAGCTGGCCCGGCCGAAGGTCGTGTTGCGGACCTGCCGACTGCCGAGATTGGCGGTGCGGTCGCGTTTGATCAGCGGGCTGACCGCCTCGTCGAACAGGTCGATCGTCGCACGGAAAAGACTCTTCAGCGTGACCACATCGGGCACGAGCTCGTCCGGAAAGCGGCCCTGCTCGACGCAACTGCGCGCGGCAAATTCGATCCTTTCGGCAACCGCGGCGAGCGGCTCCGCCCCGAACTGGCGGGCCTCGCCCTTCAAAGTGTGCGCGGGAATGATCAGCGCGACGGTGTCCTTGGCATGCATGGCCGATTCGATCTTGGTTAGGCTCGCTTCCCCATCCTCGCGGAAATAGCCCAATATCTTGACGAAACCCGGACCCAGCTGCGCCCGCGTTTCCTCGAAATACTTCCAGTCGACGATGTCGGCGGCCTGCTCCAACGAATACTCCCTCACGCCCGGACCGCGCACGCGTGCGATCCGCCGGAGCCAACGGCCTAACTCAAGACGGTAAAGACTTGGTTTAAGGTCGCCCGCGCGATCCGTAGGGGTTCTTGGGCGCCCGGGTGATCAGCCGGATGGGGATCGGGCCGAGGTCCAGGTCGCGGCGCAGCGCATTGATCAGATAGCGGTGATAGCTGGTCGGCAGCTTGTCGACGCGGGTGCCGAACAGCACGAACGTCGGCGGGCGCGTCTTGGCTTGCGTCAGGTAGCGCAACTTGATCCGCACGCCCCCCGCCGCAGGCGGTGCGTGGGCATCGAGCGCATCGTCGAACCAGCGATTGAGCAGGCCCGTGGGAATACGCCGCGACCAACGTTCGCGCAGATCGAAGGCCGCCTCCAGCAACTGGTCGATACCCTTGCCCGTCTTGGCCGACAGCGCGATCAACGGCACGCCCTTCACCTGCGCCAGTCCCTCGCCCAGCGCCTCGCGGATACCATTGTAGAGCCGCGAGGGATTCTCCGCGACGTCCCATTTGTTCAGCCCGATGACCAGAGCCCGGCCTTCCTGAAGAACCTGGTCGGCGATCCGGAGATCCTGGCTTTCCAACCCGCGCGTCGCGTCGAGCAGGAGGCACACGACCTCGGCCCGGTCGATCGCGCGCCGCGTGTCCATCGCCGAGAGCTTCTCGAGCTTTTCATCAACCTTGGCGCGTTTTCGCAAGCCGGCCGTATCGACCAGCTTCACCGCCTGACCGCGCCATTCCCAGTCGAGATGAATGGCGTCGCGGGTGATCCCGGCTTCCGGCCCGGTGATCATCCGCTCCTCGCCCAGCATCTGGTTGACCAGCGTGGACTTGCCCGCATTGGGGCGTCCGACGATGGCGAGCTTGAGCGGCCCGAGGTCCACGGGCAACGGATTGCCCTCCTCGTCGAGCAGGCTTTCGGGCGGCGCTTCATGCGCTTCCGCGTCGGGTTCTTCGCCTTCGCGTTCGATATGTTCGCGCAGCCCGTCGAACAGGTCGACGATGCCCTCGCCATGTTCGGCCGAAAGCGAGAACGGATCGCCCATTCCAAGTTCGTAGGCTTCCAGGCGCCCCGCCTCGCCGGCATTGCCTTCCGACTTGTTGGCGGCGACGATCACCGGCGTGTCCGCGCTGCGCAGCCATTGCGCGATCTCGCGATCCAGCGGCGTCAGCCCCGCGCGGGCGTCGATCATGAAGATGGCGACGTCGGCATCGTTGACCGCAGCCTGCGTCTGCATCCGCATCCGCCCCGGCAGCGTGGCATCGTCCTCGGTCTCGAACCCCGCCGTATCGATCAGCGTGAATTCCAGCCCCAGCAAGACGGCATCGGCCTCACGCCGGTCGCGGGTCACCCCGGGCTGGTCGTCGACAAGCGCGAGCCGCTGCCCGACCAATCGGTTGAACAGCGTGGACTTGCCCACGTTAGGGCGTCCGATGAGGGCGACGACGGGTTTGGCCATGACGGCGCTGTTGGGCGTTCAGCGCGCGATGGTCAATCCGCGGCGTTAGCGGAAGGCGGCCAGAACCCCGTCGTCGTCGAGGAGGTAGAGCGTGTTGTTCGCCACCACCGGCTGCAGCGAGAAGCTGCGATCGAGGTCGCGTTGCCGGCGCACCGCACCCTGGTCGGGATCGACCTCCACCATCAATCCTTCGCTCGACACCACGATCAAGCGCCCGCCCGCGAGCACCGGCCCGGCGTAGAAGATCGGACCGCGGCGCTTTTCGGCGTTCCGGTAGCGCGGCAGCTGGTTGATCCAGCGAACCGATCCGTCCGAACGCAGGATCGAGATCAGCTGTGCCGCCTCGGTAACCACATACACGTAATCGCCCGCCACGAACGGCGTCGACGTTCCCGCCAGGTTCAGTTCCCAGAGGCGCTGGCCGCGCAGGATGTCCAGCGCCACCATTCGACCACCCTGGCCCAGGGCGATGACCTGGTTGCCGTCGATCACCGGATCGGCGTCGATATCGGCAAGCGTCGAGACGCTGCGTGAGATCGAGGTGCGGGCCAGCGTGTCCTGCCACACCTGATTGCCGTTTTCGTAACGGTAGGCGTTAAGTTCGCCCGACGAGAAGCCTGCGACCACGGTGCCACGCGCCGCGGCCGGAGCGGCGGTGCCGAAGACGCCGGCGACTTCCAGCGCTGCCGTCGCCTGCCAGTTGGTTGTGCCGTCGGTCGGGGACAAGGCGTAGAGCTGGTTGTCCTGGCTGGTCACATAGAGGTTGGTGCCGTCATACGTCGGCGCACCGCGCAGCGGACCACCCGGCTTCACGCGCCAAGCGATGCCGCCGTTGCTCGGATCCATCGCCACGACATCGCCCAGGCCATTGGTCGCGAAGACGCGGTTGCCGCCGAACGCGACTCCACCGCCGTACAGCGAGTCGCGATTGCGGTTCGTGGTCGACGTATCGACCGACCAGCGACGCGCGCCGCTTGTCGCGTCGAACGCGCTGACGACGCCGTTCGTATCGATCGCGAAGACCTGTCCGGCTGCCACGATGGGCGTCGTGACCAGTCGCGCGGTATTGCTCGATCCCTCACCGATCGACTGCGACCAGGCCAGCGAAAGATTCTCGCCTAGCGCGACGTGGCCGATCGACTTGCTGGCATTGCCGCCCGACTGTTCCCAGTTGGCGTTAGTGCGCGGCGCGGGGAGCGTCATCGGCAGCGCGGCGGTGGTCGGATTGACGCCGATGTCCACCTCGGCGCCGAGTACCGAAACGCGTTCCCCGACGACGGGGGTGGTGCGTTCGCTGCCGCTGAAAACGCCGCAGGCCGACAGGCCGAGCGCGGCCAGAACGGGAAGAGCGAAACGGGAAAAGGTCATACCAATCATTCCTGTGATTCGATGTCGGCGAGCGCGGCGCTCGCGTCGACGCCGTAGGTGCCGGCGATCTGGACCGCGCGGGCGCGCAGCGTGCGCGGCGCCTCGGGGTCCTCGGCGATCGCCTTGAACAGTTCGGCCGCTTCCTGCTCGCGGTCGAGCTTGATGAGCGCGAGCGCGGTCAGCTCGGCCGCGCTTCCGAAATAGGGGTTGCCCGGGCTGGCGAGCGGCTGGAGCCGCGATATGATCGCATCGGGTTCCGCCGTGTCGAAATCGAGATAGGTCCAACGCAGCAGCGCCGCACCCTGATAGGGCTCGGGAACGTCCTCGTCGCGCGCCACTTCCTGATAGATTTCGATCGCCTGCGCGCGATCGCCGTCGGACAGGACATAGGCGGCCTCGATCATCCGCGCCGCCGCCGCCGCGCCGCCGTCCGATCGCTCGGCCAGCGCTTCCAGCCGCGGCTCGATCTCTTCGCGGTTGGGATTTTCCTGGGTGAGGTCGGCGATGATCGCAGCAAGGTCCTCGGCATTGGCCTCGGCCTGCTTGTCCTGCCGATCCTGCCAATAGAGCCAGCCGCCGATCGCCGCGAGAAACGCAGCGATGCCGAGCGCGATCCACAGGCCGTATTTCTTGCCGAAGTCGCTGGCCTGCTGGCGACGATATTCCTCGTCGACCTCGCGTTCGAACTGGGCTGAATCTTGAGGTGGGAGCGCCACGGATGATCCTTGAAATGAGGGGCGAACATGACGGTGCGCCGGTCACCACCATCGCCGCCCCGGATGAACGGGGGCTGGCTTAGCGCCGCGCGATCAGAAAGGCAAAGGGCTGGTTGACGCCGATCGGGCCCTACTTCTTCGGTCGATACGTTTGGGCGTCGGTCGGAAAGCTGCGCTGCCGCACCTCGCCCGCATACTGCCCGACCGCCTTGGAAATCTGCGCGGCTAGGTCGTGATAGACCTTCACGAACCGCGGCGTCCGCTCGAACAGCCCCAGCATGTCCTCGGTCACCAGCACCTGTCCGTCGCATTTTGTCGACGCGCCGATACCGATGACGGGGACCGCGATCTCTGCCGCCAGCGTATCGGCGATGCTCTCCATCACCCCTTCGGCGACCAGCGCGAAGGCCCCGGCTTCCGCCACCGCACGGGCGTCGGCAAGGATCTTCTCCTCCTCGGCGTCGTCGCGCCCGCGTGCCCGATAGCCGCCCAACGTGTTCACCGCCTGCGGGGTCAGCCCCACATGCCCCATCACCGGAATCCCGCGGCTGGTCAGGAAGCCGATCGTCTCCGCCATCGCCTCTCCGCCTTCCAGCTTCACCGCCGCGCAACCCGTTTCCTTCATGATCCGGCTCGCGCTCTCGAACGCCTTTTCGGGGCTCGCCTCGTAGCTGCCGAACGGCATGTCGACGATGATCATCGCGTGCCACGAGCCCCGCACCACCGCCGCGCCGTGATTGCACATCATGTCGAGACTGACGGGGATCGTGCTGTCCAATCCGTAAATCACCTGCCCCAGACTGTCGCCGACCAGCAGCATGTCGCAATGTTCGTCGAGCAGCTGCGCCATCCGCATCGTATAGGCGGTCAGCATCACGAGGGGCTCGTCGACCTTCCCGTTCGCTTTCCGTGCCTGGATGGCGGGAGCGGTCATCCGCTTGCCGGGTTTGGGGCTGGGGGTGGCGCGGGACGTATCGCTGTCGAGCGTGATCTTGGACATGGGCGAAGCTTCTAGCGCGCGGCCGCGCGTGCGGCTAGCGTGCCGCGCGTGAGCGAGGAAACGGATCTTTCGTCCGAGGACACTCCCGGCGTCATCGCGCCGCCGCCGCTGATCTTCGGCGTTCCGCTCGTGCTCGGAATCGTTTTCCACAAGACCGTCGGCGGCTTCGACCTGCCGCTCTACATCCTGAGCTGGCCTGTGCGCGCGTTCGGCGGCGCCGCCGTCGCGATCGTGGGTGCCGCGTTCATCGCAACGGCGCTGTGGCAGTTCCGCCGCGCGGAAACGCCACCCGAACCGTGGGAACCGACCCGCGCGCTGACCTTCGCGGGCCCCTATCGGCTGACGCGCAACCCCATGGATCTGGGCATGGCCTTCATCTATTTCGGGATCACGCTCATCGCGGGCTGCCTGGTCATGCTGGCGTTTCTGATTCCCGTCCTCTTCGTCGTCGACCGGTTCGTGATCGCGCGCGAAGAAGCGTATCTCTCGCGCCGGTTCGGGCGTCCCTATCGCGACTATCAGGCACGCTCGCGCCGCTGGCTGTAATGGAACATTCGCGGCCATCCTCGCGTCATCGCGGCATGAAACAGACTTTTCTTATCGCTCCCGCCCTTGCCCTCGCCCTCGCCGCCTGCGCCACCGAATCCTCACCGGCGCTGATCGTGCCCGCCAGCATCGCCGGCACCAGCGTGGAAGAAGAGTGGCGCGAGCTTGCCGCTCAGGAACAGGGCCTGATCGAAGATGTCGACGAAGCGAGCGACGAAGTGGAAGATGCTGAACGCGACCTGCGCGACGCGCGCAATCGCCTCGCCTCCTCCCGCGACGATCTTCAGGTCGCGCGGGACAATTATCGCGCGTACGAAAGCGCGCCCTCGCCCGTCGGCGATCCGGAAACCGTCGCCGCCGAGCAGCGCCGCCGTGCCGACGCCGCCGAAGCCGTCAGCGACGCGCAGGACGATGTGCGGGATCGCTCCAACCGTGTCGATCGCGCCGAGCGCGACCTGGCCGCAGCGCGCAGCGAGCTCGAGCAGGCGGAGCGCAATCTCGCCGATATCCGCTCGCGCCGCGAAAACCTCGAATATCGCTATTAGGGTCTAGGAAACCTCGACGCCCTTCCAGAAGGCGATGCGGTCCTTGATCTCGCTCGCCTTCTCCTTGGGCTCCTTGTAGGTCCAGGCCGCATCGCTGTTGGTCACGCCATCGGCGCGGATCGAATAATAGCTCGCCTCGCCCTTCCACGGGCAGTGGCTGGTGGTGTCGGACGGCACGAGCCGGTCCATCTTCACATCGCTCCGCGGAAAATAATGATTGTTCTCGACGACGACGGTGTCGTCGCTGTCGGCGATCGTCTCGCCGTTCCAGACTGCCTTGACCATGATATCTCTCCTTTGCCCTACCAACGGCGGCGGGCGGAGAGGCGTTCCGGCGTTACTCGTGGATCCCCGTCATCTTCTCGTAGCCGGTCGAATCATAGCCGATCAGGATCGTGTCCCCGTCGGTCACCACCGGCCGCTTGATCATGCTCGGGTGCGCGGCCATCAGCGTGATCGCCTTGTCCGCGTCCATGTCCTTCTTGAGCACGTCGGGAAGCTCGCGAAAGGTCGTGCCGCGCTTATTGAGAAGCGGCTCCCACCCTTCCTCCAGCACCCACATTTCGAGAACGTCCTTGTCGATCCCCGACTTCTTGTAGTCGTGGAAGACATAGGGGATCTGGCGCTTCTCGAACCAGGTCTTGGCTTTCTTGATCGTATCGCAATTGGCGATACCGTACATGGTGATCGTGTTCACGGGGGGCCCTTTCGCTCTCTGGCTCGCCATATGCGCGGGGACAGCCACCGCTTCAAGGGAGAAGCGGCGGATGCACCCTCAGCGCGCGGTCTCGCCGCTGCGCCGTCCGCGCTTCCACACGACCCACCAGATCATCGCGACCGCGATACTTCCGCCGACGAGGTTCGCGACCAGTTCGGCAATATAGACACCGTCCCCATTCTCCTGGAGGAGCCAGGCCACCGGAACCATCACGGCGAGCACCCGGAACAGGCTCTGCACCAACGCATTGCCCGCGAAATCGAGCGCGTTGAGAGCCCCGTTGGCGACGATCAGAAGCCCGTAGCCCGCATATCCCCACGCCGCGATGCTGAGGTAACGCGAGACCGCATCGATGACCTCCGGATCCTCGCTGAAGATACCGCCGAGGCTTTCCCGGAATGCGACCAGAAGAGCGCCGATGCCGAGCCCGTAGGCGACGCAGAAGCCCGCCGAATAGACGAGCGCACTGCGCACCCGGTCCATCTGTCCGGCGCCCCAATTCTGTCCGACGATCGCCCCGATCGATGCCGACAGGCCGAGCAGCGGCACCACCGCGAAACTCTGGATCCGTCCGCCGGTACCGAACCCCGCCACCGCCGCCTCTCCCGCGCCCGCCGCCAGAAAGGCGGTCAGGACCGACAGGCCGATGGGATTGATGGAATTGGAAAAGGCGGCGGGTGCCCCGACCCGCGCCAGTGCTGCGGTCCCGCGACGCCAGTCGCACTGGCCCAATGTCTTGGGCTGCAACGGAAGCGCGCTACGTTGCAGGAAGAAGAAGCCCGCCAGACAACCCGCGATCCATCCGCCGATGGTGGCATAGGCCGCGCCCGCGATCCCGAAGCCCTCGAACCCGAACGCACCGGTGATAAGGATCGGATCGAGGATCCAGTTCGCCGCCGCGTAGAAGAGCAGCACCGAACTCGCTCGCTTCGCCAGTCCCTGCCCGCGCAGGCACCCGTTCGCCCCCATGTTCACGAGCAGCAGCGGAAAGCCGAGCGCGAACGGTCCCATATAGGCCGTGATCAGCGGAATCATCTCCGCATCCGCCTGCATCAGCCGGAACAGGGGCCCGTTGAACAGAAAGAGCGCCAGCCCGATTGCCAACCCGAACGCTGCTGCCAGCACGATGCCCATATTGCCGCGCTGCCGTGCCTTTTCCTCGTCGCCTTCGCCCAGGGCGCGGCCGGTGACGCTGGAAATCCCCGCAATCACGCCGACGCCCAGCGACGACAGGGCGACCGTGACGGGAAAGATGAAACTAACCGCCGCCAGCTCGCTCGCGCCCAGCTGTCCGATGAAGTACGCATCGATGATCCCCACGCTCATCAGCGCCGCACCCCCGGCCATCATCGGCAGGGTCTGGGTGACGAGATGGCCGGGAATCGATCCGGTGACGAGCTTCGCCTGCTTCTTCTGCACGGGCGTGTCGGAACGGGCGGGGGCGTCGGCGGGCATGGCTCGGCGCTAGTCGATAGGGAAAGGGAGGGCCAGCCCGCCCTTTGGGCCCAGGGTCAGCGCGTCCGATCGCGCATCGCGAGCGCAACCCCTCCGAGCACCAGCGCCCCCGCCATCGCCAGTCGCATCGTCGGCGCTTCGCCCAGCAGTGGCCACGCCATCAACGCGGCGGCGATCGGGGTCGCCAGCTGCACCGCCGCCACCCCGCCGAGCGAAAGGCGGGGCGCAACGCGGTACCAGGCGACATAACCCAGCCCACTAGTCAACGCCCCCGACAGGATGGCGAGCACGAGGCCTTCGCCCGAAACCGGCTCGCGAAGGAGCAGCAGCGGTCCGACGAGCAGGGCGGCCACCACGAAGCTGGCCGCCGTCGCCCGTGCGGCGCCTTTCGCCCCGGCATGTCCGATGAGCGTGTAGGCGCCCCATGCGATCCCCGCACCGATCATCAGTATCGCCGCGATCGGATCGACCCGCCCCGCGCCCGGAAGAAGCAGCGCCGCGACGCCGGCGAACGCGAGGCCGATGCCCGCGAAACCGACCGGCCCCACGCGGCCGCCGCGAAGAAGCCCGCCCGCGATCACGCTGGTCTGCACGGCGGCGAAGAGGATCAGCGCCCCGCTGGCCGCCCCAAGCTCGACATAGGCAAAGGCGAATAGCACGGCGTAGGCCGCCAGCGCCGCCCCGCCTCTCGAATGGTCGCGCACCCGCACTCCGCGCAGCATGGGAAGAAGGATCGCCGCCCCTGCTGCCAGCCGGATTGCCGCGAACGCTCCCGGTCCGGTCGATCCCTCCTCGAGCGCCGCGCGGGCGAACAGCGAATTGGCCGCGAAGGCGAAGATCGCGAGCAGGCCGAGGAGCCAGAGCCCCGCCCGGTCCTCAGTCCGCGTAATCGATCCGCACCTTGGCCGCCGCCGCCTCGGCGAGCTCGCGGGCCCGGTCGGTCCCGGCTCCCGGCGCACTCACCAGCGCGACGCCCATTCGCCGATAGGACCGCGTCACGGGCTTGCCGAAGACGCGCACGTCGACCTGCGTACCAGGGGGTGCGTCCATTGCCTCGGCCAGACCCGTGATCGCGAAATCCTCCGCCTCCCGGTCGGCGAGGACGACCGCACTCGCGCTCGGTCGTGCGGCGATCTGGTCGGGGACGGGCAGGCCCAGGATCGCACGGGCGTGCAGATCGAACTCGCTCAGGTTCTGACTGATCAGGGTCACCATCCCCGTATCGTGGGGACGCGGCGACAGTTCGGAGAAGATCACCTCGTCGCCGGTCACGAAGAACTCGACGCCGAACAGGCCGTGTCCTCCCAAGCGGTTCACCACCGTCTTCGCCATGGCCTGCGCCATCGCCAGTGCCGCCTCGCTCATCGCATGCGGCTGCCAGCTGGTGCGATAGTCGCCCTGTTCCTGCCGGTGCCCGACGGGCGGACAGAAGCTCACTCCATCCTGGTGCCGCACGGTCAGCAACGTGATCTCGTAATCGAAATCGACGAACCCTTCCGCGATCACTCGCACCCGGTCGCCGCGCATCCCCGCGCGCGCATAGTCCCACGAGGTTTCCAGATCGCTCGGGCGGTAGGCAATCGACTGCCCCTTTCCGCTCGAACTCATCACCGGTTTGACCACCAGCGGAAAGCCGATCGCCGCGCCCGCCGCCTCCAGCTCCTCGAAACTCTCCGCGTAGCGATAGGGCGAGGTCGCCAGCCCAAGTTCGCCCGCCGCCAGGTCGCGGATCGCGTCGCGGTTCATCGTCAGCCGCGCGGCCTCGGCGGTCGGAACGACGTGCCATCCTTCGCCTTCCAGCTCCACCAGCATTTCGGTGCGGATCGCCTCGATCTCGGGCACGATATGGTCGGGCCGATGTTTCTCGACCGCCGCGCGCAGTGCCGCGCCGTCGAGCATCGAAAACACTTCCGCCGCATCGGCGACCTGCATCGCGGGCGCACCCTCATAGGCGTCGCAGGCGATGACCCGGCACCCGAGACGCTGGCAGGAAATCACGAATTCCTTGCCCAGCTCTCCCGATCCCAGCAACAGCACGGTCGCGGTCGGGGTCATGCGGCAATCCTCGCGTCTGTTATCATGCCGTGGCCCTAGCCGAGGCGGCGGGTGCGCAAAAGGGGCGCGGCGCGACAAAACTTGCCATCCCGCCACGGGAGGGCCAACCATTCGCCCGAAAGATCAGGCACGATCAGGGGGAAACGTCATGGCGGGATCGATGGGCGAATTGGTGCGGCGCACACTGGTCGTGCTGCTGCTGGTCGGAATCGCGCTCGTTGTGCCGATCCTGTCGACCACGTTGATGCTGATCTTCGGCGCCATCCTGGTCGCGATCCTGATCCGCTCGGCCGCTTGGCCGTACATGCGGCTGGGGCTGGGAAATGCGCCGTCGGTCCTCTTGGGACTGGTGACGATCCTCCTGCTGCTCGGCGGTTTCGGCTGGCTGTTCGGTGCCCAGCTCTCGGGCCAGTTCGGCGAACTTCAGGCGCAGCTGACCGCGGCCGTTCCCGAATTGCGTGCACGTCTTTCCACGTTGCCGGTGGTCGGATCGCTGGCGGGGCAGACGCCGGACATCCAGCAGATTGCCGGCCGCGCGCTGGGTTTCGCCTTCGGCCTCCTCGGCCTCGTCACCAACCTCGTGCTGGTGATCGTGGGCGCCGCCTATCTCGCGCTCGAACCCGATGTCTACAAACGCGGTCTAGCGCGCCTCTTCCCCAAGGGCCGCGCCGAAAAGATCATCGAAGCGCTGGAGGTCAGCGGGCATGCGCTCAAACGCTACCTTCTCGGCCAGCTTCTCACGATGGCGATCGTGGGCGGGATGGTTTGGATCGGTCTCGAACTGATCGGGGTCCCCTCCGCCGCCGCATTGGGCCTCACCATCGGTATCGCCAATTTCATTCCGCTCGTCGGCCCGTTCATCGGGGCCATACCCGGTCTCGTCATCGCCTTCTCCGCGGTGCCCGACATGTTTCTCTACGCCCTGCTCGTCTACGTCGTGGCGCAACAGCTCGAAGGAAACGTGCTCACCCCCATGGTGCAGAACATGGCGGTTTCCATCCCGCCCGCGCTGCTGATCTTCGCGCTGGCGGCGCTGGGGAGCCTGTTCGGTTTCATCGGCGTCATCCTCGCCGCCCCGCTGACCGTCGTGATCTACACCCTGGTCACCATGCTCTGGACCCGCGACACGCTCGGCCATGACGTAAAGGTCCCGGGTGGCAAGAGGAGACGCGAACATCAGGCAGACGAAGATGCCAGCGTTCCGACGTGCGAACAGCAGCCGGGTTGATGGCGCGCTTCGATCGGGACGGCCGTCCCATTCCCGATCCGGTCAAGCCGAGCCGCTCGTCCCGGCGATCGCCGCACCCGGATAGCAAATGGGAAAGTGCGAAGGAGCGCCTCGCCGAATGGCGGCAGCAGATCGCGGACCTGTCCGAGACCGGAGAGAAAAGACCGAAACCGGTGACCATCATCCTCACGATGGCGGGGGTCGCCATCTTCGGGATGGAGTTTGCCGACCTCATATTCGAGGACAGGAGCCCGCTCGTCGTGACCGGCAGTGAACCGGCGCGCGCCGTACCCCAACCGTTCGACATCACGGCAGTGCAAGCCGCTCGCTGGCAGGATGCCGATCCCGAGGGCTTCACGAATTTTCTGCGCAGCCCCGACATCGTCGTCCGCGGTATGGTCGCGGCGCTCGACGTCGCCGACGGCGCTTCGGATCGTGTCGCACTGGATACCGACTCGCCGCGGCCGATCCAACTCGATGTCGAAGCGTCCGACGACCCCGCGATCGCGCTTCTGTCGGTCGGCGAGGCTCATCGGTTCCGCTGCTCGCGCGGCGCGGTTCACGAGGGCGAAGTGCTTCTGTTCGACTGCCGCTACTGGGGGAAGGAAGACCCCGAGGCGCTGGCCGAGGCAAACGTGCCACCCCCCGTCATCACCGTCCGCGCCCCGTGAAGACTGTTCAGGAGAGCGGGCCCGAAAACGAAAAAGGGGCCGCCGAACCGGCAGCCCCTTCGAATGTGAGTGGTGACCCGACCTAGTTGTCGTAGTCGTAGAGCTGACCGCGGATCGCACCGTTCGGATATTCGGCGGTGTGGATCTGCACGTAATGCATCGATGGCATCCGTTCGATATGATCGCGAACCGGACCGTCGCTGTTGACGCAGCCGGACCAGGTCCCGTCATTGTCCTCGAGCGTCACAACGGGGCGACCCGTCTGGCCTTCGTTACCTTCATGAATGTGCGCGGCGGTCGGAACCACTCCGCGAACTTCGTCGATTTCGTAGCAGACACGGTCGAGCGTTCCGGAGACCGTCACCTCGGCACGGGCGTAGCCGTCCATGTCGCCGCCACCCGGGACTTTGTCTCCGGTCAGGTACGCGGTGTAGGTATCGTCGACATTCTCGACGAGCGTTTCTTGCGCGGTCGCGCACGCGCCCAGAAGTGCCGTTCCGGCTGCCAGTGCGGCAATTTTCGTAATGGTCATCATTCCTTCTCCCTGTCGGTGGTTCTTCACACTAGAAAATGGGAGAGAAGAGAGGGTCGTTCCGGAGGTGCGACGAATGGTGCCTTTCATGCGCTCGCTGTAGGAATAGCCGCTAACGAAGGCTTTCGTCCGAAGAAGACGCATCGCGGCGATCGGCGATCTCCTGCACCTGCGCTTCGACTTCTTCGTGCCGTTCTTCGTCGCTTACGACCATCGCCTCGATCGGCAGATCGTTATGCAAGTTCACTTCGGCTTCGGCCTGCCCACAGGCAGCGACGGCGCCACCCAAAAGGGCGAGCGTCAACAGTTTGATTTTCATGTACATATTCCAGTGATTTGATGTTCACCGGGTGAATGCGCAATTCGGCGATCGGTTCCCTGAACGGTGCCTGCCTTACCGGGGAGCGGCCCGGCAGCCTACTCCCACTCGATCGTTCCGGGAGGCTTCGACGTATAGTCGTAGACCACGCGGTTGATGCCCTGCACCTCGTTGACGATGCGCGTCGCCACGTTCTGCAGGAACTGGCTTTCGAAGGGATAGACATCCGCCGTCATCCCATCGACGCTGGTCACCGCGCGAAGGCCGCATACGCTGTCGTAGGTTCGCGCATCGCCCATCACGCCTACCGTTCGTACCGGCAGCAATACCGCGAAGGCCTGCCAGATCGCATCGTACAGCCCCGCCTTGCGGATCTCGTCCAGATAGATGGCGTCGGCTTTGCGCAGGATGTCGCACCGTTCCTTCGTCACCTCGCCCGGAATGCGGATCGCCAGCCCCGGCCCCGGAAAGGGGTGCCGCCCCACGAAGGCATCGGGCAGTCCCAGCTCGCGTCCGAGATCGCGCACCTCATCCTTGAACAATTCGCGCAGCGGCTCGACCAGCTTCATGTCCATCCGCTCGGGCAGACCGCCGACATTGTGATGACTCTTGATCGTCACGCTCGGGCCGCCGGTAAACGAAACGCTCTCGATGACGTCGGGATAGAGCGTTCCCTGCGCGAGGAAGTCCGCGCCGCCGATCTTCCGGGCCTCTTCCTCGAACACGTCGATGAAGGTCTTGCCGATGAACTTGCGCTTCTTCTCGGGGTCGGTTTCCCCCTCCAGCCCCGCCAGGAAGCGCTCCTCCGCATCCACATGCACGAGCGGAATGTTATAATGGCCCTTGAACAGGCTGACGACCTGCTCCGCCTCGTTCGCGCGCATCAGTCCGTGATCGACGAAGACACAGGTCAGCTGCTCGCCGATCGCCTCGTGGATCAGCACCGCCGCCACCGCGCTGTCGACCCCGCCCGACAGTCCGCAGATAACCTTCGCGTCGCCGACCTGTTCGCGGATCGTCGCGATCTGTGCGTCGCGATAGGCCGCCATCGTCCAGTCGCCTGCACAGCCACACACGTGCCGCACGAAATTGGCGATCAGCTTGCCGCCATCCGGGGTGTGCACGACCTCCGGGTGGAATTGGGTGCCGTAGCGCCTGTTTTCCTCGTTCGCGATGACGGCGAAGGGTGCACCGTCGGACTTGGCGACGATCTCGAACCCGTCGGCGAATTCGGTGACCTTGTCCCCGTGGCTCATCCACACCTGGTGCCGCTCGCCGACCTCCCACAACCCGTCGAACAGCGCACATTCCTTGGTCACCGTCAGGAACGCTCGCCCGAACTCGCCGCCCTCGCCGGTCTCGTGCCCGGGCCGCACCTCGCCGCCCAGTTGATGCGTCATCACCTGTTGGCCGTAGCAGATGCCGAGGATCGGCAGACCGCTTTCGAAGACGATCCCGGGCGCACGCGGGGAGCCGTCGGCAGGAACGCTGGCCGGGCTTCCCGACAGAATGATGCCCTTGGGCTCCAGTCGCTCGAAGGCTTCCGCGGCCATGGTGAACGGTGCGATCTCGCAATAGACCCCCGCCTCGCGCACCCGCCGCGCGATCAGCTGGGTGACCTGGCTACCGAAATCCACGATCAGGATGGTGTCGCCGAAATCCGCTTCGCTCATGGCCGTCCTCGCAATGCCCCGTTCGTGTCCGGCGCCGAGCGATAGGTGCGGGCGGCGGGGCTGTCCACTCCCGCCGTCGGTGGCGCCACCACCGGGAGAACCACCGACGGCCGGATCGACCCAGTCCGATCCGGACCCTTGCTTAACGCTCGTTTGGCGTCTCGCGCCCATAGACGGTTCTCGGTCGGCAACGACGCTCCACCCCGGCCACCGGTCGATATCGTCGGTCGGTGGTCTTGGGGAAGGGCGGAACGCCCCCGCCGGGCCCATCCGTCGGCCGAGAACGAACGGCGTGCCGAATCGCCGAGGGCCGCGGCGGGATGTTCCCGTCGCGGCCCTCCTTGTCGCTGCATGGTCGCGAGATTCTAGTAGCGATAGTAGCGGTTGCGGTCGTTGTAGTTACGGCTCACCCGATCGACATCGGTGTCGCGGATGCGGCCGTTGCGATCGATGTCGCAGTTCCAGCGCAGGTCCGAAACGGCCTGGACGTTGCGACCGCGATACGCCTGCTGGTAACCGGTCGAGGCGACGCCATAGACGGTCAGTCCGCGACGCGTGCGCTGGACGTTGGTGACGCCGGTCACGCGTGCGCCATGATCGTAGCGCCGGTAATTGTCGTAGCGGTTGTAACGGCGATTGTCGCGACGGTCATATTCGCGGTCGAGCCTGTACTCGACCTGCCGCGCGCAGCGGTCGACGGCCTGGCGCTCGTTGATACCGTAATTGCCATAGCCGTAGTTGCCTTGCGGATAGCGACCGTAATCGTAGCTGCGACCACCGTTGAGAACACCGTTCAGAATGCCGCCGATGATCCGTTCAGCGGCATTGCCGCGATCGTAGACCTGCGCCTGTGCAGGCGTGGCGGCAAAGGCGGCACTGGCGGCGATCGCGCCAACCGTGCCAAGCATCTTCAAACTCTTATGGGACATGATGGGTCTCCTTACTGTTTCACTGTGCCCACCGAGGCCTGTTCCCGTTAAGAAACGGGAGGCTTGCCCCGATTTCACTCCCCTTATAGCAAGCCAGCCATTCATTCGGCCTGAACGCGCCTGTTGGGGTTCGTTCAGCATCCGCAACGTCTTACCTCGAAGGAAACGGACCGGCCGCTCGTCCGTTCCGCACGACATGATCGCTGGCCTTGCCCCATACCGCCTGCCGCTTCTTCTCACGCTCGCCGCCATGACGGCGGCCTGCGAGGGCGAGTTGGAGGCGCCGCCGTCGGAGGCCGACCAAGTGGAAGCCGACGCCGATGCGGAGGCTGCCAACGCGACGACCGACGGGTTCCCGCTCGGCCTCGAGCCCGAAGAGGAAGGCTACCCGAACCCCGACGATGAATGCCGTCGCCTCGCCGACACGCAGGCGATTTCCAATTGGCGAAGCGAAGGCGACGTCCTGTTCGGCTGCCCGACCTTCGCCGACGCCGATGCGCTGCGCGACGGACGCACCATCGAAAAGATCGGCGGGATCACGCTGGTGGCGGTTCCGCGCGCCCGGGTGGAAGCGGTGCTGGCCCGGCAGGGTCGCACGCTGGCGGAGAGCCGGTCCTACGACACGCGGGTCGCCATCCCCTGTGGGATTGCGGGCGGAGAACCGGTGCAATCGTGCATGGCGGGTGTGGTGCGGTCGCGCGCCGCCACTCCGTCGAGCCCAGCGGGGGGACGCATCGAAGTCCAGACCCCGCGCGGCGACGTGCGCCCCTTCCTGTTCGAAGGCACGAACGTCAACGGCATCGACACCGCCTCCCGTCCCGACCTCGCGGGTACCAACTTTTCGTCGGCCCGCGACGGGTCGGAACGGATCCGGGTTCTGTTCGGCGAAGAAACCTACCTCGTGCCCCTCGCGCTGCTCAGCCCGCCGGAAACCGATGCCGATGGTCCGCAAACACCCCCGCGGCGATCACCCTCCCGCTAGCAGCGGCGGCTACCGCGCACCGCGCGGCGTTTCCATGATGTAGGGCGCGTCCCCGACGGGGGTCCTCAACCCCGTGTGGTAGGCCAGGAACGCCGCCACGTCGGCGGCTTCCTCGATGATCTTGTCGGTCGGCTTGCCCGACCCGTGGCCCGCCCGCGTTTCGATGCGAATGAGCAACGGATCGTCGCCCTCCCCGGCCTTTTCCTGCAGCATCGCGGCATATTTAAAGCTGTGCCCCGGCACCACGCGATCGTCGGTATCGGCCGTCGTCACCAGCACCGCCGGATAGTCAGTCGACGCCTCGACATTGTGATAGGGCGAGAAGCGCAGATTATATTCCGCGTCCCGCTCCTGCTGCGGATAGTTATAGTCGTCGACCCAATAGCGCCCCGCCGTGAAGCGGTCGAAACGCAGCATGTCCATCACGCCCACCGCGGCATGGCCCGCATCATACAGATCGGGACGCTGGTTGATGCTCGCGCCGACCAGCAGCCCGCCGTTCGAGCGCCCCTCGATCGCCAGCCCGTCACGGGTCGCGATCTGGTTTTCCTTCAGATACTCGCCCGCCGCCGCGAAATCGTCGAACACGTTCTGCTTGTTGAAGCCGCGTCCGGCATCGTGCCACGCCTTGCCATATTCTCCCCCGCCGCGAATGTTCGCGACCGCATAGATTCCCCCCGCGTCGAGCCAGGCCAGCCGCGTTGGCGTGAAGCCAGGCGTGACCGAGATGTTGAACCCGCCATAGCCGTACAGCAACGTCGGTGCGGGACCGCTCGTGTCCCTGTGCCGCGTCACGAACATCGGGATCCGCGTCCCGTCCTTCGAGGTGTAGAACACCTGCTCGGTCACATAGTCGCTCGGATCGAAATCGACGTCGGGCGCTGCCCAGACGCTGCTTTCCCCCGTCGCCACATCGTAGCGGTAGACCGTGCTCGGCTGTCCGAAGCTGGAGAAACTGTAGAAGGTTTCGCTCCGCTCGGGGCTCCCCCCGAACCCGCCCGCGCTGCCGATTCCCGGCAGTTCGATCGTGCGGATCATGTCGCCGTCCATGTCGTAGACCCGCGCTTCGGACTTCACGTCGACCAGATAGTCGGCGATCAAACGCCCCCCGACGAGGCTGACCCCATTGAGCTTCGAGGCCGCATCCTCCGCGATCACCCATTCGCGTGACAGGTTCGCATCGGTGATGTCGACCTTGAACACGCCGCCGCGCGGCGCGTCGCGATTGGTCGCGAAATAGAAGGTCGTGCCCTCGTTCCCGACGTAGCTCGTCTCGTAGTCGACGCCCGGTTCGATCACCAGCGGGTCGCGATCCCGGTTCTGCAGGTCGATCACCGCCGTCTCCCAGCCGTCGGTGCCGGTCGAGGACGACGTAATCAGATAACGCCCATCGTCGCTGACGCTGGCGGCATTGTTGAGTTCGGGATTGTCGGGCCGGGCGAAGACCAGTTCGTCCTCGCTCTGATCGGTGCCCAACCGGTGGAAATAGACCGCCTGGTCGGTGTTCAGCCCGATGAACTTGCCCGCTTCCTCGTTCGCCGGGAAGCGGCTGTAGTAGAAGCCCGACCCGTCCTTGGCCCATTCGAGGCCGGAGAACTTCACCCATTCGACGGTATCGTTCATCACCTGGTTGGTGCGGACGTTCATCACCTTGACGGTCCGCCAGTCCGAACCCCCGTCCTGGATCGCGTAGGCAAGCATGGTGCCGTCCTCGCTAACGGCATATTCGCCCAGCGCCGTGGCGCCGTCGTCCGACCATGTGTTGGGATCGATCAGGACACGCGGACTGCCGTCCAACCCGTCCTGGACATACAGGACCGACTGCGGCTGCAAGCCGTCGTTCTTCGAATAGAAGTACATGCCGCCCGCCTCGCGCGGCACGCCGATCCGCTCGTAATCGTAGAGCGCGGTCATCCGCTTCTTGAACCACTCGGTGCCGGGCAGCTTCTCCAGATAATCGAACGTCACTTCGTTCTGTGCCTCGACCCAGCGGGCCACCGCCGGATCTTCGCGAACGTCGTTCTCGAGCCAGCGATAGGGATCCTCGACCGTCAGATCGCCCACTTGGTAGCCGACGTTCTCGGCGCGCGTGTCGGGATAAGCCATCGGTTCGATCATCGTCTCGCTCCCCGCGGCCGGTGCCACACGCGCCTCCTCCATCGTGGTGGTGCAAGCGGTGCTGGCGAGAAGGGCCGCCGTCAGGGCGAGCGTGGAAGCGACAGGGCGCATGGACAAACTCCGTTCGAGTAAAATTCGTTTCGGTTTGCGACATAGCAGGACGAAGCACAAGCTAGGCTGAACGACGCACCCGCCGACCTCTCTCCTGCAAAAAACCCGTTCTGAAATAACTCTGCCGGCCCTCTGTAATATCCCGTGGGACGACGCCCACGGCGTTCAATAACGGTTAAACGGATCGATGAATGCGACAGGTCCTTTGGCACCTTTGCCTTCCGCCAATTTCTCGCTCAACTTGCTTCTACAACATCGAAGGGGAGTGCTATGAGTCGGTTCCCGTTGTTCCTTGCCACGGTCGGCACGTTCTCGCTCGCCGGTTGTGCCACCATCGGCGAAATGGCCGATCCGCTCGTCTCGCAGGCATGGGCGCTCGAGGGCATCGAACGCCCCGGGCAGGAGCCCCAGTACATCGACCCCTCGCTGGGCGCACGACATACACTCGACTTCCAGTCCGACGGTCGCCTCGCCATCCAGCTCGACTGCAATCGCGGCAACAGCGACTGGTCGCGCTACGACGAGGGATATGCACCCCCTGGCGAGGGGAGCGCGCTGCGGATCGGCGAGATCGCCTCGACCCGCGCGCTGTGCCCGCGCCCCAGTTTCGGTGAGGAAATGGCGGCCGCACTACCGCTCGCGAGCGGGTACCAGATCGTCGATGGCGGCCGGACCCTGCTTTTGCGCACCCGCACCGCAACCTACCGCTTCACCGCACGCTGACGGCCTGGTCGGTCCGGTTCGAAAGAAAACGTGAAACCAAACAAGGGGAAACAACGATGCTGAACAATGTAAAGAGGGCCGCACTGACCGCCGCCGGAATCGGCCTCGTCGCCAGCCCGCTCTACGCCTATCCCGCCAGTAACCTTCGCGACCTTCTCGGTGCCAACGCGGGTCAGGCGGAAAGCCAGCTCGAACAGCGCGGCTTCACCTACATCGACGGCAATAAAGTGAACTCGAGCAGCTTCACCTAACTGGTGGCACGATGAAGACGACAATTGCGTCCAGGTCGAAACGATGGGCGGGGAATACGTCAGCATCAACGACGCCACCCGCAAGGATTGTCATCGCTCCGAGGGCGGCGACGTCGGGACGGCGCTCGCCGTCGCGGGCGGCGCGGCGCTGATCGGCGCGCTGCTGTCCGGCGGGCACAAGAAGCATCACCACGAGGACAACAACCATTTGTCCGACCGCCAGGCAGAAGCTGACTACGAACGCGGCCATAGCGACGGGCTGCACAACGCCCCCTATCACAACAGCGGCCGTAGCGACGCCTATACCGCGGGCTACCAATCCGGCGTCGACGAACGCTCGCGCAATACCGCCTATCATTCGGGTCGCGGAGGCTATTCGGCGGCCAGCTGGCAGGACCTCGTCGGCGCCCGCGCGTCGGCGATCGACCAGCTCGGCAATCGCGGTTTCCGCCAGGTCGACAATTTCGTCAGCGGCAACGCACGCTATTCGATCTGGTGGCGGGGCGATTCGCGTCAGTGCCTGCAGGTCATCACCGCCGACGGGCGGCTGGAGAACATCACCGACATCCAGACGCATCCCCGCTGCCGCTAGAAGGAACTTGTTATGAGAATGCTGCTGCTTTCGGGCACTGCCCTCTGCCTGCTTGCCTGCGGGGAAGCCGACACGGCCGAGGCCGATGTTCAGGCCGACGGAGAAGCGACCGCCGCGACCATCCCCGAAACCCTCGCTCCCATGGGTGACGGCTACCCCGAGGCGGGCGACCCCTGCCGACGGCTCGGCGAGAGCGATGCGACCCGCAACTACCTCGACGACAGCGCGATGCTCGTCGGTTGCCCCGACGATGCCAGCGCGGAAGCACTGGGCGGCGAGATCGTCGCGACGGTCGAGGGCGTGCGCCTCGTGTCGCTTCCCATGGAAATGGGCGAGAACGGTCCGCCGCCTCCGCCGGAAGGCGGGGACGCGCTGGTTGAAGGCACGGACTACAACGCCACCGCTCCGATCCAGTGCGGGTTCGACGGTGCCGCGCCGAGCCGGAGCTGCGATGCCGGCGTGAAACGCAACTGGGGGGAGGACGGCACCACGCTTGTCGAGGTCACCAAGCCCGATGGACGCACGCGCGCCATCTTTTTCCGCGGGACGACCCCCTACGGCGCCGACAGCGCGCAGTCCGACGGGTCGGCCGGCTGGGATTTCGACGTGACGCGCGATGGAGACCAGGTGACCGTTCGCTACGGTCCCGAAACCTACGTCATCGTCGACGCTCTGGTCGAGGGAGGCTGATGGAGACGGGAGCCCTCCCTCATCCTCGTCGCACCGGAGCCCAGCGCGTTCTGCTGCTCGTCCTGGGCGCCTATGTCATTCTCGGCATTCTCGCGCTGTTGGCGATCCCTGCCAGCGTTTTCGGCTGGCTCGGCGTAGAGTCCGATCCGCTCTCGGGCATCTTCGCGCTATTGCTCGCAATGCCCTGGACCATCGCGCTCTACCTGCTCGGCGATGTCGGAACGTGGGGAAGCCTTGCCTTCTGCACGCTCGCCATCGCCCTCAACGCGTTCCTGATCTGGCGTTTCACGCGCCCCAAACCGGAGTGATGCCGCAAATGATTCGACTTGCCTGTCTCCTCCTCGCGTCCTTGGCCGCCACCCCCGCCGTGGCGCAGGGGGCCAAGGTCAGCTCGCCGATCGAACTCGCCCGCGCCGCCCAGGAACTCGATCCCGGCGAATGGGTCTGGGCCCCCGACATCGCCCCCGAAGGCCCGGTGGTGGTCTATGTTGATCTCACGCGCCAACTGGCCGACATCTACCGCAACGGGCTGCGTATCGGCGTCTCGACGGTATCGACGGGCAAACCCGGCCACGAAACCCCGACCGGCGTCTTCACGATCCTGCAAAAGGACAAGTGGCACCACTCGTCCACCTACAATAACGCCCCGATGTTCTTTCAGCAGCGGATGACCTGGGGCGGGGTGGCGCTCCATGCGGGTGGCCTTCCGGGCTACCCCGAAAGCCACGGGTGCGTGCACCTGCCCTACGCCTTCGCGGAGGAATTGTTCGGCACCACCACCATGGGCGGCACGATCGTCGTTCAGGGGCGCGCGGGCGCTCCCGTCACCATCCCTGCGGCAGGCGTCCTCGCTCCCGTCAGCGTCGAGGGCACGGCGGCGCTCCATCGCCCGCTCGACACCCGTTCGTTCACATGGAATCCCGCCACCGCGCCCGAAGGGCCGGTCAGCCTCGTCCTGTCGACCAGCGACAAGCAGATGGTCGTCCTTCGCAACGGCAAGGAGATCGGTCGCAGCCGCATCGACTATGACGGCATGCCGAGCGGCACCTTCCTCGCCACCCTCACGACCGACGCGGCGGGCAAGTTCCATTATTCGCTCCTCCCGCTGCCCGACCACGACGCGGGCGAACATGCGGTCGACGCGGCGATCCTCAACCGGATGCGCCTCCCCGGCCCGTTCCTCGACGAACTGCGCCCGCTGCTTCATCACGGCAGCCACATCCTCGTCACGCCGGCATCCGTCGAACCGCATACCACCGGCGTCGAACTCACCGTCGCCGCCGCGCACGACTGAGCGCGGTTCAGCGAACAACAAAGAAGGGCGCCGATCTCGCGATCGACGCCCTTTTTCTAATTCAGCCGCAGAATTGGAGGCCTTAAGCTTCCTCGTCCGCGAATTCGACCGGACCGCTGTCCTGCCCCTTGGCGTCGACGTCGCGATCGACGAACTCGATCACCGCCATCGGCGCGGCGTCGGACCGGCGGATGCCCGCTTTGACGATCCGCGTGTAGCCGCCGTTACGGTCCGCGTAGCGATCGGCAAGCGTGTCGAACAGCTTCTGCAGCTGCGCATCGTCGAGCAGCTTGGTATGCGCGAGACGACGGTTGGACAGCCCGCCCTTCTTCGACAGCGTGATCAGCTTCTCGACATAGGGCCGCAGCTCCTTGGCCTTGGCGGTCGTGGTCTTGATCTGCTCGTGCTTGATCAGGGCCGCCGCCATGTTGCGCAGAAGCGCGGCGCGGTGGCTCGAGGTGCGTTGCAGTTTACGATGGCCAACACGATGGCGCATAATCCATTCTCCGTTCGTGGCGGGGCCGTACGAGGTACCCCGTCCCAGGCGGTGGAAGGGGGCACCGCCAAGACCCCGTGATGCGTGGGCTTAGCCCAGCAGTTCCTGTTCCAGCTTCTTGGCCATTTCCTCGATGTTCTCGGGCGGCCAGCCGGGGATTTCCATGCCAAGGCGCAGACCCATCGACGCCAGCACTTCCTTGATCTCGTTCAAGGACTTGCGACCGAAGTTGGGGGTGCGCAGCATTTCGGCTTCGGTCTTCTGGACCAGATCGCCGATGTAGATGATGTTGTCGTTCTTGAGGCAGTTCGCCGAACGGACCGACAGTTCCAGCTCGTCGACCTTCTTGAGAAGGTAACGATTGAGCTGGTTGGTGTCCTGCCCGCCTTCGGTCGTGCCCGCTTGGCTCTGAGCCGGCGCGGGCGCGATCGCGCTGTCGTCGAAGTGGACGAACAGCTGCAGCTGGTCCTGAAGGATGCGCGCGGCATAGGCGACGGCATCCTCGGGCGTGACCGTGCCGTCGGTCTCGACGGTCAGGCTCAGCTTGTCATAGTCCAGTTCCTGCCCGACGCGGGTGTTCTCCACCTTGTAGGCGACTTGGCGGATGGGGCTGTACAGGCTGTCGATCGGGATCAAACCGATCGGCGCGTCGGCCGGGCGGTTCATCGCCGCCGGGACGTAGCCCGAACCGATGTCGGCGGTCAGCTCCATGTTGAGCGTGGCGCCATCGTCGAGGTGGCAGATGACGAGATCGGGGTTGGTGATCTCGATATCGCCCGACACCGCGATCTGGGCAGCGGTGACTTCGCCGGGGCCGGTAGCCGAAAGCTGGAGACGCTTGGGGCCTTCGCCTTCCATCTTCACCGCGATCTGCTTGGTGTTGATGACGATGTCGGTCACGTCCTCGCGAACGCCCGCGAGCGAGGAGAATTCGTGCAGCACGCCTTCGATCTTGATCGAGGTGATCGCCGCGCCCTGAAGCGAGGACAGGAGCACGCGGCGCAAGCTGTTGCCGAGCGTCATGCCGAAACCGCGTTCGAGCGGCTCGGCGACGAAGGTGGCCTTGCGCTTGGCGTCGGTGCCGGGCTTGCGGTCGAGGCCCTGCGGCTTTTTCAGTTCCTGCCAGTTTTTCGCGTTGATCGACATAATGTCCCCAGACTTGGTGGCGGAGCGTCCCCCGCCTTTTGCGTTCTTAATTCAGTACCGGGATCCGTGATGGCCCCCGGGAAGCGATCGGCGCGTGGATTAGACGCGGCGACGCTTGGACGGACGCACGCCGTTGTGCGGGATCGGCGTCACGTCGCGGATCGAGGTGATGGTGAAACCCACCGCCTGAAGCGCACGCAGCGCGCTCTCGCGACCCGAACCCGGGCCCTTCACTTCGACTTCGAGCGTCTTCACGCCATGATCCTGCGCCTTCTTGCCGGCATCCTCGGCAGCGACCTGCGCGGCATAGGGCGTCGACTTGCGGCTGCCCTTGAAGCCCATCATGCCGGCGCTGGACCAGCTGATCGCATTGCCCTGCGCATCGGTGATGGTGATCATGGTGTTGTTGAAGCTGGCGTTCACATGGGCGACGCCGGCGGTGATGTTCTTGCGTTCGCGGCGACGGACGCGTTGCGGTTCACGAGCCATTGGAATTCCTACCTTCTAAGCTGTCTTGAGGTCTCGGATGCCTCCGGCGGAGCAAGCCCTGCGGCCGTCCCCCGGGACGCCCTTCGGCCTTACTTCTTCTTGCCGGCGATCGGCTTGGCCTTGCCCTTGCGGGTGCGCGCATTGGTGTGCGTGCGCTGGCCACGAACGGGAAGGCCCGCACGATGGCGCAGCCCGCGATACGAACGAAGATCCATCAGACGCTTGATGTTCATCGCGGTCTCGCGGCGAAGGTCGCCTTCGACGGTGTGATCGGCGTCGATCGCCTCGCGGATCTGAAGGACTTCCTGGTCCGACAGGTCGGCGACGCGGCGTTCCGGCGCGATCTTCAGCTTTTCAGTGATTTCCTTGGCGGTCGTGTGACCGATGCCATGGATATAGGTGAGCGCGATCTCGACGCGCTTGTTGGTCGGGATATTGACCCCGGCAATACGTGCCATGCAAACATTCTCCTCATGAGCTCCACGGAGTCGCGGGCACTTGCCACTCCATCTCTAAGCGTCAAAAACCCTGATTCTCCAACGAAAAAACGGCAGACGCACGAGATGCGCCGCCGAAACCCGGTGGATCAGGATGGGTGCGAGATAGGAGCGACGCCCTTTTCTGTCAAGGCGGGCGGGCCTCGACGGTCGAGGGGATAGCGCGGTCCGGCCCGCCTCGCTACACCCTCCGGCATGACAGCCCAACCCCTCGATTTCGAAGGCCATGTAACCAAGCCCGGCACGCGCCTCTCGATCGACCTTCCGATTAGCCGCGATGCCACCGGCCGCTACGTCCACATGCCGGTGCGGATCATCCACGGCTCCGAGGAAGGCCCGACCCTGCTGATCAGCGCGGCGGTGCATGGCGACGAGATCAGCGGCATCGAAGTCATCCGCCGGGTTCTTGCCAAGGTGCAACCGCGCAAGCTCAAGGGCACGCTCATCACCGTGCCGATCGTCAACCCGTTCGGCTTCGTCGGCTATTCGCGCTACCTGCCCGACCGCAAGGACCTCAACCGCGCCTTCCCGGGCAGCGAGGACGGCAGCCTCGCCAGCCAGATCGCCTACATCTACCGCACGACGCTCCTCAGCCGCGCGGACTTCGCGATCGATCTCCATTCGGCCGCGATCCACCGCTACAACCTGCCCCAGATCCGGGTCAGCGAGGATTCCAGCCGCGCCCGCGAACTGGCCCGCGCCTTCAACCCGCCGATCATCATGGTATCCAGCCTGCGTTCGGGAAGCCTTCGCGGCGTCGCGCTCGAGGAAGGCGTGCCGATGCTACTGTACGAGGCGGGCGAGGCGCTGCGCTTCGACGACCTTTCCACCCGCACCGGGGTCAACGGCATCCTGCGCGTGATGCAGGAAATGGGGATGCTCGAACTCAAGCCCAGCAAGCGCCAGTATGTCGAACCGCTCGAAGCGACCCGCTCGCTCTGGCTCCGCGCGCCGCGCGGCGGCATCGCCTCGGTCAAGACGCTCTCGGGACGCCGGGTCAGCCTCGGCCAAGTCGTCGCCACCGTCCGCGACCCCACCGACCCCAAGAAAGAAAGCGTGCTCAAGTCCCCCATCGAGGGCATCGTCATCGGCCACAGCAACCTGGGCGTGAAGAACAAGGGCGACGCCCTCCTCCACATCGCGCAACTGGGCGACAGCGACATCTATCTCGATCCGCTGACCGAGGAGCGCCTTTCGGGCGTGATGCTCGACGAGCATGAGGTCGATTGATGCGCCGCTTCCGCCATACCGATCCGCTCCCCGACGGCCTGTCCGGCGCAGTCCTCGCGCTCGGCAATTTCGACGGCTTCCACCGTGGGCATCAGGCGGTGGTCCGCCGGGCCGTGGATCGGGCCGCCCACGAGGGATCGCCCGCGATCGTCGCCACTTTCGATCCGCATCCCGTGCGCCATTTCCGTCCCGACGCGCCGCCCTTCCGGCTCACCGACCTCGACCAGCGCGAGACGTTGTTCGCGCAGGCCGGGGCCGACGCCATGCTCGTCTTCGCCTTCGACGACGCGCTGGCAGGAATGAGCGCGGAGGACTTCGTCGCGATGCTGGCCGGCCGGCTCGGCGCGAGCGGGGTGGTGACGGGCGAGGACTTCACTTTCGGCAGGGATCGCGGCGGCAACGTCGACGTCCTTCGCGAAAGCGGCGCCGCCCGTGGCCTCGTCGCCGAGACCGTCGCGCCCGTCAGCGACGATGCCGTCATCTCATCCAGCCGCATTCGCGAGGCGCTCCAGGCGGGCGATCCGCACCAGGCCACCCGCCTCCTGACCCGCCCCTTCGCCGTTCGCGGCGAGGTCGTACATGGCGACAAGCGCGGGCGCGACCTCGGCTGGCCGACCGCCAACATGAAGATGGGCGACTATGTCCGCCCCGCCTACGGCATCTACGCGACGCGGGTCCGCCTCCCTGACGGCAGCGAGCATGACGCGGTGTCCAACCTTGGCGTGCGCCCGATGTTCGATCCGCCACAGGAGCTGCTCGAGACCTACATCTTCGACTTCGACGGCGATCTCTACGGCCAGCAGATCGAGGTCGCGCTTCACCATTATCTCCGCCCCGAAGCGAAGTTTCACGACATGGACGCGCTCAAGCGCCAGATGGACATGGACGCGGCCGAGGCGCGGCGGTTGCTCGCTTAACTGTTGTGCGGGGCAGCACACACCATTATCGCCACCCGAATGTCTGACACGCCCAACTATAAAGACACGGTTTTCCTGCCGAAGACCGATTTTCCGATGAAAGCCGGCCTCCCGCAGAAGGAGCCCGTCATCCTGAAGAAGTGGCAGGACGAGAAGATCTACCAGCAGGTCCGCAAGAGCCGCGAGGGCCGCGAGAAGTTCATCCTGCACGACGGTCCGCCGTACGCGAACGGCGATATCCACATCGGCCATGCATTGAACAAGACGCTGAAGGACGTGACCGTGCGCGCGCAGACTCTGCTCGGCAAGGACGCGCCCTACGTGCCCGGCTGGGACTGTCACGGCCTGCCGATCGAGTGGAAGATCGAGGAACAGTATCGCAAGAAGAAGCGCGACAAGAAGGATGTCCCCGCCAAGGAATTCCGCGCCGAATGCCGCGAATATGCGCAGCATTGGGTGGACGTGCAGACGGGCCAGTTCCAGCGGCTCGGCAATATCGGCGAGTGGGACAAGCCCTACCTGACCATGCGGCCCGAGGCGGAGGCGCAGATCGTCGCCGAACTGTTCAAGTTCGCCGAGACGGGCCAGCTCTATCGCGGGTCGAAGCCGGTGATGTGGTCCCCGGTCGAGGAAACCGCGCTGGCCGAGGCGGAAGTCGAATATCAGGACCTGACCGACAGCCCGCAGATCGACGTCGCGTTCGAGATCGTCGAGAGCCCGATCCCGGAACTGGTTGGCGCGCATGCGGTGATCTGGACGACAACGCCGTGGACGATCCCGGTGAACCAGGCTTTGGCGTACGGGCCGGAGATCGAATACGAGGTTCTGCACCTCAATCGTCTTCCGAGAGGAAAACGCTTCGGCATCAGTCACCTACTTGTTGCGAAGGAGCTAATAGAAGGCGTCCTCGACCGTATCGGACTTGAGAAATCGGATGTCATGACGGAATGGTCCGGCAAAGGCGCCGACCTCGCCGGAACCGTCGTCCGCCATCCGATGCACCATCTCGGCGGTTTCTACGCCAAGCCGCGCCCCATGCTCGCGGGCGATTTCGTCACGACCGACAGCGGCACCGGCATCGTCCACATGTCGCCCGATCATGGCGAAGATGATTTCCTCCTGTGCAAAAAGCACGGCATCGACCCCGTCTTCGCGGTCGAGAAGAACGGGCTGTATCGCGACGACTGGCTGTGGCTCGGCTCGGATGACGATCGCCGCCGCAGCGTCATCAACAAGCCATTCAATGCACCCGACGGGCCGATCTGTTCGGACCTCCGCGAAGTGGGCGCATTGCTGTCTGCCAGCGCGGACTATCATCACAGCTATCCGCATTCGTGGCGCTCGAAAGCCAAGGTCATCTACCGCTGCACCCCGCAGTGGTTTATCGGCATGGACGAACCTCTCCGTCACCTCCCCAAGAAGACCCGCGCCGAGAAGCGCTGGGAGGACGAGGGCGGCGCGCCGATCCCGCCGGGCGACACGCTCGTCGACGATTACCCCTCGCTGCGCGAAACGGCGATGGACGCGATCGACGCCACCGATTTCTTCCCGCCGAAGGGCAAGAACCGCATCGGCACGATGGTCGCCGGACGCCCCGACTGGCTCATCAGTCGCCAGCGCGCATGGGGCGTGCCGATCGCGCTGTTCGTGCATCGCAAATCGGGCGAGCTTCTGGTCGACGAGGCGGTTAACGCCCGCATCGTCGAGGCGATGACGAACGAGGGCGTGGATGCTTGGTCCGAGGATCGAGCGAGCGATTTTCTCGGGCCCGACCGCGATCCCGACGATTACGAGATGGTCGCCGACATCCTCGACGTCTGGTTCGACAGCGGTTCGACCCACGCCTTCGTGCTCGAAAGCGACCGCTGGCCCGACCTGCGTTCACCCGCCGACGTCTACCTCGAAGGCAGCGACCAGCATCGCGGCTGGTTCCAGTCCTCGCTGCTCGAGAGCTGCGGCACCCGCGGTCGTGCGCCCTACAAGCAGGTGCTCACCCACGGCTTCACGATGGATGCTAAGGGCATGAAGATGTCCAAGTCGCTCGGCAACACCGTCAGCCCGCTGACGCTGATGGACCAGTATGGCGCCGACATCATCCGTCTGTGGGCGGTGACGGTGGACTTCACCGAGGATCACCGCATCGGCGACGAGATCCTGAAGGGCGTGGCGGACCAGTATCGCAAGCTGCGCAACAGCTTCCGCTACCTCCTGGGCGCGTTGGACGGCTTCGACGCGGGCGAGACCGTGCAGCCCGCCGACATGCCCGAACTCGAACGCTACATGCTGCATCGTCTGGCGAGACTGTCGGACGCGTTGAAGGCCGATATCGAACGCTACGACTTCAACGCCTACGTGCGGCGGCTGGTCGATTTCGCGCAGGACGATCTTTCCGCCTTCTTCTTCGATATCCGCAAGGACCGGCTCTACTGCGACGTCAACCTGTCGACAGGCGACCAGACGGCCACCCGTGCCGCCTACCGCACCGTTCTCGACGTGCTGTTCCACGCGCTGGTGCGCTGGATGGCCCCGGTGCTGGTCTTCACGACCGAGGAAACGTGGACCACCCGCTACCCTGACGGCGGCAGCGTCCATACACTCGACTGGCCCGGAATTTCCGACGACTGGCGCGACGACGCGCTCGCCGAGCGGTGGGACGGTCTGCGCACCCTCCGCCGCGAAGTGACGGAGGCGATCGAACCCTATCGCAAGGAAAAGATCATCCGATCCAGTCTCGCCGCAGAAGTGACCGTGGACAGCAACGAGGATCCCGATTTCCTCGCGGAATTGTTCATTTCCGGCCCCGTTCACGCGGGCGCGCAGCTATCGGTTGCAGTGACCGATCACGCCAAGTGCGGCCGCTGCTGGCGTCATCTGCCCGAAGTCGGGGAAGACGGTTCACTATGCGGACGCTGTGCGGAGGTGCTCAGCAAATGACCTCGCGCCGTGCCTATGCGATCGCCGCCGCGATCTTCATCATCGACCAGCTGATCAAATGGTGGATCGTCGGTCCGTTCGCGCTGGAATCTAAAGGCAGCGTCGAACTGCTGCCCTTCTTCAACCTCACCTGGGTCGAAAACCGCGGGATCAGCCTGGGGCTGTTCCAGGCGACCAGCGAAGCAATGCGCTGGGGTCTCGTCATCGCCACCGCCGCGATCGCCGCCTTCGTCGCTTGGTGGATTACCCGGCCGGGCGAGGAAGGGGACCGCGCGGGGTTTGCCATGATCCTCGGGGGCGCGCTGGGGAATATCGTGGATAGGGTGCGGTTCGGCTACGTCGTCGACTATGCGGACTTGCATGTTGGCACGTTTAGGCCTTTCTATGTATTCAACATCGCCGACGCCGCGATCACGCTCGGTGTCGTCTATTTGCTGGTCCGCGCCTTCTGGCCGCGGACCGATAAGGAGAAGAACAATGCGTAACGCCCTCCCCATCCTGCTGCTCGCGGGCGCGCTCGCCGCCTGCTCGAGCCCGGGCGGGTCGCTCGACGAATATGCGGTCGCGCGCAACGCGCCGCTGATCATTCCGCCCGACTACACGCTGGAGCCGCCCCGTGCGGGGACCGTTTCGACCAGTGTCGATGAAGTCCAGGCGCGGGCACTGGAAGCGCTTTACGGCGGTCCCGCCAGCCGTTCGGCGGTCGAACGGATTGCCGTCAGCGAAGCCGCCGACGGGGTGATCCCGCTCGGTGCGCGTTCCACCGCGGGCGATCCCGACACGCGCGTCGTCGACAAGGGCGCGCAGACGCAGACCATCCTGTCCACCCCCGAAGGCGAGGGTCAGGAAGCCAGCGCCGAACAGCCGCGGTAAGCGCGATGAGCGAGGCGGGGGCAAAGCTTCAGAACGGTCTGGTCGACATCGAGAGCCGGCTCGAACGTGCCAAGCGCAAGCTGGAAGACGGACTGGAACTGGTCGCCGAAGCGCAGAAGGCGTTGAGCGACATCCAGCAGGACGTCCTCGGTGCGCCCGACGGGGCCGGGCCGGGAGATGCGGAGGAGACCGCCTCCAAACTGCTCGCCGACATCAAGGCGCAGGGCGACGAAATCCCCGAAAGCCTGTGTGGCGGACGAATGCAGGTCGACAGTGTCCAGCGCCTGATCCGCATCGACGGCCATCCCATCGGCATTACCGAGATGGAGTATCGCGTCCTCGAACTGCTCGCCTACGCGCGAAACAATGTCGTCACACGCAACATGCTTCTGAAGCATCTCTATCGCCGCGCCGACGATCAGCCGCAGCCCAAGATCATCGACGTTTTCATTTCCAAGCTTCGCAAGAAGTTGCGGAGCGCCTCCGGCGGTGCGGAATTCATCGAGACGATACCGCAACGCGGCTGGATCCTGCGCGACTTGGAACAGTAGGCGTTAACGCTTCGGTGAGACCTGCGGCGCTAGTATGGCGCCATGATCGCACCGCTCCCTCTTTCACGCCGTGAACCGCAGAACGCCGAATGCGTGCGGAAGAAAACTCATGCGCGTGTGGAGGTCCACCGGTCGGTCGAACGGGTCCTGCTTACGCTCTAGCCGCGTTCCTTGGGCGTCGCGGGATCGCTTCCCCATTCCGCCCAGCTGCCATCGTAGAGCGCGCCGCCATCGGCTCCGATCCGTTGCGCCGCGAACAGGATCGCGCAAGCGGTCACGCCCGATCCGCAACTGGCAACGAAGTCGCTCTTCGCGTCGACACCGCTCTCGGCGAACAGACGGGCCAGCTCCGCGTCGGGAAGGAAGCGTCCGTCCTCATCATAGAGCGCGGCGTAGGGCAGATTGGTCGAACCCGGAATACGCCCCGCTGCCGTTCCGGGGCGCGGTTCGTCGGTCGCTCCCGCAAATCGTTTAGGGCTTCGCGCGTCGAGAACGGGCGGACGATCGGGCCCCAGCAGGTCGTCCTTAATGACGATACGGTGGGCGGTTCTCCCCGTCGGCCACGAACCGGATCGGGGCATCGGCGGGCCAGTTTCCAGACGACCCCCCGCCCCTTTCCAGGCACTCAGCCCGCCATCGAGGATGGCGACCTCACGAGCGCCAAAATGCGTGAGCGTGAACCAACCGCGCGCCGCCGTGTGGTGCGGAGCATCGTCGTAGACGACGAGCGGCCGATCTCGGTCGAGCCCGATTTCCTCCAGCATCGCGCAGCCAGCCTCGTGCGACGGAAGCATGTTCGCCGTCGCGGCCTGCGGATCCACGAACGTCGCAATGTCGAGGCGACGGGCGCCGGGAAGATGTCCTTCCCGAAAGCGCTTGGCGCCATCGATGCCGCTGTCGGGAAGAAAGAAGCTCGCATCGACGACCTGGACGGTGTTCAGATTGGCGGCGAGCCAATCGGCGGTGACGAGGCTTTCCATCAAGACACCTTAAGCAAGATCGCACGCGAAGCGAAGCGAGCGAAAGCGTCAGACGCGGGTTCGCATCACGGCGCTCGCAAAAACGAAAGCGCCCGTCAGTCCTGCGCTTCCAGTTCGCTGCCCAGCTTGAGAACCTTGTCGCCGTCTTCCTGCTTGATGAGATAGGCGGGATTGTCTTCGCTGCCGTCCTTGGTGATCTCGCTTCCGCTCAGGGTCCGGGTCACTTCGCGTTCGAAGCGCTCCTCGATCTGTCCCTTCCCTTCGCCGTTGCCCCAGTTCCACTTTACGTACTGGTCGGTCTGAAAGCTGTTCGAATTGCTCATGGTTCAATCTCCTTCGATCGACCAAAGCCTTCGCCCCACTTTGGCTCCGCGGACGTCGACAAGCGGAGAGAATTGCGCGGGCGGCGGGCTTTCCGCTAGAGCGCGCGAATGGAACCCAAATTTCTCGGCAGCGACAGTCCACTCCCGACCTCTCCGGAGGAGGCGGAACTCGACTATGTCCCCAACCCGCGAGCGGGCGAGCTTTATCTGGTGCGGTTCACGGCGCCGGAGTTCACATCGCTTTGCCCGGTCACGTCGCAGCCCGATTTCGCGCATCTCGTCATCGATTATGCACCCGGCGACACAATCGTGGAATCCAAAAGCCTCAAGCTGTTTCTGGGCAGTTTTCGCAACCATTGCGCCTTCCATGAGGATTGCACCGTGGGGATCGGGCGGCGGCTCGCGGACGAGATGAAGCCCGAATGGCTGCGCATCGGCGGCTACTGGTATCCGCGCGGCGGCATTCCTATCGATGTCTTCTGGCAAACAGGTGCCCCGCCCGAAGCGCTGTGGCTCCCGGACCAGGGTGTGCAGACCTATCGGGGTCGTGGCTGAGGCGCGTTTCAAAACGCGCCGGAGCGGCAAGAAACTCTAGTCGCGCTCGTACCGGCGCGCGGCAGCGTCGCGGTGATCGTTGACGTCCTGGTCGGCCCACTGCTCGGCCTCGCGGCTGTCCTGCCCGGTCGATTTATCATAGGCGACCAGCGCGTTGCGAAATTCCCGCGCTTCGGCGGCACAGGCGGTACGGATGGACCTGCGGAATTCCTCGCTCGACTGCCGCTGCTGCTTGGCCGCAGCGACGCGCTGGTCGAGGCATTCATCGAAGCGCATGCGGGGGCCCGTCACCGAATCGGCGGATTGGGCGCTCATTCCCAGCGCGATCATCATCACCGTCAAGCTCATCCCATTTTCCTTCGTCGCGTTATAACGCTAAAGATAAGAAGGATTTGCGAGCCTTCAAGCCTTACTCGCAGGACAGCGGCGAGCTGTGCCGACGCAGGACCTTCCACCCTTCTTCGCACTCGACCCATACATCGCTGAGCAGGACGCGTTCCTGAATGGTCTGGCCCATGTAACGGACGCTCCAGCGGGCATCGACGGTGGCGACGATGGTGCCGCGCACGCGACAGACGTGCGTGACCGACACGTCGAGATCGACGACATCCATGTTGGCGAGCGCCGATATCCAGGCATCGAGATCGAGCGACACGGGACCATCGCCGCGAACCCCGACCAGCTGGAAATCGGGATGGATCAGCGCCCGAAGCCGCGTCTCGTCCTTGGCGAACAGCGCCAACCGCCATTCCTCCTCGAGCTGGGAGACGAGATCGAGACCCTCACTCAAAGCCGCATCCAATCAGGCGCGCTCTTCTTGCGCTTGCTCTTTCCGGACGACGTGGCACGGGCGGCCCGCCCGCCCGCCATGCCGCCGAGGATGCCGCGCAGGATCGCATTACCAATCTGCCGCCCCACCCTGTTGACGATGGTGCGCTGCACGACCTTTCCGACCTGATCCACGGGATTGGACGCGCGCCGCGATCGGGAGGACCGTTCGGCGCGAACTCGTTCCTTCTCGGCCTTCTCCGCTGCCTCCTCTGCTTCGAGGCGCGCTTCTTCTTCGGCAGCGGCCTTCGCTTTGTCGGCGGCGCGCGCTTCGAGGATTTCGTCGGCGCTCTCGCGGTCCAAGCGTTCATCGTAGCGGGTGCCTACCGCATCGGCGGCGACGAGCGCGGCGCGTTCCCCGGTCGAGATCGTGCCCGCGCGAGCGCGCGGCGGTTTGACGAGCGTGCGTTCGACCGGCGTCGGCGCGCCTTCGGCGTCGAGGACCGACACCAGCGCCTCGCCGACCTTCAATTCGGTAATGACCTCGGCGACATCGATGGCGGGGTTCTCGCGGAAGGTTTCGGCGGCACTGCGGACAGCCTTTTCGTCGCGGGGCGTGAAGGCCCTCAGCGCGTGCTGGACACGATTGCCGAGCTGGCCCGCCACGTCGTCCGGAATGTCGATCGGGTTCTGCGTCACGAAGAAGACGCCGACGCCCTTGGACCGGATTAGACGCACGACCTGTTCGACTTTCTCGACCAACGCCTTGGGGGCATCGTCGAAGAGCAGGTGCGCCTCGTCGAAGAAGAAGACGAGCTTGGGCTTGTCCGGATCGCCCACTTCGGGAAGCTCCTCGAACAGTTCGGAGAGCAGCCACAGGAGGAAGGTCGAATAGAGCCGGGGCGATTGCATCAGTTGATCGGCGGCAAGGATGTTCACCACGCCCTTGCCGTCGTCGTCGGTCGCGAAGAAGTCGGCAAGGTCGAGCGCGGGTTCGCCGAAAAACAGGTCGCCGCCCTGACTGCGCAGTTGCAGAATCTTGCGCTGGATCGCACCCACGCTGGCGGACGAGACGTTGCCGTAATCCGTGCGCAGTTCCGACGCCCGCTCCCCCACATGCGCGAGCATCGCCTGAAGGTCGTCGAGGTCGAGCAGCAGCAGCCCGTCTTCGTCGGCGAGGTGGAAGGCGATGGTGAGCACGCCTTCCTGCGTGTCGTTCAGATCCATCAGCCGCGCGAGCAGCAGCGGACCCATTTCGCTGACCGTGGTGCGGACGGGATGGCCCTGCTTTCCGAACAGGTCCCAGAACTGCGCGGGAAACGCCTCGTAGGCGTAATCGTCGTAGCCGATCTTGGCGGCACGCTTGGTGAAGGGTTCGTGGAGCTTGTGGGTGGGCGATCCGGGCATCGCGATCCCCGCGAGGTCGCCCTTCACGTCGGACAGGAAAACAGGGACGCCAGCCTTAGAGAAGCCTTCCGCCAGTCCCTGCAGCGTGATCGTCTTGCCGGTCCCGGTCGCACCCGCGATGAGGCCGTGGCGGTTCGCACGATCGAGCCGCAGTCCCTGCCGCGGGCCGCCCTCGCCTGCCGTGCCGATGAAGATGGTATCGTCGCTCATGAACTCCCCTCGCGTCGTGGAGAGGAGCCTAGAGAGCGAGCGGCGGGGCGCAAGTCCCCGCCGCTATCCGGCTATTCGAAAAGCACTCCGACGAACGTCTCGTTCTGTCCGCGCCGGATACGCAGCCGTACCGCTTCACGGCCCGAGCGCCGCGCCTGTTCCACCAGGGAGGACACTTCCTGCGGCGTAGTCACCGGCTGGCGGTTGACCGAAATGATGAGGTCGCCGCGACGGATGCCCTGCCGTTGCGCCCGGCTGCCCTGCTCCACGCGCGTGATAACGACGCCCTGCTGGTTCTCGGACTGACGAAGGCCGCGACGGATCTGGTCATTCAAAGGCTGAAGTGTCATCCCGAGTGCTTCGCCACCGCGCGAAGGAGTCTCGTCCTCGGCGGCCATTCCATCGTCTTCTTCGTCGGGCGCGCCAAGCTGAGCGGCCAACTGTTCGTTGGTCGGGCGCTGTCCGATACGGACGTTGATGGTGCGCCGCTCCCCGTCGCGAATGACGACGACCGGAACGGTCTCGTCCACGGGGGTATTGGCGATGAGGTAGGAAACATTGTTGTTCTGGTCGACCGGCACACCGTCGATCGACAGGATGATATCGCCCTCGCGGATCCCTGCGCGTTCGGCGGCTTCGCCTTCCACCACGCTGTTGACGATCTCGCCGCGACCGCGCTCGAGACCATCCGCGGCGGCAAGCGCGTCGTCGACCGCCCCGAGCGAGACGCCGAGATAACCGCGCTGCGGACGTTCGCCGCGGATGAGCGCCTCCGCGACGCGGCGGGCCTGGTCCGCGGGGACGGCAAAGCCGATGCCGACGTTGGAACCGGTCGGCGAATAGAGCGCCGAGTTCACGCCCACGACATTGCCCATCATGTCGAACATCGGGCCACCCGAGTTACCCATGTTGATGCTGGCATCGGTCTGGATATAGCGTTCCGCCCCGGTCGCGCCGTTGGCTGCCTGCGGCACCCCGCGCTGCAGCGCCGAAACGATGCCCGCGGTGACCGTGCCGTTCAATCCGAACGGGTTGCCGATCGCGATCACCCAGTCACCCACGCGCACTTCGTTGCTGTCGCCCCAATTGACATAGGGGAAATCATTCCCCTCGATCTTGAGAACAGCAATGTCGCTGTTGATGTCGCGCCCTATGATGCGCGCGTCATATTCCGACAGGTCGGGGAAGGTCACGACGACCTCGTCCACCGTGTCGTTCTGATCGGTGCGGCTCTGGATGAGATGGTTGTTGGTAATGATGTAGCCGTCGGCCGAAATGACGAAGCCCGAGCCGAGCGATCCGCTTTCACGCGTGATCGTGTCGCCTTCCTCGCCTTCCTGCTCGCTGCGCGGATCCGGCACGCCGAAGCGACGGAAGAATTGTTCGAAGGGATCGTTCGACCGGCGCTGGACCGCGATCTCCTGGCGGGTCGAGATGTTGACCACGGCGGGCTGCAAACGCTCGGCCAGTTCGGCGAAGCTTTCGGGTGCGCCCTGCACGGGAACGGGCCGCTGGGCATTTTGCGCCTGCTGAGCCGCCAGTTCGCCGCCGGTCATCGAATAGGCCGCGCCGCCCATCAGCATCGCTGCGGCCATCCCGTAAACGTAGCGCACGGCAACTCTCTCCTTAGCCATCCAACTCTTCCTTCTTACACTTGATCATCGCGAGCCACAAAGGGCTGTTGCCCGGGCGCTGAACGCCGTTTGAATATCGCCGTCCCGCCCGACGAACGCGCTACCTGCTTCTACCAAATGCACGGCAAGCGCGGACGCTCCACCTAGCGGCCGGTGAATTCGCGCAGATATTCGTTGTCCGGGCTCATCACGATCGACGTGCCGCCGGCCGGAGTGTCCCCATCCTCGAGGAAGGTGGAGCGATAGCTCTCCATCGCGCGGTAGAAATCGTAGAATTCCGGATCCTTGTTGAACGCGTCGGCATAGACGCGCGCGGCATCGGCATCCGCATCGGCGCGAATGATCTGCGCTTGCTTGGCGCCCTGCGCACGGATCGAGCGGGCTTCCTGCTCGCGCGCGGTGCGCATCCTCTGGAAGGCGCTGTCGAGCGGCGAACCGTCGGGAAGGTCGGCGCGCTTGATCCGCACGTCGATGATCTCGGCCCCGTACTGGCGCGCGACCTGGTCGAGCCCGGCCCGGATATTCTCCATCACGCCCTCTCGTTCGGGCGAGAGCAGCGAGGCGAAAGGACGTTTGCCCAGTTCGTTGCGCAGCTGCGACCCGAGAATGGGGCGAAGCGTCGCCTCTACCCGTTCCTCGCTGGTGGCGGCGACATACATCTGCAGCGGGTCGACGATCCGATAGCGCGCGAAGGCATCGACCTCGAGCCGCAGCTGGTCGGTCGACAGCACCTGCTGCGTATCCATGTCGATGTCGCGGACACGCTTGTCGATCCACACGATGTCCTCGGCGAACGGCAGGCGCCAGGTGATGCCCGCCCCGTCTCCGCCGACCACGCCCTCTTCGGTAAAGGGATTGATGACCCGGTTGGGAGCGCCGAAGCGGACGACAACGCCCTGCTGCTTCTCGTTGGCGATCGGGAAGCTGGCGAGCAGGATCACGAGGACGAATAGCGCGATGAACGTCGTGACGAGGGGATGGCGCTTGATGGTATCGATCATTATCGGCCTCCCGCGTTGGCATTGGCGCCATCGGCGGCCGCGGTGGACGCGCCCTGCTGGCGATTGACTTCGGACAGCGGCAGGTAGGGCTGCACCCCGTCCGCCTCGATGATGGTCTTGTCGACCCCGCGCAGCACGCTTTCCATCGTCTCGTAATAGAGACGCTGGCGCGTGACTTCGGGGGCGAGACGATATTCGGCATAGACGCGGTTGAAGGCCTCGGCCTCACCCTGCGACTTGGCGTCGAGCTGGAGCGCGTAGGCGCGTGCTTGGTTGATGTAGCTGATCGCATCCTGCTGCGCGGCGGTGACCTGCTTGAAGGCCTCGTTGACAGCGCCCGGCGGATCGGCGCGCTGGATTTCCACCCCGCGCATCTCGATTCCCGCGCGATAGCCGTCGAGGATTTCCTGCATGACCTGTTGTACCTCGACCTGGATCTCGCCGCGGCCTTCGCCGATCGCGTCTTGCAGCGATACGTTGGCGACGACCTGCCGCATCGCGCTCTCGGCGACCTGGCGGACCGTCTCTTCCTGCGGATCCGAAATCTCGAACAGGTAATTCTCGGGATCGCGGACCTTCCAACGCACCTGATAGGCGATGTCGATGATGTTCTCGTCGCCCGTCAGCATGAGGTTTTCCTGCTGTTCGGTCGCTACGTCGGTCTCGCGGATCTGTTCGATGTTGACCTTCTCGACGCGGTCGATGGGCGCGGGCAGGGTCAGCCCGATCCCCGGCGACAGCGTGTCGATATAGCGGCCGAAGCGAGTGACCACGCCGCGCTCCTCGGGGGCAACGCGATGCAACGTGGAGACGAGCAGGAGAATCAGCACGAGAGCGACGATCGCCCAGATGATGATCCCGCCCGAGGGCAGGCTCGGCAGCCCCGGGCCCTTTCCGCTTCCCCCGCCGCCGAAGCGCGAACGGTTGCGGTTCATCCATTCGTCGAGACTGGTGATGTTGTTCGGCCTGTTGCCGCGCGGCGGGGTCGGGCCCGGACGCCACGGTCCGCCGCCGCCGCTTCCACCGCCGCCCGATCCGCTACCGCCGTCGCCCGACGATCCGCCCGACTTGCCCCCGGACGATCCCCAGGGGCCCTTGCCTTCGCTGAACAGCGCCCATCGGCGCCAACCCGAAAAAATGCTCATGGCACGAAACATAGGAGGCAAAAGGAGAAAAAGAAGGGACATTCGTCGAAAGGTCGCTTAGGTCGCTGACGGCATGACCGATCCGCTCGACCGTCTCGATACGCACCTCCATGCCGACCGCATCCGAACCCGCCGTCTGAAGGACGGAGTGGCCAGTCTCGTCGTCGACGCGACGGGCCTCGATGCGACCGCGCGGCGTGCGCTGGAAGAAGACCTCGTATCCAGCGTCAGCGCCATTCCGGAGGTCGACAAAGTGCGCGTCGGCTTCACCGTGCAAAAGGTCGAGCGCACCTTCATCGCCATCGGGTCGGGCAAGGGCGGGGTCGGCAAATCGACCGTGAGCGCGAACCTCGCCGTCGCGCTTTCCGGGCTCGGACACAAGGTCGGGCTCATCGATGCGGACATCTACGGTCCTTCCCAACCCACGCTGTTCGCCGCGCACGAAAAACCCGATGCGGAAGGCAAGCAGCTGATTCCCCGCCCGGCGCATGGCGTACGGATGATTTCGGTCGGGCAGATGGTATCGGCCGATACCGCGCTCGCCTGGCGCGGGCCGATGGCGTCGAGCGCGCTGACCCAACTGATCGAGGCCGACTGGGGCGACGCCGAGCTCGTCCTCATCGACCTTCCCCCGGGGACGGGCGATGTCCAACTCTCGTTGATCCAGAAAGCGCGCCCCGCCGGCGCTGTCATCGTGTCCACGCCCCAGGACCTGTCGTTGATCGACGCGCGCCGCGCAGTCGATCTGTTCGCCAAGACGGACGTACCGGTCTTGGGACTGATCGAGAACATGGCTGGATATGCCTGTCCCCACTGCGGGGAGACGAGCGACCCGTTCGGTCAGGGCGGTGCCGAAGCTTCGGCGCGGACGCTCGACCTGCCTTTCCTTGGACGACTGCCGCTGTCGGCCAGTGTGCGCGCGGCGAGCGATGCGGGTCGCCCGCCCGCGCTCGATGAAGGTCCGGCGCAGGACGCCTTCATGGCCCTCGCTCGCGCGATGCTGGAACAGTTGCGGAGCAAGCCAGCGTCCTGAACCGTTGGATCGGCCAGAAGGAGATACCCATGCCGTTGACCGCCGATGATGACATCGCCGACCTGCTCGCCGCCACCCGGACCATCGCGATGGCCGGCGCGTCCGACAAGCCATCACGCGACAGCTATCGCGTGATGGAATATCTGCAGGGCCGCGGGTATCGCGTCCTGCCGGTCAATCCGCGTATCACCGGACAGCATGTTCACGGGGAATATGTCTGGCGCGAACTCGACCAGATCGGGGTCCCGATCGATATGGTCGACTGCTTCGTGAATTCCGATCATGTCGGGGAGGTGATCGATCAGGCGATCGCCGTCGGCGCGAAATCGGTCTGGACCCAGCTCGGCGTCGTCGATGAAGCCGCCGCCGCCCGCGCCGAAGCGGCGGGGCTGACCGTCGTGATGGATCGCTGCCCGAAGATTGAAATACCCCGCCTCGGTGTCTCGCCGGTGCCGCAGGACGAACAGGCCTGATCGTTACCGCGTCGTATTTTATCGAATTTTAACAGTCATTTAAATCATTGTTCAGTTTTCTCCCCTCTTATAGGTTCCTTCACGATCACGACGGGGAGTGCGGGACGCGATGAGACGGATGGTGCTGGGACTGGCGGTCGCGGGGCTGGCGATGACGGGCGCCGCCAACGCGGGCGTCGGGCATCAGTGGGGCGACCTTCACTGGGGCCAGCGCGGAACCGCGCCCACCATTCCCATCCGTTACGCCTTTTCCGACCGGAGCGCCGACGATTGGCTGCCGGTCTATCGGACGGGCGAGCGGAACGCCTTCGCCAAGTGGAACGACGATCCGCGATCGCCGCTGATCCTCGTCGATCGCGGCCCGGCGCGTGAGAAGGATAGTGCCATCTGCGACGCCGATGCGGGCGAAGTGCTGGTCTGCGCGCATGAATACGGGACAGCGGAAGGCTGGACCGGCATCGCCGAAATCTTCATCAGCGGTTCGCGCATCAGCAGCGGCACAGCCAAGATGAACGACAGTTTCTTCGCTTATCAGGACGCCTACGACCGCCCCGGCCGGCGTGAATTCACCATGTGCCACGAACTGGGCCACACCTTCGGCCTGGCGCATCTGGACGAGGATTTCTTCAATCCCAACCTGGGCAGTTGCATGGACTATACCGCGGACGTGTTCGGACTGCCCGACAATCGCGATCCGGGGCATGTCGATTGGGCAGTATTGACCAGTTCGTTGATGTACGGCGCCCCGACCGTGACGAGCGACCGGCCGAGCGCTTCGGACCGGTTCAGGGTCCCCGATCCCTCGCGCGAACGCGGCACGTTGGTGGCAAGCGGGCGATACGGGGCAAGCCGAGCCGTTCCTTCGGAGCGCGAACTCCAGCGGAGCCGCTTCGGCGGCGTCCTCGGCTACGACGCACACGGTCGTCCCAATTCGTTCGTGCGGGACCTGCGCGGCGGGCAGAAGATCACTTTCGTCATGTGGGCGGACGGCTATCGTCCCGAAGGGACACGGCGCGACAAGGCGCTTCCTGCGACGGTCCGCGAAATCTCCGATCCGGCGCGCTAGCGAAACACGGCCGCCTGCTCACCTATTGGTGGCCGATCGGCAACAGTTGGCCGTTAATTCAAAGCGTTAATCCATGTCGCACGTCCTGTTCGTTGACATGACACATTCGTGACGATCTCCTGAACACATCGTCCGGGGGGTGTTTCGCGCAGTGTGTCCGCCCCGACCCGGAGAAGGGACAAGGGGAACGACAAGATGCGTAAATTGATGGCGATGGCGGCGGGGGCCGCGACGCTGGCGGCGGGGGCCGCGGTAGCGGGAACGGGTCACCAGTGGGGCGATTATCACTGGGGCAATGTCGGGGAATCGCCGACCCTCAACCTGCGCCACAAATTCTCGAGCGCAACCAAGTCGAAATGGCTCCCGCTGTATCTGACGAACGGCGAGAATGCGTTCGACGAATGGAACGGCGATCCGCAGTCGCCGCTGGTGATGAACGATCTTGGCGAGGACAATACGAAGGACAGCGCGACGTGCGATCCGCGCGCGGGCGAGATCCTCGTCTGTTCGGACGAATATGGCTCGAACACCGGTTGGGTCGGAATCGCGCAGATCTGGCCGTCGGGCACGCGCATCACGCGCGCCAACGCCAAGATGAACGACAGCTTCTACGAATACGACCCCTTCTACAACACGGCCTCGCAGCGCGAGTTCGTGATGTGCCACGAAGTCGGCCACACCTTCGGACTGGGTCACCTCGACGAGGCGTTCAACAATACAAACCTCGGCAGCTGCATGGACTATACCGCCAATGTCATGGGCCCGCCCGACAATAGCGATCCGGGCCAAGTCGACTGGGATGTCCTCAATTCCAGCACGATGTACGGCGCCGGTGGCGGTGGCGGCACGACCGACCCCGACCCCCAGCCGTGCAAGGGCCGCGGCTGTAATGGCGGCGGCGGCGGCGGCGGCAAGGGCAAGAAGCTCGACGGACTCGTCGCCTCGCCCAACGCGTCGGAGCGCGGGCTCGAGCGCGGCCGGTTCGGCGGCATCCTCAGCTACGATGCCGAAGGTCGCCCCAACGCCTTCGTGAAGGATCTTCGTGGCGGCAAGCGCATCACCTTCGTGATGTGGGCGAAGAACTATCGCCCCGAAGGGTCGAAGCGCCGCTAGCGTCTCGTTCGATCATGGAAAGGAGGCGTCGGGAGCGATCCCGGCGCCTTCTTTCGTTGGCGATCAGCTTCCCGCCACCGTCATTTCGGGCACCAGCAGACTGGGGCTGTCGACGCCCTTGCGAAATTCGAGATCGCTACCCGGTTCGAGCGTCGCGAACATGTCGGCGAGGTTGGCGGCGACGGTCGCGCCGCTGACGGGACCCACGATCTCGCCATTCTCCACGAGGAAGCCCGATGCGCCGCGCGAATAGTCGCCGGTCACCGTATTCACGCCCTGCCCGATTAGTTCGGTGACGATCATCAATCGCGGCGCGCTGGCGATCAGCTCGTCGCGGCTACGCGATCCGGCATGGATCCAGAAGTTGGACGGTCCCGCCCCCGGCGATCCGCCGGGTCCACGAATGGCATGGCCCGTCGGTTCGATACCGAGCTGGCGTGCCGCGTCGCTCGCCGCGAACCAGCTCTTGAGGATTCCGTCCTCGACGATATCCATCTTGCGAACCGCGACGCCTTCGCCATCGAACGGATGACTGCGCTTGCCGCCGACCCGCAACGGATCGTCGGTGATCCTCACGCCGGGCGCGAAGATGCGCTCCCCCATCCGCGACTGGAGGAAACTGGACCGCCGGGCCACCGCGCTACCCGACAGAGCGGCGGAAAGGTGCGAAAGAAGGCTCGTTGCCACCCGCGGATCGAACAGCACCGCCATGCGCCCGCCCTTGAACGCGACCGGGTCGAGACGCGCGACGGCCCGCGATCCCGCCTTTCGGCCGATCGTTTCGGGGTCGTCGAGTTCGGCGCGGCGGCGGGCCGAATGGGTGGCATAGTCGCGCTCCATCCCCGCGCCCTCGCCCGCGATCACGGCGACCGAACAGCCCAGCCCCGAACCGCTGTAGGCATGGGCGAACCCGTCGCTGGTCGCGAGCGCGAAGACGTTCTGCTGCGCGCTGGCGCTGGCGCCCGAACTGTTGGTCACGCCCGCAACCCCGAGCGCCGCGCCCTCGGCCGCCAGCGCCATGGCGCGCAGATCCTCGGGTGGGTGCTCCTCGCCCCCGTCGAGGTCGAGATCCGGTCCCTCGCCCTTCAGCAGCCGATCCTTCGGCGCGAGGCCCGCATACCGGTCCTCACCAGCCGCGCGTGCCATCGCGATCGCCCGTTCGGCGAGATCGGCCAGCGCCTCGGGCGCGAGGTCGGACCCTGACACGCTCGCCATCCGCTGCCCGATCATCACGCGCAGGCCGAGCTTCTCGCCCTCCGAACGGCTGACGTCCTCCAGCGCGCCCTTGCGCACCTCGACCTGCGAGGATGCCTGAGCGACCAGCGCGGCGTCGGCGACGTCGGCGCCGGCATGAAGAGCTTTTTCGACCGCCTGCGCGACGGTATCGATGGCTTGGGTGGGACTTCTCATGGACCCGAGCTAGGGCGTCACAGGCTGCGCGACAAGCCGACGGTCAGGCAGGCGAGCGCCACCAGCAGACCCGTCCACCGGTTGGCGCGGAACTGGCGCAGCGCACCGGCGCCGTCGGCGGGGTCCACCCGCACCAGTTGCGCCCCGAGGTGCAGCGCGGCGGGAAGCAGCGTCAGCGGCGCGAACGGCGTCGGCTTCACCTGCCACAGCGCCAGCGCCCACAGGGCCATCGCCGCGAAATAGCAGGCCCCGACCCCGAACTGCGCATCTTCGCCCAATGCGCGCGCGGAAGACCGGACCCCTACCAGCGCATCGTCCTCGACGTCCTGGATCGCATAGATCGTGTCGTAGCCGATGACCCAGAACACGCATCCGCCCCATAGCAACAGCCCCGGGAGCGTGAGGTCGCCCCACACCGCGGTCCAGCCGACCAGCGCCCCCCACGAGAAGACCAGCCCCAACCACGCCTGCGGCCACCAGGTGATGCGCTTCATGTAGGGGTAAGCGGCGACGAGCAGCAGGCTGGCGAGCGCGACCAGCTGCGCGGCCAGCGGAAGTTGCAGCAGAACGAGAAGTCCGATGGCGAGCAGAGCGGCGATGAGGCCCCACGCCTGGCGGACATTCAGCGCGCCGCTGGCGAGGGGTCGATGCCGGGTGCGCTCGACCTTGGCATCGAGATCGCGATCGACGAGGTCGTTGTAGGCGCAGCCCGCCGACCGCATCGCGAAGGCGCCCAGCAGGAACCAGCCGAACAGCTCCCAATGTCCCTCGACCCCCGCCAATGCGACGCCCATCGCGCAGGGCCAATAGAGCAGCCACGTGCCCACCGGCCGATCCAGCCGCATCAACGCCGCGTAGGGGCGCCAGCGCGGCGGAAGCCGGGCGATCAGGCCGCTGCGTTCGGTATCGGGGACCATGTCCATGCGATGCGGGATGCGCCGAGCCGCGGCGCCGCGTCAATCCTTGCGCGAAAAGCGTTTCCGGATCGACTTGCGGCGCTGGCGCCATCGCTGGCGGAGAGTCTTGCGGGCGAAGGGTTCGAACATCTCCTCGGTGGATTCGGGATCGCCCAGTTCATGTTCGGAGATGAATTCCTCGATATCGCCCAGATCGCGCTTTTCCAGAAGGTCGAGTGTCTTGCCTTCACCGCGCAACGCCTCGATCGTCGCGATCAGTCCGCGGCCCTCGGCCTCCTGCTTCGCCACCGCATCCTTGTCGACGCCGAGATGCTCGGCCATCAGATCGTGGCGGATGTCGCGGATCGTGTCCTCGTGACCCCGGTCGGCATTCTGCGGCAAACCGCAATCGATCGTCACGTCGCATTCGCTGTCGAGCCCCATCGAGCGATTGTTGAGGTTGGACGAACCGATACGGACCAGCCGATCGTCGACGATCGACAATTTGGCATGGACGTAGATGTCGGTGTCGGCGCCGTTCACGGGCACGTAAATCCGGAAATTCTCTCCGTCCTTCGACTTCGAGATCGTCTCCATCAGCCGTTGACGGGTGCCGTCCATCGCTTTCGATTCGAGGAAGCCGTCCCCGGTGCGCGGCATCACCAGGACGATTTCGGGCGGGTCGTCCTCGGCCAACCTCGCGCAGATGGCGGCAGCGATCTTGGACGAGGTGAAATACTGGTTTTCGATATAGAGGAAGCGTTCGCATCGCTCGATCATGTCGATATAGAGCGCCTCGTTTTCCTGCAGCTCGGTAACGTCGCGCCAGCACGCCCGCGTGCGGCTGATCGCGATATCGACGTCACGGAACATCGGTTCGCATTTTTCGGGCCAGTAACCCTCCCCATCGCGTCCGAGCTTGTCGATCTCGTTGTGAGTGGCGACCTGCCAGCGCTCGCGCCCCAGATCGGCCAGTGCTCCCGCCACGGGGCCGCGCATGATCATCGTGATGTCGTGCCACGGGTCGTAGGGCTTTCCGTTCGGGGTCTTGCGCGTCGGATCGTCGGGCTCGTGGTCGCGGGTGTCCCAACGTCGCATCGCGATGTCGATCCCCCCGCAGGCCGCGAAGGTCTCGTCGAGGATGACGATCTTCTGGTGGTGGCTGCACCCGGCCGGATGCGAGCTGTCGAATTTTAGATTGATCGGCCGCGCGATCCACCAGCGAAACAGCCAATAGGCGGCGCGCACGGACAGGAATTGCTTGAGCGCGCCGAAATTCCACTTGAGGATGTCGATGGACCGCGACGGCTTCTCGCGCGCCATTTCGAGGAAGAAGTGACCGAGGCTGGAATGATACTGGCCGTCCTCGTTGGGGACGAGGCTGATGCGCGTGTCGAAATCCCAGCCGACGATGAAGATGCGATGTTCCGCCTCGGACATCGCCTCGGCGATCAGCCGATAATAGTCGGCCGCGTCGATGACGACGCGCGCGTCATGCGCCCGCTCGATCCGCCAGACGTTCTGGCCGACCGCTACGATAGGTTGCAGTTCCTCGCTCACCTGTGACTAAAGTCACGGGCTTCCCGCCCGTTCCATCGCGCGCTAGTCGAAGGTCCATGCCCGCCACCCCCGCCTGGCCGCCTGCAAGTCTGCCGCGCCTCTATGTCGATGCGCCGATGGACGCGAACGCGGAGGTCGCGCTCGACAAGGCGCAGGCCCATTATGTCGTGACCGTGATGCGGCGAGGCGTCGGCGACGCGCTTCTCCTGTTCAACGGGCGCCAGGGCGAATGGCAGGGCGAACTCGTCGAGGTCGCGAAGAAGCGCGCCACCGTGCGCCTGTCGGAGCAGACGAAGCCACAGGAAACGCCCACCGGCCTCACCCTCGCTTTCGCTCCCATCAAGAAAGCCGCGATCGACATGCTCGTCGAAAAGGCGGTGGAACTGGGCGTCGACGTGTTGCAACCGGTGCTGACGCAGCGGACCAACGCGGCGCGCATCGGGGCCGAGCGGATCGAGAGGAATGTCATCGAGGCCGCCGAACAATGCGGCCGCACCGCGCTGGCCGAATTGCGGGCGCCGGTGCGCCTCGCCAGATGGCTGATCGAGCGCGAACGGCATCCTCTCTACTTCGCCGACGAAGCGGGCGGGGCGTCCGCCCTCGGCAGCTACGCACCCCCGCCCGCGACCATCCTGATCGGTCCCGAAGGCGGTTTCACCGACGAGGAACGGGCGATGGTCCGCGCGGAAGAAGGCGCGGTCGCCATCTCGCTCGGCCCCCGCATCCTGCGCGCGGAAACGGCAGCGCTGGCGGCGGTCGCGACCTATATGGCGGGTGCCGGCGACTGGTCCCGCTAGTGGCTGGTCGAAACCTATTTCACGGTTTAGGGCGAACATCATGACTACGCGCACCGACCTTTCCGAGAGCCCCACCATCGAGAGCCGCGACGATCTGATCGCAGTCTTTTCGGGCGGGGAGAAGCCCAAGGACGACTGGCGTATCGGGACCGAGCACGAGAAATTCGTCTATCGCACCGACGACCACCGCGCGCCGAGTTGGGAGGAGGAAGGCGGCATCCGCGACCTCCTGACCGCGCTCACCGAATTCGGATGGCAGCCCGTTATCGAGAATGGGAAGATCATCGCGCTGATGGGCGAGGACGGCACCATCAGCCTCGAACCCTCGGGACAGTTCGAACTGTCGGGTGCGCCGCTCGAGCATCTTCACCAGACCTGCAACGAGGCGGGGCGGCACCTGCAGCAATGCAAGGCGGTCGGCGAAAAGCTGGGCGTCGGATTCCTCGGGCTAGGCATGTGGCCCGACAAGGCGCGAAGCGACCTCAGCTGGATGCCCAAGGCGCGCTACGGAATCATGCGCAACTACATGCCGCGGGTCGGCAGTCTCGGGCTCGACATGATGCTGCGCACCTGCACGATCCAGGTGAACCTCGACTATGCGTCCGAAGCCGACATGGTGAAGAAATTCCGCGTCGGCCTTGCGCTGCAGCCGGTGGCGACCGCGCTGTTCGCCAATTCCCCCTTCACGGAGGGCAAGCCCAATGGCTTCCTTTCCTTCCGCAGTCACATCTGGACCGACACCGATGCCGACCGCACCGGCATGCTGCCTTTCGTGTTCGAAGAGGGGTTCGGCTACGAACGCTGGTGCGACTATGCGCTCGACGTGCCGATGTATTTCGTCTTCCGCGACGGCGTCTATCACGATGTCGCGGGCCAGAGTTTCCGCGATTTCCTGAACGGCGAGCTACCGGGGCTGGAAGGCGAGCTGCCGACGCGGGCGGACTGGACCGACCATCTGTCGACAATCTTCCCCGAGGTGCGCCTCAAGAGCTTCCTCGAGATGCGCGGTGCCGACGGTGGACCGTGGAACCGCATCTGCGCGCTTCCTGCTCTATGGGTCGGGCTGCTCTACGACCAAGGCGCGCTCGACGCGGCGTGGGACCGGGTGAAGGACTGGACGCTCGAAGAACGGGAAGCCTTCCGCAACGACGTGGCGAAGCACGGTCTGCGCACCCGGGTTCCGGGGGGCGGCACGATCCAGGAACTGGGCGAACAGGTGGTCGACATCGCGGCGGGCGGCCTGTCGGCGCGGGGTAGGCTCGGCCAGTCGGGCGACAATGAAACCGGCTTCCTCGATCCGCTGCGCGAGATCCTCGCTCGCAAGGCCTCGCCCGCCGACCAGATGCTGGAAGCCTATCACGGTCGATGGAACGGATCGGTCGCGCCAGTGTATGACGAACAGAGTTTCTAGGAGAGAAGATGACCGACCGCCGAACGCTTTACGACACGCCCGAACCCTACGAGAGCGGCATGTTCGACGTGTCGGACGGCCACTCGCTCTATTACGAGCGCGTCGGCACGAAGGGAGCGAAGCCGGCGGTCTTCCTGCATGGCGGTCCGGGCGGCGGTTTCGGAGAGGCCCATCGCGGTCAGTGGAATCCGGACAAGTACGATGTCGTTCTGTTCGAACAGCGCGGCTGCGGGCGCTCGACCCCACAATACAGCCTCGAAGACAATACGACGCAGAAGCTGATCGAGGATATCGAGAAGCTGCGCGACCATCATGGCGCCGACAAATGGCAGGTGTTCGGGGGAAGCTGGGGCTCGACCCTAAGCCTCGCCTATGCCGAGGCGCATCCCGACCGCGTCAGCGAACTGATCCTGCGCGGCATCTTCCTGTCCGAAGACTACGAATACAAATGGCTGTTCGAATATGGCGCCAGCGAAATCTATCCGGAAGAATATGAGCGGTTCCTCTCGGTCCTTCCCGAAGGGGAGCGCGACGATCCGATCAACGCCTTCAACCGCATCCTGACCGGTGACGACGAAGACAGGAAGCTGGAAGCCGCGAAGCACTGGTCGCGCTGGGAAGCGGTGACCGTCACCGTGCTGCCCGACGAAAAGGTGATGAGCCATATGCAGGACGCGCATCAGGCGCTGGCCATGGCCCGCATCGAAACCCATTACATGCGCCACGGCTGCTTCCTCGACGACGGTCAGCTGATCGCGAACGTCGATCGCATCCGCGACATTCCGGGCGTCATCGTCCAGGGCCGGCACGACAGTTGCACCCCGCCGCGCTCGGCCTGGCGACTGAAGCAGGCATGGCCCGAGGTCGACCTGCAGATCGTCGACGACGGCGGACACAATTACGCCGAGCCCGGGATCCTAGACGGCCTGATCCGCGCCACCGACCGGTTCGCAGAATGAATGCGGCGGTCGGAGCGGCGGTGACAGGCGGCGCTGTCGCGGCGGCGATCGCCGCGCGGCAGAATGCGATGCTGGCCGAACTGAAGGAAAAAGGCGCGGTCAGCGCCGACAAGGCAATCCGCTACGATCCTCCCAAGAAAGGTGACGACAAGATCTTCGCGGGCCTCGTGAACCGGGATCTTGTCGGCACGGTGGGCGAAGACCGCTTCTTCCTCACCGAAAAAGGACTGGCGAAGGGCACGACTGCGAACACGTCGGGCGGCGCATGGGTGCTGTTCCTGTTGGCGACGGCGATGATCGTCGCGTCGGTCGTGGCGCTCATCGTGGTGCTCGACTGACGAAGCGCGCCTACAGGTCCGGCAACGGCTGGTCGGCCCGGCCCCACTCCTTCATCCGGTCTCCCCGCCGCAAGAGTTCCTCCAGATCAGCGACACTCCAACGATCGCCGCTCGCGCTCTTCGCCAGTTCGTCCCACGTCACCGGCGCCGCCACCGGCGCCCCTGCCCGCGCGCGGGCGCTATAGGGCATCACCGCGGTCGCGCCGCGTTGATTGCGCAGCCAGTCGAGGAAGATCTTTCCGCCCCGCTTGTTCTTCCGGATGTTGGCGGTGAAGCGATCGGGACTGTCCTGTGCCAGCGCGCGGGCGAAGCGTTCGGCGAAACTCTTGACCGCCTCCCAGTCTGCGCTCCGGTCCAGCGGCGCGACCACATGCACGCCTTTGCCGCCCGTCAGCAGCGGCCAACTGTCCAATCCCATTTTCTTCAACACGTCCCGCACGTGAGTGGCGGCGTCGCGAACGGTAGCGAAGTCCAGCCCCTCGTCGGGATCGAGATCGAATACCAGCCGGTCGGGCATCTCGAGCGCTTCGTTCGAACTCCCCCAGCCGTGAAATTCGATCGTGCCCATCTGGGCGCACTGGACCAGCCCCTTCGCATCTTCGACCCACAGATAGTCCTCGGCCTTTCCCTTCGTATCCTCGATCGCGATGCCGTGGACCGCATCGCCCAGAGCTTCGGGACCGTGTTTCTGGAAGAAGCATTGCTTGGCGCGCCCCTGCGGACAGCGGACGAGGGTGACCGGGCGCTTGCCGACCTGATCGAGCAGCAGCGGCGCGATCGCGGCGTAATAGTCCGCAAGCTGGCCCTTGGTCACACCCGCTTCGGGAAAGATGCAGCGGTCGGCGCTGCTGATCTTGACGCCGACCGTCTCGGCGGTCGGCAACGCGACCTCGCGCTTCACCGTCGCGGCGGGCTTGTCGGCGCGTAGTCCGAGATAGCTGGGATGCCGCAGCGTGCCCGACGACGTGAACTCGGCAAAGGCGATTTCCGCGACCAGCTTGGGCGTGACCCAGTGCGCCCCTTTCGCATCGGACTTCGGCACGTCGGCGGGCGGTGTCTTGCGCTCGATCCGTTCGAGTTTGGCCTTCAGCTCGACCATCATGTCGTGGGTGAAACCCGTTCCCACCTTGCCCGCGTAGCGAAGCTCTCCGCCCTCGTTCACTGCCAGCAGGAGCGAGCGGAACGGCCGTGCCCTCTTGTCGCTTTCCACCCAGCCGACGATGACGAATTCCTGCCGGTTCACGCACTTGATCTTGAGCCAGGCGCGGCTGCGCTTGTGGCGATAGGGCGCCCCGCTCTGCTTGGCGATGATCCCTTCGCCCCCCTCGCCGCAGACGCGATCGAGCATCGCCTCGCCCGCGCCCTCGACATGATCGGCGTAGAAGAGCGGCGCCTTTGCCTTCGACATGAGTTTGGCGAGCCGGTCTTTCCGCTCGCGATTGGGAAGCGCGGTCACATCCTCGCCCGCGTCCACGATCAGGTCGAAGGCGAAGAAGCTCACCCCCTTCGCCCCCTCGTCCTTCACCGCCCGCTGCAGCGCGCCGAAATCGGGCTTCCCGTCCTTCCCCAGAACGACCGCCTCGCCGTCGATCAGGCAGTCCTTAGGGTATTGGTTCTCGGCGGCCTCGAGCAGCATGGCGAACCGGTCGCTCCAGTCCTTGCCGTTGCGTGTCCACGCCTTGCCCGCTCCCGTGTCGAGCAACAGCCGATATCCGTCATACTTATATTCGTAGAGCCACTCGCCGCGTGTCGGAACGGCGTCGGCCAGCGTCGCCAGCTGCGGCTTGCGAAAGCTCACGAGGCCTTTTTCTTGGGTGCGGCCTTCTTCTTCGAATTCTTCTTGTCGGCCTCGAGCGATTTCTTGAGCGCCGCCATAAGGTCGACGACATTGTCCCCCGTCGAAGGCGGCTCATCGAGTGTCGCGTCGCCGATCTGCCGCTTGCCCTTCGATTTCACCTTCGCATCGATGAGATCGCGCAACGCCTCGACATAGCGGTTCTCGAACTGGCTGGCATCGAACGGCGCGGTCTTCTTGTCGATCAGGCTGGTGGCAAGCTCGAGCAGATCGTCGTCGGGCTTGTCGTCGCCGATCTCGCGGAAGAAGCCTTCCGCCTTGCGCAATTCGTCCTCGTAGCGGAGCGTTTCCAGCACCAGTCCGCGCCCGCACGGCTTGACGCTCACCACATATTCGCGGCCGCGCATCGCCAACTGCCCGATCCCGACCTTCTTCGACTTCTTCAATGCCTCGCGCAGCACGACGAAGGCATCCTCGGCCAGCTCGTCCTCGGGCACCACGAAATAGGGCTTTTCGAAATAAATCGCGTCGATCTCGCCCCTCTCGACGAACTGGATCAGCTCGAGCGTCCGCTTGCTCTCCAGCTTCACCGCCTCGATCTCCTCGGGTTCGAGGAGGACATATTCGCCCTTGTCGATCTCGTATCCCTTGACGATTTCGTCGCGGTCGACGGGCCCGATGCCCGGCACGACCTTTTCGTAGCGTACGCGCTGTCCCGAAGGTTCGTGAACCTGATGGAAGCTGACGCTCGCCCCCGACTTGGTGGCGGGATACAGTTCGACGGGGATCGAGACGAGCGCGAGACGAATCTGGCCTTTCCAGCTGGCACGGGCGGGCATGGCGGATTTCCTTTCGCATGTCTGAAAGCACCGCCATCGCCAACCGTTCCCGATTGACCCTGACGCCTCCGATTGGCTAGAGGCTGCGGTTCGCTCCTGGGCGGGTATAGTTCAACGGTAGAACACTAGCCTTCCAAGCTAGATATACGGGTTCGATTCCCGTTACCCGCTCCACCTTTTTCCTTCCCGTCGTCCGACCCGAGGCACGTTCGCATCCGTGCGGCGTTAGCCCCCCATGACAGAGCGCTCCCAGAAACTCGACGAAGCCAAGCGCGATGCCGGGTGGCTCGAACGGCTCGATCTCGACATCGTCAAGGTGACCGAGCCGTACGGCGATCACCCCGCCATCGAGGCGATCGGCACGGCGAGCGAGTTGGCGGACCAACCGCCGCTGATCACCGCCTCGTTGGTGGCCTGCGGCATCGGGCTCGCGGCGAAGGACCGGCGCCTCGCCAGAACCGGAGCACGGATGCTCGCCTCGCACGCGTTGGCGACGGGCATGAAGACGCTCATCAAGAACAATTTCGACCGTCCGCGTCCCGACAAGGTCGAGCGAGAGGGCGAGCATCAGGTCGAGGAGGGCACGAGCGAGGACGGCGAGAAGCGATCGCTTCCTTCGGGTCACAGCGCAGGCGCCTTCGCCGTGGCGAGAGCGGTCGCGCGCGACTATCCGGGTGCCAGCATTCCCGCCCATACCCTCGCCGGAACCGCGGCGCTCGTCCAAGTCCCGCGCAAGGCCCATTTCCTGAGCGACGTCGTCATCGGCACGGCCATCGGATTCGCCGCCGAAGCCATCGTGTCCGGCATTTTCAGAAAGCTCGAACACGAGCGTGACGAGGATCGCTCGCCACCATGTTGACAGTGCGCGCATCAGCGGCCATTTGGCGCGCCTGCCTTTGCATCTGTGTGGACAGGTGGCCGAGTGGTTAAAGGCAGCAGACTGTAAATCTGCCCGCGCAAGCGTACGCTGGTTCGAATCCAGCCCTGTCCACCATTCCCTTCTGGCTACCGAACTCTCCGCCAACCGATTTCATCGTCGATGCGTGACGGATGTGCGGGGTCGCCTTTCCCGGCACGACGCGGTCGTGAATCGCGTGGATTGGTATTTTCCGGCAATAGCGACTAGACCCGAGTCTCTTACAAGACGTTCGGTCGAGCCGGATCGTGACCAGAATGATACAGGACCCCCTCATGGCCTCCACGGGCACCCCTTCTGAGTCGCACCGCGCGGTCGAGCGGTTGAGCGACGGTCAGAAGGAAGTGCTGCGTCTGGTCGCGGCTCATCACAACTCCAAGGAAATCGCGTCGATTCTCGACATTTCGCCGCACACCGTGGACCAGCGGGTACGCCAGTCGCTGTCGATCCTCGGCGTGTCGCGCCGCCAGCAGGCTGCCCGCCTCCTCGCCGAAGCGGAGGCGGCGCCCGGCGAAGACCCTTATCAACGGCTGATACATCAATCGCCGCACATGGCCGAATCCCTGATTCCCGCCGAAACCGACGAGGCGATCGGCCATGAGATTCGGCACGCCGGTCGCGCAGGGAGTTCCGGCGCCGAGGCGTCCATATCCGAGCGAGATGTCGAGGAACGCCGGTTCTCCCTGCCACTGCCGTTTGCCACGCGGGATCGTCCGCACAACGAAATGGGGGTCGCGGCCCGACTGGGCTGGATCGTCCTGATCGCGATCGGGGCATCGTTCAGCGCAGGCATGTACATGGCCGGCCTCGAAAGCCTCTCGCGTTTTCTGGGCGGCTGACCCACCTTTCCGTCGCTGCGATGGCCCCGCGCATGAAGGGAGTTTCATCCATGCGTAAACAAGCCATCCAGTCCGCTGCCCGCGACGTTGCCGCCCAGTTGCGCACCCTTGAGGAATCGATCGACGCGACGCTGGAAGAACTGGCGCTGCTCCAGTCGACCATGTTGCAGGCCCGATCGACAGCCCGCGTCGGTCCGCACATCGGACAGCAGGCACTCGCCGAGGTTGCGGGCGCCCTCTCGAACATCGTCGCCGGTCGCGGCCAGATCGCCGAAGCCCATGCCTATCTGAAGGGCGCAAGCCAGATGGTGCCGGGCGCGCGCGAACTAGGCTATGGCGACGTCGCCGAAACGCCCGATCCCAAGGGGATGGATACGCTGCGCATCGTCGCCTAATATCCTGCAGGCGGGCGGGTGATCCCATCGGCCCCGCCCGCCTTCATCCACGAAAGCGATCGATGCTTCCGGCCACCGTCTACTTCGCCTTTCTCGCCATCGTCTGCGCGTATGCGCTGTGGCGCGGCGGCGTGGAGGAACGCGTCGTAGCCGTGACGTCGATCGCGGCCAGCCTTTTCACCCTGTTCGTCATCCCGCCTAAGGACGTCCGCTACGACCAGATCGAATGGGGAGTTATGGCGATCGATCTCGTCGTTCTGGTCATCTATGTCGGTCTTGCGCTCCGGTCGCGACGCTTCTGGCCTTTGTGGGTGGCGGGCATTCAGCTGACCACGAGTTTCGCCCATGCGGTGAAGGCGATGAATTTCGACCTTCTTCCGTCCGCCTATGCGGTCGCCGCGCAATTCTGGGTCTATCCCATTCTCATTATCCTGCTGATCGCCACGATCCGCCGCCGCCCTCCCGAGCCGTCGCCCGCCGGAACCGCGCCGGCCTGATTGCGCCCGTCGGCGCATTGTGACTGGTCCATCACGGGGTCGCGCCGTAAAAGGCGCGCATGCTGAACCCGCTCTCGGCCGCGCTTCTCGATGCGCTCGCGGACCCTACCGTCCTCGTTCAGTCCGGGCGGCTGGTCGCCATCAATCACGCCGCGCGCGACAAGCTGGGGCTGCGGCTCGCCAACGCAGACATTCGGCTGGCCATCCGCCATCCCCAGGTGCTCGACGCCATTCGCGGCGGCGTCGACGTCACGCTCGACGTCGAGGGGATCGGGCGCGCGGACCAGCCGTGGCGCGTCCACGTCACCGCCATCGACGAGGATTTCGTGATGGTCCGCATGATCGACCGCGCCGCCGAGCGGGCCGCAGACCGGATGCGGGTCGATTTCGTCGCCAATGCGAGCCATGAACTGCGCACGCCCCTGGCCGGTATCCTCGGCTACGCGGAGACGCTTTCGGAGGAAGGCGCAATCGACGATAGCGTCAGACGCCGCTTCGCCACCACGATCGAGAGCGAGGCACGACGGATGCTGAGGATCGTCGAGGATCTGATGGGCCTGTCGCGGATCGAGGCCGATCGCTTCATCGTCCCGCGCCAGAAGATCGACCTGGGAGCGCTTGTGCGCGACGCGGTCGCGGAAAGCCAGACGCTCGCCGCCAGCCGCGACTGCCGCATCGACACCCAGATCGAGGAGGATCTTCCCCCCATTCGCGGCGACGAAGCGCAGTTGATGCAGGTCGTCGACAATCTGATCGGCAACGCCATCCGCTACGGCTGCAGCGAGGGATGCGATTCGGTCGTCGTCGCGCTGACCCGTTCGGGCCGCGACCGCCTGCGCCTCCGGGTTGCGGACCGGGGACCGGGCATCGCGCCGGAACATCTCCCCCGGCTGACCGAGCGATTCTATCGAGTTGATGCCGCACGCAGTCGCGAAGGCGGCGGTACGGGCCTTGGCCTGGCGATCGTCAAGCATATCGCCGAACGGCATCGCGGCACGCTCAACATCGCCTCTGCGGTGGGGACCGGTACCAGCGTCACGGTCGACATCCCGATCGCGCGCTGAAAGCTTTTCCGATCATCGGGGAGCGAGTCATCATACTGTCACCCCGTCGTCACAAGGCTCTTCGGGAAGGCTCGCTACGGCACGCCGCGAACGGCGCCGGGATTGGGGGCGCCTGCAAACTAAGGACGAGACGATGAAAAAGATGCTGATGGCGGCGGGCTTCGCCGCGCTTCTCACGGGTTGCGGTGGCGGCGGGGGCGACCCGGCCGCGGGCAATATCGAAATCGTCGGTTCCTCGACGGTCTATCCGTTCACGACCGCGGTGGCCGAACAGTTCGAACGCGCCAATCCGGGCACCAGCGTGATCGTCGAATCGACGGGTACGGGTTCGGGCATGAAGCTCTTCTGCGAGGGCCTCGGCAGCGACTTTCCCGATGTCGTCAATGCCTCGCGCCGGATGAAGCAGAGCGAATATGAACAGTGCCTCGAAGCGGGTGTCGACAACGTCGTCGAACTGGCGATCGGTATCGACGGTCTGACGCTCATCCAGGGCGCCGACGAGGAAGCCTTCTCGCTCACCACGGCTCAGGTCTACGAGGCGCTGGCGGCCAACCCCTATGGCGGCGAACAGACGGCCGAGAACTGGTCCGACATCGACCCCTCGCTGCCCGACCGCCCGATCCTCGTTTACGGTCCGCCTCCGACGAGCGGCACGCGCGATAGCTTCGCCGAACTCATCCTCGCCGACGGCTGCGATTCGAACCCCGAGATGCAGGCGCTGAAGGAAGAGGACGAAGACCGTCACACGCAGGTCTGCACCAAGATCCGCGAAGACGGCGTCTATGTCGAAGCGGGCGAAAACGACAATCTGCTGGTGCAGAAGGTCAGCCAGGAAGCGGGTGCCGTCGGCATCCTCGGCTTCAGCTTCCTCGAGGAAAATCAGGACCGCGTCTCGGCCATCACGCTCAACGGCGTCATGCCCGATGCGGACAATATCTCCAGCCTCGAATATGTCGGTGCGCGCCTTCTCTACATCTACGTGAAGGGCCAGCACGTTACCGCCAAGCCGGCGCTGCGCGAGTTCATCACCGCCTACAAGAACGCCTGGCAGCCCGAAGGCCGCCTCGCTCGTGCCGGGCTCGTCCCGCTCAACGAGGCAGGCCGCGCCGAAGCGGATGCGGCGGCGGACAGCCTGACGCCGGTCACCCCGGGCGCGCTCGACTAGGGCCGAGCCGAGTTTTGCGAGCAATCTGGCCCATCCGATGAACCTGTCGATCGCCGCGATCGCCATCGTCCTGCTCTGTCTGGCAGCGGCGTGGTTCGCCTGGTCCCGCGCGCGCAACCTGCGCCGCGGCGGCCAGCGGCTGCACAGCCTGCCGACCTATCATGGCGCCTACGTCTTCCTCTGGGGGGCGATCCCCGCGCTGCTCCTTCTCTTCGTCTGGAGCATCGTTCAGGACGGGCTCGTCAGCCAAGCCCTGCTCGCCAGCCCGCAGGGCCAGGCGCTGCCCGACTTCGACTTGGCGCGGCAGGCGATCGTCAACGAAGCCCGCGCCATCGCGGAGGGCTACCGAACCACCGGCCTTTACGAGGAATCTGCTGAACTCGCGCCCGTGTATGCCGCCGCAGTCCAGCGCTACAGCCTGATCGGGATCGCCGTGTCGCTCTTTGCGATGGCGGTCGGCCTTTTCCTCGCCATGCGCCGGATCGGAGTGAACTTCCGCGCGCGCACCGGCGTGGAACGCTGGACGATGGTGCTGCTCGTCGTCGCCTCGATGATCGCCATCTTCACGACGCTCGGCATCGTTCTCTCGCTGCTGTTCGAGACGATCCGCTTCTTCAATCTCGTCAGTCCCACCGAATTCCTGTTCGGCACCCAATGGTCGCCGCAGACCGCGATCCGCGCCGATCAGGCGGGAAGCTCGGGCGCCTTCGGTTCGATCCCCCTCTTCTGGGGCACGGTCTTCATCGGCGCGATCATCGCCATGCTGGTCGCGATCCCGCTGGGACTGATGAGCGCCATCTTCCTGACCAACTACGCCCACGCCCGCGTGCGCGCTTGGCTGAAGCCCATTCTCGAAATCCTCGCCGGCGTGCCGACCGTGGTCTACGGCTATTTCGCCGCCATCACCGTGGCCCCCGCGATCCGCGACCTCGGTGTGTCGCTCGGCATTCCCTCCACCGCCGAGAGCGCGCTGGCGGCGGGTCTGGTCATGGGCATCATGATCATCCCGTTCGTTTCCTCGATGGCCGACGACAGCATTGCCGCGGTCCCGCAGGCTATGAACGACGGCAGCCTCGCGCTGGGCGCGACGCGGTCCGAAACCGTCAAACGCGTGGTCATCCCCGCTGCCCTGCCCGGCATCGTTGGCGGCATCCTGCTGGCCGTCAGTCGCGCGATCGGGGAGACGATGATCGTCGTCATGGCCGCGGGCCTGGCCGCGAACCTCACCGCCAATCCCTTCGCCAGCGTCACCACCGTCACTGCACAGATCGTGGCGCTGCTGACCGGCGATCAGGAATTCGACAGCGCCAAGACTCTCGCCGCGTTCGCGTTGGGCTTCGTCCTGTTCTTCATCACGCTCATCCTCAACCTCTACGCCCTCCGGGTCGTGCGGAAATATCGAGAGGCTTATGAATAACGCCGCCCCGATCTCGCCCGCTGGAAAGTGGAAGAGCGATTCGATGCAGAAGCGCGTCCGGGCGCGCTATGCGGCCGAGCGGCGCTTCCGTTTGTTCGGACTGGCCGCCGTCGGCCTGTCCGTGGCCTTTCTCGCCTTCCTGCTGGTGACGATGGTCGCCAACGGCGCCTCGGGCTTCTTCAGGACCGAAGCCCCCGTGACGATCGACTTCGACGAAGCCGGCGTGATGCTGGATGCGCAGTCGCTGGAGGGGCGCAACGCGCGCAATGCCATCGCCGGCGCGAACCTCGATCGCGTCGTCCGCGAGGCCGCGGTGGCGCAATATGGCGAAGAGGGAGCGAATGTATTCGGACAGGCCGCGACCATCGAACTGACCCAGCGCCTCCTCGACGATCCCACCATTCTGAGCGAGGGCGGGACCTTCACGCTGCCCGTGGCCTCCGATCTCGATCTGGCGGTCAAGGGCGACGGCCGTGCCGAGGCCGAGGCCTTGCAGCAGATCGTCGAACGAAACGCAGGGTTCGAACGCAGCTTCTCTTGGACCTTCCTCACCGCGAGCGACAGCACCGATCCCTCCGCGGTCGGCATCTGGGGCGCTCTGAAGGGCAGTTTCTTCACCATCATCGTGACGATGGCGCTGGCCTTTCCGATCGGCGTTCTGTCGGCCGTCTATCTCGAGGAATTCGCGTCGCGAAATCGCTGGACGGACATGGTCGAGGTCTCGATCAACAATCTCGCGGCGGTACCCTCGATCATCTTCGGTCTCCTCGGACTGGCGGTCTTTCTCAACGTGATGGACATGCCCCGTTCCGCACCGATCGTCGGCGGGCTGACGCTGGCGCTGATGACCATGCCCGTTATCGTCATCGCCGGACGCAACGCCATCAAGGCGGTCCCGCCTTCGATCCGCGATGCGGCGCTCGGCGTCGGCGCGTCCAAGATGCAGGTCGTGTTCCACCACGTCCTGCCGCTCGCGCTGCCCGGCATCCTGACGGGGACGATCATCGGCATGGCCCGCGCGCTGGGCGAAACCGCCCCGTTGCTGCTCATCGGCATGCGCGCCTTCATCGCCTCGCCGCCCGACGGGTTCACCGACAAGGCGACCGTGCTGCCGATGCAGATCTTCCTGTGGTCGGACGAGGTCGATCGCGGTTTCGTCGAGAAGACGAGCGCGGCGATCATCGTGCTGCTTCTCTTCATGCTGGCGATGAACGCGCTGGCCATTTATCTTCGCAACAAATTCGAACGCCGCTGGTAGGATGCCTCCCATGACCGATCACGACATGTCCGAAGCGCCCGACCCGGTGTCGGCCGCGCTCGACGACAATCCGCGCATCGACGCGGAGGGCGACACCCGCTCGGCCAACGTCGACGGCAACCAGATGCCCAAGATGAGCGCCGAGAACGTCCACGTCTTCTACGGCGCCAAGGAAGCCATCAAGGGCGTGTCGATCAACATCTTCGAGGACAAGGTCACTGCCTTCATCGGCCCGTCGGGTTGCGGCAAATCGACCTTCCTGCGCTGCTTCAACCGCATGAACGACACGATCGACGTGGCGCGGGTGCAGGGGGAGATCGAGCTGGACGGAGAGGACATCAACTCCGCCGCGATGGACGTGGTGCAACTGCGCGCCCGCGTCGGCATGGTCTTCCAGAAGCCCAATCCGTTCCCCAAGTCGATCTACGACAACATCGCCTACGGTCCCAAGATCCACGGCCTCACCACGAACAAGGCGGAGCTCGACGATATCGTCGAACGATCGTTGCGCCGCGCTGGCCTGTGGGACGAGGTCAAGGACCGGCTCGAGGACAGCGGCACCGCCTTGTCGGGCGGGCAGCAGCAGCGGTTGTGCATCGCGCGCGCCATCGCGGTCGATCCCGAAGTCATCCTGATGGACGAGCCCTGCTCGGCGCTCGACCCCATCGCCACCGCCAAGATCGAGGAACTGATCCACGAACTGCGCGGCAAATATGCGATCGCGATCGTTACCCACAATATGCAGCAGGCGGCCCGCGTGTCGCAGCGCACCGCCTTCTTCCATCTGGGCGAGCTCGTCGAATATGGCGAGACCGGTCAGATCTTCACCAACCCCGCGCAGCAGCGCACGCAGGATTACATTACTGGTCGCTATGGCTGACAACGATCCCCAGCAAGACGAGAGCTACATCTCGGCCCACACACTCAAGGCCTTCGACGAAGACCTCGATCAACTCCGCGCGCTCATCAGCCAGATGGGCGGCCTCGCCGAACATCAGATCCGCGAGAGCATGCGCTGTCTGACGCAACGCGATCTCGAAGGCGCGCGCAAGGTCGTCGAGGACGACATCAAGATCGACGAGCTGGAGCGGGAAACCGAAAAGCGGGCGATCGAGACCATCGCGCTTCGTGCGCCGATGGCCGGCGATCTGCGCGACGTGGTCGCTGCGCTGAAGATCGCCAGCGTCGTCGAGCGGATCGGCGACTATGCCAAGAACATCGCCAAGCGCGTTCCGATGGTCGAGGAATCCTCGCCGATCGCGCCTCTGTCGCTGATGCCCGAAATGGCGCGCATCGCGACCGAAATGGTGCACGACGTGCTCAACGCCTTCCTTGAACGCGACGCCGAGACGGCGGTGCGGGTCACCCGCCGCGACCAGGCGGTCGACGATTTCTACAATTCGATCTTCCGCACCTTGCTCACGCACATGATGGAAGACAGCCACACGATCGGCCCGGCGACGCAATTGCTGTTCGTGGCCAAGCATATCGAACGGGTCGGCGACCACGCCACCAACATCGCCGAGATGGTCTATTATGCCGCGACCGGCGGCCGGATCGCGGACGTGCTGCAGGCGGACGACAACATCTAGGCGAAGGAACGGGGACGAGCATGTCGGACAAGAAGTTGCTGCTGGTCGAGGACGATCGCGCTCTCGCCGATCTCGTCACCTATCATTTCGAACGCGCGGGCTATGACGTGACCCGCACCGGCGATGGCGAGGAAGCGTTGATCCTCTCCGAAGAGATTACCCCCGACCTCGTCATCCTCGACTGGATGATCGAGGGTATCTCGGGCATCGAGGTTTGTCGCCGCCTGCGCCGTCGCCAGAATACCGCGAACCTCCCCATCATCATGCTGACCGCGCGGGGCGAGGAAGACGACCGGATCCGCGGTCTGGAAACCGGCGCCGACGATTATATCACGAAGCCGTTCAGCCCCAAGGAACTGGTCGCGCGCGCAGGCGCGGTCCTGCGCCGCGTGCGCCCGGCGCTGGCCGCCGAGCAGCTCGAATATGCGGGTATCGAGATGGATCTCACCGCCCACCGGGTGAAACGCGACGGCAAGTCGATCCAGGTCGGCCCCACCGAATATCGGCTGCTGCGCCATTTCCTCGAGAACCCGGGCCGAGTCTTTTCGCGCCAGCAACTCCTCGAAACCGTCTGGCCCCACAGCGAGGATATCGAACTGCGGACCGTCGACGTGCACATTCGCCGCCTGCGAATCGCCTTGAACGAACATGGCGGCCCCGACCTCATCCGCACCGTGCGCGCTGCGGGCTACGCGCTGGATGCCGAGGGCGCGCGGTAGCTACTCTTCGCGTTCGTACCGCGTCCCGCGTGGCTGCGGCAGTTCGACGTCGTGTCGGTGGTTCCACACCTCGACGATCTTGCCGTCTTCATCGAACCGGAAGACATTGATGATCGCGACCCGATCGACCGGCTCGATACCGGCCGCTCTTCCCATTTCGGATATAGTGTCCAGACTCACCCACCAGCGCGTCGCGACCCTGTCGCCCTCTGCAATCTGATAGTCGATCTCGCCGGTCAGATCGCCGAAGCCATGAAACAGGTCCGCGACATTCTTTTGCTCGATCGCGGCTTCGGTCACGCCCTTTCGTTCGCCGACGTCATGGACGACATATTCGTCGGCCATATAGTCGCGATACGCATCGGTATTGTCGCTGAACCATAGGTTCTCGTAGAACTCGCGGGCCAGACGCTTGTTGCGTTCGAGCCGCGGCTCCGCCTGCACGACGAGCTTGTGATCGACCGCGATAGCGGACAGCGGCGATGCACCCGAAATGGCGATGGAAAGTGCAAGAAACATTCGATTGCCCCTCAACGATGTCGGATACTGAACATTAATCGATTGATTTATGTTAGGCAACGGCCGCGCTTGAAACTGAAACCGGTTCCGCGCATGAGGCCGCCATGGCACGCAAACGCAAATCGAAGCGCGGGGACAATCCCAACCGTCCCCGTTTCTGGGGCAAGCATGCGGTCGCCGCCGCGCTCGACAACCCGGATCGCAAGGTTCTCAAGGCTTGGGCGACGCAGGAAGCGGTGAACTTCATGCAGTTCCCGCCCGAGGTCCAGGTGGTGCGCGCCGAGGTGACCGACCTCGCGCGGCTGGTCCCGTCGGACGCGCCGCATCAGGGCGTGGTCGTCGAATGCGAACCGCTCGAAGACATCTGGCTGGGCGACGTGCTGGCGGAAGCGGACGAGGACGCGATCCTGCTGGTGCTCGACCAGGTCACCGATCCGCACAATGTCGGCGCGATCCTCCGCTCGGCGGCGGCCTTCGGAGCGACCGCGATCATCACGCAGGACCGGCATGCGCCGCCCGAAGGCGGGGCGCTGGCCAAGGCCGCGTCGGGAGCGCTCGAGACGATCCCGTGGGTGCGCGTCGTCAACCTCGCCCGCGCGATGGACGAGATGGCCGACGCGGGCTTCTGGAAGATCGGTCTGGCGGGCGAGGCCGACACGACTCTGGCCGACGCGCTGGGCCCCAAGCGGGTCGCGTTGGTGCTGGGGGCCGAGGGTTCCGGCATGCGCGCCAATGTGCGCGACCATTGCGACGCGCTCGCCAAGCTGCCCATTTCGGACGCGATGGAAAGTCTCAACGTCTCCAATGCGGCTGCCATCGCGCTCTACGCCGCGGCAACCGCGCCCAAAGCGGGCTAGATGGTCCTCACTCGCGAGACGCTCGACCGCGAGATCGACGCGCTCGCCGCGATCGAACCCGCTTTCGGTGACGTCGTCGCGGCCCACGGTCGTCCCGCACCGCGCGTGCGCCCGACGGGCCATGTGACGCTGCTCCGCACCATCATGGGGCAGCAGGTCAGCGTCGCCGCCGCCGACGCCATGTGGGCCAAGCTCGTCGCGCGGTTCGGTGAGGATCCCGATCTCGAGGCGCTGGTCGCCGCCGACGACGTCTCGCTGCGCGAGGCCGGCCTGTCGCGGCAGAAGGCCGGCTATGCACGCAGCCTCTCGCGCCTCGTCCTCGATGGCGACGTCGACTTCGCGGACCTGCCCGACGACAATGAAGACGCCATTGCCGAACTGACGAAGATCAAGGGCATCGGCCGCTGGACCGCCGAAATCTACCTGCTCTTCAGCGAAGGCCGCCCCGACGCCTTCCCCGCGGGCGACCTGGCGGTCCAGATCGAGCTGGCGAGGATCCTGGACCGTGACGAGCGCCCGCCGGAAAAACTCGTTCGGGAGTGGGCGATGCCCTGGTCCCCGCATCGCGGTGCCGCCGCGATCCTCGCGTGGCATTCCTACATGGCGCCGCCGCTCTAGGCGGGTTTGAGAACCGCATCGCGAATGAGGCGCGGACCCGTGTCGATCCGCAGCGGCGCGAGCCGCCCGTCGCTGCCGCCGCTGCGGCCCACGAAATAGAGCTGGGTTTCGACGTGCATGCTTTCGCCGCCCCGGCCCATCGCACGGGTCAGCCGCAGCGCGAGGAGCGGCGCGGCGATCTTCCGGTCGCCGGCCTGCAACAACCGCACGTCGCCGATCGCGCGACGCGCCCGCCCTTGGAATTGCACCGATCCACCGGGACTGAGTTCGGGCAGTGCTGCGCCGCCGCTGCTGCCGGGCGGTCGATCGAACAATGTGGCGACGGCTTCATCCTGGTCGGGGCCGGCGTTCACCAATCCCCCGTCGACCCGGACCTCGAACGCCGCGCCGCTGCCCGTATTGCGTAACTCGACCTGGTAATCGAGCCAGATTTCCTCCTCGTCCACCGCCGCGCGCACCGGCGTGACGCGCATCGCGATCTGTGGGCGCAAGGTCGTGGTGACGATCCCTACCGGTGCTGCCGACGCGGCTTTGGCAGCGGGCGGCGGACTGGGAGGAGCCGCAGCGCGCGGTGCGGGCGGTTCGAGGTCGGCAAGCGGGTTGGAACGCTCGAACGGTTCGGGACGCACGGGGGTGGGATCGGATTGCGGAACCGGCGCAGCGGTCGCGACGGGCGCCGCCACTCCCTGTCCGCGCCGGCGGAACGCCATCCAGGCCGCTCCGATCGCGATCAGCGGAAGAAGAACCAGCAGCCACCATCCGGGCGCCGATGCCTCGGTTCCGAGGTCGCTCTGGTCCAGCGGGCGGGGCGCGATGGCGCCGGGATTCGTCGCGACAGGCGCAGCCTCGTCCACAGCGGTGGCGGCAGATGCGGGAAGATCGACGTCCGGAGCGGCGCCGGTCGCTGGCGGCGCGCTCGGAACGGTGACGGTCGGCCCGCTCTCGCGCGGCGCGATGGTGATCGTGCGCGCGGGAGGCGGCGGGGTCGTGCCAATATTCTCCCGCGTGGGCGCGGCGGCGGGTGGCGGGGTTGCGGGTTCGGCGGGGGCAGGCCGCGGCGGCGTCGCGGGCGCTTCTCGCGGGTCGCGGCCGAGCTGGAAGTCGCGCAGTTGCTCCGGCCCCACGACACGATCCTCCCCCCGCTGGTCGGGCGGAGGAATGGCGATGACGTTGCCGGGCGGCGTTGCGGACGCCGGGAGGGAGAGTGTGAGCGCGATCCCCAGCGGGACGATGCGCCCCGCGAGCGAGGATAAGGCCATGACGAGGCGCTACATTTCAGCCTTTTCCCCGCGTGGCAAGCGACTAGGCGGCGTCGACCAGCACCAATTCGACGTCCTGCTCCAGGGCGTCGATCACCAGCGTCTCTTCGTCCTTGACCGCGATGCCGTCGCGCGCCTGCGCTTCCTTGCCGTTCACGCGCACCGGAGCGGAAGGCACAAGGTAGAGATAGCGCCCGGCCTCGACCGTATATTCGATCGTCTCGCCCGCTTTCAGCGTCGCGCCGAGAACCCGCGCATCGGCATTGAAGCTCAATGCGCCGTCGGCGGGATCACCCGATGCCAGAAGCTGGAACGCGCCCGCGCGCTCGTCCTTGGGAAACGGCATCTGACCCCAATCGGGCTGGGCGTTCGGACGCGCCGTCTCGATCCAGATCTGGAACAGCGTCGTCTCCTCGTCCTCGAGATTGTATTCCGCGTGCCTCACCCCCGTACCCGCGCTCATCACCTGCACGTCGCCCGCAGCGGTGCGGCCCTTGTTTCCCATCGAATCCTGATGGCTGATCGCGCCGGTGCGGACATAGGTGATGATCTCCATGTCGCGGTGCGGATGCGGGGGAAACCCGCTCTTCGCCGCGATCCGGTCGTCGTTCCAGACACGGATCGGTCCCCAGCCCATGCGTTCCGGGTCGTGATAGTTGGCGAAGCTGAAATGATGGCGGGCGTCCAGCCAACCATGGTCGGCGTGGCCGAGGCTCTCGAAAGGACGAATATCGATCATGCGATCAAGATGGCGCGATCGCCGGGACGTTCAAGAAGGCACATCGTTGTGACCCGGCGGGACGCCTGCACACCCCGCCACCCACCGCCGCGACCTTGCCAACCGCGGCCGCGCTGCCCATGTGCGGTGTCGAGAAACGAGGAATCCAACCGATGAAGAACGACCTGACGCTCACGACCATCGACACCGTCGACAAGGACAAGCAGGCGCACGTCCGCGCCAAGCCGCTGCCGATCATCAAGGGCCCGCACGAAGGCGACGTGAACTGCGGCGGGTGCGGCACCACCATCGCGCAGGGCGCCGGCCCTCAGGTGATCCACGCCTTGTTCCAGACCGAACAAGAACTGGTGTTCGAATGCACCTGCGGCGCGCTCAACCTGGTACCGCGCGAAGCCTAGCCGAATTCGGTCGCCAGTCCGCCCAGATCGGGCACGGGAGCGACCATGACGTCGGGGACGACGCCGGAACTCGCCGTCGTCGGCGCGACCAGATCTGCGGCGTCGAACTGCGATTCGCCCGACAGGAAGATCTGGAAATCCGCATCGGTGAACAGGCCGTCGCCATCGCTTTCGAAGATCAGCACCCCCCCGTCCTCGGTCTGGTAGAAGGCGTACCGAACTTCATTCTCGCCTGTCGACCCGGGCGCTGCCGCGTTCGCAGCGGCGAGGCTCGCGAAATTCCCGAGGAACGTCAGCGATTGTCCGTCGAAGGCGCCGCTCACGTCGATGTCGTCGACCCCGGCTTCGAAATCGCTGATCGTATCCCGTCCGGCGACCCCGCTGCTCGCGCCGAGCGTTTCGAACAGGAAGACGTCCGCGCCTTGGCCTCCGGTCAGGACATCCGCACCCTCGCCGCCTTCGATAAGGTCGCCGAAGGCCGTTCCCACAATCTCGTCGTCGCCGACGCCGCCCGCCAGCACGAGCGCGCGGCCGATTCCGCTGGCATCGATCTCGCTGCCCTGATCGCCGAACACCGCGAAAGCATCAAAATCCGATGCGTCGAACAGTCCGCCTAGGATGATCGACACGTCCTGCTCGATTTCCAGCGATTCCACGCCACTGACGACTGCCAGCTGCGATTCGCTAGCCAACGTGGTCAGCAGCAGCCGGTCGAACCCTTCGCCGCCGATCACCCGGTCATCGGCGCCGAGAAAGCCCTGGAAGAAGAAGCTGTCGTTGCCCGTCCCCCCGTCCGCATAGGTCGGGGCGTTGTTGTAGACGAAGAAGGTGTCGTCGCCCGCTCCGCCGAACAGCGCGTTGATCCGCGACCCGTTCGAATTGAGAAAGTCGTCGCCCTCGCCGCCATAGGCGAAGTCGCCGCGCCCGTCGGCGGCACTGCTGCCGGTCCACAGTTCGTCGCTGCCCGCGCCGCCCCGCACGATATCCCCGCCGCGATCGTTGTCGGTATCCAGATAATCATCGCCCGCACCGCCGATCAGCTCGAGCCCGTAGGCCGAGACGTCGGGATAAGCGAATATGAACGCCTGCGTGCCCGCCTCGAACGCGCTGGCATCGACAACCAGCAGCTCGCCCTGAGACGGCGCGTTGGAATCGTTGAGGTCGAAGGTGAACCGGGTAACCCCGTCGGCGGCCGTCAGGTTGATCCGCTCGAAGCCCGTGACAGGCGAGCCGTCCGGGACCGAAACGTTGCCGGTTACCAGTGCCTCGAGCACATCGTATCCGTCACCGCCGTCGATCGGCTGCGTCCCGTCGAAGCCGGTCACGGTGGCAACGCCGTTGCCACCATCGGTCGCCGGCAGAGCGCTCGGGCTTGAGCCGATCACGGTATCCCCGAGAACGAAGGCGTTGAGATCGCTGTCGAACGTCAGCGTTCTGGCGTCCGTCCCGCCGTCGAACGTAATCGCGGTGGCCGCGGCGCCCGCGGGAATCACGAGCGTCGCATCCGGTCCGGTAAGCGTCACGACCGTGCCAAGCACCGACACCTGATAATCCGCAGCCGATCCCGGCAGGTTGATCGTGTCCCCGCCGGTATTGAAGCTCGAATTGAGCTCGACCCGGCCCGACACCACCGTGACGACCTCGTTCGCCGCCGTCGTTCCGACGACAAGCACGTCGCCGCCGACGATGACGTCTTCACCCTCGTCCACCAAGATCAACCGCGCCATGACGCTCTCCTATCGACTCGTTACTTCATGGACCAATGTGCGGCATGAGGGGGGTACTGGCAACACGACCCTAGGAAAGCTCGCCGCCGAGCGTGGGGAGGTCGATCGCGATCGGAAGCGAAATCGGGCCGATTCCTCCTCCGCCCGCAGGACTTCCACCCGTGCCAGACCCGACGTCGCCGACCACGTCCAGACCGCCCATGCCCCCGTCCATCGACATGAGAAACGTGTTGAGATCGGCGTCGCTGGTCGGCCCGGACAGGGGCGCAGGCGTCGTCCCGATCGCGACCCCGTCGAGCTCGAACCGTCCGTCGGCACTGTCGAACACCAAAGTCCGCGCATCGTCTCCGTTCGAGAAGGAGACCGTGTTCGCGAGGTCGCTCGTCGGGATCGTGACCGTCGTGCCCGCCGTGGGGTTCTCGAAGATGATCCGCGCGCCCTCTGAGCGGACGGTATAATCCTCTGCGTCACCCGGTAGGCGGATCGTGTCCCCCCCGGTCGTGAAGGAGGAATTGAGCACGACGTTGCCCGCGACGATCGTAATGGTTTCGCCGCCAGCGGTGGTGCCGATCACCTCGACGTTGCTGCCGCCGATGATGACGTCCTCGCCTTCTTCCAGCAGAATAACGCGTGCCATGATGGATTCCCCTTCGGTTTGGTATGAGAGCTCCGTGGTCGCAGTCCTCGGAAGCGGGTTCAACCCGGTAACGCCGGAAAATGGGTGGGGTTCGCGAGCATTGAACGCCGCGCGACGCACGAGCACGCGACGGTACCGGGGCCTGGGCGAGATCTTTCCGCGCTGCTCGTCCGACTAAGGCGCCGGCTCGATCCGACGCTCGCGGATGGCCTGTTCCCGATGACCACGTCGAACACTATGGCCAATTATCGCGATTGAGCTGCGAGCGATGCGAAGGCGCTGCCCTCATCGCCCGATAGATTTACGATTTTCCGCAGCGAGCGCGCCGGCGCTCCGCCACGAACGATCCCAGCATCGCGATGCCTCAAAAGGAAAGGGCCCCCCGCTTTCGCGGGAGGCCCTCGCCTTACTGATCGTCCGGTGGACGAAGCTGGCGTTAGCCGAGCTCCGAACCGAGCGAACCCATGTCGAACGGGCTGACCATGACGTCCAGACCTTCCGGCGCCATAGCGAGCAGTTCCGGATTGCCATCGTCGTCCGAACCCGGCGCACCCGCACTAGCGGGCACAAAGTCACCCGGTCCGGCAAGGTTGGCCGCGTTGAACGCCGCGACACCATTCAGAAGGATCTGAATGTCCGCACCGCTGATGTCACCATCGTCATCCACGTCGATGTAGAGGATGTTGCTCGAGGTGTCGTAGATCGCCTCGATAACACCGTCGCCACCCGTGATGGAGCTTTCGACTTCGGCGAAGCCATTCACGTTACCAACGAACTCGATGTCGTCAGCCTCGCCGTCTCCGTCCAGATCGATGAAGATCTGATCGGTCGCACCGAGGTCCGTGATCGTGTCGCGGCTCGTAGCACCGAAGCTCTGGCCCTGATCATCGTAGTAGAAGATGTCACTGCCAACGCCACCGGTCAGCTGATCCGCGCCGTTGCCGCCACGGATCACGTCGTTCCCGGCACCACCGTTGATGACGTCGTTCCCGTTGTTGCCGTCGATGTAGTCGTTACCGCCACCACCGAGGAGCGTGTCCGCACCGGCACCACCAACGATCGTGTCAGCATTGTTGCTTCCGGTCACGTTGAAGGCGAGGTTCGAACCCTGACCACCGAAGGCCAGGCTCTCGTTCGCGGAAAGACCCGAGGCCGTCACCGAGAGCGGTCCGTCGAAGTCGGCCACATCAAGCGCCGAGCCATCAACGAAGACCGTACCCGACGAACCCGCCGAGGTCGCGGTATTGTCCGTGGTGATCACGATATTGTCGACGTTGACGATGTTGGACAGGTCGGCCATCGCACCGCCTTCGAAGTCGAAGGTGATGGTGGTGTTGCCTTCGCCGCCCTGAACGGTGTCGCCGTCAAGCTGGCTTGCGGTTTCGAAGTCGACGATGATGTCGCCTTCCGCTTCCGAAGCATTGATGAAGTCGTTGCCTTCACCCGTCACGATGGTGAGATCGTTGTCGAAGCCCTGGCCGACCGTGATGTCGTCATCCGTGTCAGTGCCGACGATCGTGTCGATCCCGGCCTGAGCCGCACGCGACCCGACCGTGACGCTGTCCGTATCATCGGTCAGCTGCACGATTTCCACGTCTTCGATATCGATGAACGCATCGTCCTCAAGGTCGCCGCCGGTCACCGCGATGATGTCGCGACCGCCGTTACCGTCGAAGTCGACAGTCGAACCGGCATCGTCACCGTCGATCGCGAGAACGTCGACACCCGAGCCCCCCGTGAAGTTGATGTTGTTATCAACCCCGACGTTCAGCTTGTTTACGACCGTCCGCGACGCACCACCGGTGATGTTGAACGTATAGTCGTTATCGGGAGTGTTGATCTCGATCACGTTGGTGTCGTTCACATCGGTCACCGCGGAGGTGTCGATGTTGATCGGCGTGACGCTGGTTACCGACCCACCCGTGAAGGTGAGCGTGTTGACCTGCGCAGCATTCTCGTTCGCTGCCGTCGCGGGATTGTCGGTGATGCCGTTGCCGAGGAACGCGTAGTTTTCGACATTGGTAACATTCGACAGGTTCACGTCGGCATCGATCGCCGTGTTGCCCACACCGCGGACGTCGAGCAGGATGGTGTCCGTTCCGGCACCGCCATTGATGACGTCATCGGTCCGAAGCTCCGAACCCTGCGCGATAACGGTGTCGTTTCCGCCGTTCAGCGTGACGTTGTTCACGCCGCTGTTCAGCAGAACCGTGTCGGCTCCGGAGCCGGTGATGACGACGTCGTTGCCGCCCGCACCCTGGAAGCCGGTGTCGACCGTCAGACCACGCGAGAACGCCGAGGCGTCGACGCGATCGTCAGTGCTACCCGCCAGAACCACGGAGGTGATGCCGGTTTCGACCGCTTCCGCACCGAGCGTAAAGTTCTCGGCAGCGCCGCCATTCTGACCGCCAAGCGTTTCGACGTTCGTCACGTTGGTGAGGTCGGCATCGACGAGCACACCGTCGGTCCAGAACTGATCGACGCCGTCGCCGCCATCGTAGCTGTCGCCGGCATCGAAATCGCCGTTGGTGAAGAGGGCGTCATTGCCCGCACCGCCGAAGACCCGGTTGTCGCCGCCATCGGTGGCTACGAAGGTGAAGGTGTCGTTGCCAGCTTCACCGTAGAGGTCGTTGTCGCCGCCGTAGGTATCGATGCTGTCGTTGCCGTCACCGCCATAGGCGATGTCGGCAAGGCCGGCTTCACCGCCGACGTCGATATCGTCGTCACCACCGTTACCGTAGATCACGTCGCCACCGATGCCCTGATCGGACCACAGCGAGTCGTCACCTTCGCTACCGCGGATGAGGACATTGTAGTCCTGCGAGCCCGCATGGATCGAGACTTCGTCCGCATCGGCGTCCACGGCCGTCGCGTCGATCTCGAGGACCCCGCCTTCGGAAGGCGCATTGCCGTCGTTCAGGTCGAGATGGAAGGCACCATCACCCGAAAGGGTGACCAGTTCGAAACCGCTGAATTGGAAGGTCGAGTAATTGGCGAAGTCGAAGATGTTGAGCGTATCGCTGCCCTCACCGGCGTTCAGCACGTCAGAGCTGAACAGACCGTCGACATTCACGACATCGTCCGAGTCACCCAGATCGACATTGTTATTGCCGCCATCGACGTTGACCGTCAGCGAGCCGTCGAAGTCGGTCGCGTCAAGGTCGGTCGAGTCAGACGAGTCGAGACCCAGATTGACGACTTCGATACCAGCTTCGAGCGCTTCTTCACCGAGGACGACGCTCGAACCGTCGGTCGCCGACAGAACGGTGACACCTTCGAAATCGGTGAAGTCTTCATCGTCGATGTCGTCGTCGTCGGTAACGACCGTGTCACCGTCGTCGCCGCTGAGGATGACGGTCGGCGTGTCGCTCAGATCGTCGATCGAGACCACCGTGCTACCAACGTGTGCGCTGGCATCGAGGACCTGAAGCGTTCCGGGCAGGTTGCCGAGGAACAGGTCGCCTTCGCCAAAGACGTTGAGCGTGGTGATGTCGGAGTCGAGGCCGTCGATCTCGCTGTCGCCTTCGACGTTCAGGTTGATCGTTTCGACACCCGCCGACGAGTCGCCGTTCAGACCACCGATGGTGATCGTGCCGGGGTTGGCATCGTCAACGGTCAGATTGACCGTCGTGTTGCCGGCCAGAACGCTGTCCTGGAAGTCGACAAGCACGTTGGCCGAGTCCGTCACATTGTCGACAACGATGTCGACAAGGTTGGTCAGCTGGTTGAACTCGACGTCATCCGAGCTGTTCTGCGTGATCACGGCTTCGAGACCGACGCTGCTCGACAGATCGATCGTGACGGTTTCACCCGAATCGTTGGTGACGAAGAGGTTCTCGACCTGGTCGAGAACGAACGCACCATATTCGATGTCGCCGGTGCCGAAGATACCGCCGCCCGAGGCCTGCGAGTCCACGAAGAGACGCAGTTCGTCGTTATCGCCACCGTTCGGATCGTCGATGCGGTCGCCGGCGCCGAGCTGGTTATTGCGGGCGATGTAGATATCATCGTCCTGCGTGCCGCTGATGCGGTCGACGCCTTCGGTCAGCTGCGTGGTCGTGCCGATCGACGTGCCGTTGACCGTGATGGTCAGCGTGTTCGTGTCGGTGTTACCCGCCGGGTCGGTGACCTGGTAGGTGACGACAACGTCCTGGCTCTCACCGTCGTTCAACGGCTGATAAGCAGCGTTCGACGCGTCGAGCGTGTAGGTGCCATTGGGGTTCAGCGTGAAGCCGGCCGGCGCGGCGCCAACCAGCGTGAAGGTCAGCGGCTGACCTTCGGGATCGGTCGCGTCGTCCGCGAGCGTGCCCGAGATGGTCGTGTCTTCGTCGCCTTCGTCGGTAGCGGCCGTCGCAACGGGATCGCTGTCTTGGCCGTTCACGGTGACTGTGGCGGTCGCAATGTCGCTATTACCAGCCTCATCGGTAACCGTGTAGCTGAACGTCACTGTCGCAGTTTCGCCCGGGTCAAGTTCGGCATAGGCCGCATCGCTCGTGTCGAGCGTAAACGTGCCGTCATCGTTGAAGGTGAGGCCCGCAACGTCGGTGCCGTCGACCAGTTCGAAGGTCAGATCGTCCGCGTCGGTGTCGACGTCAGTGTCATTCGCACCGACATCGCCCGAAAGCACCGCATCTTCGTTGACCGAGAACGTGTCGTCATTGGCGTTCGGCGCGAACGTTTCGACGAAGCCGTCGGGACGTACCGCAGTGTCCTGGTTCGTGATCGGCTGACCATCGAGTTCGAAGCGCCCGTCGACACTGTCGAACACGAGCTCGCGCGCGTCGTCGCCGCCCGAGAAGGTGATGGTGTTGGCGTTACCCGACGCCGGAAGCTGGATGGTGTCACCGGTCACCGTGTTGGTGAAGATGATCTGCGCGCCTTCCGAACGCACTACATAATCCTCGGCGTCGCCGGGGAGATTGATCGTGTCGCCGCCAGCGGCGAACGAGGCGTTCAGGACTACGTTGCCCGAAACAATGGTGATTTCCTCACCGCCGGAAGTCGTACCTACTACTACGATATCATCGCCACCGACGATGATGTCTTCGCCTTCTTCCGTAAGAATAACCCGTGCCATAATTTACTCCTTTTGCCCCTCAGTTAAGAGAGTATGGGTGTATCATAATTTTGTCGCGCGGTCTGTCCGTAACGGAAAGCCGCGCGCGACGCAAACCGAAAACTCTGTTGAAATTAGTCTTGTAGGCCGGTCTCCGTCAACAATCGTTCGGGTGTGTCACCACCGCAACAATCGGGCATCAGACAGGACCCGCGCCCTCCCCGAAACGTTCGCTCACGGTCGGACGATATGTTCAAAGCCTACCCCCTCGATGCGATCGCTGAAGACGCCGCTATGTGCGCCTGAAGGTGACAATAAAAGGTTACGCCCAATAAAAAAAGGCCCCCGTCGTTCCCGACGAGGGCCTTCTTTCCATCTGGCGATGACTTAACCCAAGAAGAGGGTCTCGTCGGCCATCGGGGCAACCGCAGCGTCACCGCTACCGGTGTCGAAGATGAAGTTCTCCGTGCCCGGACCGATCGCGTCCTCGGCCTGCTGCTCGTTGAAGATGATCGCGCCATCTTCGACCGAGTTGAGCAGGACGATCTCGCTGACGACACCGTTGAGGTTGATCGCGATCTGGAGATCGTCGGCCTGGCCATCACCATCGAAGTCACCGCTGGCGAACGCCACGTCCGACGGATCGTCGACCAGGAAGGTCAGCGTGTCGTCGTCACCGAAATTGTCGATCGCGACGTTGTTCGCCACCGTGCTGTCGTCGGTGAAGTCGAACGCACCGTCATCGCCGTCCTCGGTGAGGAGGAACTGCGTGTTGGTGTCGCCGTCATCGTCCTGATCGGCCGACGCCGGCGTAGAGGTGCCTTCACCCGGACCACCGCTGTTGTCAGTTTCGGGAAGCTCGTCACCGAACAGGAAGTTGTTCGTGTCGGCCCCGATCGCCGCTTCGGCAGTCGTTTCGTCGAATACGATCGAACCCGGAGCAACCGCGTCCAGCAGGAAGACTTGGCTGACCACGCCGCCGATGTTGACCGCGATTTCGACGTCGTCAGCAAGACCGTCACCGTCGAAGTCGCCGCTGGCGAACGCAACATCGCTCGGATCGGCGTTGAAGGTGATCGTATCATTGTCACCGAAATTCAGAACTGAAACATTGTTCTGAAGATCCTGATCGTCCGTAAAGTTGAACGCACCGTCGTCCGCATCGAGCACCGCGCCGGTGACCGCACCGTCTTCGCGAATGGCGAAGCGTGTGGCGTTATCATTGTCATCATCGACGTCGAGACTGATGAAGTCGAACGGGTCCGGGTCTGCAGCAACCGTCACCGTCGCGGTCGACGAGGCAGTACCGCCGTTGCCGTCCGAGATGGTGTAGTCGATCACCGCGTCGCCCTCGAAACCGTCGTTAGGCGTGAAGGTGATCGTGCCGTCATCGTTTATGACCACGGTGCCGTCGTCCGAAGTGGCGGCGGTGACCGTCAGATCATCGTCATCGTCGGGATCGGTGTCGTTCGCCAGCACGTCGATCGTGACCGCGGATTCGAAGTCCGCATTCGCAGTGTCAGCATTTGCCGTCGGCGCATCGTTCACGCCGGTCACCGTCAGCGTCACCGTCGCGGTGTCGCTGTCGCTGTCATCATCGCCACCGTCGGCATCCGAGAGGACATAGTCGAACGTGTAGGTCTGCGTTTCACCCGCGGCGAGCGACTGGTAGGCCGGCGCCGAGGTGTCGAGCGACCACGTGCCGTCCGCATTGAGCGTGAAGGCCGGCGGAAGGACCGAGCCGTCCGCAAGCATGACCATCACGTCGCCGCCGTCGGCATCCACATCGTTGGCCGTCACGTCACCGGTCACTACGCCGCTGTCTTCGGTCGCAGCGTATACGTCGTCGATAGCATCAAGCGCATCAACAACCGGATCCACGGTGACCGTCAGCGTCGCCGTATCGGTCAGCTCACCGTCGCTCACCGTGTAGGTGATCGTCGCCGTGCCGTTGAAGTCGGCCGCCGGCGAGAAGGTCAGCGTACCATCTTCATTGATGACAACCGTACCCTGTGCCGGATCGACCGTCGCAGAAGTGACCGTCAGGTCATCGCCGTCACCGTCCGAATCGTTGGCAAGAACGTCAACGGTGACATCGGTGTCCTCATCGGTGTTGGCCGTATCGTCGACCGCAATCGGTGCGTCAGCAACCGGATCGACCGTGACCGTCAGCGTCGCCGTATCGGTCAGTTCACCATCACTCACCGTGTAGGTGATCGTCGCCGTGCCGTTGAAGTCGGCCGCCGGCGAGAAGGTCAGGGTACCATCTTCATTAATTTCGACCGTACCCTGTGCCGGATCGACCGTCGCAGAAGTAACCGTCAGGTCATCGCCGTCACCGTCCGAATCGTTGGCAAGAACGTCGACGGTGACATCGTTGTCCTCGTCGGTGTTGGCCGTATCATCGACCGCAAGCGGCGCATCGGCAACCGGATCGACCGTGACCGTCAGCGACCCATCGGTGGTGTCGGTGCCATCCGAAACGGTGAAGTTGATCACCGCATCGCCGTTAAAGTCGGCGTCGGGCGTGAAGGTGATCGTGCCATCATCATTGATGACGACCGTACCATTGTCCGAATCAGCCGATACGATCGTCAGATCGTCGCCGTCCGCATCCACAACGTTACCGAGGATGTCGATTTCGACAGCAGTGTCTTCGTCGGTGTCAGCGTCGATGACGCCGGTGACGTCCGGAGCGTCGTTTACCGGGTTCACAGTGACCGTCACGGTGCCGGTGTCAGTTACCGTGCCGTCGCTCACCGTGTAGGTGATCGTCGCCGTGCCGTTGAAATCGTCGGCGGGCGAGAAGGTGATCGTGCCGTCGTCGTTGATCTCGACCGTACCCTGCGCGGCCGGGACTGTCGCAGCAGTAACAATCAGATCATCGTCCGCATCGGCGTCCGTGTCGTTGGCAAGCACGTCGATGGTAACATCGGTGTCCTCGTCCGTGACGGCGGTGTCGTCGACCGCGACCGGCGCGGCGTTGTCGGTCACGCCGTTGATGACGATCGTCAGCGTCCCGGTCGAGCTACCCGTGCCGTCCGAAGCGACGAAGTCCACGGAGAGGGTCCGCGTCTCGCCATCGTCGAGATCCTGGTAGCCAGGCTGGTCGGCATCGAAGGTGAACGTGCCGTCCGAGTTGAACGTCAGGCCCGCCGGCGCCGTGCCGACAAGCGTGAAGGTCGGCGTATCGTCCGGGTCGACCGCGGTGACGCGGCCCGAAACGTCCGCATCTTCGTCGACCGTGATCGACGTATCCTGCGCGATCGGCGGGATGTTGATGTCGATCACGTCGAGATCGTCATCGTCATCGTCGCTCGACAGCAGCAGAACGCCGCCACCGATGATGAGGGCCGTCAGACCAACGGCGAGGAACGGGCTGACCGTGTCGTCGTCGTCGTCGTAATAACCGTCGTCGTCATCGTCCATGTCCTGCGCCGCAGCGGCGTCGACGATGGCTTCGACTTCGGCGAGCGTTTCGGCGGCGACATCCTCGTCTTCCGCGTCGCTCTTCTCGTCTTCGTCCTTGTCTTCCTTCTTGGCCGTCTTTTCGTCGGCCTCGTCTTCGGCTTCGACGTCGCCCTCGACGACGGCTTCTGCCTCAGCGGCTGCCACACTGGCCGCCGCGAGAGCCGCGGCCTGCGCCGCGATTTCCGCCTGGCTCGGGGCCGGCGCCTGCGTTTCGGTTGCGGTTGCGGTTTCCGTCGTTTCTACGGTGTCCGCAGCTTCCGCACCGCTGTCTGCATTCGACGTATCAATCGATCCCACAGCGTCGGTCATTTCAATCTCCCTTTTATACTCTTACGTATTCATCGAGCTTTCAGTCCCCGTTAGGAAAGGCAGAAATGCCCAATCCCTCCCGTTCCGAGTGGACTTGGCGCCCACTCCTACAGGTCATGACAGGTTCTTCAAGCCGTAAATTTGCAATGTCGTTTCGTCTCCGGGTGGAATGGTCGCAACGCGCGATGATCCGAAAAGTCTCAAAGTTTCTGCGGTTTTGGGAACCTGTTGCGAAAGTGTCGCGCCCCGTTCGCACCCGAAAAGGAACATCCTCTTGGAATGCAAAGGTTTCCGTGCCATATGCCCCGGCCGGGCTGGGGACCCGAAACCGCCGCCTTCACCTTAGTCGATTATAGAAGAAGGGTTATCCGCCTTGCCGATTGCCGCTGTTCGTTCCGGCGCTGCCCCCAACCGGATCCTCCGTCCGTTCCTCGCCCGTACCGGCCTCGCCGTCTTGCTGGCGGGCGTCGCGGCGAGCGCTTTCGCGCAGCAGGTGCCGGACCAGCCCGTGCCGCCGCCCCCGCCGCTCACGCAGCCCACCCCGGCCCCGACACCGCCCGTGACGACCCGGCCGGTGCCGGACGGAACGGTGTCCGACCGCCCGCTGCTCGACCGCCCGTCTTCGCTCGACGATCCGGCAGGCACGCTGGCGACCGACGGCGAAGCCGCGATCGATGTGACCGCGCAAGACCCGCTCGCCGCCGACGTCGCTGCGGGACAGCCTTCGGTCTACGGCCCCATCGACACGCGCACCGACGTCGCCCCGCTCGAGGTCGTGCCCTCCGATGCGCCCGGCGTTCCCGTCCGGCTCCAGGACGGCGCCATTTCCGCGCTGTCGAGCTTCCCCGCGCTGCGCTCGGCCCGCGCCAACATCCGCGCCGCCGACCTCGAGGTCGATGCCGCCAAGTGGCTCTACGGCCCCAGCGTCACCGTCGGTGCCCTTACGCGCGGTGTCGGCGGGGTCAGCCCCGAATTGACCGTCACCCAGCCGATCTATTCCTTCGGCCGCATCGAGGGGACGATCGAACGCGCCAAGGCCGTCCGCAATTTCGAGGCGACCACGCTCGGCGAACTGGCCGAGAACGTCCTCCTGCGCCTCGCCGAGAACTATTACGAGATCGTCCGTACCAGCCAGGTCATGGATGCGCTCGAAGTCAGCATCGCCGAACATCAGCGTCTGGTCGAAAGCATCGGTCGCCGCGTCGACCGCGCCGTCAGCCCCCGCTCTGATCTGGAGCTGGCCGACGCCCGCCTCGCACAGGTGCGTCAGCAATATGCGCTGGTCACGGCGCAGCGCTACGCCGCGCAGGAACGCTATCGCGAACTGACCGGTCAGCCGAGCGTGCCGACCCCGCCGTTCGACCCCTATAATCCGCAGGTCCATCACCCCAGCCCCGAAGATGCGATCCAGCGCGCGGTCGCCTGTTCGCCGACCATCGACCGACTGGGCGCCGAGGCCGAGATCGCCGAGGCCGATCGTCGCATCGCGGGCGCCGCCATCTATCCCCAGCTGGGCGTGCAGTATCGCTACGACGAGTTCCGCGGCAGCCAGCTTGGCCTCTCGGTCCAGGCGAGCAGCCAGGCGGGTCTCCAGCCCTTCATCGCCGCCGACGCGGCCCGTGCGCGGGTCGATGCCGCGCTGCTCGAGGTCAACGTCGCCGAGCGGCAGGTCCGCGAGGCGCTCATCCTCGATCTCGTCGAGAACCAGTCCTCGCGCGGCCGCATCACCTCGAGCGCCGCCGCCTCGACCGCGTCCGAAGCCGTCACCGACAGCTACCTGCGCCAGTTCGTCGCGGGGCGCCGCACGTGGCTCGATGTCATGAATGCCGTGCGCGAAGCGTCGAATGCGCGTATCGGGTTGGTGGAAAGCGAAGTCAGCGCCATGTCGTCGGCGGCGCGCATCCGGATACGTACATGCGAGTGGCGGCCCTATCCCGCCCTCCAGGAGGTTCAAGAATGACTCTCACCCTGCTGATCGAAAAGCTGGCCGCCGCGCAGGGCGCCGACCTGTCGCCCAACTGGCGGCTCGAGCTCGGTGACGAGGACTTCGACACCATGTCGCCCAACGGCCTCTATTATAACGAGGACGGATTGTACGCGCTCGCCCGCGCTGCTGGCTGGAAACCACCGGTCGAAATCCGCGGCCGTCCGCGACCCAACCAGTTCCCGTTGTTGATGCTGCTGCCCGAAAAGGGCTGGGTCATCGCCGAACAGTGGGAAAGCCTCGACAGCGTCCGCACCAGCGGTCCCGCGGGCTCGCGCGTCATGCTCGTCCCCGAAGGCGCCAGCTTCTATTCGCTCAAGATCCCGCAGCTTCGCGACCGTACCGGCGGCCAGCGCGCGATCGACGTCTTCTGGCGTGCCCTGCTTCTTCGTAAGGGCATCTTCGTGTCGGCCGTCGTCGCGACCGTGATCGTCAACCTCATCGGTCTCGCCACCGCGCTCTTCTCGATGCAGGTCTACGACCGCGTCATTCCGCGTGGCGGCTTCTCGACCCTTTACGTGATGACCGTCGGCGTGCTGATCGCGCTGGCGCTCGACTTCCTCCTGCGCACCACGCGCAGCCTGATGATCGAGCGCGAGGCGGCGAAGATCGACGCCGAAGTCTCCGAATATTTCTTCGCTCGTGCCCAGGCCGTGCGCCTCGACGCGCGGCAGGGCGGCATCGGCACGATGGCCTCGCAGATTCGCGGCTGGGAACAGATTCGCGGACTGATGAGCGCCGGCTCGATCTTTCTGATCGCCGACCTGCCCTTCGCGCTCTTCTTCATCTTCGTCATCTACGCGATCGCCGGACCCCTCGCCTTCGTGCCGCTCGTCAGCTTCCCGCTGGCGGTGATCATGGCGCTGATCTTCGCGCGCCTGATCCGCAAGGACACGGCCCGTGCGCAGGTCTCGGGCAACCGCAAGAACGGCATGCTGGTCGAAAGCCTCGATGCCGCCGAGACGATCAAGGCCAACCGCGGCAACTGGCACATGCTTGCCCGCTGGAACCAGCTGATGGACGAAGTCCAGATGCACGAAGATCCGGTCAAGCGGTGGAGTTCGATCGCGACCTCCATGTTCACCGCGCTCCAGCAGACGACCTATGTGCTGATCGTCGCGGCCGGCGCCATCCTCGTGGCGCAGGGCGACCTCACCGCGGGTGCGCTGATCGCCTGCGCGATCATCGCGGGCCGGGTCAACGGACCGCTGGTGGCGCAGCTTCCCAACCTTCTCGTCCAGTGGGGCTATGCGCGTTCCTCGCTCAACGGTCTCGACATGCTGATGCAGCTGCCGCTCGACCAGGATCCCGAGGTCGAGGGCCTTCGCCCCGAGAGAATCGACCCCACCCTCAAGCTCGAGAATGTCGCCTTCGCCTATCCGGGCGTACGCACCGGCATCGAGATCCCGAAGTTGCAGATCGAGGCTGGCGACCGCGTCGGCATCATCGGCGGCATCGGGTCGGGCAAGTCGACGCTCCTGCGCGTGATGGCGGGGCTCTACGCGCCCGCTCAGGGCAACGTGCAGGTCGGCGGTCTCGACCTCGGTCTGATCGCGCCCGACGTTCTGCGCCGCCACGTCGGCTACCTGCCGCAGGATACACGCCTTCTGAACGGCACGCTGCGCGAGAACCTTCTCATGGGCCTGTCGGACCCGGGCGATGAAAAGCTGATGGCGACCATCGACAAGGTCGGGCTCGGCAACCTCGTCGCTAACCATCCGCACGGCCTCGACCTCATGATCCAGGAAGGCGGGCGCGGCCTGTCGGGCGGGCAGCGTACGCTCGTCAACATGGCGCGCCTGATGCTCGCCAATCCGGCGGTGTGGCTGCTCGACGAGCCGACCTCCAACCTCGATCAGGTCACCGAACAGAACCTCCTCAAGACGCTGGCCGAGCTTTTCGGCAGCGAGGCGACCGTGGTGCTCGTCACCCACCGCATGAAGCTCCTGCAGCTGACCAAGAAGCTCATCGTCATGGCGAACGGAAAGCCGGTCATGATGGGCCCGACGCAGCAGGTGCTCGAGAAGCTCAAGAGCCAAGGGGGCAAGTCGACCAAGCCGGTACGACTCGCCAGCTAAAGGACGAACGTCATGTTGCAGACCCGTTTCAACCCGCGCCACGACACCGGCATGGGCCGTTTCAAGCCCAAGGCGAGCACGGTCATCATCTTCGTGTCGCTGTTCGCGATCGTCGGCTTCCTCGTCTGGTCCATGTGGGCCAGCATCGACCAGATCAGCCGTGCTCCGGGCGAGGTCATCCCGTCGGGTCGCACGCAGATCATCCAGTCCGAGGAAGGCGGCACGATCGACCAGATCCTCGTGCAGGAAGGCGACGAGGTCGAGGCCGGACAGCTGCTCGTCCTGCTCGACAAGCGCCAGCCCGCGGCCGCGGTCGACGAAAGCCGGGCGCAGGTCGCCGCGCTGAAGACCCGCATGGCGCGGATCGAGGCGGAGCTGTTCAACCGTCCGCTCTCCTTCACCTCCGACACCGCCGCCTTCCCCGAATTCCGCGCCAACCAGAGCCAGCTCTACACGCGCCGTCGGCAGGCGCTGGCGACGCAGACGCAGGCGCTCCAGAACCTCCTCTCGATCACGCGCGAGGAAATCGAGATGGTCCGGCCGCTGGTCGAGACCGAGGACATCGCGCGCAGCGAGCTGCTGCAGATGCAGCGCACCGCCGCCGACTATCAGGGCCAGATCACCAATTTGCGCTCCGACTATCTGGCCGAACTGCAAACCGAATTCGCCGCCACGCAGGAAGAACTCGCGAGCGCCTCTCAGCAGCTGGCGCAGCGCGAGGCCGTGCTCGGCGGGACCGAATTGCGCGCGCCCACCGACGGGGTGATCGTGCACGTCGCATTGACGACGATCGGCGGCGTGCTGCGCGCCGGCGACGAGGTTCTCCAGATGGTCCCCTCGGGCGACGAGCTGATCGTCGAATCGCGCGTCGATCCGGCCGACATCGCCTTCGTGCGTGTCGGCGACGTCGGCAACGTGAAGTTCGACGCCTACGACAGCACCATCTACGGCGCCGCCGCGGCGGAGGTCGTGTTCGTGTCGGCCGACACGCTGTCGGAGGAAACCGAGGACGGGGTCGAGACCTACTACCGCGTCCGCCTGTCGGTCGATCCCTCGACGCTGCGACCACGCTCCGCGAACGAGCGGATCTCGCTCCAGCCGGGCATGACCGCGATCGCCGAGATCAAGACCGGCGACCAGACGGTGTTCCAGTATCTGACCAAGCCGATCCTCAAGACGGCGGGCGAGGCACTGGGCGAACGCTAGCCGGAAGCCATGCGGCTCGGGCGGGTCAGTCGATCCGCTCGAGCCCGCTCCGGAACCGGGCGGCCTTGGCGACATAATGCGCGGCGTTGAGGCGGATCTTCTCGATCGCCTCTTCGTCCAGCGTGCGGATCGCCTTTCCGGGCGCACCCACGATCAGGCTGCGTTCGGGATATTTCTTGCCCTCGGTGACCAGCGCCCCCGCGCCGACGATCGAACCCGCGCCGATGACGGCGCCGTTCAGGATCCGCGCGCCCATTCCCACCAGCACCTCGTCCTCGACCGTGCAGCCGTGAAGGATCGCGGCGTGACCGACCGTGACCCGCGCTCCGATCGTCAGCGGCGCGCCCGGATCGCTGTGTCCGATCGCCCCGTCCTGAAAATTACTGTCCTCGCCGATCCGGATCGGCGTGTTGTCGGCGCGGATGATCGCTCCGAACCAGACGCTGGCGCGCGCCGCCAGATGCACGTCGCCGATCAGATCGGCACTCGGCGCGACCCACGCATCGGCGGCGATCTTCGGGCGGCTGTCGTCGAATGAATAGAGGGTCATGCCCCCCTTCTACGCCCGGCCCGCCGCAACGGCCAACCCCCCTCCCACGGCCGCCCGACATCCACCCGAAGGGCTTGGACCGGTCGGCCAAATGGCTCCGGATCGAGTCGATCCGGAGGAACATGCAGATGAAAGGGTGGTGCCCAGGAGAGGACTCGAACCTCCACGGGGTTTCCCCCGCCGCCACCTGAAGACGGTGCGTCTACCAATTCCGCCACCTGGGCACAGGCATGCGATTGCGATTGCCGGTAGGCCGCGCCGTCTATGAAAGGCCGCGGGCAGTGTCAACAAGAGAGCGCAGACCCGCGCGGGAAATCTCCCGATCATCCCCGCGGCCTTAACCTGAATTTAGCGAATGGGTGCGATCTTGCCCGGAAGAGCGCCTTACCGCGCCTGTCGTGAAACGAAGGAAGGTCACGTCGATGAATGCCCAGGTCCCGCTCCAGTCGGTCCGCCGCCAGCCTCGAATCGATCTCGAGGCGCAGGTCTCGTCGCGCCGTGCGGGGCGGCATCCCTACCCGACCACCATCACCAATCTCTCGCCCGGAGGCTGCTGCCTCGAACTGCCCTTCGGCGCGATGGTCGGCGAGCGGATCTGGGTCACCCTTCCCGGTCTGGCCCCGATCGAGGCGCAGGTCGGCTGGTCGGGACGCCACCTCACCGGGTGCATCTTCTCGACCCCTCTGCACGCGGCGGTGTTCGAAACCCTGCTCACCCGGATGCAGTCGGACGCCTGATCGCCCCATTGCGGGGTTGTGAGACGCCGAGCCTCTCGCCTAGAGAAACGAACCACTCCGTTTCCCTAGCCGAGGCTATTTCATGTCCGACCCCACCGCACCCAGGATCGTCACGCTTATCGGCGGGGGCGGCTTCATCGGTCGCTATGCGGTCGAGGCGCTACTCAAACATGACGTCCGCCTGCGCATCGCGGAACGCAATCCCAAGAGCGCGCACACGCTGATGCCGCTGTCCAAGCCCGGCCAGATCGCGCTGATGCCCGCCGATCTGACCCGGCCCGCAACCATCGAGACGGCGGTCGCGGGAAGCGATGCGGTCGTCAATCTGGTCGGCACCTTCGACGTCGCCAGCCAGCAGGCGCTCCACGTCGAGGGCGCGGGCCGCGCCGCCGACCTCGCGAAACAGGCCGGCGCCAAGGCATTCGTCCATGTCAGCGCGATCGGCGCCGATCCCGACGCCGCCTCCCATTATGCCCGCACCAAGGGCAAGGGCGAGGCCGCCGTTCGCGACGCCTTCCCGGGGGCCACGATCCTGCGTCCCTCGACCGTCTTCGGTGCGGAGGATGAGTTCACTAACCGCTTCGCCGGGATGATGGACCTGCCCGCGACGCCGGTCCTCGCCGCCGACACGCGGTTCCAGCCCGTCTTTGTCCGCGACCTCGGCCGCGCGATCGCCAGCGCAGCGCTCGACCCCGGGACCCACGGCGGCAAGACCTACGAGATCGCCGGCCCTGACGTGATGAGTCTCATGGAAATCAATCGCGCCATCGCCGACCTGTCGGGCCGCGACCCCAATCTCGTCGAACTGCCCGACGTCTTCGGCAGCATGATCGCCAAGCTGGGCTTCCTCCCCGGCGCGCCCCTGACCAAGGATCAATGGACCCTGCTCCAGTCCGACAACGTCAAGGCCGACGACCGGCCCGGTCTCGCCGAAATGGGCATCGCCGCCACTCCGCTCCGCTCGGTCGCGGGCGACTGGCTGGGCAAGTACAAGCCCGGCGGTCGTTTCGCCCCCTCGCGCAAGAACGCCTGAGCCCATGTCCGTCACCCTGCTCGTCGTCATCCTCGGCATCGTCGAGGGTCTTACCGAATATCTGCCCGTCTCCTCGACCGGCCATCTCATCCTCGCGACCGAACTGCTGGGCTTCTCCGCCGAGGATTGGGCGGTGTTCAACATCGCGATCCAGCCCGGCGCGATCCTCGCGGTCGTGGTGCTCTACTGGAAGACCTTCTGGGGCGTCTTGAAAGGCATGTTCGAAGGATCGAAGGGCGCATGGGATTTCGTGCGCAACATCCTCGTCGCCTTCTTCCCCGCCGTTGCGCTGGGCCTTCTCTTCGGCGACCAGATCGACGTGCTGCTCGCCAATGCGGTGGTGGTCGCCTGGGCGCTCATCATCGGCGGGATCGGCATCCTGCTCGTCGAAAAGCTCGCCAATCCGCCCGCCCGTCCCGACATTCCCGAGGATCAGATCGGCGGCGCGGTCGCCACCATGAGCTTCGGCAAGTCGCTGATGATCGGCGTGGTCCAGTGTCTCGCGATGATCCCGGGGGTCAGCCGCTCGGGCGCGACCATCATGGGCGCGATGGCGATGGGCGTCGATCGCCGCACCGCCGCGGAATTCAGCTTCTTCCTCGCCGTGCCGACATTGTCGGGGGCGACCGTCTATTCGCTCTACAAGGCGCGCGACCAGATCACCCCCGACGACCTCGGCCTCATCGGCTGGGGCGCGCTGGTGAGCTTCATCGTCGCTTATGTGGTCGTTAAGGCCTTCATCGCCATCGTGACGAAAATCGGTTTTGCGCCGTTCGCCTGGTATCGTATCATGGTGGGGATCGCCGCGCTGGTCTGGCTCGGCGCCGTTTGAACAACAGCATTTTGGGGGAAATGAACATGAAGAAGATTCTGCTGGCCGCGACGGCCGCCGCCGCTTTCACCGCAACGCCCGCGTTCGCCAACGACACGAGCCAGCCCGTCGACAGCATCCGCATCGCACCCAGCGATGCGCGCATCGCGCTCGCCCGCGAGGCAATCGACCTCATGTATCCCCAGGGCCAGACCGACTATCTCGTCAACTACATGATGGGCCCGTACGCCGACTACATGCTCACCACGCCGCTGTCGCAGCTGGCCGAGGACTTCGGCGTGCGCGAATCGGCCGCCGCGTTCGGCGAGCTCCTTCCGATGCTGATGGGCGAGATGGGCGGGGGCATGGAGATGCCCGACGAGATGAACCCCGAAGCCATGGCCGCGGGCGTCGACATGATGATCGCGATGCTGGGCGACAAGACGATCCAGGGCTTCATCGTCGAACAGGACGAACATTTCGAGGAGCGCCTGTCGATCGTGCGCGACGTGCTGCAGGATCGCATGCCCGCCATCGCGACCGAATTCGAAGGTCCGTTGCGCGACGCGCTCGCCACCGTCTTCGCGCAGAAGTTCACTGACACCGAATTGAGCGAGATCGCCGCCTTCGCCGACACCCCCGCGGGCCAGAAGTATGCGCGCACCTATCTCGTGGCCCAGTTCGAACCCGCCTATTACGGCGGCGTCATGCGCGCGGTGCCCGCCGTGGTGCCCCAGTTCATGCCGCTCGTCGAGGAAATCACCGAGCGCACGTCGCACCTTCCCCCGCTGTTCCCGGAAACGGTCTATTGCGACGACCTCGAGGAAGGCGACGAGACCGAATGCGTCGAGCGCCCGACCATCGAGATCCCTGGCGATAACGACATGACCCCGCAGCAGCAGGCCGCACAGCTCGAGGCCGAAGCCGCCGAGTACGAGCAGATGGCCGCGAACCTTCGCGCCGAGGCCGCCGAGCTTCGCGCCCAGTAGAGCCGTTCATCGACCATCGGGCCGCTCGCTTCGCTGGACGGGGCGGGCGGCCTTTTCTATGCCGCGATCGAAACACTCATGTACCAGCTCTACCAATTCCCCCTCTGCCCCCATTCCCGCAAGGTTCGCCTCGTGCTGGGCGAAAAGGGCGTGCCGTTCGAGCTGGTGCGCGAATACCCCTGGGAACGGCGCGACGAGTTCATCGACATGAACCCCGCGGGCGAGACCCCCGTTCTGGTCGACCCCGCCAAGGGTCTCACCCTCATCGGCGCGCAGGTAATCTGCGAATATGTCGAGGAGGTCACCGACAAGACCCCGATGCTCCCCGGCGGCGCCGGTCAGCGCGCCGAGATCCGCCGCCTCGCCGACTGGTTCGACCGCAAGTTGTGGATCGATGTCGTCGCCCCGCTCTTGGAAGAACGGATGCTCAAGCGCGTCGTCCTGCGCACCAGCCCCGACACGGTCCGCCTGCGCGGCGCGATGCGCGCCGCCAACGGCCACCTCGACTATATGGACTATCTCCTCGACCATCGCCGCTGGCTCGGCGGCCAGAGCCTCAGTCTCGCCGATTTCAGCGCGGCCGCGATGCTCAGCGTCGTCGACTATCTGGGGGCGCTAGACTGGCGCGGGCACGAGGCCACCAAGGACTGGTACGCGGTGATGAAGTCGCGCCCTTGCTTCCGCCCTCTGCTCGGCGAGCGTCAGGACGGCATCTCGCCGCCGGCGCATTATGATAAAGTCGACTTCTGATGAGCGACCATCGGAAACTGAGGGTGAAAGCTTTCGAACGAGACGGCGAAAGAATTTTCTATTTTCCGAACCGCAAGTCAGGCGGCAAACGTGTTACGGCAGAGGAGTATGAAGCATTCTTGAGCGGGTCGGTCCGGAAGGTCGTAGAGCTTCATAGCTCGTTCTCCGGACGACCCTAACCGAAAGTACGGCCAATTTCATTACTTTCAGTTTCACTCTCCACTGAAAGAACGGATAAAAGCGTTCTCCCCCGCACAATTCACATTATTGTTCACGAGTTTGGGATAAAACTCGACCATGAAGTTAGCTGTTTTACCCAACTCTATAGCCCCGCTATCTGGCACGTTGAGATTACTTCCTATCTCGGAGACAGAGCTTCCGAGTGGAAAAAACGCGACGTAGGTTCTGCGTCCATCGACAAGATAGATGCAGTTATCGACATTCTCTAAGCGACCGACTCTTTTGGCGGCAGTAACGATGTCGCCGCCATCGAAGGTCTGAAGGATCGTTGCGTCGATCTTATCCTTGGGTACAGTCGTACAAGATGAGAGAACACCGAAACCGATGATTGCTAATGATCGCACAAATCCCTGTAAAGCGATACGCATGAGCAGTCCCGTTTACGTAAGCAATTCAGACAAAATCGATAAGCAAAACATTTGTTCCTTCTCGGAAGGTTCTTCTTCAAGGTTATCAACTGGCGGGCACAATGGCCAAAGCACAACGGATAGTGCCGCAACCCTCGTATGACTCGAGGTCGTGGTTTACTTTAGGTGTGGCTTCGCAGAGCGCGCTCTGATTGAAGCGGGCAAGCAGCTTTCCCGTACAGGCATCGATTTAATCGACCTTGCAGATCAGCGATCGTAACATGAGACGACGCTGACCATGGCGAGCCGTCGTGCCGCCTCGTGACATATCTTCTCTGGAACTTTGGAAGAGTTTCCCGCTTAGTTCGCGCGTTCTTATGGGATTCGGGGCGTTCTTGTTGCTTGGGTTTGTAGTCGATCTGATATTCTAGCTACGCCGCGCACTCATCAGATAGTTGAGCCGCAGATCCTCACTGAGGTGCAGCCCTTTTGCCGGCCCGAACGCAATGCCCTTGCGCTCGACCACCTCGAACCCCTCGGCCGCCAGCATCGCTTCCAGATCCTCGGGCGGAATGAACTGGTCGTAGTCGTGGGTGCCGCGCGGGATGCGGCCCGTGCCTTCGGCCAGCGTGATCGTCAGCAATCGCGACAGCGGCGTCCGGTTGGGCGTCGACAGGATCAGGAGCCCGTCCTCCGCCACCCGCGCCGCCACCGCGCGCAGGAACTCGCGCGGGTCGGCGACATGCTCGATCACTTCCAGCGCGGTCACCAGGTCGAACGTCCCCTCGACCTCGGCCACCTCGCCCGCGCGATAGTCGATCATCAGCCCGCTCTGAATCGAATGCGCCTTCGCCGCCTCGATCAGTTCGGGCGCCGCATCGACCCCCGTTACGCTCGCCCCCAGCCGCGACAGCGGTTCGGCCAGCAGCCCCGCTCCGCACCCGACGTCGAGCGCGCTTCTGCCGTCGAGCGGCGCGAAGTCGCATTCGTCGAGGCCGAAATGGCGGTCGAGCTGTTCGCGGATGAATTCCAGCCGCACGGGATTCAGTTTGTGCAGCATCGCGCTGCGGCCCTTTGGGTCCCACCAGTCGCCCGCCATGCCGCCGAAATGCGCGGCCTCGGCCGCCACGATGCTTGTCTTCGCCATGCCCCCTTCCTAACAGGGCGCCATCCGTTTCCCTAGGAGAATGATCGCTGGCCCGCGTCGTCATGAAATTCGGTGGCACCTCGATGGCCGGCATCGAACGCATCCGCCACGTCGCGGAGCGCGTCCGCCGCGAGGTCGAGGCGGGCAACGAGGTCGCGGTCGTCGTCAGCGCGATGGCAGGCGAGACCGACCGGCTGGTGCAGCTGTGCAAGGAAGCCGCCGCCACGTTCGATCCACGCGAATATGATGTGGTGGTCGCTTCCGGCGAACAGGTGACCGCGGGCCTCCTCGCCATCACGCTCACCGGCATGGGCGTGAACGCCAAAAGCTGGATGGGCTGGCAGCTTCCGATCCGCGCCTCGGGCCACAGCGCCGCGCTGATCGAGGGCATCGACGTCGACGTGATGGAGCGCGTCTTCTCGGGCGGCGGGGTCGCGGTCATCCCAGGCTTCCAAGGCGTCACCGACACCAACGAGATCGCCACGCTGGGCCGCGGGGGCAGCGACACCTCCGCCGTCGCGGTGGCCGCGGCGATGAACGCCGATCGCTGCGATATCTATACCGACGTGGACGGGGTCTACACCACCGACCCGCGCATCGTCCCCAAGGCGCGCAAACTGGACACCATCACCTTCGAGGAAATGCTCGAACTGGCCAGCACCGGCGCCAAGGTGCTGCAGACCCGCTCCGTCGGGCTCGCCATGCGCACCGGAATGCCGCTCACCGTGCTGTCGAGCTTCGAGGACACCCCCGGAACCCGCATCGTCGACGACGACGCGCTGGAGAATGACATGGAACGCAACATCCTTACCGGCATTGCCCACGACAAGAACGAGGCGATGGTCACCCTGACCGGCCTTCCCGACGAGGTCGGCATGGTCGCCAAGATCTTCGCGCCCCTGTCCAAGGCCGACGTCAACGTCGATATGATCGTCCAGTCGGTACCGCGAAAGGGCGAACCCAGCGTCCTCACCTTCACCGTTCCCACCGACAGCCTCGCCAGGGCCTCCGCCGAACTGGAAAAGCTGAAGGGCGAGATCGGCTACGACGAGATGATCACCGATGTGGACGTCGTGAAGGTCAGCGCGGTGGGCGTCGGCATGCGCTCCAACGCGGGCATTGCCGCGACCATGTTCGAAACGCTCGCCAAGCGCGGCATCAACATCCTCGCCATCACCACCAGCGAGATCAAGGTCTCGGTCCTGATCCCCGAGGAATATCTCGAACTGGCCGTCCGGGTGCTGCACAGCGCCTACGGTCTCGACGCGGAGGACGGCGAATGAGCGAACATAAACTCGATGCGCTGATGCGGCGCGGCGCCGACTTCCTCGGCACGCGCTACGCCATCATGGGCGGCGCGATGAGCTGGATTTCCGAACGCAATCTCGTCTCCGCGATCAGCAATGCGGGCGGCTTCGGCGTCATCGCCTGCGGGGCCATGTCCCCCGACCTGCTCGACCAGGAAATCGCCGAGACCAAGACGCGCACCGACAAGCCCTTCGGCGTCAATCTCATCACCATGCACCCCGATCTCGATCAGTTGATCGACATCTGCGCCGACCATGACGTCGGCCATGTCGTCCTCGCCGGCGGCCTGCCCCCGGGCAAGGCGATCGAACGCATCAAAGGCCGAGGTGCCAAGCTCATCGCCTTCGCCCCCGCGCTCGCCCTGGCGAAAAAGCTCAAGCGCTCGGGCGTCGATGCTCTCGTCGTCGAGGGCATGGAGGCGGGCGGCCATATCGGTCCCGTCTCGACCAGCGTCCTGGCGCAAGAAATCCTTCCCGAAGTCGCCGCCGACATGCCCGTGTTCGTCGCGGGCGGCATCGGGCGGGGCGAAGCGATCGCCGCCTATCTCGAAATGGGCGCGGTCGGCGTCCAGCTCGGCACCCGTTTCGTCTGCGCCACCGAATGCATCGCGCATGAGAATTTCAAGAAGATGTTCCTGCGCGCCAGCGCCCGCGACGCCGTGCCCAGCGTCCAGATCGACCCCCGCCTCCCGGTCATCCCGGTCCGCGCCCTGAAGAACAAGGAGACCGAGAATTTCGCCGCCAAGCAGCGCGAGGTCGCGGGCCATCTCGACAGCGGCAAGCTGGAAATGGCCGAAGCCCAGCTGCAGATCGAACATTACTGGGCCGGCGCCCTCAAGCGCGCGGTCATCGACGGCGACGTGGAATCGGGCAGCGTGATGGCGGGCCAGTCGGTCGGCATGGTCAAGCGCGAGGAACCCGTCGCCGACATCATCGCCGAACTGGTCGCCGAGGCGGCCGGAGCGCTGTCGGCCCGCGGCTGAAATCCGCGCGGCCACCGCACGCATCCGCTGGCGCCCCGCCCCGTGCCCTGCTAGCTCGTGGACATGCCCACCGCCGCCGCCTCGTCCGCCCGCGATATCCTGACCGGCCTGCACGCGGTCATGGCGGGCCGCGGCGGGGCGCAGACCAAGCTCAACCGCGTCGTCGACATCATCGCCGAAGCGATGGCGAGCGAGGTCTGCTCGATCTACGTCCTTAAGGACGGCAAGCTCGAACTGTTCGCCACCCACGGGCTCAACAAGGCCGCGGTCCACCAGACCCGGCTCGATTTCGGCGAGGGCCTCGTCGGCACGATCGCCGAACAGATGCTCGTCCTCAATCTCGAAGAAGCCAGCCAGCATCCGCAATTCGCCTTCCGCCCCGAGACGGGAGAAGAGCATTTCCATTCCTTCGCCGGCGTGCCGATCGTGCGCCGCGAAACCCCGATCGGCGTCCTCACGGTCCAGCACGAGGACAGCCGCAAGTATGACGACGTCGAGATCGAGGCACTGCAGACGGTTGCGATGGTGCTGTCCGAACTGCTCGGCAACGCGGGCCTCGCCGACGGCACCAAGGGCCGCGCCCGCGACACCGGGGCGCAGCAGCTCGCCGGACTGAAACTTGTCACCGGCATGGCACGTGGCCACGCGGTCTTCCATCAGCCCAAGGTCACGGTCGAACAGACGGTCGCCGAGGACGTCGAGGCCGAACGCGCCCGCGTCTACACCGCCTTCCGCAAGATGCGCGAGCAGATCGACAACATGACCCGCGACGCCGAATTCGGCGTTCACGGCGAACATGAAGAGGTGCTCGAGACCTACAAGATGTTCGCCTACGACGAGGGCTGGGCCCGGCGCATCAACGAGGCGATCGACAGCGGCCTCACCGCCGAGGCCGCGATCGAGCGGGTCCAGCAGCATACCCGCGCGCGCATGCAGGAAATCGACGATCCGCTTCTGAAGGAGCGGATGCACGACCTCGAAGATCTCTCCAACCGCCTCGTCCGCATCGTGTCGGGACGCTCGGGCACCGCGGCGCAAACGGGGCTTCAGCAGGACACGATCCTCATCGCGCGCAATCTCGGCCCCGCCGAACTGCTCGATTACGACAAGCGCCGTCTGAAGGGCATCGTGCTCCAGGAAGGCTCGCTCACCGCCCACGTCACCATCGTCGCCCGCGCGATGGGCGTGCCCCTCGTCGGCAAGATCGAGGATATCCGCCAGATCGCCTACGAGGGCGACGTCATTCTCGTCGATGGCGACTTGGCGACGATCGAGGTCCGGCCGACCGAGAAAAGGCAGGAAGAGTTCGATCGGCGGATGGCGTCGAGCAACAAGCGCCGCGCCGAATTCTCCGCCATTCGCGACAAGCCCGCGGCCACCACCGACGGCACCCATATCGAATTGATGGTCAACGCCGGGCTGGCCGAGGACGCCGACCATCTCGACGCTTTCGGGGCTGAAGGGATCGGCCTGTTCCGCACCGAATTCCAGTTTCTCGTCGCGGCCACCCTGCCGGGCCGCGAAAGCCAGTACCGGCTCTACAAGAAGGTTCTGGCGGGCGCGGGCGACAAGCCGGTCGTGTTCCGCACCATCGACATCGGGGGCGACAAGGCGCTGCCCTATCTCGACGAGAAGGACGAGGCGGAAAATCCCGCGATGGGCTGGCGCGCCCTGCGCCTGTCGCTGGACCGCGCGGCATTGATGAAGGCGCAGGCCCGCGCGCTGATCGAGGCGGCGGCCGGCAAGCATCTGAAGGTCATGTTCCCGATGGTGTCGGAGCCGTGGGAATATGAAGAAGCGCGCCGGCTGTTCGAGGACCAGGTTGACTGGCTGCGGACGCGCAAGCGCTTCCTCCCCACCGTCATCGAATATGGCGCGATGCTCGAGGTGCCGAGCCTTGCCGAGATGCTCGACCAGTTACTCCCGCGCCTCGACTTCCTGTCGATCGGGACCAACGATTTGACCCAGTTCCTGTTCGCCGCCGATCGCGGCGATCCGCGGCTGGCCGATCGCTACGATTGGCTCAGCCCGGCGATCCTGCGTTTCCTCAAGCGCGTGATCGCGCAATGCGACGCCCATGCAACCCCGGTCCGCATCTGCGGCGAGATGGGCGGGCGGACGTTGGAGGCGATGGCCTTGGTCGGACTGGGCCTCAAGCGCTTCTCGATCACGCCGGCCGCGGTCGGGCCGATCAAGGCGATGGTGCGCTCGCTCGACCGGAGCGCGATCACCGCCGAGATGGATCGCCTGCTCGCCGATCCGCCACGCGACATGCGCCGCCAGCTCGAACAATGGGCGCGGGCCAACAATGTCGTCTATTACTGACCGCGGCGCCGGGCGCGCATCCGGTTGACAAAAACGGCTCGCACGCCTTGTCTGGCGGGCGAGGGAATTCACTCCAAATCGCACAGGATGATCGGGGCATGGACGACGAGATCGAATATGAACAGGAACCCACGGGCGCACCGGTCGGCACGCAGCTGAAGGAAGCGCGCGAGGCTAAGGGCATCTCGCTCGAAGATATGGCGGCCAAGACCCGTATCCCCAAGCGTCACATCGAAAGCCTCGAAGCCAACGACTGGGAGAAACTCCCCGCCGCCACCTACGCCGCGGGGTTCGCCAAGACCCACGCCGCGATGAGCGGCGTCGACCCCGCCTGGGCCTCGCAGGCGGTGCGCGAGGAAATGGGCGCCTATACCCCCGAATATCAGCCCTCGCCCGTCTACGAGATCAACGAGGAAAAAAGGGGCATTCCCGCCTGGCTGATCGTCGTCGCCATCCTCGCGGTCATCGCCGCGATCCTCGGCTTCAGCTATCTGAACGACCAGCGTCTCGCCGCCGACGAAACCCCGCAGGAAGAGGAGCAGGAGGAGGTGGCCGAGGCCACGCCCGCCGCAACGCCCGATCCCGCAACGCCCGATGTCGACAGCGACACGCCGGTCACGCTCGTCGCGACCCGCGCCGTCTGGCTGCGCATCACCGACGGCGATGAAGTGCTGTTCGCGCGCGAACTGGCCGAGGGCGAGGAGTATCAGGTTCCGGCGACGGCCAACGCGCCGCTCATGGAAACCGCTCGCCCCGCCTCGCTGCAAGCGCGCTTCGAGGACGAGACGGTCGGCTTCCCGGGCGAGGACGGCACCCGCATCAGCGGGGTCAGCCTGCTCGCCCCCGACCTCGTCGGAAACCGCAGCCTGTAGGAACGATGCATCGGTTGGATTCATCCAACGCTCAGCTTCTTACACCCATGCACTAGGTATCTGTCGCACGATCAATTCGGAACCCACATGACCCGTATCCTGCTTTCCCTTTTCGCCCTTCTCCTGCTGATCGATCCTGCCTTCGCGCAGGAATCGGACCGTTCGCGCGAACGCGAGAATCGCGACCGCATCAATCGCCTCGAACGGCAGGTCCGGCAGATCCAGGAGGAGGTCTATCCCGAAGGCCGCCCGGCCAGCACCGCGGGCTATGCCGACGAGCCGGTCGCGACCCGTTCGTCGGTCGACATCCTCACCGGACGCCTTCAGTCGATGGAAAGCCAGCTGACGACCCTGGTTCGTCAGGCCGAGGAAGCGCAGTATCGCATCGGTCAGATGGAGGCCGAGATCGCGCGCCTGCGTGGCGAGGTGCAGACGATGCGCGACGCCCCGCCGCCGCCGTCCCGTCCGATCGACGATGGCCCCATTCCGGTCGAACCCGACGGCGGTATCGGCGATGGCGCGGGCCCGCTCCCCGCCAATCCCAACCCGCCTCGCGTCGCCGCGGTCGATCCCGCCAACCTCGAGGATCCGCAGTGGCTCGCCGACGGCAAGGAAGCCTATGATGCGGGATTCCGCCTGTGGGACGCGCGCGATTTCACCGGTGCGGTCCGACAGCTGGACGCGATGGTCGAACAATATCCCGGCCACCCCAACGTGAGCTGGGCGCGCAACCTCAAGGGCCGCGCGCTGCTCGATGCCAACCGTCCGCGCGATGCCGCCGAAGTGCTGCTCGCCAATTATCGCGACAACCCCGACGGCGCGCGCGCCGCAGACAGCCTCTATTTCCTGGGCCAGGCGCTGATGCGCCTCGACCAGCCGGGCCAGGCCTGCCGCGCCTATGACGAGCTCGAGGAAGTTTATGGCGGAACGTTGCGCAGCTTCATCACCGAACGTCTGCCCGCCGCCCGCAGCGCCGCGCGCTGCGAATAGCAGGATGACCGGCGCGCTCGACCCCACGACGGTCGAGCGATTCGCCCGCGATCTGGACGCCCTCGTGCCCGCCGGCGTGCCGTTCGGCGTGGCGGTTTCGGGCGGCGCGGACAGCCTTGCGCTATTGCTGATGTCGCACGCGGTGGCGCCCGACCGGGTCCGCGCGGCAACCGTCGATCACGGTCTTCGTCCCGAAAGCAGCGCCGAAGCCGCCTTCGTTGCGTCGGTCTGCGCCGATCGGGACATCCCGCACGCAACCTTGACGATCGACTGGGCCGAGGGTCCGCCGACCGCCAATATCGAGGCCTTGGCCCGCGACGCGCGCTACGAAAGGTTCGGCCGCTGGGCTGCGCAGCACCACCTCGGCTATCTCGCCACGGGTCACCATGCCGACGACCAGGCGGAGACGATGCTCATGCGCCTGGCGCGCGGCGCCGGCCTGTCGGGCCTTGCAGGGATCCGCAGAGAGATCGTCCAGCGCGATCTCACCATCGTTCGCCCGCTACTTCGATGGACCCGCGACGAACTCCGGTCGGTGGTCGCCGCAGCGGGGCTCGATCCAGCGGAGGATCCGCACAACGACGACCCTACGTTCGATCGCGCGCGCCTGCGCACGGCGTTGCGCGCGGCCGGCTTCCACGATGCGTCATCCTACGCCGCCAGCGCGGTCTACCTTCAGGAAGCGGAGGAAGCCTTGGGCTGGATGCTCTTCGACCTGTGGGACAGGGTCGCCGTCGAACGGAACGGCACCTTCCGGCTCGATCTGGACGGCATTCCCAGCGAGCTCCGCCGACGATTGCTGCGCACCGCCATCCATCTGAGCGGAGACCGCCTTCCCCGCGGTCCGGAACTGCGCCGCGCGGTCGAGCGGGTCGAGGACCTCGGCAAGACCTCGCTGGGAGCCACGTTGATCGAGCGCGACGGAACGCTCTGGACCGTCCGCCCCGCGCCACCCCGACGAACCGGCTGACGACGTCCCTCACCACCGCCCTTCGCCCACATATTGTCGCCGCGCGCCCGCGTCCCTATCTTAAGCCTCAAGTCATTTCCCCCTGATAGGTTTGTCGCATGGAACAGAAGCCCACTCCCGAACCGCCCAAGAACGCCTGGACGAAGAGCCTCGTCATCTGGCTCGCGATCATCTTCGGGATGGTCCTGTTCATGCAGGCGCTCGGCGGCGGCAACGAGGCGGCCGAGGGCGAGGCGATGCCCTATTCCACCTTCGTCGAGCGGGTCGAGGCGGGTGATGTCCAGGAGGTCACGATCGCACCGCGTTCCGACGGCACCAGCATGCTGTCGGGCGAGATCAACGGCGAGGCATTCACGACGGTCGCACCGCCCAACACGAGCGTTTCCGACCGGCTCGATGCAGGCGGGGTCGATTATAGCGTTCGCCCGCAGGAGCAGACGAGCCTGTGGCAACTGCTGCTGATCAACTCGCTGCCCTTCATCCTCATTCTGGGCATCAGTTTCTTCATCATCCGCAAGATGCAGCAGAACGCCGGCGGCGGCGCGATGGGCTTCGGCAAGTCCAAGGCCAAGATGCTGACCGAGGCCAAGGGACGCGTCACGTTCGAGGACGTGGCGGGCATCGACGAGGCGCGCGAGGAATTGCAGGAAATCGTCGAATTTCTGAAAGACCCCAACAAGTTCGCGCGCCTTGGCGGCAAGATTCCCAAGGGCGCGCTGCTGGTCGGTTCGCCCGGAACGGGCAAGACGCTGCTTGCGCGCGCCATCGCGGGTGAGGCGGGCGTGCCCTTCTTCACCATTTCGGGTTCGGACTTCGTCGAGATGTTTGTCGGCGTCGGCGCCAGCCGCGTGCGCGACATGTTCGAGCAGGCCAAGAAGAACGCGCCCTGCATCATCTTCATCGACGAAATCGACGCGGTCGGCCGCCATCGTGGCGCGGGTCTCGGCAACGGCAATGACGAGCGCGAACAGACGCTCAACCAGTTGCTGGTCGAAATGGACGGCTTCGATGCCAACGAGGGCATCATCATCATCGCTGCCACGAACCGTCCCGACGTGCTCGATCCCGCATTGCTGCGCCCGGGCCGTTTCGACCGCCAGGTCGTCGTGCCGCGTCCCGATATCGAGGGCCGCGAAAAGATTCTCGAAGTCCACATGAAGAAGGTGCCGCTTGCCCCGGACGTGATCGCCCGTACCATTGCGCGCGGCACCCCGGGCTTCTCGGGCGCGGACCTCGCCAACCTCGTCAACGAGGCAGCGCTCACGGCGGCCCGCAAGGGCAAGCGCCTGGTCGCCATGGCCGAGTTCGAGGAGGCCAAGGACAAGGTCATGATGGGCGCCGAACGGCGCAGCATGGTGATGACCGACGACGAGAAGAAGATGACCGCCTATCACGAGGCGGGTCATGCCATCGTCGCACTGCACGAACCGGCGTCGGACCCCATCCACAAGGCCACCATCATCCCGCGGGGCCGTGCGCTCGGCATGGTCATGCGGCTTCCCGAACGCGACAGCTATTCCTATCACCGTGACAAGATGCACGCGAACATGGCGGTCGCCATGGGTGGGCGCGTGGCGGAAGAAGTCATCTTCGGCCACGACAAGGTGTCCAGCGGCGCGTCGGGCGACATCCAGTACGCCACCAAGCTCGCGCGCGACATGGTCACCCAGTGGGGCATGTCGGAAGAGATGGGCCCGGTGCAGTACGAGGAGCAGCAGGGGGAGACCTTCCTCGGCTACTCGCAGAGCCAAGGCATGAACGTGTCCGCCGAAACCGCACGGAAGATTGACGCCGAGATTCGCCGACTGATCGACAAGGGCTACGATCGTGCCAAGCAGCTGCTCACCGAGCATAGCGACCAGCTCGAGCAGCTGGCGCAGGCGCTGCTCGAATTCGAGACGTTGAGCGGGGACGAGATCAAGACGCTGCTCGACGGCGGCGAAATCGATCGGGGCGGGCCCAAGGGTCCGGTCATCCCCACCGCCGGAAGCTCGATCCCCAAGGCGGGACGCAAGCCGAAGGGCCTCGGCGGACCGGCGACGGCATGAAGACGCTCGTCACTTTCGCTGCCCTCCTGGTGGCGGTCGGGGCCGCGACGCCCACCGCTGCGCAGGAGATGAACGCGCAGGAATTTTACGAACGCGGCAAGAAGCTCGAATCGAAGGGACCGCTGGCGCTCTTCGACGGCGATCTCAAGCGGCTCGAACGTGAAGGCAATGCGGCGGCGGAGCGGGCGATCGCGCGCAACGACCGGGCATCGAAGAAGCAATTCTGCATCCCCGCAAACGCCGACCGTATGGACCCCCGCGAGTTCCTGCGGGCGATGGAAGACTTCACGGCGGCCCAGCGCCGCGGGTGGACGAGTACCGAGCTTACCGTCCGTATCTTCGCGCGCAAATATCCCTGCCGCTGAATTCGGGACCATCGGAACATAATGCGAACATCGTCGTTGGTTCTCTCGAAGGAGTAACGATACGATGACTGCCCCCAAGCCCGACCCTACCCCCAAGACCAATCCCGTCTCGAATGCCGAGAAGGATCCCGACAACTGGACGACCGGCGACGAGCGCATGACCGGCGCGCAGGCGAGCTACCTCAAGACGCTCGCCGAAGAAGCCGGCAAGACCGAAATCTACGATCCGGAAATGACCAAGGCGGACGCGTCCAAGAAGATCGACGAACTGCAGGCCGAAACCGGCCGCGGGCGCTAGCCGATCGCGCCCAGTGCGAGCATCAGGCCGAGGAAGATGCTCAGCACGATCCACGTCACCACGCTCAGGAGCATCGTACGGACGAGCGCCGATACCCGGCCGAGTTCGTAGGTGCCCTTGAGCTGTCGGTAGAGGTGGAAGGCTGCATAGAGCATCCCGGCCGCTATCATCGGCCCCACCACGCTCGTTCCCGGGACGACTTTCGCCACGAGACCGACAACGATCACCATCAGCATCATGAAGCTGATGGAATAGGTTACGAAAACCGCATGATCGTAAAGCCCGAAGCGGCGCGAGAAGGGGAACAGTAGCCACATGAACGGAAGGCTGAGCGGAATGAGCAGCCAGCTCAATTTGTAGGCGGTCGTCTGCGCCTTGTAGAGAAAGAGACTTGGATTCTCCCCGGCTTTCTCCAGTCCGAGCGAGAGCTGGCCGATCAAGGGCGTACCCTCATCGGCTTCCTCTTCGACCGTCGCACCGGTTTCCGAGGGATCGCCTCCCAACTCCGCGCGACGTCGCTCGACCGCATCGATCTCCGCGCGAACCCCCGCTCGCGCGCCGGAGACGCCCGGAAAGTCTTCCTGCTCGAGCTCGTCCAAACCCTCCTGAAGCTCCTCCAGGCGCGCATCCGCCTCCTCCACGCTCCCGATTTCCTGTGCGTCGGGTCCCAGGGTGATGTCGCCTTCCGCGATATCGCCGACCGAGACCACCAGCGCGAACATCGCGACGACCGTGAACAGGTAGAAGGCGATCGGGCTGATATAGCGTGCACGGTGCCCGTCGATATAGTCGCGCGTCAGCTTGCCGGGGCGCCAGACGAGGAGCGGCAGGGTATTCCAGAACTTGCCGTCCAGATGCAGAACCCCGTGCACGATGTCATGCAACAGGCCGCCGATCGTCGTATGAAGATGCGCTTTCTGGCCGCACGATGCGCAGAAGTTTCCGGTCAGCGCCGCGCCGCAGTTGAGACAGCGGTCGGGCCCTTCGCCATGATCTCCGCCGGCGCCATGCGTGTGCGGTTCGAGCGCGCGCGCCGCACCCGCCCCGCCGATCATCTCGCCCGCCGCCTCGATCCCGCTCATTCGACCCCCCGAACCGTTTCCACCGAACCTTATAGCGCCCCGATGGCGCGGGCCAAAGCCTCGTGCTAGCGCGTGGAAGAATGGCACGCATCGGCCTCCTTGGCGGCAGTTTCAATCCGGCGCATCGCGGCCACCGGCACATCAGTCTCGCCGCCCGGCGCGCGCTCGGCCTCGACGAGGTTTGGTGGCTGGTCAGTCCCGGCAACCCGCTCAAGCCCAGCAAGGGCATGGCGCCCTACGAAGCCCGTCTCACCTCGGCGCGGCGGATGGCGCGCCGCGCGCCTATCCGCGCCAGCGATTTCGAACGAGAAGCGGGCACACGCTACACCGTCGACACGATCGCCGCGATCCAGCAGGCGCACCCGAACCACGATTTCATCTGGCTCATGGGCGAGGATACTGTTGCCCAATTCCACCAGTGGAAGGACTGGCGCCGCCTCGCCCGCTCCATTCCGATTGCCGTCCTCACCCGTCCCGGCTATAAGGACGAAGCCCGCGCGGCTCGCGCGATGGGCTGGCTGCGGTGGTTCGTCCGACCGGCTGCCAGGAATGACTGGACGACCTGGAGTGTACCGGCGATCACGTTCTTGCGTCTGCCGCCCGATCCGACCTCCGCCACCGCGCTTCGTGCGCGCGACCCCGACTGGTATGAAAACGATGCGACCGGAGGCAGCGGTCCGATCTCATGAGGAGTGACCTTGTCCCCCATCGCCACCGTTCTTTCCATGACGACGCCTGACCCCGCCGCCCCGCCGCCTGCACCCAGCAAGGATGCCGAGGCGCTTCACGCCTTGGTGATGCAGATGCTCGACGACGAGCAGGCGCAGGAGATCGTCTCGATCCCGCTCGAGGGAAAGAGTTCGATCGCTGATTACATGGTGATCGCCAGCGGCCGATCGACCCGGCAGGTCGCCGCCATCGCGCAGAAGCTTTCCGAGAAGGTCAAGTCGATCGAGGGCGTTGTCCCGCGCATCGAAGGGCTGCCGACCGCCGATTGGGTATTGCTCGACGCGGGCGATGTCATCGTTCACCTGTTCCGCCCCGAGGTGCGCAGCTTCTACAATCTGGAACGCATGTGGGCCTTCGGTGACGAGGAAGGCAGCGCCTAGGCGCGAAGCCGCCGGGGGCTTCAGGACATGCTCCTTCACCTGATCGTGCGCGGCAAGATCGGTCGCTCGCCCGAGGCGGAGCTGACCGATCGTTACCTCGAACGGATCGCGTGGAAGACCCGAACCACCGAACTGCCGGATACCGGCGGGACGACCCCCGACCCCATCGCCACTCCCGCACGAACCGTGGTTCTCGACGAGCGCGGCAAGGCGCTTCGATCGGTCGCGTTCGCCGAACGACTGGGAAGATGGCGCGACGAGGGCATTCGCGAAGTCCGTTTCCTGATCGGGGCCGCCGACGGGCATGACGAACAGACGTTGGAGAGCGCGGACCTGCGCCTCGGGTTCGGCCCCGCGACCTGGCCGCACATGCTGTGCCGGGCGATGCTCGCCGAACAGCTTTACCGCGCGACGGCCATCCTGGCGAACCATCCCTATCACCGCGAAGGCCCACGATGAGACGCCTGTTCGCGGCTGCGATCATGGCGGGGCTGGCGAGCCACGCGCTTGCCTCGCCCCCCGCGGCGCAGGATCGGCTCGAACGACTGCGCGCGGAGGCGCGGGAGGCGTCGCAGCGCGCCGATCGCCTCGAAGCCCGCGCAGACCAGGCCCGCAACGACGTCGCCCGCATCGCCGCCCGCCGCGCCGCGCTGGCCGGGCGGATCGATGCGCTCGACACCCGCCTCGCGGCCGCGCGGATCGAGGAAGAACGCCTTCTCGACGCCATCGATGATACGCGCGCGCAGATCGCGCTCGCGCAGGAGCCCGCCTCCGCCTTGCTCGCCGGGCTTGCGACCTTGTCGCGCCGCCCGCCGCTGCTCACCCTCGCCGATGGCGGTTCGCTCGACGAATTCGTGCGCACACAGCTGCTGGTCGAAGCCGTCGTCCCCGCGATCGACGCGCGGACGCGCGCCGTGCGCGACCGGGCCGCGACGCTCGCCGCGCTGGCGGAGGAACTGGCCACGGTCCGCACGGAAATCGAAAGCGAGCAGACGCGCCTTGCCACGCTCCGGACCGATCTGGCCGATGCCGAGCGATCCGCAGGCACCGAGGCCGCTGACCTCGATCGCGCCGCGGCGCGCGCCGGCACGCGTGCGCTGGCTGCCGGGGAGCGCGGTGCGGAGCTGGTGGACGAGGCGACCCGCGAAGCGTTCACCGCCGAGATCGCAGCCTCGCTCGCGACCTACGACTCAGCGCCTCCGCCCCCGCGTTCGTTGCGCATCGCGGCGGGAGGCCCGCCCCTTGCCTACCGCCTTCCCGTCGACGGGCGGATCACCGCGGGGCTGGGCAGCCTCGACGCCGACGGGGTTCGGGCGCGCGGTCTGACCATCGCGGCCCGGCGGGGTGCGCCGGTCACCGCCCCGGCCGCGGGCACGATCCGGTTCGTCGGCGCCTTCCGAGGTCGCGACGGCATCGTCATCCTCGATCATGGCGATGGCTGGCACAGCCTCCTTGCGGGTGTCGCCACTACCGCCCGGCGCGGCCAGCGGGTCGCGCGCGGCGAGCGGTTGGGCACGGCACGAGGGACCATGCTGATCGAATTATGGGACGGGCGGACGCCTCGGTCCCCGGCTCTCATCGCAGGTTCATCATAAACTGTTCATAGGAGGGCAATCCGGCTAGGATCAGCGTCCAGCCGCGCCCTCTCGCCACAAGGATCTGCCGCCCGTGAACTTCAAGCGCCTCGCCACCAGCCTCGTCCCCGCCGCCGCGGTCGTCGGGGTCGTCGCCTTCATGCCCGGTGTCGATCAGGCCGCCACGGCGCAGGATCAGCAGACCTATCGCGAATTGGAAAACTTCCTCTCGGTGTTCGAGCGGGTGCGCGCCAATTATGTCGAGGAAACCGACGATGCGGAACTGATCCGCGGCGCGATTAACGGCATGCTCGCCAGCCTCGATCCGCATTCCAGCTACCTGACCGCCGCCGACTTCGACTCGATGCGGCTGACGACCGACGGCAATTACGGCGGACTCGGCATCTCGATCACGCAGGAAGACGGCGTGGTGAAAGTCGTGTCGCCCACCGAAGGCACGCCCGCCGATCGGGCCGGCATGAAGGCGGGCGATTATGTCACGCAGGTCGACGATGAACTCCTGTTCGGCCTGACGATGGACGAGGTGCTCGAACGGCTCCGCGGCGAGCCGGGGACGAGCGTTACGCTGACCGTCGTGCGCCCGGGACGCGACAAGCCGTTCGACGTCGAGATCACGCGCGAGATCATCGACATCCGGCCGGTCCAGTGGGAAGTCACCGACAATATCGGCGTCATCAACATCAACAGCTTCTCCGCTCCCACGGGCGAAGGACTGGCCAACGCCTTCCGCGAGATCGATCTGGCCGTCGGCGGCGATGGCCCGGTCGGTTACATCCTCGATCTTCGCCGCAACCCCGGCGGACTGCTCGATCAGGCGGTCGAGGTATCCGACGCCTTCCTCGAACGCGGCGAAATCGTGTCCGAACGCGGTCGCGACAAACAGGACATCGACCGTTTCTATGCCAAGAAGGGCGACCTCGCGAACGGCAAGCCTGTTATCGTCCTGATCGACGCGGGTTCTGCCAGTGCGAGCGAGATCGTGGCGGGCGCGCTCCAGGATCATCGCCGCGCGGTGGTGATGGGCGAGACCAGCTTCGGCAAGGGCAGCGTCCAGACCGTCATCCAGACCGGCGAGCAATCGGCGCTGCGGCTCACGACTGCGCGCTACTACACCCCCTCCGGCCGCAGCGTGCAGGCCGGCGGGATCGAGCCCGACATCATGGTTCCCCAGCTGTCGGACCCCGACTATCTTTCCCGTCCGCGGCTTCGCGAAGCCGATCTTCGCCGCCATCTGGTCGCGCAGGCGGGGGTCGAGGATGAAGTGCTGGAAGACGATGGCCGCACCGATCCGCGCTTCAGCCAGACCGCCGAGGAGCTCGAGGAAGCGGGGATCGAGGATTTCCAGCTGCATTACGCGCTCGAGACCATGACCCGATTGACCGGCAAGGCGGCGCCCGCGCGGGTCGCGGCCAAGTAGGTCTGGCGCAACCCAGTGCTCGCCCTGTCCAAGCCACGCTCGTCGCTTCCGTCGCTGCCGGCCGCGCACGCCGCAGCGCTGCTCGTTCCTACCGCGCTTCTAGCCGGGGCGATCGGGTCGCAACTGATCGGCGGGCTGGTACCTTGCGAGATGTGCATCTGGCAGCGCTGGCCCCATGTCGCCGCTGTGGTTCTTGCCTTGCTCGCCTTTCCGCTGCGCGGCGCGCGACGGGCGCTCGTCGCGCTTGCGGGCCTCGCCATTGCCGTGTCCGGGGCGATCGGGGTTTATCATGCGGGGGTCGAACTGGGTCTCCTCGACGGGATCACCACCTGCACGGCCAATGCCACCGGGCTCGACCAGATCATGAACGCCGATCTGGTGCGTTGCGACGCGGTGCAATGGGAGTTGCTCGGCGTGTCGATGGCCGGTTGGAACGCGATCATCAGCCTTTCGGCCGCCTTGTTCATCGCGCTCGGCGTGGCGAGAGGCAGGGCATGAGCAAGGAAAATTGGCAACCGGGCGACAAACGCCTCGATACGGACAGCATGATCCGCGTGGATCAGGCCGGAGAATATGGCGCGACCCGCATCTATGCGGGCCAGCTCGCCGTCCTGGGCGAGGACAGCCACACGGCGCACCTCGTCACCCACATGGCCGCGCAGGAGGAACGCCACTTGGCGCGCTTCAACGAGGTGATGGCAGAGCGGCGCATCCGCCCTACCCTGCTCCAGCCCTTCTGGGATGTCGCGGGGTTCGGCCTCGGCGCCGTCACCGCGCTCATCGGGCCGAAGGCCGCCATGGCCTGCACCGACGCGGTCGAGACCGAAATCGACAAGCATTACGAGGAACAGCTCGTCGCGCTCGGCGACAGCGATCCCGAGCTCAGCGCCGATATCCGCCAGTTCCAACTCGAAGAGCTCGAACATCGCGAAACCGCGAAGGCGCACGGCAGCGAGGAAGCGGTCGCCTATCCATTGATGAGCGCGGTGATCCGTGCCGGTTGCAAGGTCGCCATCGCGCTCTCCAAGCGTATCTGACGAACCCGTCGCGCCGTCGGCGCGTTGGGGGGATGAAAGGAAGTCGAGTATGAAGACGATGCTAGCACTGGGCGGTTTCGCCATCGCGGGCGGCGCTGCCGCCGTCGCCGGAGCCGAGGATGCCACCGCGCAGCCCCGCCCGATCGGCGAGATCGTCGTCTTCGGCGAGGACCCCTGCCCCCGCTCGACCGACGACAATGTCGTGGTCTGCGCGCGCAAGCCCGAGAGCGAACGCTACCGCATTCCCGAAGAATTCCGCCAGAACGGTTCGCGTCAGCAGAACCAGAGCTGGGCCGCCAACGCGCGCTATCTCGAGACGGTCAACAGCACCGGCATTCGCCGCTGTTCGCCCGTCGGCCCCGAGGGCGCGCTGGGCTGTCTGTCCGAACTGATCGAGAACAATCGCGCCGAGCGCGAAGAGTTCGAGGAAGAGGAAGTCTTCGTCGCGGAATAGGCCGGGTGGGGCGTCAGGCCCCGCCGCTTTCCACCCATTGCATCACCTGCGTCTCGAGCACGTCGAGCGGTACCGCCCCGTTGCCGAGAACGACGTCGTGAAAGCGCCGAAGATCGAAATCCTCGCCGAGCCGCTCCTCTGCCATCCCGCGTAGTTCGCGGATCTTCAGTTCACCGATCTTGTAGGCAAGGGCCTGACCCGGCCAGCTGATGTAGCGGTTGACCTCCGCCTCCACGTTGGCCTCGGTCAGCGCGGTATTGTCGAGCATGTAATCGATGGCGCGCTGCTTCGACCAACCCTTGGAATGCAGGCCCGTATCGACCACCAGCCGGGTCGCGCGCCACATTTCGTAGGAAAGCCGACCCATGTCCTTGGCCGGCGTGTCGTAGAGTCCCATCTCGATCCCGAGCCGTTCCGAATAGAGGCCCCAGCCCTCGACGAACGCGGTGAAGAACAGATTGCGGCGCCAGGCCGGCTGATCGTTCTCCTGCGCGAGCGCGATCTGATGGTGGTGGCCCGGGACGGCTTCGTGGACCGACAGCGCGGGCACCTCCCACAAGGGGCGCTGATCGAGCTTGGACGTGTTCACGTAATACAGCCCCGCGATCCCGTTCTGCGGGCTGCCGGGATTATAGTAGGCGGTGGTCGTCCCTTCCGCGATCTCAGCAGGAATCTCGGCGATCCCATAGGGCAGTCGCGGCAGCACCGTGAACAGCGTGGGCATCAGTGCGTCGATCTTCTTGGTCTCGCGCGCCACATATTCCATCAGCTCTTCGGGTGTCTTCGCATAATAGACCGGGTTGGTGCGCAGCTCCTCGATGAAGGCTTCGCGGCTGGCATATCCCGCATCGGCGGCGACCGCTTCCATTTCGGAGCGGATACGCGCGACCTCGCCGAGGCCGATCTGGTGGATTTCGTCCGCCGACAGGTCGGTGGTGGTCATCTCGCGGACCTGGAAATCGTAATATTCCGCCCCGCCCGGCTGTGCCGACACCCCGACATCCTGCGCACAGGCAGGGAGATAGTCGCTTCGATACCAGGAGAGGTGGCGGTCGTAGGCAGCGCGGACGGGACCGTCTAGCAAGGCGCGCGCCTCGCCCTGCAACTCGCTCCAGGTTGCGGCATCAAGCGTTGCCGGCCGGTCGCCCGCGAACGGGCCGTACAGGCGGCTTGCGGTGACGTCGTCGCCCAGAACGCCGCTGATCGATCCGTCATAGCCGTCCAGCACAGCGCACGGCAGAACGTAGCCGCCCGCGATCGCCTGGTCAGACACCGCGATCGCCGCGTCGTTCTGCGCCGGGTAGGCCGCAAGGCGCTTCAGATAGTTGCGGTAGTCCGCCTCTGTCCGGAACGAGAGGTTGTTGGCCAGCCCCGCCATCGACTGGTGCCAGCCGGAATAGGTCGAGAAAAGCATCGTGCGCTGACCGAAGCGATTGGCCTCGATCCGCGACTCGAGCTCGCGCTCCAGGATCGTCTTGTTGACGCGGCTTTCCGCGTCGAGACCCTCGTCGGAAATCGCCCGTAGCCGGGTGAGGAAGAAGTCGGCCTCGCGCGCGCGCTCATCCGCCGCTTCCAGCGAATAATCGTAAAGCCGGTCGTCATAATCGCGGACCCCCACCGAGGAAGCGAGCGTCGGCGAATCCTCGAGCGCCGCCTGCCAGATGCGCTCGGTCAGCGCCTCATACTCCTGCTGAGGCTGTGCGAACGCGGGCGTCGCGGCCGTCGTGGCGAGAAGGGCGGCGGTGAGGAAAAAGCGCATGGATCGGTTCCTTTCGCGAGAAAGGCTAGGACGAGCCGCCCCGCACTGTCGACGAAAAACTTTGGCCTATGTCGGGAAGGAGTCTTTCCCATGCCGCCGCGGGAACGTATAGAGAACAGATGGCCCAACTCGATACCCAGGCGAAGCTCGGAATTTTGGCGGACGCCGCCAAATACGATGCGTCATGTGCCTCTTCGGGCGCCAAGGGTCGCGACAGTCGCGGCGGCAAGGGCATGGGGTCGACCACCGGAACCGGTATCTGCCATAGCTACGCGCCCGACGGTCGCTGCATCTCGCTCCTCAAGATCTTGCTGACCAACAGCTGTATCTTCGACTGTCATTACTGCATCAATCGCAAGAGCTCGAACGTTCGCCGCGCGCGCTTCACGGTCGAAGAGGTCGTCGCCCTCACGCTCAATTTCTACAAACGCAACTATATCGAGGGACTGTTTCTCTCTTCGGGAATCATCCGTTCGCCCGACTATACGATGGAGCAGCTGGTCGGCGTTGCCCGAACGCTGCGCGAAGTCCACGATTTTCGCGGATACATCCATCTCAAGACGATCCCCGACGCCGATCCCGAGCTGGTTCGGCAGGCGGGTCAATATGCCGACCGAGTGTCGATCAACGTAGAGCTTCCAACTCGGGAGGGGCTCGAATCTCTGGCGCCGGAAAAGAGCGAAGATCGCATCGAAGGGGCGATGGGCGACATGAAGTCGCACATCCTCGACGCGAAGGACGCGAAGAAGCGCTATCGCAATGCGCCGAAGTTTGCCGCCGGAGGCCAGTCGACGCAGATGATTGTCGGAGCCGACGGGGCGAATGACGGTGCGATCGTGACCCGGGCGAACGGGCTTTACGATCGCTTCGGGCTTCGCCGCGTCTATTACAGCGCCTTCTCGCCCATCCCCGATCCGAGCGCGGTCCTCCCCCTCAAACGGCCGCCCCTCATGCGCGAGCATCGCCTCTACCAATCCGACTGGCTGATGCGCTTCTACGGCTTCTCGCCTCAGGAGGTCGTGGCCGCGACCGACGAAAATGGCATGTTGCCGCTCGATATCGACCCGAAATTGGCCTGGGCGCTCAAGTTTCGCGATTCCTTTCCGGTGGACGTCAACCGCGCATCGAAGGAACAGTTGCTCCGCGTGCCGGGCCTCGGGACCAAGGCGGTCGGACGCATTCTCGTGTCGCGCCGACACCGGCGTCTCCGTCTCGACGATATCGCGCGGCTGACCGTGTCGGTGAAGAAGATCAGGCCCTTCATCGTCACGTTGGACTGGTCGCCCACGCTGCTCACCGATCGTGCGGACCTCAAGTCGATGCTGCTGCCGCAACCGGCACAGCTCGGTCTGTTCGATCCCCCTGACCTAAAGGCCGCCTGAACGATCCTTCGGTCCATGCGTTGAGCCTGTGAAACGAAACACCTTGGTAAAAGGAAAAGAATCATGGCCGACCAGACGATTTTCAAACGCCTGAAAAAAGATCACGAAACCCACCGCACGATGCTCGACAAGATCGAGAAGGCGTCGGGTAGCGAACGGATGGAGCTGTTCAAGAAATTCCGTGTCGAAGTCACCGCGCATGCCGCGGCGGAGGAGGAGACGCTCTATTCGACGATGCTCGAGGATCCCGAACTGCGGCACGACGGTCAGCATTCGGTGGCCGAACATCACGAACTCGACGAGCTGATGGAAGAGATTGAAGGGCTCGAACCGGACTCGGACGAGTTCAAGCAGAAGTTCTTCAAGCTGCGTCACGATTATCTTCATCACATCGATGAGGAAGAAGACGACATGTTCCCGGAGGCCAAGGAAGAGCTGAGCTCCGCCGAAGCCAACAAGCTCGGCGACAAGTTCAAGGAGCGTAAGCCCGCCGAACTCAAGCGAGCCGAAGATGGCGTCGACATGGGCGACGATCGCGAATAGCCCGATGAGACGGCCTGCGCATGACGAACATCCTGCCTGACGGGCCTCAGATCGACCATCACCGCGCGCTCCTCGCCCGCCCCGACGATTTCGAAGGGTGGCGGGAGGCGGCGCGCGGTTTCGTCATGGCGGGCGTTCCGCCCGAAGCGGTCACGTTCGAAGTGGCGGGCGAAGAGGTCGGCCTGTTCGGCGACGATGCCCCCCTCGATGCGGAAGGCGGACGCGAAGTTCGCGTTCCCAAGGGGTTTCTTCCTCTCGCCAGGCGCGCGATCCTCCATTCCGATCCCGAGCGTTTCTCGCTGCTCTACGCATTGCTGTGGAAGCTTCAGACCGATCGCCACATGCTCGAAGATCGTGCCGATCCGCTGGTCGACCGGCTCCACCGGCTCGCCAAGGAAGTGGGGCGCGACGCGCACAAGATGCACGCCTTCGTCCGCTTTCGCGAAGTCGCCGACAGTGACGGCGAAGAGCGCATGGTCGCCTGGTTCGAACCCGACCACCATATCGTTCGCGCAGAGGCCGATTTCTTCGTCCGCCGGTTCACCAATATGCGCTGGACGATCCTGACCCCCGAGGTTTCCATTCACTGGAACGGCGAGCGGCTGACCGAAAGCGCCGGCGCGACCAAGGTCGATGCGCCCGGCGGCGACGGGTTCGAGGAAACGTGGAAGACCTATTACAAATCCATCTTCAATCCCGCGCGGGTGAAGGTGAAGGCCATGCAGGCCGAAATGCCGAAGAAATACTGGAAGAACATGCCCGAAACCGCGCTCATCCCCGAGCTTCTGGCGGGCGCGCAGGCGCGTGAGGCGAGCATGATCGAAACCAGCCGCAGCCGTACTCCAGCCCAACCGAAAGCCGATCCCATGCCCGACCTCCCTTCCGAACCCGCCCCCGCCATCGAAAGCTGGGACGATCTCGCGCGCGAGGCTCGTGCCCGGCACCATGAGGACACCGGCAATTCGGGAACGCAGCTCGTCTTCGGCGAAGGCAATCGCGACGCCGCGCTGATGCTGGTCGGCGAACAGCCGGGCGATGAAGAGGACAAGGCCGGCCGCCCCTTCGTCGGTCCGGCGGGACAATTGCTGAACGACGCGCTCGAGGAAGCCGGTATCGAGCGCGAGACGCTCTACGTCACCAATGCCGTCAAGCGGTTCAAGTTCGTCCAGAAGGGAAAGAAACGCATCCATTCGAAACCCGGCGCGGGCGACATCGAGCATTTCCAGTGGTGGTTGCAGGCCGAACGTCAGCTCGTCGCACCGCAGATCACGCTCGCGCTAGGCGCGACCGCTGCCCGCGCGTTGCTCGGCAAGACCGTCACGATCAGCCGCGTGCGCAGCGAACCACTCGAGCTTCCGGGAGGCGGCACCGGGATGGTCACCGTCCATCCCAGCTACCTGCTCCGCCTCCCCGACCGCGACATGGCGGCCAGGGAGCGGGCACGGTTCATCGACGACCTCAAACGGGCGCAGGACCTCGCGGCCGCAGCCTAGAAGGTGAAGCGCATCGTCGCGCGGACCCGTCGCGGCTCGACGGGATGCAAGTTGTTGTCCCCGTGCGCGAAGGCGATACCCTCTTCGTTCAGCAGATTGTCGGCGTTGACCTGGACGACAAGTCGGTCGGTCACGTTCGCGAATAGCGCCGCCGAGACCGTCGTCAGCGGATCGACCACCACCTCGTTCGAGATGCTCGCGAACAGCGAGGAACGATGGCTCGCGCCGATCCCGACCCCCAGTCGGTCGTTGACATCGTAACGACCCCACAGGCTCGCTTCGAAATCGGGCTGGTCGGGGACCTGCCGCCCGGCCGGTGCCGCCGTGGTCGTCTCCGTGATTTCCGAATCCTGGAACGCCACCCCGCCCGCCAGCGAGAACGCGCCGATCTTGCCGACCGCCTCGACTTCGATGCCTTCGGAGCGCTGCGAACCTGTCAGCACCAGTCCCGTCGAATCCGGGTCCTGCGCCTTCACATTGTCGAGGTCGAGCCGATAGGCAGCGACCGTGATGTCGAGCGAGGGCAGCGCCGCCCACTTGAGTCCGATCTCGCGGTTTGTGAACCGTTCCGGCTCCAGCGCCGCATCGGTCGGCGAAAGGCTGGCGAACTGGTCGCCCGACTGGGGAACGTAGCTGCGCGTCCAGCTGGCGTAGAGGTTGAGCGTATCGGTCGGCTTCGCCACCACGCCGATCCGGGGACTCCACAGATCGTCGGTGCGCGACAGATCCGTCCCACCAATGAAATCGGCAACCCGGATATCGACGCTATCGTAGCGCAGCCCCGCAATCACTTCGACATAATCGCCGATCTCGACCTGGTCCTGCACCAGCACACCGAGCGCATCGACCTCGGTTTCCGACGCGCGCTCGCCCGACCCGCCGCGAAACGTCAGCGGCGGCACGACGATCGGATCGGCGAGCGGCACGAACGTCTCGCGCCCGTTGGGCGATTTCTGGCCGGCGGGCAGCGTGTCGAAGAAACCGCGCAACCGTCCCGCCTCGGTCCGCTGGATCGCGACATCGGCGCCGACCAGCAGCGTGTGGCGGAGCGCCCCGGTTGCGAGGCGGCCGACAAGATTGTTCTGCCACAGGAAATTCTGTCGTTCGGTAAAATCCTCGTAGGCGCTGATCAGCACCGAGGGCACCCCGTCGACATCGGTGACCGCGCTCGAGGGAACCGTATTGCGATAGAGCTTGTCATAGTCGCCCACCAACGCCTTCGATTCGAACGTCAGCGCGTCGGACAACCGATGGTCGACTGCCAGATCGACGACATGCTTGGCGAAGTCGGCGCGATTGACGTCGCGATCGCCGAAGAACACCTCGTCGAACCCTTCGACCGCACGCGCCGGGTCGGCAATCGTGCCCTCTCGTGCGGGCGGCAAGCCGCGATCGACGTCGCGGTGATCCTCCGCATATTCATAGCCGATGTCGATCCGCGTTTCGGGCGACAGTCGCCATCCGAGCGTCGGGTTCACGCCCCAGCGATCGCCCTCGATCCCGCGAAAATTGTCGAACCGCTCATAGACCGCGTTGATCCGAGCATCGGCGCGTGTCGCGATCGGGCCGTTGAGGTCGACCTCGGCGAAACCCGCGCCCTCGCTGTCGATCGACACGGCACCGGCGGCATAGCGCGCGCCGAACGGCCGCTTGAGCACGCGGTTGACCAGTCCGCCCCCGCCGCCCCGGCCGAAGACCAGCGCATTGGGGCCTTTCAGGATTTCGACCCGCTCGACATTGTAGAGGCCGCGATAATGCTGCACGTCGTCGCGCAGACCGTCGGTAAAAAAGTCGGCGGTCGACAGGTTGCCGCGGATGACGATCGCGTCGCGGTGCCCCTCGCCCGATTCCATCGAGATGCCGGGAACGTAGCGCGCCACGTCGCCCACCGACCGGAGCGCCTGATCGGCGATCTGTTCGGCAGTCACCACGCTGATCGACTGCGGAATGTCGGACAGGTCGGTGTCGGTGCGGGTGCCGCTTTCGACCTCGTCCGCCCCGTACCCCTGACGAACGCCGGTGATGACGATCGGATCGCTTTCGTCGCCCTCGTCGACGACCCGAACCGTCGTCGTGCTCGCCGTGGAGTCGGAAGCGCCGTCGCCGGGTGCGGCGGCATAGAGGGGCGCGGGCCCGACCGCGACCGAGGCGAGAAGGAGGAGGCGAAAGGTCGGCGAACGATGCGAAAACATGATTGGATAGGTCTTTCGTTTTGAGTGACGAAAGGCCGCCTACCGTTAATGATAATCACTCGCAATAGCAGAATTGAAGATCGACAGATTATTCCGCCGCGACCAATCGCTCCGCGTCCGACAGGTCGACCGACACAAGACGACTGACGCCCTGTTCGATCATGGTCACCCCATAGAGGCGATCCATCCGGCTCATCGTCACGGCATTGTGCGTGACGATAAGGTAGCGCGTCTCGGTCTCCGCATTCATCCGCGCCAGCAGGTCGCAGAACCGCTCCACATTCGCGTCGTCCAGCGGAGCATCGACCTCGTCGAGGACGCAGATCGGTGCCGGGTTGGTGAGGAAGATCGCGAAGATCAGCGCCACCGCCGTCAGCGCCTGCTCCCCTCCCGACAACAGCGTCAGCGCCGACAGTTTCTTTCCCGGAGGCTGCGCCATGATCTCCAGCCCCGCCTCGAGCGGGTCGTCAGACTCGACCAGTTCCAGATGCGCCTGCCCGCCTCCGAACAAGGTCGTGAACAGGCTCCTAAAATGCCCGTCGACCTGCTCGAACGCGGCCAGCAGCCGTTGCCGCCCCTCGCGGTTGAGATGGCCGATCGAACCGCGCAGCCGGTGGATCGCCTCGGCCAGTTCCTCCTTTTCGACCGCGCTCGTGTCCTGCTCGGCCTCCAGTTCGGCCAGCTCGCTTTCGGCCACCAGGTTCACCGGCCCGATCCGCTCGCGCTGCGCCGTCAGTTGCGCCAGCGATTCGCGCAGTTCGCCCGTTGCCGGCAGCGCCTCCGCGTCGAAGTCGAACCGTTTCGCCAATCCTTGCGGCGAACAGTCATATTCCTCGAACGAGGCCGCGGCCCGGCGCTGGCGCTGCTCCTCCGCCGCCTGCGCCCGCTCCGCCGCGCCCGCCCGGCGTTCGCGCGCCGCGGCGAAGGCCTCGGCAGTCTGCGAGTGGGCGCGGTCGCGCTCTGACTGCGCCGCCTGCGCCGCGGTCATGGCCGCATCCTTGTCCGCGACCCGCGCGGCAATCTGGCCCTGTTCCTTCTCCAGTCGTTCGATCTCCTCGGCCAGCCGCTCGGGACTGCCCGACAATTCCTCGCGTTCCGCGCGTTGTGCCTTGTTGCGCGACGCCGTCTCGTCGAGCCGTGCCTCCGCATCGCGGGCGCGCGCGCGCCAGCCGTCCTGTTCGCGTCCTGCCGCCGACATCCGGTCGCGTGCGGCCTCGATCCCCTGCCGACGCGTCGCCACCGCGGCGCGATGCCCCGCCACCGTCTCGCCCGCTTTCGCCGCCGCAGTCCGCGCGGACGCGATGTCCCGGTCCAGCCGTTCGTCTTCGGACAGGCTGGCGAGTGCCCGTTGCGCCTCCGCCAGTCGTTCGCACGCGCTTTCATGCAGCGGTTTCAGTTCCGCGCGCCGTTCCTTGAGGCTCGCCGCCCGCGCCTCGGCCCGTTCGATCGCCGACCGCGCGCGATCCGCGTCCCGCGCCGCGCCGCGCATCGCCTCTTCCACCGAGGCGAGCCGCGAGCGCGCGGCCCGCTCGGTCTCGCGCGCGGCGACCACCCTTCGCTCGACCGCCTCGCGCGACGCCTCCGCCTCGCGTGCTGCCCCATCGAGCGAGGGCAATTGCTCCTCCAACGCCGCCAACCGGTTTGCCCGCTCGAGCCGTTCCGCCTCCGCAGCGCCCTCGCCCTCGACCACGAACCCGTCCCAGCGACGCATCCGTCCGTTCCGCGTTACCAACCGCTGCCCCGCTGCGAGCGATTGCCCCTCGTCGGCCTCGACCACGCCGATCATCGCCAACCGCCGCTGGAGGGCTGGCGGCGCATCGACATGGTCGGACAGCGGATGTGCGCCCTTCGGCAGTGCCGCATCTTTAGCGTGATCGCTTAGGCCTTCCGACCAACGTCGCGGCCCCTCGCCCCCGATGTCCGCGAGCAGATCGTCGCCCAGCGCAGCGGCCAGCGCCCGCTCGTACCCCGGCGCCGCGCGAACCCCGTCCAGTGCGCCGTGCTCCCCATCGGACAGCGCCGCGCGAAGCGTGCGCACCTCCGCCTCCACCGCCGCAAGCGCCGCCCGCGCGTCGGCGCGCGCCGCTTCGGTCGCATCCCGTTCGGAGAGCGCCCGTTCGCCTGCTTCCTCGGCTTCCTCGATCGCAGCCACCGCCTCGGCCGCGCGCTTTTCCTGCGACGCGATCGCCTTTTCGGCCAGCTTCAAGGCGCTGCGATAATCCTCGTCGGCGTCGAGCGTCGCTTCCTGCTCGGCCAGCCGGCGCAACTCGTTCTCGATCCGGTCGGCCTGCGCCTGCGCCGCTTCCAGGGCCACTTCGGCGACCTGCCGCTCGGCACGTCCCGCCGCCTGCTTCGCAAGCAGCGCGGCCAATTCGGCCTCGCGGTCCGACGCTTCCGCTTCGGCCGCCGACAGTTTCGCAGCAACCTCGCGCGCGTCCTCTTCTTCACCGGCCAGCCGCTGTTCGAGCGCTTTCTGTTCCTTGCCCAGCGCCTCGATCGCGCGCGCCGCATCCTCGCGCAGCGCCGTCTCGCGAGCCCGATCGGTGTCGAGCGCGCGCATCGCCGCGTCCAGCTCCTCGATCCGCCGCGTCACCGCGCCCGCTTCCGCTCGCGCGGTTGCCAGTCGGTGCGCCAGTTCCTGTCCCGCCGATCGCGCCGCCACCGCTTCCTCGCGCGCGGTCGACAGAGCCGTTCCGGCCTTCGATTGTTCGAGCAGCGCCGCATCGCGTTCGCCCCGCAACCGCTCGACCGCTTCCTCGGCTTTCTGCGCCTGCTCCTTCGTCTCGCGCGCCCGTACATCCGCCGCCCGCCATTCGGCCAGCATCAGCTGCGCTTCGACGAGCCGGATCTTGTCGGAAAGCTGCCGATAGCGGGCCGCCGCGTTGGCCTGCCGCTTCAGCGCCGCCGCCCGCGCCGCCTGTTCGCCCAGCAACCGGTCCAACCGTTCGAGGTTCGCCTCCGCCCCCCGCAATTTCTGCTCGGCATCCTTGCGGCGCGCATGCAGTCCGCTGATCCCCGCAGCTTCCTCCAGCAATTGGCGACGCTGTTGCGGCTTGGCGGAGATCACCGCCCCGATCTTGCCCTGGCTGACGAGCGCCGGACTGTGCGCGCCCGTCGCCGCGTCGGCGAACAGCAGCGCCACGTCCTTCGCCCGAACGTCACGCCCGTTCAACCGATAGGCCGATCCCGCGCCCCGCTCGATCCGCCGGGTCACCTCGTTCTCGCCGGCGTCTTCGCCCGCCTCGGGTCCGCGTTCGACGGTCAGCGTGACTTCGGCAAAGTCGCGCGCCGGACGGCTTTCGGTGCCCGCGAAGATGACGTCTTCCATCCCGCCGCCGCGTAGCGACTTGGGACTTCCTTCCCCCATCGCCCAGCGAATCGCTTCAAGAAGATTCGATTTGCCGCACCCGTTCGGGCCGACGATTCCCGTCAGCCCGTCGCGGATTGCCATGTCGGTGGGCTCGACGAAGCTCTTGAACCCGACCAGCCGAAGCCGCCGGAACTTCACCTCGTCTCGCCCCCGTGCCGCATCCTACTCGGCAGCGGCCTCGGCCGTCACTTCCTCGCCCAGCGCGCGCTGGAGGACGGGTTTGAGGTTGGAATAGTCCGCATCGACCTCCTGCGCCGGAACCCCGTTGATCAGGAAATAGGGCGTGCGATTGACGCCGAAGTCGCTCTGACCGACGCTCTGCATCGACACCAGCTCGCTAACCGCCGCTTCGTCGGCCAGACAGGCGTCGGCCTGGCTGGCGGGAAGGCCGCGCTGCACCGCAAAGGTCTTGAGGCCCGTCACTTCGGCCAGCCGCGCGAACTGCTCGTTGGGGCTGAGCGACCGCAGCTGCGGCATGACTTCGCGAAGCTGCGGGATGCGCTGCCCGTACCATTCGTTCTGCGCCGCGAACATCGCATCGGTCAGCGGGAAGAAGCGGTTCTCGCCCCCGCACCGCGCCAGCAGCGAGGCGGTCACGTCGATGGGATCGCGCGTATAGTTGCGGAATTCGAACGAGACGCGACCCGAATCGAGATATTCCTCCTTCAGCTGCTGCTCGCCGTTGGTGCTGAAGAAGGCGCAGGCGCCGCAGGTCATCGAGCCATATTCGACGACCTTCACCGGCGCGTCGGGATTGCCCATCAGGTAACCACCCGCATCGGTCTTCGAGACCACGTCGGCCCATTCCTGCCCGTCGGGGGCCGCAACGGCCTCGACCGGCGTATCGGCGACCGGCAGTTCGCCCGTCGCGCCCGCTTCCTTGTTGCAGGCGGTCAGCGCCAGTGCGGCGGTGGTGAGGATCAGCATGTTCTTCATGATTCAGTACGTCCTTGCTTGGAAGTCGGCTCGCCGATGCGGCCGAGAACGGGAATGGTGGGCTGGCTCGCGCCCTCGAGGCTGGAGGCCAGCGATTCGAGCACCGAGCGCAGTTCGGGATCGGGAATGTCGCGCAGCCCCTCGCCCAGTTCCTTGGATACCGGCGCAGGGGTCGGGCGGGCGATAGCGGGGCGCGGCTTTTCGATCCGTCCCTGCTTGAACACGACCTTGGTGACCGCGCCTGCGCCGAAGAAGTCGTTGACCTTCTCGAGGATCATCGGTGCCAGATGCTGGAACAGCGGTGCCTGCGCGCCTTCGACCTTGAGCGTCAGCGTACCGCCCCGCTTGGCACCGCTGGGAAAGCGGATCGATTCCGGCATCGAGACCTTGGCATATCGTTCGCCGACGATCTCGTCCCAGCGCTCGACAACCGACGACTGCACGAAGCCGAAGCGCTTGAACGCCTGCCCCGCGATCGGCGCGACCAGGTCGCCCGCGCGGCGGACCCCGTTCGCGCGCGTGTCATCGTTCGATTTTGGCGACCACTTCGTCATTGCCCCGTCTCATGCCATAGGCGCCGCATGCGTCAAAGCGTTAAGCACGATCTGGTGACCCATTACCGCGAACACGCGCGCGACCTGCCGTGGCGAATTGCGCCGGGAGGCAACGAAAAGCCCGATCCCTATCGTATCTGGCTGAGCGAAGTGATGCTCCAGCAGACGACGGTCGCTACGGTCGGGCCGCGCTTCCGGTCGTTCGTGGAACGCTGGCCGACGGTGGAATCGCTCGCCGAAAGTCCGGTCGAGGATCTGCTCGCCGCCTGGGCGGGGCTCGGCTACTACGCCCGCGCCCGCAACCTGCATGCTTGCGCGGTTCGGGTCGCGGCCCGCGGCGGCTTCCCCGATACCGAGGCCGCGTTGCGCGAATTGCCCGGAATCGGCGATTATACCGCCGCCGCGATCGCCGCGATCGCCTTCGGCCGCGACGCGGTGGTCGTCGACACCAACGTCGAACGGGTGGTCGCGCGGCTGATCGCGCTCGACCGCCCGGTCCGGGAGGAGAAGGCGCTGATTCGCGACGAAGCGGCCAAGCTCTACGACGGCATGGATGCGGGCACGGTCGCGCAGGCGCTGATGGACCTCGGCGCCACCATCTGCCGCCCGCGCGATCCGCGTTGCAGCGAATGCCCCCTGCGCGCCCATTGTGCAGCCTTTGCGACCGGGACCCCCGCCGCTTTCCCGCCGCGCCCCGCGAGAAAGGATCGCCCCGACCGCCACGGTACCGCCTGGTGGATCGAGCGCGACGGAGCGATCTTCCTGGTCCGCCGTCCCGGACGCGGAATGCTGGGCGGGATGGCGGCGCTGCCCGGCAGCGACTGGCACGACGGCCCCCTTCCCCCGACCGATGCGCCGAGTATCGTCCACGGCTTCACCCATTTCACCCTCGCGCTCGCGATCGAACCGCGGGCGGAGCCGGACGCGGGGGCGGAGGGATGGTGGCAGCCTTTGGACCGTCTCGACGAAGCGGGTCTGCCTACGCTTTACAAAAAGGCGATCGCTGCCATGCAGGCCGCGCATCCGCGCCTGCCGCTGACGCCTTGAAACCCCGCGCGCACCGCCCTAAAGCCACGCCAGAAACTTTCTCCCAAGGGATCGCATGAACGACCGTCAAAACACCATCGCCGGCTGGGTACTGTTCGCCAGCGTCATCGCGCTCGGCACCAGCCTCGTCGTCGGTGAAGTCTTCCACGGCGAAGAAATCGACAGCTGCGAAGAGGGCGCCACCGACGGCTACTGCCCCGCCTACGTGGCCGAAGCTTCGGCTGCCGCGGCAGGCGGCGCTGCGGAGGCGGAAGAACCGATCGCCTTCTATCTCGCGACCGCAGACGCCTCGCGCGGCGAGACGGTGTTCGCCAAGTGCACCGCCTGCCACAACGCCGCGGCGGGCGGTCCCAATGCGCTGGGCCCGAACCTCTACGGAGTGATGGGCTCCAATATCGCGAGCAAGGCGGGCTTCGCCTATTCCGACGCCTTGTCGGGAATCGACGGAAGCTGGCAGTGGGATAACATGTCCGAATGGCTGCGCAGCCCGCGCGGCTTTGCGCCCGGCAACAAGATGACCTTCGCGGGCCTCGGCGATCCTCAGGACCGCGCCGATCTGATGCTGTGGCTCAATCAGCAGGGTTCGAGCCTCGCCGTTCCGCCTCCGCCCGAACCGGGTGCCGAGGGCGAAGAAGCTGCCGAGGACGCGGCGACCGAGGGCGATGCCCAGACCGCGCAGGACACCAACACCGCCGAGGATCTCACCGACACCAGTGCCGAAGGCACCGGGAGCGAGGGCGGGGTCGAGGTGCCGGAAGCCACCGAATAGACCGAGACGCCGACGACCGCTTCGCCGCGGACGCCGGCTGCTTCGCGCGCCCGTTTCAGCGACTTATGGTCGCGTGAACGCGATCGCTTTGTCCCCAGCGCCTATCAAGCCGGGTGGTCGCACACCTCGTAGGCGTCGCAGACATGGTCCCACGCCTCCTCGGCCGTCTCGACCCAGGTGATGAGGTCGAGGTCGCGCTTGGAGATCGTGCCCTCCAGCGCCAGCGCATCGAGATCCATCACCTTGTCCCAGAATTCGCGCTTGCCGAATACGAGCAGCGGCATCGGATGGACCTTGCCTGTCTGGATGAGCGTCAGCAGCTCGAAGAATTCGTCGAACGTCCCGAACCCGCCCGGGAACACCGCCACCGCCCGCGCGCGGATCAGGAAGTGCATCTTGCGGATCGCGAAATAGTGGAATTGAAAACTCAGTTCGGGCGTGATGTACTCGTTGGGTAGCTGCTCGTGCGGCAGGACGATGTTCAATCCGATCGATTCCTTGCCCTCGTCATGGGCGCCGCGGTTCGCCGCTTCCATGAAGCTGGGCCCCCCGCCCGACACCACCACGAAATGCCGTTCGCCGTCCGGATCGACGGGATAGGTCGATGCGATCCGCGCCAGCTTGCGCGCTTCGTCATAATAATGCGACTTGGCGACCAGCCGCTGGGCAACCTGCCGGTCCCAATCGTTGTCCGCCGCCTCGAGCAGCGCCTGCGCCTTGGCGGGCTCGGGCACGCGCGCCGACCCGTACATCACGAAGGTCGAGGCGATGTTCGCCTCCTGCATCAGCAGTTCGGGTTTCAGCAGCTCGAGCTGCAGCCGCACGGGCCGAAGCTCGTCGCGCAGCATGAGTTCGTGATCCTGGAAGGCGAGTTTGTACGCTTCGCTTCGCGTCTGCGGGCTCGACGGGACATGCGCCGCTGCTTCCGCATCCGACTTGGACGTGGGAAAGACGCGTTCCTTGGGACTATGCTTCTTGTTCATGGGGCCGGGCGTAGCGCCATGCGCCCCGCCCGCCTAGCCCCCAGACTCCGAGCTCAGCCGAGGACTAGTAGACCCGCTTCTTCGGCTCGATATAGCTGATGTCGTCGGTCAGCGTGAAATCGTGCACCGGGCGATAATCGATGGTCGTCTCGCCGCCCTTGCCGCCCCAGCCGTCGATCCAGATCAGGCTGTGCTTCATCCACTGGTCGTCCAGCCGATCGGGATAATCCTCGTGCATGTGCGCGCCGCGGCTTTCCTTGCGGTTCGCCGCCAGACCGATCGTCGCCTTGGCCTGCACCAGCAGGTTGTCCAATTCCATCGTCTCGACCAAGTCGCTGTTCCAGACGAGCCCGCGATCGGAAACGTTGACGTCGGCCATGCTGGCGTAGGTCGCGTCGATCTTCTCCACACCCTCGGCGAGGATTTCCTCGGTACGGAAAACCGCGCAGTTCGACTGCATTGTCTTTTGCATCTCGAGACGGATGTCGGCGGTGCGCCGCCCGCCGTCGGCGTGGCGGAAATGATCGAGCCGTGCGAGCGACAGGTCGGCCGCATCGTCCTTCAGCTTGGCCTGTGTGGCGCCCGGCGTCACGACCTCGGCCAGCCGCAGCCCGGTCGCGCGGCCGAAGACCACGAGATCGATCAGGCTGTTCGAGCCCAGGCGGTTGGCGCCGTGCACGCTGACGCAGGCCGCTTCACCGACCGCGAACAGACCGGGCACGACCGCATCGGGATCGCCGTCCTTCAACGTCACGACTTCGCCATGATAGTTGGTCGGGATGCCGCCCATGTTGTAATGCACGGTCGGCACCACAGGGATCGGCTTGCGGGTCAGGTCGACGCCCGCGAAGATCTTCGCCGTTTCGGTGATTCCCGGCAGGCGCTTGGCGAGGATGTCGGCGTCGATATGGTCGAGGTGGAGGAAGATGTGATCGCCCTCCTCGCCCACGCCGCGTCCTTCGCGGATTTCCATCGCCATCGAGCGCGACACCACGTCGCGGCTGGCGAGATCCTTGGCGCTGGGGGCGTAGCGTTCCATGAACCGCTCGCCCTCGGAATTGGTGAGATAACCGCCCTCGCCGCGCGCGCCTTCGGTGATGAGCACGCCCGCACCGTAGATGCCGGTCGGGTGGAACTGGACGAACTCCATGTCCTGAAGCGGCAACCCGGCGCGAAGCACCATGGCATTGCCGTCGCCGGTGCAGGTGTGCGCCGATGTCGCGCTGTAATAGCAGCGCCCGTAGCCGCCCGTCGCCAGCACGACGGCCTGCGCCCGGTAACGGTGGATCGTCCCGGTATCGAGGTCCAGCGCGACGAGGCCGCGGCACACGCCGTCTTCCATGATGAGGTCGAGCGCGAAATATTCGATGAAGAAGTCAGCGTCGTACTTCAGGCTCTGCTGATAGAGCGTGTGGAGCATCGCATGCCCCGTCCGGTCCGCCGCCGCGCAGGTGCGCTGCGCCGCCGGACCCTCGCCCATGTTCTGCGTCATGCCGCCGAACGCGCGCTGGTAGATCTTGCCTTCCTCGGTCCGGCTGAACGGCATGCCGGCATGTTCCAGCTCGTAGACCGCCTGCGGCGCTTCGCGGCAAAGATATTCGATCGCGTCCTGATCGCCCAGCCAGTCCGACCCCTTGACGGTATCGTACATGTGCCAGGTCCAGTGATCTGGACCCATGTTGCCGAGACTGGCGGCGATTCCGCCCTGCGCGGCGACAGTGTGGCTGCGGGTCGGGAAGACCTTCGTCACGCACGCGGTCTTGAGCCCCTTTTCCGCCGCGCCCATCGTGGCGCGCAGACCGCTGCCGCCGGCACCGACGACGACGACGTCATAGCTGTGATCGATAATCTTGTAGGAGGTCATTGGGGCGTCAGGCTCCGAAAGCGAGTTTGGCCAGGGCGAACAGCGCGAACGCGGCGCCCGCGATGGCGATCATGGTCATGATGAAATGGGCGGCGACGCGATTGCCTTCGACGTGCACGTAATCGTCGACGACGACCTTCATGCCATCGAGACCGTGCACGAAGCTGACGATGACGAACAACGCCATCGGCACCGCACCCAGCGGCTGCGACAGCCATTCGCTCACTGTATTCTTGTCGAGAGCGGGAAGCGTCAGCAGCGAGAAGACGAGCCACGCCGACAGCAATACCAGCGCGACGCTGGTGAACCGCTCCATCAGCCAGTGGTCGCCGCCTTCACCCGCCGACCCCAGTCCGCGAACCTTCGCCAGCGGCGTGGCGCTCTTTCCGCGAGCCATTTTAGAACACTCCCTTGAACATCGCCCAGACGAGGGCGGTGAAGAACAGCGACAGCGCGATCGTCATGATCGACCAGAACTTGTTGGTCTTGAGCTCGTAGCCCGCCCCCATGTCGAGGACGAGGTGCCGAATACCCGAGAAGGTATGCTGGAAGAACGCCCAGGTGAGACCGATCAGCACGATCTGCCCGTACCACGCGCCCGCATGCGTCTCGAAGGTCGCATAGGCATCGCCGTCGCTCGCGAGCGCGACCAGCCACCAGGTCAGCAGACCCAGGCCCGCCACGGTGAGCGCCGATCCCGTCAGGCGGTGCAGGATCGAGACCAGCATATGCGATTGCCAGCGATAGATGCTGAGGTGCGGCGACAGGGGACGATCCCGGGTCGGCGAGGTCGGCGCGTTCATGCAGTTCCTCTCGGGGTTAAAGTGCGGGTGCCTCGTTAGGGGAGCGCGAAAAACAAGGCAAGGAGCGCGGCGAACCGATCCCGCTGACTAACCTCGCTTTAACCAGTTTCGTGGCAGGAGAGAAACCTGACCTTTGGAACCCACTCGATCACGGAACGGCAGCACCGACCCATGAGCATCATGAAACACGACGATTTCACCGAGCGCTACGACCTCAAGCGGAGCCTCGCGCTGTACGATCCGGAGGGCGACCTTCCCGTCCGCGCCCGGCTGCTGTTCGATGCCATCGAAGGGGTAGAGGCCGAGATGGCGCGCGAATTCTGGCGCCGCTATTTCCTGTCGCCCGAGGTCGCCGAACAGGCGAACGAGGCGAAGATCCAGAAGCTGGCCGAGCGCATCGTCCCCTTCATCCGCCAGAAATTCACCGCGATCACTGACGACGGCTGGACCGACCAGGCCCGCGAATATGTCGACAATGCGCTGCAGAACGGCGTGTCGCTTTCCACGTTGCTCGCAGGTTTGTTCTGCGAGGTCGAGGCGGCGTATCGCGCCGTCCGCGAGGCGGCGGTATCGGAAGAGCAAACGGTCATGTTCGCTCGCACCTTGTCCGAGATGCAGGCGATCGAGACCGACTGCTTCGTGCATTACGCCATGGCGCTGACCCGCAAGCAGGCGGATCTCGTCCAGTCGCGACAGGCGGGCGAATTCAACGACCAGGTGATGGGCGTGGTGCAGCGCTGCACCGCCGAAAGCAGCATGCTGCGCGAACGGGCGAGCAAGTCCGCGACCAGCACGCGCGGCATGCTGGGCAAGACCAGCGAGGTCGCCGCCGCCGCCGAACAGTCCGCCACTGCCATGCGCGAAGCCGCGCAGACCGCCGCGGGTCTCATCCGCGCCATCGAGGATGCGCGAAACGAGGTCGAGAACGCCGCCGACGTCGCCACCACGGCGGGCAACCAGGCCGCCGATGCGGTGGCCTCGTCCGAAGCGCTTTCGGGTCATGTCGCGACGATCGAGGAAATCCTCGGCCTCATTCGCGACATTGCGGGTCAGACCAACCTTCTCGCGCTCAACGCCACGATCGAGGCCGCGCGCGCGGGCGATGCGGGCCGCGGCTTCGCGGTCGTCGCGCAGGAAGTGAAGAGCCTTGCCAACCAGACAGCCAAGGCCACCGACGACATTACCAGCAAGATCGCCGCCATCACCTCCGCGACGCGCGAGACGGTCGACTGCAACGCCTCGATCAAGAAGACGGTCGAGGAAGTGCAGTCGAGCGCGGTGCGTATCCGCGAGGCGATGGAGCAGCAGGCGCAGACGGTCACCACCATTACCGCCGCGGTCGACGAAACCGCGCTGGCGGCCGATTCGATGAGCTCGACCATCGCGACGATCCGCGCCGATACCGAACATGTCGCCAAGGAGATCGACGGCGTCGAGGAAGGGTTCGATCGCTTTGCCGACGAGATCCACGCCTTCCGCGACCAGACGCAGACCTTCGTGTCGCGCTTCGCCGTCTAGACGACCACGACCGATCGGAGCCTTCCCCATGACCCAGATGCCCGGCAGCAGAATCAAGGCGCTGACCCCGATCAGCGAGGAACAGGTCGCCAAGCGGGTCGATGCCTACATGGCCGACCCCGCATTCCCCGCCGCCCATGCCGAAGTCTGGCCCGCGATGGAGGGAGAGATCCTGTCGGCGGCCAACCGCCACTATGGAGACCGCGGCGAGAATTTCGTGAAGCGCCTGTTCGACCGACCCGTCGGCGAGGACTGGATCCGCGATGTCGCCCAGATCGGCATCGCCCTGTTCGGCGAGGAGGAATCGATCCCGCACTGGAATGTGCGCCGCTCGAAGATGACGATGGACATCATGTCCTCCGCCCGCCGCAAGTTCTCCGACAATCCGGCGATGATCGGCAAGATGTGCGACACGGTGCTGACCACCATGCTGTACACCGCCGACATCATCCTCGCGCAGGTGGCCGTCTGCGAAAGCCGCGAGGCGGCCGAGGAACGGACGGTCCACGGCCGCCTGTTCCAGCGCAAGGTGAAGGAAATCTCGGGGGCGGCGGGCGAAAAGGCCCAGCAGATGCTTCATCGTGCCGACGAGACCGCGACCAGCGCCCGTGGCATGTTGGGCAAGACCAGCGAAGTCGCATCGGCCGCCGAACAATCGGCGGTGGCGATGCGCGAGGCGGCCCAGACCGCGGCGGGTCTCATCCGCGCGATCGAGGATGCCCGTAGCGAGGTGGAAACCGCCGCGCAGGTCGCCACCAAGGCCGGCGACGAGGCCGCCAAGGCGGTCAAGACCAGCGAGGCGCTGTCGGGTCACGTCGCGACGATCGAGGAAATCCTCGGTCTCATCCGCGACATCGCGGGTCAGACCAACCTCCTCGCGCTCAACGCCACCATCGAGGCAGCGCGGGCGGGCGATGCGGGGCGCGGCTTCGCAGTGGTGGCGCAGGAAGTGAAGAGCCTTGCCAACCAGACCGCCAAGGCCACCGACGATATTGCCGCCAAAATCACCGCCATCACTGCCGCAACGCACGAGACGGTACGCTCCAACGCCTCGATCCGCGCCACCGTCGACGACGTCCAGGCCAGCGCCGATCGCATCCGCGAGGCGATGGAGCAGCAGGCCCAGACCGTCACCACCATCACGGCGGCGGTCGACGAGACTGCGCTTGCGGCGGATTCGATGTCGACGACGATCGCCTCGATCCGCGGCGAGACCGAACAGGTCGCCAGCTCGATCGGCAAGGTGAAGAGCGACTTCGACGAATTCACCGCTCAGATCGACGGCTTCTCCACGGCCAGCGCCGAATTCGCCACCAACGTCGCGGCCTGATCGCGCGCCGGGCGCTTCCGATTGTCGTCACCGCGCGTTAGGGCGGGGCATGAACATTCTCCTCACCGGTGCCAGCCGCGGGATCGGCGCGGCCACACTCTCGCTGCTGCGTGAACGGGGTCATACCGTCGCGGGCCAGTCCACGTCGGGCGACGACGATCTGCTCGAGGCCGACTTCACCGACCCCACCGCCGGGCGGCACCTGTGGGAAGCCGCGTTCGACCGGCTCGACGGCCGCATCGACGCTCTCGTCAACAATGCGGGCGTGTTCGAACCGGTGGAGGACAAGGCCTCGGACGAGGAATGGGACGCGGTCTGGGATCGCAGCCACCAGATCAATCTCAAGGCCTCGGCCGATCTCTGCCGCCATGCGATCAGTCATTTCCGCAGCCGCGATGGCGACTCGCCGGGCCGCATCGTCAACGTCGCCAGCCGCGCCGCCTATCGTGGCGATTCGCCCAGGCACTGGCATTATGCCGCGGCCAAGGCGGGCATGATCGCGATGACCAAGACGATCGCACGCGGCTACGCCCGCGAAAATATTCTCGCATTCGCCGTCTGTCCGGGCTTCACCATGACCGGCATGGCGGAGGATTATCTGGAAAGCCGCGGCGGCGCGAAGTTGCTCGATGATATTCCGCTGGGCAAGGTGGCCCAGCCCGAAGAGATCGCCGAAACGATCCGGTGGCTGGCGACCGACGCCCCGCCCAGTGCGACCGGCGCGATCATCGACGCCAACGGCGCGAGTTTCGTGCGATGACCTACCGCGCCACGTCCGCCTGCACCCGCAAGGAAGCCGAACGGATCGCGGCGGAAGGCGATCTCGTCTTCGCGATGTGCGGCGAGCAACCCGTTCTCGTCGTCGAGGAGCCCGACCCCGACGCGCCCGAACAATGGCGGCTCCACGCTTATTTCGAACATGAGCCCGAACCGCAGGCGCTCGTCATTCTGTCGCGGATGACCGAAGGAGGCGATCCTTACGTCGAGCGGCTCGACGACGAGGATTGGGTCACCCTCAGCCAGACGGGGATCGAACCGATTCGGGCGGGCCGCTTCCACGTCCACACCCCGCGCTATCCCCCCGACGATGCCGAGGGAGTGATCGACTTCACGATCGAGGCGGGACTGGCGTTCGGGACCGGGCAGCACGCCACCACATCGGGCTGCCTCGAAGCGCTCGACCGGCTCGAAGCGGCGGGCAAGAGATTTTCCAATATCGCCGACATCGGCACCGGCACCGGCCTCCTCGCCTTTGCCGCGCATCGCCTGTGGCCCCGTGCGAGGATCGTTGCCAGCGACATCGACCCCGTCGCAATCGAGACGGCGGAGGCCAATGCCTCGCTCAATCATATTCCCGTCGCGGAAGGCGCGGGACGTGTGCTGCTGCTCGAAGCCCGCGGCCTCGGCCACCCGCTGCTCGCGCGGCTCAAGCCGTTCGACCTCCTGATCGCGAACATTCTGGCCGGGCCGCTCGTCGATCTTGCCCCCGGCCTGTCCGGTGCGCTGGCCGATGGCGGGACGCTGGTTCTCTCCGGTCTACTCGACAGCCAGGCGGAGCGCGTCGCAGCCACCTACGCCAAACATGGCGTGACGGGAACGGAGTCGGAATTTGGAGAATGGCGAGTATTAACGCTCGAAAAAGGTTAATTTTCCGCCCGAAAACTCGGTTCGTCGCACAGGGCGAACCGGTCATACGCAAAATCGGAACGGCAGCTTGCGGCGACCCGCTGGTTGGGTATGACCCACGCCGCAATGACCCAATCGACTATCCAGCTCCGCAAACGCGACCGCTTCAAGCGCCTTTTCAAGCGCGCCGAAGGCGGACCGCGTCGTCGCACACGCCTCGCGATCTACGCCAGCGTTCCCGCCATGGCGGTCGCCGGTTTCGCACCGGCCGAGCCCGTTGACGCCGGTGACATCCTTTCGCACGAACTGACGCTTCGCTCCGGCGACGTCATGCCCGCCGACGCAGTCCCGGTCGATTTCTCGACCCTCGCGGCGGACGAGGAAGAAACCGCATCCGCGGTCGTCGATACCGCCGCGCTGACCCCCGTGGGCGCAAGCTATTACGGCGCGCGTTTCGCGGGCCGCCCGACCGCCAATGGCGAACGGTTCGATCCGTCGGCGATGACCGCCGCGCATCGCACCCTGCCCTTCGGCACGATGGTCGAGGTGACCAATACCGCCAATGGCAAGACCGTCACCGTACGCATCAACGATCGTGGCCCCTTCCACGGAAATCGCGCCATCGACCTGTCGCGCGGCGCCGCGGAAAAGATCGGCATGATCGCCAGCGGTCACGGCACGGTCACGATCCGCACCATCAGCTAAGCCTCGCCAGCCGCCGCCGGATACGGCGATGCGACATCAGGCGCGAGAAACTTCCGCCAGCCACTCCTCCTCGCTCATCACCTGCACGCCGAGCTCTTCGGCTTTCTTCAGCTTCGATCCGGCGCCCGGTCCGGCGACCAGCAGATCGGTCTTCGCCGACACGCTGCCCGCCGCCTTCGCGCCCATCCGTTCGGCCTGCGCCTTGGCTTCGTCGCGGCTCACGCTTTCGAGCTTGCCGGTGAAAACGATGGTCTTGCCCGACCATGCGGTTTCCGCCACCTCGACCGCGTAAGGCGCAGGAGCCGCTCGCTCGATCAACCGTTCGACCTCCTCGCGATTGTGCGGTTCGTGGAAGAAGTCGATGACCGCCTGCGCCACGACATCGCCGACCCCGTCGATCGCCGACAGCTGCGCCAGCGCATCTTCCGCCCCCGCCGTTTCCATCAGCGCCGAAATCGTCCCGAACGCCTTCATCAGATCGCGCGCGGTGACGCTGCCGACATGACGGATGCCGAGCCCGAACAGGAAGCGCGCGGCGTCGAACCCGCGCCGCGCGTCGATCGCCGCCAAGAGATTGTCGACCGACTTTTCCTTCCAGCCCTCCAGCGCGAGAATATCGTCGCGGCGCTCGCGCAGCGTGAAGATGTCCGACGGTTTCTCGACCCACCCACGGGCGAGGAAATCCTCCAGCGTCTTGGCACCCAGTCCGTCCACGTCCATCGCACCGCGGCTGACGAAATGTTTCAACCGTTCGAACCGCTGCGCGTCGCAGACCAGACCGCCGGTACAGCGGATGTCGACCTCGCCTTCCTCGGCGACCGCTTCGCTGTCGCAGATCGGGCAGGTCTCGGGGCGCGGATAGGGATCCCGTCCCGCTCCGCCCGACAGATTGGCGACGATCTGCGGAATGACGTCGCCCGCGCGCTGGACGCGCACCTTGTCGCCCGGGCGCACCCCCAGCCGGTCGATCTCGTCGAAATTGTGAAGCGTGACGTTGGACACGATCACGCCGCCCACGCCGATCGGCGTCAGCCGCCCCACGGGCGTCAGCTTACCGGTACGCCCAACCTGGATGTCGATGGCTTCGAGTGTGGTTTCAGCCTGTTCGGCGGGAAACTTGTGCGCCAGCGCCCAGCGCGGCGCCTTGGCGACCTTGCCCAGCCGCGCCTGCCAGTCGAGCCGGTCGACCTTGTAGACCACGCCGTCGATATCGTAGCTCAGCCCCGCTCGGGCTTCGCCGATCGCCCTATAGACCGCCAACGCAGCATCCACGCTCGTGCAGCGCTGGAAGTGATCGGCGATGGGAAAACCCAGTCGCGCGAACCATGCGACCATATCGGCCTGCGTATCGTGAGGAACGTCCGAAATCGCGCCCCAGCCGTGCGCGAAGAAGCGAAGCGGCCGTGCCGCCGTCACTGCCGGATCCTTCTGCCGGAAACTCCCCGCCGCCGCATTGCGCGGATTGGCGAAGATCTTGCCGGCCGCTTCTTCCTGCCGCGCGTTCAGCTCCGCGAAGTCGTCCTTCGCCATGTAGACCTCGCCGCGGACTTCCAGAACGTCGGGCGCATGTTCGAGATGCTGCGGGATGTCGGCGATCGTCCGCGCGTTGGGCGTCACATCCTCGCCGACCGTTCCGTCACCCCGCGTCGCCGCCAGCACCAAAGTCCCCTTCTCGTACCGCAACGAACAGGACAGGCCGTCGATCTTCGGTTCGGCGGTCAGCGCGACCTCCGTTTCTGCATCGAGGCTCAGAAACCGCCGCACCCGCGCCACGAACTCGCGCACGTCATCGTCGGCGAACCCGTTGTCGAGGCTCAGCATCGGCTCGGCATGCGCGACCTTCGACAGGGGTGAGGAGGGCACATGCCCGACCCGCTTCGAGGGGCTGTCCTCTCGAACGAGATCGGGGAAGGCCTCTTCCAGTGCGCGGTTCTCCGCGACCAACGCATCATAGGCCGCGTCGTCCATGATCGGATCGTCACGGTCGTGATAGGCGGCATCGGCCTTGGCGATCTGCTTGGCCAACCGCATCAGCCGGTTGGCCGCCTCCGCTTCGGTGAGGCGGCTCGCGTCCACTATCGCAGCGTCGCCTCGATCAGGTCGCAGAAGCTGTCCCAGCTGCGCGTCGCGGCGGTTTCGTCGTGCGCCACGCCGTCGATGTCGAGCTTGCTGGCCTGCGGGTTGGTAAAGGCGTGGCCGACCCCGCCATAGGCATGGATCTGCCAGTCGCACGCGCCCTGCTCGGTCAGTTCCTGGCCGAGGCTGACGACATCGGCGGGCGGTGCCATCGGATCGTCCCAGCCATGAAAGACCGCGACCTTGGGTTTGACCTTCTCGGTCGTGAAATTGGGCACCTTCAACAGTCCGTGGAAGCTCGCGGCGACCTGGAAGTCCGCGCCCGACCGCGCAAGATCGAGCGTGCACAGCCCGCCGAAGCAAAAGCCCATCACCGCGACCTTGTCGGCATCGAAACTGTCCAGTTTTTTGGCGAACTCGAGGATCGCCTGCTGCTGCTTCACGAAGGTGCCGCGGTCCGCGATCAGATCGTTCATCGTGTCCATCGCGGTCTGTTTGTCGTCGGAATCGCCCCCGTCGAGGCCGAGCTTGTCCTTGCCCATCGTGTCCGCCGCCAGCACCGAATAGCCGAGATCGACGAGCCGCTGACCGTAGTCCTGCTCGACCGGCCCACGGTTGAGGAAGCTCGGCAGAATGACGACGCCCGGCCGGGCCTGTCCCGATCCGTCGTCCATCGCGAGGTGCAGAAGATCGCGGCCGTCATGGCTGTGCTCGAGTTCGGTGTGGTTCATCGCTTGAATTCTCCTCGCGGCTTCACGCCGCCTCCATCAGTTTCGCTGCCGCCGCCCGGGCTTCATCGGTGATCGCGGCTCCCGAAAGCATACGTGCGATCTCCTCGCGCCGTTCCGTCTCGTCGAGCTTCTCGACCGTCGTGCGGGTCACGCCGTCATCGACCGTCTTGCTGATGCGATAATGATGTGCGGCCCGCGCAGCGACCTGCGGCGAGTGTGTGACCACCAGCACCTGATGCTTGTCCGCCAACCGCGCGAGCCGCTCGCCGATGGCGCTGGCGACGGCACCCCCCACGCCGCGATCGATCTCGTCGAAGATGATCGTCCCCGCCCCGCCAACCTCGGCGAGCGCAACGCGCAGCGCCAAGAGGAAGCGCGACAGCTCGCCGCCCGACGCGATCTTTCCCAGTGGGCCGAACGGCGATCCGGGGTTGGTCGAAATGGTGAACTCGACGCGGTCGATCCCCTGCGGGCCGGCGTCGGCGGGGCTGAGTTCGGTCACGAACCGCGCCGCCCCCAGCTTGAGCGGCTCCAGCTCGTCCGCGACCCGCGCATCGAGCCGCGCTGCCGCTTCCTCGCGTGCTGCCGACAATGCGTCCGCTGCCTCGTCGTACGCCGCTTCGGCAACCACGATTGCCGACTCGATCTCCGCCAATCGCTGCGAGCCCGTCTCGATCGCCTCGCGCCGGTCGTTCAATTCCGTCAGCAGCGCAGGAAGCTCGTCGACCGTCGTCCGGTGCTTGCGCGCCATGCCACGCAGAGCGAACAGCCGCTCCTCCGCATCGTCGAGAACCTCGGGATTGTGGACCAGATCGGCCTTCGCATGCTCGAACAGTCGCTCCGCCTCGTCCGCCTCGATGATCGCGCGGTCGATCGCCGCCAGCGCCTTGGCCAAATCGTCATGGACGTCGTGCACCCGGCTGAAGGCGCGTGCCGCCTGCCGCATCTGCGACAAGGCCCCGTCGCCGCCGGACAGCAGCGGCTCGAGGTCCGCCAGTTCATGTTCGATGCGCGCGGCATCCTTGTGCCGCTGGCGAAGCTCGGCAAGCTCTTCTTCCTCGCCCGCTTCGGGATGCAGCGCGTCGATCTCCTCGATCGCATGGTCGAGCCATTCGCGATCCGCCGCCGCCGCCTCTGCCTTCCCTTTCAGTTCGGAATGTTCGCGGCGCAGCGTCGACAGACGCTCCCACCGCGCGGTGACCGATCGGGTATCGAGCTGACCGAACGCATCGAGCATCGCCCGGTGCGACCCGGCATCCAGCAGCCCGCGATCGGCATGCTGCCCGTGAATCTCGACCAGCGTCTCGCCGACCTCGCGCATCACGCGCGCGGGCGCCGCCTGCCCCATCAGTCTCCCCGACGAACCGCCGTCCGCCTTCAATCGTCGTTGCAGCAGCAAGGGTTCGCCCGGATCGGCTTCCACCCCTGCTTCCTCTAGCGTGCCGAAGGCGGAATGGCCCGGTGCCACCTCGACCTCGGCGGTCACGTTCGCCTCCTCGGCCCCGTCGCGGACCAGCCGCGCATCGGCCCGCTGGCCGAGCGCCAGTCCGAGACTGTCGAGCAGGATGGATTTGCCCGCCCCCGTCTCGCCCGTCAGCACGCCGAGCCCCGCCTGAAACTCGATCGCGAGTTTCTCGACGAGCACGACGTTGCGGATGGCGAGCCGGGTGAGCATCGACCTCTACCTATCGCGAATTTTCGGAGACGTCATGCGCGTAAAAAAGAGCGCGCCGTCGATCGCCCTACGTCTGGTCGGCGTTGTATCGCCGCATCAACTGATAGCTGCGCTCGTACCACTCGCTGTCGGGATAGCTGGCACCCAGCACCGCTGCGGCCTTCTGCGCCTCGGTCGTGACGCCCAGCGCCAGATAGCTTTCGACGAGACGGTGCAGCGCTTCGGGAACGTGCGCGGTGGTCTGGTAGTCGTCGACCACGTTCTGGAAGCGGATCGTCGCGGGGATCCAGCGGCGCGTGTCCTGATAGAAGCGCCCGACTTCCATTTCCTTGCCCGCCAGCTGGTCGTTGACGAGGTCGATCTTGATCCGCGCATCGGCAGCGTAGCGGCTGTTGGGGTAGCGGCGAACCAGTTCGCCGAACACGTCGCGCGCCTGTTCGGTGATGCGCTGATCGCGGCTGACGTCCTCGATCTGGTTGTAGTAGCTCATCGCGATGAGATAGTTGGCGTAGGGCGCGTCCTTGTTGCCCGGATGGATCGCCAGGAAGCGGTTGGCCGCGCCGATCGCCTCGGCATAATCGTTGGCCTGATAGTGGGCGAAGGCCCCCATCAGCTGCGCACGCCGCGCCCAGATCGAATAGGGATGCTGGCGCTCGACCTCGGCGAAGACCAGCGCCGCCCGGCTGTAGCTTCCGCGGTCGAGGTTTTCCTTCGCCAGCGTATAGAGCGTGTTGACGTCGCGGGCGACATAGTTGGTGTCGATCGCGCGATTGGCGGCGGATCCACCCCCGCCCGCACAGGCGGCGAGCGGCAGGATGCAGGCGGCGGCCATCAGGCCCCGGATGAAATGCTTTTTGACCATGAAAACCAACCTACCCTTTGTGTCGCGCCGCGCCAAGTGTCGCACGTTCCTGTTTTTCCAAGGCGCCGACCGGCCCTAGACAACCGCGCCGTCGTCGCGTTTTTCCTTCACCGACGTGTCCTCGTCATGAACGAAGCTGTCGGGCGTCACGCCGAGGAACACCAGCAGCGGCGCGGAGATATAGATCGAGCTGTACGTCCCGATGAACAGCCCCAGGAAGATCGCGATGGTCAGCCCGAAGATCACCTGCGGCCCGAACACCAGCAACGCCCCGATCGCCAGCAGCAACGCAACCGACGTGGTGATCGTGCGCGACAGCGTCTCGTTCAGCGACAGGTTGATCAGCTCGACGATCCCCATCTTGCGATACTTGCGCAGATTCTCGCGGATGCGGTCGTAGATCACGACCGTGTCGTTCAAGGTATAGCCGACCACCGTCAGGAAGGCCGCGACGATGTTGAGATCGACCTGCAACTGGGTGATCGAGAAGAAGGCGAGCAACAGCCCGATATCGTGGAACAGGGTCGCCAGCGCCCCCACCCCGAACTGCCATTCGAAGCGGATCCAGATGTAGGCCGCGATCCCCATCATCGCGAACACGATCGACAGCGTGCCGTCCATCGCCAGTTCTTCGGACACGTTGCCCGATACCGATTCGCCCGAACCCACGTCGACGCCGGGATATTCGGCCTCCAGCATGGTGCGCAGTTCGGTCACCACCGCGTTCGCCGCCGCCTCGTCGCCTTCGGGACGCGGCAATCGGATGCGGAAGGTGGTCGGATCCCCGAACTCCTGGATCGAGGCTTCGCCGAGGTCGAGGCCGTTCACCTTCGACCGCAATTCGTCGATCTCGACCGGCTGGCTGAAGTCGGCCTGCACCGACTGTCCCCCGACGAAATCGATGCCGAGGTTGAGACCACGCGTGAACGTCAGCGCGAAGCCCGCGACCGCCAGCAGCATCGTGATCCAGATCGCGATCTTGCGGAACTGCATGAAGTCGATGTTGGTGTTGTCGGGGACGAACTTGAGCAATTTCATGATGGTTCTCGCTTGCTCAAATCTGCAACGTCTTGGGACGCTTCTTCTTGACCCACAGGGTCACGAGCATCCGGGTGAAGGTCACCGCGGTCCATACCGAGGTGATGATGCCGATGAGCAGCACCACGGCGAACCCGCGAATGGGGCCCGATCCGAAATAGAACATGATCGCGGCGGCGATCGTGTTGGTGATGTTCGCATCGAAGATGGCCGTGCTGGCCTCCTTGTAGCCATGATCGATCGCATCCAGCGTCTTGCGCCCGCGCCGCATCTCTTCGCGGATGCGCTCGTTGATCAGAACGTTCGCGTCGACCGCCGCACCGATCGTCAGCACGAAGCCCGCGATCCCCGGCAAGGTCAGCGTGGCGTTGAACACCGCCATCACCCCCAGGATCAGGAACGCGTTCACGACCAGCGCCGCATTGGCATAGAGACCGAACCGCCCGTAGGTGATCAGCATGTAGACCAGCACCGCGAGCGTCGCGGCCAGGCTCGCCAGCGCGCCCTTCTCGATCGAATCGCGGCCAAGGTCGGCGGACACCGTCCGCTCCTCGACCACGTTGAGCTTCACCGGCAGCTTGCCCGACGACAGGGCGATGGCGAGATCGCCCGCGCTGTCGACCGTGAAATTGCCGCTGATCTGCGCCTGCCCGCCAAGGATCGGCTCGTTGATGTTGGGCGCGGACAGCACATTGCCGTCGAGCACCATCGCGAACGGCTCGCCGGTATTCTCCTGCGTCACCCGACCGAAGCGGCGCGCGCCCTGCGTGTTGAACGTGATCGATACGACAGGCTGACCGTTCTCATCGAAGCTCTGCTGTGCATCGGTGAGCTGGTCGCCCGAAACGATCGTGCGCCGTTCCAGCGCGATGCGCGGGATGCCATCCTCGTTGCCATAGCCGACGAAGGGAATGCCGGCGGGCGCGTCGGGATAGGGGAAGATCTCGCTCCCCACCGGCGCGCGGCCTTGGCTCACGTTGGTGGGATTGGCCTCGTAATTGACCAGCTTGAACTCCAACCGCGCCGTCTGACCGATCAGGTCCTTCAGCGCCTCGGGGTCCTCGACGCCCGGGACCTGCACGAGCACGCGGTTCTCGCCCTGCGTACGAACGGTGACTTCGCGCGTGCCCGACGGATCGATGCGCCGCCGCACCACGTCGCGCGCCACCGTGACCGCTTCCTCCAGCGCGCGGACGTCGCCGCCCGGCGTCGGCGTCAGCACGATGCGCGTCGAATCGACGACGTTGACGTTCCAGTCGCGTTCGCCACTAAGCCCGACGGGCTCGGTCATCGCGCGCAAGCGCTCGACCGCCTCGTCGACCTGCGTGGGCTCGCGGACCATGAAGGACAGCCGCCCGCCTTCGCTCGAAATGCTGCCGATGCGGACCCGCGGGTCCTCGCGGCGCAGTTCGGACTGGACCGCATCCTCCATGTTCTGGAGCCGCTGCGCCTGCAGGTCGACCGCGTCGGCCTCGAGCAGAAGATAGGACCCGCCGGCGAGGTCGAGCCCCAGATTGATCCGTGCCGACGGCAGGGCGTCGGGATAGGCTTCCATCTGCCGTTCGGACAGCAGGCTGGGCACCGCCAGCAGGATGCCGACAGCGATGATCGCCCAGATCGAAAAGACCTTCCAGCGGGGAAAATCGAGCATCAGTCGTTGGCCGCCGTGGCCGCCTTGGGATCGATCACCTGCGTCAGCGTCGATTTGACCGCGCGGACCTTCTGGCCGCCGCCGAGATCGATCTCGACCTCGTCGTCGCTAACCTTGACAACCTTGCCCAGGAGCCCGCCGCCGGTGACGACACGATCGCCCTTCTTGACCGCCGCGATCTGAGCCTGATGTTCCTTCATCCGCTTCTGCTGCGGACGGATCAGCAGGAACCAGAAGATGATGAAGATGAGGATCAGCGGAAAGATCTGGATGAAGAAGGCGGCCGTGCCCGACGGTGCGGCTGCGGCGACGAGGAGATCGGTCATGGAATGCTCTCGTGAAAAGGCCGGTGAAACCGGCGCCCCGATCGACTAGATCGTGCGCCTCCCCCCGGGTTGCAAGTCGCGGCGGCGCCTATCACGCAAAAGGCGTGGTTGCCAAGCGGCTTGCGTGGTGGGGACGAGCGCGCTAGAGGCCCCGCTCGTGCTCGCGCCACCCTTGAAGTGCGCGGGCCGGGTCGGGGAGTAGCGCAGCCTGGTAGCGCATCACACTGGGGGTGTGGGGGTCGCAGGTTCGAATCCTGTCTCCCCGACCAGCTTTTTCGCAGAAGTGGCGACCGTCCGGGGGACGGTCGCGCGAAAAAGCTCCGACGGATGTCGCCATGCGCCTCCCACGCTTTAGATAAAAATACGGCCGCCCCCTCGTGGGGAGCGACCGTCAGTCGTTCGCGCAGGGCGTGGAGGGCCTATTGCGCGAGAACGGTATTGATGGCGTGGACGACGCCATTGTCGCCCTCGATATCGGCTTCGACCACCATCGCCTCGGTGCCCGCGGCCGTGCGCACGCGGATGAGGCCATCGTTGTTGATGACCGTCAGAGTCTCGCCCGACAGCGTTTCCAACTCGGTCTCGCCCTCGGGAATATCGCCCGACAGGTAGCGGTTCGACACCGCGTGCCGCTCGAGGATCGTGGTCAGCTGTTCCTGGTTCTCGCGCAACGTGTCGAGGTTCTCGACATTGTCGAACGCTTGGTTGATCGGCGCGAAGATCGTGATTCCGTCGGCCTGCGCCAGCGTTTCGCCGATCCCGGCGCCCACCGCCACCTCGAGGAAGGTGGAAAGATTGTCGTTGGCGCTCGCCGCCTCGACCACGTCGACGGCGTCGGGGGTCATGTCGCCGCCCCCGGCATCATCCTCTGCACCCGTCTGTTCGGCGGTCGTGTCGGTTTCGGCCGGATCGGCCTCTTCGCCTGCACATGCCACCAGCGCGAGGCTCGACGCGACGGCGAGGATCGTCAGCATTTTCATCGCGGGTTCCTTATGTCGTCCATCCGACCCTATCTGGCTTCAGGCTGACAATGATCGGAACGACGCTCCCGTTCCCCGCACCGCTGCGGATGCACGAGCCTCGACTTCGCGCCCGTCATTCGGGATAGGAAAAGGATGACCCGCCGACGCCGACGCCGCCGCGCATCCGGACGCTCCCGCTGGGCGCGGATCGCCGCGCTGATCCTGCTCGGTCCGCCGACTCTCTACCTGCTCGCCGCGCTGATCGGCAGCCTCTTGCCCCTTAACAGCCATTGGGACGAGGCCGACACGGGCACCTCGATCTGGCTGGTCTCGAACGGCGTCCACCTCGACATCGCCTTCCCCGTCGTCGCCCAAGGGCTCGATTGGCGCGAGGATTTTCCGCCCGGCGATTTCGCGGACCCCGCATGGGCCAATGCCAGTCACGTGATGATCGGGGCGGGCGATCGCGGGGTCTACACGACGTCCGAACGGTGGTCCGACCTGTCGGCAGGCGTCGCGCTGGCCGCGCTGGTCGACGGAGACCGGGTCATGCACGTCCAGTACGTCCCCCCGCCCGGGCGCTTCGCGGCGGCCGAGATCCGCCTTCGACCCGAAGAATATCGCCGCCTCTACCAAGCCGTCCGGGCCAGCTTCGATCTCGGCGGCACGGGTCGCCCCTTGCGCCTCGACACCGACGGCTATTATGCCAGCGATGCCTTCTACGAAGGGCGCGGCGGGTTCAGCGCGTTGATGACCTGCAACCAGTGGGTCGCCAGCCGCCTGCGCCTGGCGGGGGTCGAAACCAGCGCCTGGTCCCCGTTCGCACAGGGCCTGCCGTGGCGCTATCGCAACCCGTCAGAGGACGTAACGCGATAGGTCGGTATCGCCCGCAATCCCCGCGAGCTGTTCCTTGACGAATGCGGCATCGACGGTCACCGTCTCGCCGGCGCGTTCCTCGGCCTCGAAGCTGATGTCCTCGAGCAGTTTCTCCATCACCGTCTGCAACCGCCGCGCGCCGATATTCTCGACGCTCTCGTTCACGTCGGCGGCGATCTGCGCCAGCGCGTCGATGCCCTCGTCGGTGAAATCCACCTTCACGTCTTCGGTGCCCAGCAATGCGCGATACTGGTGGGTCAGGCTCGCGCGCGTATCCTTCAGGATCGCGACGAAGTCCTCCTTCGTCAGCGCGCGCAACTCGACGCGGATCGGCAGACGGCCCTGAAGCTCGGGCAGCATGTCGCTCGGCTTCGCGACATGAAAGGCTCCACTCGCGATGAACAGGATGTGGTCAGTCTTCAACGGCCCGTACTTGGTCGCCACCGTCGTGCCCTCGATCAGCGGCAAGAGGTCGCGCTGCACGCCCTCGCGGCTCACCGATCCGCCGCGCACGTCGCTCACCGCGATCTTGTCGATCTCGTCGAGGAAGACGATCCCGTTGGCCTCCGCATCCTCCAGCGCCGCCCGATTGACGTCGTCGTCGTCGAGCCGCTTGTCGGCTTCCTCGTCGACCAGCCGTTCGTAGGCCGCCGGGACCTTCAGCTTGCGCTTCTTCTTGGGAACGTTGCCGCCCAGGCCTTTCATCATGTCGCCTAGGTTGATCATTCCGATCCCGCCCTGTCCGGGCACGTCGAAGGGCGAGGACGGTGCTTCCACCACCTCGATCTCCACCTCGGCGGTATCGAGGCTGCCGTCCTTCAACCGTTCGCGGAAACTGGCCCGCGTCGCCTCGCTCGATCCCTTGCCGGTCAGCGCGTCGAGCAATCGCTCCATCGCCGCTTCCTCGGCCGCCTTCTTGACCTTCTTGCGCCGCCGCTCGCGCTCCAGCCGCACCGCTTCCTCGACGAGGTCGCGGGCGATCTGTTCGACGTCGCGTCCGACATAGCCGACTTCGGTGAACTTGGTCGCCTCGACCTTCACGAACGGCGCGTCGGCCAGCCGCGCCAGCCGCCGCGAAATCTCGGTCTTGCCGCACCCCGTCGGCCCGATCATCAGGATGTTCTTGGGCGTCACTTCGCGCTTCAGCTCGGGCCCCAGCTGTTGCCGCCGCCAGCGATTGCGCAGCGCCACCGCGACCGCTTTCTTCGCGTCCTTCTGGCCGATGATATGTTCGTCCAATGCCGCCACGATCGCCTTGGGCGTGAGCGGCTGCGCCTTCGTAATCGGAATATGTTCGTTCATGCCCGCCTAGGTGGGGCGAACCCCGATATGCTTCAAGTGAAGCAGCGGTTCGCCAGTACCTCGCGATGCCCCTCGATGATCCGCGCGATCGTCGCGGGATCGGGGTCGCGCGACCATTCGCCCCGCTCGTAGGTGCCGCCCAACAGCACCGCATCGTCGCGCGGGAACAGGTAGCCGCCCGGCAGATTGTAGGCGAAATCGAGCCCCGGTTGCCGCTCCACCAGCGCCAGCTGTCCGCGGATCGGAACCAGATCCCGGTCCCCCACCAGCGCCCGTGCCCCGATGCCCGCGCAGTTGATCGCCACCGGCTCGTCCAGCCCCGCGACCTCGTCGAGCGAAGCGAAGCGCCGCACCTTCATCAGGCCCCCGTCGCGGAGGAAGTCGGCGAGCAGTTCGCCGAGATAGCGCGGCGTCTCGACGTACATGGTCCGGAACCGTCTCAGTCCGTTCGCCTCGTGCACGATCGGAAAATACTGCTCCTCCAGCTGCGTCCGTGACCCGCGAGCGGCTTCGAACGTATCCAGCCATCGGACCCCGAACCGCGATCCGACGAGCGACTGGAACCGCTCCCACGAAATCGCCATCGCGGCCATCAGCTGTTGCTGCTTTTCCGGAGAATAGCGTCGCCCGATCCCCGTCGGCTTCACCTGCCCGCCCGATACCCAGCTCGTCGTCGCTTCGGGCAGTTCGGCGGCGTAGATCGTCACCTCCTGCCCGCGTTCCTGCAGCAATCGCGCGCTCGTCAGGCCCATCACCCCCGCACCGATCACGGCGACCGGCACGCCGCGCGGCGCCAGTGCGGTGGCGAGCGTCGAGGATCCCCACGACAGGGTAATTCCGCCGCCGCCATGCCCGTAGTTGTGAACGATCGTCGTGCCGCCCACCGCCTGCCGCTCGACCACGAACCCTTCGTTTCGAAAGGGTCGAAGCCCCGCCGTCGCGCGCAGGAAGCGGCCATCCGAAAGATCGGCGACGGGCCGACAGTCCGCTCGCGGATCGAGCGCGACCCCGCCCGCGCATCCCGCGAGCAGCAGGCTCGATCCCGAAGCGGTCAGAAAGGTGCGGCGGTCCATCGGATGCTTGTTACCCGCCGGCACCTGAACGCCAACCTGCGTTCGATGAACCGATCAGACCGTCTCGACCGTCAGCCGGTCGTTGGTGAACACGCACACCTCGGCGGCGATCTCCATCGCCTTGCGCGCCAGCTTCTCGGCGTCCTGCTCGTAATCCGACAGCGCCCGCGCCGCCGCCAGCGCGTAATTGCCGCCCGACCCGATTGCCGCGATCCCGCCCTCGGGCTCCAGTACGTCGCCGTTGCCCGTCACGATCAGCATCGTCTCGGCATCCGCCACGATCATCATCGCTTCGAGGTTGCGGAGGTATTTGTCGGTGCGCCAGTCCTTGGTCAGCTCGACCGCCGCCCGCAGCAGTTTGCCCGAATGTTCCTCGAGCTTCTTCTCCAGCCGCTCGAACAGGGTGAAGGCATCGGCGGTCGCGCCCGCGAACCCGCCGACGACCTTGCCGTCCTTGCCGAGCCGGCGAACTTTGGTCGCGTTCGGCTTCATCACCGTATTGCCGAGGGAGACCTGTCCGTCCCCCGCAATCACCGTCTTGCCCTCGCGCTTGACGCCGAGGATCGTCGTTCCGTGCATCTTGATCTTGTCGCTCATGCAAGACGATGTGGGGCGCTACGGCCCGTCGTGCAAGCCGAGCGCGCTGTCGAGAAACGCCTGCAGGTCGTCCAGAACCGGCAGGCCCCCGAACATCGGGCTGAACGCCTTCACCGGGTCCGAATGACTGGCGTGGCGATAGAGCTTGAGCTCGGACCGCCCGCCCGCCGCCTCGATCTTGCGATGCAGCTGCTGCGCATTCCGCGCCCGCACGATGACGTCCGCCGTCCCGTGCTGCAGCAACAGCGGCGGCGCGTCGCCCCGGGCGAAATGATAGGGCTGCGTCTCGTGCGGCGGTTCGTGATTGCCCAGCGCCGCGATCGCGCGCGGATCGACGAACGGCAGGAAATTGGTCGGCGCCGATATCATCGCCGCCGCCTTGATCGCGTCTCCCGCCAGCCCCGCCGCCTCGACATAGCGTCCGTCGAGCGCGAGCAGTCCGGCCAAGTGCCCGCCCGCCGAATGGCCCGCGACCGCGATCCGCTCCGCATCGCCCCCCAGTTCGGCGGCATGCTCGACCGCCCATCTGAGCGCCAGCGCCCCGTCTTCCAGATAGGCGGGAAAGCGATGCTCGGGCGCCAGCCGATAGTCGGGCATGACCGTCAGGTAGCCCCGCGCCGCGAGCGCCCGCCCGACGAACCCGAACTCGCTGCGGTGCCCGCGCACCCAGCCGCCTCCATAGAAGAACACGACGATGGGAAGCGGCACCGTGCCGCGCTTCACCGGGACATAGACGTCGAGCCGCTGGCGCGGATGGGCGCCATAGGCCACGCCGTGCGCGCGCTGCCGGACGACGTTGCGCGGTTCGCGCGCCTTGCTGGCCCTGTCGAGCAGCCGCACCGGCGATATGCCCACGCGGTCGAGCGCGTAGAGACTGTTTTCCCCCACCGCTGCTACCCGCCGCGCAAAGCGACGCGCGCGCCGCTGGAACGGCGGCGACGTGGGAAGGCGGGGACGAAAGCGCGTCAACGGCATGGATCGAAACCTAGCAAGTGCTGCGCGTGCGAACAAATATCGCCGTCGCCGCAGCGTCGCCTACAGCCCCAACCGCCCCAGCAGCCCGCCGCGACCGGCCTTCTCGACGGCCGCGCGTCCGTTCGCCTCGCACGTCTCGACGATGCTCATCGCATCGGCCATCCGTCCGTTGGCGATATCGAGCTTGCCGGTCTGCGCATCCCCAAATGCGACCCAGTCGGCGACTACCGCCTCCTCGGGCGGCAGGTCCGCTCCCGCGACCCCCGTGCGCCATTCACTCGGCACCAGCCCCGCGCAGTCGGCACCGCTCGCCGTCACGATAGGCCGCCCGCCGGCACAACCCGTCAAGCCCAGCGCGATGGACACCATCATCGACCACCCTGTCCGCTCCCTCGGCATTCCTGATCTCCCGTTCATTGGCGCGCGTCACAGCGCCGTCCGCCGCCTCGCGTCCCTGCGCACGTCCGACGATTTCGACCGCCTCGCGTCCGCTGGCCTGCGCCGACGCCGTCTCCGCTCGCCCCAGTTTCGCTTCCGCCACCCGTTTTTGATGCGCCTGCCACCACCAGGGCACCACCGCTCCCGCGACCAGCAGCGCTGCCGCCACCAGCACGATCCCGACGACGGGGTTCACGCCCCGCCACCAGCCGCTCATGCGGGATCGTCCGGATGCTGCGCCCCGCCAGACGCTTCGATGCTCGCCCCGAACGCCTTGGCGGAAAAGCTGCGCCGATTGATCGCCAGTCCCAGCGACAACAGGATCGCACCCAGGATGACGAGCAGACCGTAGGTGAAGCCGACGATGCCATCCAGTGCGATCGCCATCAGCCCGGGCACCTCGATGCCGATCCGCCGCACCATTCGCACCGTCCAGATCAGCAGCAGCGTGATCACCCCCGCCCCGACGATCGACGCCCACAGCGCGATCATCGCTCGCCAATCGCGCGCGGTCCACGGTCCGGCGTTGACGACCACCCGCGGCGTCGGCTCCGGGCAGGGCGCCTCTGCCGGCGCGCCGCCGCGCGCGACCGAGGCCCGCTCCATCGGCCAGCGCCTGCTTCCGTCGCGCCGCCGGAACATCCAGTCGCCGATCATTCCTCGATCGGGCCCAGCCGGTTGGCCAGCCATCCATAAAGAAAGCTTTCGTTGGCCGGCCGCTTCTCCGCCAACGCCAGATACCGCTCGCCCTGCAAGGCCTCCAGCGCGCGCAGCAGCACCTTCTCGCCCCCCGCATCGCCGCGCATCGCCATGAAGCGGTCGAGCGCGGCCAGCGTCTTCGTCCCGATCTTCCCGTCGGGGACGAGGTCCGGATAATCCGTTCCCTGCCGGTTGAGCGCGGTCAGCGCCCGCTGCAGAAAGGTCGAGGCCACCGCGGGCCCCATATTGACCCCCGTGTCGAACAGTTCCGCCGCGATCATCGGCGCCCGCTCCGCCACCGCGTCGTAGCGCGGCCGATGCCAGAACAGCCGTTTGTAGATCGCGCGCGCGTCCTCGCGCGGCAGCAGGGCCATCGACCCCCGATAGCCATGGGCGCGGGCGACCTTCTCGGTGATCCCGAACCGCGTCGGCCCGCCGCGGTCGTCCCGATGGTTCACATAATCGCCCTCGCGGTCGATCAGCCCGTCGATCAGCCGATCGAGAAAAGCCAGCCGCCCTTCCGGCGTGGCGAATTGCAATGGTCGCATGACGCTGCTCCTGTCCTCCCGAGTCGGTCTTCTATAACCATATAGGTAATCTGTAGGACAGGTTTTTCTCCCTCATCGTTCGCGAACTGTACCCCCACCGTTCGTCGAAACACCCCTCGTTGTGGCTTTACTGACACTTGTGTTGCTTCGCGCTCGGCGGCATTCTCCCGCACCTGTTCAAGGGGCGGACGTGCGCGTCCGCAAGGGAGAGGAACCCACATGACCAAGACCCATCTGCTTACCGCCACGATGTTCGGCGTGCTCGCCACCGTCGCCATGCCCGACGACGCGCAGGCACAGCGCATCGACCGCATCTACGTCTTCGGCGACAGCTACACCGACAACGGCAACGCCTTCGAACTGGGCGGCATCAATCCGATCAGCACCGTGATCTACACCAACGGCCGCTTCTCGGACGGCACCGTCTATACCGACACGCTGGGCGAACTGCTCAACGCCGAGATCTACAACTTCGGCATCGGTGGCGCGCAGGCCGACGGCGACAATGTCAGCGCCGGCCTCCCCGGCCTCGATTTCCAGATTGCCAGCTTCCTGGCGGGCGGGAACCTCGGCCTGCCGGGCGTCCCCGACGTCTTTCCCTCGGTCCCCGGCACGCTGGGTCCGAACGACCTCGTGACCTTCAACATCGGCGGCAACGACAGCCGCGAATACCAGCTCCTCGGCGGAAACGTCGCGGGTGCCGCCGCCGCCGCGCAGGGCAGCATCGCGGGTGCCACGCAGGCGCTCCGGGCGGTCGCCGCCGCCGGTGCGCAGAACATCAGCTGGATCGGCGGAAACTCCGCCAACCTTCCCGAAGTCGCGGGTCAGGCCGATCCCGCCACCGCCGCAGCGGTGCGCACGGCCTACAACGATGCCTATGTCGCGGGCGTCACCCCGGTCCTGTCGAGCCTCGCCAGCCAGGGCGTTCTCGTCCACTATCTCGACCTCGACCTCGTTGGCGTGAACATCGAACAGAATCTGAGCGAGTTCGGCTTCAGCGGCCTCAACTGCCCGACCTTCGATCTCGCCGCGGCCGCGGCGGGCGACACGTCGTCGCTGCTCTGCGCCCTCGACAGCAGCGCGGCGCAGCAGTTCGTCTATTACGGCGACGCGGTCCACCTCACCTCGGCGGGCTTCGATGTCATCGCCGCCTACGTCGCCGCGCAGCTTCAGGCGCCGCTGCTCCTCGACGGTCCGACCGACCTCGCGATGGAAGAGGCGCAGCACATGAACCGCCTCGTCAACAACCGTCTCGCCGGCGGCGCGCCGCGCGACGGGGACTTCGCCGAGGGGCTGCGCGTCTACGTCCAGGGTGACGGCTTCACCCGCACCTCGCTCATGACCCAGACGACCGACGAATTCCGCATGAACGGCGCGGGCGTCAGCGCAGGGCTCGAAGTCGGCTTCGGCAACGCCATGCTCGGCATCGCGGGTCGTTACGGCAAGCCCGAAGGCGATTATGGTCCGCTCCGCGGCAACGTCGACGGCGAAAGCATTTCGGGCGCGGTCTACGGCGCGTTCGCGATCGGCCCGATCTTCGTTGAAGGCCACGGCGGCTACGGCACCGGCAGCTACGACCTGACCCGCACCGGCGTCATCGAAAGCCTGACCCTCACCGGCGGCACCGATGCCGACATGGTCTTCGCGGGCGGCAAGCTCGGCTATCTCGCCAATATCGCGGGCGCGCGCGTCGGCCCCATCGTCGGCGTCGACTATGCCGACATCAGCGCGGACGGTTACACCGAAAGCGGCGATCCCGCCCTCAACCTCACCGTCGGCGACGTCGACTATCGCTCGCTGCGCGGTCAGCTCGGCCTCGAGATCCGCGGCGACTTCGCGGGGTATGGCGTACAGGTCCGTCCCTGGGCGCAGCTCGTTGCCGAACAGGAATTCGACGGCGACGCGCGGACCTACAATTTCGCGCAGACCTCCAGCCCCACGATCGTCAACAGCTTCACGACATTGGACGCCGAGGACGATGTCACGGGCCGGTTCTCGGGCGGCTTCTCGGCACGTCTGTCGAACGCGGTCAACGTCAATGCCGCCGCCTCGCTGTCGGTCGGCCGCGACGACGGCAACGACGCGGGTGCACAAGTCGGCTTCAGCCTAGGCTTCTAAGCCGGAGCTTCCAAGCGATCCGAGGACGGGCGGCGGGGCTTCAGCTCCGCCGCCCGTTTCTTATTGCGCGTTCTGTTCTTCCACGCCTTCGCGAAGGACGTCGGCGTCGCTCTGTCCCGACGTCGGGCGATCGGTCGTGCCGCCGACGCAGCGGTCGAGCAGGTCGCGGACGTTCTGGGCGGGGGCGATCACGATCGGATCGACGCCCGTCGCAGTGATGTTGACCGGCTCGTCGGGCTGGAACGAGGTGCGGATGTTGCTCGCCAGCTCGCCCCGCGCCAGCGTCGCGGTCCAGTTGAACTCGCCTTCCTGCGCCCCGGCTGCGGCCACCACGGGTACTCGCGCGCTCGCTCCGTTCCCGACGACGGTCAGCGTTCCCGCGCTGCCGTCGCCCTCGACGCCGTAGCGCGTCAGCACGATCCCCTGGTCGTTGTCGGCACAGGCGATTTCGAGCGCCGGGCCGCTCAGGTCCGATCCCAGCTGCACCGCATCGCCTACCGCCGACCAGCTCATTGCGTTGGTCGGCAGGGCATCGGGCCCGTCGTCCGCCTCTTCGGCCAGCGGAATGTTGGCCGACGGTACTTCCTCGATTTCCTCGAGATCGTCGTCGGTCACGGCCTCGGTTCGCGCACAGGCGGACAGGACGAGGAGCGGCAGCAGCATGGCGGTCTGTTTCATCCCTCCAATCTAGGAAGCCGGACCCCGATCGCCAAGCCGCCATCTCGGCATCGCCTCCGCGCCGCAAACCCCGAAGCCCCCGCCCCTCCGCGCGCACCCGATTGTCGCGCCTTCGACGGCGGGTTAAGAACCCCCCGACCATGACCGCCATGCCGCCCCCCGCCGGTTCCAAGCCCCGCAAGCTCAGCGATCGACTTCGTCTTCTCGCGGGCGCGCGCCGGTGGTGGCGCAAGGAACTGGCCGAAGGCGTCGACCAGCTGGCCGCCGTCGCGCGGGTGAAAGAAGAATGCGAACTCGGCGGCCGCTACGTCTTCATGACCAGCATGTCGGCGGGCATCGCCGTCCTCGGTCTCATCCTCTCCTCGCCCGCGGTCGTCATCGGCGCCATGCTGTTGTCGCCCCTGATGGGCCCGATCATCGGCGCGGGCTTCGCGCTCGCGATCTGGGACGTGAAGTGGATGCGCGATTCCGCCCGCACGCTTTTCGTCGGCACGCTGGCCGCCATCCTCCTCGCCGCGCTCATCTCCTTTCTGAGCCCCATCCAGACCATGACGCCCGAGATCGCGAGCCGCGTGAACCCCAGCCTGCTCGATCTCGCCGTCGCGCTCTTCTCCGGTCTTGCGGGTTCCTACGCGATGATCCGCGGGCGGTCGGGCACCATCGTCGGGGTCGCCATCGCCGTCGCGCTCATGCCGCCGCTCGCGGTCGTCGGCTTCGGTCTCGCGACGTGGAACGGGGCGGTGTTCGGCGGGGCGCTGATGCTCTTCATCACCAACCTCGTCACCATCGCGGCCGCCACCGCCTTCATGTGCCGGCTCTACGGTTTCCGCTCGACCCTCTCCAAGCAGCGCGGCTGGATCCAGAGCGCGATCATCATCGCGGCGCTCCTCGCGCTCGCCGTGCCGCTCACCATCTCGCTCACCAACATCGCCTGGGAAACCCGCGCCCAGCGGCTCATCACCGACGCCATCACCGCCCAGTTCGACGAGCGCGCGGTGCTGGATCAGGTCGAACCCAACTTCAAGTCGCAGCCGCTGACCATCAGCGCCGTAATGCTCACCCCCGACATCCGCGAGAATGCGGAGGCCGATGCCGAACGCCTCCTCAGCCGCCAGCTGGGCGTGCCCGTCGCGCTGCAGATCTCGCAGTTCCAGGTCGACGTGAACGACGACGAGGCGCAGCAGGCCGCCCTCGCCGCCGCACGCGGCCGCGCCACCGAGGAGGCGACCCGCCGCCATATCGGCACGCTCACCGAGAAACTGGCCGTGGTCGCTGGCACCTCGCCCGATGCGGTCAGCATCGATCGCGAACGGCGCCGCGCCCGCGTCGTCGCCCGCCCGATCGAGGGTGCCACGCTGGCCGCCTACCGTCAGCTCGAAGCCCGCATCGCCGGCCAGACCCCCGGCTGGTCGGTCGAGCTCGTCCCGCCGCTGCGCCCGATACCCGATGTCGCCATCGACGAGGCGGGCGAACCCGATCCCGACGCGCTGTTCCTCGCTGCCTGGGCAGCGCGCCGCCGCGATCTCGGCCTCACGCTCGCGGGACCGGCCGAGGCGACCGATACCGTCCGCCGCGCGCTCGATCAGGAAGGGGTGAGCGACGTGACGCTTGCCGACGCGGCCGATGCCCCTGCCGCGCCTTCGAACCCCGAAGATGACCAGATTGTCTCGATCCGCTGGTCCATCCCCTCGAATTGACGCGGTGCCCCGACGCGCGCATCTTCGCGCGGCGACGCACAGCAGGGGAATGAAGCAATGACCGATCGCATCGTCACGTCCAGGGAAACCGCCACCGGCTCGGGCCTTGCGCCATCGACACCTTGGCATCTGTGGGCGGTCGGCGCCCTGACACTCGTCTTCAACGCGGGTGGCGCGTTCGACTATACGATGACCCAGACCCGGAACGAGGCCTACCTCGCCAACTTCACCGAAGAACAGTTGATCTACTTCAACAGCTTCCCGGCCTGGTCCGAAGCCTTCTGGGCATTGGGCGTCTGGGGCGCGCTCGTCGGCTCGATCCTGATCCTCCTGCGCAGCCGTTACGCCGTCTGGTCCTTCGCGGTCGCGCTGATCGGTCTGGCCGGATCGACCGTCTATCAGTTCGGCATCGCCGACATGCCCGACAGCATCCGCACCGGCGGCGCGATGATGTTCACGATTATCATCTGGGCCGTGACCATCGCCACCTTCCTCTACGCCCGCGCCATGACCAAGCGGGGTGTGCTGCGTTGAGCTCGGCCTAGACCTTGTCGCCACCCAAAGGACGCTCGCCCGGTCAAGCCACTCCCTAGGGCCGCCCGCCCATTTTCTTGTAGCGCGTCTTGCCGAAGCGGTCCTTGCGCGTTCCCGGCCGACCCGCATTGGAATAGCCGACGCGCGGCGCCGACCGCTCGGCCTCGGGAATGCCCAGCTCGTCTTCTTCCAGCTTGCGGATCTCGTCTCGGATCCGCGCGGCCGTCTCGAACTCCAGGTCCGCTGCGGCCTTGCGCATCTTCTCCTCGAGCCCCTCGATGTGCGCGCGAAGGTTCGACCCCGCCAACGGCGGTGCGTCCTTCTCCATCTTGCCCGCGCCCGACGCGGTAACGTCGCGGACGTCCTTGAGCAGATCCTCCACCGCGCGCTTGGTCGATTGCGGCGTGATGCCATGTTCCTCGTTGTAGGCGATCTGCTTCTCGCGCCGCCGCCCGGTTTCGTTGAGCGCCCGCTCCATCGAACCCGTCACCCGGTCGGCATAGAGAATGACCCGCCCGTCGACGTTGCGCGCCGCGCGCCCGATCGTCTGGATGAGGCTCGTCTCGGACCGCAGGAAGCCTTCCTTGTCCGCATCGAGGATCGCGACCAGCCCGCACTCGGGAATATCCAGTCCCTCGCGCAGCAGGTTGATGCCGACGAGCACGTCATAGACCCCGCGCCGAAGGTCGCGGATCAGCTCGATGCGCTCCAGCGTCTCGACGTCGGAATGCATGTATCTGACCTTGATGCCCTGCTCGTGCATATATTCGGTCAGGTCCTCGGCCATCCGCTTGGTCAGCGTCGTCACCAGCGTGCGATACCCGCGCTGCGCCGTCAGCCGCGCCTCGTTGACCAGATCGTCGACCTGGTCCTCGACCGGCTTGATCTCGACCGGCGGGTCGATGAGGCCCGTCGGGCGGATGACCTGTTCGGAAAAGACGCCGCCCGTCTCCTCCATCTCCCACGGCCCCGGCGTCGCCGACACGAACATCGTCTCGGGCCGCATCGCATCCCATTCGTTGAACCGTAGCGGCCGGTTGTCGATACAGCTCGGCAGGCGGAACCCATGTTCGGCCAGCGTGATCTTGCGGCGGTGATCGCCTCGCGCCATCGCGCCGATCTGCGGCACCGTCTGGTGGCTTTCGTCGACGAACAGGAGCGCATTGTCGGGCAGATATTCGAACAGGGTGGGCGGCGGTTCGCCCGGCAGGCGCCCGGTCAGGAACCGCGAATAATTCTCGATCCCCGCGCAGCTGCCCGTCGCCGCGATCATCTCCAGGTCGAAATTCGTCCGTTGCTCTAGCCGCTGCGCCTCCAAGAGCTTCCCCTCCGCCACCAGCTCCTTCAATCGCTCGTCCAGTTCGTGCTTGATCGCGTGCCGCGCCTGCTCGAGCGTCGGCCCCGGCGTCACGTAGTGCGAGTTGGCGTAGATCTTCACCCGGTCGAGCTTCGCGCCTGGCTTGCCGGTCAGCGGATCGAATTCCAGAATCTCCTCGATATCGTCCCCGAAGAAGCTCACCCGCCACGCCATGTCCTCGTAGTGCGACGGGAAGATTTCCAGATTGTCCCCCCGCACCCGAAAGCTGCCGCGCGCGAAATTGGCGTCGTTGCGCTTGTATTGCAGCGCGACCAGCTTGCGGATGATCTCGCGCTGGTCGACCGTGTCGCCCTTGGCGAGCTTGAAGGTCATCGCCGAATAGGTCTCGACCGACCCGATGCCGTATAGACAGCTGACCGACGCGACGATGATCACGTCGTCCCGCTCCAGCAAAGACCGCGTCGCAGAATGGCGCATCCGGTCGATCGCCTCGTTCACCGAGCTTTCCTTCTCGATGTAGGTGTCGGTCCGCGGCACATAGGCCTCGGGCTGGTAATAATCGTAATAGCTGACGAAATATTCGACCGCATTATTGGGAAAGAAGCTCTTGAACTCGCCATAGAGCTGCGCCGCGAGGATCTTGTTGGGCGCCAGCACCAGACTGGGCCGCTGCAACGTGTCGATGACCTTGGCCATCGTGAAGGTCTTGCCCGACCCCGTGACGCCCAGCAGCACCTGGCTGTCCTCGCCGTGATCGCGGATCCCTTCGACCAGTTCCTTGATCGCGGTCGGCTGATCGCCCGCCGGCTCGTAGTCGCTGACCAGTTCGAACTTCCTGCCGCCCTCGGCCTTCTCGGGGCGCGCGGGACGGTGCGGGGTAAAGTCCTCGCCCGTGTCGGGTTCGGCAAGACTGGTGCGAATCTGGATGGCCATGGCGCTAGATATGGGAAGCGAAACGGCGGGACGCTAGTTCCCTTCGGGCGGTGCCGGCGACCCACCACCCCGGCCTTCTCACGCTCGCGATCCGAAAACGGACACCATCCGCACCTCGATGGTTCTCTTGCGTGATGACCGACGATCCGAACGGCGACCGATGCTGGCTGTGCGACCGCCCGCTCGGTCGCCGCGTCGAGAAACATCACCCCGTTCCTAAGTCGCGCGGCGGTCGAACGACGCGGTCCGTCCACCCGATCTGTCACCGCACGCTCCACATCAGCATGACCAACAAGGAGCTCGCGGCGATCGGCGAGGACGTCGACGCGCTCCGCGCCGATCCCGCAATCGCGCGTTTTCTCGCCTGGGTCGAGAACAAGCCGCCCGACTTTCACGCCCCGACCCGCCGCGGGCGCTAGGCGCGGAACCGGCGAAGGCTTCGTCGCGCGTCCGCGGGCTTGTCTTGCCCGACGGACCTCCTAGACTGCGACGCCATGCGAACGCCGATCATCCTCGCCGCACTCCTGGCCCTCGGGGCCTGCGGACAGAATGCGGACGAAGCCGAAGCGCAACCCGAGACGAACGAGGGCCTTTCGGCGGAGGATATCGAGAACGAAATGGGGAGCGCGATGAGCCGGGGCGATTTCCTTTCGCCCGGCCTGTGGGAAAGCTCGATCCGGCTCGACAGCATCGACATGCCCGGGCTTACCGACGCCCAGCGCGACGACATGCGGACGGCGATGGGCGGACAGACGTTCCGCACCTGCCTGACCCGTGCAGAAGTCGAACGCCCCGACGCGCGCTTCTTCACCGGCAACGACACCGATTGCACCTACGACAGTTTCACGCTCGAGGACGGGCGGATCGAAAGCGATCTCGTCTGCACCATCGCCGGCACGCCCCAGAGGATGAGCCTGGCGGGCGAATACGGACCCGAACGCTACGATCTAACCATGCAGGCCGACAGCCTGGCGCAGGACGGCATCACCATGGCGATGCGGGTCGAGGCACGCCGCGTCGGTGCGTGCGAAGAGGAATGACATCCGAGTTTATCAAATGGAGGGGAATGACATGAAACGACTGATGATCCTGTGCGCGGGAACGCTCCTGCTGGCGGGCTGCGGGGATACGGGCACCGACGAGGGCGCCACGGACGCCGCGGCGAGCGACGATGCGCCCGCCGAGGGACTTCTTCCCGGCGCCTTCCTGATCCGCACCGAAGTCGTCTCGATCGACAGCGCCGACGATGCCGACCCCGTGACCGACCTCGCCGTCGGCGACGTTTCGGAGAACGAGGTCTGTATCGGCGAGGACGGACTGCTTCCCGCCGCCGCCTTCGCCGAAAGCGGCGATGAATGCACGATCCAGAATCCCTACGTCCGCCGCGGTCGACTGCGGCAGGACCTCACCTGCAACCGCCCCGCCGGCCAGGTCAATCTGGCGGTCAATGCCACCTTCACCGGCGAGAGCATCGAGGGCGAGATCGATTCGGGAACCTCGTTCGCGGGCGAAGGCGATTATCGGATGCAGCGCCGTATCACCGGCGAACGCACCGGCGACTGCACCAATGCCGAAGCCGACGCCGATCTCGAAGCCGAGGTCGCGGAATAACCGGGTGCGCACCGCCGTCATCGTCCTTTGGGTCGCGATGACGGCGGGCTGCGCTTCGACCCCCACCCAGCCGCCTCGCGCGGCGGTGGCCTTCACTACCGACACGATCGTGGCGAGCGAGGCGGGCGGCGTCGCCGACCCCGCGACGGGCCGCATCGCGTCCCCGAACGACCCGGTTCGCATCGCCTCCATCTCCAAGCTTGTGACCGCCATCGGCGCGATGATGCTGGTCGAGGAAGGCCGGCTCTCGCTCGACGCGCCGGTCGGCGATGTCCTTGGCTACCCCGTCGCGCATCCTGCCGCGCCGCGCACGCCCGTTACGCTTCGCCAGCTTCTGTCGCACACCTCGGGCGTGCGCGACGGGGCGGGCTATGCGATCCCGCTAGGCGACACGCTTCGCGACCGCCTCGCCGACCCCGCCGCGTGGAGCGCGGAGCCGCGCGAGGGCTATTTCTCCTATTCCAACCTCAATTTCGTCATCGTCGCCAGCGCGATGGAGGCGGCGACCGGCGAACGCTTCGACCGGCTGATGGACCGCCTGCTGTTCGCCCCGATGGGGCTCGACGCCTGTTTCAACTGGGCCGGTTGTTCGGACGCGACCATCGCCCGCGCGATCGTCCTGCAACGCGAAGGCGTTCCCGTCTGGGACGACCTCGGCGGTCGGCGACCCGATTGCCCCGTCGTCGTCAAGGACGGCGAGCCGTGCGACCTGTCGCGCTGGCGCCCCGGTGAGAATGGCGCGCTCTTCTCGCCGCAAGGGGGATTGCGCATCGGCGCGGAAGATCTCGCGCAGATCGGACGCCTTCTCCTCGGTCGCGGCACGACAGGTGGCCGCACCTATCTGTCGCCCGATCTGTTCGACCGGATGGTCGCCCCCCAATGGAACTACGACGGCACCAACGGCGACACGTGGAGCGGCGTGTTCTGCCGCTACGGGCTCGGCGTCCACCTGCTGCAATCGCCGGGCGCGGAATGCGCCGACGATCCGGGACTGCCACTTGGTCGCTGGGCGGGTCATTCGGGCGACGCCTACGGCCTGCGCTCGGGGCTGTGGGTCGATCTGGAAAACCCGCGCGGCATCGCCTGGCACATCGGCGGAGAGCCCGAACTGTCCGACGACGAAACCAGCTGGATCCAGGGCTTTCTGCCGGTAGAGAAAGAGATGACCGCCCGCGCGCTCGACCTGTTTGAAGGAGCAGACCGCTAAGCGTCGGCCAGCCTCAATTGAATTTGGTGCTGAGGAACAGGCGAAAGTTGTGGTCGGATGCGCCGTGAACGCCGGCCAGATAGCCCGCCGAGACGCCGAACCGTCCCACCCCGAATTCCACCATCGGCCCCACCTGTAGTTCCTCGTCCCCGCTCGAGGAGAAGGTCCCCGCACTGCTGAACGCTTCCAGCGATAGCGCAACATCGTCGCTCAATTCGCGCTTGATCCGCGCTCGCGCTCCGAACTGGAGTGGAGCGCCCGAACGGTCGATCCGTCGCTCGCCGAGAATATTGCCGCGGATGCTCCAGAGAGGATCGAGCTTGTGATCCGCCGCCAGGTTCACCTGCACCCGGTCCGACGTCCCGTTCCAGCCGGAACGCACCCCGCCGATCACCCCGACCTGAGTCGGCTCCCCGTCGGGGGTGATCTGCCACAGCAGTTCGGCCGCCACCGCATTGGTCTCGAATCCCTCGCCCCGCTCGCGCCCGAAAAGAATACCGCGCAGACGCAGGCTCTCCGACAATCCATGCTGCACGTGCACTCGCGCGCCGAACCGGTCATCGGCGCCGTCCTCGCCGGGCTCGAACCCGAATCGCACCTCGCTCGCCGTCTCTCCGCCGGACACGGTCGGGCCCGACACGCCGCTGATGTTCTGGGCTGCGGCTGCGGAAGGCAGGACCGCGATGAAAAGGGCGCTCAGGGCCGTCGGAAGTCGAAGAATCATGACGGCTCTATGACAAGATGAAGTCGGGACGAAAACCCCGTCGCGATTCTCCGTTCAGCGGCGCGACCGATCAAAGATATCTTGTCGGAGCTGGCCCCTACCCTGTGGTCCTCCGTGACCCGCCGGACTCACCCCATCGACGCCCTCGGGCGTCGTCGTTGCGGAGCCATTCCATCCACAGAAAATTGTCCCGTCAAAAGCGGCGGAAGCGCGGGCAAAATAGGGTAAACAACCCTTAATCATCTGCGCTGTGACAAAAATGACTCTTGCGTTGCGATCGGTGCTTGGACACAATCCCTAGTGTTACGAGCGACGTTGCCCCGCAACATCTTGCGATTGGGGCCGGGAATACCCATTTCCGGCATGGGGCGATCTGTGCGTAACGGGGGAAGCGGGGATAAGTCACTGAATTGACTCCACGCCTGCTTCAAAAGGGTTCGTTTCGAGCGTAGGAGCCGGTACGAACGAAACAGGAACATCGGGCGACTCGGAGCGCTCGCGAACAATCAGCGCAGGGGAGTGAGGCATCATGGATCTTTCAACGGGCAGCGAAGTCACCACCGACGACGTCACCGTCTCGGAATCGAAGAAGGTCCACGAGCGCCGCTTCAAGATCGTCACCGACGAATCGCGCGATGCCAAGCTGACCGAGTTCGGCAAAGAAACGCTGAAGGATCGCTATCTCCTGCCGGGCGAAAGCTATCAGGATCTCTTCGCGCGCGTCGCGGCCGCCTATGCCGACGACCAGAAGCACGCCCAGCGCCTCTATGACGCCATCTCGAACCTTTGGTTCATGCCTGCCACCCCCGTCCTGTCGAACGGCGGCACCGGGCGCGGCCTTCCGATCAGCTGCTATCTCAACAGCGTCGACGACAGCCTCGACGGCATCGTCGGTACCTGGAACGAGAATGTCTGGCTCGCCAGCAAGGGCGGCGGGATCGGCACCTATTGGGGCAGCGTGCGCGGCATCGGCGAACCGGTCGGTCTCAACGGCAAGACGTCCGGCATCATCCCGTTCGTGCGCGTCATGGACAGCCTGACGCTGGCGATCAGCCAAGGCTCGCTCCGCCGCGGATCGGCCGCCTGCTACCTCGACGTGTCGCACCCGGAGATCGAGGAATTCCTCGAAATCCGCAAACCGTCGGGCGATTTCAATCGCAAGGCCCTGAACCTGCACCACGGCGTGCTCATCACCGATGAATTCATGGAAGCGGTGCGCGATGGCGCCGAGTTCGAACTGAAATCGCCGCGTGACGGTAGCGTGCGCGGCAAGGTCAATGCCCGCGCCCTGTTTCAGAAGCTGGTCGAGACCCGCTTGGCGACGGGCGAGCCCTATATCGTCTTCTCCGACACCGTGAACAATTCGATGCCCAAGCATCATCGCGATCTCGGCCTCAAGGTTTCGACCTCGAACCTGTGCTCGGAAATCACGCTGCCCACCGGTCGCGACCACCTCGGCGCGGACCGTACCGCCGTCTGCTGCCTGTCGAGCCTCAACCTCGAGGCATGGGACGAATGGAACGGCGACGACCAGTTCATCGAGGACGTCATGCGCTTCCTCGACAACGTGCTCTCCGACTATATCGCCCGCGCCCCAGACGAGATGGCGCGCGCCAAGTACAGCGCCGAACGCGAACGCTCGGTCGGCCTCGGCGTGATGGGCTTCCACAGCTTCCTTCAGGCGCGCAACATCCCGTTCGAAGGCGCCATGGCCAAGTCGTGGAACCTCAAGATCTTCAAGCATATCCGCGCACAGGTCGACGAGGCATCGATGATGCTCGCCACCGAACGCGGCCCCTGCCCCGACGCCGAGGACATGGGCGCGATGGAACGGTTCAGCTGCAAGATGGCGATCGCGCCGACCGCGTCGATCAGCATCATCTGCGGCGGTACCAGCGCCTGCATCGAGCCGATCCCCGCCAACATCTACACCCACAAGACGCTGTCGGGATCGTTCATCGTCAAGAACAAGTATCTCGAACGGCTGCTCGACGAGAAATCGAAGAACTCCGATCAGGTCTGGAATTCGATCCTAGAGAAGGACGGCAGCGTCCAGCACCTCGACTTCCTCAGCCCGGAAGAAAAGGCGAGCTTCCGCACCAGCTTCGAGATCGACCAGCGCTGGCTGCTCGAACTCGCGGGCGACCGCGCGGGCTTCATCGACCAGGCGCAGAGTCTCAATCTCTTCATCCCCGCCGATGTCGACAAGTGGGACCTGCTGATGCTCCACTTCCGTGCGTGGGAACTGGGTATCAAGTCGCTCTACTACCTGCGTTCGAAGTCGGTGCAGCGTGCCGGTTTCGCGGGCGGGGTCGAAAAGGACAATACGCCCGAGGCCGCCAAGTACGAGCTGCCGTCGACCGACTACGACGAATGCCTCGCGTGCCAGTAGGATGCGCGGGCGCCTTACCCATAAGAAAAACGCCGCGCTAAGTCCGGCGCGGCGTTCTTCGTTTTGCAAACCTCGCCGACGTCATGTCGGGAGGGGGGCTGCGAGCCGGCGGGGCCTCCTGGAGGCTACCCGCCAGCGCGCCCCTGTTGGTCGCTGGTTACGATCCGACCGTTCCGAGACCGGCAGGGATCCGCGCGGTTTCGTTGAGGTAGATACGATTGTCTTCCAGACGGTCGACATCGCTCAGCGGAATGAAGTGATGACTATCATCGGCGGCGTCGGACTTGGTCAGCTTGATGCGGTCGTCCTCGACCCCATCGACGGTGCCGACATGCTGGCCCTTCGCGTCGGTGATTTCCATATGCTCTTTGATGCGTTGCTTCTCAAACATGTTGGTATGTCTCCTTTTTTCTCTTCACCCTACCAACGGGCGAAGGGGGAGACACGCTCCGCGGTGGGCCGCGCATGAGCCTCACTTCATCGCTCGTCATGCTGCTTGTCGGCGCGCTCGCCCTTATATCGGGGGTGTGGCTGTTGACCCGTCGGCCCGCTGACGCACCCGCCCGCTACCGCAACCGCATCGCCGGCGCGATGGCCGCCATGCTCGGCATCGCCCTCACCATCTTCGCATTGGGGCTCGGCGCGCTCTCGCCTGCCCCCACAACCCAGGGAGAAACCCCATGAGCCTTCTTCAAGCCCGCAAGACCTACAAGCCCTTCGAATATCCCTGGGCCTACGATTATTGGAAAAAGCAGCAGCAGGTCCACTGGATGCCCGAGGAAGTGCCGCTGGGCGAGGATTGCCGCGACTGGGCGCAGAAGCTCACCGATCACGAGCGCAACCTCCTGACGCAGATCTTCCGCTTCTTCACCCAGGCCGACGTCGAGGTGCAGGACTGCTACCACGAAAAATACGGCCGCATCTTCAAGCCGACCGAAGTGAAGATGATGCTCGCCGCCTTCTCCAACATGGAGACGATCCACATCGCGGCCTACAGCCACCTGCTCGACACCATCGGTATGCCCGAGAGCGAATATTCGGCCTTCCTCGACTACAAGGAAATGTCCGACAAGGCCGACTACATGAACGAGTTCGGCGTCGACACCGACGAGGACATCGCCAAGACGATCGCCATGTTCGGCGGCTTCACCGAGGGGCTGCAGCTGTTCGCCAGCTTCGCCATGCTGATGAACTTCCCGCGCTTCAACAAGATGAAGGGCATGGGACAGATCGTCAGCTGGTCGGTGCGCGATGAAAGCCTCCACTGCGAGGGCATCATCCGCCTGTTCCACGAATTCGTGTCGGAACGCGACTGCCTGACCCCCGCCGTGCGCGACGAGATCGTCGACATGTGCCAGAAGGTCGTCCGGCTCGAGGACAATTTCATCGACCTCGCGTTCGAACTCGGCCCCGTCGAGGGCATGACGCCCAAGGATATCAAGAAGTATATCCGCTACATCGCCGACTGGCGCCTCAGCCAGCTGGGCTTCAAGCCCATCTACATGGTCGAGGAACACCCCCTCCCCTGGCTCGCCCCGCTGCTGAACGGTGTCGAGCACGCCAACTTCTTCGAAACCCGCGCGACCGAATATTCGAAGGGCGCCACCAAGGGCGACTGGAACACGGTGTGGGACAATTTCGACAGCCGCCAGAAAGCGAAGATCGCAAAGGCGGACGACGAGGGCGACGAGGCGCTGGCGGATATGTTCGCGAAGTAGGGGCTTGCCTTAACTCGTCGAATTAATTAAAAGTAATTTGCCCTTCCAAATTGGGGGAAGGGAGAAGTGGTAACTCCTGTCAATCGTTAATTCGTAGACTTGTAGCAACAGCGCCGCTAGCTCATAGAGCCAGATGGTCAAACTGCACCAGATGCCTACTTCATCATTATAGCGCATCGCGTAAATTTGCGGTACGAGAGCGTAGGAATGGCTTAGCCAGATATTTCTACTCAATCGGATATCGTTGGTTCCGGGAGTGACAAAGTGGTGGACGCGAAACCCGTGCACTCCCGGACTTGCTATAATGAGAATTAAGAAGCTTGGCGGGTGGTTTCGACAACGCCATTACCCACACTTTGATTATCCTATTGGTTACGAGACGGCCAAGCAGTTTGCTTGCGTACCTTCTAACGTGGCGCGTCATTCGTTTCTTCCCCTTATAGGCTACACTGATAGTCGAAGGACTTTCAAAACGGATAACTCCAATAAGGCGATCGTACGGCGTAAGCGGCCTCGAAAAGTCGGCGTAAAAGCCCGTGAGATAAAGTATGCGGCCCACCGAGACGCTGCGATCTATGCGTTTTACGCCTACAAGCTGCAATTGCAGTACGAAGATTGGCTTGGTCGCAATGATCTTCAGAGAGCCGTCCTGGGGTATAGAAGCGGTCTAGGATCAAATGTTGATATGGCGGCTGATGCCTTTGCTGAAATTTCAGCACGAGGGCAGTGCACAGTGATGTGCTTCGACATATCTGATTTCTTTCCTTCAATAAGTCATTTTGAGTTAAAGTGTGCGCTTCGTGAAGTATTGCAAACCGAGGAGCTCACGCTTGATTGGTTTAACGTATTCAAAAGCATAGTCCGGCATAACTGGGTAGATCTGAAGCAGATCAGTATTCCTCTAGGATTTAAACCGACGGACCCGCCTTCCCCACTCGTCGATGACATCGGGCCGGCTCTTGAGACATTACGAGGTGCCAAACTCATTCATAGCAATTCGATGAAAAGAAATGGAATTCCGCAAGGTCTACCCATTTCAGCAGTTTTTGCGAATGTTGCGATGGCCGAATTCGACAAGAAGATTCAGGCATGGGTCGCTGCAAATGATGCCAGTTACCGGCGCTACTCCGATGACATTATGATAATTTGCAATCCGGACGCAGAAGCCGACGCTGAACACGTCGTGACACGCGCGGCGGGCTCCCACAGTGGGCTAGTGATTAACCCCGATAAGACCGAAGTCAGCCGGTTTACCCACCATCAGGGCGACCTTGCCGTCGATAAACCAGTCACATACCTCGGCTTCACGTTTGATGGACAGCGTGTCCTACTTCGCGCCCGAACTTTGTCGAGATACTATCGGCGCATGACCTACGCAGTTCGGGGAACAATTCGTGGAGCTGCGCGGAAAGGCCAACCTGCTCACAAAGCTTACAGGCGCAAATTATATAGAGACATCTCACATTTGGGTAAGCAGAACTTCTATTCGTATGCGTCTCGTGCCGACAAGAAGTTTGTGAATTCCGGAGTGAAAAGACAACTTCGAAACCACTTCAAAATCCTGCTTCGGAAACTTGCCAACCGTGGACGCTAAATCTTAGGCGAGAACGGGGTCAGGGCGGCCTGACCCCGTCGGTCCTGTCTCGCTGAAGCGAGCAGGCCGTCCGCGGTTCGGCATCTCTCGGATAGGCCGCGCTCGCTTCGCTCCGCTTGTCCTATCCTCGGTGCCTCGCCTCCTACTCCGCCGCAAGCGCTCCCGGCGGACCGACCCGCTGCGGCGTCTTGCCCGCTTGCCAGCCGAGCCAGCTCGCCGCCGCCCCTGCGACAAATCCCATCGCCAGCGCCATCGGCGTTCCTAGTCCTGCGAAGGCGACCACCCAGCTGTCGAGATCGACCAGGTAATAGCCGACGCTCATCAGCACCATCTGCGCGATGATGAAGGCGGCGACCACGGCAAAGGCGTTGCTCCGCTCCCGCGCCCGCCACCACAGCACCAGCGCCAGCGCGACCATCATCGCATCGGTGATCATGATCGTGTGGAGGATGTTGGCAAAGTCCGCCGGTCCTTCGATCCTGAAGAAGGGAATATTGTTGCCGATCGCACGGCTCGCTGGGCTTTCGAACAGGATCATCGGGGTGCCCAGCAGATAGGCCGAATGCGCCCACACCTTCCGCCGATGTTTCAGTGCATTGTAATAGAGCACCAGATAGGCGCCGATCGCGGGCCACAGGCCGAGGAAGAAGGTATCGCCATAAAGCGCGATGAACGGATCGCCCCCCGCGACCACGCGCTCCGCATTGACCATCCCGATGCCCATCAGCCCCATGGTCAGGAAGGGGAAGAGGTAAAGGCTCGATTGCCCCGTGGCCCGGTGCAGCGCGCGCTTCTTGTGATGGATCGACCAGCTTTGCGTCGCGACCATGATCACCCACACCGTCGCGACGGCGCCGTGCAGGTGGAATTCCCACCGCGCGCTCCCCGCCTGGCTCCAGTAGCTCGGCCAGAAGCCCAGCAGGATAACCCCCAGGCAGGCCAGCACCCACCAATGCGCGTGACGATAAGGCATGACGACGGCTCCCCCCAAGCGTTCGGAAAACTAACCTATCGCAACTTTTTAACGTCGTCCACCCGACATTGAGAAGGTGCAGAAGCGCGCGTCGCGACCGGCGCTGTCCTACACGCCCCCGATCTGCCATCGTCCTTCCGATGACCGCCCTCTACAGCCGCCCGGCCGCCGCACTCCGCTTCGACGCTGGCCTTGCGGGGAAGGCGAACGGGGCCGGACGTAGCGTGACCTTCGTGAACTTCCACGGCTGGCCCCGCACGCCTCACCCCACCATCGACTCGCCTCGCCCCGCTGCCCGCAACGCCCAGAGTCCGCGCGCCGTTCTCCCCGCGAAACGATTCACAGCGAAGGAGACCCCGTTCATGGCCGACAACATCTGGTGCACCCCCCATTCCGACGGCTGGCAGGTCAAGCGCGCCGGCGCGACCCGCGCCTCCAGCGTCCACGACACGCAGGAAGACGCTTGGGACGAGGCACGCCGCATGGGCCGCGCCGACGAGGTCGAAGTCTTTCTTCAGGGCGAAGACGGCCAGATCCGCGAGCGCCACACCTACGGTCACGACCCCGTGCGCCACCCCGGTTGATCGTTCGCGGCCTTCGGCGAGGACGGACCGGAACGTCGGGTGGCACGTCCCGCCGCCCCGGTCGCCTCGCACCCGCGAAACCGGATCGTAATTTCGGTTCCCGCCCGCCCCAGCCGCGCCACCAGCGCGTGCAGGAAGGCGAGCGTACCCGCAAATTCCAGCCCCTCCTCGATCGCGGTCGACAGCGCATAGAGCCGGCTGCGCCCCGCCACCGCTTCGTCGATCGCTCCGTTCATCATCTCCACCCCGATCGCGCCCGACAGGAACAGGATCGCCGCCAGCGCAAAGGGACCGCGCGTCTTCGCATCCAGCCGAAAGAACCAGCGCCCCAGCACGACCCCCAGCAGCAGCACCGCGGGGATGCCGACCAGCACCCAGCTGTAATGCACCAACCCGCCCCACTCCCCAACCGCGGGCACCAGCGCTTCCAGCACCTTGCCCGACAGTTCGTGCAGCATCGCCACCTCGTCGAGTGCCAGCACCGCGAACACCCCGGCCAGCAGCCACCATGCGCCCGCCTTGTGCCCCCGCAATTCTTCCGCCCGCGCACTCGCGGCAAGCAGGACCGCGCATCCCGCCAGCAGCGTCGCGGCTAGGAAGGTCGGCACGCTGGTATCGGTCGCCAGCGACAGGCGCTGCAACACGCGCTCCGTCGTCTCGCCGGGGTAGGTGGTCAGAGCCAGATCCGCACCCGCCCCCACCAGCACCACCGCGATCACGACCGGCGCGACGACGCGAAGCACCATTCGCGGATCGAGGGAAAGGGAGAAGGTCGGGCTCATGGCAACGCTCGCAAGGGCGGGAGCCGTCGTTGAACCACATTCGCATCCGCACCGCTTTGATGGACGTTAAGTCTCGTCCTTCGCGGTCTTTTCGCTCCAGCGCGCAATCGGCTTCAACGGACCGAAGTCCTCCTCCAGCGGCTCATGCCCCAGCGCGGGCCAGTCGAACGGCGCCACCGGGACATGCGTATCGGGCAGCCGGTCGAGCAGATCGCGGATCAGCGTCAGCCGTCCCTGTTTCTGGTCGTTGAAATCGACCACCGTCCACGGCGCATGGTCGCGGTGCGTCGCTGCGAACATCGCCTCGCGCGCCCGGGAATAGTCCGCATATCGCGTCCGCGCCGCCGCATCGATCGGCGACAGCTTCCACCGCTTCAACGGATCGGCCAGCCGTTCGGCGAACCGCTCCTCCTGGCTCACCTGGCTGGCGGACAGCCAGTATTTGAACAACAGGATCCCGTCGTCGACCAGCATCCGTTCGAACTCGGGCGCCTGACGGAGGAACAGGTCGACCTGCGCCTCGCTCGCGAACCCCATCACCCGCTCCACTCCCGCGCGATTGTACCAGCTGCGGTCGAACAGCACGATCTCCCCCGCGCTCGGCAGATGCGGGACGTAGCGCTGGAAATACCATTGGGTCGCTTCCGCCTCGGTCGGTTTAGGCAGCGCCACGATCCGGCATTGTCGCGGATTGAGATAGCGGCTGATCGCGCGGATCGTCCCGCCCTTCCCCGCCGTGTCGCGCCCTTCGAGCAGCACGCAGATCCGCGCGCCCGTCGCCCGCGCCCATCGCGCCGCCGCGACCAGTTCCTCCTCGAGCGGCGCCATCGCCTGACGATATTCCTTGCCCTTCATCGCTTCCTCCTAGCACCAACCGACGTCGTAGCCGATCCACCGCCGCGCCAAACCCATGGCGACCAGTTCGCCCGCAATATCGACCTCGCCGCCCGCGTCATCGCGCACCAGCCGGCGCAGGTCGCGCCCGTAGCGATCCACCCCGTCGCGCCGGTCCCGGATCATCACGACATCGCCGCGGTTGAGCTGCCGCAGCAGTTCCGCGCTCGCCGCCGCGGCCAGATCGGCTTCCCGAGAACAGGCGGGTTCGAACAGTTCGGGCGCGTCGATACCCAGCATCCGGATCCGCCGGTCCCCTAGCCTGATCGTGTCCCCGTCCACCACACAGGCATGGAGCCGGCCCCGGCCACAGCGCGAAAAGGGCCCCGTGATCCGCTCGCGTTCCGCCTCGAAGATGGTCCCGGTCGAGACGATCGCCGGTTCCGACAGCGCGTAGAGACCGACCACGGCCGCCAGCAGAACGATGGTCCGCAGCGAAGACCAAGACGCCCGGATCGGCCAGCGCCGCCGCGCCGGTCGCGACGTTCGGAACGGACGCATCTTTCCCATCGCGCCACGCTACCGACACCGGCGGAGTTCGCCAATCGTGGCGACAACCGTTTTCTCCGTCTTGCCGCCGGTTCGCGCTCGCCCCATGATCGATGGATGAGCATTTCCCGACACCTTCTCCCGGCCGCCGCTCTCGCGAGCCTCGCCGCCTGCGCCCCGGTCGCCGATCCCGCCGCGACCCCGTCTGCCGCGATCGAACCCGCGACCGGCGCACCCGGCTTTCTGCTCACGGTCGAACGCTCCACGCCCGAACAGCGTGCTGCCGCCCGCGACCTGCTGCTGGCCGAATTCGCGCGGCTGGGCATCCCGGCGCAGGCCCGCCCCTATGCGACAAGCGACTTTCCCGGCGTGCGGGTCCGGAACGGCCAGATCCTGACCGGCGCGAACGTCGTTGCCACCCTGCCCGCGACCACCGATTCCGCCCGCCACATCGTTCTGGGCGCGCATTTCGACACCGTGCCGGGCAGCCCCGGGGTGGACGACAACGGCAGCGGGGTGCAGATCGTGCTATCGGTCGCGAAAGCGCTGGCCGCGCTCGACACCCGCGACGCGACCATCCATTTCGTCTTCTTCGATCAAGAGGAACTCGGCCTGATCGGAGCGCAGGTGAACGCGGCGCGCTGGAAAACGGGAACGGTCCCGCTCGAAGCGATGCACAATATCGACATGATCGGCTGGGACAGCGACGACGACGGCGTGATCGAGTTCGACAGCAACAGCGCCGAAGTCACCGCCCTCTACCAACGCTCGGCCGAGGGTCTACCCGTTTCGCTGCTCGTCACCACCTATCCCAATACCGACCACGAAGCCTATCGCCGCCAGGGCTTCGCCGTCGCGAGCATTTCCGAAGAATTCGAGGATGGTTCGCAAAATCCCGACTATCACCAGCCGGGCGATACCGAGGTCGAACTCGGCTATTTCCGTGCTGCCGAAACGCTGATGATCCGCGTCTTCACCGCGCTCGTCGCCTCGACATAAGGATTCTGTCCATGCTGCTGACCTCCCTCATTCTCGCCGCCGCGCAACCCGCCGACTGGCCTACCGGACCCGTGATCGAAGGCTATGGCCCCCACGGTCCCGTCGACGTCACCATGCCCGTTCCCGCCGGGACCGTGCTGATGCACAGCTTCGATACCGCCGATCTCACCGCCGAAAACCAAAACCGCACACTGCTGTCCGCCGCGCGCTTCATCAACATGCACGCCGCGGCGGGGATGGATCCCGCCGACATCCGGCCCGCGATCGTCGTCCATGGCCGTGCCGTTTTCGCGGTCGTGGCGGACAATCGGTTCGGCGAGAATTACGAGGGCGCGAATCCCAATCGCGATCTGGTCGAAAAACTGCTGGCGAACGGCGCACGGATCATCGTGTGCGGTCAGTCCGCCGCATCGCAGGACGTTAAGACCTCCGATTTGCTTCCGGGTGTCGAGATGGCGCTGTCGGCCATGACGGCGCACGCGCTGCTTCAGCGCGAAGGCTACACCCTCAACGCCTTTTAGAGGACTACGCGGATGACCCATATCGCCCCTACCGAACGGCAGCTCGCCGCCTTTCGCGATCTGCCGTTCGGCGAACCCATTGAAATGCTCAACCTGCTGCGCTTTCGGGCCACCGCCGACTATCCTGACGATCACGAGGCCTTCACGAACGGCTGGAGCGGGTCGGACGCCTACCACCACTATCTCGGCGAGACGCAGAAGATCGCTTCCAGGCTGGGACTCGATGTCGTGTGGACTGCCTCGCCCGCCCTCACTCTCATCGGCCCAGAGGACGAAGCATGGGACATGGCGTTCATCGCCCGATACCCGGACGCCGAGGCCTTTCTGACGATGATCGGCAATCCCGACTACATCGCGATCACCGTCCACCGCACGGCTGCGCTGAAGGACAGTCGCCTCATTCGCTGCGCCCCGATCGCGCTTCAGCGCGACTGACGGGCCGCTGGGGCCGTCGGGCCGTTAAATGGCGCGTTCGGACGATAAACGGTGGCAATCCAGCGACGAAGACCCCCGCGGTACCGCGGGATACAGTGTTCGTTAACCATCGGAGGTTAAATATACACCTCGAAAGCAACTAGCTTTCTTCATGATGTTCCCAAGGAACTCGGGGTCGGCGGCAGGACACTGCACCGGCCCCATTTTTGTGCGCCCCATTGACCGCCGGGCCTGCGAGCCTAATCGGTAGGCGATGCGCTTCTTCTCCGACAACGCCGCCCCCGCCCATCCCGCCGTGATGGAGGCCTTGGCCGCCGCCAATCGCCTCGATACCGCCTACGACGGCGATGAATGGTCGGCGCGCATGGACGCCGCGTTCGGCGAACTGTTCGAGACCAACGTGACCGCCATCTGGGTCACCACCGGCACCGCCGCCAACGGGCTGGCGCTGGCCGCGCTGTGCCCGCCATGGGGGTCGGTGCTCTGTCACCGCTTCGCGCACATCGAACAGGACGAGGCGGGCGCGCCCGGCTTCTTCGCGCACGGTGCGAAGCTCACCCTGCTCGACGGGCCCGGCGCGAAGGTCGCCCCGGATGCGATCGACGCGGCGATGGCGCGCGTTCGCAAGGACGTGCATCAGGTCCAGCCCGCCTGCCTGTCGATCACCAATGCGACCGAATACGGACTGCGCTACGCTCGGAGCGAGATGAAGGCTCTGGGCGAGGTCTGCGAGCGGCACGACCTCAGGTTTCATGTCGACGGCGCCCGCTTCGCCAACGCCATCGTGGGCGGCGATGCTTCGCCCGCCGAACTGACGTGGAAGGCGGGCGTGGACGCGCTCTCGTTCGGCTTCGTGAAGAATGGCGGCATGAATGCCGAGGCGCTGATCCTGTTCGATCCCGAATTGGCCGACACCGTACGCGTGATGAAGAAGCGCAGCGGGCATCTGCTCAGCAAGGGTCGCTACGCCGCCGCACAGATCCTCGCGCTGCTCGAGGAGGAACGGTGGCTGGCCAACGCTCGCGCGGCCAACACGGCCGCCACGATGCTCGCCGAGGCATGCGGGGAACGCCTGGTCTATCCGGTCGAGGCCAACGAACTGTTCGTGAAGATGTCGCCGACGGAAGCGTCGCGCCTGCGCGAAGCGGGCTTCGACTTCTACGACTGGGCGGACGGCGAAGTGCGGCTGGTCACCAGCTGGGACCAGGACCATGACATGGTCGCAAAGCTCGCCGAGGCGATCCGCGCGTTATGAGAATGCCGATATGAGCCTGCCGCGCGAAGGGATGCGGCAGGTGTGGCTGCCGTTCGTCATCTTTACCCTCATCTGGGGCTCGACCTGGATCGTCATCAAGGATCAGTTGGGTGTCGTCCCCGCGCCATGGTCGGTGACCTATCGCTTCATCATCGCCGCAGCGGGCATGGCCCTAGTCGCTCGCTGGAGGGGCGAAAGCCTTCGGCCCACGCCCGGCTTCCTCACCGCTGCAGCGGTCGTCGGGATCACGCAATTCTGCATGAACTTCAACGCGGTCTATGCCGCGGAACATTACATCACCTCGGGCCTCGTCGCGACGGTCTTTGCGCTCCTGATGCTGCCCAACGCGTTGCTGGGATGGTGGTGGCTGGGGCAGCGTCCGACCGGACGGTTCATCGGCGCGACCTTCGTGGCCATGGCGGGGATCGCGCTCCTGTTTCTTCACGAATGGCGCGAGCGTCCCGAGCTGACTATCGGGCCGCTGCTGATCGGCGTGGGCTGGACGGTCTTCGCGTTGCTCGCCGCCTCCATCAGCAATGTCTATCAGGCGCGCGAGGCGACCAAGCGTTTCCCGCTGTTCGCACTGCTCGCCTGGGCGATGGGGATCGGCGCGGTAGCGGACGGGGCGATCGCTGTTGCGTTGCACGGCGCGCCGACGGTCGAATGGCGGCTGGGCTATTGGGTCGGCCTTCTCTGGCTGGCGCTCGCCGCCTCGGTGGTCTGCTTCTCGCTCTACTATCCCGTCGTTCGGCGGATCGGACCGGGCAACGCGGCCTACTCCAGCGCGATGGTGCCGATCGTTGCGATGGCACTCTCGACCCTGTTCGAGGGTTTCCGATGGACACCGCTCAGCCTTGCCGGCGCCGGACTGGCGATGGCGGGGCTCGCGCTGGCGCTCTACAGCCGCCGGCGTCCGATGAAAGTGACCAACCCCGACGCGGGGTAAGGAGAGTGAACAATGGCCGATGCGCGGATGAATCCCGAAGCGCCCCCGATGCCCGATCATGTCGAAACCCATGCCAAGGACTACACTGCACCCGATTGGTGGGTGCGAGGTGTAAAACTCGATGTCGACCTCGATCCTACAGCCACAAGGGTGCGCGCGATCCTCGCGGTCGAGCGCAACGGATCGCACGACCGGCCGCTGCGGCTGGCGGGGGACGGGCTGACGCTCGACGCGCTTCGCGTCGACGGCGAAACGGCGCCCTTCACCTTTCAGAAGGAGGAACTGGTCGTCGAGCTTTCGGGCGAGGCTCATGAGGTCGAAACCGAGGTCACCATCGATCCCAGTGCCAACAGCCAGCTGATGGGCCTTTATGCATCGGGCGGGCTGCTGTGCACCCAGTGCGAGGCGGAAGGGTTTCGCCGCATCACCTACCACCCCGACCGGCCCGACGTGCTGTCGACCTACGAGGTCACGATGCACGCCGACAAGGCCGCCTATCCGATCCTGCTCGCCAACGGCAACGAGGTCGAGACGGGCGAGCATGACGATGGGCGGCACTGGGCGCGATGGGAAGATCCCTTCCCCAAGCCGTCCTATCTGTTCGCGATGGTCGCGGGCGACCTGTCGGCCAACCATTCGACCTTCACGACCATGTCGGGGCGCACCGTCGATCTCAATATCTGGGTCCGCGAGAAGGACCTGCCCCGCACCGGGCACGCGGTCCAGGCACTGAAAGACGCGATGAAGTGGGACGAGGAGACCTACGGACGCGAATACGACCTCGACCTGTTCAACATCGTCGCGGTCGACGATTTCAACTTCGGCGCGATGGAGAACAAGGGCCTCAATATCTTCAATTCGCGTTACGTGCTGGCCGATCCCGATACCGCGACCGACATGGATTACGACAATATCGCGGGCGTCGTGGCGCACGAATATTTCCACAACTGGTCGGGCAATCGCGTCACATGCCGCGACTGGTTCCAGCTATCCCTGAAGGAAGGTTTCACCGTCTTCCGCGACCAGTGCTTCAGCCAGGATCACAATGACGAGGCCGTGAAGCGGATAGAAGACGTCCGGCTTCTGCGCGCGATCCAGTTCCCCGAGGATTCGGGCCCGCTGGCGCATCCGGTGCGGCCCGACAGCTATATCGAGATCGCTAATTTTTACACCGCGACGATCTACAACAAGGGCGCCGAACTTATCCGGATGATGCGCACCATCCTGGGGGAAGACGCCTTTCGCAAGGGCAGCGATCTCTATTTCGAACGCCACGACGGCGAAGCCGCCACCTGCGAGGATTTCGTCACCGCGATGGAGGAGGCGAGCGGGGAGGATCTGAGCCAGTTCCGCCGCTGGTACAGCCAGGCGGGAACGCCGACGGTCCGCGCGCATCTCGATTACGATGGCAAGGGCGAGACGCTGTCGCTCCGGTTGCAGCAGGACATTCCCGACACGCCCGGACAGTCGAACAAGAAGCCGATGGCGATCCCCATCAAGATGGCGATGCTCGACGAACATACGGGCCGCGAACTCAATGGCGGCGAGCGGACCGTGATGCTGACCGAGGCAGAGCAGGTGGTGACGTTCGAAGACCGGGATGCGGTGCGACCCATCCTGTCGCTCAACCGCGATTTTTCCGCACCGATCATCCTCGAGACCGACCGGACCGACGAGGAACTGGCCGCGTTGGCCCGCGTCGACGGCAATGCGTTCGCCCGCTACGAGGCGATCCAGGAGTTGGCGCTGCGCGCGCTTATCCCGGCGATCGGCGGCGACCGCGACCTCGACCCGCAGCCGATCATCGACGCTTTCGCAGCCACGATCGACGACGAGCGGCTCGACCCCGCTTTCACGGCGGAAGCGCTCCAGCTGCCCACCGAGACTAACATCGGCGAGAAGCTGACCCGCATCGACCCCGACAAGGTTCACGGCGAACGCGGTGCGCTCAAGAAGGCTATCGGCAAGGCGCTGGCCGAAAAATTCGCGGGACTGCGCGCGGGCGACCCCCCGGCGGGCGATGATCTTTCGGTCGCCGCCAAGGGAGGCCGGGCGCTCCGCAACGTAGCCTTGTCCTATCTGGCAGCAGGCGATCCGGACCGCGGGGCGCGCGAGGCCAAGGCGCAATATGACGGCGCGCGGAACATGACCGAACGGCAGGGAGCGCTCGCGGTCCTCGCCAACCTCGACGCGCCCGAGCGCGAGGCGGCATTCGACGATTTCTACGATCGGTACGAGGACAACAGCCTCGTGATCGACAAATGGTTCGGGCTGCTGGCGCGGGCGGAACGGGACAGCGGGATCGAGGATGTCGAGGCGCTACGCGCGCATCCAGCCTTCACCTTGTCCAACCCCAACCGGCTGCGCGCACTGGTCGGCAATTTCACTGCCAACCAATGGGTGTTCCACCATGCGTCCGGGCGGGGCTACGCCTTTCTGGCCGACATGGTGATCGAGGCCGACAAGCTCAATCCGCAGGTCGCGGCGCGGCTGGTCCCGCCGCTCGGCCGGTGGCGGCGGTTCGTGCCGGATCGTGCCGATCAGATGAAGGCGGCGCTGGAACGGGTGGCGGCGGCGGAGAGCCTGTCGAAGGACGTCTACGAACAGGTTTCCAAGTCGCTGGGCTAGACGCTCAGCCGGCGATCCAGTTCGCGACCTCGATGGCGACGCGGTTGGCGGCGGTGTTGAGCGCGGGGGTCACGTCGGCGGCGTAGCCGATCGCGGGCTCGCGCGCTTCGAACCGGCGGGTGGAGACCACGCCGTCGCGCTCCCACAGCGCCTCGTAGCCGACGACGACTTCCTGCCGGTCGACGTCGAAGCCGAAGCGATAGAGCGTGCCCGTGACGCGCAGCGCCGGGACCGCACCCGCCTGCCGCGGATCGACGACGAGCAGGTTGGTCGAGCGATAGGTCGTCTCGCTGACGAGCTGCTGGAACAGGTTGGCGGACTGGTCGACGAGCCAGAGATCCTGAATGTAGGCGACCGCGGTACCGCCCCGGATGGCAGCGACGCGATTGGTCGCGAGCGCTTCGGCCACCAGCGGAACGGCGAAGGAAACGGCTTCGCTGCGCGTGAGGTTGGCGGCGGGTTCGGGCGTGGTCGGCGACAACGTGACGAGCTGTTCGGGAACCTCGCCGCCGCCCGTCAGGCTCGACAGGCTGCACGAGGCCAGCAGGAAGGCGGACATCGCCGCCACAATCATACGCATGGTCATCATTCGCCTCCTGCGGGCTCGTAATCGGGCAATTGCTTGGGTCCGAGGGCGCCGCCGATCCCGTCATTGTCGAGACGGGTCGAGAAGCCCTCGAGGCTGTCGGACAGGGTGCGCAGATCGGCGATCAGCTTGTCGGCCTCGGGGACCGTGCTTTCGCTGAATTGGCGAAGGCCGGGGCGCGCGTCCTGGATCGCGCCGTCGAGCGTTTCGGTGGCGCTGCGCAGCGCGGAAATCGAGGTCTGCAATTCGGCGAAGGCGGGAGCCGCATTCTCCTTGAGGATGCCGTCGGTCGTTTCGGCGACCGCGCCCCACCGCTCGGCCGCCACGCCCGCCTGCCGCGCCGCGATGCTGGCATCGGTGATGGCATCGGCAAGGTCGGGCGCGCGATCGGACAGGGTCTGGGTCGCGCCCTCGATGTTCTCGAGAATGTCGGAGATGGAATTCTGGTTCTCGTCCGACAGGAGTTCGGACAGGCGCTCGGTCAGCCGCTGGATCCGATCGATGAGTTCGGGGGCCGAGTTGAGAACGCTGTCGAGAACGCTCTGCGAGGAACGGATGACGGGACAACCCTGCGGTCCGACGTCGGTGACGGGCGGCGCGCCGGTGGTGGCGCCCTGCAACTGGATTTCGGAGATGCCGGTGAAGCCGACGCCCGCGATCTGCGCCTCGGTACCCTGGAGCACGGGCGCGTCGGCATCGACGGTCACGCGGACCCAGACGAACTCGGGGCGGTCGGGGAGAAGGTTGATCGATTCCACCTCGCCCACCGGAACGCCCGCGAAGCTGACGTTGGAGCCGCGGGTGAGGCCGCTGACGTCGCCGGGGAAGTAGATGTCGAAGCATTTCTTCGCGCTCGCCGACAGACCGGCGACCCAGACGGTGAAGACGAGCAGTCCCGCGAGAAGGGCGAGGACGATCGCGCCGACGAGAATATGGTTGGAACGGGTTTCCATGATCGCTTTCTATTCGGCGGCTTTGGGCATGGCCGCGCGGCCGCGGGGTCCGGAGAAATATTCCTGGATCCAGGGATGGTCCAGCGCGGTCAGTTCGGAAATGGTTCCTACCGCGATCACATGTTTGTCGGCAATCACCGCCACACGGTCGCAGATCGCGTGCAGCGTGTCGAGATCGTGGGTAATGAGAAAGACGGTGAGATCGAGCTTCTTGGCGAGGCTGAGGATGAGTTCGTCGAACTTGGCCGCGCCGATGGGATCGAGCCCCGCGGTCGGCTCGTCGAGGAACAGCAGTTCGGGGTCCATCGCCAGCGCCCGCGCGAGCGCGGCACGCTTGCGCATCCCGCCCGACAGCTCGCTCGGATACTTGGGCCCGGCCTCGCGACCCAGCCCGCTCATCGCGATCTTGTAGCCCGCGATTTCGTCGAGCAGCGGCGCCTTGATGAAAGGGAAATATTCGCGGATCGGGACCTGCACGTTCTCGGCGACGGTCAGCGTCGAGAAGAGCGCGCCGTTCTGGAACAGGATGCCCCAGCGGCGGCGGATGTTCTTGGCCTCGTCGTCGCTGCGGTCGATCATGTTCTCGCCGAGCACGGTGATTTCGCCCGCGGCGGGGGTCTGGAGGCCGATGATCGAGCGCATCAGCACGCTCTTGCCCGCGCCCGACCCGCCGACCACGCCGATGATCTCGCCGCGGCAGACGGTGAGGTCGAGGTCCTCGTGGACGACCTGGTCGCCGAATTCGTTGCGCAGGCCGCGCACTTCGATGATGGGCTGGCAATCGTCCATCACACCCATCCGATCGAGCTGAAGAATACCGCGAACACCGCATCGAGAACGATGACGAGGAAGATCGACTGGACCACCGCGTAGGTGGTGCGGATGCCGACGTCCTCGCTGTTCCCCTTCACCTGCATCCCCTGGTAACAACCCGACAGCGCGATGAGGAACCCGAAGATCGGCGCTTTGATTAGACCGACCCACAGGTCGGTGATCGGAGTCACTTCCTGCAACCGCTGGATGAAGGTGGCGGGGGGCGTCTCGAGCGCGATCCAGACGAATAGGCCGCCGCCCACCAGGCTCATCACCATGGCGAAGAAGGCGAGCAGCGGCATCATGATGGTGGCGGCGAGAACGCGCGGAATGACCAGCGCCTCGATCGGCGAGACACCGATGGTGCGCATGGCGTCGACTTCCTCGGTGATCTTCATGGTGCCGAGCTGGGCGGCGAAGGCGCTGCCCGAGCGGCCCGCGACCATGATCGCGGTCATCAGCGTTCCCAGTTCGCGCAAGGTCAGACGGCCGATCAGGTTGATCGTATAGACCTCCGCCCCGAACTGGCGCAGCTGCACCGCGCCCTGCTGGCCGATGACGATGCCGATGAGGAAGCTCATCAGTCCCACGATGCCGAGTGCCCGGACCCCGACGAGGTCGAACCGCTGGACGACCGCATTGAGGCGGAAGCGCTTGGGATGACGGAAGATGCTGGCGAACCCCATCAGGGTGGCGCCGAAGAAACCGACGAGGCCGAGCATGGTGCGCCAGAATTCGTGCGCGTAGAGGCCGATTTCCTCCACCACCTGAAGCGGTCCGCCGCGCTTGTCGGGGGTGACCTGTACTTCCTGATCGGCGTCCTCGACCTGCTCGAGCAGTTCCTTCACAAAGGGCGGGACGTTGACGAGCGTGGCACCGCGTTCGCGCCGCGTACGATAAAGAAGCCACGTCCCGACCGTGTCGGCCGCGGTGATCTCGGACAGGTCGATGGTCAGCGGGTCGGGCGCGGCCTTGATGTCGCGTTCGAGCCCGCCGACGCGCGCAATCGACAGCGTACCCGTAGGGCGCAGCGTGTTTTCGGCATCGGGAGCAGTTGTCGTGGTCGCCATAGATGTCCCGATAGTGGAAGATCGCCGTGCACGCGGCAAGCGGGAATGCGCGGTTCGCCTTGTGCCTCGTGAACGTGCGGCTTACGCCTGATCCTCCATGAGCGGCCATTCTCCAGCGACCGACGACCGTCCCGCCCTGTTCGTACCGCTGGGCGAGAGCGCGCAGGCGCCCTTCGGGCTCGATCCCCGGATGCGCGCCTATCGCGTCGCGGCGATGGCCGGACTGGACCCCGGAACGGTGGAAAGCCTGCGCGAGGACGGAGGGCGCGGCGTCGTCATCCAGGACATGGGGCATGTCGTGTCGCCCGGATGGCTCGATTATATCGCGGCGCATCCCGGGCACCTGCTGGTGCGCGAGGGGCGTCCCGTGCTGGCGCACGCCCGTCGCCCCGCCGAACGGCTGGAAGCGGAGCGGCTGTTTTCCAGCGAGGCGGTGGTGAAGGCGGAAGTGTTCACGGTCATCGACTGCGAGGAAACGGACCTGGTCGCCGTCGATCAGCGGCACCGCCCGTTCGTCGCGCTGCTCGACGAGGACAGCGACCTGACCGAGATCGAACGCGCGCTTTACGATGCGGCGACCCCGCGGGTCAGCGATGCGGTGACGCTGGCGCTGTTGCGGCTGCCCGGGTTCGAGATCGCGCGGGCGGCGGCGCGCGCGGGGCTGACCGCCAATCGCATCACCGCGATCGGAGCGATCCTCAGCGTGCTCGCCTTCGTGGCGTTCTGGCAGGCGGCGTTCGGCATCGGGCTCGTGCTGGCGCTGGCCTACATGCTGGCCGACACGGTCGATGGGAAGCTCGCCAAGGTGACGGGCACGTCGAGCCTGTTGGGGCGGCGGCTGGACCGGATCCTGGGGCTGGCGCATCCGCCGTTCTGGTACATCGGGTGGATGCACGGGGTGCAACTGGGAGAGCGGTCGCTGGAGACGGTCTATGCCGGGTTTCTGACGCTCGCCATCCTGACCGCCTTCGCGCTGGTCCGCGGGATCGAAGCGCTGTTCGAGGCGCGGCACGGTTTCCCGCTGTCGCTGTGGCGGCGGTTCGACAGTCTCTTCCGCCTGATCGCGGCGCGGCGCAACATCAACATCCTGCTGCTGGGCGCGAGCCTCGTCGTCATGCGGCCCGAATGGGGCATCCAATGGGTGGCGTTCTGGAGCATCGTGACGGTGCTGGTCTATGGGGTGCGGCTGTCGGTGGCGCGGGGGCGGTTGCTGCGGCGCATCCGCCCGACGAGCTGGCTTGCCGAGCACGGAGCGGAAGGAGAGACGCGATGAAACGCGACCTGGCGATCTACGACATGGACCAGACGATCACGCGGGTGCCGACCTATACCCCGTTCCTCATCCACGTCGCGTCGCGTCGCAGCCCGTGGCGCCTCGTTTTCCTGCCGCTGGTGGGGGCGAGCCTGCTGGCTTACGGGCTGAAGCTGGTCGACCGGGCGCGCCTGAAGGAAATCAATCACCGGCTGCTGATCGGGCATACGGTGTCGACGGGATCGCTGTCGCCCTATCTCGACAGTTTCGCCGAACGGGTGATGCGGTCGAACCTTCGCCCCGGTGCGCGCGAGGCGATCGAGGCCGACCGCGCCGAGGGGCGGATGCTGGTCATGGCGACGGCGAGCTATCGCTTCTATTCGCGGCGCATCGGCGAGCGGCTGGGCTTCGACCATGTCATCGGCACCGATCATGTCGAGGGTGCCGACGGGGCGGTCTGTGCGGTGATCGCGGGCGAGAATTGCTACGCCGCCGCCAAGCGGCAGATGGTCGATGCGTGGATCGAGGAAGCAGGGATCGTGCCCGGTCACCTGCGCTTCTATTCGGACCATCATTCCGACGGGCCGATGTTCGACCTCGCCGACGAGCCCGTCGCGGTGAATCCCGACGAGAAGCTCGCGGCGATGGCACGCGCCAACGGGTGGCGCGTGGAAGACTGGGGCTAGACCGCTTCCAGCGCGTTGGCGAAGTCTGCGATGAGGTCGTCGGCCTTTTCGATCCCAATCGAGATGCGGACGAGATTGTCGCTGATCTTGAGCTGGTGCCGGCGCGTTTCGGGCACCGACAGATGGGTCATCGCGGCCGGTGCGCTGGCGAGGGTCTCGGTGCCGCCGAGGCTGACCGCCAGCTTGGCGATCTTCAGGGCGTCGAGGAAGGCGAAGGCCTCCTTCTCGCCGCCTTTCAGATAGAGCGAGAAGGTCGATCCGGCGCCGAGGCCGTGGCGGTCGTAGATGTCGCGCTGACGGCTGCCTTCCTCAAGGAAGCCGAGGTAGCCGACGCTCTCGACCTTCGGATGATCGCGCAGGAATTCGCAGACGGCCTTGGCGTTCTCGCCGGCGCGGGTCATGCGCACCTCGACCGTTTCGAGGCTGCGCAGCAGCATCCAGGCGGTGTTGGCGTCGCAGATGCCGCCCAACGTGTTGCGCATCGGGCGCACGACGTCGATCAGCGCCTGCTTGCCCGTGATGGCCCCCGCGATGAGGTCCGAATGGCCGCCGACATATTTGGTCAGGCTGTAGATGGTGAGGTCCGCGCCATGCCGTTGCGGCGCCGACCAGATGGGGCCAAGGAAGGTATTGTCGATCGCGATCGGCGGCAGCTCGTCCTCGCCATAAGCGGCGCGGCGGGCGGCATCGACCGCCTGCACGTCGACGAGCGCGTTGGTCGGATTGGCGGGGCTTTCGAGATAGATGAGCGCGACCTTGCCGCCCTTTTCCTCGGCCATTTCCTGCGCCTTGGCGAGATGCGCGTCGATTTCCTCGCGCGTCGCGCTGGCCGGAAAATCGAGATGCTGCACGCCGAACTGCGGCAGGATCTTCATGATCACGCTTTCGGTCGCGGCGTAGAGCGGGCTCGACATCAGGATGACGTCGTTGGGACGACAGGTCGCCAGCATGAGCATCGCGATGGCGGTCATCCCGCTCGAGAAGACTAAAGCGTCGTCGCTATCTTCCCACAGGGCGAGGCGATCCTCGAGGATTTCCTGGTTGGGATTGTTGAAGCGCGAATAGACGAGGCCTTCCATGCCGCCGCCCGGACGCTTGCCGGTGATGCCTTCGAAGAAATGCTTTCCCTCCGACGCCTTGTCGAAGACGAAGGTGGAAGTGTGAAAGATCGGGGCCTTGAGGCTCTGTTCGGACAGCGAGGGATTGTAGCCGTAGCCCATCATCAGCGTGGCGGGGTCGAGCTTGTGGTCGCCGATCTTGCGGTCTTTCACGGGGCATTCTCCTGATTAGTTGGCGCCCGCTTAGCCTTCCCGCGTCGCCATGCCAATCATGCTGTAGAAGCGAAGGTCCGTGCTGGTGCCCTCATGCGTGGCGCGGCGATAGCTGGGCCAGCGGGACGAGGCATAGGTGTCCTCGCCCGACAGCCAGATGCGCCCAACGCCCGCCGCCTTCAGCCGTGCGGCGACATAGCCCGGAAGGTCGAAATGCGGGCGGCCCGCGGCGCCGTCGCGAAAGAAAGCGGCGTTGGCGGGACCTTCGTCGATGAACGGTTCGGGGAAGTCGGGGCCGACCTCGTAATTCTTCTGCGCGATGCAGGGGCCGACGGCGGCGACGATCCGGTCTGCTTGCGCGCCGAGCGAGAGCATCGCGCCAATGCAGGCGTCGGTGACCCCGCCGATCGCACCGCGCCAGCCCGCATGCGCCGCGCCGACCACCCCCGCCTCGCGATCGGCGAGAAGGACGGGCGCGCAGTCGGCGGTGACGATGGCGAGGAGCAGGCCGGGGATCGCGGTCGCCATCGCGTCGGCTTCCGGCCGCGAGTCCTCGTCGAAGGGCGCATCGACGACGAGCGCGGTGGCAGAATGAACCTGCTTCAGCCGGGCGACGCGCGCCTCCGGAGCGAGCACCGAGGCGGCCGCGCCCATGCCCACGCCATCCTCGAAGAAGCCGTGCGGAAGATCGCCGAGCGGCGGCGCGGTCAGCGTCTCGCTCAACCGCCCAGCCCCGCCGGGACGGGCCAGCCGCGGTGATGCACGGCCATGACCTTGAACAGGTTGCCCATTCCCTCGTCCGACGCGAGCCTGCGTCGCTGGCCCGCGATGTCGTGCGCCCGGTCGGGGTTCTGTCCCGCCAGCGCCTGCGCGCGCGGGCCGAGGCCGAGCGTCTCGAGCCAGTTGCCCTGCGTGATGGCACGGGTCGCGCGGGCGCCCGCGTCCTGCGCCGCGGCGCGAAGGGCGGCGAAATCGACATGGGCGGTCAGGTCGGCGGCGCCCGGATGGGCGAGCGGATCGACCCGTTCGTGGCGCTTGACCGCCTGCAACGTGTCGCCCTGCTCCCCCGCCAGGTAGCCATAGTCGATCACCAGCAGCACGCCGCCATGTTCGGCGAGGTGGGCCGAGATCTTCGCCATGATCTTCGCGGCGACGCGCGATTCCTCGCGCGTGACTGGCCCGTCCGGCACGAAGCGCAGCGTGTCGCCATCCAGCGCGACCGTCCGCTCCGCTTCGTCGACCCACTGGCCGACGGGCAAGGCGTCGAAGAATTCGTTGGCGACGATCATCAGCGGGCGTTCGGGCAGGCCGTCCACATCGTCGTGCCAGGTCGCCGTCGGGTGGCGCCGTTCCTGCTCGGCGCGGAGCGTGGGGCTGGTCTCGACGAAATGGCGTTCGCCCTTGAACCCCACGCCCATCAACAGTCGCAGAGCGTCGGTCGCCAGTGTTCCGCGACCCGGTCCGAGCTCGCAATAAGCGGCGTTGGCGGGCGACCCCGCACGGATGAAGATGTCCGCGAGGCAGGCGCCGACCATCTCGCCGAACATCTGGCTGATTTCGGGGGCCGTCGTGAAGTCGCCGCCCCGCCCCAGCGGATCGCGGCTGGCGTAATAATGCGCGTTCGACGCGGCCATGTAGTCGTGCACGCCGATCGGGCCATCGGCCCTAATCCGCGCCCGAAGATCGTCGGCGAAACTCACGCCACGCTTTGCGTGCCGAAGGTGGGTTCGACGCGCACCCGCCGCCTCTTCGCGGTGGCCATGAGATAGGCGCCGCCGAGGATCATCGGCAGGCTGAGCCACTGACCCATCTGCAGCCCGCTCGCCAGCGCGAAGTCGGTGAGGTGGCTGTCGGGTTCGCGAACATATTCGATGAGGAAACGGAAGGCGCCGTAACCGAGGATGAAGGCCCCCACGAGCATGCCGGGATAGTAGCGCGCCTTGGTTTTCCAGAACATCCACGCGAGGATGAGAAAGAGAACAAGCCCTTCGAGCGCGGCCTCGTAAAGCTGGCTCGGATGGCGCGGCGGTCCGAGGACGGCGACCCCGCCGACATTCTCGACGAAGCGGATCGCCCAGGGCACGGTCGTGACGCCGCCCCACAATTCGCCGTTGACGAAATTGGCGAGCCTTCCCAGCCCCAGCCCGATCGGGACGCAGCAGGCGATATAATCGTGGACGCGCAGCCAGTTGAGCTTGTGCTTCCAGCTGTAGATGATGATCGCGAGGCTGACCCCGATCACCCCGCCGTGGAAGCTCATCCCCCCGTCGCGCAGGTTCAGGATCCCGAAGGGCGGTGGCAGGTCGACCCCGAACATGGTCGTCCCGTTGGTGAGGTAGAAGGGCAGGTTGTAGAAGATCACGTAGCCCAGGCGACCGCCGAGGATCACGCCGATCGCGGCCCAGAAGACGAGATCGTCGACGTGCCGCCGCGCCATCGGGGCGCCCGGCTGTTTGGTCAGCTTGAGCACGTACCAATAGCCGAGGAAAATCCCCGCGATATAGGCGATGCTGTACCATTTGAGATCGTAGAAGCCGAAGCTCAGGGCCGTGTCGGACAGGCCCAGATCGGGGAAGGCCGTGTAATTCTCGGCGTCGATCGGTTCGGGCGCCACTCCGGTGGATGCTGGGGGCGCGGGAAGTGCGGTCATACGGGCTTTCCTTGTACTTCCCCGCCTCATAGGGTGATGGGCGACAAAGGCAAAGGAGAGTTGAATGCCCAGTGCGTTGGATCAGGCGTATGAGAAAGTTCTCGAGGCGGCGAGCGGCCCGGGCGGGCGGCTGGTGCTGGGCGAGAATGCCGACGGGCGCACGATCGTCTCCAACTTTCCGCCGACGCTGCCGATGATGTTCATGATGTTCGCGCAACTGTACGGCCCCAACCCCTACATCATCACCGACGACGAGCAGCTGACCTACGAAGAGCTCAACGCGCTCACCGATCGGCTTGCCAAGGCACTGGTCGGGCGGGGTCTCGCAAAGGGCGACCGGGTCGCGATCGCGATGCGCAACTGTCCGAGCTGGATCGTCGGATATATGGCCGCGCTCAAGGCCGGCGGGGTCGCGACGCTGATCAACGGCTGGTGGCAGGGCGAGGAATTGCGCCACGCGATGAAGTTGACCGCTCCCGCGATGGTGCTGGCCGACGGAGCGCGCGCCAAGCTCGTCGAAGGGCTCGGCATCGACACCGATCTCGTCACCCTCGACATCCGCAAACCGGTCGAGCAGGCCTATGCCGCACTGCTCGACAAGGCGGACGAGGGAATCGAACTGCCCGCCGTCACCCCCGAGGACGATGCCACGATCCTGTTCACCTCGGGATCGACCGGCAAGGCCAAGGGCGCGATCTCGACCCATCACCGGGTCTGCCAGGCGACCTATACCTACGTGACCTCGCTGATGGTGCTGCGCGGCGTGCTCGAAAGTCAGGGCAATCCGGTGCCAGAACAGATGCGCGCACTCGTCAGCGTTCCCTTGTTCCACGTCACGGGCGAGGTGCCGGTGATGCTGACCAGCTATGTCATCGACCGCGCACTGGTGCTGATGCACAAGTGGGACGCGGAGATGGCGCTGCGCATGATCCAGGATCACAAGGTCACCGTATTCACGGGCGTGCCGACGATGGCGCTGGAACTGATGAACCACGAGAAGAAGGACGACTACGACCTGTCCAGCCTCAGCGACATCAATTCGGGCGGAGCGGCGCGACCCGCCTCCCACCTCAAGCGGCAGGACGAGGATCTGCCCGGCACGCGGTCGATCCAGGGCTATGGGCTGACCGAGACCAATGCGGTGGGCTGCGGCAATTTCTGGCAGAACTATCGCGACAAGCCGACCAGCGTGGGGCGCCCGCAGGAGCCGTTCGTGGAGATCGCGATCTTCGACGATCATGGCGAACAGGTGCCGCAAGGCCGCACCGGCGAGATCGGGCTGCGAGCGGCGGCCAACATCAAGGGCTACTGGAACGATCCCGAAGCGACCGAGGCCGGGTTCATCGACGGCTACTTCCGCACCGGCGACATCGGCTATCTCGACGACGAGGGCTATCTGTTCATCGTCGACCGGATGAAGAACATCATCATCCGCGGCGGCGAGAATATCGCCGCGGCGGAAGTTGAAGAGGCGCTCTACGCCCACCCCGCCGTCGCCGAGTGCATGGTGATGGCGAAGAAGGACGAACGGCTGGGCGAAGTGCCGATCGCGATCGTATGGTGCGAGGACGATTGTGGGTCGGACGTGCTGCGCGAGCATCTCAAGACCAAGCTCGCGCGCTTCAAGGTGCCCGACGAGATCATCATGGCCGACGCCCCGTTGCCGCGGCTGGGGACCGGCAAGATCGACCGCATGGCACTCGCCAAGCAATATGGCGACTAGGCGCGGCTGACGCGTCGATGGGGGCAAGGGCGTGAGGATCGACCGGCGCGGGCTGCTGATCGGCGGCGGGGTCGGCATCGGCCTGCTGGTCGCGTGGCAGCTGTGGCCGGACGACGAGGCGGCGCTGCCCATCCCCGAAGGCGGGCGCGCGATCGGCGGGCTGCTGACGCTGGCGCCGGACGGCGCGATCACGCTGCACAGTCCGCAGGTCGAGACCGGCCAGGGCATCTGGACCGGTCTGGCGATGCTGGTCGCCGACGAGATGGGGGCGCGGATCGACGATATCGCGGTCCAGCCGCTCCCGGCGGGCGGCGGGTTCGTCAATCCGGTGATCGAGGATGCCTTCGGCACGGCGCTGCGGATGACGGGGGCGGCGACATCGACCCGTGGCTTTGCGCTCGACGTGCGCCGCGCGGCCGCCACGATACGCTCGCTGCTGATTGCGGAGGCAGAGGACCGTACCGGAGTGACCGCGCGCGAACTGCGGATTGCCGACGGGGCTGTCACCGCGGGGCCGCGGGCGCTGTCGTTCGGGGAATTGGCGGGCGAGGCGGCGGGCCGCAGGGCGCCGATGCGCGCGGATCTTCGCCGTTGGGGGGAGGCGGGGGTCGTGGGAAGCCGCGCGCCGCGCGTCGACCTGCCCGCCAAGATGCGCGGAAGCTGGCGTTTCGCGAGCGACGTGCGGCTGCCGGAGATGCTGCACGCCGCGGTGCGGATGCCGCCATCGGGCGGACGGGTCACCGGGCTCGACCGGGCGCGGGCGACCGGGGCGCCGGGCGTGGTCGAACTGATCGAGGAGGAGGATTACGTCGCCGTCGTGGGCGAGACCGGATGGGCGGCCGAGCGGGCGCTGACCGCCGCGCGGGTACGCTTCACGGTCCCGCCGACCGACGATGCGCGGATCGCCGCCGCGATCGACCAGGCGATGACCGACGACAACTGGCGCAGCACCCTCGACATCGGCGATGCGGTCGATGCGATCGAGGCGGCGGCCGCGCCCCTCGCTGCGCGCTACGAGATCGCTCCGCTGGCGTCGCGAAGCCTGGAGGCGTCCGCCGCGAGCGCGCGGATGCGCGGGGATGGCGGGATCGACATCTGGGCCGCGACGCAGGCCCCCGACGCCACGCGCGCGGCGGTGGCCGAAGCGATCGGCGTGTCGGCGGGTGCGGTGCGGCTCGTCCCGATGGGGACGGCGGGCGATACCGGACAGGCGCTGGAATGCGACATCGCGCCCATCGCGGCGCGGTTGGCGCAGCGACTGGGGCGTCCGGTGCAGGCAGTCATGTCGCACCGGCAGGGGGTCGCGGCGGGTCCCGTACGGCCGCCATTGTCGGCACTGGCGGAGGCGCGCGTATCGGGGGGAAGGATCGGCGCGATCCGATTGCGCTATGCCGGCATGCCGGGGCTCGGCGCGAGCCTTGCACGGCTCGGCGGCGGGAAGGCCCGGATGACACTGGGGCAAGCCGCGTTGCCCTACGCGATCCCCGATCAGCGCGTCGACGTTGCCGAGGCGGACGTGGCGTTGCGCACCGGCTATTATCGCGGCGGCGATCCGGCGCTGCATCTGTTCGTGGTCGAAAGCCTGATCGACGAGGCGGTGCGCTTCGCCAATGCCGAGCCGCTCTCCTTCCGCATCGGGATGCTGGCGAGCGATCTCAGAATGGCGACGCTGCTGCGGCGCGGGGCCGACCTGATCGGTTGGGACGGCGGCGGGGCGGGCAGCCGGATGGGTCTGGCCTGCGGGCGGATCGACGGCAGCCGCATCGCCTGTTTCGCCGAAGCGCAACTGGACGGCGTGCGCATCCGCGTCGATCGGCTGGTGGCGGCGGTCGACTGCGGCGCGGCGGTCAGTCCGGGTTTGATCGAACAGCAGGTGACCGGCGGATTGATCGCGGGGTTGGCGGACGCGCTGCTGCCCGCTCCGCGCATCACGCAGTCGATGGTTTTCGCCGCGCGACCCGAGGCGGCCGCGCTCGCCAACCTGCCGCAGGTCGAGGTGGTGGTCGTGCCGTCCGACCAGCCACCCGGCGGCGTCAGCTCGCTGGGGCCGGCGATCATCGCGCCCGCGGTGGCCAATGCGCTGGCCGCGGACCAAGGTCCACGCTTGCGCCGGTTGCCGCTGTCCCTAGAGGATGGTCGCGATGGATAGACCCGCCGATCACCCGACCTTTCCCCCGCCGCGCGTCGGCGTCCTGCTCGTCAACCTGGGGACGCCCGACGCCGCGGAGACGGGCGCGGTGCGGCGCTATCTCAAGCAGTTCCTGTCGGATCGGCGCGTCATCGAGATTCCGGCTATCGCGTGGCAGCCGATCCTGCGCGGCATCATCCTCAACACCCGTCCCGCCAAGAGTGCCGCCGCCTATCGCGAGGTGTGGACCGAGGACGGCTCCCCGCTCGCCGCGATCACCCGGCGGCAGGCGGAACAGCTCGCGCCGCGGCTGGGAGACGAGGTCGTGGTCGACTGGGCGATGCGCTACGGCAATCCGTCGGTGGGCGATGCGCTCGACCGGCTGTGGGAGGCCGGCGCGCGGCGCATCCTGTTCGCGCCGATGTATCCCCAATATTGCGCCGCGACGACCGCCAGCAGCATGGATGCGCTGTCCGACTGGCTGGGCGATCGGCGCTGGCAGCCGGCGGTGCGGAGCCTGCCGCCCTATTACGACGACCCCATCCACCTCGACGCGCTGGCGGCCGACCTGTCGGCGCAGCTCAAGTCGCTCGACTTTGCGCCGCAGCGCCTGCTGCTCAGCTTTCACGGGATGCCGCAGCGCACGCTGGAGAAGGGCGATCCCTATCATTGCCATTGCCAGAAGACCGCGCGGCTGTTGGGGGAGCGGCTCGACGTTGCGACCGACATCGCGTTCCAGTCGCGGTTCGGGCCCGCGCAATGGCTCACCCCCGCCACCGACGATACGCTGAAGGCCTATCCCGAACAGGGTGTGACCAAGATCGCGATCGCGGCCCCCGGTTTCTCGGCCGACTGCCTCGAAACGATCGAAGAACTCGGCATTCGCGGGAAAGAGGATTTCATGGCGGCGGGCGGGGAACGGTTCGCGCGGCTCGACTGTCTAAACGACAGGAAGGTCGGCATGGACATGATCGAGGCGCTCATCCGTCGCGAGCTGTCCGGATGGGCCCAACTGTCAGGGAGAGAGACACAATGAACGAACAACGAACGGCCATCGTGACCGGCGGAACGCGCGGAATCGGCGAGGCGATCAGCCTGCATCTGAAGGAAATGGGGATGAACGTCGCCGCGACCTATGCAGGCAACGACGACGCCGCCCGGGACTTCACCGAACGCACGGGGATCAAGGCGTACAAGTTCGATGTCGCCGATTTCCAGCAGTGCCAGGACGCGGTGTCGAAGATCGAGCAGGAGCTCGGCACCGTCGACGTGCTGGTCAACAACGCCGGGATCACCCGCGACGCGACCATGAAGAAGCAGTCGCGCAACCAGTGGCAGGAAGTGATCGACACCAACCTCGGCGGCTGTTTCAATATGGCCAAGTCGGTGTTCGAAGGCATGGCCGAGCGCGGCTATGGACGGATCGTCAACATCGGCTCGATCAACGGGCAGGCAGGCCAGTACGGACAGGTCAACTATGCCGCCGCCAAGTCGGGGATCCACGGCTTCACCAAGGCACTGGCGCAGGAAGGCGCGCGGAACGGGGTCACGGTCAACGCGATCGCGCCCGGATATATCGATACCGACATGGTCGCCGCAGTGCCCGACAACGTGCTCGAGAAGATCGTCGCGCGGATCCCGGTGAACCGGCTCGGCAAGGCGTCGGAAATCGCGCGCGGAGTCGGGTTCCTCGTCGGCGAGGATGCGGGCTTCATCACCGGATCGACGCTGAGCATCAACGGCGGCCAGCACATGTACTGATGGGCTTTGCGCCCGATCCGCCCGCCAAGCGGTCCGTGACCATTGGCGGGCACGAAACCTCGATCACGCTGGAGCCCTTGTTCTGGGAGGCGCTGAAGGTCGCCGCGCGCGAGCGCGACCTGCCGGTCAACGCGCTGGTGGCGCAGATCGATCTCACGCGTTTCGACGCGATGGGTGCGGCACGGTGCGGGCTGGCGAGCGCGATCCGCCAATGGTTGATGGTCGAGGGGCCGATCGCCCGAAGCGACTAGCGTAGCTGGTCGAGAACGGCCTCGCGGAAGGCCGCGCCCTTGTCGGGCGCGTGGCGAAGGAACAGCTCGGGCTCGATCAGCTCCAGCTCCATCAGCAGCGGTCCGTCATCGGTCATCACGACATCGATGCGCGCATAGGCGGGCGGGGCGGGCGAGAAGGCGAGTGCGGCTTCGGCCAGCGCCCTGGCCTCGGCGGGCGGGTCGATCGCCTCGTCGGTGCCGCCGAATTCCGGCTGCACCCGGAAATCGCCGTCCTTCGCCCGCTTGATCGCCGCGTGGCTGTAGGTACCGCCGAAATAGAGAAGGGCCAGTTCGCCGCGGTGGATGTCGGGAAGGAAGGGCTGGACGATGAGGCGCTTGTCCGCCACGTCGCCGGGAAGGGGATCCCCCGCGCTCAACGCATAGGTGCCGAAGCCCGAGGCCGAGAGCCGGGGTTTGACGACCAGCCGATCCGTGCCGAAGCGGGTCGCCGCGCGCGACAGCAAGTCGCTCTCTCCCGGTTCGCTCTCGATCGTCGGGACGACGGCAACGCCCTCGCCCGCCAGCTGGGTCAGATAGCCCTTGTCGGTGTTCCAGCGCAGGATCGCGGGATCGTTGACGCACGGCACCTTACGAAAGGCGATGCGGTCGAGAAGGTCGAACCAGCGCCCGGGATCGAGGTGATAGCCCCAGGCGATGAGCGGCAGGACCGCGTCGACGCCGCGCAGGAAGGCATCGTCCGCCTGATGCCAGCGGCACTCGACCGTTTCGTGCCCCGCCTCTTCGAAGATGGCGCGCTGGCGCTTGAGCTCCTCGACGAAGAACTCCGATTCCCAGCGCGAGGGCGTAAGGATGGCGAGGCGCATGCGGTCGCTAGCGGGCGAGCAGGATGCGCGCCTGGTTGGCGAGTTGCGCCAGCATCGGTACCGACACGCCGCCTCCCTGCTGCGCGCGTTCGACCAGCCGGTTGAACTGCGCGAGACGGGGCTTGTTGCGTTCGATCCACCGTTCGATCTTCACGTCCAGCTCGGTATCGCCGCGCTTCAGTCGCGACAGGAAGTCGATGCGCAACTGTTCGAAATCGCGCGCGAGGCCCGAGACCAAAAGTCGTTCCCAATTGTCGGCGGGGACGTAGCGGGAAAGCTGCTGCTGCGCCCAGTCCAGCCCCATCGCTTCGCCGAGCCGGGTGTACGCGGCGGTCAGTTCGAGGATGTCGGTGTCCTTGCGCTGCGCGAGCGCCGACAGGCCGAACACGCCGTCGACTTCGTAGAGGCGGATGAGATCGTCGATCACGTCCTTGTCGGCGCCCATTTCGGTGAGGCGTTCGCGGCGTGCCTGCGCCTCGGTGCGGACCTCCGCCCGGATCAGACGCTCGGTCGCCTTGGAGACTTCGCGATAGCCGGGGCCAAACAGTTCGATCAGTGCCGAGACGCTCGTTTCCGAGCCCGCCGAACGGAGAATGTCCGAAAGGTGGTTGCGAATCGACTTGGCGGATGCGGCGAACAGCTCGATCCGCGTCGCCTCGTCGACGTCGGCTTCCTCGATCTTGGCCCACAGGTCCTGAAGGCCGAGGAGGTTTTCCGCGACGAGAAACGCGACCGCGACCTGGCCGAGCGCCACGCCCTCCTCCTCGGTCATGTCGAGCGCGACCGAGGGGCCGAGCCGGTTGACGAGGCGATTGGCGACCTTGGTGGCGATGATCTCGTTCTCGAGGCGGTGTTGCGAGACGGCTTCCTTATGCTGTTCGATCATCGCTTCGGGGAAGGCGCCGAACAGCTCGTGCTCCATCATCGGATCTTCACACAGGTTCAGTTTCTCGGCCGCTTCCTGGAGCGCCATCTTGGACATCGACAGGACGACCGCCAGTTCGGGGCGGGTCATGCCCTGATTGTCGAGACCGCGCCGCAGCAGAGCTTCGGATGCGGCGATGCCTTCGACCCGGCGATCGAGGCGGCCGGCGGTCTCGAGAATCTCGATCGTCCGCACGAAACCCGGCAGCCCCGCCGCGCCGCGCGCTTCGGCGACCGACAGGGCAAGCGCCTGGAGCCGGTTGTCCTCGAGCACGAGCTCGGCGACTTCCTCGGTCATCGATTCCAGAAGCGCGTTGCGCTCTTCCAGCTCGAGCCGTCCCTCGCGCATCTCGCGGTTGAGCGGAATCTTGATGTTGACCTCGTTGTCCGAGCAATCGACGCCCGCCGAATTGTCGATGAAGTCAGTGTTGATCCGCCCACCCAGAAGCGCGAATTCGATGCGCGCTTCCTGCGTGATGCCGAGATTGGCGCCCTCGCCCACGGCCTTCACCTGAAGCTCGTTCGCATCGACGCGCAGATTGTCGTTGGTGGGATCGCCGACGTCCGAATGGGACTGGGTCGAGGCCTTCGCGTAGGTGCCGATGCCGCCGAACCAGAGGAGGTCGGCCGGCGCCTTAAGGATCGCGGACATGACGCGCGAGGGCGCGATGTCGCCTTCCTCCTCGATCCCGAGCGCGGCGCGCGCCTCGTCGGTCAGCTGGATCGCCTTCTGCGCGCGAGACACGATCATGCCGCCCTTCGAAAGCCGCTTCTGGTCATAGTCCTGCCAGCTCGATCGCGGCAGGTCGAAGAGGCGCTTGCGCTCCTTCCAGCTCTTCGCGGGATCGGGATCGGGGTCGATGAAGATATCGCGGTGGTCGAAGGCGGCGATCAGCCGCAGCTTCTTCGACAACAGCATGCCGTTGCCGAACACGTCGCCCGACATGTCGCCGACACCGACCACGTCGATGCTCTCGTTCTGGACGTCGACGCCCATTTCGAGGAAGTGGCGCTGCACGCATACCCAGGCGCCGCGGGCGGTGATGCCCATCGCCTTGTGATCGTAGCCGTTCGAGCCGCCCGACGCGAAGGCGTCGCCGAGCCAGAAGCCGCGTTCGAGCGCAATCGCGTTGGCGACGTCGCTGAACGCAGCGGTGCCCTTGTCGGCGGCGACCACGAAATAGGGATCCTCGCCGTCGCGGATGACGACGCCATCGGGATGCACGACCTCGTCCTCGACGATGTTGTCGGTCACCGAGAGAAGCGAGCGGATGAAGATGCGATAGGCCTCGGTGCCCTCCGCCAGCCATGCTTCGCGGTCGCTGGGCGGCGGGAGTTGCTTGGCGAAGAAGCCGCCCTTCGCGCCGGTCGGCACGATGACGGCGTTCTTGACCAGCTGCGCCTTGACGAGGCCGAGCACCTCGGTGCGGAAATCGTCGCGCCGGTCGGACCAGCGCAGGCCCCCGCGCGCGACCGGACCGCCACGAAGGTGGATGCCCTCGATCCGCGGCGAATAGACCCAGATTTCGCGCCACGGCACGGGCCGGGGCAGGCCCGGAATCTGCCCGCTGTCGAACTTGAAGGCGAGCGCCTCGTCCTCCTGCAGCGCGAAGGCGTTGGTGCGCTGGCAGGCGACCACGATCGCGCGGAACAGGCGCAGGATGCGGTCGTCGTCGATGCCCTGCACCTTGGCGAGCGCGAGGTCGAAGTCGGACAACGCCTCCTCATATTCCGCCTCGCGATCCTTGCCGCGCGCAGGGTCGTGCGCGGCGCAGAAGGCGTCGATCAGCGCGGTCGTCGCCTCGGGCGCTTCCTGCAACGTCTCCACCACGGTGACGAGGCCGAAGGCGACGCCGATCTGGCGAAGGTAGCGGAACCAGGCGCGCAGCCAGACGACCGACGCGGGGCTCAATCCCGCGAGCAGGACGAGGCTGTTGAACCCGTCGTTTTCCGCCAGTCCGGCAATGACGTCAGCGATGGCGCATTCGACCGTGTCGGCGCGCGCCATGATCTCCTCGACATCAGTGCCGTCGGGCAGTTCGAGATGGAAGTCGTGGATCTGACCGAGCGCACCGTCGGCGAGCCCGGTGGGAATTTCCTCGAGAACGCGGAAACCGAAATCCTCGAGCACGGGGACGGCGTCGGACAGCGGAATGATGCCCTTGCGCCGATAGGTCTTCAACCGGACGTCGTTGGGCCCATCGCCCTCGAGGCGATAGAGGCGCACGTCGCGCTGGTCGCGAGCTTCGTCGAGGCTGCTCAGCCGCTTGATATCGAGCGCGCCCTCGCGCGGCGAGGTTCGCACGCGATAGGATTCGGGCATCGCCGACAGATAGGTCAGCGCCAGCCGCGTCGCGCGGCCAGGCCCGACGAGATCGATGAGTTCGCTTTCCACGGCCGGGGCCCAGCCGCGCACCATCGCCACCAGTGCCTCGTCGAGCGCGCCCACGTCGGGCAACGGCATCGAGGGATCGGTCGCCATCGTATAGCGCAGCAGCGCCAGTTCGCCGTCGCCGAGTTCGACCGACCAGCTGGAGATGGGCGAGCCGACCTCATCCTCCAGCATCATGGCGATCGCCTGTCGGCGCGCCGTCGACAGTTCGTCGCGCGGTAGCCAGACGAAGGCGTATAGGTGACGCTGGAGTGCGCCCTTCAGGACCACGAGCGTCGGGCGCGGGCGGTCGGCCAGGCTCATCGCGGTGAGCGCGGCTTCCTGAACCTCTTCTTCCTCGAAACTGATGACGAGATCGTGCGGGAGGGTGGAGATGGCGTGGGTCAGCGCCTTGCCGCCGTGACTGGCGGGCGAGAAACCGAGTTGTTTGTCGAGCGCGGCGAGGCGCTGGCGAAGGATCGGCACTTGGTCGGCGGGGGCGCGCAGCGCGGCGCTGGTCCACAGCCCGCAATGCATGCTGAGGTGATCGTCGCGGCGCACCATGATGACGTCCAGCGGCACACGGCGATGGACCGGCGACACCCGGTCCGCCTTCATGATGAGATAGGTGCGCCCGCCGTCGGTCAGCGATTCGATCGCGGCCTTCACGACGCTGTTGTCCCAAAGGTCGATGCCGGTGCGCAGGATGCCGAGTCCCTCGGTGCGTTTGCCGTCCGCGGACACCAGGGCGTGGCCGAGAAGCGTGAAATGGTTCTGCCGCAGCCAGTCCATGAAGGCAGCGGCTTCCGGGCGACGTTCGCGCAGCGCCTCGGCGTCGCTTTCCATTTCGGCCAGCATGGCCTTCCAGTCGCTCACGGCGGCGCGGACATGACCCAGGACGTCGGTCAGATGTTCGCACAGTTCGTTCCGCTGGCGCAGGTCGACCCGGTCGAGTTCGATGTAGATGAGCGATTCGGACGGCGCGTCTTCATCGAAGCGCACGAAATTGCCGTCGCCGTCGCGTTCCACGCCAAGGATCGGGTGGAGGAGGCGATAGACGCTCAGCCCCTTGGCGGAGATCGCGCCGGCAACCGAATCGACGAGGAACGGCATGTCGTCGTTGACGAGCGCGAGTTGCATCCGGCGACGCCCTGCCTGACCGCCGAGGCTTTCGAGGACCAGCTTCAGCTCGCCCGGCTTTCGCTTCTTCGCAGCCGCCGCGACGAAGGCGGCGGCCGCCGTCAGATCGTCGCGATCGACGCCTTCCAGATCGCCGGGAAGCGCGCTTGCTTCCAACGCTGTCGCAAGCTGGTCCACACCCGGAACCTCGCCGTTCTTTGCTGCCATCCTCACCTGTCCCTACTCACCTGACGGGCGCGGGCTATAGACCTGCGTCCACAGGGGTCACAAGGGGTAGCGTCGATGGCGCGAGGGTCGGCTAGTCGAGACTTTTCAGGATCGCGCGTTCGAGGAGACGGTCGTCGAGAACCCGCGCGACGGGACTATGCCCCCCGGTCTCGTCACGACGCACAAGGACGAGCGAGAATTCCTCGTTCGCCCCCATCGCACGAAGGTCGATCGCATCGCGCGAGCGAAGGCTGCGCATGGCCTTTTCCAGACGTGGAGAGGGACCGGTCGGCCGCGCTTCCTCGCCTCGCTTGAGGCGCCGTTCCTCGGCGACGAGGCCTTTGAGGCCGCCATCGGCTTCGGACACGAACCGTTCGAAATCGCCGCGTTCGACGCCGTTGCGGTGGCCGTAGTTGAGCGCGCTTGCGAATTCGGTCAGCCGGGTCTTGTCGTAGTCGAGCCCGAAGACGAGCTTGACGATGGGCGTCATGGGCGCGCGTGCCTGCACCGTCAGATCGGCCGCTTCCAGCAGCGCGGCGTAAGCCTCGGGTTCCTCGGCGGCGACGAGGCTAAAATCGTAGGCCTGGCCGAGCGCCTGGTAGAGAGCGGCGCGGCTGCGCCCATCGGCGTCCTTCGACAGCGCCGCGGCCTCGCGCGCGGCCTCAAGCCATTCGGTGAGCGCGGGCGTGAGGTCGGCCGCGGGCTTCTCGTCGGTCTCGTCCGCGGCGGTTTCGTCCGCGAGGGATTCGGGTGCGTCGGTGAACTCGTCGGCAGACTCCGGCGCATCGAGATCGGCCTCGTCGGGCACGAAGGGAACGGCGACCAGTTCGACGGGCGCGGGTTCGGGATCGGGTTCCGGAGCAGCCTCGACGTGGCTCTCTTCAATCGTATCGGGGACGACGTCCTGGATTTCGTCGACAGCGGGCTGGTCCGCCGGTTCCACTTCCTCCGCAAACGGCTCCGGCACGTCGAAAGCGTCTTCGTTCTGCAGTCCCTGAACCTCGGCGGCCTCTTCGACCGGCGTCGCATGATCGGCTGCTTCGACAGCGCCGACCGGTTCGTCGAACCCGTCGTCCTGCGCGCTTGAAAACTCGTCCGGTTCGTCGAACGGCTGAAATTGTTCGCCATCATCCTCGAGCGCATTTCCATCAGCGCCGATGGTGATTCCGCCGAGCGGATCGTGATAGAGCATCTTGCGGAACTTGCCCGAAAGCGCCGCGAAGGGGCCTTGGGCGCGCGACGGTGCTTCCTCGTCGGGTGCATCGACGATGTGTTGCGGCACATCGACGTCGGCAAGTTCGGCGAAAGCCTGCCAATCGGCGGCTCGCTCGTCCTCGCTCGGCTCGACCGGATCGAAAGCGATCACACCGGCCGGTACGGATTCCGGCTCGACGTCGTCGTCGGGCTCGGGCTCGGACACGTCGTCCACGCGGAACGGCGCGGTGTCATCGTCGGAAGTCTCCTCTTCTTCCTCGATCTCCCTATCCGCTTCGTCCGAAACAGGATCGAAGGGAACGACCGTGTCGTCGTGGTCGGGGCCGTCCTCGGCCGCGGCGACGAGCGGCTCGCTCGATTCGGGCAGAGGCGCAGGCGTGTCGAGATCCTCGAACGCTTCCTCGTCCTCCCGGGCGGCCTTTTCGGCGGCGGCGCGATCGGCCGCGCGTTGATCCGGCGTCTTCCAGTTGATCACGGCATAGACGAAGTCGATCGTCTTCCCGTCCGAGCTGAACGGCATGAGGATCCCGCGATAGAGCGGCTGGTCATCGGGCAGGTCGTCCGGGTTGGCGCTTTCGAAGCCGACTGGTGTGCGGGTTTCGATCAGGCGATCGTAGTGCATTGCGACGAGACCGAGCAGCGACTGGGCGGGCACGTCGCTGAGGTGCGTCACCTCCTGGCCAACGTGGCACTGCGCCCGCAGCGCGGCGCCGACGTAGGGCAACGCCGGATCGTCGCGCCCCTTGGAGAAATCGAGCAGCACGCTGTTGGAAGCGAAGGCCTTGAGATCGGTCGGCTTGAGATCGTCGATCGAGGGAAAATCGCGACCCTTCAGAAGCGAGTACCAGAAATTGTAGGCGCGCACCTGCATCCGCCGGTCCTGGACCGCGACCTGGTTGACGTCCTCGAACTGCGACTGGTCTGCATGCATGTTGGTTCGTCCCGCCCTCGTTGGATATTCGCGCTCGACCGTACCGGATCAGCGTTGAAGAAAGGGTTAAGCGGGCAGCAACCGTGCGCCGGTGCCATCGCGTCTTGAACCCGCGCGGCGGGACTGCTAGAGGCGCGCATCCGCTGGTGGTTTAGCGCCATGCGATGCCGCTTTAGCTCAGTTGGTAGAGCACCTCATTCGTAATGAGGGGGTCACAGGTTCGAGTCCTGTAAGCGGCACCACTTTCAAGATTGCCGGAAATACGCTATTTCTTGGCCACCCCACTCAAGACGGCTGAGAATTTCTAAGCACATAGGGCGCTTCCATGTCGATTTGCGCCCTCAAAGTCGATCAATCCGATTGCTGGCCCAGCAGCACGAAAGCAGTCATCCGGCGACAAAATACAGCCGTCCAACTATTGAGAAGAGAAGACCGCAGTCACCAGTCAGAGCGAATCGGACAATGGGCCACGACCCTGTGAAGGGAAAGATTAACCCAATCTACATCAACCATAAGCTGTCGGGGGCGATCATAACTTGCGGGAAATCGTCGATCGACGGGTCGATGGTCATGGCGAGCGGTTCGACCCCAACAGTAGGATCCTCGGTCAGAAGGCCGTCGAGGTCGAGCACCGGCGTAGGACCGAACACTGTTACGACCGTTGCGTCCAGTGATATAAGCAGGCTCACATTCTCGTTGATGTTATTGCAAAGTACGTAGGTGTTACCGTCCGCCTCTAGAAGACCGTAGGGGGATAGGTTCATTACGGTGACCGTATCGTCGCTGTCGCTGTCGCCATCGATGTCGGCAGAGGTAGGGTCGCCAATCGAGATGAAATCGTCGCCGGCATTACCGCGAATGACGTTCGCGCCACTATTGCCAGAAAGGGGGTCATCGCCAGCATTGCCGACCAAATTATCGGCACCAGCGGTACCGGTACGTACGACTGGCGTTGCGTCCTCGATTTCTGTCGAGCGACCGAACACCACATAGGCTTCGCCTGCTCCGCTGCCACCGTCATCGCCGAAAGGCGCACCGATAATGACGTCGTCATACCCGTCTCCATTGACATCGCCCGCCGATGATACTGAGAAGCCGGCTTGGTCAAACCCAACGTCGCCCCGAATGATAAAACCCTGACTGACGGTAAGGTTACTGAGGTCCAAGAGTTGGCGACCCCCGACATCACTGCCGAAGGCGCCCGTCCCGCCGAAGATTAAATAGGCATCGCCCGCATTACCTGCGGTGCCAGGGGCGCCGACGATGAGGTCGTCATACCCATCCCCATTAAAATCACCCGCCGACGATACCGAATTTCCCGCTCGATCTCTCGATAGGTCACCTTGAATGATAAAGCCCTGAATTGCGCTTAGGGTGGTGAGATCGATTACTTGGCGCCCACCGAGATCGCTGCCGAAATCGCCCGCACCGCCGAACACGACGTAGGCTTCGCCTGCAGCGTCACCGCCATCATCACCTCCTCCCGCACCGATGATGAGATCGTCATATCCGTCGCCATTGACGTCTCCGGCCGACGATACTGAAACGCCGGCAGAATCACCGGCACGATCACCTTGAATGATAAAGCCCTGACTTGCGCTTAAAGTGGTGAGATCAATAACCTGCCGTCCATCGAAATCACTGCCGAAACCGTCGGCCCTGCCGAACACGACATAGGCTTCACCTGAACTGGTACCACCGTCATCGCCACCTACCGCACCTATGATAATGTCGTCATACCCGTCACCATTGACGTCGCCTGCTAAAGACACCGAATAACCGGTTCGGTCATCCTCCGCATCCCCTTGAATAATGAAGCCTTCCTCCGCAGGAAAAAGGCTAAGATCAATGACTTGGCGACCATTGGAATCGACAAGTCCGTATCCTCCCGCACTACCGAAAACTATATATGCCTCGCCCGCACCGCTACCTCCATCATCACCTGAATCCGCGCCGATGATAAAGTCGTCATATCCGTCCCCATTCACGTCGCCCGCAGATGAAACCGAATTTCCAGCGAGGTCCCATTCAACGTCACCGCGAATAACGAAGCCTTGGCTTGGGGACAGGAAACTTAGATCCACTATTTGGCGGCCGCCGCCATCGTCGCTGCCTAAAACACCCCCGCTGCCAAAGACAACATAGGCCTCGCCCGCAGCGTTGCCGCCATCATCGCCAAACCGTGCGCCGACGATGACATCGTCATATCCGTCCCCGTTCACATCACCTGCTGACGATACAGAAATACCAGATTGGTCTTCTGCCTCATCCCCTTGAATAATAAATCCCTGATCTACACTAAAGGAACTGAGGTCGATAACTTGGCGCCCATCAACGTTGCTTCCGAACCCGCCCGCGCTGCCGAACACAACGTAGGCCTCGCCTGCATTCGGACCACCGTTGTCTCCATAAGGCGCACCTACAATAATATCGCCATATCCGTCGCCATTGACATCACCTGCCGAAGATACCGACCAACCGAGTTCAATTCTCGCCATACCCTGAATGATAAAGCCTTCGCTCGCGCTAAGGGTACCGAGGTCAATCGTTGGCTGTTCAAAGACATCGGTCACAGTAATTGCCAGATCCTGCGCCGAGCTATTCCTACCGTCGCTCGCTGTGACCTCGATGTCATAGACATTATCGCCCCCCGCATCGACAGGGTTTTCGAAGTCCGGCGCGCTATTGAATGTTACAATGCCCGTCGCGGTATTGATCGCGAAGAGCAAAGCGTCCGCTCCGCCCGTGATCGAATAGGTTATTGTGTCGTCATCGGCATCGCTGGCATCGACATCAAGTGCGAATAGCTGGTTTTCTGCGACGATGGAGGTATCGTCGCTTGTGAAGACCGGATCGGCGGTGGCGAGCGCATCAACGGCCACGGGCTCGGTCGTAATCGCCTGCCCCTCCAGTTCGAACTGGCCCGTTTCGGTGTTGAACAGCAAGGTGCGCGCATCGGCACCGTCATCGAGCGTGATCGTCGAACCAATATCGCTCGTCGGGATGCGGACCGTGGCGGTGGCGCTTTCAAAAATGACAACAGCGCCTTCATGGCGGACCGTATAGTCGCTCGCGTCGCCGGGCAGGTTGATCGTATCACCCCCGGCCGCGAACGAGGCATTTAGCGTGATATCACCGGATACGATGGTAACCTCTTCGCTGCCTGGTGTTCCGATGACATCAACATCATCTCCGCCTACAATTATGCTTTCGCCTTCGGCATCCAAAATTACGCGCGCCATTACTGTTCCCCTGAGTGATTATCGTCAGCATCTGGAAGGGCCAGCACGACGTTATCGTTGAGAAGACTTTTCCTGTAAATTACCACAACGAATATTGAAAAGAGAGTCTATATACCCCTTTCAACGGATAATTGGACTTTCAATCATCATGGCATCGATCCGTAACGGCACTCAATGACCCCGCGAAAATCTCACCAACGGGAGATCAAATCTTATCGAATGACCGCTTCTTCAGGCGCAGAAGCCAAGACCGGACGGTCCGCTGCCGGCCCAGTTGCCGCCCTAAATGACGGCATTACGACGACGGCTTCTTTGAGGATCCTGGATTCGGGGCGAGAACTACCGCATGGGGTGGAAAAAGGACACACTTCCACCGGCAATCAGCGGAGAGAAACATTGGACATTGCTGCTCATCAGCCCCAACGCACTAAGATCTGGACCAGAAGATAAAGGGACAGGACAACAAGGCCGGAAAGGTGGATCCAGCGCCTGGAAGATGCGACCAGCGCTGCCGGGATGCCGATCGTCACAAGATAATAAGTGAAGAATTCCCAATCCCGCCCGGCCACTCCCCCACTTAGGAGGTTGGAGATCAGGCTGACCAGCGGCGAGATGATCAGTACGCCGAGCAGCACGCGCCTATGTCCGAAATAATATTCGTCGTGCGAACCCCAGTCCTCACCCGTTCGCGGGAACATTGCCTGGCTCAGGAAGACGAAGGGCCCGGCAACGAACAGCACGGTAAAAATGCTCCAAGCATCTGGGTCGAGCCGCTCGCGCGCACCCCAGATCGACAACCACTGGCGGCAGATGCTGAGGACTAGGACTAGCCCGAGCAACAGAGTAAGCGCACCGATGGCGCGGCGGGTGCGGTCACGCCACACGTCCGCATAGCCGGTCGCAAGATTTGCAAGCGCTAGCCCGAACAACAGGCCCGCGAAGGTGAACAGGTACTCGAAACCCGACATGGAGCCGCCCTCCATGCGGTCAAAGAGTGGGTAAACGACGAGGCGGAATACCGCAACCGAGACGATAGCGTCAGCACCCTTGAGGCGGTGGAGCACGACGGGGTGGTAGAGCGGTTGCGCCGGAGCCACAGCCGGGCGGCTAGCTGTCTGACTTTTTGCCCCCGCTCATCAGGTTGGTCAAGGCCTGCGATGGGGCAGCGGATCGTTCGCGCCGAACGTCCGCAATGGGGTCGTTAGCGGCCGGTCGGTTTTAAAGACATGGCACCCTCGGCAGGAAGGACAGGCACCAAGGCGGGAAAGCGACTGTCGCTGGCAAAAGGCCGAGAGCAGAAGCGGGCGGCAACTTGCCCTACTCAGCGTCGAGTTCGCGCAGACTTCGGCCCCGGCTCTCACGTCCAGCCCAGGCCACCATTCCCACAGAAGCAGCTGTTGGGAGAAGTAGTGCCAAGGCCGCTCCCACCAAAGTCGGCGCGAAACCGACGAGCGCGGCGACCTGCACCGCCACACCGCCAAATTTACTGCTCCCCGCGACCAGCCCCGTTGCCCTGCCGCGCGTGCCAAGCGGGTAATTCTCCGCTGTATAGGGCAGCAGAACCGCAATTGTGCCGTTGGTGCCAACGATCAACATGGCAATGACAGAAACCAGCATTGGCTCCCAGCTCAGCAGTTTGGCCGGAAGCAAGGCTCCCAGCAGACCAATGAATGTCAGGCTGACGGTCCCGACGAGCGTCCACTTGCTGCTGTGCCTCGCATAGAAGAACGCCGCGAGCAGGATCGTCGGGAAAGCGATCAACGATGATCTGGCGAGGATCCCGCTGCCGATTTCCGCACTGTAACCGCGCGATTGCAGGTCCGACGGCAGCCACAGAAGCAGGCCGAAATTGACGAAGCTCCAGCACAGTGCGGTTACGGTTAGTGCCACGGTAATCTGGCGATGACCTTTCGGCGACGGTGAATCTTTTGGGGGATGCGCTGGGCGCGGTTTGGGGCGCAGACCGAACTTCCGCTGCATTTCCGCTAGCTCTGATGTCCTCCCGCGCTTGGCTAGAAAACGGGGTGTTTCGGGAATGAAACGCGCTAGGGCGAGTAGCAAAAGGCCACTGGGAAAACCTTGCAACCAGAGTGATCGCCAGCCGTAGATCGGCTCCAACACATATGCTGCGCCACTTGCTGCGATGTAGCCGCCTACCAGCCCGGTCCCGCCTACTAGGACTAGCACCCAGCTACGGTGTCTTGGCGGCATCACCTCGGCCAGCAAGGTGTAAATCACCGGCAGCATGCCTCCCGCTGAAGTGCCCATCAGGAAGCACATCACCAGGTTCCACTCAAATTCCGGCATCGCACCGCAAATCGCGGTGGATACGAATAGGATCGTGGATAGCAGGATGGAAACCCGGCGACCGTAGATGTCGGCCAGCCAGCCCCAGAGGAACGATCCTATGGTTGTTCCGGTCAAAGCGACCAACGGCAGTAAAGCCACGCGCGACCGGTCGATCCCGTATTCCGCTGCCATTCCCGGGAGCACGAACCCAAGTGTGGCGGGCTTCATCACATCGATCACGAGACCGAGCGTAAGCACCAGCAAAGTCGCCGCATGCCAGCGGTTGAGCGGCGTCGAATCCGGCGCTTCGAAGCTGGTCCCGGCATGCTCGCCGTGCGGTGCGCGCTTCTTTGGGAGAGCGCCGAAGCACGCGAGCAGCGCACCAATCAGGATCAGTGCCATGCCAAACCACATGCCGGGATCCATTGTCATTCCAGCGAGGTGGTTACCCATCTTATGCGCCATTGCCAGCATCGGTAGATGAAGCATGACCCCGAGGCTGATTGCAGCGCAACCTGCCCAGAAAAACGGAAGGCGTTCGCCAACAATTGAATCTTTTTGCCCGACCCTGTCCATTACCTGCGATGTAGGAATACCCCAATCATTAGCAAGCAACTGAAGCGAGATCGAAATGTCTGGAAATGGGGTCGTTATCGGAATGGCCGCTCCGACCCTATATCAGACACGCGTCAGGGCCGTACCAACAAAATTTCCCAGCGATTGAGTGCCCAGTTTTGTCATCTATGGGGCACCACATTCAAAGAATGTCGGAAACCTGTGGGTCCTTCAGTACCCCATAGACGACACCCGAGAACTCCCGCGCGGAACGACTGCCGTGATCGTCCGATATGCGCCTAAGGGTGCCGCCCGTTTCGGCGTGAGGTATTGAAAATCTATCTTGTACAGAGCCTTTAGCGTGTCGCCAGCACGTCGTAATGCCGTCCGACGCCAAATTTCTGAAAATGGCGAAAGCCTTGGTCGCGAAGAGCTTCGTAGACCGACGCCGCATCGGCGTATCGTTCATCCATTTCGTAGAAAATCGCGGTGATGCGATTCACGAATGGCGAGCCCATCAGTTCGTCAACGACGACCGCTTCGTGCCCTTCGACGTCGATCTTGATAACAACATCGAGCGCTGGATCGAGATACTGCTCGAGCCCCGTTGCATCGATGGTGCTAATGCGTTCCCCTTGACCCCCCTTACCTAGATGTGTGCCGAGCGTAGAAGCCCCGCTATGTCCTGCCCTCGTGTAGATGGTCGTCTCGCCGGAGATCGTAGAGAACGCTGCCCTAAGGAGTACGGCCTTGTCTGCTGCGCCATTGAGCGCGATATTCGACGACAGGATGTCGAAGGTCCGCTGGACCGGCTCGAAAGCGATCATTTGCCTACAGCCGCTGTTGTTCGCGGCGACAAGGGAATAAAGCCCCTGATTTGCGCCGATGTCGACGAACGCAAAGTCAGTTTCGATGCTTTGAAGATAATCGGAAAGATACCGGCCGTAGGTGCCGTAATGGCAGTAGCAAAAGGTTTTGTCGGCGAAGTCCGTACGTAGAGCGACGCCGTAGGATGAGAACGTCGTCGCTTCAGGCGACCCGAACCATTCGGAGAGCGTGGCGCGGATACGCCCTAGGCATCTCGCCCGCGCTACGCGAAGGTGCCGCAGAACAAGGGCGTCCAGTTTGACGAGAAATGGCTGAGGTCGCCACAAGGTCGCAGCGTCGGACATGAAGCAGAAGTCCTTTTATCACTGCTTTTAACGGTATGAGGGCTTTCGCGGGACGAATGCGGCCTGTCGATCCCTAATCGCTGCGGTGTGCAAGATATGCGACCACCGAGCGACTTGAGTGGTTTGGACCTCGTGGACTATCGTGTCGATCGGTGTCTCGAGGGCGGTCGAGAAGTCCATGATGTCGTCGCGGCTGCCCGCCTCGAGCACGAATACGTCCGCTCCCGTACCGCCGGTGAGCGTGTCGTCGTCTGCGCCGCCGACGAGACGGTTTGCCCGCCGCACCTTCGACGCCGCTCATCAACCTTATTTCCCACAGAGGCCGACATCAACGCTGGCTGTACACGGGAGTCCGGCTTTCTGATGCCCGACATCAAGCGTGAGCGACATAGGCGAAGGGGCGGCGGTTGGTGTCGCTTTCAGAATGTCCGCTGTCGGCAGGGAACGTTCTTGAGGCAGCCGCTGTTCTCACACTCTCGATTGAACCGCACAGTCCGTTATCGGCACTTCAGTCGACTTCGTCCCACAATATCCCGAAGCGTCGAAGCTTTCCCCGCTCACGGTAGGCACTGGGATTAACGTCCGGCCTACCCAAGACGCAGCGGGTAGGAGCCGAGAGCCACTGCTCGTGTCGCCTTGGGGCGAGGACCTTGTCGAACGTCTCATCCTGCTCAGGCAGTTGGTCGCCAGGGGAACGACTTTCATCGATTAGCGATACGCCGACCCATTCCCATGACGCATTTGGGACCTGGATTACAAGTGTAACCGGGAGGACGGATATGATTGCATATCAGTATGTTTGGTCGACGGCCATGGCGTGCGCTCTTGTTGCGACATCGACCTCTGCTGCGGCGCAAGATAGCGGAACAACGGGCAATGCACCTCCGCCTGATCCAGCTCTTATTGAAACACCTGCCTCTGGCGGTGAGGCACAGATCTATACCTCGGCAGATTTCGTGCGATACGCCCCGCGCAACGCACTCGACATGCTAAGTCAGGTACCCGGGTTCAACATCCGAGATAGCGAACAGCGCCGAGGGCTCGGCACCGCGACCGGTAACGTGCTCTTCAATGGTGTTCGTCCGTCGAACAAGTCGGAGGAACTGTTCACTCTCCTGCAGCGCATCCCCGCCGATACCGTGGATCGAATTGAAATTGTTGATGGCGCGACACTCGATATCCCGGGCCTGTCCGGACAAGTCGCCAACATTGTCTACCGGGCCAACGACCTTTCCGGACAGTTCGCCTGGAACCCCGAATTCCGTACCAATTTCACCGATCCTCTGCTTACGCGCGGGACCGTCTCGCTCAGCGGCCGCGCCGGGACCGTCGAGTACCAGCTAGGTCTCAACAACGAGAACTCCGGTCGCTCGGGCGCGGGGGGTGCGACGCTCGTATACGATGGAAACGATACCCTGATCGAAACGCGCGACGAGGTCTTCACCAGCGATTATGACTCGCCTCGCCTCTCCGCCAGCATCAATTGGGACCCCGTCGGGTCGGTCGAGGCCAATCTCAACAGCCAATATCAGCGCATCTACAATCGCTATCGTGAAGACGGCACGCGTACCTTTGTTGGCGGCATCGATCAGGCTCGTTCGGTGCGCCAGAACGGGGACAGCTGGAACTGGCAGCTCGGCGGGGACATTGCCTTCGATCTTGGCCCCGGCAGACTGAAGAGCATTGGCCTCAGGCGGTTCAGCCGCGAACCGTTTGCCCAGACCGTCATTACCGAGTTTGCGGACGCATCGCCCACGCTTGGCAACCGCTTCACGCAATCGGGTGACATCGGGGAGACCATCGGACGCGGGGAATACAGCTGGGGCATGTTCGGCGGCGATTGGCAACTCGCTGGCGAGGCCGCATTCAACACGCTCGAAAATGTCGCAGAACTCTTCCTGCTCGATGCTGACGGCAATTTTATCGAGGTACCCTTTCCGGGCGGTAGCGGTGGGGTGAGCGAAGATCGTTACGAGGGGTCGCTCAGCTTCGGTCGCCCAATTACCAGCAACCTGTCGTTCCAGCTGATCGCCGGCGCGGAGCATTCGACCATCATGCAAACCGGCGATGGTGGCCTGACACGCAGCTTCCTGCGCCCCAAAGGTTCGCTGTCATTGGCGTGGCAGCCGGGCGACGGGTTCGATGCCTCTGTGCGCCTGTCGCGCCGCGTGGGTCAGCTCTCGTTCTACGATTTCCTCGCCCGCGCCTTTCTGGATGACGACAATCAAAATGCCGGCAATGCAGACCTGCGCCCGCAACAGGATTGGAGCGTGGAAGGCGAACTGGGCAAGACACTTGGTCCCTGGGGTTCGACTAGATTTCGGTTTATCTATCGCGACGTGGAAGACCGGGTTGACATAGTGCCGGTCGGAACCAGCGAGGCGGTGGGCAACATTCCCAGCGCCTGGGCGGCGGCGGTCGTCTCCGAGTCTTCCATCAATCTTGACCCCTTGGGGGTGCAGGGGATGCGGCTAGATGCTACGATTGTATTCCAGACCTCGCGCCAGAACGATCCTTTTACCAACGAGGATCGACAATGGAGCGGTTTTCCCACCCGCCAGGCAAGCTTCAACCTGCGACACGATATCCCTGCTAGCGATTGGGCCTATTCACTCAGCGCTAGCCACGCATACGTTCAGCCGCGCTATCGCAGCAATGAAGTTTCCCGCACTACCGAAGGACCATGGTTTGCCAGCGCCTCGGTCGAGAACAAGGACGTCTTCGGCCTCACTGTTGCCGCTGGATTAGGCAATATTCTCGGTGCCCGCTCATATCGCGACAGAACAGTCTTCGAAGGTCTGCGCGGAACGACGCTGATCGATTTCGTCGAGCGGCGGAACCGATTAATCGGGCCGATCTTCAGCCTTTCGGTGCGAGGGGACTTCTAAAGGATCGACCGGGTGCGAATGCCGTGTTTCAGGCGTAGCAAGAGCCAGATGAGCCGCCTGCGCTCCCATTAGGATCAAGCGCTCGTCGACTTGATCGAGATTGACTGTCATCTGTGGAATAGAGGGCGTATTTTCATTTCACCCTTTGACTAAAGCCTGCCTCAATGGCTTCGATGTGGATCCTGGTGAAAGTCCGCTTTGCATCAATAGCAGAACGTATGCCGCTCGTCCGCGAATAGCTCATGGGTTGTTCGGCGTCCATCGGCGACCCTACTCAACCGAACGCAATGCCAAATGCTTGAAAATGCGACTTGGTCTGGCAGCTTCGCAACTTTCTACCGTTGGGCGCGCCAAATATTGCGCTGGATCGGCTTCTCGATTTGCGCGGCTGGTGATATGGTCCGACGCATCTGCTTCGTGAGTCGCGTACGGTCGGGCTTGCACTTTTGGCACCTGACTCCTCTGTCCGCGCTTCGTTGCGTAAGGGGGGAAAGCATATCATGGCCATTCGCTATTTCATCCGCATCGACGGCATTGACGGGGATAGCAGAGCTGTTGGGTTCGAGGGCTGGTTCGAGCTTTCCTCTTTCTCACTTAGCGCCGCCGAACTCGAAGCAATGATGAGCGGGCGGATATCTTTTTCTGACCTGCAAATTTTACTGCAGAACAACGCCGCGTTCGCGCAGCTGATGGCCACCCTCGCGAGCGGAGCGACCATCCCCGCGATCGAGATCGTCGGCGTCGACGGCGATATCGAGGTCTATCACCTGACCCTTAATGGTGTTGGGGTGAGGAGCATCTCGGAGAGCGGATCGTCCTTTTCCGAAAGTTCCACGTTCGTAGCACTCAGCTTCGGGAAATTCGGCCTCGAGACTGCCGATATCAGCCCGGAGGGTGTCCGGACAAACGTCGAATTCTTCGGTTGGGACCTTGAGGCCAATGTCGCACTCGACCCCGCAGACCTCGTTTCCGCTCTATCGATACCCGGCGGGGATGCGCCCGAGCCGGAACGCTACTTTATCCGCATCGACGGGGTCGAAGGGACCGCGACGTTGGCGGGGTACGAAGGCTGGATCGAAGTCGCGGCCCAGTTTTTCGACGTTTCGGTCGATCCCGACAGCGGTGCGATCAATTGGTCACCGCTGGGTGCCTTCCTTGTCGACGATCTTGCGGGATTTCCCGACCTGCTGGCGCTGATCAGCAGCGGCAGCACAATTGCCGCCGTTGAGTTGGTGGGCGTGGCCCGCAACGAGCTCGGCGTATGGGACGTAGTCTCTCGAACGGTGCTGAACGATGCTATCCTTGGTGTCGTCTCGCACGGGCAGAGCAACGGTTCGGATGCGATCCAACTGCAGTTCGATTACACGCAGATCGGCGTCTATGCCTACGCCGACATTCGCGGCACGATCCAGGAGCAGTTCGCTCTCGGTTGGGATCGGTCAACCAACACTCCCATCGATCCCGACGCGATGATACCAGCGACCAGCGGCGCGGTCGATGCGGGCGATCCGGTGCGATATTACGTGCGCATCGAAGGCGTGGACGGGACGTCGACGGCGGCTGGATACGAGGGCTGGTACGATCTGCTGGCGTTCAACCTCGACGCCACCAACGATACCGACGTGATCAGCGGGGTCCTGCGCGGCGGGCAAGTCACCTTTTCCGACTTGGAAATCGTGCTCACCGACTTGTCGGCATTGACCGAGCTGCTCGCCGCCTACGCGGTCGACACAAACCTCGGAAAGGTGACTATCGAGGGCGTTTCGTCCGAAAGCGGAAACGTGGTCTTCCGGATGACCATCGGCGATGCGCAATTGGCGCAGGCGCCGTCGGCCGACGGCAATTCGCTGGTCGCCAACTTGGAATTCAGCAAGATCAGCGTCGATGCGTGGGGGGTCGACGAGACCGGTGCCCTGTCGCAATTGCAGAGCTTCGGCTACGACCTTGCGAGCGGCACCGACCTGGCGTCGCCGCTTGCCCCGGCGAGCGATGCGGGTGCGGTGCGCGAATATCCCGTCAATTTCGAGTCCGTCAGGGTGACCATCGACGGGTTCGCTGGTGACGGCCTTTCGTCGGATACGTCCCTGTTGGCCTACAATGTTTCGCTGGCGAACGACCTTAGTTCGGTGACCGTCAGCTTTGCCAGCATGACCGCGCTCGTTGCCTTTCTCGACGCAGGTGCCGGCGGCAGGCCGATTGAATCCGTGATGATCGAGGGACTCGCCACGACCGGGTCGGGAATCCTCATTCCGCATGGCATCCTGCTCAACGAGGTGCAGATCGAAAACGTCTTCGCGTACGGGGACGGGGTGATCGTCGCGACCTTCAGCTTCGAGAAGATCGCCGTGACGACGCGCGGGATCAACGACAACGATCGGCTCGAGGCAGTCGAGGTGTTCGCCTTCGATCTGTCAACCGGAAGCCTCGTCGACCTCGACAGTTTCGCCGAACCGACCGGTCTGGCGGGAGAGGCGGTCCCGACCGATGTCGACTATTTCCTCGTCATCGAAGGAATCGCGGGACCGGTGAATTTCCGCGAGATTAGCGGGGGCTTCCCAATCGACACTCTTGCGTGGGAGATCGGCGACTTCAGCGCGGGGTCGTTACAGTCGGGCGCCGTGAACCTGTCGTTGGCGGGAGGTGTCAATATCGCGGACCTACTCGCGGCGATCGGCGGCGATGGCGTGCCTTCGGCGCGCATCTTTGCCTACCGGACGGGTACAGCCACGGATGTCGTCGATTTCCGGCTCGTCGATGTGGGCATCGAAGCGCTTTCGACAAACCTTGGCGCTGGCGGCACCGCGGGGACGACGCTCACCCTAAGCTTCGCGCAATTCGCCATTACGACGCTGAAATTCTTTCCGAGCGGTGGCTTTTCCTCGCTGCAACAGTTCGGGTGGGACCTCGAGACGAACAGTGAAGTGGTCGATCCCAATACCGTCCGGATCGCGGACAACACCACGATCGAAAATACCGCGGTGGGAGCACGTTACTTCATCAAGATCGACGGGGTTGAAGGAGATTCGCTCGATGCCGACCATCTCGGCTGGTTTGAACTTCCCTACGTTGGGCTGAGCGCCTTCCTTGATGGTCGAGTTCTGACCTTCAACGATCTCGAATTGTACCTTCCGAGCGAGGGCGGGCTGGTCGAACTGCTCGCTAGCATCGGCAACGACGCATTCACCGCCATCCGGATCGAAGGGGTTTCGGGAGACACCGGCGCGGTTGTCCTCGACCTGCTTCTCAACGACGTTTCGGTGCAGGCATTGACCGACGATCCTTCCGGCGGATTCGTCGCGTCACTCGACCTCGGGCAGATCGGCGTGCGGACCTATACGGTCGACCGGACGGGTGTGATTTCGCCACAGTCCGAATTCGGATGGAACCTCGAGACCAACAGCGCCATCGAATTTACTGCGCTCGTCGAACCGGATGCGGTCAACAGCGACCCCGTCGTTTCGGGCGACGTCGAATTGACCACGGACGACAACACGGCGGATTCAGTCGTCGACCTGCTGGCCAACGCGTCGGACGCCGACGGTGATACGCTTTCGGTCGATCCGGCGAGCGTCGTCATCGATTCCAGCGTTAATTCGGGCGCGCCTGGCGGGCTGACGGTCAGCGGCAACGGTGTAATGATCGACACCAGTTATTATGATTATCTGCAGGTCGGCGAGAGCGAGGTTATCACATATCGCTACACCGTGACCGACGGCAACGGCGGAAGCGTCGAAACGAGCGCGACGATTACCATCGAAGGCGCCAACGATGCTCCGTTCCTTTCTCTGGGGACATTTGCCGAGTTACTCGGGTCCGGTGATATCGAGCTAGACCTCAGTTTCTTGACGTTCGATCCCGAGGGCGACGCAGTCACCTTCGAAAACGCCGTTTTCAGTGGCGCCGACACTGCTGGCATGTCGCTGGATGGAAGCATTCTTCTCATTGATGAAAGTTATTATGCCTATCTCGGTCAGGGCGAAGCCCGAGGAGCATCCTTGACCGTGGATCTTGTCGACGAGTTTGGTGCGCGATTCACAAGTTCGTTCGACATCTTCATCACGGGTATCAACGACGATCCCACCGTTGAAAATTCGCTCTCGGTATCGCTCAGCGAAGACGACGCACCGGTGGCGATTGATCTGCTGGCCGGAGCTTCGGACGTCGACGCGAGCGATGTGATGTCTATCGTATCGCTCGATCTCTCTGGTTTCGCTGGAATATCCCGCGACGGTACGACACTCAGTATCGACCCGTCTGCGTATGCCGAACTGGACGATGGTGAAAGCATGGCGCTTTCTTTCATCTATACGATCGCCGACGGAAACGGGGGTTCGGTCGATCAGAGTCTTACGGTTGTGATCGCTGGCGCCAACGACGCGCCGGAAGCGGTCAATGACAGTGTTGGCGTCAGCAGCGGCACGACCGGCAGCGGTAATCTGCTTGCCAACGACAGTGACATCGACGGCGATGGGATCTTCATCGTTACTGCGGGGGGGCAGCCGACCGGGACCTATGTGTTCGGCGCCTACGGTACGCTCTTCGTCAACGCCGACGGAAGCTACAGCTATGTGGCGCGCGGCGATCTCGGCGGGGCGGCGGGTACCGAATATGTCGACACGTTCGACATCCTCGTCAGCGACGGAGATGTCGAGGCGGGCTCGACCCTCGAGGTGACCGTGACGAGCACCGGTACGGTGACCCGCCCGGGATCGTTCGGAGGGTTGGGGGACGACACGCTGATCGGTTCGAGCGGCGACGACAAGCTGGTCGACCTTGGCGGCACCAATGCCATCTTTGCCGGGCCGGGACGCGATGATGTGCGCGGCGGCAACGGAACCGACACCGTCTACGCGGGCGAGGGCGACGACATGGTCAATGGCGGCGCCGGCAACGACATACTGATGGGGGAGGATGGCTTCGATCGCCTCGTCGGCGGCGCGGGCAATGACCGTCTCGTCGGCGGCGCAGACGACGACACGCTCACCGGTGGTACGGGTGCGGACGTATTCGTCCTCGAGGCGGGCAGCCGTGACGTCATTATGGACTTCTCGGCCGCCGAGGGCGACCGGATCATTATCGATGGGTCGGGAGACCTCGACATCCGGCAGTACGGCAGCGACGTGTCGATCTATCTCGACGGCGAGCTCATCGGCTATGTCGTCGGCGGCTCACTGACGAGCGTGCAGGCGAACACAGCGTTCGAGACGACGGTCTCGACCGCGCCAGGAACACCGCTCGACACGATGATCCTCGACACCGAAACCACACCGGTCATGATCATGCCCGACAGCGGATATCTGTTGTGAAGCGTTGGCCGGTGCGACATTCTTTACTGGATACGCAAAATTTGCCGCCGGCGGCGAATTGAGCGGGTTATCTTTTCAGAGAAGCAGTCTCTGCAATACAGAACCAAGGTCGAGTACGGTGTGTCCGGCTTATGCTCCGACATGGCTAGACTAAACTCCCATCGGGGCGACTTCCAACCCCGCAGCCTGCGGCACGATTTTCCCCAGTTCTTGGACAGACGAAAAAGGCCCCGGGGTTTCCCCCGAGGCCCATGATCGTTCGACCCGGCGCGCTTTAGAAGTCGAAGCGCGCGAGGAAGGTGAAGCGGCGATCGTTGCGGAACGCCGAGCGGGTGATCCGCGTGCCGTCGAAATCGACGAGCTGCGTCGTACGCGTAACCTCGTCGAGGAGGTTGACGCCCTGAACGCCCAGTTTGATCTCCTCGGTGACCTCGTAGAAGATCGAGCCGTCGAGCTGTCCCGTCGCTTCCTGATAGATCGGCGAATAAGGGAAGATCACGTCGGAGGCGGTCACGAGATAGTCGGAGCGCCAGTTGTAGGCGGTTCGCGCCGACAAGGGCCCTTTCTCGTAGAACAGCGTCGCGTTGACGGTATGTTCGGACACCCCTTCGAGCGGAGTGGTCGCGACGAACAGATTCTGCCGCGCCCCCAGATCGACGTTGGTGAAGTCGCCCGCGTCGACATAGGTGTAGGTCGCCTGCACCCCGAGGCCGTCGAGCGGTCCGGGCAGGAAGTCGTAGACCTGCTGATAGGCAACCTCGACGCCCTTCAACGTCCCGCTACGCTGGTCGTTGGGCCGCACGACCTCGGCGGTCAAAGTCGCGCCGCCGGGCGAGGTGTAGTCCACCAGTTCGCGTGCGGTCGTCACGATCCCGTCTAGATCCTTAAGGAAGCCCGACACGGTGAGCGACCCGACGTCCGCCCAATACCATTCGAACGACAGGTCGTAGTTCCACGATTCCACCGGGCGGAGATCGGGGTTGCCCGTGCTGAGGATGAACAGCGGCCCGGTGGCGAGCGTGCCCTGCTGGTCGAGGACATTGGTATTGTCCGCAAAACCGCCACCCGCCGCGAACAACGCCAGGTCGGGCCGCGAAATGCCCTTCGACACCGCGCCGCGGAACACGATCCCGCTGCCGTTGTCGTAGCGGATATTGAAGCTCGGCAGCCAGTGATCGTAGGTCACGTCCCGGCTGTCGTCGAAGATCTCGCCGGTATAGGCGGCCGCGAATTCGGCGAGGCGCGCGGGCGAGAGCGAGCAATATCCGGGTACGGGCGTATCCGGCGGAAGCCGCGTGGGATCGTCGCAGAATTCGACGATTTCGCCGACCTGCGCCACACCGTCACCGTTGCCGCCGAACTGCGGATCGTCGAAGGAGAAGGGGTTGGGGAAGCCCAACAGACCCCCCGCATCGACGGTCGTCTCGACGTACCGAAGCCCGATGTTCCCGAGGATGTCCGCGCCGTTCGCGAAATCATGCCCGAAGTCGAGACGGGCATATCCCGCGGTCGTTGTCTCGCTGACGGTGGAGATTTCGGGCGGGCAATAGGGATCGCAGCTCGTCACCTCGCCCGTGAGGGCGTTGGTGAACTGTCGACCGCGCACCCCGAAGAAGGGGTTGGGCGTCTGGCTGAAGGTGTTGATCTCCGCCGCCTGGTCGGCGACGTCGCCCGACAGATAGTCGCCGAGGAAATCGGGGCCGCCATAGAAATAGAGCGGGCCCGGCGTCGGCGTCGGCACGTTGCCGCGCTGGAAATTGTCGCCGAACGCATCGTACGTCTGCGAATAGTTGGGGAATTCGTCGACGAAGGCACCGCCGCCCGTCGCGGATTCCTGGCCGGGGAGCCCGGTGTAGAGCCGTCCCGGGATGAAACCGTTGCCGAACGGCCCCGGACCGTTGGCACCGCAACCGGGGCCCGCCCCCCAGGGTGCGCAACCGGCGCGACCGGTCCACGGCGCGGACAGGTTGCCCCACGTAGAGAAGTTGGTGTTGCGCGTGGTCCGCTCGCGGTCCGCCCAGCGCGCGCCGAAGCGGGCGGCGCGGAAGAAACCGGTTTCGGAGATGTCATATTCGGCATCGCCGCGGAAGCTGGTCAGTTCGCCGTCATTGTCCTCGATCGAATCGATCAGGAACCAGTAATAGGTGTTGTCGCCGCTGGTCAGGATATTGTCCGGCGCGTTGATCGGCGCGAGAAATTCCACGATGGGCGTGTCGGTGGTCGCGTCGAGGCGGATGTCGGCAAACTGGTTGAGCGCACCGAGAATAGCAGACGCGTTGAGATCGGAGGCGATGTGCTGGGCTTCGAAATTGAAGCTCAGGCGATCGGTCGCGAGATAGTCGACGTCGATCGAGAAATCCTCGGTGTCGGCCTCGGTCCGACGCTGGAGGCGGAGCGTCTCTGTCCGCACACCGCCGTAGAGGCTGGCATAGCCGTCCGAATTGCCCTGGCTGAGAATGCCCGACTGGAACACGCCGTTGTCGTCGAAGACGAACTGCGTCCCCTGGCGAGGGATCGGGAATTCGTCGTCGTTGTTGACGAGCGCGAGTACGGAGAATTCGTTGGTGAAGAATTCGGTGTCCGCCCGGAGATATTCGCCGGTGACGAGTAGGCGGCCGTCGAGCGATTCATACTGGGCGACGGCGCTGATGGCGCGACGGTCGCGTTCGAGCCCGGTGGTGCGGATGCCCGCGCCCTTGGGGACGAGCAACGTGCCCTCGGGCGGGAAGCTGTCGGCATCGAACTGCGGTCCGCCGGTAAAGCCGCCCGCGTCGTTGGGCTGCAACGCGCGGATGCAGCGCGTGTTGAGATCGGCGCGATAGCAGGGATCGGTGACTTGGCTGGCATCGGTACGGCTGATCAGTTCGGACTGCGCGAACCCGAGCTGGAGCCCGAACGTGCCGATATTGGTGTCGGCGGTGTTGGACGCCAGCACCGACAGGCCGGGCGACCATTCCTCGGCCAGATCGCCGACGGTCGCTTCGAGCGTTCCGGCAATTTTAAAGCCCTGGTTGTCGAGCGGCTTGCGGGTGACGAGGTTGACCGTCCCCGCGATCCCGCCGTCGACCATGTCGGCGGTGACGTTCTTGTACACCTCGACGCGGCCGAGAAGTTCGGCCGAAACGTCGTTGAAGGAAAGGACGCGTCCACCGGTGGCGGAGAAGATGTCGCGGCCGTTCAACTCTGAACGAACGAAGGGAAGGCCGCGGATGACGACGCCCGTGCCCTCGACGCTGAAACGGTCGGGATCGTCGGTGCCTTCGAAGCGGCCGATGTTGACGCCGGGAACGCGCTGGAGGCTTTCGGCCACCGAGCGATCGGGAAGCGCGCCGATATCCTCGGCCGTGATGGCGTCGACGAAGGTGTCGCTGTCGCGCTTGATGTTCTGCGCGTTCTCGAGGCTCTGCAGATAGCCCGTGATGACGATCGTATCGTCTTCTTCCTCGACGGGAGCGTCGGTGCCGTCCTGTTCATCGTCTTCGGCGGACGGGTCGGAGGCGTCCTGCGCGTGGGCCGGGTTGGCCAGCGCCATCATCATGGCGAAGCTCGACGCCGCCCCCAGCAGACGCCAGTCGAACGGCGCGGTCTTGTCCTGTCGGTTCACGAAACATCCTCCCCAAAATGTCGGTGCGGACGCCTGACACGCCCTTATATACACCCGGTTCTAGCCAAGAATGTGAGCGTTCACAAGGGTCAGATGAGCGTTCACAAATCGGGAGTTTCCGCTACGTTGGTCCCCGATCGACGCAATCGGGCGGCGCACATTGTTGCAATTTGGCGACAGCCCAACGGAGGACAGGCGAGGCAATGGCAATCAAGCGGATCGTGATCGTGGGTGGCGGCACCGCCGGGTGGATGACCGCCGCGACGATGGCCCCCCTGCTCGCGGCACATCGGGACGTTTCCATCACCCTCATCGAATCGGAAGCGATCGGCACGGTCGGGGTCGGGGAGGCGACGATCCCCACCTTCGTCCAGTTCAACCAGCTGCTCGGCATCCCGGAGAACGACCTGCTCGAGGCGGTGCAGGGGACCTTCAAGCTGGGCATCCACTTCGTGAACTGGGAAAGACAGGGCGACAGCTATTTCCACCCGTTCGGCGATTACGGCTACGAGATGAACGGGATCACTTTCCCCCATGTCTGGCTGAAGTATCGGATGGCGGGCGACACCCGCCCGTTGCACAAGTTCAGCGCCGAGACGATGCTGGCGATGCACCGCAAGTTCGCCCATTCGGACGGGTTGCGGTCCGATCTTCCGGGGGTGAACTACGCCTACCACCTCGACGCAGGTCTTTACGCAAGACTGCTTCGCTCTCATGCCGAGGCGCGCGGCGTCACGCGGCGCGAGGGCAAGGTGGCAGACGCCACGCTCGACGGGGAAAACGGGTTCGTCACGTCGGTCACGATGGACGACGGCGAGACGATCGAGGGCGATTTCTTCATCGACTGTTCGGGGTTCCGCGGCCTGCTGATCGAGCAGAAGATGGAAACCGGTTACGAGGAATGGACCCACTGGCTTCCGTGCGACCGTGCCGTGGCATTGCCGAGCAAGGGGGACGGGACGATCCTCCCCTACACGCGCGCCACCGCCCACTCGGCGGGCTGGCAATGGCGCGTTCCGCTACAGCACCGTAACGGCAACGGGCACGTCTATTGCTCAAGCTTCATGGAAAGCGACGAGGCGCTCGACATCCTTCTCGACAATGTCGACGGTAAGGTGCTGGGCGACCCCAACCATCTGCGGTTCGTGACCGGGCATCGGAAGAAGTTCTGGAACAAGAACGTCGTCGCGATCGGCCTGTCTGCGGGGTTCATGGAGCCGCTGGAATCGACGTCGATCCACCTCATCAACACGGCCGTGAACAAGCTCGTCTCGCTCTTCTCGCTCGACGGGGTGACGAAAACGCAGGAAGAGACGTTCAACCGGCTGACGCTCAAGGAATATGCGCGCATCCGCGATTTCCTGATCCTCCATTACAACGCCACCAAGCGCGATGATTCGGAGTTCTGGAATTACTGCCGGACGATGGAGATTCCCGACACGCTGCAACAGAAGATCGACCTGTTCCGGCTGAACGCGCAGATCTTCCGCGAGGAGGACGAGCTGTTCACCGAAACGAGCTGGATCGCCGTCCTGCTGGGTCAGGGGATCGTGCCGACGGGATTCAACATGATGGCCGCCGGGATGGGCGGGCCGCAGCTCGATACCGAGCTCGACGAGATGGAGAGATCCATCGCCTATCTCGTCAGCCAGACGCCCGGCCACGAGGAGTATCTCAAACGCTTTTGTCCTGCCCCGGTACCGGAGGCGCTGCGCGCCTAGATCAGAACGAGCACTCGGTTCCCACCGGAACGTCCTGCCTCGAAATCGACGAGATCTTCATCGTGAACGGCGCGACCGAACGGATCGTCAGCGCGTCGCCGAGCCCCGGCGCACATTCCTCCGTGATGATCATCTCGCGCCAGCCCTTGCCCGAGCTCAGGGCCAGTTCGCGGCGAATGTCGATCTCGTTGCCGCCGACCATCAGCAGCACGGGCGCGCTCGGCGCGGCATCGATCGAATAGGCGATGCGATAGGCGCCGCCTCCCTGCCCCGTTTGCGAGAGCGACAGACGCGCGTCGGGAGCGAACTGAATTTCCCGCGCATCCTCCTGGCGGTCGCGGTCGATCCCGCGCGCCACGATGCCGTTGGCGCTTCCGATCAGGTTCGGCAGTGCGGTGGCCCCGGCGGTGGCGCTCACGCCGTCTTCCAGCGCGCCATTGACGAACCAGCCTGCCGATGCGGCTTCGAGCAGGGCGCACCGCTCATCGAGCGTACCCGCGGCGCCCGAAGCATCGAGGGCGAGGCCGTAGCCGACGGGGAACAGAAGGTTCGCATCGCCCGCGTTCACCGGGTCGCCGTCGCAGGTGGATGGCCAGCTGAAGGTCAGGCGGCCCGTTGCGGGCATCGCGCCGTAAAGCACGTCTGCAACCCCCGCGCCTTCGCCGCCGGGAAGCCAGCTCGCCACGAAGGCGTCGGCGGCGTTCATCTCGCGGTTCATCCACATCGGACGTCCGGACAGGAAGACCGCGACCGTCGGGATGTCGTCGGCACGATAGCGGCGGAGCAGGTCCAGCCCTTCCTCGTCCGCGAACACCTTGTTCTTCCGGTCGCCCGCGAATTCGGCGTAGGGCTCCTCCCCGAACACGACGACCGCAACATCGGGGCGCGCGGCATAGCTGCCGTCGGCGGACAGTGTCGCGCTGCCGCCCGACGCTTCGGCCATCGCCGAGATCCCGGCCCAGATCGAGGTCGCGCCGGGGAAATCGCTATTGTCGAGTTCGCCCCCGCCCTGCCACGTCAGCGTCCAGCCGCCCGCGGACTGCGCGATGCTGTCGGCGGCGCTGCCCGCAACGAGAATGTCCGCGCCCGATCGCAGCGGGAGGACGCCGCTGTTCTTGAGCAGGACTTGGCTCTTGGCGACCGCTTCGCGCGCGATCGCCCGATGGTCGGCCGATCCCAGCTTCGCATAGTCGCCGGCGTTGGCGCGTGCGGACGGACGTCTGGCGTTCGGGCCGAGGATGCCGGCGCGAAGTTTCGTGCGCAGAACGCGCCCGACAGCCTCGTCCAGGCGCGCCATCGAAACGGTCCCGTCGTTCACTTGCGCGACGAGATTGTCCATCAGCCCCTTCCAGTCGTCGGGGACCATATAGATGTCGAGACCCGCATTGAGCGATTGCGGGCAGTCGGTGACCGTGCAGCCCGCGATCTGCTGGTGACCGTTCCAGTCGCCGACAACCAGCCCGTCGAAGCCCAGTTCGCCGCGCAGATAGTCGGTCAGCAACGCCTCGTTGCCGTGCATCTTGGTGCCGTTTATCGAATTGAAGCTGGCCATGATGGTTTCCACGCCCGCGTCGATCGCGGCGGGATAGGGAACCGCGTGGATCGCCTTCAGCCGCTCGATGTCCCCGTCGACGTCGCCCTGGTCGACGCCCTGCGTGGTGCCGCCGTCGCCGAAGAAATGCTTGGCGGTGGCGATGACGCGGTTCGCGCCGAGGCGATTCTCATCGCCATGTGCGCCCTGCAGCCCCTCGACCAGCGCCGCGCCCATCCGGGCCACGATCCGCGGGTCCTCCGAATAGCTTTCGTAGGTCCGTCCCCACCGATCGTCGCGCGCGACCGCGACCGTGGGCGAGAAGTTCCAGTCGATGCCGGTAACCTCGATCTCCACCGCGGTCGCCGCGCCGATGCGCCGGACCAGATCGGCGTCGCCCGTCGCGCCCAGTCCGATGTTGTGCGGAAAGATGGTCGCGCCGACGACGTTGGTATGGCCGTGGACCGCGTCGGTTCCCCACATGGTGGGAATGACCGGCTCGCCGTTCGCCATCGGCCGGACCGAGGCCTCGTACATTTCATCGGCGTAGCGGAGCCATTCGGATGCGGGCGCGAACTCGTCGCCATAGGGCCCGCCGTTCCCGCCATTCAGATAGCTGCCGAAGCGGTAGCGCGCCATGTCCTCGGGCGTGAAGCTGTTGATCTGCGGCTGGATCAGCTGCGCGACCTTGCGCTCCAGCGTCATGCGCGAGAGCAGGTCGGCGACGATCGCATCCTCGCTCGCCGACGCGGGCGCGGCGGCGGCCGAGGCGACCGGCGCATCGGCCATCGGCGCGGCGCAGGCAGTAAGGGCGAGCGCGGCGAGGCTGGTCGCGGCGGCTATCGGGCGCATGGTCATTCTCCTCTTCCCTGCCTGCGAACCTACCAAGATTGTGAGCGTTCACAAGCGGCTTTATCGCCGCATCGGCGGATGCTAGGGATCCCCCATAGGGGACGGGCGGCGTGAACAAAAAAGGCATCACCATCGAAGACGTGGCGCGCGTCGCGGGCGTGTCGCGCCAGACGGTGAGCCGCGTCATCAACCGCCAAAAGAGCGTCAGCCGGGCCGCCAAGGATGCGGTCGACGCCGCCATCGCCGACCTCGGCTACGTGCCCAATCTGGCGGCGCGGCGCATGGGCGGCGCGCGGTCCTATCTCATCATGGCGATCAACGACCGGGCGCGCACGATCGAGAATTGGGTCGCGGGTCGCGGCAACGACTGGGTCGACCAGATGCTCTACGGCGGGATGCTGGCGTGCGAGGAACGCGGGTTCCACATGATGTTCGAACTGGTCGATACCGACGAGCAGGCGGCCGTGCGCGCGGTCGAGCGGATCGTGACCAGCCTGCATCCCGACGGGGTGATCCTGACCCAGCCGCACAGCGAGAACGAGGCGCTGTGCGCCATGCTGCGCGAGCGGGGGCGGCCCTTCGTCCGCGTCGGCATGCCGCACGAGACGATCGACGCGCCCGCGGTCCACATGGACGAGGCGGGAGCGGCGCGGGCGGCGCTGCAGCACCTCGTCGACCTCGGGCATCGCCACATCGGGATCATCGCGGGCGATCCGCGCTATCGCAGCAGCCTCGCACGGCGAGAAGGCTATGCCGAGGAGATTCAAGACCAGGGCCTCGAACCGCGGATCGCGGAAGGCGGCTTTTCCTTCGACCGGGCCGCGCAGATCGCCGCGGAATGGTTCGAGGGCGATGCATCCCCCAGTGCGATCATCGCGGAAAATGACGAAATGGCGTTCGGGGTGATGCACCAGGCGCGTCGTCACGGCCTTTCCATCCCGGACGATCTGTCGCTGATCGCGTTCGAGGATACGCCAGGCGTGCGGTTCGCGGTCCCGCCACTGACCGCAATCCGCCAGCCGACGTCGGCGCTCATCGCCAAGGCGTCGCAGCTGTTGATGGATGCGGCCGAGGGTGGGGACATTGGCGGGGTGCATGTCGAACCCTTCACCCTTGTCGAACGCGAGACGACGGGGCCGCTCAAGCGATGACGCGGTTCGAGCGGCTGCTCGTTCTCGCCAACATCGGCGCCTTCCTCGCCTTCCTTCCGCTGCTCGTCCTGCTGCTTCCCCGCCGTGTCGAGGCGGTGGCAGGCGGCGATCCGCTGGTGCTGTTGTCGTGGCTGCTGCTGATCGGCGGGATCACCGCGGGGGTCGCGCACGTCGTGGCGGGCGCGTGGAGCGATCGCTGGGCGGCACGCCGCGGAACCCGGCGGGGAATGATCGCGCTCGGGCTCGTCGCCACGATGATCGCTTTTGCCCTGCTGGCGATCGCACGCACCCCGCCGCTGCTTGTTGCCGGAATGATCGCGTTCCAGTCCTGCTTCAACCTGATGTTCGCGCCGCTGGGCGTGCTGCTCGCGGACCATGTGCCCGATGCCCGCAAGGGGCTGGTCGCGGGGGGCATGAACATGGCGCTGCCCATCGGCGGGTTCGGCATCGCGGCGCTGGGCTGGCTGAGCGATGCCGACGCCATATGGCCCTTCGTACTGGTCGCCGGCGCGGTCGCCGCCTGCGTGCTCCCTCTGCTGCTGTTCTGGCCGCAGGACACCGCCTTCGCCGCGTCGACGCATCGGGCGGAGGCGGCGCCGCGGCTCGTCCTGCTGCGCGGCGACTTCGCGAGGGCGTGGGCGGCGCGACTGTTTGTCCAGCTCGGCGCGGCCAGCATCATCGGCTACCTGTTTCTCTATGTCGACGCCCTGGCCTCGGCAGCCCGCGGTTTTGCCGCGCCCGATTCCTCGGCAGGCGTCGCCACGCTGACGTTCATCGCCAATCTGGTCGGATTGGGTGCCGGTGTCGTCGCGGGTCATCTCAGCGATCGAATCGAGCGCCGCCGCGCGCCGTTGGTGATCGCATCGATCGTGGCGGGTGGCGCGCTGGCGCTGCTCGCGTGGGCGCCCGACTGGCGATTGATCCTCGCCGCCTATGCGGTGTTCACCGCCGCGTTGACCGCCTTTCTGTCGATCGACAGCGCGCTGGTCGCGCAACTGGTCGGCGATCGGCCGCAGCGCGGTGCGTTGCTGGGCCTGATGAATCTCACCAACACATTGCCCGCCGTCATCGCACCACTAGCGGCACTGACCCTGTCGAGCGGCGGCGTGACGGGAGGCGACAGCCTGCGCTGGCTGCTCGTCTTCGCGGCGCTCGCCTCGATCCTCGCCGCGCTCTTCATCGCGCGGATCCGATCGATCGCCTGAGTTTGCAACGCTGCACAAGGGGATGGACGACCCCGATGTGATCGTTCACAGTCGCAGCCTATCTTCTCTGGGGGAGGACGATTGATGGTTTCCGTGACACCCGACGCCGCGACGAGCACCGATCCGCGGCCCGCCATCGCCGACGACGACGTCGGCATCGATGCGCCCGGTCTCAATTACTTCGTATTTGCGCTGTTCTTCATCTTCGGCGGGATCACGTCGCTCAACGACGTCATCATCCCCAAGCTGAAGGAGCTGTTCACGCTCAACTACACGCAGGCGATGCTGGTACAGTTCTGCTTCTTCACCGCCTATCTGCTGATCGGGATTCCGGGGGCCAAGCTGGTCAAGAAGATCGGCTACATGCGCGGCGCGGTTGCGGGGCTGGTGACCATGATGGTCGGCTGCCTCCTCTTCATCCCGGCCAGCCAGACCGCGACCTACGGCATCTTCCTGTTCGCGCTGTTCGTGCTCGCCTCGGGCGTGGTGATCGTCCAGGTTGTCGCCAACCCGCTGATCAGCCTCTTGGGGCCGCAGAAGACCGCGCACAGCCGCCTGACTTTCGCGCAGGCGTTCAACTCGCTCGGCACGACGATCTTCCCTTATGTGGGCGCGATCGTCATCCTCGGCAGCCTCGCCACCGTCACCGCCGACCAACTTTCGGGCATCGAGCTCCAGCAATATCGCCAGGCAGAAAGCGCTGCCATCTGGAAAGGCTATCTCGGGCTTGCCGCGCTCATCGCGGTGGTGGCGCTCGCCGTCTGGTTCTTCCGCGAGCGCCTGAAGGGCGAGGAACATGCGCCCTCGTCGGGTCTCGCCGGGTTCGACCTCATCAAGCGTACCCGCTTCGGCTACGGCGCGCTGTGCATCTTTCTCTATGTCGGGGCGGAGGTCGCGATCGGCTCGATCATCGTCAATTACCTGATGCAGGCCGACGTTCTCAATCTTCCCGAGAGCGAGGCCGGCAAGCTGATCAGCCTCTACTGGGGCGGAGCGATGGCCGGCCGCTTCATCGGGTCGGGGCTGCTGCGGGTCTTCTCGCCGGGCAAGATCCTGATGTTCAACGCCCTCGGCGCGATCACGCTGATCCTCGTCAGCGCCAATTCGACGGGCGAGGTGGCGGCCTATTCGCTGCTCGCGGTCGGGCTCATGAACTCGATCATGTTCCCGACCATCTTCAGCCTCGCCTGCGAGAAACTGGGCGCGCGGGCGGCGGACGGATCGGGCATCATCAATATCGCCATTTTCGGCGGCGCGGTCGTGCCGCTGCTGTTCGGAGTGATCGCCGATGCATCGGGCAGCCTGCGGGTTGCGCTGACGCTGCCGGTGATCTGCTACCTGATCATCGCGGGCTTCGGTCTATACGCCCGCCGACCCGCGGAAGGGCCCACGCTCTAACGCGCCGAGGGAACTCGCGCCGCCCGCTTGACTTTGATCCAGCAACTGTCAGGCGGGCGTCATGAGTGATCGTAAATATGTCGGATTGATCGGAGCAGGCTCGATCGGCTGCTGGCTTGGCGGCCGGTTGAAGGCCGCGGGCCACGATGTCGCCGTGCTGCGCGAGGAAGCGCGCATCGATACGCGCGAGGAAATCATCGTTCTCGAAGAGGACGACGAGGAAACGCGGGTCAAACTCCCCGTCCTGTCCGAGCTCGAGCCCAAGCCCGACATTCTGCTGGTCGCGGTCAAGGCGATGTACCTACCGCAGGTGGCGCCCCTCATCGCGGCCAACGCCGACGCCTCCACGCTCGTCCTGCCGCTTCAGAACGGCGTGCCCTTCTGGTTCATGCCGGGCGAAACGATCGTCGACGTCGACCCCGTGGGGTCGGTCGCGGCGTCGGTGCCGCCGGGACAGGTTATCGGCAACGTCGTCCACGCCAGCGCCAGCCGCAAGGGCGACTGGATTCGGATCAAGAAGGCCGACAAGCTGATGCTGGGCGAGCCGGGCGGTGCGGTTTCGGGGCGCGTGACCGGACTCGTGAACCTGTTCACCGAGGCCGGCGTCCCCGCCGAAGCGAGCGACCAGATCCGTACCGACATCTGGTACAAGCTGTGGGGCAATCTCACGCTCAACCCGATCAGCGCGCTGACATTGGAAACCGTCGACCGACTGCTCGCCGACCCGCAGATCGTCGCGTTGATTGCGGGCGCGATGGAGGAATGCCGCACCATCGGCGAGGCGATCGGCTGCCCGATCACCGAAACGGTGGAGGAACGTCTCGACGTCGCGCGGACGCTCGGCGTGTTCAAGACGTCAATGCTGCAGGATCTCGAGGCGGGACGACCGCTCGAATATAAGGCGCTCGTCGCGGCGCCGCGATCGATCGCCGCCAAGCGCGGCATCCCGACGCCCCACATCGACCATATCCTGGGGCTGATCCGCGTCCTCGACGCGAAACTGCACTAGAGGCCTATCGTTCTGACAGCGCCTCGTCGATCAACGGGCGCACCTCGACTCGCGCCTTGAGGTTGGCCGCGAGCAGGGCGGTTCCGGAGATCTTGCGCTGCGTGAACAGTGTCTCGGGCGGCGGGACGTGCCACGCGGCGCGATCCTCCGCGATCCGCATTCCCTCGTCGCGCAGTCCCGCCACGAACCCGCGGTCTCCGAAATCGAACGGGCCGGGGCGGTCGAACTCGGTGATGATGACGTCGATCATGGCGCCGATCCGCGCGCCGTGCCGGTCGGCAGCGGCGGGGTTGATGAAGCCCGCTTCGACCGCGGCGGCCATCACCCCGTCCCGATCGCCTTGCCGTAGCGCCCGCAGGATGTCGGCATAGGCGCCGACGATCGCGGGATCGAGCGAACGGGTCGCCCCGAAATCGAGCAGCACGAGCCGCCCGCTGTCCGGCTGGAAACGGTAGTTGGCGAAATTGGGATCGGTCTGCATCACCCCGAAGGCGAACATCTCGGCAAGGACCAGCTCCATGAGCTCGGCCATCACCCGGTCGCGCACGTCCTGCGGTTCGTCCGCCAGCCGCTCGATCGGGACGCCATCGACGTAGGTCATGGCGAGGATCCGACCCGTCGTCAGCTCGGGCACGATATCGGGAAGGACATAACGCTCGTCGTTCGCCAGTCGCGCCTTGTAGGCGGTCAGTTCGCCCGCCTCGCGCTCGTAGTCGGCTTCTTCGTGCAACTGCTCCTTCGCGGCATCGAGCAAAGGTCCGATGTCCAGTTCCTTCGGGAGCAGGCCCGAGACGCGAAGCAGCGTCGCGACATTGTCGACGTCGCTGTCGATCGATTTCGCGACGCCCGGATACTGGATCTTGATCGCCAGCTCGCGCCCGTCGGGAAGGACGGCGCGATGCACCTGACCAATGCTGGCGGCGGCCATCGGGGTGGGTTCGAACCGGCGAAAGCGGCGTCGCCAGTCCGGGCCCCATTCCTTCTTCAACAGATCGTTCAGCTGTTGCGGCGGCATCCGGTGCGCCTGATCGCGCAGGCGCGACAGGATCTGCACCAGTTCGGGCGGGAGCATGTCACCCGCATCCATCGAAATCATCTGCCCCAGCTTCATCGCCGCACCGCGAAGGTGCGACAGCCGCTCGGTGACCCGTGCGATGTTGCCCGGCGTCAGCATCATGTCGCGGGCATTCAGCCCCTCGCCGCGCGACAGTCGCCGCGCCCCTTCGCCCAGCATGCCGCCGACCACGCCCGCGCCCAGCCGGGTGAACTGGCCGATGCGGGCTGCGCGTCCGGACGGGACGGCGCGTTCGCGTTTGCTATCGTCGCTCATGAAAACGAGATGGGGAGCCGTATCGCCTCACGCCATCCTCGCCCTTAGGCCACCGCGAGGATGATCGCCGCGGTGCCGAGCAGGACGAAGGCATCCTCGATCAGCGCGCCGGCGATGCGGCCCTGCCGTTCGATCAGTCCTTGGCGAGCGCGAAACGTAACGAACGTGCCGATTGCCGCACCGACCGCGCCCGCGATCCCGCCGCTCACCGCGGACGTCGGCGCCGAGGCACCCAGCGCAAGGGCCGCCGCCGCCAAGGCCCCCACGACGATACGGCCGAGGAGCGCGAACCAGACGGTGCGATTCCCCGCCTGCGGCAGCTTGTCGCCGTAGAGCTCGCCCATCGCGAGCAACGTCAGGATCGCGGCGGGAGCCGCCGCGCCGAGCCAGCCGAGTCCCGTCCCCGCGATATCGAGCCAGCCGAACGCGCTGGCCCAGGCGACCATCGCGATCGGCGCAAACGTCCGCGCGCCGGTCAGAAAGCCGATCGCCGCGCACAGGACGAGAAGGACGATCATCCGCGCGCAGCCAGAACGCGCCCGGTGCATGCGCCCAGCGAGATGGACGCCGCGCCATCGGCCTCGCACCATGCGCGCAACGTCACTTCATCGCCATCCTCGAGGAACGTGCGGGTTTCGCCGTTGGGCAGTTCGATCTGCTGCTTTCCGCCGTCCGATAGTTCGAGGAGCGAGCCGTAGCCGCTCTCCTCGTCGGTCGACAGCGTGCCTGTCCCGATGAGATCGCCGGGCTGGAGGTTACAGCCGTTCGACGCGTGATGCGTGACGATCTGCGCCGAGGACCAGTACATGGCGCTTGCCGCGTCGCCCTTGCTGAGGACGTGCGGCGCTTCGCCCGCATCGCGCATCTTCTGCGTCGACAACAGGACTTCGAGCTTGATCCCGAGCGCGGACTTGTCCGGCCCGCCCTTCAGATAGTCGAGCGGTTCGGGATCGTCGGCGGTCCGTGCGGTGGCGTCGGACATGAAGGGCGCGAGCGCCTGCGGCGTGACCACCCACGGGCTGACCGTGGTCAGGAAGCTCTTGGCGAGGAAGGGGCCGAGCGGCTGATATTCCCAGGCCTGCAGATCGCGCGCGGACCAGTCGTTCAAGAGGCAATACCCGGCGATGTGCTGCTCCGCCTCGCCGACCGGAATGGGATCGCCCAACGCATTCCCCTCCCCGATCCAGATGCCCATTTCGAGTTCGTAGTCGAGCCGCTTGCTCGGGCTGCGGGTCGGCATGCCGCCCTCTTCGGCGGGTTTCTTCTGGCCCGACGGGCGGACGACCGGGTGGCCCGATACACGCACACTCGACGCGCGCCCGTGATAGCCGATCGGAATATGCTTGTAGTTGGGGAGCAAAGGATTGTCGGGGCGGAACAGGCTGCCAACATTCTTGGCGTGATGAATGCCGACATAGAAATCGGTGTAGTCGCCGACGTGGGCGGGCAACTGCATCTCGACCGAGTCCATCGGGACGAGATGGGGTTCGACCGCGGTGCGGTTCGCCTCGTCGGTCAGGAGCCGCGACAGCGTTTCGCGAAGACCCTGCATCGCTTCGGCGCCGAGGGCGAACAGCGCGTTGAGCGTCGGTTCGCCGAGCGCCGTAGCCGTGTCCTCATCGAAATGCTCGGCCAGCGCGTCAAGGTCGAGGACGTGATCGCCGATGGCGGTGCCGATCCGCGGCTCGTCGTCGCCCGCGGTGAAGACCCCCAGCGGCAGATTCTGGACCGGCCAGTCGGGATGGCCGTCGGCCCCCGATACCCAGCTCTTGAGGTTCGCGTCATGGGTGGCGTCAATGTTCATCGGGAATCTCCGCTTTGGGGAAGCCTTGCCAGGCCTCGTCGTAATCGGGTTGGGCGCGTTCCAGCGCGTAGTCGGTCGGTCGATAGGGCCAGCAGGTCTCGACCATGAAGGCGAACGTGCCGTCGATCTTGTGCGGCGCGAGGTCCGCCTCGCTGGCCTTACGCCAGGTTTCGACGTCGGGACCGTGGCCGCTCATGAGATTGTGGAGGGACAGGCCGCCCGGCGCGAAGCCGTCGGCCTTGGCGTCATAGGCGCCGTGGATGAGGCCCATCGCCTCGCTCATCACGTTGCGGTGGAACCAAGGCGGGCGGAACGTGTCTTCGGCCACCATCCAGCGCGGCGGGAAGATGACGAAGTCGGCATTGGCGCGGCCCTCGACGTCGGACGGGCTGGTCAGGACAGTGAAGATCGAGGGGTCGGGATGGTCGAAGCTGACGGTCCCGAGCGTGTTGAACCGCGACAGATCATAGCGCCACGGTGCGTAGTTGCCGTGCCATGCGACGACGTCGAGCGGACTGTGCGACAGATTGGTGGTCCACAGGTGTCCGCCATGTTTCTGTAGGAGTTCGTGGTCGCCTTCGACATCCTCGAATGCCGCCGTCGGATGTTCGAAATCGCGCGGGCTGGCGAGGCCGTTGGCGCCGATCGGACCGAGGTCGGGAAGGCGGAAGGGAACGCCGTAATTTTCCGCGACATAGCCGCGCGCGCCGCCATCCGGCACTTCGACGCGAAACCGCACGCCGCGGGGGATCAGCGCGATATGCCCCGGCGGAACGTCGAGGCGGCCCATCTCGGTCACGAGAAGGAGTGCACCCTGCTGCGGGACGAGAAGCAACTCGCCGTCGGCGTCCATGAAACTCCGGTCCGTCATCGAGACGTCGGCGCGATAGGCGTGCACCGCGACGCCCTCCAGATCGGCGGGGTCGCGGGTGGCGAGCAGGGTGACGAGCCCATCGACGAAATCCTTCCCCTCCGGCAGCTCGGGCGGATCCCAGCGCAGGCGGTTGGGCGGCAGCGGCGCGTCGGATCCGCGCGCCGTCAGCAGGCGATTGGCGTCGTAGCGTCGATAGGGGGGATGGTCGGCGGTCGGGCGCATCCGATAGAGCCAGCTGCGGCGGTTCTCGACGCGCGGCATGGTGAAGGCGCTGCCCGACAATTGTTCTGCGTAGAGACCGAAGGCGGGCTTCTGGGGACTGTTGCGACCCACCGGCAAGGCACCGGCGACCGCTTCGGTTTCGAAATGCCCGCCCAGCCCTGTCTGATAATCGCGCGTCATGCGGCCTCCCTTCACCCACGCGAACGGGTGGGACGCCGCCTCGTTCCTGTCAACTTGGGGACGTCAGGACGCCGGCGGCACCGGCCGCGCCTGGTCGTTGACCGACTGCGCGCCCTGGGGAATGCCGTCCGGCTGCGACACCGAAACGTCGGGAACGGGGATGCCGAGTTCGGCCCGGAACAGGAATACCAGCATGAGAAGGATCGCTGTCAGGAGGATGATCAGCGCGATCCCGATCCCCGAACTGGCCTCTTCCGCAATCAATTCGTCTTCATCGTCCATGTGCGCGATCCTACCCCACTCCGGCCCCGATGCCGACCCCTCTCGTTCGCCGCGACATAACATTGGTCAACCGTATTCGTCGGAACGACGGACCCCCCCTGGACTTTGGGCCAACATGTTCACGATGCTGCGTCAGAACCGTTCGAGTGTGGCCACCTTCCTGATCTTCTGCGGGCTGGGGCTTCTCGCCCGCTGGGCGATCGGACGCGTCTATTACAGCGGCGAGGCGATCCAGTTGATGGAATCGCTGACGTCGTCGGGACTGTATCTGGGGTCCGCGTCGGCCACCGCGTCGGCCACGATCATCGCGCTCATGCTGACGCTGACCGGCATGATCAGACGCGTCGACGCCGATTTCGATCAGAATGTCTGGGTGTCGGTCGATAAAGTCTCGCAACTCGCCATCGTCGCGCTGCTCGCCAGCCTGACGCTTCTGCTTGTACTGGTGTTTCCGATCGGCGAGTTCGAGAAACTGCCCGCCGGCTGGTTCATGATCCTCTACGATATCCTGTTCGGTCTGACCGTACTCGTGATCGCGCTCCTCTCGGCAACGGCGGTCATGCTCTATTCCACGCTGCGCTGCGTGATCCGCGCGATCACCCCCACCGACGAGGTCTGAGGAGGGGAACGGGCGGGCCGGGAGAGCCGTTGGCGGGCCAGACAATCATCACCCAGGGGGATAGCATGAAGAAACTGAGCGATCTGGCCAACGTGCCGTCGACGGCGTGGAACTGGGCGACCTTCATCTTCTTCTGCGCCTTGGGCGTCGCGGCATGGCTCGCGGTCGGTGCGGTCTATGCCAGCGCGCAGGCGCGGCAGCTGATCGAGGCGCTGACCGAATCGGGGCTGTATCTCGCCTCGACCGGGGCGGGATCGTCGGCGACCATTCTGGCGCTGATGCTGACGTTGCTCGGCATGATCAACAATTCGGATGCCCTGTCGTTCGACGACCGGCTGAGCGTGCTGGTGAAACGCATTTCGCGCTTCGCCACGCTGGCGCTCATGCTGAGCCTGCTTCTGTTGCTGCTGATGGTCTTCCCGATCGGCGAATATGACGAGATCCCGCAGAACTGGTTCGGGATCCTGTTCAACATCATGTTCGCGATGACGGTCCTCGTGCTCGCCAGTCTCGCGATGACGGTGTCGAGCGTCTATCAGACGATCATGACCGTGATCGGCGGGATCCAGGAAAACAAGGAAGAGCTTCCCGAGGACTAAGGGGCGGCCGGATCGTGGGATCGGGAACCGCTGGTGCTGCCGGAGAGATTTGAACTCTCGGCCTCTCCCTTACCAAGGGAGTGCTCTACCCCTGAGCTACGGCAGCATCATCTAGCGGGAAGTGGCGCGGCCTATCGCCATTGCGCATGATTCTGTCAAGCGCGTATGGCGGAGAAACCATGAGCGAATCCAAAGAGGAAAAGGCCAAGCGCCTCGCCGAAGCGCTGCGCGCCAACCTTCGCCGCCGCAAGGGGCAGGCGAAGGACGCGGCCGCGGAGCGTAAGAACGAGGACTAGAGCGCGGCGCACTGGCCTTTCAGCCAGTCGAGCTCCTCGCCTTCCAGTTGCGGGCCGATCTTCTGCAGCACCTGCGCGTGATAGTCGTCGACCCACTGGCGCTCTTCGCGCGTCAGCATTTCGGCGTCGATCAGGCGGCGGTCTAGCGGCGCGAAGGTCAGGGTTTCGAAGCCCAGGATATCGGTTCCGTCGTCGGCCTCGCCCACCTTCACGCACAGGACCAGATTCTCGATCCGCATCCCATATTCGCCCGCCTTGTAATAGCCGGGTTCGTTGGACAGGATCATGCCCGCCTTGAGCGGCTCGTCGGTGCCCGCATAGGCACCGCCGGGGGGCGAGATGCGTTGCGGGCCTTCGTGGACCGCGAGGAAGGCGCCGACGCCGTGGCCGGTGCCGTGGCCATAGTCGAGCCCGACCTGCCAGAGGAATTGGCGCGCGAAACTGTCGAGGCGGCCGCCCGAAATACCCGCGGGCCAGCGGCAGGTGTCGATCGCGATATGCCCCTTGAGGACGCGGGTATAGCGGTCGATCATCTCCGCGGTCGGTTCGCCGACGATGACGGTGCGGGTGATGTCGGTGGTGCCGTCGAGATACTGCCCGCCCGAATCGACGAGATAGATCTGGTCGTTCTCAAGCTTGCGGTTGCTGTCCTCGTTCACCCGGTAGTGCGGCAGCGCGCCGTTGGGTCCGCTCCCCGAAATGGTGTCGAAGCTGATGTCCTTCAGTTTGCCCGTGTCCTTGCGGAGCGACAGGAGCTTGGCGGCGACGGACAGTTCGTCTTGCCCGCCCTTGGGCGCTTCTTCCTCGAGCCATTTCAGGAACTTGGCGATGACCGCCCCGTCGCGTTCCTGCGCGGCGCGATGGCCGGCGATCTCCGCCTCGTTCTTGATCGCCTTGGGCAGGACGGCGGGGTCGCGCTTCTCGACGATGCGGGCGCCTGCGGCGTCCAATGCCTGCGGGATGGCGGCGACCGAGCGTTCGGGATCGACGATCACCGCCTTGCCCTTCATGTCGGCGCTGGCGAGAAAGTCCTCGAAGGCGTCGCGTTCGTGGACGCGCACGCCGTTGCCGAGGTGGCGCTTGACCTCGTCGGACAATTTGTCGCCCGCGACGAACAGGTCCGCAGTCGCGTCCTTGTGGACGACCGCATAGGCGAGCGCGACGGGGGTGTGGTCGACGTCGGCGCCGCGCACGTTGAAGGTCCAGGCGATGCTGTCCAGCGCGGCGAGCACGGCGCTGTCGGCGCCCGCCGCCTCGATCGTCTCGGCGATCTCGGTGCGCTTGTTCGCCGACGAGCGGCCCGCCAGTTCCTCGTCGTAGCTGACGAGATGCGCCTTGGAAGGTTCGGGGCGGCCGGCCCAGACGGCGTCGATGGGATTGCGTTCGACCGCGACCAGCTGCGCACCGCGTGCTTCCAGTGACTTCGTGGCCTGTTTCACCCATGCGCGGGTGTGCAGCCACGGGTCGTAGCCGATCCGCCCGCCCTCGGGCGCGTGGTTCTGGAGCCATTCGGCGATCGAGGTATCGGGGACGCTTTCATAGGCGAACAGGTCGCCGTCGACCTGGTCGCGGACCTGAATCGTGTAGCGCCCGTCGGTGAAGATGGCGGCCTCTTCCGGAAGGACCGCCGCGGCGCCCGCCGACCCGTCGAAGCCCGTCAGCCAGGCCAGCCGCTGCGCGTAGCTGCCGACATATTCGCTCATGTGCTCGTCGGTCAGGGGCACGACGAAGCCGTCGAGATTGTCCTGTTTCAGTTGGGTGCGCAGCGCGTCGAGGCGATCCTTGTGCGTGCTCATATGTCGGAGCTCCTGTTCGTCGAATTCGTTTCGCAATTTAGGGCAAGTTGCCCCTTGATGCCATCGGGCTTCGACCTAGTGTCGATGGCCACGATGTAAAGGATCGCCACGATGATGCGCCTTGCGTTCACGACTATTCTCGCCGCCGGCCTGATCGCCGCGCCGGCCAACGCCCAGGACCCCATGACCGACATGCCCCAGCCTCCCGTCGCCGACCGCCGCGACAGCAGTTTCACGATGCACGGGATCACCGTGTCCGATCCCTATGCGTGGCTGAAGGACCAGACCTATCCGACCGTCGATGACGCGGACGTGCTCGACTATCTCAAGGAGGAGAACGCCTATTTCGAGGCGTGGAAGGCGCCCCGCGAGGCCATGATCGAGGTGCTGTTCCAGGAAATGAAGGCGCGCATCAAGGAAGACGACAAGTCGGTGCCCGAGAAGGATGGCGATTTCGTCTACTGGTCGGAATTCAAGACCGGCACCCAGTATCGGCTGTGGTACCGCAAGCCCTATACGGGGACGCAGAGCGATTACGAGCCCGAGGACGGCACCCTCATCTACGACGAGAATGCCAAGGCCGAGGGGCTCGACTATTTCAGCCTCGGCGGGCTGGAGGTCAGTCCCGACGGGAAGCTCGCACTGGTGCAGGTCGATCGCAGCGGGTCCGAACGCTACACGCTGGAGGTGATGGACGTCGCCTCGGGCGAGACGCTGGAGACGGTCAGCGACAGCGCGTTGGGCGGGCCCGTATGGGACAAGAACGGCGACGGCTTCTTCTACACCGTCGCCAACGAGAACTGGCGCACCTACGAGGCCTTCTATCACCCGCTGGGCGGCGATCCGGCGAAGGACCGGTTGGTCTACAAGGAAGAAGAAAATCCCGCTTTTACCGTGCAGGTCGGCAAGTCGACCGACGAGAGCATGATCTTCATCGCGACGGGCGAGAACATCTCCAACGAATGGTACGTCATTCCCGCCGACGCGCCGGAGAGCGAGCCCAGGCTGGTGATGCGCCGTCGTCCCGACATCCAATATTCGCTCGACGCCGCGCACGGCAAACTGTGGATCGTCACCAACGACAATCACGTCAACTTCCGGCTGGCCGAGGCCGATCCCGCGAACCCCGATCAGTGGAACACCGTGATCGCGGGATCGGACGAATTCTATCTGGAAGACGTCGATGCGCACCGCGATCACATGCTGGTGTCCGGGCGGCTGAACGGTCTCGACCAGCTGTACCTGCGATCCTACGAGGATGGCACGATGACGCGGCTTCCGTTCGAGGAGGAGGCCTATGCGGCGAGCTTCACCGGCAACGCCGACTATGCGCCGCCCGCCTACCGGATCGGCTACACCTCGATGGTCACGCCCACCTCCACGCAGGAATATGATCCCGACACGGGCGAGTTCGCGGTCCTCAAGACGCTCGAAATCCCGTCGGGCTACGACGCCTCGCTCTACACGGTCGACCGGTTGCTGATCGACGCGCGCGACGGGGCGAAGGTGCCGGTCAGCGTCATGCGCCGGAAGGATCATGCGCTCGACGGATCGGGCAAGTTGTTCGTCTATGGCTACGGCGCCTATGGCAGCGCCATTCCGCCCTACTTCTCGACCGCGCGCCTGTCCTTGGTCGATCGCGGCTTTGCCTATGCCATCGCGCATATCCGCGGCGGCGACGACATGGGATACCAGTGGTATCTCGACGGCAAGCTCGACAAGCGCGAGAATACGTTCAACGATTTCGTCGACGTCACGCGCGGCCTGATCGACGCGGGCTATGCCAAGGCGGGCAACGTCGCCGCGCAGGGCGGCAGCGCGGGCGGCGAACTGATGGGCGCGATCGTCAACCAGGCACCCGAGCTCTATGGCGCAGTCGTCGCCGACGTTCCGTTCGTCGACGTGCTCAACACCATGCTCGACGCCGATCTGCCGCTGACGCCCGGCGAATGGAACGAGTGGGGCAATCCGATCGAGAGCGCCGACGCGTTCCGGACGATCCTCGCCTACAGCCCGTACGACAATGTCACGCGCCAAGACTATCCCGCGATGCTGATCACGGGCGGGCTCAACGATCCGCGCGTGACCTATTGGGAACCGGCCAAGTGGACCGCCAAGCTGCGCCACGAAAAGACCGACGACAACCTGCTGCTGATGAAGATCAACATGGGCGCCGGGCATGGCGGCAAGTCGGGACGCTGGAACGCGCTCTACGAAACCGCCGAGGCGTACGGCTTCGTGATCGACCGGCTGGGGAGCGAGTGAGCCTTCCCTTCCTGCTGTCCGCGAGCCTGGCGCTCGCCTTGCCGGCGCCGCCGCCCGCGTCGCCGGGCGGAGCGGCGGGTGCGAACGACTTCACCGCTCCGCGCGACGCGCCCGGGGTGATGGAAGCGACCGTCTCGCCTCGGCCCGACGGTCGCTATGCGGTCGCCCTCGATTTTCGGGAGGAAGCACCGGTGTGGATCTTCCTACGATCCAACGGGCCGGTCACGGGCGAGCCGAGCTGGCGCGCGGGGACGTGGGAGGTGCGGACGCCGGGCGTGACGCTGACCCGCATCGGGCTGCACGAGGCGTTGGTGGCGAACGACGGCGGTCCCGTGCCGGGCCGGGTCGAAATCGCGGTCGCGCCCTATACCCGCAATCTCAATGCCGACTATCAGCCCGCGATCCGCATCGGCGAGAATGCGCTGGCGCTGTTTTCCGATCATTTCCTGCTGCGCCCCGCGGCCAGCGTGGCGGCGGTCGAGGCGCTCGGCGCGGACTGGACGGTGCTGCCCGATTACGATGCCGGTCACCCGCTGGCGCGGTTCGAGGGCGAGGGGTTCGTGGTCGACGGCATGCCGGTCGAGGAGGTCGCGGTCACCGAAGCCGCCTATGTCCTGCACGGCGACATCGCGAGCGCGGGGAGCGGGGCATTGGTCACCTACCTCGACCCGCGGCTGCCCGCCTGGCTGGGCACGGAACTGGAGCGCGACATCCCCGCGATCATCCGGCTGTACGAGGCCCAATGGGGCCCCCACGACGACGGCACGCTTGAGCTGATGGTCGAATGGGGCGGGCCGACGGCGGGCAGCGTCAGCCTCGGCGGAAGCGTGATTGGATCGCAGATGGTGATGCGGCTGGAGGGGCAGGCGCTGCTCGACCAGCGCGGGGGAGCGGGGGCGGAAATGCGCATGCTGATCGCGCACGAGGCGGCCCATTTCTGGCTCGGCAATCTCGTTGCCTACGGTCGGCCGGGCGAGGCATGGACCAGCGAGGGCGGCGCCGATCTGGCCGCCCTGCGCGCGATCGAGGCGGTCGATCCGGCAGGCGCGGCGCGGCGCGAGGGGCGGATGACGCGGAGCGCGTGGCGGCAATGCGCGACCTATCTCGAACGCGGCGGGCTGGCGAGCGCGCCCGAGCGGGGCGAGCAGAAGGCCTTCTACAGCTGCGGCTTCCTCTTGAGCCGCGTCGCCGAGCGGGTGGCCGAACGGCGTGGCGGCACCTTCTTCACCTTCTGGGCCAAGCTGATCGAACGGCACCGCGAGGCGGGCGAGGTCGGCAGCGAGGACTGGTTCGAGGCGCTGGCGCAGGAAGGCGCGGCACCCGCGACGCTGGCCGCGATGCGCACCATCGTCGAGCGGGGCGGCGGCGGGGCGGCGATCACCGATTTGTACGCCTCGGCGCAGATGCCGCCGCCCGATCCGGTGGCGGCGGTGGCATGATGAGCGAGACCCCGCCCGTGAGCGCGCTGGCGCTGGAATTCACCGCGCAGGCCGATGACATCGATCAGTTCGGGCACGTCAATAATGCCGTCTGGGTCCGCTGGATTCAGGAGGTCGCCCGCACCCACTGGGAACGGGCCGCGCCCACCGAGCAGCAGGAGCGTCTCGCCTGGTTGGTGGTGCGCCACGAGATCGACTATCTGCGCCCGCTGCACGAAGGCGAGACCGCGGTCGCCAGGACCTGGATCGACCCTGAGGTGCGGGGCGCGCGGTCGACCCGGCACGTGATCTTCGAACGGGACGGCAAGACGCTGGTGCGCGCAGCGACGGGGTGGGCGATGATCGACCTCGCCACCGGAAGGGCGCAGCGGGTCCGCCCCGAACATCTGGCGCCTTTCCTGCCATCGGACGATTGACGTCACGCCGCCGGCGGCGCAGTCTTCGATGCCATGACGCGCCCCATTCTCCACGATTACTACCGCAGCTCGGCAAGTTACCGGGTGCGGATCGGACTGAACCTCAAGGGCGTGGCCTATGACAGCCACAAGGTCGATCTGGCGGGCGGGGCGCAGAAGGAAGCGTCCTATCGCGCGCTCAATCCGCAGGGCTTCGTCCCGATGCTGGAGATCGACGGGCACCAGCTGACGCAGAGCCTCGCGATCCTCGACTATCTCGATGCGACGCGGGGCGACCCGCCGTTCCTGCCGAGCGACGATGCCGACCGCGCGCACGTCCTCGCGCTGGCGACGCTGGTGTCGTGCGACATCCATCCGCTCAACAACCTGCGCGTGCTGAAATATCTGAAAGGTCCGCTGGGGGTGGAGGAAGCCGCCAAGGACGAATGGTATCGCCACTGGGTGCGCGAGGGGTTCGATGCGCTCGAAAAGCTGGCGGCGCCGCGCGCGGGCACGTTCCTGTTCGGCGACGAACCCACGCTGGCCGACATCTGCCTGGTGCCGCAGCTCTACAACGCGCGCCGTTTCTCGGTCCCGATCGGCGATTATCCGCATCTGCGCCGCGCCGACGAGACCGCCAGCGCCCATCCCGCCTTTGCCGACGCCCACCCCGACAAGCAGGAGCAGAACGCATGACCCGCGCCGAAAAGATGACCGCCGCCATGCAGGGCGCCGAGCCGCTCGACAGCACCGATATTCCCAGCCTCAAGGGCGAGGTGTCGGACGAGGAATGGGCGGTTCGCGTCGATCTGGCCGCCGCCTACCGGCTGGTGGCGCACTTCGGGTGGGACGATCTCATCTTCACGCATCTGTCGGCACGGGTGCCGGGGCCGGAACATCATTTCCTGCTCAACCCCTACAACCTCATGTTCGAGGAAGTGACGGCTTCCTCGCTGATCAAGGTGGACAAGCACGGTAACGCCGTCGGCGACACACCGTTCATGACCAACCCCGCCGGTTTCACCATTCATTCGGCGCTGCACATGAACGTCGAGGACGCCGCGGCGGTGATGCATCTGCACACCCCCCACGGACAGGCGGTAGCGGCGCATAAGGACGGGCTCCTGCCGCTCACGCAGACCGCGATGCTGGTGCTCGCCGATCTGGCGTTCCACGATTACGAAGGCGTCGCGGTCGACCTCGACGAACGCGAACGGCTGGTCGAGAATCTAGGCGACAAGAGCATGATGATCCTGCGCAACCACGGCACGCTCGCCACCGGCGCGTCGGTCGGCGAATGTTTTCTCAAGCTCTATTACCTGGAACGGGCGTGCGAGGCGCAGAGCCTCGCGCTCGTCGCGGGGGAAAAGAACCTCAACCACCCGCCGCAGGGCGCGCCCGAAACCACCGCCGAACAGGGCGCTGCCGGGCTTCCCGTGGTCGCCAAGCTGCTGGCCTGGCCCGCGCTTCTTCGGCTGGCCCACCGGCTCGATCCGGATTTCGCGACCTAGAAACCCGTCGGCCGCAAGGGTTCAGCCCTTCGGCACGATCCACAGCGCGCGTGCCAGCGCGAGGATGTCCCCATCGGCGTCGTGGATGACGCTGGCGGAGCGGTACTTCCGTCCGTCCTGTCCGAGCGGCCAGCCGGTGACGGTGAGGCGCTCGCCCGGTTCGGGGTGTCGCCGCACCTCCCCCTCGATCCCCGCTAGCAGCGCGGGCACGTCGACGAGCCCGGTCGCGAAATAGGAGGGGCAGTCAAGCGCTGCCCACAGATAACGGGTGGCGACACGGCCGCCCGGCGCGGCGAGATCGTCGGCCGGAACCCACGCATCCGCCGCCAGCTGCGTGTCGGGATCGCGCCCGGTGAGGAGGTGCAGCGCCTCCTCCGGATCGCGGCGAGGGCCGCAGACGAAACAGTCGGGCGCCATATGCTGCGCGATCGTGGGAAAACGCTCGCGCGCCCGCTCGATGTCGGCGGCGCCGGGCGGTGCGGGCGGATCGAGGTCGAGCGGCGCCTCGAGCCGCTGGCCTTCGACCAGCACCCGCTCCCCCTGCATCAACCGTGCACCGTCGCCGTCGGTCTCGATCGTCAACGGCGTGTCGAGCGGCGTGGGGGCCAGCAGCCGGATGCGCGCCGGGTCGCCGATCGCCTCCGCGACCCGGCCCGACACATAGCCCCCGTTGCCCATGCCCGCGGGCCCCTGGAAACGCTTTTCGATGGTCAGGGAAACAGCTTGGCTCATGGGCCGTTGGCTAGCGAAACGGGATCGCTTCGTCATCCCTCCCTATTCCTGTGCGCGAAAGGCCGACCCCATGAAGATCCTCATCATCCTCACCAGTCATTCCGAACTCGGCGACACCGGCGAGAAGACCGGCTTCTGGCTCGAGGAGCTGGCGGCGCCTTATTATTCGCTCAAGGATGCGGGCCATTCGCTCATCCTCGCCTCGCCGAAGGGCGGACAGCCCCCGCTCGATCCGCGGTCGGACGAGGAGGACAGCCAGACCGACGCCACCCGGCGGTTCAAGAAGGACCCCGAGGCGCAGATGGCGCTCGATACGACCAAGCAGCTGTCCGACATGGACGCCGAGCATTTCGACGCGATCTTCGTTCCCGGCGGTCACGGCCCGTTGTGGGACCTGGCCGAAGATGCCGATACCAAGCGGCTGATCGAGGCCACGCTGCGGTCGGGCAAGCCGGTGGGACTGGTCTGCCACGCCCCCGCGATCCTCAAACAGGTCGAAAGCGAGGACGGAACCCCGCTGGTTCGCGGACGCAAGATCACGGGCTTCACCAACGAGGAGGAGAAGGCGGTCGGCCTGTCGGACGTGGTGCCCTTCAGCCTCGAGGACGTGCTCAAGGAGCAGGGAGCCGAATGGAGCGAGGCCGACACGTTCGAGCCGCATGTCGTCGCCGACGGACTGCTCATCACTGGCCAGAACCCGCCGTCCAGCGCGCCGACGGCCGAGGCGCTCGTCAAGGCGCTGGAAGCGCGCGACGCGGGCTGACCACTGAGGCTTGCGCCCGCCTGCCCGCGCTGTCATTCCCTAGGTCGGGGAAGGGACGCGGGCGGAGCGATGGCTAGCTTGTCAGATGGATTAATCGGCCACACCGGTTTCGTCGGCGGGCAACTCGCGCGCGACCATGAGTTCGCGCACCGCTACAATTCCTCCAATGTCGCGTCGATCGACGGCCAGGCGTTCGGCACGCTCGTATGCGCCGCCGCGCCGGGATCGATGGTCGCCGCCAACGGCGCACCCAACGACGATGCCGCCGCCATCGACGCGCTCGTCGACCGCCTCCGCGCCACTCGCGCGGAACGCTTCGTGCTGGTCTCGACCATCGCGGTGCTGGGCGACTGGGGCGGTGGACTCGACGAGGGAACCCAAGATTTCGAGACCGACAAGGCCTACGGGCGCCACCGCCGGGCGCTCGAAGTCGCGTGTGCCGCGCATTTCGACCGCTGCCTGATCGTCCGCCTTCCCGCCCTCTACGGCGAGGGACTGCGCAAGAACTTCCTCTTTGACCTCGCCAATCCCGTGCCCTCGCTTCTCAAGGAACCGGCATGGGACGAGCTGGTCGCCACCCTCCCCGACGGCCTTCGCAAAACCCTGACCGACGCGTTCGCGGCGCCCGGCGCGGCGGGCTGGGCTAGGCTCGACCGCGCGGCGCTGAACGCCCACCCCGGTCGCACCGCGCTCGAGGCAGAACTTCGCGCGACCGCACGCTGCTCGCTCCGCTTCCACCACCCCGACACCCAGCTCCAATGCTACGGCATCGACCGGCTATGGCGCGACATCCACCTCGCGCTCGACGCCGGCATCGGCACGCTCCACGCCGCGCCCGAGCAATTAAAGGTCGCCGACATTTACCGCGCAATCACGGGCAACGAGATGCCGACGTCGGCCGCCGCACCGCACGTCGAGGACATGCACAGCCGTCACGCCGGTCTGTGGGATCGGCCTGTGCCCTACATCGAGGGCGCGGACAGTGTGCTAACCCGGTTGAAAGCATTCATGGCTAGGGATGGCGCATGATTTTCGCCATGTCCAACATCGCCTGGGCGCCCGACGAACGGCTCGGCGCCTATGCCGCTCTCGCCGAGGCGGGGATAAGCGGGCTCGAGATCGCACCCGGCATCCTGTTCGACGGCGCCGAGGATCCGATGGACCCCGACATCGCCACCGCCGAGCGCGCGATGGGAGAGCTCGCCGATCATGGCCTCGCGCTCGTCTCGATGCAGTCGCTACTCTACGGGGTAGAGGATGCGGCGTTGTTCGGCGATGCCCGCCAGCGGCAGCGTTTTGCCGACGCGATGCACCGCGCGATCGACCTCGCGGGCCGCTTCGCCATACCCAACGTCGTGTTCGGCTCGCCCCGCCAGCGGGTGATTCCCAAAGGCGCGAACGACGAGGCCGCCATCGATCATGCGGCGACTACCTTCGCGAGCTTCGCCGACCGCGCCGCCGAGGCGGGGACGGTCATCGCGATGGAGCCCAACCCCGCGGCCTATGGCACCAATTTCCTCACCTCGCTGCAGGAAGCCATTGGGTTCGTCGCCGCCGTGAACCATCCCGCGCTACGACTGAATTTCGACCTCGGCGCCATCATCATGAACGGCGATGCTGCGCGCGCCGCCGACCTCGCTCGCGCGGTCGCGAGCCACGTTCATCACGTCCATGTGTCCGAGCCCGATCTCGCCCCCGCCCCCGCCGATCCGGCGGCGCTCGCCCCCGTGCTCGCCGCGCTCGCGGAGAAGGGCTACGACCGGGCGGTCTCGATCGAGATGCGCCGCACAGACGAGGGGCTCGCCGCCGTCACGTCGCGCATAGCCGCGCTCGCCCAGGCCAGGAAATTGTGTTCATGACCGCCGACACCAAGCGCCGCGAGGACGTCCTCGTTTCCGCCTGCATCCCCGATTGCCCGCCCTCGCAGGATGCGCGCGAGGCGGTTCGCGCGCTTGCCGCCGCGCTCGACGCGCGCTTCCGTTTTCGCGAGATCCTTCTGATCGTCGACGAAGCCGGCCATGAAGCCTATCTCGATCTCGTGTCCGAGGTCGGCGAGGTGCGACTGTTCGCGGTCCCCCGGGCCACGAGCCACTATGAGCGCCGTGCCATCGCCGCGACCGAGGCGATCGGCGACGTGACGCTTATCGTCCATTATGGCGAACTGGGCGCGATCGACGCGGTCGCGATGATCGAGGAGGCCCACGCCGACGAACGCGCCATCCGCGTCCGCCGCCCGCGCGAGAGCGTGGTGATGGCGGGTCTCGCCGCGCCGCTCGTCGGCCTCGGCCGCGCGGCGGGGTTTAACGTGGACCTGCGCGACCTGCAGTCGGTCGCGGTGTCGCGCACGATCCTCAATCGCCTGCTCCAGCACCCGCAGCCCGACCTCGCGCTGCGCTTCATTCCGCGCGAGCCCGGCCTCGAGGAAACGCACCGCGCCCCTGCCCGCCCTACGCGCGGTGGCGGCGACATGGCGCGGCTGGGGCGGCGGCTGCAATTGCTCCAGAAGCTGCTCGTCTATTCGGCGCCCAGCCTGCTGGTACTGGTCACCTTGAGTTCGGCGCTGCTGGTGCTGCTCGGCTTCGGCTATGCGCTCTACACCGTGTTCGTCTTCCTCACCGTCGACAATATCGCGCCCGGCTGGCTGACGACCTCCTCGATGCTGAGCTTTACCGCCATCTTCCTCGGCATCGCGATCCTCGGTCTCAGCCTTGGGCTCCAGCGCCTTTTCTCGCAATTAGGTCGCGCGGGCTTTGCGGACCGGGCGTTCGAGATCAACCGCGTCGACCTGTTCGGCAAGGTGGCGGGCGACCTCAACGTCAACGTCGCGAGCGATCCTGCCACAGCCGTCGCCGATACCGATGCCGACCCGCGCTGAGCCGGATTACCTGATCGTCGGCGGCGGCTTCTACGGCTGCGCGCTGGCGCTGTTCCTCGCCTCGGTGTCGGACAATGTCACGCTCGTCGAAGCGGGCGACACGCTGCTGATGCGTGCGTCTCGGGTCAACCAGGCGCGCGTCCACACCGGCTTCCACTACCCCCGTTCGGCGCTGACCGCGGTCAAGTCGATGATGCTGCACCGCCGCTTCATGGCTGACTTCCCCGACGCGGTGAGCGAGGAACGGCCGATGCTCTACGCCATTGCGCGGCACCGCTCCAAGGTCAGCGCGCGCCGCTTCGAGCGGATGTTCCGCGAACTGGGCGCCCCCATCGCCCCCGCCTCAATCCGCGACGAGGCCTTGTTCAACGCCGACATGGTCGAGCAGGTGTTCGAATGCCGCGAGGCGACCTTCGACCACCGGATGCTGCGCGAGCGCATGGCCGAGAGGCTCGACGCCTCGAGCGTCGAGGTGCGACTCAACACGAACGTCGAGGCCATCAAGGAGACCGCGACCGGAGTCGAGGTCGGCCTGTCGGGCGGCGAGACGTTGCGCGTGGGCACACTGTTCAACATCACCTATTCGGGTATCAATCATCTGCTCGAGAAAGCCGGCAAGCGCCGCGCGCCATTGAAGCACGAGCTGGCCGAACTGGCGATTGTCGAAGTGCCGCCCGCGCTGGTGGGGCTCAACGTCACGCTGATGGACGGGCCCTTCTTCTCGTGCATGAGCTATCCCTCTATGGGGCTCCACTCACTCACCCATGTCCGCTACACCCCGCACATGTCGTGGAAGGACGACGGCAGCGTGCCGAGCCGCGACCCCTATGCCGTGCTCGACGCCGCAGGCCTCGAGAGCCGCGCCCCTCATATGATCCGCGACGCCGCGCGCTACCTGCCCGCGCTCGCCGATGCCCGCCATGAAACGAGCCTCTACGAAGTGAAGACCATCCTCACTCAGAACGAACGCGACGACGGTCGCCCGATCCTTTACCAGCGCGGCCCCGCTAACAGCCGCATCGTGTCGGTGCTGGGCGGCAAGATCGACAATATCTACGACCTATTCGACCTTGTCCGTCAGTCGGACCCGGCGCTGGCGGGGGCGAGCGAGAAGCTTCTGGTGGAAGCGCGCGCATGAGCGATCGCTCCACCCGCGATGTTCCGGCCTTCCACGCGCAGCTCATGGGCGAGAAGCGCCATAACCATGCACTCGTCATCCCAGTCCTAAACGAGGGCGCGCGGATCGGCAATCAACTGGCCCGCCTCGCCGCCGCGTCGCCGCCCGTCGACATCGTCATCGCCGATGGGGGCAGCAGTGACGGCTCGCTCACCGAGGAGATTCTGCGCGAGAAGGGGGTGCGCGCGCTGCTCATAAAGACGGGACGCGGGAAGCTCTCGGCGCAGCTGCGCATGGCCTACGCCTGGTGCCTCGACGAAGGCTATGCGGGCATCGTCACGATGGACGGCAACGACAAGGACGGGGTCGAGGCGGTCGCTGCCATCGTCGCCGCGCTCGAAGACGGCGCCGACTACGTGCAGGGCTCGCGCTATCTCGTGGGCGGCGAGGCGATCAACACGCCGCTGGAGCGCACGGTCGCCAACCGTTACATCCACGCGCCGCTCTTGAGCCTCGGCGCGGGACGGCGGTTCACCGATACCACAAACGGCTTTCGCGGCTATTCGGCGCGCTATCTTGAAGACCCGCGCGTTCAGCCCTTCCGCAATGTCTTCCAGACCTACGAGTTGCTCTTCTACCTGACCGTGCGCGCTAGTCAGGTGGGGTTAGACGTGCGCGACGTGCCCGTCAGCCGTGCCTATCCTGACGACGGCACGGTGCCGACCAAGATTGGCGGCTGGGCGTCGAAGCTCGACATGCTCGGCCAGACGCTCGCCGCCGCACGCGGAAAGTTCGCGCCGTGACGGGAGTAGCGCGTCCGCGGGCAGTGGACTGGTCGCTCGTCATCCTGTTGGCGCTCTCCTGCTGGCTGGTGCAGGGATACGCTTTCCCGCACGTCAACCACGGGCAGGAAATCCCGCCCGTCTACGCGCTGCTCGACCCCACGATGTTCGCGAACGACTTCGCCGCGCAGGACTTTCTCGGCCCCAATCCGCGCACGCTCTACCAGTACGGACTGGCCGGACTGGTGCGGCTGGTCGGCTCGGTCGGCACGGCGCTGTTCCTGCTCAACATCCTCGCGCACCTCGCCTTCTTCGCAGGGCTGATCGGGACCGTGCGCGCGCTACTGACGCGTCTCGATATCGCGCTTGAGCCGCGTATCGCGCAGGCGGGCATAGCCTTCGTCGCGATCGCCGCGATGCTCTCGCCGCTCTCTTGGGGCAGCCGCATTTTCCAGTCCGAGGCCGTGCCCGCGACCTTTGCGATGGCGATCGCCATCTGGTCGTTCGTTTGGGCGCTCAGGGCCTGCTGGCTGCTCGCCTTCGCGCTGGCGGGGCTGGCGACATTGCTCCAGTTCCTCATCGGCCTCTACACGGGGCTGGTCCTGCTCCCCGCGCTCGCCTTCGCCGCGTGGCAGCAGCGCCGCTGGCAAATCGCGCCGCTGCCCGTCCTCGCGTGGATCCTGCCCGCCATCGCGCTCTTCCTGTGGATGCGTACGGGCGCCAAGCCGGTGCCGCCGGGGTTCGACTTTCTCGACGTTTTCGGGCGCTTCCGCGTGCCGCACCACTGGTTTCCCTCGACCGCGAGCGGACTGGAATGGGCGTGCGATGCACTGCTGCTCGTTGCGGGCGGTCTCGCGCTCCGTACCCTCGCGCGGCATCGCCCCGAGGCGCGCGCCCCGCTGGTGATGCTCGGCGGCATGATCCTCGTCGCCGTTCTCGGAACGCTTGCCAACGTCCTGTTTGTCGAACTCCTGCCGATCACCTTGATCGGAAAGCTCCAGCTTCAGCGGCTGATGCCGTTCGGGCACCTCGCCATTTTCCTTGCCATCGGCGCGGCACTGGCGGCTCGGCCAAAACTTGGTGCCGACTCCCGCCGCGATGTCCACCTCGCGCTCGGCCTTGCGGTCCTTCCACTAGTCTTCACGGGGTTAGAACTTGCCTCCCCCGGCACAATCGCGCTGATCGTCGCTGGCGCCGCCCTGGCCTCGTTCATCGCGCACCGTCCGAGCCCGCTGGCCTATGCCGCGCCCGTCCTGCTCGCCGCGCTGCTATTGGTCGCCCACTGGCGGCCCGCGGGACTGCTATCTGACGGCCTGCAATACCGTCTCGAACGCCGCTACGACCCGCTCGGCAACCGCCCCATCGTCGGCGACAAGCTTGCGCGGTTCATGATCGAGCGGAGCCCCAAGTCGGCGCTGCTGCTCCACTCGCCCGAGTGGGACAACTTCACCTCCAGCTTTTCGATGCGGGCCGAGCGCGCCGCCTACGTCAGCTTCAAGAACGTGCCCTACACCGATCATGGCGTTGCTGTATGGCAACGCCGGATGGAGCGTGTCATCGACCGCCCGATCGATGGGAACCTCGACTTCAAGCGGCTGCGTCCATTGTGGCGGGAGCGTAATAGCGCGGACCTCGAAGCACTGGGCCGCGATGTGGGCGCCTGTTGGCTGATGGACCGCGTTGAGGATCGGCAGGCGCATTTCGGCGCCCCGCTCGTCACTGATCGCATAGGTGATACCAGCTGGGGAATCTGGAAGATCGGGAATTGCGCAGACGCCCCAGCGATCGAGCCGGAGCACTAGTCTCGCGTATCGAAATGAAAATGGTCGGGGAGAGAGGATTCGAACCTCCGGCCCCTGCCTCCCGAAGACAGTGCTCTACCAGGCTGAGCTACTCCCCGACGGTTGCTCGGATGCGGTGCATGAGCTGGGGTGGCAAGGGCGATGCGTCCCCTAGCCGCGCGCCTGAACACATGCAAGCGATTATGCCTGTCCCAGCACCTTCAGCATCTCGGTGACCGAGACGAATTTCTCGCGCGGGGCGCCGTCGCGGGCCGCGGCGACCTCCGCCTGTTCGATCGAGCGCCAGTCGGAAAAGCAGGTCGAATGAACCTCGCGCTCCTCGAGGAGATCGTCGAGCCCCTCCCCGCCCCGGCGGCCGCCGTCCGACCCGGGGGGCATGTCCGCCTCGATCGAGGCCGCGACCTCGTAGCCGTCGGGCCGGTTGGTTCCGATCGTGCCCGTCGGGCCGCGCCGTGCCCAGCCGACGGCGTAGAGATTGTCCTCGATCCGTCCCGCATCGTTCGCGAAGCGGCCCCTGTTCGAATCGTAGGCGACCCCGGACATGGGCGGGCTGGCGTAGCCGATGCAGGTCACGACCAGCGAGGCGGGCAGCGCGTAGGTTTCCCCGGTTCCGCGCGCACGTCCGTTGGCGTCCAGCGCCGTCCGTTCGACGATGACGCGTTCGGTGCAGCTCTCCCCCTCGATCCGCACCGGGCGGGCGAAGAAGTCGAAGGTGATGGTGATCGGCCGCTCGCCCTCCATCGCGGCATAGTCGCGCACCAGTCCCGCCGATTTGGCGAGCCCGCGATCCTCCAGCGCCTCCTGTTCAGAAAGCGGGGGCAGGTCGGCGGGATCGACGACCGGGCGCGCGCGCTCCAGATGCGCGAGTTCGGACAATTCCTTGGGAGTCATCGCGATCTGGTGCGGGCCGCGACGGCCGAGGATGGTGATGCGCTTCACCCGGCTCGCCGCGAGCGCGTCATAGGCGTGGCGGACGATGTCGCTTTCGCCCAGTTCCTCGGGCGTCTTGGCGAGGATCCGCGCGACGTCGAGCGCGACATTGCCGTTGCCGACGATCACCACGTCCTCGCCGTCCAGCGGCGGGTCGAGATCGGCATGATCGGGGTGGCCGTTGTACCAGCCGACGAAGGCGGCCGAGCCGACGACCCCCGCCAGTTCCTCGCCCGGAATGCCGAGCGTGCGGTCGTTGGGCGCTCCCGTCGCCATCACGACGGCGTCGTACAGGCTGCGCAGTTCGTCGACCGAGACGGCGTCGCCGATCGCGACGTTGCCGAGGAAGCGGACGTTGTCGGCATCCGCCACCTTGTCGTAGCGCAGCGATACTTTCTTGATCGACTGGTGATCGGGGGCGACGCCGAAGCGGATGAGGCCGTAGGGGACGGGCAGGCGGTCGATGATGTCGATCCGCGCGCCGTCGCCATAGGCCTTCGACAGCGCCTCGGCGGTATAGAAACCCGCCGGTCCCGATCCGACAATGGCGAAATGGCGCATGGGCCGCCTCCTATCGGGTGCGATCCTCCAGCAGGAGATCGCTGCCGTGCTTGCGGAACGCCCCTTCGATCGCGCCCTTGAACATCGCCAGCATCGGCGGGACGTCCATGTGACAACGCACGACCTTTTCCTCCACCGTGATGGTGGCGAGAATATTCTGCCCCATCGCCCCGACGCTGAGCGAGAGGACGTCGCCCTCCCAATGCTCCTGCACCTCGACCGCGCCGCCGGGGATCTTGTCCTTCAGCTGGTGCGTGTTGCCCGCGATCCGCGCCTTGGCTTCGGCACGGCCCAGCTGGTGCGGAATGTCGACATCGATACTCTGGTTCATCACGCCGCAAGGCTGGACGCGCTTCGGACCCTTTGCAACCCTCGTTCGTCGTCGAAGGACATGCAGTTGATCACCGCCCTCCTTTTCGCCATGTTCGCGATGCAGCCCCTGCTGCCCAATACCGCCGCGCCCTATATCGAACCGGGGCAGGACGAGGCAGGCTTTCGAGTCTGGCTAGCGGCCGATCCCTCGCACCAGGCGCAGTTCAACAGCTATGGCGCCTATCTGCGCGATGCGGGCGTGGCCGAGGTCGTGCCGCTGTGGCAGCTGACCCGAACCGCGAGCCAGTGGAACGATTGCGGCCAGCCCGCCTTCGAGATCCCGCCCGCGATGCTGTGGCCCAGCATCGTCGAGACGCTGCGCTACACTCAGGACGCGGTGAAGCCCGCGATCGGCGAGGTCGAAGTGCTGTCGGTTTATCGCAACCCCTATCTGAACAGTTGCGCGGGCGGATCGGCGCGGTCGAGTCATCGCAACAACCAGGCGATCGACATGGTCCCCCGCTACCCGCTCGAGCGGGGCGATCTGATGAACCGGCTGTGCACGATGCATGCGCGGTACGGCGGTCAGTATGACGTCGGGTTTGGTTTCTATGTGGGCCTGCGCTTTCACGTCGATACGTGGAATTACCGCATCTGGGGCGTCGATCCCGACCAGGGCGGCGACCAGTGCCGCATCGCCCTGCAACGCCGCGCGGCGGCGCGGATCGACCAGGACGACTGACCCCTCGACGAAAAGATTCGCGTCGATCTTGTGTTGCATGATTGTCACACCATATTGCGCGGGATATCGAGACTCTTGGAGGGGCTGACATGGATTTGGAGAAACTGACCGAACGGGCGCGCGGCTTCCTGCAGGCGGCGCAGACCATCGCGGTGCGCGAGAATCATCAGCGGATCACGCCCGTGCATCTGACGAAGGCATTGCTCGACGACGAGCAGGGTATGGCCGCGGGGCTGATCGCCAAGGCGGGCGGCGACGCGAAGACGGCGCGCGCCAATATCGACACGCTGGTCGCCAAGGAGCCCAGCGTCACGGGCGGCGGTGCGAGCCAGGCGCCCGGCGTCGACGGTAACACGATGCGCCTGCTCGACCGCGCGCAGGAGATCGCGGAAAAGGCCGGGGACAGCTACGTCACCGTCGAACGGTTGCTGCTCGCCGCGACGATGGGCAGGGACGATGTCGCCGAGGCGTTGAAGCAGGCGGGTCTGTCCCCACAGAAGCTCAATCAGGCGATCGAGGACCTGCGCGGCGGGCGCACGGCGGACACGCAGAACGCCGAGGACCGCTACGACGCGCTCAAGAAATATGCCGTCGACCTGACCGAGAAGGCGCGGGCCGGCAAGCTCGACCCGGTCATCGGGCGGGACGAGGAAATTCGCCGCACGGTCCAGGTGCTGGCGCGGCGGACCAAGAACAATCCCGTGCTGATCGGCGAGCCCGGCGTCGGCAAGACCGCGATCGCCGAGGGGCTGGCGCTGCGCATCGCCAATGGCGACGTTCCCGACGGGCTGAAGGACCGCACGCTCGTGTCGCTCGACATGGGTGCGCTGATCGCGGGTGCGAAATATCGCGGCGAGTTCGAGGAACGGCTGAAGGGCGTGATCGACGAGGTCAAATCTTCGGACGGCCAGATCGTCCTGTTCATCGACGAGATGCACCAGCTGGTGGGCGCTGGGAAGACCGATGGCGCGATGGACGCCGGCAACCTGCTGAAGCCCGCATTGTCGCGCGGCGAACTGCATGTCATCGGCGCCACGACGCTCGACGAATATCGCACCTATGTCGAAAAGGACGCGGCGCTTGAGCGGCGATTCCAGCCCGTGATGATCGAAGAGCCGACGGTGCCCGACACCATCTCGATCCTGCGCGGTCTGAAGGAGAAATACGAGCTTCACCACGGCGTACGCATCACCGATGCGGCGCTGGTAGCGGCCGCGACGCTGTCCAACCGCTACATCACCGACCGCTTCCTGCCCGACAAGGCGATCGACCTGATGGACGAGGCGGCGAGCCGCATCCGTATGGAGGTCGAGAGCAAGCCCGAAGAGATCGAGGCGCTCGACCGCCGGATCATCCAGCTGAAGATCGAGCGCGAGGCGCTGTCCAAGGAGAGCGATGCGGGGTCCAAGGAGCGGCTCGAGCGGCTCGAGAAGGAACTGGCGGACCTCGAGGAGCAGTCGGGCGAGCTGACCCAGCGCTGGCAGGCCGAGAAGGAGAAGATCGACGCCGAAGGCGATCTCAAGGCGGATCTCGACGCCGCGCGGATCGAGCTGGAACAGGCGCAGCGATCGGGCGACCTCGCCAAGGCGGGCGAGCTGCAATACGGGCGTATTCCCGACCTCGAGAAGAAGCTCGAGGAAGCCGGCAAGGCGACCGAGGGCGCGATGCTGCGGGAGGAAGTGACCGACGAGGATATCGCCTCGGTCGTATCGCGCTGGACCGGCGTCCCGGTCGAGAAGATGATGGAAGGCGAGCGCGAGAAGCTGCTGCAGATGGAAGAATTGCTCGGGCGCCGCGTCATCGGACAGGCCGAGGCGGTGAAAGCCGTCTCGACTGCCGTGCGCCGCAGCCGCGCGGGGCTCCAGGATCCGGGGCGGCCGCTCGGCAGCTTCCTGTTCCTCGGCCCGACCGGTGTCGGCAAGACCGAATTGACGAAGGCGCTCGCCGAATTCCTGTTCGACGATCCGGGCGCGATGGTGCGGATCGACATGAGCGAGTTCATGGAGAAGCATTCGGTCGCGCGGCTGGTCGGCGCCCCGCCCGGCTATGTCGGGTACGAGGAAGGCGGCAAGCTCACCGAAGCGGTGCGCCGGCGCCCCTACCAGGTCGTCCTGTTCGACGAGGTCGAGAAGGCGCATGCCGACGTGTTCAACCTGCTGCTGCAGGTTCTCGACGACGGGCGCCTTACCGACGGGCAGGGTCGAACGGTCGATTTCACCAACACGATCATCATTCTCACCTCCAATCTCGGCAGTCAGTATCTGGCGAGCCAGGGCGAGGATGCCGACCCCAAGGTGGTCGAGGATCAGGTCATGGAAGTGGTGCGCGGGCATTTCCGCCCCGAATTCCTCAATCGGCTGGACGAGATCATCCTGTTCCACCGGTTGAGCCAGGGTCACATGGGGCCGATCGTCGAAATCCAGCTGAAACGGCTGCAACGCCTCCTCGAGGACAAGAAGATCGCGCTCGACCTGACCGACGGGGCGCGGGCGTGGCTGGGGCGGGTCGGGTACGATCCGGTCTATGGCGCCCGCCCGCTCAAACGCGCGGTTCAGAAATACGTGCAGGACCCGCTGGCCGACGAGATCCTCGCCGGGCGCGTCCGCGACGGAATGACGGTGAAGGTCGAGGAGGGCGACGGCGAACTGGTTTTGACCCCTGCCTGATACGAACGAGACTTCGGAACAGACGAAAAGGGCGGCCCGTCCGCGCGGGTCGCCCTTTTTCGCGTCGTCGGTCGGAGGCCGCAGGTCCTTTGCGCGTGACACAAAAAAGGGGCCGGTCCGAAGACCGACCCCTCTCTTGTTGTCGAAGCCCTTGGCCTTAGCCGCGTTCGGGACGCGGGGCAGGCGGCGGGGGCGGCGGCGGCGGGGGAGCCGAAGGGCATCCCTGGCTGGCCAGCGCCACGTAACCGTCGGGGCAGGTGATCGTCGCCGGAGCCGTTTCGACTTCGCGGACGACTTCGCGAACCACCGGGGCCGGAGCGATATATTCGTCCCGAACGCCGAGGTTCACCTTCGCACCGAGGAAGAGGAAGCGACCGATGTCGTAGATCACCGGATAGGTGTTGCCGTTACCCGTGGGCGGACCCGACGAGGTGCTGAGCGGCGGACGCTCGTTCAGCACGTTCAGAACGCCACCGCGAAGCTCGAAACCGTCGAACGCGTCGAGGTTGAACGAGAGATCGAGGTAGTTGACGTCACCGAAGTCGTTGTCGACCAGGAACGGCTCGTCCGGCTCGTTGCCCGTGCCGCTGAAGTAGCGCCACGTGGCATTGAGGTCGAGCGCATCGAAGAGGTCGAAGCCCAGCGTGGCGATGTGGCGGTAGGACGGGTTCACCGCCGCGACACAGTCGTTGTTCAGGCGATCGACGCACTGGATGTTCGGACCACCCGGGAACGGAACGTAGTCGAGACCGAACAGGTAGGTCGCGGCATAGTCGAGACGCAGGAAGTCGAGGCCCAGCGTATCGAAGTCGAGACCCGCCTGAAGATCCAGACCATCCGTGGTCAGGTCGGCGATGTTGATGTTGGTCAACAGGAAGCCGGTGCCCGGACGACCCGAGATGAGCGAACCGTCATTGTTACGGGTGATCAGATCGCAGAACGCATCGTCGCCGGTGGCAATGCACTGGTCGAGCGTGGTCTGGGCGCCGATGCCCGCAGCGATGAAGTCCTGAACCTCGATGTTGAAGTAATCGACGCTCAGGGTCAGGCCGCTGAGGAACCCGCCGGGGGTGAGAACCGCACCGATGGTGTAGGTGTCCGACGTTTCCGGCTGCAGGTTCGGGTTACCCCCGAAGATGCCCTGCGTCTGGCCCGAGATGACGTCCACGATATTGCCGTACTGGGCAGCCGTCACGCCGGTGTTGGCGCAGGCGGCGGCCGAAGCGGCCGGGTTGGGTCCGGCGCACGGATCGTAGAAGCCGTTGTCGCCCAGGGCGAGGTTCGGAAGACCCGTGTCCTGACCGGTGAACAGCTCGATCACGTTCGGTGCACGCACCGAGCGCTGATACTGACCACGCAGCTTGATACCGTCGAACGGGATCCAGCTGAGCTGGGCGCCGTACGCATCGGTGGTGAAGCCGGTCGTGATGCCGTTACCGTCCGCGGTGTAATCCGAGTAGCGATACTGGCCCGTCAGGACGAGTTCGTCGAACCCGGTCACGTCCGTGATCAGCGGGACCTGAAGTTCGCCGAAGAATTCGCCGACTTCGACCGCACCTGCGACCGGCAGGGTGGCCCCGCCGACACCGGTGAAGCCGCCGCCCGGGATCTGGCTGATTTCGTCCGGACGCGATTCCAGCATGTCCTCGCGATATTCGGCACCGACGAGGAAGGCGATGCCCTCGCTCGAGAGCGGCGAACGGATACCGTAGTTGCCGAGATCGGCCTGGAGGTTGCCGCCGACGACCGTCTGGGTGGTCTCACCCACGACGATGCCGACACCCGTCAGGAAGTTGGCCTGCTCCTGCGTGATGGCGGTGTTGCCGCCCGGACGCTGGAACGGGTTGTAGGGAACGCAGCCGCCCGTCGGGTCGATACAGACGGGGTTGCCGTCGTCATCGGTGGTGACGAGGAACGCCTGCTGCAGGTTCGAGCGGACGATGTCGTTCGTGGAGATCGACGTGTCGCTGGTCTCGGCATACTGGCCGAACAGCTCGAAGTCCCAGTAGCTCGCGAACGAGCCACGAACGCCGCCGACCATGCGGAAGGCGCTGTTCTCGAGACGCGAGTTACGCGGGCCGCCTTCGATGTTGCGGTAGGCCGCGGTGACGTTGTCCTTGATCACGCCGTTCTCAATGTCGGCGGCCGTACAACCGTAGGCAGCCGCGATCGTCAGATCGGAGTTCTGGATCGGACCCGTCAGGAACGGGTTGTCGCAGTTGATCGAATAGACGCCGAACGAAGCCGACTGCGCGATCTGCGCGTCCGACACGTTATCGGTGTAGCTGAGATCGGCGAAGACTTCAATGTCGTCGGCGATGTCATAGTGACCGCGAGCGTAGATCTGATAACGCTCGGACGGACGCTGGAAGTAGTTCAGCGGACCGAAGTTGAAGGTCTGCGCCGGACCAGCGACATAATTCACGAACGTGCCGTCTTCCTGAAGGAAGAAGAACTGACGGTTCGACCCATTCGGGTTCGGCGGAACGATCGACCCCACGCTGCCGAACAGGCGGAAGTTGCCCGAACCGGCACAGGTGATGTCGTCGTCGGCGTTCGAGCTCAGCGTACAGGCCGAGAAGACGCGGTTGTCCTGCGTGATGGCCGAACGGTTTTCATACGAACCGTAGAGCGTGACGTTGCCGCGACCGTTCGGCGTATTGACGCCGATGATGCCGGTGATGGCATATTCCTCGCCGTCCCAGCTGTTGCCGGGAACCGGAACGTTCGAGCGCGTCAGCACTTCGGCGATTTCGTCCCACTCGTTCTCGTTCTGGTTGATGCCGCCAAGAACGTCGATCTCGATGCCTTCGAAATCGCGCTTGAGGATGAAGTTGGCCACACCGCCGACCGCGTCCGAACCGTACACCGCCGAGGCGCCGCCGGTGAGGATGTCGACCTGCTCGACGAGCTGCGTCGGGATGAGGTCGAGGTTGGCCGAGGTGATCGCCGACGAACCGTAGGGAAGGCGACGACCGTCGATCAGGACGAGCGTGCGAACCGAACCGAGACCGCGAAGGTTGAGCGTCGCGGTGCCCGAAGCGCCGTTCGAGACTTCACCCGCCTGGCCGGCGAAGACCTGCGGAAGCTGGTTGGTGAGATCTTCGATGCGCGTGACGGCGCGGCTGTCGATGATTTCGTCCGACACCGACAGGACCGGGCTGGCGGCCTGAAGGTTGGGGTTGGCGCGCAGACGCGTACCGGTGATGACGATCTGGCTGTCGGGCTGTTCGCCCGTCGGCGAGGGATCGTCGTTGATCAGGACTTCATCCTCATCGGGATCCGGATCGGCGACCTGCGCCTGCGCCGGCATGGCGATCAGGGCTGCGCCCATAATCGTCCCGGTAAGCAGCGCCTTCTTCGAAATACGCTTCATTGTTTTCCCCTTGGTATGACCGCAATGCGAACGGCCGGTAAACCCATGCATCTTGCAGTGTAGGCAAGACGACATGGGGCGGCGTTTACGTCAGGGAGGCGAAACGATTCAATGTCGGAAGGGCGATAACGACGTCTTTGTGACGGACCTGTGACTTTTACGGCACAGGGGTGTGTTCCGTTAATTTATGGCTAAAGACTCGCGTTTCCGCCGCGCGCGCGCTGTTCCGCGGCAAGACTGGCGGCGGCGTCGACGTACGGCTCCTGCCGCTCGACCGACCAATATTTTAGCTCGGCCAGCGGGATCGGAGTGCCGGTGACGGCGCACCGCACATGGTCGCCGTGCGCGATCAGGCGGAAGGTCGCATCGCCATAATGCACTTTCGCCTCGCGTCCGCTGCCGCCCATCAACATGCCTTATTCTCCGTCATCGCCGGCCTCATCGAACAGGTCGCCCTGTCGATCGCCGAGATAGGAGGCAGCGCGTCGCTTCGCAACACGGGCGGCGGGACGGGGCGGATCGCGATGTACTTCGATGTTGCCATCGGCGAACGTGAGGTCGAGGCGGGCATGGGTCGCGGCGGCGGCGGCCGAGGTGATCGCCCGACCGTCGACGGTGACCATGGCATAGCCTTTCTCGAGGATGCGCTCGGGATTGGCGAGGAGCGCCATGCCCCATGCGGCATCGAGCCGGGCCTGCGCCTCGTCGACGCGGCGGCGCATCCGGGCGGGGTCGAGACGGGCTGCGACCGGCGCGAGGTCCGCGCGGGCCGCCGCGAGGACCGCCGCACCCCCGCGCGCGTGCCGCTGGGAAAGGGTATCGAGCCGCTCGTCCGCCTGCGCCGCCTGCCGGCTCAATGCCTGGCCCGAGCGGCCGGCGAGCAGAGCGAGGTCCGCCCTGCCCCGGTCGACGCGCTGCACGAGCGGTCGGGGCGACAGGCGGGCAGCGATGCGCGTCAGCCCGTTCTCGGCCACCTGCGCGCGTTCGCGCAGCCCGCGACCGAGATCGCGCGCCGCCTCGCCAAAGCGCCGCTCGATCCGTTCGAGCAGGCGCTGGGGCGTGGGGAGCCGTTCGGACAGCGTAGCCAGTCGTTCGTCGCGCTGTTGCAGCGCGGCACGCATCCGGTCGGAGAGGCGCCGCCCCCGCTCGGCAAGCGCGGTGCGCAACTCGGCCAGCACCGGCACCGCCATTTCGGCGGCCGCGGTCGGGGTCGGGGCGCGGCGGTCGGCGACATGGTCGATCAGCGTGGTATCGGTTTCGTGCCCCACCGCACTGATGAGCGGGATCGAACAGGCGGCGGCGGCGCGCACGACGATATCCTCGTTGAACGCCCACAGATCCTCGATCGACCCGCCCCCGCGCGCGACGATGAGGAGATCGGGTCGCGGCACCGCACCGCCGGGCGCAAGCGCATCGAAACCCGCGATCGCCTCGGCCACCTGCCCCGCCGCGCTCTCGCCTTGCACCTGGACGGGCCAGACGATGACATGGGTGGGGCAGCGGTCTTCCAGCCGGTGAAGGATGTCGCGGATCACCGCGCCCGTCGGGCTGGTCACCACACCGATGACGCGGGGCAGGAATGGCAGGGCGCGCTTGCGCGTCGGATCGAACAGGCCTTCCGCGGCCATCGCCTTGCGGCGCTTCTCGAGCAGCGCCATCAGCGCCCCTTCGCCCGCCAGTTCGAGCGTCTCGACGACGACCTGATATTTGGAGCGCCCGGGATAGGTGGTCAGCTTACCGCTCGCGATCACCTCGGCCCCGTCCTCGGGGCGGAAGGCGAGGCGTCCGGCACTGCCCTTCCACAGCACGCTGTCGATACAGGCGCGGTCGTCCTTCAGCGTGAAATAGCAATGGCCCGATGCCGCGCGCTTCCAACCGGAAATCTCGCCGCGCACGCGAACGTGGCCGAAACGGTCCTCGACCGTCCGCTTGAGCGCGCCCGACAATTCGCTGACGCTTTGTGCGGGCGCATTGTCGCCCGGGCCCTGGCTCGCTAACAGCGAGGAAGTTGGTTCATCGGGGGACGTCATGAATATCCTGTTGCTGGGTTCGGGCGGGCGCGAGGATGCGCTGGCATGGCGACTTTCGCAATGTCCGAGCTGCGATCGGCTCGATGTCGCGCCCGGCAATCCGGGGATGGAGCGGTGGGCCGATGCGCTCCACGCCATCGACCTCGGGGACAATGACGCGATCCTCGCGCTGGCGAAAGAGGTCGCGGCCGACCTGGTGGTCGTGGGGCCGGAAGCGCCACTGGTGAACGGCATCGGCGATCGGCTGCGCGAAGATGGCATCGCCTGTTTCGGACCGGACGCCGCGCCCGCGCAACTGGAAGGCTCCAAGGGCTTCACCAAGCGGCTGTGCGACGAGGCGAACATTCCGACCGCCGCCTATCGCGAAACGGAAGGCGTCGACGCGGGGCTGGCGGCGCTCGAGGCGTTCGGGCTGCCGGTCGTGGTCAAGGCAGACGGGCTGGCGGGCGGCAAGGGCGTCACGGTCGCCTTCACCCGCGAGGATGCGGAAGCGGCGGTGCGCGAGGCGGGCGACGCGCCGCTGGTGATCGAGGAATTTCTGGCGGGCGAGGAGGCGAGCCTGTTCGCGCTGGTCGACGGATCGACGGTCCGTTTTCTCGCCAGCGCGCAGGACCACAAGCGCGTGGGCGAGGGCGACAAGGGTCCCAACACCGGCGGCATGGGGGCCTACAGCCCCGCGCCGATCCTGACCGAGGCGCTGATCGTCCGCTCGCTGGAGGAGATCGTTCAGCCGACCGCCGATGCGCTGGTCGCACGCGGCACGCCCTTTCGCGGCGTCCTCTATGCAGGGCTGATGCTGACCGACGAGGGCCCCAAGCTGATCGAATATAACGTCCGTTTCGGCGATCCCGAATGCCAGGCGATCATGCCGCGCATCGCGGGCGACCTCGGCGAGACGCTTTATGCGGTCGCCAAGGGCGGGCTGGCCGCCGCTGATCCGCTGGGGCTGGAGCAGGCGAGCGTGATGACGATCGTCTATTGCGCCAAGGGTTACCCCGGCGAGGCGCGCAAGGGCGGGTGGATCGGCGGCCTCGAGGAAGCCGAAAAGGACAGCGCGATCGTCTTCCAGGCGGGCACGGCCCGGCGCGAAGACGGCGAACTGATCGCGAGCGGCGGGCGCGTGCTGGGCGTGACCGCGGCGGGCGCGACCATCGCCGATGCGCGCGTCGCGGCCTATCGCGCCGCCGACGCGATCGACTTCTCCGACGGCTTCTATCGCGGCGACATCGGCTGGCGCGAGCTCGATCGCATGCGCGTCACGGGCGCGGGGGACGAGGAGGAATAGGCGCCGTCGACAAGCCGGTGTCTCCATGCCAGAACCGCATGCCATGAAAGCCCGTTTCGTCCTTCTCATCAGCGTCGTGCTGGTCGTCCTGGTCTCCGCCCTATGGCACGGGCCAATCGGCCGCGCCGCCGCGCGCTATACCGCCGAGACCGAGCAGCTGGTGCGGGCGAACCTCGATTATTACGAGATGCGCGACATCACCCCGTTCCTCGAACGCGAACCGCTGACCCGCCGCCTGTGGCTGGCGGGCGAAGCCAACGATTTCCAGCGCGAGGAGCTGGCGCGGATCTTCACCGGACTGGATTCGGTGGATGACGTGCAATGGCTCAGCGAGGACGGGCGGCCCGTCCGGGGAACGCCCCTTCTGCCGATGATCGTGGAGGTCGAACTGGCCGGGCTGGCCGCGTTCGGCTTCGGCCTGCTGATCGGCTTCTTCCTGTTCGGGCGCCGCCGGCGGCCCGACCGCTTCAACCTCTAGTTTCCAGGATCCACCATGCAAGAATTGCTCGAACTCTACTGGCCCGTGATCGTCGTCGCGCTCGTGATCGGCCTGATCGCCGCCTTCCTGATCTTCCGTCCCAAGCAGTCGGTGCGCCTGTCGCAGGACGAGGCACCCACGCGTCCGCACATGGCGGGGATCGATGACGGTCGCAGCGAGGAAGGCGATACGGTCGTCGACGCGGGCGCGGCCGGACTGACCGACGAACTGGGCCAGTTCATGCAGGCCGAGGTTCACGAGGAACTGCCCGGCGCGACCGGCGAACCCGACAATCTGAAGCGGTTGAAAGGTGTCGGCCCCAAGTTGGCGAGCATGCTCAACGGCATGGGGATCGTTCGATACGACCAGATCGCCGCGCTGACGCCCGGCCAGCTGGCGGCGATCGACGACAAGCTCGGCGGCTTCAAGGGCCGGCTCCAGCGCGACAAGGTCATCGAGCAGGCGGGTTATCTCGCCCGCGGCGATACCGACGGCTACGAGGCCAAGTTCGGCAAGCTGTCCTAGTCGCGATCGACCGGCGTCGGCTTGCGGCGCTTCTTCTTGGCGGGGCGGGCGATCAGCTTGTCGATCTTATGCCCGTCCATATCGACGACTTCGAACACCCAGCCCTGAAAGGCGAACTTCTCGCCCTCCACCGGCAGGCGCCGCAGCACCGCGAGCGCGAGGCCTGCGGCGGTCGAGAAATCGCGATCGTCCTCGATCTTCAGGTTGAGGTGGTTCGACAGCGTCTCGACGTTGGCCGCGCCCTCCACGAAGAAGCCGCCCGCCTCGCGCTTCTTGATCGGCTCGGGCTCGTCCTCGTCGTTGGCGAAGGTCCCCGCCAGCGCGGTGAGGATCGATCCCGGCGTCACAATGCCGTCGAGATGGCCATATTCGTCGTGGACGAGCGCGAGCGGCACCTCGGCCTCGCGCAGCACGTTCAATGCGTCCATCGCGTCCATGAGATCGGGGATGATCGGCGCCGGACGCGCGAGCGCGGTCAGATCGAGCGGGCGCCCGTCGAGCATGGCGTCGAGCAGGTCGCGCGCCGAGACGATCCCGATGATCTCGTCGACCGATCCGCGCGCTACCGGAAGGCGGCTGTGCGGCGTCTTCTCGAGGTCGGCGCGGATGTCCGCCGGGGTCGCGTCGGCCTCGAACCAGTCGATCTCGGTGCGCGGAGTCATGATCTCGCGCACCGGGCGGTCGGCCAGTCGCACGACCGAGGAAATGATGGCGCGTTCGGATTCCTCGAGCACGCCCGCCGACTGCGCCTCGGCAACGACCATGTGCAGCTCCTCCGCCGTGACCGCGCTGTCGCTTTCGCGATTCATCCGGAACAGGCGGAAGATCAGCGCGCTCGTCTTGTCGAGCACCCAGACGAGCGGCGCGGTCAGCCGTGACAGGAACTGCATCGGCCGCGCGAGCACGACCGCGACGGGTTCGGGGTTCCGAAGCGCCAGTTGCTTGGGGACCAGTTCGCCGATGACGAGATTGACGTAGGTGACCAGCACGATGACGAGGCCGAAGCCCAGGGTCTCCGCCGTCTCGCTCCCCACGCCCAGAAGCTGGATCCGCTCGGCCACGGGGGAACCGAAGGTGGCGCCCGAATAGGCGCCCGCGCCGATACCGATGAGCGTGATGCCGATCTGCACGGTAGACAGGAAACGTCCTGGCTCGCCGACGAGCGCTACGGCGGCGGCGGCGCCCTTCGACCCGTTTTCCGCCAGCCCGCGCAGCCGCGCCGGGCGCGACGATACGATCGCCAGTTCGCTCATCGCCAGCACGCCGTTGAGCATGACGAGGCCCATGAGGATGAAGACATCGAAGATGGGAAAGGGGGTTAGGGTCATGGATCCGAACCCCAGCCTTTGAACGCTTTGCGCCCACACGACAAGAGAATGCGTTCAGTTGCGGTTCCGGAACGAGCGCGCAGGACGCGTCGTGGAACTTCGGCGGCCCACACGACTTTGATGGCCGACAGTTTAAGATAAGGAAGGGATTAACCCCATGACGAACCTGAAGAAAAAAATGACGGCCATCGCGGTGGTCGCGGCGTTCGGAACCACCGGTTGCGCCACCGGGATCACCGGCGACAACATCAATTCCACCGAAGGCATCGTCGGCGCGGGTGCGGGCGGCGTGCTCGGCTATCTGCTCGGCGACATTCTGGGCGGACGCAATGACCGGACCGCGCGGATCATCGGCGCGGGCGTCGGCGCGGTCGCCGGCGGTGCGGTCGGCGCCTACATGGACCGGCAACAGGAAGAAATGCGCCGCGCCACCGAAGGCACCGGCGTCGACGTCATCCGCGATGGCGACGAACTGATCGTCCGCATGCCGTCGAACGTCACCTTCCCCGTCGACAGCTCCACGATCCAGCCCGGCTTCCAGGCCACGCTGGACCAGTTGGCGCAGACGATGGCGACCTACGATTCGACCTACATCGATGTGCTCGGCCACACCGACAGCACGGGTTCCGACAGCTACAATCAGGCGCTGTCCGAACGTCGTGCCAATGCGGTCTCGCAGTATCTGTCGAGCCGCGGCGTCAACGGCGCCCGGATCGCGACCCGCGGCTATGGCGAGATGCAGCCGATCGCGTCCAACGAAACGACCGAGGGCCGTGCGCAGAACCGCCGCGTGGAAATCAAGGTCGTTCCGGTCACGCAGAACGACCTGCAGGAAGCCGGCTACTAAGCCTCGGCCTGCACTGTCTAGAAACGAAGCGCCCTCGGCAGCGATGCCGGGGGCGTTTTTTTTGTAGGTACGGTCGGCGACCCCCGGAGCGGGGCGTCGGCCGCTAGCGACGGTCGCGAAAGAAGGTGCGCAGCAACTCGGCGGCCTGATCCTCGCCGAGCCCGGCATCGACCTGAGGGCGGTGGTGGCAGGTCGGCTGCCCGAAAACGCGCGGGCCATGAAGCACCGCGCCGCCTTTGGGATCGGAAGCGGCGAAGTGGAGACGGCCGATGCGGGCGGTGGCGATCGCGCCCGCGCACATCGCGCACGGCTCGAGTGTGACCCACATCGTGCAATCGTCGAGCCGCGAGGTCTCCAGGTGTCTTCCCGCCGCGCGCAGCGCCACGATTTCCGCATGGGCGGTGGGATCCGCATCGGTGCGCATTCGGTTGATGCCCTCTCCCACGACGTGTCCATCGGGCGCGCAGACCACCGCCCCCACCGGCACCTCGCCTCGAGCGGCAGCGTCCTCGGCAAGCGCTAGCGCACGCCGCATCGGATCGGGAAGGGGAAAGACGCTCATGGGAAGCGGCTAGCGCTCCGGCATCGCCCTGTCACGATCAGGAAACCTGCTAGGGCCTCTGCGCCGTCAGGGCTGCGCGGGCCGTGCGGGACCGCGCGGTCGAGCGGGGCCAGAGACGGCATCGTCGTTGCCCGCGCTCCCGTCATCCGAGACGGTGGCGGTTTCTTCCTGCTGCGACGTGCCATCGTCCTGGTTAGCGGAACGGATCGAGGTATCGGTGGGGGGCCCGTCGGCTTCTTCCGCAGTCGCCCGCGCTTCGTCCTCGCCCGGCGTGACGCTGCCGGTCTCCACGTCGAAGCCCGGGCCCTTGCCGCCGACGTCGTCGAGATCCACCTGCCGATCGACCACGGTCTCGACCTCGCTCGGTCCGAACAGATTCAGGGTCGCAGCCGCCACGATGACGACGATGATCAGAATTCCGATGGCGAGAACCGCACGCAAATTAAGTCTCCGTTGAAGATGTCGGTTTGACAACGTCGGGGTAACTGTCGGGTTTCAGACAGTTTTGCCAGAGGGGGTCGTTCCGGGGCGAATCGGTTGACTGTCGCGACGCCGCGAGGTAACGGAGCGCGCTTTAGTGGGCTGCCGAACGGGCGGCCCCTCACCGCTTGATGGGAAAAGATTATGTCGCGCGTCTGCGAACTGACCGGCAAGGGCCGGCTGGTGGGCAACAATGTGAGCCACGCCAACAACAAGACCAAGCGGGTGTTCCTGCCCAACCTCCAGAACGTGACCTTGCTCTCGGAGGCCCTCGATCGCCGCGTGAAGATGCGCGTGTCGACGAACGGGCTGCGCTCGGTCGAACATAATGGCGGGCTCGATAACTGGCTGCTGAAGACCAAGGCCGAGAAGCTGTCGCCCAAGGCCGCCAAGCTGAAGCGCGAAATCGCCAAGGCCAAGAAGGCCGCCGACACCGACGCCTAGTCGGATGACGGGGCGACAGGGCGGTTGACACCGGCGTCGCCGAACGGCCAGCCTCCCTCGGGAACATCGTAGCGCACCAGCAGCGACCGCTGCGGCGGGCGCGCGTTGTCGTCGGTGACGATCCACACTTCGTGGCCACCGCCCGTCCGCTCGCGAATCGCGATCCCCTCGGCATTGTCGGTCCAGCTGAGGCCCAGCGGATAGGCGGGTCTCCCGGCGACAAGATCGCCGCCCGGCGTGATCGACAGCGTCGAGACGGACGCGCGAAACCCGCCGATCCCGAACCCGCGCTGCAGAAGAAGGCCGTCGCGGCGACCGGGCCAACGCGCGGCGCCCGTGGGAGCGTCGACCGACCCGCGGATGCCGCGCGGCGCGAGGCGCCCGTCGCGAAAGACCGCCGCCTGCCGCCCATCTTCCCCGATCGCGAACAATTCCGAACCCGTGTCGAACAGTGCCTCGGCACCCCGATTGCCGCGCGCGAAGCCCGGCAAAGCGAACCGCTGCGCCGGCTGTCCCCCCTGCCGCAACAGGATAGGTGTGCCTTCATAGGCGACGAAGGCCGCACCGCCGCGCACCGCGAGCGCCTCGGCATCCTGATAGGGGCTGTCGGGGTCAATCATGCGCACCGCCGCCTCGCTCGGCCCCTCGCAGCCGAAGGGGAAGAAGCGCACCATCAACCCGTTGTCCGATACGGCGACCAGAGCATCGCCGTCGAATGCCAGTCCCGACAGACCTCGAAAGGCGATGTCGTGCCCGCGCAGTTGCCACGCACCACTCAGAATCCAGCCCGGCGGCGCGTCGGGGTCGAGATCGACGGGAACGAGTTCGCTCGAGAAGGCCTGCGGCGGGACCGGGTCGACCGGAATGCGCGCCAACTGGCGGTCTGCAGCCAGGACGAAGAACGCCACCAGAGCGCACCCCGCATATGTGAACGGTAGCTGCATCTATTATTCAGCCCTTAAAAACCGCGAATCACCTATAAGTATCTTTAACGACAAGGTTTTTCCCCTTTTTTCCTTGTCACGGAAACCCTCGCGTCGCGTAACGAGGGGGGCCCGGTACCGAGAGGTGCCGGGCCCATTTTGTTTGGGGATCTCACCGCATCTCGAAGTCGAAAAGCCCGGCGAGCTGTTCGATCAGCGCGCCGCCCAGCTGGTCGGCGTCCATGATGGTGACCGCCCGCGCGTAGTACCGGGTGACGTCGTGCCCGATCCCGATCGCCGCCAGTTCGACGGGCGACTTGGTCTCGATCCAGTCGATCACCTGCCGCAGGTGGCTTTCCAGATAGGTGCCCGAATTGGCCGAACCGGTGCTGTCGTCGACGGGCGCGCCGTCGGAAATGACCATCAGGATGCGCCGTTCCTCGGGCCGTGCGATCAGTCGCTGGTGCGCCCAGACGAGGGCCTCGCCGTCGATATTCTCCTTGAGCAGCCCCTCGCGCATCATCAGCCCCATCGGGCGGCGCGCGTGGCGATAGGGTTCGTCGGCTTTCTTGTAGACGATGTGCCGAAGGTCGTTGAGCCGTCCGGGGTTCGGAGGACAGCCCGCCGCGCGCCAGTCCTCGCGGGACAAGCCGCCTTTCCAAGCGCGCGTGGTAAATCCGAGAATCTCCGATTTCACGCCGCACCGTTCGAGCGTGCGCGTCATAATGTCGGCACAGATCGCCGCGATCGAAATGGGACGCCCGCGCATCGACCCCGAATTGTCGATCAGCAGGCTGACGACGGTATCCTTGAAATCGGTTTCGCGCTCGATCTTGTAGGAAAGGTTGTGCGTGGGGCTGACCACCACGCGCGCCAGCCGCGCCGCGTCCAGCAGCCCCTCTTCCTGATCGAAGGCCCAGCTGCGCGCCTGCTGCGCCATCAGCCGGCGCTGGAGACGGTTGGCGAGCCGCGTGACCACGCCCGCCAGCCCGGCCATCTGATTGTCCAGATAGGTGCGCAGCCGGTCGAGCTCCTCGGGGTCGCACAATTCCTCGGCATGGACGATCTCGTCGTGGGCGGTGGTGAAGACGCGGTAGCCTTCGCTCGGTGCCTGCGCCCAGTCGGGGCGCCCCGCCTGCCGCGGGGTTTCGCCCTGTTCGGCGTCCTCGCCCATGTCTTCGGGCAGGTCGCTCTCGTCCATCTCCGCGCTGCCGTCGGTATCGCCCTCGTCCTCCTGCGGACGTTGTTCGGGATCGCCGTCGTCGTCGCCGGCGTCGTCGTTCTCCTCGCCTTCGTCTTCGCTGTCTTGTCCTTCGGGATCGCTGTCCTCGTCCTCCTCGTCGGGATCCTCCGCCTCGCCGTCGTCATCGTCGAGCGTGAAGTCGAGATCCTCGAGGATTCGGCGGATGACCTGCGCGAAGGCCGCCTGGTCCTCGACCCCCTCGGCCAATGCGTCGAGACTGTTTCCCGCTTTCGCCTCGACCGTGTCGCGGACCAGGTCGACGCGCGCCTCCGCCACCTTGGGCGGGGCCTTGCCGGTCAAGCGCTCGCGCGCGATCAGCCCCAGCGCGACCTCGAGCGGCACCTCCTCCGCGCTGCGGGCGCGCATCAGCGCGCTGGCCCGGACCCGCGCGGTCGCATGCGCGTCGAGATTGGCGGCAACGCCCGGAAACTCGGCAGCGCCCAGAGCCTCGACCCGCGCGGTTTCCAGCGCGTCGTAGATCGCCCTCGCCTCCAGATCGGTCGGAGCGCGGGAGGAATGCATGGCCCGATCGTGCAGCCGCGCCTTCAGCGCCAGCGCATCGGCGGCGCCCCGTGCCTCGGCGACCGGACCCGCCGCCAGGTCGGGACCGGGGGACGGCACGCGTCCCTCGCTCGCCGGACGGCCCGCTTCGGCGAAACTGATCTCCAGCGCCTCGTCGCGCGCCAACGCCCGCGCCGCGCCGGTCAGCGCACGGCGAAACTTGTCGAGGGTATCGGGTTGCGGCATGGTCTCGACATGGCGGCGAGGCGCCGGGATGGCAAGCCGACGGGGGACGACAGACGATGAACTTCTTTACCCGTGCCCGCAGGGAGGCCACTCGGATACGCAGCCTCGGCACCGCGGCCAACCGCCAGATCAACCGCAGCAGCTACTATACCGACCGCGAGATCGAAGCCTCGATCCAGGCGCTGAACATCTTTTTCGGCGCGGTGATCGGAATCTCGCTCGCGGGGATCGAAGAGGTACCGATGATCTCCTACCTCGCGATCCTGGTGATGACCGCGGCGGTGGTGATGATGATCCTGATGGTCTCCAATTCGCACCGGCGGCTGTGGCACGCGGTCAGCATGGTGACGGTACTCGGGCTTCTCTGGTGGGTGGCCGAAATCGATCCCGCCGACAGCGCGTTCATCGACGACATGCCCGACCGGCTGCTCCCCACGCTCACCGTGTGGGCGGCGATGGCGCTCCTGACCGAATTCGCCCCCCGGGTGAGTCCCGAAGACTAGGCCCGCGCCGCCACGCTTTCGGGCAGATCCTCGCCGAACACGCGCTGGTAATATTCGGCGATCATCGGACGCTCGGCCTCGTCGCACTTGTTCAGGAAACTGACGCGGAAGGCGTAGCCGACGTCCCCGAAGATCAGTGCGTTCTGCGCCCAGCTGATGACCGTGCGGGGGCTCATCACCGTCGAGATGTCGCCGTTCACGAAGCCCTGGCGCGACAGGTCGGCGACCTTGATCATCCGCTCGACCGTCTTCTTCCCCTCGGGCTTGTCATATTCGCCCGATTTGGCGAGCACGATCCGCGCCTCGGTCTCGGCGGGGAGATAGTTCAGCGTGGTGACGATGTTCCACCGGTCCATCTGTCCCTGATTGATCGCCTGCGTGCCGTGATACAGCCCCGTCGTATCGCCGAGACCGACCGTGTTGGTAGTGGCGAACAGGCGGAAGGCGGGATCGGGCTGGATCACGCGATTCTGGTCGAGCAGGGTGAGCTTGCCCTCGGTTTCCAGCACGCGCTGGATCACGAACATCACGTCGGGCCGCCCGGCGTCATATTCGTCGAAGACAAGCGCGACGGGGTTCTGAAGGCACCAGGGAAGCAGCCCTTCCTTGAACTTGGTGACCTGCTGCCCGTCCTCCAGCACGATGGCATCGCGCCCGACGAGGTCGATGCGGCTGATGTGCGCGTCGAGGTTGATCCGGATGAGCGGCCACTTGAGCCGCGCCGCGACCTGTTCGATGTGCGTCGACTTACCCGTGCCATGATAGCCCTGGACCATCACGCGGCGGTCGTGCGCGAAGCCCGCGAGAATCGCCATCGTCGTGTCGGGATCGAAGACGTAGGCGGGGTCCGCATCGGGCACGCGGGGGTCGGCCTGCGAAAAGGCGGGAATCATCATGTCGCTGTCGACGCCGAACATCTCGCGCGCGCTGACTTCGATATCGGGCGCGGGGAGAATGGTGGCGTCGTGATTGTCGATGGGGGCGTTCAGCGGATCGTTCATGGGGCATGGACTTAGGGGCTGAAGCTCGAAGCCTCAATGGCGGACTTTCGGCTGCGGCGGCGGGTTTTGCGTTGCCGAAGCCTCTCGCCAGCGCGGCGCCGCCAATGCATCCTGCGCCGGGCGCGACACGATGGCGAGTCGCGGTACAGGGAGAATCATCATGGCTTATATCGACGGTTTCCTTATTCCCGTTCCTGCCGACCGGATGGACGATTATCGCGCGCTGGCGCACAAGATGGCGCCGCTGTTCCGCGAGTGGGGCGCGCTGCGCGTCGTCGAGACGGTGGAGGACGACTGCCCCAAGGGCGAGACCAACGATTTCCACACCGCGGTCGTCGCCGAGGAGGGCGAGAAGACGGTCTTCAGTTGGACCGAATGGCCCGACAAGGCGACGCGCGATGCGGCGTGGGGCAAGATGGAACAGCATATGAAGGACAATCCCGACGACATGGGGATGCCGTTCGACGGGAAGCGGATGATCTACGGCGGTTTTGCGCCGCTGCTCGATACCGACGCCGATTAAGGAATAATTCTGCAGGCGGACGTTCGGCCCGCTGGCGGCGGCGGCGGCAGGCGCTAGAGTGCAACGATGCCGTCCGAGTTCGTCCGCCAGCGATTGATCGCCCATGTCCGAGGGGTGTTCAACGAGGAAGGGCAGCAGCCCGTCCCGCCGTCGGACGCGGCCTGGTTCGCCAAGGACACGCCCATCCGGCTGGTGCATGCGGACATCGTGGGAATGATGGTGGGCGGCGTACGGGGCCTGCTGTTGCAGATGCTCCACCCGCACGCGTTGCAGGGGGTGCTCGACTATTCCGACTTTCGCGCCGACATGCACGGGCGGCTGCGCCGGACCGCGCGGTTCATCGCGGTCACGACCTTCGGCCATCGCGACGAGGCGCAGGCGGCGGTCGATCGCGTCAACCGGATCCACCAGAGCGTGGCGGGTACGCTCCCCGGCGGCGCTGCCTATCGCGCCACCGACCCCAGGGTGCTGGCATGGGTGCATGTCGTCGAAGCGCAGAGCTTTCTCGCGGGCTACCAGCGCTACGTTCGCCCGCGCCTGACCGGGGCGGAGCGGGACCGTTATTTCGACCAGTTCGCGCTGGTCGCCGACAAGCTGGGGGCCGACCCCGTGCCCCGGTCCGCAGCCGAGGCCGACGCGATCTTCCGCGACTTGCGGTCCGACCTCGCCACGTCGGCCAAAACACGCGAGGTCGCGCGCCTCGTCCTGTCGCAGAACACGCCCGGAACGCCCGCAATCGTCCAGCGGATGATCATGGCCGAGGCGGTCGCGCTGCTGCCCCCGTTCGCCCGGGACATGCTGGGGCTCGACCGCTCGCTGTTGGCGCTGCCCGCGCGGGTAGGGACCGCTGGCGCGGCGCGCACGCTACGCTGGGCGTTCCGCCAAGGATATCGAACGTCAAATCCGGATTGACTTGGCGCGCAAACTGATCTCCGATGTGACAGTGTAACATCCGGAGTCTCTGCCATGCGTTCCACCATTCTCCTTGCCCCCCTCGCGCTTGCCGCCTGCAACCAGGCCGAGGCCGATCCGCGCGGCGTCGACCGCGACGAAACCCTGCTGACCGTCAACGCCACCGGCGAGGCGGAGGCGCGTCCCGACGAAGCGCGCTTCAGCCTCGGCGTCGAGACGCTCGCGGGAAGCGCCCGTGCCGCCAGCGCCGCCAATGCGGAGAAGATGCAGGAGGTGATGGTCGCGCTTGCGCCCTTCGACATTCCCGAAGAGCAGATGCAGACCCGCAACCTCTCGGTCCAGCGCATCACCTACGGCGACGATCGGGGCCGCTACCGCGCGTACAACATCCTCGAGGTGCGGATGGACGATGTCGATCGGGCCGGCGATGCCGTGACCGCGGTCACCGACACGGGCGGCAACCTCGTGAGCGGGCCTACCCTGGCCCAGTCCGACCCCGAGGCGGCGACCCAGTCGGCCTATGCCGAGGCCTATCGCAACGCGCGGCTCCGCGCCGATGCCTATGCGGAGGCGGCGGGGCTGCAGGTCGCGCGGATCCTGACCATCCGTGACGGGGGACAGCAGGGCGGCCCCTATCCGGTCGACACGGCTTCGGTCGAGATGTCGGCGCAGGCGGCCCCGCCCCCGCCGATCAATACCGCGCCGTTCCAGCCGGGCATGAACCGCGCGCGGGTCAACGTGACCGTGGCCTTCGCGCTCGAAGCGGCGGACGACTAAGCCGCGAACGCCTCGGCGTGCTTCAGTCGGTCGTAGGCGTCGATCACCGCGCGCAGCCGCGCTTCGTGGCGGCGATCCCCGCCGTTGCGATCGGGGTGATAGACCCGCACCAGTTTCTTGTAGGCGGCACGAACGTCCGCGAGCGTTGCATCGCTGCCGATGCCGAGCACGTGCAGCGATTCCTGCTCGGCCGCGCTGAAACGCGATCGGGCCTGCGCCTTGCGCATCGAAGCGCCGCCACGAAAGCGCGCCGCGATGGCGTCGAGCGGGTCGTCGAAATCGGCCCAGGCGGGTCCGGGGTCGCCGCCCCGGGTGAAGGCGAAGCGGCGCGAGCCTCGGTCGCGACGGGGAATGGGCGAGGTTTCCTCCGCAATCTCCTCCGCGCTCATCCCGTCGAAATAATCGTAGGCCGCATTATGCTCGCGCACGTGCTCGAGACAGAGGTAGCGGTAGTGGCCGGGGCCGTCGAAATCGCCGAGCGTCACGGGCGCGCGAAACTCGCCCGCTTCCTCGCATCCCGGATGGGCGCAGGTCGCTGCCGCACCCTCGACCCGCCCGTGCCATTTGGTGTGTCGTGAAGCCATGAACGCAACAACATAAGAAGCGCACCTGAACCTTGCCAGACCCCCGCGCGTAGGGAGGATATGACCGACGAAAGCCCCTCCGATACGACCGTCTCCGCCGAGATCATCCGCCGCCTTCGCAACGCGCTTCACCCCGAAACGCTGCGCCTCGACAACGAGAGCGCCCAGCACGCCGGCCATGCCGGTGACGACGGATCGGGCGAGACCCACTGGTCGCTGCATATCGTTTCCGCGCAGTTCGCGGGCGAGAACCGGGTCGCGCGCCAGCGGATGATTTACAAGGCGCTGGGTGACCTCATGGACAATCCCATTCATGCGCTGCAGATCAAGGCGCAAACCCCCGAGGAGGCCCGCGCATGAGCTACGACCTTTGGTACTGGCCCTCGATCCAGGGACGCGGCGAGTTCGTGCGGCTGGCACTGGAAGCAGCGGAGCAACCCTACCGCGACCGCGCGCGCGACGCCGATGCACAGGCGCTGGTCGAGGATCTGGAAGCGCGCTCGGGCTTTCGCCCCTACGCACCGCCCTATCTGGTCGACGGCGACCATGTCGTCAGCCAGGTCGCGCACGTCTGCGCCTACCTCGCCGGCAAGCACGATTTCGGCGGCGCGGACATGCACGAGGGATCGGCACTGATGCAGGTACAGCTGACCGTCACCGACATCGTCGCCGAAGTGCACGACACGCACCACCCGGTCGAGCAGGGCGCCTACTACAAGGACCAGGAGCCCGAGGCGGAGCGCGCCGCCAAGGAGTTTCGCGACGACCGGATGCCCAAATATTTCGCCTATTTCGAAGACGCGCTGTCGGCGAACGACGGCCCGTTCGCGGGCGGCCAACGATGGACCCACGTCGATACGTCGCTGTTCCAGCTGGTCGAGGGTCTTCGCTATGCCTTTCCCAAGCGGATGAAGGCGATCGAGAGCGACTATCCCAGGCTGATCGCGTGCCGCGATGCGGTCGCCGACCTTCCGGGGATCGCCGCCTACCTCAAATCCGATCGACGCATTCCCTTCAACGAAAACGGGATCTTCCGTCACTATCCGGAGCTGGACGGCCAATGAGCTTGATCGACATCACCCCCACGGTCCACGATCTGGGCGCTTTCAAGGTCCGCCGCGTGCTGCCATCTAAGGCCCGCACGATGGTGGGGCCCTTCATCTTCGTCGACGAATTCGGCCCCGCGCAGATGGAAACGGGCGAGGGCATGGACGTTCGCCCCCACCCGCACATCAACCTCGCCACCGTCACCTACCTGTTCGAGGGCGCGATCCATCATCGCGACAGCCTCGGCACCAGCCAGGTGATCCGCCCGGGCGCCGTCAATCTGATGACCGCGGGCAAGGGCATCGTCCATTCCGAACGCAGCCCGCAGGACGAGCGCGACGCCGGTCCCAAGCTCTACGGAATGCAGACGTGGCTGGCGCTTCCCGAGGACCGCGAAGAGATGGAGCCAGCGTTCGACCATGTCGGGTCCGACGCGCTACCGCTTGTCGAGGACGGCAACGCCTCCGCCCGCATCCTGATGGGGACCCTGTGGGGCGCCAGCGCGGGGACGCCGCAGCACAGTTCGACCATCTACGCCGACCTGCTGCTCGACGGGGGCGCGTTGCCGATCGACGCGGAGGCCGACGAACGGGCGGTGCTCGTCACCGAAGGCACGCTCTCGCTCGACGACCAGAAGCTCGAACCGTTCATCCTATATGTGCTTGCCCCTGGGGAGGCGATGACGCTCAAGGGCACGGGGCGCGCGATGCTGCTCGGCGGCGAAGCCTTCGCGACCAAGCGCCACGTCTGGTGGAATTTCGTGAGCTCGAGCCCCGATCGCATCCAGCAGGCGAAGGAAGACTGGCAGAACCGACGCTTCGACGTGGTCCCCGGCGACGCGGAAGAGCGCATTCCGATCCCCGACGTTCCCAAGACCGTCAGCTACCCCTGACGATTTGACACGCGCCCGGCCGTGTAACAGGGTATCACGCAATCGAGGGAGCCAGCACCATGTTCGTTTCTGCCATTCTCCTTGCCGCTTCGTTTGCCAGCCCCGAAGTCGAGCTGACCGCCGAACTGGCCCGCGCGATGGACAGTAGCGAACTCGCCAATACGATCCTCGGGGATGAACATGGTGCGATGTCCGGGCATCGCATCACTTTCGGACGCGACGGCCGCATTTCCTCGATCCGGCTTTCCGAAGAGGGCACCGCCGATTCCGACGGTCAGTGCGTGCGTCGCAGCTATGTCGCCAGCTTCGACGGCAGCGACCGAACCAGCGACGCCGTGAAACTCCACCGCGTCCGGGCCGAGCTGAGTTTCAGACCGAGCAGTTCTTGCGAGGGTGCCGACGGCTGGGTGCGCGTCGACAGCCCGGCGGACCTTGCCAATGCACGGCGCGTGCTCGCAGAGATCAAGGACATCCGCGCACGGCAGACCGGCGCGCCGCGCGCCGGCCTATATTGTCGCGACGACACCAACCAAGGGAAATGCGGCGATGACGTCCATGTCACGTTGAAGAGCATCGATCTCGACGACGCTTGGAAGCTCGAACCCTATGGCGAACGCAACGGGGCCTTCTATCACCTGATCGTTGCCGACACCTCGATCGACGACACCGCGACGCCGCCACAGTGGGTATTGCGCTACATGCCCGCGCCCTCACCCGCCTCGCCGGTCCTGATGATGCACTATTATCAACCGATTCCGGGTCCGCCCATGCTGCCTGGTGAGCCGGCCGCGGTGGTGGTCGGAGAGCTTTGAACACCGAGCGAATCGCGCTGTCGACGGGGGTCACGCTCAACGTCGCGACCGCCGGGCCGCAGGACGCGCCTCCGGTCTACCTGCTCCACGGCTTTCCCGAATCGCATCGAACGTGGCGCGGCGTCGCGGCGCTGCTCGAGGACGATTTCCGCCTCGTCATGCCCGACCAGCGCGGGTTCGCCGGATCGGACAAGCCCGCCGATATCGCGGCCTATCGCACGGACAAGGCGATCGCCGACCTGCTCGCGCTGGCGGAGGCCAACGGGCACGAGAAGTTCGCGCTCGTCGGGCACGACTGGGGCGGCGCGGTGGCGTGGGCGGCAGCGCTGCGTGGCGGACCCCACGTCGAAAAGCTCGTCGCGATCAACTCGCCCCATCCGCTGATCTTCCAGCGCTCCCTCATCGACGATCCCGATCAGCGCGCCGCCAGCCAGTATATGAGCCGGTTCCGCGAAACGGGGATGGAGGAGCGGATCCGCGACATGGGCATCGACACCTTCTTCGAGAAGAGTTTCGCGCCGCATGTCGGCCTGTCCGCGATTTCCGACGAGGAGCGCCAAACCTACATCGATCAATGGAGCGAAGAGGGCGCGCTCGAAGGGATGCTCGCCTGGTATCGCGCCAGCCCGATGCTCGTCCCCGGCGTGGACGAGGAGGACGTCGCTTATCCCGACTGGCTGATGGCCGGCGTGCCGACGATCCGGGTTCCCACGCTGGTGGTATGGGGCATGCAGGACAAGGCGCTGCGCCCCTGCCAACTCGACGGGCTGGACGGGCTGATCGACGACCTCACGATCGAACGGATTGAGGACGCGGGTCACTTCGTGCCGTGGGAGAAGCCCGAGCCGGTGGCCGATGCGATCCGCGCGTTCCTGACGCGCTAGGCGATCCACTCCATCCAGGCGCCATGCGCATGGGCACGGGCCAGTTCGACGCGTTCGGCCGCGCCCGGCCACGCCCTCACGTGCAGCCGGTGCTTGAGCAAGGTGCGGTCGCCTTCGAGTTCCACCCAGGCCAAGGGCCGCTCCTCGCTGGCCCGTGCACCCGCCGCTTCCATCGCCGCGCGGACGCGGTCCTGCGTCTCGGCGGGAAGATATTGCCAGACCAGGCTGTGCATCAGGACGCGCGTGACGCCTTCCTCCTGGGGTTCGGCGAGGCGGCTCTCGACGAAATCGGCGGCGTCGGCCTGCACGACGTGCGGCGGGTCGGCGTCGGCGAGCGCGAACGCCTGCTCCAGCCGCGCCATCCGCGCCTTCATCTCGGGCCACACGTAGGCGGCCAGCCGCACCCGCCCCTCACGGCTCGACAGGTCGACGGGATCGCGGTCGCAGCCCGTCAACGACACGATGGAGACGTCGGCATCGGGCGGCGACGCACCCCGCCAATCGGGCACGATCTCGAGCGAGCTGCCCGCGTCGCCGGCCCGCACCCCGCCGAGATCGAAGGCGAAGCGGTCCATCATCAGGTTGATCCCCGCGCTCGACCCGATCTCGATCAATTCGAAGCGCGGTGAGTGGCCCCGCGCCGCCAGCCACAGCAGCGCCGCCATGAACCCCGCCGAGCGCCCCGCCTCGTTGGTCTGCGGCGGGCCCTTCAACCACGGCAGGATGTCGGCCTCGCGCTCCGCGACGACCGCGGCGATCGTGTCGGACAGTTCCTCGCGCGTCAGTTCACCCGCGTACAGCGGGGCCAGCCGCGGCTCGGCGCCCGACAGGTGCAGGGCATGGACGGCCGCCGCCACGCGCAGCGGCAGCACGTCGGCGAGCGGATCGCCCGGCCAGCGATGCAGCGCCTGCCCCAACGTTCCGTCGGGATCGACCCGGTCCCAGACCGCCTTCACGATGGCGGCCGTGAGCGGCGCCCCGTTCGCGCGGCAATAGTCGATCTGGTTGGCGAAGGCGGCGGCGGGGGTCGGGCTCATGCGCGCATCTCACTCCATCCGGGGTTGATTGTATAGCGTGTCCGACGCACATGCCGCGGATCATGACCAGCCGTTCCCAATCGCGCAGTGCCGCGCGCCTCGCCGCCGTCCAGGCGCTCTACCAGCGCGACATGGAGGGCACCGCGACCGCGCAGCTCATCCACGAATTCCACGAACATCGTCTCGGCGCGACGATCGAGGGCGAAACCTACGCCGAGGCCGAAGTGCTGTTCTTCGACGATGTCGTCGCCGGCGTCGTGGCGCGCGGGGAGGAAATCGACGGCAAGATCGCCGCGAAGCTGGCGGAAGGATGGAAGCTGGAACGGCTGGACAAGCCGATGCGCGCGATCCTGCGCGCCGGCACCTACGAACTGCTCGCCCGTCCCGACGTGCCGCGCGCCAGCGTGATCGACGAATATCTCGATGTCGCCGACGCCTTCTACGACAAGAAGGAAAAGGGCTTCGTCAACGGCCTGCTCGACGCCATCGCCAAGGACGTCCGCGGCTAGGGATCCTCGCGGTCGAGAAAGGCCAGCGGGATATCGACCCGCTCGCGCCACGCATTCTCGTCATGCTCCGCACCCGAAAAGCGGCGGCTCTCGTACGCCGCGCCGTCCCATCCCCGTTCTGCCATCATCGCGTCGAAGGCATCGGCGTAGGGCGGATAATATTGGTCCAGCGTCGCGGTGCCATGATCCATGTAGAGCCGATTGGGCCCGGGGCGCATCGCGCTCGTCTCCAGATAGCGCGCCCACGCCGCGGTCGTATCGGCGACATTGGCCGCCACGTCGCCCACCTCGGGTTCGCCGAGCGGATAGTGAATCGATACCGCCGCCGCCTGCCCGAACACGTCGGGATATTCGGCAAGAGCATAAAGGCTCATCAGCCCGCCCATCGAACTGCCCATCACCGCCGTGTCCTCCGGCCCGGGCAGCGTGCGGTACGCGTCGTCGATGAAACCCTTCAGCGTGTTCGTCAGCCAGAAAAGATATTCATCGCCCATCAGCGCCTCGCGCTCGATCATCGGGCTCCCCGAAACGCTCGCCAGCGCAGCGACCCGTTCGGCGGGCAGGTGATCGACCAGCTTTTCCGGGAACAGGGTCATGTAACGCTGCTCGGGGCTGCGGATACCGACGACGATCCATTCGCGAAGATCGCCGCGCGAGTGCAATCGGGCGATTGCCTCGTCCATGCCCCATTCCTTCTGGTAGTTGGTGAGGGCGGGATCGAAGAGGTTCTGGCCGTCGTGCATGTAGAGGACTGGGTAGCGTCGGTCCTCGTCGTCCTCGTAGGAAGACGGGAACCATACGAAGACTTCGGCCCCCTCGCTCCAGCCCGTCGCCGCGCGCCAGCACATGCGCATGACCGAGCCTGAAGACACGGCGACGTCGCTTGCTTCGCGATTGATCAACGTCGGCGCCGGCAGGTCCTCGGGCCAGCCGGAAAGCTCGCACGAAAGCGCCACCGCCATCATCATCGTCCCGATTGCCATGTCCTGTTCCTTCGTGGCAGCCTGTCGACGATGAGAATGCCCGCAAACATCCGCCGCGAAAAGCCTTGAGCGTCGAGGCCCGCCTGCTCGACCGGCTGCGGCGGATGGTCAGCCATCCCGCCGCCAAAGGGCTCACCGACGACGCCGCGCATCTGGGCGACCTCGTGCTCAGTCACGACAGCATCGCGCAGGGCGTGCATTACCGTGCCGAAGATCCGCCCGAGAGCGTCGGCTGGAAGCTGGCGGCGGTGAACCTGTCCGACCTCGCCGCCAAGGGGGCGGAACCGGTCGGGGCGCTGCTGTCGCTGACGATCGGCGATCCTCCCGACAGGATGCTGGAAGGCGAGTGGGAGGAGGCGTTCCTGCGCGGGGTCGCGGCGGCGGGGGAAAGCTACGGTCTGCCGCTGCTGGGGGGCGACACGATCGCCCTGCCCCCGGGCGCGCCGCGCGTACTCGGCCTGACCGTGGTCGGACGCGGAGGCGGATCGACGCCGCTTCGATCGGGCGCGAGGGCGGGCGACGTCATCGTCACGATCGGCACCTTCGGCGACGCGATGGCGGGGCTGGCGCTGCTGGAGGAGGATGCGAACGCGGCGGGCACGCTCGTCGATATCTATCGCCGCCCCATCCCCCAGCTCGCCGCCGGACAGGCGCTCGCCGCCGCCGCCCATGCGATGATGGACGTGTCCGACGGCCTGCTGCTCGACGCCGACCGAATGGCCAGTGCGAGCGGGCTCAGCTGGGAGATCGAACTCGACGCGGTGCCGCTATCGGCCGCCTTTCTCGCCGCGCGCGGCGAGGATCGCGCGGCGCGCCTGTTCGCGGCGAGCGCGGGCGACGATTATGCACTGCTCGCCGCGGTTCCCGAGCGGACCGCCACGACGTTAAGCCAATCTTTACCTCCCGGGACCATCGTCCATTCCGTCGGACGGTTCGTGTCCGGCCCGGCCCGCGTGCTTACCCACGCTGGCCAGCGGATCGAATTGCCGGAGAGGCTCGGCCATGAACATCGCATTGAATGATCTTCGCCGTGTCGCCATCGCGATCGTCGGGCTCGCTTCGGGCAGCCTGGCCGCTTTCCTGATCGTCTGAGTCGCCGATTCTTCCGCGCTTGCGCCCGCGGAATGTGGCGCTACACCTGTTGTCCTGAAGATTAACGCGGGGGCCCGTCGGGGCCGCGGACTTTTGGGGGACGACTACCGATGAATCTGGTTCTGATCGCGATCGCCTGTGGCGTTTTCGCTCTGCTGTACGGCATTCTCACGAGCCGCCAGGTGCTGGGCGCACCGGCGGGCAACGAACGCATGGTCGAGGTGGCGGGCGCCATCCAGGAAGGGGCGAAAGCCTATCTGAAACGGCAATATACGGCGATCACGGTGGTCGGCGTCATTGTCGCGGTGTTGGTGCTTCTGTTTCTCGGCTGGGTCGCGGCGATCGGGTTCGTGATCGGCGCGGTGCTGTCCGGACTGGCGGGCTTCATCGGCATGAACGTGTCGGTAGGCGCCAACGTGCGCACCGCGCAGGCGGCCTCGAAAAGCCTTCAGGCGGGTCTGACGCTGGCGTTCCGTTCGGGGGCGGTGACGGGCATGCTCGTCGTCGGGCTGGCGCTGCTCGCGATCGCGGGCTTCTTCGCCTATCTCATCGGTCCCGGCGGGTACGAAGCCGACAGTTCGACGGTCGTCATCGGCCTCACCGCGCTGGCGCTGGGTGCCTCGCTGGTGTCGATCTTCGCGCGTCTGGGCGGCGGCATCTTCACGAAGGCCGCCGACGTCGGCGCCGATCTGGTCGGCAAGGTCGAGGCGGGCATTCCCGAGGACGATCCCCGCAACCCGGCGGTCATCGCCGACAACGTGGGCGATAACGTCGGCGATTGCGCGGGCATGGCGGCCGACCTGTTCGAAACCTATGTCGTCACCGTCGGCATCACGATGGTGCTGACCGCGCTGCTTCTCGGCGACGTCGCGGGCGACCTTCTGGTACCGCTCATGGCGCTTCCGCTGCTGATCGGCGGGGCCTGCATCCTCACCAGCATCATCGGCACCTTCTTCGTGCGGCTCGGCAAGGGCAGCTCGAACGTGATGGCCGCGATGTACAAGGGCTTCCTCGTCAGCGCGATCCTCGCCATCCCGCTGATCTATTTCGCCACGCAATACGCCTTGGGCGACATGAGCGCGGTGATCGGCAGCAACATCACCGACATCGACGCCAACGCGCCACTGGCCGAAGAAGGCACGACCACGATAGCGCCGTTCACGGGCATGGATCTGTTCTTCTGCTCGCTGATCGGCCTGGCCGTCACCGGCCTCATCATCTGGATCACCGAATATTACACCGGCACCAACTATCGCCCGGTGAAGTCGATCGCCAAGGCGTCGGAGACCGGCCACGGCACCAACGTCATCCAGGGCCTCGCGATCAGCCTCGAGGCGACGGCGCTGCCTACGCTGCTGTTCGTCATCGGCATCATCGCCAGCTTCCAGCTCGCGGGGCTCATGGGTCTTGCCTATGCCGCGACCGCGATGCTCTCGCTCGCCGGCATGGTCGTCGCACTGGACGCCTACGGGCCGGTCACCGACAATGCCGGCGGCATCGCCGAAATGTCGGGGCTGGACGACAGCGTCCGCGAGAAGACCGATCTTCTCGACGCGGTCGGCAACACGACCAAGGCGGTCACCAAGGGCTATGCGATCGGTTCGGCCGCGCTCGCCGCCCTCGTGCTGTTCGCCGCCTACACGACCGACCTGCGGAAATACTTCCCTGGCTCGGACGTCGATTTCAGCCTCGAGAATCCGTACGTGATCGTCGGGCTGCTGCTCGGCGCGCTTCTCCCCTACCTGTTCGGTGCACTGGGCATGACCGCGGTCGGCCGTGCGGCGGGCGACGTCGTCATCGACGTCCGCCAGCAGTTCAAGGACAAGCCCGGCATCATGGACGGCTCGCAGCGTCCCGATTACGCCCGCACCGTCGATCTCGTCACCAAGGCGGCGATCAAGGAGATGGTCGTCCCCTCGCTACTCCCGGTCCTCGCGCCCGTCGTGATCTATTTCGCGATCACCGCTGTGGCGGGCCAGGAAAACGGCTTTGCGGCACTCGGCGCCCTGCTGCTCGGCGTGATCGTCTCGGGGCTGTTCGTGGCGCTCTCGATGACCTCGGGCGGCGGCGCATGGGACAATGCCAAGAAATATATCGAGGACGGCAATCACGGCGGCAAGGGCTCCGAAGCCCACAAGGCCGCAGTGACCGGCGACACGGTGGGCGATCCCTACAAGGACACCGCCGGCCCGGCCGTGAACCCGATGATCAAGATCACGAACATCGTGGCCATCCTCCTCCTCGCCGCGCTGGCGGGGGCCGGTTCGGGCCTGATTTCCTGATCTGATACCTGCTTCGCGCGACGCGATCTCGGGGCGGCGGACCATGACGGTTCGCCGCCCCTTTTTGATTTCGTTTTGGCAAATCAATCGGTGTTGCTATTTCGGGCCCGTGCCGATCCTACAGCGTACCGGGGATTTCGTATGACAACTTCGCCACCGAAAAGGTGCGGGGCCGACTATATGACCCGCCTCATCGACTTCGTGACGAGGCACAACCCGCCGTCATAACAAACGCTTGGGCGGCGATGCTTCCCTTTTGATGCTGCAGCCGCTAAGAGCGCCGCTCACTTCACACCCGCACGAAAGGATCAAGGTTGGCCAAGGAAGAACTTCTCGAGATGCGTGGACGGGTGGTCGAGCTGCTGCCGAATGCGATGTTCCGCGTCGAGCTGGAGAACGGCCACGAGATCCTCGGACACACGGCGGGCAAGATGCGCAAGAACCGCATCCGCGTGCTGACGGGCGATGAAGTGCTCGTCGAACTGACGCCCTACGACCTGACCAAGGGCCGCATCACCTATCGCTTCAAATAGGGCCTAGCCCCCGCGATGAAACTCGTCCTCGCCTCGGCATCGCCCCGCCGCCGCGACCTTCTGGCGCGCATCCATGCCGCGCCCGACGCGGTCGATCCCGCCGATATCGACGAGGAACCGCACCCCGGCGAACTGCCCAAGCCCCACGCCCAGCGGCTCGCCAGCGAGAAGGCCACAGCGGTGGCTGCGCGGCATCCCGATGCGCTCGTGCTGGCGGGGGACACCGTCGTCGCGGTCGGGCGGCGCATCCTTCCCAAGGCCGAGGACGAAGCGACGCTGCGGGCCTGCCTCGAACTGCTGTCGGGCCGACGGCACCGCGTCTTCACCGGCACCTGCCTCGTCCACCCCGACGGTCGCCGCTGGGAGCGGACGGCCGAGACGATCGTCGCGATGAAGCGGTTGAGCGCCGAGGAGATCGATGCCTATGCCGCCATGCCCGACGAATGGATGGGGAAGGCCGGGGGCTACGGGCTGCAGGGCTATGGCGAAGTCTACGTCCGTTTCATCCACGGCAGCCAATCCAACGTCGTCGGCCTGCCCGTGGGCGAGGTACGCCACATGCTGAAGGCCGCCGGATACGAACTGCCATGAGCGACTGGGTCATCGAGCGCGGAATCGGGGAAACCCGCGCCGCACGGCTCGATGCCGCGGGCGCGGTGGTCGAGGCACGGGTGCGCCGCGATGGCGTGGTCGCCGCCGGCACCGTCCTCAATGCCCGACTGGTCGCGATCGCGCCGCGCGTCACGGTCGAGGCGGCGGGCGAGCAGTTCCTGCTACCCCGCGGCGCGTCCGGCATCAGCGAGGGCGCTGCCATCCGCATCCGCGTCACGCGCGAGGCGATCGGGACCGAACCGTGGAAACGGGCCCTGGCGGTCCAGACCGACGAGGACGTGCGCGATGCGCCGCCGCTCGCCGAAGGGGTCGAGGGGGTCATCCACGGCTGGGAAGACCTTCTGGAAAAAGCGCGCGCGGGCATCGTCGATTTCGACGGCGGGCAGCTGCGCATCGAACCCACCGCCGCGATGACGATGATCGACGTCGACGGCTGGCTGGTCCCCGACAAGCTGGCGCAGATGGCCGCCTGGGCCGCCGCCCGCGCCATCGCGCGGCTCGATCTGGGGGGCAGCGTCGGAGTGGATTTTCCCAGCATCGAGGGAAAGGCCGCGCGACAGGAAATCGGCACGATCCTCGACGACTATCTGCCGGAGGGGACCGAACGCACGCAGATGAACGGCTACGGCTTCGTTCAGATCGTGCGCGCCAAGGACCGCGCAAGCCTTGTCGACCTCGCCACGGACCGCGCCGCATTCGAGGCCCGCGCCCTTCTGCGCCGCGCCGGCACCGCGGTCGGCGCGACGACGCTCGCCGCCCACCCCGCGGTCGTCGCGCTGCTGGAGACGCGGACCGATTGGATCGAGGCGCTCGCACGCCGCGTCGGCGGGGCCGTCACCTTGAAGGCCGACCCCGGCCTTGCCATGTCGGGTGGGTATGCCGACTAAGCCTTCCACCTGTCCGACCTGTGCCGCGCCCACCGACCCCAGATACCGGCCATTCTGCAGCCGCGGGTGCAAGGATCGCGACCTGTTGAACTGGCTCGGCGACGGCTATCGCATTCCGGGGCCGAGCGTCGCCGAAGAAGGGCTGGACAGCGCTCCGGAGGACGGCTAGACGCCGCCTTCGCTGCACCGCGCTTGCCGCGCGGGTTCGCCGCACGCCCAGGTAGCTCAGTTGGTAGAGCATGCGACTGAAAATCGCAGTGTCGGCAGTTCGAACCTGTCCCTGGGCACCATCTCCCCCCACTTCCGACCACGCGCGAGCCCGGTCTCCATCCGCGATGGGACGGGAACAAGTCGGCTCGCCGGGCCCTTGAGCCTTATCTTGCGCTTCCTGTTCCTCTTTCTCCTGATCGTCCTCGCCCCGGTGGCGGGGTCGAACGCCGCGATCCCCCTCCCGCTGCCGGGTGGCGAGGCGGAGACCGAAGGGGCGAGCGATGCCGCGCCCACGCCCCAGATCATCGAGGATACGCAGAGCGACGGCGAGGACGACCGCATCGCGGCGCGCATCGGCGACATCTTCGCCGAAATCCCGGCCTTCCGTTCGGTCGATGTCGTCGTCGACGGCGGTGTCGTCACCTTGTCGGGAAGCGTCGCGGACGCCGAAGACATCGACCGCGCGGAGACGATCGCCGGGCGTGTCGCGGGCGTCGTCACGGTCGAGAACGATCTGGAACGCGACCTTTCGCTGGATACCGGCCTCACCGGTCTGGCCAGCATCGGCGAGCGGATCGACGGTCTGGTCGCGGTTCTGCCGCTTCTCGCGCTGGCCATCGCCATTGCCGCCGCCGTCATGGTCGTCGGCTATCTGATCGCGGGCCTCGGCGGCTTGTGGCGGCGCATCCTTCCCAACGCCTTCCTCGCAGAACTGGTCGCCAGCGCGGTGCGCTTCGCGTCCGTGGTCATCGGCATCGTCATCGCGCTCGACATGCTGGGGGCGGCGGCGTTGCTGGGCGCGGTACTGGGCGGTGCGGGAATCATCGGCATCGCCCTCGGCTTCGCGATGCGCGACACGGTCGAGAATTACGTGGCCTCGCTGATGCTGTCGCTGCGCCAGCCGTTCCGTGCGAACGATCATGTGATCATCGACGACAAGGAAGGGCGGATCATCCGTCTGACGAGCCGCGCGACCATCATCATGACGCTGGACGGCAACCACCTGCGGATCCCCAACGGACAGGTCTTCAAGGCGACCATCCTCAACTTCACCACCAACCCCCATCGCCGCTTCGAGTTCGAACTCGGGATCGACGCCGACGACGATCCCAACGCCGCTCGCCGGCTGGGGCGCAAGACGCTCGGCGCGCTGCCCTTCGTCCTCGATGACCCCGCGCCCGAGGCACGGACCGAAGCGGTCGGCGACAGCAACATCGTCATCAAGTTCCTCGGCTGGGTGGACCAGCGCGAGGTCGACTGGTTCAAGGCGCGCAGCCTCGCCATCGCCAACGTCAAGGCAGCGCTCGAGGATGCGGGCTTCGGGCTTCCCGAACCCATCTACCGGCTGCGCTTCGACCCGCGGACCACCGCGCTTCCGTTCGAGAATATCGGCGAAAGCGACGGGCGCAGCGGCAGGAACCCCGCATCGCGTGCGACCGCCCGGCCGGTCGATCCCGATCATGTCGACGAGGATATCCGCCCCGCCGACGAAGTGGCGCAGATGGTCGAAGCCGAACGCGCCGCCGAACCCGACGAAAAGGATCTGCTCGATTCGAACCGCCCGGTCGAATGACCGGCCGCGGCGATCGATAGGTCCGAGGCTGGCTAGGTGGTCGGCGTCCTGCCTACCCGCTCGCGCGCCGCGGCAATCTGGCGTCGCACCTCGTCGGGGGCGGTGCCGCCGAAACAGGTTCGGCTGCCTGCCGATCGTTCCAGCGACAGCATCGCGCGCGCTTCGTCGTCGAGCCGCGCATCGACGCCCCGCAACGCCTCGCCGTCCAGCGCGTCGAGATTGACGCCCTGCGCATCCGCCGCCGCGACGGCCCGCCCGACGATATGATGCGCCTCGCGGAACGGCACGTCCTTCTCGCGCACGAGCCAGTCGGCAAGGTCGGTGGCGGTGGCATGACCGCTCCCCGCCACCGCGCGCATCCGGTCGGGCACGAAGGTCAGCGTCTCGATCATCCCCGCCATCGCGCGGAGCGACACCGTCAGAAGGTCGCGCACCTCGATCACCGGCGGCTTGTCGTTCTGCATGTCCTTGGCATAGGCGAGCGGCAGTCCCTTCAGCATCGCCCCCAGCCCCGTCAGCGCGCCGAGGATGCGTCCGGCATGGGCGCGCACGAGTTCGGCGGCGTCGGGATTGCGTTTCTGCGGCATGATCGAACTGCCGGTCGACCAGGCATCGGGCAGTTTCACGAACCCGAAGGGCTGGCTCGCCCAGATCACGATCTCCTCGGCCAGCCGCGACAGGTGCAGCGAACAGGCGCTGGCAGCCGCCAGATAGTCGAACGCGAAGTCGCGATCGCTGACCGCGTCGATCGAATTGCGTGTCGGCCCGTCGAAGCCCAATGCGCTCGCCGTCGCTGCCCGGTCGATCGGAAAGCTCGTCCCCGCCAGCGCTGCCGATCCCAACGGACACAAATTCATCCGCGTCGCCGCATCGGCGAACCGCGACCGGTCGCGCTCCGCCATTTCGACATAGGCCATCAGGTGGTGGCCGAGCGTCACCGGTTGCCCCGACTGCAGATGCGTGAAGCCCGGCATGATCGTGTCGGCATGGTCCTCGGCCCGGTCGAGAAGCGCATGCTGGAACGCTGCCAACAAGGCATCCGCCTCTGCGCACGCCTCGCGCACGTAGAGCTTGAAATCGGTTGCCACCTGGTCGTTGCGCGAACGGGCGGTGTGCAGCCGTCCCGCATCCTCGCCGATCAGTTCGGCCAGCCGCGCCTCGACGTGCATGTGGATGTCCTCGAGCGCCGCATTCTCCGGCACCCCCTCCGCCTCATATTCGGCTGCGATCGTATCGAGACCCGCAGCGATCCGCTCCGCCGCCCCGCCGTCCACGATCCCCTGCGCCGCCAGCATCGCGACATGCGCCTTGCTCGCCGCGATGTCCTGCCGCCACAGATGCTTGTCGAAGGGAATGGACGCGTTGATCGCCTCCATCACTTCATCGGGGCCGCCCGCGAAACGCCCGCCCCACATCGTGTTGCCCGACTTCGCCATCAGCCCATCTTCTCCCGCTGCCGCGCGAGCGTCCGGAGCCGCAGCGCGCGCAACTTGATGAAGCCTTCCGCGTCCTTCTGGTCATAATCGCTCGTGCCTTCCTCGAAGGTCACGAGCTGTTCGTCGTAGAGCGAATAGGGACTGCTGCGCCCGATCACGGTCGCATTGCCCTTGTAGAGCTTGACCGTCACCTCGCCCGTCACCGGTCCCTGGCTGGCATCGACCGCCGCCTGCAACATCTCGCGCTCGGGCGAAAACCAGAAGCCGTCATAGACCAGCTGGGCATAGCGCGGCATCAATTCGTCCTTCAGATGCATCGCGCCCGCGTCCAATGTGATGCTCTCCATCCCCCGCCGCGCGGCCAGCAGAACGGTGCCGCCGGGCGTCTCGTAGATTCCACGCGACTTCATCCCGACCTGCCGGTTCTCCACGAGGTCGAGCCGCCCGATGCCGTTCGCGCCGCCGAGGTCGTTCAACTTCGCGAGCAACGTGGCGGGGCTCATCTTCTCGCCGTCGATCGACACCGGATCGCCCCGTTCGAAACCGATGCGGATGACGCTCGCTTTGTCGGGCGCATCCTCGGGCGACACGGTGCGCTGGTGTACATGCTCGGGCGCCTCGACGTCGGGATCCTCGAGCACGCGGCCCTCGCTGCTCGAATGCAGCAGGTTGGCGTCGATGGAGAAAGGCGCTTCCGATCGCTTGTCCTTGGCGATCGGGATCTGGTTCGCCTCGGCAAACGCCAGCAGATCGCCGCGCGACTTGAACTCCCAGTCGCGCCACGGGGCGATGACCTTGATGTCGGGCTTCAACGCATAATAGGCCAGCTCGAACCGCACCTGATCGTTGCCCTTGCCGGTCGCGCCGTGACAGACCGCGTCCGCGCCGACCTGCTCGGCGATGTCGACCTGCCACTTGGAAATCAGCGGCCGCGCGATCGATGTGCCGAGGAGGTATTGCCCTTCGTAAAGCGCGTTGGCGCGGAACATCGGGAAGACATAGTCGCGCACGAATTCCTCGCGCAGGTCCTCGATGAAGATATTGTCGGCCTTGATCCCGAGCAGTTCGGCCTTGCGCCGCGCTTCTTCGACCTCGCCCCCCTGGCCGAGATCGGCGGTGAAGGTGACGACTTCGGCGTCATAGTTCGTCTGCAGCCATTTCAGCATGATCGACGTGTCGAGCCCGCCCGAATAGGCGAGAACGATTTTCCGGGGCGATGAGGTCACTTGGTCTTGTCCTTGGTCAGCATGTTGGCGAGCGCGGTGGGGCTGTGCCGGTCGCGCACGGCGATGAAGAGGGTGTCGTCGCCCGCGATGGTGCCGGCGACTTCGGGAAGGTCGGCGGCGTCGATTGCCGCGCCGACGATATGGGCCGAACCGGGTCTCGATCGGACCACGACCATGAAACCCGTGGCCTCGGCCTGCACCACCCATTCGGCCACGATCCGGTCGAGCTCTTCGCTGCGGGCGTCGAGCTGGCCCAGCTGGTCGGGCAAGAGATAGACGGTGCGCCCCTCGCGGCGGCCCTTGACCGCGCCGATCGCGTCGAGGTCGCGGCTGACGGTTGCCTGCGTGGTCGGATGCCCCGCATCGGAAAGTGCCGCGACCAGATCCTCCTGGCTGGACGCGTCGCCCTGTCGCAGCATCCGCGCGAGCGCGTGGCGCCGGTCCTCGATCCGGGTCATGGCCTCACCCCCAAGAGCCAGGCCAGCGCGCCGCGTACACTGTGCAGCCGGTTGGCCGCCTGCTGCCACACCGCACTCTTCGGCCCGTCGATGACCTCGGCCGTGACCTCTTGGCCGCGAATGGCGGGAAGGCAGTGGAGAAAACGGGCCTTAGGCTTCGCCTCGGCCATCAGGCGCTCGTCGACGCGAAAAGCGCCGAATGCCTGGCGCCGCGTTTCGCCCTCGTCGTCCTGGCCCATCGACACCCAGACGTCGGTGTAGATCACGTCCGCTCCCGCCACGGCCTCGGTCGGATCGCCGGTCACCGACACACCGGGGAGGTCGGCCGTCGCGGGCTCGAAACCGTAGCCCTCCGGCGCCGCGAGAACGAACGTCGCGCCCAGCTTCGACGCGCCGACCGCAAGACTGCGCGACACGTTGTTGCCGTCGCCGACGAAGGCGATCTTCCGCCCCTCGATCGACCCGAACAGCTGCTCGACGGTCAAAAGGTCCGCCAGCCCCTGCAACGGGTGCGCCAGATCGGACAGCATGTTGACGACGGGCGTGTCGGGCACCGCGTCGCGAAACGTCTCGAGGACATCGTGATCCTTCACCCGCGCGGCGATCATCGCGTGATAGCAGGCCAGCGTTCGCGCGACGTCTTCGGCGCTTTCGCGGCCGCCAACGCCGACCTCGTCGGCACGTACGGTGACCGGGTGCCCGCCGAGCGCCACCACCGCCATCTCCATCGAATGGCGTGTCCGCGTACTCGGTTTCTCGAACAGGAGCGCGACGCCCTTGCCCGCCAGCGGTCGAGGCAACTCGTCCTTCTGCGCCAGCGCGATCATGCCACGGATCGTGTCCGCTTCCAGTTCGGCGAGCGTCAGCACGGTACATTCTCCTTGATGATCATGGTCCCGATCCCCTCGTCGGTCAGCATTTCGATAAGCAGGCTGTGCGCGATCCGCCCGTCGAGGATGTGCGCGCGCGGCACCCCCGCCTCGACCGCGCCGATGCAGGCGGTCAGCTTCGGGATCATTCCCGCGCCGACCGCGCCGCCGTCGATCATCGCCGCCGCCTCTGCTGCGGTCAGCCGCGGGATCAGGCTGGCGGCATCCCCCGCATCTGCCAGCAGGCCCGGCGCGGCGGTCAGATAGACGATCTTCTCCGCCCCGACCGCCGCCGCGATCGCGCAGGCGGCGGCGTCGGCATTGATGTTGTAGGGCTGGCCCGCCCGATCGGCGCCCACGGTCGAGACCACCGGGACGAGCCCCTCGTCGAGCAGACGGGTGAGGACCGACGCGCGCACTTCCTCGACGTCGCCGACGAACCCCAGCTTCGGATCGCGCTGGCGCGCCACCAGCAGCCCGCCGTCCTCGCCCGACACGCCGACCGCGACCGGATCGTCCCCCGCCTCGACGTTGAACTTGGACACGAGGTCGCGATTGACCTTGCCGACCAACGTCATCCGCACCGCCGCGAGCGTCGGGGCGTCGGTGACCCGCAAGCCATCCTCGAAGCGCCGTTCGATCCCGAACGCGCCCAGCGTCTCGTCGATCTGCGGCCCGCCGCCATGCACGACGATGCAGCGCACGCCGACCTGCCGCAGCAGCAGCACGTCCTGCGCCAACGCGCGGTCGACCTCCTCCTCGATGGCGTTACCGCCGAGCTTTACGACGATGGTCCGCCCCGCGAACCCGCGCACGTACGGCAGCGCCTGCACCAGCACCTGCGCGGTGTCGGCGGGGGTCAGCCCGTGATGGCGAGTGGCACCCGTCACGACGTCACCACGTTTTCCTTGATATATCCCGGGCCCAGATCGATCCCGATCGCGTTCGCCAACCCGTCGCCCGCGCCGAGGTCGATCGCGATCGTGACCTCGGCGTCCTGCATGTGGGTGCGCACCGCCTCGGCATCGTGCGCCACTTCGACCCCGCCCCTCGCGACCGTGACCCCGCCATAGGAAACCGCGGATTTCTCGACGTCCATCTCGACGCCGCAGCTGCCCGCCGCCGCGAGAATGCGACCCCAATAGGGATCTGACCCGTGCCAGCTGCACTTGACCAGATTGTTCTCGGCAATGGCCTTGGCGCACTGCCGCGCCGCCGCCTCGTCCGCCGCACCGCGCACCGACAGATGGACGATCTTCGTCACGCCTTCCGCATCGCGTGCCATCATCAGCGTCAACTGGTGGCAAAGGCTCGCCAGCGCCGACCGGAACTCGTCCTTGTCGACGGCGCCCGCCCGCCCATTGGCGAGCATCAGCACGGTGTCGTTGGTCGACGTCGCGCCATCGACGTTGAGCGAGTTGAAGCTCCCCGCCACCGCTTCGCGCAGCATCGCGGTCATCTCGTCGGGCTCCAGCGCCGCGTCGGTGGTCAGGAAGGCCAGCATCGTCGCCATGTTGGGCGCGATCATTCCCGAACCCTTCGCCATCCCGCCCAGCGTGAAGTTCGATCCCTTCACGACCATTTCCTTGGGCACATGGTCGGTCGTCATGATCGCGGTCGCGGCCTTCAGGTGGGTGTGGGTCGACAGGTTCTGCGAAAGCGTCGCGATCCCCGGCAGAACCTTTTCCATCGGCAGCGCGAAGCCGATCGGCCCCGTCGAACAGACCAGCACATGCTCGTCCGCCACGCCCAGCGCCTTGGCCGTTGCCTCCGTCATCGTTTTGGCATCGTCCATGCCCGGCGCGCCCGTGCCCGCATTGGCGTTCCCCGAATTGACGACGATCGCGCTCGCGCGCCCTCCCGATGCCGCGAGCTGCGCCTTGGTATGCACGACCGGCGGGGCGATGAACTTGTTCTGCGTGAACACGCCCGCCGCGGCGACCGGCTGTCCGTCGTCGGTGGCAACGATGGCGAGGTCGCGGCGGCGCATCTTGATGCCCGTCGCCATTCCGCCCGCGACGAAGCCCGGGGCCGCGGTCACGCTCATGGATGCACTCCCGCCGTCGACAGGCCCGCCGTCTCGTCGAGCCCCAGCATGATGTTGGCGCACTGGATCATCTGTCCCGCCGCTCCCTTTCCAAGATTGTCGATCACGCCCAGCGCCAGGATCCGGCCCGTCCGCTCGCACCGCCGTGCCGTCATGTGCACCGCATTGGTGCCGAGGACTGCCTTGGTCGCCGGCGGCGCGGAGGCAACGTGCACGAACGGCTCGTCGGCATAGGCATTGCGCATCGCCTCCAGCGGATCGCCATCCCCGGCCGCCTCGGCGGTGCAGGTGACGAGGATGCCGCGGTCGATCGGGACGAGGTGCGGGGTGAAGAGGAGGGACTGCCCCAGCGCCTGCTCCATCTCGCCGGTATGGCGATGGGTCAGCAGACCATAGGCCGACAGCGATCCGTGGACGCTGTTGAAATGGGTCGTTTCGCTCGGCGCCTTGCCTGCGCCCGACACGCCCGACATGCCGTTGACCGCGATGCTTCCCGGCGCGATCAGCCCCGCCTCCACCAGCGGCTTCAGAGTCAGGATCGCTGCCGTGGCATAGCAGCCCGCCGCCGCCACCGCCGTCGCCGATCCGATCGCTTCCCGGTGCAGTTCGGGGATTCCGGTGACGAACCGGTCGAGCAGGTCGGGCGCCTGGTGCGCCTCGCCGTACCAGCGTGCATACTCATCGGCCGCGGACAGCCGGAAATCGGCACCCAGGTCCACGAACGGCACCCCCGCATCGAGGATCGTGGCCGCCAGCTCCTGGCTCTTCCCGTGCGGCAGCGCCGCTAAGACGAGGTCCGCCTCGTTCAGCAGCGATGCGTCCCAATCGACGATCGATGCGTCCGGAAAGGCGAGCGCGAGGTTGGGGTGCACCTCGGCAACGGCTTTCCCCGCGTCGGACGCCCCCACCAGCGGTCCGGCCACGAGCGACGGATGCGCGTCGATGAGCCGCAAAAGCTCCCGCCCCACGAATCCACTCGCACCCAATATTGTACACTTTATGCGTTTCATCCGTGCCCATATGCATTTTTATGCATCATATGCAAGCGATGTTCGTTCGGGGATCGCCGAAAGCTGCACACCGCTGTCACCACCACCGACCCGGCGGAACCAGCGGGTCGGCTGCCGCGCTTTCCCTCCGACCGCGAAGGAGAAACGCCCATGTGTGACCAGCATCAGAACATCGATCCAGAAGCCCTGTCGCTCAGCCGGCGCCGTTTCGCCGTGCTCGGCCTTGCGACCACGCTCGCCGCCTGCACAACCCCGGGCACGATGGCGATGGGCGGGCTGACCCAGCGCAACGTGACCCTTCGCACCCCCGATGGCACGATGGACGCCTTCTTCGTTTATCCCGAAGGTCAGGTCAGCCAGGCAATCATCGTCTGGCCCGATGTCGCGGGTCTGCGCCCGGCGTTCGAAACGATGGCGCGCCGCACCGCCTCCACCGGCCGCGCCGTGCTGGTCGTCAATCCCTACTATCGCGACGGCGCCGCGCCGCAGTTCGCCGACTTCGCCTCCTTCCGCGAACAGGATGGATTCCAGACGGTGGGGCCGTGGCGCGAGAAGCTGACCCCCGCCGCCCTTCGTTCGGACACGAATGCGATCATCGACTGGCTCGACACGCAGGACGCGGTCGACGGGTCGGTCGGCATGGGCGCCGAAGGCTATTGCATGGGCGGGCCGTTCACCGTCCGCTCGGCCGTCGCGCGTCCCGACCGCGTGCGCGCCGCCGCCAGCTTCCATGGCGGCGGACTCGTCAGCGAAAATGCCGACAGCCCCCACCGCCAGCTCGACGAGACTCGGGCACGCTATCTGTTCGCCATCGCGCAGGACGACGATGCCGAAGCCCCGCAGGCCAAGACGCGGCTGCGCCAGGCGGCACAGGCCGCGGGCCGCCCCGCCGAGGTCGAGGTCTATGCCGGCGACCACGGCTGGACCGTTCTCGACAGCCCGGCCTACGATCAGGCAGCCGCCGAACGCGCCTATGGCCGCAAGATCGCTCTCTACGACGCGGTTCGCGGCGCCTGAATGCGCGTCGCCATCGTCGGTGCCGGAATGGCGGGTCTCGCCTGCGCGCGCGCGCTGACAGACGCGGACGCGAACGTGCAGGTCCGACTGTTCGACAAGGGCCGTGGCCCCGGAGGGCGCATGTCCGCGCGCCGCGCCACGGTCGGCGGGGACACGCTGCGGTTCGATCACGGCGCCCAATATTTCACCGCTCGCGATCCCGCCTTTCGATCCCTCGTCGATGAATGGAAAGCGGCGAGTGTGGTGGCTCGCTGGCCCGTGGCGGGCGACGATGCGTTCGTCGGCACCCCCGCGATGAACGCCCCGATCCGCGCGCTCGCAGCCGACCATGACGTGCGCTTCGCATGCCGCATCGATCGTGCCGAACGGCGCGAGGGAAAATGGACGCTTCTCAGCGGCGAAAGCGAGGAGACCGGTCCCTACGACGCCCTCATTGTGGCGATCCCGGCGGAACAGGCCGCGCCGCTGCTCGCCTCCCACGACGACGAGATGGCTTCCGCCGCCCGCGCGACCGTCTCCGATCCCTGCTGGACCGTCATGGTCCGCTTCACCGAACCGCTCGATCGTCCCGACACGCTGTGCGATGCCGGCGCCATCGGCTGGGCCGCGCGCGACAGCGCCAAGCCGGGGCGTGACGGGCGTGAATGCTGGGTGATCCAGGCCGGTCCCGACTGGTCGCGTGCGCACCTCGAAGACGATGCCGATACCGTCGCGACCGCGCTGCTCGATGCGTTCAGCGCGGCGGGACGCGACCTGCCCCCGCATGACCACCTCGCCGCGCACCGCTGGCGCTACGCCCGCTCCGGCTCGGCGGGCCGCGACTTCCTCTGGAACGGCGATCTGCGGCTCGGTGCGTGCGGGGACTGGCTGCTCGGCCCGCGGGTCGAGAATGCCTTTCTGTCCGGCGCCCGTCTCGGCGCCCGCATCCGGAGCGAGCGTACATGATCCACCCCGATCCCGATCCCGTCGGCCCCGGCCAGCGCAGCGTATGGGACTTTCCGCGCCCCGCCGTACCCGAGAAGACCGATGCGCATGTCGTCGTCGCGCATGCCGGTGTGACGCTCGCCGACACCCGCCGCGCCGTGCGGACGCTGGAGACCAGCCATCCACCGAGCTATTATCTGCCGCAGGACGATATCGACATGGCGCCGCTCGAACGCGCCGAGGGCCGATCCTTGTGCGAATGGAAGGGCCAGGCGCGCTACTGGACGGTGGTCATCGGCGACGACCGCTTCGAACGCGTTGGATGGAGCTATCCCGACCCGACCCCCGCCTTCGCCGTGCTGAAGGATCATGTCGCCTTCTACGCCGCGCCGTTCGACACGGTCACGGTCGACGGCGAACAGGTCGTGCCTCAACCGGGCGGTTTCTACGGCGGCTGGATCACGAGCGACCTCGCGGGTCCGTTCAAGGGTATCCCGGGCAGCCGCTTCTGGTGATTTCCGCCTAGTCGTCCCGGCGATGTTCGGGGTTGGGCCAGCCGGGCTTGGATCCGTCGTCCCACTCTTCCCGAACATTGCCCTCGGCGGGGATACCGCCGGCATCCTTCAGCATCCGCGCCAGGTGCAGCAGGTTGAACGCCATGAAGGTCGTGTTGCGCTGCGTGAAGACATTGTCGAATCCGACACGCTCCTCACCGTCCTCTTTCTCGTCGCCGTAGCTCGGCCCCGGCCCCGCCTCGCCGATCCAGCCGCAATCGGCCTGCGGCGGAACCGTGTAGCCGACATGGCTCATCGCGTAGAGGCAGCCCGACGCGACGTGCTTGATGCCGTCCTCGTTCCCCGTGACCACGACGCCCCCGACCTTGCCATAGAAAAGATACTGGCCCTTGTCGTTGGTCTGCCCCGAATGGGCATAGAGCTTCTCGATGAACGCCTGCGCGAGCGAGCTTTTCTCGCCCAGCCAGATCGGCGTCCCCAGGACCAGGATGTCCGCCCCGATCACCCGGTCGCAGATCTTGGGCCAGTCGTCCCGCTCCCATCCATGTTCGGTCATGTCGGCATAGACGCCGGGCGCCAGCAAATGCTCGGACAGCCGCAGCCGATCGACGCTCACCTCCTGGCGCGTGAAGATTTCGTCGACCACGTCGAGCAGGGTGTCGGTATGGCTGTCGGCCGAGGGCGGTTTCAGCGTGGCGTTCACCAGCACCGCCTTCAGCCCCGAAAAATCGCTCTTCGCCCCGGCGCAGATCTCCGCCTGCGTGTCGCTCAACTTGCTCATCGGATCGTTCCTCATGGTGGAATGGCGTGTCGCCAACGTTGCGAGCGCACAAAAAGTGTCGAAAAACGACAGATGACGGTCGACTTGGCGCCCGCGCTCTGGCTATCACCCTGCGCATGGCCAAGACCCCGCAACAGGTTCAGCAGGAAGAGAAGCGCGCCGGACTGGCGCTGATCGGCGCGGCGCTGCTCGCGCTCATCGCGGCAAACTCGCCGCTCGCGGAGGCCTACGAGAGCCTTCTCGAGTTCAAGTTCGGACCCAGTTGGCCGCGCTTCGGCGTATTCAGCGTCGAATATTGGGTGGTCGACGGGCTGATGGCGATCTTCTTCCTGCTGGTCGGGCTGGAGGTCAAACGCGAATGGTTCGAGGGCCGCCTCGCCGACAGCCAGGCGCGGCGATTGCCGATCATCGCCGCGATCGGCGGCATGGCGATCCCCGCCTTGGTGTACAGCGTCGTCGTCGGGTTCGACCCCGACCGCATCAGCGGCTGGGCGATCCCCGCCGCTACCGACATCGCCTTCGCGATCGGCGTGCTGGCGATCCTCGGTCGCTACGCACCCGCATCGATCAAGCTCCTGCTCGTCACGATCGCGATCGTCGACGACATCGGCGCGGTGCTGATCATCGCGCTCTTCTACACCGCCGAACTCAACACCTACGCACTGGGCGGCGCGCTGGCGGTCGTTGCGGTCATGTCGACGATGGCGCTCTACGGCGTCCGGCGGCTGCTCTGGTATCTGATCGGCTTCGCCATCCTCTGGTATCTCGTCCTCGCCAGCGGCGTGCACGCGACCATCGCGGGCGTTCTCGCGGCGCTCACCATCCCGCTCGGCACGGGCGAGAAGAAATCACCGCTGCGGCAGCTGGAACATGACATCCACCCCTGGGTGATGTTCGGCGTTGTCCCGATCTTCGGTTTCGTCGCCGCGGGTGTGGAACTGCCCGGCAGCATCGGCGCGCTATTCCAGCCGCTCCCGCTCGGCATCATGCTCGGCCTGTTCGTCGGCAAGCAGATCGGCGTGTTCGGGGCAATCTGGGCGGCGTGCAAGTTCGGGCTCGCCAAGCGTCCGCGCGGTACCCGCTGGACCCAGATCTACGGCGCCGCCTGCCTGTGCGGCATCGGCTTCACGATGAGCCTGTTCATCGGCGCGCTGGCCTTTCCCGACCGTCCCGACCTCGTCGACGCGGCCAAGATCGGCACGCTGGCGGGCTCGCTGCTCAGTGCACTGGTGGGCTATGCCGTGCTTCGCTTCACGCCCCCGACCGCCAGCCGGGCGGAGGACGTCGACCGTGCAGACGACATCTTCGTCGCGGACGACACGCCGGACGACGATCCGGTTAGGAGCGACGCCGGCAAGGGCGTCGGCGGCTGAGCCTTCAGAAGCGCGTGTCGGCGGGGTAGCTCGACACGAAATCGTTGTCGGCGCGAAAGTTCGTGAAGCTCATCGAGATCGAGCGGTCGAGCGCCTCGACATGGTGCCACCAGCCGATCGGCAGGAAGATCGCCTCGCCAGGCCCGATCACCGTTTCCAGCAGCGGCGGCAGATCGGGATCCTGCGCCACGGCATCCCAGTCGGCGGGCTCGCGGCTTGAAAAGCAGTGGATATAGTTGCGCATCCGTCCGACTTCCCAGCTCGGCACCATCCGCACCGTCTTGCGGCCCTTCACCTGCACCAGCAGATTGTTGGTGAGATCGTGGTGGAACGGCGTGAGCGTGCCCTTGGGTCCCAGCCAGAAGAAGCCGTCGTTCCCGCCCGTCGGTTCGAGGATCGAGACCGGGCCGAGGTCCTTCCACAACGGCGCGAGCGAAACGTTGTTGCCGCGATCGTTGTAGGCGGTGACGTAGAAATCGTTACTCGCCCCCTCCTCGCCCAGATCGCGCAGCCGCTGCGTGATGGACCGCATCGGGGCGCTGCTGCGGTGCCGCTCCTTGTCGAGTTCGTAGTCCGCCGCACTCTCGCGCCGTTCCTGCACCTCGACCGTGCGATCGCCGACGACCGTATCAAGATAGTCGAGGTCCCATTTCTCGAGCGCGGCCCAATCGTCGACCAGCCCGGTCAGCTTCACCGGCAGATTGGCGGTATAATAAGCGTCGTGGAAACGCTGCGGATCGATGCGGTCCTCGACCGCGATCGACAGCCCGTCCCCCCGCTGCGCCGCCAGCTTACCATAGATGCCGAGCGTCCAGTCGCGCTTCGCCATCCGGCGCGACGCCTTGATCAGCGCCGCGGCATAGGGGTCCTTCTCGAGCCGCTTGATCTCGTAGTCCGCTTTGGCGGGCGATACGCCTGCCGCGACCAGCCGCGCGCGAACGTCCGCCTCGCCGACGCCGTCGAGCAGGCTTTCCGAAATGATCTCTTTGACGTTTGCCATGCGGGGGAATGTAGCAATTCCCCCGTGGCAATTCGATGACCTTTAGAGCTTCTCGGTCAGTTCGGGCACCGCTTCGAACAGATCCCCGACATAGCCGATGTCCGCCACCTGGAAGATCGGGGCTTCCTCGTCCTTGTTGATGGCGATGATGACCTTGGAATCCTTCATGCCCGCAAGGTGCTGGATCGCGCCCGAAATACCGATGGCGATATAGACTTCCGGCGCCACGATCTTGCCCGTCTGGCCGACCTGGTAGTCGTTGGGGGCATAGCCCGCATCGACCGCCGCGCGGCTCGCGCCGATGGCGGCGTCCAGCTTGTCGGCAAGCGGATCGAGCAGTTCGTGGAACTTCTCCTCGCTTCCGAACGCGCGTCCGCCCGACACGACCACGCCCGCACTGGTGAGGTCGGGACGATCGCCCTCGCTCTCGGTCGCGCTGACGAAGTCGGACTTTCCGCTGGCCGATCCGGCATCTAGCGCGGCGACGCTGCCCGAACCGCCCTCGGCGGCGGCCTTCTCGAAGGCCGTGCCGCGCACAGTGATGACGAGTTTCTCGTCCGCGCTGTCGACCGTGGCGATGGCATTGCCGGCATAGATCGGCCGCTTGAAGCTCTTGTCGCCCTCGACCGCGATGATGTCGCTGATCGGCGACACGTCGAGCTTGGCCGCGACGCGCGGCGCGATGTTCTTGCCCGTGGTCGTGGCGGCGGCGAGGAAGGCGTCGTAGCCGTCCATCGCGCCCGCGATCAGCGGCGCGACGTCCTCGGCCAGCTGATGCTTGAGATGCGCCCCGTCGGCGACATGGACCGTGCCCACGCCGTCGATCTTGGCGGCGGCTTCGCCCACCGGACCGACGTTCTCGCCGACGACCAGCAGATCGACATCGCCCAGCTTCTTCGCAGCGGTGACCGCGCTCAGCGTGGCATCCGAAACGGCGGCGCCATCATGTTCGACGTAAACCAGCGACTTCATTAGGCCACTCCCATTTCTTTAAGCTTGGCGACGATCGCATCGACGCTCTCGACCTTCTCCCCCGCCTCGCGCTTGGGCGGTTCGGCGACGTTGGTGATCGTCAGCCGCCGCGACACGTCGACCCCGTAATCCTCGGGGGTCTTGGTCTCGAGCGGCTTCTTCTTGGCCTTCATGATATTGGGCAGCGAGGCGTAGCGCGGCTCGTTCAGCCGAAGGTCGGTGGTGACCACCGCGGGCAGCGTCAGCTTGACCGTCTCCAGCCCGCCGTCGACTTCGCGCGTCACCTCGAGGCCTTCGCCCTCGGCATCGACCTTGGACGCGAACGTGCCCTGTGGCCAGTCGAGCAAAGCGGCGAGCATCTGGCCCGTGGCGTTAGTGTCGTCGTCGATCGCCTGCTTGCCCAGCACGACGAGGTCGGGGCTTTCGTCCGCCACGATCTTCTGCAGCAGCTTGGCGACGCCAAGCGGCTCCACATTCTCGTCCGTCTCGACCAGGATCGCGCGATCGGCGCCCATCGCCAGCGCGGTGCGGAGCGTTTCCTGCGCCTTTGCCGGTCCGATCGACACGGCGACGATCTCGTCTGCCTTGCCCGCTTCCTTCAGCCGTACCGCCTCCTCGACCGCGATCTCGTCGAACGGGTTCATGGACATCTTAACGTTGGCGAGATCGACGCCGCTGCCATCGGACTTGATGCGCGGCTTGACGTTATAGTCGATCACCCGTTTGACGGCGACGAGCAGCTTCATGGGCCTCAATTCTCCTAATCGAATGCGGGGGCGATATGCGTGTCCCAGAAGCGCGCGTCAAATGGGCAAAGTTCCGTAAGGGCCCGGGGCCGCAACGAATCGCGCGCCCCCGCCGTTGGGGCCTGCATGAGCACGCACACAGGCGACGGCGACTTCGAAGTCCACTCGATCGCCGACATTCTCGATTGTCTCGAGAAGGTCGGCGAGGAAAAGGGCGAGGTATCGGTCGGCGACATGGCCGACGCGTTCGGCACGCGCACCTATGCGCCCTTCATGATCGTCCCCGCGCTGCTCGAAATCAGTCCGATCGGCGCGATCCCCGGCGTCCCGACCCTGCTGGCCATCACCATCGCGATCTTCGCGGTGCAGATGCTGATTGGCAAGGAGCATATCTGGATCCCCGGACTGCTCGAGAATCGCGAGATCAACGGCGACAAGCTCAAGAAGGCCGCCGAAAAGGTCGAACCCGTCGCCGAACGGATGGACAGCTGGTTCCACAAGAGATTGCGAAAGCTGACCCGTGGCGTCTTCATCAAGCTCGCCGCGGTCGTCATCCTGCTTCTGTGCTTCGCGGTGCCCCCGCTCGAATTCCTGCCTTTCGCCAGTGCCGGCCCGATGCTGGCGATCGTCTTCATCGGCCTGGCGCTTCTGGTGCGCGACGGGATCCTGCTCTTGGTCAGCGTCAGCGTCGGACTGGCGGCGGTCGGGTTCGGGCTCAGCCAGCTGCTGATGGGGGGCGGCGGCTAGGAGCGCAGGGCGCTCACCAACCGCTCGATCCCCGCGTCCAGTCCCCTCGGGTCGAACCCCAGCGACCGTGCCCGCGCGATATCGATCCCCGGAAGACCCGGAGGATCGTCGTCGCGCGTCACCGCCTCGACGAGCGCGGGGTCGGCGCCGGTGGCCCCCACCAGAAGGTCGATCGCCTCGCGCAACGTCCGGCGCTCTCCCGATGCGACATTGACGGGTCCCACCACCCTGCCGTCCAGCGCCAGCAGCAGCGCGGTCACGACGTCGTCGACATGGACGAAATCCGCCGCGAACCGCCCGCCGTTGACCATCTCGACCGGCTCGCCCGCCAGCAGCCGCCGCGCCATCGTGCGCAGCAACCCCCCGCCTTCCCCGGCACCATAGACCGACGATAGACGCAGCGTGACGAGAGCGGCATCGGACTGCGCGACGCGGGCGGCGGCGTAGCTTTCCTGCGCGATCTTGCTGGCGAGATAATAGGCCCCGCGCGTCCCCGCTTCGAGCGGAGCCTCCTCGTCGGCCCGGTCGAGCGTGTGGCGATAGGCGTTGGCCGACCCCGTCTGCACGATCCGGTGTACCCCCGCCGCGATCGCGGCATCGACCAGCCGCAACGTGCCGAGCGCGTTGACGCGCCAGCACTGCTCCGCTTCCTCGATCTCCCCCGCGCGGGCAGGAAGCCGCGCGGCGAGGTGGACGAACGCGTCGCATCCTTCGAACAGGTCGGGCGAGACCGGCGTGTCGGCATCGAGGTCGCAGACCACCCGCTCTCCCTCGGCCGGAAGATCGGCGGCGGGATGGCGGACGAGAAAACGCATCGGCGTGCCCCGCTCCGCCAGCGCGCGGACCAGCCGCCGCCCGACGAAGCCCGTCGCGCCGGTCAGGGCGACCGTGCCGCGTTCAGCCATCGAAGCGATCGAGATCGTCGTAGGAGACTTTCGTCTCCGACCAGTGGCGCAGGATCGCCGCTTCCTCGATCACGGGCTGCGTCAGATCCTCGCCCAGTACGAGATGCCGCAGACACATTTCCACCTCGTCGAAACCGACCAGCTGCCGCAGCGGCGTGGTGCCCGAAAAGCGCCCGTTGATCTCGAACACCTTGGCCCGTCCCTCGGCGTCGAGCCGGAACTGGAAATTGGCGGGTCCGTAGGGGCCGAGCGCCTCGCCCCACCGCCGCGTCAGCCCATGCAGCTCGTCGAACGGTTCGGTGAAGGCACGATAGGTATTGCCGTCGCGAAGGTCGCGCCGCATCACCACCGACACGGTCGGCTGCCCATCGAACACCAGCGCGCTGGCGGTATATTCCGCCTCGTCCCCACCGACGCATTCCTGCACCACCAGCCCCTCGCGCCCGTCGAGCGCCCGGTCGAGCTGCGCGCGGTCGGTTACCCTCGACACACCAATCGAGCGCGCGCCGACGCGCGGTTTGACGATCAACGGAAAGCCGACCTTCTCGACGAGCGCGTCGATTTCGGCACCATCCTCTCCCTTGGCCGATCCCGGATAATCGAAGCCGGCATCGCGGAAGAAGGCAGCGGTGGCATATTTGTCGTCGGCGATGCGCACGACCTCGGGGCTGGAAACCAGCACCTTGCAGTCCTGTTCGGCCTCGATGACGGCGCGCGCTTCGCTGAGGATTTCGAGTTCGACGTCGGTTCCGGGAATGAGCACGTCCGCGCCGCACCGCCCGATCACTTCGCGAAGGCGTGGCAGATAATCGGCGTCGTTCGCCATCGGGACGCCATAGGCCTCGTCGACCCAGTAGAGCGCGGGGGCGAGCGGCGAGGGATCGACGGCGACGATCTTCACGTCGAGCGTCCCGCGCTTCAACGAACGGATGATGCCCTGCCCGAGCAACGCGCCCGCGCCGGTGACGAGCACGGTGATCATGCGAAAAAGCTTTCCAGCTTGGCGCGCGTCGATGCCGACAGCGAGGTTCTGGCGAGCATCGACGCATACAGGGCGGCATCGAACGCGACCGGGCGAGGCGCGACCTCGAAAACGCCGTCCCCGATCGTCGCCATCGCCCATTGCGGCACCGATCGGCCCGCGGTCCGCGGCTGCCCGATCGACCCGACCGTCACCACGCGCGGCAGGCCGTCGAAGGCATAGTCGCGATGCCGATGCACATGACCGAAGATCCCGGCGGAAAAGCCCCGCTCGTCCAGCGTCGCCGCTGCCGCACGCGCCGATGCCTCGTCGCGCAAATAGGTCCAGTCGCCGTAGCTGTAGGGATTGGCGTGCGCGATCAGCACCTGTTGGATCTGCACCTCGCGCGACCAGTCGAGACCATCGGACAGGTGGCGTCCACCTAACTGTTGCCGTGTCCAGAGCGCCTGTTCGACGATCCAGTCGGGAAGCCCGTCGAGATAGTCGTCACGCCCCTCGTCGAGGTCGAGATAGAGCTGGTCGTGATTGCCGAGGATCAGCACCGCATCGTGCCGTTCCTGCGCCTCCTGGGCCAGTTCGAGCGTCTCGGCGACCTCGGGGCCGTAGCCCAGGAGGTCGCCGAGGATGACCATCCGGTCGAACCCCTCGTCCACCGCCGCATCGAGCGCGGCGCGGAAGGTGGTCGCCAGCGCGTGAATGTCGCTCAGGATCGCGATCCGTTGCGACGGGGCGCTCACGCCGCTTCTTTGACCTGCGCCACGATCTTCTGCGCCGCGTCGCCCAGATCGTCCGCCGCGATGATCGGCAGACCCGAATTGGCGAGGACTTCCTTGCCCTCGGCGACCTTGGTGCCTTCGAGGCGCACGACCAGCGGCACGTCGAGATCGACTTCCTTGGCCGCCGCGACGATGCCCTCGGCGATCGTATCGCAGCGCATGATGCCGCCGAAGATGTTGACGAGCACGCCCTTCACGGCCGGATCGGACAGGATGATCTTGAAGGCCGCGGTGACCTTTTCCTTCGACGCGCCGCCGCCGACGTCGAGGAAATTGGCGGGGAAGGCGCCGTTCAGCTTAATGATGTCCATCGTCGCCATCGCGAGGCCCGCGCCGTTGACCATGCAGCCGATGTCGCCATCGAGCTTGATGTAAGCGAGGTCGTACTTCGACGCCTCGACTTCCATCGGGTCTTCCTCGGTGAGATCGCGCAGCTCCTCGATGTCCTTGTGGCGGAACATGGCATTGCCGTCGAACCCGACCTTTGCGTCGAGCACCATCAGCTGATCGCCCGACACGGCGAGCGGGTTGATCTCGATCTGGCTGGCATCGGTACCGAGGAACGCCTTGTAGAGCGCCGCGGTGACCTTGGCCGCCTGCTTGGCGAGCCCGCCCTCGAGGCCGAGTGCGTTGGCGACGCTGCGGCCATGGTGCGGCATCAGGCCGGTGGCGGGGTCGATCAGGATGGTGTGGACCTTCTCGGGCGTGTCGTGCGCGACCGCCTCGATGTCCATGCCGCCCTCGGGGCTGGCGACCACGGCGATCTGGCCCGACGCACGGTCGACCAGCATCGCGAGGTAGAATTCCTTGTCGATATCGACGCCGTCGGTGACGTAGAGCCGCTGGACTTCCTTGCCCTCGTCGCCGGTCTGGACGGTGACGAGCGTATTGCCGAGCATGTCCTTTGCCGCCGCTTCGACTTCCTCGATCGACCGGGCCAGCCGGACGCCGCCCTTGGAGCCTTCGGGCAGTTCCTTGAAATGGCCCTTGCCGCGGCCGCCGGCATGGATTTGCGCCTTCACGATCCACAGCGGACCGGGGAGGCGCTTGGCGGCCTCGACCGCTTCGGCGACGCTCATCGCGGGGTGGCCGTCGGGGACCGGCGCGCCATATTCCTTGAGGACTTCCTTGGCCTGATATTCGTGGATGTTCATGGGACGGGGGCTTCCTGTCGATCGAATGAAAGGTCTCGCCCGCGCCTAAAGCATATCACGGCGGCGCGGAAAACCCGCTACAAGGGGGGCCGAGTGATTCCCCCGACCGCCTTCGACCCGACCGACCTTCCCGAACCCGGTGCCGACGGGCGCAAGGTGATCCATGTCGATATGGACGCCTTCTTCGCGAGCGTCGAACAGCGCGACGATCCGAGCCTTCGCGGCAAGCCGGTGGCGGTCGGCGGATCGTCGGGGCGCGGGGTGGTAGCGGCGGCGAGCTACGAGGCGCGCGAATATGGCGTGCGTTCGGCGATGCCCAGCGTGACCGCCAAGCGCAAATGCCCCGATCTCATCTTCGTCAAATCGCGATTCGACGTCTATCGCGAGGTGTCTCGGCAGATTCGCGAGATCTTCGCCGTCCACGCGAGCGAGGTACAGCCGCTGAGCCTCGACGAGGCATTTCTCGACGTGACCGACGATCCGCTCGGATTGGGCAGCGGCCGCGCGATCGCCGAGGACATTCGTGCGCGCATCATGGCGGAGACGAACCTCACCGCAAGCGCGGGCGTGTCCTACTGCAAGTTCATCGCCAAGCTGGCGAGCGACCAGAACAAGCCCGACGGCCTGTGCGTCATTCCGCCGTCGAAGGGGCCCGCCTTCGTCCAGAGCCTGCCCGTCAAACGCTTTCACGGCGTCGGCCCCAAGACCGCGGAGAGGATGAACCGCCTCGGCATCCATACGGGCGCCGACCTTGCCGGCTGGAAGTACGAGGAGCTACGGGCGCGCTTCGGATCGAGCGCCGAATGGTACTACCGGATCGCCCGCGGAATCGACACGCGGCCCGTCCGTTCCGAACGGACCCGCAAGAGCTGCAGTGCGGAGCGCACGTTCGGCCGGGATGTGAGTGACCAGAAAGAACTGCTCGCCGAACTCGACCGGGTCAGCGGCATCGCCTGGGAGCGTATCGATCGGGCGCGCTTCGTCGGGCGCACCGTGACGCTCAAGGTCAAATATGCCGATTTCGAGATCATCACCCGCGCCCGCAGCTTCCCGCATGCCGTGACCGAAGCCTCGCTCTTTCACGAGGCGGGGCGTTCGCTGCTGACGGCGCTGTTCCCGCTTCCCAAGGGTGTTCGCCTCCTCGGGCTGGGACTTTCCTCGCCGCTGAGCGAGCAGGAAAGTCGCGAGGTGCAACTGGGACTGGAATTCGAGTAGGATTTCTGTTATATAATCGTCACGATGAGCCGTCGGCAGCCCCGGCGGCGCTTTCATAGGAACACCCAACGCGCCACATCATCGATCCGCCGAATTGGGGGGCAGGTCGACCGGGGATTTCAGGCGCACTTTTCAACTCGGAGATAGTATATGGCGAGCAAGGCTCTCACGTTCGATGTCGGCGATTATGTCGTCTACCCCAAGCATGGTGTCGGCAAGGTCACCGAAATCCAGTCGACCGAGATCGCCGGTACCCAGCTCGAACTGTATGTCCTGCGCTTCGAAAAAGAGAAGATGACCCTTCGCGTCCCCGTCGGAAAGGCCGAGAGCACCGGCATGCGAAAGCTGTCGAGCGACAAGGCCATGAAGGACGCGATGGAAACGCTGAAGTCCAAGCCCAAGGTCAAGCGCACCATGTGGTCGCGCCGCGCGCAGGAATATGAGGCCAAGATCAATTCGGGCGATCTCATCCTGATCGCCGAAGTGACCCGCGACCTGTTCCGCGCCGACGACCAGCCCGAGCAGAGCTATTCGGAGCGGCAGATCTTCGAAGCGGCCTCGAGCCGTCTCGCTCGCGAGCTGGCGGCGATGGAAAAGACCGACGAGCCGACCGCGCTGAAGAAGATCCTCAAGGTGCTCGACGCCGCCGCGAAGATCTGGAACGCGGAGAAAGAGGAAGCCTAGAAACGTCTGGGGAACGGTCGACGCTTCCTGCGAAGCGAGAGTATTCCCAATGAATCACCAACGAGGCCCGGCCGGCGACGGTCGGGCCTTTTTCGTGCGCTCCGCAGCGCCGTTCGTCGAACGGAAGCGGCCGGAACTTGCCTCTAGGACCTCCCTCCTGTATTAAGGCGGCAACACAGTAAAAGGGGACCATGATGATCAAGCTTCCGTTGCTCGCCGCCGCGCTTCTGCCGGGCGCCATCACGTCGTGCGTGGGAACGTCCGGCGAGGATGGCGGTGCCATGACCACCCGGGTCGAACAGGTCGCCGCCTTCGAACGGCTGAGCGTGGGGGGCAATTACGACGTCATCGTCACCACCGGCAACGAACCCGGCGTGACGATCGAGGGGCCCGAAAACATCCTCGATGACATGATCGTCGAGGTAGAGGGCGACCTTCTGCGCATTCGCCAGGAGCGTTCTTCGTGGAACTGGCGCGGCAACGACGACGTCGACATCGCGATCCGCGTGCCGATGCTGAAAGAAGTTGCTGCCTCGGGTGCGAGCGATATCCAGATCGATCGGATCGAGACCGAACGCTTTTCGGGCGAGCTGTCGGGCGCGGGCGAGATCGATATCGCCGATGTCACGACCGACGATCTGCTCCTCGCCCTTTCGGGAGCCGGCGAGCTCAATGCTCGCGGAACGACCCGCAATCTTCGCGTCGGCATGTCGGGCGCGGGCGAGTTCAACGGCGCCGAGCTGACTGCCGAGAATGCGGACCTGCGCGCCAGCGGCGCCGGCTCGATCCGCGCCAACGTGACCGGCAAGGCAACCGGCGGCGTGTCGGGCGCGGGCGACGTCACCATCACCGGCGGCGCGGACTGCGACATCGGTACCTCGGGCGCCGGCAGCGTCGAATGCAGCTGAGATAGCATCGAGCATGGTCGGAACGAGTGAGCAGCCGGACGGACGCGAACCCGCGCGTGATGCGGGGCCGCAGGATCACCGCACGGTCGAACGAGCCCCCTTCGAGAAGCTGATCGTCAGCGGTTCGATCGTCGTCGACGTCAAACAGGGCGATACGCAGCGGATCGAGGTCTCGGGACCCGCGACAATGCTCGATGACCTGCAGATCATCTCGATCGATGGACGCGCGATCATTGGCTGGCGCGAGGGCGCCGGTTGGTCGTACAATCCCGGGCACGGCGTCGATATCGCCATCACCCTGCCGCGCCTGGTCGAGATCGCCACAAGTCATGCTGCAACCGTGATCGTCGCCCAGATGGAGGCCGAGGACGTTCAAATCTTCGCAAATGACGCCGGCCGCGTGCACGTCGAAGATGTACGCGCGGGCTCGGCCAAGATCATCAAGTCGGGAAGCGGGAAGCTGGAAATCGGCGCGCTCGTCAGCCACCGCGACATCATGGTGAGCAAGGAGGGGGCGGGATCGCTCTCCATCGACGGGATCGAGGGGCCATCGCTGAGGGGCGTCATCGACGGCGCGGGTTCGTCGCGATTCTCAGGATCGGTCGGCGAAGGGCAACTCATCAAGAAGGGGGCCGGTCGGGCCGATCTGTCGAACCTCGCCGGAGCGATCCAGCACGGCTGATCGTCTTGTTTCTTCGTTAACCATATCGGCCGCATGAGGAGGGTCATGAGAATCATCGCCTCCCTCCTCGCCCTGTTTGCCTTCGTGTCGCCCGCGCAAGCGCAGATCTTCAGCCAGCCGATCGAACGCAACTATTCGGTCACCAGCTACGATCGCGTCCGGGTCGAGGGCGGGCTGTCGGTCACGATGGTCACGGGCGTCTCGCCCTTCGCCCGTGCCAAGGGCAGGGCCGCCGACATGGACGGGCTGACCATCGATCTGAATGGCCGCACGCTGGTGATCCGCCAATCGGTGAACAATCGCCGCCGCAGCGAGGCCCCCGGTCCCGTTACGATCGAAGTGGGGACGCCGCGTCTCAGCCAGGCCTGGGTCAACGGATCGGGCACGCTCGACATCGACCGGGTCGAGGGGCTCGAATTCGATGCGTCGGTCAATGGTGCCGGACGACTGCGGATCGGGGCGCTGGAGGCGGACAATTTCGAGCTTCTGCTCAACGGCGCGGCCAGTGCCGAGATCGCCGGGCGGGTGGAAAGCGGCACCGTCGTGGTTCGCGGCGTCTCGTCGTTGCGCGGCGCGGGGCTCGATATCGAACAACTGACGCTGGGCGTCGATGGACCGGGCTATGTCGAACTGGGTGTGGCCGAAACCGCCGAGATCGACAGCATCGGCGCGGGCACGATCGCGCTGGACGGGGCTCCGGCCTGCGTCACGCGCCTGTCGGGTCCGACCGTCCTGACCGGCTGCGCGCCCGGTCGCTGACTTCGGTCAGACCAGACCCAGCCCCGCCAGCTTGCCGTAAAGGCGCGGGGGCAGGTCGCCGATCCCCGAACCGTCGTCCTCGGTTCCCGGTGCGTCCTTCGCCTCGAGGTAACGCCATCCTTGGTGCGCGCGCTTGGGAAAGGCGGCACAGCCCTCGAGTTTTGCGGCGATGATGATGTCCCATCGGCCGTCCGATCGTTCCTCGAACCGCAGCACCTTGGACCGCGCGACGATACGGTGCTTGACGATCCAGTGCAGCCGTCCGCCGTTCGCCACTTCGGCATGGCGCACGGGGCGACGCTTGGTCACGATCCGCACCTCGCCCCCGCGTGCGCGGCCCGCCAGCCGCTTTTCCAGCGTCGGCAGCGTCTTCACGCCATAGGCGACTTTGGTGAGGTGCACGCAATCGGTCACGCGGCCAAAATGGCGCGCGGCGCCAAGGCTTTCAACCGCTTAGAGCAGGACCGCGCTCGCCAGGCCCAGAAACGCGAGAAAGCCGATCGTATCGGTCACCGTCGTCACGAAGACGCTCGACGCCACCGCGGGATCGGCGCCTAGTCGGTCGAGCGCGACGGGCACCAGCACACCCGCAAGCCCCGCGACGATGATGTTGAACAGGATCGCCACCGCGATCACCGCTCCCATCATCGGGTCGAGGATCAGTCCGACGCCGATGCCGAGAATGAACGCGATCGTCAGCCCGTTGAGCAAGGCGACGAGGAATTCGCGCCGGATCGCCCGGGCCCGGTTCGATCCGGTCAGCTGGTTGGTCGCCAACGCACGCACCGTGACCGCCAGCGCCTGCGTCCCCGCATTGCCACCCAGCGCCGCGACGATCGGCATCAGCGCGGCGAGGATCGCCAGCCGGGCGATCGTCCCTTCGAACTGCGCGATCACGAAGGTCGCGAGCAGTGCGGTACCGAGATTGGCGATCAGCCAGCGGACGCGGTCGCGATACGCCTCGGCCACCGGCTCGTTGATGTCGCCGTCGCCCGCGCCCGACAGGAGCAGCGCGTCCTCGCTCGCCTCTTCCTCGATGATGTGGACGATGTCGTCGACCGTCACCATCCCGACGAGCCGCCCGCCGCCGTCGACGACCGCGGCGGAGATCAGCGCGTATTTCTGGAAGCGCAGCGCCACCTCCTCCTGGTCCATGTCGACCGGGATCAGCGTCTGTTCTTCCTGCATGATGGCGGTGATCGGCACGTCGCGCTTGGTGCGCAGCAGCGTCGACAGCTTGGTTGTGCCGACGGGGCGATGCGCCGGTCCGACCACGAACACTTCCCAGAAATCGTCCGCCAGTTCGGTGTCGGATCGCATAAAATCGATGACCTGACCCACGTTCCAATGCTCGGGCACCGCGATAAGATCGCGCTGCATGATGCGCCCGGCGCTTTCCTCGGGATAGGACAGCGCTTCCTCGACCGCGGCGCGGTCGTCGGGCTCCATCGCGTCGAGGATCGCGCGCTGGTCGGGTTCGTCGAGATCCTCGAGCAGCGCGACCGCATCGTCGGTATCCATGTCGCCGGTCAGCTCGGCGGCCTGCCCCGGATCCATTTCCTCGACGACCAGCTCGCGGACATGCTCGTTCATCTCGGCATAGACGTCGGCGTCGAGGAGGTTGCCCAGCGCCCCGATCAGTGCGGAGCGATCTTCGGGCTCGGCCAGTTCGATGAGGTCGGCACGGTCGGCGGGATGCAGTTCGGCGACCAGCGCGCAGGCTTCTGCCAGCCGCCCCTCCCGAACGTCGTCGACGACCTCGCGGACGAAATCGGGGCGCAGCCGGTCCTCGGCATCGTGGACGAGGTCGTCGTCGAGCGTGTTGGTCTCGCTCATCATCCCGTCCCTCCCCTCGTCCCGGTCTCGAACCTGCCCCCCTATCGCCCTACGCGGCGGGTGGCGCAAGCGGCGCTGGCCCCCTATGCACGGCCGCGAACGAAACAACAGGAGGCTTTCATGGCTGACACCCTCACCCTCACACTTTCGACCGGCGGCGACGTCGTCATCAAACTGCTGCCCGACATCGCGCCCAAGCATGTCGAACGCATCACCAAGCTGGCGAAGGACGGATTCTACGACGGCGTGGTCTTCCACCGCGTCATCCCCGGCTTCATGGCGCAGGGGGGCGATCCGACCGGCAAGGGCACGGGCGGCAGCGACCTTCCCGACCTGCCCGCCGAGTTCAACGATCACCATCACGCCCGTGGTACCTGCTCGATGGCGCGTACCGCCGATCCGAACAGCGCGAACAGCCAGTTCTTCATCTGCTTCGGCGAGGCCGGATTCCTCGACAACCAGTACACCGTCTGGGGCGAGGTTCAGAGCGGCATGGAACATGTCGATGCCCTTCCGACGGGCGAACCGGTGCCCAACCCCGGCAAGATCGAGAAAGCGACGGTTTCCTAGGACCGTGACTCCGGTCACGCTCGTCACCGGAGCGAGCGCCGGGCTCGGCGCCGAGTTCGCGCGGCGCTATGCCGAACGCGGCGACAGGCTCGTGCTCGTGGCGCGTCGGCAGGACCGGATCGAGGAACTGGCCGCCGAACTGGGCAATGCCCGGTCGGTCGCGATGGACTTGAGCGAGCCCGGCGCCGCCGCCCGCCTTCTCGACGATATCCGCACGAACGGGGAGACGGTCGCGCGGTTGATCAACAATGCGGGGTTCGGCCTCGTCGGGCGTTTCGCAAAGCTCGACGGTACGCAGCAGCGGGCGATGGTCGATCTCAACTGCGGCGTGCTGACCGAGCTTGCGCATGGCGTCCTGCAACCGATGAAGGCCGCGCAGTCCGGCGAAATCCTCAACGTCGCCTCGGTCGCCGCCTTCCAGCCGGGTCCCGGGATGGCGGTCTATTTCGCGACTAAGGCCTATGTCCTGAGTTTTTCGGAAGCGCTCCACGAAGAGGTGCGCGAGAAGGGCGTGAAGGTCAGCTGCCTGTGTCCGGGTGCGACTCGGACTGAATTCGGCGAGGTCGCCGGGTTCGAGGCTTCAAAGGCGATGCAGAAAGCGATGGACACCGTCTCGCAGCAGGCCGCCGAAGTGGTCGATGCGGGGATCCGGGGTCTCGACGCCAACAAGGCCGTCGTCGTGCCCGGCGCCATCAACAAGATTTCCGCCAATTCCAGTCGGTTCCTGCCACGAGCGGCGATGCGGCGGATCACCAAACTGTTGAAGAAATAACGCCCGGGTATTTCGCGCTTGCACAAATCATGGTGCAGTGCGATAAAGGTTGCGTCGGGCCACTGGTCCGACATCCTCTCCTGACGGGGCCCGGTCGTTCATTCGGTCGGGCCCTATTTCTTTGCCCTCTTTATTTGGTGGGCAGCGACCCCAAGTGAACCTTGAAGGATCGTCCTGCATTGGGGGCGATGAGATCTTATCAGGAGTTTATCTTGGCCGACGCCGAAACCCAGACCAAAGCCGCCCGCGTCCAGGTTGCCAACCTGCCACCCGCCGATTCGGGCCGGGGCCTCGCCCGCCTTCCCGTATCCGTGATGGAGGCACTGGGCCTTTCCGATGGCGACGTGATCGCAGTGACGGGCAAGCGCATGACTCCCGCCCGCGCGATCCGCCCTTACAAGGACGACAAGGGCCTCGACATCGTGCGCCTCGACGGGCTTCAGCGCTCGAATGCGGGCGTGGGGTCGGGTGACTTCGTCAATGTCCAGAAGGCGCAGTCCAAGCCTGCCAAAAAGGTCACTTTCGCCCCCGCGCAGCAGAACGTGCGCCTCCAGGGCTCGACCGACGCGCTGAAGCGCAGCTTCTTCGGCGCGCCGATCCTCAAGGGCGATCTCGTCGCCACCGCGGGCCACCAGCGCGTAAACATGGATATGCCAGAGAATATCCGGCAGCTGCTGCAGGCACCCGCCTTCGCATTGCAGGAAATCCGCCTCAAGGTCGTCGCGACCAAGCCCGAAGGCATCGTCCATATCGATGCCGACACCGAGATCGACCTTGTTCCCGCGGGCGAAAAGGTCCGCGACGGCGAGCGGCCGGCGGTCACCTACGACGATCTCGGCGGGATGACGAATACCATCGACGCGCTGCGCGAGATGGTCGAGCTTCCCCTTCGTCACCCCGAACTGTTCCAGCGCCTTGGCGTCGACCCGCCGAAGGGCGTGTTGCTGCATGGCCCCCCCGGTACCGGAAAGACCATGCTGGCCCGCGCGGTCGCCAACGAGAGCGATGCCGAATTCTTCCACATCGCTGGGCCCGAAGTCATGGGCGCCGCCTATGGCGAATCCGAAAAGAAACTGCGCGAACTCTTCGAACAGGCCGCAAAGGCCGCGCCGAGCATCGTCTTCATCGACGAGATCGATTCGATCGCGCCCAAACGCGACGATGTGAAGGGCGAGGCGGAAAAGCGCCTCGTCGCCCAGCTGCTCACGCTGATGGACGGGTTGGAGCCGCGGGCGAACCTCGTGGTCATCGCCGCCACGAACCGGCCCGATGCCATCGATCCCGCTCTGCGCCGCCCCGGCCGCTTCGACCGCGAGATCGTCATCGGCGTGCCTGACGAGCGTGGGCGGCGCGAGATCTTCGGCATCCATACCCGTGGCATGCCGCTGGCAGAGGATGTCGATCTCGACCGCCTGTCGCGCCGCACCTACGGGTTCGTTGGCGCCGACATCGCCAGCCTGACGCGCGAAGCGGCGCTCGAAAGCGTTCGGCGGATCATGCCCAAACTCAACCTCGACGAGGACGTTATCCCCGACGAAATCCTCGAGACGCTGGCCGTCACCGCCGACGATTTCCGGGACGCGCTGAAGCGCGTGCAGCCGAGCGCGATGCGCGAAGTGATGGTGCAGATGCCCTCGATCGGATGGGACGACATCGGCGGCCTCGATGAATCGCGCGACAAGCTCAAGGAGGGCGTCGAGCTCCCCCTTAAGCATCCCGACGCCTTTCGCCGCCTCGGCATCCGTCCGGCGCGCGGCTTCCTGCTCTACGGACCGCCCGGAACCGGCAAGACCTTGCTGGCCAAGGCGACCGCGCGCGAATCCGAAGCCAATTTCATCGCCACCAAATCGAGTGACCTGCTCAGCAAGTGGTATGGCGAGAGCGAGCAGCAGATCGCGCGTCTGTTCAGCCGCGCGCGCCAGGTCGCCCCGACCGTCATCTTCATCGACGAACTCGACAGCCTCGTCCCCGCTCGCGGTCGCGGTGGCAGCGGCGAACCGGCGGTTACCGAGCGGGTGGTAAACACGATCCTGTCGGAAATGGACGGGCTCGAGGAGATGAACAACGTCGTCGTCATCGGCGCGACCAACCGGCCCAATCTTATCGATCCGGCGCTGCTGCGCCCTGGCCGCTTCGACGAACTGATCTACGTCGGTCCGCCGGCGCGCGAGGGACGGTTGCAGATCCTCAAGATCCATACCGAGAACATGCCGCTAGCCGACGATGTCGATCTGGAGGATCTGGCCAATCGGGCCAAGCGCTTCACCGGCGCGGATCTGGAAGACCTCACGCGCCGTGCGGGTCTCATCGCCATGCGTCGCGACATGGACCAGGCGCTGGTCACGAAGGAGGACTTCGACAATGCGCTTAAGGAGACGCGCCCCTCGGTCACGCAGAAGATGCTCGATCAGTACAAGAAGATTCGCGACAATCTGAAGCAGGATGCGCTGAAGCCCGAACCCACGATCGGCTTCATTTCGCCCGGAATGCTCGAGCCGCGGGACGGCCGCGATCCGGACGGCGAGGAAGAATGATCAGAGGCGCCGGCACCACAGCGCCATGACGATCAGGAGCGCGGTGGCGATGGCGAACGGAAGCCACGCCGCCGCGCCGTAGAGCAGGATGCCGATGGTCGGCGCCGCGACGAAGGCGAGGCCGTTGGCGCTGGTCACGATTCCCGCGACGCCGCCCTGTTCGTCGAGCCCGACCGCCAGGCTCGCCCCCGCGGTAAAACCGGGACGGGTGAAGCCAAACCCGATATTGGTAAGCGCGAACCCCAGCACGATGCCGTAGAGGCTACTCGCCACCATCGTTCCGAGGAGGCCGACCGCGGCAATCAGCGATCCCCAGACCATCAACGCGCGCGGAGCCAGCCGCAGGCGCGGGATCAGCCCCCATTGCGCCGCCAGCGTGGCCGCCGCCCCGGCCAGCATCACCAGCGCGATCTCCTGTTCCGCCCCCACCGGCTCCAGCCCCAGCCGGTCGATGGTGAAGAAGCCCATGATCGTGAGGATGCCCGCCATCGCATGGTTGGTCGCCACCCCGGCGGTGATCCAGCCGCGGATGCGCGGGTCGGACCAGCGCATCTTCGATCGCGGGTTGGTCGCCGCCCGGACGCTCGCCCCCGTGGGGGCGGTGGCGAGGCTGGGATAGCTCATGGCGGCGCCCTGCCCCCGTCGGGGTCCTCGGCGCGGGCCCAGATCGTTGGGGAGCATCGCCCACACAGCGATCATGACGACGGCACCGAACGCGGCGAAGACGAACAGCGGGCCGGACAGTCCGAGAAGAGGCAGCACGAACAACGGCGCCAACGCGGGCCCGACGATCGTCCCCAGCGAGAAACTCGACGACAGTCCGGCGATCGCATCGACCCGCGACCCGCGCCGCGTCCGGCTGGCGAGATAGGCCTGCGTCGCGCTCGGCGTCGCGCATCCGAAGATGCCGTAGAAGGCCCGCGCCAAGGCGAAGACCGCGAAGGTGAGATAGGCACCCATCCAGCCGTTCAGCCCGGCGAACAGCACGATCCCGCACAGCAGTGTCGACACCGTGAACCCAGCGCCGACCCCCAGCAGGATGAGCGGCTTTCGCCCCCGCGTATCGCTGAGGCTCGCCCAGCGCGGGGCGAAGAACACCCACATCGCTGCCGACACCGTAAAGGTCAGCGCGACCACGACGTCGGGAATCCCGATCGCGCGACCGATCGCGGGCATGACCGACTGAAGCGCCGTATTTCCCGCCGCCGCCACCAGCATGGCCGCGTACAGGAGAATGAACTGGCGGCTGGTCAGGGCGCTACCCGCCACCTTGCCGAACGGGGTCGCCGCGTTCACTCGCCTCCGCCCAGAGGCAGGTTCAGGCGCCGGCTGACGGTATAGTCGAGCCAAGTGACGAGGAAGTTGGAGATGGCCCAGCGCGTCCGCGCCCAAAAGGTGTCCCGCTGCGCCTGAACCTCCGGCGTGATGGCCCGCGCATCGCGCCGTTCGTCCGCAATCCAGCCACGCATCTTCGTCGCCGCGTCCGCGTCCTCGATCCGGAGCATGACTTCCATGTTCACGAACAGGCTGCGGAAATCGAAGTTCGAGCTGCCGATATGCACGACGTCGTCGACGACCGCGAGCTTGGTGTGCATCTTCGTCTTTTCATATTCGTGGATCGTCACGCCCGCCGCCATCAACTGGTGATAGCTGTGCCGCGCCGCCGCGATGGTGGTCGTATTGTCGGACTTGGCCGGCACCAGCAGCTTCACCGTACCCCCGTCGCGCGACACGCGCTCGAGCCGCCGAAGAAAGGCGCCCGAAGGCGAGAAATAAGCCATCACCAGCTCGACGTGCCTCGCATCCCAGAAATCGCGGATCAGGCCGCCCGGCCACGGCGTGTGGCGCGGCCACGGCGCCGAAAACTGCCATTGGAGCGGACCGCGCGTGGTACTGTGCCGCGCCACGATGTCCGACAGGCGGCGCAGGTGCGCCTTGTTCGTCTTCATCCAGCCGAGAACGTCCTCGAAATAGTCGGCCAGCGGGCGCGTGGCGTCGCCCTCGATGCTCAACCACAGATCGCGCCAGGCGGTATCGTGATCGCCGAGATAATCGTCGCACAGGTTCGCGCCGCCGATGATTGCGCGCTCGCCGTCGGCGATGAAGATCTTCTGGTGGTTGCGAATGAGGTAGCGGCGTCCGAACCGCGCGTTGAAGACCAACGTGGTCCCACCCGCCGCGCGGATCGGTGCGAAAAACGCGTCCTCGTCTTCCAGATCGCGCAGGCCAAAGCCGTCGATCACCAGCCGCACGCGCACCCCCCGCTCCGCCGCCCGGGCCAGCGCATCGCGAATGGCCGTGCCGCTGGCATCGTCGGCCAGATCGTAGAACAGCAGGTCAAGCGTGGTCTGCGCCCGGTCGATCCAATCGAGAATAAGGGCCTTTCGCGCGTCGCCGGACGCGTAGAGCGCCATCTCGTTTGCGTCGACGGTGAAGGTCAGATCGGGCGCCATGCGCCGTTTCATGGGGCGCGATCCGCCCTTTCGCAAGCGTGACGACATTTGACTCGGGCGTGTGTCATCCCTACATCGCGCGTTCACGGATTTTCCCGAATTGCAAGACAAGGACCGACCGCATGGCGCGTGTGACCGTCGAAGATTGCGTCGACAAGATCGACAACCGTTTTGACCTCGTTCTGCTGGCCGCCGAGCGGGCGCGCCAGATTTCGGGCGGCGCCGACCTGACGGTCGATCGCGACCGCGACAAGAACCCGGTCGTCGCGCTGCGCGAGATCGCCGAAACGACGGTCAAGCCCAAGCATCTGGAAGAAAGCCTCGTGTCGAGCCACCAGAAGGTGCAGGTCGACGACGAGGACGAGATCGACGAAATGTCGAGCCTCAACGACCAGGCGGAGGCGCTGCGCCTGACGGCATCGGCCCCGCCGCGTCCCAATCCGAGTACCGCCGACTAGGCGCTTGCGGATCGGTTAGAACAACAGGAGAGGCGGCCCGCGCGGGTCGCCGTTTTTGTTGCCGAGGCCGCCTAGAGCTTGATCCGGTCGGTGCGGCGAATGCTCGCGCCCGTCTTGGTGTCGAGCCACATGAGATCGCAGAGACCCAGTTCGCGTCCGTCCGACGACAGGACCGCGACCGTGCGCACCGGATTCCCGTCGCGCGTATCGGCCAACTGAATCTGGCTGCAGCCATGTCCCCACCGTTCGCCCCATTGCCGCAACGCCACCACCACCGGAAGCAGCTCTTCGCCCTTCTTCGTCAGCTGGTAGACCACCTTGCGTCCGTCCTTGGGATCGGGTTTGCGATTGAGGATGTCGCCCGCGACAAGTTTGCTCAATCGATCCGACAGGATGTTGCGGGCGATGCCGAGGCCCGCCTGGAACTGCTCGAAATGCGACAGACCGTTCAGCGCACTACGAAGAATCAGAAACGCCCATTTCTCCCCGATCAACTCGATCGCGGGCGGCAACGGGCATTGCAGTGCCGCTGCCTTAAAGGCTTCGATGTCCGGCGTGACCCCACTCACTCTACTTCTCCCGACAACTTCAATACGCGAAACCGTCGCCGCTACGGAACCCGTGCGACTTGTGGGCTAAAGGATCGCCATACCTCTGTCATGGGTTAATTGACAGATGCGAGCGGGAACCGCCCCTATCGGTTCGGTTTCCATCCGCAATCGATCGGCGGGCCGGGTCGACCGCGCCTCCCACCGCAACGCGCCCCACCCGGGACTTTATTCGCACTTGCAATAAGACCCCTAACACCCTCATTTATCGAGGGTGTTGAGACAATATGAACTGGTCGAGCGGGTTCGCTCCTACGATCCGGACGCCGACGAGGCGCTGATCAACCGTGCCTATGTCTTTTCCATGAAGGCGCACGGGGCGCAGTTGCGCGCCTCGGGGGACCCCTATTTCTCGCACCCCATCGAGGTCGCGGGCATCCTTACCGACATGAAACTGGACGACGAGACCATCGTCACCGCGATCCTCCACGACACGATCGAGGATACCGTCGCCACGCCCGAGCAGATCGAGAATCTGTTCGGGACAGAGGTCGCGCGGCTGGTCGACGGCGTCACCAAGCTGTCCAAGGTCGAGGCGATGAGCGAGAGCGAGCGCGCCGCCGAAAATCTGCGCAAGTTCCTGCTCGCGCTGTCGGGCGATATCCGCGTGCTGCTCGTCAAGCTGGCGGACCGGCTTCACAATATGCGCACCCTCCATCACATTCCGAAGGAGGAGAAGCGCCGCCGGATCGCGCGCGAGACGATGGACATCTACGCGCCGCTCGCCGAACGGGTAGGCCTCTACGAGATGATGAAGGAGATGCAGACGCTCGCTTTTAAGCATCTCGAACCCGACGCCTACAAGTCGATCATCCGCCGCCTTCGCCAATTGAACGAGCAGGGCGGCGACGTCATCAGCCGCATCGGGCTCAACCTCGAGCTGCACCTGTCCGACCACGGCCTCGACGCCGAGGTCGCGGGGCGCGAGAAGCATCCCTATTCGATCTGGCGCAAGATGGCCGAACGGCACATCAGTTTCGAACAATTGTCCGACGTCATGGCTTTCCGCGTCATCGTCGAGAACGTCGACGACGTCTATCGCGCATTGGGGCTGATCCATCAGCGCTGGCCGATGGTGCCGGGCCGATACAAGGACTTCATTTCCACCCCCAAGCGCAACGGCTACCAGTCGCTTCACACCAGCGTCATCCACGATTCCAACATGCGGATCGAGGTGCAGATCCGCACCAAGGACATGCACGAACTGGCCGAGCGCGGGCTTGCGGCGCACTGGGCGTACAAGACCGGCGAACGGGCGATCGGCCCCGGGCCCGACATACGCACGCCGTGGATCGAGGATCTCGTCGAGATTCTCGAGCACGCCGACGGGCCGGAGGAGCTTCTCGAACATACGCGCATGGCGATGTATCAGGACCGGATCTTCGCCTTCACTCCGAAGGGCGAGCTGATCCAGCTGCCCAAGGGGGCGACCCCCGTCGACTTCGCTTACGCCGTCCATACCGACCTCGGCGACCAGACGGTGGGCGCGAAGGTCAACGGCCGCGTCGTTCCGCTACGAACCCTGCTCGACAACGGCGACCAGGTCGAAATCCTCGCCAGCGACGCGCAGCAGCCCCAGCCGTCTTGGCTGCGCTTCGTCGCGACCGGCAAGGCACGTGCCGCGATCCGCCGCTTCGTCCGTCTCAAGGAGCGCGACGAGACCATCGAACTGGGCACCAAGATCTTCGCCGAGATCCTCGAACGGCTTCCCAACGCGCCCCGCCGCGGTGCCACCCGCCGTGCCGCCAAGCGGTTGGGGATGGAGGACGAGGCCGAACTGATGGAAGCGATTGCCAAGAAGCGCATCTCCGACGCCGCGGTGATGGAGGCGCTCGTCCCGGGCTCGACCGCGGGCATGGACGACGACAAGCGCTCGCGCCCGCCCGAACAGCGCAGCGCCATCTCGATCAAGGGGCTGACCCCCGGCGTCGCCTTCGAACTGGCCGAATGCTGCCATCCCATCCCCGGCGACCGCATCGTCGGCGTCCGGCGCGAGGATGACATGATCGTCGTTCATACCATCGGCTGCGATACGTTGCTTGCCAGCGACGATGCCGACTGGCTGGACCTCGCATGGGGCGACCAGTCGGACGGCGGCACCGCGCGCATCCGGGTGATCCTCCACAATGTCGCGGGCGCTCTCGGCGAGATGGCCGGCATCTTCGGCGCGAAGAGCGCCAATATCGTGAACCTCGGCCTCGTCCACCGCGATGGTGCCTTCCACACCTTCGACGTGGACACCGAATTGCACGATCTGGCGCATCTTCACGCCATGATCGCCGCCCTTCGCGCCAGCGACTCGATCAGCTCGGCCGAACGGGTTTAGAATTCGGCCCAAGTTCGATCGCGAAGATGGGCTCGCCTGGTACCTCGTGAAGCGAATGATCGCCGCGGGTCTCCTGACGGCGGTCGTATTCTATACGCTGATCATCCTCGTCGTTCCGGCGATCCTCGACTCGATCGACTAGCCCACCACGTTCTGTGCCGCGCCTCTCGCCGCGCTGTTGCGGCGCAGCGCATCCGCCCCGCCCGATGCCAGAACGGCCAGCGTCACGAGGTCGCTGGAGCTCGCGGTCATCGGCGCGATCTGTACGGGCAGGCTCATCCCCATCAGGTAGGGGCCCAGAACGTCCTCGCCTCCGATCGCCTTGAGAAGTTTCGACGACAGGTTCGCCGACTGCAGCCCCGGCATGATCAGGATGTTGGCCGGGCCCGTGAGACGCGAAAAGGGATAATAGGCCCGCTGCGCATCGTAGTTGAGCGCGACGTCGGGACCCATTTCGCCTTCATATTCGAAGTCCGTGGTCATCCGGTCGAGTACCTTCACCGCGCCGCGCAAATGCTCGATATGCTGTCCGGGCGGGTTGCCGAAGGTGGTGTAGCTGATGAAAGCGACACGCGGCTCGGCGCCCATCCGCCGCGAGAAGGCGGCAGAACGGATCGCGATCGCCGCCAGCTGTTCGGCGGTCGGTCGTTCGGTCACGCTCGTATCGGCGATCAGCACCGTCTGGCCCTTGGTCGCGACGATGTTGATCCCGAACGGCTCGGCGCCATGATCCTCGTCGATGACCGTACGCACCTGCGCGAGGCTCTGCGAGAAGGGTCGCGTCGTCCCGGTGATCATCGCATCGCCTTCGCCCAGTGCCAGCATCGCGGCGGTGAAGGTATTGCGATCCTGGTTGACCATCCGTTCGATCTGGCGGCGCAGCATGCCCTTGCGCTGGTGCTTCTCGTAGATGAAATCGACTGCTTTCTCGACCAGCGGCGAATTGCGGCTGTTGAGGACTTCGAAGCTCTCGGGATCGTCGACCCCATGCTCGCGCAGGCGATCGTAGGTCGTTTCCCGGCCCACCAGCACCGGCGTGCCGTAACCACCCTCGCGGAAGGCGATGGCGGCGCGGATGACATTGTCCTCCTCGCCCTCGGCGAACAGGACGCGCTTGGGATTGCGCTTGGCCGCCTCGAACGCGAGGCTCATCACCGATCCGGTCGGGTTGAGGCGCGCTCGCAGTTCCGACCGATACTGATCGAAGTCGGCGATTTCCTTCTGCGCCACGCCGCTGTCGATTGCCGCCTTCGCCACCGCGGCGGGGACGATCTCGATCAAGCGCGGATCGAACGGAGCGGGAATGATGTAGTCGGGGCCGAAGCTCTTGGCCGCGCCGCCATAGGCTGCCGCCACTTCCTCGGGCACCGGTTCGCGCGCCAGCGCGGCCAGCGCCTGTGCAGCGGCGATCTTCATCTCCTCGTTCACCGCCGTGGCGCGCACGTCGAGCGCACCGCGGAAGATGAAGGGAAAACCCAGCACGTTGTTCACCTGGTTCGGAAAATCCGAGCGGCCGGTCGCGATGATGGCATCGGGCCGGGCTTCCTTGGCGACCGGGGGCGCGATTTCCGGGGTGGGATTGGCCATCGCGAAGATGATCGGATCCTTCGCCATCGGCTTGATCATGTCGCCGTCGAGCACGTTACCGGCACTCAGGCCCAGGAAGACGTCCGCGCCCTCCAGCGCCTCGGCCAGCGTGCGACGGTCGGTCTTCACCGCCTGCGCGCTCTTCCACTGGTCGAGGTCGTCGCGGTCGGGGTGGATGACCCCGGTGCGGTCACACATCAGCACATTCTCTCGCCGCACGCCCATCGACCGGATGAGATCGCTGCACGCGATCGCCGCCGCGCCCGCGCCGTTGATGACGACCTTGAGGCTCTCCATCGACCGCCCCGTCAGGTGCGCGGCGTTGATCAGCCCCGCCGCGGTGATGATCGCGGTGCCGTGCTGGTCGTCGTGGAAGACCGGAATGTTCATCCGCTCTTTCAGCGCCTGTTCGATCACGAAGCAATCGGGTGCGCCGATGTCTTCCAGGTTGATGCCGCCAAAGCTCGGCCCCATCAGTTCGACCGCGTCGATGAAGCGATCGCAGTCCTGCGTATCCAGTTCGATGTCGATCGAATCGACGTCGGCGAAACGTTTGAACAGTACCGCCTTGCCCTCCATCACCGGCTTGGACGCCAGCGCTCCGAGATTGCCGAGGCCGAGAATGGCCGACCCGTTCGAGATGACCGCGACGAGATTGCCCTTGGCCGTCAGTTCGTAGGCCTTGCCGGGGTCCGCTGCGATTTCCTCCACGGGAACCGCGACACCCGGCGAATAGGCAAGCGCGAGGTCGCGCTGGGTCGCCATCGGCTTGGATGGCGTGATCTCGAGTTTGCCGGGGCGCCCGCGCGCGTGGAAATCGATCGCTTCCTCGCGCGAGAACTTGACGTTCGCTTCGCTCATATCTGTCTCTCCTGTGGATTGAGCGCATAGCGGCGCGCTTCGCTCCAAGTCACGCTGATTCATGGCGCGGGCGGTGCGAAGCCGCTAGCATGGCATCCGATCATGGCCCGCGACGATTCCGCCCCCTCCAGCACCCCGGTGATGCAGCAGTTCCACGACCTCAAGGCCGAGGCCGGGGACGCGCTGCTGTTCTTCCGCATGGGAGACTTCTTCGAATTGTTCTTCGACGACGCCAAGGTCGCCGCGGCCTGCCTCGACATCGCGCTGACCAAACGGGGCGAAGATCGGGGTCGGCCCGTCCCGATGTGCGGCGTCCCCGTCCATGCGGCGGAAAATTATCTCGCGCGGCTGATCAAGGCGGGCCATCGCGTCGCCATCGCCGAACAGACCGAAAGTCCCGCCGAGGCCCGAAAGGCGCGCGGATCGAAAGCGCTCGTCGCACGCGGCATTGTGCGGGTCGTCACTCCCGGTACGCTGACCGAGGAGACATTGCTCGACGCCAAGGCTGCCAACTGGCTCGCCGCCGTCGGACGCGCGGGCGACGATTATGCCATCGCCGCCGCCGACATTTCCACGGGTCGGTTCGAACTCATCGCTTGCGATACGGGCGGTCTCCCCGCCGAACTCGCGCGGCTCGACGCCGCCGAAGTGATCGCCGAGGACCGCATACCGGGCCTTGCCACGACACCCGGCGCGGGCGGGTTCGACAGCGCGGGCGGTGAACGCGCGCTCAAAGAGCGGTTCGGGGTCGCCGATCTGGCCGGGTTCGGCAATCCGACCCGCGCCGAGTGCGCCGCGGCCGGTGGCCTGCTCTCCTATCTCGACGCGACACAGAAGGAGGCGACCGCGCACCTCGACGCGCCGCGCCGCATCGATCGATCGAGCCTGATGGCGATCGACCCCGCGACCCGGGACAGCCTCGAATTGCTGCGCGGCGCGGACGGCAGCCCCGCCACCAGCCTGCTCACGGCCATCGACCGATGCGTCACCGCCGGGGGTCGCCGCCAGCTCGCCGCCGACATCGCCGCGCCGCTCGCCACCCTCGACCCGATCCGCGCCCGCCTCGCGCTGGTGCAGCATTTCGCCGACGATCAGCTTCGTCGCGAGGAGATCCGCAGCGCGCTCAAGGCCCTGCCCGACCTCGCCCGTGCGCTCGGACGTCTCGTCGCCGGGCGCGGTTCGCCCCGCGATCTCGGCCAGCTTCGCGATGCCCTGACCGGCGCGAGCGCGCTCCACGAGCGCCTGTCCGCAGACGATCCTCGTCCCGATCTCCTCGATCATCTGCTGCCGCGACTCACGGGGCACGACGCGTTGATCGATCTGCTCGGCCGCGCGCTGGTCGAAAGCCCGCCGATCGACGTCGCGAAGGGCGGATACATCGCGGCGGACTTCGACGAGACGCTCGACGACTTCCGCGCCATGGCGAAGGGCGGACGGCAAGCGATCGCGGCGCTCGAAGCCGAGTATCGCGAGGCGACCGGGATCGGCAGCCTCAAGATCAAGCACAACAACGTGCTCGGCTATCATATCGAGGTCCCCGCCAAGGCCGCCGCGCCGCTCATGGCCGACAACAGCGGCTTCACCCATCGCCAGACGATGGCCAATGCGGTGCGCTTCAACAGCCCCGAACTGCACGAGCGCGCCACCGCATTGGGCGAAGCGGGAGACCGCGCGCTGGCGCTCGAAGCCGAACATCTCGCCACTCTGGTCGCAGCTGCAGTGGACGCCGCTCCGGCGCTCGCCCGCGCCGCCGACGCACTCGCCCGGATCGATGTCGCGGCCGGGCAGGCCGAACGCGCCATCGAGGGCGGCTGGTGCCTTCCCAGCCTCGTCGAACAACCTTGCCTCGAGATCGACGGCGGCCGCCATCCCGTCGTCGAAGCGGCGCTCGCCCGGTCCGGCGAACGCTTCATCGCGAACGACATCGCACTCGGTCCGCACGATCGGCTCTGGCTGATCACCGGCCCCAATATGGGCGGCAAATCGACCTTCCTGCGCCAGACCGCGCTGATCGCCCTGCTCGCCCAGTCGGGCGGCTACGTTCCCGCGTCCCGGGCGAAGATCGGTCTCGTCGACCGTCTATTCAGCCGCGTCGGCGCGTCGGACAATCTCGCGCGCGGCCGTTCGACCTTCATGGTCGAGATGGTCGAGACCGCCGCCATTCTCGCGCAGGCGACGCGGCAAAGCCTCGTCATCCTCGACGAGATCGGACGCGGGACCTCGACCTACGACGGGCTCGCGCTCGCCTGGGCGGTAACCGAGGCGATGCACGACGAGGTGCGCGCTCGCACCCTGTTCGCGACCCACTATCACGAGCTCACCCGCCTCGCCGCGCGACTGGATTGCCTGTCGCTGCATCATGTTCGCGCGCGCGAATGGAAGGGCGACCTCGTCCTTCTGCACGAAGTCGCCGAGGGCCCCGCGGATAAGAGCTACGGCATCGCCGTCGCCCGGTTGGCGGGCCTCCCTCCCAAGCTCCTCAAACGCGCCAAGAGCATCCTCGATCGCCTCGAAGCGGGTCGCAGCGAGACGGGCGGCATCGCAGCGGGGCTCGACAGCCTGCCGCTGTTCGCCGCCGCCGCTGCCGAGGAGGAAAGCACCGATCCGCTGGTCGAGGCGCTATCCGCCATCGACCCCGACGCCCTGAACCCGCGCGAGGCGCTGGAGGCGCTCTATCGGCTCAAGGCACTGGAGGACGGGCGATGAACGTCCCCCTGCGTGCAGACCTCGTCGGCGACCGGCGGACGATCGTCGATCGACGCGCGCTGTCCGACCGGCTGATGGCGCTGGGTTATGGAGAGGATGGCCGCGATGCCGCGCTCGACCTGCTCAAGTCCGCGCTGACCGACGGACGTGCCGAACTGGCACGCCGCGTGGCGGCCGAGCCGAATCGCGGTCGCGTTCACGCCGCCGCTTATGCCTTTCTCGCGGACCAGATCATCCGCCTCGCACACGATTTCGTCGTCCGCCGCCTGTTTCCCAACCCCAACCCTTCGACCGCGGAACGCTGGTCGCTCGTCGGCATCGGCGGCACGGGCCGCGGCGAGGTCGCTCCGCACAGCGATCTCGATCTGATGCTGCTCGTTCCCGAAACCCGCAGCGCTTGGGTCGAACAGTCGGTCGAGGGACTGCTCTACATCCTTTGGGACCTTGGCCTCACCGTCGGTCATGCCGTGCGCACGCCCGCCGAACTGGTCCGGCTCGCCGGGGAAGACATGGCGATCCGCACCGCGGCGCTCGAAGCTCGCTACATCTGGGGTGACCGGCCCTTGTTCGAAGCGATGAAGGCAGGGTTCGACGCCGAGGTGCGCGGCGGCTCGCCCAAGGATTTCGTCGCCGCCAAGCTCGCCGAACGCGACGCGCGCCACGAACGGATGGGCGACAGCCGCTATCTCGTCGAACCGAACGTGAAGGACGGCAAGGGCGGTCTGCGCGATCTACACACGCTCTATTGGATCGGGAAGTACGTCCACGGCGTCGATGCCCCCGCCGACCTCGTCGCGAAGGGTCTGTTCGACGAACGCGAGTTCCGCCAGTTCGAGCGCGCCGAGCGCTTCCTGTGGTCGGTCCGCTGCCATCTCCACCTCGCCGCCGGACGGGCGGAAGATCGGCTCGGCTTCGATCATCAGAAGGAGATCGCCGAGGCGATGAACTATGCCGACCGGCCCGGAAAGGCGGCGGTCGAGCGGTTCATGCAATTCTATTTCCTCAACGCCAAGACGGTCGGCGATCTCACGGGCGTCTTCCTCGCCCAGTTGGACGAGCAGCTTGCGCAGAAGGGCCGCCGGTTCGCGCTGATCGACGTGTTCCGCCGCGAAAAGGTGATCGACGGCTTCCCGCTCGACCGGGGCCGCCTGTCGGTCCCTTCGCAGGACTGGCTGGAGGACGAACCCATTCGTCTTCTCCAGCTGTTCCGCACCGCCCAGCGTGAGGGTCTCGAAATCCATCCCGACGCCATGCGCGCCGCCGCGCGTGCCGCGCGCGAGGTCGACGAGATCCGCGACGAACCGTCGGCCAACGCCGTCTTTCTCGACGTTCTTACGGGTCGCGAGCGCACCGATACGGTGCTTCGGTGGATGAACGAAGCGGGCGTCTTCGGCCGGTTCGTGCCCGACTTCGGTCGCGTCGTGGCGCAGATGCAATTCGACATGTACCATCACTACACCGTCGACGAGCATACCATCCGCGCGATCGGCCTGACCGCTGCGATCGACCGCGGCGAGCTGGCGGAGGATCATCCGCTCGCTACCAAGCTGATGCCGCAATTGGCGTCGCGCCGGGCGCTCTATGTCGCGGTGCTGTTGCACGACATCGCCAAGGGGCGCGGCGGCGACCATAGCGAACTGGGCGCGGACATCGCGCTCGACCTGGGGGCCCGCTTCGGGCTCGATCCGGGCGAGACCCATCAGGTCGCATGGCTCGTGCGGCATCACCTTCTGATGAGCGCCACCGCGTTCAAGCGCGACCTTGCCGATCCCACCACCATCGCGGATTTCTGCGCCAAGGTGAAAAGTCCCGAGCGGCTGCGCATGCTGCTCATCCTCACCGCGGTCGACATCCGGGCGGTCGGGCCGGGAACCTGGACCGAATGGAAGCGTCGGCTGCTCCGCACACTTTATGAGGCCGCGGAGGAGAAATTGCGGCTGGGCCACAAGGAAGCGGGTCGTGCCGAACTGGTCGAACGGCGAAAACAGCAATTGGCCGAACGGCTCAAATGGCCCGCGGCGCTGATGAAGGCACACGCCAAGCGGCTGGGCGATAGCTACTGGCTCGCGGAGCCCACCGACTGGCAGCGCTCCAACGCCCGGCAGATCGCGGAAGCGGAAAGTCGCATCGGCGATGCCGCCCCGTCCGTTCGCCTTCGTACCGATGCCGACGTCGACGCGACCCGGGTCAGCATCTTCGCGCCCGACGCTCACGGTCTGTTCGCGCGCATCTGCACGGGGGTGAGCGCGGGGGGCGGATCGATCATCGACGCGCGAGTGCACACCACGACCGACGGCAAGGCGCTGGACAATCTGCTGGTCACGGACGCACAGGGTCAGCCCTACGACGACCCGCGCCGCCGCCGGCGGTTGCGCGCCGCCATCCTCGAGGCGCTGACCGCCGATACGGTCCCGCCCCCACCGTCGCGCGAGAGCCTTACCCCGCGCGAGGAAGCGTTCGACGTGCCCCCCGGCGTGATGATCAGCCAGACCGCCTCCACCCGCATGACCGTGGTCGAGGTCAACGCACGCGACCGCCCGGGCCTGCTCGCGCGGCTCGCCCATGCCATTTTGTCGGTCGATGCGGAGGTCCATTCGGCGCACGTCACCACCTATGGCGAGCGGGCGGTCGACACCTTCTACCTGACCGACGGCAACGGGCGAAAGCTATCGGGCGCAGTGACCGATGCGCTCCGTGAAGCCTTGCTCGCGGCGGCATCCGACGCGCCCGCCAAATCCTCCTGACGCTGACGAAAAAGGGCCCCGCCATGACGGCGAGACCCCTTTCCTCTCCAGCTGGTGAAGCCCCTTCGGCTCAACCGCGCTCCGGTTCCGGCGGCGGCGGCGGCGGGGGCGGAGGCGGCGGGGGCGGCGGGCATTCCTCGCTCGCCAGGATCACCGTCCCGTCGGGGCACGTAATGGTCGCGGGAGGCGGCGGTGCCGGCTCCGGCGCGGGCGGCGGCGGCGGGGGCGGGGGCAGCGGCTCACTGCGCGGTCCCAGCGTGCCCCGAAGCGTCAGGCCGTAGGTCCGCGGCTCGGCGAGGAAGGCGCCGAACAGTTGGGTCGAGACGGGGATGAAGCCCGCATCGACCGCGCGGATGTTGCCCGAGCCCTGCAACGGCGCGTCGAACGCGACCTGCGTATATTCCGCGTCGAACAGGTTGCGGCCCCACAGTTCGATCGCCCAGCTATTCTCCGGCCCGCGAAGACCGACGCGGCCGTTGAAGACCTGGAAGCTGGGCTGCAACTTCTGCAGATCGAGGTCCGAACCGGTGTTGAATTCGCTCATGTGACGACCGTCGACGTAGAACAGCGCCGACAAGCCGCTGTCGCCGATCGGCGGGGTCCAGGCGACCGAGCCGGTGAGCGTCAGCTGGTTCGAGTTCGAGATACGACGACCCGGCAGCTGGAACAGGCTGTTCGAGATCGGCCCGCCCGTACCGCCGACGAGATCCTCGCGATACTTCGTGTCGACGTAGGTGCCGCCGAAATTGAAGTTCACATAATCGATCGGCTGCGCGAACAGTTCGAACTCGACCCCGCGCGACCGCACGCCCGGTTCCAGGTCGCCCGTGCAGGCGCCGGTGGTGCTGTCGAAATCCTCGTCAGCCCCGCCCAGGTCTTCCGAGCAGCTGTTGATGTTCTCGACCTCGTAGAAGAGCCCGTTGAACTGGTTCAGCTGGAAGCCCGAGAAGTCCTGCTGGAAGGCCGCGATGTTCACGTCGATCCCGCGTCCGTCGAACTTGGCGCCGATTTCGTACGCGCTGTTGATCTCGGGTTCGAACTGAAGGAGCGTCAGGTCGTTGTTCGCGACCACCGCCCCGTCACCACCGATGCGCAGAAGACTGGAGCGGTCGAGGTTGAACCCGCCCGCCTTGTAGCCGCGCGAGTAGCTACCGTAGACGAGCGTCGAATCGCCGAGTTCGTAGCTGATGACGCCGGTCCCGGTGAGCTCTTCCTCGTTGCGCGAGTCCGAGCCGGTCAGGCCCGGGCCGACGATCGAGGGGACAACGCACGGCAACTGGTCGAGCGCGGCCAGCGGCGACTGCGAGATGGCTTCGCAGAGCGCGTTATTGTCCTGCAGCGTGACGTCGAGATCCTTGTTTTCCGACGTGAAGCGCAGGCCGACGGTCAGGTCGAGCCGGTCGGTGACCGAGAAGATGTTGTGGGTGAACACCGCGAAGTTGTTCGAGCTCTGCTCGAACCGGTCCTGGCTGCGCACCCCGTTGAACGGGTCCGCGTTGGGAAGACCGAGCGCGACCGCGATCGACTGATAGCCCGGCGCGGCGGGGTTGGCGTTGAGCGCGTTGAACAGCCCCGCATTGGCGGCGACGCCCTGAAGCTGCTGCTGCAGTCCGGTGCGCTGCGCGACGAGCGCCGCGCGCTGCGCCTGGAGCGCGGCGAGCTGCTGCTGCAGCGCGACGTTGCCCGGATCGGCAGCCAGCGCGGCCTGCACCTGGGCGATACCCGCGTCGATCTGGGCGATGCCCGCATTGATCTGCGCGATGCCCTGCTGGAGCTGCTGCACACCCGAATTGAGCTGCGCCTGCGCGCCGCCGATGATGTTGGGGTTGATACAGCTGGCGTTGGTCGGCGCCAGCGCGGACGGCAGAACCGAGTTGATGAGCAGGCAGTTGGCGTACTGCAGGTAATCGGGGCCGTATCCGATATTGTCCTGCAGCGTCAGATCTTCCTGCGCGTAATAGCCGCCGATGAGCCAGTCGAGCGGACCCGCTTCGCCTTGCAGGCGGAGTTCCTGCGAGAAGGTCTTGAACTCGGTGAAGCCCGTCCCGTCGCCCGGACGCACCAGCGTCGCGAGATTGTTGAAGCTGGCATTCTGGCCGCGAATATATTCGTTGGAACGATAGGCGGTGATGCTGGTCAGCTCCACGCCGCCGAGATCGAGAACCGCCTCGCCCGACACGCCCCAATCCTCGACGTCCGACCGGAAGCCGAAGCCCGGCGCGATCGCCGTTTCGCGGGCGAAGGTGTCGTCGTTGATGATGCCGCCGAGAGCCTGCTGGAGACCCTGAATCGTGCTGGGACCGAACGAACCGTCGTAGTTGACGGCCGGCAGGTAGGTGGCGTCGCAGCATTCCTCGTCACGGTTGGCATAGTCGCCGATGACACGAACCGACAGATCGTCGCTCGGCTCGAACAGAAGCTGCCCGCGGATGAGGTAGCGGTCGCGATCGTTGACCGTCCGGCCCGAGATCACGTCCGTGAGGAAGCCGTCGCGCTCGAGGTAGACGCCGTCGAGGCGCGCCGCGATGCTGTTGGTCAGCGGCCCAGTGATCGAGGCTTCGGCGCGGCGATAATTGTAGTTGCCGATCGAGATCGCGCCCGAGACTTCGGGCTCGAAGCTCGGCTGCGCGGTGATGATCGAGATGAGACCCGCCGAGGCGTTGCGCCCGAACAGGGTGCCCTGCGGCCCGCGCAGCACTTCGATCCGGTCGACCGCGCCCAGTTCGGTCAGGCCGACGCCGGTGCGGCTGCGGTAGACGCCGTCGATGAACACTGCGACCGAGCTTTCGAGGCCGGGGTTGTCGCCGACCGTGCCGACGCCGCGGATACGAGCCGTGCCCGCGCCCGCTTCGGACGAGGTGGAGGAGACGAGCAGCGAAGGCGACAGCTGGGTCAGCTGGCGAATGTCGTCGGCGCCCGAGTTCTGGAGGCTTTCGGCCGTGACGGCCGAGACCGCGAGCGGAACGTCGGAAAGCGCCTGGTTCCGGCGCGTAGCCGTGATGATGATGCCGCCCGTGTCCTCGACCGGCTGAAGTTCGGCGGTCTCATCATCGACCGCGCCCGCTTCAGCGGTGGCGCCGTCGGTCGGTTGCGTCCCGCCATCGTCGGTATCGGTTTCCTGCGCATAGGCAGGGGCTGCGAAAGCAAAAAGGCCGACCGAGGCCAAAAGCAGGGATTTGCGCATGCGACGTCTCTCCTGAAGTCACGTGAGTGAAATACTTCACCGGGACTAGAGGAGCGTGGAGGGGCAGGGAAGCGAAACCCAACGGTTTCGTATCGAAATTGACCCGCGCTATGGCTTCCAAGACACATCGTGCAGCGCAGCATTTACGCTGCACTGCACGATAGGTTTCAATTACTGTACTGACCTATGCGAAAGTCGCCGGATTACTTCGGCGCGACCACCATCAGCATCTGGCGGCCCTCCATCCGGGGACGCTGTTCGACCTTGGCGATTTCGTTGGTGTCTTCCTCGACCCGCTGAAGAACCGCCATGCCCAGATTGTTGTGCGCCATCTCGCGACCGCGGAAGCGGATGGTGAGCTTCACCTTGTCGCCGTTCTCGATGAACTGGACGACCTTCTTCATCTTCACCTGATAGTCGTGGTCGTCGATATTGGGACGCATCTTGATCTCCTTGATCTCCTGCGTCTTCTGGGCCTTGCGCTTGGCGTTGGCCTTCTTCTGCGCCTCATACTTGTGGCGCCCGATATCGAGGAATTTGGCGACCGGCGGGTCGGCGTTGGGGGAGATTTCGACGAGGTTGAGGCCGATGTCGTTGGCCTGCTCCATCGCTTCGCGCGTAAACATCACGCCCAGATTGTCGCCATTCTCGTCGATCACCCGTACCTTTTGGGCCTGGATGAAATTGTCGTAGCGGGGGCCGGATGGCGGCGGCGGCGACATCCCACGTCGCGGAAGGGGCGGTCGTATAGCGAAATCTCCTCTGAGTCGTTTGCCTTCGTGCCATGCGAGATAGGCGCTGGTGTGCGGGAAAAAAAGGGTTCGCGTCGAGATCAGGCCGCCTGAAGGTCGTTGAGGAAGCGTTCGACGTCGATCCGGACCGCATCCGCGAGCTGCGCCAACTCACCCGAGGCGGATTTGACCTGCGTCGCGGCAGCAAGGACCGAACCCGCTCCTTCATCGACTTTGCGCGCGCGGCGGGCAACGTCGTCGGCGACCCCGGCGGCGCCCTCGACCCCTTCGCTCAGCGCGCTCGTCGCATCCGACTGCTGGCGCACGGATGCCGCGATGGCGACGGCCGCCTGGCTGATCCGCTGGATCGCCGCGTCCACGTCGCGGAAGCCCGAAACGGATCGATCGATGGCCTGGCTCATCTGCCCCACGGTCGATCCTGCGCTGGAGGTGGCATCCGCGGTCTGTTCGGACAGACTCTTCACCTCGCCCGCGACCACCGCGAAACCCCGCCCCGCTTCCCCCGCGCGCGCCGCCTCGATCGTGGCGTTGAGCGCGAGCAGGCCCGTTTTGCGAGCGACATCGTCGATCATACCAACCATCTGGCCGACATCGGCAGTGCTGCTCGAGAGCTGCTGCACGGTGGATGCGGTCGACGACGAACGATCGGCAGCGTCGAGTGCGGATCCGCGCTGATCCTCCACCTGTCGGGCGATGTCGTCGATGGCGAGACGGATCTGATCGGCTGCCGCGGCTGCCTCGCGCACGTGCCGCGATGCCGTGCCCGTATCGTTGGCGACCGCCGACAGCTCCTTGGTGGTGTTGCCGAGCTGGTCGAGCATCAGATCCGCGGTTGCCGACAGCTGGTCCGCAGCCGCCGCGAGGGCCGACACGGTCTCGTGCATGCGCCGCGTGAATTCGTTGCCCGTGTTCGCCAGATGACGTGCCCGTTCCTCGCGCTCCTCCACCATCTTTCGATCGGCGCGCAGAGCCGCCTCGCGCGCTTCGCGATCACGGTTTTCGGCGGCGATCTTCTCGCGCTCGAACCGTTCGCGCTCCGCCACCGTCTCGCCGAAGCGTGACAGGAGTTGCGCGATCTGCGCGACTTCGAGCGAGCGGGCATCCGTCGGAAGACGGACGTCGAAATCGCCTTCGCTCATGCGCCGTGCGGCGCCCGTCAGTTCGCCCATCGGTCGCTGGACATGCCGAAGGGTGACCCAGATCAGCCCCGCCACCGCGGCAAGACCGACAAGCAGCAAGAGGATTTGGACGAGCATCGACCAGCCCGCGGCCGAATGACGCGCTTCAACATATTCGGTAGTGAGGTCGTCCGAGGCGCGGGTGATCGCCAAGAGATCGTCGATCGCCGCGCTGGACGCGTCGTACCATTCGTAGGCGTCGACCGGATAGGGCCGTCCGGCATCGCTGGCCGCATAGACCGAACTGCGAAGTCGGTCGTAGTCGCGAAAGAACCCTTCCTCGGCGCGTTGGATTGCCTCGCGTAGACGCGGGTCGCGCGTATCGGTGGCGTTGATCATCGCGATCAGTTCGCGCGCGGCCAGGACACGGCCGCGGTCTTCGATGATGGCCGCGCGATCGGCGGGTCCGACAGGATCGCCCGCTGCGATCAGCCCCCCGACCAGCGCGCGTTCGCGGCCGGCATATTCGCTCATTTCCCACGCCAGGTTCCGGAGCGTCAGCAGGTTGGCGATATGGCCGGTGGTCTCGACGTCAGCGGTCGTCGCGAAACGAAGCGCCTGCGCCGTCATGATCCGCCGCGATGCGACCTCGGAAAAGGCCTCGGCAATCGCGGGATCACGCTCCGGGCCGGACAAGCGCGCCTGCTGCGTAGTGCGTTCCGCCAACGCGTCGAAATCCGCCTTCGCTTCGAGAAACCTCGCATGGAGCGCGCGTTCCTGCGCATCGCGGGGCTCGAAGCCATCTAGGGCGCGGTCCATCGCGCGATCACCCTCGCGCCGTGCGGTCACGATGTCGTCGAGACGCGCGGACGCGATCGGCGCGGGATCGCGAAGGGCGGTATAGGTTCGCCCACGGGAATCGGCCCAGCGTTCGGCGGCCTCGGTCACATCGGCGGTGAAGCGATTGACCGTCCGCACTTCGGCGGCATTGCGGCGATCGGCGACCGTATCGACGACGTTGAACAGTGCCGTGACCACGATGATCATCGTCATGACGATGACGGTGATGATGATCGCGCGAACCAGCGAGAATTCGCCCCGCGACACCCGCGAGAAAGTCGTGGCGGCCTCGTTCAAGGCCCGGTTGAAAATGGTCACTCGTCAATCCCGATGTCGTGCGCCGGCCCCCGAGTGGGTCGGCCCTCGCGATCCGATTAACGGAAAGGGACGAAAAAATGCTTAACCGCTTCGCAGGATATCGACCGACGCCCCCGCGACGTGGCGACCGATCATTCGGCGGCGGGGCGCAGGTCGGGCGGGGTCGCCTCGTCCTTCATCATCGCGATGAAATCGTCGAGCGCGATCACCTCCTGGTCGCGACTGCCGAGACGACGGACCGCGACGGTGCCTTCCTCGGCCTCGCGCTTCCCGACGACCGCGATCACGGGAACCTTGGCAAGGCTGTGCTCACGCACCTTGTAGTTGATCTTCTCGTTGCGAAGATCGGTCTCGACGCGAAGGCCCGCAACCTTCAGGCGATCGCCCGCTTCCCGCGCGAAATCGTCGGCATCGGACACGATGGTCGTCACGACGACCTGCGTCGGTGCCAGCCATACGGGCATGCGACCGGCATAATGCTCGATCAGCATTCCGATGAACCTTTCGTACGATCCGAAGATCGCGCGATGGAGCATGACGGGGCGATGCCGCTCGCCATCCTCGCCGATATAGGTGGCATCGAGGCGCTCGGGCAGCACGCGGTCCGACTGGATCGTGCCGACCTGCCACGTCCGTCCGATCGCATCGGTAAGATGCCATTCGAGCTTGGGCGCGTAGAAGGCCCCCTCGCCCGGCAGCTCTTCCCAGCCGTAGTCGTCATTGTCCATGCCCGCGGCCTTCACCGCGTCGCGCATTTCCTGTTCGGCCTTGTCCCACATTTCGTCGGTACCGAACCGCTTTTCGGGGCGGGTCGCGAGCTTGACGTGATAGGTGTAGCCGAAGTCCTTGTAGATCCGGTCGGCGAGGCGACAGAATTTCGCCGTCTCCTCGATCACCTGATCCTCGGTGCAGAAGATGTGCGCATCGTCCTGCGTGAACTGGCGCACCCGCATCAGCCCGTGGAGTGCGCCGTGCGGCTCGTTGCGGTGGCAGCAGCCGTTCTCGTAGAGCCGGACCGGCAGCTCCTTGTAGCTGGTGATGCCCTGCTTGAAGACCAGCACGTGCGCGGGGCAGTTCATCGGCTTGATCGCCATCCAGTCGGCGTCGTCCGCAATGTCGGGCGAGGCCGCATCCTCGTCACTCTCGACGTTCGGGACGATGTCGGGGACCGCGAACATGTTCTCGGCATACTTCCCCCAGTGGCCCGACTGGGTCCACTGCTTGACGTCCATCAGCTGCGGCGTCTTGATCTCGTTATAGCCGCCCTCGTCGATCGCGCGGCGCATGTAGGCCTCCAGCTCGCGCCAGATCTTGTAGCCCTGCGGATGCCAGAAGACGCTGCCGTGCGCTTCCTGCTGAAGGTGGAACAGGTCCATTTCCGCGCCCAGCTTGCGATGATCGCGCTTGGCGGCTTCCTCGAGCCGATGGAGGTGCTGGGCCAGCTGCTTCTTGTCGAGCCAGGCGGTGCCGTAGATACGACTCAACATCGGGTTCGACTGGTCGCCGCGCCAGTAGGCGCCCGACACGCGGGTCAGCTTGAAGGCTTTCGGATCGAGATAGCCGGTGCTCGGCAGGTGCGGCCCGCGGCACAGGTCGATCCAGTCGGCCTCGCCAGTGCCGGTCTTGTACATGGTGATGGGCTCGTTCTCGGGCAGTTCCATCACCCATTCGGCCTTGAACGCCTCGCCGTTGTCGATGAAGAACTGGCGCACCCGTTCGCGGTCCCAGACCTCGCGGATCAGCGGCTTGTCGGCCTTGATGATCGCCCGCATCTCTTCCTCGATCGCGGGCAGATCCTCCTCGGTGAACATGCCGCGACCCGGCGCGGGCGCGAAGTCGTAGTAGAAGCCGTCGTCGGTCGCGGGGCCGAAGGTGATCTGCGTGCCGGGGTACATGTTCTGCACCGCCTCAGCGAGAATATGCGCGAAGTCGTGGCGCACCAGTTCGAGCGCATCGGCCTCGTCGCGCTTCGTGATCAGCTCCAGCTTCGCATCGCCCTCGAACGGGCGCTTCAGGTCGCGCACCTCGCCGTCGACACGCGCGGCAAGCGCGGCCTTGGCGAGCCCCGGCCCGATCTCGGCGGCGACGTCATAGGGCGTCGCCCCCGCCTTCATTTCCTTCACGCTGCCATCGGGCAGGGAGATTTTCGACAGTTCGGTCATGGCTCCGTTTCCTAGTGCAGCGCAGCAAACGCTTCAACCAAAAGGACATTTCAAGTACCCTTGGCAATATGCAAAGGGTGCTTGACATGGCATCGCGCCGAATGTAAAAGTCACTTTACACAAAGAGGAGGAACATTGACATGGGAACCAACATTCTCAATTCGCTCGGTTGGGCCACCGCCATTCTGAGCGCGGCCTGGTTCGGCAAGGAAGGCGGCCTCGATACCACCCAGACCGGCGCCATGATTCTCGCGCTGTCCGGCGGCGCCGTCGCCACGCTCCGCCCCGACCTGCGTCGCGGTCGCTGCGGCCGATGACCGACCAGGCGGCATCGGCAGAGCGGCGCCCGTTCGGGATCTGGTTCGTCGCGTTCGTCATTGCGATGATCGGCGCGGGCGCGCTGGTGACATTCGCGGGCATCGACGATCCGATCCTTGCCAAGGGCATCATGCTGATGCCGCTGCTCTTCATCCTCAAGGCGGGGCTGAACGGGATTCACAACGCCCGGCTCCGGCCTTCTGCGGGAGGCAGCGCCAACGCCCGCTATCTTGCCCGCATGTTGATGGTGACCTTCCTGTACGTGGGATCACTCTTTGCCGCGCTGGCACTGATCGACGAGGGCGACCCCGTCACGATCGGCACCATCGTCCTCGCCTTTCTGCCCGGGCTCGCGGTCGCCGCTTACTTCTGGGCGATCGCCCGCCTGATGATCGAACTCGACGACGAGTTCCTGCGCATGCTGATGGTGCGCCAGTCGCTCGTCGCCACGGCGATCGCGCTGTCGGCAGCCTCGATCTACGGGTTCCTCGAGAACTTCGGCATCGTCCCGCACCTCGCCGCCTTCTACTGGCCGATCGTCTGGTTCGCCGGGCTGGGGATCGGCGCGATCGTCAACAAGCTGACGTACGGCACGACGGGTGAAGTCCGGTGAAGAACCGCCTCAAGGTCCTGCGCGCCGAGCGCGACTGGTCGCAGCAGGTGCTCGCGGACAGGCTCGGGGTCAGCCGTCAGAGCGTCAATGCGATCGAGACGGGCAAGTACGACCCTTCGCTGCCGCTCGCCTTCACCATCGCCGAGGTTTTCGACCTGCCCATCGAACAGATTTTCGATCCGAAAGGATGATCCGGATGCTTCGTTACCTCCTCGCCTGCCTCGTGCTGATCGCCAGCCCCGCCGCCGCCGAACCGACTCGCTTTTCGGTCGAAGTCGTGGGCGAGGGGTCCCGCGACGTCATCCTGATCCCCGGCCTGATGAGCCCGCGCACCGTGTGGGACGATCAGGTCGCGCAACTATCGGCCGACAACCGGTTGCACCTCGTCCAGATCAACGGATTCGGCGGCACCGATTCAGGCCCGAATGCCGACGGACCGGTGTTCGCCGGCGTCGTCGACGAACTGGCGGCCTATCTGGAAGACAACGATCTTACCGACGTCGTGCTGATCGGTCACTCGCTCGGCGGGTTTGCGAGCCTCAACCTCGCACTCGATCGTCCGGATCGCGTCGACCGCGTGATGATCGTCGATTCGCTGCCCTTTTTCTCGATCCTGATGGGTGCGCAGAATGCCGACGAAGCGGCGCCGCTGGCGGAACGGATGCGGGCCTATCTGCTCGCCCAACCCACTCCCGAAGCGGGCGACTGCACTACGCCCAGTTTCAACGCCCAGTCGATGAGTCTCGATTTCGCGGGCCAGTGCAAGGTCGACGCTTTCACCGCCAGCGCCGATGCGACCGTCGCAGGACAATTGGTGTACGACCTCGCCACCACCGACGCGCGGCCCCGACTGGCCGACCTGAAGGTGCCTGTTACCGTGCTCTTTCCCTATTCCGAGCCGATGGCGCCGCTCGATCAGGTATCGCGGCTCTACCGGACGCAATATTCGGCCGCGGGCGAAAGGGTCACCTTTGTCCCGGTCGATAACAGCCGGCATTTCGTCATGTTCGATGCGCCGGACGCCTTCGCTAGCGCGCTCGCCGACTTTCTCGCGGACTAGCCGACAGCGTGCGCACTTCCTAGGTGAAGGGGCATGACCGACGAACAGCCCCCGATCCAGCATCTCGACCATGACGGTCGCCGCCTCGCCTATCGCCACCGCGAAGGTATCGGCGCGACCTACGTCTTCCTCCCCGGCTACGCGTCCGACATGGAAGGCGGAAAAGCCACCGCGATCGACGCCTATGCGGCGCGAGGCGGGCGCGGTTGCCTGCGGTTCGACTATTCTGGGACGGGAGCGTCGGACGGCGATTTCGCCGACGGAACGCTGGACCGTTGGCTGGACGAAGTTCTGGCGATGATCGACTCGGTTGCGTCGGGGCCCGTCATTCTGATCGGCTCGTCGATGGGGGGCTGGCTGGCGCTGCTCGCGGCGCTGCGACGTCCGGACCGCGTCGCGGCCATCTTGGGGATCGCCGCCGCTCCCGATTTCACCGACTGGGGTTTTTCCGAGGAGGACAAACAGGTCATCGCTCGAGACGGCAGGCTCGAACGGCCCAGTGCCTACGACGACAGCGTCATGGTCACGCACGAGGCGTTTCTGCGCTCGGGTGCGGACCTCATGCTACTGAACCGACCGATCGACTATCGGGGACCCGTGCGTTTCGTGCACGGCGAGGCCGACACCGACGTTCCCGCCCGGATCGCGGCGGCCGCGCTGCAGCGGCTGACCAGCCCCGACGTTCAGCTTCGCCTCATCAAGGATAGCGGACATCGCCTGTCGCAGCCGTGGGAGATCGGCGCGATCCTCGGCGAGCTGCACGACCTCGATCAGATAGTGACGCAGAAATGATCCTTTCCCTCATCGCCGCCCTGACACTCGCCGGACAGGAAGCCCCGCCCCTGCCGCCGGCCGTCTGTGCCGACAGCGAACGGGCCGCCGACCTCGAATGCAAGGCGCAGGCGGAGGTCCGCACCGGAAACTACGGAGCGGCCGCCGCGCATTTCCTGACGATCGCGAACAATGCGACCGATCCCGGTGCCAAGGCGCGCGCCTATGCCGCCGCCGCGCCGCTCCTCTCGGTCGCGGGCGAGCTTGACCGTGCACAGGAAATTGCCGCCGCCGCGCTCGCATTCAATGCGTTGGGGCCGCAGCAGGCGGGGTGGACGATGATCGACCGGGCACAGGCACTGTTCCGGCTCGACCGCGTCGCAGAGGCGGAAACGCAGTGGGCGAGAGCCGCCGAACTGATCGCGCCCGACCCCTATTACTGGTGGACCGGAGCCTCGATGGCGTTGCAGGCCGGCGATCTAGCCGCCGCGAACGAGCGGGTCGAAGCAGGCCTGGAACGGGCGGATGATGCCCCCGAACTGCACCTCCTGAAAGGGCAGATCAGACTGGCCGAGGGGGATACGACCGGGGCACGTGCCGCCTTTTCCGCCGCGGTCGAGGCGCAGCCCGGCCACGACGCGGCCCTTGCCGCCGCGCGGGCGCTTGCGGCATTGAACGCCGAATGACCGCCTATCTTCACGCCATGCTGCGCGTCGCCGACCCGGAAGCCACCGTCGATTTCTTCAAGCTGCTGGGCCTTGAGGAACGTCGGCGCCGCGATGTCGAGGCGGGCCGGTTCACGCTCGTCTTTCTCGGCGTTCCCGGCCAGGATGCGGAGATCGAACTGACCCACAATTGGGACGGCGAGCCCGAAGGGCTGGGGGGCGGTCGCAACTTCGGCCACCTCGCCTTCCACGTCGACGATATCTACGCGACCTGCGAAACGCTGCGCGATCATGGCGTGACCATCAATCGCCCGCCTCGCGATGGTCGCATGGCGTTCGTAAAAACCCCCGATGGCGTCTCGATCGAACTGCTCAACAAGTCGGGCGCCCTCGAACCTCGCGAACCATGGGCCTCGATGGAGAATGACGGCACATGGTAGAAATGCGCGACGGCTACGAGATCGACCGCGCAGGACGGTTCGAGATTGCGTGCGTTCCGGCCTTCACCGACAATTATCACTGGCTGGCGAAGATCGGCGACACGGTCGCCGTCGTCGATCCGGGCGACGGGCAGGCCTGTCTCAAGGCCGCCGACGCGCTGGGCTGGCCGATCACCTACGTGCTCAACACGCACTGGCACCCCGATCATGTCGGTGGGAATCAGGCGGTCAAGGACGCGACCGATGCACGGATCCTCGGCCCGGCGCCCGAGGCCGACAAGATCCCCGGGATCGATGTCGAACTGGACGAGGGCGATACCGCGACACTCGGTTCCGCCACGGCCGCCGTCTGGCACGTTCCGGGCCACACGCTCGGCCACATCGCATACCATTTCCCCGATGACGGGATCGTCTTTTGCGGCGACACGCTGTTCGCCATGGGATGCGGCAAATTGTTCGAGGGAACACCCGAACAGATGCACCGGTCGCTCCAGCGCTTCGGCGATCTGCCGGACGACACGCTGCTCTATTGCGCGCACGAATATACCGAGGCGAACGGTCGCTTCGCGCTCACCGCCGACCCCGACAACGACGCGATTCGGGAACGACAGGCCAGGGTCGAGACGATGCGCGCGGAGGATAGACGCACCGTCCCCACCACCGTGAAGGACGAAAAGGCCACCAATGTCTTCCTGCGCGCGCCCGACCCGTTCACGCTGGGGAAACTTCGGGCGGCCAAGGATCGTTTCTAGGGACAGTGACCAATCAAGGGCCATCAACAGTGACCAATCAAGGGCCATCAAGAGGAACAGACCGATGAAAGCTTTTCTGACACTCCCCGCCGCCCTTCTCGTCGTCGCCTGCGCGACCGGCCCCGAGGCCGACTACGCGATGACCGCCGAGGACCGCGCCGAACTGGACCGCGAACTCGAAGGCTATGTCGCCGAAGCGCCCGAGAACTGCCTCGACATCCGCTTCGTCAACAACAGCCGCACGATCGACGAGCGCACGGTGGTCTATCGCGAAGGCAACCGTAAGTATCTTACGACCTTCGACGATCGCTGCCCCGCGCTCGACCGCCTGGGCGAGGCGCTCGTCTTCCGCACCTTCGCGGGACGCGTCTGCGACGTCGATATCATTCAGACGGTGGATACCCAGACGGGCATCCAGAGCGGCGCTTGCAGCATCGACACGATCACGCCCTATCGCCGCGTTGATTAAGGGGTAGGCCCGCCTAGCGCCGGTAGAGCTTGCTCAGGCGCTCGTCGTACACCGCCTTGATCTTGTGACGCCGGATGCTCTGCTTCGGCGTCAACATCTCGTTGTCGACCGTGAAGGGTTCGTCGGCGATCACGAACCGGCGAACCTTCTCGATGACCGACAGGTCGTTGTTGACCCGATCGACCGCGGCGCCGACCGCCTTGCGGATCTGCTCTTCGTCCATCCCGGCGCTGGCTTCCACATCGGGCACGATCAGCGCGACGATGTAGGGGCGATTGTCGCCATAAACCATCGCCTGCCCGACGATCGGCTCGAGCGTGAGCAGCCCTTCGACCCGCTGAGGCGCGACATTGTCGCCCTTGTCGAGGACGATCAGGTCCTTCTTGCGGTCGGTGATGACGATCCGGCCCTTTTCGTCGAGATGGCCGACGTCGCCCGTGAGGAGCCATCCGTCCTTGTCGAGCACCTTCTCGGTGTCCGACTTGTTGCGCCAGTAACCCTGCATGACGAGTTCGCCCTTCACGCAGATCTCGCCGTCCTCGGCGATGCGCACTTCGGTGTTCTTCAGCGGCGGACCGACGGTTTCCATGCGCACGCCCGCACGCGGGCGGTTGCAGCTGATGACGGGGCCGCTTTCGGTCTGGCCGTAGCCTTGGAGCAAGGTGATGCCCATCGCCTGGAAGAACAGCCCCACGTCGGGGGTGAGCGGCGCGCCACCCGATACCATCGCCTTGTTGTGGCCGCCGAACTTCTCGCGCACCTTCTTGCGCAGCGTCATGCCGATGATCTTGTCCATCAGATAGTCGCCGGGGCTGTATTTGCCTTCGTAGCGCCGGGTCGCGATCGCCACCGCCTTGTCGAGCAGGAACTTGGGCAATCCGCCCTCCTTCTCGATCGTCTTGAGCATACGGGACCGGAGCATCTCGAACAGGCGCGGGACGACCACCATGATGGTGGGCTTCGTTTCCTCGATGTTGCTCGCCAGCTTCTCGATGCTTTCGGCGTAATAGATGTGCGCGCCGAGTCCGACGGGGAAATGCTGGCCGCCGGTATGTTCGTAGGCGTGGCTGGCGGGCAGGAACGACAGAAAGCGCTCTTCCTCGTCCCAACCGAAATCGTTGGCGATGACATCGACGCAGCCTTCGACATTGTGGAGCACCATGCCGTGATGCTGCATGACGCCGCGCGGCGCACCGCCGGTGCCCGACGTGTAGATGATGCAGGCGAGATCCTGCCGCCCGACGCTCGCCGCTTCGTTCTCGAACTTCTCGACGCTGGCGGCGGTCGCGACGATCTCGTCCCAATGGTGGAAACGTGCGACGTCGGGAGACTGGCCGGTGATGATGTCGTCGATCGAGATCATGTGGTGGCACTGGCTCTCGAACAGCACGGCGGGGATGAGCGGTTCGGCCAGCTTCTGCGTCGAGACGATCACCGCCCGCGCGCCGGAATTGCCGAGGATGTGCTGGTGATCGCGGGTCGTATTGGTGGTGTAGGTCGGCACCGAGATGGCACCCGCGGCCATGATGCCGAGATCGGCGATCAGCCATTCGGGACGATTTTCGGACACCAGCATGACGCGGTCGCCCTTCTCGATCCCGAGGTCGCGCAGCCCTTGTGCAAGACCCACGACCTGCCGTGCCGCCTGCGCCCAGGTGATCGAGGTCCAGTCGCCGTCCTTCTTCGACCACAGGAAGGGCCGGTCGCCGTTCTCCCGCGCACGCGTGAAGAACATTGTGACGAGATTGGAGAAATGTTCGAGCTGGGTTCGGCGGCTCATGGCGCTTGCACTCCTCTCACGTCCTTTTCGGTCCGCGGGTCGAAGGCGGCGACCCATCGACCGTCGATCCGGTGGACGGCGTTGGCCTTGAAGCGCGGGGAGATCACCCGGACACCCTGATGCCCCCGGGCGGTGAGGTTCGCGGCGAGCGCTTCGGCCCCCGGATGTTCCTCGACCATCACATAATCGTCGCCCGGCGCGTAGAGATTGGGCAGCGCGATCGCCTCCGCTGCCGTCAGTCCGAAATCGACGACCCCGATGATGTTCTTGGCGGTCTGAACGATGATGGTGGCTCCGCCCGCCGCGCCGATGCCGAGGAGCGGCGATCCGTCGGGGGCGAAGACGATTGCGGGGCTCATCGAGGAACGCGGGCGCTTGCCCGGCTGAACGCGATTGGCCGCCAGGACGCCGCCGGGGCCGATGGGGTCGAAGCTGAAATCCGTGAGCTCGTTGTTGAGGTAATAGCCCCCGACGAACAGGCCCGATCCGAACGCGCTTTCGATCGTCGACGTATAGCTGACGACATTGCCGTCACCGTCGGCGATCGCGAAATGGCTGGTCCCGCTTTCGCGCGGTTCCTGACCGTATGCGGTCGCCACGTTGCCGGGTGGATAGCCGGCGGTCGCCTCGCTCATCGCGCGGTCGATTGCGATCCGCTGCGCACGGGTCGCGAGATAGGTCGTGTCGTAAAGGCCGGGAGTCGGGATCGGCACGAAATCGTGATCGCCGAGGTAGGCGCCGCGATCGGCGAACGCGAGGCGCGTGGCTTCGGCGAACAGATGCCAGAAGTCCGGATCCTCCGGGCCCATCGCGGCCACGTCGAAATTCTCGAGCAGACCGAGGATCTGGAGCACCGTGGTCGCACCCGAGGACGGCGGACCCATCGAGCAGACGCGGTGACCGCGATACTCCCCGCACTGGGGCAGGCGTTCCTTGGCGCGATAGCCCTCGATGTCGGCGAGCGACATCGGTGCGGGTGCCACCTGCGCCATCGCCACCGCGTCGCGCACTTCCTCGGCGTTGCGTCCTGAATAGAAGGCGTTGGGGCCAAGCTCTGCAATCCGCTCGAGCGTCGCGGCAAGGCGTGGATTGACGAGGCGCGTGCCCACGGGTTTCGGCGTGTCGCCGTCGTAGTAGATCGCCCGCGCCCGATCGGTCAGCGGCGCGGTGGGGGATCCGTCGAGCATACCGTGCAGCCGATTGGTCATCGGCCAGCCGTCCCGCGCCAGTTCGATCGCCGGGCCGAACAGCTCCGCCCACTCGAGCTTTCCGTACCGCTCGTGCACCATCGCGGCGAGCGCGATGTTACCGGGAACGCCCACGCTCTTTCCACCGGGGACGACCTCGCGAAAACCGACGGGTTCGCCATCCTCGTTCAGGAACCAGTTTTCGTCCGCCGCCATCGGGGCGGTCTCGCGGCCGTCATAGCTGGTCGTCCGTCCGTTGGCGGCGTGGTGCAGCATGAAGCCGCCTCCGCCGATGCCCGACGATTGGGGCTCGACCACCGTGAGCGCGAGCATGACCGCGATCGCCGCATCGGTGGCGCTTCCGCCGCGCGCCAGCATCGCTTCGCCCGCCGCGGTGGCGCGCGGTTCGGCGCTCGACACGGCGCCGGCGGCGATGACGGGGGCGGGAGCGACGGCAGGTCGCTCGGGCGTGGAACAGCTGGCGAGCAATAAAGCGGCGAGCGGAAAAAGGAGACGCGGCATGGCCGTTGGGCTACTCGCTTCCGATGAGGTCGGCAATATTGTCGATCCCCTCGGCCTCCAGCCGCAGCGCCAATCCGCGCGCCAGCCGCATCGCCAGGCCGGGCCCTTCGTAGACCAGCGCGGTGTAGATCTGCACCAGGCTCGCGCCCGCCCGGATCCGCTGCCAGACATCATCGACGGTCGCGATCCCGCCCGCGGCGATGAGTGGCAGGCGACCTTCCGTCGCGCTTCGGAAATCGCGTAATGCCGCCATCGCGCGGTCACCGAGGGGTGCACCCGACAGTCCACCCGTTTGGTAGGCCATGGGTGATCGCAGATCGTCGGGACGATGGATGGTGGTGTTGGAGATGACCAACGCATCCACCCCCTCGCGCATCGCCACATCGGCGATCGCGGCGGCGTCGCCATCCTCGAGATCGGGGGCGACCTTCAGAAAAACGGGCGGGCCGCCCGCGCCGCGCGCGCCGCGCACGGTTGCCAGCAGGTGCGCCAGCGCACCGGGATCCTGCAGCTGGCGAAGCCCGGGCGTATTGGGCGAGGAGATATTGACGGTCAGATAGTCCGCATAGCGGCTCATCGCCACGACGCCGCGGCGATAGTCGGCGATGCGATCCTCGCTGTCCTTGTTGGCACCGATATTGATGCCGACGATCCCGCGCCGCGCATCGCGCCGGCTCAGGCGATGGCGTGCCTCTTCCTGCCCGTCGTTGTTGAAGCCCATGCGGTTGATCACCGCCCGATCGTGGGGCAGGCGGAACAGCCGCGGCTTGGGATTCCCTTCCTGCGCGAGCGGGGTGAGGGTGCCGACCTCGACGAAGCCGAAACCCAGACCCAGCATCGCGTCGTGCACTTCAGCATTCTTGTCGAACCCTGCGGCAAGGCCGATGGGGTTGGGAAAGTGCAGCCCTGCGACATCCTGTCCCAGCGCCGACGCGAATTGCGGCACTTGTCGATCGGGCAGCGCCTTCAGCGCGTTGATGGTGGCGCGGTGGGCGCGTTCGGCGTCGAGCCGGAAGACGAGTGGCCGCAGCAGCGAATAGATCATTCCCCGCCCTAGCGCGGGCGCTTCGGCGCGGGCAAGGTCGCGAGCAACCGTGATTCGTCCCAACAGGAGCTTCGTCCATGATCCGAGCCGCAATTCTCATCGCGCTTGCCACCGGCACCGCCGCCTGCGCCGCGACCGAAACGCCGCCTGTCGTCACCACCGCGAGCGCCGAGACGTCGCCCGACGCGCGATTGGCGCAGCTGTTCGAGGCGTATGACGAGGCACAGCTCGAGCTGTCGCCCATGGCGAAAAGCTATCGCGGGATCATCGACGAGGATTATTCGACCTTCGGCGACGTGAGCGAGGCCAGCGATCTGGCACAACTGCGGCTGATGCAGGAGACGGCCAACGCGATAAAGGCGCAGTTCGACCGCGACGCGCTCAACATGCAGGACCGGATCAGCTACGATCTGTTCCTGCGCAATGTCGCGATGCAGGAACGGTTGCAGCCGTTCAGCCGCCACGGGTTCATCTTCAACCAGATGTTCGGCCAGCAGTCGGGGCTGCCCGCCTTCATGATCAACATCCACCGCGTGTCCGAACCCGCGCACGCCGAGGCCTATATAGCGCGGATCGGCGACATGGCCCGCGTGCTCGAGGATTACATGATGCAGTCGACCGCTCGGGCTGACGACGGGATCGCGCCGCCCGATTGGGTCTATCCCTACGTGATTGCGGATATCGACAATCTTCTGAGCCAGGGGACCGACAATGCGGTGCTCGAGGACTTCCGCGAGAAGGTCGATGCGCTGGACCTTCCCGCGGCCGAACAGGCGGACCTCAAGGCGCGCGCCGACCGTGCCTGGAACGCGGGGCCGCGGATCGCCTACCAGCAGCTGCGCACCGAACTGGTCCGCCAGCAGGCCGACGCGCCGACGCAGGACGGGGTATGGCGGCTTCCGAAAGGTGCCGAATATTACCGCGCACAGCTCGCCAACTATACCAACAGCGACATGACGCCCGACGAGGTGCACGCGCTGGGCCTTGCGAACGTCGAGCGGATCCACGGACTGATGCGCGACATCATGGCCGAGGTGGAGTTCGACGGCTCGCTGCAGGATTTCTTCGAATTCACCCGCACCGATCCGCGTTTCTATGCCGCCAGCCGCGAGGATTATCTGGCCAGGGTCGACGCGGTCTATGCCAAGATGAACCCGCGGCTGCCGGAATATTTCGGGGTCCTTCCCGGCGATCCGCTGCGCGTCAAACCGGTCGAGGCGTTCCGCGAGAAAAGCGCGGGCAAGGCGTTCTACCAGTCGCCCGCACCCGACGGGTCGCGCCCCGGCACCTACTACGTCAATCTCTACGAACTGGACGCGATGAGCCTCAACGAACTGGAGGCGCTCGCCTATCACGAGGGGGTTCCGGGACACCATCTCCAGCGGTCGATCCAGACCGGGCTCGACGGTCTTCCGCCCTTCCGCCGGTTCGGCGGGCAGACCGCCTATACCGAGGGCTGGGGCCTGTATTCGGAAGAGCTGGGCAAGGACATGGGCTTCTATACCGACCCCTATTCGGACTTCGGTCGGCTGGGCATGGAATTGTGGCGCGCGGCACGGCTGGTGGTCGACACGGGGCTGCACCACAAACGGTGGAGCCGCGAGGAGGCGATCGCCTATCTGCAGGAAAACACGCCCAACCCCGAGGCCGACATTCGCAAGGCGATCGAGCGTTATGCGGTCCTTCCGGGGCAGGCTACGGCCTACATGGTCGGCAAGCTCAAGATCACGGAATTGCGCGAGCGGGCGATGGACGAACTGGGCGACGACTTCGCATGGGGCGAATTCCACGACGCCGTGCTGGTCCCCGGCCCGGTGCCGCTCGACATGCTCGAGGACAATATCGACGCCTACATCGAACGCGAGAAACTGATGGCCGATGCGATCATGGAGAATTGATCGGCACGCCGCCGTCGCCGCCAGTTGCTAACGACTCGCAACTGGCGGAAATCGGTTGAAAAACGGGCGCCCGGTCGCCATCTCGCCAATCGGAACGAAACAGTCCGATTAGAGCACCGGAGCCCCATGCGCCTGACCCATCTTGCCGATTATGCCGTGGTCATGATGACCGCCGCCGCTCGCCTGCCGTCGCAGCGCTGGTCGGCCGCGTCGCTGGCGGCGGAGACGGGCGTGCCGCTGGCGACCGCGCAGAAACTGATGCAGATGCTGGCACGGGCGGACCTCATCGCGGGGCAGCGGGGCGCGGGCGGCGGCTATACGCTGGCGCGGCCGATCGAGACCATCAGCCTCGCCGACATCATCGAGGCCGTCGAAGGCCCTATCGCCATGACCCAGTGCAGCGACGGTTCGACCGACTGCGCGCTGGACGCCAATTGCCGGATCAAGCCGCACATGGGGCTGGTCGGACAGAAAGTGCGAGGCGCGCTCGGCGCGGTCTCGCTGCAGGAACTCACGCAATGACCGAAACCCGCACCCTTACCGACCGCGAGCAGCGCAATCCCGAGGCCCGCGAGGCGCTCGACAAGGATTACGAGTGGGGCTTCTCGACCGACATCGAGCAGGATTTCGCGCCCAAGGGTCTGAACGAGGACACCGTCCGCTTCATTTCCGCCAAGAAGGGCGAGCCCGAGTGGATGCTCGACTGGCGGTTGAAGGCGTATCGCGCCTGGCTGGAGATGGAGGAGGTCGACTGGGCCAAGCTCACGATCCCCAAGATCGACTATCAGGACGCCTACTACTACGCGGAGCCCAGGAAGAAGCCGACGCTCGAGAGCCTCGATGAACTCGACCCGGAAATCCGCCGCACCTACGAGAAGCTCGGCATCCCGATCGAGGAGCAGAAGGTACTCGCCAACGTCGAAGGCGCGCGCAAGGTCGCGGTCGATGCGGTGTTCGACAGCGTGTCGGTCGCCACGACGTTCCGCGAGGAACTGACCAAGGCGGGCGTCGTCTTCATGTCGATCAGCGAGGCGATCAAGGAACATCCCGAGCTGGTGAAGAAGTATATCGGCTCGGTCGTGCCGCAGCGCGACAATTATTTCGCATGTCTCAACAGCGCGGTCTTTTCCGACGGGACGTTCGTCCACATTCCCGAGGGCGTTCGCTGCCCGATGGAGCTGTCGACCTATTTCCGGATCAACGCGGAGAATACGGGGCAGTTCGAACGCACGCTGATCGTTGCGGAGAAGGGCAGCTACGTCAGCTATCTGGAAGGCTGCACCGCGCCGATGCGCGATGAAAACCAGCTGCACGCCGCGGTGGTCGAGATCTACGCGCACGAGGATGCGGAGGTGAAATACTCCACTGTCCAGAACTGGTATCCGGGCGACAAGAACGGCAAGGGCGGGATCTACAATTTCGTCACCAAGCGCGCCTTGTGCGCGGGCGACCGGTCGAAGGTGAGCTGGACGCAGGTCGAGACCGGCAGCGCGATCACCTGGAAATATCCGAGCTGCATCCTGAAAGGCGACGACACGGTCGGCGAATTCTATTCGGTCGCGCTCACCAACAATTTCCAGCAGGCCGACACCGGCACCAAGATGGTGCATATCGGCAAGAACTCGCGCTCGACGATCATCTCCAAGGGCATCAGCGCGGGGCGCAGCGACAACACCTATCGCGGCCTCGTGCGGGTGATGCCCAAGGCCGAGAACGTCCGCAATTTCACCCAGTGCGACAGTCTGCTGCTCGGCAGCCAGTGCGGGGCGCACACGGTGCCCTATATCGAGGTTCGCAACCCGACCGCGCAGGTCGAGCATGAAGCGACGACCAGCAAGATTTCGGAAGACCAGATGTACTACGCCCAGTCGCGCGGTCTCGACGAAGAGGCGGCGGTGGCGCTGATCGTCAACGGGTTCGCGAAGGACGTGCTCAAGGAGCTCCCGATGGAGTTCGCGGTCGAGGCGCAGAAGCTGCTGGCGATCAGCCTCGAGGGGAGCGTGGGGTGAAGTCGCTGTCGCTCCTTTTTCCCCTGCTCGCGCTGGGCGGCTGCGGCGAGACCGACGGCGGAGCGACCGCGCAGGCCGCTGCCGATCCGGACAGCTGCCGCGCGATTGAGGACAAATACATTCCCCGCTTCGAGGAACTGGGCAGCCGCGGCGAGGTCCTACTTGACCGCGCGGGCGGCACGCCGTCGGAGCAGGACATCGAAGCCGCGCTCGGGCTTCAGGCCGAACTTCGCTCGCTGCATGCGGAAGCACGCGCCGAGCTTGCCGGGTGCACCGGCCCCAAACGCCAACTGGAAGGATTGTACGGCGAGCTCTGATCGCCATCGACCATCATGCTGACCATTGAAAAACTTCACGTCGCCGCGGGCGACAAGCCGATCGTCAAAGGCCTGGACCTCACCGTTCCGGCGGGCGAGATTCACGCCATCATGGGCCCCAATGGCGCGGGCAAGTCCACACTTGCCTATGCACTGGGCGGACGCCCGGGGTACGAGGTCACCGACGGCACCGCGAGCCTCGACGGCGAGGATCTGCTCGACATGGACCCGCACGAGCGCGCCGCGCACGGGCTGTTCCTCGGCTTCCAGTATCCAGTCGAGATTCCCGGCGTATCGATGCTGCAGTTCCTGCGCGAGAGTCTGAACGCCCAGCGCCGCACGCGCGGCGAGGAAGAATTGTCGGGCGCCGACTTCATCAAGCGCGCCAAGGAACAGGCGAGCGCACTCGGGCTTGATGCCGACATGCTCAAGCGGCCCGTCAACGTGGGCTTCTCGGGCGGCGAGAAGAAGCGCGCCGAAATGGTCCAGATGGGGATCATGCAGCCGCGTTTCGCGGTGCTCGACGAAACCGACAGCGGGCTCGACATCGACGCGCTGAAGGCCGTGGGCGAGGGCATCAACCGCATCATGCGCGCGCCCGACAAGGGCGTGCTGCTGATCACCCATTACCAGCGGCTGCTCGACTATGTGAAACCCGACAAGGTGCACGTCCTGTCGGCCGGCAAGATCGTGAAGACCGGCGGGCCCGAGCTGGCGCACCAGCTCGAGGACGAGGGCTATGCCGAGGTGCTGGCCTAGATGAACGCACCGCTGCCATCCAAGGCCGACGAAGCCTTTCGCTATGCCGACATCGCGGCATTGGGCGAGGTCTGGGACACACTCGACGCGCCCGAGCGACACGAAATTGCTGCGCAGCAAAAGGTGCAGCAAATCTGGATGCCGAGCGGCGATCCGATCGACGTGAAGCGCGCTCAGATCGTCATCGACAAAGGCGCCGAGATGCGTCTTTACGCGCTCAACGCCGCGGATCGCTACGGGCGGATCGAGCTTGACGTGACGTTGCACGAAGGCGCGCATTTCGGGTGCGACATCGCCAACCTGGGTCGTGGTGGCGCGACGCTCGAAGTGGTCACGACGGTGCGGCATGTCGAGCCCGAGGCGACGAGCGCGCAGACGGTCCGCAGCGTGATGGGCGACAAGTCGACGGCTTCCTATCTCGGCCAGGTCGCGGTCGCACGCGAGGCGCAGCGGACCAAGAGCGAGCAGGACGTGAAGGCGATGCTGCTGTCGCGCACCGCCACCGCCAATGCGAAGCCCGAACTGGAAATCTACGCCGACGATGTCGAATGCGAACATGGCGCGACGGTCGGCGAACTGGACCCGATGCAGCTCTACTATGCGCAGGCGCGCGGCCTGTCGCCGAAGGAAGTGCAGGCGCTGTTGCTGGAAGGCTTCGTGGGCGGACTGTGGGACGATCTCGGCATGGAGAGCGACATCGCCGACCATGCGCGCAAGAGCCTACGCGAGATGACGCGGTGAACGCGCCCGCCGCCCTCAACGCACTCGACGTGCGCGACCAGTTCCCGGGGGTCGGCGACTGGCATTACCTCGACAGTGCCGCCACGGCGCAGAAGCCGCAGGCGGTGATCGACGCGATCGCTAACGCCTATGGCGCGGATTATGCGACGGTGCACCGCGGGGTGTACGACCGCAGCGCCAACATGACGCGCGCCTACGAGGCCGCGCGCAACGCGGTCGCGCAGTTCGTCGGCGGAAAGGCGGAGGAGCTGGTCTTCACGCGCGGGGCGACCGAGGCGATCAACCTCGTCGCGGCGACGTGGGGGGCCGAAACCATCGGCGAGGGCGACGCGATCCTGCTGTCGCGGCTCGAGCATCACAGCAACATCGTCCCGTGGCAGATGCTGGCGGAGAGGGTCGGTGCGGACATTCGCGTCGCCGATCTGACCGACGACGGTCGGATCGATCTCGACGACCTGCGGTCCAAGCTGGACGACCGGGTCAAGCTGGTCGCGCTGTCGCATCTGTCGAACGTGACGGGAGCGATCCTCGACGCACGTGTCGTCGCCGACATGGCGCACGACGTCGGTGCCAAGATGCTGCTCGACGGTTGTCAGGCCGCACCGCGTCTCGCGATCGATGTCGACGCGCTGGGATGCGATTTCTATGCCTTCTCGGGCCACAAGCTCTACGGTCCCACGGGGATCGGCGCGTTGTGGACGCGGGCCGACATCCTCGATGCCATGCCGCCGTATCAGGGCGGCGGGTCGATGATCGACCGCGTGAGCTTCGAGGACGGCACCACCTACGGCCCTGCCCCGACGCGGTTCGAAGCGGGAACGCCGCATATCGTCGGCGCGGTCGGGCTGCATGCCGCCTGCGACTGGGTAGAGGAAACCGGGCTCGACGCCCTTCACGCGCACGAAGCGGGACTGGTGGCGTTCGTCCGCGAGGAACTGGGGGCGATGAACGATGTCACGCTTTTCGGACCCACCGACGGCGCGGGGATCGTCAGCTTCAACGTCGAGGGGGTTCATCCGCACGACGTCGCCACCATATTGGACGATGCGGGCGTCGCCGTCCGCGCTGGCCATCATTGCTGCCAGCCGCTGATGGACTGGTGGAATGTCCCCGCCACCGTCCGCGCCAGTTTCGCCGCGCACAACGACATGAACGACGTCGCTGCGCTGCTCGAGGGACTAGAGAAAGTGAAACGGATTTTCGGATGACCGAAGAACGCAAGATCGAGATCGAGGAAGTAGACGCGGCACCAACCCCGCCACGTGCCCGCGTGGGCGAGGTGCTCGACGAAGAGACGGCCTCGCAGAAGCTCGAGCGCAAGCGCGATTATCTTGAAGGGTTTCTGGCCGGCGACGACAAGCCCGCCGAGGAGCCGTCGGAGGACGTGAAGGGCGCGATCGTCGAGATGCTGCAGTCGATCTACGACCCCGAGATTCCGGTCGATATCTACAATTTGGGCCTGATCTACGACGTCAGTGTGACCGACGAGGGCGATGCCACCGTGTTGATGACGCTGACCACGCCGCACTGCCCCGTGGCCGAAAGCATGCCGGGCGAGGTGGAGGTCCGCACGCTGTCGGTGCCGGGCGTGCGCGACGCCGAGGTCAAACTGGTCTGGGACCCGCCGTGGGATCCCAGCAAGATGAGCGATGAGGCCCGCCTCGAACTGGGAATGCTATGATGACCGAGACCAAGACCCGCGAAAAACCCGCCGCGATCACGCTGACGCCTGCGGCCGAACGGCGCATCGCCGACCTGATGGCCAGGGCGCCCGAGGATGCCATCGGAGTGAAGCTGTCGACGCCGCGCCGTGGCTGTTCGGGGCTGGCCTATTCGGTGGATTACGTCACCGAGGAAGCCGGATTCGACGAGAAGATCGAGACCCCCGGCGGCACCTTCTACGTCGACGGGGCGAGCGTCCTCTATCTGATCGGAAGCGTGATGGACTGGAAGGAAGACGATTTCGCCGCTGGCTTCACGTTCGAGAACCCCAATGCCACCGGCGCGTGCGGCTGCGGCGAGAGTTTCACGGTCTGAGCCCTTTCATGCTATACGGCGCGTGTTCGGGAGAAACGGAGACGTGTCATGAAGTTCCTCATCGCCCTACCCGCCCTCGCGCTGACGGGAGCCTCGCCGCCCGCGAGCGATAACGCGACGGAGGACCGGGCCGAGCCGATCACCACCACCCGCACCGCGAACCCGCCTGTCGTCGTCCGCGATCTGCCGAGGGTCGATTTCGACGGTCGCGTGACGAGCGAAGACCGGTGCGACGACCTTGCGCGGACCGCGCGACGCGAGCTCGATCGCGGGGCGCCGCTGCCCCCGATGCGCAAGCTCGACGAGTTGCCGCCCGCCGAAGGATATTATGCCGTGTGGCGCACCGATGCGTACGGCTGCCCCGATCCGGCCAAGTTCACCGACGACTAGAAGCCGAGGCGATAGCCGACGCGCACGCCCGTATCGTTGTCCACGCCCTTGATATGGCCGGGCTGGAAGCGGGTGTAGAGGTTCGCGTCCACGCGCCCCGGGCCCAGCGTGCCGCCATAGGCAAGCTCCGCGATCCGTTCGCGGCCCGAGGGCGAGAGCGCGAAATGCCGCGTGCCGAAGGTCGCGCGACCGGTCAGCGGATCCCATGCGGTCGCCATGTTGAGCGCCAGCCCGCCATCCCCGATGCGCAGCGGCTGCGACACCCGCAAGGCGAGCCGGTCCGATGTCTCGAAGAGGCCGCGGAGGGCGATGTCGGCGGCATAGGCACTGGTCGTGAAGGACCCGCCCTCGAACGTCGTCCAGCCGCGCCGCGCGTCGAGCCCGACCGACCACCCCGCGCCGAGCTCGCTGCGCCAGCGCGCGTCGAGGGACACGGTCGTCGCCCCGGTACCGCCACCGAGCGCCGATGACAGATGGCCTCCGAGCAATGTCTCGTCCTCGTCAAGTCGGCCGAGGGTCAGCGCGCCCCTGCCCCAGTCACCGAGCGACCCGTCGAGACCGGCGGCGAGAAGCGAATAGCCCGCGCGCTCTTCGCCCGGAGCACGGGAGGGTTCGACCACTGCACCCCGTTCTGCGGACAAGGTAAGGCCGACCCCGCCGAGATCGCGGCGAACGGCGATGCTGGTGTCGCGCAGCGCCGTGAAGCCGAGATCGGTATCGCGCGCAGCAAGGAAGTCTTCGCCCGCCGTTGCCGAGAGCTGGTCGCGCATGGCCTGCGCCCCTTCGGAAAACCCCAGTGCCAGCGCCGTCCGGTCGTCGACCTTTGCCACGATGCGTGCGGCCAGCAGGCGTGCGTCGCGGGCATGGTTCGTATCGAGGGGGGCAAGCAATGCAGTATCTCGCGGACCATCGCGGCCCACCGTCATCGCCAGCCGGAGAGGTCCGGCGCCTATTCCAGTGGCTCGAACGTCGCTGCCCGCTGTCGCGAAACGGCGCTGCATCGGGCCGGCGTGTCCCTGCATGTCCAGCGTCCGCGAAAGATCGAGCTCGTAGGCGCGTTCGTAGGAATCGGTGAACAGCGCGGTCGTGCCGGCGCCGCCGCCCGCATCGCCCGCCGCCACCGGAAGCGTTCCGTTCGAGGTCAGCGAGATGGCGACGTCGCTACCCGCCAGAACGGTCGCGCCGCTTGGGGCGAAGGCGCGACCGAGATTGAGGCGGCCACGACCCGAAATGGCGTCGATGCCCGCCGCTTCGATGTCGTCCGCGCTGTCCAGAAGGATGGCGACGATCTGCGCGCCCGTCAGGTTGGGGAAGGCATCGGCGAGCAGCGCCGCCGCGCCGGAAATGACGGGAGCGGAGAAACTGGTGCCCGACCAGGAAAAGACCCGGCCCGTATGATCGGGTGCGAGCAGGCCCGAGCCTGGCGCGGCGAGATAGACGTCGCGCGCATCGCCCGCGCGGTTCGAGAAACCGGCGATCGTGCCGCTGCGGTTGGTCGCGCCCGCGATGATGACGAGGCCGGGTGCGGCGGCGGCGAGCGTGGAAGCGAAGCCGCTCGGAAGTGCCGCGCCTTCGTTGCCCGCCGAAACGATCGTGACGATGCCCGCCGCGGCGGCGCGGCGGACCGCGTCGATCACGCTGCGTCCGGCCCCTTCCCCGCCGAGCGACAGGTTGATGACCCGAACGCCGGCCTGGGTCGCGCGGTCGATCCCGCGCGCGATCTCGCGGTCGGAGAACAGGCAGCCTTCGTCGGTCGCGCAGGTGCCGACATCGTCCGCGCGCACCGCGACGACGGTCGCGTCGAAGGCCACGCCCAAGGTGTCGCGATCGTCGCGCGCCGCCGCGGCCACTGCCGCGACCGCGGTCCCGTGTCCGCCCTCGTCGCTGATACCGCGGTTGCCGGCGACGTCGCCGCTGGCAGAAGAAATACGGCCCGCGAAGGCCGAAAGCGTCGGATTGATACCCGTGTCGACGATCCCGATCGCGATCCCGGCACCGGTCGCGCCCGCCTGATAGGCGCGGATCGCGTCGACGCCCGCCGCGCCGCCCGAATTGCGATATTCAGCGGTGTCGTAGTCGACCCGCTGGGTCACGGGGGTCGGAGTGGGTGTGGGGGTCGGGGCCGGTGTCGGGGTGGGCGTAGGCGTTCCGCCGATCGGCGGCGCGGGCGGCGGCGCGGGACGCGCGATGGTGCCGGGCCCGCCCCCGCATGCTGCCAGAAGCAACGCCAGCGCGCCGACCGAAACTCCCCGATGCCACATTGCCGCTCTCACCGAACGCTGCTCCTCCGAACTGACGCATCCCCGATAAGTACAGGGAATTCCGTGACTTATGCCAACGCCAACCTTGCGCTTTGCTGAAGCGCCGGTCCTCGTCTAAGCCCCGTCGGGTGATCGACCCCGCCTTCGCCTCCGTCCGCAACTGGATCTTCGACCTCGACAATACGCTCTACCCCGCGTCGTCGGGACTGTTCGCGCATGTCGATCGGCGGATGACCGGCTATATCGAACGGCTGCTCGACGTCGGGCGGGCCGAGGCGCGGCGGGTACAGAAGGACTATTTCCATCGCCACGGCACCACGCTCGCGGGACTGATCGCCGATCACGGCGTGGATCCGCATCATTTCCTCGAGGACGTCCACGACATTCCGCTGGACGCGTTGACCCCCGATCCGCGCATCGCGGACGGGATCGCGCGGCTGCCGGGGCGCGCGTTCGTCTATACCAACGGGGATGCGCCCTATGCGGGCCGCGTGCTCGAACGGCTGGGGCTCGGCAGCCACTTCGTGCACGTCCACGACATCCATGCGTGCGATTATCGCCCCAAGCCCGAACGGCACGGCTACGATTGCCTGGTCGAACAGTTCGACCTCGACCCCGCGGCGACGCTGATGGTCGAGGACATGTCGAAGAATCTGAAGCCCGCGAAGGAACTGGGCTTCACCACCGTCTGGGTCGACAACGGCTCCGAACAGGCGGTAGACGCGCCCGAAACGGCGCATGTCGATCACCGGATCACCGATGTCGGCGAATGGCTGGACACCCTGTTCGAGGAGCAAGCATGAGCGATCTGGAGACCATCATCGATACCGGCTGGGACCGGCGCGACAGCATCTCGGCGGACGACAACGAAACGGCCGAGGCGGTGCGCGAGGCGATCCACCTGCTCGACAGCGGGGAAGAGCGCGTGGCCGAGCCGACGGGCGAGGGTGGCTGGAAGGTCAACCAGTGGCTCAAGAAAGCGGTGCTGCTGTCCTTCCGCCTCAATCCGATGACGGCGATCCCCGGCGGTCCCGGCGGCGCGCCGTGGTGGGACAAGGTCGACAGCAAGTTCCTCGGCTGGGGCGAGGATCAGTTCAAGAGCGCCGGTTTCCGCGCGGTGCCGGGCGCGATCGTGCGTCGGGGTGCCCATGTCGCGAAGGGCGCGGTGCTGATGCCCAGTTTCGTCAACATTGGCGCCCATGTCGGCGAGGGCGCGATGATCGACACCTGGGCGACGGTCGGCAGCTGCGCACAGATCGGTCGGAACGTCCATCTGTCGGGGGGCGCGGGGATCGGCGGCGTCCTCGAGCCGCTGCAGGCCGAACCGGTCATCATCGAGGACGATTGCTTCATCGGCGCGCGCAGCGAGGTTGCCGAGGGCGTGATCGTGGAGAAAGGCGCCGTGCTGTCGATGGGGGTCTTCATCAGCGCCTCGACCAAGATCGTCGACCGCCACTCGGGCAAGGTGCACATGGGGCGCGTGCCGGCCTATTCGGTCGTTGTGCCGGGAACGCTTCCGGGGCGCGAGGGGCAGCCGAACCTTGCGTGCGCGGTCATCGTGAAGACGGTCGACGAGCGTACGCGGTCGAAGACGAGCATCAACGACCTGCTGCGCGACTAGCTCAGAAGGCTTCGCCGACCAGCGCGACGGCTTCGGCGTCGGACCAGTCGCGGTCGCCGACGTAGCGCCACACCTCGCTGCCCTGCGCGTCGTAGAGGACGGTGGTGGGCATGATCCGGACCGAGAGCGCGTCGGTCATCGCCATTTCGGCGTCCTGCCAGCCCTCGACGGCCTCCAGCCCCTGATCGTCGAGAAAGGCGCGGACCGAGGTGGCCGGTCCCATGTCCTGGCTCAAGGTCAGGACGCGCGGGATGCCCGCCGATTCCATCGTCGACAGTTCGACGAGGGTGGGCAGTTCCTTGACGCACGGCGCGCACCAGCTGGCCCAGAGGTTGACGAGCAGCGGTTCGCCGTCGGCATAGTCGGCCAGCCGAACGACCTCGCCATCGTCCGATGTCATCGTGATGTCGGGGAGGGTCGCGCCCGCGTGACTGCGGTCGATGCCGCCGGCTTCGGCGACGACGGGAGTATCGGCGGCCGGGGCCTGGGCACTGTTGTCGCAGGCGGCGAGCAGCAGCGCGGCGATGATCGTGACGCTTTTCGGTATCATGGATCAGGCCCTAAGCGGTTGGCAGCGGCCCGGCAATGCGGCATTGCGGAGGCATGCGGCGCTTCGCTTTCCTGCTTCCGGTCCTCGCGCTCGCGGCCTGCGGCGATGCCGGACCGTTGAAGCCAGCGGTGGGCGCCGACCTTCCGCCGCGCCCGGTGCTGGCGCGCACAACGCCCGACGCCGACGACCTTCTCATCCCCCCGCCCTATGCCCGGCCCGAACGGATCGACGAGATCGTCACCCGATCGACCCCGCGCCAGCCCGATCCCTTCGACCTTGCCCCGCCCGAAGGCGGCGCGGCACCCCAGCCCGATCCGACCGACGTGGAATCCGAGGATGTCGACGTGTCCGACATTCCCGGTCCCGACGTCGAACTGGACGACGACGAGGAATAGACCATGAAGCCCGTCCGCACTGCCATCTTCCCCGTTGCCGGATTGGGCACGCGATTGTTGCCCGCGACCAAGACGATGCCCAAGGAAATGCTGACGATCGTCGATCGGCCGCTCATCCAATATGCCGTCGACGAAGCGCGCGAGGCGGGGATCGACCGGCTGGTGTTCGTCACCGGACGCGGCAAGTCGAGCCTCGTCGACTATTTCGACATGGCCTACGAGCTGGAACGCACGCTCGACGACAAGGGCAAGGACAAGGGCATGCTCGACAGCAGCCGCGCGGGATTCGGCGAACTGGTGACAGTGCGCCAGCAGGAACCGCTTGGCCTCGGCCACGCGATCTGGTGCGCACGGCACATCACCAAGGACGAACCGTTCGCGGTGCTGCTTCCCGACGATCTGATGGTGGGGCAGCCCGGCGCGCTGCGGCAGATGATGGACGCCTATGACGAACTGGGCGGCAACATCGTTTGTGCGCAGGATGTCCCCCGCGAAAAGACGTCGAGCTACGGCATCGTCGATCCGGGCGAGACTCGCGGAAAGGCGACCGAGGTGAAGGGCATGATCGAGAAGCCCGCGCCCGAGGATGCACCGTCGACGCTGGGCATCGTGGGTCGCTACATCCTGCAGCCCGAAGTGATGGACAAACTGGGCGCTCACGAAAAGGGCGCGGGCGGCGAGATCCAGCTGACCGATGCGATGGCCAAGCTGATCGGCGAACAGCCCTTCCACGCGCTCGCCGTCGACGCGGTCCGCCACGATTGCGGCAACAAGCAGGGATTCGCGCTGGCGAACCTCGCGCTCGGCATGGCGGACGCGGAAGTCGCGCCGGTGCTGAAGGACTGGTTGGCGAGCCGCTAGGCCTCGAGCTCGACGTCCCAGTAGAGATAGTCGTGCCAGCTGTCGTGGAGATGGTTGGGCGGGAAAGCGCGGCCGTGTTCCTGCAATTGCCAACTGGTCGGGCGAATCGGATCGCCGCCGTGGATCGGCATCTGCGCCTGCTTGGGCGTGCGCCCGCCCTTCTTGAGGTTGCACGGTGCGCAGGCGGTGGCGACGTTTTCCCAGCTGGTGATGCCGCCCAGTCGCCGCGGGACGACATGATCGAAGGTCAGTTCCTTGCTCGCGCCGCAATAGACGCAGGCGAACTTGTCGCGAAGGAACAGGTTGAACCGGGTGAAGGCGGGATATTCGTTCGGTTTGACGTACTGGCGCAGCGCAATGACGCTCGGCAGCTTGATGTCGCAGCTGGGGGAATGCACCGTCCGGTCGTAATGATCGACCACGTCGACGCGTTCGAGAAACATCGCCTTGACCGCTGTCTGCCACGGCCACAGGCTCAGCGGATAATAGGAAAGAGGCGTATAATCCGCATTCAATACCAGCGCCGGACAACTGTCGGGATGGCGCAACACTTCCGGATGATGATCGACCACAAGGATCTCCTCGGTTCAGTCCTCCGAGGGCCTGACACCGCCTCCCGTGGCGTATCGCACTCACCAATGCGGGAGACCGGCGGCGCAAGACCCGTCTTTCCGTCCATGCGTCGTCCGATGCCATTCGGACGAGGCAGGATGATGACACCAGAATCTCGGGAATCTGACAAGAGTCACTTTTGCCACAGGGGGATCCTGTGATCGTCACGCGGTTCGCGCCGTCGCCGACGGGACTGCTGCACCTCGGCCACGCCTATAGTCTCGCGCGGGGCGCGGCGGCGGCGAAGGCGGCGGACGGGCAATTGCGGCTGCGGATCGACGATCTCGACCCCGGCCGGTCGCGCCCCGAGTTCGTCGAGGCGATCCACGAAGACCTCGCATGGCTGGGCGCAACGTTCGAGGGCGACGTCATGACGGCATCGCAGCGGGGCGAAGCACATCGGACGGCGCTCGACAAGCTGCGGCGAGCCGGGCTGCTCTATCCCTGTTTCTGCACGCGCAAGGACATCGAGGAAGCGCAAGCGGCGCCGCACGGCGATCCTGGGGCGCACTATCCCGGTACCTGCCGAGATCTCCCCGACGATCCCGAACGCCGCGAGGCCGAGCCGCACAGCTGGCGGCTCGATGCGGAGAAGGCGCTCGAGCGGATCGGCACGCTGCCGGCATGGGACGACGTCGCGCTGGGTCTGCAGTTCGCCGACTATGAAGCGATCGGCGACGCGATACTGGCCCGCAAGGACGCGCCCGCCGCCTATCACCTCGCCTGTGTGCTCGACGATGCGGCGCAGGGCGTGACGCTCGTGACGCGCAGCGCCGATCTCGCGCAATCGACGCCGATCCAGCGGGTCCTGCAGTTGCTGCTGGGGCTGCCCGAACCCATCTATCTGCATCACCAGCTGGTCGTCGACGGGGAGGGAAAGCGGCTCGCCAAGCGCGACCGGGCACCCACGCTGGCGGCGATGCGCGCGGAGGGGGTCGACGGCGCCGCCTTGTTCGCGGACCTCATGGCCAAAAGACTGCCCTTGGGATTTCGTCTGACCGATCCTACATAGAAGACATGACGACGATCCTTATCCTTCTTCTTGTCGGGCTGATGGCCGCGACCGCCTATGTTCTCGTTCGCGGGGTCATGGCGATGGCATCCGGCAAGGACATGAACGGCGCCAAGCAGCAGAACTACATGCAGAAGCGCGTGCTGTATCAGGGGTTCGCGATCATCGTGATCGCCATCATTCTCGCGGTCTCGCGCTAGCGGGCGCGCTCGCGGGGGGCATCGATGGTCAAACTCAACAAGATCTACACCCGCACCGGCGACGACGGCACCTCGGGGCTGGTCGACGGCAGCCGGGTCGCCAAGGACGGGCTGCGGATGCAGGCGATCGGCGATGTCGATGAAGCCAACAGCGTGCTGGGCGTCGCGATCAGCGCGATGACGAAGGGCGGTGAAGGCGATCCCGCCGCGCTCCGCCGGATCCAGAACGAACTGTTCGACCTTGGCGCCGACCTCGCCACCCCCGACGGCATCGACGGCGCCTTGCGGATCGAAGCCGCCCAGGTGGAACGGCTGGAAACCGAAATCGACACGATGAAAGCCGACCTGCCCACGCTCGACAGCTTCGTGCTGCCGGGCGGATCGCCCGCCACCGCACAGCTCTATCTCGCGCGCGCGGTCGTTCGCCGCGCCGAGCGCAAGGCCGTGGCCCTCGCCGCCGAGGAGACCGTGAACGATCAGGCGCTGGCCTATCTGAACCGCCTTTCGGACCATCTTTTCGTTGCCGCGCGTTCGGTAGCGGTGCGGGGGTCGGGCGAGATCAAGTGGAAGCCCGGCAGTACCCGCTAACCATTATCGTGCGTTACATCGTGGCGCACGGTGTCGCGATACTGTAGTACGAGGAAACGTTGTGGCCCGATCGGACGAGCAACCGAAGCCGGATCTCGGCAAACGCTATGCGGCCACCCGCAGCCTGACGCTCGACCTGGCGAAGCCGCTGTCGGACGCCGACGCGAGCCTTCAGCCGCACGAGGACGCCAGTCCGTCGAAATGGCATCTGGCGCACACGACCTGGTTCTTCGAGACCTTCATCCTGCGCGATCATGTGAAGGGCTATTCGATCTACGACGAGAAGTGGCCGTTCCTTTTCAACAGCTATTACGAGGGCGAGGGCGAGCGCCATTGTCGCGCGCGTCGCGGTCTCATCAGCCGACCGCACATCGACGAGTTGCGCGCCTACCGGAAGCATGTCGATACCGTCCTCATGGATGCGCTGCCGACGCTGTCTGACGAGGTGAAGAGCCTCGTCAATCTCGGCATCCATCACGAACAGCAGCATCAGGAGCTGTTCCTTACCGACATTCTGGCAACGCTCGAGGCCAATCCGCTCGATCCTGCCTACATGCGGGGGCCGCCGGTCGCGAGCGGTTCGGCGGGTCCGATGGGCTGGACGAGCCATGCGGGCGGCCGGGTCTCGATCGGTGCCGACGGGTCGGGGTTCAGCTTCGATTGCGAACGGCCTCGGCACGACGTGCTGCTCAACCCCTATGCGATCGCCGACCGGCTGGTCACGCAGGGCGAGTGGGCCGAGTTCATGCAGGACGGCGGCTATTCGACGCCCTCGCTCTGGCTCGCCGACGGGTGGAGCTGGGTGTGCGAGAACAAGGTCGAAAGCCCGCTCTACTGGCGCAACCTCGATGGCAAATGGTCGCGCTTCACGCTCGCCGGTCGCCGCCCGATCGAAGCCAGCCGCCCCGTCACCCACGTCAATTACTTCGAGGCCGACGCCTTTGCCCGCTGGGTCGGGCACCGTCTGCCTACCGAGGCGGAGTGGGAACATGCGTATCGCGATGCCGATCCGGCGCGGGGCAACCAGCTCGACGTTGCGCGGGCGGTGATGCCCGAAGGGACACAGGACGCGTTCGGCGATGCGTGGAACTGGACCCAGTCGGCCTATCTGCCCTATCCCGGCTTCGAACCCGAGGCGGGTACGGTGGGCGAATATAACGGCAAGTTCATGTGCGGGCAGTTCGTGCTGAAAGGCGCGTCCTGTGCGACGCCGCGCGGTCACAGCCGCGCCACCTACCGCAATTTCTTCTACCCGGCCCAGCGCTGGCAGTTCACCGGAGTGCGACTTGCAAGAAACGATTGAGGCGGCCCGCGAGACCGCCGCCGACCCCGCCTTCCGCGAAGACGTGCTCCGCGGGCTCCGCGAACCGCAACCCGCGATCCCCGCACGCTGGCTCTACGACCGGCGCGGGTCCGAGCTGTTCGACGACATCACCCGGCTCGACAGCTATTATCCCACGCGAACCGAGACGCGCATCATGCGCGACAATGCCGCCGACATCGCGCGACACGTCGGCACCGGCGGCGCGCTGATCGAATTCGGCGCAGGAAGCGTCACGAAAACGCCGCTGATGATCGAGGCGTTGCGACCCGATCACTACGTGCCGATCGACATTTCGGGCGATTACCTACGCGACAGTGCAGCAAAGCTGGCGGACGACCATCCGGGGCTCGAAGTCGATCCGGTCGAGGCGGACTTCACCAAGTCCTTCGATCTGCCCGACGCGATCGACGGGCTGCACCGTATCGGATTCTTCCCCGGATCGACGATCGGAAATTTCGTGCCGCGCAGCGCCGCAGACCTGTTGCGGACCTTTCGCCAGATTTTGCACGACGACAGCCACCTGCTGATCGGGATGGACCGGATCAAGGATATCGACCGTCTGAAAGCGGCCTACGACGATCCCGAGGGCGTCACCGCGGCGTTCGACATGAACCTGCTGACGCGGATCAACCGCGAACTGGACGGCAGCATTCCCGAGGAGGCGTTTCACCACGAAGCGCGCTGGAACGAGATGCTGGGGCGGATCGAGATGCACCTCGTCGCCGAGCGCGACGTGGAATTCGCCATCGCGGGCGAGGACTTCCGTTTCGCCGCGGGCGACACGATCCATACCGAGAACAGCCATAAATACGGGCCCCGGGGCGCGCGGACCTTGCTGTTGGCGGGCGGCTGGACGCCGGTGGCAGAGTGGACCGACGACGACGACGACTTCGCCTTCATTCTCGCCGAGGCACAGCCGAAGCGGTTCGCGCCCTAGGCCATCGCGCTGTATTGCGGGCGCCACACGCCCCCGCTACATCGGCCCCATGATCCTCGCCATCTTCCAAATCATCTCCTACGCGCTGACGATCCTGTTCTGGATCATCATCGCGCAGGTCATCATCTCCTGGCTGTTCGTGTTCCGGATCCTCGATCCGTACAACCGCATCGTCGCGTCGATCGTCGAATTTCTCGAACGGGTCACCCACCCCATCTATCGACCGATCCGCAAGGTCCTGCCCGATTTCGGCGGCATCGACCTGTCGCCGATGGTCGTGATCTTCGCCATCATCATCCTTCGCGACATGATCCTGCCGGGCATCCTGCTCGAAATCGGTCCGACGATCCGACGATGAGCGCGACCCGCATCGACGGCAAGGCGGAGGCGGCGAAGGTCCGCGCCCGCGTCGGTGAAGGCGTCGCCGATTTCCGCGCCCGGACAGGCCGGGCACCGGGATTGCACGTCGTTCTCGTCGGAGAGGATCCGGCCAGCAGCGTCTATGTCCGGTCCAAGGAAAAGGCGACGCGCGAGGCGGGGATGGAGGGCGAGGTTCATCGCCTTCCCGCCGACACTTCGCAGTCCGACCTGCTGGCGCTCGTCGAAAGGCTCAACGGCGACGATCGGGTGGACGGCATCCTCGTCCAGCTTCCCCTTCCCGGCGACATCGACGAGAGCGACGTGCTCGACGCGATCGATCCCGCCAAGGACGTCGACGGTTTCCACGTCGTCAACGCGGGCCGGTTGGCGGTCGGCAAGGACGCGCTGGTCCCCTGCACTCCCTACGGCTGCCTGCACCTGCTCAAGCAGCGGCACGGCGATCTGTCGGGGCTGCACGCGGTGGTGATCGGACGTTCGAACATCGTCGGCAAGCCGATGGCGCAATTGCTGCTTGCGGAGAATGCGACGGTTACCATCGCGCACAGCCGCACGAAGGATCTGCCCGCGCTGGCCCGCACCGCCGACATCCTCGTCGCGGCCGTGGGGCGCCCGGAAATGGTGAAGGCCGACTGGATCAAGCCGGGCGCGACGGTCATCGACGTCGGGATCAATCGCCTCGAGCCCTCGGAACCGGGCGAGAAGGGCAGGCTGGTCGGCGATGTCGCGTTCGAGGAAGCGGCGGAGAAGGCCGACGCCATTACCCCCGTTCCGGGCGGCGTCGGGCCCATGACCATCGCCATGCTGCTCGCGAACACGCTGCGCGCCGCGCACGCCCGCGAGGGGCTGGAGCCGCCCACCTATGAAGGCTGAGCCATGATCGAGCTGTTCGGAAGCGCCTTCGTCACGCTGTTCGTGATCATCGATCCGCCCGGCAATGCGCCGATCTTCGCGGGGCTGACGCGCGACGCCACCGCCGCCGCACGGCGCCGCATGGCGTTCCGGGCGGTCATCGTCGCGTGGTGCATCCTCATCTTCTTCGCCTTCCTCGGCGAGGCATTGCTCTCCGCACTGGGGATCAGCCTGGCCGCCTTCCGCATCGCGGGGGGCATCATGCTGTTCATCATCGCGCTGGACATGGTGTTCGAGAAGCGCACCGAGCGGCGCGAGAAGCGTGCCGACGAACTGGAAGGCACCCCCGAGGCCGAGGACGTCAGCATCTTCCCGATGGCCATTCCCATGATCGCGGGACCCGGCACCATCGCGGCGATGCTGCTGTTCATGGCCAATGCGACGGGCCCCGACGAGGTGATGGTCATCCTCGGCGCGATGACGCTGGTCATCCTCCTCACGCTGGGGGCGCTGCTGTCCGCGGGGCCGCTGATGAAGCTGTTGGGCGCGAAGGTCGAAGCGATGATCACGCGGCTACTGGGCGTCATTCTCGCCGCGCTGGCCGCGCAATTCGTGATCGACGGCATCGCCCAGAGCCTGATTACCTCACTGCAAACAGCCTGAACGGCAATCCTTCGTATCCCGGCTCCTCGACCAGCCAGTCGGGCGCATCGCCGGCGATCAGCCGCGCCTCGAGGCTGCCCTCGCCGCTGACCGGCGGGCGGCCGATGTCGTTACAGACGAAGACATAATCGGCGCCGAGGCCGCGCACCGTCCGTTCCGCCGCCGCCTCTTCCGCATCGGAAGATTCGAACGCCGAAATGACGTAGCCGATCGCTTCGTCGTTGCGGTGGTAGGGACCCACGATCACGCGGTGGTGCGTCGTGGCCAGCAATCGCGGGCCGAGATCCACCGGCGCGAACAGCGTCGAGGGCGCGATGCGATCGAGCGTCGCGAGCACCTGTTCCTCACGGCAGACGGGCGCGTCGGCTTCCGCCTGCGCCCGTGCGGCTTCGGCCTTGCTCTCCTCGATCCGGTTCTTGGGGGACGAACTGGCGAGGATCAGCCACAGGATGTTGAGCCCTGCCATCAGGGAAAGGACGGTCCCGAGCACGCGGATCAGCGCACTTCCCGATGCCAGCGCCCGCGGCACGATCAGCGTCACGAAGGCGGCAGCGCCGACGAGGCTCAGCGCCTGCGCCGCTGTTCCCGCGCGAAGCTGCCAGAAGGTCAGCGCGGCCATCACCGCCGTCGGCACCGCGACGATCAGCAGCCGCCGCCGCCGTTCGGCATCCTTCGGCCACCAGAACCATCCCGCGACGAAGCCGACCAGCCCGACAGCGACCGGCCCCAGCGTCCGAATGGCGGTCGACACGCTATGTTCGTGAAGGCCGCGCGCTTCCGACACGCGGTTGAGCCACAGGTCCGCCACCGCCGGATCGACCCCTTCCAGCCGCGAAAGGCAATGCGGAAACGCCAGCGCGTGCGTCGCGGCAAGGACCGCGCCGGCCGCCGCCGCCAGCCCGAGACGTGCTTGCCATTTTGCGGGCGAGGCGATCGCGAGCAGCACCGCCAGCGCGCCCGCCAGGACCATGTCGCTGGTCCAGACGGGGCTGAGGACGTCGCACATCAACGCGCGGTTCGCCTCGGACGCGAAGCCGAGGAACATCACCCCGCATCCCAGAGCCAGGCTGGCGCCGTAGCTGGCCATGCGCCGCGCCTCGTCGGGCCGCCAGACCCAGCCGAGCACGATGCCCGCGCCGACCAGCGCCATTGGGATCATCATTTCCAGTCCGATGCCGAGTGACAGCGCCGTCGCGATCCCCGCGACGATCCCGCCCCGCCGTTTTTCGGGATCGACCGCGCCCGCCATGACGAACGCGAGCGCCGCGACCTGCCAGTTGTGATGGTCGATCCGCAGCGGCCAGAAGGTCGCGGCCACGAGGCTGGCGAAGATGGCGGCGATGCCGACCAGCGGCGCGCTTCTGGGGCCCACCAGCCGCCGTGCGGTCAGCCCGAGCCCGATCAACGCCACGAACATCGCGAGAAGCGGTGCCAGCATGACCGCGACCCGTTCCGCGACGGCCGTGCCGACGAACGGTTCGAACAACAGGATGAGGCCCGCGATCGGCAGGTCGACAAGACGCGACCAGTGCAGATTGCCCGCGACCATCCTTTTCTGTTCGAGATCGAACCAGCCCTGACCCGCCAGCCAGTCGCGCACCTGTACCATGCGCAAATTGTCGTCGGTATCGCGCAGCCCTAGTTCGATGATCGGTTCCAGCGACAGGAAGATCGCGATGTTCGCGAACAGCAGCCACACGAACAGCATCACCGCGATCCAGCGTCGCTCGAGCAAGGCCGACAGCCGTTCCAGCACTTCTTCATTCCCCCCAGTCGCGTCGTGCCCCTTCATGCGCAGCGCCGCGTCTCGGCACAAGCCGCGAAAAGGCGCCCATTCGTTTACGACCTGTTTACCATGACGGTGCAAAACCTGATTGCATCGGGTAAGGACGGGCGAACGGGGCAATCATGGTAGCGGCAGTGCGACACGGTTTGGACAGGATCGAGCCCGAACGCCGCGCCGTGCTGGCCCAGGTCGCGCGCTATGCGGTCGCGGGGTTCGGGATCACGGTGATGTTCTCCGTCGCCTACTGGGTGGTGGCGCAGCTCGTCGATCCCAACCTGGCGCTGGCGCTCGTCTTCATCGTCTTCAATTTCCTGAGCTATGCGGTGCACGGCCGCTACAGTTTCGCGGGCCACGGGGGCCGCGATCGTCCGGGGCGGCGCAACGCGCGTTTCCTGACCGTCAACCTGGCGGGATTCGCCCTCAACCAGTTCTGGGTGTGGTGGCTGGTCAAGGAAATCGGCGGGGCGACCTGGTGGCCGATCGTCCCGTTCCTGTTCGTTACGCCCTGGCTCACCTTCGCTCTCCACCGCAAATGGGTTTACGCATGAACGACATGACCGCGCTGCGGCGCCCCGAACTCACGCTTCTGCTTCCGGTGAAGGACGAGGAAGAGGCAATTCCGGCGTTCCTCGCCGCGATGATCCCGGTGCTCGAGCAACTCGACGACCCGGCCGCCAACAGTTTCGAGATCCTGTTCATCGACGACGGCTCCACCGACGGAACGATGAGGCTGATCCGCGAAGCGCATACATGCGACCCGCGGATCCGGGGGATTTCGCTCAGCCGCAATTTCGGCAAGGAAGCGGCGCTGTCGGCGGGGATCGACCATTCATCGGGCAATGCCGTCATCCCCTACGACGTCGACATGCAGGATCCCCCCTCCGCGATCGCGCCCATGCTCGCGGCTTGGCGCGAGGGGCATGACGTCGTCGTCGGCGTGCGCACCAACCGCGAAACCGACGGGTGGCTCAAGCGCGCGACCGCAGGCGCCTATTACCGCACGCACAATGCGCTTTCGAAGGACAAGATCCCCGAACATGCGGGCGATTTCCGCCTGCTCGACCGCAAGGTGGTCGAGGTGCTGAAGGCGCTTCCCGAACGGAACCGCTTCATGAAGGGCCTGTTCGGCTGGGCGGGGTTCAAGACCACTACGGTCGGCTATCGCCGCGAGGAACGGCAGGCGGGCACCACCAAATTCGGCTTCTGGAAGCTGTGGACGTTGGCGCTCGACGGAATCACCTCGGCATCGACGGTGCCGCTTCGCGTCTGGTCCTACGTCGGTGCGTTGATCGCGCTCGGCACGCTGGTATTCGCGGCGTTCGTCATCCTCCAGACGATGATCACCGGTGTCGACGTACCCGGCTATGCCAGCATCATGGTCGCCGTCCTGTTCCTGGGGTCTGTGCAGCTGATCAGCCTCGGCATCCTCGGCGAATATGTCGGGCGTATCCTGACCGAAACCAAGCAGCGCCCGCTTTATATCGTGCGCGAAAACCTAGGAGGCGAATGATGGATCGCGCCGTATTTGACCGCATGGCGGAAACCGACCAGGACCATTGGTGGTTCGAGGCCCGCCGCGACATCCTCGACACGTTTCTTGTCCGCAAGGCCGCGCTCCCGGCCGATGCACGCATCCTCGAGGTCGGAGCAGGCACGGGGCACAATTTCCCGATGCTGGAAAAACATGGCCGGGTGGACGCGGTCGAACTGGACGCGCCCGCCCGCGCGCTGGCGTCGCAGCGTCTCGGCCGCGAGGTGATCGACGCGGCGCTGCCCGAACTGACCGGCATCGACGACGATGCCTACGAGATGGTCGCGCTGCTCGACGTGCTCGAGCATGTCGAGGACGACCGCGCCGCGCTCGAAGGGCTGCAACGCGTGGTCAAGCCCGGCGGCTTGCTGCTCCTCACCGTGCCCGCCTATCAGTGGATGTGGTCGCACCATGACGAGGCGCATCACCATTTCCGCCGCTATAATCGCGCCCGGCTCGACGCGCTGGCAAGTGCGCACGGATGGCGACGACGTCATTCGAGCTATTTCAACAGCCACCTGTTTCCGCCGATCGCGGCCGCCCGATTGCTGGGCAAGGTCACGAAGAACGAGAGCGCCGACGACGCCGTGCCGCCGGGACCCGTGAACGGACTGCTCCGCATGGTCTTCGGCGCCGAGCAGGCCTGGGTCGGGCGAGTGCCGATGCCCTTCGGCGTATCGATCCTCGGCCTCTACGAAAGCGTCGGCTAGGGCACGTTCGCTATCAGAACCGCCACCAGCACGTCGTCCCCCATTTGAAGCGCCGAGAGATAGAGGCGCGACTGCCACCAGGCTTCCGGCAAGGCGCTGGCGGGCCTTGCGGCGGTCATGCCGGGTCGAGCCCTCGGTACCGGGCTTCGGCCTCGGCCATATAATCGCGGGTGATCGGCAAAGCGCGGCGATCCTTGATGTACTGGACCTGATAGTTGCAGGCCCCGCCGTCCTCGAACATCACGATGCCGCCCGCCAGATAGTAGAGCCACAGCTGGTAGAAACGCTCGTCGTACATCGCAACGATCTCGTCGCGGTGGGCCTCGGTCCGTTCGAGCCAGTGACGCAGCGTATGGGCATAGTGGAGGCGCAGCGTTTCCACGTCGCTGGTGATCAGGCGCGCCTTTTCGCTCGCCACCGTCATCTGCGACAGGCTGGGAAGGTGATAGCCGGGGAAGATGTATTTGTCGGTGAACGGGTCGGGTCCCGATGCCTGACCATATTTGCCGATCGTGTGGAGCAGCATGACCCCGTCATCGGCCAGTAGATCGCGGCACTTGCGATAGAAAAGCTCGTAATGCGCCTCGCCGACATGTTCGAACATGCCGACCGACACGATCCGGTCGAACGGTCCTTCGAGCGAGCGATAGTCCATCAGCCGAAAACGCACCTTGTCGGCAAAGCCCGCCGCCTCGGCCTTGGCCCGCGCATAGTCGAGTTGCTGGCGCGACAGGGTCACGCCCGTCACCTCCACCCCCGCGACCTGGTGGAGATAGATGGCGAGCCCGCCCCATCCCGATCCGATGTCGAGCACATGGTCTCCGGGGCGAAGGTGCAGCTTGGCAGCGATATGGGCGAGCTTGTCGGCCTGGATCTGTTCGAGCCCGTGCGCGGGATCGGTGACGTAGCCGCAGCTGTATTGCCGTCGCCGATCGAGGAACAGCGCGTAGAGATCGTTGCCGATATCGTAGTGATGCGCGACATTCTTGCGACTGGTCACGGGATTGTTGCGGCGAAGCCAGCGCTGCGCCTGCTTGACCGCATTGGACCGGGCGAACGGCGTCGCGCCGAGACCGCCATCCTCCCAGCGGTTGGACTTCTGCACGATTTCCAGAAGATCGAGGATCGAGCCGTCCTCGATGACCAGCCGCCCGTCCATGAAGCTCTCGCCGAGCGCGAGCCGCGGATTGCGCGCGATGTCGCCGATCACCCTGCCGCCGGCCAATCGGACGCGGAGCGAGCGCGAACCCGATCCCAGGGTCTCCTCGGACCCGTCGGGTTTCACCAGCGTGATCCGTCCCGCGGTGAGGTGCTTGTCGGCAAGTTTCTTGAGTAGTGACACTGGAAGTTCCCCTTGCGCACTTTCTGACAAGGCCGTCCCTCTGGTGCAAGCGCGCGAAATACTCTATGTCGTATAGCCGACATTAACCGCATAGGGGGCGGTCATGGGGGAGAGCAGGACGACCGGCGCTGCGCCGGTCACATCGGCCGAGCGCATCGGCGAAATGGACGTACTCCGCGGATTCGCGCTTCTCGGGGTGTTGATCGCCAACATCGTGTGGTGGAACGCGCCTCCCCTTTCACGATCACCGAGGAGCAGATGGCCGGGTATTTTTCCGACCCGGTGCAGGGCAGCGTCCTGTTCGGAATCGAGTGGCTCGTGTCAGACAAGGCCAATACGTTGTTCGCCTTGCTCTTCGGGATCGGTTTCTGGGTGCAGATGCAGCGCCTCGAAGCGCGGGGGGCGGACTTCGAGGCAACCTACCTGCGCCGCCTGACCGTCTTGCTTGGCCTCGGTGTCGCGCACCTCTTCCTGTTCTGGCCCTGGGACATTCTCCACATGTACGCGGCGATGGGCTTCCTGCTGTTCGCGATGCGCAGGATTTCGGCGAAGTCGATGCTATTGATCGGGGTGCCGCTGGCGCTCCTCGCACGACCGGTCGCCGTTTGGCTGATCGAGGCATTCGAACTCGATGCCGCGGGCAAAGCCACTGTTCTAAGCCAGGCCGGCATCCTCGAGCGACAGGCGGTGTTCGATGGTGGCACCTATACCCAATGGGTCGAGCAGGTGTTCCAGCTGCACTGGCTCGAATATTTCTCGACCGGTCTTGTTCTCGGCTGGCTCGGCTATGTCCTCGGTCGCTTCCTGGTGGGCGCCTGGATCGCGCGGCAGGGATGGCTTCAGCGCACCGGCGAGTTGCTCCCGCAGATCCGCAAGATCTGCATTATCGCCCTGCCGGTCGGCCTCGCACTCGAGCTCATCTACACGATGATGGATTTCGAGATAGTGCCGAAGATCTTCGGCCTCACCCCGGCCATTCACGCCATCGGCGTACCGATCCTCGACCTCGGTTATGCGACCGGGTTGATCCTTCTGTTCAACAAGGCGAGCACGTCTTGGCTGCCCAAGCTGTTCGCGCCGGTCGGACGCATGGCGCTCACCAACTACATCATACAGAGCGTGCTCTATTTCTGGCTATTGTACGGGATCGCCGGAGGGTTTTCGATGGTCGGGGACCTGATGCCGAGCCAGACCCTCTCGATCGCGCTGATCTTCTTCGCCCTCCAGATCGTCTTCAGCATCCTGTGGCTGCGGGCCTTCCGTTATGGCCCCCTCGAATGGCTGTGGCGCGCCGCGACCTACGGAGAATTTCCCAGAATACGTCGTGACCTTGGGGTGGCCTCTCAGCCCGCCTGACCGGCCGCCGCCTCGCGATCGAGCTGGGCGCGGGACTTCTTCTCCGCCGCGGTCTTGAGCTGACCGCATGCCGCATCGATGTCGCGCCCGCGGGGCGTACGGACGGGCGCGGAAATACCGCCTTCGAACACGATGTCCGAAAAGGCCTTCACCCGCTCGGGCGTCGAACATTCGTAGGGCGCGCCCTCCCACGGATTGAAGGGGATGAGGTTGACCTTCGCGGGCAGCTTGTAGTGCTTCAGAAGCCGCACCAGCTCGCGCGCATCGTCATCGCTGTCGTTCTTGTCCTTGAGCATGACATATTCGAACGTGATACGCCGCGCATTGTTCGCGCCGGGATAGGCGGCGCACGCTTCCAGCAGCTGCTCGATCCCGTATTTCCGGTTGAGAGGCACGATCTCGTCGCGCACCTCCTTGGTCACGGCATGGAGCGAGACGGCGAGATTGACGCCGATCTCTTCACCGCATTTCTCCATCATCGGGACCACGCCCGAGGTCGAAAGCGTGATGCGGCGCTTCGACAGCCCCAGCCCGTCGCCGTCCATCACGATCTTCAGCGCCTGACCGACATTGTCGAAATTGTAGAGCGGTTCGCCCATCCCCATCATCACGATATTGGTAAGGAGGCGCCCGTCGGGACGGCTCGGCCATTCGCCCAGCGTATCGCGCGCCAGCATGACCTGCCCGACGATCTCGTAGGGTTCGAGGTTGCGAACCAGCCGCATCGTGCCGGTGTGGCAGAAGGTGCAGTTGAGCGTGCAACCCACCTGGCTCGACACGCACAAGGTGCCGCGGTCGGCGTCGGGGATGAACACCATCTCGAAATCGTGGCCGTCGTGGGTGCGGAGCAGCCATTTGCGCGTGCCGTCGGTCGATACCTGCGCCTCGACCACGTCGGGGCGGCGGATCGTGAAATGCTCTTCCAGCCACGGGCGCTGCGCCTTGGCAATGTCGGTCATTTCATCGAACGTCGTCGCGCCGCGGTTGTAGATCCAGTGCCAGATCTGCTTGGCGCGCAGCTTCGCCTGCTTCTCGGCCATTCCCGCGTCGGTCAGCGCGGCGCGCAGTTCGTCCTTGGGCAGCCCGACGAGGTTGGGCCGGCCCCCGTCATCGGGCGCAGTGCGTCCTCCCGCGACCACGGGATCGGTATTGCCGGCGATCGGCATCAAGGAGGTGTCGGCGCTCATGGATGCTGGCCATCTAGTGGAGAGGCCACGCTTTTTCCAGTCCTATCGTGCACGGGCGCCCGTGCATCCGGCCGCCGCCGCATCGATCGCGGCGGGGACGCCGCCCAGGGGATAATAGTCGGTGAAGCGTGCGCCCGACCGGCTGCGCGCGGTGACCCGCATCCGGGCGCCCGTCCGCAAGGCCGCGATGATGGCGCGCGTCTGCGCGGCGTCGGCCCACGCGCCGTAGCCCTCGCCCGACAAGACGAAGGGCGTGTCGTCGATCTGAAGCTGCACCGACTGGCCTTCGCGCACCGCACGGCGAAGATTGACGTGCAGCAGCGGCGCGCGGCCGCTCGCGAAGGTGAATCGCATCATCGGCTGACGCTCGCGCTGGCTGTCGGGCAGGACGCGCCATGCGCGCCCGCGCGCCTCGCAACGTCCGTCGGCAAGCGCGAACGCGGCCCAGCGCTCGTCTCCGCCAAGATAGGCTGGCGGTGCCATTGCAAGCGAGAAGGCGACCAGTGCGATCATCGCCTCTTCCTACGGGCTGGCGAGCGGACGGACCAATACTTTCCGCCGGATCGGTGACGGGACGGCCATTTCGTTCGATCACAAAGCCGATTGCTTTCCCGATTACGTTCATTATGGATGAAAGCGCTCGGACAGGACGCCTCGGGGGAGGCGCATGGGGGTTCGAGTCATCATCCACTTCTTCGCTGAAACGGGCGCGCGATGAGCGCGTTTCTGCCGACCATCGCACAGGAACTGGCGCTGTTCGCTGCGGTCGGGCTCCTCCTGTTCGCGCTCGACGACCTGCTCGTCGATATCCTGTATTTCACGCGCCGCCTGTGGCGCTACGCAACCGTCTATCGACGCTATCCCCGCGCGTTCGGAGATCGGATGACACCGCCCAAGGAACCGGGGTGGATGGCGGTGTTCATTCCCGCATGGGACGAACATCGCGTCATCGCCGACATGCTGATGACCACGCTCGCCCGGTTCGGCAATCGCGACTATAAGCTGTTCGTCGGTCATTATCCCAACGATCCGCGCACCGGCCGCGCCATCGCCAGCGTCGAGGACTGGCGCGTCATTCCGGTCGAGCTGCCCCATGACGGCCCGACGACCAAGGCAGACTGTCTCAACCACCTCTACGCCGCGCTGCTCGAGGAGGAGCGCGCGTCGGCCAGTTTCGCCAAGGCGGTCATCCTCCACGACGCGGAGGATCTCGTTCATCCCTTCGAATTGCCACTGTTCGATGCGCTGATCGAACGGGCGGGGGCGGTACAGCTTCCGGTCGTCCCGCTGATCGATCCGCGCTCGACCTGGATCGGCGGTCATTATTGCGACGAGTTCGCGGAGAGCCACGGCAAGGAGCTGGTCGTGCGCGAAGCGGTCGGTGCCGCCGTGCCGCTCGCGGGGGTGGCCTGTGCGATCCGGCGCGATGCGCTCGCCGATATCGCCGCCACCCAGAAGGGCCGTCCGTTCGACGCCGACAGCCAGACCGAGGATTACGAACTCGGCCTGCGCATCGGCCAGACGGGCGAGCGGACGATCTTCGTGCGCATTCCCGCGATTCCCGGATCGGGCGACATGGTCGCCAGCCGGGGGCATTTCCCGAGCACGCTCAATACCGCCATTCGCCAGAAAGCCCGCTGGATCGGCGGCATCGCCTTCGCGGGGTGGAGCCGATTGGGGTGGCAGGGCAGCTGGGGCGAGACGTGGTGGCGGATGCGCGACCGTCGCGGTCCGCTCGCCGCGATGCTTTTGCTCGCGGGCTATACGGCCCTGCTGCTGTGGAGCCAGCTATGGATTGCGGCGCAGCTGGGCGCGCCCGTGATGCCCGAGGTCTCCCCGCTGCTCGGCAATCTGCTGATCGTCAACGCGTTGCTGCTCGGATGGCGCGTCCTGATGCGTGCGCTGTTCACGACCATGACCTACGGGCCGGTACAGGGACTGCTGTCGATCCCGCGCCTCGTCGTCGGCAACGTCATCGCCATCTTCGCCAGCTGGCGCGCGTTGCGACTGCATCTCAGCCGCCGTCCCGCCCGATGGGACAAGACCGACCATGTCTTCCCCGAGCCCGCCGCGCAATGAGCCCCGCCGTCCGCTTCCTCTCGCTGGTGGTCGTCGGCTGGGCGGGGGTTCGTCTCCTCGCCGCCGAATTTCTCGAAACCGGCGCCCTGTTCGAGGATGCCGGATCGGAACAAGTCGCAGCAGCCTCCGCTCCCGCTCCGGCCTCTGCCGACCATGCCCGCGTATCGCGCCCCGCAGACAGTCAGCCGCCCGTTTCCGAATATCGGGAGGCGCAGGCCGCGCCAGACGGCTGGCCTCCCGGCGCGATCATGACGCCCTATGGCATGCTCATCCCCTACGGCGCGGCGATGCCCGCCCCCGGCGGACCGGGCACGATGTCTGCTGCTTCGATGATGGCACCTCCGCCGCGCTATCGCGAACGGATCGTCGACGTGCCGCGCTACCGGTATCGCACCATCGACGTTCCGGTCCCCCATTACCTTCAAGCCTCCGGTCGCCCGCCCGAACAGTTGATCGGATATCGATTGGCCGACGGCAGTCCGGTCTTTGCCGCCGCCCCGACGGGACGCGACGCTCCCGTGCCAGAAGCGGCATCGACGGTGTCGATATCGGCGGCACAAGTCCTGCCGCCCCCCGTCGCGGCACCGCGACCTGAGGGCGCGCTGCCGGACCGCTGGCAACTGTCGGCATGGTCGTTCCTGCGCGACGCCTTGGGGGGGCGGGGAGGCACCGCGGGTCTGGCCCCCGCTTCGACACTGGGCGGCGACCAGTCGGGCGTGCGTCTGCTCTACAATCACGATCAAAACTGGGGACTGGCCGCGCGTTATAGCAGTGCGACCGGCAGCGTCGCGGGCGACGAGGTCGCGCTCGGGCTGCGCTATCGCCCGGTTCCGCGCTGGCCGCTCGCCTTCACTCTCGAACGACGCGAGGCATTGTCCTCGGGTCCGGCTGCGCGCTCGGCCTTTGCCGCCTTTCTGGAAACCGGCATCAGCGGCGAACCGATGCCCGCGCGTTTCCGGCTCGACGCCTACGCGCAGGCGGGCGCGGTCGGGATCGAGGACCCCGACTGGTTCATCGACGGCGCCGCCACCGCCACCCGCCGGCTGTATGGTCCGTTGCGGGGTGGCGTGGGGCTGTGGGGGGCTGCGCAGCGCGGCGCAACGCGCCTCGACGTCGGCCCGCGCGTCTCGCTGCCGCTGCACAAACGGATCCGGCTCCACGCGGACTATCGGGCCCGTGTCGCGGGCGATGCCGCTCCGGGCAGCGGACCGACGTTGACGATCGCCGCCGACCTATAGGGCGGGCCGTGGCCAATCGCTTCGCGCTCGGCTAGGCGGGCGTCATGTGGTCCCTCATGATACACGGCGGCTCGGGCGCCATGCACCCCGACACGCTCGATCCCGCGCAGGAAAAAGCCGCGCGCGCCGGTCTTTCCGACGCCTTGGTCGCGGGCGAGAAAATTCTCGGCAACGGTGGTACGGCCGTCGACGCGGTGGAGGCCGCCGCGCGCGTCCTGGAAGAAGATCCTGCCTTCAATGCCGGACGGGGCAGCGTGCTCGCCGCCGACGGACATGTCGAATGCGACGCCGCCATCATGGAAGGCGCCAACCGACGCGCCGGAGCAGTCGCGGGGCTACGGTCGACGCGCGCGCCCGTCACCGCCGCGCGGCGCGTGATGGAAGACAGTCCCCACGTCCTGATCGCCAAGGCGGGCGCCGACGACTTCGCGCGCGAAGCGGGACTGGAGCAGGTCGCCAACAGTTGGTTCGTGACGACCGAACGTCGTCGCCAGCTCGACGAATTGCTCGCCAAGGGTCACGACGCGTTCGATGCGGAAATCAAATATGGCACCATCGGCGCGGTCGCGGTCGATGCGGCGGGCCATGTCGCCGCCGCCACCTCGACCGGGGGGCTGACCGCCAAGCGCTGGGGCCGGATCGGCGATTCGCCGTTGATCGGCGCGGGCACCTATGCCGACGATCGCGCCGCAGCGGTCAGCGCGACGGGGCTGGGCGAAGTCTTCATTCGCACCTGCGCCGCGCACGAAATCTGTGCCCGCATGCGCTTTTGCGGCCATGGACTGCAGCAGGCACTGGACGACGTCTTGGCCGAGATCGGCTCGCTCGGCGGTACCGGTGGCCTTATCGCGGTCGCCCCGACGGGGGAATCGGCGTGGAGCTTCACGACGCCCGGGATGTACCGCGGACGCGTATCGGCGAACGGGAATCGCGACGTGTCGGTGTTCGGCGAGGACTGATTGTCAGCCGGCCTTGTACGGCAAGGCTTCGCGCGCCCACTCGATTTCCTGCGCCACGGCCGCCCGTTCGCTGTCGAGGAATTGCGCCACGGCCGCCCGAAAGCCGGGATCGGGAAGGTAATGCGCGGAGAAGGTGCGCACCGGCTCGTAACCGCGCGCAAGCTTGTGTTCGCCCTGCGCACCCGCCTGCACGACCGCCTTGCCCTCGCGGATCGCCCAGTCGATCGCGCGATAGTAGCTCAGTTCGAAATGCAGCCCCGGGCGGTCGACCAAAGTGCCCCAGTAGCGGCCGTATAGCTCGTCTGATCCCACGAGGTTGAGCGCGCCCGCGACCGGCACGCCGTCCTCGCGCGCGAGGAACAGGAGCAACGCGTCGCCGAGCGCCTCGACCACTCCCTCGAAGAACGCGCGGGTCAGGTAGGGACGCCCCCATTTGCGATGTCCGGTGTCCTGATAGAATGCCCACATCGCCGCGATCGCCTCGTCGCCGATGTCCGACCCCCGCAGTTCCTCGATCTCCAGTCCTTCGACCGCGCGCGACCGTTCCTTGCGGATGGCCTTGCGCTTGCGGCTCGACAGGGCGTCGAGGAAGGCGTCGAAATCGGCATAATCGCGGTTGAACCAGTGGAACTGCAGCCCCTCGCGAATGAGCCAGCCGCGGTCGGCGAAAGCGGCCCGATCCTCGTCCTCGATGAAGGTCGCGTGGGCACTCGACAGCTGGTTCTGCCGCGTCACCGCCTCCAGCGCCGCGATCAGCGTTGTCCTGTCGTCCCCCAGTAACCGCCGCCCGGGGCACGGCGTGAAGGGCGAGGCGACCTGCAGCTTGGGGTAGTAGGCCCCGCCCGCCCGCTCGAACGCATCGGCCCAGCCGTGGTCGAAGACATATTCGCCCTGGCTGTGGCTCTTCAGGTAGGTGGGCGCGAATGCCAGCGGTTCTCCGTCACGCTCGACTACGACGTGGAGCGGGTCCCAACCCGTTCCCTCGCCAACGCTTTCCGAAGTTTCGAGCAGCGACAGGAAGGCATGTCCGACGCACGGGTCGCCGCCCGCCAGCGCGTCCCACCGCGCCGCCGGTATCGTCTCGATCTCGGCGATCAGCCTGGCGACGGGGTCGGAAGCGGGCGTGTCCATCGCCCTTCTATGTGAGGACGGGCGCAGGCGCCCGCAACCGCGCGACGACGGACTTAGCCGCGAACCTTCACGATCGCGTCGATCTCGACCGCGACGCCGAGCGGAAGCACGTTGACCCCGACTGCGCTGCGAGCGTGCCGTCCGGCTTCGCCGAAGACGTCCTGCATCAGGTCGCTGGCGCCGTTGATAACCTTGGGCTGGTCGCTGAAATCGGGGGTCGAATTGACGAATCCGCCCAGCTTCACGATCTTCTCGACCCGGTCGAGGTCACCGAGCGCAGCCTTCATCTGTGCGATCAGCCCGATGCCGCAGCGCCGCGCCGCGGCCTGTCCGCGCTCGACGTTATAATCCTCGCCCAGCCGCCCGACGATGAGGCTGCCGTCCTCGTTCATCGAGATCTGGCCCGAAATATGCAGAAAACCGGCGCTTTCCACGTAGGGAAGATAGCTGGCGACGGGTTTGGCGGGCGCGGACAGCTTGATGCGCAGCTCTTCGAGGCGCTGATCGATGGTGCTCATGAGCGTCGGTTAGGCCCCGGCGTCGGGGTCGGTCAAGACTTCCGCTCTACCGCGAAGCCGGCGAAACTCTGCCGTGTCGGCATCAGTTCGAGGCGGTTGATGTTGACGTTCGCGGGCAGCATCGCGACCCAGCGGATCGCCTCGGCGATATCCTCTGCCGTCATCGGGTCCATATCGGCATAGAGCGTGTCGGACGCCTGCTGGTCGCCGCCGTTGCGCACCAGCGTGAATTCGGTTTCCACCATGCCGGGTTCGATACTCGTCACCCGCACGCCGGTCCCCGCGAGGTCGCTGCGCAGGCTCAACCCGAATTGCGTCAGGAACGCCTTGGTCGCGCCATAGACCGCGCCGCCGCGATAGGGGTAGCTGCCCGCCACGCTGGACAGGTTGACGATCCCCCCCGACCGCTCGACCAGCGTCGGTAGAAGCGCGCGCGTGATCCCGACCAGCCCGTCCATGTTGGTATGCATCGCATTCAGCTGAGCATCGAGATCGGCGTCCTGGAAATCGTCCATCGGCGGCGCAAGGCCCGCGTTGTTGACCAACAGGTCGATTTCCCACCAGTCGTCCGGCAACTGGCGCACGATCCGCTGCAGATCCTCGATCGCGCGCATGTCGCCGACGATCGGATGAAAGGCGCCGCCCAGTTCCTCGCCGAGCGCGTCGAGCCGGTCCTTGCGCCGACCCAGACCGACGATCCGCCAGCCCTCGCCAGCCAGCGCCCGAGCGGTCGCCGCGCCGATCCCTGCCGTCGCGCCGGTGATGAATGCCGTCTTGGTCATGCCGTCTCCCATTGTTCGAGAATCCATGTTGTCGCCTCGGCCCAGTCGTCGATGCGTGCGTGCGCATCCTCGGCCTTCGCCACGTGGGGTGCCAGAGCGGGTTCGGAGATCATGTGGAGCCGCCGGACATCGGGCGCATGCTTGGCGACCGAGGCGTGCTGTCCCGCCAGATCGTCGACGAAGACCGTGGCACTCGGCGCGTGGCGTTCGACGAGCTCGACCACCGGACGCCCCTTGCCCCCGCGGTTGGTCACGACCTCGTGCTCCAGCCCAAATCCCTTCAACTGCTCGACGCGGAGCGCGTGCGCCTCGTGCCCGATATTGGTGAGGATGACGATGTCGCCCGTTTCGCCCAAGGTTTCCAGCGCCTGCTTCGCACCAGGTACGAGCGTCTGGCGATGCATTTCCTCGGCGAAGAATTGCGCCAGTAGCGGCCACACCTGATCGGCGGGCACGGTCGCCCCCATGTCGCGATAGGTCAGCGCACCCTCGAACGTGCCGCCTTCGAAGGCGAAGTCGATGCCGCGCGCTTCGTCGAGCCAGTCGCGGAAATGCGACACCATGTGCAACAGCACCTCGTCGCAGTCGCAGATGAGCAGCGGTCTAGCCATGATCGAGCTGCTCCCGCGCCGCCACCAGCCGTCCGGGGGGGACGCCGATATCGTCCGCCACCGCGACCAGATCGGGCTCGTGCGCCTCGAGGAAGGTCAGGACCGCCGACAGGGTGGTGGGATCGTCCGCACGCTCGCGCAGGTCCGCCGCCGCCAGCCCCGTAGTCGCCAGCAGACGTTCCGCGCGGCGCGGATCGGCGAGCGTCGCGGCCAGCGCGTGGAGGCCCAACGTCGCCGCATCGTTTGGAATTTGTGAAGTCATCGCCTACAGCCACAAGCTCCGGTGGGTGTCAGGGGTTCCGTCCGAATGGCGAAGATCATGGTTGTCGAGGATAACGCCCTCAACATCAAGCTCTTCTGCGACCTGCTGACGGCGCACGGGCACGAGACGCGCGGAGTGACCGACAGCCGCGAGGCGATGGAGGTGGCGCGCGAGCTGGAGCCCGACCTCGTCATCACCGATATCCAGCTGCCGCACATCGATGGAATGGAATTGATGCGGCGGCTGCGCGCGGACGAGACGCTGTGCCGCGTGCCGATCATGGCGGTGACCGCCTATGCCGCCGAGGGCGACGACGAGCGCATCCGGCAGGCGGGCGCGCAGGCCTATGTGTCCAAGCCTATTTCGGTGGCCCGCTTCGCCGAAACGGTCGGCGAACTGCTCGACGCGGGACCGGTGCCCGAACAATGCGCCGACGAGGCTACAGCCGTACAAACGCAAGACGGGGCCGTTACCGACCCCGCCTCATCCACCTGAAATCGGATCGAGCGCGAACGCGCTACTTGATCTTGGCTTCCTTGAACTCGACGTGCTTGCGCGCGACGGGATCATATTTGCGGAAGGTCATCTTTTCGGTGATGTTCCGGGGATTTTTCTTCGTGACGTAGAAGAAGCCCGTGTCGGCGGTGCTGACGAGCTTGATCTTGACGGTTGCGGGCTTCGCCATGGCAGGGGCTTTCCGATTCGAATCGTGAAACAAAAAGGGCAGCGGAAGCGCCGCCGCCCGGATCGCCGCGTCTCCTGACGCCGGAGCGGCATTTTGTCAAGGGACGACGGGGGGAGCGAAACGCGTACATCGGCGGTTGAACCTCCGATGCGCGCCTTCTCCCAACTTCTCGACGACCTCACCTATACGCGGTCGCGCAACGCCAAGCTGCGGCGGATCGGCGACTATCTGACGAGCGCGCCCGATCCCGATCGCGGCATCGCGCTCGCGGCGCTGACGGGCACGCTCGACATTCCGCACGTGAAACCCGCCGCCGTGCGCGCCCTGGCCGAGGAACGGATCGACCCCATCCTCTACAAGATGAGCCGCGACTATGTCGGGGACAGCGCCGAGACGATCTCGCTGCTGTGGCCCGACGCGGCCGACGGGCGGCCCGACATCGACGACGGCACGGTGCGGATCTCCGACGCGGTCATGCAGTTGCAGGCCGCAAAGAAGGCCGAGGCCCCTGCGCTGCTGGCGACCATGCTCGACCATCTCGACCCGTCGGGGCGCTACGCGCTGATCAAGCTGGCATCCGGCGCGCTGCGCGTCGGGGTGTCGGCGCGGCTGGCGAAAGTGGCGTTCGCGCAGGCGTTCGAGCTCGACGTCGAAGCGGTGGAGGAAGTCTGGCACGCGATGGAGCCGCCCTTCACCGAGCTGTTCGACTGGGCCGAGGGGCGCAGCGAACCGCCCGACGTCGCCGACCTTCCGGTGTTCCGGCCCTTCATGCTCGCCCACCCGCTGGAGGACGACGAGACGGTCGACCTTTCCGACTATGCAGCCGAATGGAAATGGGACGGCATCCGCGTCCAGCTCGTCCGGGCGGGCGGAGAGACGCGGCTCTACAGCCGGACGGGCGATGACATCGGCGGCAGCTTTCCCGACGTCTGCAACGCCTTCGACGTGGAGGGCGTGGTCGACGGCGAGTTACTGGTACGCGGCAAGCACCAGGGGGGCGAGGCGGGCAGTTTCAACGCGCTCCAGCAGCGACTGGGCCGCAAGAACGTCAGCGCAAAGATGCAGAAGGAGGCGCCGGCCTTCGTGCGGCTGTACGACATCCTGATCGACGGTCGCGACGATGTGCGGAAGCTCGGATGGGCGGAACGGCGCAAGGTGCTGGAAGATTTCCTGCCCCGGCTCGACCCCAACCGATTCGATCTCAGCAAGGTCGTCGAGGCCGAGAATTTCGACGCGCTTGCCGATCTGCGCGAGGAAGCGCGGGACAGCGGGGTCGAGGGACTGATGCTCAAGCGCCGCGATTCGCCGTATGTCGCGGGACGCAAGGTTGGCCTGTGGTACAAATGGAAGCGCGATCCGCTGACCGCCGATTGCGTGATGATGTACGCGCAGCGCGGATCGGGAAAGCGATCGAGCTTCTTCTCCGACTACACCTTCGGCTGCTGGACCGAGGACGAGCAGTTGCTGCCGGTCGGCAAGGCCTATTTCGGCTTTACCGACGAGGAACTGAAATGGCTCGACAAGTTCGTTCGCAACAACACCGTCAACCGGTTCGGACCGGTGCGCGAAGTGGAAAAAACGCTCGTGATCGAAGTCGCGTTCGATTCGATCCACAAGTCGGCGCGGCACAAGTCGGGCCTCGCGATGCGTTTTCCCCGGATCGCGCGCATCCGCGAGGACAAGCCGGCGCACGAGGCCGATACGATCGCGGGGCTGCAGAAACTGGTGACGTGAGCGACGGGGCGAAGCTTTTCATCGCCCTGGGGCTGGGATGGGTCGGGCTCGCCGCGGGCCTGATCCTCTCCGGAGCGGCACCGCTACGATTGTTGGGCGAGCCGGTAGCCGTCCTGCTGGCGATGGTCTGGACCGCTCCTGGAGCGCTGATCTACCTCTTTACCCAGCAATGGCTCGGGACGCACTGGTGGCGCCTTTTCCTCGCCGCGCTGGGAACCGCGCTCGTCGTGAGCTTCGGCTACAAATGGCTCCAGTGGCCCGGTGCGCCTCCGCAAGTGATCGTCAATTTGCTGCGCTACAGCATCGCCGCGGCGCTGGGCGCCGCCACGGGTTTCTGGTCCGGGCTCAGGCTGACACGCTTCGAGCCGCTGTCGCGTGCCTAGCGACCGACTGCCGGTGCGTCCTCGCGAGCGCCGTTCAGCGCGGTAAGCCGCTGACCCGCCGCGCGAAAACGGGCGGCACACGCATCGAACACCGGCTGGACGTCCTTGTTCGCCAGATTGGCGCCGACCGATTGCGCCGCGGTGCGCAGATCGGCGTCACTCACCGACCGGGCGTCGACGCGGCCGATGTAGAAGGTCGACACCGGCATCAACCGGGGCGCCATCGTCTCGTCCTGCTGCGCCGCGGCGGACAGGACCGAGATGCAGGACAGGTCGAACTGCAGACTGTCGGCGGCGGGAACGGGCGCGGGCTGGAAGGCGAGAGCAAGGGAAGCAAGTAACATGGAAGAATCCTGTTCGTCGTGAGGCTCCGTACGGGAGCGGAAAATCGAGCGCGGCCCCTAGCACTTTCGTGCCGATGATGGACAACCACCGTGATGCCGCGCCGTGGCGCAGATGCGATGGGGCGAGCGCGATGCGGGGTCCGGACACCAAAAAGGGCTGCCGCCACGCAATGGTGACGGCAGCCCTTTTTTCCGGCCGGTAGCCCTAGCTGGCGGGCTTCAGGTTCACCGCCGCATACTTGCCGCGCCGATCGACCTCGAGATCGAAGTCGAAGCGATCGCCTTCGTTGATCGAGGCGAGGCCGGCGCGTTCGACCGCGCTGATGTGTACGAACGCATCGGGTTGGCCGTCGTCGCGCTGGATGAAGCCGAAGCCCTTCATGGAATTGAAGAACTTCACCGTTCCCGAGGCACTTTCGCCGGTCAGCTCGCGCTGGTTGCCGCCGCCGCCGCCAGCGGCCGCACCGCCGCCACCGCCACCGCGTTCGACCGCCATCGGCTCGCCGTCGATGACCAGATTGGTCGCGCTGACCTTGCCGCCGCGATCGACGAGCGTGAATTCCAGCGGCTGCCCGTCGGCGAGATCGGAAAGACCGGCCTGCTCGACCGCGCTGATGTGCACGAACACGTCTTCGCCGCCATCGTCACGGACGATGAAGCCGAAACCCTTTTGCGGGTTGAAGAATTTGACGACGCCTTTGCCTTCGCCGACGACCTGCGGGGGCATGCCGCCACCGCCGCCGCCACCGCGATAGCCGCCACCACCGCCACCGCCGCCGCGATAGCCACCGCCGCCGCCGCCGCCGTAGCCGCCACCGCCACCGCGATCGCCATAACCACCGCCACCGCTGCGGTCCTGATAGCCGCCACCGCCGCCATAGCCGCCGCCGCGATCGCCACCGCCGCGATAGCCACCGCCACCGCCGCCGTAGTTTCCGCCGCCGCCGGAGCGGTCGTCGTAGGAAGGCCGACCCTCGAACGGATCGCCTTCGCCAAACATGTTGTCCCGTTTATCGCGACCGCGCCCACCGCGATCACCTTTACGCCCTCGATCGTAACCCATGCCCGTCCAAACTTCTTCGCCCCGTAATCACCTTCAAAAGCCAGCACCGCACCGGGCGAGCGGACACAGCTTTCCGGCACGGAATCGGCCCATGCCTGCGCGGCAGCATATACCAACTTTTCTTGCGCTCCTACCGATTCCTCCCAAATCCGCGGAATTCGCCTACTGGCAAGTCTCGATGTGTGTCGCTAGAAGCACGGTCTCACCCCGCGCGACGAGCTAGAAGGACCTGATATGGCAGTGCATTTCCACGAGGAGGACCTGCCCGAGGACGTGACCTTCGCGCCCGGTCCGATCGCGGTCGATACCGAGGCGATGGGGCTTTATCCGGGTCGCGACCGACTGTGTCTCGTCCAGTTGTCGGACGGCGGACCCGACGAACATCTCGTCCGATTCTCGCCCGGCAGCGATTATGCGGCGCCGCAGTTGAAGGCGCTGCTCGCCGACGAGGACCGGCTCAAGATCTATCATTTCGCGCGCTTCGACATCGGCATCATGGCCGCCTATCTCGGCATCATGGCGGCGCCGCTCTACTGCACCCGCACGGTCAGCCGCCTGATCCGCACCTATACCGACCGCCACGGGCTGAAGGAGCTGGTCAAGGAAGTGCTGGGCGAAGACATCTCCAAGCAGCAGCAATCCAGCGACTGGGGCGGCCCGACCCTCTCGGATGCGCAACGCGACTATGCCGCCAGCGACGTGCGCTATCTCCACCGCCTCAAGGAAGAACTCGACAAGCGGCTCGAACGCGAACATCGGGTCGAGCTGGCGGAAGGGATTTTCGAGTTCCTTCCGACCCGCGCGCTGCTCGATCTCGAGGGTTGGGGTGACGTCGACCTGCTGGCGCACAGCTAGACCATGGGCCGCGCCGCCCGCGACGCGCGCGTGGACAAGCGCCGCTGGGCGCGTCCCGGGGGTGGCCACGACGCGCTGGTGCGGATCGGCAAATGGCTGATCCCCGCGGCCTTTCTGGCGGTGTTCGCCTGGCTCGCGGTGATCCCCTTCCTTGCCCGCGACGACAACAGCTTCCTGCTCGACAAGGAAGAGGTCGATCGGGCCGAGGAACGGATGCGCGTCGAGGAAGCCCGCTATCGCGGCGAGGACGACGAGGGCCGGTCCTTCCTGATCGTCGCGGCCGAAGCGGTTCAGGAATCGAGCCGCGTGCCGATCGTCGTCATTCGCGGGATGGCGGCACGCCTCGCGACCGACGACGGGCCGGTCACGGTCGTCGCGCCGCGCGCCCGCTACGATATCGAAGAGAAGCTGGTCGAGGTCGACGGGCCGCTCGAGGCGCGCGGGCCCGACAGTTATCGGCTCGACACCCGCGATGTCGTAATCGATCTCGACACCAACGAGATGCGTGCCGACGGCGGGGTCAGCGGCGCGACCAATGTCGGCACCTTCGCTGCCCGTTCGATGCGCGCCGATCTCGATAGCCGCACGGTCGTGCTGGAAGGCGGCGTGCGCTTGAAAATCGAACAGGGGGCGTTCAGATAAGCAACATGCGTGCCAGACCGATCATCGCCATCCTGCTCCTGCTCGGCCTCGCCGGGACCGCGAGCGCGCAGCAGAGTAGCGGCCAGAACAGCATCCTCGCCGGACACGACACCGGCGCGGACGTGTTCTTCGACGCCGACCGTCTCGAACTTCTCGACCGGGAGGATCGGGTTCTGCTCGTCGGCAATGTGGTGGCGCGCCAGGCGGGCCTCACGTTGCGCACCTCGCGCTTGCGGGTCGCCTATGCAGATACCGGGGGGATCGACATCAGCCGGCTCGATGCCTCGGGCGGGGTCACGCTCACGTCTGCCAGCGAAACGGCACGCGGGGACTATGCCGTCTACGACATCGACGACGGGCTGATCACGGTGGTCGGCGACGTGCGCCTGCAGCAGGGGTCGAACGAACTGGTGGGCGAGCGGCTGACGATCGATCTCGACAGCGGACGCGCAGTCATCGACGGGGGCCCGCGCGGCATCGACCAGTCGGGCGGACGCGTGTCGGGCCGGTTCACGGTGCCCGAGCGCGACTGATGCTTCCCGCAGCCGAGGCCGATCACCGCACCGACCTTTCGGAAATTCCCGAGGAAGTCGCGTACCGGGGGCTTCAGGTGCAGTCGATCGCCAAGAGCTACGACAAGAATGTCGTGCTGAAGGACGTGTCGATGGCGGTCGCGCGGGGCGAGGTCGTCGGGCTGCTGGGCCCCAACGGCGCGGGCAAGACGACCAGCTTCTATTCGGTGATGGGGCTCGTCCGGCCCGACGCGGGGCGGATCATCCTCGACGGCGAGGACATCACGGGCCTCCCCATGTATCGCCGCGCGATCCTCGGCCTCGGCTATCTGCCGCAGGAAACCAGCATCTTTCGCGGGCTGACGGTCGAGCAGAATATCCTGTCGGTTCTGGAGATCAGCGAGCCGAATCGCACCGACCGCGAGGCCCGGCTCGAGAGGCTGCTCGACGAATTCGGGCTGACACGCCTGCGCACCAGCCCCGCGATGGCGTTGTCGGGGGGCGAGCGGCGTCGTTGCGAGATCGCGCGCGCGCTGGCGGCCAGCCCGTCGATCATGCTGCTGGACGAACCGTTCGCGGGGATCGATCCGCTGTCGATCTCCGACATTCGCGATCTCATTATCGACCTCAAGCAGCGCGACATCGGCGTGCTCATCACCGATCACAACGTGCGCGAGACGCTGGAGATCGTCGATCGCGCCTGCATCATCTACGACGGGCAGGTCCTGTTCCAGGGTACGCCGCAGGCGTTGGTCGCCGATGCCGAGGTTCGGCGGCTCTATCTCGGTGAAAGTTTTGCCCTTTAGGGTGGCGTAATGGCCCTCGGACCCAGCCTCGATATCCGCGTCTCGCAGCAGCTGGTGATGACCCAGCAATTGCAGCAGGCGATCAAGCTGCTGGCGCTGTCCGCCATCGAGGTCGAGGCGGTGGTCGAGGAGGAACTGGCGAAAAACCCGCTGCTCGAGCGGGGCGGCGACGATGGCGGTGCGGAGGAGGCACCCGACAGGGCACCGGATAGCCAGGACGAGGTGGAAGGGTCGGGCGCGGACGAGCGCATCGGCGATGACGGGGCGTTGGATTACGATGCGGGCGAGGCCGCGCGCGAGACCGATTGTCTTCCCGACCTGCCGATGGCGTCGGCGGGCGAGGCGTTCGATTTCGAACGGCTCGAGGATCGGCCCGCCAGCCTGAAGGAGCATCTGCTGGCCCAACTGGCCGGGACGCCGGGAGCGCTCGGGGCGGCGGCCGAGGCGATCGTCCACAGCCTCGCCGAAACCGGCTATCTGGAACGAGCGCTGGAAGACATGTCCGACAGCCTCGGCGCGCCGATCGAGGAAATGGAAGCGGCGCTGGTGCTGGTCCAGGGGCTCGACCCCGCGGGTGTGGGCGCCCGATCGCTGGCCGAGTGCCTGCGCCTCCAGGCGATCGCCGCCGACCGGCACGATCCCGCGATGGCGCGGCTGATCGACAATCTGGATCTGCTCGCCAAGGGCCGGATGAAGGATCTGCGGCGCATCTGCCAGGTCGACGAGGACGACCTTGCCGATATGGTCGCCGAGCTTCGTGCCTACGATCCCAAGCCCGGGTGCCGTTTCACGGGGACGCCCGCGACCGACATCCTGCCCGACGTACTGGTCGAGAAGGGCGCGGAGGGGTGGCAGGTGACGCTGAACCCCGATGCGTTGCCGCGGGTGCTGGTCAATCGCGCCTATCATGCCGAGCTAAAGGCGGGGGCGAACGACAAGGCGGCGCGGACGTGGCTGGCCGACCAGCTGCACGAGGCGAGTTTTCTGGTAAAAGCTCTGGACCAGCGCGCGCAGACCATCCTCAAGACCGCGATCGAGATCGTCCGGGTGCAGGAAGGCTTCTTCCGCCACGGCGTGTCGGCCCTGAAACCGCTGACCCTCGCTGCCGTGGCCGAGAAGATCGACGTCCACGAAAGCACCGTCAGCCGCGTGACCAGCAACAAGTACCTGTTCTGCGAACGCGGGCTGTTCGAACTCAAATATTTCTTCGGCTCGGGCGTCGGGTCGGCGGACAGTGACGAGGGGGCGAGCGCGCTGGCGGTCAAGTCGGCGATCAAGAAGCTCATCGACGAGGAGGAGAAGATCCTGTCGGACGATGCGCTGGTGAAGGAGCTGCGCGCGCAAGGCTACGACCTGGCGCGTCGCACCGTCGCCAAATATCGGGAAGCGATGGGACTCGGGTCGAGCGTCCAGCGACGGCGCCAGCGCAAGATGGAACGGGGCCGCTAGAGCGCCAGCCGCGCCCAGACCGGGAAATGATCGCTGGCGCTTTTCGCGAGCGCGCTGCGATGGACGCCCGATCCGGCGATGTTGGCGCGCCGGTCGACGAAGATCTTATCGAGCGGCGCGATGGGACGGCGGGTGTGATAGCTGGGTCCGCAGGCAGCGCATTCATAGTCGGCATCGAGCGCATCGAGGCTGTTGGGGCTGGTGCGCCATTCGTTGGTGTCGGCGGCGATGACCGTCGGCATGTCGGTGCCGAGCGCCGTGATCGTGTCGAGGATCGCCTTTACCTGTCGCGCGCGATAGAGGCCGGAAAGATCGAGATGCGCGCCGACGACGCGCAACGCCCGCCCACCGAGCTCGACTTCCGCCACCAGGGCGCCGCGCGGTTCGAGGCTGGGCAGGTCGAGACAGATTGCGTTCGTGACCTCGACCCCGTGGCGGACCAGAATGGCGTTGCCATGCCAGCCGAGATTGCGCGTATCCAGCCGGTCGAGAAACCGGCGCGTGAGCGCATGGTCGGGCACGCGGTCGAGCAATTTGTCGTGGCTCTGCCCCGCGGGAACGAGCTGCCAATTCTCGTGCGCGTGAAGCAGGTCGATGGGGATGGCGCCGCCCCGCGACCCGACGCGCTTGTCGGCTTCCTGGAGCACCGCGATATCGGCGCCGATCTCGTCGAGCACCGACAGGACGCGATCGGGATCGCGCCGCCGGTCGGTCCCGATACATTTGCGGATGTTGTAGGAGGCAAGGGTCAGGGTCACCCGGGGTCAACAAGCCCCCGCAAGCCCCGTTCCCCTAAACGTCGAGGTTCGCGACGCTGAGTGCGTTGTCCTGGATGAATTCGCGCCGGGGTTCGACGACATCGCCCATCAGTCGGGTGAAGATTTCGTCGGCGACATCGGCCTGGTCGACCGCCACGCGCAGGAGCGCGCGATTGTCGGGGTCGAGCGTGGTTTCCCACAGCTGGTCGGCGTTCATTTCGCCCAGCCCCTTGTAGCGCTGGATCGACAGGCCCTTGCGGCCCGCGGCGAGGACGGCGTCGAGCAGCGCGGTCGGTCGGTCGACGAGGGTGATGTTCTTCGCATCCTCGTCGGCATCGGCTTTCTTGAGCGTCGCGGGCTGCTGATAGGTGCTCACCATTTCGGCACCCAAAGCGTGGAGCTTGCGCGCCTCGGCGGAGCGGAGGAAGTTGCCGCCCACGCGCACGGCGTCGGTGACACCGCGCCATTCGCGACGCAGGACCAGGTCCTCGCCATCGATGCCGCCCGACCAGTCGGCCTCCGGATCGATCAGCTTGAGACGTTCCGCCGCGCGGCCTGCGGCCTCGGCAAGCCCATCGCCCGACAGCTCGGGATCGAGCGCACCGGCGAGCGCCAGCGTTTCGATATGTTCGGGTTCGTAGCGGCGCGGCGCATAGCCGAGCAATGCGCGCATCCGCCGCGCCTGCTTGACCAGATCGCGAAGGCCGGGACCCGTGTGATCGCCGTCGACGGCCGCGAGAATCAGCCCTTCGATCCCCGCATCGACGAGATAATCGTCGAGCGCGGCATTGTCCTTCAGATACACCTCGCTCTTGCCGCGCCCCACTTTGTAGAGCGGCGGCTGGGCGATGTAGAGATGCCCCGCCTCGATCAGCTCGGGCATCTGGCGATAGAAGAAGGTCAGGAGCAGCGTGCGGATATGCGCGCCGTCGACGTCGGCGTCGGTCATGATGACGATTTTGTGGTAGCGCAGCTTCTCGACGTTGAAATCCTCGCGCCCGATCCCGGTCCCCAGCGCCTGGATCAGCGTTCCGATTTCCTTGGACCCCAGCATCCGGTCGAAGCGCGCGCGCTCGACGTTGAGGATCTTGCCCTTCAGGGGAAGGATCGCCTGCGTCTTGCGGTCCCGGCCCTGCTTGGCTGAGCCGCCGGCGCTGTCACCCTCGACCAGGAAAAGTTCGGACTTGGCCGGATCCTTTTCCTGACAATCGGCGAGCTTGCCGGGAAGTGAGGCGACGGTCATCGCGCCCTTGCGGGTCATTTCGCGGGCACGCTTGGCAGCCTCGCGCGCCGCGGCCGCATCGATGACCTTCTGGATGATCGCCTTGGCGGGCTCGGGATTTTCCTCAAGCCATTCGCGAAGCTTGTCGCTCATGAGGCTTTCGAGCGGCTGGCGCACTTCGGAGCTGACCAGCTTGTCCTTGGTCTGCGACCCGAACTTGGGGTCGGGCAGCTTGACCGAGACGATCGCCGTCAATCCTTCGCGCATGTCGTCGCCGGTCAGGCTGACCTTCTGCTTCTTCAGGAGGCCCGTCTGTTCCGAATAGCCGTTGAGCGTGCGCGTCAGCGCCGAGCGGAAGGCGGCGAGATGGGTACCGCCGTCGCGCTGTGGGATGTTGTTCGTGAAGGCGAGGACATTCTCGTAATAGCTGTCGTTCCATTCGAGCGCGACTTCGATGCCGATGTCGTCGCGTTGCCCGGTGATGGCGATCGGTTCGATCAGCGCGGTCTTGGCGCGGTCGAGATATTCGACGAAGGCGGCGATCCCGCCCTCGTAATACATCTCGACTTCCTTGCGCTCGTCGTGCCGTTCGTCGGCGAGCAAGATGCGCACGCCCGAGTTGAGGAACGCCAGTTCGCGGAAACGGTGTTCGAGCCGATCGAAGTCGAACTCGACGGTCTTGAACGTGTTGCCAGAGGGCAGGAAGGTAACCTTGGTGCCCTTGCGACCCTCGGCCTCGCCGACGACGCGGAGGCTTTCCACCGCATTGCCGTGCTCGAAGCGCATCCAATGCTCCTTGCCGTCGCGCCAGACGGTGAGCTCGAGCCATTCGGACAGCGCGTTGACGACCGATACGCCGACGCCATGGAGCCCGCCGGAGACCTTGTAGGCATTCTCGTCGCTGGTGTTCTCGAACTTTCCGCCCGCGTGCAGCTGGGTCATGATGACCTCGGCGGCGCTGACGCCTTCTTCCTTGTGCATGTCGACAGGAATACCGCGGCCGTTGTCCTCCACGCTCACCGATCCGTCGGCATTGAGGGTGATCAGCACACGGTCGCAATGCCCCGCCAGCGCCTCGTCGATGGCGTTGTCGGACACTTCGAAGACCATGTGGTGAAGACCCGAACCATCGTCGGTATCGCCGATATACATGCCCGGCCGCTTGCGGACCGCGTCGAGGCCCTTGAGCACCTTGATGCTGTCGGCACCGTAAGCGGATTGGTTCTGTTCGTTTGCCATAAGGTTTTCGTCAGTTTTTCAAGAGGTTGGGAGTGGCCGGAGAGGGCATGATCATGCCCGATCGATATGGGGATCGGTGGCCGGAATTTCCATGCCCGGTTTATGGCAGAATCGGGGTGCGAGGCCAAGGCTTTTGGCCGGAATTCGCGGTCTTTCCGAGACGCCGTGCTGGGAGGCGTTCGGAGCGGGGTTGGGCCATTTTCCGACGCCGCGCGTTGGGGCGCCAGACAAGGGGAAGGCTCTCATCATGCCGCAATGGCGCTGGTTCATCGCCCAGCTGGGCAAACGCATCTGGTTTCGCGCCGCGCTGATCGGTGCGCTGTCGGTGGTTCTGGCGCTGATGGCGCCGTTCATCGCGCCCCTCCTCCCCTATGAATTCGGCAAGATCGGGTCGAGCGCGGTCGACAATATCCTGACCGTGCTGGCGTCGTCGATGCTGGCGGTGACGACCTTTTCGCTGACCGCGATGGTGACGGCCTTTTCGGGCGCCAGCCAGTCGGGGACCCCGCGGGCGACCGAACTGCTGGTCGAGGACGCGGCGGCACAGAACGCCCTCTCGACGTTCCTGGGTGCCTTCCTCTTCTCGATCGTCGGGATCATCGCGCTGAAGACGGGTTTCTACGGCGTGCAGGGGCGCGCGGTCCTGCTGATCGGGACGATCGGGGTGATCATCTGGATCGTCGTCGTTCTGCTGCACTGGATCGGCCAGCTGACCCACTTCGGAAGGATGGCCGACACGATCGAGCGGGTCGAGCGCAAGGCGCGCAAGGCGCTGGGTCGCTATGCCGGGCCGCTCGACATCGAGGGCAAGAGCCGCCGTCATCCGCCTGACCAAGCCATGATGAGCATTTTCCCCGATCGCACCGGCTACGTCGCGCACGTCGACCGATCGAAGCTGAGCGAGGTGGCGGTCGACTGCTGTCTCGACGTCCATCTGGTCGCGCCGGCGGGAACGTTCGTCGATCGCACGCGCGCCCTTGCGTGGATTGCCGAGGAGCCCGCGGACAAGGAAGAATGCGAGAAGATCGCCGACAAGCTGCGCCGCCGCTTCACCATCGCGGACGAGCGCGATTTCGATCAGGATCCGCGGTTCGGAGTGGTCGTGCTGGGCGAGATCGCGAGCCGCGCGCTGTCCCCCGCGGTCAACGATCCCGGCACCGCGATCGCGGTGCTGTCAGCGGGAATGCGGGTGTTCGACACGTTCATCGACGCTCTCGACGAGGAAGAGAATGGGACCGAGCGCGGTCTCGACAAGCTGGTCGAGCCGGGCCTGAGTCTCGAAGAGATGGTGCGCGACCTGATCGTTCCGATCGCGCGCGACGGGGCGGCGCTGGTCGAGGTGCATCTGCGGGTCCAGGAGATCCTCGGCGCGGTGCATCGGCGGCTGGAGGGGCGCACCGATGCGTTCCGGACGATCGCCCGCGAGGCGTTCGACCGGTCGATGAAGGCGCTCGACAGCGAGCCCGACGAAAAAAGGCTCAAGGAGGCGCACGAACGCGCGTTCGGCGACACTAATCCCGAAGGACCGTTCCACCGCGCACGGTGAAGCGCGCCGCCCCGGGGCCGATCGCGTCGAACAGGGCGGGCTCGGTACCGGTCACGAACACCTGCCCTAGTCCGTCCAGCAGTGCGAACAGCGCGCTGCGGCGATCGGGGTCGAGGTGCGCGGCCACTTCGTCGAACAGCAGGATGGGCGGCATGTCGCGCCGTTCGGCGACGCGCCGGGCATGGGCGAGCGTGATGCCGAGGAGCAGCGCCTTCTGTTCGCCCGTCGAACAACTGGCGGCGGGTTCGCCCTTTGTGCCCAGCGTCACGTCGAGGTCGCTGCGATGCGGCCCCACCAGCGTCCGCCCGGCGGCCGCGTCGCGGCGGCGCGATGCCGCGAGCAGGGGAGCGATCGGGGCGCCGTCATATCCCACGAGCCGCAGGTCGGCGCGCGGAAATCCGTCGCCACCGACCTCGGCATCGGACAGCGCATCGAGCGTCCGCAGCCGCGCGTCGTGAAGCGCGTGCCCCGCCTCGGCCATTCGCGCTTCCAGCGCGTCGAGCCAGCTTCGGTCGGGCGAGGCTTCTTCGGCCAGCAGGCGATTGCGTTCGCGCATGGCCCGCTCGTAGGCGGACGCGATCCGGGCATGGCCGGGCTCGAGCGCCAGCGTAAGACGGTCGAGAAAGGCCCGGCGCCCGCTCGCGCCCTCAAGGAACAACCGGTCCATCGCCGGGGTGAGCCACAGGATCGCCAGTCGCTCGGCCAGCGCCGCGGCGGGCTGGGTCGCGCCGTTGATGCGCACGATCCTTCGGTCGGGATTGGCGGGCTGAGTGCCGACGCCGACGTCGCTGCCATCGTCGAGCCGCGCCGCGATCGCGAAGCCCCCCGCCCCCTCGCGCCGCGCCATGCTGGCCAGCGCCGCACGCCGCATTCCGCGCCCCGGCGCGAGCAGCGAGACGGCCTCGAGGATGTTGGTTTTTCCGGCGCCGTTGGGACCGGTCAGGACGGTGAATCCCGGTGCGGGCTCGATGAGCGTTTCCGCATGATTGCGAAAGTCGGTGAGCGCGAGGCGGGTGATCATCGGGTCGATCCTCGCATCACCAGAATGGGGAGACCCGCCCCGTCGATCGCGCGCCGAGAAAGCGTACGGGTCGCTCGGGACCCGGGATCCCTTCGCGCTGGCCGCGCTGACGTCGCTCAGACGATATTAGGCTCGGCAGCTCAGACCCGCATCGGCATGACGACGTAGAGCGCAGGGCTCTGGTCGTTTTCGCGCAGCAGCGTGGGTGCCGCGGCGTCGGCGAAATGGACTTCGACCGTGTCGCCTTCGATTTCGTGGAGGATGTCCATGAGAAAGCGCGAGTTGAAGCCGATTTCGAGCTTGTCAGAGCGATAGTCGGCGGGGACTTCCTCGACCGCCACGCCGTTTTCGGGGCTGGTCACCGACAGCGTCAGCTTGTCGTTTTCGACCGAGAGCTTGACCGCACGGGTCTTTTCGTTGGCGATGGTCGCGACGCGGTCGACCCCCGACAGGAAGCTCTTGGGATCGAGCTTCATCAGCTTGTCGTTGGCGGTCGGGATGACGCGGTTATAGTCCGGGAACTTGCCGTCGATGAGCTTGCTGGTCAGCGTCGCGGCGCCGAGGCCGAAGCGGATCTTGCTGTCCGACAGCGAGACTTCGACGCTGCCTTCGACCTCGTCGAGCAGCTTGCGCAGTTCGGCGACGCATTTCTTGGGCACGATGATGTCGGGCATACCGTCGGCGCCGTCGGGCTTGTCGACCGTCACGCGGGCGAGGCGGTTGCCGTCAGTCGCGGCGGCTTTGAGCACGTCGCCGTCGACATGGAAGAAGATGCCCATCAGATAGTAACGCGTTTCCTCGGTCGAGATGGCGAAGCGCGTCTTGTCGATGATCTGGCGCAGCGTGGCGCCGGGCAGTTCGAAGCGGGTCGGCAGTTCGCCCTCCGCGATGACCGGGAAATCATCGCGCGGCAGCGTCTGGAGATTGAAGCGCGAGCGCCCGGCGACGACCTGCATCTTGCCGTCGGCGGCGGTCAGTTCGACCTGGCTGCCGTCGGGCAGCTTGCGGACGATGTCGAACAGGGTGTGCGCGGGAACCGTGGTGGCCCCGCCCTGCGCGACGTCGGCCTCGACCGTTTCGTCGACCTGGAGGTCGAGATCGGTGGCCATCAGCCGCAGGCCCGAACCTTCGGTAGCCTCGAGCAGGACGTTGGAGAGGATAGGGATGGTGTTGCGCCGTTCCACCACCGATTGAACATGGCTGAGGCTCTTGAGAAGAACCGCCCGTTCGAGTGTCGCCTTCATTGCGCTGCTAGCCCCCGGAGTGTCTGACATGGTCACGTGTTGATGTGCCCCGGACTATAACGACCAAGAGGCGTCGCGCCAGCCCCAATCAGGGCTCGACGCGAGGGTCTTTCGTCGCAAGACGCGAATGCGGACAAGCGCGCTCCTGCCGGACGGCGAGCGGGACTGCGCGCCGGTATCCCGTCCGGATCGGCCTCTAGCTAGTGAGCAGCCCGTCGATCCGGTGCAGTGCGCCGTTTTCGAGCGTCGTTTCGCCAGGGGTAAGCGCCACCGCGCCGCCGCCCGCGGAGACGGTCAGCCCGCCTTCGCCCTGCGCGAGGGTGAGGTCGCTGCCGCCGTAGGTGGGAAGCGTCAGTCCGTCGTCCCCCGCCTGTTCGAGTGCGTTGGTGATGTCCTCGGCGAGAATCGTGCCGGGCAGAATGTGAAGCGTCAGGATCGCCGCCAGCTCTTCCTTGTCCTCGGGCAGTTCCTCGGGGAAGGCGCTGTCGGGGGGCAGGAGGACCGTATAGGGCTCGGGACCTTCGAAAAGGGTCTGGAGACCCGCTTCCTCCAACGCCGCTGCGAAGCGGCTGTCGGCGGGGATGGCGCCGGTGAGCGTTTCGGTTTCGGCGGCGCCTTCCTCGGTCACGCTGGCGGGTTCGTCCGAACCACAGGCGGCGAGCGGAAGGGCGAGAGCCGCGAGCGCGGCGGTAACGGTCAGTCTGTTCATCACACAATCGCCTCGATGATTTCCGACACCAGCATCGTCGTCGGATCGACGCGATAGATGTAGCCGTCGGAGTAGCGGTAGTAATTTTCCGGGCTGTCGGAATAGCGCGCACGATAGGGCTGCGGCACGTTATAGACCGAATAGGCGCTGGGCAGGCGCTGGCCGACCGCCACGTCGCCGGTCAGCAGCGCGGCCACGGCCTGGATGATCTGCGTTTCGGGATTGACCCGATAGATCGCGCCGTCGCCGTAGCGATAACTGGGATCGCTGTAATAATCGCGATACTGGTAGGGCAGATTATAGCTGTCGTACGCGGTCGGGTAGCGGGTGCCGACCGGATAATAATAGCCGCGGCGGTCATAGAGCGGGATCAGCCCGTCGATGATGTCGCCGGCCCCGATCCGATACAGGAAGTCGTCGCCGATCCGATAGCGATAGTCGTTGTCGCGGCCATACCAGTCCCGGTAGGCACCGAAGAGGTCGCGTTCGGCGTAGCGCGGCTCGAAACGCTGGCCGTAGAGCTGTCGTGCCTGGCCGGGGGGGAGGCAGCCGTTGTTCTTCTTGGCAAGACCCGGCGGGCAGTCGTTGCGATAGTCGTTGCCGTAGCTTCCGTAGCGGAAGATGGGTGCATCGACGACGCGGCGGTCGATCACGCGGTCGACGTTCCGGTCGACGACCCGATCCACGATCGTGGCGTTGCCGCGATTGTTGCCGTTCCCGTTGCCGTTCCCGCGCCCGTTGTTGCCACGCGCCTGGGCGAGGCCGCGATCGGCGCGCTGGACGCGAACACGGTCGTTACCGTTGCCGTTGCCTCGACCGTTGCCGCGAGCCTCGGGCGGACCGCCATTGCCACGGTTCGCATTACCGTTGCCGTTGCCGCGGTTGCCACGATCGGCGTTGCCGTTGCCGCGACCGGGCGCGCCGCGGGCATTGCCGTTTCCATTGCCGTTGCCGCGTTCGGCGTTGCCATTGCCCTTCCCGTTGCCCTGGCCGGGCTGGGCGGAAGCGGGGACGGTGAACGCGAGCGCGGCGGCTCCGATCATGAGGGACGCAAGACGCATGAATGATCTCCTTCGGCGGTTCCAACCGAAAGAGGGCCGAAACGGTTCCTTACGTTTCGTCCACCCAGTCGTCGGCAATGCGGCGCGAGGCCATCCACATGAGCAGCGCGGCGACGAGGTAGAAGACCAGCACGATGATCGCGGCGTAGCGCAGCGAATCGGCTCCGTAGCTGGCGCGAAGCGCGTCGGAGATGGCACCGATCAGCAGCGGTCCGACACCCAGTCCGACAAGATTGTTGATGAGCAGGAAGCTGCCGCTGGCGGTGGCGCGCAGGGGTTGGGCGACGATATGCTGGATCGCGGTCGTGACCGGGCCGAGCCACAGAATGTTGAGCGCATTGGGCAGCAGCAGCAGGATCCACACGAAGACGAGATCGTCGCTCATCAGTCCGATGGCGTAGAGCGGGGCGGTGACCAGCCAGGCGATCGCCGGCAGACGCGCGTACCAGGCCTTGTTTCGGGTCCCCAGCTTGTCGGCGAAATAGCCGCCCGCCAGCACCCCGATCGTACCGCCGATGAGCAGATGCGACCCCATGAACTGACCCGCGCCGATCAGGCTCATGTCGAAGGAGCGGATGAGGACGCTGGGGATCCAGATGGCCAGCCCGTATCCGCACAACGAGGACAGCGAGGAGGCGAATGCCATCAGCCAGAAGGTCGGCTTGCGTGCGATGAGCGGGAAGACGCCCATGAGTTCGCCGATCTTCGACGGCTGTCCGGTGAGCCGGGGCGGATCCTTCACGACCATCTTGAAGATTGGCGCGAAGATGATGCCCGCAACGCCCATCGTGATGAAGGCGGCCTGCCAGTTCACGGCTTCGGCGATGTAGGCGCCCAGCAAAGTTCCGCCGCCGAGGCCCACCGGCACCCCGAGCGAGAAGATCGCCAGCGCTCGCGCGCGGCGGGCCGGCGGGAAATAGTCTGCGATCAGCGCGTAGGAGGGGGCGACCCCGCCCGCTTCGCCGATGCCGACGCCGAGACGGTAGAGGAACAGTTGCGTGAAGCTGGTGGCCGTGCCGCAAAGCGCGGTGAAGCCCGACCAGACCGCGACCGCGCCCGCGATGACACCCGAACGGCTGGTGCGGTCGGCAAGCATGGCGAGGGGCACGCCGAGGAAACTGTAGAGCAAGGCGAAGGCAAGGCCGCCGACCGCGCCGAATTCGGCATCGGACAGGCCGAGGTCTTCCTTGATCGGCTGCGCGAGGATGCCGAGGATCTGGCGATCGAGGAAATTGAAGATATAGGCGATGAGGAGCATCCCCAGCACCACGTTCGCGCTGGGACCGCTGCGCCCCGCTGCCGCATGTGTCGCCATTGCCTGTTATCCTCCCCAAAAAAACCGGGCCGCCGCCTCCCCGCGGGGAAGTCGGCGGCCCGTCGGTTGTACCTGCTTGCGCGCTAGAAGCTATAGCCAACCGAGACGAGGAACTGGCGCGGCGCACCGTAGTAAGCGGTCAGCGTGCCTTCGGTCCCGAGCGTCGGGATCGGATTGCCGGTCGGCGAGAGGACGAGGTCGCCCGTGTCGGGGTTCTGCAGCAGGAAGTTGTAGCCCGAGACGATGTAGCGTTCGTCGGTCAGGTTCTTGCCGTAGGCGCCGATGGTCCAGTTGCCGCCCGGAAGTTCGTAGGTGACACCCGCATCCCACAGGAAGAAACCCTCCTGATCGAGCGGGGAGGCCAGTTCGAACTGCTGGCTGTCGCCGCGATAGGAGAGGGTCGTGTTGACCGTAAGATCCCCCTCGCGGACGGGCGCCGCGTAGGTGAGCGTGCCGCTGGCGGTGATGTCGGGGGTGTTCTGTATTTCCCGGTTGTCCGACACGTCGATCCCGCGCGCGTCGATATATTCAAGGAAATCGGCGTCGAGCAGCCCCAGCGACCAGCCGAAGTTGAGCCGCGGCCCGAAGCGATCGCCGAACAGCATCGCGTTGCCCTCGACCTCGAGCCCGCGGATGCGCGCTTCGGCGGCGTTGGTGGTGATCCCGATGAAGGTCTGGTTCCCCTGTGCATCGGTGGTGCCGATCGACCCCGGGATTTGGACGTTCTCGTAATCGGCCTGGAACAGCGCGGCGGCGATGTAGATCCGATCGTCGGCTAGATTGCCCTTCCAGCCCAGTTCGTAGCTTTTCACTTCCTCGGGATCGAAGGCGAAGAAGTCGAAGACCTCGCCCGGGCTGACGGTGCCGTCACCGTCGAGATCGGGCGCCGCGGTGGACTGGCCACGCGGATCGAAGCCGCCGCCCTTGAAGCCTTCGGCGTAGCTTGCGTAGAAATTATGGTCGGGCGTCGGCTGATAGCTGATCGAGGCGCGCGGCGTGAAGGCCGTGTCCTTGCGCTGGCCGTTGAAGTCCGAGGTAGTCGCGAAAACCACCCCCGCTCCGCCGAAGATGGGCGAGCCGCCGCCGAGATAGGTCTCGCGGAAGACGGTGCTGTCGCGTCGGTCCTCGGTGTAACGGCCGCCGAGCGAGACGCTGATCGTCGGGGTGACGTCGAAGGTCACGTCGCCGAAGATCGCCCAGGTCTCGGTATCGACCTCGCCCTGCGTGAGCGCGGTCAGGCCGTTCAACGCCGTGAAGAGGCGAACGTCGAAGACCGTGTCGGCGGTCGCGTCGAGATAATAGGCGCCGAGCAGACCCTGAACGGGCCCGCGGTCGATGAGCAACTGCAGTTCCTGGCTGAGCTGTTCGTTCTCGTAGATGGCGGGCACGTCGAGATCGACGGCGGCGAGCGAATCGAAATCGATGGGCGTCGCGCTGTAATCGTCGCGCCAGGCGGTGATCGACTTCAGCGTGAAGGAGTCGCCGATCGGAGCTTCGAGCGTCAGTGCGACGCCCTGAGCGGTGACTTCCTGTTCGGGATCGAGAAGCCCGCCGCGGCTGTCGAATTCGTCGTCGAGCAGCGGGGCGCCGGATACCAGACCGGTGATCAGCCGCGACCCGCCGCGCGGGTTCGAACGATCCTCGGTATAGTCGTAGGCGATGCGCGCGTTGAACGCGTCGGGGTCGCCCGCTTCGGCGCTCAGGCGGAACGCGCGCACGTCCTTATTGTAGTTCTCGAGCCCCGTGGTGAGGTTCTCGCCGAAACCGTTGTTCTGCAGAATGGCCGCGCCCGCGCCGACGCGCACGACGTCGCCGATCGGGGTAGAGAGCTTGGCGGTCAGGTCGGTCTGCCCATAGCTGCCGAGCGTGCCGCGGATCGCCCCCGAGAAATCGTCGGGCAGCCGGCGGGTGACGTACTTGACGGCGCCGCCGATGGTGTTGCGCCCGTAGAGGGTGCCCTGCGGGCCGCGCAGCACCTCGATCCGCTCGACGTCGTAGATGTCGAGGACCGCGCCTTGCGGACGGTTGAGATAGACGTCATCGAGATAGATGCCGACGCCCTGTTCGAAACCCGCCACGGGATCCTGCTGGCCGACGCCGCGGATGAAGGCGGTGAGCGTGGAATTGGTCCCGCGCGAGGCTTCCAGCGTCACGTTGGGCGTGGTGTCGGCGATGTCGGTGATGTCGAGCGCGGCCTGCCGCTCGAGGACTTCGCCGGTGTAGGCGGTGACCGACAGCGGCACGTCCTGCAGGCTTTCCGCGCGGCGGCGGGCGGTGATGACGATGGCGCCGCCGTCCTCGGCCTCGTTGGCGACGGTGGCGGCGTCGGGTTCCTCGTCGACCTCCTGCTGGGCGTAGGCCGGCGCGGCCGCGATCGCGAGACCGCCGGTGCCGGCAAGAAGCATGGTGCGAATCATAGTCGTCGTGCGGATCATCTTATCCTCCCCTGATGGTCCCGGTCCCCGGGCGGCGCGGTGTCCTGACAATCACCGCGTCCTCGAAAGACCCAATACTGAAAGTTGAACCGACTTTCAACTTTTGTTATGCGCCGGGGCATGGGGGAGGATCGAACAGCCACGGCGAAGGGCGCGGAGACGGCGTCGAGCGACGGCAAAACCACGGATCGCGGGACCGCAAAGACCCCCCGTACCCGGCGGGGCGAGGCGACACGCGCGCGGATCCTCGATGCCGCGCGAGTCGAGTTCGGGCAGACCGGATTTTCCGATTCGTCGATCGTCGCGATCACCAAGCGGGCGCGGGTCGCGCTGGGCACCTTCTACACCTATTTCGACAGCAAGGAGGAAGTGTTCGCCGCCCTGGTCGCCGACATGTCGAGGCGCGTGGCCGACGCGGTCGCCCCTGCCATCCGCGACATCGAGGACGGACTGGACCGCGAGCGCGCCGCGCTGGAGGCGTTCCTGTCGTTCGCGAGCGAGCATGCCGAGGTCTATCGAATCATCGACGAGGCCGAATTCGCCGATCCGAAGGGGTTCGAGCGTCATTATCGCGGCACGGCCGGGCGTATTCGCGAACGGCTGGAAAAGGCCCCCGGGATCGCGGCGGCGGACGGCGACCTCGAGGCCGAGGTGCGCGCGTGGGCGATGATGGGAATGTATGTGTTTCTGGGGCTACGGTTCAGCGTATGGGACCGGGAGGACCCGAGCGAGATCGCGGCGATCGCCAAGCGACTGCTCGGCGAGGGACTACAACGCGGCGGCTAGAGTCGCGAACGCATCGACGTCGGTCTCGTCGTGATAGAGGCCGAAGCCGAGCCGGATCACGTCGCCACGCACGTCGGTGATGCAATCCTTGGCCTTCAGCGCGTCGCACCATTGCTGCGCATCAGGGTGGCGATAGGCGAGGAAGCGCGCGTGCGGATCGGACCCAGGCGGATTGACGAGATCGGCATCGGCGAAGACCGTATCGGCAAGCGCATCGACCATCCGATTCTGGAGTGCCACCACGTCCCCGTTGATCGAGGCTGTCGTGATGCCCTCGGCATCGAGCATCGCGCGCACGGCGTTCCAGCGATAGAGCGCGCTCGGATCGAAGGTCGCGCCCATGAAGCGCATCGCGTCACTCGCATAGCCGACCATCCCAGAGGGCAGCGTCAGATCCTCGAACTCCGCGTACCAACCGGTGATCGGCGGACGTTCGCCGAAACCGGGCGGGCAGATCATGAACCCCATCCCTTCGCCCGACATGGCATATTTGTAGCCGCCCGAGAGGTAGAAGGCCTTGTCGCTCCAGCCTTTCGGGAAAGGATCGGGGACCGCCATGAAGCTGTGGTAGCCGTCGATCACGACCCAGGGGCCGGCGGGGTTGGCCAGCGCGACGATCCTGTCGAGACCCTCGACGATGCGGCCGGTGCCGAACATCGTCTGGCTGACGAAGATCATGTCGTGATCGCCTACGCGGGCGGCTTCGTGGAAGCGGTCGGCAAAGCTGTCGAAGGGATCGAGCGCGATCCGCGTGACCGCGATCTCGCCCGCTTCTTCCCAGCGAAGGAACTGGCGTCGCGCGGAATGGAATTCGCCGTCGGTGGTGAGGATCCGCAGCGGCCCGGCCGTGTCGGCGCGCGGGCAAGCGGGGATCAGGCGCAGGATGAAGTCATGGGTATTGGCGGCGAAGACGACGCGATCGTGATGATCCGTGCCTATGCCCGCTTCCGCAGCGACGTGCCGGGCGGCGGTTGGCCACACCTCGCCCATCACCCGTTCCCACTTGCGATCCGCGAGCCGGGCGGCGTCGGCCCAGCATTCGACCTGCCCCTCGAAACTGGCATCGGGCCAGAGGTGATGGCTGTGCGCCGCCATATGCAGGCGGCCGGGCGCAGCGGTGAGGCTGCGCGAGAAAAGGCGCTTGTGGCTCATAGGTCGGTCCGCAACGACCAGAGCGCGGGAAAGGCGCGCTTGTCCAGCGTGGAGCGCAGATAGGCGGCGCCCGACGAACCGCCCGACCCCTTGCGACCGCCGATCACCCGTTCGACGGTGATGACATGCTTGTGCCGCCACATGGCGAGCGCATCGTCGAGATCGACGAGCTTTTCTGCAAGGCCGTACAGGCCGGAGTGCGCGGCCGGGTCGCGGTAGATCCGTGCCCAGCTGGCCTCGATCGCGTCGGGCGATGCGGTGTCGAAGCCGGCACGCGACAGCGCGGCGACCGCTTCGTCCCACAGGCTCGGCTTGGCAAGCGCATCGTCGAGCAGCGCCCGATCGGGAGTGCCGGGCTCGTGATTCGCCAGATAGCGTTCGTCCTTGAGCCCCAAGCGGTATTCGACCGCGCGGAACTGCGCCGACTGGAAGCCGGAGGCCGAACCGAAGACGTGGCGGAACTTGAGATAGTCGGACGGGGTCAGCGTCGTGAGGATGTCCCACGACAGCGTCATCACGGTCTGGATGCGACTGACCCGCGACAGGGCCTTATGAACGAACATCAGCCGATCGGCGCGCAGTTCCTCGCAGGCATAGTCGAGTTCGTAGAGAATTTCCTTGAGCCACAGTTCCTTGGTCTGGTGGATGACGATGAACAGCATTTCGTCATGCACATCGCTGTGCGGTCGCTGGCTGGACAGCAGCGTGTCGAGCCCCAGATAGTCGGCGTAACTCTGGTCTTCGGGGATGGCGGTCATGTCGCTGTGCCCGCGCGCACCCTTACTGCTGCTGCGGGGTGAGGCCCGGCTGACCGACCTGGCCGATATTGCCGAACAGTTCCTCGAAGAAGCTGCGCTGACGCCCCAAGGTGGGGGTCTCGGCGCCCGCGGGATCGATCTGGGCGACGCGTTCCTGCCCCGTTTCCTCGACCTCGGCGACGTTGCCGTACTGGTCGAAGGCGACGCGGATGACGCGCGTGTCGGTCAGGCGCGGCTGGCGGAAGGCGAATTGCGCGGTACGGCGCGAGACGTAATACCAGTCTTCCTGGCCGAACTGTCCCCGGAACGTCGGTTCGCCCAACGTCGCGCGCACCGAATCGCGATTGTCCGTGCCCGGCGCGATCGACTGCGTCAGTTCCTGGTTGTAGATATACCCCGAATTGTCGCGGATGCCCGCGCAGGCGGCGAGCGAGGCAGCGGCGATGGCGATCACCGCGAAACGGCCGAAACGTGTCATAGGACGAGAACCTTCAAAATCTGTCGTGCCCTTGCCGGGCAGGGTCGCGCGGGATTATGCGGCGGCGAAGCCTTGCACGCAAGGCCAAGCCTAGACCGGCTGACCGCACGGTGAACCGTGACGATCCGTCGACGCAACATGAGGAATAAGCGCATGAGGAAATTGCTGGGCATGTTCCGGGCCACCCCCGGCGCCGCGACGCAGAGCCTCTATGCCGCGATCGTCGGCCAGGCGCGCGACAAGCATTGGTATCTGGAGGGTAAGGTTCCCGACGACATGGACGGGCGGTTCGCTTTGCTTTCGAGCCTCGTCGCGCTGACGATCTTGCGACTCGAGCGGGGCGGCGAGGATGCGGTGCGCGCCAGCGTTTCGCTGACCGAGGGGTTCATCGCCGACATGGATGCGCAGATGCGCGAGATCGGTTTCGACACGACCATCGGCAAGCAGGTGCGGGGCCTGGTCGGGGCGCTGGCGGCGCGGGTCGATCGCTGGCGGCGCGCGACGGACGGCACCGACGAGGAATGGACGGCTGCCACGCGCTTCAGCGTCTATCGCGACGCCCCGGACATGGACGAGAGCACGCTGACCTATGCCGCCGAACAGATGCGGCGGTTCGCCGAGCGGATCGACGGCGAACCCGACGCGAAATTGCTGCGGGGCGAATTGTGAGCGACGCGCTCGATCCGATCGCGATCGCGACGATCCGCGATGGCCAGAAGGTCCGCATCGACGCGGACGAGGCGCTGCGAGGCGCGATCGCGAAGCGGTTGCGGCTGCTATCGGTCGAACGGTTCGAGGCCGAGGCCGTGCTGGGTCAGGACGGCGGGGCGGTCAGTGCGGACGGGCGCGTGAAAGCGGCGGTCACGCAAGCCTGCACCGCGACGGGCGATCCGGTCGAAGAGACGATCGACGAACCGTTCACCCTGCTGTTCGCCGCGCAGCCCGACGTTGACGAGGACGAGGAGATCGAGCTGGCCGCGGACGATCTCGACACGATCTTTCACGATGGCCGCACGGTGCCGCTGGGCGATGCCATCGTCGATACGCTGGCCCTGGCGCTCGATCCCTATCCGCGGGCCGCGGACGCCGACGAGCGGCTGCGCGCCGCGGGCGTGCTGCGCGAGGAGGAAGCGGGCGCTTTCGGCGCGCTGGCCGAACTGAAGAAGAAGATGGAGGGCGGGGACTAATCTTGTCCCCACCCGCCGAAGACGTCGCCTAGAACGGGACGTCGTCGTCGAGATCGTTGTCGAAGGTCGCCGGCTGCGGCCGCTGGCTGGGCGCGTTGCCGCCACCGCCGCTGCTGCCGTAATCGTTCGACTGGCCGCCATAGCTGCCGCCACCGCCGCCGGGACCGTCTTCACGACGGTCGAGCAGCTGAAGCTCGCCGCGATAGCGCTGGAGCACGATTTCGGTGGTGTAGCGGTCGTTGCCCGACTGATCCTGCCATTTGCGGGTCTGGATCTGCCCCTCGAGATAGACCTTCGAGCCCTTGCGCAGGTAATCTTTCGCCACGCGCCCGAGGTTTTCGTTGAAGATCGCGACCTTGTGCCATTCGGTGCGTTCCTGGCGGTTGCCGTCGCGGTCCTTCCACGTTTCGCTGGTCGCGATCGACAGGTTGACCACCTCGCCGCCATTGTTGAGCGAACGGGCCTCCGGATCGCTACCCAGATTGCCGACGAGGATGACCTTGTTGACGCCTGCCATGAACTTCTCTCCCTTTCGTCTGTTCAGGCCGGGATAGAGGGCGCATCGGCCGCTGTGAAGGACCTGCGCACTTCAGCAATTCCCACCGACGGTTCGTCGAAGGAGCCTCGCTTTCGAGCGCGGCGACGATGACAGGCGTCACCGACAATGAAGACGATGATGAAAGCGATGGCCCCGGTGTCCCTCAGAACAGCGACGTGCATGGCAGCCCTGTTGGCCGGCGCCTGTCCCACAGCCTCGTGGGCGCAGGAAGCTGGCAGCGAAGTGGCGAGCGATGTCGATGCCGCTGCGGGCGCCCGCATCTATACCTACGAGGATCTTGCCCTCTACGCGCCGCAGACCGCGCTCGAGATGGTGCGGCGCATCCCGGGGTTCCAACTGGAAGGCGGGAGCCAGGGCCGCGGGCTGGGACAGGCGAGCCAGAACGTCCTGATCAACGGCCAGCGGATCACCGCCAAGAGCAACGACGTGTTCGACACGCTATCGCGGATCGATGCGCAACAGGTCATCCGCATCGAAATCGTCGATGCCGCGAGCCTCGACGTGCCGGGCCTGACAGGTGAGGTCGCCAACGTGGTGTACGAGGCGGGCGGTATCAGCGGGACGTGGCGGTATTTCGGGATCCTGCGCGAAAGGATCGACGACAATTTCCTCAACGGGTCGGTCAGCCTCTCGGGCGGCAGTGCCGCCGCACGCTGGTCGCTCAGCCTTGCCAACAATCGCAGTCGGCAGGGTAACTACGGTCCCGAGCTGGTGTTCGGCCCCGACGGAGAACTGCTCACACGGCGCGAGGAAATCTCCCGCTTCAACGGTGATCAGCCGCGGGTTGCCGGCAGTTATACCCGCAGCCTTTCCAACGGCGACGAGATGAACGTCAACGGCGCCTTCGGCCTCAATATCTCGCGCAACGAGACGCTCGGCACGATCGCCCGCGCGGACGGCAGCGGGTTCGACCAGCGTTCGCTGAGTAGCGAGGACGAGTGGAACGCGGAAATGGGCGGCGACTATGCCTTCGATCTCGGCGACGGCCGGTTCAAGCTGATCGGCCTGCAGCGGTTCGAACATTCGCCGACGGAAAGCCTGTTCGGAGTCGTCGGACTGGGCGACGAGCGGTTCGTGCGGACGGTCGACGAAAGCGAATCGATCGGTCGCGGCGAATATGGATGGAAGCGCGGGACGACCGACTGGGAACTGGCGGGCGAAGCTGCGTACAATCGCCTCGCGGCGACGTCGTTGCTGGTCGACGAGCCGCTCGACGGGCCGGGCCGCGAGATCGCCTTTCCGGACAACAATATCAGCGAGCTTCGCGGTGAGGCGATCCTCAGCATGTCGCGGCCGGTCGCCCCCGCCGTCTCGCTGCAGCTGAACGGCGGCGCCGAATATAGCCGGATCACGGCCGACGGCAGCGATGCGAGCGGCTATTTCAATCCCAAGGGATCAGCCAACCTCAACTGGCGCGCCAGCGACACAGTCACCGTGGATGCTCGGGTGGAACGCACGGTCGACCAGCTTAACTTCTTCGACTTCCTCGCGACCGTCGATCTTCAGGACGATGCCGATCGCGGGCGCAACAACGCCATCCGCCCCCCGACCCGCTGGATCGGTCGGCTGGAAGCGGCGGTGCGCCTGGGCGAATGGGGATCGGTAACGCCCTTCGTGACGGCGCAGCAGATCGACGGCGTGATCCAGGCCATCCCCATCGACGCCGATACCGAGGCGCTGGGCAATGCGGGCGATGCGACTCGCTGGACCGTGGGCGCGGACGGTACCTGGCTGCTCGGTCCGGTCGGGGTCGAGGGAGCGCGGGTCGATTTCGACGTCTCGCTGGGCGACAGCCGCTTCATCGATCCGCTGCTCGGGACGCCGCGCGCGCTCAACGGCCAGACCTATTCGCGCATCAGCGTCAACTATCGCCACGACATTCCCGGCAGCCTGATCGCCTATGGCGGCAATTTCTATACGCAGGACAGCGAAGGCAGCTTCCGGCTCGACCAGTTCACCAATCGGTTCAACAGCGGGCCGAGCGTGTCGGCATTCGTCGAGCACAAGAATCTGTGGCGCGGGATCCAGGGTTCGATCAGCGTCGAGAACATCCTGCAATCCTCCGACCGGTTCGACCGGATCGCCTACGTGGACCGACGCGACGGGCCTATCGCCTTCACCGAATTTCAGGATCGCGAATTCGGCCGGGTCGTGAGCTTCAGCCTGTCGGGATCGATCTAGCCCAGCCCGAAGGCGACCGCCGTCCAGTAGGTCGCCCCTGCCGCGACATAGGCTACCGCGAACAGATAGACGGTCATGAAGATGGGCCATTTCCAGCCGTTCGTTTCACGCTTCGTCACCGCGATCGTGCTGATGCACTGCGGGGCGAAGACGAACCAGGCCAGAAAGGCCAGCGCGGTGGCGAGGCTCCATCGACCCGCGACACGCTCTTCCAGCGTCTGCAGTCCTTCCTCGTCCTCCGCATCGAGCGCGTAGACGGTGCCGATCGCGGCGACCGCGACTTCGCGCGCGGCCATTGCTGGAAGTAGGGCGAGGCTGATGTCGCGGTTGAAGCCGATCGGCGCGACGACGACTTCGATGCCGCTGGCGATCTGTCCGGCGATCGAGGCTTCGACCTGGTTCTCGCCCGGCTCGGCCTGCGGATAGGAGGCCAGTGCCCACAGGATGATCGTCGTCGCCGCGATGATCGTGCCGGCGCGTTTCAGGAAGATGACCGCGCGTTGCCACAGCCCGATGAGGACGTCGCCGATGCGGGGGAGCTGATACTTGGGCAGTTCCATCATGAAGGCTCCGCCCTCCCCCTTCACCACGGTGCGGCGGATGAGCGTCGCGATCAGCAGCGCGCCGAGGATGCCCGCGGCATAGAGGCCGAACAAAACCAGGCCCTGCAGGCCGATGCCGGGGCCGACCGGCGTGTCGGGAATGAAAGCGGCGATGATCAGCGCATAGACGGGCAACCGCGCCGAACAGGTCATCAGCGGCGCGATGAGGATGGTGGTCAGCCGGTCCTTGGAATCCTCGATCGAGCGGGTCGCCATGATCCCGGGGACCGCACAGGCGAAGCTCGACAGGAGCGGGATGAAGGCCGAGCCGTTGAGACCCGCCCGGGCCATCAGCCTGTCCATGAGGAAGGCGGCGCGCGCCATGTAGCCCGACAGTTCGAGCACCAGGATGAAAAGAAACAGAAGGATGATCTGCGGCAGGAAGACCACCACCGAGCCGACGCCCGCGAACAGGCCGTCGACGATGGCGCTGCGCACGATCCCGTCGGGAAGCGTGGCGGCGACCCAATCGCCCGCCGCCAGGACTGCGGCTTCAAGCAGGTCGGCAGGGGGCCCGGCCCAGGCGAACACCGCCTGGAACATGACGAACAGGATCACGGCCAGGATGGCGGGCCCAGCGACCTTGTGCAGCAGCACGTTGTCGAGACGGTTGGACCAGCGCCGGGTCGGCGTTTCCGACACGATTGCGGCTCGCGCGATGGCGCGGGCACGGGCGCGCAACGAGGCGTCAGTGGTCTCGGGGCCGGCCGTCGGCTCGCCGGCCTTCGCCGCCGCCGCCCGGCCGAGCGCGGCACGAAGATCGTCCATCCCTCGACGGCGAACCGCGACCGTCGCCACGACCGGAACGCCCAGTTCGCGTTCGAGGACCGACGGATCGAGTTCGAGCCCGTCGCGCTCGGCCAGGTCCATCATGTTGAGCGCGACCACGGTCGGCTTGCCCAGCGCGATGACTTCCAGTGCGAAACGCAGATGGTTATCGAGATTGGCGGCGTCGATGACAACCAAGAGGGCGTCGGGGCTGCGCTCGTAATCGCCTTCGCCCAGCACCACGCTGCGCGTGACGCGCTCGTCGGGGCTGGTCGCGTCGAGCGAGTAGGTGCCGGGAAGATCGACCAGTTCGGCGGGTGCCCCGTCGGCGAGCGTGAATCGGCCCGCGTGCCGTTCGACCGTGACGCCGGGATAGTTGGCGACCTTCTGGCGAGCGCCGGTCAGAGAATTGAACAGCGCGCTCTTGCCGGCATTGGGATTGCCGACGACGGCGATCAGCGGAATCGGGTTCATGTCAGGCGGCGGGCAAGGCGACCTGGACCGCGGCGGCGTGGGCGCGGCGGATGGCGACGGTCATGCGTCCGACGCGCACGGCGACCGGATCGGCACCGAAGGGCGCGCGATGCAGCGCAGTGACCATGACCCCTTCATCGAACCCGAAATTGCGCAATCGCGACGCGTCGCGCGCCGGGAGCGAATCCCAGTCGATCGACATGATTTCGCCGGAAACCTGCGTTTCCAGCACATCGAGCGAGCGGGTTCGGGTGGTTGTCTTGAGCATTATTGCAACTGATTATCATTAATAAGAAGCCGGTGCCACCCTTTTGTGCGGCGATGATCGACCCCGATGATGCAACAGGTTGCGAAGGAAGCGTTTACATCATCGGAGGGTAGCGAAGCCGCCCGAGAAACCGCGACATGCTGAACCGCCGCGTCGGATCGCCGCGCAGTTTGGCCTTCACCTTCTCGATCTGCATGACGTCATCGATCCGCCGGTCGAGGAAAGCGGCGGTTTCGCTCCACCCCTCGCTGTCGTCGTCGAGCCAGGCGTAGAGGGTGGAGGCATAGACGCCGACGAGGGTCGCCCGCTTCGTATAGTGATTGAGGTCGGTCGCCGTATCGCCTGCCATCCGCCACATCGCATCGGCGCTGCGCCACGCGGTCCGCGCGACAAGGCCGAGGTTCTGGGGCAGCGACAGTATCGACAGGCCGGTCCGCACCGCCTCGCGCGCGGGCGCCGCCGCTTCCAGCCGAAACCAGATCAGGGCGCGGATGCGCTCGCGGATCTTCATCGACGCCATTTCCTCGGGCGTGAAGGCCGCCTGCATCGCCGCATCGATCCCCTCGATCCATGCTGCGACCATCTTCGCGGGCTCGTCCGGAAAAGCGAGGAGCGCGACGTCGCGGTCGATGTCGAGCTGGTCGGCGGCGGCGATCACCGCTTCCTCGCGCCAACCGTCGAACACCGCATTCTCGGCCACGGCCATCGAGAGTTTGAGGCGAGTCGCGTCGAGCGGGGTAGGATCGGTCATGGGAGGATATGTGGTCCGGTCGGTTGTCTTTCGCAACCGCCACCCCACCTCGGCGTTCACTCGATAGCGACGCGAAAGGACCCCATGCCCGATCTGTTCGACCCCATCACGCTTGGCAGCATCGACTGCCCCAACCGCGCCATGATGGCCCCGCTGACCCGCGGTCGCGCCGACGAGCGCGGCGTCCACGGGCCGCTCGCCGCCACCTATTACGCACAGCGCGCCGAAGCGGGGCTGATCATTTCCGAGGCGACCGGAATCTCGAAGGAAGGGCTTGGCTGGCCCTATGCCCCCGGTCTGTGGACCGATGCGCAGGTCGACGGATGGAAACCCGTGACGGAAGCGGTGCATCAGGCAGGCGGACGGATCGTCGCGCAGCTTTGGCACATGGGACGACTGGTCCATCCCGACATGGGCGGCGGCCCGCCGATATCGGCCAGCGCCACGACCGCGCCGCAGAAATTGCATACGTTTACCGGCAAGCAGGACGCCGTCGAAGCGCGCGCCTTGCCGAAGGACGAAATCCCGCGCGTGGTCGAGGATTACGTCCGCGCCGCGGCGAACGCGATGCGTGCAGGATTCGACGGGGTGCAGATCCATGCCGCGAACGGCTATCTGATCGACCAGTTCATCCGCGACGGCGCGAACCACCGCGACGACGATTACGGCGGGTCGGCGGAAAACCGCTGCCGGCTGATGCGCGAGGTTTGCGAGGCGATCGGTGGTGAGATCGGGATGGAGCGGACCGCGATCCGCCTGTCGCCGATCGGCGCGGTGCAGGGAGTCGACGACAGCGATCCCGAAGCCACCTTCACCACCGCCGCGCGCATCCTTCAGGAAATCGGCGTCCCGTGGCTGGAGATGCGCGAACCGGGCGATCATTCATCGTTCGTCGAGGCGGACCGCGACCGCGTCAGCCCGGCGATGCGCGAGGTCTTCAAGGGCAAGATCGGGCTGAACAGCGATCTGGATCGGAAGAGCGGACAGAAGCTGCTCGATCGCGGCATCGCCGATTTCATCGCCTTCGGACGCCCCTTCATCGCCAACCCCGACCTTGTCCGGCGGATGCGCGAGGATGCGCCGATGAACGATCCCGACTCCGCGACCTTCTACACGCGCGGGGCCGAGGGCTACGTGGATTATCCCGAACTGGAAGAGGTAACGTCGTGAGCGAGAAGAACAATCGATGGAAATGGCTGGCGGGTGGCGGCCTGGTCGCCGGTCTCGCGATTGCGGGAGGCCTTCGCTATTATCTCAAGGAGAAGGCGACACCCGAGCCCGACCATCTCACCTACGACGAAGAAGGGCGGTTCGCGCTCAAGGACTATCTCGATTTCTGGGTGGCGGAAACGGTCGCCTACGGCGAACGGCGCGAAGCGATCCGATCGGGCTTCCGAACGCTTGCCGATTACATCTTCGGGCGCAGCCACGAAGGCGAGACCATCCCGATGACCTCGCCGGTATTGGAGGAGGCCGACGGCGAGGATCGGTGGAAGGTGCGATTCGTGATGCCCGAGGGCGAAAGCGACGCGACGCTGCCGACCCCTCCGTCGGGCGTGACGCTCAAACCGGTGCCGGGGCGGCGCTATGGCGTGATCCGCTTCGCGGGTGCGCCCGGCGACTACGATCTGGAAACCGAGGAACTGAGCCTGCGCGGCTGGCTCCGGGAGCGCGGCGAGGAGGTCGATGGCCCGCCGATCTACGCCTTCTACAATTCGCCCGCGATCCCCGGACCGCTCCGCCGCAACGAGGTGTGGATCCCCGTCGCGCTGACCGAGCCCGTAGCGACCTAGGCGCTCAGGCGAACTTCGACTGAAGCTCGATCATGGCGAGGACCGCCGCGGCCGCCTCCCCGCCCTTGTCCTTGCGGGCGGGGTCGGCGCGGGCTTCGGCCTGATCGCGGTTCTCGACCGTGAGGATCGCATTGCCGATCGCGATGCCGTCCATCGTCAGCGCCATGAGGCCGCGCGCGCTTTCGCCCGCGACGATCTCAAAATGATAGGTTTCGCCGCGGATCACCACGCCGACCGCGACATAACCATCGTACCGACCCGCATTGACGGCAAGCGCGATGGCGCCGGGTAGTTCGAGCGCACCCGGGACGGTGACGGTATCGTGGGTATGGCCCGCTTTCTCCAGCGCGGCGCGGACGCCGGCGAGCAGCTTGTCGTTGAGGTCGGCGTAGAAGCGCGCTTCGGCGATCAGGATATGGGCCATCACTCTGCCTCCGTTTCGATGGGTCGTTCCTCGACGATGCGCAGCCCGTAGGCATCGAGCGCGACGGGGGAATGGCGCGTATTGGTGAGCAGGATCATGTCACCGATACCGAGCGCCGCCAGGATCTGTGCGCCGACGCCGTAGCTGCGCATGCCGTCGCCCGACTTGGGGCTGCGGCCCGAGCGAAGGTCGGTGGCACGCGACAGGCTGCCCGGCGCGGCAGCGTGAAGCGCCACGATGACGCCGCATCCCGTCGATTCGATCATCCGCATCGCGCCACCGAGAAGTCCGGCCCGATCCCCGGCTTCGCCCAGGACGTCGGCAAACAGATCGAGGCTGTGCATCCGCACCAGCGCGGGCGTTTCGGGATCGACGTGACCGTGGACGAGCGCGAGCTGTTCTTCACCCGACGCCTTGTCGCGAAAGACGCGGGCGCGCCATGCCGCACCGGACGAGGCGGTGAAAGCGGTCTCTGCGACTTCCTCGACCATATGGTCGCGGTGCAGCCGGTAGGCGATCAGGTCGCGGATCGTGCCGATCTTGAGACCATGTTCGGCGGCATAGTCGATGAGATCGTCGAGCCGCGCCATCGACCCGTCTTCGCGCATGATTTCGCAGATCACGCCGGAGGGGTTGAGCCCCGCGAGCCGCGAGACGTCGACTGCCGCTTCGGTATGCCCGGCGCGCACGAGCGTGCCCCCGGGCTGCGCGGTCAGCGGGAAGACATGGCCGGGGCTGACGAGATCGTCGGCGCTCTTCGACGCGTCGATGGCGACGGCGACGGTGCGCGCGCGGTCGGCGGCGGAAATGCCGGTCGTGACGCCCTCGCGCGCCTCGATCGACACGGTGAAGGCCGTGCCCATGCTCTCGCGATTGACGCTGGCCATCGGCGGCAGACCGAGCTGATCGACGCGCTCCTTCGTCAGCGCGAGGCAGATGAGGCCGCGCCCGTGGCGGGCCATGAAATTGATCGCGTCGGGGGTCGCCATCTGTGCGGGGATGACGAGATCACCCTCGTTCTCGCGATCGTCGTCGTCGACGAGGATGAACATGCGTCCATTGCGCGCCTCGTCGATGATGGTTTCGGCATCGACCAGCACGTCGGCGCGGCCGAGCACACGCTCGAGGCGCGACAGCGTATCGGCGGTCGGGTTCCATTCCTCGCTGCCGAGTTTTCGCAGACTGTTGGGATGAAGCCCCGCGGCGCGTGCAAGGCCGGAACGGGTCATCTTGCCATTGTCGACAAGCGATGTGATGCGGTCGAGAAGATCGGTAGCCATGCCGGGCCGCTATCACACCGCAATGTGATATGCCAGCCGTGTCCATCACATTCTGCTGGCGATCATCCGTTCGAGGTAGCGAGCGAGGACGTCGATCTCGAGGTTGAGCTTTCGACCCGCCGCGATGTTCGCGAGCGTGGTCTTCTGCGCGGTGTGGGGGATAAGATTGACGGTGAAGAAGGTATCGTCGCCGCGATCCTCCACCGTGTTCACGGTCAGCGAAACGCCGTCGAGCGTAACCGAGCCCTTGGCCGCCAGCCCACCGCCCAGTCGTCGCGGCGCAACGATGCCGACGTCGAGCGACCCGCCTTTCTCCTGAACACTCAGGACCTCCGCCACGGCATCCACATGACCGGTGACCAGATGTCCCCCCAGTTCGTCTCCCATGCGCAGGGCGCGTTCGAGGTTGAGGCGCGCGCCCTCTTCCCACAGGCCGGGAGCGGTGCGGCTGACCGTTTCGTTGCTGACATCGACCGCGAACCAGTCTCCACCTTTGTCGACGACCGTGAGGCAGGCGCCCGAACAGGCGATCGAGGCGCCCATCGCGACATCGTCGAGCGGGTCGGTGCAGCCGATCGTCAGCCGCCGGTCTCCGCGTTCCTCGACGCTCCGCACGGTGCCGATGTCGGTGATGATGCCGGTGAACATTAGCCCTCCTCGTTCCGGCTGCGCTCGTAGACTTCGAGGCGGTCGATGCCAAGCGGTTCGGACCGGACGAAGCGCCAGCGGTCGTGCGCGTCGGCGATGGCGTCGAGCCCGATATAGCCGATCGAACTGCGGCCTTCGCCGATCAGAATGGGGGCGCGGTAGATGAGGATGCGGTCGACGAGGTCGGCGCCGAGAAACGCGCTGGCCGCCCCCGAACCGCCTTCGACCATCAGGTCGTTGGCGGGAAGGCCATGAACGTCGCCGGGCGAGCGCAGGACGCGCCAACCCTCGATCTCTTCCGCCGTGCGGCTGAGGAGGAGACGTTCGGGACCACGATCCTCAAGACCCGGCAGGCGGACGTCGAGGCGCGGATCGTCGGCTTCGTACGTGCCGCGCCCGACCAGGATCATGTCGGCGCGCGCGCGTTCGCGGTGGACATGGGCGCGGGCGTCTTCGCCCGTCAGCCATTTGGACTCGCCAGAGGGCAGCGCGATCTTGCCGTCGATCGACAGCGCGAGCTTGAGCGTGATGCGCGGACGCCCGAGCACCGTGCGAATGAAATAGCCCGCAAGGCTGGCCGACGCCTCCCGCTCGCCGCGCCCGACCTCGACGTCGATCCCCGCGCCGCGGAGTCGAGCGATGCCTTCGCCCGCGGTTCGCGGGTCGGGGTCGCGACAGGCGACGACGACCGATGCGATCCCCGCTTCCGGAATCAGCCGCGCACAGGTCGGCCCACGCTCGCTGTGGTGCGCGCAGGGTTCGAGTGTCGTATAGAGGGTCGCGCCGTTCGCCTCGGTTCCCGCCATTTCCAGAGCGACCGCCTCGGCATGGGGGCGCCCCCCACGTTCGGTCGCGCCCTCGCCGACGATGCGGCCGTCCTTCACGATGACGCAACCGACGGCGGGATTGGGCGCGGTGGTGCCGCGCGCCGCCTCTCCCAGCGCGATGGCGCGCCTCATGGGATCGGTCGGCGCAGCGGTTGCGTTCAGATGCCCGCCCTCTCGAGCGCGTCGTCGATCTGCTGGAATTCTTCCTGTCGTTCGCGGGCGCGCTCGTTGATCGCTTCGGCGTCGGCGCGCTGACGAGCGACGATTTCCTCGTCGGTGCGGTCGCTGTCGTATAGCTCGACATATTGGACCGAGCGGCCGGGCGACGTGTTCACCTTCGCATCGACCGTGAACAGGACGACGATGATCCCCGTCACCAGGACGGCAAGCGTGATACCGATGACATGGTCGCGGTCGGCGCTCCGGACGAAGGACGCCAGATCGGCGAACGTGGCCCGTGGCGAGAAAGAACGGAAGAAGGACATTCAATCAAGATAGGCGGCGGGGCCAGGAGTTTCCAGCCCCGCCTTTCGCCTTTCTTGTCAGCGCCTTAGTCGGTGAGCTGGAAGCGCAGCGTGACGGTCTGCGTGCTCGCGACGGGCGTGCCGCCACGGGTCGCGGGGGTGTAGCGCCAAACCTTCATCACATGCTCCCGCGCGGCACGGAAGAAGCGCGGGTCGGCCTCGTTCAGCAAGGTGACGCTGGTGACCCGTCCGCGCGCATCGACGTCGAGCCGGAGCCGCAGCGCCGCTTCCTTTCCCTGACGCTGAAGCGCGGCGGGATAGGGCGGACGCAGATCGCTGCCGCTCGTCAGCAGGCTGGCGGACACCGGAGCGGGAGGAACGGGCGGGGTCGGCGCGGGGGGCGCGACATTGGGGGTGACGGGGCCAAGCGGCACCGTCGCTGGATTGATTGGAACGGGATCCAAAGACTGAAACCGCGGGGCTGGCGGGCTCGACGGTCGCGGAACATCGACGATCGTTTCGGGCACGGTATAGTTGAGCGGCGGTTCGGTCGGCGTCTCGGGCGCGGGTTCGACCTCGCGCGGTTCGGGCTCAGGCGGTTCGGGAAGCGGCAGGTCGTAGGTGCGGGTCGGTTCCGGTTTCACGATCGTCACGAGATCGGGTTTGACCAGCAGAACGGCGGCGAAGGCGGCGGCATGGATGCCGACGACCGCGCCGATCGCGGTGGGCGAAATTTTCTGCTTGGGACGGGGTGCGTAACTCAACATAGCGACTCTCCCTTCAATCTCAGTAATGATACATCATTACATACTTATTGCAAGTGAGGCGTGGATTCTGGCGATGCCGGTTAGAAAGCGCATTCGCTATGATCCTCGCGGCCGAAAATGACCGGGGACGATCGGAGGTTCTATGGAGAGAGCTTACTGCGCGAGTCGATTGCGGGCGATGTCGCGATCGATGAGCGGCAGGAGTGCGCCCATGTCCGGGCCGGCGCTTCGTCCGGTCAGTGCCTGGCGCAGCGGCAGGAACAGGGCCTTGCCCTTCCGCCCGGTCCGCTCCTTGAGAGCGGCGGTCAGTTCGCTCCAGCTTGCCTCGTCCCAGGCAAGATCGTCCGACAGGATCGCCGCTTGCGCCAGATAGTCGCGATCGTCCGCGTCGAATTCGGGACGCTCGATCGTGCCGTGAAGCACCGGCACCCACTCTTCCGCTTCTCGCAACGACGACAGATTGTCGCGCAGCACGGTCCATTCCAGCTCGCCGATCTTCTCGGGCAGTCGATCGGCCACCTCGGCGTAAGGCAACGCGTGGAGGAGGCGTGCATTGACCACGCCGACCTCGTCCCACGAGAAATGCGCGGGCGCCCGGCCGAAGCTCGACAGGTCGAAACTCTCGGCGAGCGCCTTCAGATCGTGCACGGGCTCGACCGGCCGGCTCGTGCCGATGCGCGCGAGCACCGACAGCAAGGCCATCGGTTCGAACCCGTGGTCGCGCAGCGCCTCCACCCCTTCGGCGCCCTGGCGCTTGGAGAGTTTGCCGGAACCGGACACGATCAGCGCCGTGTGGGCGAGGGTCGGACGATCGGCGCCCAACGCATCGAACATCTGCAGCTGGATCGCGGAATTGGTGACATGGTCCTCGCCGCGCACGACGTGGGTGATGTTGAGATCGGCATCGTCGACCGTGCTCGGCAACATGTAGAGCCACGAACCGTCGGCGCGGCGAATGACCGGATCCGAAATCTTCTGCGGCTCGAAATGCTGGGGCCCGCGCACGCCGTCGTTCCATTCGATCGGCGCCGTATGGTCGAGCCGGAAGCGCCAGTGCGGGGCGCGGCCCTCGACCGGTTCGTTCTCCCTCTCCGGTCGCTCGTAGATCGGCGGAAGGCCGCGTCCGAGCAGCACCTTGCGGCGCAGTTCCAGTTCTTCGGGCGTTTCGTAGCAGGCGTAGATGCGTCCCGCCGCGCGCAGCCGCTCGAATGCCGTTTCGTAGGCGTCGAACCGGTCCGACTGGCGGACCTCGTCATCGGGGGTCAGGCCGAGCGCGGCGAGATCGTCGCGGATCGATTGCGCGAACGCCTCGGTCGAGCGCTCCGCGTCGGTATCATCGAGTCGCAGCAGGAAGGCGCCGCCGTGCTTGCGGGCAAGCAGGAAATTCTGAAGCGCGGTACGGATATTGCCGACGTGCAGCCGGCCCGTGGGCGAGGGAGCGAAGCGTGTCTTCATGAAGAGGCGGCGTTAGTCGTCACGCGGATCGCTGTCACGCCCTCTCGCTCGTGCGGGTTTTCTATCCGCCTTCGCGGCCGAGGAGCAGATTGCCGCCCGGGCCCGAGAAGTTGAGCGCTTGCTCGCCCCGCGCGACGATGACGTTGAATTGCGGCATCGCGGAGTCGAGCTGTTGTTCGGCGGGCGAAAGGCCGTTGGGACACGCCTGGGCCATCACCTGTTCGGGTGCGATGACGTTGCCCTGCCGGTTGAGGGCGTAGGCGTAGTCGATACAATCGGACCGGAGCTGCATCTGGTCGTCGGCGAACGTCACGGTGATGGGGAACGTTGACAGGTTGGATGAACCGTTGAACCGCGTGATCGTCCAGGTGCCAGAAAGGTCGAGTTCGGCGGGCGCCGCCTCGTCCATCTCGACATTTTCGCCCTCCGTCTCGATGGCATCGGGATCCTGGATGTCGGGATCGACGGGCGCCTCGGCATCCCCGCAGGCGGAAAGGGCGAGCGGAAGCGCGAGCAGGAAGGCAAGTCGGGTCATTTTCCGGTCCTGAAACTATTGGTGATGGGATAGCGGCGGTCGCGACCGAAATTGCGCTGACCGATCTTAACCCCGATCGGCGCCTGGCGGCGCTTGTATTCGGAATGGAGGATCAGTTTCTCGATCTCGGCGACGAGGTCGGGATCGGCGCCGGTCTTGCGCGCCGTCTTCGCGACGGCATTCTCGTCCTCGATCAGACTTTCGAGGATCCGATCGAGCAGCTTGTAGGGCGGAAGGCTGTCCTCGTCCTTCTGGTCGTGGCGCAGTTCGGCCGAGGGCGGCTTGGTGATGATGCGGATCGGCATGACCGCGCCGTCCGGCCCCTTGGCGAGGCGGGGCTTGTGCCGGTTGCGCCAGCGGGCAAGCGCGAAGCAGGTCGTCTTGTACGCATCCTTCAGCACGTTGTAGCCGCCCGCCATGTCGCCATAGAGCGTGGCGTAGCCGACGCTCATCTCGCTCTTGTTGCCGGTGGTGAGCAGCATGGGGCCAAACTTGTTCGACAGCGCCATGAGGATCACCATCCGCAATCGCGACTGGATATTCTCCTCGGTCTCGTCCGCGGCATGACCGTCGAAATGCTTGTCGAGAATTGACGTCATGGCGTCGGTGCCCGCCCCGATCGGAATGACATCGTAGCGGCAGCCGAGCATTTCCGCGCATTTCTTCGCATCTTCGAGACTGTCGTCGGACGTATATTCGCTCGGCAACATCACGCACCAGACACGGTCGGCGCCCAGTGCATCGACAGCGATGGAGGCGGTCAGCGCGCTGTCGATCCCGCCCGAAAGGCCGATCAGGACCTGCTCGAAACTGTTGCCGTCGACATACTCCTGCAGGCCTTCCATCATCGCGTGATAGATATCCTCCGGGAAGGGATCGAGCGTCGCCTTCTCGCCGTCGGCGCAATACCATCCGTCCTCGCCCTTTTCCCAGTCGAGGAGGGTGAGTTGTTCGTCCCAGTCGGGCAGCTGGACGGGGATCGCGCCGCCGGTGTTGACGACGAAACTGGATCCGTCGAACGCCAGTTCGTCCTGCCCCCCGACGCGGTTGAGATAGACGATCGGAAGTCCCGTTTCGGTCATCCGTTCGCGGACCATCTTCTGGCGGGTCTCGTCCTTGTCGAGTTCGTACGGGCTGCCGTTCATGACCAGCAGCATCTCCGCGCCCTCGTCGGAAAGATGATGGCACACCCGTTCCTGCCAGATGTCCTCGCAGATCGGCAGGCCGAGGCAGATGCCGTTCCAGGTCACCGGGTCGGGCAGCGGCCCGGGATCGAAGATTCGATGTTCGTCGAACGTGCCGTAATTGGGCAGTTCGTGCTTCGCCCGCCAAGCGGAAATGCCCCCTTTTTCGGCGAGGAACACGGCATTGTAGACCCCGCCGTCGTGCGAATGGATTCCGCCGAAGATGATCGCGGGACCGCCATCGGAGGTCGCATCGGCGACATCTTCGTTGGCCTCGCCTGCCCGGCGCACGAAACTGGGTTTCAGCACCAGATCCTCGGTCGGATAACCGGTGACCTGCATCTCGGGGAACATCACGATGTCGGCGCCCTGCTCGGCGGCCTTGGCGCGCCATTCGAGCATGCGTTCGACATTGCCGGCGATATCGCCGACTTTCTGGTTCATCTGGCACAGGGCAAGGCGGAATTTCATCGTCACGCCCTAGCTAGCGCTTATCGCGGCCACAAGGTTGCGCCGCCTCCTTTCATGGCCCTAAGAGAGGGCGACCTTCAGGGGGAACGCATGACGATGAAGCTGCTCACCGGCAATTCCAACCCGCCGCTCGCAAAGGCGGTTGCCGACTATCTCGAGACCAGTCTCGTGGATGCGAGCGTGAAGCGCTTCGCCGACGAGGAAATCTTCGTCGAGGTCCACGAGAACGTGCGCGGCCAGGACATGTTCGTTCTCCAGTCGACCAGTTATCCGGCCAACGATCACATGATGGAACTGCTCATCATGATCGACGCGCTGCGCCGGGCATCGGCCAAGCGGATCACCGCGGTCGTTCCCTATTTCGGCTATGCGCGACAGGACCGCAAACCCGGGCCGCGCACGCCGATTTCGGCCAAGCTCATCGCCAATCTCATCACCGAGGCCGGGGCCGATCGAGTGCTGACGATGGATCTCCACGCGGGACAGATTCAAGGCTTCTTCGACATTCCCACCGACAACCTGTGGGCCGCGCCGGTGATGGCGGCGGACATCCAGGCACGGTACGGCGACAAGAATATCGCAGTCGTCTCCCCCGACGTCGGCGGGGTGGTGCGCGCCCGCAGCCTCGCCAAGCGACTGGACAACGCCCCGCTGGCGATCGTCGACAAGCGCCGCGAACGCGCGGGCGAATCGGAAGTGATGAACATCATCGGCGACGTGGAAGGCCACGCCTGCATCCTCGTAGACGATATCGTCGATTCGGGCGGCACGCTTTGCAACGCCGCGGCAGCGCTCAAAGAACAGGGCGCGACTGACGTCATGGCCTATTGCTCGCACGGCGTGCTGTCGGGCGCGGCGGGCGCGAAGATCAAGGCCAGTGTCCTCAACGAGGTGGTCGTCACCGACTCGATCCATCACGAAGGCCTCGAGGACGACGAGAAGATTCGCAAACTGACCATCGCGCCGCTGTTCGGCGAGGCGATCAGCCGGATCGCGGACGAAAGTTCGGTTTCCAGTCTCTTCGACTAGGGCCGGAGGTATGATCGCGGTCGTCCTGCTCGCGCTGGCATTGGCGATGGATGCCTTTGCCGCCTCCATCGCGCGCGGCGCCGGCGGGATCGCGCGTCGCGACGGCTTCATGCTCGCGCTGGCTTTCGGTCTTTTCCAGGGCCTCATGCCGCTCATCGGCCTTCTCCTCGGCGACGCGTTCAGCGGTATCATCGAGGCGTTCGATCACTGGATCGCCTTCGTCCTTCTCGGCGCGATCGGGGTCCAGATGATCCGCGAGGGTCTGGAACCCGCGGAAACCGAGGGGACAGGGAGAAGATTGACGCTGGCGGCGATCCTGACGCTGGCGCTCGCGACCAGTATCGATGCCGCGGTCGCCGGGCTGACCCTGCGCTTCTTCGAATTGCCCGTCAGCGTCAGCCTCGTCGTGATCGGGGTCACCACCTTTCTCCTGGCGCTCGTCGGGGTGACGCTCGGCGGCAGGCTGGGAATGAGGGTCGGGAAGCGCGCCGAGGTCGCGGGCGGAGCCGTTCTGATCCTGCTGGGCGTGAAGATCCTGGTCGAGCATCTCGGCCTGCTCTCCGCTTGAATCTGCTCGGCGCTCCCTATATAGGCGCACACGATCTTTCCGAATCGTTGGAAAATCCTTCCGGTCCGGCCATCAAGGCTGCCGCGGCTGGTCGCAATCGTCGCTTCGCGGACGCGGAGCCACCAAAGGAGACGAAAATGCCGAAGCTCAAGACCAAGAGCGGCGTCAAGAAGCGCTTCAAGATGACCGCTTCGGGCAAGGTGAAGCACGGGGTCGCCGGAAAGCGCCACCGCCTCATCAGCCACAACGCCAAATATATCCGCCAGCAGCGCGGCACCAAGGTCCTCCCGGACTGCGACGCCAAGCGCCTCAAGCAGTGGGCGCCCTACGGCCTCTAAGATTCAGGGAGTTTAGACTATGCCTCGCATCAAACGCGGCGTGACCACGCGCGCCAAGCACAAGCGGATCCTCGACCAAGCCAAGGGCTATTACGGTCGCCGCAAGAATACCATCCGCATCGCCCGTCAGGCCGTCGAAAAGGCCGGCCAGTACGCCTATCGCGACCGCAAGGTGAAGAAGCGCAATTTCCGTGCGCTCTGGATCCAGCGGATCAACGCGGCCGTCCGCCAGGAAGGCCTGACCTACGGCAAGTTCATGCACGGGCTGAAGCTCGCGGGCGTGGAACTAGACCGCAAGGTGCTCGCCGACATTGCCATGCACGAGCCGGAAGCCTTTTCGGGTATCGTGGCGCAGGCCAAGAAGGCCCTGCCGGAAGAAGTCGCGGCCTAAAGCCCGGTTTCCAGACGAACAAAGAAAGGCGTCGGAGCGATCCGGCGCCTTTTTTGTTCTAATGGACCGGTTCGGCGAAGCGTGTTTCCGATTCTGCGATCTCGTCGCGATGGTCGCGTTCGATCTCGTCGATGAGGTCGGGATTGTAGACGACGCCCCGCAAGCTCGGAAGCGAGCCGATCTCCATGCCCTTCCGACGCGCGATGACGGTCAAGGCGCCGTCCGGTTCCATGATCACCCATTGGGCTTGGGCGGGGTCGACCATTCCCTCGGCTCGCAGACGCGAAAAGATCTCGTCCTTCGATACGCGCGCGTCCTGCATCGCGCGTTCCAGAAAGATGCCCTTGTGAAGCAACAGTTTGGGATCGGCTTTCAGCTGGTCGACCTGGTCGGGGTGCTGCGCGAAGAATTTGGTGACGATCCATTGGCAGGCGCCCAGGGTCGCCATCGCCAGCGCCGCGCTCGCCAGCGCGATGTCCTTTGCTAGGACGCCCGAAGCGAGGATGCTTCCCGACGCGACCGCGATCAGCCAGTCGAAATTGTTCATCTGCGCCATCGAGCGCTTGCCGAGCAAGCGACCGAGAATAACGGCGAAGGCGAAAAGCAGGACGCCCCCCGCCACGACCTCGAGGTTTCGGCCGGGTTCTGCAAACCAGAAGGCGCTTTGCGAACTCATGCGATTTCAAGCGCGCGGTGCAGCAGCCTCGTTCCGGTCGAACCGACTGACAATCATCAAGGGGCTTCGGGCGAACGTTCCAGCCGGTCGCGGTCCCAGGTCGCCAGCCGTGCGGCGGTACGATAGGTCTCCTCGAGGAAGAGCGACAGGCACCCCGCCGGATCGCGGCTCGACCGCACCGCATCGTAGGGCAGCACCCATTCCGACAAGTCGTCCGACCATTCGCCCGCCTTCAGCTTCGCATCGCGATAGCCGTCGGGCTCGGGATAGGAATAGGCGTAGAAGATGGGCGGCGCCTCGGTGACGCCGCCGGCCCAGAAGCCCGCGCTGGCGACTTCGTCCGAATAGGCTTCGGCCATGATCCGGTCGGGCATATTGGGAGCGCCGCCCGGGTGCGGCGGGGCATCGCGGCCTGAGAAACGCGTGACGGCGAGGTCGAAGGCGCCCCAGAAGAAATGCACCGGCGAGGACTTTCCCGCGAACCCGGCGCGATAATGATCGAAGACGGGCAGCATCGCCGACAGGGCCTGCCGGAGCCGCGTGGCGCTGTCGGGGTCGTAGCGACGCTCCGCGGTGTCGTGCTTGAAGGGAACGGCATCCTCGATCTCGTTGGGGACGCCGTAGAAATCGGACGGCAACCCGTGCCGATCGAGCATTCCGACGAGCGAGCGATGCAGTGCCGCAATACTGCCCGCGTCCAGCGAAACCTCGTCGCGGGTCCCGTTGTCGGTGCGCAGTACGATGGCGTGGCAGCACAGGTCGAGCGTCAAAGTGAAGCGGCGGCCGGCGGCGGCGATCGGAAGGGTCTCGAGCCCGCCTGCGACCGGCTGGAGCGCGATATGCCAGCCGTGATTGACCCATGGCGAATTCTTCAACCAAACCTTGCCCACCATCTGGCTGGCGAGGTGAAGGATCGCGAAGGTTTCATGATCGCGCGTGGGGTCGAGTTCGGGCCAATCCATGCGGGTCCCTCCTTGCAAAATCGCGCCCGCTCCGGTTTAGCCCCACGCGAACAAGAGGACGACCCATGGCGACCGCAGACGAACTGAAAACGCTCTATACCGGCAAGGTTTCATCCGCGCCCGATCTGGCCGCGCTGGAAGCGCTGCGCGTGGAAGCGCTCGGCAAGCAGGGACAGGTCACGGGCCTGCTCAAGACGCTCGGCAAGATGAGCCCCGACGAACGTAAGGTCGAGGGGCCCAAAATTCATGCCGCGCGCGAGGCGGTGCAGGGTGCCATCGAAACCCGGAAGGCCGAACTGGAGGAGGAGGCGCTGGAGGCGCGACTCGCGACCGAGAAGATGGACCTCTCGCTCCCCGTCGACGGTCGGCCGCATGGCAGCGTGCATCCGGTAAGCCAGGTAATGGACGAACTGGCGGAAATTTTCGCCGACCTGGGCTTCGCGGTGGCCGAAGGCCCCGAAATCGAGGACGACTGGCACAATTTCGGTGCGCTCAACATTCCCGAGGCGCATCCCGCCCGCGCGATGCAGGACACCTTCTACGTCGAGGCCGAGGGCGACGAGGCGCCGCCGGTGCTGCGCACGCACACCTCGCCCGTGCAGATCCGCACGATGATGCGCGAGAAACCGCCCATCCGCATCATCGCGCCGGGACGCGTCTATCGCTCGGACAGCGACGCGACCCATACGCCGATGTTCCACCAGGTCGAGGGGCTCGTCATCGACCGCGGCATCCACATGGGGCACCTCAAGTGGACGCTGGAGACCTTCCTCAAGGCCTTTTTCGAGCGCGACGACGTCGTGCTGCGCCTGCGCCCGTCCTATTTTCCCTTCACCGAACCGTCCGCCGAGGTCGATGTCGGCTGGTCCGAGGTGAAGGGCCGCCGCGTCGTGGGCGGGGCTGAGGGCTGGATGGAAGTGCTCGGCAGTGGGATGGTGCACCCCAAGGTCATCGCCAATTGCGGGCTCGACCCCGACGAATGGCAGGGGTTCGCCTTCGGTTGCGGAATCGACCGGTTGGCGATGCTCAAATACGGAATGGACGATCTGCGCGCCTTCTTCGACGGCGATCTTCGCTGGCTCAGGCACTACGGGTTCGGAATGCTCGACACCCCCACGCTTTCGGCGGGAGTCGGCGCATGAAGTTCACCCTTTCCTGGTTGAAGGACCATCTCGAGACCACCGCGTCGGTCGAGGAGATCGCGGAAAAACTGACCGCCATCGGACTGGAGATCGAGGGCATCTCCAACCCCGGCGATACGCTGCGTCCGTTCAAGGTCGCGTACGTGGTCGATGCCAAACCGCACCCCGATGCCGACAAGCTGCAGGTGCTGACCGTCGACGACGGGACCGAACAGAAACAGGTCGTCTGCGGTGCGCCCAATGCGCGCGCCGGGATGAAGGGCGTGTTCGGCGGTCCCGGCACCCACGTTCCCGGCCCCGACTTCACCCTGGGCGAAGCGACCATCCGCGGTGTCGAGAGCTTCGGCATGATGTGTTCGGCGCGCGAATTGCAGATCGGTGAAGGGCATGAAGGCATCATCGAACTTCCCGACGATGCGCCCGTCGGAACCAGCTATGCCGACTATGCCGATCTCGACGATCCGGTTTTCGACGTGTTCGTGACGCCCAACCGCCAGGATTGCATGGGCGTCCACGGCATCGCGCGCGATCTTGCCGCCGCGGGCCTCGGCACGCTGAAGCCGCTCGACGTGCCCGTGATCGAGGGCAGCTTCGATCCGACGATCGCCGTCCACATCGAGGACGAGGAAGGCTGTCCCGCGCTTTACGGGCGGACCTTCCGCGGCCTGTCGAACCCCGCCAGTCCCGACTGGATGCAGCGGCGATTGAAGGCGATCGGACAGAAGCCGATCAGCGCGCTCGTGGACATCACCAACTATGCGATGATCGATCTCGGGCGACCGAGTCACGTCTACGACCTTGCGAAGGTGAAGGGCGACCTGATCGTGCGCCGCGCCGCTAAGGGCGAGCAGTTCGAGGCGTTGAACGACAAGACCTATCCACTGTCCGGCACGATGACGGTCATCGCCGACGACGATGGCGTGCACGATCTGGGCGGCGTCATGGGCGGCAATCGCACCGGTGTTGCCGCCGATACCACCGAAAGCTTCCTCGAGATCGCCTATTTCGATCCCGAGCGGACCGCCAAGACGGGCCAGAAGCTGGGCCTCGTAAGCGACGCGCGGAGCCGCTTCGAACGCGGCGTCGATCCGGCGTTTCTCGAAGCGGGCGAGGCGATCATCGGGGCGATGATCCTCGACATCTGCGGCGGCGAGGTAAGCCATCCGATCCGCACGGGCGAACCGCCGGTGAAAGCCCGCACTATCCGCTTCGACTGGAAGCGCACCGCGGCGCTCGGCGGGGTCGACATTCCCGCCGACGAACAGGCCGCCATTCTCACCCGCCTCGGCTTCACGGTCGACGGCAACGACGTGACCATCCCGTCCTGGCGGCGGGACGTCGAAGGACCTGCCGACCTCGTCGAGGAAGTCACACGGGTCCACGGGTTCGACGACATTCCCTCGACCTCGCTCCCGCGTCACGACGGGGTCGCCCCGCCGGCCGCCACGCGGGGTCAGAAGGCCGAACGGCGACTGCGGCGCGCGGCCGCCTCGCGCGGTCTCAACGAGGCGGTGACCTGGAGTTTCATCAGCGAGGAACAGGCCGAGGCGTTCGGTGGCGGCGCCCACGTCCTCGCCAATCCGATCAGCGAGGACATGAAGGTCATGCGTCCCTCACTGCTCCCGGGCCTCGCCGCGGCGGCGCGACGCAATCTCGACCGCGGCCAGTCCAGTGTCCGGCTGTTCGAAGTCGGGCGCCGCTATCTGGCCGATGGCGAGAAGCGCACGGCGACCGTCCTGCTGATCGGCGAGGCACGCCAGCGCGGCTGGGCCGAAGGCAAGGCGAGAAGCTTCACGCCGTTCGATGCGAAGGAAGAGGCGATCGCGCTGCTGGAGGCGGCGGGCGCACCGACGGGCAATCTGGCGCTGTTCCCCGGCGCGGGCGACGACTGGCATCCGGGGCGGAGCGCCGCACTGGGCCTCGGTCCCAAGAAGATCCTCGCGCGGTTCGGCGAGTTGCACCCGAGCCTCGCCAAGGCGCTGGATCTTCCGGAGGCACCGATCGCCGCCGAGCTCTATCTCGACAACATTCCCGAGCCCCGTTCGTCCGAGCGCGCGCGCGCTGCCTATGCGCCGCCGCCGCTCATGGCGGTGAAGCGCGACTTCGCCTTCATCGTTCCCGAGACGCTGAGCGCGGGCGAACTCGAACGTGCGGTCGCGGGGTCGGACAAGAAACGCATCGTCGACACCCGCGTCTTCGACCGGTTCGAGGGCAAGGACGGCCTCAGTCTCGCGGTCGAGGTGACGCTGCAACCACAGGACGCCAGCTTCACCGAAGAGCAGCTCGGCGAGATCGCGCAGTCGATCGTGGCGGCTGCCGAGGCGAAAGGTGCGCGGCTAAGGGGCTAGGTCGCCGGACGGGCGGGAGGTCAGGCGCCGGTCGTCCACGAGCAGGTTGATCTTCTCGTGGACCAACGCCTCGATCTCCTCCCGGGGCAGGCCGGGCGGCAACGGCTCGCCGACCTTGAAGCGGATCACGCCCGCTTTCTTCACGAACCCCTTGGGCCAGACGTGCGCGCTGTCGTGCGCGATCGGAACGACCGGCATCTTGAGCACGCGATAGAGGCCCGCAAAGCCCGGGCGCAGTGGCGGGGCCGCGCCTTCGGGCACGCGGGTACCCTCCGGAAAGATCACGATCGGGCGTCCGTCCGCCTGGGCGCGGCGGCCCTTGGCCACCATGTCGCGCAACGCCTTCGCCCCCGCCGAGCGATCGACGCCGATCACGCCGTAGATGCGCGTGACCCAGCCCCACAGCGGCAGATCGACGAGTTCCTTCTTCATCACCACGATCGGCGTATGGGCGAAACGCAGCGTATCGACCGCCTCGACCATCGCATGATGCTTGACCGCGACGATATAGGCGCCGGTCGGCACCTCGCCGTCCCATTCGAAGCGGATCCGCAGCACATTGTGGACCAGCCAGTGGTGAAAGCGCGCCCAGAAGTGCACGACACTGCGGATCGGCGCGCGCCCGAACGGTGCGACGAGCAAGGCCGTGACGCACACCAGCACGGTCCCGGTATAGAAGATGAGCGCGAAGAAGACCGAGCGGACGAGGTTCATATGCCCAGCAGCAACCCGATCCGCCGGAGCACATATTTGTTATATTCCCCGAACAGCGTCATCAGCGTCGGCGAGGTCGGCACCGCGTCGAGCACGAGCGGATAATCCTCGCCGAGCGCATCGCGAAACTCGAACGCGGCGCGGCGCATGTGCCAGTCGCTGGTGACGAGCCGGACGGCCTGCCCCTCGCTCTCGGAGGCCAGCCAGTCCTTCGCCTCCAATGCATTGGTGCGCGTGTCGACCGATTCCGATCCGATCGTGACGCAGCATTCGTAGAGCCGCTCGGTTCCGCCGACGACCTCGACCAGATCTTCCTGTCGCACCGCCGGGTCGGCGCCCGCGATCAAGAGGCGCTCGGCGCTCCCGTCGCCAAGTCGGCCGAGCGCCTGCTCGATCCGCCCGCCCTCGCCGGTCAGCACCACCATCGCGGGCGTTTCCGGGGCGTCGGTGGGCGCGGGCTCGCCGAGCGTGATCGCGAACCAGACGAAGCCGATCGCGTAGAGGCCGACGAGGAGGGAGAAGAGGCGCAGGATCATAAGGCCCGCCGCAAATCGCGCAGGATGGTGAAGCGCGCAACCAAAAATGCCATGAGCGTCGCGAGCAGCGGCAGCAGAAGGAGCGCGAGCAGATCGAGCGGGCCGAGCAGCCGCGTACCGCCCACCAGAAAGGCCAGGCTCGACCCCCCACTCGCCCCAAGCAACCACAGGACGAGCAGCGCGACCAGCGTGCCGAGCGACCCGCCGACCAGCGCATCCCGCCGGATGCCCGTCAGGAAGGTCTGCGCGACCTGTCGATCGGTGGCGCCCATGTCGTGGAGCGTGGCGATGGTCGACCGATTGGCTGCGAGCGCGCCACGGGTCGCAAGCGCGATCGCGACCGATGCGGCAAGCGCGATGGCGAGCACGAGCGCCAGACCCAGCGCCGCCACCGCACTCAGCGCGCCGAGAACGGGCGCCAACGTTCGCTGCTGCGCAACCAGCCGGGCGCGCGGAAAGGCATTTCGAAGGTCGGCGCGCAGAAGAGCCGGATCGGCACCGCGAACCATTTCCACGTCGACGAGGGCGGGGAGCGGCAGATCGGCCTCGCGCGCCGCGGGGCCCATCCATGTCTCCAAGGTGCGGCGCACCTCGTCGGGGGCGATCGCGCGCACCTCGGTCACGTCATCGCGGTTCGACAGGAACTCGGCGAGTTCGTCGGTCCGCTCGATTCCGCCCGAAAGCTGGACGGTCGAGCGCGCCTCGACCGCGCCTGCCACCAGCCGGTTACCGTTCCACACGGCCAGCCCCGCCGCTGCGGTGATCGTCATCACGAACAACAGCACGGCGAGCAGGTAGGCGGTCGCGCCCTGCGGCCGACGCGGAAGCAGTGTGCGGGGCGTCATGCGCGCCCCCGGGCGCGCGGGCCGGGCGGATGGCGCAGCGCCCCCGTCGGATCCTTGAGCGTACCGCCATCGAGGCGCACCATCGAGGCCCCCGAAGTTTCCTTGATCAGCGACAGATCGTGCGTCGCCACGAACACGGTCGTCCCGAGCCGGTTCAGTCCAGCGAACAGGGTCAGCAATCGTCGGGCCATGTCGGCATCGACGTTGCCCGTCGGTTCGTCGGCGACCAAGAGGTCGGGTTTGCCGATGACCGCGCGGGCGATGGCGACGCGCTGCTGCTCGCCACCCGACAAAGTCGGCGGCCGCGCGTTCGAGCGATCCGACAGGCCGACCCAGTCGAGCATTTCGGCGACCGGTTCCGCGATGTCGGCATCGTCATGCCCGGCGATCCTGAGCGGCAAGGCGACATTGTCGAATGCCGAGAGTTCGTCGATCAGCCGGAAATCCTGATAGACGATCCCGATCCGGCGGCGGAGCGCAGGAAGCTCGGTCCGCGCCATCGACGCAATGTCTTCGCCGAACAGCCGGACGCGCCCGCGCGTCGGCGCGCGTGCCAGCGTCAGGAGCTTGAGGAGCGATGTCTTGCCCGCGCCCGAGGGGCCGGTCAGAAAATAGAATCCGCCTTCCTCGAGCCCGAAATCGAGGTCGACCAGAACTTCCGCGCCGGTGCCGTAGCGCAGTCCCACACGCTCGAACGTGGCGATCATCGCCCGCTCCTCGACGCCGCCGGGTGCAGCCGCGCAATACCGCGAAAACTTGCCATTGGCGTCATGTTGCGGTTTATGCCTTCCAATGTCGAGCGATGATAGCATGATCCTCACCTGCCCGTCGTGCGCGACGCGCTACAATGTCAAGGCGGGTGCCATCCCGCCCGAAGGACGAACCGTGCGGTGCGCGGCGTGCGGAAACAAATGGCACGCCGATCCGCAGCCTGCACCCATGGAACCGCCCGAACCGTCGCCTCCCGACGCAGCGACATCCGGCGATTCGCCGGCAACGAGCGAACAGCCGCCACGCGATGACTTTTCCGAGCGATCGCGCGACTTCGGCCAATCGGTACCGGACGACGCCATGCACGAACGCGCGCCCGCCGACCCTCCCCCGCCCGAAGCGTCGATCGACGAAACCGAACGGCGCCGGGAAGCCGTCATCGCCGCTCCGCCCGAACCCGAAGTGGCCGACGCGGTCGTGTCGCAGGGCGAAAGTCAAAAAGCCTTCATCCACGATCACGCCACGGACGCCCCTTTCGACCGCGATCTTGCCACCGATGCGGCTTTCACGGGGACCGACCCCATCGACGAGCCCGAAGCCGAGGAACAGAACCGGTCGCGCGGCCTGCAATGGGTGCTGGCGCTCATCGTACTGATCGGCGCCGCCGCGGCCGCCTTCTATTTCCTTGCTCCGCCGCAGTGGAAACAGCAGCTGGGTATCGCCCAGACCGCATCGAGCGACAGTCCGTTCGATTTCGTGCTGACCCGCCAGAACCATTCCACGCTCGCCAGCGGACAGCGTCTGCTGTCGATCTCGGGGCGGGTCGTCAATGTGACCGACGAAGAGGCGCAGGTTCCGTCGATTCGCGCCGAATTGCGCGACGCGCAGGAAGCGGTGGTGCATAGCTGGACCATCGCCCCGCCCGCCCCGACGCTGGGCCCGGGCGAGAGCGCGAGCTTCAACAGCGCCGAGGCGGATATCCCGATGCTCGACGGCGATCTGGACATCGTGCTGCTGCCGGTCGGCTGACCTTATCGCACCGCTTGCGCGGGTCAGAACCCTTTGCTAGAGGCCGCGCCTTACCAGCATGGTCGCCCTCGCGATCATGACCTTCGGGTGCGGTCGTGGCGGAACTGGTAGACGCGCAACGTTGAGGTCGTTGTGGCCGAGAGGCCGTGGAAGTTCGAGTCTTCTCGACCGCACCATTTTTCCCGCTTCTTTTGCTGTCCACTGGCGCCGTGAGTTCACGCGCCCTATATCGCTATCCATGAGCGACAAGCATCTGACCGACGCCGAGTGGCGCGAGCGCCTCTCTCCCGAACAATATCGCATCCTGCGCGAAGCGGGGACCGAGCCGCCGTTTTCGGGTGCGCTCAACGACGAGAAGCGACCCGGCGAATTTCGCTGCGCGGCGTGTGGCGAACTGCTGTTCCAGTCGAACGACAAGTTCGAAAGCGGATCGGGATGGCCGAGCTTCACCGCTCCCGCATCGAGCGAAACGGTCGAGGAACATGCCGACCTTACCCACGGCATGAAGCGGGTGGAAATCCGCTGTTCATCCTGTGACAGCCACCTTGGTCACGTCTTTCCCGACGGACCCGGACCGACCGGTCTTCGCTACTGCGTCAATTCCGCCAGCCTCGAGTTCGAGGCCGCGGACGAAGCAAGCGAGAATTGAAGCCGCTTGCGGCCCGGACCCGTCGCTCCTAATCCGGTGGGTTCATGGCCGTCACGTTTCGTAAAGTCTCTCTAGGCATCCTCAAATGGGGCGCGGCGCTGGCCGGCCTCGGACTGATGGTGTTGTTGATCGCGGTCTTCTTCGCCTATCAGTCGCTGCCTTCCTACGAGCAGCTGCGCACGCGTGGCGATCTGGGTCAGACGATCGTGGTCCGCGCCGCCGACGACAGCATCCTGGTATCGATGGGGCCCAGTTTCGGTCGCTGGCTCGACTATAATGAGATCCCCGAAACGATGAAGGAAGCGATGGTCGCGGTGGAAGATCGCCGCTTCCGTTCGCACCCCGGCGTCGATCCCGTCGGGATCGCGCGCGGCATGTACGTTTCGATGCGCGAGGGCGACGGGCCGGGCGGCGCTCGCGGAGTCTCGACCATTTCGCAGCAGGTGGCGCGTAACATCTTCCTGACCCCCGACCGCAGCTTCGTGCGCAAGGTGCGCGAAGCGATCATCGCGCTGGCGCTGGAGCGCAAGTTCTCCAAGAACCAGATCCTCGAACTCTATCTGAACCGCGTCTATTTCGGCGGCGGCGCCTACGGGATCGACGCGGCCAGCAACACTTTCTTCGGGCATGACGCGACCAACATGAGCCTCGGCGAGGCGGCGATCATCGCGGGACTGGTCAAGGCACCGTCCAACTATTCGCCCACCGCCGACATCGACGCCGCGCGCGATCGTGCCAACGTCGTCCTCGACGTGATGGTGCGTGGCGGCTTCCTGTCGCGGCAGGAGGCCAATAGCGCGAACCCCGCCGAAATACGGCTGCAAAAACGCACGGGCACGAACTCGGCGCGCTATTTCACCGACTGGGCGCTGCCCCAGCTCGACACGCTGATTTCCGAAACATCCGAGGCGATCGACGTCTACACGACGCTCGACCCACAGATGCAGGATTATGCCAGCGAAGCGATCAATGCCCACGCCCCCGCGGGCACGCAGGGCGCGCTGGTCGCGATCGATCGCGATGGGGCGGTCCGTGCGATGGTCGGCGGCAAGGATTATGTCGAGAGCATCTACAACCGCGCCGCGGTCGCGCGCCGTCAGCCGGGCAGCGCGTTCAAGCTTTTCGTCTATCTGACCGCGCTCGAACAGGGGCTGCGGCCCGACGATATCGTCGTCGACGAGCCAATCACGATCGACGGCTGGACCCCCCGCAACTCGAACCGCACCTATCTGGGTGCGATCACGCTTCGGGAGGCGTTCGCCCGCTCGGTCAATACGATCAGCGCGCAAATCGGCGAGGAGATGGGCTTCGGCACGATCGCCAGCATGGCCAACCGCTTCGGTATTTCCGATCAGATCGATCCCTATCCCTCGATGGTGCTCGGCTCCAACGAGGTTCGCCTCCTCGACATGACTCGCGCTTATGCCGCGGTCAGCGCCGGCGGCATCTCGCGTCCGCCGTACGCCATCACGAAGGTCGTCACCGCCGACGGACGGCTGCTCTATTCGCACAGTCAGGCGGGCAGCCGCGTGCTCGTCGCGCCGTGGGTCGCGGACGACATGACCGATCTGCTCCAGACCGCCGTCCAGTCGGGCACGGGGCGCGCGGCACAGATCGGGCGGCCGGTGGCGGGCAAGACGGGGACCACCAATTCCAACCGCGATGGCTGGTTCATCGGCTTCTCGAGCGGGCTGACCACGGGCGTCTGGATGGGAAATGACGACAACCGGCAGGTCGCCGGGTTGCAGGGCGGCACGGCACCGGCGCGCGCCTTCAGCGACTTCATGAAGAAAGCGGTCGCCAATCGCCCCGTCGAACAGTTCGAGACGACGGCCGAGCTGCCCGAATGGCAACTGGAGCCCGACGAGGAAGCCTGGATGGAGGGCGACCCGATGCTCGACCCCTACGGCAATCCCATCGAGATGGATCCGCTCGAGCCCCTCGACCCGCTGGCACCGCAGCCGGATCGTCGCCGCGAGCCCGAGCCCGTCGATCAGAACTGGCTCGACGACGTGCTCCAGCGCGAACGAAACGACGGTCGGCGCGCGGGCGACCAGAATGAACAACGCCAGGCCCCGCCACAGCGTCGCCAGCCGCCCGATCGCGACGGTCAGCAGCCGGTACGGGTCGAGCCGCTCGATCCGCGGGTGCGGCAGGTGCCGCCCCCGCCTCCGCCGCCGCCGCCCCCGCCCCAGCCGCGGACCGGGGGCGAGAATTCAGCGCCCGATCCGCTGCAGCCCCGGTCCTAACGCACGCAACTGCGCTTCCAGCGCCGTCACGTAGCCTTCCACCAGTTCTGCTTCGGCACGGCGGAAGGCCGGCGAATGATCCATGTGCAGTCGATGGGCGATCTCGTGCGCGACGACATACCGTCGCACCGCGTCGGGCGCGCAGACCAGCCGCCACGAGAAACGCAGCCGACCGTCGCCCGAACAGCTCCCCCATCGTGTCCGCGCATCGCCCACCGACACGCCCTTCACCGAAACGCCTGCTCTCGCCGCATATTCCGCGACATCGTCGGACAGGAGCCGCCGAGCCTCCGTCCGCAGCCATTGTTCGATCCGGCGGGACACGGTCTCGATGGGGCCGCCGGTCCGGAGGCGGTCGTCGATCCGCTCCACCCGGCGAGAGCCGGCGGGATCGTGACAGATGGTCAGATCCTCGCCCCGGAAAGGAATTGCCGATCCCGGCGTCAACGGCACGGCCTCTGCCCGGCGGCGTCGCTGTCCCTCGATCCAGTCGCGTTTCGTCGCCGCCCACGTGAGGGCCTCGCGCTGGCTCGCGCGGCGGGGAATGGTCAACCGAACGCGGTCGCGGACGGGATCGTAGCGGAGCAGGAAGCGCCGCGCACGGTGGTGACGAACGATTTGGATGAGAGGATCAGAGCGCACGATCGAGCAGATGATGTTCGATGTCGCCCGCCTCGTCCTCGCTGATGGTCCAGCCGACGACCGACTGCCCCGCCTCGATCACGCTTTGCGGACGACCGGTGCGCAGGGGATGCCAATCGGGCAGCGGCTTGCCCTCGGCGCGGAGACGATAGGCACATGTCGACGGCAACCAACGCGTCGCGGCGACCGCATCGGGGAGCAACCGGGTGCAGTCCGGGACCTTCGACTTGCGGTCGGAATAGTCGGAGCAGCGCGCGGTCTCGAGGTCGAGAAGTCGGCACGCGACGTTGCTGGGATAATAGGCGCCGGTGTCCTCGTCTTCGGCCTTGTGCAGGCAGCAACGCCCGCATCCGTCGCAGAGCGCTTCCCATTCGCCAGCGTCCAGATCGCGCAAGGGCTTTTCCATCAAGGATTTTTTGCTATTCACGACAATTGCTAGTGCGGCGCTTGCCGCCGCTTTTCAAGGATCGATCGACCGTGTTTCTTCGTCTCTGTCTGCTGTTCGCCCTGTTTGTCGCCGGTACCGACGACGCCCATGCCCAGATGCGATCGCAAGGAGAGCTGTTCCTCCAGGAAGTTCGCAAGGACGAGCGCGGCAAGATTTCCGAGAAGATCAACGATCCGGGATTCCGGCTGATCAACTTTCGCGGCTCCAACGGCGAAACCGCGCTGATCATCATGGCCGAGGACAAGCGCGAGGCGTGGGTCCGGGCGCTACTGCGCCGCAACGCCGATCCGAACGTGCGCCGCGACGATGGGGAAAGTGCCATGACCCTCGCCGCGCGGTTGCAGAGCGTGCAGATGGTCGAAGACCTTCTTGCCTATGGCGCCGAGCCCGATATCGCCAATCGACTGGGCGAGACGCCGTTGATGATCGCGGTGCGCATGCGCAACGAGCAGATGGTGCGCCGGTTGGTCGAGGCGGGCGCGGATCCCGATCGCAGCGATCATGCCACCGGAATGAGCGCGCGCGATCTGGCGCGGCGCGACACGCGCACCCCCGAATTGCTCGCATTGCTCGACGGCACGCCCGAGGAAGAGCCCGAAAACAAATTGAAGTTCGGTCCCATCCTGCGCTGACACCATCGCTTCAGCGTTCGTCGCCCAGGCTGGGATCGAGTTCGGCCGCAAGCCGCCGCGCCGCACGCCGGGCAAATCGCGCCCCTTCGGCCTTGCGCCGCGCAGGACTCAGCGAATTTTCGCGCGCCTCGCGAAGGCAGGCGGCGTCGTACCGGTCGGCCACGATCAGCCCCGCCTCGCCCGGCAGGAAATCCTCCCCGTCGCAGATGCCGGCGAGGTCCGGCGTCACGGCCCAATAGAAACGGTCGCAATAGTCGAGATAGTCGCGCCATTTGTTGTCGCCCATCAGGTCGGCGCGCGCGACCTTGACCTCGACGATGACCAGCTTGCCCTTTCCGTCCATCCCCATGAGGTCGGCACGCCGACCGTTCGGCAGCGGAACCTCGCAGATCATGAACAACTGCTGCCGGGCGAACAGGCGGGTGACCCCGCGGGCCACGTCGAGCGCGACCGTCGGCGAATCATCGAAACAGGTCATGCCCCGAGCCTTAGCGAGCCCGGGAACAAAAGGCGAATATCGATCGTGCCCTATTGGTAGAAGATATGGTTGCCGATATTGCCGAGGCGCTTCAGCCGCCAGCGCGGATTGACGTAGCGCGCATGAAAGAACAGCGCTCCGTCGAGGCTCGTCGAGTGATGTTCCGCATCGACGATCCGCGCGATCGCGACGGCGGTCCGCCACGCCTGCGACGAACGACGCGGTTCGGGCAGACGGCCACCCCGCACGAAGCTGAACTGGCGATGCTGTTTGACGACGCCGCAATAGCTGTCGGGGAAACGCTGCGAATCGCGGCGGTTCGCGATCACTTCGCCGACCGCCAGCTGCCCGTGCAACGGCTCACCGCGCGTTTCGAAATAGATGGCACGCGCCAGACAGTCCATTTCGCCGGTGCGCGGCTGGGTCCCGGCGAATTGGTCGACCAGTTCGGGCAGGCTGAGCGAGGCCAGCTCCACGGCTTCGAACGGGTTCCCGTTCGCCTGCTCGACCAGCGCCGGTTCCTCGACAGGCTCCGGTTCGGGACCGGTCAGCAAGTCCCCCTCCTCCAGAAGCGCGTCGGTGGCGGGGCCGGCGACCTTGGGAATAGCGAAGATCGGCAGTTCGGCATCGGCGACGACGCTGCTGGCAACGGCAGGGGCATTCCCCATCGTGAGCGCATCGCGCGCAGGTGCCACCGCGCTGGTCGTGGACACGGCGAACGAAAAGGCAAGAAGTTTGATACTGAGCATCATGGCATCCCCATGCCGGTGCGGCGAGACTCCCGTTATCGCAAACCACAGCGGAGTTTCCGCTCAACAGGTTGCGAAAAGGTTTCTCCCCGTCTCGCGGCCGCGGCGCCCCGTTTCCCCGTGCGCCGTCAGCCGCTGGCTCTCCCAATGCGGATCGTTCCTACCCCAAAACGATCATATTAGGAAATCTCGAGGATTTCCGCGCGATATCGGGCGGGATCGACACCGTCGACTTCGATCACCCAGCAGTCGGGATCGACGCGGCGGCGGCGCGCGATCGCTTCATCGAAGGCGCGTGCCTCGGCGTCCTCGTCCAGAAGCGCACGCCAGTGGCGTTGTCCATCGGGACCGATTTCGCGGGTCAGCAGCGAGACGGCGGTGCCGCGGTCGAGCAGCAGCACCAGATGATCGCCACGATCGGGATCGCCCTTCGCAAGCGTCATGGCCATGCCCCCCATGCTCTCGGCCGCGCGCATCAGCGCTTTCGCTTCCAGCCCCGAGGGAAGCCGATCGTTCACGTCCGATAACCGTCGAGCGATGCCAGCGCGATCCGCGAGCGCATGAAGGTGCCGGTTCCCCGCGCGCATTCCTCGCCGTCGGAGTCGAGGATCCGCGCATCGGCGACTAGGACCCTGCGGCGTCCGGATACCCATCGCCCCTCGGCGGTCGCGGGGCCCGCCTGCATGGGGCGCGTGAACAACAGGTTGAACGACGTCGTCAGGACGAACCGATCGGTCACCAGGCTGTTGGCGGCGAAGAAGGCCGCATCGTCGAGCATCTTGAAATAGATCGATCCATGCGCCGCGCCCGCGGCATGGAAATGCCGTTCCTCGATCGTGAAGTGGATGCGCGAACGCCCCTCCTCGGGAAGGGAGAGGCGGCTCTCGATCGCGGAATTGACGGGAGCGGACGCGTACAGCGATTCCAGTCCGCGCAGATGGGCGTCGACGCCGCCCGGGCTGGCGTCAGGCGGTGGCGCGTTCATCGCATCCGGCCATCACCGCGGCGAAGGCTTCGGGGTCGCGCGCTCCGCGGAGCTGTTCGACCGTTGCGGCGTCGCGCACGGCGCGACTGATGGCGGCGAGCGCGCGCAGATGGTCCGCGCCCTGGCTGGGGGGAGACAAGAGCAGGAAGACGAGATCGACCGGCATCTTGTCGATGGCATCGAAATCGACCGGCTTGTCGAGGCGCATGACCGTGCCGACGACTTCCTCGATCCCCTCGACCTTGCCGTGCGGGATGGCGACACCCCCACCGAACCCAGTCGAGCCGAGTTGTTCGCGCGCGAGGATGGCGTCGGCGACCCGCGCTGGCTCGAGACCCAACTTGAGGGCCGCATGCTGCGCCAGCTGCTGGATCAGCGCACGCTTGTCTCGCGCCTGGTCCTCGAAGCGGATGGCACTCGCGGGGATGAAATCACAAAGGTTCATTACTCGTACCCGGGGGCCGGGACGGCAGTCCGCCGTCCGTCCACCCCCTATCTGTCCTGCTCTACTTCTTGCCGGGTTCGACCCAGCCGATGGTCTCGTCGTCGCGCCGATAGACCATATTGAGCTGTCCTGTCTGCCCGTTTCTGAACATCAGTGCATTGGCATTGCGGAGATCGAGCATCATGACCGCATCGCCGACGCTGGCTTCGGGAATGTCGGTGTGCGTCTCGGCGACGATCGCGGGCGCAGAAGGCGCAGGCGCCTCGTCATTCTCGCCGGGCATCTCGAGCACGCGATAATCCGCTTCGGCAGGCAATTCGTCCATCGGTTCGCTGCGATGTTCGCGCAGGCGTTCGGCGTAGCGTTTCAGCTGACGCTCGATCTTCTCGGCCGCGCCTTCGAAGGCGACATGGGCATCGGCGGCGCGGTTGGACGCCTTGAGCACATGGCCGTTGGTCACGGGCGCCACGATGTCGCAGCGGAACTGGTCGTGGGGAGAGCGTCCGAAGGTCACGTTGGCGGAGACGGCGCGGGAGAAATATTTCGTCGTCATCGTCTCGAGCCGATCGGACACGTGGGTCCGAAGTGCCTCGCCGGTATCGACCTGATGGCCTGCGACACGGATTTCCATGCCTGTCTCCTTTTCCTGAAACCAATCGTCGGCGCGATATGGGGCGGTGAACGGGGCTTTGCTAGGCCGCCGCGTCGATCCGGTCCCAGATCGGCGCATCCATCTGCGCCACGAACCTACGATGACGTTCGACTTCTTGTTCCGTCGGCGCGGCGAAGCGGGGCGTCCGCGTGGGCGGAACGGGCGTGGGTGCAGCGACGGCGACCGCGGCGGTCGATGTGCTCGCCTCCTTGCGTGTCCCCAGCGACAGACCGATCTGCCGTCCGCCGGTCAGTTCGATATAGACCTGCGCCAGAAGTTGCGCATCGAGCAGCGCGCCATGCTTGACGCGCGCCGACCGATCTACGCCGAAGCGCGAACAGAGCGCATCGAGACTGTGCTTGGCGCCGGGGAATTTCTGCCGCGCGATGGCGACCGTATCGATCATTCGCGTCAGGCACACGGCCTCGCGGCTGCAGGCGCCCAGTTCGTGATTGAGGAAACCGAAATCGAAGCTGGCGTTGTGCGCGACCAGCTTGTCGCCGCCGATGAATTCCAGGAGCTCTTCGGCCTTGTCGCGAAACAGCGCCTTGTCGGACAGGAAGACGTCGGACAGGCCGTGGACCGCTTCGGCCTCGCTCGGCATCGGCCGTTCGGGATTGAAGTAAGCGTGGAAGGTCACGCCCGTTTCCACCCGGTCGATCATCTCGACGCAGCCGATCTCGACCATGCGATCGCCATTCGCGGGCGACAGACCCGTGGTTTCGGTATCGAAGATGATTTCCCGCATGGGCGGGATTATGATGTCTCGGAGATATCGAGGCAAGCAAGGATCTCGGCGACCTGCGCCTCGCTATGGTCGAGTGACACGCCCGTATCCACGATAAAATCGGCTTTCGCGCGTTTCTCGGCGTCTGGCATCTGCCGCGCGAGGATTGACCGGAATTTCCCCTCGCTCATTCCGGGCCGCGCGAGAACCCGACGCGCCTGTTCCTCCTCGCTCGCCGTCACGACGATGACATGGTCGAAATTCTCCTCACCATGCGTCTCGAACAGGAGCGGAATGTCGAACAGCAATGCAGGCGCGTCGGCATGATCGAGAATGAAACGCGTACGTTCGTGATGGACCGCGGGGTGAATGAGCCCCTCCAGCCGGCTCAGTTTCTCGGGATCGTTCAGCACTTCGGCCGACAGCGCCTCGCGATCGACCGCGCCGTGCCGGGTCGTGCCGGGAAACATGCGCTCGATCTGGGTCACCAGCCGACCGCCCACGCCCTGAAGTTCACGAACGGTCGCATCGGCGTCGAACACGGGAATGCCGCGCTTCGCGAACATCGCGGCGACCGTGGATTTTCCCATGCCGATCGATCCGGTGATGGCGAGCGTCTTCATTCCCTCAACATAGCAAGTAATTCGCTGTCGCGCTCCCTGTTCGGCGGCGAACCGAAAAAGGCTTCGAAACTGGCGGCGGCCTGTTCGACCAGCATGTCGATGCCATCGGCGATGGCGAGTCCGCGGTCACGCGCCTTCAGCACGAGCTCGGTCTCCACGGGCGCGGTGACCATGTCGAACACCCAGCCTTCGGGATCGATCCCGCTCACATCGCAGTTGAGGCAGCGATGGCCCACCATGCCCAGGGGGGTCGCGTTGACGATCCCGTCGGCCTTAGGAGGCACGTCGAGCGCGACCGGCCGTTTGGACAGGCCGAATTCGACCGCCAGCCGGGTCGCCTTCTGGACGTTGCGGGCGTGGATGGTGATGCCGTCGAGATCGACCGCACGCGCCGCGACCAGCACGGCACGCGCTGCGCCCCCGGTCCCGTAGAGCGCGATGTGCCGCATCGGGCGATCCGCTTCGAAAAAGCGCCGCAGGACGTGGAGAATGCCGCCCACGTCGGTGTTGCCCGCCGCCAGTGTCCCGTCCTTCGGGATCAGCAGGTTGGCGGCATTGGCCGCGATGGCGAGATCGCTGCGTATCTCCGCGGCGTCGAGCGCGTCGTACTTGACGGGCATCGTGACGTTGCAGCCGCGCCAGTCGGGGTCGGCGCGTCTTGTCGCCAGATATTCCGCCATCTCGCCCTCGCCGACGCGATGACGGCGATAGTCGCCTTCGATCCCGGTCGCCTTCAGCCAATGAGCGTGGATGACGGGAGACTTGGATTGTTCGATCGGGTCGCCAACGACCTCGGCATAAGGTGTCGCCATCAGTCGATCTCGCCGAGATTGCGAAGCGCTCCGAGCAGCGGGAGCAGCGGCATGCCGAGAATTGTGAAATGGCTCCCCTCGATGCGCTCGAAGAGGGTGACGCCGCGCGCCTCCATCCGGAACACGCCGACGCAGTAGGCAACCTCGGGCCATTCGGCATCAAGGTAGCGGTCGATGAACACATCGCCGAGAGGGCGCACCTCCAGCCGTGCCGTATCGACGATATCCCAGACGATCGCACCGTTGCGGGCAAGCGCCACGCCGCTGTGGAGCGTCATCGTGCGGCCCGAAAAATAGGACAGATGTTCGGCGGCCTGCGCACGGTCGCGGGGCTTGTCGAAACGGCGACCGCCGACCTCGAGCACGCTGTCGCCGCCGATCACCAGGTCCGTGTCCGCCGCCCCCACGCCGAGCGCCTTGCCGCGGGCGAGGACACCGGCCATGTCGGCCGCCTCTCCCTCGAACCCGACCTTGACGTCATCTTCGTCGAAGGCGGACTTCTGCACCGAAAAATCGATGCCGGCGTCGCGTAGCATCGCGGCGCGAATGGGACTGGATGATCCGAGGATCAGCATGCCGCAGACCCCGGCGGGATCGATCTGTGGATAAGCATGGGGCCCGGCGTAGCGCGAATGCGGGGATAGAAAAAGCGATGCGATTCACTCCCGTTGCCCGTGCTTTCACCAACCGTCTTTTCCACATCACGGGCTCGCGAGGTCGAATCCTGTGGAAAACGGGAGTGGGATCGAGCGACTCGCGGGTATGCCGTCGTCAAGCGCCATCGACTCCTGTTGGCAAAGCGGGAAGTTCGTGCCACTCCCCGCTGCCAAGCGACCAATACCTACTAGATTCCTTTCAATATATAATAAGAAAGAAGAAGGCAGTGAGCGGATCGACCCGGCCCTTGCTTGACGTGCTCCGCGGCCGGCGGGTCGACCCCGCCCCCGCCTGGATGATGCGTCAGGCAGGGCGCTATCTCCCCGAATATCGCGAGTTGCGCGCCGAGAAGGGCGGCTTTCTCGATCTCGTCTACGATCCGGAGGCGGCAGCCGAAGTCACCGTCCAGCCGCTTCGCCGCTTTCCGTTCGACGCCGCCATCCTTTTCAGCGATATCCTGATCGTTCCCCACGCGATGGGGCAGGATTTGCGTTTCGTCTCCGGCGAGGGGCCGCGCTTGTCGCCTCCGCTCGCCGACGCGCGGCTCGAGGACTTCGTCCCCAGCCCCGCGCGCTTCGACCCGATCTACGAGACGGTGCGGCGGGTTCGCGGCCTGATCGACGACGACAAGACGGTGCTGGGTTTTGCCGGCAGTCCGTGGACTGTCGCGACCTACATGGTTGCGGGGCAGGGATCGAAGGACCAGGCCCCCGCTCGAAAGATGGCCTATGGCGAACCCGAGCGTTTTGCCGCGCTGATCGATGCGATCACCGCGATGACGATCGACTATCTGGTCGGGCAGATCGAGGCGGGCGCCGATGCGGTCCAATTGTTCGACAGCTGGGCAGGCAGCCTCTCGCCGCAGCAGTTCGAGCGCTGGGTAATCCAGCCCAACGCCGCCATCGTCGCGGCGGTGAAGCGACGCTGCCCCGACACGCCCATCATCGGCTTCCCCAAGGGCGCCGGCGACAAATTGCCGACCTATGCCCGAGAAACCGGCGTCGATGCGGTCGGCGTCGACGAGACGGTCACCCCCGAATGGGCGCACGAGGTGCTTCCCGAGGGCATGCCGGTGCAGGGCAATCTCGATCCCATGCTGCTGATCGGCGGCGGCGAACCGATGCTCCGGGCGATCGACCGGATCCTTGCCGCCTTTGCGGACCGTCCTCACATCTTCAATCTCGGCCACGGGATCGACAAGACCACCCCCATCGCGCATGTCGAGGCGATGATCGGACGGGTGAAGCGCTGATGGATCAGCTGGTCGGCTGGATGGGGGTCGCGGCCATCTGGGCCAAGGCGGCGCACGTCATCTTCGTCATTTTCTGGATCGCGGGTTTGTTCATTCTGCCGCGCTATTTCGTCCATCATCACGAGACCACGCCGGGCAGCGCCGAGGACCGTGCCTGGATCGAGCGCGAGGACCGCGCCTATACGATCATCCTCGGCCCCGCGATGATCATCACCTGGCTCCTGGGGCTGGGTCTGGCGCTCAACGGCGGCTATTTCTCGGCCGGCTGGTTCCACGCGAAGCTGCTGCTGGTCGTCCTGCTGACGGGTTATCAGGGCTGGATCGGCGCCTTTCGCCGAAAGCTCGCCGCGGGCAAACGTCCGTTCGAGGGCAAGACGCTTCGGCTGCTCAACGAAGTGCCGGGAATCTTCACGATCCTGATCGTCATTCTCGCGGTGGTCCGCCCCTTCTGAATTTCAAGCCGTGTTGACTTAGAGGGTCGGTGGATTTACCTGCCGATGGGTAACGCGAGGGTGGCGCGTTGCTTCCCCCAAGCGAAGCGATCCGTTCGTTCGTCGCCCCGACGGTTTGGTCCTGCGTCCTGCATCCGAACCGGGTTTCCCAGACCCCCGCCAAAGAGACTTTTTTCGACATGATGCATCTTCAGGAACTCAAGGAAAAACCGCCCGCCGAACTGGTCGCGATGGCCGAAGAGCTGGGCGTCGAGGGCGCGAGCACGCTGCGCAAGCAGGACCTGATGTTCTCGATCCTGAAGGAACATGCCGAAGAGGGCGAGAAGGTCATGGGCATGGGCACCATCGAGGTGCTCAACGACGGTTTCGGCTTTCTCCGCAGCCCCGAAGCGAATTTCCTCGCCGGTCCCGATGACATCTACGTCGCGCCCAACATCGTGCGTTCGATGGGGCTTCGTACCGGCGACACGGTCGAGGGCGAGATCCGCAGTCCCAAGGACGGCGAACGATATTTCGCGCTCACCAAGGTCACGCAGGTCAATTTCGACGATCCGCAGGCGGTTCGCCAGCGCGTGAATTTCGACAATCTGACGCCGCTCTATCCCGACGAGAAACTCACGCTCGACAGCGCCGATCCGACCGACAAGGACAAGAGCGCGCGGGTGATCGACATCGTCGCGCCCTTGGGCAAGGGCCAGCGCGCGCTCATCGTCGCGCCGCCGCGCACGGGTAAGACCGTACTGCTCCAGAATATCGCCAAGGCGATCACCGACAATCATCCCGAGGTGTTCCTGCTCGTCCTGCTCATCGACGAGCGGCCCGAGGAAGTCACCGACATGCAGCGCAGCGTGAAGGGTGAGGTCGTGTCCTCGACCTTCGACGAACCGGCGTCGCGCCACGTGCAGGTCGCCGAAATGGTGATCGAGAAGGCCAAACGCCTCGTCGAGCACAAGAAGGACGTCGTCATCCTTCTCGACAGCATCACGCGCCTCGGCCGCGCCTACAACACGACCGTGCCCAGCTCGGGCAAGGTTCTGACCGGTGGTGTGGATGCCAACGCGCTCCAGCGGCCGAAGCGCTTCTTCGGCGCCGCACGCAACATCGAGGAAGGCGGATCGCTCTCGATCATCGCGACCGCGCTGATCGATACCGGCTCCAAGATGGACGAGGTGATCTTCGAGGAGTTCAAGGGCACCGGGAACAGTGAAATCGTCCTCGACCGCAAGGTGTCGGACAAGCGCATCTTCCCGTCGCTGGACGTCGGTAAATCCGGGACGCGCAAGGAAGAACTGCTCGTCGACCAGGCCACGCTTTCCAAGATGTGGGTGCTGCGCCGCATTCTCATGCAAATGGGGACCATCGACGCGATGCAGTTCCTTCTCGACAAGATGAAGGACGCCAAGTCCAACGAAGATTTCTTCGCGAGCATGAACCAGTAGGATCGCGACCATGGAAACGCTGCTTCTTCTCCTTGCCTCGGCGACCGAAGGTCTGTCGCTCGGCGGCCCGGCGGAAATCTGGGACGCGATTGTCGCGGATTTCTCCGACATCACCTCGCCCAGCGCCATGTCGGCGTTTCTCCAGGTCCTTGCGATCGACCTCGTGCTGGCGGGCGACAATGCGATCGTCGTCGGCGCGCTCGCCGCCGGCCTTCCACCCGACCAGCGCAGAAAGGTCATCGTCATCGGGGTCCTGGCGGCCTTGGTGCTGCGGATCGCATTTGCGCTCGTGGTGGTCCAACTCCTTCAGATCGTTGGCCTTATCTTCGCCGGCGGGCTTCTCCTCCTGTGGGTATCGTGGAAGATGTACCGCGAACTCAATCACATGGGCGAAAGCGCGGGCAGCCCCGAAATCGAAGGTGATGAACATTCGGGCATGAAGCCTGCGAAGAGCTTTGCGGCCGCTGCTTGGGCCGTCGCGGTCGCGGACGTTTCCATGAGCCTTGATAACGTCCTCGCGGTCGCGGGGGCGGCGAAGGATCACCCGGGCATCATGATCGTCGGCCTGATCCTTTCGGTGGCGCTGATGGGCGTCGCCGCGAACATCATCGCCAAATATATCGAACGCTACAAATGGATCGCCTACATCGGTCTCGCCGTGATCCTCTATGTCGCGGGCAAAATGATCTACGAAGGCTTCACCGACCCCACTGTCGGGGTCGGCCAGCTGTTGGGCTAGCAACGGTCGGGCGATGGCGGGGTCGACCATCGTCGCCCTTTCTTCGGGCGCGCTGCCGTCGGCGATTGCGATCGTTCGGCTGTCGGGAGCGGGCGCCCATGCGGCTGCCGCGACCCTCTGCGCGCTTCCTGAAAAGGGGGAGGTCGCTCTTCGTGAAGTGCGAGATCCGACCGACCGGTCGCTGATCGACGAGGGGATCGTGTTGCGCTTTGATGCGCCGCGAAGCGCAACGGGCGAGGATGGGGTCGAGTTCCATCTTCACGGAAGTCCGGCGATCGTCGATCGCGTGATCGCACTGCTCGTGGCGCAGCCCGATGTCCGCCTCGCCGAACCGGGAGAGTTTACCCGCCGTGCGCTCATGGCTGGGAAGATGGACCTGATCGAGGCGGAGGCGCTGTCCGATCTGTTGGCCGCCGAAACCGAAGAGCAGCGCCGCCAGGCCATGACGCAGATGAAGGGAGGTCTGTCCGGCGAGATCCACATCCTTCTGTCACGAACCATTGATCTGAGCGCGCAGGTCGAAGCGGCGATCGACTATGTCGGGGACGAAGACGAGATCGCACGCGTCGACGACGTCTCTACGTTGCTGGAGGGCTTGAAGACCGATATCGAAGGCCTGCTACGCTCGCCCTCGCGCCGACCGCTGCATGACGGGATCCGCGTCGTCTTTGCGGGGCCACCCAACAGCGGAAAGTCCAGCCTTTTCAACAAGATCGTCGGCTTCGATCGTGCGATTGTCGATTCTCGGCCCGGAACTACCCGGGACAGTATCGAATATCCGGTGCGCCTCGATGACCGTGCCTACATCTTCGTCGATACGGCTGGCGTGCGCGACATGACGGACGATCGCATCGAGCGCGCCGGAATCGATCGAACCCACGGCGCTGTCAGCAGCGCCGACATCCTCATATGGTTCGGAGACCCCGACTCCCAACCGCAACACGCAAACTCGATCCAAGTGTCACCAAAATGCGATCTTGTGAAAACGTGGTGGCCGGGTGTTCCGGTCTCTTCACGGTCGTCGGATGGTGAACGGGCTTTGTTGACGGCGCTGAGGCAAGCGGCGGCGCAAATCCTGCCCGGGCCGAACGAGGCCGTCCTTAATGTGAGACATCGTAAGTTGCTGTCGGACATACTCGACGAACTGGCCGGCCCTGCGCATGACCTCCCGATTCTGGCCTCTAGCCTAACAATGGCTCGGCGACGGTTCGAGGAACTTTTGGGTGTGGGAACCCTCGATGACGTCTTGGACCGCGTGTTCTCCCGTTTCTGTCTCGGCAAGTAGTTTCACGTGAAACACCTTGCGATTGGCCGATTTGCCCACCAATAGAATGACATGAGCGACATTATCGTCATCGGTGCAGGCCACGCAGGCGTGGAGGCAGCTCTCGCGGCCTCCCGAATGGGTGCCGTCACGACGCTAATCTCCTTCGATCGCGATAATATCGGTCAAATGTCCTGCAATCCTTCCATCGGTGGGGTTGGAAAGGGGCATCTCACGCGCGAACTCGACGTGTTGGAAGGTGCCCAGGGGTGGGCGGCCGACCGTGCGGCCATCCACTATCGAATGCTCAATCGGAGCAAAGGACCCGCCGTGCACGGCCCCCGCATCCAAGCAGACCGTAGCCTCTTTCAGAAGGCGATCGTCGAACGGACTAGGGAGAGCCGGATACGTTTCATAGCGGGTGACGTCATCCGACTGCTTCTGGAGAGAGACGAAGTCTCCGGCGTGGAACTGGCCGACGGAAGCGTCGTCGCGGCGAAAGCGGTCATTATCGCAACAGGGACCTTTTTGGGAGGACGGATTTTCCGTGGGTTGGCTTCCCACGAAGCAGGACGAATTTCGGAGCGAGCTGCTACAGCACTGGGCGAGCAGTTTCATTCCCTGGGTCTCGTTGCTGGACGGCTCAAGACCGGAACGCCCCCCCGGCTCGACGGGAGGACGATCGACTGGAGCCGGCTCGAACCTCAACCGTCCGATCAGGATGAATGGCGTTTCTCCATCCAACCCTCCGGGAAGCGACGTCCGCAGCGCGATTGCGCGATCACGCGCACCAATGCCGCGACTCATGACGTCATCAGCCAGTTCGAGGACCAGTCTCCCCTTTATTCGGGCGATATCGACGGCCGGGGACCTCGCTATTGCCCGTCGATCGAGGACAAGGTTCGTCGCTTCGCCGATCGAGACGGACATCAGATCTTCCTTGAGCCCGAGGGGTTGGACACCGATCTGGTCTATCCGAGCGGGATATCCACCTCGCTCCCTGCCGATGCCCAACAGGAGATGATCGCAACGATCGAAGGTTTGGAACAAACGCAGATCGTCGTCCCGGGGTATGCGGTGGAATATCAGTTTTGCGATCCCCGCCGCCTCGACCACACGTTGATGCATCGCGACATCTCGGGCTTATTCATGGCCGGACAGATCGACGGGACGACCGGGTACGAAGAGGCCGCGGCTCTGGGGCTCGTCGCCGGACTGAACGCGGCGTCATACGTAACCGGAAAAGAGCCTTTCCTCTTTGACCGACGCGAGAGCTATATCGGGGTAATGGTGGACGACCTCACCCTTCAGGGGGTCAGCGAACCCTACCGCATGATGACGGCGCGCGCCGAGCGACGGCTTCATCTGCGCGCAGATAATGCCATCGAGCGTCTTTCCTCGCTCGCACATCGGGCGGGAATTTCTCCCGCCCATCGTGAACGCATCGAGCGCCATCAGGATTCGAAGCGAGCCGCACTGGCTCGTCTCGACATACCGGTTGCCGCCGAGCAGCTGGGGCTCGAAGGCCCGTCACGGCCGCTTTCTGCGTGGATCGCGCGAAACGATAGTCGCACGCGCGCGACCGAGCTTCTCGGCAACGATGCGGCCGCGGCCGAAGCAGCGAACGACGCCTATTATCGTCCCTATATTGAGCGGGAAGCAGAGGAATGGGCGCGCGTAGAGCGCGATGAGGAGACGGGCATCCCGAAATCCTTTGATTTCGCCGCCGTTCCCGGCCTGTCGAAGGAAATGGAAGAACGCCTCAACGCCGCACGCCCCACAAATCTTGGGCAGGCCCGACGGATTCCAGGGGTCAACCCCGCCGCCGTTACCGCTCTGCATTTTGCGCTTCGCCATGTCGCCTAAGGCTATGGACCGCCTTCAAGCTGACGTTTCACGTGAAACAAAAGACCTTTTGTATAAATTCGTCGACGCGGTGCTGGAAGAAAACGGCAAGCAAAATCTGATCTCGAAGCAATCAGAATCGGATATATGGGATCGGCACATTGCCGATAGTATACAGTTGATCGAGCATGCCCCGGCTGGGGCCCAAACGTGGGTCGATATTGGAGCAGGCCCGGGTCTTCCGGGCATCGTTTTGACTATCGTTCGACCGGAACACCACTTCACTTTGGTGGAGCCACGTCCTCTCCGAACAGCGTTTCTCCACGACATGGTCAAACGCCTTCGTCTCGCTAATATTCGGATCGTCGAGTCGAAGGCAGAGGCGCTGTCCGGATCGTACGACATCATCACGGGGCGCGCGGTGGCTCCGCTCTCCAAGTTTCTCGCGCTTTCCCACCATCTATCCACAGAAAAGACACGGTGGGTGCTTCCGAAGGGACGAAAGGCCATGCGCGAACTGGAAGAAGCACGGCGTCTCTGGCACCTTGATGTGACGGTAGCGCCCAGCGTCACCGACGAGGAAGCGCGGATCCTCCTGATCGACCGGGCGAAACGAAAGGGCAGGGCATGATCACGATCGCGGTTGCCAACCAGAAAGGCGGAGTGGGGAAAACCACCACGGCCATCAACCTCGCCACCGCTTTGGCGGCGATCGGCTGGAAGGTTCTTCTGATCGACCTCGATCCGCAAGGGAATGCGAGCACCGGGCTCGGCGTGCCCGCTGGCGACCGTCGTTCGTCGAGCTACGAGTTGCTCGTCGACGGGGTGGATCTTCCCGATGCCGCCACCCAAACGAAGGTTCCGAGGCTCGATCTCGTGCCATCGACAGTCGACCTTTCCGGTGCGGAGATCGAACTCGTCGGCTCTTCCGATCGCGCGACCCGGCTTCAGGAGGCGCTCGATCGCCACGCGGATCGGTGGGATATCTGCCTGATCGACTGCCCGCCCTCGCTCGGCCTTTTGACCGTCAACGCCCTCGTCGCGGCGCGGCACCTGATCGTGCCGCTGCAGTGCGAGTTCTTCGCGCTCGAGGGCCTCTCTCAGCTGCTGAAGACCGTCGAGCGGGTAAAGGGAGGGTTCAACCCGCATCTTGAGATCCTCGGCATCGCGCTCACCATGTACGATCGCCGAAACAAGCTGTCGCTGCACGTTGCCGACGACGTACGCGCCTGTCTCGGCGACAAGGTGCTTTCGACCATCATCCCGAGGAATGTCCGGGTTTCCGAAGCGCCCAGCCACGGTCTGCCGGCCTTGGTCTATGATCTCAAATGTCCGGGCAGTGCCGCCTATCTTTCGCTGGCACGCGAGGTGATCGATCGTCTGCCAATGCCGGCGGAGGCCGCCTGATGGCACGTCCTTCGGGTCTCGGCCGCGGCCTGTCCGCATTGCTGGAAGACGGAGAGGACCGACGCTCCGACGGCGGGATCCGGGCCCTGCCGATCGATCGGATCGAACCCCATCCCGACCAGCCGCGGCGCCATTTCGACGCGGACGCCCTGGGCGAACTGGCTCAGTCAATCGCCGAACGGGGGGTCATCCAACCGATCCTGGTTCGCGCGAAGGGCGATCGGTTCGAAATCATCGCCGGCGAACGGCGCTGGCGCGCAGCGCAACAGGCGCAGCTTCATGAAATCCCGGCCATCATTCGCGAGAGCGACGACGGCAACACCGCCGAACTCGCGCTGATCGAAAATATCCAGCGGGAAGATCTCAACGCGCTTGAGGAAGCGCGCGCCTATCAGGCGCTCGCGGAAAAATACGAGCATAGTCAATCGGATATCGCCCGGATCGTCGGCAAATCCCGAAGCCATGTGGCCAATCTGATCCGACTGCTCGACCTGCCGGAAGACGTCCAGCGGATGCTGGCCGACGGCGACCTCTCGATGGGCCATGCGCGTTCGCTTCTGGGCGCCGATGATCCCAGTGCGCTCGCGAAGGAAGTCGTGGCGCAACAGCTGTCGGTGCGGGAAGTGGAAGCCCGCGTCCGGGACAAGGCTCCTGCAGGCGCAGGCGGGACTCGCACTGCCAAGTCCCGCGGTCCGTCCGATCCCGACATCGCCGCGCTCGAACGTCAACTCGGCGATATGCTGGGGCTCAACGTGAAGGTCCGCAACGGAAATTCCGGCGGAACGGTCACGCTGTCATATCGAACGCTCGACCAGCTCGATCTCATCTGTCAGCGCCTGAGCGGTGAACAAATCTGAACAGCGAACAGGGTTAACGGCGCCGGTTCGCGACGCGGGCGATGGCCAGCAATTCCTCGCCCAGCATGGCCCGACGCGCTCCCGGCTCGAGCATCGCGGCCCGTTCGGCGCGAGCGACGCGGTCGGCGAGGCGCGCCAGTTTGTCGGCAGGCCACAGCGACAGCAGCCGTGCCACGACGGGTTTATCCTTCCAGAACAGGACTCTACCCATCGACGCAAGCACCGCTTGCGCGCTCTCGCCTGCCGCGACGCGCGCGCTCAGCGGCGCGAGCATCTGGATACGCCGTTGAAGCGCCCGCAGCAGTGTGGTGGCCTCTGCAGCTTGGGGCGACAGGGCAGAAAGCGCCGCCTCGACGGCGTCGATGTCGCCCTGCATCGCCGCGTCACCGACCGCGAGCCATTCCGTATCGCCGTAATCGGCCCCGACAGCGTCGATCGCCTCATGCGTAAGCTGACGTTCCGAACCCAGGAAAACCGTCAGTTTTTCAATTTCCCGTTGGGCGATGTCGCGATTGAGATCGCTTGCCATCGCCAGCCGACCCGCCACGCCTTCCTCGGCGTGCAGGTCCGCGGCCTCGATCATCGCGTTGATCTCGCGAACCATGTCCCGCTGGTCGGGAGCATAGCTGACGACAGCAATCGCCCGCTCGTCGGCCTCGACCCGCTTCAGAAGTTTGCTTCCCCGCGTCAACGCCCCCGCAATGGCAACGACGGGAAATTCGATCGTCGGTGCGCCCAGCAAGGCGTCGGCGGCCCCCTCGAATTCATTCCCTACCGGCTCGACCCAGAGCAGCTTGGTGTCCGCAAACAATCCAGCGCCCGCAGCCTCGTCGACGAGCCTACCGGGGTCTGTCCTGAGCGCGGAAGGGTCGAGGCGGACGCGTTCGCCTCCCAAGGCGTTCGCCAGCCGCTCGCCGAGGCCGCGCGATCCCGCGTCGTCGACGCCATGAAAGAGATAGAGGCGCAGCGGGTCGCGCCGCGAGATGATCTTCGCGAACTCGGAAGACTTCGCCTTCATTCCTGCGGCCGGTTGCGAAAATAAAGTGCCAGCCGCGCGACGATGTCGTCCGCGACTTCCGAGGACAGCCGTTCGAGCGCGGTCTGCTCCGCCGCGACGGTGGCATAAGGGCTCGACGTGATGTCGATCCCCGCGTCGAACCCGGCGCTCGCATCGACGAGCGTCAGGCCGGTGGCGATCTCGACCAGCTGGTACCGGGCGCGCAAGGTTCGCCGCTCGCGCGTGGTGGCGGCATCCCTGCGCAGACCGAACCGGGTGATATCGTCGTCGATCACCACGTCGAGCCGATACAGCGGGTCGGGCGTTCCCGAAGGCCCCGCCAGCCGATCGACCAGTGCATTGCGAAGCAACCATCCCGACTGTTCGTCGATCGGCGCGACCGCGACGGCGCCCAGCGCCGTCTTCGTCGGATGCGAACCGCCCGTTCCATAAAGCGGCCGCAATCCGCATCCCGCGAGCAGCATCGCGGTGCCGACGAGGAAGAGCAGCCGCATCATCACGCGACGATGTTCACCAGCCGGTCCGGAACCACGATGACCTTTTTCGGCGCGGCGCCGTCCAGTTGGGCGGTGACCTTGTCGAGCGCCAAGGCGGCGCGTTCGACCCGATCCTTCTCCATTCCCCGCTCGACGACCATCTTGTCGCGCAGCTTCCCGTTGACCTGAACGACGATCGTTACCTCGTCCTCGACCAGCTTAGCCGGGTCAAACGCGGGCCAGGCGCTCGTCGCTACCAGACCCGAACCGCCGCGGGCGGCGTGCGATTCCTCGGCGAGGTGCGGGGCCATCGGCGCTACGAGCCTGATCAGGGTGTCGATGACGTAATCGCGCGTGGCGGATTTCGGCGCTTTCTCGACAGCCGCCACTAATTCGTAGAGCGCCGCGACGGCCTTGTTGAACTGCAACGCCTCGATCGCGTCGGTCACGGCCTTCGTGGCGACGTGCCGTTTGCGATCAAGATCCTTGTCCTCCCCCGAACCGTCGATCGGTTGTTTCGCAAGTTTCCAGACGCGCTGCACGAAACGATTGGCCCCCTCGATTCCGCCTTCGGACCATTCGAGATCGCGTTCGGGCGGACTGTCGGACAGCATGAACCAGCGCACCGCGTCGACACCATAGCGTTCGATCATCGGATCGGGATCGACGGTATTGCGCTTGGACTTGGACATCTTTTCCACGCGGCCGCGTTCGATGCCGCTGCCGGTCGCGCGTTCGATCATCGCGCCGTCTTCCCCGACCGCGATCTCGGTCGGGGCCAGCCAGCGCCCGTCGAGGCTCCGGTAGGTTTCGTGGGTCACCATGCCTTGCGTGAAGAGGCCCGCGAACGGCTCCTTCACCTTGACCTTGCCCACATGGCTCAGCGCGCGGCTGATGAACCGCGCGTAGAGCAGATGCAAGATCGCATGCTCCACCCCCCCGATATACTGATCGACCGGCAACCAGGCATCGACCTCGGCCGCGTCGAACAGCGCGCCGTCGGGCTGGCTGGCGAAGCGCATGTAATACCACGACGAATCGACGAAGGTGTCGAGCGTATCGGTCTCGCGTCGCGCCGCGCCGCCACAGCTCGGGCAATCGGCGCGCTGCCATTCGGCATGGCGATCGAGCGGGTTGCCCGGCGTGTCGAAGGATACGTCTTCGGGGAGAACGATCGGGAGCTGGTTCTTGGGAACGCCGACCGGACCGCACTTCTCGCAATGCACGATCGGGATGGGCGTGCCCCAATAGCGCTGCCGACTGACGCCCCAGTCGCGCAGGCGGAAGACGGTCTTCGCCTCGCCCCATCCATCCGCCTCGGCCCGCTCGATGATCGCGGCCTTGGCGGCGTCGGTCGTCATGCCGTCGAGAAACCGCGAATTGACCGCGACCCCGGGATCGGTGTCGGCCTCGTCGTCCACGGTCTTGTCCGCTTCGTCGACCGAGGGAGCCACGACGCGCTCGATCGGAAGATCGTATTTGGTGGCGAATTCGAAGTCGCGCTGGTCGTGGGCGGGCACCCCGAACACCGCGCCGGTGCCATAATCCATCAACACGAAGTTGGCGATGTAGACGGGCAGTTGCCATTCCGGATCGAGCGGATGAATCGCCTTCAGACCGGTATCGTATCCCCGCTTTTCCGCGGTTTCCACGTCGGCAGCGCTCGTCCCGCCCTTCTTGAGATCGGCAATGAAGGCGGCCGCGTCAGAATCGCGCTCTCCGACGGCTTGTGCCAGCGGATGATCCGCCGCGATCGCGACAAAGCTGGCGCCGAAGATCGTGTCGGGACGTGTGGTGAAGACGGTGACGTCATGCTGATCGCCCGCGCCCTCGGCCAGCCGGAACGCAAACTCCAGACCGACGCTCTTGCCGATCCAGTTTTCCTGCATCAGCCGCACCTTGTCGGGCCAGCGGTCGAGCGTCTCCAGCCCCTCCAGCAGTTCGTCCGCGAACGCCGTGATCTTCAGGAACCATTGCGACAGCTTCTTGCGCTCGACTTCCGCGCCGGAGCGCCATCCCTTGCCATCGATCACCTGCTCGTTGGCGAGCACCGTCATGTCGACCGGGTCCCAGTTGACTTCGCTCTCCTTGCGATAGACGAGGCCGGCATCGAGCAGATCGAGGAAAAGCGCCTGTTCGTGCCCGTAATATTCGGGCTCGCAGGTCGCCAGTTCGCGGCTCCAGTCGAGAGCGAAGCCAAGCCGCTTGAGCTGTGCCTTCATCGCCTCGATATTGTCGCGGGTCCAGGCGCCGGGATGGACCTTGCGCTCCATCGCGGCATTTTCCGCGGGCATTCCGAAGGCGTCCCAGCCCATCGGATGCAGCACCTCGAACCCGCGCATCGTCTTGTAGCGGGCCAGGACGTCACCCATCGCGTAATTGCGGACGTGTCCCATGTGGATGCGCCCCGACGGATAGGGGAACATCTCGAGAATGTAGGCCTTGGGCTTGTCCGAGCCCGAATCGGCGCGGAACGTCTCTTCGTCCTCCCAGCGCGCCTGCCAGCGGCGCTCGGCGGCGCCCGTGTCGAAGCGCTCGGTCATGAAGCCTTATCCCGAAGGAGCGATGGTCGTGCGGCGGATGTCGCGAGCGCGAGTGAGGATGATGTCCTCGAGCTTCTGCACCGTCGCGGCTTCGACGGGCGCAGAAACCCAGGCGCCATTCTCGTTGACCTGGCGAATGGCGGTGACGCGCACCGCGTCGGCGCGCAGGCCTGCATCGAGGATCGCGGCGGTGATCTTCATCCGTTCGCCAGGCGCCTGGGGTGCCGCAAACCAGTCGGTTAGAACCACACCGTTGGTGGCATCCGCCTGCAACAGCGGCGCGAAGCTCAGCGTGTCGACCGCGGCCTGATAGAGATAGCTGTTCACCCCGATCTGGGTCAGCTGTGACGGGGCGGTGCGAACCGGAGCGACGGTCGAACCGCCGCCGCACGCGCCGAGGGTCAGCGCAGCGAGCGCGGTGCCGAGGCCAAGCGAAATCTTCATCGAAACACCTTTTGCAAATAGATGAGGTCACCGGCGGGCCGGTGGTTCGTTCCCCCGATTAACCGCCGCCGCGCCGGAAGGGAAGGCGCATCGGCCTGTCCCGATCCTGAACATCGTTCGCCCGGGTTGTGGGCGCAAAGCCACAGACTCCCTGTAAACGTCCCAGTCAGCATGGAACCTTCATGCTCGTCGCGCTATATCCCATGGCGTGGCAGGAGACTCCGACGTGACAGGGGCAGAGACGCAAGTGACGGAAAAGCGAGGCGCTTTCGGGCGCCTTCTCGCCGTGCTTCCGCTCGGCGCCGCCGTGGTGCTTGCCGCCTTGCCGGCCTCGGCTCGCGATGACGTCGCTGCCTTCATGGTCGCTCCGCCCTCCACCGTATCGGGCAAGCCCGCGGGCTTCACTCCGGCCAAGGCCGACCCCCGCCTGTCTGCCAGTGTCGGGACGCCGCGATCGACCGAACGGCTGAGCTTTACGCGCACCGGGGTGGTGAAGAGCAAGGAAGACGATGTTCGCGTCGCGACTCGTGCCTCCGTCCCCACGCGCGAAGCGGGCGATCGGCGCGTCGCCTCGGTCGCACCGTCGCCGCGCCGCGTCGACGTAACACCCAGTGATTACAACCTCGGCGTCGATGTCGGCTGGAAACGGCTCGGCGTCAGCGGCGATGTAAGCGAACGGCGCGGAGCCACCAGTACCGGCCAGACGCTCGTCGACCGCGAAGGCGCTCGTGTCGGGGTCAGCTACGACCTTGGCGGCGTCACGCCGCGCGTGACGGTTTCGGCCGATCGCGAAACGAGCCGGATCGCTCCCGCGATCGCTCCCAAGGAGAATGTCGCGCTCGACGTCGGCACCGCGGTCAAGGTCACGCGCAACATCGCGATCACGGGTGGGGTCCGCTATCGCATCGATCGCGACCGGCTGACCGATCCTGAAAGCGAGAATTCCCGGGTCGACAGCCAGTCGGTCTACGTCGGGACCAAACTGCGCTTCTGATCCGCGCTGCTCAGCGTAGGAAGGCGTCGATCCCGGCCCATCCCGCGAACAGGTCTCTGTCCAGCATCTCGAACCGTTCGGCATTCATTCCGCCCAATGCGATTGCCGGCGCGTCGCACAGACGTGCCAGCGCGCCGGCCGCCTCTGCCCCCAGTCCCTTCGCATCGGCATGGGAACGGGTGGCGAAGATCGGCGAGACCAACACCATCACCGCCCCACGGGAATTCGCCCGCTCCGCTTCGGCTGCATTGTGGACGGGAAGGCTCACCGGGCGCCGCGTCTCTCCTTGCGGGCGGTGGACCATGTCGGCGTCGAGCGAATCGGCCAGCGCTACGTCACCCGCGACGGCCAGCGCTAGGCCGCATTCCCGCGCCTTCGTTGCCACGCGTTGCCCCAGTGCTGCGCGGTCGGGCGCTCCATCATGGCGGAACAGGACGCCGCCCCCCGCCGGCACCCGTTCGATCGCCGCAAACAATTCGTCGCCGAGTCGCTCGTCGGTCATTAGCCAGGGGGTATGGGGACGGGCCATAAGCCCCTATAGCGACGCGCATGACACGGCTCCAAGAGGTTCAAGAGCGCATCACCGCCGCGGCACGGCGGGCGGAACGGGCGGATCGCCCGGTCCTGATTGCCGTTTCGAAGCGGCACGATGCGGCGGCGATCCGGCCCTTGCTCGAGGCAGGGCATCGCGATTTCGGGGAAAACCGAGTCGAGGAAGCGGCCGAAAAATGGCCCGCACTAAAGGCGGATTTTCCCGACGTCCGGCTGCACATGGTCGGCCAGCTTCAGTCGAAAAAGACGTCCGATGCGATGGCCCTGTTCGACACGATCCACTCGCTCGATCGCGCCTCGCTCCTGAAAGCGCTCGTAAAGCAACGCGACAAGGGTGAGCGATGCCCCGACCTGTTCGTCCAGGTCGATCTGGGCGCGGAAGAACAGAAGGGCGGCCTCGGGCCTGCGGCGCTCGACGGCTTTCTTCGCGCGGTGCGCGGCCACTCGCTTCCCCTGGTCGGTCTCATGTGCCTTCCGCCGCAGGACAAGGAAGCCTCGCCCTATTTTGCGCTCCTCGCCGAACTTGCGCGACGTCATGGCGTCGACGGTCTGTCGATGGGCATGTCCGCCGATCTGGAGGAGGCCGTGATGCTGGGCGCCACCCATGTCCGTGTCGGCTCCGCACTGTTCGGCGAGCGGTCCTAGTCGAGGTGTCCTGACCGGTCCTTCTTGGTCGCGATATAGTCGGCATTGTGGGGATTGGTCGGCAGTTGGTGCGCGATCCGCTCGACCGAAATGCCCTCGCCCCGCAGTCCTTCGACCTTGCGCGGATTGTTCGTCAGCAACCGCACCGAGCGCACCCCCAGCGCCTCCAGCATCGCGGCGGCGATCCCGAAATCGCGCTCGTCGTCGGCGAAACCCAGGCGACGGTTCGCATCGACGGTGTCGAGACCGCGGTCCTGCAGCGCATAGGCACGCAGCTTGTTGGCGATCCCGATCCCCCGCCCCTCCTGCCGCAGATAGAGAAGGATGCCCGCTCCGGTGGCGTCGATCCGGTGCAGCGCTTCCTTCAATTGCGGTCCGCAATCGCACTTGAGGCTGCCGAACACATCGCCGGTCAGGCACTCGTCGTGGATCCGGACCAACGGCGGCTCCCCGCCGAAACCGTCGCCGATCAACAGGGCGACATGCACGTCCCCCGTCATCGCATCGCGAAACGCCACCATCTGGCTTCTTGCCACCCCGTCGACCGGGAGCTTCGCCCGCGCAACCTCGCGAAGGCTGTTCCGAGCGCTTGCCAGATCGTCGCGCGTCAGTTGGGCCGCCTCGACATCCAGAACCCACGCCGCCGGAAGCAGTCCTGCCAGGCGAAGCAACCGGATGGCGTCCGCATCCCCCGGTTGCGCTGTCACGGTTTCCAGCGGCCCCGTGGGACCGCGCGAAAAATCGTTGGCGGGATCCACCAGCCGCACCGCTTCGCGCGGTGTCAGCCATGCGGTCCGCGCAACCCGGACGGGCTGCATCTCGTCCGCCGCCTCCCGTCGGTTGCCGAGCCCCAGTGAGGCGGCACGTTGACCGCTCATCAGGATGGGGGCCCGGGCCTCCGGATCGAGTAGCGCCAGCATCGGCTCGGTCGCCGTTTCCAGCGACAGGAACGTCGGCCCCCCCTCGATCCCCAGAGGGCGTCCGGCGCGCAGGGCTGCTATGCCCCTCGCAACCGCCGCCTCGCCGGGCGCCTCTCTCACGAGCAGTCGACCTCGACCATCAACGGAACATGGTCCGACGGTTTCTCCCACCCCCGGATGGGTTCCAGGACCTCGTGCCGGGTCACGCGCTGCTCGAGCGCGGGGCTGCACCACATATGGTCGAGCCGACGACCGCGGTCGTTCTTGGTGTGATCGGGCGATCGGTAGCTCCACCAGGTGTAACAGCGGTTGGGCGCGGGGATGAACTTCCGTCCCAGGTCCACCCAGTCGTGACTGTCCTTGAACCGCTGCAACGTCTCGATCTCGATCGGCGTGTGGCTGACGACGTTGATCAGCGCCTTGTGGCTCCAGACGTCACATTCCAGCGGTGCCACATTGAAGTCGCCGACGATCAAAGTCGGCTCAGCCAACTTTTGACCCCACGCCGTCATGCGATCGAGAAAGTCGAGTTTCTGGCCGAACTTGGGATTGACGTCGCGATCCGGGACATCGCCCCCGGCGGGGACGTAGACATTCTCGAGCCGGAACAGCCCGGCAACCCGGACGCCGATATGGCGCGCCTCGCCATTGTCCTGCCAGTCGTGGCGCAAATCTTCTTCCAACGGCACCTTGGAGATCGTGGCGACACCGTGGTGCATCTTCTGCCCATTGAGCGCGATGTGCGGATAGCCGCGTTCCTCGAAGAACTTGCGCGGAAAGACATCGTTGTGCGCCTTGGTCTCCTGCAGGCAGAGGACGTCGGGATCCTGTTCGTCGAGGAACCGTCCGACGAGGTCGGGCCGCGCGCGCACCGAATTGATGTTCCAGCTGGCGATGGTCAGGCAGGTCAAAACGCATTGTCCGTCGTTTGAGAAGATCGTTGCGCGAGACTTAGCGCGAGCCTCGCCCCTGCGCCAACCCGATGCCATAAAAAAGGCCCCCGCTCCGGGGGCGTGGAGCGAGGGCCGACCTAGCGTTCGTCACGCAAGGCGACGGTGTCCTGCCCGGGTAACAGGGGGAAACCCCGGCGGTCACCTGTCTATGATTCGGTATAGTAAAGAGAGGCTTGCGCCAGCATGAACAGTTTCGTTTACGAACGAGTCCCTACTTGGGCTCGCGATACGCGAAACGACTGTCGGGTACCGAAACATTGTATTTCTGACCGGTCAGCTTGACCGCGGTGCGCTTGTTCTGCGCGTCGATCGCGGTCCAGCCTTCCAGACGCAGTCCGCCCGGCGAGCCGCTGCTCTTGGTGAAGGCCATGATCAGTGTGCCGAATTCGGGGCGCCGCGAATCGCGTGCCCGCACGATGACGACGCGATCGTCTTTCGACGGCACGATCCGTGCGATCCGATCAAGATCGGGATTGCGCTCGAGCAGCACGGACAGCGGCGAGTCCTTGATCTTCCAGCTCGACTTCTGCCCCACTTCGTAATCGATGAAATGCAGGTTCGAGCCGTCCGACACCATCAGCATGTTGGCATTCTTGCCATAATCGAATCGAACCTTGCCCGGACGCTTGAGGCTCAGGACGCCGTTGACGGACCGATTCTTGCCGTCGGTCTGCGTGAATTGCGCGGTCAGTGAACTGGTGCCGCGCAGGTGCGTCTCGACCTGGTCGATCGAAGGCTTCTTCTGCGCCGTCGCGGGCGCTGCGATCATCGCGCTGGCGGCGATCGCGGCAGGAACGGCAAGGGCAAACAGGGGCTTGGACATAAGATACTCCATCGAAATCTTGTCGCCGTGATAGGCTCTGAGGGTTGAATAGCCCTTGAACGTCGATGTTCCCCCGCGTTCAGGCCCTCGCGTCAGATCGGTTGCCCGTCGCGGTCGATCAGGACTTCGCGGCGGCCGACATGGTCGGGAGCGCCGACCAGCCCTTCTTCCTCCATTCGCTCGATCAGGCGTGCGGCCGTGTTGTAGCCGACGCGCAACTGGCGCTGGAGATAGCTGGTCGAAGCCTTCTGACTGGTGGCGACGATCTGGATCGCCTGGCGCAGCTGCGCGGTTTCGGGATCGTCGTCGGCAGGCGAACCGTCGAGCGCGAATCCGCCGTCTTCGGGCTCCTCGGTCACGGCCTGAACATAATCGGGCTGACCCTGTTCGCGCCAATGGTCGGCGACCTTTCGCACTTCCTCGTCGGACACGAAAGGCCCGTGAACGCGGATGATCTTTTTGCCGCCCGGCATGTAGAGCATGTCGCCCCTGCCCAGCAGCTGCTCGGCCCCCTGTTCGCCGAGGATCGTGCGCGAATCGATCTTGCTGGTCACCGCGAAGCTGATGCGGGTCGGAAGATTGGCCTTGATCACGCCGGTGATGACATCGACGCTCGGCCGCTGCGTCGCCATGATCAGGTGGATCCCCGCCGCGCGCGCCTTCTGCGCCAGCCGCTGGATCAGGAATTCCACCTCTTTGCCCGCGGTCATCATCAGGTCGGCCAGCTCGTCGACCACCACCACGATCTGCGGCAAGGGCGCATAGTCGAGTTCCTCGGTCTCGTAGGTCGGCTGCCCCGTCTCGGCATCGTATCCGGTCTGCACGCGCCGTCCCAGCGGCTTGCCCTTGGCTTTCGCTTCGACGACCTTCTTGTTGAACCCCGACAGCTGGCGCACGCCCACACTCGCCATCATGCGATAGCGTTCCTCCATCTGTTCGACCGTCCATTTGAGCGCGCGGATCGCCTTGGGCGGCTCGGTCACGACCGGACTGAGAAGGTGGGGGATGTCGTCGTAGATGCTGAGTTCGAGCATCTTGGGATCGATCATGATCAAGCGGCATTCGTTGGGCGACAGTTTGTAGAGCAGGCTCATGATCATCGCGTTCAGCCCGACCGACTTGCCCGACCCGGTGGTCCCCGCGACAAGCAGGTGCGGCATCGGCGCGAGATCGGCGATCACCGCCCCGCCCGAAATGTCCTTCCCCAGAATGATCGGAAGGCTCATGCCGCTGTCGTCGAACTCCTCCGAGCCCAGAAGCTCGCGCATGTTGACGAAATCGCGCTCGGCATTTGGAAGCTCGATCCCGATCACGCTCCGCCCCGGAATCGTTGCGACGCGCGCCGACAATGCGCTCATGTTGCGCGCGATATCGTCGGCCAGCTGGATGATCCGGCTCGCCTTGATCCCGGACGCGGGTTCCAGCTCGTACATCGTCACCACCGGACCCGGCTTCACCTCGACGATGTCGCCGCGCACCGAAAAGTCCTCGAGCACGCCCTCGAGCACGCGCGCATTCCGCTCGAGAGCGGCCTTGTCGACTTGCGCGTTCACCTCTTCGCCCGGCGGCGCGAGAAGTTCGAGGCTCGGAAGCTCGTAATCGTCTCCCAGCGCGAGGCTTTTCTGCTGCGCCTGCGCGCCGCGCCTCGGTTTCTTGGGATCGGCGGCGGCGATGCGCGGCCCCGGTTCGGCGACCGCGACGTCCCGGGGCGGTTTGGCCGTGTTCTTTTCGCGCTTGGAAGGTTTCTCGGCCCGCGGAGCACGCTCGCGCGGTTCGCGCTTGGGCAGTTTCACCGACGCGGGCGCGGTGACGATCTTGCCGAGACCCGCGCGCTCTTCCTCGCGCAGCGCCAGTGCCATCACGAACAGCGCCAGTCCGGCGATCAGCGCGATGGCGACGACCGAGAGGCGCACGGGTCCTTCGATTCCCGAATCGCCGATGAGGGCGATGCCGGCGTTGACCGCGCCGCTCCCCGCCAGACCCAGCAATCCGCCATAGCCCGCCGGAAGCCCCGCCGCTTCGGTCTCCGAAAACAACGCCGCCGCCGTCGCGACCAGCAGAACCGCCGCGAAGCCCAGTGCCAGCGTCCGCCGCGCGCTTCCCGGCTCGGCGAGGCGCAGGTGCCGCCATCCCGCGACCGCCAGCAACGGCAGGAACAGCAAACTGGCCAGACCGAACAGCTGGTAGAGAAAATCGCTGGTATAGGCGCCGGCGGACCCGAGCCAGTTGGACGCCGCGTCCCCGGCCGCCGTCGACAGGCTCGCGTCGGTCATGTCGTGCGTCGCGAGTGCCACCGCCAGCGCACCGGCCAGCACGAGCAATGCCACGCCGCCCAACCGTCGCAAGGTGCGCGCCAGCAGCGCCGACGCGCCCGCCGCCCAGCTCCCGACCGTTCCCGATGATGCCCGTGTCGCCATGTCCATACCCCTATCCCGTTCCCCTTTTGGCCCTTGGTGGACTCGCGGGTCAACGCTCTATCGACCGACGGGCAGATGGCTTAAGAGGGGCAGCATGAGCGATATCGTGATCATGGGCGGCGGCCTGGTCGGCCTCGCCTTCGCCGCAGCACTGGACCAGGCGGGTCTTGCCGCCACCGTCATCGACCCCGCCGATCCCGAGGTACGGCTCACCGGCGCCTATGACGGGCGGGCGAGCGCCTTGTCCTCCTCGTCGAAGCGCATGTTCGACACGATCGGCATCGGCGATCATTTTCCTGAACCGGGAAGCCCGATCGCGCAGATCAAGGTTTCGGACGGTCTCGATCCGGGTGGGCTGGTGTTCGATTCCGAGGACGAGGGCGAGCCGCTCGGCTGGATGTACGAGAATCGCCACCTGCGGCGCGCACTGCTCGATCGCGCGCGGGCAGGCACGAACCTCGATCTGCAGTTCGGACGCAAGGCGACGCAAATCGTCCGTGATGAAACGGGTGTGCGGGTCACGCTCGACGATGGCGAGGAGATCCGCGCACGACTGCTCGTCGGAGCGGAAGGACGCAATTCGCCCTCGCGCGAGGCGGCGGGCATCCGTGTCGCACGCTGGACCTATGATCACGCCGCGATCGTCTCGACGCTTCGGCACGAAAGACCGCATCGGAACATCGCCTACGAAATCTTCTATCCCGCCGGCCCCTTCGCGCTGCTGCCGATGACCGACGATGAGGGCGGCCATCGCTCGGCGATCGTCTGGTCGGTCGCTGCCAAGGATGCGCCGGGGATGCTCGCGCTGTCGGACGACGATTTCGCTGCCGAGGCGCAAGCGGCGATGGGCGGTTTTCTGGGCGAGATCTCGATGCTGGCGCCGCGGTCGTCCTACCCGCTGGGGTTCCATCATACGGTCCGCATCACCGACACCCGCCTCGCGCTGATCGGCGATGCGGCGCATGGCATCCATCCGATCGCGGGCCAGGGCGTCAACCTCGGCTATCGCGACGCGGCCGCCCTTGCGCAGGTGCTCGTCGAAGGTCGGCGCAAGGGCCTCGACCTTGGCGACGCGCAGCTGCTTGACCGCTACCAGCAATGGCGTAGCGTCGACACGCTCATGGTCGCGATGGCGACCGACGGATTGACGCGCCTCTACGGCCTCCCCGGCAAGCCGGCGTCCGCGGTGCGGCGGTTCGGCATGGCGATGATCGACCGCTTGGGGCCGGTGAAACAGAGGTTGATGGACGAAGCGCGCGGCACGGCGGGCGAGCTACCCTTGCTGCTCCGCGGGCTGCCCATCTGACGAGCGCCCGCGTCGAGCCTTCGACCTATTGCAAGGTCTGGTCCGCGTCGGGACCACCGGGGGCGATGCGCTGGAACTGCATCAGCTGGACGAGCAGATCCGCGCGCGGGGCAAGGTCGCGTTCCTCGAGCAGGGCCTGCTTTGACGAGATGTCGAACGGTGCGATCTGCGCGATCGCGTTGACGAGCGTCTCGTCGTCCAGTCGCTGCACCGCCTCCCAGTCGATTTCGAGTTGAAGCGCGGAACCGAACTTGCGGGCCTCGTCCTCAACCGACGACCGGCGCGCGGGGCCGAGCGGATCGGGGGTGCGCGCATCGTCGAAATCGGCGAGATCGACGTCGGCCTGCCGGTAGAGCGTATCGACTTCGGCCTCGCGGATCATCCGGAACCGGTCGGATCCTTCCAGCACGATGTTAAAACGCCCGTCGTCCAGTTCGTCGAGTGCCACGATCTCGCCGATACATCCGACCTTGTGCAGCGGCGCTCCTTCGCCGTCGCGCAGCGGTTGGATCATCGCGATCCGGCCTTCGCCTGCGACGACGTCGCGGATCATGTCGCGATAGCGCGCCTCGAAGATATGCAAGGGAAGCTGCGCTCGCGGAAACAGGATCGCGCCGGGCAGCGGAAAGATGGGAATGCGGATGGGCTCGGCTCCCATCATGTGAACAGCACCGCCGATAGACGCCGCCGCTGCTGGCGCGACCAGTCGTCCTCTAGGCCCGCGGCCTCGATCAGTTCGAGGAAGGTAGCCCGGGCCTTGCCGTCCTCCCAGTCCCGGTCGCGGGAGACGATCTCGAGCAGTTGATCGGCCGCGGCATCCCGTTCGCCCGCCGCCATGGCCCCTTCGGCCAGCCGGTATCGAGCCTCATGATCGTCGGCATCGGCCTCAAGCCGGGCGATGTAGGGCGACGTGTCGATCGCCTCGGTGCCCATCCCCGCCATCTTGAGCTGGGCACGGGCCTGCGCGATCGCGGGATCGGCGGCGGTCCTCTCGTCCAGTCCGTCGAGAAGGGCGGCGGCTTCGTCAATCTTGCCGGTGAGGATCATTGCTCGGGCCATGTCGGCGACAATTCGCGGATTGTCGGGATCCATCTCGCGCAGCTGGGAGAACAGAATCATCGCCCGTTCGCCGTCGCCGCTGTCCAGAACCTGCTCGCCCATCTCGACGAGCGGGCCGATTTCCTGCTCGGCCTCCTGCGCCTCGCCCTCGAGCGGAAGCTGACGGACGAGCTGGTCGAGCGCCTGGCTCAACTGACCCGGCGTTCGGTAGGGGGTGAGATCGGCGGCGGGCTGGCCCTGGAAGATCGCATAGACCGTCGGTACCGACTGGATGCGGAACTGCGCGGCGATGAACTTGTCCTCGTCGACGTCGAGCTTCTCGAGGACCACGCCCTTGTCGGCATAGTCCGCGGCGACCTTCTCGAGGATCGGGGACAATTGCTTGCACGGCCCGCACCAGCTCGCGGTGAACTGCAGGATCACCAGCTTGCTCATCGACGGCTGGATCACGCGCTGCTCGAAAGCCTGGAGCGCCGTGCGTTCGTCTTCGGTCATGCTGAGACTGGCCATGCTGTCGTCATTCTCCCGGTTCATCGACAGCACCTCATATGGGTGCCGCACGCGTGCCCCGCAACCGAGCCTTCCGAAAGGGGTTGCAGGCGATAGCCTTGCCCGCTATCTGCCCCTTCACCCGATCGGGGAGGCGGCGAGCCCGCGATTCCCGATCCGCCAGTGAGCGGGCGTAGCTCAGGGGTAGAGCATCACCTTGCCAAGGTGAGGGTCGGGCGTTCGAATCGCCTCGCCCGCTCCATTTCTCTCTTCATCGACGAAGCGCGCCTTACCCGCGGGCAAGAGCGCGCGGGTCGCCGAACTCGCCGCGCTGGTAGGCGCGCACGGCTTCCGCGATTTCCTCCTGACTGTTCATCACGAACGGGCCATGCGCCACGACGGGTTCGTCCAATGGCTCGGCATGGCCGAACAGGATCAGGCATCCGTCGGCGCTATGCACCGCGATCGTATCGCCATCGTCGGCGAAGCGGACCAGCTGATAGGGTTCGATGCGGCTGCCGTTCGCCTCGACCGATCCACGAACGGTATAGAACAACGGGTTGCGCCCGGCGGGAACGGACAGTTCGGCCGTGCTTCCGGCCGCCATGTCGATCAGCCCGACCGTCACTCCGGTCAGCGAGCGAACCGGCGCCGATTCCGTCCCCGACACCGCCCGGAAGGTCACGCCCTCCGCCAGCTCAAAGACCGATATTTCGCGCGCGGGGACCTCGTGATAGTCGGGATCGGTCATCTTGAGACGCGCGGGCAGGTTCACCCACAATTGCAGGATCTCGAGCGGCCCGCCGTCCTTCTTGAAGGCGTCGGGCGATAGTTCGGCATGGATCAGCCCGCGCCCGGCGGTCATCCATTGCACCCCGCCCGGTCCGACCACGCTCGTCCCTCCGCCCGTGTCGTGATGGGCAAGACTTCCCTCGATGACGAAGGTCACCGTTTCGAACCCTCGATGCGGATGCGGCCCGAACGGCAGCCCGCCGTTTCCGGGCGGATAGGTCTGGGGACCGTGGTGATTGAGGAAGAGGAACGGATCGATCTGCGGCAGGCCGGGTCCCGGAACGGGCCGGCGCGTGACGAGGTCGCCGATATCGTCGCGATGGGCGGAATGGACGGACTGGATCGATCGGCGGGTCATTGTGGTCATCGACCCTTCGCCGCTCCGATGGTTCCCGCTTTCAACTCCGCGACCAGATCGCGCACCGCGTCGACCGGCGTATCGGACGAGGCTGCCGCATCGACGATCGCGCTGCCGGAGATCACGCCCGCCGCGCCGGCTTTCAGACCCGCGCGAACCTGGTTCGCCGTGGAGATCCCGAATCCCAGTACCGGTGGCGGCGCGCCGTGGGCGCGCAGTGCCGCGAACAGGTCGCCATGATCGAGCGCCATGCCGCTGCTTTGCCCCGTGACCCCCATGCGCGCCACGCAATAGGTGTAGCCCGAGCCCAGCGCGCTGATCGTCTCGATGGTTGTCGCGCTCGCGTTGGGTGCCGCGATGAAGACGGGATCGATCCCCGCGGCCCGGCACGCCTCGGCATAGGGCGGCGCCTCCAATGAAGGCACATCGGCGACGAGCAGACTGTCCGCCCCCGCCTCCGCCGCCGCCTGCGCAAATCGCTCGCGTCCGCGCGCCGCGACCAGATTGGCATAGGTGAGGATCCCGATCGGAACGTCGCCGGCCGCCGCACGGACGCGGGCGATCAACTCGAAGCAGTCGTCGGTGCGCACCCCCGCTGCCAGAGCCCGTTGCGAGGCGGCCTGGATGACCGGCCCGTCGGCGACCGGATCGGAGAAGGGAATTCCCACTTCCAGCATGTCCGCGCCGCCCTCGACGCACGCCATCAGCAAGGCATAGCTCGTCTCGGGATCGGGGTCGCCGAGCGTCAGAAACGCACCGAAGGCTCCCTCGCCCTCGCGCTCGCACCGCGCGAACATGGCGCCGTATCGCTGCGTGCTCATGCCAGCAATTCCCGCGCCTGGCCCAGATCCTTGTCGCCGCGTCCGGACAGGTTGACCAGAATGACGCGCTCCTCGCCCGCGGCCTGCGCCGCTGCGACGCGCTTGAACGCTTCGGCCAGCGCATGCGCGGTCTCCAACGCGGGGATGATGCCCTCCTCGCGCGACAACCGCTGGAAGGCGGCCAGCGCCTCCGCGTCCGTCACGCCGACATAGGCGGCGCGCCCGCTTTCCATCAGAAACGCATGTTCGGGTCCCACCGCGGGATAGTCGAGCCCCGCCGAAACCGACCAGCTTTCGCCCACCTGTCCGTCGTCGTCCTGCATCAGGAAGGTCTCCGCCCCGTGCAGGATTCCGCGCCGTCCCTTCTGCAGCGTCGCTCCATGCTCGCCGCTGTCGAGTCCCTTGCCCGCCGCCTCGACCCCGACCAGTTCGACGTCCTGATCGCCGATGAAATCGTAGAAGATGCCGATCGCGTTCGATCCGCCGCCGACGCAGGCGATCACGCTGTCGGGCAATCTATTCTCGACCTCCAACAGCTGCTCGCGCGCTTCGCGACCGATCACGCGCTGGAAATCGCGGACCATCTGCGGGAACGGGTGCGGCCCCGCGACGGTCCCGAGCAAATAATGCGTGTCGACGAAGCTCGCCGTCCAGTCGCGCAGAGCCTCGTTGACCGCGTCCTTGAGCGTCCGGCTACCGATCTCCACCGGGATCACCTCGGCGCCCATCAATTCCATGCGGAACACGTTGGGCTTCTGCCGCTCGGCATCGAGCGCGCCCATGTAGATCTTGGTTTCCATCCCGAACAGAGCGCCCGCGATGGCGGTGGCCACGCCATGCTGCCCCGCGCCCGTCTCGGCGATCAGCCGCGTCTTGCCCATGCGCTTGGCGAGCAGCGCCTGCGCGATGACCTGGTTGGTCTTGTGCGCACCACCGTGCAGCAGATCCTCGCGCTTGAGATAGAGTCGTACTTTCTCGTCGCCGATATTGCGGCACCGCGTCAGGCTGGTGGGGCGGCCGGCATAGGTCTTGAGCAGATGATCGAGTTCGGAAAGGAATGCTTCGTCCTCGATCGCGTCGAGATAGGCGGCCTCCAGCTGTTCGATCGCGGGGACGAGGATCTCGGGAACATAGGCCCCGCCGAATTCACCGAATCGGCCTTTCTGTCTCATCGTGCCGTTCTCCGATCCGTATGCCGCAATTGCGCGAACAGGTCCGCGACTTTGTCGGAATCCTTCGTGCCGGGCTCCGCCTCGACGCCCGAACACAGATCCAGGCCGTAAGCGCCCACCTGCGCCGCCGCCGCGACATTGTCGGGTCCGATCCCGCCGGCCAGCATGGCATCGCCCAGGTCCGCTCGCTCGGCCAGCGCCGACCAGTCGAACGACACGCCCGTGCCTCCCGACGCGCCCGCGCGGCTGGTGTCGAAGATCGTCCGGTCCACGCCCTCGGGCGACGCGCCGATCGTGCCGTCCTCGACCGGGGCGAGACCCCACAGTTCGGTTCCTTCGCGCAACGCCTCGCGCAACGATCCCACCCGGTCGCGCGGTGCCGCTTCATGAATCTGCACCGCATCGAGCCGGAGGGTGCGCGCCGTCTCGGCAATGGTCTCGTCCGCAACGCCGCGGAACACCCCGACCGTCCGAAGCCCCGCATCCTTCGCCATCATCGTCAGGGTCCGAGCCCGTTCCACGCCGAGAAAGCGTGGCGTGCCCGGCGCGAAGATGAAGCCCACATGGGTCGCGCCCGCCCGCGCCGCCATCGCGACGTCGGCTACCCGCGTCATGCCGCACAACTTCGTCACGCCATGCACGAGCTCGCGTGCGGCGAAGGCGATGTCCGGCGCCGCCATCAGATGCGATCCGACGAGAAAGCCGTCCACGCAGCCCGCCAGCCGCGCGGCGTCGCGATGGCCCGCGATGCCGCTCTCGCTGATCAGCGTGACCGTGTCGGGTACCTTCGGCGCCCGTCGTTCGGTTACCGCCAGATCGGTCGTCAGCGTCTTGAGGTCGCGGTTGTTGATCCCGATTAACGCGGCGTCGAGCGCCAACGCCCGCTCCAGTTCGTTTTCGTCATGTACTTCGACCAGCGCATCCATCGCGAACCTCCGGGCCCGCTCCACCGTGGCCTTCGCCGTCGCATCGTCCAGCACCGACAGCATGACCAGCACCGCGTCCGCGCCCAGCGATCGCGCCTCGTCGACCTGCACCGGATCGACGATGAAATCCTTGGCCAGGATCGGGCCGCCGTAATTCCCGCGGATGTGCTGCAGCAATTCGGGCGATCCGCCGAAGTCGGGACCGTCGGTCAATACGCTCAGCGCATCGGCAACGTGCCGATAGGCGCTGACGGCTTCGTCGGGCGTATGACGCGCGACATGGCCCGACGGGCTCTTGGGTTTGACCTCCATGATGAAACGCGCGCCCGGGCGACGCAGCGCACCGATCAGGCTGCGGCGTGTCGGTTCCGCGCGTGGCACCTTGGATAGCCGCTCGGCGACCTCGCCGCGTTTGCGCGCCACGATCCGCGCCAGAACGTCAGCCATTGCTCGCCTCCACATAGGCGTCGAGCGTCTTTGCGGTGTCGCCGCCGTCGATGGCCGCGCCTGCCCGCGTCACGCCGTCCGCCAGACTGTCCGCCCGCCCCGCGACATACAGCAGCGCGCCGGCATTCAGCGCCACCATGTCCCGCTCGGCCCGTGCGCCGCTGCCCTCGAAAATCGCCCGCAGCCGCTTCGCATTCTCGGCGGCATCGCCCCCGCTCAGGACCTTGAGCGGTGCGGGATCGAGACCCGCGTCCTCGGGCGCGATCGTGATCTCCTCGAGCGTATCGTCGATCAGCCGGATCGCGCGGCTGTCGCCGTGCAACGCCAGTTCGTCCAGCCCCGCCCCGTGCACGACCAATGCCCGCTTCACTCCCGTCGCCTGCAACGTCTTCGCGATCCGGCGAAGCAGCTTGGGGTCCGCGACCCCCAGCAACTGCACCGGAGGCCGTGCCGGGTTCACGCACGGCCCAAGGAGGTTCATCACCGTCCGAACCCCCAGTTGCCGCCGGACCGGTCCCGCGTGTCGCATGCCGGGGTGATAGGCGGGAGCGTAGAGGAAACAGAATCCCGTCGCGTCCATCAGCGCGCGCGCTTCGGCAGGTGGCATGTCGATCCGCGCGCCCAATGCCTCCAGGACGTCCGCCGAGCCGCATTTCGAGCTGACCGACCGGTTGCCGTGCTTGGCGACCGGAAGCCCGCAGGCGGCGGCGACGAATGCAGCGGCGGTCGAGATGTTGATGATTCCAGAACTGTCGCCCCCCGTACCGCAGCAATCCGCGAACAACCCGTCGGGCGAAGGAAAGGCCTCGGCCGCATCGAACAATGCACGCGCCGCCCCGATCATTTCCTCGGGCGTTTCCCCCTTCATCCGCAGCGCGACGAGGACGCTGGCGATCTCGGCCTCCGACAAGCGTCCCAGAACCAGCCGTTCGAACAGGTGCTGCGCGTCCTCGGACGGCAGATCCTCGCCCGACAATAGCTTTGGCAGCGGGTTGGGAACGGGGCCCAGATCGTCGGGCAGGCTGGCGGGAGGGGTCATGGCAAAACAGATCCTGTCAGGCGGCGCGGCGGGGGGCGGACGCGGTGCGCGCCCAGCCAAGGAGGTTGGCGATAAGGAGATCGCCGCGCGGAGTGAGAATGGATTCGGGGTGGAATTGCAACCCGAGCTGAAGTCCGTGATCGTCGCGCACCGCCATCGCCAGCCCTTCATGGGCCGCATCGACGATGAAACGATCGGGAAGGTGCGACACCGGCGTAGAAAGCGAATGGTAGCGCCCGATCGACAACGGATCGGGCAGTCCCGCCAGCGCGCCGGCGCCGCCGTGGACAAGGGGCGTGACCTTGGCGTGGTGGGGTTGCGGGGCGCGGACGACCGCTCCTCCCGCCGCTTCGACCAGCGCCTGGTGGCCGAGGCAGATACCGATCAGCGGCACCCGCTCCCGCGCGCGTTCGCACAGTTCGAGACAACAGCCCGCCTCCGACGGACGTCCCGGCCCGGGGGAAAGCAGGATCGCGCCGCCGTCTGCCTGCGCCATCGCTTCGGCGGCGGAGATCGTGTTCCTGACGACGCGAACGGTCGCCCCCGCCTGCGCGAACGCATCGACGAGGTTGAAGGTGAAACTGTCCTTGTTGTCGATGATCAGCAGTCTCATGCCGCGGCGCCCAGTGCTTCGAGGACCGCACTTGCCTTGGCGCGCGTTTCGGCGGCCTCGGCGGCGGGGTCGCTGTCCGCAACGACCCCCGCTCCCGCCCGAACCTGTGCCACGCCATCGCGGACCCACGCCGACCGGATCACGACCGCGCTGTCGAACGCCCCCTCGCCCGTCAGCACGCCGATGGCCCCACCGTACGGACCGCGCGGCTCTCCCTCGACATGACGGATCAGCTCGATCGCCCGCAGCTTGGGTGCGCCCGATAGCGTCCCGACGTTGAGGCAGGACCGGATCGCGTGGATGGCGTCGAGCCCCTCGGCCAGATCGCCCTCGACGGTCGAGACCAGATGCATGACCCGTGCGAACCGTTCGACCCGCATCAGGCTCGTCACTCGACGTGTGCCCGGCACCGCGACCCGCGCGACGTCGTTGCGCGCCAGATCGACCAGCATCAGATGCTCCGACGTTTCCTTGGCATCGAGCCGCAGGTCCGCTTCCAGCCGGTCGTCCGCATCGTGCGTCGTCCCGCGCGGCCGCGTCCCCGCGATCGGGCTGACCGACACGCGGCACGCATCGCGTCCCGGCCGCACCTCTACCGCCGGTTCGGGGGAGGCGCCGAAGAGCGTGCCGAACCCGGTTTCGATGAAGAAATGATAGGCGCTCGGATCGACGGCGACGAGTCGTCGGAACGCCCCCATCGGATGGGCACAATCGACGCGGAAGCTGTGGCTCGGCACGACCTGAAACACGTCGCCCGCCGCCACATTCTCCTTCAACCGATGGACGATCGTGGCAAAGGCCGCATCGTCCATCTCCGATGTGGCCGCCTGCGGCAGAACCACCGGGACATCCGGCGCCCGCATCGGGGCGATGCGATTGGCGAGAAGCGCGATCCGTTCGCTGGCGAGATGCGACAGTCGGTGCGCGGTCGCCTCGTCCTTCGCTCCCGCCACCAGCGCGACGATCCGCGCCGACCCCGACGGTTCGACCACCACCAATGTCTCCGCGAGCGCCGCGATCAGATCGGGAAAATCGCCCTCGGGACGCGGTGGCAGCGTCTCCGCCATATCGACATGATCGAACCCCAGCAGCGCGAAGACCGCACTGGCGAAGGGCTCGTCGTCCTCGCGCGGACCCGCCGACGCCATCGTGCGCAGCAGGTCGAGCGGCGACGCGGCGCGAAGCCGCTCCGCATCGTCCATCGCGTCGACGCGCTCGAACGCGAACGTCATCGCATCGCCTTCGCATCGACCCGGCGCCGATTCGTCGTCCGTCGCGAGCGTTTTCAACATGGCCCGGCCATTCTCGCTGAGCGCCCGAAGGCGCGCCGTTCGCGCCCGCGCCTCCAGCTCCAGCGCCGCATCGACGAGGATCAGCGCCGTGCAGCCGGTCCGGCGAAACAACGCCCGTCCGCGTCCTTCGGACTGCAAGGCCGCGAACAGCGCCACCGGATCGTGCGCGCCGGGCAAGCGGCGCACGAGCACTCGGGGTGTATCGCTTCTCACAATTCGCGACCCAGCGCGTGCAGCAATCGCGACAGTTGCCCGCCCAATGCCTCCATCTGTTCGGGATAGAGCGACTGCGGCCCGTCGGACAAAGCCTGCGCGGGATCGTGATGCACTTCGACCATCACCCCGTCCGCGCCCGCCGCCGCTGCCGCCAGCGCCATCGGTGCGACCAGGCTGCGCTTGCCCGTTCCGTGGCTGGGATCGACGATCACCGGCAGGTGCGTCTTCTCCTTCAGCAAGGGGATCGCCGCGAGATCGAGGGTGTTGCGCGTCGCCGTTTCGAACGTGCGGATGCCGCGCTCGCACAATACCACCTCCTCGTTCCCACCCGCGAGGATATATTCCGCCGCCATCAGGAGATCGTCGATCCGCGCTGCCATGCCCCGCTTGAGCACGACCGGCTTTTTCACCTTGCCGACCGCTTTCAGCAGTTCGAAATTCTGCATGTTGCGGGTGCCGATCTGGATCGCGTCGGCATGGTCGCAGATCAGGTCGAGGTCGGCCGGATCGACCAGTTCGGTGAGGATCGGCATGTCCAGCTCGCCCCCGATCTGCTTCAGAAGCGCCAGCCCCTCGGGTCCCTTGCCCTGAAAACTGTAGGGGCTGGTGCGCGGCTTGTAGGCTCCGCCGCGCAGGATCCGCGCTCCCGCCGCCTTGGCCGCGGTCGCACTCTTGCGAAGCTGCTCCTCGCCCTCGACCGCGCATGGCCCCGCGATCAGCGCGAACCGCCCGCCGCCGATCACGGTCTTGCCGATCGCGACGCGCGTATCGTGCGGATGCAAATCGCGTGCCGCCAGCTTGTAGGGAGCGAGAATGGGCTTCACGCTCTCGACCGACGGTTCGGCCTCGAGGTTCAGTTCGGCGAGCACACGCTCGTCACCCAGCGCACCCAGAACCACGCGTTCCGCCCCGGGCATGTGAAGCGGTTTCAGCCCCTTCTTCTCGATCTTGTCGAGCAATCGGTCGATCGTCGCCTGGTCGGCGTCGGGCTTCATCACGATAATCATGGATCGGGTCTCTTTTCTCGGAAAGTCGGTAGAAAAAAGAGCGGGCCGGACGGCTGACACAAAAAAGCCCGCTCGATGGCGGGCTGTCGGTCACGATGAAGTGAGCGCGGGCGCCGCCGTCAGGACGAACGCCACCACCACTGCATCGCAGCGGGGGCGGAACGGACGAGGCGGGTCGTTTTCGACATGCCCCTAAGGATGGGCGCGCGATCCAACTTGTCAAGCGCTTCTGCATCTCAACGTCGATCGTCTTCATCGAAATGTCCGAAAGTCCGGGGTTGTCATCTGGGTCTCGCGCTACTACCTCCGTCGCATCGTTTTAACACGCTGGAACAAAGAATGATGGATACCGCAGAAATCCGCGAACTCGATGCAAGAGAGTCGCTCGCCGAGTCGATCGGGCGGCTCGCGGTGGCGCTCGCCTCACTGGACCGGGCGGAGGAGATCGCGGCCCTGCTCGACGATCTCACCACCCCCGCGGAACTGACCGCGATGGCCGAACGGTGGCACGTCGCACGGCTGCTGGCGGACGGCTCGCTGACCTACCGTCAGATTCACGACGTCACCGGCGTTTCCACCACCACCATCACCCGCGTCGCCCGCTTCCTCAAGGGCGGCGATGCAGGCGGCTATCGCCTGACGCTCGAACGACTGAACAACGGGAAAACACCATCGTGACCACCACCATGACCCGCCTTCGCATGGCGATCCAGAAATCGGGTCGTCTTGCCGAGGCCTCCAATGCGCTGCTTAAGGCGGCGGGAATCAAGGTCCGTTCTTCCAAGGGACAGCTGACCGCCCGCGCCACCAATTTCCCGCTCGATCTCATGCTCGTCCGCGACGACGATATTCCGACACTGGTCGGGGACGGCGTCTGCGATCTCGGCATCGTCGGGTTGAACGTGCTCGAGGAATATCGACGCGATCCGGCCAACGAGGATGTCGAGGTGCTGGCCAGGCTGGGCTTCGGCGGCTGTTCGTTGCGCATCGCCGTGCCCGACGACGAACAGTTCGAGATTGCCGATATCGCCGGCAAGCGGATCGCCACCAGCTATCCCCTCCTGACCCGCAAGTTCCTCGACGATCAGGGCCTCGATGCCGAAGTCGTGATGATGCATGGTGCGGTCGAACTGGCCCCGCGGCTCGGCATTGCCGACTATGTCTGCGACCTCGTCTCGACCGGCCAGACGCTGGAAGCCAACGGGCTGCGCCCCGTCCACACGATCCTCGAATCGGAATCCGTCCTCGTCCGTACCGGCGCCGATCTGCTGGGCGAAAAGGCCGATCGCGCCGATGCATTGACGACGCGGATCGACGGCGTGATCGCGACCAACGAAAGCAAGTATATCGTTCTCAACGCTCCCGAAGAGGCGCTGGCGGAGATCACCCGAATCCTCCCCGGCTCGGACGCGCCGACGGTCATGCCCTTGCTCGGCAGGGATGGTCAGGTCGCGGTGCAGGCCGTCTGTCAGGAATCGGTCTTCTGGGAAACGCTCGAGGCGCTGAAGAAGGCGGGCGCGCGCGACATCCTCGTCATGCCGATCGAAAAGATGATGCTGTGAGCGAGATCTTCGACTGGACCCGCGCCGAAGACGCCGCTCGCCGCACCGCGCTCGCCCGTCCGGCTCGCCGCGACGATGCCGATCTGCGAGCGCAGGTGGCCTCGATCGTCGAACGGGTGCGCAGCGGCGGATGGCAGGATCTGACCGACATCGCGCTCGACATCGATGGTCGCCGGCCCGAGCGGGTCGCGGTCGCTCCGCAACTCGACTCGGCGCGCGAGACTCTCGGCCGCGAAGCGATCGCGGCGATGGAAATGGCGTGCGATCACATCCAGCGCTTCCACGAGGCCAGCCGCCCCGCCGACGTTCGGGTCGAAACCACCGCCGGTTTGACGGTAGAGAAGCGCTGGACCCCGCTCCGCACCGCGGGACTCTACGTCCCCGGCGGAAGGGCGCCCTTGTTCTCGACCCTGATGATGCTCGCCATCCCCGCTCGCGTCGCCGGGGTCGGACAGTTGACGGTCGTGACGCCGCCGCGGTTCGACGGCGAACTCGATCCCGCGCTCGCCATTGCCGCCGATCTGTGCGGGATCGAGCATGTGTGGGCCGTCGGCGGAGCGCAGGCGATCGCCGCGCTGGCCTTCGGGGCCGGAGACATCGCGCCGGTCGCGCGCATCTGCGGACCCGGCAACGCCTGGGTCGCCGCCGCCAAGGCGCTCGTGTCTAGCTTGCCCGGTGGCCCGGGGATCGACCTTCCCGCCGGTCCCAGCGAACTGCTGGTCATCGCGGACGATGCCGCCGATCCCGAACGTGTCGCCGCCGACCTGCTCAGCCAGGCCGAACACGATCTCGATGCACAGGCACTGCTGGTCTCGCCGTCACGAACCCTGATCGATGACGTCATGGCGGCAGTCGACCGGCAGAAGGCGGCGATCGGTGGGGATTTCGCGCCCGTTCGTGCGATCCAGTGCGCCGATCTCGACCAGGCGGTCGCGATCGCCAATTCCTACGCTCCCGAACATCTATCGATCGCGTGCGACAATGCCGTCCAGCTATCCGCTGCAGTCTCCGATGCTGGCGCGGTGTTCGTCGGCGGCGCGGTTGCCGAGACCTTCGGCGATTATCTCGCCGGATCGAGCCACGTCCTGCCCACCGACGGTGCCGCGCGCTATACCGGCGGCGTGACCGTTCACAGCTTCCTGAAGGCCGTCAGCTTCCAGACGATGGACGAGGCAACCGCGGCGCGCCTCGCCCCCGTCGCCGCCACCCTCGCGCGGCTCGAGGGTCTCGAAGCCCATGCGCGCGCCGCCGATCTTCGCGCCGCAAAGGTAAAGGAGCCCGCAGAATGAGTGCCGCGACCGACCTCGCCGCGCGGCTCGTGCGCCCCGATCTCACCGATCTGCCCTCCGTCGACCTGGCGGGCGCCCCGGTCCCGGGAACGGTGCGGCTCGACGCCAACGAGAATCCCTTCGAACCGCTGGCGGGGGGCAAGACGATCAACCGCTATCCCGAACCGCAGCCCGCGGCGCTGCGCCGGCGGATGGCTGATCTGTATGGCGTCTCCACCGACCATCTCTGGGTCAGTCGCGGCAGCGACGACGCCATCGATCTTCTCAGTCGCGCCTTCCTGCGGCCCGGAACGGACCGGATCGTGGTGGTCCAGCCGACCTTCTCCGCCTACGCTCAGTTCGCCCGAATCCAGGGCGCACGGGTGGATGCGGCGCACCTCGGCGAAGACTTTGCCTTCGATCCCGAGGCGGTTCTTCGAGTGTGTCGTGACGGCGATGCGCCCAAGATCCTCTACCTCTGCACCCCGAACAACCCGACCGGTACGCCCGTCGATCCGCAGCAGGTCCGCGATCTGTGCGACGCGCTTCCGGACACGCTGGTCGTGGCGGACGAGGCGTACGGCGAGTTCGCCGACGCCCCGAGCCTCGCCGCCGAGACGGGCACCATTCCCAACCTCGTCGTCCTGCGCACCCTGTCGAAGGCCTACGGGTTGGCGGGTGCGCGGATCGGATGCGCCATCGCCGATCCCGCCATCGTCGACTGGCTCGCCCGGGTTTCCCCTCCCTATCCGCTGCCCCAGCCGTCGATCGAGGCGGCGATGGCGGCGCTCGCGCCCGAACGCATGCCGCTCCACCGCGCGCGCGTCGAGCGGCTGCTGACCGATCGTGCGACGGTGGCCGAGAAGCTCCGCACCGTGGACGAGGTCGAGGCACTCTACGAAGGCGGCAACTATCTCTTCCTGGTCGTCGCCGACCCCGGCGATCTGGCGAAACGCCTCGCCGCCGCGGCCGTGAAGGTCCGCTTTCGCCCCAATGCTGCGCCCGGCGGGGTCCGGGTGACGATCGGCACCGACGCCGAGAATGCGGCGCTCCTCGCGGTCTTCGGCGTCGAGGATCGACCCGCGACCGCACGCCGTGCCGCGCTCACCCGCGACACAAAGGAAACGCGCATCGCCGTCGAAGTCGATCTCGACGCCGCCGAACCGACCCGCCACATCGACACCGGGATCGGCTTCTTCGATCACATGCTCGACCAGGTCGCCAGTCACGGCGGGTTCGGGCTCCAACTCGCCTGTACCGGCGACACCCACATCGATCCTCATCACACGATCGAGGATGTCGCCCTCGCGCTTGGCGCCGCGCTCGACCGGGCGCTGGGCGATCGTGCCGGGATCGGCCGGTTCGGCTTCGCTCTTCCGATGGACGAAACGAGCGCCGAAGTGCTCGTCGACCTGTCCGGCCGCCCCTTCGCGAAGTTCACCGGCCAGTTCGAGGCCAGCCACCTGGGGGACTATCCGACCGAAATGACCCCGCACGTGTTCCGCAGCCTCGCCGACAGTATGCGCGCGGCGATCCACGTCCGGGTGGATGGCGACAATGACCATCACAAGACCGAGGCGGCCTTCAAGGCGTTCGGCCGCGCGCTCCGTCAGGGCCTCCGGACGGGCGGCGGCGGCGGCATCCCCTCGACCAAGGGCAGCCTGTGACCGCGCTCGCGCTGATCGACCTCGACTATGGCAACGTCGAATCGGTCCGGCTGGGCTTCGCGCGGCTGGGCGTGGAGGCGGAGCGAACACGCGATCCTTCCGTGGTCGCCAGCGCCGAGCGCGTGATTCTCCCCGGCGTCGGCAATGCGGCCTATGCGATGGAGAAACTGGTCGATGCGGGGCTCGACGACGTCCTTCGCAACCGCACGGGTCCCACGCTCGGTGTCTGCGTCGGCATGCAATTGATGTTCGAAAGCTCCGAGGAAGCGCAGCGTCCCCTGCTCGGCATTCTCCCCGGACGCGTCCGCGCGCTCGACGCCGCACCCGGGCGCCCCGTCCCGCACATGGGATGGACGCGGCTCGAGGACGTCCGGCCGGCGCTCGGCCTCGAAGACGACGACCATGTCTATTTCGCCCACAGTTTCGCCTGTCCCTCCAGCGCAGCCGATGCCGCCTGCGCGAGCTATGGGCGCCCTCTTCCGGCGATCGTGCGAGAGGCAGCCTTCTGGGGCGCGCAATTCCATCCCGAACGTTCGTCCACTCCGGGCGCCAACTTCCTGAAGGCCTTTCTCGCGCTATGAAACTGCTGCCCGCCCTCGACCTCATGGACAACCGGCCGGTACGGCTGAGCCAAGGAGATTTCGATCGCCGCACCGATTACGACCCCACCCCTGCCGAGGCGCTCGCCGCCTTCCGCGAGGCGGGGGCGACGATGGCGCACGTCGTCGATCTCGACGGAACGCGCGAAAAACTGCCCCGCCAGCATGATTTCATCGCCACGCTAACCGACGTTCTGCCGCTGCAGGTGGCGGGCGGCGTGCGCGGCGGCGCGCATGTGAAGCAATTGCTCGATGGCGGTGCGGCTCGGGTGGTGATCGGCAGCCTCGCGGTAAACGAGCCGGACCAGTTCGCGCAGATCCTCGATACCTACGGTCCCGACCGGATCACCCTCGCACTGGACGTCAATCTGAAGGACGGCGTGCCGATGGTGGCGCGTCACGGCTGGGCGGAGGACAGCGGCCAGTCGCTCACCGACGTCTTGAGCCGCTTCCCGACCGTCCGCCATCTGCTCGTCACGGACATCGCCAAGGATGGCATGATGGAAGGTCCCAACGTCGCCCTCTACCGTGAGCTGGCCGGCAATTGGCCCGACAAGCAGGTCCAGGCATCCGGAGGGGTCTCCCGTCTCGACGATCTCGATGCACTGCGCGAAACGGGCGTCACTGCGGCGATCGTCGGCAAGGCGATCTGGGAAACCGCGTTCACCGTCGCGGAAGGCGTCGCCCGTGCCCGCGGCTAGGATCATCCCCTGCCTCGACGTCGCCGACGGCAAGGTCGTGAAGGGCGTCCGGTTCCGCGATCACCGCGTGATCGGCGATATCGTCGAAAATGCGGAACGCTACGCCGCCGAGGGCGCCGACGAACTTGTCTTCTACGACATCACTGCCTCCGCCGACGGTCGCAGCGTCGATATCGAGTGGGTCCACAAGGTTGCCGCGGTCATCGACATTCCGTTCAGCGTCGCGGGCGGGATCACGAGCGTGGAGAAAGCAACCGCCGTGCTGGGCGCGGGCGCCGACAAGGTCAGCGTCAATTCGCCTGCGCTGCGCGATCCCGAACTCATCGGCCGCCTCGCCGATGCCTTCGGTCGACAATGCGTCGTGCTGGGCATCGACAGCTTCACCGACGATGACGGCGCGCTACGGGTGAAGGCGCTGACCGGACGTCCCGATCAGATGCAGGACGCCCAGCGCGAGACGCTCGCTTGGGCGCGCGAAGGGGTGGAGCGCGGCGCGGGCGAGGTCGTCCTCAACGCCATGAACCGCGACGGCGTTCGCGAAGGTTACGACCTCGAACAGCTCGAGGCGCTGTGCGCGGCGGTCGACGTGCCGGTAATCGCCTCAGGCGGTGCGGGTGAACCGGCACACTTCCAACAGGCGTTCGAGGTCGGCTGTTCGGGCGCGTTGGCGGCAAGCGTGTTTCACGACCGGCGGATCGCGATCGGCGATCTCAAGGACTATCTCGACGAGCAGGGATTGGAGGTGCGGCGATGACGTTCGACCCCGACATACTCGATTGGGCAAAGATGGACGGCCTCGTCCCCGCCATCGTGCAGGAAGCCGACGGCGGCCGCGTCCGTATGCTCGGCTACATGAATCGCGACGCACTCGAGGCGACCGTCCAGACCGGCAGGGTCACCTTTTTCTCGCGCTCGAAACAGCGCCTCTGGGTGAAGGGCGAGACCAGCGGCAACACCCTCCATGTCCGGTCGGTTCATGCCGATTGCGACCACGATGCCGTGCTTGTCCTGACGCACCCGCAAGGGCCGACCTGTCACACCGGGGACGACAGCTGCTTCGGCATCGACACCGCCCCGCATTTCCTGGCGCAACTGGAGGCCGTCATCGCCGACCGCGCCGCGGCCGATCCCGACGACAGCTACACCGCGCGCCTTCTTGCCAAGGGCGTCAAGCGCATTGCGCAGAAGGTCGGCGAAGAAGGCGTGGAGGCCGCTTTGGCCGCGACAGCGGGCGACCAGGACGAGTTGAAGAACGAGGCGGCCGACCTCCTCTATCACCTGCTCGTACTGCTGAAGGCGAGCGATCTCACCCTTCGCGACGTCACCGACGAGTTGAAGCGACGCCACGGCTGACCTAGGGCCCTCCGATGGAACGGTTCGACGTCATCGTGATGGGAGCAGGCGCCGCGGGATTGATGACGGCGATGGTCGCAGGTCAGCGCGGTCGGCGGGTGCTGCTGATCGACCATAACGACGCGCCGGGCCGCAAGATTCTGATCTCGGGCGGCGGTCGCTGCAATTTCACCAACCTGCACACCGATCCGCGCAATTATCTCAGCCAGAACCCGCATTTCGCCAAGTCGGCGCTGCGCCGCTACACGCCGACCGACTTCATCGCGCTGGTCGATCGGCACGGCATCGCCTGGCACGAAAAGACGCTCGGGCAATTGTTCTGCGACGGCTCGGCGAAGCAGATCGTGGGGATGCTGATGGACGAATGCCGCGCGGGCGGCGTCACCTTCGCGTTCGGCGAGACCGCGACGATCGAACGCGACCGCGACGCCTTCATCGCCGACATGGGTGCACGGCGCGCGATGGCGGACAGCTTGGTGCTGGCGACGGGAGGGCTGTCCATTCCGAAGCTCGGCGCGAGCGCCTTCGCCTACGACCTCGCCCGCTCGTGCGGTCTCAAGATCATCGAACCGCGGCCCGCGCTCGTCCCGCTGACGCTGTCGGGTGACGAGGCCTTGTTCCGCGAATTGTCGGGTGTCGCCGCACCGGTCGAGATGCGCGCCGAGAGCGGGCCGACGTTCGCCGAGGCCGCGCTCTTCACCCACAAGGGCCTATCGGGGCCGGCGGTGCTGCAGGCATCCAGCTACTGGCGAAACGGACAGGCAGTGTTCGTCGATTTCTTCCCCGACCGCCGTTCTGGCTGGCTGCGCGATGCCAAGCGCGAAACGCCCAACCGTCCGGTGGCGCATGTGCTCGGCGAAGAGCTGCCCGAACGACTGGCGAAGGCTTTCGAAGAGCGGATGAGACTCTGGGGCCCGTTGCAGGGGCACGGCGATGCAGCCCTCGAAACGGCGGAGCGGCAGCTGTCGGAGTTTCGCTTCGTGCCGTCGGGCAGCGAAGGGTTCGCCAAGGCCGAAGTGACGGTCGGCGGCATCTCGACCGACGAACTGTCGTCCAAAACGATGGAGTCGAAGCGCGTGCCCGGCCTGTTCTGCATCGGCGAGGCGGTCGACGTCACCGGCTGGCTCGGCGGCTACAATTTCCAGTGGGCCTGGGCGTCGGGATGGGCGGCAGGGCAGGCCGTTTGGGATAGCGCTTCCACCGCCTGTTCGTAGAGGGCCTCGCTTGCGGCGGCGATGACGTCACCCCCCGACAGATCGTCGCCCCCCGACCAGTTTCCGACATGCCCCCCCGCGCCGCGCACCACTGCGACCAGCGCGTCGTAGTCGTGGCGTTTCAGGCCCGTGTCGGTGGCGAGATCGAGTTCGCCCGAAGCGACCTTGGCAAAGGCCATCGCATCCATCCCGAATCGCGTCAGCCGCGCTGCATCGCGCAACCGCTCGAACCGCGATCGCTCGTCGGCGTCGAACAGATAGGGATCGGTCGTCGCGACCTTCGCCGAGGCAAGATCGGTGCAATCGCTCGTTCGGATCGGGTTCCCGTTCAACGTGGCTTCGTCCGCGTCCCCGACATAGAGCGCGTCGATGTCGGGCAGATCGATCATGCCCGCCACGTGCGCGCCGTCGTCGATCACCCCCGCGAGCACCGCCCAGCTGGGGAGGCCGCAGATGAAGGCGCGGGTGCCGTCGATCGGATCGAGGCTCCAGACGCGCGTCGCGCCCTCGCGCGACCAGCCATATTCCTCGCCCCAGATGGCGTCATCGGGATGATGGACTTCGATGAGGTCGCGCATCGCCCGTTCGGCGGCGCGATCGGCCTCGGTGACGGGATCGAAACCCGCCTTGTCCTTGTTGTCGGGCACTAGGTCGGCCACGTTCGCGATGGCACGGCGCGCGGCGGCGCTCAATTTTTCGAAGAAAGCGCGGTCCATTACCGGCCCCGCACTTCGCGATACCATTTGGTGATGATGTATTTGGTGCCCCTGCGCACCTTCATCCCCTGATGGAGCGTGAAGTCGTTCGGCTGACCGTCGGGCTTGAGATTGTTCCAGACGAGCAGCTTGCCCCGCTCGGGCGGGATCGTCTTGTTCAACGATTTGAACCGCGTCGCGCCGCCCGCCTCCGGTTCGTTCAGGAACAGCATGGCCGTATAGGTTCGCTGTCCCTTGTCGGCGGTATGGACATAATAATCCGCGCTCCCCGGATTGAACGTGTCGGTGTGCGGCTTGAATTCCTGCCCCACGGCATAGCGCTGACCCTGGATTTCCTCGCCGTGCACATCGTCGATGCCGAGCAGGTCGGAAAGACGGCGATTGATGGCCGCCACGAGCGCGTCGCTCTCGTCGAGATCGCAGGTCTCGCTCGTGCGGTAGGCATCGTCCTTGCCGTCATGGTCGGCCATGCTCGAGGGACGGCGCTTGGCGTCGATCAATTCGCAGATCGCCGCACATTCCGCCGCGTCCATGAAGTCCCGGACGACGAAAATTTCCGCCTTCGTGGTGGGAATTTTCTGGACACCGTCGCGGCCCATCAGCCGCTCGGCAACGGGACTAGGTTGTCTGGCGGCCGTACTGCTCATGATGCTGGATCACCATCCGTGTGACGTCGCGCATCAGTTCCTGCGCGCTGCCATCCGTAGCATTGGGACAGGTCATAAAGGCAAGCGCATAACGCGATCCGTCGGGCGCGGTCAGGATGCCGACATCGTTCAGCCCCCCGACCCGGCCGCGGAAATTCTGTCCCGTGCCGGTCTTGTGGGCCCATTCCCAACCGCGCTGGAGTCCGCCTTGGACTCGCAGACGTCCGGTGGACGTCAGACCCATCGTGGTCAGGAACTTGGCGGTCGAAGCGGGCGAGAGGAGTTCGCCGCGGTCGAGCCGCGCCAGCGCCCTGGCGATCGCCATCGGGGCGGCACCGTCGTACGGATTTTCGATATAGCGATCCATGGCCGCTTGGCGCGCCGAGGCGGGGAGCGAAGAGCGCGCACGGTTGAAGCCGTTGTTGTAGGCGTAGCTCTGGTTCCAGCTCAGCCCCGCGATCTGCGCCTGCATCTCGCGTTCGCCATCGCCGAAGCGGATCGCGCCCAGCGACTTGTCCCGGATCAGGCGGCGAACCGCATCGGGTCCGCCGACGGTGCGAAGGATCTTGTCGTTGGCGTGGTTGTCCGACTTGGTCAGCGCATCGAACATCAGATTGTCGAGCGTGCGCGAATATCCGCCCGCAAGGATCTTGGAAGCGGTGGCCGCGGACCACAGCGTGACGTCGTCACGCCCGAACGTGACGCGGCGATTGAGGTCGATCTGCCCGCGATCGACATAGTCGAGCATCGTCATCGTCACCCACAGCTTGCTCACCGACTGCTGCGGGAATAGACGTTCGGTCTGCCAGCCCGCTTCCCAGTCGCCGTCGATCGACTTGACCGCGATGCCGCTCGCGCCGTTGAAGCTGCGAACGCGCTCGAGGATCTTGGCATTGAGTTGGGCGACATGGGCCGGGGTCTGGGCCGTGGTGCGCGGCGGAAGGGTGACTTCGAAAGAAGAAACATTGGGCCGAGCGATGTTGGCATCGTTGTCGGCCTCTGTGGGATCGACGCGGACCGGTGCGGGTTGCGGTTGGACATCGACGCGCTCGTCCTGGATCAGCTGCGCGCTTGCGACCGAAGAAATGATGAGGGCGCCGCCAAGCGCCAGTTTTGCAACCACTTTTGTCATACCTGAGAGTCTTCCCCTATCCCCCTAATTTCGCTTGTGTTTTAACTAGCAAACCAAGCCTTAACAGCGCCTGTCCGGACGATGAATCGATTAGCTTCTCGGTTGGGCGTATTTCTCTCACCGTTCATCGGCAAATAGGGAAATTAGGCGGCCTAGCGGTCCGATCTGGCCAGGCTGCGGGCCAGCCCCAGCAGCTCGCGATCGTTCGGAGCGGCGGCGACATCGACCGCTTCCCAGCCCTCGCCGATCGACGCTGCCACCTCGTCGCTCAGCGCCACGACGTGAATGGCGCCCCGGTCCATGGCGCGTTCGTCGACCATTTCGGCGAACCGCTTCCCGGCACGCGGCGAATGGAGGCAGACGACCGCGCCGCGGACCGAATCGAAGCCCGCCGGTTCCTTGCGGGCCACGCTGGTATAGACCGTCAGGGGCACGATGGTCTGCGACACGTTCGACGGCGCACGGCGATGCGCCCCAGCGAGGTGGAGGAGGCGGCTGTCGGGCGGGACGAGTTCGAGCAGCTCGTCGATCCCGCCTGATCCGACCAGATCGACCATCAGTCCCGCCGCCCGCGCCGCCGCGGCGGTCGATTGGCCCACCGCGTGCACCGGTAATGTACGCAGCGCCTCCAGTTCATCGCCGCCCTGCCGCGCCGCATTGGCGCTTGTCATCAAAATGGCGTCGAACCGGTCGGGGTCGGGGGCGGTCCAGTCGGCGGGCCGCACCTTGAACAGCGGAATCTTCAGGATGGGGTCGATCCCCAATTCCTCCGCGCGGGAGACCGACAGGCTGGCACCCGGCTCGGGGCGCAGGATGGCGACCGGCCGGCTCATGCCGCGAACAGGCTGGCAATGGAGGGAGGCGCGTCGTCGAGCATTTCCGCGGCAAGCGCCGCCGCGCCTTCCTCGTCGCCGGCCTCGAACCGTCGTTCTGCCTCGACCATTTCGCTTCCTTCCTCCGAATAGAGTTTTGCGCGAAACCGGTACGGCCCCTCCGCCGTCGGCACCGCCAGTGCCGCGACCGGTGAATGGCAATCGCCGCCCAGCCGCCGCACGAACGCCCGTTCCAGCGCGACCGCGCCATGCGTCGGACCATGGTCGATCGCTTCCAGCATCTCCCGCGTTTCCGCATCGTCCGATCGTGCGTCGACCCCGATCGCTCCTTGCGCGGGCGCGGGGAGCAAGGTGTCGATATCGACCGGGGTGCCGACGCCGGTCTGGCCGAGCCGGTTCAGCCCCGCCATCGCCAGCAGCGTCGCGTCGAACCGTCCCTCGCTCACTGCGGCGATGCGGGTCGCGACATTGCCGCGCAAAAGGTCGGTGACGATGTCGGGACGCAGAGCGCGCATCTGCGCCGCGCGTCGCGGGCTAGCGGTCCCGATCCGCGCCCCTTGGGGGAGGCTTTCGATCCGGTCCGCGCCGATCAGGCAGTCGCGCACGTCCTCGCGCGGCAGCAATGCGGCGATTCCGACGCCCTCGGGCCGCTCGCTCTCCACGTCCTTCATGCTGTGCACCGACAGATCGGTTTCCCTCGCCATCAGCGCGCGGTCGAGTTCCTTGGTCCACACCGCCTTGCCGCCCATTTCGGTGAGCGGGGCAGTGCGGTTGCGGTCGCCCTTCGTGCTGATCGTGACGATCTTGACCCGCTCTCGTGGCCAGCCATGGGCGGCAAGCAAAGCGGAGCGGACCATTTCGGCCTGGATCAGGGCGAGCGGCGAGCCGCGTGTGCCGAGGCGAAGTGTCATGGGCGTGGGATGACAGCCGACAAGCCCGCGCACAAGTGCTGGCCTTTGGCCCCCCGGTGCCGCTAGGGAACGCGGGCATGGCCCTGATCCTCGCCCTTGAATCATCGTGCGACGACAGCGCGGCGGCGATCGTCTCGTCGGACCGCCAAATTCTCGCGCAGACCGTCGTCGGACAGGCCGAACGCCATCGCCCTTTCGGCGGCGTCGTCCCCGAAATCGCCGCACGCGCGCACGTCGAGGTACTGCCGGGCTTGGTGCGCCAGGTGTTGCAGGAGGCGGCGATCACCGTTGCCGACGTCGACGCCGTCGCCGCGACCGCCGGGCCGGGGCTGGTCGGGGGCGTCATGGTCGGCCTGCTGGCGGGGAAGGGGCTGGCGCTGAGCGCAGGCAAGCCGTTCGTGGCGGTCAACCATCTCGAAGGCCACGCGCTCAGCCCGCGCCTGACCGATCCCGACCTCGCTTTCCCCTATCTCCTGCTGCTGACCAGCGGTGGGCATTGCCAGTTGCTCGAAGTTCGCGGGGTCGACGATTACCGCCGCCTCGCCACGACCATCGACGATGCCGCGGGCGAGGCGTTCGACAAATCCGCCAAGCTCTTGGGTCTCGGCTATCCCGGCGGCCCCGCGATCGAGATGCTGGCGAAGGAGGGCGATCCGCAGGCGATCCGCTTTCCCCGCCCGCTCGTGGGATCGGGAGAGCCGCACTTTTCCTTCGCCGGACTCAAGAGCGCGGTGCAGCGGGCGGTGGAGGCGGGCGATCATCGCCCCGCCGACATCGCCGCCGGTTTCCAGGCCGCCGTGGTCGACTGCCTCGTCGACCGCACCCGGATCGCGCTCGAGGACAGCGACGCGCCCAGCCTCGTCGTTGCGGGCGGGGTTGCGGCCAACCAGTCGGTCCGAAGCGCGCTCCAGACCCTGGCCGACGAACAGGGCCGCCGCTTTTCGGTGCCGCCCGGCTGGCTGTGCACGGACAATGCGGCGATGATCGGCTGGGCGGGGGCGGAACGATTTGCGGCCGGGCGGGTCGATCCGCTCGATACGCCGGCCCGCGCCCGCTGGCCGCTCGACACGGCGGCGGAAAAGGTTCGCGGCGCAGGAGTGAAGGCATGATCGACAAGATCGCGGTAGTAGGGGGCGGCGCCTGGGGCACGGCCTTGGCCCAGATGGCGGCCGCCGACGGCAAGGAAGTGTTGCTGTGGGCGCGCGAGGACGATGTCGTGGTCGCGATCAACCGCATCCACCAGAACCCCGTCTATCTGAAGGATATTCCGCTTTCGCCGAGCATTCGCGCCACCGCGAACTTCAGCGACCTGTCGAGCGCGGATGCCTGGCTGGTGGTCACCCCCGCGCAGCACATGCGCGCCGTCCTCGGCCGGGCGCCCTGTCCGGGCATGCCGCTGGTCCTGTGTTCGAAGGGGATCGAGGAGAAATCCGGGCAGTTGCTGCATCATGTCGCGAACGACGTCTGCGGCGACTCGCCCATCGCGGTGCTCTCGGGCCCCTGTTTCGCGCACGAGGTCGCACAGGGCCTGCCGACCGCGGCGACGCTGGCGTGCGAGGACGAAACGCTCGGCAAGGCCCTGCACGACCGGCTGGTCCGCCCCGAATTCCGCCTCTACTGGACCGACGACGTGGCGGGGGCGGAGGTCGGCGGCGCGATCAAGAACGTGCTCGCGATCGCCTGCGGCATCGTCGACGGCAAGCAACTGGGTCAGAATGCGCGGGCCGCGCTGATCGCGCGCGGGTTCGCCGAAATGAAACGCTTCGGTGCGGCCGTCGGCGCGCGCGAGGAAACGCTCGCGGGTCTGTCGGGTCTTGGTGATCTGGTCCTGACCTGCACCTCGACGTCGAGCCGCAATTTCTCGCTCGGCAAGGCGATCGGAGAGGGTCGAGATGCGGCGGCGCTGATGGCCGATCGCACCACCGTCGCGGAGGGCGCGCATACCGCCCCGGTCCTGGCCCGGATCGCCGAAGAGCGCGACATCGACATGCCGATCGTATCGATCGTCGCGGCGTTGCTCTCAGGGGAATTCGGGATCGACGAGGCGCTCGAGAACATGCTGTCGCGCCCGCCGCGGGCCGAAACGGTCTAGCTTCTAGAAATCCCAGGCGATGCCCTTGCGCTCCCAGTCGCCGTAACGCGTGGGGTCGGGCTTGTCCTTCTCCCCCTCGGGCCCGTCGGGCGTTTCCACCGGTTCGGGCTCCGGCACGGGCGGCGAGGGAGACAGATGCTCCGGCGGATCGAGTTTTTTGGGGCGTTTCATAGGACCAAGATGGGCGCTAGGAGGGGGCATGCCAAGACCTTCCAATGACGGTAGCGGCGAGGGCACCGTCGCGCGCGCCGCTGCCCTCAAGCTGCTCGACGCCGTCCTTCGCCGCGACGAGACGCTCGATCATGCCGCGCATCATGCGACGCGCGGGCTGCCGCCATCCGACGCCGGGCTGGCGCTGGCGATCGCGGGCGAAACGCTGCGGCGGCTGTCCGATCTCGATGCACTCATCGATTCGGTCATGGACCGGCCGTTGCCCGACGATGCGAAGGCACGGATGGTCCTGCGCATGGCCCTGGCGCAGCGGATCGCTCTCGGAACGCCCGACCATGCAGTGGTGGCAACCGCGCTGCCGCAGGTGGCGGGCGGACCGCGGCGGCTGGTCCACGGGGTCCTGTCGCGTCTGCTGAAGTCCGACCTACCCCCGCTCAATACGCCCCGCCTTCCCGCGGCGATCGAAGAACGGTGGGCGCACTGGGGCGATGACGTCATCACTGCGGCGCGCATGATGGTGGGCCAGCGCCCTCCGCTCGACATCAGCCTCAAGCACGCCGATGCGGCAGCGCCCGAGGGTCCGTCCCTCGCCCCCCTCCACCGCCGGGTCACGAGCGGCGACGCCGTCACCGGCCTGCCCGGTTTCGACGCGGGCGGCTGGTGGGTACAGGATCTCGCCGCCAGCCTACCGGCGCGACTGATCCCTTCTTCCGCTCGCCGCGTGCTCGATGCCTGCGCCGCGCCCGGCGGCAAGACGATGCAGCTCGCCGCGGCCGGGCATGACGTCACCGCGCTCGACCTGTCGGCGAAGCGACTGCGCGTGGTGGAGGAAAATCTCGCGCGCACCGACCTGTCGGCACGGATCGTGGCGCACGACCTTCGCCATCACCGCGACGATCCGTTCGATGCCGTGCTGCTCGACGCGCCGTGCAGCGCCACCGGCACCTTCCGGCGTCATCCCGAGGTGCTCTACCGCGCCCGTCCGGGGATCGTGTCCGAGATGGCGGCGCTTCAATCCTCGCTCCTCGACGCCTCGGCGCGGCTGACGGGTCCGGGAGGAAGTCTCGTCTACGCCACCTGCTCGCTCGAACCCGAAGAAGGGGAAGAGCAGATGGTCGCCTTTCTGGACCGCACGCCCGGCTGGCGGATCGAACCGGCCCACGTGCCCGTCGACGCGGTCGCTCCGACCGAGGAGGGATGGCTCCGTATCCTCCCCGGCGCGCTCGCCGATGCCGGCAGTCTCGACGGCTTCTTCATCGCGCACCTTGTTCGCGCTGGCGATTGAAGGCAGACATCGACCCCATGACCATCATCTCCCCCAGCATCCTGTCCGCCGACTTTGCGAAGCTCGGCGAAGAGGTCCGCGCCATCGATGCCGCCGGCGCGGACTGGATCCATGTCGACGTGATGGACGGCCATTTCGTGCCCAACATCACCATCGGTCCCGCGGTGGTGAAGGCGCTCCGCCCGCACACCGAAAAACCGTTCGACGTCCATCTGATGATCGCGCCGGTCGACCCCTATCTCGAAGCCTTTGCCGAGGCGGGCGCCGATATCATCACCGTCCATCCCGAGGCGGGCGCGCATACCCACCGCACCCTCCAGCAGATCCGCAGCCTCGGAAAGAAAGCGGGGATCGTCATCAACCCCGGTACCGGGGTCGAGGCGATCGACTATCTTCTCGAACTGGCCGACCTCGTCCTGGTGATGAGCGTCAATCCCGGGTTCGGCGGGCAGAAGTTCATCGAGGGGCAGTTGCGCAAGGTCGACGCCATCGCGCAGCTCAAGCAGCAACGCGGTCTCGATTTCCACATCGAGGTCGACGGCGGGGTCGATCCCGATACCGCGCCGCGCTGCATCGATGCGGGGGCGACCGCGCTCGTCGCCGGGACCGCGGTATTCCGCGGCGGGCCGGATGCCTATGCCGACAATATCGCCGCCCTGAAACGCTCGGGATGAGTGGCGAAGGCGGTATGCTGTCGTGGCTTATCGGCAAGGGGCGCCGACCGCTGCGCCTTGCCGCCGTGCCGCGCGATCATGTCGAAGGCGACCGCGACATCGGGGCGGCCCTCATGCGGGGACGTCTTCATCACCGCGGCGAGACGCTCGAACTGAAGGGCCTCGACTTCGCCGATCACTCGCTCGACCGCCCGATCGTTCGGCTGCTTCATTCGTTCGCATGGCTCCGCGATCTTGCGGCTGCGACAGGCCGCGAAGAAGGGGCGAAGCTGGGCGAGGCGGTGGCGCGACGCTGGCTGATGCGTCACGGCGATCGCCCCGACGCCGCGTGGGCGCCCGCGCTGCTCGGGGAACGATTGCTCTTCTGGACGGCCTATGCGCCCTTCGTCCTCTCGGGACAGGATGCGACCTATCGCCGCTCCATGCTCAATACGATGGCGCGCGGCGCGCGGCATCTGGAGCAAGAGGCCGACAAGGCCGCTCAGGGCCTTCCCCGCATCACCGCCTGGGCGGGACTGACGGCTGCGAGCCTCACAATGGATGGCAAGGTTCCGCGGGTCGCCCGCTGCGAGGCGGGGCTGATGCGTGCATTGGCACAGGGCCAGCATGACGACGGCGGACTGAAGAGCCGCCGCCCGTGGGAACAGGCGCTGCTGGTTGATCGGCTGGGACTGACCCGCGCGGCCTATTTCGCGGCCAAGCAATCGCTCCCCGACGCGCTGGAGGAAGCGGCCGCTGCCGCACTCGCGGCGCTGCACGGGGTACGGCACGGAGACGGCGGCCTCGCCAGCTGGCAGGGCGGCAACCCCGGCGATCCGCAGACCCTGAACGCCATCGTCGATGGCTGCGGAATGCGCGCCCGCCCGCTCCGCGAGTCGCGGGGGTGGGGGTATCATCGTCTCTCCGCGCTCGGGACCACGGTGCAGATGGACGCCGCGCCGCCGCCCGAAGCGCCCTATGCCAGCGGCGCGCACGCCTCGACGCTCGCTATCGAACTGTCCGACGGCGAACAGCGCCTTGTGATGAGCTGCGGCGGCGGTGCGGACGAGCCGGGACGTCTGCCGCCGATCCTTGCCGCCGGTCTGCGGGGATCGGCAGCCCACTCGACACTGATCATCGCGGAGGCGGACAGCAGCCCGATCACCGACACCGGCACGCTTCAGCCCGTGATCCGCGAGGTTCCGGTCGATCGGCGCGAAGGCGACGGCAAGAGCGCGATGTCGGCCGAGCATATGGGCTATGTCAGACGCTTCGGCCTGTCGCACCGGCGCGACGTGACGCTGGAAGATACCGGAAAGCTCGTCACCGGCGCCGACACGCTCGAACCGCAGGGCCGTCGCCTGCGTCGCCCGTCGCGCGACTTCGCGATCCGCTTCCATCTCGCGCCGGGGATCGAGGCGAGCCCGACCGCCGACGGCAAGGGCGCGCTCCTGCGCCCCGCCCAGTCACCGCCGTGGCAGTTCCGCTGTGACGGCGGCACGCTCGGGATCGAGGACAGCCTCGTCATCAATGCCGCGGGGCGGCCTTTGAAATGCTTGCAGCTTGTCATTCGGGCGGCAGCGGGCAAGGAGGGCGCGACCGTCCACTGGCAATTCCGCCGTTCCAGCTAGGAGCCGTTCCCATCGCCGACCATCAGCCCATCCGCCGCGTCCTTCTTTCCGTTTCCGACAAGGAAGGTCTGGGGCCGCTCGCCGCGGCGCTGGCCGATCATGGCGCCGAACTGGTGTCGACCGGCGGGACGGCCAAGGCACTGCGCGACATGGGGCACGAGGTGCGCGACGTTTCCGACCTGACGGGTTTTCCTGAAATGATGGACGGGCGCGTGAAGACGCTTCACCCCAAGGTACACGGCGGCATTCTCGCGCGGCGGAACAAGGACGATCATCTCGCGGCGATGGAGGCGCACGACATCGGCCCCATCGATATGGTCGTCATCAACCTCTATCCCTTCGAACGGACGGTGGCGTCGGGCGCTGACCGCGACACGATCATCGAGAATATCGACATCGGCGGGCCCGCGATGGTGCGATCGGCGGCGAAGAACCATGCCAGCGTCGCGGTGGTCACCGACCCTGCCGATTATGACGCGGTGGCGGGCGAATTGTCAGGCCACGGCGGGCTGACGCAGGAATTCCGCACCATGCTCGCGGCCAAGGCCTACGCGCTGACGGCGAGCTACGATGCGGCGATTGCGGGCTGGTTCGCGCACGCCGATCTGGGCGAAGCCTACCCCGAGCGCCGGACCCTCGCGATGACCAAGGCCGACGAACTACGCTATGGCGAAAACCCGCATCAGGCGGCGGCGCTCTACCTTCCGCAGGGCGCGCCCGACGGCCTCGCGGCGGCGGAACAGGTCCAGGGCAAGGCGTTGTCCTACAACAATCTCAACGATGCCGATGCCGCCTATCGGCTGATCAGCGAATTTCGCGACGGCGATCCGGCCTGCGTGATCGTCAAGCACGCCAATCCCTGCGGCGTCGCGCGAGCCGACAGCCTGGAGCGGGCGTGGACCGATGCGCTGCAATGCGACAGCGTCAGCGCGTTCGGCGGTATCGTCGCGGTGAACCGCACCCTCGACGGAGCGACCGCGCGCGCGATCGCCGACATCTTCACCGAGGTCGTGGTGGCACCCGACGCCGACGATGCCGCGAAGGCGGTGTTCGCCAAGAAGAAGAATTTGCGGTTGCTGCTGACGGGCGATCTGCCCGACCCCACGCGACCCGGCCAGGTGATGAAGCCGATCGCGGGCGGCATCCTGGTCCAGGACCGCGACGTCGGACAGGTCACGGAGGACGATCTTACCGTCGTCACCCAGCGCGCACCGACGGACCGCGAACTGGCCGACTGCCTGTTCGCCTGGACGGTCGCCAAGCACGTCAAATCGAACGCCATCGTCTACGCGAGGGACGGCGCGACCGCGGGGATCGGCGCGGGGCAGATGAACCGTCGCGATTCCGCGCGTATCGCGGCCATCAAAGCGCGCGAGGCGGCCGAAACGCACGGCTTCGACGAGCCACGGACGATCGGAAGCGCCGTTGCCTCCGACGCCTTCTTCCCCTTCGCCGACGGTCTGCTGTCCGCCGCCGAGGCGGGGGCCACGGCCGTGATCCAACCGGGCGGCTCGATCCGCGACGATGAAGTCATCAAGGCCGCCGACGATGCCGGGCTGGCGATGGTGTTCACGGGAATGCGCCACTTCAACCACTAGGGCGGTCGGCCAGGCGGATCAGGTCGGGGTCGATCCCCCCGTGCCCGGGGCGGGGAGTTCTGGCTCTTCGCCCTTGCCCATCTTGAACAGCTCGCGATCCTCGGGGCCGAAGCCCCAGCGCCAGATCACGAGACCGAAGACCAGGAGGATCGCCGGCACGCCGATCGCAAGCTGGCCGGCGTCGCGCAGGAACGTGACGAGATAGCCCAGCGGCACCGTCGCCAGCGCCGCCCAGACGAGCGGCCAGCGCCAGCCCGACACGGGCGCATTCACGATCCCCGACAGAAGCCACGCCTTGGCCAGCGCCGCGAAGGCGAGCGCGATGCCGAGCCCGATGGCGGCCCCCGCGGCCTGCACCTCGGGCGGGTAACCCAGCGACCGCAGGACGAAGATGGCGGCGACGCCCGCGCCGACCTGGATCGCCAGCATGATGAAGCCGATGATCATGTTGCGGTGGCGCGCCAGATAGATGAGCGCGGCGTCCGACACCGCCGCCATCGCAGCGACGACCTCGGCCGCGAGCAGAACCGACAGGATGACGTAGCCCGACCCGAATTCCTCGCCGACCAGGTTCATCACGGCCATCGCCGGAAGGCCGAGCGCGAGCCCGATGCCTGCCTGCGCGGCGATGATCCAGAAGCCGACCTGACGCACCTGCTGCGCGACGGCGGTGTAGTTCTTGGCTTCGACGTTCTGGCTGATGACGGGTCCCATGATGGGTTCGAAACTGGTCTTCAGCTTGCTGGGAAGCGAGGCGACCTGCTGTGCGGCCCAGTAGATGCCGTAGATCGCCTCGGAGAAGAAGAAGCCCAGCAGAAACAGGTCGAGACGGCGGCTGGCCCATTCGGTCGCGTCGGCGGCGGCGACAGGCAGGTTGCGATAGGCCATTTTCGACAGCTTCGTCGGATGCGGGCGCCATTGCGGGCGCGGCAGGCCGTAGCTGCGAACGAAAGGCCAGAGCGCGGTCAGCAGCGCGCCGCCCATCGAGGCGACATAGGCGACGATCAGCCCGTCGTCGGTGTTCACGAACGCCCAGCCGAACGCCACGATCGAGATGGTCCAGGGCTCCACGATCGCGCGGCTGCGCACCGTGGCGGCGATATTGTGGCGATAATTGCAGGCGGCGAGCGAGATTTCGGTCCACGCGAGTGCCAGAACCGTCAGCGGCAGCCATTTCTCAAGCCCGCGGGGCGCATCGCCGCGAAACATGATTTCGGGAAAGACGAACAAGAGGCTCATCGCGACAAGGCTGCCCATCATCGCCACGACCAGCCCGTCCCAGACGATGTCGGCATGATCGTCGGGGTCCTTGGCGGCGCTGAGCTGCTGCGCGAGGCCGCGCTTGAGGCCGAGGGTCGACAATTGTGCGGCGAACTCGACCACGATCAGCGCGAAGGCGAAACGCCCCATCGCCTCGGCACCGTAGAAGCGGCCCGCGATGAACAGGAAGGGGATCCGCGCGAGCAGCCGCAGCACGAAGCCAAAGAAATTGATCCGCCCGCCCCGCGCCAGCGCGGCGAGGTCGCCCTTGCCGCCGTCGGCTGGCCGGTGGCCCGCGCTAGTCAACGATCCTGCCCCCCGCCACGATCAATGCGCCGCGCCCCAGTTCGCGCCCCAACCGACCTCGACGTCGAGCGGCACGTCCAGCGTCAGGGCAGGGCTCGCCGCCTGCTCCATGATCGGCTTGATGACCGCGGCTGCGGCTTCCTCCTTGCCCTGGGGGACTTCGAACAGCAGTTCGTCGTGGACCTGGAGCAGCATCCGCACGTCGGACAGGCCCGCATCGGCGAGCGCCTTGTCCATGCGCGCCATCGCGCGCTTGATAAGATCGGCGCTGGTGCCCTGGATGGGGGCGTTGACCGCCGCACGTTCCGCCCCCGCGCGCACGTTCTGCATCTTCGACCGTATGTTTGGGAAGTGCGTCTTTCGTCCGAACAAAGTGGTCGTGAACCCGCGCTCCTTCGCGTCCGCCAGCGTGCGGGCGATGAAATTCTGGATTTCGGGGAAGCTCGCGAAATAGGCGTCGATGATCGACTTGGCCTCGTCGCGCTCGATGTCGAGGCGGTTGGCGAGCCCGAAGGCGCTGATGCCGTAGAGGATCGCGAAATTGACCGTCTTGGCCTTGCCGCGCGTGTCCTTGTTGACCTCGCCGAACAGCTCGGTCGCCGTGCGGTCGTGAATGTCCTCGCCTTTCTGGAAGGCATCCTTCAGCGCGGGAACGTCGGCCATCTCCGCGGCGAGGCGCAGTTCGATCTGGCTATAGTCGGCGGACAGCAGGACATGGCCCGGTTCGGCGATGAAGCAGTCGCGGATCTTGGCGCCGATGGGCGTACGGATCGGAATGTTCTGAAGGTTGGGGTCATTCGACGACAGCCGCCCGGTCTGCGCGCCCGACAGGCTGTAGGTCGTGTGGACGCGGCCCGTCGTATCGTTGATCTGCGCCTGCAGCGCGTCGGTATAGGTATTCTTGAGCTTCGTCAGCTGGCGCCATTCGAGGACCTGCGTCGCGACGTCGAAGCCTTCGCGGTCGAGCCGTTCCAGCTCGTTCTGATCGGTCGAATAGTTGCCGCTCTTGCCCTTGCGCCCGCCGGTCGCGCCCAATTTCTCGAACAGGATGCTGCCAAGCTGCTGCGGGGAGCCGATCGTGAACTCTTCGCCGGCCTTCGCGAAAATCTCTTTCTCCAACCCCGCAATGTCCTGCGCGAACTGCTTTGACAGCGCCGCCAGCGCTTCGCGGTCGACCTTGATCCCGCGTCGCTCCATCCGCGACAGGACGGCGGGCATCGGGCGGTCGACGCGCTCGTAGACCTGCGTCGCCCGCTCGGGCGCGAGGCGCGGCTTGAGGCGCTTCCACAGCCGCAGCGCGATGTCGGCATCCTCGGCGGCATATTCGGTCGCCTTGTCGAGCGGCACTTCGTTGAAACCGATCTGCTTCCTGCCGGTGCCGCAAATCTCCTTGAAGCTGATGCAGGTGTGACCGAGCGCGGACTTGGCCTGTGCGTCCAAGCCGTGCGCCGCGAGCCCGCGACCCGCGTCGAGGTCGAAGCTCATCACCAGCGTGTCGTCATAAGGTGCGACGACGATGTCCTCGCGCGCCATCATGGCGAGATCGTATTTGATGTTATGCCCGATCTTGAGGATGGCATCGTCCTCGAGCACTGGCTTCAACGCGGCGAGCACGACGTCCTTCGACAATTGGTCGGGTCGCTCGCCGAGCAGATCCTCGCTGCCGTGGCCGATCGGGATGTAGCAGGCCACGTCGTCGCCCACCGCAAGACTCAATCCGACCAGATTGCCGGTGATGCAGTCGAGGCAGTCGGTCTCGGTATCGAACCCGCAATAGCCGACGTGGCGGATCGCCTGGACCCACCGTTCGAGGTCGGTGGCGTCGGTGATCGTTTCGTATTTCGAGCGGTCGACCGTGATCTCGACGGGTTCGGGCGGATCGGCGGGCGCGGCGCTTCCGCCGCTGATGCCCACTTCGCCCGCGACCCCCCGTTCCGCCGAGGTCTTCGATCCGCCGCCCATCCGCTCGAGCAGCCGCTTGAACCCCTGCGCCTCGAGGAAATCGCGCAAGGGGTCGGCGGGGATGCCGTCGAGCTTGAGTTCGTCGAGCGGCTGGGGAAGATCGACGTCGCACTTCAATTCGACCAGCTGTCGCGACAGGCGCGCTGCTTCCTCATGCTCGGTTAGGTTCCGCTTCAGTGCCGGCTTCGTGATCTTGTCGAGATTCGACAGGATGCCTTCCAGATCGCCATATTCCTCGAGCAGCGTCGCGGCGGTCTTGGGCCCGACGCCCGGAACGCCCGGGACGTTGTCGATCTTGTCGCCCATCAGCGCCAGCATGTCCCCGACCTTTTCGGGCCCGACGCCGAACTTCTCGACGACCTGCTCGGCGCGAATGCGCTTGTCCTTCATCGTGTCGAGCATGTCGACGTCGGCGCCGTTGTCGCGGGTCTCGATCAGCTGCATCAGGTCCTTGTCGGAACTGACGATCGTGACTTTCCAGCCCTCATCCGCCGCGGCCTTGGTATAGCAGCCGATGATGTCGTCGGCCTCCAGCCCCTCTTCCTCGATGCACGGGAGCGAGAAGGCGCGCGTCGCTTCTCGGACCAGCGGAAACTGCGGCACGAGATCCTCGGGCGGGGGCGGCCGATTGGCCTTGTAATCGGCGTACATCTCGTTGCGGAACGTCTTGCTCGACGCATCGAAGATCACCGCCAGATGGCTGGGTCCGTCATCCTGGTTGAGCTGGTCGGCGAGCTTCCACAGCATCGCTGTGTAGCCATAGACCGCGCCCGCGGGCGTGCCCTCCTTGTTCGTGATCGGGGGAAGGACGTGATAGGCGCGAAAGATATAGCTCGAGCCGTCGACGAGATAGAGATGGGGCTGGTCGGCCATCGGAGGGTCTTAGCAGCAAGCGCGGCGCTTGCCATGCCCGTTCACCGCGCGTTCGTCGAAGCGGTCTAAAGCGCTTCGTAGCGCATCGTGTAGGTCAGTCCGTCGCAACCGGTCGACAGCCAGCTGCCGTCCACCTGCCGCGCGCCGTCCGCGTAACAGACTGCCGCCGCCAGTTCGTCCGACGGATCGAAGCACTTGTTGCCATTCTCGAGGTTCCAGGTGCCGGTCGCAACCTGCTCGGCGCCCAGATATTCGACATAGCTGCCGTCGGCGCGCGCAACGAAGCGCCCCTCGTTCCCCGCATCATCCACATAGTAATAGGTGCCCGGCGCGGTCGTATCGATGTCGACGAGCATCGGCATCGGCGACGATGCGGGCGTGGTCGCACAAGCGGAAACCGCGAGCGCGAGGGCGGGGAGAAGGACCGAGATACGCATGGCGGCAGAATTACCTCCAAAATGGATAAAAGCAAGGCATGTGGTCCCGCCCTCCGTCCCGAACATGCGGCGGCGGACGGTTGCGTTGGCCGCGCGGGGGGTGGATAGCCTGTCGCCATGATCGATCCCGCCATCCTTCTCGCCGCTGGTCTCGAAGGCGGGCATGCGCCGGTGGATTTCACGACGCTTGGCCTTGTCATCTTTGTCGCCACGCTGGTGGCGATCGCGACGCGGCGGTTGGGGCTGCCCTATTCGGTCGGGCTGGTGATCGCGGGGTTCGGAATCGCGCTGACTCCGATCGGCGTCGATCTTCAGCTCACCCCCGCGCTGGTGTTCGAACTGCTGTTGCCCCCGCTCCTGTTCGAAGCGGCAATCCAGATCCCATGGAAGAACCTGCGCCGCGAACTGCCGCTCCTCTTGAGCCTGGTGACCGTCGGGGTGATGGCGGCCGCGACGCTGGTCGCCGTCGGCATGCACTTTCTCGTCGGCTGGGGCTGGCTCGGCGCGGCCTTCTTCGGCGTGCTGATCGCCGCGACCGATCCCGTCAGCGTCATCGCGACGTTCAAGGAGAACAAGGTCGACCATCGCCTGCACCTGCTCGTGGAAAGCGAAAGCCTGCTCAACGACGGGGTGGCGGCGGTCATTTTCGCGCTGCTCGTCGGCGTGGCGCTGGCGGGCGGGACCGAGGGGATCGGCGCGGGAACGGTCGCTCTCGACGTGGCGCGGATCGCCGGCGGCGGCGTCATCGTCGGGCTGCTGGTCGGGGGCGGATTGCTGCTGATCGCGGGGCGGACCGAGGACAAGTTGGTCGAGATATCGCTGACCGTGCTGGCCGCCTACGGCAGCTTTCTCGCGGCCGAGCATCTCGGCATGTCGGGCGTGCTGGCGACGGTCGCGGCGGGGATCCTGGTCGGCAATGTCGGCTGGGTGGGGTCGATCAGCGACGAGGGGCGCGAGGCGGTCCTCAGCTTCTGGGACTATGCCGCCTTTCTCGCCAACAGCTTCGTGTTCATTCTGATCGGCGATGGCGAGGCGAGCCCGACCCTGATCGCCGCCATTCCGGTGGCCGTGGTGGCGACCTTGCTCTCGCTCGCCGGGCGCGCGGTGGCGATCTATCCGCTGACCCTCGGCTGGGCGAAGACAAAGCTCGCGATGCCGTGGAAATACAAGCATGTGATGTTCTGGGGCGGCCTTCGCGGCGCCCTCAGCCTCGCGCTGGCCCTGTCGATCCCTGCGGTCGTGCCCGAACGGGCGGAGATCATCTCGGCGGCGTTCCTCGTCGTCGCGTTCAGCATCTTTGTGCAGGGGATCACCATGCCGATGCTGCTGAACCGTCTCGACCTCATCCGCGAAGAGGAAGAAGGCGACGATTGTGAACGGACCGAGGACGCCGGCGCACGGGAGAACTGGTGAGGCGCACCGCTGGGCGTAAATGCGCCTGATATTCATCAAGCCGTCGCAACCCGTCGCTATGTCTGCGGATTATCCGAACAGTGATGGGCGTGGCGAGACGATGAACGAATTTCACCTTTTCTATTTCAAGGGCAGCGAACTGATCGACGGCAAGACGATCGCGTCGAACGATCTGCTCGAAGCCATCGACCGCGCCCACGACGAACGCGGCGACCTGCGCGTCGAAATTCGCGCGCCGAGCGGCTGGACGGGCACGATGGGCCTACCGCCGATGCACGACGCGGTGGATTGAGGGTCGAATTTTCGCAGCGATTTTGACCGCGCTCAAAGTCGCTGGCGACCTTCCATGCAAAATCATGGGCATCACCAAGGAGATGCCCAATGTCCGAACCGATCAAGCAACATGACCTCGCGGTGGCCGAACGGGTAGCCGCACCCCACCTCAAGTCCAACCTGCGTCCCGATATCGAGGATCGCAACTTCGGCCTGCCGGTCGCGATCCACGCGACCTATTTCGGCCTGTTCCTCGCCTATCTCGGTGTCATGTTCGTCGGCTTCTACGAGCCGCAGATGATCCTTCCGATGGCGATCTTCGTCATTTTCACCGTCGGTTTCTACGTCGTTCCGATGCTGTGGACCGGAATGAAGCCGGGCAACGACAGCCGCGCCCTTCGGATGGACGAACTGATGGCACACGGGATCGCCACCCACACCGGTCTGTGCAAGGGCCGGGATGCGCTGGTGCAGGCGCTCATTCTCCCCGTCCTCATCCTCGGCTGGGGCATCGCCGTGGTGAGCATCGCTGCGATCGTGTGAGGGGCTAGGCCCCGGCCAACGCGGTGAGCCGCGCGGGATCCTTCACCAGGATTCCGCGCGCGCCGCTTTTCTCGATCATTCCGTCCTTCTCGAACCGGGTCAGCTGGCGGCTGACAGTTTCGATCGTAAGGCCGAGGAGTTGTCCCATCTCGCCGCGCGTCAGCGGAAGCTCGAAGCGGGCCGCGGCGTGGCAAGGCGAATGACTGGCCGCCTTCGCCAGCGCGACGAGCAGGTTGGCGACCTTGGCGCCGGCACCCCTCTTCGCATCGAGTGCGATCTGGGTACGCGCATCGTAGAGGTCTCGCGCGGAACGACGAAGCAGCGCATTCGTCAGCGCGGGGTGGCGCTCCATCGCGGCTTCGTAATCGCTTCGCCGAAACAGGCACAAACGGCTGTCGGTCAGCGCGACCACGTCGTGGTTGAGGATAGGTGCGAACATTTCGCCCGCAAACCCGGCCGGATGAACGAGGCTGAGGATGCGCTCGGAGCCATTCGCGTCGACCTGCGCAATCTTGAGCAGTCCCGACGTCAGCGTGGCACATTGGTCGTTCCCGTCGCCTGCGCGAAAGATTGTCTCGCCGCGGGCGAACGTTCGGTGACGGCCGAGGCGCGACAGTTCCTCCCGCTCCGCATCCGACAGGGCCGAACAGGCGGCGCTGTCGCGAACGGGGCAGTGGGCACAATCGAGTTTCACGGAACCAGAACCGTGTCCTTCGCCTCGTCCGCCGTCTCCGGATAATCGAGCGTGTAGTGGAGCCCGCGGCTTTCGTGGCGTTTCAGCGCGCTGAGGACGATCAGGTCCGCGACTTCGACGAGGTTGCGCAGTTCGATCAGGTCGGGGGTGACGCGGAAGCTGCCGTAATATTCCTCGACCTCCTCGCGCAGCAGGTCAATGCGGTTCTTCGCGCGTTCCAGACGCTTGGTGGTGCGCACGATCCCGACGAAATTCCACATGAAGCGGCGGATTTCGCCCCAGACCTGCTGGATCACCACTTCCTCGTCGCTGTCGGTAACGCGGCTTTCGTCCCATGGGCGGACGGCGATCGGTTGGGGCAGGTCGTCCCAGCTCTGCTTAATGTGCTCGGCCGCCGCATCGCCGAACACGAAACATTCGAGCAGGCTGTTGCTGGCGAGACGGTTGGCGCCGTGCAGCCCGCTCATCGTGACTTCGCCCGCGGCGTAGAGGCCGGGCGCGTCGGTGCGGCCGTGGGCATCCACCAGGACGCCGCCACAGGTATAATGCTGCGCGGGGACGACGGGGATCGGCTCCTTGGTGATGTCGATGCCGAGGCCGAGCAGCTTCTCGTGGATGGTCGGGAAATGCTCTGTCACGAACGCCTCGCCGCGGTGCGCGATGTCGAGGTGGACATAATCGAGCCCGTCGCGCTTGATCTCCGCATCGATGGCGCGGGCGACGATGTCGCGGGGGGCGAGCTCCAGTCGCTCGTCGTAATATTTCATGAAGCGCTTGCCGGTCTGCGGATTGGTCAGGATGCCCCCCTCGCCGCGCACCGCCTCGGTGATCAGGAAATTCTTGACCTCGAGATTGTAGAGGCAGGTAGGGTGGAACTGCATGAATTCCATGTTGGAAATCCTGCACCCGGCGCGCCACGCCATCGCGATGCCGTCGCCCGTTGCACCGCGCGGCGCGGTGCTGAACTGATAGGCGCGCCCCGCCCCGCCCGCCGCCAGGACGGTGGCACGCGCGGTCAGCGTCTCGACCTCTCCCGCCGCGCGATCGAGCGCGTAGACCCCGTGGACCGACCCGCTGGTCGAGAAGTCCTCGGCATGCCGTCCCTGAATGAAATCGATCGCCGCCATGCCGGGAAGAAGCGTGATGTTGGGGCTCTGCACCGCCGCCTTTTCCAAGGCCTCGGCCACCGCCCATCCGGTGGCGTCGTGGACATGGACGATGCGGCGGTGACTGTGCCCGCCCTCGCGCGTCAAATGCCAGTCGCCGTCGTCGGCAAGGTTGAACGGCACGCCCAGATCGGCCAGCCGCGCGATCGCGGCGGGCGCACTCTGAACCACCATCTCGACGATGTCGGGGTTGTTCAGTCCCGCGCCCGCGACGATGGTATCGCGGATATGGTTGTCGAAGCTGTCCTCGTCCTCGAGCACCGCGGCGATCCCACCCTGCGCCCATTCGGTCGCTCCGCCGCCCAACGCGCCCTTCGCCAGCACCCCGACCTTGAACCGTTCGGCGAGGTTGAGCGCGGCGGTGAGACCCGCTGCGCCCGTGCCGATCACGAGAACGTCGAAATGGCGGCTCATCCCGCGGCGTCTCGCGTCAGGCTCAGGAACACGTCCTCCAGATCGGGTTCGCGGGTCCGCACGTCGATGATGTCGAACCCGTCGCGGTTCAGCAGCCGCAGGACGTCGCCAGCGTGGATCCTGTCCTTCGAGTAGGTGATGGCGAGCGCGTCCTCGCCGATCCGTTCGACCTTCTCGAACCGCTCGTCGACCGGAAGAATGTCGAGCGGCTTGTCGAAGGTGACGACCACTTCCTTGTCCTGCGCCTTGGCGAGCAGGTCGGGGGTGGCCTCGTCGGCGATGAGCTTGCCGTGATTGATGATGGCGATGCGATCGCACAGCATCTCGGCTTCCTCGAGATAGTGGGTGGTCAGCACGACCGTGACGCCGCGGCTGTTGAGGTCGCGCACCGTGCTCCACAGCTGCTGGCGAAGGTCGATGTCCACGCCCGCGGTCGGCTCGTCGAGGATGAGGATGGGGGGCGAATGGACCATCGCCTTGGCGACCAGCAGCCGCCGCTTCATTCCGCCCGACAGCGTCCGGGCATACGCCTCGGCCTTGTCGGCCAGCGACACGCTCTCGAGGATCTCGTCCGTCCGGCGCCGCTCCGGCGGCACGCCCCACAGCCCCGCCTGGATCTCCAGCGCTTCGCGCGGAGTGAAGAAGGGGTCGAACAGGATTTCCTGCGGTACGATCCCGATCGACGCCTTCGCGTTGCGATGGTCGGTATCGATGTCGAAGCCCCAGACCGAGACCTTGCCCGCGGACTTGTTCACCATCCCCGCGATGATGTTGATCAGCGTCGACTTGCCCGCGCCGTTGGGGCCGAGAAGGCCGAAGATCTGCCCCTGCGGCACGTCGAAGCTCACGTCGTCCAGGGCTTTCTTGCCGCCCTCGTAGGTCTTGGACAGGTTGGCGATGGAAATGGCGGGATTGTCGGTCATCGCCATCGCCTTAGCGAAGCGTGGCAGAGGCGCAAAGCCGCATTGAAGGCGGGGACGTGCGACGCTATCTCTAGGGCATGACCAACATTCCCCCGCCCGAGACGGTTCGAGTCGACACGCTCAAGGTCCATTGCGACGGCGCGACCGAGATTTCCCCCTCGCTCGGCCATCCGCGTGTCTATTATCACATCGACGACGACGGGTTCGTCGAATGCAAATATTGCGACAAGAGGTTCGTTCTGGTCGGCGGCGCGGCGGACCACGGGAATGCCAAGGAGAAAGCTGCAGGTCAGGTCACGTGATCGCCGGACCGCGCGGGCTCCTCTATCGCGACGGCATGCTCGATCCCGACACCGCGGCGCGCGCCGCGCGGCGGCACCTGTCGGGGCATGACGACGGCGAACTCTACCTCCAGTATCGCGCGACCGAGACGATCGCGTTCGACGACGGGCGGCTGCGCGCCGCGGACTATTCGACCGATTCCGGCTTCGGCCTGCGGGGCGTGACGGGCGAGATGACGGGGTTCTCCCACGCCAACGAGCTCAGCGTCGCGGCGATCGACCGGGCGGCGGAAACGCTGCGTCTCCTCGATCCCGCCGAACAGCGCGCCGCCGCATCGCCCGCGCGCACCAACGCTCGCCTCTATACCGACGAGGACCCGCTCTCGCTCGTCCCGTTCGAGAAGAAGCTCGCGCTCATCCAGGAGATCGAGGCCGACGCCCGCTCCCGCGACCTGCGCGTCGACCAGGTCAGCGTCATTCTCTCGGGGGCGTGGAGCGTCGTCGAGATCGTGCGCGCCGACGGCTTCCTCGCCACCGACATCCGCCCGCTCGTACGCATGACGGTCAGTGTCGTCATGGCCGACGGCGACCGGCGCGAGAGCGGCAGCTTCGGCTATGGCGGGCGCTACCTCTACGACCGACTGTTCGACGAGGCCGCGTGGAAGCGCGCGGTCGACGGCGCGGTGGCGCAGGCTGACGTCAACATGCGCTCGGTCGCGGCGCCGGCGGGCGACATGCCCGTCCTGCTCGGCAACGGCTGGTGCGGTGTGCTACTGCACGAGGCGGTCGGTCACGGGCTGGAAGGCGACTTCAACCGCAAGGGCCAGTCGACCTTTTCGGGCCGGATCGGAGAGCAGGTGGCGGCCAAGGGCGTGACCGTCGTCGACGAAGGCAACATCGCCGACCGCCGCGGCAGCCTCACGATCGACGACGAGGGCACCCCGACGCAGCGCAACGTGCTGATCGAGGACGGCATCCTCAAGGGCTATATGCAGGACCGGCTCAACGCGCGGCTGATGGGGGTCGAACCCACCGGCAACGGTCGGCGCGAAAGCTTCGCCCACGCCCCCATGCCGCGGATGACCAACACCTTCATGGAAGGCGGCGAGGACGATCCCGAAGAGCTGCTGTCGCGCGTCGACAAGGGCATCTACGCCAAGAGCTTCGGCGGCGGATCGGTCGATATCGTGTCGGGCAAGTTCGTCTTCTCCTGCACCGAGGCCTACAAGATCGAGAAGGGAAAGCTGGGCGACCCCATCAAGGGCGCGACGCTGATCGGTGATGGTCCCACGGTGATGCGGCGCATCATCGGGATCGGCAACGACCCCGCGCTCGACGAGGGCACCGGCGTGTGCGGCAAGGCGGGACAGGGCGTGCCCGCGGGCGTCGGTCAGCCATCCACCCTGGTCAGCGCGATCACCGTCGGCGGGACCGAGGCGGCGTGAGCCTCGCCGAGGCGGGGCGTTTCCCCACGCAGGTCGAGGCCGAACTGGCCAAGCACCAGCTCCAGCATGCGGGAATTCCCAGTTTCACCTTCGACGAGGGGCTGAACAGCGTTTTCGGCGGCGGTGGATTGGCGTGGGTGAGGCTGATGGTGGCGCCCGAGGAACTGGAAGCGGCAGTGGCGGTGCTCACCAAGGACGGCGAAGCGGGCTGATGCCGCGAGGCTCGACGTCTTAGGTAGCGTCGGCCAATGCGGCCAACAGTCCCTCGCCATAGCGTTCCAGCTTCTTCTCCCCCACTCCGTCGATCCGGTTGAGCGCGGGCAAGCTGTCGGGCCTTGCCGATGCGACCTGCCGCAGCGTGCTGTCGTGAAACACCACATAGGGCGGGACGCCCGCTTCCTTGGCGACCGCGCGCCGCCATTCGCGCAGCGCATCGAACACGGGATCGGGCGCATGATCCTCGCGGGTGCGGCGCGCCCGGCGGGTGCGCTTGGGCGGCACCGCGATCACCAGTTCCGCCTCGCCCTTGAGGATCGACTTGGCCCCCGGCCCGAAGCTGAGGCCGCCATAGGCATCCGCGCGCAGGGCATCGCGCGCGATGAGCGCCCGCGCGACCGGCTGGACCAGCGCCAATTCGTCCGCATCCATGATACCGAACACCGACAGCGAATGGTGACCGTTGCCGCGCACCTTCTCGTTATCGTCGCCGCCGAGCACCTGTTTCAGATAGCCCACACCGAACCGCATCTCGGTCCGGAAGGCGGCGGACAGGATCTTCTGCGCGACGATCGTCACGTCGATCGTCTCGGGCGGGTCGAGGCAATTGTCGCAATTGCCGCAGGTCTCGGGCGGATCCTCGCCGAAATGGCGAAGCAGGATGGCGCGGCGGCAGGTCGCGGCCTCGACGAAACCGGCAAGAGCGTTGAGCCGTTCGCGTTCGCCGTGGCGACGCCCGGGTTCGACCTCGGTCTCGATCCGCTGGCGGGCGCGGGCGAAATCCTCTGCGCCCCAGAACATCCAGGCTTCCGCGGGCTCCCCGTCGCGACCCGCGCGGCCCGTTTCCTGATAATAGGCCTCGATCGACTTGGGCGCGCCGGCGTGAGCCACGAACCGGACGTCGGGCTTGTCGATGCCCATGCCGAAGGCGATCGTCGCGGCCATCACCATGTCCTCCGACGCCACGAACGCATGCTGGTTCGACCGTCGCATCTCGGCTTCCATCCCCGCATGGTAGGCGGCGGCCGGGCGCCCAGTCTCGCGCAGATCGGCGGCGATCTTCTCGGTCTTCGCGCGGCTCGGGCAATAGACGATGCCGGGGCCGGGATGCGCGGCGGCGAGGCGCTTGAGCTGCGCGGGAAGCCCGGCACGCGGCACGACGTGATAGCGAATGTTGGGCCGGTCGAACCCGGCGACGATCATGCCCTCTTCGGGGATCGCGAGCTGCGCCAGAATGTCGGCACGCGTCCGCTTGTCGGCAGTCGCGGTGAGCGCCAGCCGCGGCGCTCCGACATGGTCGAGCAAGGGGCGGAGCATCCGATAGTCGGGGCGGAAATCATGCCCCCACTCGCTGACGCAATGCGCTTCGTCGATCGCAAACAGGCTGATCTGCGCCCGTTCCAGCAACATGCCGAACCGATCGGTCGTCGCGCGTTCGGGCGCGACGTAGAGCAGGTCCAGGTCGCCTGCCTCCAGCGCGCGTTCGACCGCGATCTTGTCGGATGTCGCGCTGGTGAGCGCGGCGGCGCGGATGCCGTTGGCGCTGGCCGAGCGCACCTGATCCTCCATCAGCGCGATGAGGGGGGAAATGACGATCGCAGTGCCGTCCTTCGCCACGGCTGGAAGCTGGTAGCAGAGCGACTTGCCCGCGCCCGTCGGCATGATGGCGAGCGTGTCTTCGCCCGCCATGACGCGATCGACGACCTGTTCCTGGACTCCGCGAAAGGCGCTGAAGCCAAAGACTTCCTGTAGGATCTGAGCGGGACCGGACACCCGCGTCCAGCTAGCTGTTACACTGTCGCCTCACAACCGTGCGCGGCGATAAAAAGCGCTAGAGCAGATGCTCGATGGGATCGAGCGAATAGCCCGCCGCCTCGGCGGCCGCGCGAAGATCGTCGTTGTCGCGTCCCTGCCCATGGCGGGCCAGTGCCCACAACAGCGTCGATCGCGTCCCCGTGCGGCAGAAGGCGAAGACCTTTCGTCCCCCTGCCTCCTCCAGCGCTTCCGTTTCGGCGTCCACCTCGGCGGGGGAGATGCCGCGTTCGACGGGGACGTGCGCATAGCCCATTCCCGCCGCGTCCGCGGCGGCGTGGATGTCGGCGCCGGTCGGTTGGCCGTCCTCTTCCAGGTCGGGCCGGTTGTTGATGATGAAGCCGAACCCGGCGTCGGCAAGCTGCGCGACCTCGTCAGGGGTAATCTGCGGCCCGACGTAGAAACCTTCTTCCAGCTTGGTGACGGTCGCCATGAATGATCTCCTCAAATCCTTTCCCTGCCAACGCCTCGCTTGTCCTGAGGCTCCCCGCACGCCACAGTCGCTTGCGATGGGTACGATGATCGCGATGGGGGAGGATCCGGCAGGGCGCGCACAGGCACTGGACCTCGGCGAACTGCTGGCGACACGTCTTCTGGTGCAGGGCAATTCGGGGAGCGGCAAATCGCACCTTCTGCGCCGCCTGCTCGAACAGAGCGCGGGCGACGTGCAGCAGGTGGTGATCGACCCCGAGGGCGAGTTCACGACCCTCGCCGATGCCTATGGCCATGTCGCTATCGAGGCGGCGGATCATTCGGACGCCGAGATCCTGGCGCTGGCGGCGCGGGTCCGCGAACATCGGGTGAGCGTGGTCTTGAGCCTCGAAGGATTGGAGGCGGACGGGCAGATGCGCTGCGCCGCGGCGTTCCTCAACGCCCTGTTCGAGGCGCCTCGGGAGCATTGGTATCCTGCACTCGTTATCGTTGACGAGGCACAGATGTTCGCCCCGACCGGCGGCGGCGAAGTGCCCGAGGACGTGCGACGCGCTTCGCTGAGCGCGATGACGAACCTCATGTGCCGTGGCCGCAAGCGCGGCTTGGCCGGAATCATCGCGACGCAGCGGCTGGCGAAGCTCGCCAAGAACGTCGCGGCCGAGGCGTCGAACTTTCTGATGGGCCGCACCTTCCTCGACATCGACATGGCGCGTGCGGCGGACCTTCTCGGCATGGAACGACGGCAGGCGGAACAGATCCGCGATCTCGAGCGGGGCCAGTTTCTCGGTCTCGGTCCGGCGGTGTCGCGGCGTCCGGTGAAGGTCATGATCGGCAATGTCGAGACGGGCCCGCGCGAGGGGACGCCAGGACTGGTGCCGCTGCCTCAAGGGCAGGCCGATCCGCAGGCGCTGCTGTTCGACGGACTGGCCGATGCCCCGCCGCCACCGCCACCCTCGCCGAAGCCCGACCCCGCGCCACTTCCGTCGGAAAGCATGATGGCGAAGCTTGCAAAAGCGGCGGAGGCCAAGCGCGGCGTGCCGGAGCCCGAAGCTCCGGAACCCGACCCCGAAGAGATTGCGCCCGTGATCGAGCGCGCGCTGGCGGGGATCGTCGAGGAGGAAGAGGGGCGCCCGCGCGGCGCCGCGGTGGCCTACCAGGACTTTTCGGTTCGGTGCCGGATGGCGGGACTGCGCACGCCGCCGCTCGACCTGCCGGAGTTCTCGCAACGACTGGCGGCGGCGCGGGCGGGGATCTTCGGCGATCCGGCCAACGACTATGGCGAGGCGCTGGAGGCGGCGGTCGACCTGCCCGAGGATATGCTGGCACCCTACCTCCTCATCGCCCGCGCGGCGCGCAGCGGCGATCCTGGGCCGAGCGAGGAAGCGATCGCCGCCATTTACGGCACCGCGAGCCTGTCGCGCGCCCGCCGCCTGATCGGTTACATGGAGGAAAAGGACCTCATCGTGACCCGCACCGACATGGCCGGAAAGACGAGTATCACGCTGCCGAGCGTGGGTTGGACGACGGCGGCGGGTTAGGAATTTTCCGCTCGGCGACCGTAATTGTGCAAGTTGGCTGTCGGCGTAATATGAGGCGATGACAGGTGCCTCCTTCCGCATAGCTCTTTTGAGCTTCATCCTGTTCCTGACAGGCTCGTGTGAGCAGCCTTCGAAAAATCCCGCGATTTTGGTCCAAATTGAGACGGAAGCGTCTCAAATGATGGAGGGTTCTTCGGCGTCGTTTGTCGGTGCTGTGCCAGAAGCCCAATGGCCGCACACGATCGCCTCTCTTGATCCTCATTTTGTTGACGTGGATCGGAATGGAGTTTGGATTACGACAAAACCCTATTTCGATGAAGGATGGGGATACTTCGTCCCTAGAGCGGGTGAAGCTCTTCCAGAGCCTACAGAGCGATTCTCGAAGCTCTCCGGGAACGTGTATTGGTGGCACCCCTACTGAGCTGATCTATGTCGTTCTCCTCTCGGAACGATGCTACTCCGCCGCTTCCTCCAGCATCCGTTCCGCCTGCTGTCGCGCCCAAAGGTCGGCGTAGAGGCCGCCCGTCGCCAGCAGTTCGTCGTGGGTACCGCGTTCGGCGACGCTTCCTTCGTCGAGGACGACGATCTGGTTGGCGTTGACGACGGTGCTCAGGCGGTGGGCGATCATGATGGTCGTGCGCCGACGCATGACCTTTTCGAGCGTGGCCTGAATGTCCTGTTCGGTGGCGCTGTCCAAGGCGCTGGTCGCTTCGTCGAGGAGCAGGATCGGCGGGTCTTTCAGCAGCGTGCGGGCGATGGCGACGCGCTGCTTTTCCCCGCCCGATAGCTTGAGCCCGCGTTCGCCGACTTCGGTTTCGTAGCCTTGCGACAGACTTTCGACGAAGCGGTCGATCGACGCGCCCTTGGCGGCCCGCTCGATGTCGGCTTGGCTGGCCTCGGCACGGCCATAGCCGATGTTGTAGGCGAGCGTATCGTTGAACAGGACGGTGTCCTGCGGGACGATGCCGATGGCTTCGCGTAGGCTCGCCTGCGTCGCATGGTTGATGTCGGTCCCACCGATGGTGATGCTGCCCGACTGCGGCTCGTAGAAGCGATAGAGGAGGCGGGCGAGCGTGGACTTGCCCGCACCCGAGGGGCCGACGACCGCGAGGCTGGTGCCGGCGGGAACGGTGAGGTCGAGACCCTTTAGGATCTGACGCTCGCCATCGTAGCTGAAATGCACGTTGTCGAAGACGACGTCGCCTTCGCCGTCGGGCAACGGGATCGCGCCTTCGTGATCGACGATCTCGGCCGGAGTATCGAGGAGCGCGAACATGTCCTCCATGTCGATCAGCCCCTGGCGGATCGAGCGATAGACCCAGCCCAGCATGTTGAGCGGCCGATAAAGCTGCATCAGCAGCGAGTTGACGAGGACGACATCGCCGGGCGTATAGGTCCCCCGGCTCCAGCCCCAGACGGTATAGGCCATCGCTCCGCCCATCATGATGTTGGTGAGGACCGCCTGCCCGCTGTTGAGCCAGCCAAGACTGGTCTCGTTCTTGATAGCGGCTTCCTGATAGGCGTGGATCGACCCGTCGTAGCGCTCCGCTTCACGCTCCTCCGCGCCGAAATATTTGACGGTTTCGTAATTGAGCAGGCTGTCGACGGCGCGCTGTGCGGCGCGCTGGTCGACCGTGTTCATCTCGCGGCGGATCTTGTTGCGCCAGTCGGTCACCACGCGGGTGAAGACGATGTAGACGACCACCAGCACGGTGGTCGCGGCCGTCATGCCAAAGCCGAATTCGACCCAGAACACGCCGCCGATGAGAATGAGGCTGATGAGCGTCGGCGCGATGTTGAACAGCAGGAAATAGAGCATGGAATCGATGCTCTTCGTCCCGCGTTCAATGAGCCGCGCGATCTTCCCGGTGCGCCGTTCGAGGTGAAAGCGCAGCCCCAGTGCGTGCAGATGCCGGAAGAGGCCGCTGGACAGCTTGCGCGCCGCATCCTGTCCCACGCGCTCGAAGATCGAATTGCGCAGATTGTCGAACAAAGTGCCGACCAAGCGGGTGGAGGCGTAAGCGGCTACGAGACCCAGCAGGATCGATAGTGCGACCTGCGGCGCGTCGGCATCCGCGCTCATGCCGTCGATGATATATTTGTAGAAATAGGGGACCGCGATCTCGATGCCCTTCGACGCGAGCACCAGCAGGACCGAAATGACCACGCGCACGCGCAGCCCCGTCTCGCCCACCGGCCAGAGCATGGGAAGGAAGCGCAACAGGATGCGAAGATCGCCCTTGTCCTGGCTGCTTTCGGTGGAAGTATCGGGAGGCATGCGGAGGAAGAGATAGGAAGCGCAGGGCTCTACGACAACGGAGACACCGTCACTGCTCGATTGTTACGGCACCGTATTCTTGGGAACGCGCCGACGACAGGTCGGTTGATCGGGCAAGTTGATCATTCAGACGAGCGGAAGTTTTCATGGAACCGGTAACCTTTGCGATCCTCCTTTTTGGATGTGCCGACGGCGGGACGAGCTGCGATGCGGTGAGGGCGGTCGAGGCGACCTTCGAAAGCGAAGCTGCCTGCGTTGCAGCGCTGGACGATGCGCTGGCGTCGAGCGACGACGTCGATGCTCCCTGGGTCGAAGCCGAATGCCGCCCGGTCGCCCGCATCCCGGCCAAATTTCGTTCATCGTTGGGAAATCTTCCCAACAGCTAGTGGGAATTTCGGCCAATCTACTCCGATTGGTTTGGCGACATACTGAAATCTTTGGACATTTTCGTTTGGCACGCCTCCTGCAACGTAGGGGGTGAACCCGCTGATGGGTTCGCCAAAAAAAAGGAAAATGACCAATGCAATCGCTCTCCAAGGAAAACATCCTCGTCTCCGCCATCGGAGCCATCCTGTCGGCCAGCCTGTTCCTGGGTGCCGCCGTCTCGGGTGCGCCGATCGCCTAACCACCTTCGACATCACGAAAGGACAATGATGGACCGCAAGTTTCTTCTCGACAAAACCGACGGCAAGATCATGGGCGTCAGCGCCGGCATGGCCGATTATTTCGGAATGGACGTCACGCTCGTCCGGCTCGCCTGGGTCGTCGGCTTCTTCATCAGCGCAGGCACCGCCCTGCTCGCGTATCTCATCACGGGTCTCGTCGCCGACACGGCGCGGTGATCCCACCCACCTGAACCCAGCGAACGCGCGCCGGGATCAAGCGACGAGGCCCGACCGGAGGATGCTCCGGCGGGCCTTTTGCTTTGTCCTAGAAGTAGGTGAGCGAGAGGATGACCGAAAGGCTAGCGACCATCAGCACGACGAGCGGGATGCCGGTCTTGAGATAGTCGTTAAACTTGTAGTCGCCCTCGGCCATGATGAGCATGTTGGTCTGGTAGGCGATCGGTGTCGCGTAACAGAGGTTGCAGCCGAACAGGACCGCGAGCACGAGCGGTTCGACCGGCAGGCCCAGCTGACCCGCCAGACTGAAGGCGATGGGCGTTCCGACCGCGGCGGCGGTGGCGTTGGACGCGAAGTTGGTGAGCAGCGTCACGAAGAGCATGATGAGCGCCAGCACGATCCCGCCGGGGAGACCCTCCATGCCGAGCGCCAGCGTTTCGCCAAGATATTGCGCCGCGCCGCTTTCGAGGATGAGACGTCCGATCGCGATCGAGGCGGCGACCAGCACGATGACCTTGGCCGACAGCGCGCGCCCGACCTTGTCGAAGTGGACACAGCCGGTGATGAACATGGCGATCGCGCCCGCCAGCGCGCTGATCGCGATCGGCACGATGCCGAACGTCGCCAGGATGACCGCGGTGCCCATGATGGCGATCGCGGTCAGCGCCTTCCGCCGCCTCGGCAAGGGCCGGGCCCCGTCGAGCATCAGCATGGCTTCCGCACTGGCGAATTCCTGCAACGCCTCCTCCCGCCCGAGAACGAGGAGGATGTCGCCTTCCGCCAATCGCGCTTCGGCGGAAAGTTCGCGCGGGGCGGCAAAGCCGCGACTGGGGGCCTGCGCTACGCCGAGGACGGCGACGCCCTTGATCCCCGCGGTCTGGAGCGTGCGCCCGACGAGGCGGCTGTCCCCGCTGATCGCCAGTTCGGCCTCGACCAGATCTTTGCCGGCGCGCGCGCTGTCTTTCTGGAGCCGGTCGACCAGCCAGCGCGGTGCGGTGGCGGCGTCCAGCTTGCGCGCGGCCTCGCGCAGGGCGTCGGCGGTGGCGAAGGCGGTCAGCCGCTGCCCAGGCTGCAACGTCTTGGGCTCGCGGACGAAGGCGAAGGTATCGGGCAATTTGTCACGAAACTCTCCCACCGCCTTGCCCAGCCAGCCGCTGTCGGTGCCGACGCGAAGGGTGGCGATGAACTTGCGCGGTTCGTGGCCGGCCTCGGGACTGTTGTCGGGCAGAAGCCGCGGCATCACCAGCCAGATGTACGGAAAGCAGATTACCGCGGCCATCAGCACGAGCGGCGTGAAATGGAAGATCGACATTTCGGGCATGCCGAGATCGTTGGCGATCGAGACCACCAGCAGGTTTGTCGACGTGCCGATCGTCGTCGCCATCCCGCCGATCAGGATTGCCGCATTGAGGGGGATGAGCGTCTTGGACGCGGGCAGCGCACCACCGTGCGCGAGCTGCACCATGATCGGAATGAGCAGCACCAGCACCGGCGTGTCGTTGACGACCATCGACGCGAAGAGCGCGAGCAGAAGGGTCACCAAAAGCCCCAGCCCGTTGTTGATGCGCCAGACCGCCGCCAGCGACCGCGCCGCGGGCTCCAGCGCCCCCGTGACGACCAGTCCCCGCCCCATCACCATCAGCGCGGAAATCGTGATGAGCGCGGTATGTCCGAACCCACCGAACGCCAAGTCGATGCCGTCTTTCTTTGCGGTGCCGGGAATGGGGAAGAGATAGAGCAAGAGCGCGATCGCGCCGATCGTCATCAGGCTGATGATTTCCACGCGAAAACGATTGCTGGCGAACGCCGCGAACATTCCGATCGCCACCAGCATGGCGAGCGCGGCGTGCAGGGAAGGCAATGTCAGCAAGCAAGAACCCGATCAGCCATCGTGGATGCGGATGGTAGGAACCCTCCCCACCGAACGCCAGCCCCCTTTCGACCATGCTGACACAGCGCCGAACCTGCGCTATTCCCGATGACGGATCCCGCGAAGGGAGCGCCCGGCAAGTGTCGGGACGCAAGAATGAAAGGGCGAACCAGATGCATCGTGAAGGCGAAGAAGTTCATGTCACCGAGGAAGAAGCGACGGGCGCGGTCAAGCCGCATGTCGGTCGGTGGGTCCTGGGTGTTTCGATGGTCATCATCGTCGTGGCGATGACGCTTGTCTGGGTCATTCCCGCTTTGTCGACCTGAGCGTACGGGTGGATCGTAGGGATCCGCCCCGCCAGTAGGAGCCCCCATGCCCCGCATCGGAATCGTGTCGGGACTGCTGGAAGAGGCCGAAACCTTTCGGCCGGGGGCTGGGCGAAGGCGTCGCCGATCGCCCTACTACTGCCGCGAAGGCGATGATGGCTGGGTCATCGGTTGCGCCGGGATCGGCAAGGTCAACGCCGCGATGGTCGCGACCGAAATGATCGCGGCGGGGTGCGACATCATCGTCTCGATGGGCGTCGCGGGCCGGATCGGGGAGGCCACCGCGGACCTTTTCTGGCTCGATCGCGCCTATCAGCACGACTACGGCAGTTATCGCCCCGATCGGTTCGTCGCCTTTCGTGCGGGCAGCCTCCCGTTCGGTAAGCCGTCGCCGGAGCCGTTCGTAGCCATCGCCAATCCCGGTATCGACCTGCCCGATGCCACGATCGTGACGGGCGACTGCTTCGTCGAGGACGACGCGAAGGCGCGCGGCATGGCTCGGGAGTTCGGGGCCGAACTCGTCGACATGGAAACGGGGGCGATCGCGCAGGTAGCGGCGGCGCACAAGGTCGGCTGGGCAGGGATCCGCAGCGTCAGCGACCAGGCGGACGCTTCAGGCGTGACGTCATTCAAGGATAATCTGCTCGGCGCGTCTCGTAAGGCGGCAAACGCAGTCGATCGCCTCGTCGACCTCTTGCTCGAGCAACCCCGATCATAAGAAACGCCGCCACCCTTGAGGGGTGACGGCGCTTCGAAACGCGTCGCGACTGTTGAGCGGGCGCCGCGACGCGCGGTAGGTTCCGGGGGTTACGCGGCCGGCATCAGGACGGTGTCGATGGCGTGAATGACGCCATTCGACGCGTCGACGTCGGTCTGCGTCACGGTCGAGGTGTTACCCATTCCGTCGGTCAGGACGACATTGCCGCCTTCGACCATCGCGGTGAGGGTGCCACCCGAAACGGTCGTCAGTTCGAGGGTGCCACCGGCTTCCTCGATCTGGCGCGTCAGGTCGGCGGCCATCACTTCACCTTCGACGACGTGATAGGTGAGCACATTCGACAGCTGCTCGCGCTGCCCGTCACTCATCAGCCCTTCGAGCGTGGCCTGGTCGACCTTGTCGAACGCGGCGTTGGTCGGCGCGAATACCGTGTACGGGCCGTCACCACCCAGCGTATCGGCGAGGTTCGCGGTGGTCACCGCACCGACGAGGGTCGAGAAGTCGCTGTTACCCTGCGCGACTTCGACGATCGTGCCGGACGAGGTGGACATGCTGTCGTCCATCATCGCCGTGTCATCGGCCATCATTTCGTTGGTCGTGTCGGTTTCCGTGGTCGTTTCCGTGTCACCACAGGCCGAAAGGGCGAGGGCAGCACTCGAAAGAAAGGCGATTGTAAGCGTTTTCATCAGTTTTCTCCAATATTTGGATATGTTCTAGTCACTCACACAACGGAACATCGATACGCGGTGTTCCCATCCACGGCCTAAAGACGGGGGTACGAAACGACGAGCCGAGGCTCGTCGACCGCCGGGCCGTGGGTATCACGCTCGAAAAAGGCCCCGTACGACGGACCTCAGGGTCATGAAACCTGACTATTGGGGCGGGTTGGAATCGGCGGCCGGGGCGTCCGTTTCGCCGACACCGGCATCGACGTCCGACGCCCCTTCGCCTCGATTGGTGTTGAAACCTCCCGTCGCGGCGGGGTCGCCGGGATCGATGGTGCCTTCCTCCTGAACCGCGGGCTCGGCGCCCGGAGGGGCGGTCGGCACGGGGTCGAGGGCGGTGTCGTCCATGCTGCCGTCGCTGTCGGTGTCGCCACAGGCGGCGAGTGCCAGCGCGGGGACGAGCGCGATGAGAAAGGCTTTCATCAAATTTCTCCCGAGGAATAGTCGGCGAACCAATCTTCTGCGCCCGGCTACGGTTCCATGTTCGCGCCATGGTTGCCAAGCCGGCGACCAGCGGCGATGAGAAAGGAGATGGCTTCCGAAATCCCTCGCTCCTCGCCGCTGGCGCGTCTGCTGAAATGGGGCGTCATGCGCTGGTGGCGGATCAACGGTTGGACAGTGGGAGGCGCGCCGCTTCCCGACACGCGAAAATTCATCATTGCCGGCGCTCCTCATACTTCCAATTACGATTTTCTCGTCTTTCTGGGCGTGGTCGAGACGCTCGGGCTGACCCCCCGCTATATCGGCAAGCACAGCCTGTTTCGGTGGCCGATGCGGGATTTCATGATGGCGATGGGCGGGGTGCCGGTCGATCGGCGGCGTCAGAAGAAAGGCATGGTCCAGCAAGTCGCGGCGCGGATTGCGGAGGCCGAGGAGTTCGCACTCGTCATCGCGGTCGAAGGCACTCGCTCGCCGACGACCGAGTGGCGCACGGGCTATTACCGGATCGCCGAAGCGGCAGGCATACCCATCGTGTGTGCGGGACCCGACTACGAGCGGCGGGAGGGACTGATCGGCCCGACGATCTGGCCGACCGGCGACCTAGAAAAGGATATGGCGCCGGCCATCGCCTTCTTCAAAAGCCTGCGTCCGCGCTATCCCGAAATGGTCCTGTTTCCCGACGGCAACGGGCTCGATCCTCAGCTGCAGGCCGAACGCCAACGGGCGCGCATGTCGGCGGGCACGGGCGGCAATGCCCCCACCGAGGTCGCGCCATAGGCGGCGGCGAACCCGCTCTCCAGCATCCGGTCCAACGCCAGCGGAAGTGGTCCGCGGGCGGCTGCGCTGCGCGCTTCGGGGCCGGTATCGGCGACGAAGGCAACGACGTCCCCGCCGCTGCCGATGCTCAGGCGCTCTTCGCTCGGGATCGGCGCGACGCGTGGCAAGCGAACGATGAGTCGCCCCGACGGGACACACGTCAGGATCACGACCGGATCCCTGCCCGCGTCGATCGCGCTGGCTGGATGGAGCAGGCGCGCTCCGCCCCGTTGCGACAGGTCGAGCTGCCAGTCCGTCGTCGCCCGCATCGACGCGCTCGGCTCTCCCGCGGTGGGCGGTGCGGCGGGCTCTCCCGGCAGCGCACGATCATCGCCGTCCGCCGCGGAATCGCACGCGGTGAGGGCGAGCATCCCCAAGATGGCCCAATAGCCGACTTTTCCTCGCGCGTTCATCATGCCATCATCCTCGTCCGTTCATACATTCGGGCGGATGTTCAGGAGAGGCCGGAATGCGCAGCTTTGCAACCATGATCTGGGCCGTCGCGGCAATGCTGTTCGCGTCGCCCGCCGCCGCCCAGCTCGCTTCGGGCGCCGAAGCCCCCGATTTCAAGACGATGGGCGCGATCGGGGGGAGCGAATTCCGGTTCCACCTCGCCGAACAGCTCGAGAAAGGACCCGTGGTCCTCTATTTCTTCCCTAAGGCGTTCACCAGCGGCTGCACCTTGGAGAGCAAGGCGTTCGCCGACGCCATGCCGCGTTTCCGCGCCGCGGGCGCGACGGTCGTCGGCCTCTCGGGCGACGACGTGGAAACGCTGTCGCGGTTTTCGACCGAAGTGTGCCGCTCGCAGGTCCCGATGGCGCACGCATCGAGCGATCTCCTGACCGCGTACGATGCCAAGCTGCCTGCCGTCGCGATGGCGAACCGCACGTCCTACGTGATCGGCACCGACGGGCGCATCGCGCTCGTCCATTCGGACATGGATTACAAGGATCACGTGGCGCGGACGCTGGCGGCGGTCGAGCGGTTGGCACGGCCGTAGGCGACGGTCGAGGCGCGGCTTTTCTTGTTTTTTGCGATCAACGCCTTGTGTTTGCGGTTAAAATTCCGCCATGTGGCGAGATAGCGATTCTTAGCGAAGGGTAGAGTTATGCGAGCGAGTAAGATTGTCGGGGTCATCATGGCGAGTGCGATGCTGGCCAGTTGCGGCGGAGACAGCGGGCCACCGCCGATCACCGAAGTGCCCACGCCGACACCGACTCCCACGCCGACACCCACTCCGACGCCGACCCCGACGGGTGGGACCTGTAGCCTGGAAAACCGGGCGGCCTTCGCGCTCGAGCAGTATCAGCGCGATTATCTCTATAACGACCTTCTCGACCTGTCGGTCGATATCGAAGACTATACGACGCTGCAGGCCTATATCGACGCGTTGGTTCGCCCCGCGATCGAAGCGGGCGTCGACAAGGCTGGTTTCAACTTCGTGACCTCGATCGAAGAGGAAAACGAGTTCATCCGCAACGCGATCAACGAGGATTATGGCTGGCGACCGGTCTATTTCTCGAACACCGGCGAACTGTACATGCGCGACACGTATGAAAACGGTCCCGCGTTCGAGGCCGGGTTGCGCCGTGGTACCGAGATCACGCGCATCGGCGCCGCGGGCAGTGCGCTCCGCACGCCGCAGGAAATCGTCACTACGCAGGGTATTGCCGCTCTCTCGGCGCTGCTGTTCCCGTCAGAGGAAGGCGAATCGATCGTCATCGAATATGATCGCGGCGCTCAGGACGAGGCCGGCAGCCTTCCGCAGGTCACGCTGACGGCCGACGAATATACGTTGCTTCCGGTCCCGAGCAACGCCAGCGGCGGTGTCGCGATCTTCGGGGACACCGGGTACGTCAATTTGCGGACGTTCGGTTCGCGGACCGCGGACCAGCAGCTGATCGATGCGTTCGGCCGCTTCCGTACCGCCAACGTCAGCAACGTGATCGTCGATGTCCGCTATAACGGCGGGGGCCTGGTCTCGGTCGCCGAGAACTTCGGCGATCTGCTGGGTGGTGGTCTGGTCGGAGAGGTCTTCAGCCGAACCGTGTTCAACGATCGTCTGGCGGCCGAAGGAGCCAACGACACCGAGCGGTTCGAAACCCGCACCAATCAGATCAACCCCGATCGCATCGCGTTCATCACCACGGGCAACAGCGCGTCGGCGAGCGAGCTGCTCGCAGCCGCGTTCACACCGTTCTACGGGACCGACGTCGCCATCGTTGGCCGCAACACATTCGGCAAGCCGGTCGGGCAGATCGCGCGCGATCTGGCCGCGTGCGACGATCGCCTTCGCATCGTCGCCTTCCGGACGGAGAACGCCGACGGCCAGGGCGATTATTTCGACGGGCTCGCGTTCCCGAACGGCGACTGGCCGGGCTATCCGGCGACCTGTGCGGCGGCGGACGATGTGTTCACTCCGTTCGGCAATTCGTCCGAAGATTCAATCGCGACCGCGCTCGACTTCATTCGGGGCGGGCAGAACGCCTGTACGCCGATCACCTCGACCGCGACGTCGCGCACGCTGCAGTCGCGCGATCAGCGGATCGAGCTCACGCCGGCCAATCCGAGCTACGCTCAGCGCGTGCTGTTCGGTCAGATCTAGCGGCTTCCCCTTGCCGCAGGCAAGAAGGGCTCCGGAGTGATCCGGAGCCCTTTTTGTATGGGTATGGGGAGGCCGGTACCCTGTCCTGCGATCAGTCCTCGCGGAAGATGCTCTTGAGGTTCATGAACTCGTGCAGCCCGAACCGCGAGAGTTCGCGCCCGTGGCCCGAATTCTTGACCCCACCGAACGGCGCTTCGACGCGGCTCGCGCACAGATCGTTGATCGCGGTCATCCCGGCGTCGATCCCGACGGTGAAGGCTTCGATTTCCTCGTCGTCCTGCGTGAAAACCGCGGAGCCCAGTCCGTAGGGCGTGATATTGGCGATGCGGATCGCGTCGTCCACGTCCTTCGCCTCGAACAACATCGCGATGGGACCGAAAACCTCCTCGTCCTGCATCGGTCCGTCGGGATCGAGCCCCGTGAGAATGCCCGCACCAAGGAAGGCGCCCGGCCCGTCGCGTTTCTCTCCGCCCGCCAGATGACCGCCGGCTTCCATCGCCTTCTCGAGCTGGTCGAGCACGGTCTGTCTTTGCTCCTCGCTCGACATGGGTCCGATGTCGCTCGCCTCGTCGAACGGATCGCCGTCCTTTACGGCCAGCATCGCATCGGTGAACCGACCTTCGAACTCTTCGAAGATGTCGGAATGGACGATCATCCGCTTCCCGCAGATGCAGCTCTGTCCCGCGTTCTGGATGCGCGCCTTCACGGCCTTGTCGACAGCATCATCCATGTCGGCGGACGGCATCACGATGAACGGGTCCGAACCGCCCAGTTCGAGAACGACCTTCTTGAGGTTTGCCCCGGCCGTCTCCGCCACCGCGCGGCCGGCGGGCTCGCTGCCGGTCAGGGTCACGGCGCGAACCCGATCGTCTTCGATGATAGTCGAAACCACCTTCGAGCCGATCGTGAGGTTCGCGAAGACGCCGGGGGGCGCTCCTGCTTCGGTGACGATCCGGTCGATTGCCTTGGCGACCCCCTGCACGTTGCTGGCATGTTTGAGCAATCCGACATTGCCCGCCATGATCGTCGGGGCGAGGAAGCGTATGACCTGCCAATAGGGAAAATTCCACGGCATGACCGCGAGCACCGGCCCGATCGGAAGCCAGCGCAATTCGCCCTTTCCGTTGGGGATCTTTTCCGGCTCGAGCCACCCCGGACCGTGTTCCGCGAAATAGCGTAGCGCGCTCACGCACTTCTCGACCTCTCCCCTGCTCTCCCGCAGCGTCTTGCCCATTTCGCGCGTCGCGATCGCGGCCAGATCGTCTCGCTCCTTCTCGAACCCGTCCGCGATGGCGGACAGCAGCGCGGTCCGTTCGTCGAGGTCCGAGCTGCGCCAGGTGGCGGCGGCGTCGTCCGCGCGGACGAGGGCCTCGTCGATGCCCGCTTCGTCCAGTTCGTCGTGTCGTTCGATGAGGTCCCCGGTGGCGGGGTTGGTGCTGGTGAGCATGAGCGCTGTCTCCTTTTCGCTGATGCGAACGTGAGGCGCGCGCGGTGCGTTCCCGCTGGACGGACGAGGACGGGAGTGGCAGTCTTTTGCGCATGGCCCGCGAATATCAGAGCTTCGAGACCTTCTGGCCCTACTATCTGCGCGAGCATTCCAAGCCGCAGACACGTGCGCTTCACTATGTCGGCACCAGCCTGGTCGTTGCGATCGCCCTCTACGCGCTCCTCACCGCGAACTGGCTCCTGTTGCTGGCGGTGCCGGTGGCGGGCTATTTCTTCGCATGGCTGGGCCATTTCGGCGTCGAGAAGAACCGCCCCGCGACCTTCACCTACCCGCTCTGGTCCTTAGGGGCGGATTTCAAGATGTGGTGGTTGTGGCTGACCGGACGATTGGGGCCGGAACTGGACCGCGCCGGCGTCACGCGATGAGCGTCACCGTCCACGGGAAATGTCTGTGCGGCAAGGTGCGGATTGAGGCCACCCTTCCGGACCAGACCGTGGAAGTCTGTCATTGCACCATGTGCCAGGCCTATGTCGGGGGACCCTATCTTTCGACCCGCGCCGTCGAGGATTACACGATCGAAGGCGAAGAGAATGTGCGCACCTTCCGCAGTTCCGACTGGGCGGAACGGGGCTTCTGCTCCCACTGCGGCAGTGCGCTATTCTTTCATTATCTGCCCAAGGACAGCCGCAGTTTCATGGCCGGCCTGTTCGAAGGACTGTCGGGACCGATCCGCGAGGAGATCTTCATCGACGAAAAGCCGGATTGGCTGACGATCGAGGGCGGTCAGCCGCGTCTGACGGGGGCGGAGATCATGGCGAAAGTGAAGGCCGAACAATGAAGAGCCTATTCTCGATATGTGCTGCTATGGCTCTTGCCGCCTGCGCCACGACACCGCCACCGAGCGAGGCGGATGCCTTCTTCGAACGGCTATCCTCACTATGCGGAGAGCGATTTGCGGGCGCCCTCGTCAGCAACGACGACGTCGACGCGGACTTTCGCGGGCAGGAGATGGAGATGCACGTCGCGAGCTGCGACGATACCGAAGTTCGCATTCCCTTCCGGGTCGGCGACGATCGATCGCGTACCTGGGTGGTCACGCGCACCGATGCCGGGCTTCGCCTGAAACATCAGCACCTGCACGCGGACGGCACGCCCGACGCCGTCACCTGGTACGGCGGGACCGCGACGACAGCCGGCTCGGCCATGCGGCAGGAGTTTCCGGTTGACGAGGAATCAATCGCGCTGTTCCGCCGCGAAGGGCTCGACGCCTCGGTCGTAAATGTCTGGGCGCTGGAGGTCGGCGACGACATGTTCGCCTATGAACTCCGTCGCCCAACAGGCCGCTTCTTTCGCGTCGAGTTCGATACGGCCACGCCGCTCCGATAGTCGCGATCGTGCGGGGCTCAGCGCCCGTTGAAGCGGGCGAAGAGACGGGCGAGGAAGCCGCGTGGCTCTAGGCTGCGCTCGGCTTCGTTGTCGGCGGCGGCTTCTGACACAGGCTCGTACTCGCACGAATGGCCGGTCTCCGCACCGGCATCGCCCTTGTCGGGCATGACCGGCTCGGTTTCTGCCGCGGCGATCCGCTGGCGCAGGCTCGATCCCGATTCCATGTCGGCAAGCGGATCGTGCTTGGGCACCCATTCGCCGAGCGTGAGCATAGCGACGGGCGCGGCCGTGTCGCTCTTTTCCACCGTCACATGTTTCGCCGCGCCGAGGATGGTGGCCATGTCGCTGTTCAGGTCGAACGTGCCCGCGATGAGGCGCACGCCTTCGGGTAAGCCGTGCGTCTCGACCTCTCGGGCGAGCGCCTGGAGGTAGCGGATGCAGCGCAGCCAGCAACCCAGCTGATATTCGACATAACCGCCCGGCGCGCGGCCTTCGACCCCGTCGCGCCCGTCGCGCAGAAAGTGGATATGCTTGCATTGGATGAGCGCGGTGTTGAGCGCGGCGAACCCCTCGATGCCGACATAGAATTCGACGTCTTCCTCTTCGCCCGCCCAGCCGGGACAGTCCTCCTCGCACGCGGCCAGCAGATCGGCGTCGCTGCGCGCCGAGAAGTCGTACACATCGTCGGAATAGAGATGGAAATGCAGCGTCGGCTCATGCTCCTTTGTCAGATCGAACACGAGATCGGGCTCGTTTCCGAGGCCCGCGGTGATCGCGCTGATGGCAGGTCCTTCGAATTCGGCGATGATCTCGGCGAGATCCTCCCACCCGTCGATGACGACGTCATCTAGACAAAGGGCCTTGGCTCGCGTGGCGATGCGGCCGGTGAAGGCGGCGAACCCTTCTTCGACAATTGCGGCCGCCTCGTCGAACCGACCCGCCACGCACAACCTGCGGACATGGTCGATGAAAGCGCGTTCGCCCTCGCGGCTGAGGAAGGTAACCTGGAGCGGATGCGGGGTTTCGGGCTCGGCGTAGGAGCGGACGCCCTCGGTCCCCGCGTCAGGAATATGGACGTACCCGGGGTGGTGCGCGGCGTTCGCCACGTCGCCGTCCTCGACCCGCAAACGGTCTTCGCGCCCCATGCCCACTCCCTCGATCGGTTGAAGCGGGCGTAGCCGAAGGGGGTTAAGATTTGTTTTCTGGTCGTGGGCGGCAACGCTTCCCCCATCATCCACGTTAGGGGAGGCGAAGGAGACACAATATGGCCCAATCCGATTTGCAAAAAGCCGTCGAGATGATGAAGACGATCGACGTCGCGATGCTCGTCACGAAAACGAAGGGCGGTGCCATCGCCGCCCGTCCGATGTCCAACAACAAGGACGTCAGTGCAGAAGACGGTACCAGCTATCATTTCGCCACCGACGACGGGCGGATCGATGACGATCTGCAGCGGGACGACCAGTGCGGCGCGACCTATTCCAGCGGCGAGGCCTATGTGGCGGTCCAGGGACGCGCCAAGCTGCATCAGGACCGAGCGACCCAGGAAAAGCATTGGGTGCCCGATCTGGAAAAGTGGTTCGAGGACGGACTCGATACCGAAGGACTGATCCTCATCGAGGTGAGCCCGGAGCGGATCGCCTATTGGAAGGGTCGTGAGGAAGGGGAGTGGGTCGCGTGACGGTCAACAAGGCATCTGCCCGCTACGAAGGGCTCGGCAAGGACGGCAAGGGTCACATCTGGACCGAGAGCAAGGCGCTCGACGCACAACCCTATGGCTTCAACACCCGGTTCGAGGATGAACCCGGGACCAACCCCGAAGAATTGATCGGCGCGGCTCATGCGAGCTGTTTCACGATGGCGACCAGTTTCGGATTGGCGAAGGCCGGCTACGAACAGGGCCAGCTCGATACCGATTGCGCCGTCACGCTCGAAAAGGACGGCGACGGGTTCACCGTGACCAAGTCCGCGCTCACGCTGGTCGGGCGCGTCCCTGACATCGACCATGAGGAATTCGAGAAGATCGCGGACGAGGCGAAGCGAAACTGTCCGCTGTCGAAACTGCTCGACTGCGAGATCACGCTCGACATCACGCTCAAGGACTAGCGAGAAAGGCGCCGCCGATTGGCGGGGACGCGGGGCGTTGCGACGTCCAGCGCCGCGTCGGCGGCACCGGTCCAGTCCGCCTCGCTCCACAGCCGCATCCAAAGCGCGCTCGAGGCGGTGATTTTCTCGGTCACCATCCGCTGAGCCTCGCGATCGGCCACCTTGCCGCCCTGCATGAGGCGTAGCGAGCGCAGCCCGACGACCTGCGCAGCTTCCATCCCGAGGAGCCAACTTCGGGTCATGAGGGCATAGGGGTTCGTATCATTGGGACGCGGCATCGACGGACTTTCTTTTGTTGCAGCGCACCAACGCGGCGGCGTTGCAATCGGACCCGTCAGCCGTGTCGTTTCGCGTCGTCGCGCATGGCCGCCCGCTCCTCGCGCATTTCTGCGGCCTGAAGGTGCAGCGCCTGGCTCGACAGTCGAATCTCGCGGCTTTGCTGGAAGAAGCCGAGCACCAGCCACAGAAAAGCGAGGGGGCTCGAGACGCCGCCGAGGAAGTCGCCCAGTTCGTTGAGCGCAAGATCGGCGGGATTTTGGCCTTGGATCCACAGATAGAGGATCAGGCCCACAATATAGAAGCCGGTACACCACAAGCCCACCACGGGCAGGCGGCGGCGATGCCGGCGGTCTTCGAGGATGGCGCTTGCGCGTGGATCGCTCATGCCCGCGAGTATCGGGGCGGGAGCGAACCGGCGCAAGCGCCATCTCGATGACGGAAAGTGCTAGTCTGCCATCGACAGGTTCGTGGCGCTTTCCTTGCCGTTACGGCCGGTTTCGAGTTCATAGTTCACCCGATCGCCTTCGCGCAGGCTGTCGAGCCCCGCGGCCTGGACGGCCGTGATGTGGACGAAGGCATCGCCGCCGCCACTTTCGGGCGTGATGAAGCCATAACCCTTGTCGTGGTTGAAGAATTTTACGGTGCCGGTGTTGGCCATGAGATGTTCCTTTCAAAGAACGAGAGTTGCCCGGGCCGCGGAGATGCGGCGCCGAGGATGCGTGTTCGTGTCGTTTGAAGGGAAGTCGCGGTCTGTTTTAACGCCGTCGGCGCAGGGCGCATCGGGCGGCAGGCAAATCTCGAAGTCCGTCGCAAAGTTCGACGTCAGCACTTGTTCGTTAGCACAAGCTCGCCGCCCGATCCAGCGATTAACGCCAGTTGCGGTTCGCACGATCGTTTTGGCAGCACGCTTCAGCAGCGGAAGCGGAACGATCGACATCTCCCGGCGGTCGGTCGCGTGACATTACAGGAGAGAGAACATGTCTGCCCCCAAGAACTTAAACGATTGCTACACCCACGAATTGCAGGACAATTGGTCTGCCAAGGAGCAGATGGAGAAATGCGTCCGCAAAATGGCCGGCAAAACGAGCGATTCCAAGCTCAAGTCACGGCTGGAGAAATCGGCGGACGGGATCGCGAAACATACCGAGACGATCAAGTCGCTGCTCGACGACTGCGGGATCAGTGAAAAGGAGCATTGTAAGGGAATGGAAGGCCTCGTCAGCGAGGCGAAAAAGCATGCGATCGACGCCGATATTTCGGATGGCGACGTTCGCGACGTGGTCATTATCGCGCAATATCAGCGCATGTGCCATTACGGCATCTGCGGGTTCGGTACCGCAAAGGCCTTTGCCGAAGCGCTCGGCAAGAAGGACCATGTCACCAAGCTCGACCAGCTGACCGCCGACACGTATCAGGCCGACGAAAACATGAGCGACCTCGCCGAACGATCGGTGAACCTCGACGCGAAAGAAAGCGAAACTGCGTAGTTTTCTCGCAATCAAGACAAGAGGATGGGCGGCGCTGGCCGCCCATTTTCGTTGCGGGTCATGACGGCGGCCGAGGCGATCGCGGCCTTGCGCAGGGACCGAGGGGGTCGGGCTATCCCGACCCCGCCGGTCGCGTGCGGAAGGCTGCCTAGCCGATCGTGTCGGGTTCGGCCTGGCGGCGTTCCAATTTGCCGAAGTGGCTGGTGAGCAGGCGCTGCATCTTGTCGCCCGCTTCCATCACGACGCCCTCGACACTGCCGCCGTCGGCGGTGACGGCCTGCGGCTGCTGGCCCTCGATGCGGGCTTCCACGGTGGCGGTGTAGCGGTCGTCGGTTTCCTCGCGCACGTGGACGATGAGGCGGGTGAGCTGGTCGACGTGGCGCGACAGGGTGGAGCGGAGCCCTGCCTCGATGCTGTCGGCGACCTCTTGCGTGCCGTCGATATTGTTGTCGGTGTTGAACTGGAAATCCATGGCTCTTGTCTCCTGATACGCGGTCGCTCGAGGGGCGAGCGACCCATGTGGAGAAGAGACGCGCGGCGGGCGGCGGAAGTTCACGAAGGTCACGCTACGTCCCGTCCGTATCGGGATCCTCGGCCCAGTCGCCCAGCGAGCGGATCGCCTCTTCGAACGGCGTGTCGGAAGCGGGATCGCGGGCGGCCGCCTCCTCCGCCTCCCACCGTCGCTGCAGGTCGGCCATGCTCTCGCCCTTTTCGGGCGGCGGGGCCACGTGGTCGGGGAGGCGGCGGGTGGCGAGCGGCGGGTGCACGGGCGCGGGTTCGTCGACCTCGGCGGCGTGGGCATCGCGTTCGGCCCGCAGGGCGAGGATTTCGGCAAGCGCGGCGGCGCCGTCCTCGGGCTGGATCGCGGCCATGGCGTCGAGCCATTTGCCGTAGCGCATGGGGTCGCGGTAGCGCAGGACGAACATGGTGAGACGTTCATCGTAAAAGGTCCGCTCGCCGACCTGTTCGCCTTGGTAGAAAACGGGGCGGGTGACGCCGTTGAGGGCGCGCGAGAAGGCGGCGTCGGAGAGGCGGCGGACGGCATAGTCCAACGCGGCGTCCCACGCGCGGCGGAAATGGTCGGCATCGGGACGGCGGCGGAGCGCATAAGCGGCGCGCGGGCTCATGCCGACGCGCGCGCACGCCTCGCTCACCACCCCGCATTCGGCGAGCGCGACGAGAAAGTTCTTCTGGCGTGTGGGCGTCCAGCCATCGTGGCGGGCGCGGGTGGGAACGGGCGCGACGTCGTCCCATTCGGACGCGTCGGCGGCGGGATCGAGGAGATGCGTGGGCTTCATCCCCGATGATATTTCAGAAAAAAGGTGTGTAGGACAGCGCTTTGCGCCGCGCGAAACGAAAGCGGAGCGAAGCGACATCGAAAGCTCGTGCGTGTCGTCTTATCATTAAGTCGAAAAAATTTCGTCTACTGACTTTCCACCCCATTTTTGCAGCTCATTTAAGCTGACTGGAGCAAAGCAGTCTGACTGAAAATCGACTGAAAATATCTTTCGGTCAGCAAAAGCATTATGAATCATACACGCTCGGCTCTTCTGCCAATCCCATGGCGCAATACCATTAAAGAACAGCACCCCGGACACATGGCTTTTTCGGACATTTCCCCCGTCATTAAATAGACCGTCAGTTTGCCGGATCATTTCCGGTTCAGGCGCGCCTTCACCAATAAAGTAACGTGCCGCCAGCGTCCCGTATAACGCGCTGATGTAATCGTCCTCTGTGTCATGGAAACCGCGCGCATTTACTGCGATGATATAAGGAAACGGCGTATCCCTATATTTCTTTGCCTTTTTCTCGGTGGCAGATTTCATATCGTCCCCTGGGGTCGACATTGTGACACCAAAATGCTCGACACCCACTGCTCTATAGTTGATCGCTTCAACATCTCTGGGCTTGCACCTGATAGCCTCCAGTTTAACATAGAGCCCACCGTCCGAGCATTCTATGAATTCTCCGGTTTCCGGATCACCATCGATCCAATTTTGGATGGCATCGATGAGTGGCTTTTTTGGGAACGATCTATGCGGTACTTTTATGGGCTCCAACAGTAGGTAGTGGTTTGGGCACTTAATAGAATTTATAGCGGACTTCACTTCTTTCTCAAGGTTATCGATAGCTTTTTGCTTCTGACTTTTAAGTGAGGGACTTATTGCTTCCACCACCATCAAGCCATCGGTAGGATTTTCTATAAGAAAATCGGGAGTTCCCTCGATACCGTCAATTGATTCTTCATAAGATAAGACGCGGCAGCCAGTTCGCTGAAAAAACTGATAGAGAAAGAGTTCGAAGAAGGCTGAGAGATGAGTTGCGTCATCAGTGCTCTGTAAGCTTGAGATAAGGTCGCGAAACTTGGGCTCTGGTATTTCGCCGATCCACTTATTGATTGTTTCCCGAGCCGTTTTTGCACCTTCGCGACCCGACCGATTGATGTACTCAATCATGGGTTCAGTTTCAGATGCGGGGCCTAGAAAGTCGCGATCATGGTCGGTGAAAGGGATGGTAACCGCTTTGGCCATTACCTACTCTCCCTCCAAATACAATTTCTCCCCCTTCGCCCGGTACAATTCACTCATCTCCTCCATCCCCTCGCGGTTCTCCGCCGCTTCGGCGGCGTCGGTCTCGCGCTTGATGTCGTGGGACTTGAGATAGCTTTCGCCTTCCTGCTTCGCGGCAAACTCGCGCACCTCCTGCGTGATCTTCATCGAGCAGAACTTCGGCCCGCACATCGAGCAGAAGTGGGCAGTCTTGGCGCCTTCGGCCGAGAGCGTCTGGTCGTGATATTGCTCGGCGGTGTCGGGGTCGAGGCTAGGGTTGTCGACTATCGCTTTTCCGCCAACGTTGCCGCCACCAGCGCGTTAGCATGTCCATGGCCCATGCCATGCTCTTCCTTCAGGAAGGCGACGAGTTCCATGTGCTTGGCAGGCAAGCGGGCGCGGATGAGATCTTGCCATTCTGCGATGGGCTTTCCGTACTTCGCCTCGATCGAGGGAAAGTAGGAGGCGGGGCCTTTTACCTTGCCGTCAGTCATGTTCTCGTTCTCCTTGTCCCATGTAGAGTTCGCGGCCGGTGGCCTCATAGACGCGGCTCATCTCCTCCATCCCCTCGCGGTTCTCCGCCGCTTCGGCAGCATCCGTCTCGCGCTTGATGTCGTGGGACTTGAGGTAGCTTTCGCCTTCCTGCTTCGCGGCGAACTCGCGCACTTCCTGCGTGATCTTCATCGAGCAGAATTTCGGGCCGCACATCGAGCAGAAGTGGGCGGTCTTGGCGCCTTCGGCCGGGAGGGTCTGGTCGTGATATTGCTCGGCGGTGTCGGGGTCCAAGCTCAGGTTGAACTGGTCGCGCCAGCGGAATTCGAAGCGGGCCTTCGATAGCGCGTCGTCGCGAACCTGCGCGGCGGGGTGGCCCTTGGCGAGGTCGGCGGCGTGGGCGGCGAGCTTGTAGGTGACGACGCCGACCTTGACGTCGTCACGGTCGGGGAGGCCGAGATGCTCCTTGGGCGTGACGTAGCAGAGCATCGCGGTGCCGTACCAGCCGATCTGCGCGGCGCCGATCGCGGACGTGATGTGGTCGTAGCCGGGGGCGATGTCGGTGGTGAGCGGGCCCAGCGTGTAGAAGGGGGCTTCGCCGCAGGCTTCCAGCTGCTTGGTCATATTCTCGCGGATCTTGTGCATCGGCACGTGGCCGGGGCCCTCGATCATGACCTGGCAGTCGTGCTCCCACGCGATCTTGGTGAGTTTGCCCAGCGTGTAGAGCTCGGCGAACTGGGCCTCGTCGTTGGCGTCGGCGATGGAGCCGGGGCGCAGGCCATCGCCGAGGCTGAAGGCGACGTCATAGGCCTTCATGATCTCGCAGATTTCCTCGAAGCGGGTGTAGAGGAAGCTCTCCTCGTGGTGGGCGAGGCACCATTTGGCCATGATGCTGCCGCCGCGGCTGACGATGCCGGTGACGCGCCTGGCGGTCATGGGGACGTAGGGGAGGCGGACGCCCGCGTGGATGGTGAAATAGTCGACGCCCTGCTCGGCCTGTTCGATGAGCGTGTCGGCGAAGATTTCCCAGGTGAGGTTCTCGGCGATGCCGCCGACTTTTTCCAGCGCCTGGTAGATGGGAACGGTGCCGATGGGGACGGGCGAATTGCGCAGGATCCATTCGCGCGTGTCGTGGATGTTGCGGCCGGTGGAGAGGTCCATGACCGTGTCGGCGCCCCAGCGGGTGGCCCAGACCATCTTGTCGACCTCGGACGCGACATCGGAGGCGACGGCGCTATTGCCGATGTTGGCGTTGATCTTGACGAGGAAGTTGCGGCCGATCGCCATCGGCTCGGTCTCGGGGTGGTTGATATTGTTGGGGATGATGGCGCGGCCGCGGGCGATTTCGTCGCGGACGAATTCGGGGGTGATGTGGTCAGGGATGCTGGCGCCGAAGCTTTCGCCGTCGCGGGGGCGACCCAACGCCTCGGCGCGGCCGAGATTTTCGCGGATGGCGACATATTCCATCTCGGGGGTGATGATGCCTTGTCTGGCATAGTGCATCTGGGTGACGTTGTGGCTGGGCTTGGCGCGCAGAACCTGGCGGCGGACATTGGGGAAGGGATCGACGCCGCCCGAGCGGTCGGGGCCCAGTTGGCCGTTGTCCTCGGGCTTGACCTGGCGCTGGGCTTTTTCTTCGACGTCGCCGCGATTGCGGATCCAGTCGCGGCGGAGCTCGGGGAGGCCCGACATGATGTCGATGGTGGCGTTCTCATCGGTGTAGGGGCCCGAGGGGTCGTAGACGGGGACGGGGGGTTCGGCCGATGAGGGCTCGAGATGGACTTCGCGCATGGCGACGCGGATGCCGTTCGGGCCCTCGATGTGAATCTTCTTCGAGCCGCGGATGGGGCCGGTGGTGACTTCCAGCGCGCCCCCCCTCTGATCGTTGGCGGGCTGGTCGCCGGCACCGTTGGCGGGGAGGTTGGGATCGCGGTCGGCCATGCTGTCTTCTCCAATTGCAGGAGTGGACACGGCTCGAAACACCCGCGCTCCACTCCCTACGGCCCGGTCAGGGGCATCAGGTTCGACGGGTCGGCGGACTCAAACCGCCCTCTCAGCCTTCATGGCTCCCCGGGGATACGGGCGACTGTAGGGGCGGCGCGGCTGCGCCGCAAGGCGAGCCTTACCGGCCGCCCGCCGCGACCCAGGCGTCGATCTTCTCTTCGAGAACCGGCAGCGGGATGTTGCCCGAGGACAGCACCTGGTCGTGGAAGCGGCGGACGTCGAAGGCATCGCCCAAGGCGGCTTCTGCCTCGGCGCGCAGTTCCTTGATCTTGAGTTCGCCGACCTTGTAGGCGAGCGCCTGTCCCGGCATCACGATGTAACGCGCGGTCTCGGTCTCGGCGAAGTCGCGCGGCTGGCCGTTCTCCACCATATATTCGATGGCGCGTTCGCGGGTCCAACCCTTGGAATGCATGCCCGTGTCGACGACGAGGCGAACCGCGCGGAGCAGTTCGCCGCCGCCGAGATATTTCGCGCGCTCGATGGGATCGTCATAGAGACCGATCTCGGTGCCGAGATGCTCGGCATAGAGGCCCCATCCTTCGGAGAAGGCGGTGTAGCCGTCATAACGCATGAAGTTGGGCAGATCCTCGTTCTCGTAGGCGAACATGATCTGGAAGTGGTGACCCGGATTGCCTTCGTGCATGTAGAGCGAGACCGACGTGCCGAGCTCGCGTTCGGCGACATTGTAGCCCGAGAAGTAGAAGGTGCCGGGGCGGCTGCCGTCGATCTGGCCGGGGAAGTAGCTGGCGGCGAGACTATAGGCTTCGCGATAGGGTTCGTAGGGTTCGATATGGAGCGGCGTCCGGGGCTGGCGCAGGAACAGCCGGTCCATCAGCGGATCGACCATCCGGCCGGTTTCGTACCATGCTTCCTGGAGTTCGGCCTTGGTCTCGTAGGTTTCGGCGGTGAGGCCCCGCGCCTCGGCTTCGGCGCGCGCTTCGGCAAGGCCGGCGTTGATGCGCGCGACTTCGGCCAAGCCGGTGCGGTGGATTTCGTCGGCGGTCAGGTCGAGCGTGGTCATTTCCTTGATACGATACTGGTAATAACGCTCGCCCTGCGGGGTGGCGGTGGCCGCGATGCTGGGCCGGGCGGCGGGCAGATATTCGTCGGCGAGAAAACCGCGGAAACGGCGCAGCGCGGGCATCAGCGTGTTGGCGACGCTGTCGGTCAGCTGTTCGCGCGCCTGCCGCGCCTCGGCCTCGGAGAATTCGGGCGGGATGGCGGCGAGCGGAGCGTAATAGGGATTGGCTTCGTCGGGCGCGTTGAGGATCGTATCCAACTGGTCGATCATGATCTCGACCGACAGGCGCGGCAGCGTGATGTCGTCGCGGACCCCCTGGCGCATGCGGGCGATCGACTGGGCGACGATCTGTGCCGCGTTGCGATGGCGCGCGACATTGTTGGCATAGTCCCGCGCGGTGTCGAAGGGCAGCAACGCGCCCGGGGCCGACAGTCGCGGATAGAAGACGTGGAAGCCCTGGAAATGGTCGACGGGCAGGGCCAGCACGGTCGGCAGCACGTCGGGCGCGGTCATCGCGAGCACGCGTTCCTGCGCATATTCGAAGGTGTCGTAGGCGAGCTGGTCGATCTCGGACAGGACGCTGCGGTCGATCGCGCGAAGTTCGGCGAGGTTGGCCTCCGCGGCGGCGCGTTCGCGCTGATAGTATGCGGGCGAGAAGTCGCCGAGGCGATCGGCTTGCGAATAGTCGCCGCGAACGAAGGCGGAGACGGGGTTGCGGGCCAGATTGGCGGTATCGGAGCGTTCGAAAAGATCGTGGAGCGCGGCGCGTTCGGCGGCGGGATCGGCCGCGGGCGCGGCGGCGACGGGCGCGGCCATCGGCGTCGTGGCGCAGGCGGCGAGCGCGGTGGTGCTGACAAGCAAGGCGGCGGCTGCGAAAGGCTTCATCGGTTCATCCCCTGTTCGAAACGTCGCCGAAAGGATGCGCGGGCGAGCGGCGGCTGGCAAGAGGCTGTCGTCGCGCACCTGCGCATCCGTTGCCTTTGCGTGACGCATCGGTAGGGTGCCCCGAAATTCTTCCCGGAGCCATCGAATGTCCGAAAACCCAATCCCCGCTCACGAGCATGAACGCGCCAAGCGGAATGCGTTCAGCCGCTTTCTCGACGGGGTCGAGTGGCTGGGAAATCTCCTTCCCCATCCGGTGACCCTGTTCGCGCTGCTGGCGCTGGGAATCGTGATCCTGTCGGGGATCCTGGCGGCGATGGGGGTGGCGGTGGTCGATCCGCGCCCCGCGGGCGCCAACGGCGTGGCGGAGGACGGGATGATCCGCGCGGTCAGCCTGATGGACGGCGACGGCATCCGGCGGATCTTCACGGGACTGGTCGACAATTTCACGGGCTTCGCGCCGCTGGGCGTGGTGCTGGTCGCGATGCTGGGTGTCGGCGTGGCCGAACATTCGGGCATGCTGTCGGCGGCGGTCCGCAGCCTCGTGCTGGGCGCGCCGCCCAAGCTGGTGACGGTCGCGATCGTGTTCGCGGGCATCATCTCCAACACCGCGAGCGAGGTCGGTTACGTCGTGCTGATCCCGCTAGGCGGAGCGATCTATTATGCCCTGGGGCGCCACCCGCTGGCGGGCATGGCGGCGGCGTTCGCGGGCGTGTCGGGCGGCTATAGCGCGAACCTGCTGATCGGGACGGTCGATCCTCTGCTGGCGGGCATCACCGAGGAAGCCGCGCAGCTGATCGACGGCGATTATACCGTGCTGGCGACCGCCAACTGGTATTTCATGTTCGCGTCCACGTTCCTCATCACCGCGATCGGCAGCGCGGTGAGCTACTACATCGTCGAACCGCAGCTCGGGAAATACGATACCGGCAAGGCGGCGGACGACGACATCCTCGACGACACGATGATGGAGCCGATCAGCGCCAACGAGAAGAAGGGCCTGAGGTGGGCGGGGATCGCCTTCCTCGCCATGCTCGCCCTGATGGCGCTGACGCTGGCGCCCGAAGGCGCTCTCTTGCGCAACCCCGAGGACGGGGACCGGATGGACAGCCCCTTCTTCGACGGCTTCGTGGTGTGGATCTTTCTGTTCTTCGTGGTGATCGGCTACGCCTACGGCCGCGGGGCGGGGACGATGAAGTCCGACCGCGACGTGATCGACGCGATGTCGAAGGCGCTGTCGAGCCTCGGGCTCTATATCGTGCTGGTGTTCTTCGCGGCGCAGTTCGTCGCCTTCTTCGGCTGGACGAACCTGGGTGCGATCACGGCGGTGACGGGGGCCAACTTCCTCGTCGAGACCGGAATGACGGGGCCGGGCGTGTTCTTCCTGTTCATCCTGCTGTGCGCGATGATCAACCTGTCGCTGGGCAGCGCGAGCGCGCAATGGGCGGTGACCGCGCCGATCTTCGTGCCGATGCTGATGCTGATCGGCTATGCGCCCGAGGCGATCCAGGCGGCCTATCGGATCGGCGACAGCACGACCAACATCATTACCCCGATGATGAGCTATTTCGGGCTGATCCTCGCCTGGGCGACGCGCTACCAGAAGGATCTGGGGGTCGGCACGCTGATCGCGATGATGTTGCCCTATTCGATGTTCTTCCTCGTGGCGTGGAGCCTGTTCTTCTACTTCTGGACCTTCATTCTCGGCCTGCCAGTGGGCCCGGGAAGTCCGACGCTCTACACGCCCTAGAGGGCACCCTTCCGATCCCGCGCGCGGCTCGTTACGGTGCCGCGGCAACATCATTCGTCAGGAGAATTTCGTTGAAGCCTTTCCATCTGAGCCTCGCCGCCGCCGCCGCGGCGATGATCGTCGCCACCCCGGCGCTCGCCCGCCCGATGACGCCCGAGGACGTGGCGCGGATCCAGTCGGTCGGCGCGATCGCGGTGTCGGATGACGGCAGGGTCGCCTATTCGACGGGTGGCCGTCCCGACATTCTGGCGGGCGAGGCGAACGGCAGCTACGTCGGTCGCATCGCGATCGCGAGCGCGCCGGGCGAGGCGGTGACCTATATTCCCGAGGGCGTGAGCGCCGGCAGCCTGGCCTTCTCTCCCGACGGTTCGATGCTGGGGTTCACCCACCGCGCGAGCGGAGAGGACACAGCGGTCTGGGCGATCCCCGTCGGCGGCGGCGCGATGCGCAAGATCGCGGGCGTCGAGGATGCCAATGTGTCGAGCTTCGTATGGGGTTCGGACAATACGGTGATGATGCTGGTCGGGAGCGAAACCGACGCCCAGCGCGATCGCGAAGCGGACGCGGGCTTCGATGCCATCGTGTACGAGGAAGAAGCCGAACTGAACCGCGTGTTCCGTGCCAACGTCGGCAGGGACATGATGGACATGGCGCCGGTGGAGATTCCGGTGCCAGGCTACGTCAGCGAACTGGATGTGAGCGAGAACGCCCGGTACGCGCTGGTCGCGAGCGCGCCGACGCCCAACGTCGACGACAGCTATGTCGCCAAGCGGATCAACATCATCGATCTTCGTTCCGGCCAGGTTTCGGCGGTCGTCGAGACGCCGGGCAAGGTCGGCGACGTCGAGTTTTCGCCCGACAGCCGCCAGTTGAGCATGATCGCGGGCGTCGACGAGAACGATCCCGCCGACACCACGCTGCACCTCGTCGATGTGGCGAGCGGTGACTATCGCGCGCTCAATGCCGGTGCGGCCGAAGCGGCGGTCGACGCCGCATGGCTCGACAACGGTCGGCTCGCGGCGATCATCCACACGGGCGTGAACAGCAGCCTTCGCATCTACAATGCCGACGGGAGCGTGCGGTCCGAATCGAGCGGCGACGGGCTGATCCTCACCAGCGTGCAGACCGCGGGCAACCGCATCGTCGTCACCGCCAACAGCCCCGAGCATCCGAGCGAACTCTTCAGCTTTTCCGACGGCCGCTTCACCCGCTGGACCGACAGCAATCCGTGGCTGGACGAGATCACGTTCGGCGAGCAGAGCGCCTATCGCTACACCGCCCGCGACGGGCAGACGATCGAAGGCGTGCTGATCCGGCCGATCGGGGTTGCCGACGGGACCCCCGCGCCGTTGATCCTCGACGTGCACGGCGGCCCCGAAGCGCACGAAAGCAATGGCTGGGTCACCAACTATTCGGGTCCCGGACAAGTCGCGGCGGGCAAGGGCTACGCCGTGTTCCTGCCCAATTATCGCGGATCGACCGCCTACGGCACCGCCTTCTCCAAGCAGCATCAGGGCAATTACACCGACCCCGAGTTCACCGATCTCGTCGATGCCAAACGTGCGCTGGTCGCGGACCGGATCGCCGACGGCGACCGCACTGGGATCACCGGTGGCAGCTACGGCGGCTATGCCTCCGCGTGGGGCGCGACCCACGACAGCGCCGAATATGCCGCGAGCGTGATGTTCGTCGGCATTTCCAATCAGGTCTCGAAATTCGGGACGACGGACATTCCGTACGAGATGTTCAACGTCCACAGCCGCCAGTGGCCGTGGGACGACTGGATCGGCCTGCTCGAAGTGTCGCCGGTCTATCACGTCGACAAGGCGAACACGCCCATCCTCATCATGCACGGCCAGGAAGACACGCGCGTCGATCCGAGCCAGAGCTTCGAATTGTATCGGTCGATCAAGGTGCGCAAGCCCGAGGTGCCGCTCCGCATGGTGCTGTTCCCGGGCGAAGGGCATGGCAACCGTCAGGCAGCCGCGCAGTACGATTACAATCTCCGCATGATGCGCTGGTTCGACACCTATCTGATGACCGGCGATCGCCGCGCCCCGGTGCCGCCGAGCCGCGTCACGCTGCCGGACAGCATCTTCGAATAGGCGTCCGCACGGCACGCAAGAGAAAGGCCGCCACTCCCGACACGGGAGGGCGGCCTTTTTCGTTCGATGAGGCGCGCTCTACTTGCCGACGCGGCTGAGGATCAGGCGGCGCATCTCGGCGCGGCTCAGCTTGCCGTTCCGGTCGCGGTCCTGCTCCTTGAGGACCGCGTCGATGCGTTCGTCCATCGTTCCTTCGTTCAATTCCTTGTCGCGCACGACGAGGCTGGCCATGCGCAGCGTCTTCGCCATTTCGGCGCGCGTCAGTTCCCCGTCGCCATCGGCGTCCGAACGATCGAACATCATGTCCCCCATCCGGAGCGCACGCTGCTGGGAAGCATCGGGTGCGGCTGCGGGCTGCGTCGCGGCGGTGGCGGCGATGAGGAGGGTGACGGACAGCATGGATCGGGACTTTCTCTTACGGCGGTTTCGCCCCCTGATAGGGGATCAATGCTTTCCGAAAGCTGACCTCCGTGTTTTCCCGCCGTCATCACGACTTTCCAACCCGGAAAGTTTCCGCTTGCCACATTGGAAAGTCGAGGCTATCTCTTTCCATCATGGAAAGTCGAAAGGAAGCGAACATGGAACGGACGGAAGCGGATACCGCTCTTGCGGCAGTACGGGCGAGCGATCGCTGGTTGGCGGAACGGGGGTGGCCGTTCTCGCGGCACGCGATGTTCGGCCTCTTCGAAGGTGCGATCGTGGCCAGTTGGGCCATCCCGCAGCCGTGGGCGGGGTTCGTGGTCGTGGCATCGCTGGGCGGCCTGTTCGCGGTCGTGAAGGGCGACCGGGATCGCGACGGCTTCTTCGTCAACGGCTGGTCGTGTGAAGCGGCGCGGCCCGCCACCCTGCTCGCGGTCGTCGCGGTGCTTGCCGGTTTCGTCGCCATGATCCTCACCGGCCCGATCTTCGAATGGCGGCCCGAGGGCCTGGCGATCGGCGCGGCGGTCGCGCTCGTTTGCACGGGCGCGAGCCTGTGGTGGCAGCAACTCTGGCGGCGCGAACTGCTGGAGGATACGCATGGCTGAGGCGGCGATCGATCCCGCATTGCACGCCCCCGCGCGGCTGCAGATCGCAGCGTTTCTGGCGCGGGTGGACGAGGCCGAGTTCGCGACCCTGCGCGAGGTGACGGGGGTCAGCGATTCGGTGATGAGCAAGCATCTCTCGGCGCTGTCGGACGCGGGCTATGTCGGGCTGAAGAAGCGCACGAGCGGCGGGCGGCAACGCACCTGGGCGGCCTTCACCGCCAGCGGACGACGAGCCTTTGCCGCGCATATGGCCGCACTGGAAGAGCTTGTCGCGAGCGCGCGGGCGGCGGCGGAATAGCGCCCTAGAAGCTGTAGCCGATGCCGAGGCCGGTGACCCACTGTTCGGCGGATCCGGCCTCGGACACGATCGGACTGTCGGCGAAATCGCCGAGCAGTTGCGATCGCGAGACGAGACCGAAGACCGCGAAGCCCCGCCGGATGTCGGGCCCGAGCGCATAGGCGCCGATCAGCGAGATCGAATAGCTCTTCACGCCGCCCTCGGCATCGAAGGGGGTGAGCGAAGGCGCGAACGTCGGGCCGAGGTCGGGCACGTCGAAATAGGCGTCCGCATAGCCGTCGCCGACCACATCCATGCTGGCGCCCAGCGACACGAAGCTGCGCAAAGACAGTGGCGTCGAAAAATCGATCGCAGAAGTGACGATGAAGCTGTCGTGGGCGCCCGCGACGTCGCGGGTCACGTCGACGCGTGCAGTGAGGCTGTCGTAAGGATTGGTGAGACCCTTGTAGGTGAGGCCCGCGAACCCGCCCAGCTCGATCGCGGTGTCGTTCTCGGGAAGCTGGTCGACGAGCGGATCCTCGATATTCCCGCCCCGGCCGAAGCGCACGCCCGCGATCGGGCCCGCGGTGAACCCGAGCCCGGTGTCGGAATCGGGCACCACGTCGGCGTACAGCCGGAGTCCGCGGGACTGGATCTGGATGTCACCGAATTCAGCGCGAAAGGCCGCGGCGGGGATGAAGCGATAGTCGTCCGACCCTTCATAGTCGGGCAGATAGACGATCCCCGCGCCGATGGTGATGGTGTCGCCGACCTCGGGAATACCGTCGTTCGCGGGCGGCGGGCCGACCGACGGCGCGTCCTGCGCCGCGGCAGGCGCGGCGGCGAACGTGGCGGCGGCGATGATGGCGAGTGTCAGGCGCATGCGAATTCCCCGATTGGTTCGGGGGCAAAGCGCGGCAAAGCGGTCGGTTGTTCCGGCGAACCGATCGCGATCAGTCCCCGGTACCGGGTTCGGGCGAGAAATATTTCTCGAACTTGTCTTCCTCGCCCTTGTGCTCGTCGGCGTCGGCGGGGGGATCCTTGGCGACCGTGATGTTGGGCCATTCCTCGGAGAACTTGGCGTTGATCTCGAGAAACTTCTCCTGGCCGGCCTCGGTGTCGGGCAGGATCGCCTCGGCGGGGCATTCGGGTTCGCACACGCCGCAGTCGATGCACTCGTTGGGGTTGATGACGAGCATATTCTCGCCCTCGTAGAAACAGTCGACCGGGCAGACCTCGACGCAGGTCATATATTTGCATTTGATGCAGGCGTCGGTGACGACGTAGGTCATGTGGGCTCCCCAGAATGAACGTGTTGGCGACGGGCTAGACGGGGGCTCAATGCGTCGTCAATCGACAAGTTTCTCCTGCGATTGGTTCGCATTTTCATCAAGCGAGCGATAGTGCGCGCGCGCCTCCGCCGGAGGGCCGCGACGGCTCGGGATTTGCAGGATTTCGATCACTCTCACCTCGCCGTGAAGGGGGAAGGTGAGGACCGCGCCGGGGCCGACGGGGCAGGAGGATTTCGTCACGCGCTTGCGATCGCACCGGACGCGGCCTTCGGCCACCAGACGCTGGGCGGCACCACGGGTCTTTACCAGCCGAAGCCGGCAAAGCAGCGTATCGAGCCGGAGCGCGTCGGGGTTCAGCGCTTCAGATCCTTGAGCGCATCGGCGAAGGCGTTGCCCGGGCGGGGCGCCTGCGCGCGTCGCTTCTGCGGGGGGCGGCGCTTCTTCTTGACCCGGCCGCGCCATTCATAGCCCGCCTTGCCGGGAACGAAGCCGACATCGTTCATCAGCCGGGCGACATCCTTGTCGTCGAGGCCGAGCGAAGTGGCGAGGGCCACGTCGAGCGGATCGCCCCCCGCGCCCTTGGCTTTCATGGCGTGGGCGGCGAGGCGGTCGGCCATGTCGATGCGCAACCATTTGTCGCGCACGCGGCGAAAGGCGAGCCGCGCACCGGCGGGATCGACATCGCCCGAGAGTAGCGCGGCCCCCGCAACGGGAAGCGTGGGGAGCGGTTTGCCTTCGCGGACCGCGAACAGGACGCCGCGCCATTCCTGCGCGCCGGGTTTCAGCAGCGTCGCGATATAGACGTCGAGCGGCCCGAGGCGGACGCGCAACTTATGCAGTTGCGACCGGTCCGGCTTGTCGAGGCCGGAAATGGCGCTGGCAAGGCTCTTGCGCGGCAGGACGCCGCCCGCATCGGCGAGCATGGCGGCGAGCGCGCGGACGGCGCCGGGCATCTTGGCGTCGGTGGCGGCCTCGGCCAGCTGGCGGAGTGGGCCGAGATGGCGTTCGATCTGTCGGTCGACCCATGTCTCCAGCCGGGCACGGAGCGCGGCACGTTGGGGTGCGGAAAGGCGGTCGAGCGCGCGGACCGTGCGGACGGCGGGTTCGGTAAGCGAGCGGCCGGGCGCGAGCTTGGCGAGCATGACGCCGTCCCACGCAACCCCGATGCGCTCGCCGTCCTCCATCAGCGCGAAGGCCGTGTCGGGCGCATCGATGAGCGCCTGCGCGCGGCGGGAGAGCTCCTCGCCCAACCGGCGTTCGGCGGCGGCGAGGAGGAGGCGTTTCTCGCCCGCTTTGGCAGTGGGATCGACGATGAAATCGAAGCCCGCGAGATGACCGATGGGTTCGGGGCCGACCATCACCTCGCCCTCGGCCGACACGGTCACGGGCAGCGCATCGGCGCCTTTCGCCCCGATGTCGCGGACGAGCATGCTGGTGCGCCGATCCACGAACCGCTGGGTCAGGGCGAGGTGGAGCGCGTCGGACAGGCGGGCCTCGACCTCGCGCGTGCGTTCGGCCCATCGGGCGGGATTGGCGAGCCAGTCGCTGCGCTGCGCGATATAGGCCCAGCTGCGGATTCCCGCGAGCCGGTCGGCCAGTGTCTCGATATCGCCCTGCACCCGGTCGAGGCGAGTGACCTCCGCATTGAACCAGTCCTGGCTGATATGCCCGCCCTCGCCGATGTAGCTGTAGATGCGGCGGACCATGCGGGCGTGGTGGTGGGGGCCGACTTTGCGGAAATCGGGGAGACCGCAGCAGGACCAGAGCCGCCGCACGCATTCGCCCGTGCGGCCCGAGATCGAGGGATCCTCGGCGAGCTGTTTCAGCACGGCGAGGTCGATCGACAGCGGCGCGGAGCGGAGCATCCCCTCGTCGGGCTTGATCTCGAGGCTGGCGATCAGGCTCGGCACATCGTCGAAGTCGAGGTCGGCATTGCGCCAGTACATGTTGTCGAGCGGGCGGAAATGATGCCCCTCGATGGCGTGGATTTCCTCTTCGGAGAAATCGGGCGCGTCTTCTCCGCCCAATGACAGGGTGCCGAAGGTCCCGTCGGTCTGGTGACGGCCCGCGCGACCCGCGATCTGCGCCATTTCAGGGATATGGAGGCGGCGGCTGCGGCGACCGTCGAACTTGCTGAGGCCCGCGAAGGCGACATGCTTCACGTCCATATTGAGCCCCATGCCGATGGCGTCGGTGGCGACCAGATAGTCGACTTCGCCGCGCTGGAAGAGCTCGACCTGCGCGTTGCGGGTGGCGGGGGAGAGGGCGCCCATGACGACGGCGGCGCCGCCCTTGAAGCGGCGCAGCATCTCGGCGAGCGCGTAGACCTGTTCGGCGGAGAAGGCGACGACGGCACTGCGGGCGGGAAGGCGAGCGAGCTTGCAGCTGCCGCCGTAGGAGAGGGTCGAGAAGCGGGGACGGGTAACGATCTCGGCTTCGGGCAGGAGTTCGCGGACGATCGGGCGCAGGGTTTCGGAGCCGAGGATGAGCGTTTCCTCGCGGCCGCGCGCGTGGAGCATCCTGTCGGTGAAGACATGGCCGCGTTCGGGATCGATCCCCAGCTGCGCCTCGTCGATGGCGGCGAAGGCGAAATCGCGGGGAAGGTCGCCGGGATCGCCCGGCGGCGCTTCGGCATTCGGGATCGGCATCGATTCCGCTGTGCACAGGACGTAGCGCGCCTGCGGCGGCACGATCCGCTCCTCACCGGTGACGAGCGCGACCGATTTCTCGCCCTTCAGCTTGACCACGCGGTCGTAGACTTCGCGCGCGAGCAGACGCAGCGGGAAGCCGATGACGCCCGAGGAATGGGCGCACATCCGCTCGATCGCCAAGTGGGTCTTGCCGGTGTTGGTGGGCCCGAGGATGGCCCGGACGATGCCGCTGTCGGAGCGGGTCATGGAATGGATGTTAGGGCACGCGAGCAGGGATGCAAGGGTGTCGTGATGACGCCACGCGGCTGCCATCCCACTGACATTTACCCTTTTTAACCATTTTACGCTATCCAAGGCACAAGAGAGGCGCGACAGAGTCGCGCGAGACCGGGACGGGCGGAAGACGGATGCAGTTCGCGAAGAGCAGGACGGGGGTGTTGGCGGGCGGCGCGGCCGTGGCGCTGGCGATCGCCGTGGTGCCGGCGGCGCGCGCCCTGGCAGGCGGCGAGACGCTCGCCGACGGGTCCGATTTCGCGGCCGAGCTGGCGGCGGCGGGCGTATCGAGCGCTGCGACCGGGGCGACCTCGGGACGGCGCATGGCCGCGGACGACAGCGTGTCGCGCCTGACCCATGTGCCCGAACGCATGTTCCGCGAACTGGTCGCGACGGTCGGCGAGGCCGGCGGTCTGGAAAAGAGCCTGGCGCGTGCGGGCGTGTCGCACGGCGATGCCAAGGTCGCGGCGGCGGCGGTCCGCTCGGCGAGCGGCGAGAACGTGCCGGCGGGAACGCGGGTGAGCATCCGGCTGGGTCAGGCGGGCGCCAACGGGACGCGGCCGCTCGAATCGCTGCGGCTGAAGGCGCGGTTCGACCTGATGGTCGGATTGACGCGGGGCGCGGACGGCTTTGCGGTCAAGCGCCAGCCGATCGCGGTCGAGGCCAAGCCGCTGCGCATCAAGGGGCGCGCGGGGAGCGGGCTCTATTGGGCGATGCGTGGCGCCGGGGTCGGCAGCCGCGCGGCGCAGGATTATCTCAAGGCGATTTCGAAGAATGTCGACGTGGGCGACGTGACGCCCGACGACCTGTTCGATCTCGTCATCGAACATCGGCGCAGCGCGGCCGGCGAGGAAGTGGCGGGGGACCTTCTCTACGCCTCGCTCGACCGGCAGGGCGGTGATGACGTGACGCTCATGAACTGGGCCAGCGGCGGCAAGACGCGCTGGCTCGACGCGGCAGCTCTGGACGGAAAGGCCGAGGGCCTGATCTGGCCGGTCGCGGCGCGCATCTCCTCGAGCTTCGGGATGCGGCGTCACCCGATCCTGCGCTACGCGCGGATGCATTCCGGAATCGATTTCGCGGCGGGTCACGGCACGCCGATCCAGGCCGCGGCCGACGGCGTCGTCAGCCGCGCGGGCTGGGGCGGCGGATACGGCAAGATCGTCCGGCTCGGCCACGACGACGGGCTCGAGACGCGCTATGCGCACATGTCGAACATCGCGGTCGCACCGGGGCAGCGCGTCGTGCAGGGACAGGTTATCGGCTATGTCGGTTCGACCGGCCTGTCGACCGGTGCGCACCTGCATTACGAAGTGCGGCGCAGCGGCAGGGCCATCGATCCGCACGGCGTGAAGATGGTGCGTCGCCCCGTGCTGGCCCCCGCCGAGATGGCGCGGTTCGAGGCACGGTTGAAGGCATTCCGGGAATTGCCGACCGGCTAGGCCGGTTCGACCGTCACCACTGCTTCTTCGGAAAATTCGTAGAGATCGCCGCGCGCGGAAGCCTGCGCCCTCGCCTTTGCCGCAGGATGCAGCGGCTTGCCCGGCAGGCGGTTCCACCAATAGGTGAAGGGCGCGAACCACCAGTCGGCGAACCGGGGTTCGGGGAAATCGGCCACGCCGACGGGCGGGCGATAGTTCGCATCGTGCCAGTAGACGGTGCCGAACAGCACGTCCCAGACGGTGAACATGGCGCTGAAATTCTTGTCGAAATGCTCCTCTTCCATCGAGTGATGGACGCGGTGGAAGCCGGGTCCGACGATGAGATATTTGAGCGGGCCCATGTCGAAGGTGACGTTGGAATGGGTGAAGCCGTCGTGCAGCTTCTTCAGCGCCAGCACCCACCAGATCGCCGCTTCGGGCTGCTCCACGAACGCGAGCGGGAAGGCGACGATCACGAGGTTGAAGAGCGGCGCGGTCCAGTGATTATGGTTGTTGATCGCTGAAAGGTAGCGCGGTGCATGGTGCGGCGCGTGAAAGGGCCAGAGATAGTAGCTGTGCGCGATGCGGTGCGCCCAGTAGGCGATGAAGTCCTTCCACAGCAGGACGACGACGACCACCGCCGCGCCCCCGACGAACCCGAAGGGATCGACGACCGGCGCGATGCCCAGATTCTGGAAGAGATCGACGAAGATCTTGCCCGCGATGACGAAGCTGGCGAGCTGGACGAACTGGAAGGGAAGGCCCTTCAGGCGAGTCGCCATCGACACGTCCTCGCGCCCGAACTTCATTTCGAGAACGGTCAGCGGCAGCAGCACGAGCAGGATGGCCAGCCCGGGACGGAAGATGTCGCCTAGAAGAGTGGTGGCTGCCTCGATCATGCGATCATGTCTGAAGGAAGAGGGTTAAGACTTACTTGCCGTGCCCGCGCCAGCGTTTGACGACACGACCGATGATCCCTTCCTCGTCGCCGACGTCGCGCCACATTTCGGCGAAACTGGGGTCGGACGAGGCAGGGCGCTTTTCGGCTTCGAGCGTGTCGAAGCTGACACGGATCGGAATGTTCACGCCTTCGCCGCAGACGATGACCTCGCGGTTGCGAAGCGCCGGAATGGCGTCGAGGAAACCGCGCGCGCCTTCGGGCATCGCGGCGCGCACCATGTCCTGGTCGCGCTCGTTGTTGAGACGCATCGAAAGGATCGTGCCGCACTGCGACAGCACACCTTCGGCGAGATCGGACGGGCGCTGGGTGATGAGACCGAGCGAGACGCCGTATTTACGGCCTTCCTTGGCGATCCGTTCGAGGATGCGGCGGACGGACTGGCCCCGGCCCGAACTGTCGTCCTTGGGCACGTAACGGTGCGCTTCCTCGCAGACGAGCAGCAGCGGGCGCAGCGCCTCGGTCCGCGACCAGATGGCATAGTCGAAGACCATGCGCGCGAGCACGCTGACCACCGTCGAGGTGACTTCGGACGGAACGCCCGAGACGTCGATGATGCTGATCGGGCGGCCGTTGGCGGGCAGTCGGAACATCTTGGCGATGAACTGGTGCATCGTGTCCGACACCATCATGCCCGAGAACATGAAGGTGAAACGCGGGTCGGAGCGCAGCTCGTCGAGCTTGTTCTTGATGCGCTTGTAGGGGGTCGCTTCGCCCGCGCGATCGAGATTGCCCATTTCCGCGACGATGATCTGGTTGAGGTCGGTCAGCAGATAGGGGATCGGGCTGTCGACGGTGACCTTGCCATATTCGGCGGCCATCTTGTTGCGGCTGCGCGCCTCGAGGAGGCACTTGGCGAGAATGTCCTCGTCGCGCTGCCGCTCGGCCCCGTCAGAAGTGAGGAGCACTTCGCAATGTTCCTCGAAGTTCATCAGCCAGTAGGGCAGCTGGAGATTGTCGACGTTGAAGATCTCGCCGTGGTTCTTGAACGCGGCCGAATATTCGCCGTGAGGATCGATCATCACGATATGACCCTCGGGGCTGAGTTGCGAAATCCGGTGCAGAATCAGCGCGACCGAGGTCGACTTGCCCGTGCCCGTCGATCCGAGAATGGCGAAATGCTTGCCGAGCATCGGGTCGATGTAGAGCGCGCCGCGGATGTCGTCGGTCGGATAGACCGTGCCGATCTCGATATGCGGGCGGCTGTCGGCGGCAAAGACGCTCTTGAGGTCGGCGGTGGTGACGGGGAAGACTTCGGCGCCCGGAATGGGGAAGCGGGTGACGCCGCGCTTGAAGCTCGACAGGCGGCCGCTTTCCTCGCGCTTGCCCTCGCCGAGGAAGTCGACCTTGGCGATCACATTGTTCTTCTCGCCCGCGCGCATCTCGCGCACGTTGGCGATCAGCCAGTTCTTGCCCTGCGCCATCTTGACCTGGCTGCCGACCTGTCCCGACAGCCGCAGCGCGGGATCGTCTTCCTCGGCGAGCTGGTGGAGGCGTTCAATCTCGATGGTGATCGACGAGCCCGAACCCGCAATCTCGGTCACGTGCCCGATCGGGGCGGAAACGAAGGGCGTCGCATCACCCGTGGGCGTGTCGCCGTCGGCGTAGGTCTTCAGTTCCGACAGGAAGGCGTTGAGGTTCGGTTGGTCGGTCATTCCGTCGGCTCGCTCTCGCATTAGGGATTCGTTGGCCGTCGCTTATTGCAAGAGACGGTAAACTTTCCCTTTAAGCCGATGCTTCAGGTGCGACGGGCGAAGACGAAGGCCGCGAACGCGCCGAGACCGAGCGAGACGAGCACCGCGACGAGACCGTACCACCCCTGGCGCCGTTCGGCCGCGAGCGCCACAAACCGTTCGAACCCGGTCTTCCCGATGGCGACGTCGCGGGTGGCGACCGCGAGAATGCGGCCGTCGGCGATGAGGAAGGTTTCGGCGGTATAATCCCCGACGGGCACGCGGCTCGGGATGGCGATCCGCGCGCGGTAGAGCACGCCGTCGGTGACGTCGACGCCGTCGGGATATTCGGCATAGAGCTGCCGTTCGCGCATGAGATCGATGAAGCCCGTTTCGATCCGGCGCTCGGTCTGCGCTTCCTGGCCGGGGCCGGGCGACAGCTGGAGATTGGCGAGACCGAGCTCGTAGATGGCGGCGGTGCGTTCATCGACGAGGTCGTCGAGCGGTGCGCTGCTGGCGACGGCGTAGAAACCGGGCGCGGAGCGGAAGAGGTGCGAATCGGCATTGACCCAGACGCCCGCGACGCGCCGCTTCTCGCGCACGAGGATACTGTCGGCGGGACCGCGCAGGACGACTGCGATGTCGGCCCCGCCTTCGGGCATCGCGTCAGGATAGATGATCGCGCCGAACAGGAGCAGTTCCTCGCCCGTGAAACTGGTCTGGATCTGGACCTGGCGCGAGGACACGTCGGGCACGAGCACCGGCGCGGCGCCGACCGCCGCGACCCAGACAAGGGCAAGGGCCAGCAGGCGAATCACAGGATCGTGACCGTGAAAATGTCGTCGGGGCGATAGGTGAGCCCCAGCAGCATCCGCGCCGCGACCGCGAGAATGATGACCGCCAGCGCGAGGCGCAGCAGGTCGGGTTTCACCTTGTGCGCGATCAGCACACCATATTGCGCGCCGACGACGCTGCCGAACAGCAGCAGGATCGCGAGGACGATGTCGACCGCCTGCGTCGTCAGGGCGTGGACGAGGGTGGTGAAGGCGCTGACCGCGAGGATCATCACGAGGCTGGTTCCGACGACGACCCGCGCCGCCATCCCCAGCACGTAAATCATCGCCGGGATCACGATGAATCCGCCGCCTACGCCGAGCAGGACGGTCAGGATCCCCGCGCCCAGACCCACGAGCGCAGGCGCGATCGGCGAGATGTAGAGCCCCGACGCGTAGAAGCGCCAGCGCAGCGGCAGCGCTGCGATCCAGCGATGGTGACGCCTGCGCGGCCCCTTGCGCTTCGGCGGGTCGACCCACCCCAGCGCCACAACCGCATCGCGGAGCATGAGGCCGCCGATCCCGCCCAGCAGCAGGACGTAGAGAAAGCCGATGACGAGGTCGAACTGGCCCGACGCCTGCAGCAGGCGGAACAGCCCGACACCGATGAGGCTGCCCATGATCCCGCCAACGATCATCACCCCCGCCATCGGGAAGTCGATCCCGCCCCGGCGCATGTGCGCGGCCGCGCCCGATACGCTGGTGCCGGTGACCTGGGTGGTGGCGCTGGCGACCGCCACGGTCGGCGGCACGCCATAGAAGATCAGCAAGGGGGTGGTGAGGAAGCCGCCGCCGACCCCGAACAACCCCGACAGGACACCGACCAGCCCGCCCAGCGCCACGATGATGAGCGCGTTGACCGCCATTTCGGCGATGGGGAGGTAGATATCCATGGCACCTCCAGCCCTAGCCTTGTGGCGGAGCGAATTGAAGCGGCCTCGGTCGATCTTGACCTTCGTATCAGTCCGATATAAAAGTGATATCAGAAAAAAGGAGGAGCATGATGGTGGAAGTGGTGGAAGGCAGGTTGATCGCCAGCGACGAGCGGTCGGCATCGACGATGACGGGCTATCCGGTGCTGCTGGTGCTGCTCGCGCTGGTCGCGGCGGAGGTGTGGGCAGTATTGAGCGCGGTGCGCGCGGACGATCCGGGCGTCCTGTCGATCGTCGGCATCATCCTCGTGCCGCTCCTGTTCATCTTCGTCAGCGTCGGTTTCTACATGCTGCAGCCCAACCAAGCGGCGGTCATCACGTTGTTCGGCACCTACAAGGGGACCGACAGGACCGACGGGCTGCGCTGGGTGTGGCCGTGGCTGGGCAAGCAGAAGGTGTCGGTACGCGCCAACAACTTCATCTCCGACCGCATCAAGGTGAACGACAGCCGCGGCAATCCGATCGAGATGGCGGCGCAGGTCGTCTGGCGCGTGGTCGATACTGCGCAGGCGGTGTTCGACGTCGACGACTACAAGGAATTCGTCCGCGTCCAGGTGGAGGTGGCGATCCGCACGGTCGCGAGCCGCCACCCCTATGACGATTTCGACACCGACGACATCACGTTGCGCGGGCATCTGGAAGAAGTTGGTATCGAACTGCTGCGGGAGGTGCGCGAACGGCTGCGGGTCGCGGGGATCACCGTTGACGAATGCGGGTTCACCCACCTTGCCTACGCGCAGGAAATCGCTTCGGCGATGCTGCGGCGACAGCAGGCGCAGGCGGTGGTCGCGGCGCGCCAGACATTGGTCGAAGGCGCGGTCGGAATGGTCGAGCAGGCGCTGGCCGATCTGTCGAAGCGCCAAGTGGTCGAACTGGACGACGAGCGGCGCGCGGCGATGGTGTCGAACCTCATGGTGGTGCTGTGCGGCGAACGTGACACTCAACCCGTCGTCAACGCCGGCAGCCTGTACAGCTAGGGAAGAGGGCGACGCCCCGCCGCGATGGCGAACAAGCGAAAAGCCTTTCCCCTGCGGCTCGATCCCGCGCTCTACGCGGCGATCGAGCGACTGGCGGCGACGGAACTGCGCTCGGCCAATGCCGAGATCGAGATCCTGCTGCGCGAGGCGCTGAAGGAACGCGGCGTGAAGCTCGATCCGCCGAAGCCCGTGAAGCGCGGAAGGCCCCCGAAAAAGGACTGAGGAGAACGAGGATGACCGAAGACCGGAAGATCGAATGGCGCTGGACGCCGCTGCTGCTGTCGTGGGGGATCGCGGCCACCGCGCTGGCGATCCTGCTACGAACCGGAGCGATCCCTTGAGCCACAAGAGCGACCGGCCAGAGACCGGAGTAGACGATCATTTCCGACCCTACGAGGGCATCCTGCCCGGCATTTGGCTCTACGCCATTGCGGGCGCCTGCCTGATGGTTCTGATCGGCGGCACCATGTTCGTGGCATTGGGAGGGTTCGAATGAGCGGCAAGCACCACGACGGCTGGTTCTATGCCAAGCGGTTCGGCTTCGGGTCGGGGCCGCCGAGCAGTTGGCAGGGCTGGGTCGCGATGGCGCTGTATTTCGCCGGCATCGGGTTGGCGGCCCTGTTGCTGTTGCCGGAACGGGAAACGGTCTTCGTCGCGATCACCGTTTCGCTTACGCTCATCTTCATGTGGGTAGCATGGGCCAAGACGCCCGGCGGCTGGCAATGGCGATGGGGCAAGGACAAGGATACGTGGTGATGATCGAGGTTGTGATGGCGATGATGCTGGCGGCGCAGGAGCCCGAGGAAGTGACGGTTGCGGGACCGGACGGGCCGTTGGCGGGAACGCTGAGCGGCCCCGCCGAGGGACCGGCGATGGTGCTGATCCCCGGATCGGGTCCGACGGATCGTGACGGCGACAATATGCTGGCGCTCAAGGGAAAGGTGTTCGTGCAGCTTGCCGACGCGCTGAACCGGCAGGGGATCGCGGTCCTGCGCTACGACAAGCGCGGGATGTTCGGGTCTGCCGCGGCCATCGCCAACGGCAACGACGTGACGCTCGACGCCTACGCCGATGATGCGCGCGCCTTCGTCGACCTGTTGCGCGATCGGGGGAGGGACTGCGTCTGGCTGGCAGGCCATTCGGAGGGCGGCGTCGTGGCGCTGACCGAGGCGGCGCGCAATCCCGAGGGTTTGTGCGGCGTCCTGCTGCTGGCGACGCCCGGTCGGCCGTTGCTCAACGTCATCGAAAGCCAGCTGGACGGCCAGATCCCCGAGGCGTGGATGGAGCTGACGGTCGCCGGACTTGATGCACTGCGGGCCGGGGAGACGTTCGATGTGGAGACGCTGCCGGCGCCGCTCCGACCGATGTTCAATCCGTCGATACAGCCTTATCTGATCGACCTCGGCGCTGCCGATCCGGCCGCGCTGGCGGGACGGGTGGCGGTGCCGATGCTGATCGTGTCGCTGGGAGAGGACGTGCAGGTCATGGAGGCCGATGCCGACGCGCTGAGCGCTGGACAGCCGGGCGCGACGAGGGTCGACATTCCGGGCGTGAACCATGCCTTCAAGCCGGTGCGCCAAGGGGCGACGCGCATGGAGAATATCGCGACCTATGCCGACGCGGACCTGACGATCGACCCTGCCGTCGCGACGGCCATCGCGGCGTTCATCAAGGCGGAGTAGGCCTTACTCCTCGTCGCCGTAGATGGCGACGGTGCGGCCATCGGCGCTGGTGGCGCTGCCGCGGTACATCCCGGGAGTGTCGAAGCTCCACCCGGGGGTACCGTCGGGCGCGAGATAGATGATCCCGCCGGAACCGCCGAGCTCGCCGACCTTGCGGATGATACGGTTGCCGCTCAGTCTCGAAATCTCGGCAGGTGTGGCGGGCTCAAAGCTTTCGTAGACGATACCAGCGTCGCTATCTTCGCGCTGTCGCAGCAGTTCAAAACGACGCGCCGCGTCTTGCGCCGAGTGGAAATTCAGTCCGACCTGACTGCAATGCGCGGCCGCTACATTCAGGCGAATAAAATATTCCCCAGTCCCGGTCGCCGACACGCCGCACAGATCGTTCGCATACGTCCCCGCCCCGATGATCGGGCTGTCGCCGATGCGGCCCCAGCGCTTGCCGGTCATGCCGCCCGTCGAGGTGCCCGCGGAGATGACGCCGTTCACGTCCATTGCGACCGCGCCGACGGTGCCGAACTTGTAATCGACCTCCAACTGCTCGGAATTGGCACCGCGCATCGCGTTTTCCTTGAAACGGGTCAGCGCGTCGTAGCGCTCCTGCGTGTAGAAATAGTCGGGATCGACCTGCTCGATGCCCTGCTCGCTCGCGAATGTATCGGCGCCCTCGCCCGAGAGCAGGACGTGCGGGCTCTGCTCCATGACCGCGCGGGCGGCGAGGATGGGGTTCTTTGTCGTCGACAGGCCAGCGACCGCGCCCGCCTCCAGCGTATCGCCGCGCATGATCGAGGAATCGAGGCTGTTGGTGCCTTCCCAGGTGAAGACCGCACCGCGCCCCGCGTTGAAGTTAGGATCGTCCTCCAGAACCATGATCGCCGCCTGGATGGCGTCGAGGCTCGATCCGCCTGCCGCCAGGATCTCGCTGCCCGCGACGAGCGCTTCGTCGAGCTTGGCGCGGATTTCCGCGTCCTTTTCCGGGGTCATGCTCTCGCGCCGGATCGTGCCCGCACCGCCGTGGATGACGAGGCTCCATCGAGGTTCGGCCTCCTGCGCGCGGGCCGTCGATGGGGCGGTGGCAGGGAGGGCGATGAGCGCGGCGAGCGCAAGGGCAAAGCGGGTCATGCCCCGCAGCCTAGCGCGCCCGCCGCCGAATACCAGTCGGGGAAATGCTACCAGGGAATGTCGGCACCGTCGTAGGCGACGAAACGGCCCGTATTGTCGACGCTGGTCTCGTCGATCCGCTGGCGCAGACCGGTGGCGCTCGTCTGCGTGTCGATATTGGCATTCTCGCCGCCCATGTCGGTCTTCACCCAGCCGGGGTGGAGCATCACGACGCTGATGCCGTCCGACTTCATGTCGTTGGCGAGGCTTTTCCACGCGGCGTTCACCGCCGCCTTGGAGCTGCGATAGGGGATCGAGCCTCCCGACCCGTTGTCGGCGATCGATCCCATCTTGGAGGTGACCACCGCCATCTTCTTCTGCTCCGACCCGGCGACCCTGTCCTTCAACCGCTGCGCCAGGATCGTCGGGGCGACGGCATTGATCTCGAGGACGTCCAGCCAACCGTCGCGTTCGACCTCGCGCGGGCCGTAGATGCCGGCATTGTTGAGAAAGACGTCGATCGTCTGGTCGCCCAGTTCGTCGACGAACCGATCGACCTCGCCCGCGTCCTTCACGTCGAGGCGGTGAGCGCGGACATTGTCCAGCTTGTTGAGGTCGGCGATGTCCAGTTGGTCGCGGGCGGTGGCGATGACGTCCCAGCCGTCGCGGCTATATTGTTCGGCAAGTTCGCGGCCGATGCCTCGGCTGGCGCCGGTGATCAGGATGGTGGGCATGATTCTGTTCTCCCCGAATGGATGGTTCGTGGGGATAACGCGTGCGACCGGCTCGCCGATCCGTCAGCGGCGCTGCGACCACCATCGCCACAGCATGAACAGAAGCACCTGCACGACGAGGAGCCCGCCGCAGGCATAGACGACGATCCAGAAGGCATCGGCATCGTCGGTCCCCGGCATGCCGCCGACATTGATGCCGAGCAGACCGGTCAGGAAGCCCAGCGGGAGGAAGATCGAGGCGACGAGGGTGAGGAGATAATTGGTCTTGTCGCTGCTGGCGAGCGCGCGGGCGCGCAGTTCGTCCTGCAGCACGACGGCGGATTCCATCGAGACGTCGATATCGTCGAGATAGCGGCGCAGGCGCTCGATCGTCTCGGCGATCTCGCGCCGGTCGTGCTCCTCGAACCAGGGGAGGCGCGCCTTGGCGATGGCTTCCAGTGCTCCGTGCTGCGGCCCCATATGGCGCTTGAGGGCAAGGCAGTTGCGGCGAATGGCGCTGGTGCGTTCGAGGATCTCGTCGCGCTCGTCGTCGATGTCGGCGTCTTCCAGATCGTCGATCACCATGTTCATGTCGACGATCGACTTGTTCATGCGCGCGATGATCTGTTCGACCAGTTCGGTGACGAGCGCACCCGCATCGGCGGGGCCGGTCCCCGAATCGATGGCGGCGAGCACGTCGCGCGGGGTCTGCAGCGGCTCGCGCCGCAGCGTGACGAGGCGGGTGCCGTCGGACCAGAGCTGCATCGAGATCATGTCCTCGGGCTCCGCGCCCGGATTGAAGTTGATGCCGCGCAGGACCGCGACGAGCTGGTCGCCGTCGCGATAGGCGCGGGGCCGATTGCCGTCGTCGGTCAGCATTTCGGCGACCGGTTCGGGAAGGCCCAGCGCGTTCTCGAGCCAGGGTTCGGCCTCGTCGTGGGTGCGGCAAAGGTGGAGCCAGAGGAGTTCGCCGGGGCCGGCGGGGTTCCAGGCCTTGGCCTCGTTCCACCCGATCGGTCGACCGCCGCCGCGTCCGTCGAGCACCCGGCCGAACAGCAGCGGGCCGTCTTCCTCGTTGCGATGGTCGGTCAATTCCATGCGCGATGATTGGCGCGGCGACGGGCGAAAAGGCAAGCGTCATTGGATTGCCACGCCAGGACGTCTATATCGGTGGCATGTCCTCACTTCGTCCGTGGCGCCAGATCGAGCGCCGACAGTCCCGCAAGATCATGGTCGGCAAGGTCCCCGTCGGGGGCGATGCGCCGATTTCGGTGCAGACCATGACCAACACGCTTACCTCCGATGCGAAGGCGACGATCGACCAGATTCGCCGCTGCGAGGAAGCGGGCGCGGATATCATCCGCGTTTCCTGTCCCGACACCGACTCCACCGCCGCGATGCCCGAGATCGTCAGGGCCGCCGAAGTGCCGATCGTCGCGGACATCCATTTTCATTACAAGCGCGCGCTGGAAGCGGCGGACGCGGGCGCGGCGTGTCTGCGCATCAATCCCGGCAACATCGGGTCGGACGAGCGGGTCAAGGAAGTCATTCGCGCGGCCAAGGCCAACGGCTGCGCGATCCGCATCGGGGTGAATGCAGGGAGCCTCGAGAAGCATCTGCTGGAAAAGTACGGCGAACCCTGTCCCGAGGCACTGGTCGAAAGCGCGATGGATCACATCAGGATCCTGCAGGACCACGACTTTCACGAATTCAAGGTCGCGGTGAAGGCGTCGGACCTGATGCTGGCGGTGGCGGCCTATTCCGAACTCGCCGCGCAGGTCGATTGTCCGCTGCACCTCGGCATTACCGAGGCGGGCGGGCTGATCGGCGGGACGGTGAAGTCGGCACTCGGCATCGGTTCGCTTCTCTGGGCGGGGGTCGGCGACACGATCCGCGTGAGCCTGAGCGCCGAGCCCGAGGAAGAGGTGCGCGTCGGCTTCGAGATCCTGAAGTCCTTGGGGCTCCGCTCGCGCGGCGTGCGGGTGGTGAGCTGCCCGAGCTGTGCGCGGCAGGGGTTCGACGTCATCCGCACGGTCCAGACGCTCGAAGACCGGTTGCAGCATATCAAGACGCCGATGAGCCTCAGCGTTCTCGGCTGCGTCGTGAACGGCCCGGGCGAAGCGCGCGAGACCGACATCGGCGTGACCGGTGGCGGCAACGGCAGCCACATGGTGTATCTGTCGGGCGTCAAGGACCATCACATCGAGAACGAGAGCATGGTCGATCACATCGTAAGGCTGGTCGAGGAAAAGGCGGCGAAGATCGAGGCCGGCGAGGCCGAGGCCTTCGTCCCGGCGCATTAGGCAATGGGGTATCGGGTCAGCTGGGTTGCAGCCATGGCGCCCCTCGAATCCTTACTCCACCTCCTTCGGGCTGAAACAACCGGCACGACGATCGACATTCCTGAGGGCGAGTGCGCGTGCGATCTCGGCAATGGATGGGCGCTGGTGTGGTCGGAAGACGATGAGAAATTCGATGCGGATTTCGGTGTGCTACTTAGCCGTGCGTTTCCAATCGTCACCGTGCAGATCGATGAAACCGCAATGATCTCGGTTGCGTCTTTCGCGCAGGGCGGCGTGATGGAGTGGGGTCTAGTTCATGCTGCCCCACGGGGCCATGATCATCTCGACGTCTTTGCTGGCGGTCCACAGGGGTTGGACGATGCAATTGCCGACGCGAAGGCCGCGCAGGCCGATGATCCTTCGGCCGACTATTTTTTCGATGTGCCGCTGCGTTTCGCCAAAGAGATTTGTGGATTCAAGCACGACGAATTGCAGAACCCTGGGCCGAAGTATCGTCTCATTAGGTATCGGGGCCGATAATCCTCTGCTCCACGTCGTCCATCACGTCGATTACATGCAGCCGAAGCCGGAGCGGGGGACGTTCCGGTTCGACAAGTATCAGCTCGTGATGGTGGCGTTGCGCGAGGCGGGGATCGCGATGACCGAGCATGCGCCGCCGGCGATGCCGCGCGAATGGCTCGAGGCGGTGCATGACCCTGCCTATGTCGCGGAGGTGTTCGACGTGGCGGTTCCGAGGGACAAAGAACGGCGGATCGGTTTCCCGGTGACCGCGCGGATCCGCGACCGGGTGCGACACACCAATGGCGGCACGTGGCTCGCGGCGAAGCTGGCGATCGAGCATGGCTATGCCGCGAACAGCGCGGCGGGGTCGCACCATGCGCTCTACGATACAGGCGCGGGCTATTGCGTGTTCAACGACCTCGCCGTGGCGTCGAACCGGTTGATCGCGGAGGACGACGCCGAACGCATTTTGATCGTCGATCTCGACGTGCACCAGGGCGACGGCACCGCGAGCCTGACGGCGGGACGGAGCGACGTCTTCACTTTCTCGATGCACGCGCAAAAGAACTTTCCGGTGCGCAAGGCGGCGAGCGACCGCGATGTCGGGCTGCCCGACGGGACGGGGGACGCGGACTATCTGGCGACGTTGAAGCGCGAACTGGTCCCGATCGTCGGGGACGTCGCGCCGGACCTGATTCTCTATCAGGCAGGGGTCGATCCGCACGAGGACGACAAATTGGGTCGATTGGGGCTGACCAGCGCGGGGCTGGAGGCACGCGACCGGTTCGTGGTGCACACGGCGCGGCATCGCGGCATTCCGGTCGCGAGCGCGCTCGGCGGCGGCTACGGCAACGATCCGCGCGCGGTCGCGGATCGCCACGCCGCGAGCATGATCGCGATGGCGGACGAAAATCGGCGCTGCGCCCGCGCATAGGCTTTTCTTTACCGGCATCGCATAGGGCGGAAGGCATGAAATATTTCGCCCTCATGGTGGTCGTCTTCGCTGCGCTGGTCGCCGTCATGGCCGATCCCGCCGCGATGGAGGTGGCGGCCGCGGACGACAGATCCGCCGAAACGCTGATGGTCGATGCCGCGACCGCTCCGATTGTCGCGGCATCCGCGGCGCCTATGCCCCCTGTTCCGACCTACTCGAGCGCGGTCGAATTCGAACGCGGCCCAGGCGGGCATTTCTATACCGATGCCGTGATCGGCGGGACGAGCGTGCGCTTTCTGGTCGACACCGGCGCGACGGGCATCGCGCTGACCGAGGCCGATGCGCGGCGGCTGGGGCTGCCGTTCGACCCCCACGAATTCCATGTCGTGGGACGGCAGGTTTCGGGCGAGGTACGCGGCAAGCCGGTCACGCTGACCGAGGTCCGCGTCGGCGGCAAGGTCGTCCGCGACATCGAGGCGACGATCATCGAGGGCGGAACGATGAACCTGCTCGGCCAGAGCTTCCTCACCCGGGCGGGAAGGATCGAGATGGACGGCGATACGATGGTGCTGCGCTAGTCGCTGGCGCAACCCGCGAATTTGGGGCAGATCGCGCGCCATGTCGCGCGCCGCCAATCCCCTGAGTGCCTTTCTCGTCGCCGTTCTCGGCGTCGGTTGCCTGTCGGCGATGGATGGCGCGGTCAAGGCGATGAGCCTCGACGTCGGGGCGCTCGATGCGCTGTGCTGGCGACTGGCGGCGTCGGTGCCGCTGGTGGTGCTGGCCTACGTCCTTCTCCGCAAGACGCGCCCGACGCGCACGGCGGTGCGATTGCATGTCATGCGCGGCGTGCTGGGCGTGCCGATGGCGTTGCTGTTCTTCTCGGGGCTGGAACGGGTCCCGATGGCGCAGGCGATCGCGCTCGCATTCATGGCGCCGCTGTTCGCCCTGTTCTGGGCGCGTCTCCTGCTCGGCGAAAAGGTCGAGGGCGCGAGTGTTCTGGGCAGCATCGTGGCCTTTTCCGGAACCCTCCTGATCTTCTTCGGGCAGGCGCAGGCCGACATGGGCGAAGCCGCTTTCGTGGGGGCGCTCATGATCCTCGGTTCGGCGGTGCTCTACAGCTTTAACATCATCCTGATGCGGCAGCAGTCGCAGGTCGCCGATCCAATCGAGATCGCGCTGTTTCTCTATCTCATCCCCGCCAGCCTCTTCTGGATCATCGGCGTCGGCGTGGGCGGCGGTGTGCAATATCCGGAGGGTCAGGAGATCGCGATCGTCGCGGCGGCGGTCACCGGGGTGGCGGGGACGATCCTGCTGGCCTGGGCCTATCGCCGCGCCACCGCCAGCTATCTGAGCGCCAGCGAATATGCGGGTTTCCTGTGGGCCGCGGCGTTCGGGTTTCTCCTGTTCGGCGAAGTGCCGCTGCCGTGGACCGTCGCGGGCGGCGCGGCCATCATCGCGGGCGTGTGGATCGCCTCGCGTCCGGCCGCTCCGGGCCACGAGATGATCGAGGCCTAGTTCGCGGGCTCGACGTAGGGCGCGAACGGCGCGAGGTCGCTGGTCGACCGGGCGAAGGTCGGGCGGGGGAAATCGCCCCGCGCCTGCTCGTAGGCGTGGCCGAGCGCGAGGATCGCCGGATCGTCCCACTTGGTGCCGACGAAGCTCAACCCCACCGGCAGTCCTTTCGACAGCCCCATCGGTACGGTGAGGTGCGGATAGCCCGCCCACGCCGCCAGATAGCCTGCCCCGCCACCGTTCCAGCTGTCGCCATGCACATGGTCGATCAGCATCGCAGGCGCGGTTGTCGGGAAGATGAGCGCATCCAGATCGTTTTCCGACAGCAACCGGTCGATGCCGTTCCGGCCCGACCATTCGAGGTTCTGCTTCACCTTGTCGCGATAATCGTCGTCGATCCGCGTCTCCTCCGCTTTCTCGAAGATCGACTGATCGAAGATGGCGAGCTCGCGCGCGTTCGACGCGTTGAAGACGATGAGGTCGGCGAGCGTGCGCGTGGGGACCTGCGCGGGGTCGGTGGTCGCGAGGTATCGGTTCACCCCGTCGCGAAACTCGGTGAGCAGGATGTCGTAGGACAACTGCCCGTCGAGGCGGTCGGCCCCGATTTCCTCGATTTCGACTAGGATGGCGCCCTGCGCCTCGAGCAGCGCCCTGGCGCGCGCGAACGCCGCGTCGGTCTCGAACCCGGTCGCGAACTGAAGGACGCCCAGTCGCTTGCCTCGGAGGGTGGCGCCGGAAAGGGCGGGGACGAAGCGGCCCTTGTAGCGGTCGGCATCGGCAGTGGCGGGATCGGCGGGGTCGCTGCCCGCCATTGCGTCCATCATCTGCGCCGCTTGCGCCACGGTGCGCGTCATCGGGCCCGCGGTGTCCTGCGTGACGCTGATGGGAACGATATGGGTGCGGCTGACCATGCCGACCGAGGGCTTGAATCCGACGACGCCGTTCATTGCCGCGGGGCAGGTGATCGACCCGTTGGTTTCGGTGCCGACGGCATAGTCGGTATATCCTGCGGCGACCGCCGCGCCGGACCCTGCCGATGAACCGCACGGGGAACGGTCCATCGCCCACGGATTGACCGTCTGCCCACCCACGGCGCTCCAGCCCGAATTGCTATTCTCGCTGCGGAAATTCGCCCATTCGGACAGGTTGGTCTTGCCGAGGATGACCGCTCCGGCAGCGCGGAGGCCCGCGACCAGCGGCGCGTCGCGCCCGGTGACGTTGTCGGCGAGCGCGAGGCTGCCTGCGGTGGTCGCCAGCGGGCCGGCGGTCTCGATATTGTCCTTGAGGAGGACAGGCATGCCGTGAAGCGGAGAGCTCGTCGGGCCTTCCTCGAGACGGCGCGCCTGTTCCATTGCCGTCGGGTCGAGCGCGATGACCGCGCGGATCTCGTCGTCGCGCGCTTCGATCCGTTCGATCGCGGCGGCAGTCGTTTGTGCGGCTCCGGTAGGCGCGGACAGGGGAGCGAGCGGTGCGGGCCGTTCGTCCGACGTGCAGGCCGTTAGTAGAAAAGCGCCTGCAATCCAGACCTTGGAACGATGGTGCACTGCAACCTCCCTCGCGACATCACGTTACAAGGGGACGATTGCAGGCGCGCTCCCGGAAGGCCAGTCGGGAAATGCGCTGCCCGCTGTAGGAACCAGGAATTTCATGCACATCACCGGAACCGCCCTTGGCGCCATCGCTGCGATGCTCGCGCAGGAAGCACCCCAGGACCCCACGCCCATTCCCGCGCCGCAGGATGCGCCGGCAGAGGCGCAGGATGTCGACGATGCGGTCGACGAGGAGACCGTTCAACCCGATCCGGTGCCGGTGGTCGATGAGCCAATCGCCGACGACGACGGAATCGTGATCACCGCCGGGCGGCCGCGCGGATCGGTGGTCGGCGATGCCGAGCCGATCGTGACGCTCGATGCGCGCGACATCGCTGCGACCGGCGCGCGCAGCGTCGAGGAACTGCTGGAGGCTCTCCAGCCGGAAATCGGCTCCAACCGCGGGCGCGGCGGCGGACGGCCCGTCCTGCTGATCGACGGGCGGCGGATTTCGGGATTCCGCGAGCTGCGCGGGCTTCCGCCCGAGGCGATCGAGCGGATGGACATCCTCGCCGAGGAAGTCGCGTTGACCTATGGCTACAGCGCCGACCAGCGGGTGGTGAATTTCGTGCTGCGCGAGAATTTCTTCTCGACGACGCTGGAAACCGAAATGCGGGCCCCGACCGATGGCGGGCGCGCGGGCTTCGAGTTCGAGGCCGATCGCCTGATGCTGTCGCCCGGCAAGCGGACGACCTTCGAGTTCGAATATGAAACCCAGGGCAAGCTCACCGAGAACGAGCGCGATATCGCCCTCGAACCTATCGAGACGCTGGAAGGCGCGATCGACCCCCGCCCCTTCCGCACGCTGGAAGGCAGTAGCGAGGATTTGTCGCTGTCGACGGTCATCAAGCGGCCGCTCGGGGAGATCGACCTGACGGTCAACGGCGAGCTGTCCGAAGGTATCGGTCAGAGTCTCCTGGGACCGGACGTCGCGCGGCTCAACGTGCCGGCAGATAGCCCGTTCGCGATCGATGGTGTCGATACCGAAGTGTTGCGCGCCACGAACTTTGGCGCCTTGGCGCGCGACCGGCGTTCGCGCACGGGAGCGTTGGCCTTCATCCTGAATTCGCCTCCGGGCGACTGGCTCTGGTCGTCGAACGGCACGCTCGACGTCACGGAAACGCGCACCCGCACCGATCGCGGGGTGAACGTCGAGGCGATCCAGGCGGATCTCGACGCGCTCGATCCGCGCGTGAGTCCGTTCAACAATCTTGCGTTCGGTGCGCCGGTGCGCAACGAGGCGCTGTCGACCAGTGTGCAGGCGGTCCTCGACGGGCAATTGTCGGGCGTCATCGCCGACCTGCCGGCGGGCGAATTGCGGCCGACCTTCCGCGCCGGCGTGAACTATCTGTCGATCGACAGCAGCGACACGATTTCGGGGATCGAGGAGGATGTCTCCCTCGACCGCACGCGGCTGTTCGCTTCGGCCAACCTCGATGCGCCGCTTCTCGAGGACAGTCCGGTCGGCGAGATCGGGATCGGGTTCAACGGACTCGTCGAGGAACTGTCGGACTTCGGCACGCTGACCGCGCTCGGCGGCGGCGTGAACTGGCGCCCGACGGACCGGCTGCGGCTGCGCGTCAATTATCAGCGCGAGGAGGGCGCACCCTCGCTTTCCCAGCTCGGCGATCCCGTAACCATCGAGCCGCTGGCACGGGTGTTCGATTTCACCACTGGGGAAACGGTGTTCATTCCGGTGATTACCGGCGGCAACCCCGACCTCGTCGCCGATACGCGCGAGGTGTGGAGCCTCGGCGCGAACTGGGAAGTGCCGATCGACAACGACGACATCGACATCGATCTTCGTGCCGATTTCGTCTCGACCCGGATCGACAATCCGCAGGGCGGTTTTCCCTCCGTGTCTCCCGAGATCGAGGCGGCGTTCCCTGGCCGGTTCGTGCGCGATGCGATGGGCGATCTCGTCAGTGTCGACTTCACGCCCGTGAATTACGCCCAATCGCGGCGCGACAGCCTCCGCTACGGCTTCTCGCTGCGCCACACGCTCGAAGCCGATCCGCCGAGCCCCGAGACGATCCAGCGCTTCCGGGAGCGCTTCGCGCGTCTCGGATTGGAAGGACAGCGCGGGCAGCGTCAGCAGGCCGCCAACGCGCAGTCCGAAGGTCGGCAGGGACCACCGACGCCCGAAGGCCGCCAGCGGCCGTCGAGTGAACAGCAAAACCAGAGCGAGACCCGGCAACAGGGCGAGAACCAGCAGGGTCAGGCCCAGGAAGGCCAGACCCAGGAAGGTCAGCAGTCCCAGCAGGGACAGCAGCAGGCACGCGGACGTCGCGGCGGCGGCGGTCCGGGCGGATTCGGCGGCGGACGCGGCAATCGCGGCGGCCGGTTGTGGGCCAGCGTCACGCACGAGATCAATTTCACCGACGAACTGCTGATTGCCGAAGACGGGCCGCTGCTCGATTATCTCGACGGCGACGCGCTCGGCGGGACGGGCGGACGGTCGCGTCACACGCTGGAGGGGCGGTTCGGCCTGTTCAACAACGGCTGGGGCGCGCGGGTCGATGTCGACTGGTATTCGACCACGCGGGTGGACAGCGGGATCGGACAGCTACGCTTTGCCGATTACGGCACCTTCGACATCAACCTCTACGCCAATCTTGGCGAGAATCTCGATCTCCTGTCGCGCGAACCATGGCTTCGGGGCACCTCGATCCAGCTGGGCATCGACAATGTGCTCAACGATCGGCCCAAGGTGACCGACGAGTTCGGCAACGTGCCGCCAAGGTATCAGGCCGATCTTCTGCGTCCCGAGGGGCGGGTGATCAGCCTGGAAATCCGCAAGCTGTTCGTGCCGACGCGGTTCATCCGCGAGCAGTTTCAGCGGATGCGTGGCGGAAGCTAGGCCTTCCCCACGCGATCAACCGCGTCGCGCACGACCTTCAACGCATCATCGCGGTCGCCCCAGCGACCGATGCGCACCCATTTCTCCTTCTCCAGATCCTTGTAGTGGGTGAAGAAGTGTTCGATCTGCTGGGTCACGATATGGGGCAGGTCGGTGTGGTTCTCGACACTCTCGTAATAAGGTGAAACGCGGGTCACGGGCACCGCCAGCAGTTTCTCGTCGCCTCCCGCTTCGTCTTCGAGATGAAGGACGCCGACGGGCCGCGCGGCGATCACCGTGCCCGGAAGCAGCGACCAGCGGGTCATCACCAGACAGTCGAGCGGATCGCCGTCGTCGCACAACGTCTGGGGAATGAAGCCGTAGTTGGTCGGATAGCGCATCGGCGTGTGCAGGATGCGATCGACCACCATGGCACCCGATTTCTTGTCGAACTCGTACTTGACCGGCTCGCCGCCGATCGGGACTTCGATGAAGACGTTGAGTTCGTGCGGCGGATCGTCGCCAACGGGAATGAGGTCGATGTTCATGCCGGGCCTGTAGCGCTGCGGGGGCGGAGGGCCAAGGCGAAAAGGGTGGATTGCGTTGGCCCGAGCGACTAACCGCTCGCTGCATGAATAAATTCAGGCCGATCAAGGGCACGCAGAGCCTCTATGGCGAGGAAGCGGAGCGGTTCCAGCACGTGGTGGAGACGTTCGACCGGGTGCGGCGGCTTTACAATTTCGCGCGTGTCGAAGTGCCGGTGTTCGAGGTGACCGGTGTATTCGCCCGCACGATGGGCGAAACGAGCGACGTCGTGTCCAAGGAGATGTGGTCGTTCGAATCGCGCTCCGAGGGATCGGTGACCTTGCGGCCCGAGTTCACCGCGGGGATTGCGCGCGCCTACCTGTCCGAGGGCTGGCAGCAGCACGCCCCGATGAAGGTTGCGACGCACGGGGCGGCGTTCCGGTACGAACGACCGCAGAAGGGTCGTTATCGCCAGTTTCACCAGCTCGACGCCGAGGTGATCGGAAGCGCCGAACCGCTGGCCGACGTCGAATTGCTGACGATGGGTGCACAACTGCTCGAAGAATTGGGGATCGGCGCGGTTCGGCTGAAGCTCAACACGCTGGGCGATGCGGAAAGTCGTGACCGGTGGCGCGCCGCGCTGGTCGAGCATTTTGCGAGCCACCGCGACGAGCTGAGCGAGGATTCGCAGGACCGGCTGGAGCGCAATCCGCTGCGCATTCTCGACAGCAAGGACCCCCGCGATCGACCGTTTGCCGAGAGCGCGCCGCAGATGGACTTGAGCGCCGAAGCGGAGGATTTCTTCGGAAAGGTGCGTGCGGGGCTCGATGCGGCGGGCGTCGCCTACGAACTCGATCCGCACCTGGTGCGCGGGCTCGATTACTATCGCCATACCGCGTTCGAATTCGTCACCGACCAGTTGGGCGCGCAGGGCACCGTTCTGGCGGGGGGGCGTTACGACGGGCTGATCGAACAGCTGGGCGGATCGCATACGCCGGCCGTCGGCTGGGCCGCGGGGATCGAGCGGCTGGCGATGCTGCTCGATGGCGGCGAGGTCGTGCGCAAGGTCGATGCGGCGGTGCTTCCGATGGGCGACAAGGCCCAGGGGCTCGGCATCGCGGTCGTGACGGCGCTGCGCAAGGCCGGGCTGGCGGGTGAACTGTTCGCCAGCGGCAAGATGGGCAAGCGGATGAGCCGCGCCGACGAGGCGGGCGCGCTGGCGGCGATCATCATCGGCGACGACGAGATCGAAGCGGGCGAATTGCAGGTGAAGGTGCTGAGCACCGGCGAGCAGAAGGCGCTGGCGCCCGCGGCAGCGGTCGAGGCGATCACCGAACTGGCGGTCGAGCGGCAGATGCGTGCTGTGCTCGGCACCGACGAGGAGGAATAAGTATGGCGACCATTTCTCCCGACCGGGTCGACGCGATCCTTGCCAAGAAGGAGGATCTGCAACGACGCATGAGTGCGGCGGACCTCGACCCGCAGGACATCGTGCGGCTGGGCAAGGAATATGCCGAGGTCGAGGCGGTCGCCGAGATCGCGTCCGAACTGCGGCGCCTGCGCACCGAGAAGGCCGATCTCGCCGAAATGCTCGACGATCCCGAGATGCGCGAGATGGCGGAGGACGAGGCGCAGGCCATCAACAAGGCGATCCCCAAGGTCGAGCGCCAGTTGGCGTTGGCGTTGTTGCCCAAGGACAAGGCCGACGAAAAGCCAGCGATGCTCGAAGTCCGTGCGGGGACCGGCGGCGACGAGGCGGCGCTGTTCGCGGGCGATCTGCTGCGCATGTATCAACGGTTCGCCGAAGAGCAGGGCTGGAAGGTCGAGTTGATCAGCGCGAGCGTGAGCGATGTCGGCGGCTACAAGGAAGCGGTCGCATCCGTGAAGGGCAATGGCGTGTTCGCCAAGCTGAAGTTCGAAAGCGGCGTGCACCGCGTGCAGCGCGTCCCCGCGACCGAAAGCGGCGGACGTATTCACACATCGGCTGCAACCGTGGCGGTGCTGCCCGAGGCCGAGGAGGTCGACGTGCAGATCGACGACAAGGACCTGCGCATCGACGTGTTCCGTGCGTCAGGCCCCGGTGGCCAGTCGGTCAACACGACCGACAGCGCGGTCCGGATCACCCACATTCCCACCGGCCTCGTCGTCAGCCAGCAGGACGAGAAGTCGCAGCACAAGAACAAGGCCAAGGCCATGAAGGTCCTGCGCACGCGGCTGTACGAACATGAGCGCGCGATAGCCGATGCGGAGCGTTCGGGTGCGCGCAAGTCGATGGTCGGATCGGGCGACCGGTCGGAGCGTATCCGGACCTACAATTTCCCGCAGGGACGGGTGACCGATCACCGGATCAACCTCACGCTTCACAAGCTCGATGCGGTATTGGAAGGGGTGGCGCTGTCCGAACTGATCGAGGCGCTGATCGCCGAGGACGAGGCCGAACGGCTGGCGAGCCTCGACGCGCCGGAGTGAGCGATACCGCACGGCGGCTGACCGCCGCGGCGGCGCGCTTGGCGAACGTGAGCGACACGCCGCGGCTGGATGCGGAATTGCTGGCCGCATATGCTGGGGGATTGGAGCGCGACGCGCTGCTTCTCGACCCGGAGCGATCGCTGCCTGCATCCTTCGAAGCTTTCGTCGAACGGCGCGCAGCGGGAGAGCCGATAGCCTATATCGTCGGACGCCGCGCCTTCTGGACGATCGAGCTCATGGTCGGACCGGGAGCATTGATCCCCCGTGCGGACAGCGAGACCCTGCTCGACGAGGCGGTGGCCCATTTTGCGGGGACACCGGGGCCGGCGCGCGTTCTGGACCTCGGCACGGGGCCGGGAACGCTGTTGCTGGCAGCCCTCGACGAGTGGCCCGATGCGAGCGGCCTCGGCATCGATCTATCCTCCAGGGCGCTCGCCTTTGCACGGCGGAATGCGGATGACTTGCGCATGACGGAGCGGGCGAACTTCCAAGAGAAGGATTTCGCGGCGGTGGGCGGAGAGCGGTTCGATCTCGTTCTGGCGAACCCCCCCTACATCGCCGAGGGTGACCCCGAACTGGCGGCGGACGTGGCCGCACATGAACCGCGCGAGGCGTTGATGGCGGGATCGGACGGTCTCGACGCGTACCGGGTCATCGTGCCGCGCCTGCGACGCATGATGACGCCAGAAGGGATTGCGCTACTCGAGATCGGGCACCGTCAGGCCGCGGTCGTCAGCGCCATGGTCGAGGCGGAAGGCCTGCGCGCCCGGGTCGCCCGCGATCTCGCGGGACGGGACCGTGTCGTGGCTGCAACGATCGGCGACGCGTAAAAGGGTTGGAATCGTAGGACTTCGTTGCTACATCATTCGGTGAAACGGGGCCATCCATCGATCTCGATCGTCCGGAACGCCCCCGCTCATCCATCCCGCCGCATGTCTGCCTTTCCACCGACCCCAGGTCGCGGTAGGCGCGGAAACGGCAGCGGGAACAGCTCTCACCGGGCCGCGGGCCCCCTTGCCCGACCCGGTCTTCCGGCGCTGCTCCATTGTGGGGGCGCCCAACGACAAGGGTAATATACGTTGATCAGTAATCGACAGAACCGCCGCCGCGGACGCGGTGGCCAGCGAGGCGGCCCCAATCCCTCGGGCAATCGCAATCGCGGTAACGCATCGCAGCTTCTCGAAAAGTACAAGGGCCTTGCGCGCGACGCGCAGATGCAGGGCGACCGCGTGCAAGCTGAATATTATCTCCAGTTCGCGGACCATTATCACCGCGTGCTCGAGGAAATGAACTCGTCCAAGGACGATCGTCAGCAGCAGAACCAGCAGCCTCAGAAGTCCAAGTCGTCCAAGCGCGATCGTGACGACGACGAGGATGACGATCAGCAGCAGCAGCAGCAGCAGCAGGACAAGCCCAAGCGGACGCGCAAGCCGAAGAGCGACGATAGCGGACCCAAATCCGAGGACAGTCCTCCCAAGAAACGTGGACGTCCCAAGAAGTCGGATGATGGCATCGCGGCTGACGCGCTGCCGCCCGCGATCAGCACCAACGAGGCCGACGCCGCCTAGATCCGGCCGTCGGCCAACAGGCAGGCGACGAGGAATGCGGCAGCGGCGAGCGCACTGCCGAGCGGATGCTCGTGGGTTCGTTCATGCACGCTGCCGCGTATCAGTGCGAGGGCGAGCAACGCGGCGCTGCCGATCAACAGGACGAGTGGGAGCATCGCCCAGCCCGTCCATAGGCCGATGGCCCCGAACAGTTTGGGGTCGCCTGCCCCCATTCCGTCGTGGCCGCGCAATCGTTGATAACCCCGCCGCAGCCCTTCGAGCAGCAGAAAAGCCGCGGCTCCGCCGATCAGTCTATCGGTCAGCGTGATTGCGGTGACCCATTGGGCTGCCGCCAGACCAATCCCCGCGAGCAGCAGCACGAGCGGATCGGGAAGCCAGAGGTGGCGCGCGTCGAGCCAGCCGAGCGCCAGCAGCAGCCACCCCATCGCCGCGAGCGCGAGGCCGGCCGCTTCGGGCAGAATGGCAAAGGCAGTAGCGCCGATCGCCGCGGCGCCGATTTCGATCCCGACGTGCGACCGCGCGATCGGCGCGTGGCAGGCTCGGCATCTCCCCCGCAGGACGACATAGCTGACGATCGGAACCAGTTCGATCGGCGAAAGCGTGCGCGCGCACCCATCGCAGGCGGAGCGCCCTGTCAGCGCGCCTTTCCCCTCGGGCCAACGCACGACCAGCGTTGCGAGAAAGCTGCCGACGATGGCGCCCAGCAAAATGCCTGACACGATCCAGCTGGCCGGCGACACGGCCTCCACGTCCTATTGCAGTCGGCCGCGGCTCGACAGGGTCCAGCTGCCGCCGTCTAGTGTAAAGCCCGACGCACGCAGCGCCTCGCCGATCAAGGGCGAAGCGCCCTCAACGCTCAACATCGCTTCGGTCTCGCCCAGCGCGTCGATGTAGAGCGCGACGCTGGCCCCTCCACGGGGTCCCTGCAAGGTAGCGACGACCCGCCCGTCGTCGGCGCAGGCGACCGGGCCCGAAATCTCGCCCGCGAAATAGCGGACGGCGGCGGCGGGTATGGCCGTTACGGTTCCGGTGGCGGACTTGCAGGCGGTTCCGTCGAACAGCGCGTCGACCCCGTCGAAGAGCAGCGCGTCGATCGGCAAGGGCGCGACAAGGCCCGAGACATTGACGCGACCGTTGAGCGACGCGACGCCCTCGCTCGGCCCCGACAGGAAGAAACGGCCGGTCAGCGGGCCGTCGGGATCCTCGAGCCGCTCTACCGCCACTTCGGTACGCCCGATCAAAAGGGGCAGCGGGGCGAGATTGACGTCGAAGGTGCCGAGCCGCTCGCGGCCCAGCATCGCGTTGCCGATCCGCCCCGACCAAACGGTGCCGCCCACCTGTCGCGCCGACAAAAGGCCATCGCGGCCGAGTGCCATGTCCATCGCCACGCGCAGCGGGAAAAAGGCGAGCAGCGCCAGCAGGAAGGCGACCAGCGTCCAGACGATCCAGCGGCGGCGTCCCCGAATGGTCATGATGCGGCCTTTGCAAGGGTGAGGTCCAGCGCCACTCCGCCTTCGCCATTGTCGGTCATCGACATCGCCTCGACCACGACGCCCGCGGCGCGCAACTGCTCGAGCCAGGCGAGCGCGGCGGCCGAGCGCGCCTGCGCGATCGAGACGTTCGTACGATCGGGGCCGGAAGCGCTGTTGCTGGTAAGCGCGAAGCCCGCCTGGTCGGCCGAGGTCGCGACGAACTGGTCCAGCGATGCATCGATGCGCATGGGTGCGGTCGCCGTCGTCGAGGGATCGCCGCCCATCGCTTCCGCGAGCGCCTTGACCCGGCCGTAGCGATCGCTCGACGCCACATAGGTTTCGCGCGCCTCGTCATGCCAGCTGACCGCGGGCGCGATGATCAGGAACCAGGCAATGACCGGCACCGCGACGAGCGCGAGGATGCCGAACAGGATCTGTTCGCGGCGACTGCGTCCCCGCCACCAGTCCCGGATCGCGTTCATGCCGTTCCTCCACGGACGGTAAGGTCGATCATGGCGCGCCCCTGTCCGTCCGACAGGGGATTGGCCGCGACCGACCAGCCGCGCTGCTGAAGCCCCAGAAGCAGGCGGTTGAGCGTATCGACGTCGGGCGCCGTAAGGCGCGCGGTCAGCGAGCCGGTGGCGTCGAAGGACAGCATGCTGGCCTCGATGCTCGCCTCTCGTTCCATCTCGGCGAAAAGGCTGGTGAGCGCCTGGGTCCCCCGACCACCGAGACCCGTGCCTCCCTGGGCGGCCAGAAGTTCGGTTTCCGCACTCTCTGCCTCGACGGGTCGGCCCAGTGCAGCCGTCGCAATCGCTGCGGTTTCCCGGTCGAGGCTCTCGGTCGCGCTGTCCCAGCGGATCGCCTTGGCGATCGGAATGACGAGCGCGAGCAACAGGATCAGCCCGATCAGCAGCGCGAATTCCTCCAGGCGGCGCGGATCGGGCGCCCAGCGCCGTGCCCGCGCGAACCGTCCGGTGCGAAGGTCGATCGGCGGGTTCGGGACGGCAGAAGCGAGGCGCGCGTCGAGATCTTCGGGATCGAGCGTGTCGACGAATTCGTCTCCGACCAGCGCATCGACCAGCGCAGGCTCGTCGGGGAGGGCGAGGCCGTCCCGCGCGACGATGACCCGTTCGCCGACTTTCGCCTCGATCCACTTGCCATTCACGGGAAGAAGCGCGGCGAGCGGCACGATCTGGTCGAGCTCCGCCTCTTGCGCCTGCGCCCAGTCGAGCCACCGGCGCATCGTCGCGCCGTCGGTCGTGGCGATCCAGCCGTTCGCGGCGTCGGCCGCCGCGACGACATGGGGGTCGGCGCCAAGAGCGGTGTCTTCGCCCTCCAGCCGTGCGACTCCGCGTACCTGCGGGCTGGCGAACCGGTCGGGGTCGGTCCGTTCGAGACGGACGCGTTCGGGCCCGACGAGGCCGATAAGGACGACCGGTTCGCGCCCGCTCTGCGCGCTCCGGGCAAGCCATCCCGAACCCATGCCGTGGCCAATCACCCTTCCCTCGGCGACTTCCCACCAAGGTGCGTCGGATAATGAGGCGTCGGGCGCATCGGGCAGGAGGATCAGGACGGCCTTGGTCACGACGTGCTGCCCCATCGGCGCGCGTGCAGGATGGCGCGCCCGTCCTCGACCGAAAACAGCGCCTCCTGCCGCAATTCCGTATCCCCTTCGCCCACGCGGGTGACGAGCCGGAAGAAGCGCGTCTCCACCACGACCTGATTGTCGCGGCTGCCCTGGATGTCCCGCCCACGTAGCGGACCCGTTTCCCAGAAGTCCACAACCGAGCCGAACCCCGATGCGGGGCGCGCCTCCAGCTGGGCGGTGGCATCGGCGAGGCTGATCTGTTCCGGCGCCAGCATCGCGAGCAGCGCGGCGCGATCCGGCGACAGGGTTTCGACGTTGATGGGGGTGGGGTCCGTCGAAGGAAGTGCGCACAGATAGGGCCGGATTCGCGACCAGTATTCGGCATCCATGCCTTCGATCCCGGCCAGTTCGTCGGCGCTCGTCAGAAGGCGATCGGGAACGGGTGCGCCATCGGCCAGCCGCTCGCTGCCGAGCGGTCGGGGGTTGCGATCGTCGTCGATGGCATCGCCCATCGCATCGGCGAGCTGTTGCGAGCGGCCTTCGGGAAGACCGAGGATGATGAAGAGGTCGCGTAGCTGGAAGACGCGGCGTGCCTGGCTTTGCAGCACGCCGGTCTGGCGACGGCGCACCATGCTGTTGACGTTGAAGCAATTGGTCGCATCTTCGAGCCGCGCGGTGACGATCTGCCCGTCGGGCAGGGTGATCGACCGTTCGACGCCCAACAGCGCAGCCTGATCGGCGCCCGAGAGTTCGGCGGCATCGGTGATGCGCGCCTGCGCCAGTTCCTCGGCCATCGTCAGCCAGTGGCGACCCTGTGTCGCGACGACGGCATTTCCCGCCAGCCGCGTCGACAGGCCGAGGCGATCGAGCGCGGTGGCGGCGATGGCGGCCATGACCGCGACGATCAACAAGACCGACAGCAAGGCGGTGCCGCGTTCCTTCGACGGGATCATGGCGTCACGCTCCGCTCCTCGAAGGCGACGCGCGGAAGAGCGACCACGAATTGCGTTTCGGGGAGCCGGTTTCCCGCCAGCGTCATCCGAACGGCGCGGGGCAGCGCCTCGCCACTGCCGTCGGGCCAGGCGCCGCTCCATCCGCCTCCGATGCCCCGGTATTCCAAGGCGAACGTGCTGACGTCATCGACGAGACGCGCATCCGGAAGGCGGTCGTCGTTGCCATCGACTTCCTCGAACGTGATGCGGGTCAGCGCGCCCCGGTCCAGGGTCCATCGCACGCGACGAAGGTCGGTCTGCGGCGCGGTATCGAGCGCGACCACGCCGCCGCGGACGAAGGTCATGCCGTCCGCGCTGCCGACGAAGGCGGGTCGTTCGGCGCCGCCCGTGTCGCGCGTCGGACGGTCGGCGACCTGCGCGAGGTCGGCTTCGAGCAGGACGGAAATCCGCGTCAGATCGGCCTGTTCGCCGAGCGAGGCATCGACGGCCTGCTGGGTATCGGCGCTGGCCGACAGGAGGCCGACACCCGCGCTGGCGAGCAACGCGAAGATCGTCAGCCCGACGAGCATTTCGATCAGGGTGAAACCGTTGCGCTTGTCGATCACGGTTCGATCCGCTTGACGGTCACGAGCCGTTGGGACGGGCCGGCGGGGAGCGGGCGCACGGTGATGACGACGGTCAGGAACCGCTCGTCGTCGGTGGGGCTGGTATTCGTGATGACCGCGAAGGTCTGGCCGCCGTTCACGACGTTCTTCGTCTCGGTGCCGCGCGTGGGGGCGCCGGGCATGGAAGCGATCAGCGCGGCCTCGTTGCTCGCGACAAGTCGCGCCATGTTGTTTTCGCGAAGATTGGACGCGGTGCCGACGGCGTAGGCGTCGATGCGCAGAAGGGCGAGCGCGGCGATCGAGAACACGCTGAGCGCGATCAGCATCTCGATGAGCGTGAAGCCGCGTTCGTGGCGCATCAGTTGGCCTCGACCGCGCCGTTGGCGGCGACGGCGACCGTGGCGGTTCGTCCGTCCCCGTCCTCCAGAACGATGACCGACGGAGCCGACGGGAGCCCCAGATTGTCGAAGCGAACCCCGGTGCGCGCGCCCTGCGCCGTCACGCCCGATCGAAAGGCGGTGCGTCCGTCGAAGCGCTGCCCGGACAGCGGCTGCCACTGGCGGTCGGCATATTGCTCGAAGGTGAAACCGGATGGGGTGACCCAGATGCCGGTCGGGCGCGAACGCATGACGGCTTCGTCGCGCAGAGCGGCGATGCGACCCGCGAGCATGACCGCTTCGGTACGGGCGTGGTCCGAGGGGCGGAAGGTGAGGACGACTGCCGTCGCGGCAAGGCTCATCACCACCAACACGACCATCAGTTCGATAAGCGTGAAGCCGTTCGATCGGGATCGCGCCCTATTCGATGCCGGCGTAGATGTCCGCATTTTCGTCTTCGCCGCCCGGCTGGCCGTCGGCGCCGAGGCTGTAGATGTCGAAGGGGCGTCCGTCGCGACCGGGGGTCTGGACTTGGAACGGGCGGCCCCACGGATCCTCGGGGATTTCGCGGACATAGCCGCCGGGGCGGTAGCGATCGGGCTGGGCGAGGCCGGCGGGGGGCGTGCGCAGGGCCTCGATCGTCGGGGGATAGCTGAAGTTGTCGATGCGATACTGCTCCATCGCATTTTCCAGCTGTGCGATATTGGCTTGCGCGGCGGTGCGCTGTGCTTGGTCCTGCGCGGGCAGGACGTTGAGCATCACGACCGTGCCGAGCAGCCCGATGATGACGATGACGACCATCAGCTCGATGAGAGTGAAGCCGTTCTTGCGCTTCTTTGAGGTCTTCTTGGCGGGCATGGGCATCAGGTTCCGATCAGCGTTTGCAGTTGGAGAATGGGCATCAGGATCGCCAGGACGATGGCGGCGACGATCGCGCCCATGATGATGATGATGAGCGGTTCGAGCAAGGCCAGCGCGCTGGTCGTGAAGGTGTCGAATTCGCGTTCGAGATAGTCCGCAGCCTGCCCGAGCATGGGCCCCAGCTGGCCCGCGCTCTCGCCCGAGGCGGTCAGGTGGACGAGCAAAGGGGGGAACATATTGGTCTTGCGCAGCGCCCCCGACAGGCTGCCCCCGCCGCGGACATCGACTTCCATCTGGTGGGTGGCGACGGCGAGCTTGCGATTGGCGATGGTCCGCGCGGTGAGGCGCAGTCCCTCGACCAGGGGTAGGCGCGCGGCGACCATGGTGGCCAGCGTTCGCGCCATTCGAGCGGCGTTGAGATCGCGCAGAAGCCGCCCGAAGAAGGGCAGGCGCAGAATTGCGGCATCGAACCTGAGCCGGAACGCCTCGTTGCGGAGCGCAGCGATGGTCAGGAGGATGGCGGCGCCGAGAAACAAGAGGATGGCGATCCAGAAACTGGCGAGAAAATCGCTGATGGCGATCACGATCCGGGTGAGAAGCGGGAGTTGCTGCCCGACATCGTCGAACTGTTCGACGACCTTGGGCACGACCGCGATCATCAGCGCGGCGACGACACCGATGGCGACGACGGTCAGAACGGCGGGATAGGCAAGCGCACTGATGAGCTTGGAGCGCATTTCGGCCTGCCGCTCCTGCAGGGCGGCGAGGCGGTCCAACTGGTCGGACAGCGTACCCGAGCTCTCGCCCGCGGCGATCATGGCGCGATAGAGGCCGTCGAAGCTTCGGGGTTCGCCCGAGAGTGCGTCGGCGAGGCGGCGGCCTTCGACGACCCGGTCGGCGATGCGGGTGACGATATCCTTGACCGCCTGCTTGTCCGTCTGGCGGGCGATGGTCCGCAACGCCTCCTCGATCGGCGACACCTTGATGAGGGTCGCGAGTTGGCGCGTGAAGAGGACCCGCTGCTTGGCGGAGAACTTGGGCTCCCCGCCGATGCGCATGTCGAGCGAGATGCCCGGTTTCGCAGGGGCGCTCGCCTTGCGGGTGGCGCAGCCGAGTTTGACGGGATGCAGATTTCTACGCTGAAGCTGCGTCCGGGCGGCGTCCTTGTCGGGCGCCCGAACGGTGCCACGTTTCTCGCGACCCCTGGCGTCGACCGCGACATAGGCGAAGTCGCTGGTCATCAGGCGGCCTCGCCCGCTCCTTCATCGTCCTGACTGCGCGCGATGCGGATCGCTTCCTCCGGTGTGGTCTCGCCCGAACGAACGAGCTTTCGGGCGGCCGAGCCGAGGTTGGGATTGTTGAGGAAGGCGTGGCGGGCGATGACCGATTCGTCGCCCCCCTCGGCAATCAGGCGGCGGATGGTGCCATCGACCTTGATCGCCTCGAACACGCCGATGCGACCTTTGAAACCGGTGTTCGAGCATTCGGCGCAGCCATGCGCACGATAGACCGTTTCGCCTTCGTCGAAGCCGAGCAGCGCGGCGATCGAGCGGTCGGCCGGGACCGCCTCGCGGCAGTTCATGCAGAGGCGACGAACGAGCCGCTGGGCGATGACGGCGCGCAACGTGCTGGCGATCAGGAAGGGTTCAATGCGCATGTCACGCAGGCGAGTGATCGCACCGACCGCATCGTTGGTGTGAACGGTCGAGAGGACGAGATGGCCGGTGAGCGAGGCTTGCACCGCAATGTCGGCGGTTTCCTTGTCGCGGATTTCGCCGACCATGACGATGTCGGGATCCTGTCGGAGGATCGCGCGGAGGCCGGCGGCAAAGCTCATGCCGACCTTCGCGTCGACCTGCGTCTGGCCAATGCCGTCGATCGAATATTCGACCGGATCCTCGACCGTGAGCAGATTGCGCTGACCGTCGTTGAGATGCTGGAGGCAGGCGTAGAGAGTGGTCGTCTTCCCCGAGCCGGTGGGGCCGGTCACGAGAATGATCCCGTTGGGTTCGGACAAGGCTTCGCGCAGGACCTCGTCGGCAGCGCCGTGAATCCCGAGCAGGTCGATCGAGAGGCCGGCATTCTCCTTGTCGAGGATACGCATGACGACCCGTTCGCCCGCGCGACCGGGAAGCGTCGACACGCGGACGTCCAGCTGGCGGCCGCCGAGTTTGAGGGCGATGCGCCCGTCTTGCGGCACGCGCCGTTCCGCGATGTCGAGACGGGCCATGACCTTGATGCGGCTGACCACGACGGGTGCGGCATGCGCGGGCATGCGCAGATGCTCTTTCAGGACGCCGTCACGGCGAAGGCGGACGACGAGGCCGCTTTCGTAAGGTTCGATATGGATATCGGAGACGCCCAGGCGAACGGCTTCGGCGATGATGCCGTTGATGAGGCGGATGGCGGGGGCGTCGTCGCTGGTGTCGAGCAGATCCTCCGCACTGGGGATGCCGCTGGCGAGCGCGTCCAGTTCGTCACCGCCGCCGATGTCGCCGATCCCTTCGGCCGCGCTGCCGGCATACCGACCGTGCAGCAGTCGGTTGAACTCGCCTTCCTCGACGAAGTCGATGGCGAAGGGGCGGGCAAGGTAACGTCGGACCTCGACGATCATCACCGGGTCGGCTCCCTGGCGCACCGCGACGGTCAGATCGTCGCCGCTGTCGGGGCGAATGACGATCCCGTGTTCGCGCGCGAAGGCATAGGGAATGTCGATGACGTCGGCCATCGGCACGGCGGCGCGCGGTTCGTCGAGGGCCATGGCGCCCGGCGCCGGGCCGTCGTTTTCATCGGGTATCAGGCGCTGTTCGTCCTCCACGGGAGCGCGATTGTCGCGGCGCACGATCATCATCGCTCGTCTCCAATCATCGGCTCGGCAGCGGGGGGAACGGCGACCGCGTCGACGACCGCGGGCGGCCGGACGTAGATGTCGCCGGGACCGATCGGTGCGGCGGTCGGCGGGACGGTGCCGAGATAGTCGCGCACGAGGCTGTCCAGCGAGGGTTCGACGTTGGGATTGTTGGCCCATTGCGAGGCCCGCATGAAGTTGTAGCGGCGCGCGGTCATGGCCGCGGCGTCGTCGCGATCGCGGATGATCGTCGGGCGGATGAAGACCATGAGGTTGGTTTTGGACCGCGAGCGCGAGCGCGACTTGAACAGTTCGCCGAGGATCGGAATGTCGCCCAGCAACGGGATCTTCTCGATCGTGTTGCGCTCGCTGTCGTCGAGCAGGCCGCCGATGGCGACGATCTCGCCATTGTCGACGGTGACGACATTTTTGAATTCGCGCTTGTTGATGATGAGATCGGACGAGCCCGAGGCCACGGGGCCGGCGACCGAGCTGACTTCCTGACGGATGAACAGCTTGATCGAGCCAGAGCTGTTCACCTGCGGTTTGACGTCGAGCTGGATACCGACGTTCTGGCGCTGGACCGTCCGGAAGGCATTGTCGAAATTGCTCGAGAGCGCTTCGCCGGTGGTGATCGGGACTTCCTGACCGACCAGCAGGTTCGCTTCCTGGTTATCGAGCGTCATCGTCGAGGGAGTGGAGAGCAGGTTGCTCTCGGTATCGGCTTCGACCGCGTTGATGATCGCGCCGAACAGCGCATTGCCCGCAAGATTGATGACCCCGCCCGCGATTCCGCCCCGCGTCGCCAGCGCGGACTGGACCGCGGCTTCGGTCACGCCGTTGCCGAGCGGACTGTCGATCGTGGTGGTGACGACGCCGTCGTCGGTGACCGCGGTCTCGCGGCCCAGCTCGTAGTTCGCCACCGCCCCGCCGATGGCCAGGATGTTGGGCTGTGCGTTGGAATAGGTGGTGCCGAGGATCGGCGTGTTCTCGCCGGCGAGCAGGAACTGCGTGGACAGCTGGCGTGCGGCGGTGTCGCCGATCTCGACGATGATCGCTTCGATCAGCACCTGTTCGCGGCGCGTGTCGAGCTGGCGGATGACTTCGCCGATCTGGCGCTGCACGCTGGCGTTGGCGGCGACGATGATGGCGTTGGTGCCGGTGTAGCGGGTCACGACGGCGGGCCCGAAGCGGGCAATGCCGTTCGAGGCGTTGCCGGTGGAGGCGGGCGCAATGCCGCTCAAGGGCGGAACGGGCTGCGATGTCGGGCCCGCGCCCGTGCCTTCCTCGTCCTGCGTGGTGATGAAGGCAGGCGCGTCGGTCTGGATCGTGACCGGCTGGCCGAGCAGTTGCTGGATGACGGGCAGCATCGCTTCGGCGTCGGCATGTTCGAGGAAGTAGACGCGGATGTCGCTTCCGCCTGCGGCCTGGCTGTCCAGTTCGCGCGCAAGGCGGGCATATTCGGCGACCGCGGGGGCGGGGCCGCGGAGCGCGAGGCCGTTGGCGCTGTCGATCGGCGACACCGCGACCGGGGCGCCGATGACACCTTCGCCGTTGAGACCGGACAGCGCCTCCGCCACTTCGCGTGCGCCCGCGTTCGAAAGATAGACGATGTCGGTCGAGGAATTATCGGCATCGATGCGACCGATCAGGTTGCGGATGCGCACGACATTGTCGGCAAAGTCGGCGACGATGACGGTGTTGGCATTGCGGTTGGCCGTGATCTCGCCTTCCTGACTGATCAGCGGGCGGAGCGTCTCCAGGGCCCCCGCCGCATCGATGGTCCGCAGCCGGAAGATCTCGGTGACGAACTCGTTGCGTGCCGCGCCGCGCACGCCCAGCTGGCTCGGCTGGGTCGCAGCACCCTGCGCGGGCTGGATTCGATAGCCACCCGAAATGGGAATGGCGACGAGGCCATTGGAGCGCAGCGTCGACAAGAACAGCTCGAAATATTCCGATCGGCTGAGCGAACGTTGCGAGACGACGCTGACGGTCTGGTTGACGCGGCTGTCCACCACGAAGGTCAGTCCGGTCACGCGCGCGGCATCGTCGACGACCGCTCGAATATCGGCCTCCCGGAAGTTCAACGCATATTGCGCATAGGCGGGCTGGGCGGTCATCAGCATCGCGGCCGACAGGAGGAGGAGGGATTTCTTCATGGCGTTGGCTGCCTGCTGAAAGGATCTAGAGGGTGACCGCGACGGGGACGGTCGATCCCCCGCGTTCGACTTGGAGCGAAAGGCGCGCGCCGGGTTTGAGCGCGGCCTGGAACTGGGCGATGTCCGACTGGCTGTCGACGGGGACGCCATTGACGGAGACGATCACGTCGCCCTGGCGCAGGCCATAGACCGCCATGAGAGCGGGTTCGGCACTGACGGGAAGGCGGATGCCGGTGATGCGACCGCCCGACTGGCGCGGCTGGAAATCCAGATCGGGGACCGATGCGGAGGCGGCCGTCGTGTTGCCGCCCTCGCCGGCGGAAGCCGTATTTTCAGCGCCGGCTTCGGGTTCGGCTCCTTCGAAATACAGCCGCTCGCGGACGCCACCGCGATCGAGTGTCACATAGTCGAAGGCGACTGCGGCGAGCGTCACGCCGGGCGCGACTTCGTCGCCGACCTGATAGCTCGCCTGTTCGCCGTCGGCGCCGGCGATGATCGCGCTGCCCATGCCGGTACCGCGATTCTCGCGGGTTCCGAACAATTCCAGGTCGAGGTCGGTGACGGCTTCGCCGCCGACGCTGGTGGTGGCGGCCTGTTGTTGGGGGAACGGGTCGTAGCGGTTGAGCAATTCGCTTTGCGCCGCCGCCGGAAGCAGGCGGGGGCTGGCCGCCTGCCAGTCCCCGATGGGTCCGACGGGGGTCGCAAAGACCCAGACGAGGCGCGCGGCGAAGGCGGCGAGAACGGCGAGAAGCAGGGCGCGCGCGACGACGTGCGCCTGCGCAAAGGTCAGTCGATCGCGGCGCCCGGGGCGCGTGCGGAGAATCGAACCGAACATGGATACGAAAACCCTTCCCTGCCATAGGGATGCGTGGCATCGATGACAGTTTCAAGACATGTTTTTGATAGTTTTGTGAAAGCAGACGGGACCGCGATCCGGTTGGAAGGCGGTCCCGTCGTTCGGTCAGAAGTTCGGCGGAGCGCAGTCGCGACCCTAGAACGTCAGGGTGCCCGACAGATTGAAGGTGCGGCCGCGATCATAGGTGAGGATATTGAGAACGCTGTCGTTGAGCGTCTGCGTTTCCTCGTAATCGGTGCCGAGCAGGTTTCGTGCTTCGGCCTTCAGTTCGAGGCCGGGCCCGTTGCTGCCGAGTTCGATGCCTTCGCGGATGACCACGTCGAGCTGGACGCCGGGCCGTTCGATGAAGTCCGGGGTGCGGTTGGGGCCGCGGTTGGTCACGCGATCGGACGCGTAGGTCAGGAGGAGCGTCTGCTGCGACAGCCGATCCTCGTGTTCCAGCCCCAGCTGGACGTTAACGAGGTGCTCCGACTGTCCGGTCAGCGGCACGCCGTCGGCGAACACCGTGCTGGCGAGGACGCTGTCGGGCTGGCTAGTGAAGCTGATGGTCGTATCGTCGGGACCGACGACGATCTCGGAATTGGTGTAGGTATAGTTGGTGATTAGCGCGATCCGGCGGGGGCCGAAGAAGCCCTCTGTCGTCCCCAGGTCGTCGAAGGGGAGATATTTCCGGAATTCGACTTCGGCGCCGTAGAGTTGGGCCCGGGGCGCGTTCGCGAAGCTGGTGAGCGAGGTCGACCCGATATTCGTGGCGATCGCTTCGATCGGATCGGAGATGTCCTTGTAGAAGCCTGCGAGGCTGAAGATCTGGTCGCGGCCGAAATAATATTCGTAGCGCGCGTCGAGGTTGAAGATCTCGCTGTCGGTGAGGAACTGGTTGCCGAAGAAGGTCCGCTGCGATTCGAAATCGACATAGGGCTGCGGCGCGAGTTCGCGGAACTGCGGGCGAGCGATCGTCTTCGAAGCGCCTAGGCGCAGCTGCATGTCGTCGGCGAAATTCCAGGTAACCGTCCCAGCGGGAAGCCAATAGTCGCGCTCCAGCGTGGTGGCCTGCGCGGCGGGTTGCCCGAAGAGGATCAGCGGCGTGACCGTCTGGGTGCCCTGTTCGTAGCGCACGCCCGCATTGATCAGAACGTCGCTCGCGGGTTCGACCTCGACCATTCCGTAGCCGGCGATCGTTTCCAGTCCCGCATCATAGGCCGCCGAACCAAGACCACCGGTCGTTTCGCGGATCGCGATGTCGTAGGTGAAGACGTTGTAGTCCGAGAGCAGATAGTCGATGCGGGTCTGCGCCACGACCGGGCTGAGTGCCCGGTTGGGGAAGAACTCGAAGTCGCGCCGGATCGCCGAACGGCTGTTGTCGGAATAGGCAAATCCTGCCGACAGGGTGACCGGCATGGCGGTGGGCAGGTAATAGGCGACGTCCGCAGCGCCGAACCAGAGCTCGTCGTCCAGTTCGGAGAAGCTCACGTCCGCTTCGTTGCCAGGCGAGCGCAGGTCGTTGACGTAGTCGTTGACGCTGGCGTCGTAGACGTAGCTGTAGCTGCGCTCGTACGGGCTGTCGCGCCGCGTCTTGGCGTAGGAGCCGCGCAGATCGAGGCTGAGGTCGCCAAATTCGAGTTCGGCGACGGCTTGCGCATTGTAGAGTTCGCGCTCGAAGTAGCTGGTCCCGCCGGTCTGCAGCGTCGGGATGGCGGGATCGACGGGCGATACCGATTCCAGATCCTCGCCGAGGCTGATCTGCGCTTCCTTCAACGCATCGCGGATGTAGAGGCCGGTGAGGCGGAGCTGCTGGTCGCCGAGATTGAAGACCAGGCTGCCGAGGCCGTTCACGATGACGCGGTTCTGCGTCGAGGTGTAGAGGAAGCTCTGCTCGGCGAGCAGCTCGGCATCGGGCAGGGTCGGGTCGCCGAGCGAGTTGCCGAATTCGCGAAAGCCCTGCCGGGTGCGCCAGCTGTTCGAGATGCCGCCGACCGCGATCACGCCCAGATCGAGCGCCCCCAGTTCGAACGTCTCGCCCGCTCCGATGTCGGCCGACCAGTTCACGGGAACGTCGTAGGTCGTCTGGATCAGCGAGGTCGAGGCATTGTCGAGACTGGCGGTCAGGTTCTGGAGATCGGTGAAGCTGAAGGCCTCCGATTCGACGAGGCGGTTGCCGCTATCGAGCGCGGCCCGGAAGGTATTGGAAAGCGTGCGGTTGCCGTCGTCGTAGCCGAGAAAGTCGGTCGCGCTGCCGTAGTAGGTATAGCCGAGGTTGAGGCTGGTCTCGGTGTCGAAACCGATGCCGCCGCCCACGGAAAGGAAACCTTCTTCCGGCGCCGAACGGGTGGTCAGGTTGATGACCCCGCCGCCGAACTCGCCCGGATAATTGGCCGAATAGCTTTTCTGAACGACCGTCGAGGCGATGACCGACGTCGGAAACAGATCGAGCGGAACGACGCGGCGCAGCGGCTCGGGGCTGGGCAACGGAGCGCCGTTGAGCAGCGCCGAGCTATAGCGCTCCCCCAGGCCGCGCACGTAGACGAAGCGCCCTCCCACGACCGAAAGACCCGTCACCCGTTCGAGTGCAGAGGCGATATCGCCGTCGCCGCTGCGGGCGATGTCCTCGGCGGACAGCACAGATACGACTTCGGGCGTCGCGCGAACTGGGCTGGGGATATAGGTGCCGCGGATGATGATTTCCTCGCCGCGATCCGCACCGGGGCTCGAGATTTCGACCGTGCTCTCCGGCGGTGTGTCGTCGGCTCCCGGCTGGACGGCGTCGAGCGTGTCCTGCTGCGCGGCTTCATCGTCGGGGTCGCCGACCTGGCTGGCCGAGGGCGAGGAGGGGGGCGTGCCCGCATCCTGCGCGAAGGCCGTCGCGGGAACGAGCAGCGCAGTGGTCGCGAGCAGGGCGCAGAGCGTCTGAGGCTTGGTCATCGGGAAATCTTCCATCGGCTTTTCTGGATACGATGGGGGAGCGGCCACCGGTGGCGCCGCTCCCCGATACGAAAGAGGGCTGGAGCCCTAGTCGTCGGAACCGGCGCCGGGCACGGTCAGGCAGCTTTCCTGACCCGCAAGACCGCAGGTCCAGCCCCGCCACCAGTCGTCGTTGGCGTCGCGGACCGCGCCGATGTAATCGACGGCCTCGAAGAAATCGCCGTTCTCGAGCTCGGTCGGATCGGCCGCCTCGACGGCATTCTCGTTGGCGCCGTTGATGAAGGTGTCGGTCAGCGAGTTCGTGAACGACGTGTCGTTATTGTCATCGGCATCGAAGAGCGCCTGGATCTGCGCCACGGTCACCGGAGCGTTGGTTACGAACGGGTTGGCACCGCAGTCGAGCACGACCGACTTGATGCGCGGTGCGCCCAGTTCGTCGGAGCGGTTGGTTCCAGATTCCGTGACGGTGGCTTCTTCGTCGAACCCGATGCACGGCCCTTCGGCAACGATCACGCCATTGTAGAGCGCGAAGTCGGCAGCGCCGCGAATGTTGAGATACTCGTCGCTCTGCGGAGTGACGAACGTGAAGTTCGCAATCTCCCAGTTGGTGCCGGGTTCGTTGTCCTGGTTGCCGGGGCTGTCGATCTCGGCCAGCTTGTCGCCGCCGTCGGCGCGCTGGATCACGATCGCGAACTGCGTGCCGCCCTGATAGCCGACGTCGGCGTCGAGCGAGTCGTCGTCGTTGCCGGTCAGGACCAGCCACTTGTTGTTCACCGTGCCGCCGAACCATTCGATGCCGTCGTCCGAACCGTTGTGGACCTGGACATGTTCGAAGATCGTGCCCGCGCCGACGCCGCCGAGCGTGATCCCGTTCAGCTCGTTGTTGGCGTCGACTTCGAAGCCCGCGTAGCGAACCTGCAGATATTCGATCCGGCCCGAGGAATCGTTGGCATCGCCGCCGCCGTAGAGCGAACCGGATGTGCCTTCGACGGGCAGGCCGCAAGGCGCAGCGGCGCAACCTTCGCCGGGCGCCTGGCCGAGGAGGACGAGCCCGCCCCACTGGCCGATCGAGCTTTCGTTGGCGGTGCCGAGGACGTTCTGGCGGCTGGTCATCACGACGGGGCTGTCCGCCTCGCCGTCGACGATGAGCTGCGAACCGCGGTTGACCGCGAGGAAGTCCGCGCCCGCCGAGCCGAAGATGGTCACGCCGTCTTCGATGGTCAGGATGGCGGTATCGCCTGCGCCACCGGCGGCACCGTCGTCGATGCCGACCTCGACCTTGCCCGACAGCGAATAGATCGTGCCGTCGTTGTTGGGGAGGAAGAGGTCCTGCGTAATGCGACCCGAAAGCTGGCACACGCGCCGCTCGTCATCGGCATTGCCGCCGACGTCGATGGTGCCGACGTTCGCGGTACCCATCGGGCAGTTGGCCGCGGGGCCACCGGTCGGGGTGGGGGTCGGCGTAGGCGTGGGCGTCGGGGTCGGCGTGGGGGTCGGTGTCGGCGTCGGAACGACGATCACCCCTTCGCCGGGCGAGGCGACGTCGTCGGCGCCGCAGGCACCGAGGGCGCCGGCAGCGGCACTGAGAAGCAGGACGTTGCGAATGGTCTTCAGGTTGGTCATCATTTTTCTCCGCTTGCGGCGGTGGACAGGAACGATGATCGACAAAACGGAAAGGCAGCCCCCGCTTGCGCCGAACTCGACTTCGGCCGCTACGGGGTCAGTTTGACGCGATCATGCCGGTCCGATGACGCGAAGGTATCGGCTGCGTGACGGTGGGATGACGGTTGGCGCCTAAGTCGCTGTTCTGGCGGGACGCGCGGGTCGAGCGAGCAAAAAGGCAACGCCGACGCTTAATCGTGAAAGGGGACCGATCGGGTCGGTCAGGCCGATTCGATGGCGCGCGGTTTGGCGTCTTCATCGATCGCGACGAACGTGAAGATCGCTTCGGTGACCTTCTGCTCGACCTTCCCGCCTTCGCGCGTAGCGACGACTTCGATGCGGATCGCCATCGAGCTGCGCCCCACCCGTTCGATCTCGGCGTAGACGCTGATGAGGTCGTGAAGAAGGATGGGGGCGATGAACTCCATCGAATCGATCGCCACCGTCGCGACCTGGCCGCCGGCGCGGCGCGCGGCGACGATGCCGCCCGCGATGTCCATCTGGCTCAGCACCCACCCACCGAAGATATGGCCGTTGGCGTTGATGTCGCTGGGGCGCGGCACGATGCGCAGAATGGGATCGGTACGGTCGGTCGTCATCGGGGGTCGGAATCCTTGGGATCGAGAGAAGGGTCGTCGTGCATCGGATTACTGTCGTGCGCGTCGGCATCGTACCCGGCGCTGGCGCTGAAGTAGATCAGCGTCATGAGAAAGGTGGCTACCAGCATGCTGCCCGCGCCGAGCACGAACGTCGCGACGACGAGGTGGATGGTGGGATCGGGATCGCCGATCACGACGAAGGCAACGCCGAGCAAACCCACGATCACGCTCAGAAGCGCCATACGCTTGAGAGTCCGCCGGAGGCGCGCGAAACGGAGTTCGGTCAGTTCGGGCTCGGGCGAAGGCATGCCGCGCAAATGGCGGGGAGCCGCCTGCATTGCAAGCCGCGGGGCCGTCTCTTCCCGCGCGAATCCGCCTCCTGTTCCGACATTATATATAGGGATGCGTGAGGCGGCGTAGTCGATGCGATGCGGAAAGGAGCCCGTCGGCGAGCACTGGCTTCACCCGATTCATGCCGTCGAACGAAGCTTCTTTACCGCGATTCTCGACGGCGAATCCGGATACGCGGGGTCGATTCCCCGATCTGCGCCTGATCGCCGGCCCTGAAACCCGCTCGACAGTTCCGGCGGCGCCAAATTCGTTCAGACCCCGTAAATGGCTGAATTGCTACATAAAAGGCCGTCGATGGGGGCGCTTTCCAACAAAGTGTCATCTTTTTTCCAAAAAGCCGTTGACGGATTTGGGAGGCCCACATATATGCCTTCTCACAGCAGCGGCGGCGCCCACTCGGGACCGCCACCGCGGCGCTTCTTTTTCAGTCGGTAACACGACGCCCGGTACCACAAGCACCGGGACAGAAGATGCGTTTTGCTCTTTGACATTGTCGGTTAGAATGAAGGGACATGCGGGCGGCGGCCCGGCATCCGGAACACTAGGTTCGGGTCTGTCGGTAAATAACAAGCCGTTCCAATTGGGTGCCACCTTCGGGGTTCTTCGACCTCGTTGGATTCATGGTACGCATGTCCAAAAACGCAAACACACCAGATTGTGATTTTTGTGCAGGAACGGCTCCTAGTCAGCCGGTCGCACTGGTCGGGTTATTCCCCCGGCCTTGTCGATCGGTCATCAACTTGAGAGTTTGATTCTGGCTCAGAACGAACGCTGGCGGCATGCCTAACACATGCAAGTCGAACGAACCCTTCGGGGTGAGTGGCGGACGGGTGCGTAACGCGTGGGAAACTGCCCTAGGGTGCGGAACAACAGTTAGAAATGACTGCTAATACCGCATAATGACTTCGGTCCAAAGATTTATCGCCCTTGGATGTGCCCGCGTTGGATTAGCTTGTTGGTGGGGTAAAGGCCTACCAAGGCGACGATCCATAGCTGGTCTGAGAGGATGATCAGCCACACTGGGACTGAGACACGGCCCAGACTCCTACGGGAGGCAGCAGTGGGGAATATTGGACAATGGGCGAAAGCCTGATCCAGCAATGCCGCGTGAGTGATGAAGGCCTTAGGGTTGTAAAGCTCTTTTACCAGGGATGATAATGACAGTACCTGGAGAATAAGCTCCGGCTAACTCCGTGCCAGCAGCCGCGGTAATACGGAGGGAGCTAGCGTTGTTCGGAATTACTGGGCGTAAAGCGCGCGTAGGCGGCTTTGTAAGTCAGAGGTGAAATCCCGGGGCTCAACCCCGGAACTGCCTTTGAAACTACATCGCTAGAGTCTTGGAGAGGTGAGTGGAATTCCGAGTGTAGAGGTGGAATTCGTAGATATTCGGAAGAACACCAGTGGCGAAGGCGACTCACTGGACAAGTACTGACGCTGAGGTGCGAAAGCATGGGGAGCAAACAGGATTAGATACCCTGGTAGTCCATGCCGTAAACGATGAGAACTAGCTGTCGGGGCCCATAGGGTTTCGGTGGCGCAGCTAACGCATTAAGTTCTCCGCCTGGGGAGTACGGCCGCAAGGTTAAAACTCAAAGAAATTGACGGGGGCCTGCACAAGCGGTGGAGCATGTGGTTTAATTCGAAGCAACGCGCAGAACCTTACCAGCGTTTGACATCCTCTGACGGTTACTGGAGACAGTTTCCTCCCTTCGGGGCAGAGTGACAGGTGCTGCATGGCTGTCGTCAGCTCGTGTCGTGAGATGTTGGGTTAAGTCCCGCAACGAGCGCAACCCTCGCCTTTAGTTACCAGCATTCAGTTGGGTACTCTAGAGGAACTGCCGGTGATAAGCCGGAGGAAGGTGGGGATGACGTCAAGTCCTCATGGCCCTTACGCGCTGGGCTACACACGTGCTACAATGGCGGTGACAATGGGCAGCAAACTCGCGAGAGTGAGCAAATCCCCAAAAACCGTCTCAGTTCGGATTGTTCTCTGCAACTCGAGAGCATGAAGGCGGAATCGCTAGTAATCGTGGATCAGCATGCCACGGTGAATACGTTCCCAGGCCTTGTACACACCGCCCGTCACACCATGGGAGTTGGTTTCACCCGAAGATGGTGCGCTAACCTTTTAGGAGGCAGCCAGCCACGGTGGGATCAGCGACTGGGGTGAAGTCGTAACAAGGTAGCCGTAGGGGAACCTGCGGCTGGATCACCTCCTTTCTAAGGATCATGGCGGTAGATTTAGCTCACGCTAATCTCCTCCTGTCCAAAGAACATTGCCGCCGTCCTCATGTCCCTTCATTTCGGAACGCTTCCTCGAGCAATCGGGGGAGTTAGCCTGAGCTGGCTTATGCCGCCTGCGGCCTCGTTGCCGGTCAGGATTGGTATAGGTCCGTAGCTCAGTTGGTTAGAGCGCACCCCTGATAAGGGTGAGGTCGGTGGTTCAAATCCACTCGGACCTACCAGCACTTTCTGGTCAGGGGCCTTAGCTCAGCTGGGAGAGCACCTGCTTTGCAAGCAGGGGGTCATCGGTTCGATCCCGATAGGCTCCACCAGGTACCGCTGCCGCGGCGATGCTGCCGGCGCGACCATCATGTTCCGTTATGAAGATACCGAGATCCGGCTTTGCCGGTAGGTGCGGTTTGCGCACCGTCTTTGACATTGTGAATGGGTTCTAGAAATCGATGCCGTGAACGGCACGCAGGCTTCATGCCTGTGTGACGAACACTAATTTTAAATTGATTATCTAGCTGAGCCGATCATCCCCGCCGAGTTTGAGGGATGGTCGGAGTAAGTACCGCACCGCCTCTTCAATCGACGCCTCGTTATGCAAGAGGACTGTCGATGGTGGTGTGGATTCTCAAGCGTGAGGTAAGGGCAATTGGTGGATGCCTTGGCATGTACAGGCGATGAAGGACGTGGCACGCTGCGATAAGCACCGGTGAGATGTGAGCAATCTTTGACCCGGTGATTTCCGAATGGGGAAACCCAACTTCACCATTTATTTTCTTTCGATCCTTCGGGGTCGCTCGAAGATAAATGGGAAAGTTATCACCTTAGTGAATATATAGCTTTGGTGAAGCAAACCCGGAGAACTGAAACATCTAAGTACCCGGTGGAAAAGACATCAACCGAGATTCCGTTAGTAGTGGCGAGCGAACGCGGACCAGGCCAGTGCCAATAAGTGAGTTAGCAGAAAGATTTGGAAAGATCTGCCAGAGTGGGTGATAGCCCCGTATGCAAAAACGATCTTATTGGACTTGAGTAGGGCGGGACACGTGTAATCCTGTCTGAATATCGGGGGACCACCCTCGAAGCCTAAATACTCGTACATGACCGATAGCGAACAAGTACCGTGAGGGAAAGGTGAAAAGCACCCCGACGAGGGGAGTGAAACAGTACCTGAAACCGGTTGCCTACAAGCAGTTGGAGGATCCTTGTGATCTGACAGCGTACCTCTTGCATAATGGGTCAGTGACTTACTGTATCGAGCAAGCTTAAGCCGTTAGGTGTAGGCGAAGCGAAAGCGAGTCTGAATAGGGCGAATGAGTTCGATGCAGTAGACCCGAACCCCGGCGATCTAGACATGGCCAGGTTGAAGGTGCGGTAACACGCACTGGAGGACCGAACCGTTGTATGTTGAAAAATGCTCGGATGAGCTGTGTCTAGGGGTGAAAGGCCAATCAAGCCGGGAAATAGCTGGTTCTCCGCGAAAACTATTGAGGTAGTGCCTCGGATGGTTTCCTCAGGGGGTAGAGCACTGGATGGATGCGGGCTGCGCGAGCGGTACCAATTCTAACCAAACTCCGAATACCTGAGAGTATAGTCCGGGAGACAGACGGCGGGTGCTAAGGTCCGTCGTCAAAAGGGAAACAGCCCTAACCTACAGCTAAGGTCCCCAAGTCATCACTAAGTGGGAAAGCATGTGGGAATCCCAAAACAACCAGGAGGTTGGCTTAGAAGCAGCCATCCTTTAAAGAAAGCGTAACAGCTCACTGGTCTAATTAAGGGTTCCTGCGGCGAAGATGTATCGGGGCTAAAGTGATGCACCGAAGCTTAGGGTTCGTGATTTATCACGAGCGGTAGCGGAGCGTTCTGTAAGTCTGTGAAGCCGAAGGGTAACCGACGGTGGAGATATCAGAAGTGCGAATGCTGACATGAGTAGCGATAAAGAGGGTGAGATGCCCTCTCGCCGAAAGCCCAAGGGTTCCTGCGCAAGGCTAATCCGCGCAGGGTGAGTCGGCCCCTAAGACGAGCCCGAAGGGGGTAGTCGATGGGAAACAGGTTAATATTCCTGTACCTGGAGATGTGTGACGGATGGTGGACGTCGTTCTTCCTTAACGGATTGGAAGGGCGGCCATATTGTCCCAGGAAATAGCCTCTCCATTAAGACCGTACCCGAAACCGACACAGGTGGGCAGGTAGAGTATACCAAGGCGCTTGAGAGAAGGGTGTTGAAGGAACTCGGCAAATTGCCTCCGTACCTTCGGAAGAAGGAGGCCCCATATCGACGCAAGTCTTTGTGGGGGGCACAGGCCAGGGGGTAGCGACTGTTTATCAAAAACACAGGGCTCTGCTAAGTCGGCTTCAAGACGACGTATAGGGTCTGACGCCTGCCCGGTGCTTGAAGGTTAAAAGGAGGAGTGCAAGCTCCGAATTGAAGCCCAAGTAAACGGCGGCCGTAACTATAACGGTCCTAAGGTAGCGAAATTCCTTGTCGGGTAAGTTCCGACCTGCACGAATGGCGTAACGACTTCCCCACTGTCTCCAACACCTGCTCAGCGAAATTGAATTCTCCGTGAAGATGCGGAGTACCCGCGGTTAGACGGAAAGACCCCGTGCACCTTTACTGCAGCTTCAGAGTGGCTGTGGGAAACATTTGTGTAGGATAGGTGGGAGGCTTTGATCTGTTGGCGCCAGCTGACAGGGAGCCGTTGGTGAAATACCACCCTGATGTTTTCTACAGTCTAACCTCGATCCGTTATCCGGATCAGGGACCCTCTGTGGCGGGTAGTTTGACTGGGGCGGTCGCCTCCTAAAGAGTAACGGAGGCGCGCGATGGTAGGCTCAGGACGGTTGGAAACCGTCTGCAAGAGTGCAATGGCATAAGCCTGCCTGACTGCGAGACTGACAGGTCGAGCAGAGACGAAAGTCGGTCATAGTGATCCGGTGGTCCCTCGTGGAAGGGCCATCGCTCAACGGATAAAAGGTACGCCGGGGATAACAGGCTGATAACCCCCAAGAGCTCATATCGACGGGGTTGTTTGGCACCTCGATGTCGGCTCATCACATCCTGGGGCTGGAGCAGGTCCCAAGGGTTTGGCTGTTCGCCAATTAAAGTGGTACGTGAGCTGGGTTCAGAACGTCGCGAGACAGTTTGGTCCCTATCTGCCGTGGGCGTCGATACTTGAAAGGAGTTGCCCCTAGTACGAGAGGACCGGGGTGAACATGCCTCTGGTGGACCTGTCATCGTGCCAACGGTGCAGCAGGGTAGCTATGCATGGACGGGATAACCGCTGAAAGCATCTAAGCGGGAAGCCTCCCTTGAGATAAGGTATCATAGAGTCGTGGAAGACCACCACGTTGATAGGCCGGGTGTGGAAGCGCAGTAATGCGTGGAGCTAACCGGTCCTAATTACTCAATTCGCGCTTGAGAGTCCCACCATCATCGACAGTCCTCTGACTGACGAAGATACGGTACTTTCCCAGCAGATTTTCAAGATTTCTAGATCCTCGAACGACGATCCCATAGCTTGGTGACCATAGCGTCCGTGCCCCACCCGATCCCATTCCGAACTCGGCCGTGAAACCGGACAGCGCCGATGGTACTTCAGCTTAAGCTGCGGAAGAGTAGGTCGTCGCCAGGCTTTGCGATCGCCGTTCGAGGGATACCCATTCACATGTTTCAAAAGCCGCTGCCGGGGCAACCTGAGCGGCGGCTTTTGTCTTTCGGATCGCGAGCATTCGGGATCCGTCGGTGACGCGGGGTGGAGCAGTCCGGTAGCTCGTCAGGCTCATAACCTGAAGGTCGTTGGTTCAAATCCAACCCCCGCAACCATCGGTTCGAGATGAACTCACGCAAGGCGTCCTTCGGGGCGCCTTTTTTTATGGCCGAATGCGCTCGACAGCGTGGTCTTTCCGGGTCCGGGTGAAAGCGAGGTCGCGGTTGCGAGTGCCTCGCGAAGTTCATGTTCCGATCACCCGGCCGCCCCCCGAACATGCCCGCAAGGCCGTCTTTACTTTTGCACCGCGCTTCTCTCCATTGCCTCTCCGAGCGTCTGGCGGAGTGCGCCGTGCGTCATCGGCTGATTGGAGATCTCCTACGTGCGCCTCGCCTTGTCGTTTCTGTTGATGATCATGCTCGCGGGCTGCGCGCAGGCGGAAGAGGAGCGTGAGGAGCGTCCGGTCGACGTCATCGCGCAGCGGATCGAAATGCTTCCCGACGAACAAATCGTGGAGGCGATCGGATCGGCTCGCGCCGTGCGCTCGGCGGCGGTCTTTGCCGAAACGGCCGGCCGCGTCACCGCGGTTCGTTTCTCGCCCGGCGACTTCGTCCAGCGGGGCGCGCCGCTGGTCCAGCTCGACGCGCGCCAGGAGCGTCTGGCTCTCGATCTCGCCAACGTTCGGGTCGAGGAAGCGGCGCAGCTCCTCGCGCGCTATCGCAGGATCGAAGATACGGGGGCGATCTCCGACAGCCAGATCGAAGCCGGCGAAACCGCGCTCGCGGCGGCGCGCGTGGAGCGCGACCAGGCGCGCGAGGCCCTTGCGGACCGGACGGTACGCGCGCCCTTTTCCGGCCATATCGGCTTTACCGAGATCGATACGGGGGACCGTGTCACACCCGATGTCGAGATCGCGCAGCTCGATCAGCGCGGCACCCTCTATGTCGACTTTCCCGCGCCGGAAACGGTGTTTCAGCGCTTGCGCCCGGGACAGGAAGTCGACGTCGTTCCCTTCTCGGCTCCGGATACCCGCATCAGTGCGCGTATTCGCGCCGTCGACAGTGCGGTTTCGACGGACGGCCGCACCTATCAGGTACGCACCTCCATCGACAATGAGGGCGACGATTATCGACCGGGCATGAGCTTTCGCGTCCGCTATCGCGATTTCGGGGTTACGCGTCCGGCGGTACCCGAAGCGGCGGTCATCTGGGGCGGCGAAGGCTCCTACGTCTGGTCCGTGCGCGAGGGCGAGGCGGTGCGCGTTCCGGTGACGATCACCTCGCGGAGCGATGGCGTCGTTTTGCTCGACGCGCCGCTCGAGCGAGGTGACCTCGTGATCGTCGAGGGCGTTCAGAAGGTTCGCGACGGCCAGGCGGTCAATCTGGTCCAGCCGACGCGGATCGAGGCGCCCGACGTCACGGTCGAACCGTCGGCCAACGCGTCCTGATGGCCGAAAAGACCGATCTTCCTCTTCTTGCGGTCAAGCGACCGCTGCTCGTCATCGTTCTCAACCTGCTGATTGTGCTGGCGGGTCTGGCCGCCGTGCTGGGGGTCGAGGTCCGCGAACTCCCCAACGTCGATCGACCGATCGTCTCGGTCAATGCCAGCCTCCCGGGGGCGGCACCCGAAACGATGGACGCCGAGGTGACCAGCGTGCTGGAAAGTGCCGCCGCGCGGGTCAGCGGGGTCCGGCAAATCCAGTCTTCCAGCGAAGAGAACAACACGCGTATCCGCGTCGAATTCAATCCCGGCACCGATCTGGACATCGCCGCCTCGGACGTGCGTGAGGCGGTTAGCCGCGTGACACGCGAACTGCCGGATCGGGTCGAACAGGTTCGGGTCGTCAAGGCCGACGAGGACGCGCAGTCGGTCGTCACCTTGGCGGTCTCGAGCCGCGCCTATGATACGATGGCGCTCACGCAGATCGTCGAGAACGACATCATTCCCGAACTCCTCATCGCCGAGGGCGTGGCGTCCGTCAACAGCTTCGGCACGCGCCAGCAGCAGATGCGCGTCGCGGTGGACCCCGTCCGCCTCGGCCGGTTCGGACTGACCATCGGCGACGTGGCAAGCGCGCTCGAACAGGCGCCGTTCGACGTGCCCGTCGGTAGCTTCCGTTCGGATGCGCAGGAGCTCGTCGTGCGTGCCGAAGCCAACGCGGCCACCCCCGAACTGATCGCCGATGTCGTGGTGTCGGGAACGACGCGGATCCGCGATGTCGCCGAAACCACGTTCGCGCCCGCCGATGCCAGCAGCTACGTCCGGCTGAACGGAGAGGAGGTCATCGGTCTCGGCGTCGTGCGACAGGCCAACTCCAACACCATCGAGATCAGCGAGAACATCCGTGCCGCGGCGGACCGTATCAATGCCCGCTTCGACGACATCGATATTCGCGTGATTTCCGACGATGCGACCTTCATCAAGGTTTCGGTACGCGAAGTCCTCACGACGCTCGCCATCACGGTGGCGGTGGTCGTCGCGACCATCTTCCTCTTCTTCGGCGCGCTCAAGCCGACGTTCATTCCATCGACTACGATTCCGGTCGCTCTCATCGGGGTGGTCGCGGGCATCTGGCTCCTGGGCTTTTCCGTGAATCTCCTCACGCTTCTCGCGCTCGTGCTCGCCACCGGATTGATCGTCGACGACGCGATCGTCGTGCTGGAAAATGCGCAGCGGCTGCAGAAGGAGGAGGGGCTGGGCCCCAAGGCGGCCGCGGTGATCGGAACACGGCAGGTCTTCTTCGCGGTCGTCGCCACCAGTGCGGTCCTGGTCGCGGTCTTCGTGCCGATCAGTTTTCTGCCGAGCGAGACCGGCCGGCTGTTCCGCGAGTTCGGGTTCGTGCTCGCCTTCGCCGTTGTGCTGTCGACCTTCGTCGCTTTGTCGCTGGTGCCCGCTTTGGCTGCCAAGGTCGACCTGACGGGCGAGAACAAGACGCCGGGGTTTCTGTCGAAATGGGGTGCGCGCTCGACAAAACGGTACGAAGGGCTGGTGGGCAAGGTCGCGTCGGCGCCCAAGCGCGTCCTGTTCGGAAGTGTGCTGATCGCGGGTCTGGCGGCCTTTCTCTATACCCAACTCGACGAGGAACTGGTTCCGGACGAGGACCGGGCGACCGTCGTCGTCAGCGCGACCGGCCCCGACGGGGTCGGGCTCTCCTTCATGGACCGTGAGATGGACGAGATCGAACAGGTGCTCGACCCCTACCTCGAAAGTGGGGAGATCGAATCCACCCTGTCGATCGTCGGCCGATACGATCCCAACCGGATCCAGGTGACCGGAACACTCGCCGACTGGGGCGAGCGCGACCGCAGCCAGACCGAAATCGTGGAATCTCTGGAAGAACCGCTGCGCGCCATTCCGGGTTCGCGGGCCAATGCGCGCGGCCGCGGCACTTTGGGAGGCGGCGGTGGCGGCGGGGGCGGCATCGAAGTCGCGCTGACGGGGTCGGAATATGACGGCATCTACGCCTCGGCGCAGGCACTGGCCGAAGCCATCGACACCCAGTCGGACATTCTGTCCGATCCCGAAATCTCCTATCAGCCGACCCAGCCCCAGCTCTCGATCCAGATCGATCGGCAACGGGCTGCCGACGTCGGGGTGGACCTCGAGGAGCTGGCGCTGACCCTGCGCTCGATGGTGGACGGCAACGAGGTCGTCGATCTCAATGTCGGCGATCAGTCGATCCCCGTTTTCCTTACCTCGGCTGGCCGCGCCATTTCGCGCCCGTCCGATCTTCAGAACCTCTACGTCCGCAGCACGAACGGGGCGCTGATCCCGATCTCCACCATCACCCGACTGGAGGAAGAGGGAATCGCTGCCGAACTGGATCGCACCGAACAGCGCCGCGCGATCGAGGTCGAGGCGACGATCGCTCCCGGCACCCCGTTGCGGACCGCGGTGGACGAGATCGAACGGCTCGCCGCCGACGCGGTCGCCGACGACGTCGATCTCCTGCTGCAAGGCGAAGCGGAAACGCTGGAGGAAACATCCAATGCCCTCCTCCTTACCTATCTCTTCGCGCTGGTGATCGTCTTTCTCGTTCTGGTGGCGCAATTCGAGAGCCTGACCAGCCCCCTGGTCATCATCGCGACCGTACCCTTCGCGCTGGCGGCAGCGGTATGCGCGCTGTTCCTGTCGGGCGTGTCGCTCAACATCTACTCGCAGATCGGGCTGGTCATGCTGATCGGACTGATGGCGAAAAACGGCATTCTGCTCGTCGAATTCGCCGATCAGCGCCGCGCCGACGGGGCCAGCGTGACGGAGGCGATCGTCGAAGCGGCCCGTATCCGTCTGCGTCCCATCGCGATGACCCTTATCTCGACCATTCTCGGTGCAGTGCCGCTGATCCTGGCCTCCGGGGCGGGTGCCGAGGCGCGACAGTCGATCGGCTGGGTCATCTTCGGCGGTCTCGGCTTCGCTGCCGCCTTCACCCTGTTTCTCACCCCCGCGCTCTACGCGATCATCGCGCCGCTCGGCCAGTCGCGGCAGGTCGATCTCGCGCGAATGCGACGCGAGCTGGACGAGAATGACGACAAGGTCGCGGCGGCGTCGGCATGACAAGGTACCGCATCCTGATGTGCGCGGGCATGACGGTCGCGCTGGCCGGTTGCACCACGGCCACCCTGCCGCCGTCCGATCCGACGACGCGCGTTCCCATCCCCGCTGATTTCATCGCCGATGCGCGCCCCGATGCCGGGACGGGAGAACGATGGTGGCGGGGCTTCGAGGATCCCGAATTGAACGCGCTCGTCGATACCGCGCTCGACCGCAATCGCGAGATCGCCGCCGCCCGCTCGCGGCTCGGCGCGGCCGCCGCGCTGGTACGGGCGGAGCGATCCGACCTGCTGCCGAGCCTGGACGCCAGCGTCGGGGCGGACGTGGCTATCGATCAGGGACCGGGCATCGGCGAGGACGTTGGCGCCTCGCTCGGCGGTGCCCTTCCGATCGACCTCAATGGCAGGCTGTCTGCCGAGATTGCCGCGGCGCTCGCGGATCTCGACGCGGCGACCTACTTCGTCGCGGACCAGCGGCGCGTGATCGCCGCGGCGGTGGCCACGCAATATCTGGAACGCCGCCGGACAGGCGCACGGCTCGCCTTGCTTGAAACCTCCACCGAGTTGCAGGAACAGACCCTGGAGATCGTGACGTTGCGATACGATGCGGGCCTGTCCTCCAACCTCGACGTTCGGCGCGCGGCGGCCGACCTGGCGCGAACCCGCGCGCAGCTCGGTCAGCTCCAGCTCGCGCGTGCCCGGGCTAGCAATGCGCTCTCGGTCCTCACCGGCGATCCGCCCGCCCCGATCCCGCCCTCCCGCGAGGAAGCCACTATTCCGACCTACGAGGGCGGCCCCTCGGTCGGTCTTCCCTTGGATTTGCTCCGCCGTCGCCCCGACCTCCTGATCGCGGAGGCAGAGCTGGCGAACGCGGCCGCCGTCGTCGGGGTGGAGCGTGCCGATCTCCTTCCCACGCTTACGCTGCCGGGCTCGATCCTGCTGGGAGACGGGAGCATCGGCGGTCTCGTCACGAACGTCGTGGCGCAGGTCGGGGCATTGCTGGGTGTCCCCCTGTTCGACGGCGGGCGTCGTCGCGCCGAGACCGCGGCCGCCGAATTCGAACTGGAAGCACGGTTCGCCGATTATTCGCAGCGGCTGCTGTCGGTCTATTCCGAGGTCGAAACCGCGCTCGTCGCCATCGAGGCGTTCGACCAGCGGACGCGGCAATTGCGGCTCGCGGTCGAGGAGAGCGAGGCGGCTTTCTCGCAATCCAACGCGCTCTACCGCGAAGGGCTGGCGAGCCTGTTCGAGGTCCTCGATGTTCAACGACAGCTGATTTCCAGCCGCGAGGCGCTGATCGACAGCGAAGCGGATCTCGCGCAATCCCATGTCGACCTTTATCGTGTCGTGGGGGCGCCGACCTGCCCGGCATCGCCGGGCGAGGATCCGGGCGTCGTCTGCTGAAATGCCGGAGCCATTTCCTTCGCCAATTCGGCTGTTGCCGCTTGCCCGGGGGGCGGACCAAGTGCACGTTCGTTCCGACGTGCGGAACGACCTCGCCCGCGACGACGCGACGGCCGGATGACCGCAGAGAGAAGACAAGGACGATTGCCATGAACCTCGACCACACCCCCGAAGAAGAGGCTTTCCGCGAGGAGGTTCGCGCGTTTCTGAACGACAAGCTCCCCGAGCGGCTTTCGAACAAGGTGAAGAACGGCATGCGGCTGACCAAGGCCGACATGGAAGAATGGCACGCGATTCTCAACGAGCGCGGCTGGCTCGCGCCCCACTGGCCCGAGAAGTATGGCGGCACCGACTGGTCGACGATGGAGAAATTCATCTTCGAGACCGAACTGGCGCGTGCCCACGCCCCGCGCGTCGTGCCGTTCGGCGTGTCGATGCTCGCTCCCGTCCTCATTAAGTACGGGTCCGAGGAACAGTGCGCCCACTATCTGCCGCGTATTTTGGACGGCACGGACTGGTGGTGCCAGGGCTATTCGGAACCCGGCGCGGGGTCCGACCTCGCCAGTCTCAAGACCAAGGCCGAGCGGATCGAGGATCCCGACGGCGACTATTATCTCGTCAACGGCCAGAAGACCTGGACCACGCTCGGTCAGCATGCCGACTGGATCTTCTGCCTCGTTCGCACCGACGGCTCGGGCAAGAAGCAGGAAGGCATCTCCTTCCTCCTCATCGACATGGACACGCCCGGTGTCGAGGTGAAGCCGATCAAGCTGATCGACGGGGATGAGGAGGTGAACGAGGTCTTCTTCACCGACGTGAAGGTGCCGGTCGAGAATCTCGTCGGCGAGGAGAATATGGGCTGGACCTACGCCAAATATCTTCTGACCTACGAACGCACGAACATTGCGGGCATCGGGGCGGCCATGGCGTCGCTCGAACGGCTGAAGGAAATCGCGCGCACGACCCGCCGGAACGGCAAGCCACTGGCCGCCGACCCGCTGTTCGCGCAGCGGCTCGCCAAGGTGGAGATCGACCTCGAGAACATGAAGACGACCAACCTGCGCGTGCTGGCGGCGGCGGGCGAGGGCAAGGCGCCGGTCGCCGAAAGCTCGATGCTCAAGATCCGCGGAACCGAAATCCACCAGGCGATCGGCGATCTGATGCGCCGCGCCGCGGGCCGCTACGCCCAGCCCTTCGTCGATGAAAGTTTCGACGAGGGCTATAACGGTGCGCCCATCGGGCCCGAATGGACGGGCGCGGTATCGGCCAGCTACTTCAACAACCGCAAGCTGTCGATCTTCGGCGGATCCAACGAGATCCAGCGCGAGATCATCACCAAGGCGATCCTGGAGCTTTAATCAGATGGACCTTTCGATCGGACAGGACCGTGAAATGCTGCGCGACACGCTGTCGCGTTTCTTCGGCAAGAAATTCGACTGGGAACGGCGGCTCGAGGTTATCGAGACCGACGAGGGTTTCGACCGCGATCTGTGGAACGAGGTCGCGGAACTGGGCATGATCGGCGCTCTCTTCGGCGAGGACGCGGGCGGCTTTGGCGGCAGCGCGGTCGATGTCGGCGTGGTCTTCGCCGAGGTCGGTCGTGCGATCGTCACCGGTCCCTTTCTCGGTACCCTGCTCGCTGGCAAGCTGCTCGAACAGGCGGGCGAACAGGAGCTGCTCGCCGACGTCATCGGGGGCGAACGGATCGTGGCCTTCGCGCACGAACCCATGATCGAGGCCGGGGGCGGCGAACCGCTCGACGTCACCGCGCAGCGCGATGGCGACGATTGGCGGCTGGACGGGGCGAAGGGCGTGGTCGATTACCTCGGTTCCGCGGACCGGATTGTCGTCACCGCCGATACCGGGAAAGGTCGCGCAGCGTTCCTTTTGTCGGCCGACGCCGAGGGCGTGTCGGTTTCCGGCTACGATCTGGTCGATGGCGGTTCGGGCGGCGAGCTGCGGCTTGACGGGGCCAAGGCGCAGCGGCTCGACGGCATCGACGATGCCGCGATCGAGACCGCGCTCGCCTACGGCCTCGTGGCCCTGTGCTGGGAAGGCGTGGCGGTTATGGAAAAGCTGCGCGACCAGACGCTCGACTATCTACGGCAGCGCAAGCAGTTCGGCGTTCCCATCGGCAAGTTCCAGGCACTGCAGCACCGCATGGCAACGCTCGCACTCGAGATCGAGCAGGCCCGCTCGGCTGCGATCAACGCGGCGGCGAACTTCGACAAAGGCGCCGATCAACGCGATCGGTTCGTGGCGGCGGGGAAATATACCGTGTCGCGTGTCGGCACGCTGGCGGCGGAGGAGGCGATCCAGATGCATGGCGGTATCGGCATGACGTGGGAATTGCCACTGTCCCATTTCGCCAAGCGAATGACGCTGATCGGACACATCCTCGGCGACGAGGACGAGCATCTGTCCCGCTACATCGAGCTCACGGCGGCCTGATGGAAGGACCGCTGCGAAGGTCCTCGAGCATCGTTCGATTGCGAGACGATCGGTGACGATGACGGAAACAGCGAAGCCGGAAGACGCCGATCGTTTCCTGCTACTGGAAGGCGCACGCAATTGCCGGGACTTCGGCGGCTATCGCACGCGCGGTGGCGAGACCGTCGCGAGGGGGAAACTGTTCCGCTCGAATCGTCTGTCGCAGCTGACGGCGGCGGACTGCGAACGGCTGGACGCGACCGGGATCGACACGATCTTCGACCTGCGCGTGTCCCGCGAGCGCGAGGCCGATCCGACCGTCTGGGACGCACCGCACCTGACGGTCCATACCTATCCGCCGGGGCACAAACGGCGACTGGTCGACATGGCACTCGACTATCCGCCGACCGAGGCGGGGGCGCTCGACCTGATGCAGGATTTCTACGCTCAATTGCCGCTGACCCTCGCCCATGCGTTCGCCGATATTCTCCGTCGCATCGCCGACGGCGCGCTCCCCTGTCTCATTCATTGTTCGGCGGGCAAGGATCGTACGGGCATGGCGGCCGCGCTAATCCTCGAAGCGCTCGACGTACCGCGCGCCACGATCCTTGCCGACTACGCGCTGACCGACCTCGACCGCGTGGACGAGGAGGGAATGGCACGCTCGGTCGTAAGCGCGAAGAACGTCAGCGGATCCTCGGCACGCGAACGACTGCGCCAGCGTTTCGGCGACGAAGCGATCGCGGTCATGCGGTCGGCCCGACAGTCCTTTCTGGAGGCCGCCTTCGCAGGGGCCGAACGGGCGCACGGATCCATGACCGGATGGTTCGACGCGAACGGCGTGGACGCCCCCACGCGCGACCGGTTGGCAGCCCGACTGCTGGAACGACGATAAGGGCGCGTAGGTCGCGCTTGGTTGCCACCGAATTTTCAAGGCTGAACCCGAACCGGGCGGCTCTTGTCGCATCCGTGATGCAGCCTTTGGGCGGTAGGACGGTTGAGGCATCAAGAGATCGCTGATGCAAAAGCCCCCATGCCGTTCCTCCTCGACCAAGCCGCCCCGACGCCTGTGGTTCGTCTTCAACCCGGGATCGCATTCCGTCGAGGCGGACGTGCTCGACCGGGTCCGCACGCGCCTGTCGGAAATGGGCGGCACGATCGTCGGCGAGACCCGCTTTCCCGATCAATCGATTCCGGATGGTGCCGCGCTCGACGACCATGAAGTCGATACGCTCGTGACGCTCGGCGGCGACGGGACGATCACCTGTGCCGCGACCGAACTGGCCGGGTGGAAGGGGCGGCTGCTGGTTCTGGCCGGCGGGACCATGAACCTCATTCCCAAGATGCTGCACGCCGACCTGGACCCCGACGCGATCGTGACGGCGGCCTTCGCCCGGCCGCGCCTCACCGCGCTGCCTTACATCGCGGTCGGTGAACACCGGAGCTTCGCACGGATCATCGCCGGCCCCGCCGCCAGTTTCGTCCACGTCCGCGAGGAACTTCGCGCGGGCCGCGTGTCCCAGATGTGGCGGGCGCTGCGGTTCGCCTGGCGGATGCTCTGGTCGCGAACCATCGCGCTCGACGGCGAGGTCGGCCGGTTCCGCGCGATCTTCGTGCGCGCGGGTGACGATGAAGAATTGATGTTCGAGACGATCGAGGCGGGCGGACCGCTGAGTGCGCTCAAGCTCGCTTGGACCTGGACCGTCGACCTGATGGGCGACACCGCCGCGCTCGACCAGCGGCACCGGGGGACTGCGCTGCTCCGCTCCTCGCGGCCCGTTCGCATGCTGCTCGACGGGGAAGAGATGTTCTTCGATGCGCCGGTCGCACTCGAACCGCGAACGAGCGGCCTGTGCTTCTTCACCACCCGCGACGACCAGAACGAAGAAGAGGAGGGGGCATGAGCCGACTGCTGCACATTTCGGACCTGCATTTCGGTGCCGAGGATCGCGACGCGCTCTCCTGGTTCGCTGCCGAGGCCGATCGGATGCAGCCCGACGCCATCGTCGTGACGGGCGACCTGACGCAACGCGCCAAGCATCGCGAATTCGACGCGGCGCGCGATTATCTCGCCCGCCTGCCCGCACCCATCATCGTGGAGGAGGGCAATCACGACCTGCCCTATTTCAACCTGATCGAGCGGTTCACGCGACCCTACGCGCGGATCGACCGAGTGAAGCGGGCGGTCGAAACCCGCGTCGAGCTGGACGATTGCGTGTTCGTCTCGCTCAAGACGACCGCGCGGGCGCAATGGCGTCTGAACTGGAGCCATGGTCACGTTGATGAAAAGAGCATTTCGCGGGCGGAAGCCGCGCTGCGCGAGGTGCCCAAGGAAAAACTCGCCATCGTCGCTGCGCACCACCCGCTGGTCGAGCGCGCAGGGTTCGAGAGCAAGGGAAAGACCCGCGGCGGCAAGGATGCGATGCAACGGATTGCGGTCGCGGGGTGCGACGTCATCCTCACGGGGCACGTCCATACGCCCTTCGACCTCGAGCAACTGGGGGTTCGGATGATCGGCGCGGGAACGCTGTCCGAACGGCTCCGCGAACATCCACCCAGCTACAACGAGATCCTGATCAGGGGCCGCGACGTCTCCGTCGAGCATCACGTCCAGAAGGATTGATGCAGGGAGACTTTGGACCCGCTTGTCCGTTCGGTGGAAAAGCGCGACACTGCGCTTCGAACCATTTGCAAAGGGGACCAGCAATGAAGACCGCCGCTTTCGCCATCGCCGCCGCCATCGCCGTCACGGGTATCGCCACCGCACAGCCGCAGGGCCAGCCGGGCACCGCCGATCCGTCCGCAGTCGCCGCGGGCACCTATTCCACCGACCCCGCCCACACGCTGGTGCAGTGGTCGGTCAGCCACTTCGGTTTCAACCCCTATTGGGGAAGCTTCGGCGACGTCGAAGGGACGCTGACCATCGACCCCGCCAATCTCGCCGATGCGGAGCTGGACGTGTCCATTCCGATCGGTTCGGTCGCCGTGGTGAGCGAGGGGCTGCGCGACCATCTGCTGCGCCCCGGCGCCGACGGCGGCGATCCCGACTTCTTCGGTCCGGAACCGGGAATGGCCCGCTTCGTCTCCTATGACGTCCGTCCGACGGGCCCGACCAGCGCGACGATCCACGGTCGGCTGACCATGTTGGGCGAAACGCAGAACGTCGCCATCGCCGCCCAGTTCACGGGCGCCGGTGCCAACCCGATGAACCAGGCGCAGACGATCGGCTTCACCGGGCGTGCGCGCATCATGCGGTCCGATTTTGGCGTGAATTACGCGCTGCCCGCCATTTCTGACGAAGTCGATCTCACGATCAGCGCCGCCTTCGAACGGCAGTAAGGCGTTGCGGATCACGCTCTTCGGCGCGACCGGCGATACCGGCAGGCTGGTGCTCGAACAGGCACTGGCCGCCGGACACGAGGTCGTCGGCGCCGAGCGCGATTTCCCCGAGGGCTTCTGTCGTCACCCGTCGTTCGAGGAGCGGCAGGCCAATCTCCTGAAGGATGATCTGTCCGACGTGATCGCGGGCAGCGATGCGGTCATCAGCGCCGTCGGCCTGCCACGCGATCCCCGGACCCTCGCGGACCCGCCCCCCCTGTTCACCGAGGGCGCGGTGCGGATCGTCGAAGGCATGCGCAAGGCGAACGTCAAGCGACTGGCGGTCATCAGCGCCGCTTTCGTCAAACGCGACGTGACCATCCCCGACTGGTTCAAGGCGTCGATCATGCCGCTTCGGCGTCAGTTTGCGCAGATGGGCGACATGGAGCGCGTGCTGCGCGTGGCCGACGATCTCAAATGGACCGCGGTACGGCCCGGCTGGCTGCTCGATCAGCCGCATACGGGCGATTATGCCGTGGCGCAGGACGATCTTCCCGCGATGACGCTGCGGACCCGCAAGGCGGATCTTGCCGACTTCCTCCTGCGCTGCGTCAGCGACGACCTCCACGTCCGCGAAACCCCATTCATCGCCCGTCCCGAAGCGCGCGAGCACGAGGCCCCGACCGCGCTTGGCGAGGAGATCAAGCGCGGCTTCCGGCTCTGACCGCGGCTACAGCGCTTCGATGATGGTGGCGTTGGCGATACCGCCGCCCTCGCACATCGTCTGCAGGCCATACCGCTCGCCGCGCTGGCGCAGTGCGTAGATCAACGTCGTCGCCAGCTTGGTCCCGCTCGCGCCCAACGGATGACCGAGCGCGATGGCACCGCCGCGTACATTCAGCCTGTCGGGGTCGGCATCCGTCTCCTTCAGCCACGCGAGCGGGACGGGAGCGAATGCCTCGTTGACCTCGTAAAGGCCGATGTCGGCGTGGGTCCGTCCCGCGCGCTCCAGCACCTTGGCGGTCGCGGGGATCGGCTCCATCAGCATGACGACGGGATCGCCCGCGGTCACCGCCATCGCATCGACGCGCGCGAGCGGGGTGAGGCCGTGTTCCTTCAGCGCACGTTCCGACACGACCAACACGCCCGATGCGCCGTCGCAGATCTGGCTGGCATTGCCCGCGGTGATCACGCCGCCATCCGCGATGGGGTCGAGGCCCGCGAGACCTTCCATGCTGGCGTTCGCCCGGATCCCCTGGTCGCGGTCGTGGCGGAAGGTCTCCCCTTCCTTGTCGAGCCCCTCGAGGACGAGAATCTCCTCGTCGAACGCCTCTGCTTCGCTCGCGATGGCGGCCTTGCGGTGGCTGTCGAGCGCGAAGGTGTCGAGTTCCTCGCGGCTCATGTCGTAGCGGTCGGCGATCATCTGCGCCCCGGTGAATTGGGAGAATTGCTGCACCCCGAACCGCTCCTTGATCGCGGGACTGAACGGATCGGACGACAGGCCCGCCTTTGCAGGCGCCATGAAGGGCGTGCCCATCGGCACCCGGGTCATGCTTTCCACTCCCGCCGCGATGACCACGTCCTGGACGCCACTCATCACCGCCTGCGCCGCGAAGTGCAGCGACTGCTGCGACGAGCCGCACTGGCGATCGATGGTCACGGCGGGAACCGACTGGGGCAGCGAAGAGGCGAGGACCGCGTTGCGCCCGACGTGGAAGCTCTGTTCGCCCGCCTGGCTGACGCAGCCCATGATGACGTCCTCGATCGCAGCTGGGTCGATGCCGCTATCGGAGACGAGCGCATCGAGGATGGCCGCACCGAGATCGGCGGGATGCCATTCGCGCAGCGCGCCGCCTCGCTTGGCACCGGCGGTCCGGCGGGCGGCGACGATATAGGCTTCGGGCATGGCGGTTTCTCTCCTTCGGCGGTCACAGAAATTGTCCGCGACCCGCTGCTCATGCTACTCGCGCGGCAAGAGACGATAAAGGACCCGAATCATGCCCGATCTGTTCGACAACCCCGCCGGCCTCGACGGCTTCGAATTCGTCGAATTCACCGCGCCCGAAAAGGGCATGCTCGAACCGGTTTTCGAAGCGATGGGGTTCACCCACGTCGCCGATCATCGCTCCAAGGACGTGCAGCTGTGGCGGCAGGGCGGAATCAACCTCATCACCAATTACGAACCCGAAAGCCCTGCCTGGTACTTCGCACAGGAACATGGGCCGGGTGCCTGCGGCATGGGCTTTCGCGTCCGCGACGCCCAGGCGGCATGGGACCATCTGATGGAAGCAGGCGCGCAGCCCGTTCCGACCGACGCGGGGCCGATGGAACTGGTCATTCCCGCGATCAAGGGGATCGGGGGCAGCTATATCTACCTTATCGACCGCTACGCCGACGATCATGGCATGGGGATGACGATCTACGACATCGACTTCGACTATCTCGACGATGTCGAGCCCTATCCCGACGGCGCGGGGTTCAAGCTCATCGATCACCTCACGCACAACGTCTACAACGGGCGGATGGCCTATTGGGCGGACTATTACGAGAAGCTGTTCAACTTCCAGGAAATCCGCTTTTTCGACATCAAGGGCGAATATACCGGGCTGACCAGCAAGGCGCTGACCGCCCCCGACGGCAAGATCCGCATTCCCCTCAACGAGGAAGGTGACGGCGGCAAGGGGCAGATCGAGGAATATCTCAAGCAATTCAACGGCGAGGGCATCCAGCATATCGCGCTGATCTGCGACGATCTCTACAAGGCGTGGGACAATCTCAAGGAACTGGGCGTCCCGTTCATGACCGCCCCGCCGGAGACCTACTACGAGATGCTCGACGAACGGCTGCCGGGGCATGGTGAACCGGTGGACGAACTGCGCGCCCGCGGCATCCTCATGGACGGAACGACCGAAGGCGGATCGCCGCGTTTGCTGCTCCAGATCTTCGCCGAGGCGAACATCGGCCCGGTGTTCTTCGAATTCATCCAGCGCAAGGGCGACGACGGTTTCGGCGAGGGCAACTTCAAGGCGCTGTTCGAAAGCATGGAACGCGACCAGATCAAGCGCGGTGCATTGAAGGTCGACGCAGACGAAACCCAGCCCGCATGAGCGCGCAACGACGCCCGCCGTTCCACCTCGCTTTCCCGGTCGACGATCTCGAAGCGGCGCGGGGTTTCTATGGAGGCGTACTGGGCTGCGCCGAGGGACGGTCGAGCGAAAGCTGGGTCGACTTCGATCTGTTCGGTCATCAGATCGTCGCCCATCTCGACCCCTCGCTCAAGAAGCAGGCGCGCACCAACGCGGTCGACGGTGACGCGGTGCCGATCTTCCATTTCGGTCTGGTGCTGGACGTCGAGACATTCGAAGGACTGGCGCGCGATCTGCGGGAGCGGGACTGCGACTTCCTGATCGAACCGCGGGTGCGGTTCGCGGGGCAGCCTGGCGAACAGCATACGATGTTCGTGCGCGACCCCGCCGGCAATGCACTGGAGTTCAAGGCGTTCGCGGACCCCGCGCGCATGTTCGCGCGGGACTAGTTGGCCGCTTCCTTGGGGACGCGGTGGAATTGCTCGCTCGCCTTCTTGCGCGTGCTGGCTGGAATGTTACGGGGCAGGAATTCGACGCCGAGCACGACGTCGCGACCATAGACCCGGGTGCCCGAGCCGTCGCGAACCTCGACCCGATATTCGGGCGCCGCTTCCAGCGCGGCGGCGCCGAACCCCCAGCCGCGCGGATATTCGGCCATCAATTGGCAGTCGCGGACCCGATCGTCTTCCAGTGCCTCGCAAACGAGTTTGGCCGCTCCCGCCGTTCGGGTGGCGCGCGCGCGATCGGGATAGTGGCGCAGAAAGATCGCCTCGTGGTTCATTCCGGGAGCCCAGCGGACCGATAGAGCCGATGTGCCAAGCCCATCGCCGCTGCCGCCCGTTCCGGCACCGCTGCCCGATCCGGTTCCCGTTCCCGTGCCGGTGCCACCGCGACCCCCCGATAGCGCCAAGCCGATATCGTCGAGCGAAGAGGTCAGGCGGGTGGAGGGCGCCGACGGACGCTGGAGAACCGGCAATCGCACGATCGGACGCGGCAACTCGATCCGGGGCGCAGGCGCGGCGCGGGGCGATCCGCCCGACGGCAGTTCGATCGCGCCGGTGGGCGGTCCGACCGCGGAATCGCTCGACGGAACGGGTTCGACGAACGTCTCGATCGGTGGCGGGGGCGGTGGATCGGGGATCGGCAGCACCGGCGTGAACAGCCGCACTGCCGTCGATACGGCCGGTTCGTCGTCAGACCGGGGAAGGAGCAGGAACAGCAGAAGCGCGAATTGCGCCCCCGTCACTCCGAGCGCGATGGCCAGCCCGCCCGGATCGAGGCGGCGCCGCGCCGTGAGGCGATTCGGCGAGACCATGCTCATGCATCCCTGCATAGCAGCCGGAAACGCAACCGTCAGCATCCCATGATTGATCGATTCCCTGACCGGTAGCCAAAAGCCACGATTGAGCCAGTCGATTGAACTGATGAACGCAAAGCGTTGGACGGAACGGGTGCCGATCCCGCATCATTGGCACGATAGACGAATTTCCAACACGCGAAGGGATCCCACATGGACATCGAAAAAGGCAAGATCGGGGGCGGCTGCCCCATGCACGGCGACAGCGAAATGCGCTCGCTGCTCGGCCGCACCAACCGCGACTGGTGGCCTGACCAGCTGAACCTCGAAATCCTGACCGAAGACGGCAAGGCGGCCAACCCGATGGGCGAGGATTACGATTATCCCGCCGCCTTCCTGAAGCTCGACTACAAGGCGCTGAAGGCCGACATCAAGGCGCTGATGACCGACAGCCAGGAATGGTGGCCGGCCGACTATGGACACTACGGTCCCTTCTTCATCCGCATGGCGTGGCACGCCGCCGGAACCTACCGCACCGGCGACGGGCGTGGCGGCGCCTCGAGCGGACAGCAGCGCTTCGCGCCGCTCAACTCGTGGCCCGACAACGGCAACCTCGACAAGGCACGGCGCCTCCTGTGGCCGATCAAGCAGAAGTACGGGAAGCATATCAGCTGGGCCGACCTCTTCATCCTGACCGGCAACGTCGCGATCGAGGACATGGGCGGACCCGTGTTCGGCTTCGGCGGCGGCCGCGCCGACGTGTTCGAACCCGAACTGGTCTACTGGGGTACCGAGGAACAGTGGGTCGACACCGGCGCCAAGACGCGCATCGATCCCGACGAGGGCAAGGCGCTCGATAACCCGCTGGCCGCGATCCAGATGGGCCTTATCTACGTCAATCCCGAAGGGCCGGGCGGCAACCCGCACGATCCCGAAGGCATGGCGCGCGACATGCGCGAGACCTTCAGCCGCATGGCGATGAACGACGAGGAAACCGTCGCGCTGACCGCCGGCGGTCACGCGTTCGGCAAGTGCCACGGTGCCGCTCCCGCCGACACGTTCGGCAAGGCGCCCGAAGGCGAGAACCTGCATTCGATGGGCTTCGGCTGGCTGACCGACCCCGAAGAGATCGGCAAGGGCCACATCACCACCTCGGGCATCGAGGGTGCATGGACTCCCAACCCGACCGAATGGGGCAACGACTATTTCCGCCTGCTCTTCAAGTACGAATACGAGCTGACGAAGTCGCCCGCCGGCGCCAACCAGTGGACCCCGATCGACCCCGAGGAAGCCGACATGGCGCCCGACGCGCGCGATCCGTCCAAGAAGGTGCCGACGATCATGACGACCGCCGACATGGCGCTGAAGCGTGACCCCGACTATCGCAAGATTTCGGAGCGTTTCCGCGACGACCAGGCCGCGCTCGACGATGCGTTCGCCCGCGCCTGGTTCAAGCTGTGCCACCGCGACATGGGTCCCAAAGTCCGGTACCTCGGCCCGGAAGTGCCCTCGGAAACGCTGATCTGGCAGGACCCGGTCCCCGAGGGCAAGGAAGCGTCGGCCTCCACGGTCAAGGCGTTCAAGGACAAGGTGAAGGCGAGCGGCATGACCGTTCCCGAGGTTGTCAAGGCGGCCTGGGCCTCGGCCAGCACCTATCGCAAGTCCGACCATCGCGGCGGCGCCAATGGCGCGCGCGTCCGGCTCGCTCCGCAGAAGGACTGGGCGGTCAACGACCCCGAGGAACTGTCGGGCGTGCTGGCGAAGCTCGACGAGATGCGCGGCAGCCTGTCGATGGCCGATGCCATCGTGCTGGCGGGCGCGGCGGCGATCGAGAAGGCGGCCGCCGACGGTGGCTTCAAGGTCGATGTCGACGTCACGACCGGCCGCGGGGACGCGACCGACGCGGACACCGATGCCGAGAGCTTCGAGCCGCTGGAACCGTTCGCCGACGGTTTCCGCAACTATCTGAAGACCAAGGCCAACGTGAAGACCGAAGACATGCTGATCGACCGGGCGCATCTGCTCGATCTGTCGCTGCCCGAAATGACGGTCCTGCTGGGCGGCATGCGTGCACTGGGCGCGGTCAGCGAACATGCCAAGCACGGCAACCGCATCGGCGTCCTCACCGACCGTCCGGGCGTGCTGACCAACGATTTCTTCGTCAATCTGCTCGAAATGGGCACGATCTGGGAAGTGGTCGACGAAAGCGGCGACGAGGAATTCGTCGGCAAGTGTCGCAAGCAGGGCACCGAGAAGTGGCGCGCCACGCGCACCGATCTCGTTTTCGGCTCCAATTCGCAGCTTCGCGCGATCGCCGAAGTCTATGCCGAGAAGGGTAACGAGGAAAAGTTCGTGAAGGACTTCGTCGCGGCCTGGACCAAGGTCATGGACGCCGACCGCTTCGACCTCCGCTACAAGAAATATGGTTGAGGCTTCGACCCTCTAGAGGCTGCCCCTCCGGCCTCGAAAGAAGGGCCCTCGGCAGAAATGCCGGGGGCCCTTTTTCGTCGTCGCATGGATTTCGGGGTCGCATCGATGCGGAACAGGAACCGGACTCGGCGCCGCTTCGTCTCTTCTCATGCCCCCCCACGAAGGACCGAGACATGAGCGACAAGCGTAAAGTGCCCCCCACCACCACCGATGCCGGTATCCCCGTCGCCAGCGATGAACATTCGCTCACCGTCGGGCGCGACGGTCCGATCGTCCTGCACGACGATCATCTGCTCGAGGAAATGGCGCAGTTCAATCGCACCAACATCCCCGAGCGCCGCCCGCACGCCAAGGGATCGGGCGCCTTCGGCCGGTTCGAGACGACCGAGGACGTGACGAAATATACCCGTGCGAAACTGTTCCAGCCCGGCGCCAAGACCGACGTCGCGATGCGCTTCTCGACCGTCGCGGGCGAGCGGGGCAGCCCCGACACGTGGCGCGACCCGCGCGGCTTCTCGATCAAATTCTATACCGAGGACGGCAATTTCGACATGGTGGGCAACAACACCCCCATCTTCTTCGTCCGCGACCCCATGAAATTCCAGCATTTCATCCGCTCGCAGAAGCGCCGCGCCGACAACGGCCTGCGCGATCACGACATGATGTGGGACTTCTGGACGCTGTCGCCCGAAAGCGCGCACCAGGTCACCTACCTGATGGGCGATCGCGGCGTGCCGAAGAACTGGCGCGAGATGAACGGCTACGGCAGCCACACCTACATGCTCGTCAACGAGGAAGGCGAGAAGTTCTGGGTGAAGTTCCACTTCCACACCAATGTGGGCGACAAGAGCGGCAATGCACATTTCACGCAGGACGAGGCCGTCAAGAAGGCGGGCGAGGACAGCGACTATCACCGCCGCGACCTGTTCGAGGCAATCGCGAAAGGCGACCACCCGAGCTGGGCACTGAAGTGGCAGATCATGCCGTACGACGATGCCAAGACCTACCGGATCAATCCGTTCGACCTCACCAAGACCTGGCCGCACGAGGACTACCCGCTGATCGACGTCGGCACGCTGACGCTCGATCGCAATCCGACCGACTGGCACATGGAGATCGAACAATTGGCGTTCGAACCCAACAATATGGTGCCCGGCATCGGCCTCTCGCCCGACAAGATGCTTCTGGCGCGCGGCTTTTCCTATGCCGACGCGCACCGCGCACGGCTGGGGACGAACTACAAGCACATCCCCGTCAACGCGCCGATCGCGCCGGTGAACAGCTACACGCGCGGCGGGGCGATGCAGATCAAGAAGAACGAAGATCCCGTCTACGCTCCCAACAGCTACGGCGGCCCCGCGGCACAGCCCTCGCGCACCGATCATGCGGGCGAATGGCATGCCGACGGCGACATGGTGCGTCAGGCCTACACGCTTCGCGAGGATGACGACGACTGGAGTCAGGCCGGGGCGCTGGTGCGCGACGTCATGGACGATGCCCAGCGCGACCGCTTCGTCTCGAACGTCGCGGGCCATCTGGCCGATGGCGTGTCCGAAAAGGTCCTGCTCCGCGCGTTCGACTATTGGAAGAACGTCGATGGAAAGATCGGCGAGCGAATCGAGAAGAAGGTCCGTGACATGATCGGCGGGAAATCGACCGCGCCGGGGATGGCCTCGGCCGAATCGATCAAGGCGGACGCCGCCCAGCCCGAGCGTGAGCCCGCCGAATGAGCGAGCGGTACGAAAAGCTCGATCGCATTTACGTCGCAGGCGAATGGCGCGACGGCTCGGGCGAAGAGATGACCAACATCTGCCCGTGGGACGAAAGCACCATCTTCACCACGAAGGCAGCGACCACTGCGGACGTGGACGAGGCGATGGAGGCCGCCGCCGAGGCGCAGCAGGAGTGGGGCGCGCTGCCGCCCTCCGCCCGCTCAGCCAGGATGCACGCAATCGCCGATGTCCTCGAGGCGCGCAATGGCGAGATCGCGGACTGGATCGAACGCGAGGTCGGTGCCACCAAGTTGAAGGCCGCGCTCGAACTCAAGCTTGCGACGCAGGTCGCGCGGTCGGAGGCCGCCGCACTGCCCTTCATGGTCGAAGGCGCCATCCTTCCTGAGGACATTCCGGGCAAGGAAAGTCGTGTCTATCGCCGCCCGGTCGGGGTGATCGCGCTCATCAGTCCGTGGAATTTCCCGCTCCAGTTGACCGCCCGCACGCTGTTCCCGGCGCTCGCGCTCGGCAACGGCGTGGTGGTCAAACCTGCCAGCGACACGCCGGTGACCGGCGGCACAATCTTTGCCGCGATCTGCGAAGAGGCCGGCCTGCCGCCGGGGCTCGTTTCGGTCCTGCCGGGATCGGGAAGCGAGATCGGCGATGCGCTGTGCCGCCATCCCATCCCTTCGGTCGTCAGTTTCACCGGCTCCACCCCGGTCGGCCGGGGCGTCGGGAAAGCGGCGCTCGACGGGGACCGGATCAAGTCGGTCGAGCTCGAACTGGGCGGCAACAGTCCGATCGTGGTCCTCGACGATGCCGACATCGACCAGGCCGTGGAAGCCAGCGTCTGGGGCAAGTTCATGCATCAGGGCCAGATCTGCATGATCGCCAACCGCATCGTCGTCGAGGACGCGATCTACGACGAATTCGTCGATAAGTTCGTGGCCCGGGTGAAGAAACTCCCCGTCGGGAAACGCGACGACCCCGCCTGCTTCATCGGGCCGATCATCAATCGCGACCAGTATGACGGTATCGTCGAGATGATCGAAAAGGCGAAGAGCGAGGGCGCGACCTGCGCGCTCGGCGGCGATCCCGACGGGCTGGTCATCCCGCCGCACGTCTTCACCGACGTCGGCGAGGACAATTGCCTCGTCGCCAACGAAATCTTCGGACCCGTCGCGCCGATCCAGCGCGCGAAGGACGAGGACGAGGCCCTGCGCCTTGCCAACAATACCGAGATGGGACTGTCGAGCGCGGTCTTCTCGCGCGACGAAGGACGTGCGTTCGCCTTCGCCAAGCGGATCGAGGCCGGAATGACCCACGTCAACGATCAGCCCGTCAACGACAGCCCGTTCGCGGCGTTCGGGGGTGCCAAGAACAGCGGCATCGGCCGGTTCAATGGCCGCTGGGCGATCGAGGCGTTCACCGCGGCGCACTGGATCAGTGTCCAGCACGAGCCGCGGCAATATCCGTTCAGCGCCACGGATCTCGATTAAACCAGACTTGGCTTGCGCCCCCCGCGCGCGTCGTTATCGTGACCCGCCAATATCACGATAGAGCGCTGGGGGCGCGATCCACATGAATTTCGAAACCATCGACAATATCTCCGGCTTCATCTGGGGCGGGGTCTGGAGCGGCGAACAGGTCATTCCCCTTCCGCCGATGGTCCTGGTCCTGTTCGGGATCGGCATGTGGATCATGGTGGGGCTGAAATTCTATCCGATCCGCCAGCTGGGCAGCGCCTTCGCCGGCCTCTTCGCCAGCCGCAAGAGCTCGGGCGCGGGCGAGATCTCGCCCTTCGCGGCCCTGTCGACGGCGCTGTCTGGGCAGGTCGGCACGGGCAATCTCGCCGGTGTCGCGACCGCGATCACGCTGGGCGGTCCCGGCGCGATCTTCTGGATGTGGATCACCGCGCTCATCGGCATGGCCCTGGCTTTCGCCGAAGGCTCGCTCGCCATCCGCTATCGCGAAAAGGCCGCTTCGGGCGGCTATCGCGGCGGCCCGATGACCTACATCATGATGGGCCTCGGCCCGAAATGGACCTGGCTGGCGATCCTCTTCTGCATCGGCGCGCTGTTCAGTGCGGTCGTCACCGGCAACTCGATCCAGTCCAACTCGATCGCCGACAGCTTCGGGGAGCTCTTCGGGTTCGAGGAATGGGTGTCGGGCATTATCGTCGCGGTCGCGGTGTTCGCCGTGATCATCGGCGGCATCAAGTCGATCGGTTCGGTCGCCGAAAAGGTCGTGCCCGTCATGGCTATCGCCTACATCGTCCTGGCGGTCATCGCGCTCATCCTGAACTTCGCCGACCTGCCCGAAACCTTCTCGCTGATCTTCACCGGCGCTTTCAATCCGCAGGCGGCCAGCGGCGGCTTCCTCGGCGCGATGATCATCATCGCGATCCGGGCGGGTGCGGCACGCGGCCTGTTCTCGAACGAAGCGGGGCAGGGTTCGACCCCGATCGCACATGCGGTTGCGCAGACGGACGATCCCGAACAGCAGGGCCGCATGGCGATGCTCGGCACGTTCATCGACACGATCGTCATCTGCACCATGACCGCGCTCGTCATCCTGACCGTCCGCGGGGACTTCACCTACGAAGGCGCCTCGGTCGCGCATGCGTGGCAATCGGGCCTCAACGGGTTCGAAATGACGTCGGCGGCCTACGGGGCGGCCTTCCCGCTGCCCGTGCTTGGTGTGCCGCTCGGTACCTTCATCGTCAGCCTGGCGCTGATCCTATTCGTGTTCACCACGCTGCTTACCTGGAGCTACTACGGCGAACGCGCGATCACCTTCATCTACGACCGCACGCCGGGCGCGAGCGTGTCGGGCGAAAAGGCGCTGCACTTCGTCTGGCGGCTGCTGTGGTGCGTGGTGATCTTCGTCGGTGCCAGCGTGGACCTCGAACTGGTCTGGCGCATGGGCGACATTTCCAACGCCGCGATGGCGCTGCCCAACCTTCTCGCATTGGCGCTTCTGTCGGGCGTGGTCTTCAAACTGGCGCGGGGCGAGCGCGATGCCGGCCCCACCCATGCGCTCAAGAAGATCGAGAAGGCGGGCGATGCGGATACGGTGTCCGATGCCCCGCCGCCGGGTGTCGGCCACTAGGCCCGCATCCGCGATACACGAAGGAAAAGGCCGGGTTCGTCCCGGCCTTTTTCATTGCACCAGACTGTTCTCGACGGTGTTCATCTGAGCCTCGCTAGCGTTGCCGAGGTTCACGAAGGCCAACACGGCGGCCACCGCGATCAGCGAGGCGATCAGCGCATATTCGATCGCGCTCGCCCCCCGCTCGTCGCGGAGCAGTTTCTTCCACTTCGACATGATCCATGCCTCCTGGTCTTCTGCGGGCCGCACGGCGTCCACTCCGCAACGCCCCCGCACATTGATTTGCCGAGCGATAACGGAAATCAATTAACGGATGATAACCGCGGTGACGATGCCCTAATTGTAGGCGCGCTGTCCATGCTCGGCGAGGTCGAGGCCGTCTCGCTCTTGGCTGGGGGCGGCGCGCAGCGGCAGCGCGAGGCGGACGATCGCAAAGCACAGCGCGCTCCCGAGCCCCGCCCAGACGATCGCGATCAGCACCCCCAGCAGCTGGACCCCCAGTTGGGGAAGGAGCTCGTAGCCACCCTGTCCACCGATCGCGGGCAGCCCGGCGATGACGAGAGCGACCGACCCGACGATCCCGCCAAGACCATGGATTCCGAAAACGTCGAGGCTGTCGTCGATGCGCAGCCGCGACTTGGCCGCCCCGACGAAACCGTAGCACGCGAGCGAGGAGGCCGCGCCGAGCAGCATCGCCCCCAGCGGTCCGCTGACCCCTGCCGCCGGCGTGATGGCGACGAGCCCCGCGATCGCGCCCGATGCGCCGCCGACGAGGCTGACCTTGCCGGTCCGTGCGCGCTCGATCCCCTCCACGCGAGGATCGCGGCGGCGGGCGCGACGAAAGTGTTGATCATGGCAAGCGCCGCGGTTCCGTCGGCGGCTAGTGCCGAGCCCGCGTTGAACCCGAACCAGCCGACCCATAGAAGCCCCGCCCCGATGAACAGGAAGGCCAGGTTGTGTGGCGGCATCTCTTCCTTGAGGAAGCCTGCGCGCCGGCCCGTGAAGGCGACCGCGACGAGGCCCGAGATGCCCGCCGTGATGTGTACGACCGTGCCGCCCGCAAAATCGATCGCGCCGAGATCGTAGATCAGCCCGCCCTCGGCCCAGACCATGTGCGCGATGGGTGCGTAGACGAGGGTCAGGAAAAGGAGACCGAACAGCATCATCGCGGGGAAGCGCAGTCGCTCGACGGTCGCACCGACGACCAGAGCAGCGGTGATGGCGGCAAAGGTCATCTGGAAGGCGACGAAGGCGAGCGTCGGGACGCTGCCGCTGACTGCGTCGGGACCAATGCCGACGAGCCCGACCAGGTCGAGGTTCCCGACGACCGGTCCGCTTCCGGAGAAGGCAAGGCTGTACCCCCAGCCGACCCAGCCCAGCATGACCACTGCAGTGACGCCCAGCACCTGTCCAAGGGTGGACAGAATGTTTTTGGCGCGCACCAGTCCGCCATAGAACAAACCCAATCCCGGCACGGTCATCATCAGCACGAGAAGCGTCGATGTAAGAAGCCAGGCGGTGTTACCGGAATCGATCATGGATGGTCCCGCGTTTGCTGCACCTGCGAAGGTGCCGCGCGGGGGATCGCCGCGCAATCGGGATCGAGCGCCCGGTTAACTTTTCACTCGGTCGCAACTAACGGAAATTGCGGCCCTTGGGGATGCAGTCGACGTCGCGCGGGTGGACGCCGGTGGTGCGGCCAGGGTGGAGTTCGGGCAGGGTGCCGCTGCCGCCGCCCGCCACTTCGTCCCCGCGCCCGCCGTGCGGCGCCCACGCGCCGCCGCCGTCGCCGCGTCCGGCCGCCGGGGCGAGCAGGCGATCGGACAGGCTCGACAGCAACCCCGTATCGTCCTCCAGCTTGGCGGCGATCACGTGCACCACCGCATCGTCGTGCTGGACGATCCCGGTAACGTTGAGCAGCCGCGCGCCCATGACGATCGGGCGATAGGCTTCGAACGCGTCGGGCCAGATGACGAGGTTGGCGACCCCCGTCTCGTCCTCGATCGTGGTGAAGCATACGCCCTTGGCACTGCCCGGTCGCTGGCGGATCAGCACCAGCCCCGCCAGCCGCACCCGCCGCCCATAGCGCATCGAGCGCAATTCGCCCGCCGTGACGCACCCCATGCTGGCGTAGTGCTGACGCAGGAAACTCATCGGATGCGCTTTCAATGACAGGCGCGTGGTCTGGTAATCGGTCACCACCTGTTCGGACAGCGGCATGGCGGGCAGGCGCACCTGCTCCACCTCCCACCCTTCGTCGCGCGCATCGGCCGCTTCGAACAACGGCAGCGCGGGCGCGCCTTTCAGCGCCTTGGCGTCCCACAGCGCCGCGCGCCGGTCGAGCTTGATCGACCGGAACGCATCGGCCTCCGCCAGCCGCTCGACCGCCCCGACCCCGACGCCCGCGCGGCGCTTCACGTCCTCGACGCTTTCGTAGGGCGTGCTCGCCCGTGCCGCGACAATCCGCGTCGCGTCGTCCAACCGCATCCCGTCGATCTGTCGCAGCCCGAGACGCAGCGCCATGCGGGGGCGGGGCGGGGGCAGGCTGTCGGGGGTCCATGCCTCGGCGGGCAGCGCGGTCGAACCCCAGCTGCGCCGCTGCGCGACCGGTTCTCGGTCGGTCGGCTCCAGCGTGCAGTCCCAATCGGAATGATTGGCGTCCACGGGACGGATCTCGACCCCATGTTCCTTGGCATCGCGCACGATCTGCGCGGGGGCATAGAAGCCCATCGGCTGCGAATTGAGCAGCGCGGCGGCGAAGGCGGCGGGATATCGCCACTTGAGCCAGCTACTCACATAGACGAGCAGCGCGAAGCTCGCCGCGTGGCTCTCCGGAAACCCGTATTCGCCGAAGCCGCGGATCTGGTGGAAACAGCGTTCGGCAAAATCCTGGTCGTAGCCGCGCTCCACCATTCGCCCGACCATCTTGTCCTGCAGCAGGTCGATGGTCCCGCGCGAACGAAACGTCGCCATCGCCTTGCGGAGCTGGTTGGCCTCGGCACTCGAGAATTTCGCGGCATCGAGCGCGATCTTCATCGCCTGTTCCTGGAATACCGGCACGCCCAGCGTCCGCCGCAGGATCCGTTCCAGCTCGTCGGGCTCGCCATGATCGGGGTCGGGACAGGGGTAGAGCACCGGCTCCTTGCCCTGCCGCCGCTTCAGGAAGGGATGTACCATGTCGCCCTGGATCGGACCCGGGCGCACGATCGCGACCTCGATGACCAGGTCGTAGAATTCGCGCGGCCTGAGCCGCGGCAGCATGTTCATCTGCGCGCGGCTCTCGACCTGGAACACGCCCAGCGAGTCCCCCTCGCACAACATGTCGTAGACGCCCGGCTCCTCCTTGGGCAGCGTCGCGAGGTCCCACTTCTCGCCGTGGTGCGCCTCGATCAGATCGAACGCCTTGCGGCAACAGGTCAGCATGCCCAGCGCCAGCACGTCGATCTTGAGGATGCCCAGCTCCTCGATATCGTCCTTGTCCCACTCGATGAAGGTACGGTCGGGCATCGCGCCATTTCCGATCGGCACCGTCTCGGTGAGCAGCCGCTCGGTCAGGATGAAGCCCCCGACATGCTGCGACAGATGCCGCGGCATGCCGATCAGCTGCTCTGCCAGCATGACCGTCCGGCGAAGGTGCGGATCGGCGAGATCGAGCCCCGCTTCGGCCACCCGCTCCTCCCGCATCTCGCTTTCCATCGAGCCCCAGAAGGTCGCGGCGATCGCGGCGCACACGTCCTCCGACCAGCCCATCACCTTGCCGACCTCGCGGATCGCCATGCGCGGGCGATAGTGGATGACCGTCGCCGCGATCCCCGCCCGGTCGCGGCCGTATTTCGCGTAGATATGCTGGATCACCTCCTCGCGCCGTTCGTGCTCGAAATCGACGTCGATGTCGGGCGGCTCCTTGCGCTCCTCGCTGATGAAGCGTTCGAACAGGAGGTCGGTGGTCGACGGGTCGACCGCGGTGATGCCGAGGCAATAGCAGACCGCGCTGTTCGCGGCGCTCCCGCGTCCTTGGCACAGGATCGGCGGGTCGAGGCTGCGCGCATAGGCGACGATGTCGTGAACCGTGAGGAAGTAGCGCGCGAAATCGAGCTTCTCGATCAGCGCCAGCTCCTTCTCGAGCTGCGCGATGATCGGTTTGGGCACGCCCTCGGGCCACCGATCGCTGGACCCTTTCCACGTCAGGTGCGCCAGATGCTGATGCGGCGTCCGCCCGCCGGGACAGGTTTCCTGCGGATATTCGTACGCCAGTTCATCGAGGCTGAAGTCGATCTCGTCGGCGAATTCCCGCGTCGCGCGGATCGCGTGGGGCCAGCGCGCGAACAGCTCCTTCATCTCGCCCGGCGATTTCAGGTGCCGCTCGGCATTGGCATGCAGCCGCCATCCCGCCTGCTCCAGCGTCACCTTCTCGCGGATGCAGGTCATGACGTCCTGCAGCGGGCGCTTTTCGGGCGCGTGATAATGCACGTCGTTGGTGGCGAGGATGGACAGACCCTGCGCCCGCGCCAGCCGGTCCAGCCGCTCGATCCGCGCCACGTCGTCCCCACGATAGAGATAGCTTGCCGCGACATGGCGCATCCCGGGCAACCGCGAGACGATCGTCGGCAGCACGTCGGCGAAGGCGTCGAGGTCGTCGCCCGGCATGGCGATGAAGGCGATCTCTCCGGCATGGTCCGCAATCTCGTCCAGCGTCAGGTCGCAGGCTCCCTTCTCGCTTCGCATCTTGCCGAGGCTGAGCAGCCGCGACAGGTTCGCATAGCCTTCGCGCGTAAGGGGGTAGGCGAGCAGCTCGCACCGCTCCCCTTCCGCGTCATCGGGCGAGGCGTTGCAGTTGGCGGCGGCGATCCGCGGCGGTCGCGCGAAGGTCAGCCGGCACCCGATCAACGGGCGCAGGCCCGCCGCCTTGGCGGCCGAATGCATGCGCACAACCCCCGCCAGCGTGTCGGTATCGGTGACCCCGATCGCGTGCATGCCCTTGCCCAGCGCCGTCAGCACCAGTTCGATCGCGTCCGACGCGCCGGTCAGAAAGGTGAAGGGCGTCGTGACCGCCAGCTCGACATAATCGGCCACCGGCACCGGCACGGCCGGCCCGTCGCCCGCCAGCAGGCGCTTCTTGGAAAAGGAGGCGGGGCTGGCGTCAGGCACGGCTCACCCGAACAGCCCGTGGATGTACCAGCTCGGCTCGCCCCCGCGCCCGTCCCCGAACAGGCCTTCGCGAAAGATCCAATAGCCGCGCCCCGCCTGGTCCTCGACATGGTAGTAATCCCTGAGGCGCGCCGGTCGATATTCGCGCCACCATTCGGGCGCGACCCGCTCGGGCCCCGCGACCTTCTTGATATCGTGCACCGCGCGGCGCCACACGAAGCGGCGCGGCAGTCCTTCGGGCGTGGCATAGATGACGCTGATCGCCTCGGGCGCGTCGAGCAGCCGTTCGGGGCGGCGTGCCTGCACCGGCGCGGCTTCCGGCACGGCGCGGTCGGCCAGCGCGGGGGCCCAGCCCGACGAGCGTTCGGGCATGTGGCTCGCGCGGCGCACGGGGCGCGTCACGGCGCGCGGCCCCAGTTTGGTCGCGATCCGGTCGACCAGCTTGCCCACCGCCACCCCCGTCGGTTCGCCGCCGTCCAGCGCGTCCTGCGCGGGGTCCAGTCGCTCGACCCCGGTGGCGGTCAGCGTGAAGGCGTCGAACCCGAAATCGGGGTTCATCTCCTGCGTCTTCTCGGCGAGCAGGCGGCGCACATGCCGCGCATCACGGGTCGCCAGCGCGGTCGCGGCGCGTACGCTCGCGATCGACCCGTCGACGCGATAGCCGACGAGCTCGACCTCGCGCAGTCCCATCCGCTCGGCTTCCAGTCGTCGCGCCAGATCGGGGGCCAGCAGGTCCAGCGCCTGTTCCGCCGCGGCGGGGTCGGCGACCGGTTCCTTGAGCTTCAGCAGCGCGCGGGGCGACGGCGCCTCGCGGGTCGCGGTGAGCGGCTCCTCGGCACGGCCCAGTGCGCGGTCGAGCGCATCCAGCGGATTGTCGGCGCTGCGAAACCGCCGCGCGAGGCTGCGCCGTTCGATCCCCGACAGGCTGGCGATGGTCTTGAGGCCCAGCCGGTTGAGCGTCTGCACGACCGACGGCGACAGCCGCAGCGCGGCGACCGGCAGCGGCGCCAGCTGGGCCGCCAGCGCGCCCGAGGCAAGCCGCCGCTCGATCTTGTTGCGGGGAGGGGCGCCGAGCTGTGCCGAGCCGAGTTCGCCCCTCCCCGACCCCTTGCGGGGATCCCGTTCGCCACCGCCGCCACCGAAATGGGCCAGCGCCCAGGCGGCGAGCGCGGTGTCGGCGATCGCGGTGCGCGCGGTCAGGCCCATCGCGCCCAACCGCCGCTCGATGTCGTCGAGCATCTGCGCCTCCCCACCGAACAGGTGCGCCGCGCCCGTCGCGTCCATCCGCATCGCGCCCGGCCCGTCGCGTTCGACCGTCGGCGACCAGCGCCCGGCCCAGCGCACCAGCCGCCTCATCAGCGCATCGTCGCCCGCATGATCGCACGCCACCGCTTCCAGCGCCGGATCGAGCGCCCGCGCATCGGTCAGCCGCATTCCCGCGCGAATGCCGATCGCGGCAGCGACGTCGTTGGGCGCATGGACCAGCAGCCCGTGCGTGCCTTCGCGGGTCAGGACGATGCGCTTCGGCTCGCCCGGCTCGTGGTTGTCATCCGCTTGCTCGCCGGACAGTTTCTCCCACCGCTCGAGCGACAGGCGCGGCAGCACGATCGACACGATCCGGCGGCGAACCCGCCTCTGCCTGCGCGGCGACATGGGCGTCCTCATCGCGCCACTCCCATATGCCCGGCGCCCGCCCGCGCACGCGGAACAGGTCGGCGGTCAGCCGCGAGGAGCCGGGGGCCTGGGGATCGAGCGCATTGACCTGGCTCGGCAGGCTCTCCACCCGCCAGCGCCAGCGCGCGCCCGAAAGGTTGGCGCGCTGCGCACCCAGCCGCATCAGCCAGCAGGCAACCCCATGCGCTTCCGAAGCGAAGGCCAACCGCCGCGTGGCGGTGAAATCCAGCCGCGCATGCTCGCCCCACGCCTCGCCGATTACCGCGCTCAACCCCGAACATCGCAGCCCCTCTTCCATCGCCCACAGGAGGCGCGGTGTGTCGGGCGCGGTGACGTGGATGATGTCGACGCCCGGCTTTCCGCCGAGTGGACCCTCGAGGCCGGGGGGATGGATGCGCCCGGCCTCGAGGATCGCCATCCGTTCCTGCACCCACAGAATGGGGCCCGTCCGGGGAAGGCGGGACAGCAGGAAACGGACCCAGCCCGCATCGCGCGGGTGGCTGGAAAAACATTCGCTGAGCGTGGGATCGGGCGGTGCGGGAAGCCGATCGCCGGCAGGCGCACGCACGTCCCCCGCACCGTCCGGAAGGGACGGTTCGTCAGGCCGCACGACATCGTCCGCAGCGCCGTCCACCGCCGCCGCGTTCCGACCGCCGGCCGTGGGTGGAAGAGGCTTCGCCACACGACTCGCAATCACTTTGTTCTTTGTTTGTTCTCTTATCGGGCGAGTCCCGGCAAAGAGTCAAGAATGGCGGATTGGGGGGATGCGAGAAGGGTTTCGGCGGTAACGACTCGACGCGGTTACCCGCTTCGCAGCGCGGCCTTCAGTTCCTTGCGCGCGCGTCGTTTCGCACGGCGGCGTTCGCGAAAGCCCATCGCGGGATCGGTCCCTTCCGCCTCGGCCACGAAGCGGTTGATGTTGCGCGCGATCCGCGACAGCGCCGGGCGCCACATGGCGAACCCCATGTGCTGGGTGTCGATCTCGATCGCGCGATCGCAGTGGATGTCGCCCTTGCCGCACGCCGCGCCGGGCGCGACGACGCCGTCCTTGCGGCTCCAGAAGGCGATCGTCGGTACCGGCGGCTTTTCCTCCAGCCGGGGGAAGGGCGGCTCATTGACGTCGTGCCCCGCCACCCATTCGTAGACCCAGCGCGCGCTGTTGTTGGTCTTGAGATCGCCGCAAAAGGGCGAGGCCAGCGTCACGACTGCGCGAACCTTGCCGGGGCAGGCCCGCGCCACTTCGCGCGCATAGAGACCGCCGAGGCTCCACCCGACCAGCAGGACCTTGCGCCCCCCGCCAATGGCATCGACGCGTGATTCCAGCTCGTCCAGCAATTCCGCATAGGCGCCCTTGTTGACGCCCAGCTCCCACGGGTGGGCGCGCCAACCTGCGCGGCCCAGTGCGTGGCGGATGAGATGGGTTCCACGATCCGACGTCAGGAAGCCCGGAATGACCAGGGCCGGCGGTCCGTCCTCGGGGCCGTCGGCGTCGGATGGCCCGCGAAACCCGGCCAGCCTGGGCAGTTGCCAGGCCAGCTCGCGCACCCGCTCCCACCCGCGCGGCGCGGCGTCGGAAAGCAGTTCGGGTTCGAGAGGGATCGTCGCATTCATGGTGAGAAAAGAATAGAAAATCGCGGCTGAAGTTCCCCTGAACCCCCACGTTTCCCTCTATCGTTCCACGAACGTATCGATCTCTTCGACGACCCGCGCGATCATGCCGCGCGACATGCCGATGCGAAAATGGCCGCAGGGAATGCCGACGCAGGCATCGCTTTCGTCGAGCTGCCCCCGCTGGCACCCTTGGGCGAGCAGGCCGTCGCGCTCGGCATAGAGCGCCAGCGTGGGTACCGGCGGCTTTTCAGGGCTTTGTGCGACGGGCGGTTCGTCGACCGGGTGACCCGCGACCTTCTCGTAATATTTCCAGACGTTGTTGGCCTTGCGATTACCCGAAAAGGGGGAGGCGAGCGTGACCACCGCCCGAACCTTGTCCGGATGCTCGCGGGCGAGTTCGCGGGCGATTACGCCGCCCAGGCTCCAGCCGACCAGCAGCGCCTTGTCGTCGCCCCGGACGGTGTCCAGCCGCGCGTCCATGTCCTCGAGGATCCCCTCGTAGGCTCCCTGATTGCGCCCGCGCCCCCAGCCGTGCACCCGCCACCCGTCCGCGGCCAGCCCGCGGCGCAGCGCGAGCGTGGTGCGGTCGGTGGTCAGAAAGCCGGGAATGACCAGCGCGGGCGGCCCGTCGTCGGGACCGCGCGCGTCGAGGTGCCCGATCCGATGTGGCAGCCGCGCGAAATTGTGCGCGACCTCGACGAGTTTTCGCCCCAGTCCGGGCACCCGGTCGAGTGGATCAGAGATATTCGTCGCCGTTCATCAGATGGCGGATCCCCTCGGGCAGGCGCACGCGCCCGTCCTCGGTCTGGTGGTTCTCCAGCAACGGGACGAGGATGCGCGGGCTCGCCAGCGCGGTATTGTTCAGCGTGTGGGCGTGGACGACCTTGCCCTCCGCATTGCGATAGCGAAGGTTCGCGCGCCGCGCCTGCCAGTCGTGCAACGTCGAACAGCTGTGCGTCTCGCGATATTTCTCGAGGCTGGGCACCCAGCTTTCGAGGTCGTTCATGCGATATTTGCCGAGGCCCATGTCGCCGGTCGACGTCTCGATGACCTGATAGGGCACGTCCATCGCCTTGAGCAGCTTCTCGGCCGCGCCCAGCAGCTTGTCGTGCCACTGCGCACTGACCGCATCGTCGGCCTCGCAGATCACATATTGCTCGACCTTCACGAACTGGTGGACCCGCAGCAGTCCGCGCACGTCGCGTCCCGCGCTTCCCGCTTCGCGCCGGAAACAGGGGCTGTAGCCCGCGTAGAGGATCGGCAGCTGATCGACCTCGAGGATCTCGCCCGAATGAAGCCCCGTCAGCGCGACCTCGGCGGTGCCGGCAAGGAACATCTCGTCCTTTTCCAGCTCGTAGGTTTCCTCGCGGTGTCCCGGGAACTGGCCCTGCCGGACGAACGCTTCCTCGCGCGCGATCGCGGGCAGGGTGATGGGCGTGAACCCGTTGCCCATGATCTCTTCCAGCGCCCACGCCAACAGCTTCTGCTCGAGCAGCGCGAGCCGCCCCTTAAGGCAATAGGTGCGGCTGCCCGACACCTGCACGATGCGGCTGAGGTCGGCCCAGTCGTTCTTTTCGATGAGTTCGACATGATCGAGCGGGGTGAAGTCGAACGAGCGCGGCGTGCCTTCGGTGCGCACGACCACGTTGGCGCTTTCGTCGGGTCCGACGGGCGCGCCCTCGTACGGAATGTTGGGCATCGCCAGCATCATGGCGCGCATCTCGTCCTGCTTGGCGCCCAGACCCGCTTCCAGTTCGCCCGCCTGCTTGCCCGCCGCCTTCGCCTTGGCGCCCAGTTCGGCTTTCTCCTCGGGCGCGGCATCCTTGAACATGCCCGAAATGCGATTGCGCTCCGCACGAAGCTGGTCGATCTCGGTCTTGACGGCCCTGATGTCGGCATCGAGCGCGAACAGCCGGTCGAGGTCGAGATCGACATTCTTGGCCGCGATGGCGTCGCGAACCGCGGGGCGATTGTTTTTGATAAAGTCCATCGAAAGCATGGCGTCGTCCTGCGCCAACCGCGCCGTCGAAGGCAAGGGCGTCCTGCATTAACTTCCCGTTATTTCGTCTGCGATTTTCGGGTGGGTAGAGTAGGGACGCGAGGATACGCCCCTGATTTGCCGCCCCGGACGAACGCCCGCATCGAGGGTTGCATCCCCGGGCATGGCGGGCGACAGTCGCGCTTTCTCGGCGTAGATGATGGGGACGGATCGATGGTGAATGGCATGACATGGCGCCGCCGCGGTGCTGCGGCGATGGGCGCGCTCCTGCTGGCCATCGGCACGCTGGCGACCCCCGCGCAGGCGCAGGACCGCTTCGTCATGGTCCCGACCGAACAGGGCGAAACCCGGGTCGAGGTATGGGACGCGCTCGGCGACGACGTTCGCGGCGTGATCCTCTTCGGCAGCGGTTGGGGCGGCAGTCCGTCCAACTACGACCTGCTCCTCTCCAGCTTTGCGGGCGCGGGCTACTCGGTGTTCGCTCCCGTCACGCTCGACAGTGCGCAGCATCCGGGCAACGACGGGGTCGATGCGAACAGCATGGCGGGCGCGCAGGCGATCATCGGCGACCGGATGGTCGCGACCATGGCCCTGAGGAACTGGCTCGAGGAAAATCACGGCAGCAAGCCGGTGGTCCTCGCCGGCCACAGCTTCGGCAGCTACGTCGCGTTCACGCAGGCCGAGGGAAAATGGGCGTTCGGTCCGCTCCCCGGCCCCGACGTCGACGCGATCCTCGCCTTCTCCTCCCCCGGCCAGGTCCCCCAGCTCGTCAGCGAGACCAGCTACACCACCATCGACGTTCCGATGATGGTGGTGACGGGTACCGAGGACGTGGGCGGCGCGACCTTCCCCAACTGGGAATTGCACCGCATGGCCTTCGACCGTTCGCAGCCCGGCGACAAGTATCTCGTCGTGTTCGAGGGCGGACCGCACAGCCTGCCGCGGCTGGAAGAGGATGAATGGGTGTGGCGGGTGCAGTCGATCAGCCTGACGTTCCTCGACGCCTATGTGGCGAATATCGCCGATGCGCGAACGTTGCTTGAAACGCTGAAGGAACCGCGGGTACGGATCGAACGGCGCTAACCGCGCGCACCGCCAGACAGGGGATTTTCGCCTATGCCATCCGGTCTCGTCGCTTTGCTCGACGACGTCGCGCTCATCGCGCGCACCGCCGCCGCCAGCGTCGACGACGTCGCCGCCGCCGCTGGTCGCGCGGGGTCCAAGACCGCGGGCGTCATCATCGATGATGCGGCGGTCACCCCGTCGTACGTCACGGGGCTCGAGCCGGCACGCGAACTGCCGATCATTTGGAAGATCACCAAGGGTAGCCTGAAGAACAAGCTCGTCTTCCTCCTGCCCGCCGCGTTGCTGCTGTCCGAATTTGCACCCTTCCTCATCATCCCCATTTTGATGCTCGGGGGTTCCTACCTGGCCTTCGAAGGCGCCGAAAAGGTCATCGAGGCGTTCGGCGGCGGGCACCATACCGAAGAAGAAGTCATTGCCGCGACGCCGGAAGAACTGGAAAAGCGACAGGTAGCGGGCGCGGTTCGGACCGACCTCATCCTGTCGGCGGAAATCATGGCGATCACGCTCAACGAACTGACCGCCAGCGGGCTGGTCGACGGGCTCGGAATGCGCGCCGCCGCGCTGGCGCTGGTCGCGCTCGCGGTGACCTTCCTCGTTTACGGTACGGTCGGATTGATCGTGAAGCTGGACGATATCGGCCTAGCGCTCGCGCGGCGTGGCGGCGGCGTTGCATCGTTCGGGCGCGGGCTCGTCGCCTTCGTCCCCAAGTTGCTGAAGACGCTGTCGATCGTCGGTACCGCCGCGATGCTGTGGGTCGGCGGGTCGATCCTGCTCCACGGCTTCCACGAAATGCACTTCCTCGAGTTCATCTACGACTGGAACGAGGCGGCGGCGGATGCGGTGGCGGGCGACAATGCCATCGGCTCGTGGATCATGCATACGCTGGGCGCGGCGCTCATCGGCCTTGTCTGGGGCACCATCCTGGCGGTCGTCGTCACCAAGCTGTTCGGCCATGACAAGGCGCACGATGCCGCTGCCGCGGCCGGCCCCGACGAAACCGCACCCGCGCGGATCGACGACCATTGATCGCCGCGCTCGCCGTGTTCCTCGGCGGCGGGCTGGGCGCACTGCTGCGGTACGGGATCGGGCGCTGGACGCTCGCCTGGTTCGGCGCCGGCTTTCCGGTGGGGACTCTGGCGGTGAACATCGTCGGCAGCCTCGCGATCGGTCTCGCGATCGGCGCGCTCGACGGCATCGGACAGGAAGCGCGGCTGTTCTTCGTGACCGGCCTGCTCGGCGGTTTCACGACCTTCAGCGCGTTCAGCCTCGACACACTCACCCTCTGGCAGCGCGGCGACACCGGTGCGGCGATGGCCTACGTGGCCGCCTCGGTGCTGCTGTCGCTCGCCGCTTGCGCGCTGGGATTTAGGATTGCAACATGAACTGCACCGCATCGCCAGAGGCAACTCCCTTGCGAATTTCGCTACTTTTGGTTTTGCTATGGGTCGCTTCGATTCTCGTCCGATGGCCCGCGTTCAACCAGCAATCGGCATTGCAGGGCCTTGAAGCGACCTATCATATGCTCTGGACGGCCCGCGTCTTCGAGTCGGCGCCGCTCGAGAGCCATTGGTTCCTTCCTTCCGTCACACTCGATCCCGATCCCGAAGATCCGATCCGCTGGGGCGCGACCGTTCCTACTTCGGCTGGTAGTTTCATTTACACATCATTTCCCCCGCTGGGGTTTCTGATCGCCTTCCTCATCGCACTCTGGGTCGAACAGGTCGATCGATTCATGCTTCTCGGCTTGGCGAACAGCCTCGTCGGATTGATCGCTGCAATTCTGCTGGCTCGGTTGGTCACCGCTGTTTTCCAAGCGCTTCGTCCCGATCAAGAGAGCCGCCGATCCACTGTCTTTTTAACGACGTTTACCCTCTATCTCTTCTCTCGCGAGGCGTTGCTGAGCCACGGGGCCGTATTCTGGGGTCATTCCATCTCGCAGCTATGCCTTTTCGCAGGGTTGTTGTCGTGGTGGAGAGTTTTGCAAGGCGATGGGGGCAAAAGGTCGGTTGCGGGCTTAGTTGTTATAGCCTTCATTTACCCATCGCTCGAATGGACCGGCTTCGTCTTCAACGCCGGGATTGTTTTCCTGAGTCTGGCGACGCTTCTTAAAGAAACGCCGGACCGATACTTATTGCACGTGTGTGGGGGCGTCATCGTTTCGACGATCGCGGCCGGCGCCCTACTCGTAGGGCATTTTATTATTTCGATCGGAATCGATCCGCTGCGCAGCGCCCTGATGTCACGAGCATCCGCGCGTGGTGGCACGTTCGATGCCTTGAGCAGTCTCCCGATAGACTATGTGATCTCGTTTGGCCTTGCCGCTCCGATAGGATTGGTGTGCCTCCTGAAAATTTTGCGTGGCGGCACTAGAGAGCCTCATTCCCCCTACAGACTTTTACTGCTCGCGTCGCTCTTCCCAATGCTTGCCAACATTCTGCTGGCGCAGCACGCGCATCTTTTTTCCTTCGATCGATTGAAGCTTGCCGCACCGTTGGCCATCGCAATCATTGGTGTCGTCGCCACCACACGCATCGAGCGTTGCCGCGCACTATTCCTAGGTGGCGTGGCCCTGACTTTAGTGTCGAACGTAGGGCTCTATCTCTATGAGCAAGAGCGTAAGCGCCCGTGGCAGGACATCATTGCGAGAAACGATGCAGCAACCGCTGCACTCCAGAGCGAGCCGCTATCAACTTGTGCGCTAACCGGCACAGCCGCCGTTCCGCGCGGCAATGCCAACCTCATGTTAGCTGTCGATATCGTGGCGGTCTCGGAAACGGACGAACTTCTCGCGCGCGCTCGGCGACGAGGATCCTGCGCGGTGGTGCTCGTCGATTTCAGCTCGCCCTACAAGGATTTGCACCAAATCGAAGCAATCGACCTATACTCTCTCGATGGCCAACCGATGCGGACGATCTTTCCGACGCGGTAGTATGCACAGGCTTCGAGAGAGGGGCAAAAATCAATCAACCCCGAACGCGTGACAGAGGATGGCCGCTCCCTACGGTCGCCCTTGAACCGAATCTTCAGCTGACCGTCGAGTGTCGACGTTTTCCGGCAGTAAATTTAGCGCAAGAGAAAGGGGCCGGAGCATGATGCCCCGACCCCTCCTCAGGTTCGCGCTGGTCTCGTGCCTACCAGGCGACCTGGAACCCTGCGCGGGCCCCGACCTTGGCATCGCGGCCCGTCACGCCGATCCCGGCGTTGAACGAACTGCGTTCGCTGGTGCGCGCCGAAAGGGCGACGCTGGCAGCGACCTGCTCGTCGAAGTAACCGACACCGCCCGACAGGCCGAAGTTGGCATCATCGGGGAGGTAGGGCGATTCCATCGACAGGGCGAGCGCCACGCCGGCGGTCGCGTCACGGATGCTGTCGCGGTTTTCCTCGGTCAGCTGGAACAGCGTATCGACGTTGCCCTGAAGGCCAGCAAGACTGCCCTGCAGACCCGAGATGGCGCTCGTGTTGAGGCCGATCTGGTTGGCATTGTCCATGATCGCCATCGCATTGGCGGTCACGTCGGTCTGCCGCGCCAGACCCGTAAGGTCGATCGAGGACGTCCCGAGCGTACCGTTGCTGTCGGCGGTCACGAAGCTGATCGGTCCGACCTGGCTCTGCGTGCTGGTGCCGAGACCCGCGATCACGACCTGGCCGTCATTGGTGGCCGTCGCCCCGTTGCCGATGGCGATGCTGTTGGTGCCGCTGGCAACCGCCTCGTTGCCCATGGCGACCGAACCGTCACCCGACGCTTCGGCGGCTTCACCGACCGCGACCGACCGCACGCCATTGGCGTTGGCGAGATGGCCGAGAGCCGTGGCCCGTTCGGCATCCGCGACCGCGCGCCAACCGTAGGCCGTGGCCCCCGGTCCCTGCGCGACCGCTTGCCCGCCGACCGCCGTGGTCGAAGGACCGCTGGCGATGGTGTTCGAGATGTCGTTGTTCGGATCGTTGTCCTCGTTGACGTCGGCGATACCGTTGCCGTTGGCGTCCACGAAGTTGCGATTGCCGCCGATCGCGATGGCGTCGCCACCGTCGGCCGTCGCCATGTTGCCGATCGCGATGCTGTTGTCGCCGCTGGCATTGGACAGGTTGCCGAGCGCGACCGACTGGTCCCCGCTGGCGACCGCATCCTCGGCACCGGCAAAGCTCTGATCGCCGCTGGCGGTGGTCTGGTGACCAACCGCAGTGGCCATCGCGCCGGTGGCCTGGCTCTGCCAGCCGAGCGCGGTGGCACCCGGCGTCGTGGCATCGGACTCGCCGCCCAGGGCGACGGTCGAATTGCCCTGTGCGTTGGCTTCCGAACCGATGGCGATCGCATCGACGCCGTTGGCGACCGAATCGCCGCCGATGGCGACCGATTCGTCACCCTGCGCGTCGGCTGCGGCCCCATCGCTGTTGACCTCGAAATAGACCAGCTCGCCGGTGTTCTGATCGACCTGGACCGAGCCCGCGAAGCCGGCATCGGCGATCGCCTGGTTGAGCTGCGCGAGATTCACCGCGTCGGTGTCCTGCGTGCCAGCGGCGACGTTGGTGATCTGGCGAAGCGCACCGGCCGAACCGACCGACACCGTATTGGCGCGATTGGCGACCGACCCGTTGCCCAGAGCGACACTGTTGGCCGCCGTGGCGCTCGAAAGGTCGCCGATCGCGACGGCGCGGCTGCCCGATGCACTGGCGGCTTCACCGACCGCGACCGAGCGAAGGCCCGTCGCTTCGGCAAGGTGGCCGAGCGCGGTGGCGCGTTCGGCGTCCGCAACGGCGCGCCAGCCATAGGCCGTCGCACCCGGACCCTGTGCCAGCGCCTGGCCGCCGACGACCGTGGTCGAGGGGCCGTTGGCAGTGGTGTTGCGCACGTCGTTGTCGGGATCGTCGTCTTCGTTCACGTCGATGATGCCATTGCCGTCGGCATCCACGAAGTCGCGGTTGCCGCCGATTGCGATGGCGTCGCCGCCGGTCGCGCTGGCAAGGTTGCCGATCGCGATGGCGTTGGTGTCGGACGCGGTCGCGCCTTCACCGACGGCGACCGACCGCACGCCATTGGCATTGGCGAGATGGCCCAGCGCGGTAGCGCGCTCGGCATCGGCGACACTGCGCCAGCCGAAGGCGCTGGCCCCCGGGCCCATCGCGACGCTCTCGCCGCCGACCGCAGTGGTCGAATTGCCGTTGGCCATCGCATTGTCGCCGACCGCCAGCGCGTCGATGCCGTCGGCCGAACTCTCGTTGCCGATCGCGGTCGCGAAGTCGCTGGAGGCGACCGCCGCTTCACCGATGGCGACCGAGCGGATGCCTGTCGCTTCGGCGAGATGGCCGAGCGCGGTGGCGCGTTCGCCGTCCGCGACCGAACGCCAGCCATAGGCCGTTGCGCCCGGACCTTGCGCCAGCGCCTGTCCACCGACGACCGTAGTCGACGGACCGTTGGCGGTCGTGTTGCGCACGTCGTTGTCGGGATCGTCGTCTTCGTTGACATCGGCGATGCCGTTGCCGTTCGCGTCGACATAATCGCGGTTGCCGCCGATCGCGATGGCGTCGCCGCCGGTCGCGCTGGCGAGGTTGCCGATAGCGATCGCGTTGCTGTCGGCAGCCGTGGCGGCTTCACCGATAGCGACCGAACGAAGGCCGTTGGCATTGGCGAGATGGCCGAGCGCGGTGGCGCGTTCGGCATCGGCGACGGCGCGCCAGCCATAAGCCGTGGCGCCCGGGCCGATCGCCTGGGCCTGACCGCCGACCGCGGTCGTCGACGGGCCGATGGCCATCGTGTCGGACACGTCGTTGTCGGGATCGTCGTCCTCGTTCACGTCGGCGATGCCGTTGTTGTTCGCATCGACGAAGTTGCGGTTGCCGCCGATCGCGATGGCGTCGCCGCCTTCGGCCGTCGCGCGGTTGCCGATCGCGATGGCGTCGTCGCCGGTCGCGCTGGCATCCTCGCCGCAGGCAAGCGCCTCGTCGCCGTCGGCTTCGGCGCCGGCGTCATCGTCGGCGGGGGTGGCGCTGTCGTCGTCCTCCGTGTCGAGGAGGCATTCCTGCGCCTGTGCGGGAGTGGAAAGGGTAAAGGTCGCGACGCCCGTAAGAAGGGCGGCGGTCGTTGCGGTCATGATCTTCATGAAAGAGCTCCTGTTGCTGGCACGATCACGACAGGATCCCCCGCGACGAAGCGAAGGGCAGAACGTTGAAGGGAAAATCGCGGGATTGCTTCTTCCTCGAACCGTCCGCAGGCAGACCTGACGCGGCACCGCCAAGAGAGGCGATGCAGGACGGTAACGCCGTTAACTATGCGTTATGTTCCGCGTTAACTTTCGATTAAACGCCTATTCGGGGTCGGCTCGTCCGTTTGCTGCCACGGTCCATCCCGTCGCTGAGAGAGCGATCAGTCGAAATGCAGCCGACGGTATTTTCCGCGAAAGTAGAGCAAGGGATCGGGGCCCTTTTCGAAGCCCGCCCGCACGATGCGGCCGACCAGGATCAGGTGGTCGCCACCGTCATGGACCGCGTGATGCGCGCATTCGAACTGGGCGAGGCTGCCCTCCAGCAGCGGCGATCCCCCCTGTCCCCGGGTCCAGCGGGTTCGTCCGAACCGGTCCTCTCCGCGCGTGGAAAAGGTGATGGAGGCGGGACGCTGCTCGGTCCGCAGGACGTTGATCGCGAAATGAGCGGCCTGGCTCAACGGCGCGGCGCTCGTCGCGCTCTTGGCCAGGCAGACGAGCAGCAGCGGCGGATCGAGACTGACGCTGGTGAAGCTGTTGGCGGTCAGCCCGTGCGGAATGCCCTCGCCATCGGCGCAGGTCACCACCGTCACCCCCGTCGCGAAACAGCCCATCGCATCGCGCAGGGCCCGCGGGTCTCCGCCGTCTTCGTAAGTCTGCCACTCGCTCATCGAGCGGTGGCATAGCTCTCCGCCTGTCCCGCGCCAAGCGCTGCGAGCCGATCGACGCTTACCTCCACCAAATCGCGCGCGGAGGTCTCCAGGCTGTCGGACACGAAATAGAGCGGCTGGAACCGGTCGGAGCGATAAGGGGTCGCGGCGGCGTCGGGCACCGTGAAGCGCGGACGCGGCACGTCGGCCTCGAGGCTGAACCGCGCCTCCCCGAAACTCGACGCCAGTCCGGCCCCCCAGATCTTCACCGCACCATCCTCGCGGGCCAGTCCGAATTCGACCGTATGCCAGTAGAGACGGCTGACCAGCTCGGCGTGACCCGCCGCACAGGCCGCGACCCCCAGGACGCCCATCGCTTCCATCAATTCCGCCATCGGGCCGTGCGCCAGCACGGGGACGTGTCCGAAGATGTCGTGGAAGCAGTCGGGTTCCTCCAGATAGTCGAGGTTGCCCCCGTCGCGGATGAAATTACCGATCGGAAAGACCCGGTCGCGCAACATCGCGAAGAACGCGGCGTCGGGCACGATCCCCGCCACCGGCACCAACCGCCACCCCGTCGCATGGTGAAGCCGGCGGGTCAGCCGATCGAGCGCCGGAATGCCCGGTTCGTCGAGCCCCAGTCGCTTCAGACCCGCCAAGAAGGGCGAGACGGCGGTCCTGCCGAGCAGCGCCACCTGTCGGTCGTACAGACGGTCCCACGTCGCATGGTCCGCCCGCGTATACCGCGACCATTGTTCCTCGACGATATGATCGCGCCAGTCCGCGCCGGTCGGCATCGGGGCGATTTTATCCTGGAACATGGTCGCTTCTCCTTGGTGTCGTGAACGTCGGGCAATAAAAAACCCGCCGGGCGGAAGGCCGGGCGGGCGGTGGTCTCCTGGAGTTTTTCGGACTGTCCGTCGTTACTCCGTCGCCACCGCGCGCCCATAGGCGTACGTCCACGCATAAGCGCGGCCGATGGTGCGAATGAGGGCGATCCGGGTGGTCATTGCGGATCAGCCTATCGCCCGGCAACGATGAAGGAAAGATGAAACTGGCCCGTACCGCGCCACCTCACGAACGAGCGCGGCCCGTTACAACGGAGTTCTAGGCCAGAAGCGCGTCGATCGCGGCGGCCAACCGTTCGTCCTTCTCGGTGACCTTGTTTCCCGCATCGTGGGTGGTGAGGGTCAGATCGACCGTGTTCCAGACGTTGCGGATCTCGGGGTGATGGTCGCGCTCCTGGGCAAGCAGCGCCACCCGCGCGAGAAATCCGAACGCTTCGGAGAAATCCTCGAACTCGAGGTGGCGGGTGAGGGCGTCGCCCTCGCGGGTCCATTGATGGGAATGTTCGCTCATGCCCCCTCCAACCCACCGTCGCGGCCTCGGGTTGCAACCGCCCGCCCGTCACGCCAGTTGGAGGGAATGGAAGAAGGAGCGCCCATGTCCGAAGCCTATATCTGCGATGCCGTTCGGACCCCGGTCGGGAAGTTCGGCGGCGCTTTGTCGCAGGTGCGTGCCGACGATCTGGCCGCCGTCCCGCTCGCCGCACTGAAGGAGCGCAATCCCGGCGTGGACTGGAGCCGGCTCGACGATGTCATCCTCGGCTGCGCGAACCAGGCGGGGGAGGACAATCGCAACGTCGCGCGCATGGCCGCGCTGCTCGGGGGTCTTGGCGAAAGTGCGCCCGGAACGACCGTCAACCGCCTGTGCGGTTCGGGGCTCGACTGTCTCGCGATGGCCGGGCGGGCGATCAAGGCCGGCGAAGCCGATCTGATCGTTGCGGGCGGAGTGGAAAGCATGACCCGCGCACCGTTCGTGATGCCCAAGGCCGCGCAGGCATGGGATCGCAACAACAGCATCTACGACACCACCATCGGCTGGCGCTTCGTGAACCGCCGGCTGAAGGAGGAGTTCGGAATCGATTCGATGCCCGAAACGGCTGAGAACGTCGCCGAGATGTACGACGTCAGCCGCGAGGACCAGGACCGTTTCGCGCACGAAAGCCAGGTCCGCGCCGCGCGGGCGCAGGAAAGCGGCCGCCTCGCCGCCGAGATCGTCCCCGTCACCATTCCGCAGCGCAAGGGCGATCCCGTCGTCGTCGATCGCGACGAGCATCTGCGCCTGTCCGATCTCGACACGCTCGCCAAGCTGCGCCCGATCGTGCGCGACGGCGGTACTGTGACCGCAGGCAACGCGAGCGGCGTCAACGACGGCGCTGCCGCGCTGATCGTCGCGTCGAAGAAAGCGGTGGAAGAACATGGCCTTACGCCCCGTGCCCGAATCCTCGGCGGCGCTGCGGCGGGGGTGCCGCCCCGCATCATGGGGATCGGCCCGGCACCTGCGTCTACCAAACTGTTGCACCGTCTGGCGCTGACCATCGACGCCTTCGGAACGATCGAACTGAACGAAGCCTTCGCCGCGCAGGCGTTGCCCGTCCTGCGCGAACTGGGAATTCCCGACGATGCGCCGCACGTGAACCCCAATGGCGGCGCGATCGCCATTGGCCACCCGCTGGGGATGAGCGGCGCACGCCTCGCGATCACCGCAGTGGAGGAAATGCAGCGCGAAGGGCATGACAAGGCCCTCTGCACGATGTGCATCGGCGTGGGTCAGGGCATCGCGCTGGCCTTGGAGCGGGTCTGAACATGGGGACGCCCACGATCGACAAAGCGGGCATTCTTGCCGTGCTGGCCGAGGTGCCCGATCCCGAGATTCCCGTCGTGTCTGTCATCGATCTTGGGATCGTACGAGGGATCGAAGAAGGCGCGCGAGGGCCCGCCGTCATCATCACGCCAACCTATTCGGGTTGCCCTGCCACGGTGGAGATCGAGAACAGCGTCCGCGCCGCACTCGACGCCAACGGCTATTCCGATGTCGCCATCGTCACCCAACTCTTTCCGCCCTGGACGACCGACGACATGAGCGACGAGGCCAAGGCCAAGCTCAAGGCATATGGCATTGCTCCGCCGAGCCGGACCGAGAAAGCGGAATGCCCGAATTGCGGTTCGGAAGACACCAAGGAAATTAGCCGGTTCGGTTCAACGCCGTGCAAGGCACAATGGCAGTGCCAGGATTGCCTCGAACCCTTCGATCGGTTCAAATGTCACTGATCGGGCGCTGTTGATCCACCGCACTGCGCGCGGTGAAGCAGAAGGTGATCCGCCAGAACCAGCGCCATCATCGCTTCCATGACCGGCGCCCCGCGAATGCCGACGCACGGATCGTGACGACCGCGGGTGACGGCTTCCGCTTCGCTGCCGTCGGAACGCACGCTGGGCACAGGTATGCGGATCGAACTGGTTGGCTTAAACGCGGCGCTCACGACGATCTCTTGTCCCGTCGAAATGCCACCGGAAATCCCGCCCGAATGGTTGGCAGCGAACGTCGGCCCGTCGGCGCCCGCATGCATCGGGTCCGCATTCTCGCTTCCCTTGAGATCTGCTGCGCGCATCCCCTCGCCGATCTCGACACCTTTTACCGCCGGGATCGACATCATCGCTGCTGCCAGATCGGCGTCGAGCTTTCCGGAGACGGGCGCACCCAGGCCCGCCGGAACGCCGCGTGCGACACATTGAACCCTTGCGCCGAGGCTATCCCCAACCGCACGAGCAGTGTCGAGCATATCATCCCATTTGGTTTCATCGCGTTCACCGCCGATCGAGATCACCCGGGCGAGGATTGTCACATCGGGTAGAAGAAGGCGTGCTACCGCGCCCGCTGCCACCCGCATGGCGGTTTCGCGCGCCGAAGCCCGGCCGCCGCCCCTCGGATCGCGAAAGCCGTACTTGGCGTCGTAGGCATAATCGGCGTGGCCGGGCCGGTAAGGTGCGTCTTCCGGATAGTCCTTCGACCGCGCATCGACATTGTCGATCATCAACGCGATCGGCGTACCGGTGGACCGTCCCCGGAAAACGCCCGAGAGGATGCGCACGATATCCGGTTCCTGCCGTGGGGAGACATTGCGGCCCGTTCCGGGTCGCCGCGCGTCGAGGAAGGGCTGAATCTTGTCTTCGGACATAGGGATTCCCGGGGGGCAACCGTCGATCACGCAACCGATGGCCGGGCCGTGGCTCTCGCCCCATGTAGTCACCGTAAAGAGTCGCCCGAAGCGATTGATGCTCATCCTGCCTCCTCGAACCGGGCGCCCAGCCTCGTCATCATTTCCCGAAAGTCCGGAAAGCTGGTCGCAATCGGTGTCGTATCGTCCACGCCGACGGCGCGCTCGGCTGCCAGACCCAGGGTCAGGAACGCCATCGCGATGCGATGGTCGTGGTGGGTCGTCACCGTTCCACCCCCACGCACCCGGCCCCGACCGAAAATGGTCAGTCTATCGTCTTCGGGCATTGCATGAACCACATTGGCGACAAGCCCCGCCGCAGTAGAACCGATACGGTCGCTTTCCTTGTGACGTAACTCGTTGACGCCTTCGAACACGCTTTCGCCGTCGGCCATGGCCGCAACGCAGGCGAGCACGGGGATCTCGTCGATGAGCGCAGGAATGGTCGCCGCTTCCAGCCGCAAAGGGTCGAGACGGCGATGCGCAACCGTCACGTCGGCAACGGGCTCGCCCGATTGGGTCCGTTCGCGTTCGATGCGCACGTCCGCTCCCATTTGCTCGAGAGCCTCGAGAAAACCGGTCCGCGTCGCATTCACCAGCACGCCGGCGACACGCACTTTCGCGCCCGGGATCATCGCCGCCGCTCCCCACGCGAAGGCCGCCGACGAGGGGTCGCGGGGAACCACGACCTCGCATGCACGCAATTTGCGCGACTGCCCGAGGGCCACGGCCTGCGCGCCGTCTTCCATCGGTTCAAGTGTCCCGTCCGCTCCGAACTGGGCGAGCATGACCTCGCTGTGATCGCGGCTGGCGCGCGGCTCGCTTACCCGGACGGGTGCGTCGGTGCCGAGGCCCGCGAGGAGAATTGCCGATTTGATCTGCGCGCTCGCGACCGGGCTTTCGTAATCGATCCCGCCCAGCCGCGCACCGTGCAGTGTCAGGGGGAGGGTGTCGCCGCCCTCGAACCGGGCCCCCATGCGCGTCAGCGGCGTGACGACCCGCCTCATCGGTCGACGCGAAAGGCTGGCATCGCCGACGAAGCGGGCGGTCAGACCTTCGAACCGCGCCGCAGCGCCCATGAGCAACCGCGCCGAGGTTCCACTGTTTCCGCAGTCGATCGGGACAGCGGGACTCCGCCAGGGGCATCCCGTTACCAGCAGGTCGGCGCCGTCTTCCTCGATCCGCGCGCCGAACGCCTCGACCGCTGCACGCGTCGCCTTCACGTCGTCGGCGTCGAGCAGTCCGCTGATACGGCTGGTCCCTTCGGCCAACGCGGCGAGGATCAGCGCACGGTGGCTGATCGACTTGTCCCCCGGAACCGTTGCAGTGCCTCCGAATGCGGGCGAAGGGTGCGCCGTCAGCGGGCTCACCACCGGCCCGCCATGTCGGCGACCAGCCGCTCCGCCTGCGCACCGTTCAACCGTGGATCGCAGGCGGTCCGATAGGCGCGATCGAGCGCCGCCGCACTGACCGGCCCGCCCCCGCCTATACATTCGGTCACCGCGTCGGGACTCATCTCCAGATGCACGCCCCCCGGAACGATACCCTCGGCGCGGGCGATCGCCATGAAAGCGCGCGTTTCCGCGAGAATGGCGTCATAGTGTCGCACCTTCCGGCCCGATTCCATCACGGTGTTGCCGTGCATGGGATCGACGATCCAGACGAGCGAACGGTCGCGGCCGGCGCGGAGCAGCGGAGCGAGCCGGTCCTCGACCGCATCCGCGCCGAGCCGGACGATCATCACCAGCTTTCCCGGCGAGTCGTCGGGGTCGAGCCGATCGGCCAGCGTCGTCAATTCGTCGGGCTCCATCGTCGGACCGCATTTGACGCCGATGGGATTGGCGATGCCGGCAAGATAGGCGACGTGCGCTCCGTCCGGGTCGCGGGTCCGATCGCCGAGCCAGAGCAGGTGTCCCGATCGCGCCCACCAGCGCCCGTCCGACGCGCGCCGGGTCAATGCTTCCTCGTAGTGCAGCAGCAGTGCCTCGTGACTGGTGAACACGGGAGCTGCGCCGTGCCGCGCCGCGCGCAACGTGGCCGCCGTTCCGACCGACTGGACGTGCGCACGCACCATTCGGGCGGGATCATGCCGCCGGTCGCCGCTCGAGAAACCCTGAGCGTTGACGATATCGCCGCGATAGGCGGGCAGCGTAACCGTGCCGCGGGTTTCGCTCGGCGCCGATCGAGGCTTGGCGAACTGTCCCGCGATCCGCGCAAGCCGCACGACCGCACGACCGGTATCGCGTTCGATGCCGTCGGCCATCCGGTCGAACAACGCCGTCAGGCGTGCCACGCGCTGGGCTACGGCATCGTCGAAATTTTCCGCGCAATCGCCGCCTTGCAACAGGAAGGCATCGCCGCGTGCCACCCGCGCGAGCTCGGTCTGCAACGCCCTGATCGAGGCAACATCGACCACCGGCGCGGCGTCGGCCAGCCGCTGTTCGACCGCGCGCAACGCCGTTTCGTCACCATAAGTCGGCAACTGGCGCGCGGGACAGTCGCGCCAGTCCGCGGGGCTCCAGTCGGCCGGGGGTGGGGCGAAGGGGCGGTTCATCGTGCGCCGCTGTAGCGTGAGGGAGAGTGCGGGAAAAGCGGTCCGCTCAGGCCGCGCCATCTTCTTCGCGTGCGATCCGCCGCGACAGGCTGCGCGTGGTTTCCAGATCGCGGGTCGCCAGCGAGGTTTCACGAAGGAAGAAGGTCAGGCCGGCAAAGATCAGCACCATCGCCACGATCCAGCTGAAGGCGACCAGCGATCCCAACGGCGTGCGCACGAAGGAGCTGACGAACAGCAACGCGACGACCAGGCAGATCATGAGCGCCGCGGCGGTCGACAGGTTGACCGCATGATGGGCGTATCGCTGGCGCCGACGCAGGACGGGCAGTTCGTCCTGACGGGCGGCGTCGATACCTTCCTCGCCGGCCGCTTCGAGCTGATTGATCTTTTCCACCAGCCAGGTCAGCCGCAGGTTCATGACGTTCAGAAACGCCCCGATCCCCGCCAGCAGAAACACCGGCGCCAGGCTCAGCTGCAGGATCGCCTGCACGCGCGGCGTCGAGGCGGTCCGTTCAATGAGTTCGCCGAAGGCGGTCGCGATGAGAAGGTCCACGCCGGGGATCCTTTGCAACGAAAAATGGCGGAGCGGGTGGGATTCGAACCCACGATACGGGGTTTCCGTATACACACTTTCCAGGCGTGCGCCTTCGACCACTCGGCCACCGCTCCGCACGAAGGCGCGGGCGTAGCGGGATGCCGCCCTTGGCGCAAGCCGAAGGCTCGCTTAGAGGGCATGGTGAATGACACGGACGATCGGCATCGCGCCCACGGCGGCGGAAATGGAGGAGATCGCGCGGACCGCGCTCGCGCGGCTTCCCGACGATTTCACGCGGCATCTCGGCGATATCGTCTTTCTGGTCGAGGATTTCGCCGATGCCGAGACGCTCCGGATGATGGGGATGGATGAGCCCTACGAGCTGACGGGGCTATACGAAGGTCTCCCGCTGACCGAGCGGAGTGTCGAGCATTCGGGCACGATGCCCGACAAGATCCGGCTGTTTCGCCTGCCGATCCTGCTCGAATGGTGCGAACGGGGCGACGAGACGCTCGAGCATCTCATCCATCATGTTTTGGTGCACGAGATCGGCCACCATTTCGGTCTTTCCGACGACGATATGCACGCGCTCGAGGATATGGCGTGAGGGTCGCTTTGTGATCCCGCATCTGCGGTTCGATGACGTTGCCTGCGACCGGGGGGGACGGCGGCTGTTCGAGGGCATCGGTTTCGAACTGCAGCCGGGCGAGGCGATGCGGCTGACGGGGCCGAACGGAGCGGGAAAGTCGTCGATGCTGCTGGTCGCGGCCGGACTGCTCGTGCCGAGCGAAGGCACGGTGGTAAGCCGCGAACTGGCGCTGGCGGACGACCGGTTGGCCCTCGACCGGAGCCTGCCGCTGGGCAGGGCCCTGTCGTTCTGGGCACGGCTGGATGGACGGGAAGAAGCACTGAACGAGGCGATGGAAGATCTCGGGCTGGCCCCGCTTTCGGACGTTCCGGTCGCGTTTCTCTCGACGGGTCAGAAGCGACGGGCGGGGCTCGCGCGGCTGGTCGCGAGCGGTGCATCGCTCTGGCTGCTCGACGAGCCCGCTGACGGACTCGATTTCGAAACGCGGGGCCGGCTCGACACGCTCATCACGAGACATCGCGCACGCGGCGGCGCGGTCCTGGCAGCCTCGCACCAGTCGCTGGACGGAGAATGGCGCTCGATGGAGTTGGGGCGGTGACCGGCGCGCTGATAACCCGCGATCTGCGCCGCGCGGTCAGCGGCGCGCTGTGGCTGCCTGTCATCTTTTTCCTCATCGTCGCCAGCCTCGTACCTTTTGCGGTGGGGCCCGATGCGCCGTCGCTCGAACGGATCGGCCCCGGCATGATCCTGGTCGCCGCACTTCTCGCGGCGTTGTTGCCGATCGACCGACTGATCGCTCCCGATCTTGCCGACGGCACGATCGATCAATTGCGCCTTCGCGGTCTGACGCCCGAATGGATCGCGCTGTCGAAGATGGTCGCGCACTGGCTGTCCTTTGCGCCCCCGATGTTACTCGCGCTGCTACCTGCGGCGGCCTTGCTGGGGCTCTCGGACGGGTTGGACCGAACGGCTCTCGCGTTGCTTCTGACCAGTCCGGGGCTCGCTGGCCTTGCGCTCGCGGCGGCGGGGCTGACGGCGGGGCTGGAGAGGGCAGGGGCGCTCGCGGGGCTGCTCGTGCTGCCGATCGCCGTACCGCTTCTCATTTTCGGAGTCGGGGCGGCGAATGGCGAGGCGGGCGCCTTCCCGCTGCTCGCGGCGGTGACGATGCTGATCTCTGCCGGCGCACCGTTCGTGACGGGCGCAGCGCTTCGCCAGCGCGGCTAGTCGTTTACGTACCGTGCGAAAATCGCGGTCGGCAGCACCAGGTCGCGAGCTTCCTCCCGCACCCCCATCTCCCCCACCTCGACCCGCCCCGGCAGATGCGCGGTCGCCTGGCGCAGCAATTCGCCGATCGATAGCGCGCTTATCCGCACCGCGTAGACGGTGAGGATGCAGAAGCGACTCTTCTTGTCGAGCAGCGCGGCGCAATCCGCGACCAGCGGGGCGAGCCCCGTTTCGATCTCCCACCGCTCGCCCTTGGGGCCCCGGCCGAACTTGGGCGGGTCGAGCATGATGCCGTCGTAGCGCCGTTCGCGCCGAACCTCGCGCGCGGCGAACTTGCCCGCGTCCTCGACAAGCCAGCGGATCGGGCGGTCGGCCATGCCGGACAGCGTGGCATTCTCGCGCGCGCCCTCGACCGACTTCTTGCTGGCATCCACATGGACCAGTTCGGCGCCCGTCTCGCTCATCTGCAGCGTGCCGACTCCCGTATAGCCGAACAGGTTCATCGCCGTGCTTCCCGGGCCCAGTCGTTCGCGCGCAAAATCCCATTGCGGTGCCATGTCGGGGAAGAAAGCCAGATGCCGAAAAGGCGTCAGCTGGGCGTGGAAGCGGGTCGGACCGCGCGTCAGCTCCCAATGGTCGGGGACCTCGCGATAGTGCTGCCATTGCCCCTTGCCGTCGGCATCGCTGGCAGGGACGAACTCGGCATGCGCGTCCCAGTCCTTCGATCCGGGCGACCACATCGCCTGCGGTTCGGGGCGGACGGTCCGGACGGGGCCGAAGCGTTCGAACTTCCGCCCATCGCCGGAGTCGATGAGCGCATAGTCGTCCCAGGGTTCGGTCACGAGAGTGAGGAGATCGCTCACGATCTAGGCGTCGCGATCCTCGCGCCGGGCCTTGCGCGCGGCGAGCAGGAAGATGATCGCGGCGATGGCGGCGAAGGCGAACCACTGGAAGGCGTAGCTGCGCGAATTGTTGCGGATCGCGTCGGGCGAGGGTGGGGCGCTCGCTTCCAGTCCCGCGAGCCCTTCGTCCGCGACCAGACGGAATCCGTATTTCTCGTCGGGGCCGATCGTCCCTGAAACCTGTCCGCCTTCCCAGTCGGTCCCTGCGACGGGCTCAGTGCTCCAGCCGATTTCGACGGCGGCGCCCGGCCCTTCCGCGCTGGTCCGGCAATCGGCGACGTGGGCATAGCCGCTGCGGCCCGCGCGGTTCGCACCGGCCTGATGCCGCCATCCCGTCACTTCGAGGCAGTTGAGTTGCGAACGGCGGAACAGCGGCGGTTCGTCGGGGACGATGGTGGGATAGGTGACGGCGGGACGTCCGGCCGCGGCTTCGTAGGACGCGATGCGCGCATCCTTTTCCGCCGCGCGGTCGAGCTGCCAGATGCCGAGCCCGATCATCGTCGCAACGGCAATGGCCGTCACGATTCCGCCGATGACGAGCTTGTTCATTCTAGTGGTAGGTGGCGCCCCAACCGCCCCATACGTAGATGGTCGCGAAGAGGAACAGCCACACGACGTCGACGAAGTGCCAGTACCAGGCAGCGGCTTCGAAGCCGAAATGCTGCTTGGGTGTGAAGTCGCCCTTCACCGCGCGCAGATAGCAGACGATCAGGAAGATCGTGCCGACCAGGACGTGGAAGCCGTGAAAACCGGTCGCCATGTAGAAGGTCGACCCGTAGATGTTCCCGCCGTCTTCGGTCGAGAAATTGAAGGGTGCATGGATATATTCGTAGACCTGTACGGCGCTGAACAGCGCGCCGAGCGCGATCGTTAGGAGGAGGCCGTTCTTGAAGCTCTTGCGATCACCATGGATCAGCGCGTGATGCGCCCAGGTCACCGTCGTTCCCGAGCACAGCAGGATGAGCGTGTTGAGAAGCGGGTAACCGAACGGATCGATCAGCTCCATGTTGTTGGGCGGCCAGACGCCCCCGACCGAATCGACTGCGGGCGGGAACAGGGAGGCGTTGAAATAGGCCCAGAACCACGCGACGAAGAACATCACTTCGGACGCGATGAACAGGATCATGCCGTAGCGATGGTGCAGCTGCACCACTGGCGTGTGATCGCCAGAATTGGCTTCCTTGGTGACATCCGACCACCAGCTGAAGAAGGTGAACAGCACGCCGACGAAGCCCGCGCCGAAGATGAGGGAGCCGAACTGGCTCATGTCGTTCATCCACATCACCGCACCGCCAAGCATGGTCATCGCGCTGAACGATCCGATCAGCGGCCAGATGCTGGGCGGAAGGATGTGATAGTCGTGATTGACTTGGCCGGCCATGAATTGTCCTCGTCAGAGATGCGTTTGCGGATCGCTTAGCGGCTGCCCGCTCAACTTTCCACCGGGAAAAAGGTGTAAGAAAGGGTGATCTCGTCGATGTGACTGGTGTCGGGATCGGTGAGGATCGCGGGATCGACGAAGAAGATAACCGGCATCTCGACCTTCTCGCCCGGTTTGAGCTCCTGTTCGGTGAAGCAGAAACATTCGATCTTCGAGAAATACTGCCCTGCCTGGACCGGTGACACGTTGAAGGTCGCGGTGCCCTTCGTGGCGCGTGCGACGAGATTGGTGGCTTCGTAATTCACGATGGTGCGTTCGCCCGGCGCGATGCGGACGGTTTCGGCGGGTTCGAACTTCCACGGCAGATTGCCGTTGATATTGCCATCGAAGCGCACACCGATCTCGCCCGCTACCGCGCCCGGCGCGATCGCGGCTTTCTGGGTCGTGCCGCCGAAGCCCGTCACCTGGCAAAAAATGCGGTAGGCGGGCACCGCCGCGAAGGCGACACCGAGCATCAGCAGCGCGAACAGCGCGGCGCGCAGTGCGACCTTGCCGTTGTTGGGGGTGGCCGTCGCGCTCATCAGGCGAGACCCATCTTCGCGATCGTGATCCCGAAGACGAGCATGACGAACCCGAGCAGCAGCAACGCCGTGATGCGCGAGCGCTGGCGCTGGATGCGCCGAACTTCCTCGTCGCTGTAGTCGGGGCGGGGGGCTTGGGTCATGCGAAGGCGATCCGGTCGATGGTGAGAATGGCGAAGATCAGGAAAAGGTAGAGGATCGAATATTTGAACAGAGTCTTCTCCGGCCCCATCGCTTCGGGGGTGTCGGCGCGGTTCCGCGCGACTTGCACGGTAAACCAGAAGAAGAGCGCGGTCAGCGCGATGCTGGCGATCCCGTAAATCGGGCCGGTCAGTCCCAGGGGCCAGGGGGCGATCGCCGCGACCGCCATCGGGAAGGTGTAAAGAAGGATCTGGCGCCGCGTTTCCGCCATGCCGCGAACGACCGGAAGCATCGGGATGCCCGCCGCAGCATAGTCGGTCCGAACGAACAGGCTGAGCGCCCAGAAATGCGGCGGAGTCCACAGAAAGATGATCGCGAACATCAGCGCCGGTAGCAGCGTCACATCGCCCGTCACTGCCGCCCAGCCGATGACCGGCGGAAACGCACCCGCCGCGCCGCCGATGACGATGTTCTGGACCGTCCGGGGCTTGAGCCACATCGTATAGACGACGGCATAGAAGAAGATCGAAAAGGCAAGGATCGCAGCGGCCAGAAGGTTGGTCGCGAGGCCCATCACCATCACCGAGAAGAGCGACAGTCCCATGCCGAGGTGCAGCGCAGAGGAGCGGTCGACGCGGCCCGAAGGCAGCGGCCGTCCGGCGGTACGCTTCATTTTGGCGTCGATGTCGGCTTCGTACCACATGTTGAGCGCACCGCTCGCGCCCGCGGCGACCGCGATGCATAGGACTGCGGTAAAGCCGAGCACGGGATGGATCGGCGCGCGCGCCGCGAGCAGTCCACACAGCGCGGTGAAGACCACCAGGCTCATCACCCGCGGTTTGGTCAGCGCGAACAGATCGCTGGCGCTCGCAGGAAGGCGCGGCGAGGCGGCGACAGGCGGAGGGGATTCGGCGGCATGATCCATGATCGTGGTCGCCTATAAGATGCTGAACGGGCAAAGCAAAGCGGGACGAAAGCCTTTGTCGACGGGAGCCCGGCGCGCTAGGCTTCGCTTATGACCCACCTTATTCTTGCCGCCGCCCTCGCGCTCACCTTGCAGGACGCCGCGCCTGCCGCCCCGATGCAGGTCGCGGCACCAGATGCCGAGGCGGCGGCCACCGAAACGGTGCGCGTTCGGATGACGACGGCTGCGGGCGACATCGTTCTCGATCTCGACACCGGTGCCGCCCCGATCACCGCGAATGCCTTTCTGGACTATCTCGACGCGGGAAACTTGGAGAGTGCGACCTTCTACCGCGCGATGCCCTACGGCGAAGCGGGGATCGCCCAGTTCGGCGTCCGTCGCACCGATCGGCTGCTCCACCCGATCGCACACGAATCGACCGCCGACACCGGCCTTGCGCACGAACGCGGCACCATCTCGCTGATCGCGCCCGAACCGGGACAGGGTCAGGGTAACTGGTTCATCGCGCTGACCGATATTCCGGGGTTTGACGCGTCGGACAGCTTCCACGGCTTCAGCCCCTTCGGGCGGGTCGTCGAAGGTATGGACGTGGTCGAAGCGATCTTCGCCGCGCCGACCGATCCTGACGCCGGAGAGGGCGTGATGAAGGGCCAGATGCTGGTCGACCCGGTCGCGATCGAGAGCGCGACACGGGTCGAACCTTAAGCGGCAATTTTTCTGGCCCGCCGGTTACGCTCTGGCGGCGCGGGAGAATTGTATGGCCGCCAAGAGGAAGATCGTCACGAACATGGCGTGGATCACGATGACGAATGGGGCCGGATTGCCCATTCCAGCGGCGAAGGCCGCCACGCCCATTCCGATGTAGAACGTCGCCGCGATACGGCAGACGGCTGCCATGCCCGATGGCTTGGCCCTGACGAGCGTGGCTCCCAAGGCGAGAAGCGGGACGATCAGAAAATAGCCGATGTTGAACGGATTGTCCTCGTTGCCGACGATGCCGACCGCAAGGTTCGACCATAGAGTGAAGAGCGCCCCGAAGGTCATCAGGCCTGCCCCGATGCGATATGACCAGTCGCGGCTGAGCCGGACGAGAGCCTCGACCACCAGTCCCGCGCCGCCCAGCAGGATGGCGGCAGCGATGAAGTCCCCGCCGTTCCAGTCGACCCCCTCGGCTCCCGCCGCCATGGCGATGGCGGGCAGGGCGATAAGGAAACCGACAAGCCCCCATCCCGCGAGGCGAAGTCTGGAAAGCAGGCGATCGTCCTTGTCGATCATGACGTCGTTCATTTGGTCACTCCTTGAAACGATGAAGAGTGATCGGTCATCGTTCTTTCGCCGGGAAAAGGCATGAGCGCCCGGTGAGGATCAGGTGAGCGCCCGCTGATTTCCGCGATTTGCCAAAAGAACACCTGCGACGAGAAAGCAGCCGAGCAGCAGTCCCTCGGTGGCCGCGGTGGCTGCCTGGACGGCTGGACTGAACCGCTCGGCCAGACCGCCCAGCCAACCGCCGTCGATCGCGGGTCCATGGAACTTGCGGGCGAGACCCAGCAGACTGGCGGCAAGTAGCTTGCCCCCGCCAAGGCTGATCAGCCCGCCCGCCGCTGCGCCGCCCAAACCGCCCCCGATGACGGGGCGGGGCCACCGCCCACTCACACCCCCGCAAAGTCGTGCGCCGATGGCGATCCCCGCGCCGAGGATCGCGCCCTCGAGACCGCCGGTAAAATCGTCGTGGGGCTGCCCGAGCAGGAAGGAGAAGCTGCCACTGGCGAGCAGGTGGAAAAGGTCGCCGACCAGAAAGCCGCCGATCGCCGCACCGACGGCGACGAAGGCGAAATCGCGCTGCACGATCCGGCTGGCGGCCGCCATTCCCAGCATCAGGCCGAGTGATCCGAGCGCCGCCAGGCCAACGCCGATGACCGTCATGACCACGAAGATGATCAACGCGGCATCGTTTCCCGCGCCCGCGAGCAGGCCGTAGATCGCGCCGCCCAGGAGCCCCGCCGCCGCGCCGCCAAGCGTTCCGCCGACGATCGTGCGCACCATCGACGCATGGGCTTCCGCAGACGCGGTGCGAGGCATCGGTGAGTTCCCGGTGGGCGCCGCGGATTCGACGGGCGCGATGAAGCGATAGCCGCGCTTGGGGACGGTCTCAATGTAGGTCGGTGCCGCTGCCTCGTCGCCCAGCGATTTGCGCAGTTCCTTGATCGCCTGGGTGAGCGCTTCGTCGCCGACCGTGACACCGGGCCAGGCGGCGTCGAACAACGTGTCCTTGGAGAGAAGTTCGCCGGGATGTCGGACGAAGGCGGCGAGAAGGTCGAAGGTCTTGGGTGCCAGCGCCACCGCTTCGCCATCGCGTGTCAGTCGAGCCTCTCGCTCGTCGAACTCGAAAGGGCCAAAGCGATGGATGGCGGCGTTCATGGCCAAGGGCTAGCAGTCGGGTTGCGCGAGGTCATCCGGCGATTGAAACAAACAAAGGCCGCCCGGTCTCTCGGACGGCCTTTTGAGTTTCCGTGTCGAGAACACCCGGTCTAGTCGACCTTGGGCAGCGTCTCGAACTGATGGTACGGCGGCGGGCTCGACAGGCTCCATTCGAGCGTCGTCGCGCCTTCGCCCCATTCGTTGTCGGGAGCCTTCTTGCCCGCGGCGAGGCTCCAGAAGACGTTGACGAAGAACACCACCATCGACCCCGCCATGATGAGATAGCCATACGAGCTGATCTCGTTCCAGTAGGCGAACGCCTCCGGATAGTCGGGGTAGCGACGCGGCATGCCGTCGAGACCCAGGAAATGCTGCGGGAAGAAGATCACGTTCACGCCGATGAACATGGCGAAGAAGTGAACCTTGCCCAAGAACTCGTTGTACCGCTTCCCGGACATCTTCCCGAACCAATAATAGAAGCCCGCAAACAGCGCGAACACCGCGCCGAGGCTCAACACGTAGTGGAAGTGCGCGACCACATAGTAGGTGTCGTGCATGTAGTTATCGACACCCCCGTTGGCGAGCACGACGCCGGTGACGCCGCCCACGGTGAACAGGAAGATGAAGCCGATCGCCCAGAGCATTGGGGTCTGGAAGCTGATCGAACCGCCCCACATGGTGGCAATCCAGCTGAAGATCTTCACGCCTGTCGGGACCGCGATGATCATCGTCGCCGCGGTGAAGTACATCTTCATATCGACGCTCATGCCGATCGTGAACATGTGGTGCGCCCAGACGACGAAGCCGACGACGCCGATCGCGACCATGGCGTAGGCCATGCCGAGATAGCCGAAGACGGGCTTGCGGCTGAAGGTGGCGACGATCTGGCTGACGATGCCGAACGCCGGCAGGATCATGATGTACACTTCGGGGTGACCGAAGAACCAGAACAGATGCTGGTACAGGATCGGGTCGCCGCCCGCCTGTGCATCAAAGAAGGCCGTGCCGAAGTTGCGGTCTGTCAGCAGCATGGTGATCGCGCCCGCCAACACCGGCAGCGCCAGCAGCAAGAGGAAGGCGGTCACCAGCACCGACCAGACGAACAGCGGCATTTTGTGCAGGGTCATCCCCGGCGCACGCATGTTGAAGATGGTCGTGATGAAGTTGATCGCGCCCAGGATCGAGGCGGCACCCGCGAGATGCAGCGAGAAGATCGCGAAATCGACCGCGGGTCCGGCGGAGCCCGACGTCGAAAGCGGCGCGTAAACGGTCCACCCCGTGCCCGCGCCCGTGCCCGTTCCTCCCGGAACGAACGCGCTGGCGAGCAACAGGATGAAGGCGGTGACCGTCAGCCAGAAGCTGACATTGTTCATGCGCGGGAACGCCATGTCGGGCGCGCCGATCATGATCGGAACGAACCAGTTCCCGAAACCGCCGATCAGCGCGGGCATGACCATGAAGAAGACCATGATGAGACCGTGCGCGGTGATCAGCACGTTCCAGTGATGGAGCGCCTCGTCGAAGCTCGCCTCCGCACCCGCACCGAAGGGCCAGGCACCCGTCAGAATCTGAATGCCCGGTTCGGCAAGCTCGGCGCGCATGATGCCCGAAATCGCACCCCCGATGATCCCCGCGCAGATCGCGAAGATCAGGTAGAGCGTGCCGATATCCTTGTGGTTGGTCGACATGAACCAGCGGGCGAAGAAACCCGGCTTGTGATCGGCGTCATGCGCATGCGCGTCCGAATGCTCGCGGGGAGCATCGAAGTTCAGCGTGTCGGCAGTAGTGGCCATTGTTCAGATCTTCCTTAGGCGATCGGCTGCGCGGCGGGCGCTTCGTTGGGTTCGGCTTCGGGCGGCGTGCCCTCGAGATCGGCATCGTCGCCTGCCTCGGCTTCGGCAGCGTCGGCTTCGGCCTGCGCGGCGGCGGCTTCGGCGGCCTCGCGGCGCGCGATCTCGTCGGGCATCGCGCCACCCTTGCTGGCGACGTAGCGGCGGAATTCAGCGGGAGTCACGACCTCGATCGCGATCGGCATGTAGGCATGACGCGCCCCGCAAAGCTCGCTGCACTGTCCGAAATAGAGACCCGGCTCGTCGACCTTGACCCAGGTTTCGTTGAGGCGACCGGGGACGGTGTCCATCTTGAGCCAGAAGGCCGGCATCGCGAACGAATGGATGACGTCGTTCGCCGTCAGCAGGAACTTGACCGTCTGTCCCGCCGGAATGACGAGCCGCTCGTCGACCGCCAGCAGCGCCGGACCATCGGCGTCGGTGCGGAACCGCTGACCCTCGGTCAATGCGGGATCGTCCGCTTCGCGCAGCATGTTGGACACGAAGCTGAAGCCGCCATGGTCGGGGTATTCGTATTCCCAATACCATTGATGGCCCGTCACCTTCACGACGACATCGGCCGGCGGCGGCGAATATTGCGCCCGGATCAGACCGATCGAGGGAAAGGCGATGACCAGCAGAATCAGCGCGGGCAGCACCGTCCAGATCACCTCGATCACCGTATTGTGCGACGTCTTGCTCGGTTCGGGATGGGCGCTGCGGCGGAAACGCACCATGGCGTAGAGCAGCAGGACCAGCACGAAGAGGCTAATCGCCGTGATGAGCGGCATCAGCCAGTTGTTATGGAAGCCGAGCGCACGCTGTCCGACTTCGGTATACTGCTGCTGGATCCCCATCGCGCCGGTCGGGCCGTTGTAGCCCTGCGAAGCATCGATGCCGATCCATTCGGGCAGATCCTCGGCCTCGGCGTCGGCGTCGAGCCCCGGCTGGACGGCGACCTGCTCGCCGATCGGAGTCTCGACCGTCTCCTGCGCGGCGGCAGGGGCGGTGGCGAGGAACAGGGCGGCAAAGGCCAGGAACAGCGTTTTCACGAGATCGATCATCCTGAATGATAAGCGGATTTGGGCGTATGTCATGCACCCGATTGGCCGCCTCTATATCGGCGCGTTCGCCATAGCTCAAGACCGTGTAAAAGGCCGTAGCGCAGCCTCGCTTTACCTGTTCGCGTGCGCCATTTAGAGACGCAGCGACGAGGAGACGGCAGGCGACATGACGCAGGACGAGATTTTGGCCGAATTCCGTAGCGCCAATGCGCTGCTGGAAGGACATTTCATTCTTTCCTCCGGACGCCGCAGCGCCGCCTATCTGCAATGCGCGCGGGTGCTGATGAACGCGGAGCGCGCCGCACGCTTGGCCGAGGCGCTGGCAGAAAAGATTCCCGAAAAGCTGCGTCAGCGCATCGACACGGTCGTTTCTCCCGCCATGGGCGGAGTCGTCATCGGCCATGAAATGGGCCGGGCCCTCGGCAGGGACGCGATGTTTCTCGAGCGGCCGGAGGGGGAATTTCATCTGCGCCGCGGGTTCGCGCTCGAACCGGGCGCCAATGTCTTGATGGTCGAGGATGTGGTGACGACGGGCCTGTCGAGCCGCGAGGCGATTGCGGCCGTGGACCGCGAAGGCGGCAAGGTCCTAGCCGAAGTCGCGCTGGTCGATCGCGGCGGCGGCGGCGAGCTGGGAGTCCCCTTCTTCGGGCTGATCGACCTCGACATTCCCACGTACGATCCCGACGACCTGCCGCCCGATCTGGCCGCGATCGAGCCCGTCAAGCCGGGCAGCCGCGCGTGAAGAAATTTCTTCTCGTTCCCATGGCGCTGGCGCTGACAGCCTGTCCGCCGCCCGAGGGACATGTCTATTCTGCCTCGTCACCTGAGGCTTCAGAACGCGCTCGCGCCGATTTGCAGCCGGTTCTGGACCGGCATGGTTTCGATGGGGACCTTCGCGTTTCCGGCGGCCGGCTCGACGGCGCGCGGGTAGGAAGGATGCGTGTCTGGCCTTGGGCGAGCGTCACCAAGCAGATCGTTGCCGTCATGGTGATGCAGGAGGTCGAGGCGGGGCGTCTCGACCTCGACACGCCCGTGTCCGACTATGTCGACTGGCCGGAATCGAGTGAGGATTTCGTGCCCCCCACCTTGCGGCAGTTGCTGAAGCACCAGTCGGGGCTCTTGGACCAAGAACCACGCTTCGGACAGCCGGATGCCGTTCCCCCCGAGGACTATGAGTGTTCGCGGCAAATCGACGCGGCGGGCGGCGCCTTCGTTTACAACAATTGCGACACGATCATCGCCGCGTCCGTTCTCGAGGCATTGACGCGCCACTCGATCGGCGAACTGTTCCACGAGCGGATCGCCGCGCCGCTCGGGCTGGCCTCGTCGGGCTTCGCAACCGCAGAGACCCCGCTCGCGGACAGCCGCGACGGGTCGCTGACGCCCCATGACGTTTCGCTCTATGGCGCGGCCGGCGGGCTGGCGGGGACGCCCGAGGGGCTGGTCGTCGTGTCGCGGGCGCTGCTCGACGGACGCTTGCTCGGCGAGGCCGCGCGGGCCGAGATGTGGCGGGGCGATCCGGAGCTGGGTTATACGGCGCTCGGCCAATGGGACGTGACGCTCCCGCTGGACGGTTGCGACGCCCCCGTCCGCATTATCGAACGGCGCGGCGCCGTCCCCGGCTATCAGGCACGCAACTTTATCCTCCCCGACCTCGGCATCGTCGTCGTCGCCTTCATCGGGCGTAGCGAGGAGAACTATTCTTTTGGAGAGCCGTGGTCGGGTGAGGGTCTCAGCTACGATCTGCTCTCCGCTGCGGCGTGCGGCGACTGATGGCCGAGCTTCGTTCGCTCCGCCTCGGGGTCAACATCGACCATGTCGCGACCGTCCGGAATGCGCGGGGCGGCGATCATCCCGACCCCGTTCGTGCGGCCGAAATCGTCGCGGTTTGCGGCGGCGACGGCATTACCGCTCATCTCCGCGAGGATCGGCGTCATATCCGCGACGAGGATCTGCGACGCATCCAGGATGCGACGGACCTTCCGCTCAATCTCGAAATGGCGGCGACCGACGAAATGCTCGCCATCGCGCTCCGCCATCGGCCGCATGCCGCCTGCATCGTTCCCGAGAAGCGCGAGGAGCGGACCACGGAAGGCGGGCTCGATGCCGCGGGACAGCATAATCACCTCGCCCGCTACGTCGGCGCGCTCAACGATGCCGGGATCCGCGTCAGCCTGTTCATCGAGGCGAGCGAGCGGCAACTGGACGCCGCGCATCGTCTCGGCGCTCCGGTGGTCGAATTCCATACCGGCGAGTATGCGCACGCGGGTCTCGACGGCGACCCCGAACGCGTGGAGCGCGAACTGCGACGTATCGCCGACATGGCCGCACTCGCGGCGAAGAACGGGATCGAACCTCACGCGGGGCACGGCCTCACCTACGAGAACGTCCAGCCGATCGCGGCCATTCCGCAGCTCGCGGAACTCAACATCGGACATTACCTTATCGGCGAGGCGATCTTCACGGGGCTGGAAAGCGCCGTTCTGCGGATGCGCGAGCTCATGGACGCGGCGCGCGGATGATCGTCGGTCTCGGTAGCGACTTGTGCAGTATCGAGCGGATACAGGCATCGCTCGATCGCTTCGGCGAACGGTTCGAGCATCGCGTCTTTACCGATACGGAACGTGCGAAGGCACGTCGCCGACCCTATACGATCGCCGGCACCTACGCGAAGCGGTTCGCGGCGAAGGAGGCGTTCTCGAAGGCCGTGGGCACCGGATTCAAGCGCGGCGTCTTCATGAAGGACATCGGGGTCGTCAATGCACCTTCCGGCAAACCGACGCTCGCCCTGACGGGCGGTGCGCGGGCACGGCTTGACGCGATGACCCCGGCGGGCCACTCCATGACGGTCCATCTCACGCTGACCGACGACCATCCGTGGGCGCAGGCGTTCGTGATCCTCGAGGCACTGCCGATAGAGGCCTGATTGAGTAGCTCTGCCCCACCCGAAACCTCTGCACCGCTGTCGAACGAGGGTGCCGAGGAAGTCGTCGACGCTCCGCCGCGCCGCAAATGGACCGCGGGCAGGATGGCTGGCGTCGTCTGGGACGAACTGCGCGGGCTCTTCTGGGTGATGCTCGCGGTTCTGGGTTTTCACAGCTTCATCGCCAAGCCCTTCTACATTCCGTCGGAAAGCATGATGCCGATCCTGCTCGAAGGCGACCGGCTGCTCGTGAGCAAATTTCCCTATGGCTATAGCCATGTGTCCCCGACCATCCCCAACCCCGCCGCGCTGACGCGGATGTTGCTGCTGGGCGGTCCGGCGGAACCGTGGAGCATCGTGTTGCCGTCGGTGGGCGGGCGACTGTTCGGACGTTATCCGACGCGCGGTGACATCGTCATCGTGACGCCGCCGACACGTTCGGACGATTACATCAAGCGCGTCATCGGTCTGCCGGGCGACACGATCGCCGTCACCGGCGGTCGCCTGGTCATCAACGGCACGGCGGTGAAGGCCGAACGTCGTCCGCCTGCGCTCATTCCGGTGGATGCCAACATGCCCTGTGGCCTGTTCGACGGCACGCGGATGCGCACGACCGACGGTGCGCTCGTCTGCCAGTTGCCGATCGTCCGCGAGACGCTGCCCAATGGTGTCTCGTTCGATACCGTCGACATGGGCTATCGCCAGTCGAGCGACGAATTCGGTCCGATCACCGTACCCGACGGACACGTATTCCTGATGGGCGACAACCGTGACCGTTCGTCGGACAGCCGGGTCGAGTTGGAATTCGGCGGCCTCGGCGGTGCGGTGCCGGTCGAACGGATTGGCGGGCGCGCGGAATTCATCACGTTCAGCCTCGACGGCACGACACGGCTGAGCCCGGCGACGTGGTTCACGAGCCTTCGCGACGGACGCTCATGGTCCGGACTTCGGGCGCGCCCCACCACGAACGAGGAGCGAGAATAGGATGGTGGCGCCCGATCCTCAGACGACCGGCCCCACCGAAATCGAGGATCCGCGCCTTCGGTTGGAGGTCAAGAAAGCGCTGATCTGGCTCGGCATGGCGACGCTGTTCGCGCTCGTCATTCTAGCGGCCGGCCCCCTGTTGCTCATCGTCGCGGGCATGATCTTTGCGGTCGCCCTCGACGGCGGGACGCGGCTTCTGGGCAGGGTCCTTCCCATCGGGCGCGGCTGGCGTCTCATGCTGGTCATCATCGGGGTGTTCGGGTTTCTCGGCTGGACCGTCTGGACAGCCGGTACCGCGTTCGTCGCGCAATTCGCGGCGTTGCGGGAGCTCGTCGTCGGCCAGTTCGAACGGCTTCTGGCCTGGGCATCGGCAAGCGGCATGATCGACGACATGAGCATCGACGCCGTGTCGGGCCAGATGTTCGCATCGGTCGGGCGCGTCACCAGCCTTCTGGGATCCGCGATCGGCGCCCTCACCGCGTCTCTCCTCGTCGTCGTGATTGGGATCTTCATTGCCGCCGAACCGCGCCTCTACGATCGCGGCGTGGGATGGATGCTGCCGAGGCGAATGCGCCCGTCCTTCTACGAGATTTCCGACCAGGTCGGCTGGGCACTGCGACGCCTGCTCGCCGGACGGCTGATCGGCATGTTCATCGAAGGGCTGTTCACGTACGTCATGCTGACGCTGGGCGCGCGGTTGCTGGGGCTGCCTAGCTTTCCGCTCGCGGGGCTGTTGGCACTGCTGACCGGGCTGTTCGCATTCATTCCCAACGTCGGCGCAGTCCTGTCGGGGATGCTGATGATCGCGGTCGGCTTCTCGCTTTCCCAAGAAGCGGGGTTCTACGCCATCTTCGTCTATCTGTTCGTCCAGAACTTCGACGGCTACGTCGTCATTCCGATGATCGCGCGGCGCACCGTCGACCTGGCGCCCGCGTTGGTGCTGGCGACGCAGATCATCATGGGAACGTTGTTCGGGATCCTCGGCCTCATGCTGGCCGATCCGGTCGTGGCCGCGATCAAGGCCGCGCTCGAACGCTACAGCGCCTTCCGCGACGAACAGGCCAACATTGCCGCTTCGCGCAAACCCAAAGTCTTGTGATCGCCGACTAGCCGCCGACTAGGGGGTCGGCGTCCCGATCGGCGGCGGGCCAGCGCCTTCGACGGGCGGGGGGCCTTCGCCCGGCGCCGTGGGCGGCGGTCCGCCACCACCCTGCATCTGCTGCTGCTGCGCAATCAGCATCGGGGCGATCCCGCGGCCGACTTCGACGATCGTCAATTCGAAGACCAAGTCGGAATTGGGCGGAATCGGCGATCCGGGGCGCACTTCCGAGCCATAAGCCTGCTCGGCCGGCAGGAACAGGCGGTAGCGGCCGCCCGGACGCATCTGGGTCCAGACTTCGGCGAACCCGGGGACCAGGGCCTGCGCGTACATGGGTACCGGCGAGCCCGTCGTATCCTCGAACACCTCGCCCGTGGCTGCGAGCGAACCGACATATTCGACCAGCGCCGCGTCATCGAGGGTCATCGGCTCGTCTTCGCCCTGTTCGAGGACGCGAAGATTGACGCCGGTCTCGCTGGTCTCACCCTGCAAGGGAGAGGTCGAACAAGTCGCGAGCGCGAACGCCAGCGCAACCAGTACCGCCATCGCGATCCAGAACTTCAGGAGCGAACCCTTGGCGATCGGACGCAACGGTACCTGGGTGGCCGACATTGCAGATGCTCCTGAAGGAGAAGGCTGGCGGACCGAACATTCGGCCCGAAGAGAAAGGCGTGAAGGGGATGGGTCCCCTTAGCGACCGCCCTCGCGTTCCATACGCTTGCGCTCGAGCTTGCGCGCACGACGCACGGCAGCGGCCTTTTCACGGGCACGCTTTTCGCTCGGCTTTTCGTAATGGCGGCGCAGCTTCATCTCGCGATAGACGCCTTCACGCTGCAGCTTCTTCTTGAGCGCGCGCAGCGCTTGGTCGACGTTGTTGTCGCGAACGATAATCTGCATAAAAAACCACCAGCTCCTTTGACCGGAGCCGCACGGACGGGCACCGGAAAATGATCATGAGAATCGGATCGTCCGGCCGCAGTGCGACCGACGAAGAAGGGGCGCCCCTAACAGGAAGCGCCTATCGAGGCAACTCTTATAGCAGGTCCCGATCGGTTTGTCGCGTGGCAGAAGTGCGATGAACCGTGGCACTCCGCTGCCCAGACGACGGATCGGCCTCATGACCGGTTAACCTTCTGTTGTTTATAAGGTTTCCCGAATCACGAACCATGTGGGGAGGGACCGGGCGTATGCAGCTTGGACGGCGAGACTTGTTGAAAATGGCAGGCGCGGGGGCGGCGATCAGCGCGCTTCCGGGAGCCGCGGCGGCGCAGATGCTGCCCCGCGTGCCCGTTCCCCAGCTTCCAAACATCGCCGCGCCCCGAGGCGTCGACCGCGCGCTGTTCGAGCGTGCCCGCGCGGCGCTCATGCGTCATTCGGACCGCATCCGGCACCGCGACCGCATCGGTATCGTCGACTACAGCCTGCGTTCGGACGAGGCGCGCTTCCATATCGTCGACACCGCGACCGGTCAGACGCGCAGCCATCTCGTCAGCCACGGCAGCGGTTCGGACCGCAACCACAACGGCTTTCTCGACCATTTCTCGAACCAGCATAACAGCTATGCGACCAGCGCGGGCACCTACCAGACCGCCAACCGCTATCACGGCAAATACGGCCTCTCAATGAAGCTGCACGGGTTGGACGACAGCAATTCCAACGCTTTCTCGCGCTACATCGTCATGCACTCGGCCTGGTATGCCGAACAGGATATGGTCCACAAGCATGGCAAGCTCGGACGGTCGCAGGGCTGCTTCGCGCTCGGACGCGCCGACCATTGGAGCGCGATGGACCTGCTCGGCGACGGCCGCATGATTTACGCCGACAAGCTGGCGTAACTTCACCGCTTCCGACGACAATAAAAAGCCCCGCCGGCGACCGCCGACGGGGCTTTTTTCTTGATATGTTGATGCGCGACTAGTTCAGCGCCGCAACCTCGTCGCGCGGGGCGAGCGGATCGGCGCCGCGGGGGGCGTCGTTCAGCGTCGCCAGCACCGGCTTGTCGCGGTTGTAGATGTCCTCGTAGGCGAGGATGTCGCCGTCGGCTTTCGCCACCGCCGAGAAATAGACGATGTGCACGGGGATCGGCTTCACGAACTTGGCACCCGTATTCTCACCCGAATTGATCACTTCGGCAGTCTTCGCCGCGGACCAGTCGCCACCGTCTTCCTCGAGCAGGATCGTCGCGAGCTTGAGGATATTTTCGGTCCGGATGCAGCCGTGACTGCGTGCCCGTTCCTCGGCGTTGAACAGCCCCCGCGCGTTGGTGTCGTGCAGATAGATGAGGTGCGGATTGTACATCACGAACTTGACGCGACCCAGCGAATTGGACGGCCCCGGCGGCTGGCGCCAGCGGATGATCGAGCCGTCGTCGCCCCGCACGGCTTCGTAGCCGGCCTTGCCCCGCACTTCGGGTTCGATCGACTTGGGCACGTTCCAGTAGGGATTGAAGATCACGCCCGTCGCTTCGACCGACAGTTGCGGCGTCGGGGTGTTTTTCGCTCCGGCGACCGCGCGGTGGCGCGACAGGGTCTCGCCATTCTCGACCAGCGCCGCGGTATAGGCGGGCACGTTCACGATGATGTAGCGATCGCCCAGATCGCGCGGCAACCAGCGCCAGCGATCCATGTTGAGCCGAATTTCCGCGACATTCTTCGCGCGGGCAGCGCTGCCCTTGCCGATTTCTTTCTTCAACGCAGCCTTCAGGGCTTCGTACTGCGGATGTGTAGGCATCAGCGCGTCGAGGCTGCCGGTAATGTCGTTGTCGTAGAGCGCGCGCAGCGTCAGGTACCGCAGATCGCCTTCTTTCTGCAGATCGGGGTCCACGACATGCCAGTCGATCCGCGACTTTTCGCCCGCATGACCACGCGCCAGATCGTTCGCCAGCCGTTCGTATCGCTCGGTTGCGGCGGCGGAGACCTCTTCGGCACTGCCCGAGGCGCGGATCGCGCGCAGCCCTGCCGCGTCATAGTCCGCCGGGGTCAACCCATGCTGATGAATGACGTCGATGTAGGACAGGAGTTCGTCAACGTCTCCGGCCTGCCAGACGGGGACCGCCTGGACTGCGGCGCGCGACTGATCGTTGGCGACCGCATCCTGCGATGCGTCGACGGCGACTTCCTCGACCGGAACACGCGCATCGTCGGCGGGTGGCATGCTCGGCGGCGGCGGGGCTGCCAGCGCGGCAGCGGCCGGGATCAGGATGCTCGCCGCACCCAGTCGGACCATCGAATTCGTCAATATCGTCACGTCTTCCATCCCCTCGCAGCGCCGCGGATCGCGGCATTTCTGCTGTGTCCCCTATCACTTAGCAATATGATCGAAGCTGAACGGCTTGGCAAACGAAACCCGAATTGGTCGCTTTTTTGTTGCCACTTGTCGCACGAATCGCGCAGCGTATCGGGCAGATGAAACAGGCGACTCAGGATAAGAAGATCGCGCGCATCGCTCCCGTCGACCCGGCGGTCGAACGGCGTCGCAGTCAGCGCCAGACGGTCGAGATCGACGCGCTGATGCGCGAGATGGGAGCCGAGGGTTTCGATGTACGCCTGATCGACCTGTCGACGCATGGCTTCCAGGCCGAGATCGTCGGCACCGAGGAAGTCGATGTCGGCGCGCGCATCTGGCTGATGGTGCAGGGCTGCGAGCGACAGAGCGCGCTCGTCAAATGGATCGCGGGCGCGCGGCTGGGGGCGGAATTCGCGCAGCCGGTCGACGTCGACGCGCTTCTTTCGGGCGGCGTCGGCTAGAGCGCGTCCAGTTCGCTCGTCGCGACCGGCAGCATGGCGGTCACGATCCGCTTGATCCCCCGATAGGTTGGATGGACCCCGTCCGGAAGCAGCATGCCAGGCTCGCTCGCTAGTTCCTGCGGAAGAAACGGATGGACCGTGACCCCGTACCGTTCGCCGAGCGACGTGTAGACGCCGTCGAACCGCTCGATATAGGCGCGATCGTAATTCTGCGCCGCGGGAATGGCGGCGAGCAGCACGCGGATATCGTCCTGTTGAAAGCGTTCGATGAGCGCCGCGAGGTTGCGTTCCACCTCTGCCGGATCGACCGCGCGAAGCATGTCGTTGCCGCCCAGTTCGAGGATGACCATGTCAGGGGTGCGATCGAGATTGTCGAGCGTCCATTCGACCCGATCCAGGCCCTGCGCGCTGGTTTCGCCCGAAACGCCCGCGTCGATGACCCGCACCGTGCGCCCTTCGCGGCGCAACGCATCCTCGAGCTGCGGCGCGAACCCCAACCCTTCGTCGAGGCCGTAGCCGGCTGTCAGACTGTCCCCAAAGGCGAGGATGGTGACGGGTTCGGCACGGTCGGTCGAAGGCTGCGCGCCGCCCGTCGAGGGCAGGGCGAGAAGCATCAGCAGAAGAGCGAGGAGACGTAGCATGGACCTTATGGCGGCTAGCGCGATTGCGCGCGGGCCGCAATCTTTCTACCCGCGAGCTCATGACCGACCCTCTTCTCTCCCTCTCCAATGTAACGTTTGGCCTCGGCAAGGGCGCCGCGCGCGTCGACATTCTGAAAGGGGTCGATCTGGCGCTGGCGCCCGGCGAGACGCTCGCGATCCTCGGGCCGTCGGGGTCGGGCAAGTCCTCGCTGATGAGCGTGATCGCGGGGCTCGACCGTCCCGACGGCGGCACCGTGCAGGTGCTGGGCGAGGAATTGACCGGCCTGTCGCAGGACCGGCTCGCGCAGCTTCGCGGACGACGGATCGGGATCGTGCTTCAGGACTTCCAGTTGCTGCCGACGATGACCGCGCACGAGAATGTCGCGGTGCCGCTCGAACTGGCGGGCCGCGCCGATGCGGACGATCGCGCCCGGGCCGAGCTGGACCGGGTGGGGCTGGGCGACCGGATGACCCATTACCCTTCCCAGTTGTCGGGCGGCGAGCAACAGCGTGTCGCCATCGCCCGCGCCACCGCGCCGGGACCCGAATTGCTGCTGGCGGACGAACCGACCGGCAATCTCGACAGCGCCACCGGCGCGGCGATCGTCGAGCTGCTTTTCGACCGGGCGCGCAGCGAAGGCGCAGGCCTCGTCGTCATCACCCATGACGCGGAACTCGCCGCGCGCGCCGACCGCACTCTTCACATGCGCGACGGAAAGCTGGCGTGAGCCTCGGCGCTCGGCTCGCCAAACGCGATCTGAAAGGCGGGTTCGGCGGACTCGGCCTGCTCTTCACCTGTCTGCTTCTCAGCATCGCGGGCCTGGCCGCCGTGCTTAGCCTCGTCGCGGCGATGGAAAGCGCGATCGACGACAGCGGACGGTCGCTTCTGGGCGGCGACCTCAAGTTTGAGCAGGCGCAGCGTCCCGCCACCGAGGCGGAACTGGCAGTGCTGCGCGACGCCGGCGAGATCAGCGTCGGGGTTGCCACCCGCGCGATGCTGCTGACCGAAGACGACTTCGCGCTGATCGACCTGCGGTCAGGCGACGATGCCTATCCTCTCGCGGGCGAGATCGTCTTCGCGCAAGGGGTGCGGCCGTCAAATGCGGAACAGATCGCGCTCGGCGCCGAGATTGCGTCACGCTCCGGCCTGGCCGTCGGTGACACGGTCGATCTCGGGCAGGCAAGTTTCACCGTGAGCGGCCTGATCGACCGGATGCCGGGCGGCAGCTTCGTTCTCGCGCCGCCCGCGCTTCTCACCGACGAAGGCATGGCTCGCACCCAATTGGTCGTTCCGGGTAGCCTCGTCGACTATGAGGTGCGTGTTTTGGTCGAGGGCGATCGCGATCTCAATGCGCTCGGCGAGGAATTGGCGTCGCAGCTCGAACCCATCGGTTGGGACGTCGATACGCGCGAGGGCGCGGCGGGTGGCACGCAGCGGTTCGTCTCGTCCACAGGAGACATGCTCCTGTTCGTCGCGATCGCGGCGCTCGGCATCGGTGCCCTGGGGATCGGCAGCGCCATGCGCGCATTCGCCGCCTCCCGCCGCGAGACGATCGCGCGGCTGAAGCTGGTGGGCGCCACCACCGCGCCGCTTCGCTCCATGCTCGGGATCGAGATTCTCCTGGTTGCCACGCTGGCGATCGTACCTGCGTTGGCCATCGGCGCGCTTGCCCCCCTCATCGTTGGCGAGATCGTGGCCGACCGCCTGCCGCTGGCCCCCGATCCGGGACCGCATTGGGGCGCATTGGGTCTGGCCGCGGCCGTCGGGATATTGACCACCCTGGCGGTCAGCTGGCGCCCGCTGGCCTCCGCGCTCCGCACGCAGCCCAAGGCGACGCTTCGCCAGACGGCGGCGCCCGGCGACATGGATGCGCGGCGAAGCGATTGGATCGTTCCGCTGGTCGCGACGGCAGGGGTCGTGGGGTTGCTGCTGCTCGCCGCCGACACACCGTTCCTCGCAGCGGTCGCGATCGGATCGTTGCTTGGGCTCGCGATCCTGTTCCTGCTGTTCGGGTGGCTGGTCCGCCGTCTCGCCCGCAGCGCGCGGCACATCGGTAGCCCCGTCGTCCGGCTCGGCATCGCCGCGCTCGACCGTCCCGGGAATGCGACCCAGCGGCTGGTACTGGCGCTCGGGCTCGGCCTGTCTATTCTCGTGGCGCTCGGCGCGGGCGGGCAAAGCCTGCTGACAGAAATCGATACTGCCATCCCCGATCGCGCACCCTCGCATTTCATCATCGATGTTCCGCGCGATCGCGAGGCGGATCTGAGGGCGCTGGCCGAACGCGAGGCGCCCGGCGCCGAAGTTCGCGTCGTGCCCAGCTTGCGCGCCGCCGTGACCGCCGTGGATGGCGTTGCCGTGGCAGACCTTCCCGAAGATCAGCAGAGCTGGCTGGTTCGCGGGGATCGGGGCCTCACCTTCTCCGCCGAGGTGCCCGAAGGCAATCGCGTGACCGCGGGCGAATGGTGGCCCACAGACTATGACGGCCCGCCGCTGATCAGCCTCGAGAACGAGGCTGCCGACGATCTGGGCATCACGGTGGGCGATACACTGACCTTCTCGATCGCAGGCCGCGAGATTACCGCCACCATCGCCTCGCTGCGCGAAGTGGACTGGCAGACGTTCGGTTTCAACTTCGGGATCGTGTTCGCGCCGGGCACGCTCGAGGATGCCCCCTACACTCTTCTGGCCCAGCTCGAGCCGGGTGCTACCGGGCTGGCCGACGGTTTCGAACGGCGTCTTGCGACCGAACTGCCGATGGTGACGGCGATCAGCGTGGCTGGCATTCTTGCCGAAGTGCGCTCGATCCTGACGGCGCTCGACGCCGCCATCCGCATCGCGGTGGCCCTGGCCATTGCCATCGGTGTCATCGTGCTCGCCGGTTCGGTCGTCGCGACGCGAGCAGCGAGAGCGCGCGATCTCACGCTGCTTCGGCTGGTCGGCGCGCGCTGGCGGCAATTGGTGGCGAGCCAGCTGACCGAATTCGCCCTTCTGTCGGTCACTGCGGTCGCGCTCGCCTTCGCGACAGGCCTCGCGCTCGCCTACGCCGCGATCGTCTATCAGTTCGAAATCGCCTTCCGTCCCGACATGGTCCAGCTGGGGTTGCTTGCCGCAGCCTCGATCGCATTGGCGATCGGTTCGGCGATGATCGCGGTCTGGCCTGCGCTGACCGCCTCGACCGGTCGTGCGCTCAAGGCCAGGTGATGCCCTCCAGCCACGCCGGATTGACCCATTTTAAGACATTGGAAACCATGCGCGGATCGGGACGTTTAAGAGGCGAAAGGATTCTCTTATGGCTTCCCGACCCGTTCCCCAGATGCGAGCCCCTTATGCGACCCGATCCTATATCGCGACTTATCGGGCGGACGGGGCCAACTACTGCCCGGGCTGCGGCCAGTCGCACTGGATCGTCGGCCGGATTTCCGCGGAGTGCGCGCGTTGCGCGACGGCTCTTCCGCTCGCGGAGAGCGTCCATTCCTTCGACAGCGCCTCGGTCGTCGTGGCCACGGACCGCCGCCCCCATCTTCACGCCATTTAAGGCGGAAGATCAGCCGTCGACCCGCCGCACCGGCACGTTGACGTTGCACACGTCCACTCCGCCCGCCGCGACGCGATAGAAATCATCGTTTCGGTTGGCGCGTACCGACAGGTAGCGCGCGAAGGCCTCGCTATCTTCCCGCATGACCTGATAACGGGGGATCGGCTCTTCCTGCAGCATTGCGGCGAGGACCGAGCGCGTGATGGGGACGGGCGTTTCGTTTTCAGCGTACATTCCCAGTCCTTCGGATCCGCGCGGAAGCGAAGAAAGATATTCGATCCCGTCGATGACGCGGCCGACGATTGCGATATTCCGGTCGAGATGGCGAGGAGCGTGGCCGATCACCGCGTAGAGTTCGCTACCCGACCCCGTTTCCGGGTCGAGCCCGCGCCCCACCCCGACGGTGCCATAGCAATGTGTCAGGCTTGCGGTTCCGTCGCGATAAAGCGCCACCGGCCATCCGTCGACGAACCCTGCTGCCGACGCATAGCTGTCGCTCGAACCCAGTCCCGTGACCTTGAGGTCGGACACCGGTCGAACATATTCGGCCGCCGGTCGTTCGCTCACCCCGGCCGGAAGCCTTCGCTCTTCGTCGCCGACGCCCCATTGCGCGACGTAATTATCCTGGACGCGATAGACGCTGGCTCCCGACCAGTGGGCGTTGCGCGCGAACGACTGGATATTGGCGACATGTTCGGGCGCGAACGTCGGGTTGAGCTCGATCACGACGCGCCGGCCTCCCTCGAGGTCGACCAGCAAGAGAAGCTCGGGATCGACGTCGCGCCACGCCTCATCGGGTGCGGCTTCGACGATCTGTCCCGGCGTCACTTTTGGGAGTGGTGGCGCAGGATCCTGAAACGTCAGCGAAAGGGCGGCGAACAGGATCGACATGGTCTAAGCACTCCAGGGGTGACAGCAGGATGACAACCGAACATGGCAGCGTTGCCCCAAAGAGCAAGCGGCCACCTGAATCGCGACTTTCGAAACTTTTTGGCCATTTCAGCCATTCAGTGTCGCATGGACGACCTTTCTCACCAGAAGCTTTCGCCGCACGAACTGCGCGAGATGGCCGACACGAGCGGCGATCCTGTCATCCGCCGCGCGCTTGAAACCTTGGCGCGCGACGTAGAGGAAGAGGGCACCGATCTTCTGGAGAGCGCCAAATGAAGTCCGTTGCCTTGATCATCCCGCTCGCTGCCCTGGCGTTGGCGTCATGCGGCGAAACCGAAGTGGCCGAAGATACCGGCGTCGACGTCCGAGGCACGCTTCAGGACGAGTTGTTCGATCGTTCGCCCGTCGATCGCGACATTGCGCTCAAGCGCGCCATCCGCGGAAACGGCGGTGTGTGCGATCTCGTCAATTATTCGGGTTTCGTCACCGAATATGAGAATGTCGACATGTGGACCGCCAACTGCGACGCGGACGTCGAATGGGCGATCTTCATCGGCAATGACGATACGGCGCAGATCCGCTATTGCGACGACGTCGGAGCGGCCGGCCTTCCCGAATGCGAAATCACGCGGCTCAACAGCGAGGGGCAGAACACGCCCGAGGTGACGCCCGTCACCGATGGATCGAACGAACCCGACTATGAGGCCGCTCCCGCCGAAGCTCCCGCGAACTAAACGGGCGGCGCGTCGGGAAAGCGGGCGAGTTCGACGAACTCGTGCGCGTTGCGATGGCCCACCACCGGCACCTCGCCGCTCGACAGCCAGACGTGCGCTTCCAGACCGTCCGCTCCCCGGCGCGACCCGAAATGATAGGTCGCCGCATATCCGCGCCGCGCCAGCATCCGTTGCGCTGCGAGCGCTTGCTCGAAACACATCGGTCGCCAGGGCAGACGCCGCGCCCACCCGCGGATGACCCGCTCGATCCGCCGCGCTGTTCGATTGTCCGCCGGCGGCCGGGCACTTTGGGTGCCCGCAACCAGCTCTTCGAAGGAGCGTCGGCGAAGCGCCACCGAGGCCACGACGAGATCGCGAAGCGCCTCGGCCATGAACCGCCACGACAGGCGTTCCGGCTTGCTCATTGCTCCGCGACCCACTGAGCGAACGCGGCGCCGGTGAGCGTTCGCATCAGCCGCACGCGATAGGTCATGACCTGCTCTTCATCGTTCCATCCGCTGGCCGGCCATTGACGAAGCGTGCGATCCATCGCCTCAACGTCGAAAATCTCGGCGCCCGGATGGCCGTCGCGCAGCCGATCGACGATCTGCCGCATCAGCGCCGCATCGCGGATCGCGGCGGCGCGCCAGTCCGCGCCCTGCATTCCGCCGGCGCGACCCAGTCGGATGATTTCGGGCAATCGCGGATCGAGCATCGCGCGCTGAACCCGTCGTACGCGCTTCGGCTGGCGATACAGCTCCTCGGGCAGTCGCAGCGAGAAGGCCACCAGTTCGGGATGGCCGTAGGGGTCGACCAGTTCGACCCCGTGCCGCCGCCGTGCCGCCCTTTTGCTGTTGGCCAAGTCGAGTTGGAGAATGACGTCGCGAAGCCGCCGCTGCGGAAAGGGCATGCCGTCGGCGGGCTGGTCGGCCTGGTATCCCGCCGCGACCGCGCGTCGGCGTTCGCTCGCAACGAAACGGTTGCTTGTCTTGAGATACATCCGTTTCGCCTGACGCCGTCCGGCCGAAGGTGTCTTGAGCCGCAGCAGCCACTCGGGGGGCGCCTCGCGCCAGACCGCGCGTAGCCCGTGCCCGCCGTGCCGTGCGCATTCGGCCAACATGTCCCGCCATCGACGCTGCGCCGCGAGCGCGACCACCGGATGTTCGCCATTGTGACCGATCGTGAAATTGCCGAGCGTGCCGTCGAAGACGGTGCCATCACCCAATGTGGCGGCAAGAGCCTGGCACCCGTCCATCCATCCGAGATTGGACGGATTGTACATAGGACGCTCGAACGCTTCGAAGCCCCAGTCGATCGCTTCGCGCAGACCAGAAGGTGCGGCGCGCAGCCGATAATGATCACCGCCCCCGCCGACTGCGTGATAGGCCGCGTGGGCAAGCGGATATTCGTCTATCGTGTCGCCGCCCGCCGCCTCGGCATGGACCGAGGGCGATCCGGTAATCGCGTCGCCGAGATTGCCCGCCTGGGCCAGCCGCGACAACATGACATTGCTGTCCACGCCGGCGGACAGCAGAAGGGGCGCCTTGCCGTGCGCCTGCAGGCGCTTGTCCACCAGCCGCTCTGCGGTTGCGACGGCCTCCTCCAGCGACAGATCGAGTTGCTGAAGGTCGGGGGCCCAATAGAGCTCGACGCGGGGTTCGCGGCCCGGTTCGATCGTCACGATCGATCCGGGCGGTACGCGGTGAACGTCGCGATAGGCGGTCGCGTCCCGCGCTTCGGGGATCAGCAGCAGAAACCCGGCAAGCCAGTTGGCATCGACCCGCGGGCGGGCACCTAGCCTTCCGAGGGGAAGCATGTCGGAATGGACGAACAGTCGGCCGTCGTGCTGCCGATAATGGAGCGGTTCGCAGCCAAGCGCGTCGCGAAACAGGTGGACAGTCGTACCCTGCTGCCAGATGCCCGCGAAGATACCGGTGAGATCGCGTAGCGCTCGCGATCCGGCCTTCTCAAAGCCCGCGAGGAGAAGTGCAGCCTGCGAGGCATTGTCGTCCGTGGAATCGCCCGCCAGCTCGTGAAGCGACCCCGTCTCGCCCAGCGAGCCGATCAGCCACAGTCGCGCATTTCCCAACTCGGCATCGGGTGCGCGAACGCTTCCGCTATCGAGCGGAAACGTGAAATCCAGCGATGTCAGCAAGGCGCGACTAGACGAAGGCCGAGCAGTTCACCACGCGCATCCCGCCACCACAGACGGAATCATTTCCTTCGCCGCTCGCGTTGGTACCGTTACGCGCCTGCTTGGCGTTAAGACGTGAGAGACGGGGGGCGTCCCAAACCAGTTTCTTTTCGCGTGCACGCATGACCGGATCCTTCGACACAAACATTGGAATCACCCGGGTTCGGGCGATAATCGTTAATGCTTGTAAAGGATTTTGGGTTCCGAGTCGACCGCCGACCTAGGCGCTCCCCTTGATCGTACCGGTTTTCCCGCTCGCTCCCTCGCCCATCGACAGTCGTCCGGGCATTTGCGCGGCTTTCGCAGCGATCCGGGACAGCGCCGGCGTCGTCCAGACAAGAAGGGCAGGGGGAACGGATCGCACGAGCTGTCTCGCATTGGGTCAAAAAAAGACACCCGCCGGGCGGGTGCGAAAACCGGTATAGAATGGTTGGGGTAAACGAAGTGTTGATGCTGGGGCGTGTCAGCCCAGAGCGACGCGGTCGTCCATCAAGTCCCACGTCTGCGGGCGGTGCGAGACCATCAGTACGGCGGCATCCGGCAATTCGGAACGGATCGCCGTAATCAGCGCCGCCTCGCTTTCGAGGTCGAGTGCCGCCGTCGCCTCGTCGAGAATGAGCAGGCTCGGGCGCCGCAGAATCGCACGGACGACCGCCAGTCGCTGCCGTTCTCCGCCCGAGATGCGAGCGGCGCGATCGCCAAGCCGCGTGTCGAGCGATCCCAGCCGCTCAATCAACGGCATCGCGCCGACCATCTCGATCAATCGCGCGACCTCGGCATCGGTCGCGTCTGCGGGCGGATCGATCATGGCCCGTGCCGTATTGCCGAGCAGCGTGCCGTCCTGACCGAGATAGGCGATCTCGCGTGGCCAGCGGGGTGCGTCCGAAGGATCGAACGGTGCATCGTTCAGGGTCATCGTCCCGTCCACCGGCCGGAGCAGTCCCGCCACCACGTCGACCAGCAGCGATTTTCCCGTTCCCGACGCGCCCTGCAGCGCGACCCAGCGCCCGCGCTGCACCACGCAATCGACCGGGCCGAGCGGTTCGCCGCGTGCGGGCAGAAGCAGGCCGCGCGCCTCCAGACGCTGCCACTCCAACCGATCGTCGTCGCTTTCTGCACAAAAACGTGTGCCGACGCGTGTCTCGCTGTCCAGCAGCGCGGCCAGCGGCAGGAAGCTCCCCGCATAGGCGAGAAACCGCTGCAATTGCGCGATCAACGCCCGTGCCGGCCCGACCATCCGCGCGAACAGGATCAGCAGCAGGAAGAAGACGCTCGTCTCCACTTCGATCGCCACGATCCCCACGTACAATATCGCTGCCAAACCCACGGCTGCTGCGAACTGATTGGCGACGTCGGCTTCCGCTTCGGCGCGTTCGATCGCGTAGAACCCGCCATATTCGGCTCCGACGAGCGCCTTGAACCGATCGACGAAGCCCTGTTCGCGTCCCTCTGCGAGCGCGGACTTGAGGCTCGCGTGAAACTGGAACCCATGCTCGCGCGCATCGCTGAGGGCGTCGAGCGCTTCCTGTCCTTTGCGCCCCGACCGTCGGACCCAGGTCCAGCTCGCCAACGAACTCAGCGCGAGCAATATCGTCGCCGCCGCCGCCATGGCCGGGGCCAGCGCAAAAGCGATCGCCGCCTTTACGGTCAGCAACAGCACCGACACCGCCATCATCAGAAGCTGCGTCACCGCCAGCGTCGTTCGCGGCACGTTGGCGTTCCAATATTGCTGCATCCGCGCCTGCCCGATGTCGCTGGCCGCGGGCCATCCGATCCGTGCCAGTGCCTCGGCCAGTTCGCCCGACAACGAGACCGAATAATCGCGATAGAAGGCTGCCTGCATCCGTCCGCGCACGAGCAAAAGGATGGCGCGGACCACCATGACGCACAGGAACGCGATCACTACGACCTCGATGCTGGCGAAAGCGGGTAACCAGTCTGGACCCTCGCCACTCAACGCCGCGAGAAGCGGCAGCAGAAGCAGGATCCCGATGCCTTCGACGAGAGCCGACACGGTCTGAAAGCCGATATAGATAAAGATCCGCCGGCCGAAGCGCTTCCGCATGTCACCCAGCAGAGGGCGGATGTGTTCGATCCTCACGCCCGGTCCACGATCACCAGACCCGAATCGACCAGTTCCTCGAGAAAGGACAGTGTCTCGGTGCGGCACCGCTCCACTGCAACGTCGTGGGTGTCGGCGAGCTTTTCGATTAGCGTTTCGACTGCAATGCCATCGCCGATCGCGTTCCAGATCCGCGTTCCCGTTGGGTCGAGTCCGTAGACCTCGCCGGCGGCGGGATCGAGCGCCATGAGTTCGCCATCGACCGCTCCCGTCGGGATCGACCGATTCTGTCGAATGTGGTCGGTGAGGAGGATCGCGCTCGCCTCTGCCATGCCAAAGGGGCTAAGGAGCATCGGCATGGGTGACAAGCAAAATGGATGAAAAGCTGCGGACCTTCGGCGCCTTCGGTCTGCGCATCGCCGCCCCCTTCTCCCTCACGGCGCTCCGCCCGGCGACGGGACCGGCCGACATCGCCATCGCACTCGACGAAGGCCCGGAGGGACCTCTGTACGATCAGGCCCGCTGGTCGGTCGAGGATGCAGGCGATCGCGTCGTCTTCGATATCGGTGCGCTTTCCTTCGCGGTGGAGGGCGGGCGCCGGATCGCCGTTACCGCTGCCCCCTCGGTCGCGCATCGCGAACTTGTGACCTGGCTCACCGGGCCGGTAATGGGTGCGGCGCTGTTGCAGCGCGGCATGTTGGCGGTTCACGCCAATGCGGTGGTATTCGCAGATGGCGAAGCGGCCGCGATGCTCGGATCGGCGGGAGACGGGAAATCGACGCTCGCCGCCGCGCTCGACGCGGGCGGGGTAGAGCCCCTTTGCGACGATCTGCTGGGCATCTCGTTCAACGCGGACGGTCACCCGCTCGTCCATCCCGGCATTCCGCGCGTGAAGCTCAAGCCCGAGGCTGCCGACCGGCTTGGGATCGACGTGTCCAATGCGCCCTTCGTCGGTGCGGGAATGCAGAAATATGAGGTCGCGCTGCGCAAAGAGGCCGCGTGGGACCGCTCGTTCCGTCTTTCGCGGCTTTACGTGCTCGAGCGAGGGCCCCTCGCGATCGAGCCGATCCGCGGGCAACGAGCGGCCGCCGTGCTACTCGAAAACCTGTTCTGGCCTGACGCGCAGGAAGCGCTGCCCGGCTATGCGGACCGTTTCGTGCAGGCGATGCGGCTTGCCGAGGCGGCCGATTGCTTCGTCTATCGGCGTCCGTTCGATCTCGATCGTATCGTCGAGACGCGCGATGCACTCATCGACCATTTGCGCACGCCGCTCCAACTATGACGAAAAACGCCCCCGACCCGAGGGGCGGAGGCGTTTCGATCATCGACCGCGCAATGCCCAGGGGGGGCATCCGCATAGGGCGTTAGCCCTGGCGCGCCTTGAAGCGGCGGTTGGTCTTGTTGATGACATAGGTCCGCCCGCGACGGCGGATAACGCGACAATCGCGATGACGCGACTTCAGCGATTTCAACGAGTTACGAATCTTCATGGCGAAAGCCCTGCCTCAAAATTATCTGGTTTTTCGGGAAGCCGAAAAGCTCAGAGGGGCAGGTAGTGGGCCGCCCCTCCGGAGTCAAGACTTTACGGGCGCGGAGCGCGTTCCTGCCCCGGCGCGAAACGGTCGCCGAAATAGGTGTCGGCATACCAGCGCGGCCGATCTTCGTCCTCCGCGATCGTGAGGGCGATACGATAGTTGAGATCGGCGTAGCGTGCCAACTGGTCCCACATAATCGGGAGCGACAGGTCGTCGCCCGCCTGGTGATACTGGTTGGCGAAGAAGTCGCCGAACTTCTCCTCGCCCTCGCCTCCGGGACCGGTGAACAGCAGAATTGCAGGGATGCCTTTCTCGGCAAAGCGGTAATGGTCCGAACGGACGAAGATATTCTGTTCGGGCATCGGGTCGGGCACCACGCTCACACCCATCGCCTCGCCTGCCGCTGCGACCTTCTGCGCGACGCTGTTATAGTCCGCACCGAAGGCCACCACGTCGATAAATTCGTAAAGCGGCACCGGCATGTCGAGATTGACCACCGCAGCGATGTCCTCAAGCGGAACGGTCGGCTCGGCAGCGTAATAGCCCGCCCCCAGCAGTCCCTTCTCTTCCGCCGTCAGCGCGATGAAGGTAATTGTACGATCCGGCGCGCGGTCCATGCGGGTAAACAGACGCGCGGCTTCCAGCATGGTCGATACGCCCGCCGCATTGTCGAGCGCGCCGTTGAAGACCTTGTCCGCGCCCAGCGCATCCTCGTTGACGCCGACATGATCGAGGTGCGCGGTCATCATCACATGTTCGCCCGCCTTGTCCGCATCGCCGCCCGGAAGGGTCGCGATGACATTGGGGCTGGTGAACCGCTCGTGGGTGGAGGTGAGCGCCACCGACAGCTCCGCGCCCAGGTCGCGCGAAATCTTCTCGCCCGCGCCGGCCCGTTGCGCCAGCGCGCGAATTCCGTCCGCGTCCACGCCCAGAAGGTCGCGCGCCATATCGAGCGTGATCACCCCGTCGAAGAGCAGGCTGCCGGGCAGTCGCCCCGACGTGCCGTCGCTACCAACCCAGTCGATCACTTCGCGGCCGCGATAGAAATCCAGAACCCGCGCGGCCCGCTCGCCTTCCGCCCCCGTGATGTTGAGGATGCCGATCGCTCCGTTGGCGGCGGCCGATTGTGCCTTGGACGAGCGCAAGTGAGCGGACACGTCGCCCGGCTGACCTTCGGGAATGCCGCCCAGCACGACGACGATCTTGCCCGCCACGTCGAGCCCCTCGTAATCGTCGTAACCGAGCAGCGGTTCGTCGAGCCCGTTGCCCACGAACACCAATGGCGCATCGATTGCGATGTCGGTCTGTCGCACGCTGGCGTTGAGCGCCATGCGATCGGAAACGTCGATCGTTTCCCCGCCGCGGGTCAGCGAAGCCGACTGCGCGTCGCTCGACGCGCGGACGAACGGCACCTGCTGGTACCAGCTCCCGTCGTCGCCGCCGGGCTGCAGTCCCATCGCCTTGAACTGGCTGGCTACGTACAGAGCCGCAATGTCGTAACCGCGCGTGCCCGCATCGCGACCTTCGAGCAGATCGTCGGCGAGAAACTCGACGTGCGCGCGGACATTGTCGGCCTCCGCATTGCCCGCAGCGCCCATATCCTGAGCATAAGCGGGGAAGGCGAGGGTGAGCGCGGCGGCGCCGAGAGTGAGGTCGAGCGGGCGGAATTTCACGCGGCAGATCCTTTGCGATGATCGGAAAGTGACAAGGTTCGCCGCTAATGTAGGGCCGGCCGACGCTCTGCCTAGGCCGGTTCGACGAATGGCAGCCTTCCCTTCGACAGCGTCGGCGATTAGGAAGCGCCCGAACCAATCAATGCCTGCGGGGAACCCTATGAGCCTGACCGTTACCAGCGCCTTCGACAGCGGAAACATCGAATTGATCGCTGCCGATGGCGACAAGCTCGACCTTCATATCGTGAAGGATCACCAGTCCGACTTCTACCAGTGGTTTCATTTCAAGCTGGTCGGCGGTGCGGGGCGCGAGGTCACACTCAACATCTCCAACGCCGGCAAGTCGGCCTATCCCGACGGCTGGCCCGACTACAAAGCGTACATGAGCATCGACCGCGCCGAATGGACCCGCGTCGACAGCACCCGCTACGAGGACGGCACCCTCACCATCCGCCTCGTTCCCGAGACAGACTGCGTCTATCTGGCCTATTACATTCCCTATTCGATGGACCGGCACCTCGATCTCGTCGCGACCATCGCGGCGCTGCCTGACGTCGAATATCGCAGCCTCGGCAAGACCCACGACGGACAGGATCTCGATTATCTTGTCATGGGCGAGGGCGAACTCACGGTGTGGCTCTACGCGCGCCAGCATCCGGGCGAGAGCCAGGCCGAATGGTGGATGGAAGGCGCGCTCGACAAGCTGACCGATCCCGACGATCCCATCAGCCGCAACCTGCTGAAGCATTGCACCTTTCACATCGTGCCCAACATGAACCCCGACGGGTCGAGGCGCGGTCACCTTCGCACCAATGCGGTGGGCACGAACCTCAATCGCGAATGGGACAATCCGACGCAGGAAAAGAGTCCCGAAGTGCTCTACGTGCGCAACCGGATGGACGAGACGGGCGTCGATTTCGCGATGGACGTGCACGGCGACGAAGCAATCCCCGCCGCCTTCCTCGCGGGCTTCGAAGGCATCCCCAGTCTCGAGGATGCACAGTACGATCTGTTCAAGAAGTTCAGCGCTGCGTTGAACGCGGCCACACCCGATTTCCAGGAAGAGAAGGGCTACGAGGTTTCCAAGCCGGGCGAAGCCAACCTCTCCATGTCGACCACCCAGTTGGCCGAACGGTTCGGTGCGGTGTCGATGACCTTGGAAATGCCCTTCAAGGACAATGACGACATGCCCGACCCCATCTATGGCTGGTCGACCGAGCGCTGCGCCCACCTCGCGCATGCCTGCCTCGCGACGCTCAATGGAATGTTGCCCGACCTTATCGAACGCAAAAAGGCCAAGCGCTGATGCCGACGCTCATCCTCGCCCGCCACGGCCAGTCGCAGTGGAACCTCGAGAACCGTTTCACGGGCTGGTGGGACGTCGACCTTACCGAGCAGGGCGTGGAGGAAGCGCTTCGCGCGGGGCGCCAGTTGAAGGCCAAGGGTTACGAGCCCGTGCGCTGCTTCACCTCGGTCCTGACCCGCGCGATCCGCACGCTCCACCTCGCGCTCTACGAGATGGACCGGCTCTATCTGCCCGTTGTCAAGGACTGGCGATTGAACGAGCGTCATTATGGTGGGCTGACCGGCCTCAATAAGCAGGAGATGCGGGACAAGGTCGGCGAGGAGCAGGTCCATATCTGGCGTCGCAGTTTCGACACGCCCCCGCCCGCGCAGGAAGAGGATGACAAATTCCGCATGGACTCCGACCCGCGCTATGCCGGCATCGACATCCCGACCACCGAAAGTCTGAAGGACACGATCGCGCGCGTGCTGCCGTATTACGAGGAAGCGATCGTGCCGCATCTGCGCAAGGGCGAGACGGTCATGGTGTCGGCCCACGGCAACAGTCTGCGCGCGCTCGTGAAGCACCTGTCGGGGATCTCGGACGAGGATATTTCGGGGCTGGAAATCCCCACAGGCCGCCCGATGATCTACAAGCTCGACGACGACTTGAACGAAGTCCGCCGCTCCTACGTCGACGAGGACTGATTGCATCGGCCACGCGCCATCGCCTAGAAGGCGCTTTCAGCGACGCGAGGGGGAGAGGCGATGAACGCCCCAACGAACGCCAGGGTCGGCGTGATCATGGGTAGCCAGTCCGACTGGGACACGATGGGCGAGGCAGCCGCGCTGCTCGAGACCCTCGGCGTGTCGCACGAGGTGCGGATCGTATCGGCGCATCGGACACCTGATCGCATGGTCGACTACGCCCGATCGGCGCGCGAACGCGGTCTCGAAGTCATTATCGCAGGTGCCGGCGGCGCTGCCCATCTGCCGGGAATGGTCGCAGCGCTGACACCGGTCCCGGTGCTCGGCGTTCCGGTCCGATCGAAGGCTTTGTCGGGCGTCGACAGTCTCTATTCGATCGTCCAGATGCCCGCCGGCGTTCCCGTCGCCACGTTCGCCATCGGCGTCGCGGGCGCCAAGAACGCCGCCCTGTTCGCCGCCGCCATGCTGGCGACCCGCGACGAAACGGTCGCGCGACGCCTCGACGACTGGCGCGCCCAGCAGACCGACGCAGTCGCGGAGCAACCCGAATGAGCCTGCCACCCGGAAGTACCATCGGCATCGTCGGCGGCGGCCAGCTCGGCCGGATGCTGTGCCTCGAGGCGACGCGCATGGGCTATCGCACCCACGTCTACGCTCCCGACCCGGCACCCCCCGCGAGCGGTCCGGCCAGTCTCTACGTCTGTGCCGACTACGCCAATACCGACGCTCTCGCCGCCTTCGCGGCCGAATGCGACGTCGTCACCTACGAATTCGAAAATCTGCCGGTCGAGCCGCTAAAGACCATGGGCGACAAGCTGCGTCCCGGCACGCGCAGCCTCGCCATCGCGCAGGACCGCGCGCACGAGAAATCCTTCATCGAGGAACAGGGCGGGCGTGTCTCGCCATGGCACCGGATCGAGGAAGCGGCCGATCTCGACGCGGCGGGGGAAGTCCTCGCCTTTCCGCTCGTCCTCAAGTCCCGCCGCCTCGGCTACGACGGCAAGGGGCAGGCGTGGGTCCGGGAGGCGGATCAGCTTCTCGAAGCCTGGGAAGCCATCGGCCGCGAACCGGCGATCGCCGAGAAGGCGGTCGATTTCGCGGCCGAATTCTCGATCCTCGTCGCGCGCCGCGCCGACGACGAACTCGCGGTCTTCAATGCACCCCGCAACATCCACGACGGCGGCATCCTTCGGCGCAGCGAGGTCCCCGCGGGGGAGCCCGTCGATGCCCAGGTCCCGCAGGCGGTCGAGACCGCCTGCACCCTCGCGATTGCGATGGGTCACATCGGGGTGATGGCAGTCGAGTTCTTTGCGACCGACGACGGTCCGCTCATCAACGAAATCGCGCCACGCGTGCACAATTCGGGCCACTGGACCATCGAGGGCGCGCAGACGAGCCAGTTCGAACAGCATCTGCGCTGCATCCTCGACCTGCCGCTGGGCGATCCTGCCCTGGTGAGCCCGCGGGTCACGATGGATAATCTCATCGGGAGCGACGTCGACCTGTGGGAGCAACTGCTCGCCGAACCGGGTGCCCATCTCCACCTCTACGGCAAGCGCGAGGCGCGCTCCGGACGCAAAATGGGGCACGTCACCCGGTTGGGATGACGCGCCCCATGAAGCGCCGTCGAGGGCCCGATCAGCCGCCGACGTTCAGTTCACGAACCTCATATTCTATGCCTGCGGCGTCGAGCTGCGGTGCGACCTCGTCGGCATCGCCCACGATCACCCACACGAACTGGTTGGGGTCGAGTACGTCACGGATGGCGCTGTCGAGGCTGGCACGGGTCTGGCCCCGATAGCGTTCCGAGAGCGTCTCATAATAGTCCATCGGGCGACCCAGTTCAACGTTCTGGCGGATACCGCCAAGCACCGCGCCCGAAGTCTCGAACTGACCTGGCAGCGACGCGACGTTCGACGCCACGATGCGCTCCAGCTCGTCCTCGCGAAGCCCGTCGTCGCCGAGGAACGCCGCGGTCTGCTCGCGCAGCGCGACGATGCTGTCGGCGGTCCGGTCGGCCTGAACCGGCGCGGTGATGACGAAGCTCACGTCGTTGTCGTTGCGGCTGACGTTTCCGCGCACGCCATAGGACCAGCCCTTGGTTTCACGCAGGTCCATGTTGATGCGGCCGAGGAAGTTGCCCCCGAACGCCTCGTTCGCGGCATTGATGTCGACCAGATCGGCATCGGGTCCGAGCGGCAGGATCTGCTGCGCGGCGATGATCGACTGCGGCGAGTCCGGGCGGTCGACCAGGATGAACACCGGCTCCTCGGGACGCGTCGGACGCGCGGGGAATACCTTCTGTCCCGCCGCTACCGTCGGCGGCGCCCAGGAGCCGAGTTCCTCTTCGATCGCCGAGCGAACTTCGGCTATCGACAAGTTGGAGACGACAAAAATCTCCATGTTGTCGGGACGGATATAGGCCTGGTGGAAGGACATCAGGTCGTCGCGGGTCAGATTGCGGATCGCGGCCGGATCGCCATAGGGGCTCGCCCCATAGGGATCGGCTTCGCCATAGATGATGGCCGGAAGCGTATCGGCGATGAGACCGTTGGGGCTGGACAGCGCCCGCTGATAGCCCGCCAGCGCCTGGCGGCGCACACGCTCGATCGAACCCGCTTCGAAATCGGGCGACTTCAGCATCGTGCCGAACAGGTCGAGCGTCTCGTCGAGATTGACCGAAAGGGTGGACATGCTGCCCGTCGATTCATCGAGACCGCTGCCGAACGAGATACTGGCACCCAGGCCTTCCTGCGCCTCGGCCAGCGCCTGCGCGTCCATGCCGCCGGCGCCCTGCTCGAGCAGGCTCATGGTCATGCTCGCGGTTCCGCGTCCGTCCATCGGGTCGGCGGCACGCCCGGCATCGAATTCCACGACCATCGTGGTCACCGGCACCGTGTCGCGCATCGCATAATGCAGGCGCGCACCGTTCGACAGCGTCGCGGTCGTGACGTCGGGGAAGTCGAGCGAAGCGGTCTCGCCGATCGGCGGCAGCTCGCGCGGCGTGATCTCGTAATTCTGCGGTGCAGCGCTCGACGGCTGCGGGCCGGTCGCGCCCTGCGCTTCCTCATATTCCTCCCGCTCGCCCGGCATCAGCAGCAGGGTGAGGTTCGGACGGGCCAGCCACCGCGCCGCCGCCGCCTGGACGCGCGCGGGCGTCATCTCGGCATAATTGGACAGTTCGGTGCGATATTCGCCGGTATCGTTGTTGTAGAGCAGCCCTTCTGCAAGCGTGTTGGCCTTGCCGCCGAACCCGCCGACGGCTTCCAGTCCGCGGACGTTCTGCGACAGGAGGTTGGTCACCGCGCGATTCACTTCTTCCTGGCTCGGACCGTTGATCACGAAATCGGCGAGGATGCGCTGCAGCTGAAGTTCCAGCTGGTCGATGCCGACGCCTTCCTTGGCCTCGCCGCCCATCGAGAACCAGCCGACACGGTGGAAACCGCTGTATCCAGCATTGGCGAAGTTGGCGATTTCCTGTCCGCGAACCAGTTCGGCGTCGACACGGCTCGAATTCAGCCCGCCGAGGATCTGGCCGGCGACTTCCAGGGCTTCCTGATCGGGATCGGCGACCCCGGGAACGCTCCAGTATTTCGTCACGCGCGGCAGCGGTACGTTGTCCATCATCGTAACGCGCTTGTTCGCTTCGAGCTCGGTGATCTCGGCCTGCGCGGGGGTGTTGACGGGACCGCGTTCGATGGCGCCGAAATATTTCTCGACGAGCGGACGGGCCGTCGCGGCATCAATGTCGCCCGCCAGCACCAGTACTGCGTTGTTGGGGCCGTACTTGTCACGGAACCACTGCTGCACATCGCCGAGCGAAGCGCTGTCGAGATCGGCCATCGAGCCGATCGGGGTGTGGCTGTAGGGATGACCCTCGCCCATCAGCTGCTTCGCGACTTCGTAGAAGACAAGGCCGCCCGGCTGGTTGTCGCCCTGGCGCTTTTCGTTCTGGACAACGCCGCGCTGGTTATCGAGCTTCTCCTGCGTCACCGCACCGAGAAGATACCCCATGCGATCGCTTTCCATGAAAAGCGCCCGCTCGAGCGCGCCGGTCGGCACGTTCTGGAAGTAGTTGGTGCGATCGAAGCTGGTCGTGCCGTTGAGGCTCGTCGCGCCGATCTGCTCGGTATAGGTGAAATAGTCGCCCGGCAGGTTTTCCGACCCGTTGAACATCAGATGTTCGAACAGATGCGCGAAGCCGGTCTTGCCCTGAGGCTCGTCCTTCGACCCGACATTGTACCAGACGCTGACCGCGACGATCGGAGCCTTGCGGTCTTCGTGCACGATAACGGTCAGTCCATTGTCGAGCTGGAAGGTTTCGTGGGGGATCTGAACCTGGTCGACGAGGTTTTCGAGCGCGGGATCCTGCGCGGCGGCGGCAGCCGTCGTGGCCGCGGCGGTTTCCAGCGTGCTGGCATGGGCGCCCGCTGCGAGCATCGTGGTGGAGGCGAGAGCAAGGGCGAAACGCGACAGTCGGGTCATGGAAAATCTCCGCAAATTGGAATCCGTTGAGCGGCAGATAGCCGTGCGGCGCGCACCCCGGCAAGGGTGCGCGCCGCAATTGATGCTATCGCTATGGGCCGGGTCGATGAACGGGCGAAGCCAGTCGACGAACGACCGCCTCCCCTCTTTTCAACCTGTCGCCTCCGTTAGCGGTTGGGGCGAAGATCTTCGTTGGGAATGATCCGGTAGCGCGCCTCGACCAGGCTGAAGAGACCGAACAGGATCAGCCCGATGCACAGCACGGTGAAGAACCAGCCGGTGTCGCGCATGCTCTGCAATGCACCTGCAAGACCCTTGGCCTGATCGCTGTTGCCGGTCGACTGGATCACGAACCAACCCGACACCACGAAGACGACGCCGCGCGCAAAGTGTCCGGCCTGTCCGAAATAGCCCACGAAAGGCGGCGTTCCGGCGGCGAGGCCTGCTAGGAATTCCTTGGTGATACCCTTCTTGAATTGATAGAGGCCTGCGACCAGAATGCCCGCACCGGTTGCGTACAGTAGCCAGTCCGGCGCCATCGATGCCGCCTCTTGCGTTCCCTGTCCGGAACCGCCGGAACCGAACAAGGTCTTGCCGGCCAGATAGGCCATCACGAAATAGCCGAAGCCCGCGACGACGTAGAAGAAGCGTTTGGCCTTCCCCTTGGCATCGTCGTCGAAGCCTTCGAGATTTTTTACCGCATCGAAAATCTTCCACAGGCCGTAGCCGAAGGCACCGATCATGATGATGGCGAGCAGGACGGTGCCTGCGGGCAGGTCCTCGACCGCCTTGAAGAGGTCGGAGGTGGAATCCGCACTCGCCGACTGCATCGCCACGTAGCCGAGCAGGATATAGACCAGTCCGCGTGCGACATATCCCGCGCGGGTCCAGTTCTCGAGGCTTGCCCCGGTGGATTCGAGTTCTGACGTGCTGACCATCTGCGCTTATCTCCCTGTTACGGGAACGAGACGGTTGGCAGGCCGTGACGGTTCCGAAATTGCTGACAGGCCCATAGTTCGCTGCTAGCCGCGTGAGCGATATGACCGATCTTTCCCGAATCCGTAATTTCTCCATCATCGCGCACATCGATCATGGCAAATCGACGCTGGCCGACCGGCTCATCCAGGAGACGGGGGGGCTGACGGCGCGGGAAATGCGCGAGCAGGTGCTCGACAATATGGAGATCGAGCAGGAGCGCGGGATTACCATTAAATCCCAGACCGTTAGGCTGAATTTCACCGCGGCGGACGGGGAGGCGTACGAGCTCAATTTGATGGACACGCCGGGGCACGTTGATTTTGCCTACGAAGTCTCGCGCAGCCTAGCGGCTTGCGAAGGCGCGCTTCTCGTCGTCGACGCGGCGCAGGGGGTGGAAGCGCAGACGCTCGCCAACGTCTACCAGTCGATCGAGCACGACCATGAGATCGTGCCCGTCATCAACAAGATCGACCTGCCCGCCGCCGACCCCGACAAGGTGAAGCTGGAGATCGAGGACGTGATCGGCCTCGACAGCGCGACCGCGGTCGAAGCGAGCGCGAAGACGGGGCAGGGCATCGCGGACATATTGCAGGCCGTCGTCGACATCATCCCGCCGCCCACGGGGGACCGCGACGCGCCGCTGAAAGCCATGCTGGTCGACAGCTGGTACGACCCGTATCTGGGCGTCGTCATCCTCGTGCGGGTGATGGAAGGCGTCCTGAAGAAGGGTCTGCGCGTCAAATTCATGCAGGCGGGGACCGAGCATCTGATCGACCGCGTCGGCTGTTTCACCCCCAAGCGCGTCGAGCTGGACGAACTGCAGGCGGGCGAGATCGGCTTCATCACCGCACAGATCAAGGAAGTCGCGCAGACCGCGGTCGGCGACACGATCACCACGGTGAAAAATCCTACGGACAAGCCTCTGCCGGGGTTCAAGGAAGTGCAGCCGGTGGTGTTCTGCGGGCTGTTCCCCGTCGACGCGGCGGACTTCGAGAAATTGCGCGATAGCCTCTACAAACTGCGGCTCAACGACGCCTCGTTCACCTTCGAGATGGAAACCTCGGCCGCACTGGGCTTCGGCTTCCGCTGCGGGTTCCTGGGGCTGTTGCACCTCGAGATCATCCAGGAGCGGCTGACGCGCGAATATGACCTCGACCTCATCACCACCGCGCCGAGCGTCGTTTATACGATGCAGCTGTCCCACACGAAGAACGAGGACGCCAAGACGATCGAGCTGCACAACCCGGCCGATTATCCCGACGTCAACCGGATCGAGGTGATCGAGGAGCCGTGGATCAAGGCGACGATCTACACCCCCGACGAATATCTCGGCGGTATCCTCAAGCTGTGCCAGGACCGGCGCGGTATCCAGAAGGACCTCACCTATGTCGGCGGGCGCGCGCAGGTGGTGTACGAACTGCCATTGAACGAAGTGGTGTTCGACTTCTACGACCGGCTGAAGTCGATCAGCCAGGGCTATGCCAGCTTCGACTATGAACAGATCGGCGTGCGCGAGGGCGACCTCGTGAAGATGAGCATCCTCGTCAACGAGGAGCCGGTCGACGCCCTGAGCATGATCGTCCACCGCTCGACCGCCGAACAGCGCGGGCGCGGGATGTGCGAGCGGTTGAAGGAGCTGATCCCGAGGCACCTGTTCAAGATCCCCATCCAAGCCGCGATCGGCGGCAAGGTGATCGCCCGCGAAACCCTCTCCGCGATGCGCAAGGACGTGACCGCGAAATGCTACGGCGGCGACGCCTCGCGCAAGCGCAAGCTGCTGGAGAAGCAGAAGAAGGGGAAGGCGAAGATGCGCGAATATGGCAACGTGAGCATCCCGCAGGAGGCGTTCATCGCGGCGCTGAAGATGGGGGATGAAGGCTAAGCTGCCGAGCAGAGCGACGCGAACGCGACGCGTTCGTTAGCTCTGTCGAGAGACAGCGCAGCCCGGCCGGCGGGTAGGGCCGACCGGCCCACCCGTTCGACGCGACGGCAGGCCGCCCTGCCGTCTGGACCATCAAGACTGATAAGACTTGCTTCTCGTGGAACTCTATGCTGGCATCTGCAGGCCGAATGGAGTTGGGGTATTTAGTGGCAAAAAATAAAGGTATGTCGCAGATCAATCCTATTGAGTTGCAATACGGAATGACGATCGGAAGTGGCAGTGCAGAAAACGATGACGAGTATCTCTTCGATTGTTTCATAAACTACCCGCCTGTTGAAGAATTTCGTAGATTACAATCGCCAGCAATGATCGTTGCTGGTCGAACAGGGGAGGGTAAAACCGCGATCCTCCGGCAAGTAGAGCATACTTCTGATAGAAGTGCCGTCATCGATCCAGCTGAGATGTCGATGAGTTATGTCTCAAACTCCGACGCCCTTAGATTTCTTACTCAGATCGGTGCCGACTTAGACCTTTTGTTTCAGGTACTTTGGAAGCATGTTCTATGCATCGAATTTATTCGGCTTCGCTGGGATGTAGATTCAACTCAAAAGTCCAATAATGTTTTTCAAAGAATCTACGATAAATTCAGCGGTGATGAGCGAAAAAAGAAGGCAATAGACTATCTCCAGAACTGGCAAGGCAAGTTCTGGATTACGATGGATGAAAACATTAAAGAGATAACACAGTCCTTTGAAAATAAGATTAGTGCGGAAATGGGAGCGGAATTAGAAAAGTTCAAGGCGGGTGGTCAGTATGAAAGGCGGTTGAGTGAACAGAAAAAAAGCGAGCTCGTTGCCAGGTCAAGGAAAATCATCAACTCGGACCAGTTAGCAAAATTACACCAAATAATCGAGATGCTCTCGCTGGCCGAGAATGATCAGCTCAAAAGCCACTATATTCTCATTGATGGACTAGACGAGAAATGGGTTGATGAGGGAATAAAATTCCAGTTGATCAGAGGTTTGCTAGAGGCTTTGAAGTCCTTCCGAAAGATTACTAATCTAAAAATCTTAGTAGCGCTCAGAGTAGATATTCTTGAGAAAGTTGTTCAAGATACTTCCAACCCAAGCTTCCAGAGGGAAAAATTCGAAGACATGTCGCTCCGTCTGCGGTGGAGCAAGGTCGAACTAAAAAATTTGGTCGACGCACGTATTGAACGAATGTTCAAACGAAAGTTTACGTCTAAGGCTGTGCAATTTGACGACATCTTCCCTCCGCAAATCGCGAATAAGAAGCCGTTCGATTGGATGATTGAGCGGACGCTGATGCGCCCGCGTGACATCATCAGCTTCGTAAATGAAGCCATTACCGTTGCTGCTGGTCGGGCTGAGATATCTGTAACAAATCTTCGGAAAGCAGAGGCAGAGTACTCGAGGAAACGCAAAGATGCGTTGATGCAAGAATGGCAGTGGGTCTTTCCATCTTTGGCGATCGCGCTGAAGATCTTTTCGTCTGCGGCCAAGCCTATCATAGACTTTCGGGCACTTTGTGAGGAGGACTTCGTCGAGGACGTCGTTCTTCAAATTCTGAGCGACGAAGATGCCGTGCACGATATACTTGGAATCGAAGCACAAAGTCACGATGTCGCAAGAGCCCCAGATCGCACAGCATTCATGCAACTTTTGTGCTCAGTCCTTTATCGCACCGGCGCTGTCGGATTGAAGCTCGAGACATCGGAACCCTACATTTATTCCCATATAAATAGTCCAATTGTTTCGCCTCATGTTATTGGTGAAAAGGCGAAGGTAAGGTTACACCCGATGCTCCATTCGGCCCTACATCTTCACGAGAAGTGAACTCTCAAAGTCTCCTAATCCGCACCACGCTCTCCCCCGGCACCGGCTCGAACCCGCGTCGCTGCAATTCCGGGCCGTCGGCATCGCGATAGTCGCCCATCGGCTTGCCGCCGTTGAGGGCGCGGGCCTGGTGGGCTTCGATGCGGCAGGCGGGGTGGTCGGTGGGTCTTTCGGTTTCTGGGTCGTGCGTAGCGGGGTCAGGGCGGCCTGACCCGGTGGCCTTGCGGCCGTCTGGCGACTCCGATCGGGTTCCTCCTTTGTCGGACCCGTCGGCCGTGTCGCGCCGGCTCTTGCACAACGACGCTCGCTTCGCTCCGCTTTCGTTGCGCTCGGCGGCGCTCTCCCAATCCTGCTTGCCGTAGAGCAGTTCGTAGGCGGCGCGTTTGGCGGGGTCGGGGGCGATGCGGGCGAGTTCGTCGGCCTTGCCGCGGGCGGCGAGGAGGTCGAGCTTGCGGGCGATGTTCTCGCGGGCATGGCGGACGGCATCCTCGCTCTCGACGCTGTCGAACTGCCAGCTGCGGGTGCCGGGGTGGAGCGAGCGCAGCTCGCCATATTTCTCGGGCCAGTGGTGGCGCAGGACGAACATCAGGAGCCGGTCGTTGTAGCGGCGGCGGGTGGCGACGACCTCGCCGTCCTTGACGATCACCTCCTCGACGCCGTCGATGGCGCGGGCGACGGCGATGTCGGACAGGTTCTGGACCCCGTGGTCGAGCGCGGCGGCCCAGGCGGCGCGGAACTCCTCGGCGCCGGGCTGGCGGCGGAGATGGTAGGCGCCGACGGTGGTCATGTTGATGCGGGCACAGGCGTGCTTGACGCTGCCGAGATCGGCGAGCGCGTCGATGAAGGCGCGCTGGCGCGCGGGGGTCCAGCCGTCGTGGCGCTCGCGCCGGCGGGGGACAGGGGTGAAGTCGGGGATGGGCCTGCCGCCGTTGGGCAGGGCGGGGACGCGGTTCCGCATGGCTCGCTCCGGTTCTGTGGGGGCGAGGTTGTTAGCCTATTTGGTTCGTGTAGGACAGCGAAAGCCGCCGGGTAGGATCTGGGCTTCAGGGCGGCCTGAAGCCCGTCGGACGGGTTCGCCTCGTTGGGCGACCCGCCGTCCGGGAGGTGCACGCGTCTCTCGTGTAACGACGCTCGCTTCGCTCCGCTTACGTTACACTCGGCGCTATGCGAGGGGGACTAGGGCCGTGTCTGGCCCGAACCCTTCACGAGGTATTTAAAAGAGGTCAGCTGCTCGAGCCCCACGGGGCCCCTCGCATGCATCTTCCCGGTCGCGATCCCGATCTCGGCGCCCATGCCGAATTCGCCGCCGTCGGCGAACTGGGTCGAGGCGTTGCGCATCAGGATGGCGCTGTCGATTTCGGTCATGAAGCGGTTCGCGGCGGCGTCGTCCTCGGTCATGATCGCGTCGGTGTGGTGCGAGCTGTGCTCGTCCACCCAGGCGATGCCTTCGTCGAGGCCGTCGACGATCTTCACGGATGCGATGTTGTCGAGATATTCGGTCGACCAGTCGTCCTCGTTGGCGGGCTTGAGACGGTCGTCGATCTTCACCGCTTCCTCGTCGCCGCGCAGTTCGCAGTCGCCATCGAAGATGTCGGCGAGCCTAGGGACGACCTTGTCGGCGATCGCGCGGTCGATGACGATGCTCTCGGTCGCGCCGCAGACGCCCGTGCGGCGCAGCTTGGCGTTGCGAATGACGTCGACGGCCTTGTCGATATCGGCGGCTTCGTGGACGTAGCTGTGGCAGTTGCCGTCGAGGTGGAGCAATGTGGGGACGCTCGCCTGGTCGCGGACCAGCTCGACGAGGCCGCGGCCGCCGCGGGGGATGACGAGGTCGACGAACTGGTCGGCCTTCAAGAGCGCGGCGACGGCGGCGCGGTCTGTAGTGCCGATGGCCTGCACGGCGTCTTCGGGGAGGCCGGCGGACTTGAGGCCATCGCGCATGCATTCGACGATGATGCGGGTGGAGTGCTTGCTCTCGCTGCCGCCGCGCAGGATGACGGCGTTGCCCGATTTGAGGCAGAGCGCGGAGGCGTCGGCGCCGACGTTGGGGCGGCTTTCGTAGATCATGCCGATGACGCCGATGGGGACGGCGACGCGCTCGATCTCGAGACCGTTCGGGCGCGAGAAGGTGGCGAGGCTGCGCCCGACGGGGTCGGGGAGTTCGGCGATCTGTTCGAGCGCGGAGGCCATGCCCTCGATGCGCTCGTCGTCCAGTGCGAGGCGGTCGATGAAGCTGTCGGGCTTCTTGCCGCGGACGCTGTCGACGTCCTTGTCGTTGGCGGCGATGAGTTCGGCCTTGCGGTCGCGCAGCGCCTTGGCGGCGGCGGTGAGGGCGCGGTTCTTCTGCTCGGTCGTGGCGGTCAGCAAGCCCTTGGTCGCGGCCTTGGCCTTGCGGCCGAGTTCGTGGACGTGGATCTGCGGGTCTAGGGTCTGGTCGTTCATGAAAAATCCTCTCGTAATGGGTTTTACCGCAGCTCGACGGCGCGGTCGTAAGCGGCCTGGACGCAGGCCTTGAAATGGTCGGAGATCGCCCCGTCGCCGTTCAGCGCGTCGAGGCCGGCGGCGGTGGTGCCGCCCTTGCTGGTGACGTTGTTGCGATGCGTTTCGAGATCGGTGTCGGACTGGTCGAGGGCCATCGCCACGGTGCCCTGCATCGTCCCCAGCGCGAGCGCGCGCGCCTGGTCACGGTCGAACCCCAGTTCGCGGGCGGCGGCGACATAGGTCCGCGCGATCTCGAAGATGTAGCCGGGGCCCGAGCCCGCAACGGCGGTGACCCGATCGAGCCCGTCCTCGCTGTCGACCGGAATGACGGCGCCGGTCCGGTCCATCATCTCCATCGCATGGTCGCGCTGTGCGTCGGATACGCCCGGCCCGGCGACGAGACCCGAGACGCCCTTGCCCACCGCGGCGGGAAGGTTGGGCATCACGCGGATGACCGGCGCACCGTCGAGCAGGCCCGAGATGCGCTCGATCGAGGCCCCCGCGGCTATCGACAGGGCATAGCCATCATCGGCGATGTGTGCGGTATAGTCGGGCAGGATGTCGCCGAGCATCTGCGGCTTGATGGCGACGATCAGCACGTCGTAGCGCGTGTCGCCGAGCGCCGAGCGGTCCTTTTCCAGACGAATGCCATCGGGGGCTTCGTCAAGAAAGGGATCGACGATGGTAAAGTCTTCGCCACCCTTTTTCCAATGCTGCAGCAGGGCACCGCCCATCTTTCCGCAGCCGATCATCAATATTTGCTTAGAAATACATCACCTGTTGTCGTATTATTGTGTATGTTATTGTGTAATACTACCACAATGGGTCTCGAAACGAAACCCGAGTTTCAATTGTTCACACCCAGACGTCCCCGCGCTTGCGCGGTTCAGGAGGTCAATCTAGATGAACGCTACACCGTTCCAACGATTGCGAGGCCCGACAGTGCCCAAACAAGACAGTGTCGTCGTCAAACTGGGGTCGAGCCTGGTGGCGAACACCGACCTTTTGACCCCGCGTTTCGGCTTTCTCCACCGGCTGATGGAGGACGTGCATCGGCTCCGCGAGGCGGGGACCAACGTGATCCTCTGTTCCTCCGGTGCCGTCGCCCTGGGGCTCAACATGGTCGGCGAGACGCCGCAGAGCGCCGGCGTGAGCGACAAGCAGGCGGCGGCGGCATGCGGCATGCCGCGGCTTCTGAACGCCTATCGGCAGATCGGCTACGAATATGGAATCGACATCGCACAGGTTCTGCTGACGCTGGGCGATTTCGAGGACCACCGCCGCTTCCTCAATACCCGCAACACGGTCTTCCGGTTGATGGAAAGCGGCATCATGCCGATCGTCAACGAGAACGACAGCATCACGACCGAGGAGATCCGCGTCGGCGACAATGACCGGCTGGCGGCGAAGGTCGCGCAGATGGTCGATGCGCGTGTATTCGTGATCCTGACCGAGGTCGACGGTCTGTACGATCGTCATCCGGACGAGCCCGGGGCCAAGTTCCTCGACGAGGTCACCGACGTGGCGCCCTACATGGAAGCGACCAAGGGCAAGTCGACGCTGGGCACGGGCGGAATGACGACCAAGCTGATGGCGGCCAACATGGCGCAGGAAGCGGGCTGCACCACCTTCATCGCGCAGGGTGAGGCGGACAGCCCGATTTCGACGGTCCTTTCGGGCAAGCGGCGCTCGACCCGTTTTCCGGCGCACGAGAATCCCATCTCGGGCTGGGAAAGCTGGATCGCCAACCGGTTGCAGATGGCGGGCAGCATCCACGTGTCGTCGGCGACAGCGGCCGGGATCGAGAACGGCAGCGCCGGCATCCGGCGCGAGGACGTCGAACGGTTTGACGGGGATTTCACGCGCGGCGACGTGCTGCACGTCTATGATCCCGAGGGCGTCGAGCGCGCCCGCGGGCTGACCGATTTCACCAGCGAGGAAGTGCGCGTGATGGTCAACAATCCCGACGCCGACCCCGAGCAGCTGCTCGGCTACAAGGCCAAGGGCGAGATCGTGCGCGCGAAAAATCTGGTGTCGCTCGAAGGGCGGCACCTGTTGTGGGAGGCGCCCGAGGAACTGCCCGCCAACCGCGGCAAGCACGTTCCGGGCTAGGCAGTCGTCGGGGTCCCGCGCGCCCCTAGAGCTTGTTCGAAACCTCGTTGAACGTGTTGCCGATGTCGGTCCCGACCGCGCTCAACGCGACCAGGATGGCAACCGCGATCAACGCGATGATGAGGCCATATTCGATCGCGGTGGCCCCGCGCTCGTCGTTCAAAAAGCGGATCATGTCTGGTTCCCTTCCCAAAGAACGAGGACGAGAATGGCGGGGAAAGGTTAGCGAAGGGTTATCGCCCCCGCCCGATGCGTGCTTGCTTTCCGGCGACCACCGCCCTACATGGCGCTCACATCACGGCGCAGCGTGACGTCCCGCTTCCAAAGCGGGAACCGGCGCCAACAGCTTCCACGCTTCTCTTTTCACGCAGGGTCGCATTCGAACGACACCTGCTGCACGGGCGCGCCATCCGGCCGACCGCGCCGCACCTTATCTGAAAGAAAAATCATGTCCTTTTTCCACGAGCTTGGCCTCGCCAAGCCCATTCTTCGCGCGCTCGACACCCAGGGCTACGATACGCCCACGCCGATCCAGCGCGAGGCCATTCCGCCCCTCCTGAAGGGCCGCGACCTCATGGGGATCGCGCAGACGGGGACCGGCAAGACCGCCGCTTTCTCGCTGCCTTCCATCCACAATCTGACCAAGGACGGCTTCACGCCGCGCCAGCCCGCAAGCTGCCGGATGCTGGTGCTGTCGCCGACCCGCGAACTGGCGGCGCAGATCGCCTCCAGCATGAAGGGTTATGCCCAAGGGTCGGGCCTCAAGGTCAACGTCGTGTTCGGTGGCAAGCCGATCGGGGCGCAGGCCAAGGGTCTCGTCGGCGGATGCGACATCCTGGTGGCGACGCCGGGACGGTTGCTCGACCTCATCGACCGGCGCGCGTTGACGCTCAAGAATGTCGAGATCTTCGTGCTCGACGAGGCGGACCAGATGATGGACCTGGGGTTCATCAAGCCGCTGCAGCAGATCGCGCGGATGTTGCCGCAGGACCGCCAGAGCCTGTTCTTCTCGGCGACGATGCCCAAGGCGATCGCCGATCTCGGCAAGCAGTTCATTTCCGACCCTGTGCGGGTCGAGGTCACCCCGCAGGCGAGCACCGCCGAGCGGATCGACCAGCGCGTCACCTTCGTCGACCAGCGCGAAAAGCAGGCGCTTCTGACGATGCGTCTCGGCGCGATGTTCGAAAGCGGCGAGATGGATCGTGCTTTGGTCTTCACGCGCACCAAGCATGGCGCGGACCGTGTCGTGCGTCACCTCATCGGAGCGGGCATCGATGCCGCCGCGATCCATGGCAACAAGAGCCAGGGACAGCGGACCGCCGCGTTGAACGGTTTTCGTGACGGTGCCGTGCGCATCCTGGTCGCGACCGACATTGCCGCGCGCGGGATCGACGTTCCGGGCGTGAGCCATGTGTTCAACTTCGAATTGCCGAACGTGCCCGAACAATATGTCCACCGCATCGGCCGCACCGCGCGTGCCGGCCGCGAGGGCGTTGCGATCAGTTTCTGTGCGCCGGACGAGAAGGCCTATCTGCGCGACATCGAGCGTCTTACCGGCGTTCGCATCGACAAGGCGGATCTGCCCGAGAATTTCAACAACCGCGCGGCGGCGCTGCCCAAGCCGGCGGGCCGCACCGCGGGCAAGGGCAAATGGACCCCGATGGGCGAGGATGCCTCGAGCGACGGCGTGAACAGCCGTCCGCCCCATCACCGCCGCGGGCCGTCCAAGCCCAAGCACGGCATCAAGCGGCGCGGCAACACCGGTCCGCATCGTGGTCGTGACGAGCGCACGGGATCGGACGACGGCGCACCGCGCCGCGACGATCATGGTGCGCGTCCGGCCCGCAAACCGCATCGCAAGGGCGGCGGCCAGAAGGTCGCCAGCGGACAGGCACCGCGCGGGGGCAAGGGCCCCGGCGACCAGCGTCGCGGTCCGCATCGTTCGGGCGGACGTCCCGGCAACCGTTAACGACGGGGCGAACGTGCCGGGATTGCCCGGTACGTTCGCGTCCGTCCCGACGGCGCTTTGGAAAGCCGCACTTTTGCGGTAGAGTTCCGGCATGGACGGAGCGGGGCACGAGGAATCGACACGACGAAAGGCCGTCGCGGGCGAACCGCCGGCGGCGGGGCGTGGCGATCATCGCGCCGAGGCTGTCCCCGACACGACCGAACGCGCATCGTCGGACGATCTGCGCGAATTGCTCGCCACGCTTCCCGCGGGGTTCGATCTCAAGACCTTGTTCGGAATCGCCGACGCGCTGCCCGTCATGCTCGCCTATTGCGACGCGAGCCTCCACTATCGGTTCGTCAACCGGCCGCTTGCCGACTGGATGCAGGTCGACCGCTCTCAGATGCTCGGCCGCACGGTCGAAGAAGTCATGGGCGCCAAGGCGTTCGCGGGGCGCCGCGAGCTTCTGGAACGCGCACTGGCGGGCGAGAAGCAGTGGTTCGCCGCCGATTACGACCATCCCGCGCTGGGTCCGCTGACGACGCAGGCCGACTATATCCCCAACATGGACGACACGGGCACCGTCGTGGGGCTCACCATCATCGTTCAGGACGTTACCGACAAGAGGGTCGCGGGCCGGGCGTTGAGCGAGAGCGAGACGCGCTTTCGCCGCATCGCCGACAGTGCCCCGGTGCCGATGTGGGTGTCGCGGCTCGACGGCACGCGCGAGTTCGTGAACCAGGCCTATGCGGCCTTTTTCGATACCGACAAGGACAGCGCCGCCGCGATCGGCTGGGAGGACCGTGTCCATCCCGACGATGCGCAGGCGATGCACGATGCGTTGGTCGAGGGGCTGAAGAGCGAGGCTCCGTTCGGGTTCGAAGCCCGCGCCGAACGGGCCGACGGCGTCTATCGCTGGATGCAGGCGATGGTGCAGCCGCGCCGCGACGCCGACGGACGGATCATCGGCTATATCGGGGCGGCGAGCGACATCACGCTGGCGAAACAGGCCGAACATGAGCTTCGCGCCGAGGTGCGCGACCAGAGAGGCGAGATCGACGCCAGCGAAGCGCGGTTCCGCGCGGTCTTCGAGAGCCTCGACATGGTCGGGATCATGGACCTCGAGGGCCGCCATCTGGAGATGAACGCCTCGGCGCTCGACGCACTGGGGCTGAGCAACGAGGAGGTTCGCGGGTTACATAGCTGGGACCTGCCGATGTTCGCGAACCATCCCGCCAGCGTGGAGGCGTTGAAGGACCTGGTCGCGGCGGGCGCGCGGGGCGAGAGCGCCAGCGTCGAGATCGACGTGACCATCGACGGGCGCGCGGGCATTCACGTGTGCACCATCACGCCCATTTTCGATCGCAACGGAAAGCCGCGCCTTTTGGTCGGGCAGGCACGCGACACCACCGCCCTCAAGCAGACGCAGGACCAGCTTCGCCAGGCGCAGAAGATGGAAGCGCTGGGTCAGCTGACCGGCGGGATCGCGCACGACTTCAACAATCTGCTGACCGTCGTGGTCGGCGGCCTCGACCTGATTTCCAAGCGGGTCGAGGACGAGAAGCTGAAGCGCTATGCCGACAATGCGCTGGCCGCGGCGCAACGCGGCGCGCGGCTGACGGGGCAGTTGCTGACCTTCAGCCGGGTCCAGAAGCTGCAAGTGCAGTCGGTGCATCTGGGCCGGGTGCTCAATGAGATGGAGCCGCTGTTCGCCAATGCGCTGGGCGCGCGCTTTGCCGTCAAGTGGGACATCGAGGATCGCGACGTCCACATCCTCGCCGATACCACCCAACTGGAAGTGGCGCTACTCAACCTCGCGATCAACGCGCGCGACGCGATGGGCGAAAGGGGGACGCTGACCGTATCGACGCGGCGCGTCGAACTGTCGGGCGATGCCGAGATGATGAGCGGCGACTTCGTCGAACTGGTGATCAGCGACACCGGCAGCGGGATGAGCGCGGAGGTCCGCGAGCGGGTGTTCGAACCCTTCTTCACCACCAAGGAGGTGGGCAAGGGCACCGGGCTCGGCCTGTCGATGGTCTATGGCATGGTGCATCAGTCGGGCGGCACCGCACGGATCGACAGTGTCGAGGGAGAGGGCACGAGCGTGCGGCTATTCTTCCGCGTCGCGGCGCAGGATGCCGACACGGTCGAGCGCCAGACGTCCGACCCCGACTGCGCGCGGTCGATCGCGGGGCGGCGCATCCTCGTCATCGACGACGACGAGGACGTGCGCACCTTCGTCGAACAGACGCTGGCGGACATGGGCGCCGAGGTCACCGGCGCGGCCGACGGGACCGCGGGACTGGCGGCCTATGCCGAAACCCGGCCCGAGGTCATCGTGCTCGACTATGCGATGCCGGGGCTGTCGGGGGCGGAGGTCGCGGCCGCGATCCTCGACGAGACGCCGGGCCAGCCGATCCTGTTCATCTCGGGCTATTCGGAGACCGCCGCCATCCGCAAGATCGCGCCCGACGCGCCGTTACTGGCCAAGCCCTTCTCGCCGGGCGACCTCGAAGACAAGCTCTGCACGCTCCTGCCGGGATAGGGTTGAGGCTGGACGAGTCGAGGCGCGAATGTCTTAATGGGGTGGTAAGCGGACGCTCATGCAGGACACCCAAACACAATCCTTTTCAGGGCGAACCTACTGCGCAGCGAGTATCAAATTGCGAGCTTTTACCTTCGACCGTCAAATACCAGAATTCTTTTGCGAGCCTCGCAACCTCTCCCAATGTTGCAAATACTCAAGGTTATAAAAAGAGGGCATCTCTTCACGTCGCTTTTTCATTATAGCGGTGAAATTGCTATCAGCTTTTGCGAGAAGAGTTTTCTTTATAGGAACCAAAGCATGTTTATTGAAATAAATTACAGCTACGTCAATGTCAGTCGAAGCTATAAAAAGCCACTCTCTCTTAGAGTTAGATGCAATCAAGAGTGAGTCTCCACCGAGAAGACCATAATCCACGTCACGTCTATTATCTAGTGTATCGAAGTCGTTGTCAAATACTTCAAATTGACAACTAGACTCCTTTAACGCAGTCAATATCGGAGTTATGAATTCTGGACCTACAAGACTAGTATATTCAAATTCATCCAGCTTTCGTTGCGGAAAAGAACTAATCTTGAATTCTTCGTGTAAGGTCATCGTATGACTGCCCTTCGAAACGTACTGGTTTTTTGCCTTCCTTGGCCTGCGTTGGAGGGGTTGGGCGGCTGGGCTATTTCGATACCTTGCCGCTTGGTCCTGTCCAACCTGAGCCCTGTACGGAGTATCCCCAGATTCGCTACCTGACGACTGAAATGGGGTGGGAAACGGACATTGGCTGCTGCGTGTGACCTTTACTCTGGAACTGCCTCGTTTCCGATCACAGACCAAAGCGGATTCGCTCTTTTGTGGTCGCATAAGCGACCACCGTCATAAGGTCCGAATATCGCTCAACGTAATCGTTAAAGTCGAGAATCGCGTCAGGCGGGTCGAACATAATAAAAGTCCCAGAAACACGCAGGGCCGAGCCGGCCTCCAAACCAGAATGTTCTTCTAGTGCTGCCGCATATTCCTCAAGCGTACCAAAGCTAGTCCGCTCCGGAAAACCTTCCCATAATCCAGCGTCCCTCAGTTTGCTTTCATAATGGACCAGCATTTCCGGCCGGGCTGACTCAGATGTGAATTCAAGGTATGCAGAATACATTTCACTGTCTTCGAATGTGACGAGCTCGTAGCCAGTCGCATCTTTGATGCAGGCGAAATTATCTGATGTCGCGCCTGCGCTAGGCGCGATCACGACTTCGATGCCCTGAAGATAGTCCTGATATTTGACAGTGTACCCTCTCGGATCGAGGCCACAGTCGTGCAGCGATCGCTCGATCACCTGTTCCTGCGTTGGCACGAGCCCGGGAGGAAGGTCAAACATCGTTGTATGATAGGACCAAACGTAATGTCCGCAATGGGGTCGTTAGCGGCCGGTCGGCAGCGGGTGAACGATTGGACCCCTCTCCTTTCGATGAACATCGATCTTTGCTTGTATCAGGTTTATTTTAGAAGCTTGCGGATCAAGGCTACAATAATGGAAACCACGACGGCAAAAATCAAAGCAATGCCGACCTTGCTTGGTGTATTGTCGTAGAAGTCTTCCGGTCTCTCGAACTTTGAGGCCAACTCTGGCGACTGTGTTGCAACAATCATCAATAGTGCGACGCCGGCGAGGAGCATCAGCATGATTGGTCCCAACGGCCCTTCTAGATTTCCCTTCGCCACGTCTATGTCTCCCCCAACCGGCGCGCGAAACCAGTCTATCACATTACGTCAAGATGTCCGCAAAGGGGTCGCAGTCGGAAGTTCAATTGCTTGGACGCTCGGCCCGCGCTTCGGTCACGCCATGAACCGCATGACCCCGGCGACCGGCATCCAGCTCTGTCTCTCGAACCTTGTCTATCGGGTCACCGCGTGCCGATTTTTCACCCGAAAGCAAGATTGCAGCTTTTCATAAGGAAGCCTCACGGCGGATCCAGCGGAGTCGGATGCCCGTCGAGGTACGGCTCCGTCGTACTGCGGTTCGTCGGACCAAGACATCGGCCGGCACGAGCGCTTAAGAAGCGGCGATACCCGTGTCGCTCTGAACGAAGGAAAGACCGTGATTGCATTCCTCCTTGCCGCCGCCTCCTCGCTCGCTCTGCATCCCGCGGGCGCCTTCGACGACGAGTTGCTGCTCGCCTGCTCCGCCCCGCTCGGCGATCAGCCGGAGCGAGCCAATCTGTCGGTGGTGGAGGAGGACATGCCGGAGGAGGCGCTTTCCGTACTCCGCGTGACGGTGAAGGGCTCGGGTGCGTTCATGCGGATCTACTACGACGAAGGGTCGGAGCGCATTGCGCGTGCCCGGGCGGCCTGTCTCGGCGAACAGATCGCGGCCGTCGCGAAAATGGTCGGGGACGATCGCCGGGACGCCGAGTGGGCCGGCGTCGTCTTCACGCAGGATGGCCGAGGGCCATGCGACGTGGATCGAAACCAAGGTCAATCCGTCGCTCGACCCGATCGTGGCGGCCAGAACGCGGCGGTCGTTGCAGGAAAGGCTCGCCCCCATCGACGAGCCGATCGATCTTGCCGCATGGGGATCGGTTCGGCCGAAGCGCGAGGCGATCATGCGTCAGGTGTCGCCGGAGGACCGCGCCCGGATGGAGGCCGATCCCGATTATTCGCCGTCCGGGTCCTTCTCTTTCACGGGGGACGATTTCGAGAACGACATGACCAACGACGGCGCGAGCTATCCGTTGGCGGAGGCCGTCTTCATGGGTCTGGAAGCGCGCCATGGCGAGGCCGCGGTCCATGCGTGGATGAGCGACATCACCGCCGCTGCCGGTCCGATCGATGACGCGAAATTGTCTGCGTCGCTCGAACAACATTTCGGGGAGACGGCGAGCGACCTGTTGCAGCCGCGACCCCGTTGAGCCCCGCAAGTCCTTTGACGGCGCTGCGAGCGGCCTCGCAAGGGGTCGGAAGCGATCGTTGGCTAGATGTCTGCGCCGCAGGAAGTGATGGTCAGTCGATCTTCTGAGATGTCGTACTCGCCAAACGCAGTGTCGTAGGGCCTATCGTCCACCCAAAATTGGTGTTCTGGCAAGCGAGCGTGGATATGTCGCCCGCCTACGAACTCTTCGAAACCTGCTTCCCGCAGATCCACATCAATCTTTCCATAATCATACCAGCGGAAGTCCAAGCCCACGAATGGTCTCGATGAAAAGGTATAATGACGCTCCCAGTCATCTAGCGAGCCAACGCACGATACCTTGCTCAAGCGCTGCTCCAGTCGGTCGATAGTCTGTTCCGCTGGTGAGCCTGGAAAGAATCCGGAAGAGCAACCGGTGAGCGCAGCCGCGCACAGTATTAGAAGGGAGCGCATGGCCCAAGTCTCGCACAGGTTCTAAATGTGGACAATTGGGGTCGGTAGCGGCCCTCAGCCGAGCGCCTTGTCGCTTCCCACCAAGGCGAGGAGATCGTCGAAGTCTTCCTTGACGTTGATCTGCGTCGCGCCGCCGAAGTTCAGGACGCAGCCGTGGGGCGCCTTGGTGAAGAACATCAGGGTCTTGAGCTGGCAGGCGACCTTGGAACCGTCGCTCCGGTTAAGGACGACGAAGGCTTGATCGTTGGACATGAGGTAATCCTTTCGGGAGACGCGGCGTGAAGGACGCCGCGCCGGAGCGCGACGCGGCGGGGCCTAGCCGGCCTTGCGGCTCATGCCGACGACCATCTGGTTGGCACGTTCGTAGGTGAGGGGGCGGCCGAACAGGTAGCCTTGGATCGTGTCGACGCCGAGGTCGCGCATCCGTTCGAAATCCTCCGCCGTCTCGACGCCCTCGGCGGTGACCGACATGCGGAAGGACTTGGCGAGTTCGACGATCGACTTGATGATCGAGACGTTCTCTTCGCGCGTGCCCGCTTCGCGCACGAAGCTGCCGTCGATCTTCAGCTTGTGGAACACGGCCTTGTTGAGATAGCCGATCGAGGAATAGCCGGTGCCGAAATCGTCCAATGCGATGCCGACGCCAAGTTGACGCAGGCGCTGCATGATATCGAGGGTCGCGGCATTGTTGCCGAGGAAGACGCCTTCGGTGACTTCCAGTTCGAGACGGTTGCCCGCGAGCTTGTGGCGGGCGAGCGCCTGGCTGACGACCTGCGGCAGCGCGGGCATCTGGATCTGCTTGGGGCTGACGTTGACCGCGACGGTCAGCGGGTCGGGCCAGGTGGCGGCGGTGCGGCAGGCTTCCTCGATCACCCAGTTGCCGATGTCCATCATCAGCCCGCATTCCTCGGCGATGCCGATGAAGACGGGAGGCGGGATCATGCCGCGCTGGGGGTGGTTCCAGCGGATGAGCGCTTCGAACCCGACGAGCTTCTGGTCCTTGGCCGAGACGAGCGGCTGGTAGAGCAGCTGGAACTGCTTGGACGCGATGGCGGCGCGAAGGTCGCTTTCAAGACGGACGCGGTCGTCCTGTTCGGTCTGCAGCTCGGAGCTGAAATATTTGGCGACGCCGCGGCCGGCATTCTTGGCTTCGTAGAGCGCGAGGTCGGCCTTGAGGATGAGGTCGTCGACGGTGGCACCGTCGATGGGGCCGAAGGCGCAGCCGATCGACACGCCGATGCGGATCTCGGTCTGGTCGATCATGTAGGGTTCGCCGACCGAATGGATGATGGCACGGCTCAGTGTCTCGACGCCCTTGCGGCTCTGCGCGTCCTTGACGATGATCGCGAACTCGTCGCCCCCCATGCGCCCGACATAGCCGAGCTCGCCGACTTCATCGACGAGACGCTTGGCGACGGCCTGGAGCACCGCATCGCCCTTGGGATGGCCGAAGGTGTCGTTGACCGGCTTGAAGCCGTCGAGGTCGAGAAACATGATCGCGCAGGGCACGTTCGATGTCGTCGCGGTACGGAGCACCTCGCCCGCCAGCTGGCGGACGCGGCCGCGATTGGGCAGGCCCGACAGCACGTCGACGTTGGCGAGGTGCGTGAGGCGCTCTTGCTGCTGGCGCACTTCGGTGATGTCGCTGCCGACGCCGCGGAAGCCCGCGAACCGGCCTGCATGATCGATGATCGGATCGCCCGCGAGGCTGATCCAGCGCCCACCGCGCGCGCCCTGAAGCTGCATTTCGAAATTCTGGAAGGGCTGATGCTGCAACAGCAGATCGCCCAGTTCCTTGTGCCCACCGAGCAGACCGGGAAGCGAATGACCGATGATCGCGGACGACGGGCGCCCGATCAGCGCGACCATGCGGCTGGAGAGGTAGGTGACGCGGTTTTCGTCGTCGATCTGCCAGAGCCAGCCAACGCCGCGCTTTTCATATTCCTGGAGGAGGAGCGAGGCGCTTTCGGATTGCGAACCGACGTCGGCGTTGGTCTTCAGCTGGTGGAAGGCCCAGCGCGCGACGGTCATCACGCCCCCCATCGCGACCCCGATGATGAAGACGATCGAGATCATGTTCTCGAACGGTACCGTGTTGCGCGCCACCACGAGCGACACGCACAGCGCGGTCACGAAGATGGTGATCCAGGTGATCGCGGCGGTCGGGACCACGACGAGCCCCAGCGCGGCGACGCCGAGCCCCGAGATGACCGAGGCGGCGATGATCTGGCTTTGCGGGTCGAGGCCGGCGAAGACCGTCATCGGCAGACTGAGCCAGACCGCGGCGCGCGCGGCGACGTCGGACAGCATCTGCCAGTGCGGAACGCGTCGTCCCGACCGGCCGATGTGGGTGATCGCCTGACGCCGCGCCAGCATGGTCATGAGCGTGTTGATGCCGACCACGGCGAGAATCCATGCCGCCATGAGCCACAGGCTGATATCGCTGTGCATCGCGCCCGCGAACAGGACCGCGGCGAGAATGTTGGCGCCCGCGAAGAAGGGGGCGAGCTGGGCGCGGCTGATGAGCTGGACGTCGCGCAGCGGAGTCGAGGCCTGATCGTCATGCACCGCCGAGGCCACGCCCAACGACGCACCGTCGGGCAATTTGGCGGAAATCATGCGTTTGTAACGATCGGGGGCCTGATACATGGGCAAATGCGCTCCTCGTGTGAGATGAGGAGCCATAGGCCCAAGACAGTTATCAGCGGGTTAAGAGCGTGGTTAACTTTCCGTTTGCTCAGCTGAGCCACGGTCGGTTTCGGCGGCGCTGTACCCGATGTCGAGTTTGTCGAGATCCTCGGTCGTGATCGGGTGGTAGAGCGGCCGGGCCCGCGGATAGACCCGCGTCGCGATCGGCTTCCCCCACTCCTCGTCCGAGGCGAGCGCCACGAACAGGGGACGGACGAACTTGCGCCGGCCCTGCGTCGTCAGGAATTGCTCGAGCCGCGGAACGGCGGGATCGTAGCGGTTGGCCACCGCAAGCTGGAGCCAGAGAAACAGGATCTCGTTGTTGGTCGATTGCGTGAGGTCGAAGGCCTCGTCGAGGGCGCGCAGTCGCGGCGTGGTCACTTCCTGGTCGATGCGACCGAGAAAGCGAAGCCGTTCGGCAGTGTTCCAGCCGTCCCAGTCGATGGAGGCGACATTCCCCCCTTCATCGAACCGGGAAACGGCGCCGTCGACATCGGCGAACGCGTCGGCGTCGGTCGGCGCATTGTTGGCCGGAATGCCCGCCTCGTAGATCCATTCGTTGATCAGCAACGCCTCGGCCCGCTCGTCGCTTCCGCCCAGCAACTGCTCGTTGACGGCCTCGAGGAACATCGAACTGGTGACGGGTTCGAAGGCATGGTCGTCGAACCATTTGCGCAGGAAGGCATCGAACCGTTCGCGTCCCACCTCGCGCTCGAGCGTGCGGAGGAAGGCCGCGCCCTTGTCGTAGGGAATGTCGGTGAAGCCGTCGTCGGGATGACGTCCGGTGAGATCGACCGCGAGGATCTGGTCGCGCTCGTCGAGGTCGCCGATGGCGGCGTCGAGCGAATCCTGGCTCAGGGACACCTGCTGCGCGAAGGTCTCCTCGCCGTAGACGGCTTCGACGATGCGCTGTTCGGCATAGACGGTCATGCCCTCGTTGAGCCAGAAATCGGCCCAGGTGGCGTTGGTGGCGAGATTGCCCGACCAGCTGTGCGCCAGTTCGTGCGCGATCAGGCTGGTCAGCGACTTGTCTCCCGCGATGAAGGTCGGGGTGAGGAAGGTCAGGGTCGGATTTTCCATCCCGCCGAAGGGGAAGCTGGGCGGCAGGACGATCATGTCGTAGCGGCCCCAGCGATAGGGACCGAAGAGATCCTCCGAGGCGCTGATCATCTGTTCGGTATCGACCAGTTCGGCGGCGGCCGCGGCCAGGGTTTCGGGTTCGGCCCAGACGCCGGTGCGCAGGCCGAGCGGCTCGAACTCGAGATTCCCGGCGGCGATGGCGATCAGATAGGGCGGCACCGACTTGTCCATGTCGAAGCGGAAGATGCGGTGATCGGGCCCGTCGGGGATGGGGTCGCCCGCGCTTGGCGCGCTCATGACCGCGGTCAAGGGATTGGGAACGCGGATGCGCGCTTCCCAGGTCTGGCGGATGCCGGGACTGTCCTGCGTCGGAATCCAGCTGCGGTTGAGGATCGACTGGCCTTGGCTGAACAGGAAGGGATGTTCGCCCCCCGCGGTCTGTTCGGGACTGAGGAATTGCAGCGCGTCGCCGGTGGGCGAGGCGGCATAGGTGATGATGATCTGTTCGGCGCCGTCCAGCTGGACGGTCAGCGGCTGGCCCAGTTCCTCGCTGCCTTCTCCGATCTCGTAGTCGAGCGCCGTGCCGTCGGGGGCGGTGATCGAGGCGATGTCGAGGTCGCGCGTATCGAGGACGATCTCGGTCGCGCCTTCGGCGGCATCGACATCGAGCGTGGCGGTGCCCGATACGCGGCGCGCGTCGAAATCCACGTCGAGATCGAGCGCAAGGTGATGCACGCGCGCTTCGAGCGGGCGGGCGAAGCTATGGATGTCGTGCGCATCTTCGCGGTCGAGAATGGGGGCGATGTCGGACGTCGTGCCGGGTGTTTCCACCGGTGCGTCCGCCGAGCGGCACGAAGCGAGCAGCAGGAGCGTCAGTACCGTCATCGTCCGCATCATGTCCCACACTCCTGAATTATCGTCGCGAGCGAGCGCTGGGCCCGTTCCCACTCCCTCATTGGCACAATCGCCCTGGCGCGCTTATGGTTGCGCATTCGAGCCCGTGGAGCACAGTTTGACCGACACGCCTGAATTTTCGCTGAAAGAAGAAGAGCGGCGCGCGCTTCAACGCCGCCAGCGCGCCTCGGTCGAGCGCATCGCACGCGACGCGGGGGATAGCGCGGTCACGGGGCAGGGCCACTCGCGACCGATCATCGAGGGCGTCGGACTCGACCGGCCGTTCTTCGCCGACAAGACGCGCGCCTTCTGGGTGCTGCAAAGCCTGGGCTGGGTCGGCTATCTGCTGCTCCGCTTCCTGTCGGGGCTGGTAAACGGGCTCGAGCCGGGAATCTTCTTCGTACACTGCCTCATCATTGCGATGACAGGCTATTCGCTGACCTTGCTCCTCGCGGCGCTCAACCGTTGGCTCATCACCCTGCGCGCGCTGGTCACGGCGCTGGTCGCGCTGGTCGCGGTCGCAATGGCGGGTAGCCTCTTCAGCTTCATCGACGTGTGGAGTTACACCACCTTCGTCCGTCCGGATCTTTCGCTGCGCGGGTTTTCCTTCTTCGGCGCGATGATCCTCAACGTCACCCTGCTGGCGGCGTGGACCGGCCTGTATTTCGGGATCAACTATTACCTGCTCTTGGAAGAGCAGATCGACCAGCGACGCGCGCTGGAGAACCAGGCGTCGGCGGCGCAACTGGCGATGCTGCGCTATCAGCTCAATCCGCATTTCCTATTCAATACGCTCAATTCCATCTCGACCCTCGTGCTCATCGAGGAGCGCGAGCGGGCCAATGCGATGCTGGCGCGGCTGTCGTCCTTCCTGCGCTACACGCTGTCGAACGAGCCGACCGCGCGCGTGCCGCTCGCCAAGGAAATCGAGACGATGAAGAGCTATCTGGCGATCGAGAAGATGCGTTTCGAGGACCGGCTGCGCCCGCATTTCCGGATCGGGGCGGAGGCTGCGGGGGCGCTGCTGCCCTCGCTCATTCTCCAGCCGCTGATCGAGAATGCGATCAAATATGCCGTCACGCCGTCGGAGGACGGGGCGGACATCTTCGTGACCGCCGAGCGCGAGGGCGAGAGCGTGCGGATCATCGTCGCGGACTCGGGCGCGGGCGGGGCCACCATGATGGACAGCAAGTCGACGGGCGTCGGTCTCGCCAACACCCGCGAACGACTGCTCGCCGCCTATGGCGCGGCGCACGGATTCGAAACGAAAACGAACGAAAAGGGGGGCTTCAGCGTTGTGCTGCAAATACCTCTGGAAACGAAAGCTGTTTCATGACCATCCGCACTCTCCTCGTCGACGACGAGAAACTCGCCACCCAGGGCCTGCAGCTGCGGCTCGAAGCGCATGAAGACGTCGAGGTCGTCGGGACCGCGTCGAATGGCCGCGAGGCGATCCGCCAGACCAAGACGCTGAAGCCCGACCTCGTCTTCCTCGACATCCAGATGCCGGGGTTCGACGGTTTCTCGGTGATTTCGGGACTGATGGAGGTCGAACCGCCGCTGTTCGTCTTCGTGACGGCCTATTCGGAGCATGCCGTGAAGGCGTTCGAATCCAAGGCGGTGGACTATCTGGTGAAGCCGGTGGAGGAAGACCGGCTGGCCGAGACGTTAGATCGGGTGCGCCGCCGCTTGCGCGAAAAGGGCGCGGCGCGGAAGGCCGAGAAACTGGAAGCCGCATTGAACGAACATGCGCCCGAGGCGGCCAGCGAATTCGCCGATGCCGAGGGCGGCGGTCCCGCCTCGAGCCGCTACGAGAGCGTCATCAACATTCGCGACCAGGGGCAGATCTTCCGTGTCAGCGTCGACGATATCGAGAAGATCGACGCGGCGGGCGACTATATGTGCATCCAGACGAGCGACAATACGCTGATCCTGCGCGAGACGATGAAGGATCTGGAAAAGCGGCTCGACCCGCGAATGTTCCAGCGCGTCCACCGTTCGACGATCGTCAACCTCGACAAGGTCAAGCAGGTCAAGCCGCACACCAACGGCGAATGTTTCTTGGTGCTGGGGTCGGACAACGAGGTGAAGGTTTCGCGCAGCTACCGCGACGTGGTCGCGCGGTTCGTGCATTAGGGTCGCCTATAGGTCGACCTGCTGCTGTCGTTCGCGACCGACGCGGTCGATCATCCTGGCGTCTTCCTCGCCCACGACCGCCTTGAACCATTCGGGGTCGCTGCACTTCTGCCCCAGGCTATGCGCGAGCGCGACGCACATGAAGGCCGCGTCCGTGAAGTAGAGTTCGCGTAGCAATTCCTGGAAGTAGGCTTGGTCCCCGACGATCTTGGCAACGCGGTCGGAGAATTCGGGATCGGCACAGACGCGCTCCGGATCGATTTCGACTCGTTTGCCAAGATCGGCATCGGCGTCGCGAACGATGCGGACGGCGGGGTCGTCTTCGCGCACGATCTGCCATCGCTGCGCGCGGAAATTGTCGTTCTCGGCGAGGTAGAAACTGCGCGCGTTGCGGTAGAAGTCGACGCCAAGACGGGCGCTCGGGTCCTCCAGCGACGACAGGCCGGCCGTAGCGACGAGTTCGTCGTAGACCCCCGACGGCGGATCGACGGTGTCGTAATGGTCGAGGCGTTGAAGCGCGGCGAGCGCCTCCGCCGATGGGCACTCGCCCGCCGCCAACGTCGCCGCGACCGCTTCGCCCTCTTCGATCGTCTCGCGCCAGGAGCGAACGTTCTGCCAGATGAATGCGGTCGCGGTGCGCGCTTCCTCGAGAAGCGCGGCGCTGATCCGATCAACCTGTCGCGCCTCGCGCCGGTCGGAGGCCCATTCCTGGAGCTGGAAGGCGATGACGATGCCGCCGACGACGGCAAGCGTTTCGATGGCGAGCATGGCCCATTCGGTCGGGCCGATTCCGCCGACGGCTCCCCTGATCCTGCGCCACAAGACGATCATTTGCCTATCCCCCGCGGCTAACCTGCGTCAGCTTTAGGGCGAGGGCAAGCGGGAACGGAGGCGCGGCCTTAGATCGCTTTGCCGTCGAAATCGGCGGCGGAGTGGCGTTCGGGGACCTGTCCGTCCTCGTCGCCCCACTTGCGGTTGACCATGACGGCGCGGCGAGCGGCAGGGCGATCGGCGATCTCGCGGGTCCAGCGGGCGACGTTTTCATAGGTCGCGATCTGGAGAAACTCGCGCGCCTCCCCATAGGCCTCACCGTCGACCAAGGCCTTGAGCCACGGCCACACTGCCATGTCGGCGATACTATAATCCGCGCCCGCCAGGTAGTGCGCCGCGCCCAGCCGGCGGTCGGCGACGTCGAAGATCCGCTTGGTTTCCATCGCGTAGCGGTCGATGGCGTAACGGATCTTCTCGGGCGCATAATGATAGAAGTGGCCGAAGCCGCCCCCGATGAAGGGACCCGTCCCGACCTGCCAGAACAGCCAGCTCAACATTTCCGCGCGCGCATCCTCGGGACCGAGAAAGGCGTCGTACTTCTCGGCGAGATGGAGGAGAATGGCGCCGCTTTCGAAGATGCGGACCGGTTCATCGCCACTGCGGTCGAGCAGGGCGGGGATCTTCTGGTTGGGATTGAGGGCGGTGAAGCCCGACGTGAACTGCTCGCCCTTCGAAATGTCGATCGGCCATGCGTCATAGTCGGCGAGATGTCCGGCCTCCACCAGTTCCTCGAGAATCAGCGTCGCCTTCACCCCGTTGGGGGTGGCGAGCGAGTAGAGCTGGAAGGCATGATCGCCGCTCGGCAGGTCGCGTTCTTCGCGCACCCCCGCGGTCGGGCGGTTGATGCCGGCGAACTTCCCGCCGCTCGACGTATCGGGGTTCCAGACCTTTGGCGGGATGTATTCGGGCATGCATTCGTCTCCTTCGCGTCGCTGGCGTCGACATGGGGGTTCGGTCGCGAACCGCAACCGGTCACGCGACGAGCGAAGGATCCTCGTCGATGCGCCGCACGAGCCGGGGCAGCAGAAGCAACTGGAACAGCGCCCGCGCGACGAGGAAGAGCGTGAAGCTCAGCCATAGTCCGCCATTGCCGAGCGGCCAGGACAGCCAGAGCGCCAGCGCATAGACGATCGTGCCGCCGACCATCGAGAGGAGCAGCGCGCGGGTCCAGCTGGCGCCGACATAGACGCCGTCGAAAATGAACCCTGCCACCCCCGCGAACGGAATGAAGACCAGCCAGATCGCCTGCCGCTCCGCCTCCATCGCCACGGCAGGCGTCGCCGCGAAGGAGCGCAGGACCGGGTCGGCGAAAAAGGCGAAACCGACAGCGAGAAGGGTGGCGGTCGCAAATCCGCGAACGAGCAGCGCGCGAGTGATGCGGACGAACCCGACCCGGTCGTGCGCGCCCTTCCGCTCGCCGTTCAGGACCTGCGCGGCATTCTCGAACCCGTCGAGAAGGAGCGCGGAGAAGATGAAGAGCTGGAAGAGGATGGCGTTGGCGGCGAGCACGACGGGCCCGCGCTCGGCCCCGATGCGGGTCAGCGCGGCGAGCGCGAGGGTGAGGATCAAGGTGCGCAGGAACAGGTCGCGGTTGACCGAGAGGAAGGGCGCGAGGCTGGCCCGCGAGACGATCGCCCGGTCGCGCGCGACGGCCAGCAGGCGGGCGCCTTTGCCCCCGCGCAGGACCAGCGCGGCGACGAGCACCAGCTTGGCGAATTCGGCGATGAAGCTAGACCAGCCGATCCCGGCGATCCCCATGTCGAGCCCGAGCACGAACCACAGCCCGAGCGCGACATTCAGGAGATTGTAGGCGACCTCGACGATCAGCACCGTGGTCATCCGTCGCTGCCCGACCAGATAGCCGACCAGGGCGAGGTTGAGCATGACGCCCGGCGCGGTCCAGTAGCGGATCCCCGCGTAGGACGCGGCGGCCTCGTAAACGCGCCCCTCCGCCCCCAGGACGTTCAACGCAGCGGGTAGCAGCAGCGGACGCAGCAGGAGGAGGAGCGCCGCGATGGCAATCCCGACCGCAAGCCCGCGCAGCAGCACCGCGCTCTGTTCGCGTCGGCCCATCTGCGTGCCCGCCTGCGCGACCAGTCCCGTCGTGCCGGTCTTGAGAAAGTTCATCACGGTGAACAGAAGCGCGAACAGTCGCGCGCCGATATCGACCGCCCCCTGCGCGGCGGCATCGTCGAGCCGCCCGACGATCCACACGTCCCCGATCCCGATGAGCGCCGTGGCGACGTTGGTCACCATCGCCGGAAGGGCGATCGCCCAGATGGCGCGCGTATCGAGGCTGCCCCGCTTCATGGCGCCATGCTATGGCGTGCCCATAACGGCAGGGGAAGCATGATGGCGAGGATCACCGGACTGGGCGGCGTGTTCGTCAAACGGGCGGACGTCGACAAGACGACCGAATGGTACAAGGACGTCCTCGGCATCGCGGGGGACTATGGCCCGGTGTTCCGGTGGAAGGACGAGCCGCAGGAAGATCCCTTCAGCCTGTTGTCGAGCTTCCGTTCGGACACGGACTATCTCGACCCCGGCACGATGCCGTTCATGCTCAATTTCCGCGTCGACGATCTCGACGCCTTCCAGGCGGATTTGGAGGCGAAGGGCGTGGACATTCTCGGGCGACAGGACGAGCCCTATGGCAAGTTCGCGTGGATCCTCGACCCCGACGGAATCAAGATTGAGCTTTGGGAACAGATCGGGCCGGCGCCCGGCGCCTGAGGATGCGATGAATTCCGACGTGCCGGTCGATCGACACGGGATGGCCGGGTGGCGCGCCAGGGCGCGGCTGGTATGGGTTCGCGCGTCATGACGAGGATCGAGACCCGCATTTCCGATCAGGCCCGCGAACTGGGGTTCGCGGCGTGCGGGTTCGCGCGGGCGGACGCGGCGGATGCGGCGGGGGAGCAGTTGCTCGAGTGGATCGCCGAGGGGCGGCACGGCGAGATGGGCTGGATGGACAGCCGCAAGCACCATCGTGTGGGGGTGAGGGCGCTGTGGCCCGAAGCGCGAAGCGTGATCGCACTGGGCATGAGCTACGCGCCCGCAACCGATCCGATGGCGCTCGAAGCCCGCGGCGAGGTCGGGCGCATCAGCGTCTATGCGCAGGGCGCCGATTATCACAAGATCGTGAAGCAGAAGCTGAAGGCGCTGGCGCGATGGCTGGTCGAGGAAGAACCGTGCGAGGTGAAGGTGTTCGTCGATACCGCGCCGGTGATGGAAAAGCCACTCGCCGCCGCGGCGGGGATCGGGTGGCAGGGCAAGCATACGAACCTGCTCAATCGCGAGGACGGCAACTGGCTGTTCCTCGGGATCATCTATACGACGCTCGATCTGGAGCCGTCGGGTGCGGGGAGCTCGCATTGCGGCAGCTGCACGGCGTGCATCGGGGCCTGTCCCACGGGGGCGATCACCGCGCCCCACCGTCTCGATGCTCGGCGGTGTATCTCCTATCTCACCATCGAACATTCCGGCCCCATTCCCGAAGAGTATCGCGAGGCGATCGGGAACCGGATCTACGGATGCGACGACTGCCTCGCCATCTGCCCGTGGAACCGCTTTGCCGATGCGGCGAACGCGAACGCCAAGTTCCTGCCGCGCGCCGAACTGGCGGCGCCGTCGCTAGCCGATCTGCTGGCGCTCGAGGACGCGGATTTCCGGGCGATGTTCGCCGGATCGCCGATCAAGCGGATCGGGCGGGACCGGTTCGTGCGCAATTGCCTGATCGCGGCGGGCAACAGCGGGGACGTATCGCTCCAACCCCGGGTCGAGGCGTTGCGGCGCGACCCCGATCCGATCGTGGCGGAGGCGGCCGAGTGGGCCGCTCAAAGACTTTCAGGGCGGGCCTAGGGCGTCCTGGCGCGCTCGATCGCGGCGATACAGAGGTCGCGATCGACGTCCTGCCCGTCGGGGCGGCGCGCGTCGACATGGGTGACCGTCTCGGCCCCGCGGGCGTCGGGATAGAGATAGGCATCGAGCACGCAGCCGGGTGCGCGAAACTGCAGCATCAGCCCCGACCCCTCGCGCACCTGCAAGACAGGCTGGCCGAGCCGGGTCAGCGTCGCGGCCGAGGACAGTCCGAGCAGCGGTCCGCTGGTCTGCACCGCCGCGGCGGCGACGGGCGGCGCGACGACGGGACGCGTGTCTTCGATGGGAGCGGCACAGGCGGCCAGCGCGAACAGCGGCAGCACGCCAAATCGTTTCTTCATTTCACGGTTCTGCGGTCGAAAGATGAAAGCCGCAAGCCCTTGTTCTCCCACCGGTCCCCTTGCCAATGCGGTCCGTCGCGCATAGGGGCGGCGGCCACACATCAAGGACGCGTACATGACCGACACCCGTTATTCCGTGCTCGCGATCGGCAATGCCATCGTCGACGTGATCGCCGATGCGACCGACGAGTTTCTCGAGGAACAGGATCTCGACAAGGGCTCGATGCGACTGATCGACGAGGCCGAGGCCGAACGGCTCTACGGGTTGATGGGACAGGGCCGCGAGGTCTCCGGCGGGTCGGCGGGCAACACCGCCGCGGGGCTGGCGGCGCTGGACGTGAAGACAGGCTTCATCGGGCAGGTGGCCGACGACCAGCTCGGCGAGATCTACCAGCATGACATCGAGGCCGCGGGGGTCGACTTCATCGTGCCGCCGTCGAGCGACGTCGGCGTGGCGACCGCGCGTTGCCTCATCCTCGTGACACCCGATGCGCAGCGCACGATGAACACCTTTCTGGGCGCGGCGCAGAAGCTGCCCCCGCAGGCGATCGACGAAGCGACCATCGCGAGCGCAGAAATCCTCTATCTAGAGGGTTATCTGTGGGATCCGCCGGGGGCCATCGAGGCGATGAGCAAGGCGATCGATTTTGCCAAGAAGGCGGGACGCAAGGTCGCCTTCACCCTGTCCGATACGTTCTGCGTCGAGCGGCATCGCGCCGAATTCATGGAATTACTCGACAACGACCGGATCGACATCCTGTTCGCCAACGAGGACGAGATCAAGGCGCTGGCCCGCGAGGGGCTGGATGAATCGGTCGCGATCATCGCCGAAAAGGTGCCGCTTCTCGTCGTGACCCGCTCGGAGAAGGGCGCGATCGCGATGGAGGACGGCTATCGTGCGCGGGTCGGGGCGCAGCCGATCAAGCAGCTCGTCGACACCACCGGAGCCGGCGACCTGTTCGCGGCGGGCTTCCTCGCCGGACAGGCCAAGGGGCTCGACACCGAAGCCTCGCTCCGCCTCGGCGCGGTCGCCGCCGCCGAGGTCATCCAGCATTACGGCGCGCGGCCCGAAGAGGACCTTCGAGTGCTCGCCTCGAAGGTCCTGAACGGCTAGTCCCGCGCGGGGTCGTGGGCGCCGGGCACCGGCGGCTCGATGTCGTGGACCTCGGTTTCGTGGATGACCAGCTTGCCGCGGCCCAGATGGCTGTGCCGATAGCCGTAGGCGAAGTAGATCAGCAGTCCGATCACGGTCCAGACCGGCAGGACGATCATCGCCTCGAACGGCAGGTTCAGGAACAGAAAGACCGTGCCGAAAATGGTGAGCGGTCCGACCAGCCATAGCGCCGGGGTGCGGAAGCTGCGCTTTCGCGTGGGCTCCGACCGGCGCAGCAGCATGACCGCGATCGCCACCATCATGAACGCATAGAGCGTCCCGGCGTTGGCGATGTCGGCGAGCTGGCCCACGGGGAAGAAGGCCGCGCCGACCGCCACGACCAGGCCCGTGAGCGCGGTGACGACGTGCGGGGTCTTCCAGCGCGGATGCACCTTCGACAGGAAGCCGGGCAGCAGTCCGTCGCGGCTCATCACGAAGAAGATGCGCGTCTGCGCGAACAGCAGCACGAGGATCACCGAAGGAAGCGCGAGGAAGGCGGCGATGCCCAGTGCGTTTCCGATGCCGGAGAAGCCGATCTGGCGCAGGACATGGGCGAGCGCCTCGTCCGAGCAGACGAGCGCCGCGGCATATTGCGGCAGCGCACACTGGCGGGCGAGTTCTTCCGACCCTGCGGGGTAGGGAACGCCGTTCGGCCCCATGATGGGCTGGCCGCCGATCGTGCCGATCGCGCCCGCCGCGACGAGAACGTAGAAGACGGTACAGATGAGCAAGCTGCCGACGAGCCCGATGGGGACATTGCGCTGCGGGTTCTTGGTCTCCTCCGCCGCGGTCGAGACGGCGTCGAAGCCGACATAGGCGAAGAAGATCGTCGCCGCCGCGCCGACCGCGCCGACGCCCGATCCGAACCCGCCGAACACGCCGGCCGGAAGGAAGGGGTTGAACTGCGCCATGTCGACCGCCGGAATGGTCAGCACGATGAAGGCGGTGAGCGCGGTGACCTTGATCAGGACGAGGATGGCGTTGACCTTGGCGCTCTCCGACGTGCCGATGATCAGCAGGCCGGTGATCAGTAGCGCGATGATCATCGCAGGCAGGTTGATGAAACCGCCCGGTTGCCCGCCCAGCGCGAGCGGACCCGCCGCCAGCCAGGGTGGCAAGGTGATACCGAGAAACTCGTCGAGGATGGTGCCCGCGAAATAGCCCGACCAGCCGACCGAGACGGCGCTGCCGGCAATGGCATATTCGAGGACGAGCGCCCAGCCGACGGTCCAGGCGAGCAGCTCGCCCATCACCGAATAGGTGTAGGTGTAGGCCGAGCCCGCGACGGGGACCATCGACGCGATTTCGGCATAGCAGAGCGCTGCGACGACGCAGACGAGCCCCGCGATGACGAAAGCGAGCATGAGACCGGGTCCGGCCTTCTGCGCGCCCGCGCTGGTGAGAACGAAAATTCCGGTGCCGATGATGCAGCCGACCCCGAACAGGGTCAGCTGGAGCGCGCCCAACGATCGGTGGAGCGACTTTTCTTCGGCGGCGGCAAGGATGGCATCAAGCGATTTCACGCGGGCAAACTTCATGGCCCGAAACTCCACCCGCGCCGCCCGAGATTGGGCGGCGGGGGCCTGGTGGATTTACCGACGCTACTTTCCCGGTGGAAGCGGGAAAATGCGGGGCGTGAATTTTTAGCTCGGCAACAGCGCGGGGAAGAGGCCGAACAGCAGCACGAGGAAGACCGCGATCGGGCACAACCACGCGACGAGGAAGCGCCACAGCGCGAGCGTTCCGCCGGTCAGGCCGGTCTGCTGCTGCACCAGTTTGCGGTCCGCGCGCCAGCCGACGAAGATGGCGAGGAACATGACGCCCAGCGGCAGCATGATCTTGCCCGTGAAGCCGTCGATCGTGTCGAGGATGTCGGTTTCCGCGAAGATCGACCAGAAGCTCAGGGGCCGCACGTCGGCAAGCACGTTGTAGCCGAGCAGCGACAGGACGCCGAGGGCGAAGGCTCCGAGCGCGAACATGGTCGAGGAACGACCGCGCGACAGGCGCATCTCGCCCTTGCCGAACGCGGTCGGCACTTCGAGCAGCGAGATAGAGCTGGTCAGCGCCGCGACGAAGATGAGCAGGAAGAAGAGGAAGCCGATCAGCGCGCCGCCCGGCATCGTCTGGAAGGCAACGGGGAGCGCCTGGAAGACGAGCGTCGGCCCGCCCGCCGGGTCGAGCCCCGCGGCGAAGACGATCGGGAAGATCATCAGGCCCGCGAGCAGCGCGACCATCGTGTCGGCGAAGGCGATCGTGACCGACATGCCGCCGATCTTGCCCGATTGCTTCAGATAGCTGCCGTAGGTGACGAGCGCCGCCACACCCAGCGACAGCGAGAAGAGCGCCTGGCCGAGCGCGGAGTTGATCACCTGCGGCGTCAGCGCGTCCCAGTTGGGCGTGAAGAGGAAGGCGACCGCCTCGCTGAACTCGCCCGTGGTCGCGCCATAGAGCACGATGCCGACGAGCAGCACGAAGAAGATCGGCATGAGGATCGTGGCGGCTTTCTCGATCCCGCCCGCAACGCCCTTGTGGACGAACCACCAGGTCACGAGCATGAAGCCCGCGTGCAGCGCGAGCAGCAGCGGCCAGTTTTCGAGGAGCGCGCCGAGACGCGCCTGGATGGTCTCAACGCTTTCGCCGGCGAAGGCGCCGCCGAAGGGATCGCCGCGCCCGATGGCGTTGATCAGCTCGATCCCCATCACCCCGGCGTAGTAGAGAACCCAGCCCGCCACGACGCTGTAGAAGGACAGGATGAGGAAGGCCGCGATCGCGCCCAGCGTGCCGACGCCCGCCCAGGCGGTCGAGGCCCCCGAGCGTTGCGCGACCTTGCGGATCGATCCGATCGCATCGGTCTGGCCCATCTTGCCGATGAAGATTTCGGCCAGAACCAGCGGAAGGCCGAGGAGCGCGACGAACGCGATGTAGACGATCACGAAGGCGCCGCCCCCGCTTTCGCCCGCGAGCGTCGGGAAGCGCCAGATGTTGCCAAGCCCCACCGCTGCGCCGACCGCGGCGAGAATGAAGGCGGACCGGCTGGACCAGCCCTCGCTCGCGGTCGCGCTTCCCTGTGCTGCGGTTCCTACCATCAATACCTCCCCCGGATGTTCGTTTGGCGCCAAGGCTTAAAGGATGACCGGCGCATTACAAGGCGTGAAAGGGCGCGCGCCTATTTGGCGAGCATCGGCCCCAACGGTTCTCCGCCGAAGAGGTGGACGTGGAGATGGCCCACTTCCTGCCCCGCGCGCTGACCCACGTTGGCGAGCAGCCGATAGCCCTGCCGTTCCATCCCGCGGTCGCGGGCGATCTTGCCGACCAGCCGCGTGAAATCGACGATTTCCGCGTCGGACGCCGTCGCGGTGAAGTCGTCCCAGCTGACATATCTACCCTTGGGAATGACGAGGATGTGGTGCGCGGCCAGCGGATTGATATCGTGAAAGGCGAGGCTGTGGTCGGTTTCCGCTTCCTTGTGACAGGGCAGGTCCCCGCGCAGGATCTTGGCGAAGACATTGTCGTCGTCGTAGGGCTTCGTGGCGTCGATCGGCATGAGGTCGCTTAATCTCCGTTAAAGCGCAGGTTACGCCCTTGACCCATGCGACAGGCGGGTTCAGGTGGCAAGCCATGAGCGACGATGCGCCCGAGAGCCTGATTCCGTACGACGAGATCGTCCAGGAAGCCCTGCGCGCCGTGGTCGGCCGCGTGCTCCGCACGATCGAGGCCGACGGTGCGCTGCCCGGCGGGCATCATTTCTACATCACCTTCCGCACCCAGCATCCCGACGTCGACATTCCCTCGCACCTGACCGACCGGTTTCCCGAGGAAATGACGATCGTGATCCAGCATCGCTTCTGGGACCTGTCGGTCGACGATGTGGGGTTCACCGTGGGGTTGAGCTTCGGGGGCGTACCTTCGACGCTGCGCGTGCCGTTCGCGGCGGTCACCGATTTCGTCGATCCGGCGGTCGAGTTCAGCCTGAAATTCCAGGCCGCCGAGGATGACGACGGCGTGAAGGGTGATGATCGCGCGCCGGTCGCCGAGCCGGTCGAGGACGGTTCGAATGTCGTCGCGGTGGATTTCACCAAGAAGAAATAGTCAGGCGACCGCTTTCAGCGCGTCGTAGATCTGGTTCGCGGTCGCGGGTTTCTGGACCAGCGGCACGCCCGGGAACGTCTTGTCGAGCCTGCCGCGATCGGCGTGGCCCGAGAAGAACACGAAACCGTGACCCCGATGGCGCGCGATTTCGGCGGCGGGAAACACGTCTTCTCCCTGAAGATCGATATCGAAGACGGCGACGTCGTAATCGGCCTGTCCGGCAAGCTGCTTCGCCTCGCTCAGGGTACCCGCGGTGCCGACGACATCGACCCCCATCGACGCGAATTCCTGCTCCAGGTCCATCGCGATCAGCACCTCGTCCTCGACGAGAATGATTTTGAACGGCGCCTCGCGTGTCATGAAACTCGAACCCCTCTAGACAATCATCGAGACGGATGCCTGCCAGCCTTCGGGCCGATCGACCCATCGAACCGCGCCGCCCAGCTGGGACGCGCATCGTTCGACCAACCCCTTGCTAAAACTCAATCTTTTTATCTCCGCCGAGTCAAGGCGTTCGCTGTCCGGAGCGGTTTCTTCCCAGCAAAGTTCGATCGCTCGCGCCGAACCGCCATCGCTGGCGGCAACCGTTCGCCATTCCACCGACACGCGTCCGTCCGCCGCCGACCAGGTGCCGTGGCGGACGGCATTGGTGGCCAGTTCGTGCAGGATCAGCGTGATCGGGGTCATCACATGCTCGGGAAGGTCGAGGGCCGGCCCCTCGATGCGCAGGAGGTCGTCGCCCGGGTCGTGCGGGGCCAGTACGGCGTGCGCCAGTTCGTCCAGCGTGAAATGCTCGGGCGGTCGCTTCTCCACCCCTGCCATGTGCGAGGCCGCGAGGGAGGAGATCCGCGAGCGTGCATCGACAATCATCTCTTCCTTGGTGTCGGTCGTGCGGGCGCTGATCGACAGTCCCGCCTGGACGATGGCGAACAGGTTGCGGACGCGGTGGCGCAGTTCGCGATTGAGAAGTTCGAGCTGTTCGCGCTCCTTCTCCAGAGCGGCCTCATGTTCCTTCTGCGTGCTGATGTCCGACCCCGAAGCGACGATTTCCACCACCTTGCCCGCAGCATCGTAGATAGGCCCGACATGGAAGCGGACCCAGAGGCGTCCGCCGTCCGCGGTCTGCGCGGCGGTTTCGCGGCGGGTCACCCTGCCCTCGCGCGCACCCTCGATATCGTCGCGGACCGCGCCCTGGACCTCGGGGTCGTAATCCCACCAGAAAGTATCCCAGAAGTGGCGTCCGATGACGTCCTCCTCGCGAAGGCCCGCGACCGCGAGCGCAGCCTGATCGACCTCCTTGAGGCGCCCGTCCGGGTCGAGGACCGCGACGAACGCGACCAGCTGGTTGATGAGGGCCGACATCCGGTCGTCGGTGCGCACGTTCGGATCGTTCGCGAGGGCGGGCGGCTGGGTCATGGGACCGGGAGGGACCTTACGCAGGGAACAGTAGGAGGAGGCCAACGCCGTGTCTCGCCCCGGGGTTGCCCCCGGGGTCGCCCGTTTGCGGTGAACGGTTGGGGGTCAGCCTCGTCCGCGCGTCCGGGTACGGCCTTCCTTGTAGGTCTTTTCCAGATAGTCGATGATCTTGCCGGCGACGTCGATCTCGGTCGATTTCTCGAGCCCTTCGAGACCGGGCGAGCTGTTCACCTCCATCACCACCGGCCCGTGCGCGCCGCGCAACAGGTCGACGCCGCAGACGCGCAGGCCCATCGCCTTGGCGGCGAGCGTCGCGGTCTTGCGTTCGATGGCGGTGATCTTGACCGGCTCGGCAGTGCCGCCGCGGTGGAGGTTGGAGCGGAAGTCGCCGTCCTTGCCGGTGCGCTTCATTGCGGCGACGACCTTTTCCCCGATCACGAAGCAGCGGATGTCCGACCCGCCGGCTTCCTTGATGAACTGCTGGGTGAGGATGTTCGAGCCCACGCCCGAAAAGGCTTGGATGATGGACTCGGCGGCTTTTTGCGTTTCGCCGAGCACGACGCCGATGCCCTGCGTACCTTCCAGCAGCTTGATGACGACGGGCGCCCCGCCCGCCATCTCGATGATTTCTTCCGCGCGGCTGGTCTGGTGCGCGAAGACGGTGACCGGCAGGCCGACGCCCTTGCGCGCGAGCAGCTGCATCGAGCGCAGCTTGTCGCGGCTGCGGCTGATCGCGACGCTCTCGTTGAGCGGGAAGGTCCCCATCATCTCGAACTGACGCAGGACCGCGGTGCCGTAAAAGGTGACGCTCGCCCCGATGCGCGGGATGACCGCGTCATATTTTGGAAGCTCCTCGCCCTTGTACTTGATGGTCGGCTTGTTCGACGTGATGTTGATGTAGCAGCGCAGGTGATCGATCACGTCGATGTCGTGCCCGCGTTCCTGTGCCGCCTCGACCAGCCGTTTGTGCGAGTAGAGATTGGCGTTGCGGCAGGTGAGGGCGATCTTCATTCGTCTTCCTTTTCGGCATTGAGATCGGGACGGGTCAGAAATGATTTCGCGGGATCAACGAGCCAGCGCTTGCGAAGTGCCTGCCGTCCGATCAGCATCCTGAATCCCATGTCGTCGCGGTTGGTGAGCGTTAGTTCGATCGGATAGGTCGATCCGCCCATTTCGAGATCGGTCTCGATGACAAAACGCCGCTGCCGCATTCCGTTCGAACTGGTCACCTCGCGCATGTCGAGCAGCCGAGCGAGGCAGGCGACTTCCTCGTCGTCGTCCTGGTGCGGGTGCAGGAAGAAGGAGAGATGCTCCATCCCCTCGTTCCGGAAATGATGGACGCGCCAGGCGTGGATCGCGCTGGTCTTGGCGCCGGTGTCGATCTTGGCCTTGATCGCGGGTACGCCCAGCGCGGGAAGCGCCACCCATTCGCGCCAGCCCACAGTCCCCTTCGTCATCGTAGATCGTCCCCTCGACACATGCTCTCCGCCCTCCTAGTCAGACGCCGAAAAGTCAATCGCAGCCAATGAGGACGAGACGTGACCGACACCCGCACCGAAAGTGATTCCATCGGCAATATCGACGTGCCCGCCGACGCCTATTGGGGCGCGCAGACGCAGCGATCGCTGGGCAACTTTCCCTTCGGCGAGGCGGAGAGGATGCCGATCGGCATCGTCCATGCGCAGGCCATCGTGAAACAGGCCGCGGCGCGGGTGAATCGCAAGCACGGGCTGAACGGCAAGCTCGCCGACGCGATGGAGGCGGCGGCCAAGGCCGTGATCGCGGGGAAGCACGACGACCAGTTTCCGCTGACCATCTGGCAGACCGGATCGGGCACCCAGACGAACATGAACGTGAACGAGGTCATCGCGGGAATCGCCAACGAGGCGCTGAGTGGCACGCGCGGCGGCAAGGATCCGGTGCATCCCAACGATCACGTCAACAAGTCGCAGTCGTCGAACGACACCTTCCCGACCGCGCTGCACGTGTCGGCGGTGATGGCGACGGTCGGCGATCTGTTCCCGGCGCTGGAAACCCTGACGAAGGCGCTCAAGGCCAAGGCGGAGGAATTCGACCATATCGTCAAGATCGGGCGGACGCATACGCAGGATGCGACGCCGCTGACGCTGGGGCAGGAATTCTCGGGCTATGCCGCCCAGCTGGTCAGCGCGAAGGCGCGGATCGAGGGCGCGATGGACGGCAGCCTTCGCAAGCTCGCGATCGGCGGAACCGCGGTCGGCACCGGCCTCAACGCGCCCGAGAACTGGGCCAACGACATGGCAGAAGCCATCAGCGACATCTCGGGCGAGCGCTTCCATTCGGCGCCCAACAAGTTCGAGCAGCTGGCGGCCAAGGACGGGCTGGTGTTCTTCCACGGCGCCCTGAACGCGCTAGCGGTCGCGTTGAACAAGATCGCCAACGACATCCGCTTCCTCGGTTCGGGCCCCCGTTCGGGACTGGGCGAGTTGAGCCTGCCGGCCAACGAACCGGGCAGCTCGATCATGCCGGGCAAGGTGAACCCCACGCAGTGCGAGAGCCTGACGATGGTCGCCGCGCAGGTCATGGGCAACCAGCAGGCAGTCACGATCGGCGGCGCGCAGGGGCATTTCGAGCTCAACGTCTTCATGCCGCTCATCGGGGCGAACGTGCTGCGCTCGATCGACCTGCTCTCCATCGCCATGACGAGCTTCGCGGAACGCTGCGTCGAGGGGATCGAGGCGAACGAGACGCGCATCAAGGAACTGGTCGAAAATTCGCTGATGCTGGTGACCGCGCTGGCGCCCGAGATCGGCTACGACAATGCCGCCAACATCGCCAAGCACGCGCACAAGAACGGACAGACGCTGAAGGCTGCGGGCCTGGAACTCGGGCTCGTCGACGAAGCGACGTTCGACCGGCTGGTGCGGCCCGAGACAATGGTGGGTCGCTAGGGTTCACGGCCAATAGGGAGAGGATCATGCGGACAGGATGGATCGGTGCGATTGGGGCGGCGGCGATGCTCGCCGCCTGTTCCTCCAGCGGCTCGAGTAGCGTGGCCGCGTCCCCCGTGGCGGCGACGAATGTGGCGGCGCTGACGGCGGCGGGCTTCGTCGAACAGGCGGCCTCCGCCGCGCTTTTCGCGATCGAGGCCGCCCGGCTGGCCGAAGTCCGGTCGAGCGACGCCGACGTGCGGCGCATCGCGCGAATGCAGCGCGAAGCGGGCGAAGCGATCGGGTCGCAGCTTTCCTATGCCGGGCCGCGCGTCAACGCCGTTCCGCGCAACACGCTCGTCCCGGCGCACGAAGCGTTGCTCGCTCGGTTGCGCGCTGCCCCCGATTTCGACGACGCCTACCTCGAGCAGCAGAAGGATTTCGTCACGTCGATGCGCGCGTTCCACCGCGACTATGCGGTGCGCGGCGGGTCGGCGACGCTGCGCCCGGTGGCCGATTACGGGGCGGAGAAGCTGGACGAGCAACTGCAGGCGATCGAACGCGCCGACTGAGCCCGCCCCAACGCGCCCGGCGCGGCCTCGTGCCGGGTCCGTATCCAATGGAGCAAAGCGCCCGCCTCGCGCGCTTTACGGGGGAAGGGCGAGGGTGCTACTGCGCGCCCCAACCGACCGGCGGCCCTGCCGGGACAGACGAAGAAACCGATGATAAGGAAGAGATCCGCATGACCGCGACCGGCCACGACAGCATGAACACCAAGACGACGCTGAGCGTCGATGGCCAGGAGTATAGCTACTACAGCCTCGAAAAGGCGGCCGAACAGGTCGGCGACATTTCCAAGCTGCCCTTCTCGATGAAGGTGCTGCTGGAGAACATGTTGCGGTTCGAGGACGGCAATACGGTCACCAAGGACGACGTGCAGGCGATCGTCGACTGGCAGAAGGAACAGCGGATCGACCGCGAGATCCAGTATCGCCCTGCGCGCGTGCTGATGCAGGATTTCACGGGCGTTCCCGCCGTCGTCGACCTCGCTGCGATGCGCGACGGGATCAAGGCGCTGGGCGGCGATGCGCAGAAGATCAATCCGCAGGTGCCCGTGCACCTCGTCATCGATCACAGCGTGATGGTCGACGAATTCGGCACCCCGATGGCGTTCGAACAGAATGTCGAGCGGGAATATGAGCGCAACCGCGAACGCTACGAATTCCTCAAGTGGGGCGCGTCGGCCTTCGACAATTTCCAGGTGGTGCCGCCCGGCACCGGCATCTGCCACCAGGTCAATCTGGAATATATCGGTCGGTGCGTCTGGGCCTCGAAGGGTCCGGACGGCGACATGGTCGCCTATCCCGACACGCTCGTCGGCACCGACAGCCATACGACGATGATCAACGGGTTGGGCGTGCTCGGCTGGGGCGTCGGCGGGATCGAGGCCGAGGCAGCGATGCTCGGCCAGCCCATCTCGATGCTGGTTCCCGAAGTCGTCGGCTTCAAGCTGACGGGCGAGATGGCCGAGGGGGTCACCGCCACCGACCTCGTGCTGACCGTCACGCAGATGCTGCGCGAAAAGGGCGTCGTTGGACGGTTCGTCGAATTCTACGGCGCCGGGCTCGACAATCTGTCGCTCGCCGACCGTGCGACCATCGCCAACATGGCCCCCGAATATGGCGCGACCTGCGGCTTCTTCCCGATCGACGATCGGACGATGGACTACATGGAACTGACCGGGCGCGGAGACCAGATCCCGCTCATCAAGGAATATCTGAAGGCGCAGGGCATGTGGCGCACCGCCGACATGGCCGATCCCGTGTTCACCGATACGCTGGAACTCGACATGGGCGAAGTGGTCCCGAGCCTGGCCGGACCCAAGCGCCCTCAGGATCGCGTCCTCCTCACCGACATGGCGTCGGAGTTCAAGAAGCTGGTCGACACCGTCTATGATGGCGGTGCCAAGGGCAAGGACGTGGCGATCGAGGGCGAGGATTACGGCCTCACCGACGGCGACGTCGTGATCGCGGCGATCACCAGCTGCACCAACACCTCCAACCCCGATGTGATGATCGCCGCCGGCCTCGTCGCGAAGAAGGCGCGCGAACTGGGCCTCACCCGCAAGCCGTGGGTGAAGACCAGCCTCGCGCCGGGAAGCCAGGTGGTCACCGATTATCTCGACAAGGCCGGGCTGTCGGACGATCTCGACGCCATCGGTTTCGACCTCGTCGGCTATGGCTGCACGACCTGCATCGGCAATTCCGGGCCGCTTCCGCCGCCCGTCAGCAAGGCGATCCACGATCACGACCTCGTCGCCTGCTCGGTCCTGTCGGGCAACCGCAACTTCGAGGGTCGCGTGTCTCCCGACGTGCGCGCCAACTATCTCGCCAGTCCGCCGCTGGTGGTCGCCTACGCGATCCTCGGCAATACGCGCGACGATATCACGACCTGCTCGCTGGGCAAGGACAAGGATGGCAACGACGTCTATCTGAAGGATATCTGGCCGAGCAACGACGAGATCCGCAGTCTCGTCAACCAGCACGTCAATGCCAAGATGTTCCGGGAACGCTACGCCGAAGTCTACTCGGGCGATCAGCGCTGGAAGGCGATCGACGTGTCGGGTGGCGATACCTACGACTGGCCCGCCGACAGCACCTATATCCAGAACCCGCCCTATTTCCGGGACATGGGCATGGATCCCGACGCGACGGGCGACATCATGGGCGCACGTCCGCTGGCGGTGTTCGGCGATTCGATCACCACCGACCACATCAGTCCCGCGGGGGCCATCAAGGCCGACAGCCCGGCGGGCGAATACCTCCAGAAGCACGGCGTCGAGCGGCGCGAGTTTAACAGCTACGGCGCGCGTCGCGGCAACCACGAAGTGATGATGCGTGGCACCTTCGCCAACATCCGCATCAAGAACCAGATGCTCGACGATGTCGAAGGCGGCTACACCAAGGGCCCGCAGGGAGAGGTCAAGCCGATCTACGACGCGGCGATGGATTACATGCAGAACGGCACGCCGCTGGTGGTGCTGGCGGGCAAGGAATATGGCACCGGCTCGTCGCGCGACTGGGCGGCGAAGGGCACGATCCTGCAGGGCGTGAAGGCAGTCATCGCGATGAGCTACGAGCGGATCCACCGTTCCAACCTCGTCGGTATGGGCGTGTTGCCGCTGCAGTTCATGGACGGCGAGGGGCCCGAGCATTTCGGGTTCGACGGATCGGAAACGTTCGACATCAAGGGACTGTCGGGGCTCGAACCGCGGCAGGATGTCGAGGTCGTCGCCACGCGGGCGGACGGCGAGACCGTGGAGTTCACCGCCAAGTGCCGGATCGATACCTACAACGAACTCGAATATTACAAGAATTCGGGCATTCTGCACTACGTGCTGCGCAAGCTAGCGGCGTAGATCGCAGCGACGCGAACGATGAAGGGCGGTCCCTGCGGGGCCGCCCTTTTTCTATGGCGTGATCTTCACACCCACCCAGAGCGTCCGGCCGCGCGCGCGTTCGCGGGTGCCGTCGCCGAGGACATCGGTCAGGACTTGCGCATCGGCGAGATTCTCGCCGCGAAGCTCGAGCGCGACGCGGCGTTCGAGCGGGATGCTCGCAAAGGCGTCGAACGTCAGCGCGCTGTCGAGTTCGATGCTGTTGGCAAGGTCTTCGTAGCGCGCACCTTCCCATCTGGCCGTTAGCTGGGCGAGGGTGTCGCCCCGTTCCCAGCCGATCGTCGCGGAGCCGGTACGGCGCGGGCTCTGCTGCGGACGATTGCCGTCGAACGCGGCGGCGGCGCCCGACGTGTCGATCGTCGCGTCGGCAAAGCCGTAGAGGAGGCGCGCCTGCCACGGGCCAGTTTCGTAGGTGGCGTCCAGTTCAAGGCCGCGGCTGGTGATGCCGCCCAAGTTCTGCCGCTGCGAGTAGATGCCCGCGCCCGATACGAAACCGACGCCGGGAAACTGGCCGGGACCGGTGTCGAGCGGCACGTTGGCGATGGCGCCGACGAGGCGCTGCGCGAAGAGGGTGACGCCCGCGGAGAAGGCTGGGCTGCCGATGCGGGCACCGATATCGAGGCCGTAGCTGGTTTCGGGATCGAGCGCCTCGTTCGCCGCGGTGGCGTCGGGGCCGACGCGGAAGGGACGGTAGAGTTCGTTCAGGGTCGGCAGGCGCCAGCCGCGATAGGCGGCGGCGGACAGGCGCAGCGTGCGGATGTCGCGGGTGAGGTCGAGGCGGCCCGACCATTCGGTCCCGTCGCGGGGCGCGAAGATGCTGTCCTCGAGGCTCGCCCCGTCGGCGAGGACGTCGATGGTGCGAAACCCCTCGCCGATTTCCCAGCGGTCGACGCGCAGCGCGAGGCGGGCGTCGGCGATCCCGAGGTCGCGGTCGGCCGCGCCGAAAAGGCCGTAGATGCGGTTCTCTCCGCCCGCCCGCCGTTCGCGCGTCGGAGCGGCGTTCTCGAACAGGAACCGCTCGCGCACCTCGCCCTCGTAGCGGCGCCATCCCGCGCCGATGGAGGCGGGGCCGACATCGATCTGGCCCTCGATGCCGAGGCCCGTGGCGGGGACGTCATACTGGTCGAGCACGACGCTGGTGGTCGCCCGGGCGTCGTCGAGCGCGGCGAAACGGGTTTCGAACTGGCGGTCCTGCCACCAGCCGGTCAATTCGAACGGCAGTGCACCTTCGCGGTCGACTAGCCGGAGCGACAGGTCGAGCCCCTCGGCGCGATTGTCGCTGCCGTCGAAGCCGCGATCGCGTTCGTCGGTGAACATGGCGAGCCCCGCCTGCGCTTCGAGGCCGCCCAATGGATAGACGAGCCGTCCGCGCGAGACGCGCTGTTCGGTCCGCGCGGCGCGGTCGGCGGGGCCGCGATCCTCCTCGACGATCGGGATGAAGCCGTCGCTCTCGATGAAGCCCGACGCCGTCTGGACGAACCCGTCGCCGATTTCGAAATGACCCGAGGAGGACAGATCCCAGCGATCGTCGCCGCCCCATGCGGCGCGGTAGGTCCGGGGACTGCGCGCCAGCGTGTCGATGGCGATGCTGCCCGCCACCGCGCCGGGCTGGGCGTCGGCGCCATAGCGGACGGCGAGCCGGTCGATGGCGACGGGATCGATCGCGGCGAAGTTGATCCATCCGCCGAACGGGTCGGCCTGCGGCACCCCGTCGATGGTCAGCGCGAGGCGGCTGGCCGCGTTGCCGCCGAGGCCGCGTGCGGTGATGCCCTGGCTGGTCGGATGAACGGAGCGCCCGTCGGCGCGGCGGAAGGCGGCGAGATTGGGGGTGCGCGCGAGCAGTTCCTCGATCCGTCCGCTGGCGAGCGTCTCGGCATCCTCCGCATCGTAGGTGATCGCGGCGGGCGCATCGTCGTCGAGCGCGCGGCCGGTGACGACGATGGGGGCGGGGTCCGCGGGCTGGAACGCGAGCAGGGCGAGGATCATCACGCCATCGCTTCCTGCAGCCAGTCGGGTAGCAGCGCATCGTCCGGCACGGCGTCGATGCGCGCGTGCACGACCGAGCGGTCGAGGTCGGGATAGAAGGCGCGGGCCTTTTCATGCTCGCCCGCAACCACGAAGAGCCGTCGGTTCACCTTGTTGCGCCAGTTCATGCGCGCGGTGTTCTCCTGCCCCACGAAGCAGCCCTTGTCGAAGGCCACGCCGTTCAGTTCGCGGGCATTGGTCTCGAGCCACAGCAGGTCGGCAATCTCGGCGTTCCCCTCGCAGATGTTGAGCGACAGGCGGTGGGCGTCGTAACCGGCGGCGGTGTCCTCCGCGGGAGCGAGCCAGCGGCGACCCATGTCCGGATGGCGGGGATCGGATGCGCCTTGGTCACCCGCGCCGCTCCAGTGGACGGCGAGGTCGTCATCCCTTCCGATCTCGATCTTGCGGCGAAGGCGATACATCGTCAGCCGCTTTGCGAGTTCCTCCGCCTCATCGTCCCTAACGTCGATCAGCCAGTCGTCGCCGTCGGGCCAGACGAAGAAATCGAACAGGGTCTTGCCCTGCGGCGTCAGCAACCCCGCCCAGACCGGGCCGTCGGGAGACAGGCGGTTGGTGACGAGGCTGTCGAGGAAGGGCTGCACGCCTTCGCCGGACAGGCGGAGGACGGCGCGATCGATCAAGGTGGTTGCGGGCATGCGCTTGAGCTAGGTGCGGCCTCGACCTAAGGCAACCGGCATGACCGATACGATCACGATCCGCCGCCCCGACGACTGGCACCTGCACCTTCGCGACGGGGCGATGATGGCGGCGGTGCTGCCCTATACGGCGCGCCAGTTCGCGCGGGCCATCGTGATGCCCAACCTGTCGCCGCCGATCACCGCGGTCGATGCCGCGCGGGCCTATCGCGAGCGGATCGTCGGCGCGCTTCCGGAAGGATCCGATTTCACGCCGCTGATGACTGCCTATCTGACCGACGACACCGATCCCGACGCAATCGAGCGCGGGTTTCGCGACGGCGTGTGGGTCGCGGCCAAGCTCTATCCGGCGGGGGCGACGACCAATTCGGCGTCGGGCGTGACCGACATTCGCAAGATCGACCGGGTCATCGAGCGGATGGAGGCGATCGGCATGCCGCTGCTCGCCCATGGCGAGGTCACGGACAACGAGATCGACATCTTCGACCGCGAGGCGGTGTTCATCGACCGGATCGCCATCCCGTTGCTGGACCGGCACCCGGGTCTGAAATTCGTGTTCGAGCATATCACGACGAGGGAAGCCACGGACTTCGTGGCGGGCGGGGACGATCGGATCGCCGCCACGATCACGCCGCAACACCTTCAGATCAACCGTAACGCGATTTTCGCAGGGGGGCTCAATCCGCATGCCTATTGCCTGCCGGTCGCCAAGCGCGAGCTGCACCGGCGCGCGGTGCGGGCGGCGGCGACGGGCGGGTCAGGCAAGTTCTTCCTCGGCACCGACAGCGCGCCGCATACCCGCTCTGCCAAGGAAAGCGCGTGCGGGTGCGCGGGCATCTTCAACGCTCCCCACGCGCTCGAATGCTATGCGCAGGTGTTCGACGAGGAAGGCGCGCTCGACCGGTTCGAGGCGTTCGCCAGTCTCGACGGGCCGCGCTTCTACGGCCTGCCGGTCAACGAGGAACGGATCACGCTCGAGCGGCGCGACGTGACGGTGGAGCCGGAGATCGATGCGGGGAGCGAGGCGGTCGTTCCCTACCGCGCGGGCGAGACGCTGGGATGGGCGCTAGCCGTCTGAGCGCGGTTCGCCGTTGGCGCCGCACGCCTTGATCCAGTCGGAATCCTCGTCGCCCAGAACGCGGTCGAAATGCGCCTCGACCCGGGCGTAGCATTCGCAGGCGCGCTGCTTGAGTTCGTCGCGGTCGATGACGCTGACGATCCCGCGGCGGTAGCGGATCAGCCCCTCGTCCTGCAGTTGGCGCGCGACCGCGTTGACGCTCGTGCGCTGTACGCCGAGGAGCGCCGCCAGCGCGCTCTGCGTCAGGGCTAGTTCGTCGCCCGACCGATCCTGCGCGGTCAGCAGCCAGCGCGCGGCCCGTGCCTCGATGGGGTGGAAGGCGTTGCAGGCGACCGATTGCATCACCTGCGCCAACAACGTGTCGGCATAGCGGCAGAAGATGTCGCGCATGAACAGATCGTCGCGTTTCAGCCGTTCGATCACGTCCATCGGCACGCGCAGGCCCGTGCCCGCGACCTGGACTTCCCCCTGGGTGTAGGCGGGCAGGTCGCCGCAACTGACGATCCCGCCGATCGCCCCTTCCTGCCCGATGGTGGCGACCTCGACGCGGCGCCGGTCGTCGACGTCGACGACCAGGCTGACCATCGTCGGGGCGAACGGGAACAAGGTGGTGGCGATATCCTCGCCGCTGCTGAACAGGACCGTACCCGCCGGCAGATCGACCATTTCGCCCGCCGCCTCGATCTCCTTCGCCAGCGCTTCCGGCATCATGTCGATGAGGCGGTTACGACCGAGGCTTGCGGAGACGTCGCGTGTGTCGCTAGCGGAGAAGGGCATGCTCGATCATCCTCGCGGCTGGAAAATTACGCAAAAATGCGCGGGTGCGAGCGCGCATGTTTATTACACAGGCGTCACGGGTCAAGGTGCGCGGACGATATGCTTGAATGCACCGCGAAGCTTCGCTAGAGCCGCGCTTCAGCCAGACGCTGCATGCGGCGTTGCGGAGACGTGGGTGAGTGGCTGAAACCAACGCTTTGCTAAAGCGTCATACGGGTAATCCCCGTATCGAGGGTTCGAATCCCTCCGTCTCCGCCAGCCGCCCCCAAGCATTTTCAGCCCGAAAGGTCTCGTTTCCCGGGCCTTTCCGGAGCGATCGCTCGGTAAGGCGCCGTGCCATTTTCGCGTAAAAGCGGACTATCGTCGCGTCCGCTGCATCAGTTCGACCAGCTCGTCGAACTTGGCGCGCTGGTCGGTCTCGTCGCCGCTGGCGATCGCCTCGGCCACGCAGCAGGCGGCATGATCCTTCAGCACTTCGCCTTCCGCGCGCGACAAAGCGGCGCGGACCGCCTGGATCTGCGTCAGGATCTCGATGCAGTAACGGTCTTCCTCGACCATGCGGGCGAGCCCGTTCACCTGCCCCGCGATTCGCTTGAAGCGGTTCGCCTTCGCTGTCTTCCTGGTCGCCGCCATCCTTGCCGTCCCGCCCTTGTAATACCCCACGGGGGTATATAGTGGGTACGGCAACAGATCAACCGATCAAGGTACCCTCCATGCCGACCCTCAACCGCCGTTCCCTCCTGCAAGCCGCGCTCGCCGGAGGTCTGCTCGCCGGAGCGATGCCCGCCTGGGCGCGCGGCACCGACGTGCACGCGGCGCACGCGCGAAAAGGGTTCGACGAGGTCGCGGGACCGCGCATCGACCTGACCGTCGGCCGTTCGATGTTCCGGACCGGCGGGCGCAGCGGCCATGCGGTGACCGTCAACGGCAGCGTCCCGGGACCGCTACTGCGCTTGCAAGAAGGCGAGGAAATCTCGCTCAACGTCCATAATCGCCTCGACGAGGATACGTCGATCCACTGGCACGGCCTCCTGCTGCCGTTCCATCTCGACGGCGTGCCCGGAGTCAGCTTTCCGGGGATCCGGCCCGGCGACAGTTTCGAGGCGCGGTTTCCGGTGCGCCAGTCGGGCACCTACTGGTGGCATTCGCATTCGGGGCTGCAGGAACAGGCGGGGCATTACGGCCCGATCATCGTCGATCCGGCGGGACCCGATCCGGTCGAGGCCGACCGCGACTATGTCGTCCTGTTGTCCGAATTCACGCCGCTGCACCCGCATTCCATCTTCAAGAAGCTGAAGCAGGGCGAGGGCTATTTCAATTTCCAGCAGCGGACGTGGACCGACGATTATCCGCTTTCCGCCGAGGACCGGCGCATGTGGGCCGAGATGCGGATGATGCCGACGGACATCCTCGACGTCACTGCTGCCACCTATACCTACCTGATCAACGGCCATGGACCGATGGACGCGCTGGAATATGCCTTCCGCCCCGGCGAGCGGGTGCGCCTGCGCTTCATCAACGGCAGCGCGATGACCTTCTTCAACATCCGCATTCCGGGCGTGAAGATGACCGTGGTGCAGGCCGACGGACAGAATGTGAAACCCGTGCCCATCGACGAATTTCAGATCGGCGTCGCGGAGACCTACGACGTTGTCATCGAGCCGACCGGCGAGGCGCATACGCTGGTCGCCGAAAGCATGGACCGATCGGGGATGGCGCTCGCGCACCTTGCCAGCCGCCCCGGCGCCCGCGCGCCGATCCCGCCGCTGCGCAAGCCGCCGCTCCTCACCATGAAGGACATGGGGCATGGCGGGATGGATCATGGCGGGATGGACCATGGCGGCATGGATCACGGGGCGATGAATCACGGCGGGGACGAGATGTCCATGGGCGGCATGGACATGCGGGACACCTCGCTGCTTCCCGATCACGTGAAGGCGGGACCGGGGATCGACATGGTCGCGATGAATCCCGTCGACCGGATGGACGATCCCGGCATCGGTCTCGACGACGTCGGCCATCGCGTCCTTCGCTACACCGACCTTCGCGCCCTCGATGCCGACCATAGCGTCCCCGATCCGACCCGTGCGATGGAGATCCACCTGACCGGCAACATGGAACGATACATGTGGTCGTTCGATGGCAAGAAATTCGCCGCCGTTTCCGACGAGCCCATTCGTTTCGCCTATGACGAGCGCGTCCGCATCAAGCTCGTCAACGACACGATGATGGCGCATCCCATCCATCTGCACGGCCATTTCTTCGAACTGGTCAACGGCGCGGGCCACGGCGAACAGCCGAGGAAGCACACCATGATCGTCCAGCCGGGCGGCAGCGCGGTGTTCGACCTCACCGCCGACGAGCCGGGCGACTGGGCGTTCCACTGTCACCTCCTCTATCACATGCACGCCGGCATGTTTCAGATCGTGACCGTCGCCAACCCCGACGGCAGCGAGGCCTGACATGACAATCCTCACGCTAGCCGCCGCCCTGCTGGTGCAGGATGCGGGTCACCACCACAGCATGCCGCCGCCCGAACAGGCCGACGAGGCCGAGGGGCACGAGGGCCACGCCGCGCCATCGGAGGATGAGGAGGCGATGGATCATTCGCAGATGGACCATTCCGCGATGGGTCACGCGATGCCCGACGCGCAGCCGACGGATCATTCGCAGATGGATCACTCCGCGATGGGCCACGCCATGCCCGACGCGCAGCCGATGAACCATTCCGCCATGGGTCATGCCATGCCGACCACCGACAAGCTTGCGGGCATTCCGCTCGTGCCGCCGCCGCGGGCGGCCGGATCGGGCCCCGCAACCGCCGCCGAGGCCATTTTCGGCCGCGAGGCGATGCGCGACGCCCGCGTGGCATTGATCCACGAGACCGGCCAGCAGAGCTTCTTCTGGTTCCAGGCCGACCGGTTCGAAGCCCGCTTCGGAGGCGACAGCGTCGGCTTCTTGTGGGACGTGCAGGCCAGCTATGGACCCGACCTCGACAAGCTGTGGATCGAGAGCGAGGGCGAAGGCGATTTCGACGAGGGCGTCGAAGGCGCCGATATCGAGGCGACGTGGAGCCACGCCATTGCTCCCTTCTGGGATCTCCAGATCGGCGCGCGGCAGGACCTTGCCGGCTCGAGCCGGACCTACGCGACGATCGGCGTGCAGGGCCTCGCGCCCTATCTTTTCGAGGTCGACGCCGCCGCCTACCTGTCGAGCGAAGGCGAGGCGACCGCCGAGGTCGAAGCCGAACTCGACCAGCGCATCACCCAGCGCCTCATCCTCCAGCCGCGTGGCGAGATCGTCCTGTCGGCGCAGGACATTCCCGAGCTCGCGCTCGGCGCTGGGGTCGCCAAGGTCGAGGCGGGGGTGCGCCTGCGCTACGAAATCACCCGCGAATTCGCGCCCTACATCGGGATCGCGCAGGAATGGCGCACGGGCGCCAGCCGCTCCCTTGCCCGCGCGAAGGGGGACGATACCGACGCTACGCGCTTCGTCGCGGGTCTGCGCTTCTGGTTCTGATCACCGACAAGAGGGGAAAGCCATGACGTCCGAAACGAACGCCGCCCACTCGCGACCCGATCACCATGGCAAGTGGTCAACCTTCTTCGCGATGATCGCGACCAGCATCGTGACGATGTTCGTCCTCAAATATTCCAACGTCTGGGAGCCGTCCCACGTCTTCTTCTCGCAGACGCGGATGTGGATGGCGCTGATGATGGGCATGGCGATGATCGTCATCATGCTCGGCTTCATGTGGGGAATGTACCGGACGCTGAAGACCAAGATCCTCGTCATGGTCGGCGCGATCCTCGGTTTCGCGCTGTTCCTGTTTCTCGCCCGCAGCCAGGCGACCGTCGAAGACGAAGCCTGGATGAAGGCGATGATCCCGCATCACTCGATCGCCGTCCTGACCTCGGCCCGCGCCGAGATTTCCGATCCGCGCGTGCGCGAACTGGCCGACGCGATCATCGAGGCGCAGGTCAAGGAGATCGCGGAAATGGAGCTGCTGCTCGAGGATATCGAGGCGAACGGGGAGATGGGCGACGGAACGCCGCTCGAGCCGCGCACGACCGAATTGACGCCCGAACTGCTCCGGGAGGCCGAACGTTCTGCCCAGCGTCCGACCGGCGAGGGCGAGGCGGGGGACGCGCCGACCGTTCGGTAAGCGCGGCGCGAATGTCCGCCGGCCGCCTTTCCTAGCTTTCGACGTCCGCGGGGGCGCTACCGCCGAGCGCCTGCCACAGCAAGATGCGGGCGCGGACGGCGCGGCCGCGCGCGGCGGCGGCACGATCGCCGCTGGTGTCGGCGGCGCGGCGCGCTTCGAGGACGGTGAGGAAGTTCTCCAGTCCCGCTCGATAGCGGGTGTCGGCGAGGGTCGCGGCGCGCGTCGCCATCTCCGCCTCGCGCCGGGTGGCGGCGGCCTCGGCATCGGCGGCGGCGACGAGCGCATAGGCTCCCTCGACTTCACCGAACGCGCCGAAGACGGCGCCGCGATACTCCTCGAACGCCAGCACGGTGCGCGCTTCGCCTTCGTCGATCTCGGCGGCAATGCGTCCGAAGTCCAGCAGCGGCCCGGTCAGCCCCGAACGGGCGGACCCGACGAGCGCGTCGGTGTCGAACAGCCCGCCGACCGAGAAGGCCAGCAACCCGAGTGCGCCCGACAGGTCGAGCCGCGGGAAACGCCGTGCCGCGACTGCGGCAAGATCGGCATCGGCCGCGGCGAGGGTCAGCGCGGCAGCCTGGATATCGGGGCGCGCTGCGATGAGGGTGCTGGGCAGCGCGGGCGGCGGGGGCGCGAGCGTGTCGGGGGGCGACGATTGCGCTAGGGCGGCAGCGACCTCGCCCGCCGGCAGCGCCGTCAGCGCGACGAGCCGCCCGAGCAGGTCGGCGCGCTCGCGGTCCAGCGCGGCGAGGCGCGAAATGCTCTGCGCTGCCTGCGCTTCCGCACGGAAGCGGTCGAAGCCGGGCGCGATGCCCGCCTCTTCGCGGGTGCGCGAAAGGTCGGCGAGGCGCTGCGCGCCGTCGCGGTCGGCCTCCAGCGCCTGCTGCCGCGCGCCGAGCGTTCGCCAGTCGGTAACCGCGCCCGCGATATCGGCCAGCAGCGCGAGGCGCACCGCGGCGGCCTGCGCCCCCGCGGCGTCGACCCGCAGCAACGCCGCGCGTTCGGCATTGCGCAGCGCCCCGAACAGGTCGGGGTCCCAGCCGGCGACCAGATTGCCCGCATATTGCACCTGTTCGGTGTCGAACGGCACTTCGGGGGGCAGGTTGAGGTTGGTGCGGCTGGCGGTGAGGGTCGCATCATAGCCAATGTCGGGGAGGCGGCGGGCGCCCGCGCGATCGGCGCCCGAGCGCGCGACGTCGATGCGGGCGAGCGCCTGCGCCAGCGTCGGGGCATCGGCGAGCGCCGCGGCAGCGAGCGTGTCGAAGGCCGGATCGTCGGGCAGCAGGGCAGCGACGGCGGCCGCATCGGCGGGGGCGGCTTCGGGCGCGAGCAGGAAGCTATCGGGCACGGCCACGTCGCTGACCGTCGGCACGGTGTCGGGGCCGGCGTTGCAGCCGCTCAGGGCGAGCGCGACCAGCGGGGCGGCGAGCGATGCGCGCATCATTCGTCCTCCGCTTCGTCGCGACCGGCGGCCGGTGCATCGGCGCTCTCACCGGCGGGGATGAAGGCGTCGACCTGCTGTCCCACGCGGAAGGCGGCGGGGGCGTCGTCGGGGAGCCGGTAGAGAAGCTGCAGCACGCGCACGTCGACCCGTTCCTGCGCGGAGTTGGTCAGGCTGCGCTTGGGCACCACCAGCGGTTCGGTGCGCACGAAGGCGGCCTCGACCCGTTGGTCGGCGCCGCCGCGCGGGGAGACAATGGCGGGCGCACCCTCGACGATCCGAACCGCCTCGTCCTCGTCGACGTCGATGCGGACGTAGAGCGGGTTGGTCTCTCCCATCTGGATATAAGGTGTCGCATTGCCGCTGCCGCCGCCCGCGCTGACCAGTTCGCCGGGGCGGACATCGACGCGCAGGATCTCGCCCGAGATCGGCGCGCGCACGACGGCGCGGCCGCTTTCGGTTCGGGCGCTGTTCAGCGTGGCGCGGGCAGCGCGCAGGTCCGCCTCGGCCAGCTGGCGACGGGCGCGGGCATTGGTGACATTGCCTTCGGCGGCGATGATCTCGGCACGGCTGACGGCGAGCGGATCGTCGATGTTGCGATAGAGCTGGAGCTGGCGCGAGGCGGTGTTCTCCGCGGCGCGGGCCTCGGCGATGGCGGCCTCGGCCCGGACGATGGTGGCGCGCGCTTCCTCGACCCGCGCATCGAGGTTGCGCGTATCGACGCGGAACAGGGGCTGCCCCACGGTCACGCGGTCGCCGGGGGCGACGAGAACCGCCTCGACCAGCCCGCCAATGGCGGTACCGATGTCGATGATCTCGCTCGACGGTTCGACCACGCCCGAGCCGGCCACGCGGGGTTCGTCCTGGCGCTCGTCGGCGACGCGGACGGGCGCTTCGTCGGCCTCCGCCTGGCTGCGGTCGGGGGCCTGGATGACAACCAGATAGATGGCGACGAGGACGCCGACCACCGCGATGACGGGCAGGATCTGGCGGGAGAAGCTGAGGTTTCTGGCCATTAATGGTCCCCGGTCTGCGATGGCGGCATGTCCTTGCCATCATGGGTGATGCGTCCGTCCTCGAGCACGAGGATACGGTCGGCGAGATCGAACACGCGATTGTCGTGGGTGACGATGATGCAGGCGCGGTCTTCCGCCACCGCGACTTCGCGCAAGAGGTCCATGACCCGGCGGCCGGAGCCGGCGTCCAGCGCGGCAGTGGGCTCGTCGCAGACGACCAGCTTGGGGCTGTGGACGAACGCGCGGGCGATCGCGACGCGCTGCTGCTGACCGCCCGACAGCTGGCTCGGCAGCTTGTCGGCCTGGTCCCCGATATTGAGCTTTTCCATCATGTCGGCGGCGATCGCGCGCGCCTGTTTGCGATCCATTCCCTGCGCGATCAGCGGGACGGCGGCGTTGCTGGCGGCGTCTATCGTGGGGATGAGATTATATTGCTGGAAGACGAAGCCGATGTTGTTGAGGCGGAAATCGACCAGCTTGCGGTCGGACAAAGCGTAGATGTCGGTGTCGAACACCTCGACGCTGCCCTCGGTCGGCCACAGGATGCCGCACATGATCGAGATGAGCGTCGTCTTCCCCGATCCGCTTTCGCCGACGAGGTAGGTGAGTTCGCCCTTGCGGATATCGACGTCGATGCCGTGGAGGACGCGAATGGTCTGCTGCCCCGCCTCGAAATCGCGCACGATCCCGCGCGCCGAGATGGCGGCGTCGTGGTTGAGTTTGCCGTGCTTGCTCAACGGAACACCGCCGCCGGTTCGGTCTTCATCACGCCGCGCAGCGCGATCCAGCCGGTAATGCCGATGATGAGGCTGACCGCGACGAAGCTGATCACGGGGATCTGCCAGGGGGTGTAGAAGCCCTTGAAGGTGGGATCGTCGAACACCTCGAAGAACAGGGTCGCGCCGAAGACGCCGAACGAATAGCCGATGAAGCCGACGAGGCCGGCCTGCGCGGCGACCATCCGGCGGATCGTGCCGTTGTGGACCCCGATCGCCTTCAGGGCGCCGAACTGCTTGATGTTGTCGCGGATGAACAGGCTGAAGGTCAGCCCCACGATCGCCACGCCGACGATGAAGCCCAGGATGACCGTGATCCCGAAGTTCAGCGGGATGCCGGTATTCTCGATGATGAAATCGACCCCGTCGCGCGCGAATTCGTCGCGGGTGCGGGCGCGCAGGCCGGTCTGTTCCTCGATCCGGTCGGTCAGGGCGTCGATGTCCTGCCCCTCGGCGGCCTTAACCAGCACGAAGCTCATCCGGTTGCGCTGCCCCGGGACGTAGCCGAGCGCGTTGGAATAGCGGGTCATCAGCGTGACCTGGCTGGTGAAGGTGGGGGTGCTGTCGGTGATGCCGCGGATGACCGCGCGCCGGTCGTTGAGTTCGAGCCGCGTCCCGAGAATGTCCGCACCTTCGGGAAACAGCCGGGTCGCGCCGACGTCGTCGATGAAGACGCTGTCCGGCTGGGCCAGCAGCGCGCGGTCGCCCGCGACCATCCTTTCGGGAAGACCGATCAGCGTCGTGTCGTCGACCCCGACCACCGTGACACCTTCGAGATCGCCTTCGGGCGTGCGGATCGCGGCCCCCGATCGCAGGTGCGGGACCGCCCATCTGACCCCCGGCACGCCGCGGACCTTGTCGAGCGCGGTGGAGGGCATGGGATAGACGACGTCGGGGGTGCGGCTCACCGGGTCCATGACCCAGATGTCGTTTGTCTTGATGTCGTAGACCGCGCTCGCCCCGCGTTCGAGCAGATTGACGAAGATGGCGAGCTGCTGGGTGATGAGCAGGGTCGAGAAGGCGATGCCGAACAACAGTCCGAAGAACTTTTGCCGGTCACCGGTCAGCATTCGGAGCGCGATCCAGATCATGGGTGCAGCGGAGCCTCTTCCTTGCTTTTCACTCGACTCGGACGCATACTCTCTGAACGGTAGCGTTTAATTGAACGGAGTCGTTCACTTTGTCGAACCCCCCTGCGGAGAAAAAACTGCGTCCCTCAAGCGAGGCGAAGCGCGACGCCATTCTCGCGGCCGCATCGCGGGCGTTCTTCGACGAGGGGTTCGCGGCTGCGTCGATCGAGGCGATCGCCGCCGATGCCGGGGTGTCGAAGGTCACCGTCTACAATCACTTCGGGGATAAGGAGGGGCTGTTCGCCGCCGCGGTGCAGGCCGAATGTGCGGGGATGCAGGGCATGATCCGGCTGGAGTCCGACGCGCCGCGCAAACCGATCCGGGAGCATCTGACCATGCTGGGGACCGCGTTCCACCGCTTTCTGTCGCAGTCGCAGATCGTCCGTTTCGACCGGCGGATCGCGGCGGAAGCGGATCGCGACCCGGCGGTCGGTGCCGCCTTTCTCGACGCCGGACCGCGTCCGATGTGCGACCATCTGGCGGGGGTGATCGCGGCGGCGCACGATGCGGGCGAGATCGAGGTGGCCGATCCGCAACTGGCCGCCGAACAGTTCGTGTCGATGTGCAAGGGGTTCGGCGAGATGGAACGGCGCTATGGCGCGGCGACCGACCCGATGCGCGACCAGGAACGGATCGAGGGGGCGGTGGCGGTGTTCATGCGCGCCTACGGGACGGCGGCGCGATGATCCTCGTCCTCGACGAAGGGACGAGTTCGACCCGAGCGCTTCTGTTCGAGGACGACGGCAGCATCGCTTACTGCGCACAGGCACCGATCGAGGCACGCTATCCGCGGCCCGGCTGGGTCGAACAGGATGCAGGCGCGATCTGGCGCGAAAGCCGTGCGGTCATGGAGCAAGCGATCGACAGGGCGGGCGGCGCGGCGCGGATCACGGCGATCGGAATCGCCAACCAGCGCGAGACGGTGGTGGCGTGGGACCGGCGGACGGGCGAACCTCTCGCCCCTGCGATCGTATGGCAGGACCGGCGCACGGCATCGACCTGCGCCGCGCTACGCGAGCGGGGCGAGGAAGCGGCGGTGCAGGAGGCGACGGGGCTCGTCCTCGACCCTTATTTCAGCGCCGCCAAGATGGCCTGGCTCATCGAACAGGAACCGGCGGTCGCCGACGCCGCGCGGACCGGCCGACTGGCGTTCGGCACCGTGGAAAGCTGGCTGCTGTTCAAGCTGACCGGCGCGCACGTCACCGATGCCAGCAACGCCAGTCGGACCAGCCTGATGCGGCTCGACACGATGGCATGGGACGAGGGGCTGTGCGACCTGTTCGGAGTGCCGCGCGCGGCGCTGCCCCGGATCGTGCCGATGACCGGCGATCTGGGAACGACCGAACTGTTCGGAGGGCCGATCGCCATTTCCGGGTCGGCGGGCGACCAGCAGGCGGCGACCATCGGGCAGGCGTGCCTTGCCCCCGGCGCGGCCAAGGCGACCTTCGGAACGGGGCTGTTCGCGCTCGCATCGACCGGCGAGCGGCGGCCCCGGTCGGACCATCGGCTGCTCGCGACATTGCTTTATGCGGGGGAGGGGCCGCCGCTCTACGCGCTGGAAGGCTCGGTGTTCGTGGCGGGAAGCCTGGTGAAATGGCTGCGCGACATGGCGGGTCTGGTCGACAGCGCCGAGGAGACCGAGGCTCTTGCACGCAGCGTCGAGGATTCGGGCGGCGTCACCATCGTTCCCGCCTTCACCGGGCTGGGCGCGCCGCACTGGCGCCCCGAACTGGAAGGGTCGATCCACGGGCTGACGTTCGGAGTGACGCGCGCCCATCTGGTGCGCGCCGCGCTGGAGGCGGTGACGATGAGCACCCGCGACCTGGCGACGGCCTTCGCGGCGGACGGCGCGGCGTGGAAGGAGTTGCGGGTGGACGGCGGCATGATCGCCAACGACTGGCTCGCGCAGGATCTGGCCGACATGACCGAGGTGATCGTCGAGCGTCCGACCGATGTGGAATCGACCGCCCGCGGGGCAGCGATGCTGGCGGGGGTGGGTGCTGGCATGTTCGAGGATCTGGGCTGCGCGATGCAGGGGATGCGGACCTCGTACGAGAGGTTTTCCCCGACTATCCGGGCCGACATCCGCGACGAAAGAATCGAACGGTGGGGATCGATTCTTTCGGCCATCGTCTGACGAACGACTCGGACGCAGACGGCTTGAAGGCGAGTCGCGGTCCCGAATTCGCGAATCCTTTCAGCGCTCTCGTCCTATTCTGGGACGTTTTGCAGCGCGCATGTCGGATCTCGATACGCGTCCGAATCAAGTCGTTGAGCCAAGTTCGGATTTTACAAAAAGGGTTAAGAGATATTTAATTTCTTGAAGCCCCTTATTAGTCCCGACATTGGAGAATAATGCGTCTTATACTCGAATTAACTAGAGAGCATATTTTCTCATTCCATTCGTCATCCGAAAAACAGCGTAATAATTCGAGGCATAGATACTTTCAGACAGAAGATTAATAGTTAAATCTTAACAATCGACTTGTTGTTTGCGATTTGATCGCTTGGGGCGTTCTTGCGCTGGATCAAGAAGGCTTCCTTGAAGTTGACTCGGAATTGTGGTCATTCCCTTCCCGACAAAGCCGGAATGCGCAGTCACGTTAACCGTTCTTGTTCAACGCATTCTGGCCGACGACCAGTGAGACGCCCCGCGCTGGGGCTCTCGCGCAACCGATGGGTGGGATATGCGACAGGACGAACTCTCGATGGCTCAGAGTGCTGCGGGCCGTGACGAAACGGATCAGGCCTTGCCCGAAAACGCCGTTCGGGTTCAGCCTGGACCAGGTGGCAGCGTCGTGCTTCCCGAAGGCGTCGAACTGTCCGACATCACGGTTGTCGGTCGCGATCTGGTCGTCGCACTGCCCGACGGCAGCTTCATCATCATCGAGGGCGGCGCCATCTTCGTGCCCCAGCTCGTCATCGACGGCGTCGAGGTTCCATCCGCAACGCTCGCCGCGCTGCTCATCGGCGACGAAGAGCCGCGTCCGGCGGCTGGCGACACGCCGTCGAGCGGCGGCAACTTCGCGGTCGACGTCGGGGATCTCGGCCCGCGCGCCGCGTTGGGCGACCTCCTGCCTCCGACCGCGCTCGATTATACGCCGCCGACCTTCGACCTCATCGGACTTGGCGAAGTGCGCGACGAGGTTCCCGATATCGACATCGACGTTCCGGGCAACGCCGTTCCGCAGCCCGACGTGATCGTGTCGGTCGACGAATCAGGCCTTCCCGAACGCGGCGACGAGCCTGCGGGGACCGATCCCGATGCCGATAGCGAGACGACCAGCGGCACGATCATCATCTCCTCGCCCGACAGCGACAATCCGGTCGGCGACGTCACTATCAACGGTGTTCCGGTCACCGGGGTCGGTCAGGTCATCGAAGGCGACTATGGCACGATCGTCATCACCGGCATTCGCCCCGGCGAAATCGACTATGATTACACCCTGACAGACAACACCTCGGGCGATGTCGAGGAAGTGTTCACCGTCGTCGTCACCGATCCCGACGGCGACACGGCGACCGGCACGATCACCATCGTCGTGACCGACGACAGCCCGATCGCGCGCGACGATGTCGTGACGCTCGAAGCGGGCGACGACGATGCCGACGGCAATGTCATCACCGGCGAAGGTTCCGACGCGGGCACCGGCAGCGCCGACACGCTCGGTGCCGACGGCTTTGGCGGATGGGGCATCCTGATCGACGGCACCCCGGTCCTGGCGGGTCCGGAGGGCCTGATCGTCGAGGGCGAGTACGGAACGCTGACGGCGGGCGCGAATGGCGAGTGGCTTTACACGCGCAATGACGACGCGGACGGCACCGTCACCGACACGTTCACCTATTTCGTGCGCGATGGCGACGGGAGCGAGAGCCAGGCGACCCTGACCATCGTCTCGACCGACACCACGCCGACCGTCACGCTGCCGCAGCCGGGCAGTCCCGATGGCGGTACGCAGGTCGACGAAGCCGGCCTGCCCGCGCGCGGCGGCGAACCCGCCGGCAGCGAGGCGTCTTTGGACAGCGAAACGACCAGCGGGTCGATCACCTATACCGATGGCGACGGCGCGAGCGCGGTGCGGATCGACGGCGTGCTCGTCACCAGCGTCGGACAGACCTTTGCGTCGCAGGATGGCCTCGGCGTCCTGACCGTCACGTCGATCGCCGACGGATCGGTCGGGTACAGCTTCACATTGCTCGACAACAGCGCCGGGGACGACACGTCCGTCAGCTATGAAGTGACCGTCACCGACGGCGATGGCGACAGCGCCACCGATACGCTCGTCATCACCATCGTCGACGACACGCCCGACGCGCGCGACGACAGTGCCAGCGGAAGCGAGGGCACGCCGATCACCATCGACGTCTTTGCGAACGATGTCGAAGGCGCCGACGGCGTCGAACTCGACGCCATCGAATATGTCGAGGGATCGCTGACCGGCCGCGGGAGCGTCGCGTACAATGACGACGGCAGTTTCACCTACACGCCCGGAACGGGCGAGGATGGGACGGTCACCTTCCAGTATCGCGTGACGGACGGGGATGGCGACAGCGACATCGCGACCGTCACCATCGACCTTGGTGCCGATTCCGAACCGACGATCACGCTCGGCGGCGGCGATAGCGTCACCGAAGCCGGTCTCGACGGCCCGCCCGCGGGCGAAGCGCCCGGCAGCGCGGCGGCGACCGACGGCGAGACGACCCGCGGCACTATCGCCGTCGATACGGGCAGCGATGCGGTCGCCAGCCTCGTCATCGACGGGGTCGACGTCACCAACGGCGGCGTCGTCGCGGGCGACTTCGGCACGTTGACCGTCACCGGCAATCCGACCGACGGCTATGCCTACAGCTACGAGCTGACGACCAATACCGACGACGGCCCGGGGGCGGAAACCGACAGCTTCACCGTCACCGCGACCGACAGCGACGGCGATACCCGCTCGAGCGATCTCGTCATCACCATCGTCGACGACGTCCCCGACGCGCGCGACGACAGTGCCAGCGGAAGCGAGGGCACGCCGATCACCATCGACGTGTTCGCCAACGACGTCGAAGGGGCCGACGGCGTCGAACTCGACGCCATCGAATATGTCGAGGGATCGCTGACCGGCCGCGGGAGCGTCGCGTACAATGACGACGGCAGTTTCACCTACACGCCCGGAACGGGCGAGGATGGGACGGTCACCTTCCAGTATCGCGTGACGGACGGGGATGGCGACAGCGACATCGCGACCGTCACCATCGACCTTGGTGCCGATTCCGAACCGACGATCACGCTCGGCGGCGGCGATAGCGTCACCGAAGCCGGTCTCGACGGCCCGCCCGCGGGCGAAGCGCCCGGCAGCGCGGCGGCGACCGACGGCGAGACGACCCGCGGCACTATCGCCGTCGATACGGGCAGCGATGCGGTCGCCAGCCTCGTCATCAACGGCGTCGACGTCACCAACGGCGGTGTCGTGGCGGGCGACTACGGCACGTTGACCGTCACCGGCAATCCGACCGACGGCTACGCGTACAGCTACGAACTGACGACGAACATCGATGACGGCGCGGGCGTGGAGTCCGACGATTTCGAGATCGTCCTCACCGACAGCGACAGCGATACGACCACCGATACGCTCGCCATCGCGATCGTCGACGACGTCCCCACCGCCAACGACGACAGCGCCACGGGCGTGGAGAACCGTCCGGTCACGGTCAATGTTCTCGGCAACGACGTCGAAGGCGCCGACGGCGTCGATCTCGACGATATTGCCTATGTCGACGGCTCGCTGTCGGGCCAGGGCACCGTCAGCTATAACGGGGACGGCACCTTCACCTACGTCCCGGGCGCCGGCGAAAGCGGCACCGTCACGTTCGACTATGTCATCGTGGACGGCGACGGCGATCGTTCGGTCGCGACCGTGACGATCACCTATCCGGGGGACTCGGTCCCGCTGATCTCGATCGCGGGCGACACCGAGGTCGACGAAGCGGGGCTGGACGGCCCGCCGGCGGGCGAAGCGCCCGGCAGCGCGGCGGGAAGCGACGAGGAAGTCGCCAGCGGCACCATCGACGTGGCCACCGGCAACGATACCGTCGTGTCGCTCGTCATCGACGGGGTCAACGTCACCAACGGCGGCGTCGTCGCGGGCGACTTCGGCACGTTGACCGTCACCGGCAATCCGACCGACGGCTATGCCTACAGCTACGAGCTGACGACCAATACCGACGACGGGCCCGGGGCGGAAACCGACAGTTTTACCGTCACCGCGACCGACAGCGACGGCGATACACGCTCGAGCGATCTCGTCATCACCATCGTCGACGACACGCCCGACGCGCGCGACGATAGCGTGAACGGGGCGAGCCTTGCCGAAGGCAGCCCGATCACGGTCGACGTGTTCGCCAACGATACGCAGGGTGCGGACGGCGTTCCGCTCGGCAACATCGATTATGTCGCGGGCTCGCTCACCGGGACCGGGACCGTCGTCAACAACGGCGACGGGACCTTTACCTACAATCCGGGTGCGGGCGAAGACGGCACGGTTCGTTTCCAGTATCGCATCACCGACGGCGACGGCGACAGCGATGTCGCGACCGTGACCATCACGCTCGGCGCCGACAGCGAGCCGCAGCTTACCCTGGCGGGCGGCACGCGCGTCGAGGAATCCGGGCTCGACGGTCCGCCGGCCGGCGAAGCGCCGGGATCCGCTGCCTCGGGCAATGGGGAATTCACCTCGGGCACCATCGGTGTTGCGACGGGCAATGACGGCGTGGGCAGCCTCGTTATCGACAACGTGGACGTCACCAATGGCGGGACCGTCGTCGGCGAGTTCGGCACGCTGACCGTTACCGGGAATCCGTCGAGCGGCTACAGCTACACCTACGAGCTGACCGACAATACGTTCGACGGCGCGGGGGCGGAAACCGACGATTTCCAGGTCGTTCTCACCGATAGCGACGGTGACACGACGAGCGATACGCTGGTCATCACCATCGGCGACGATGTCCCCGATGCGCGCGACGACAGCGCCACCGCATCCGATCTCCAGGCGGGCGATACGATCGATATCGATGTCTTCGCGAACGATGTGCAGGGTGCCGACGGGGTAGATCTCGACGACATCGCGCTGGTCGCCGGCTCGCTCAATGGCGCGGGCAGCGTCGTCTACAATGGCGACGGGACCTTCACCTACACGCCCGGTCCGAACGAGGAAGGCACCGTGACCTTCCGTTACCGCATCACCGACGGCGATGGCGACAGCGACATCGCGACCGTCACGCTGACGCTGGCGCGGGACGACGAACCGGTCATCAGCCTTGCGGGCGAGACCGACGTCGACGAGGCGGGTCTGCCCGACGGAAGCGATGCCGACGCGGACAGCGAGTTCGCCGACGGCACGATCTCGATCGCGACCGGCAGCGATACGCTCGCGACGCTCGTCATCGACGGAGTGGACGTCACGAATGGCGGGATCGTGACCGGCGAAAGCGGCACGCTGACCGTCACTGGAAATCCCACCGACGGCTATACCTATACCTACCAGCTGACCGAGGCGACCGACGATGTCGACAATGTCGCGGAAACCGACACGTTCACCGTGGTCGCAACCGACAGCGACGGCAGCACCGACGAAGCGCCGCTGGTCATCACCATCGCCGACGACACGCCCGACGCGATCGACGACAGCGTCATGGCCGACAACAACAACGCGCCGGTCGCGATCGACGTGCTCGACAACGACGTGACGGGTGCCGACGGCGTCGATGCCGCCACCGGTGTCAGCCTGGTGCCGAACTCGATCACGGGGACGGGAAGCGTCACGTACGACGGCGCGGGCACCTTCACCTACATTCCGGGCGCGAACGAAACCGGCGAGGTCCAATTCCGGTATCAGATCACGGACGGTGACGGCGACAGCGACATCGCGGTCGTGACGATCGATCTCGGCAGCGACGACGAACCGGTCATCAGCCTTGCGGGCGAGACCGACGTCGACGAGTCGGGTCTGCCCGAGGGAAGCGATGCCGACGCGGACAGCGAGTTCGCCGACGGCACGATCTCGATCGCGACCGGCAGCGATACGCTCGCGACGCTCGTCATCGACGGAGTGGACGT